>OZ220675.1:0-2369888 GCA_965116325.1 Dehalococcoidia bacterium | reverse complement strand
CTGCCCCCCGTAATGGCCGACCGGCGCCGCATCGTCCAGGTGCTGGGCAACCTGCTCACAAACGCCGCGGCGAACTCGCCGGAGGGTTCGCCCATCAGGGTGAGCGTCGTTCGGGAGGGCGTCCACGTGGCGGTGTCGGTGGCCGACGAGGGGAGGGGCATTCCTGCCGAGGCGCTGCCGCACCTGTTCAGGAAGTTCTCCCGGCCGGAGGGCGCGGACCGTGGGAGCGGCGTCTCAGGGTCGGGCCTGGGGCTCGCCATCTGCAGGGGCATCGTGGAGGCGCACGGGGGACGCATCTGGGCCGAGAGCGACGGGCCTGGCCTGGGGGCACGGTTCACCTTCACCGTTCCGGTGGCGGACCAGGAAGGCATCGGAGGCGCGGAGACTCCCGCTGCGTTAGTCTCGCGTTCTCGAGGTCCGGTGCGCGGCAAGGTGCGAGTCCTCGCCGTGGACGACGATCCCCAGGCGCTCAGGTACGTTCGAGACGCCCTGGACAGGGCCGGGTATGTCTCTATAGCGACCGGGAACCCCGAGGACGTACCCCGCCTGATGGATGAGGAAAGCCCCCACCTGGTCCTGCTCGACCTGATGCTGCCTGGGAACGACGGGTTCGAGGTGATGAAGGACATCCTCAAGAGCGAGGACGTGCCGGTCATCTTCCTTTCGATGTACGGCCAGGACGACGTTGTCGCCAGGGCCCTGGACATGGGGGCGTCCGACTACGTGGTCAAGCCCTTCTCGCCGACGGAGCTTGTCGCGAGGATCAGGGCGGCGCTGCGCAAGCGGGTCGCGCCCTACCAGGCCGAGCCGTCCGAACCCTACGACGCGGGCGGGCTGTCCATCGACTACGCCCAACGCCGGGTGACGCTGGCGGGGCATCCGGTGGAGCTGACCGCCACGGAGTACGCGCTGCTCTACGAGCTTTCGGTCCATGCCGGGCGGGTGTTGACCCACGACCAGTTGCTGCGCAGGGTCTGGGGAGTTGGCAACTCGGGGCTGGTGCGGACCATGGTCAACAGGCTCCGCCGCAAGCTGGGCGACGACGCGCAGAACCCCACCTACATCTTCACCGAGCCCCGCGTCGGCTACTGCATGGCGAAGGAAGAGGAGCAGAGATAAGAGCCGCAAGGATACCTCGGCGACTAGGTGGAGAATTGTCTCTAAGGTTCCGTTTAGTTGTAGTGTCCGGCGTATCCAGGTTCAGGTACAGCAAACACTAGAAGCAAACGGAGCCGCCCCGTCGTGTCGGTCTCACGGCACGAGAGTCGCATCTTTCCCCAGGAGGTTTCTCAACATGCGTTTATTGATTGCGGCAACCCTGGCGATAGCAACCCTGGCTCTGATAGCCTGCGCTCAAGACGGTAACTCAGAGGACTCGCTGGTTCAAAACGGGGATGCCGAGTTGAGAGCAAAGGTGATCGGCGAAAATTGGGTGTATCGCAACTTCCGAGTAGGTGTGGATGCTGCGGTCGAGGCTGTAATGGCAACACTGGACATGGAAGCATACTTCAAACTTGTCCCCGACGTAGTGCGGAATACCATGATGACTAGATTTGAGGGTTCCGTTTGCTTCTAGTGTTTGCCATAGCCGAGCCTGACTACGCCAGACACTACAACCAAACGGAACCCAGGACAGTTCTCGCCCGCTCAGACACCGACAAATAAGCACAGGCTGCGAGACCCTACGCCAAGAAGTTAAAGGTTAGACACCTTAGTGAACGGAAACACGGTATTGCAGAAGGCAGAACAGCACCTTCCACCCTACAGGAGGTTCTCCATGCGGATACTGCTAGCGCTCCTGCTCCTAACCGCCCTGTCTCTCATAGCTTGCGGAGAAGAGGAACACCCCGAACTCAGGGAATCCAGGGAGATAGCAGAGGAGTGGATCATGGACTTCCCCGCCACTCTGAATCCACCTATCGGGCACCATTATACCGGCCCCTACGCCGAGAACGTCCCTCTCCCCGATGTGATCTTTGATGCCCCTTCTATGCAGGAGTTCCGAGAGCAACTCCCCGCCGAGCGCCGGACTGACCTGGAAGACCAGATATCTTCGTTCCTCTGGAAGGAGCTGTTCCGCCATGTGTCCATCAAGATCACCAATGCGGAGTTCAGCAAAGCCACCGGAGGCGGTTTGATCACCGCTACGATCGCAGGAGACATGACCATTGATCTGGAAGAGCACCCGCCCCTCCGTATAGATGTATCTGTACCCATCCTCATACTCGTAGGCACTTTCATTGATCAGATCCTGAATTGGGCATACGACGAGGACAACATCCAGGTGGTCGTCGGCCAGTAGCCCCTTTGCTATCCACTGAAATGCCATGAGTGCGTAGATGGGCAGCTACGCAAAGCAAGAGGGGCAGGGTTTTCACCCTGTGAGGCTCCGTTTGCTTCTAGTGTTTGCCATAGCCGAGCCTGACTACGCCAGACACCGCAACCAAACGGAACCATTCAAAGTCATACCAACCCTTTGCCCTTGCGATATTTCCCATCCTGCCAGTCCCAGTAAGTCTCAGATTGACCGAGGGCATTCGCTCGCTTTGCCAAGCGCTTTCCCCTCTTGCCGTCACCTGCCAGGAAGGCACAGTGAGCGGCAACGTCCAAGGCCAAAGCGTGGTCCGGTTTGACTTCGATTGCCTTGCTCAGGGCACCCAAGGCTCCTTCAACCTCACCGCTTCGGAAGCGCGCCATTCCGAGATTGAATGCTAGGTGTGCAGAAAGGTCGCTTTGGTTACATGCGACACTCTCAAGATGGTCTCGTGCTTCTTCCTCGCGCCCCGCATTCAACAGAATGATGCCTACCTCTACCTTTGGTAACTCCCAAGTGGGATCAAGGCTGGCCGCTATCCAGCACTCTTGGAGACCCTCTTCAACTTCACCGGCCATACCGAGTGTTCCTCCAAGATGAAAATGGTACTCGGCACTCTCCGGCTGAAGCTCTACGGCCCGCCTCACATGAAGGATGGCCGTAATGAGATCTCCTTCGGACTTGGCTTGGGCGTACTGGATCATCCTGTTTCCAGCACTGTACTTTGCATCTCCTTTGATCCTGACCACCGTCATCCCATCCAGCTCTGATGGATCTGTGGGTATGGGACGGGTCGGGTCGGCTTGAACGTCGCGGAGCACCTGGTCCAGTAAGGATTCGGCATCCTCCTCTGGGATGCCAAACTCGTCATGGACAAGCTTCATCGCTTGGTCTAGTCCTCCCAAGTGCTGCATCACGTGCGTGAGCCGCAAGTGCCAGGATTTGGAGGCTGCCAGCAAGTCTGTGGACCATACAGGATCGCGCTCCTGGCGCCAGAGTGCTCGCAGCAGATGCTCAGTGCCCACAAACCGGGTTCCTAGCATAAGAATGAAGAACTGCCGTCTCGCAGCATCTTCAGGGGACAGCTTGCTCAATTGTCTGAGTCCGGCCAAGTTGCGGCTGATGAATCGCACCAGAGCCGTTGCCAGATCGACAACTGCATCCCGCCCAATGTGGACTGAGAAGAGGTCGCAGAGACCGGATAGAGCGTCGTGACGATGAAGATTGCTCTGGAGGGTTTCCTTGCTGAGTTCGGCATGGTAGGGCGCTAGTTCTTCGACGAGCCGGCTGATGTGGAACCATGACGGACGAGTATCGGTGTCCAACCAGTTGTCGATAGTGGTATAGGAGACCTCCAGCCGTTCCGCCAGATGGTCACGCGTCGGACCATCTGGCCCGCAGCCGTCCAATAGTCGTCGCAGATACGTCGCCCGGCCTCTATTCTCGGCCCACAGAGGTGTCTCTTCATCCGGAGTCGGCATTTCCGCCAACCACAAGGCTGCGGAGGTACGAAGAGACAAATCTATCATCGCTAGCCTGAGGTACGCGACGGCGGCGAGATCAGGCCTGTCCACCGGAGCTGAGGTGCTTTGCATGTACCCCACGAGTTGATCCCACTGGTCGGCATACCAGGCGATTGCCGATGAGATGACTTTCGCTACGGGAATTCCCTCCTGCACCAGAAAGGGCGACGGCGGAATGATGTTGTGGTCAACGAGCGTCTGGCCGAGGACCTCGAATATCTCTTGCCTGCTATCGTCCTTGATCCGACCGCCCTTGAAGTAGCGCACGGCGGTCTTGCCCTTTAGAACGGCATCTTGGAGACGAAGCTCCCTGACTACTGCTCCAATGATTTGCCCGCTGAGCGGTGCTCTGTATGTCTTTGAAACTGTCTTCCGTTTCGCCACGCCAAATCCAGAAGTCTCAAGTGGAGGGCCGGGCACTCGGCCGTTGAGCGGCCCGACCCTCGGAATGTCTCTTGCGTCTATTGCCTGGTTTGCAGACCGATTCTCGGCTTTGAGAAGTCTTCTTCCTTGCGAGAACGCTTCTTCCAATCCTCCGGGCGACTATCCCACCCTCTCGCTTGCCAGTATGCATCGTTATTCGGGTTCATTTGGTTTGAGCGGTTGTTGCTATCACTCTGCTTCCTCAAATTATCGCCTCCTTCTGTGACTTGCGGTCCTCATTCACAGTACGCACCGGATAAGGGTAGGTCAGCCCAAATTTCTTGGACAAAACTGGGGCTATTCTAGAAGCCCCTCCACCTGAGGCCGCAGTCCATTGATCACGGTGTCGAAGGAAGGGAGTCCCGGCACCAGAGGGCCAAGCCACTGGTCCCAAGTCTCCTCGACGTAGGTAAGCATCGGCTCATGGAAGAAATCACTCGGGCTTGAGAAGGACACTCCCCGAACGGAGCACTTCTCACGCAGCAGAAAGTCAAAGCCTCCCAGATTCAGCCGGTCGCCATACTCACCCAGCACCCGCCAAAGGTCGTAGTAGTCTCGAGCTCGTGAACGGCTCCAACCGCGCCTCTCGAACATCTCCGCCTGTTGAAGAAGCGCACGCAGTTTCTCGGCTACGATTTCTTCAAGTGAGTAGACCTGTACATCCACGTCGAGGGGTTCACCGTACTGGTGGATGACTCGCCGCCTCTCTGGAGTCCGCATTATTTCTTCGTCCACCGTGACCTCGATCATGACGCGAGTCTGTAGACGGCTCTGCCACGGGAACCTGGCGCGAATTGCAAAAGCCTCTTGGCGTCCCGGGTGAGGCTCTCGCTCAGTGTAGCGCTCACAGGAGATTTCTACGGGGGCGTGTTCGTCCAGCAGTCTGACGGCGGTTTCGCACGCTTCCCTGACCAAGCGTTCCATCTTCTCGCCCTGGGGAACTCCATCCAATGCCGAGAAGTCGAGGTCCTCGGAGAAGCGGTAGTCGCCGAAGTAGCACTTACGGAGAGCCGTTCCGCCTTTGAAGACCAGCGTATCTTGGAGCAATGGCACCTGACTAATCCCGACTAATACCCAGGACAGCAGATAGTCGCGTTCGAGCACCTCCCAAGGAATGCCCAAACGCCCACGCGCTTCCAGGAGACGGGTGCGGAGGGGTCTCATCTTGAACTCATCCCCGCAAGTTCTCTTGGATCATCCAGCGGCTGTTCCACGGCCCCGTCCGAGGCCCAGTGGGGTCCAGCTTGCGGTAGCCCTTGATGGGCAGCGAGGCTAGCGTCCTGAGCCTGGACTTTCCAACTCCCTGGGCTTCCAACACCCACCCCAGACGCTTGGCCGTCGTCACACCCAACCGGATGGCATACTCCGTGATGCGCTCTGTGCTCAGTCGATTCATCGCTACCCGGAAAGCGTGAAGCACTTCGGCAAAGTCGCCACAATGCTGCGGCATGGAGAGACCGTCGAGCAAGGTGCGCTCTAGGTCTGTGATGGAAACACGGGCATCGCCGACCCAAACCTTCTCAGAGCCGAAGAAGCGATCCGACTTCACTTGCACAAATCTGTAGGTGATGTCGCCTACTGAGTAGCCGTTGCCCGGACTTCGCAGGCCATTCCTGCGTCTCGGAATCCACGACCCCGTTGTCGTTTGGACGAATACGTCCGTGGGTATATGTTCCGTCAACCCATGATGGTGAAGGGCTGACCAGTAGGCAATCATAGAAGGTTCGACCAGGGCCATAGCTATCTCGAATTCGTGAGCGGCCGCGACCCCTGGAACAGTCGGAGACAGGGCATATAGGCCCCGGCGCAGCGAGACGATCCAATTGTTCTTGCGGAGGTGGTAAAGTGACTCAGCCACGTAAGCGTCCTTCAGGCCCACGCGGGGTGCCAGTTCCCTGGCTCGATCCGTCGTGAAGATGCGGTCTCCCTCATAGGCGAGGAGCCGAACCAGCTCGATTCCGACCAGAGATTGCTTGGGCTTTGTCGTATTAGCCACTGGATGGACTCCGAGAATTGTGCCCTATGAAATAGGTTCAGGTGCTTGCGATCGTACAGCTTTAGTTGGATAATGTCAAAGTGAATACTATACTTAGAGAGAAGTGCAAAAGTCTAGCTGAGTAGCTACGCAAAACCACAGGGGCAGGGTGAACACCCTGCCCCTGTCCTTGTCGGAGATTCAGGTCACAACAGCCCTGATTACCGCAGAAACTCCACTATCCCAATCACGATGCCTATAGTGGCAAAGTACATTAGAACAACCCATCGCATCATGGAATTGATGCTGCCTTGGAGGTCAGCCCGCAGCTTCTCCAGATCGGCTTTTGTTGCTAGGTGTTCGTAAGCGCCTTCCACCCTGGATAGCCTCTCTTCTGTTGTTGCCATGGGGATGTTGCCATGGGGATGTCCTTCCTGTGTATTATACGTCACGTCATTCGCAGGGTTCCAGCCCCAAGCTGTTGAGGTCGTGGTCGTCCACATAGTACAAGAATCGCGGGATGCAGCCTGTGAAGGTGTTGCCCGACAGCTTCAGGCTGGTCAAGGTCTCCACCTTGGCAAAGGAAGCCGGGAATGGGCCGGACATGCCAATGTCCGTAACATCCACGCCGGTCACCCGTAAGACATCACCAACCACTTCTGTAGTCACCCCAGGCCATTTCTCCATGCCATTAGTAGGACTCCATTTTGTCTGGTGTCCGTTCCTGAGAGGCATTACACCATCGTAGAGGGCCTCGCAGTCTATGACCGTATCATCACCAACCGCCCCCCAAATCGGAACGATCACCGCGTCATAGCAGTAGCTATTGATTAACTCAGCGTACTCGCTGTTCGTCCTTGTACGCTCGGCAGGGTCCTCCGGGGATACCGTGAGCCTCAGCATCAGCTCATCGCCGGAGGACCATGGCTTGCTACCGACGTCCCAGGTCAGGGTGCCCGCTGCGCTGTCCCCGGTCGCTGCAGCGCCCGTGAGAGTGAGGGAGGTGGTCCCATCTCCTGTGATCACCTCCAAGGTGTAACGATCTAGGGCGTCGTACGGGTCAAGGGACAGAGTGACGCTGCTGGCATCGCCCGTGATGGCGGTGATCGACGTGGGCACATGGCCAACGACTACATGAAAGTCGTTGGGGCTCAGGTCGCCCGTACTCACATCGCCCGCGCTGATGTACCCGTCGCCGCTCCCGATGGTCTCCGGGTCGAACAGGGCTTCCAGCGTCGTATCAGCAGGTGAACCGGACACCTTTACGTCCCATATCAGATAGGTCGATTCGGGCAGGTAATCACATGGGAGGAACATGTCGTCCTGACTCTGGTCCGTCAAGATGTACTCGCCGGACGGCAGAGGCCGGAGCGTCTGTGTAGACATAGAATAGCCGTTGGTGGGGTCTGTGTCTGCATCCACCACGACAGACTCAAACAGATGGGCATCCGGTCCCCGGAGAAACCGCCTGGCGTATTCGGGGCCCCCGTTGTGCGGGAACACATTAATCGTTGTCCCTGCCGGCGCACCTGCTTCAATGGGCTGCTCAATCTTCTTATAGTCCCATACGTCGGCCCCGTAGTAGGCTGTCGTATCCCTGAAAAGGCGATGGTCCCGAAGGCTGGCTCGGATACAATCGGAATACCCTTCCACCCCGTCTCCGCCTTCCAGCCAAGCAATGATCGCTTTGATGTCCTCAAGGGATGCTGTCGGCGAAGATGTGCCGTCAGGGTCAGATGATTCTGTGATGAAGTCGGGGTTGGAAGGGGGAGTGTCTGGTGCGTTCTTGCCCAGCCCGTTTCCTCCGCTTGGCGGAGAAGATCTGCTTGTCGAGGGTATCCACACAGGGTTGTTGGAGTCGATGGTGTAGCCGTCCGGTCGATCTCCCTGGTAGGATTCCGGCCCCAAGCCAACATAGTCCCATGCTGTGGTGTCGGCAAAGGCAAACGTCGCGGGGGAGCTGTCACTGCTTCGCCCTGGCGAGTTCGACGGGGAACTGTCGGATACCGACGTCGAAAGGAACAGTACCGCTTCGTTCTGATCCCATTGGGTGTTGGTTCCCACCGCCGATGCTTCTACGGAAAAGCTTGTTGGCCCTGTCCCCTTCAGATATTCGACCGCTCGGAAGTTGAGTTGGTCCGCTTCTCGGGACACTAAGGTGGCCCGGACAATCACATCGGCGCTGTACACGCGCTCAGAAAGCGATGCTACAGCTGCCCCGTAGTACTCCGTGTCGATGGTGTGGGAATGCTCATAGAAAACATCGTCCTCACCGCCACATGCTCCAAACAGGAGCAGTGCGGCGATGCCGACAATGGCGGATGCCAGGGTTCTAGCTTTCATATCTTCGCTCCTTCCTGCTTACGGGTGGGTGTGGCCTGTAACGATACCCATCCCGTAAGCATCCTCCAAGGACGGGCTTGCCGTGTCCCAATATTTCAACCCGTTGATGGCTGGTTGCATGACCCCCAGGTTGTTGATGGTGTGCCCAAGCCCTCCAGCATGTCCTAGCTCATGGGACATGGTCATGGGCAGATAGACCAACGTATAGGGGTTCTGACTGGCGAGCCTGCGATCTGTCGTCCACTCATAACTCGGGGTAGGCGGGAATGAGACCCACATTGTCATGTCACCCAAATGAGGCCGGTCAACACTTCGGTGCTTAACACAGGCGATGCCCACACTGCACTCCCGTCCATCACTGAGCTTGTATCCCTTGATCAGCAACTCGGGGTCTCTTGCACCTTGAACAAACACCCCGCTTGACGATACACCCCATGCACGGAGCCCCATATTTATGGCTTCCGTCGCTATGGTCCGGTCGGCTCGGTCAATGTCCACCCAATTGGTGGAGTAGGTCACCTGACCGTCCTTCTGGTGCAGTGCCTTCTGGAACCCTCCGGTAAAGTCGTAGTAGTACGTGGTGCCTCCGCTCTTCTTCTGCGCCGAGAGAATCATACCCCGGCTGTCGCCCGTGCCCAGGTCGCACTTGGCAACACGCAGGGTTCCCCTGGGCTTCGTGATCCAGTCTGTGACAGACTGGGTTGAGCCGGTGCAACCCGACCGGAACTTGACATGGTATATGCCGGTCCTCTCAGGGTGTGTGTTTATCTTGAACCGGTATTCGTCGATAAGAGGCACGTTGCCCGTGATGGTGAAGGTGGCACGGAACTGTTCCAGTACATACTTCAGGCTTCGAATAGTCGGGTAATCCTCCGGGTCTTTGCTGGTGAAGTTGACCTGAAAACTAGGCGGCGGTGTGGGCGGAGGCGCAGGCCCCGGTTCCGGCTCATCAGGACACGCTGGAGTGGTGACGGAATCCGTCCGGGAGGAACCCCACGATGTAGAGTACCTCCCTCCGTTCCCCTTTGCTCTGACCGATGCTGTGTACCTTGTGGACTCATTAAGGTACGACCATGTTGCGGAAGTTGAGCTGGTTTCGACGGATGCGCCGCCCAGCGTGGCTTTGTATTCTGTTGCCCCGGACACTGAGCTCCACGATACATTCACCGATGAACAGCTCCTGTGCGTGGCAGTCACACGGGACGGGGCTGGTGCATTATCTGGCGTATTATCTTCCTCGTCGTCGCCGTCGTTCCCATCGTCGCCGTCGTTCCCATCGTCGCCGTCGTTCCCATCGTCGCCGTCGTTCCCATCGTCGCCGTCGTTCCCATCGTCGCCGTCGTTCCCATCGTCGCCGTCGTTCCCATCGTCGCCGTCGTTCCCATCGTCGCCGTCGTTCCCGTCGTCGCCGTCGTCGCCGTCGTCGCCAGTGGAGGGCGGGGTTGTCGGTTCAGGAGTCGGTACAGGAGTGGGAGGCGGGTCAACCGTGACGGTCACGAAGGCCCTGCGCCAACCCGACTCGCAGGAGTTGCCGCTTCGGGAAGCAATCGCCTGAACCTTGGCCCCGTACCTCCATTTCCCGGCGGTGCTGGTGATGGTCTTATACCTGGAACCGCCGTCTGCCGTACCCCTGGTAAAGGGGGTGCGTTCAATGTCCTCAACGCTGCTGGTCAAAACATGGCCGATCCACTGAAACTCTATGCCCACATGATGGTCGGCATGACTAACACTGCCCCAGGTAGCCCGCACCCTGCCGCCGCTGCTTTCACTCACGCTCAAGGTCGGCTTGCTGGGCTTGGTGCACGGCAGTTTGGGAGCACCCAAGCCTGGATCTGTATCGTCGCCGCTCGCCGAGGCACCTCCCGCCCATGCGACCATGGTCAGGGCACCCACAACCAGAAGGATCACGCCCATGAGAAGGAACAATCGACCCATATCAACCTCCCTCTTTATAGCTCGGAAACGGAGTCCATCACAGTTTTTCAAGAGTCGCCAGAGGTTTCACCATGGCAATGTGTGGTATATTGACAAAGCATCCCGACGTTCCCGGGTGACGCCGCGTCGGTGCACAGCCACATAAGCATCAACGGGAGGTGGGCCACTGCGCATTCTGCTCATGCTGCCGGCGCTGCTAGCCTTGACCCTTACGGCCTGTGGGCAATCTGAACAACAGAAACCTCCTGAAGTTCTCGCCGGAGAGATCGCCCAAGCTTGGGTCGATGAGGGCATTGACGAGACCGTGGTGGCAACCACCGATGTGTTTCTACGCGTCCCTCTAATAAATGATCTCTTGGAAGAAATACCGAGCTTGTTGCGTGGACCATTTGAGGCCAGCCTTGAGTCGGTTCTTCACGAAGAACTGAAGTCATTGGTCAATGTGCAGCTCGCTCCCGCCACTCACATCGACGACGCCATCTATCAGATAATTGCGCAAGTCACCGGGTCCATAACCATTGATCCTCCCGCGCTGGACCCCACAACCTTCAGCTTTTCCATCCCTGTTGTAATATTTGTCAATCTGGACGAGGCAAGGGTCACCCAGTGGCACGGAGAACTACGCAACGCCTCGGTGAGTATCCTCGGTGAGTAGCCACAACAATAGGACAGTGCAGGTTTCCGCATAGCTAATCAGCTAGGCTTTTGCACTTCTCTCAACTCCCCTCAGTATTTTAGCGATGGGGTATAAGACCCACGTAAAAAGCAACCCCTCTTCTGTAACACTTCTTGTAAAAACAGCCCCAACAGCGGTACTATGACCCTCGAACCCACCGGGGAGCTCGAATCCAGCCGGCAGCGAGGAGTGGATATGGACCAGCCCGACAGGCGGGACGAGGAGGTATCGGCCCTGCGGGAGCGTCTTGCCAGGCTGAGCGAGGCGAGCCTGCGCATCAACGAGAGCCTCGACTTCGACGCGGTGCTGCAGGGCGTCCTGGACTCGGCCCGCGACCTTACCCGGGCCCGATACGGGGCGATCATCCTCCTGGACGAAGGAGGACAAGCGGAGGACGTCCTCTCATCCGGTTTGACGCTCGAGGAGGCGGAGCGGCTGTGGAAGGTTCCCGACGCGGCGTGGTTCTTCGAGCGATTGGGCAGGATTCCCGGACCGCTCAGGGTGCCGGACCTATCGGGCTACCTCGCATCGCAGGGGCTTTCCGAGCCGGGCCTGCCGGTGCCCGCCGGCCCGTTCCTGGCGGCTCCCGTCCGTCACCTGGGCCGGAGCGTGGCCACCGTCTACCTGGCAAGAGAGGAGTCCGGCCCGGAGTTCGTGGAGGATGACGAGGAGACGCTGGTGATGTTCGCCTCCCAGGCGGCGATGGTCATCGCCAATGCCCGCAGGCACCGGGAGGAGCGGCGGGCGCGGACCGACCTGGAGACCCTGGTGGACACCTCGCCGGTGGGGGTCGTGGTCTTCGACGCCGGGACGGGAGCGCCGGTGTCGTTCAACCGGGAGGCGACGCGCATCGTCGACGGCCTGCGGGACGAAGACCAATCGCCGGAGCAGCTGCTCGACGTGCTGACCTTCCGCCGCTCCGACGGGCGGGAGGTCTCTCTTGAGGAGTTCAGCCTGGTCGAGGCGTTGAGCGCGGGGGAGACGGTGCGGGCCGAGGAGCTCGTTCTGCGGGTGCCGGACGGGCGGAGCGTGACCGTTCTGCTCAACGCCACGCCCATCCCCTCGGAGGGTGGCGGGATAGCTTCCTACGTGGTGACGCTGCAGGACCTTGCGCCGCTGGAGGAGCAGGAGCGGCTGCGCGCCGAGTTCCTGGCCATGGTGAGCCACGAGCTGAGGACACCGCTGGCCGCCGTCAAGGGCTCGGCCGACACGCTGCTGGAGGCGGACCTAGACCCCGCCGAGATGCGCCAGTTCCACCAGATCATCCGCGACCAGTCCGACAGCATGCGGGAGCTGATCGGCGACCTGCTGGACGTGGCCCGCATCGAGACGGGCACCCTGTCGGTCAAGCCGGCTCTTGCCAACGCGGCAGAGATGGTGGACGAGGCCAGGGGAAGGTTCCTGGACGGCAACGGAAGGGAGGACCTTCAGATAGAGCTCGCGCCCAATCTGCCCCCCGTAATGGCCGACCGGCGCCGCATCGTCCAGGTGCTGGGCAACCTGCTCACAAACGCCGCGGCGAACTCGCCGGAGGGTTCGCCCATCAGGGTGAGCGTCGTTCGGGAGGGCGTCCACGTGGCGGTGTCGGTGGCCGACGAGGGGAGGGGCATTCCTGCCGAGGCGCTGCCGCACCTGTTCAGGAAGTTCTCCCGGCCGGAGGGCGCGGACCGTGGGAGCGGCGTCTCAGGGTCGGGCCTGGGGCTCGCCATCTGCAGGGGCATCGTGGAGGCGCACGGGGGACGCATCTGGGCCGAGAGCGACGGGCCTGGCCTGGGGGCACGGTTCACCTTCACCGTTCCGGTGGCGGACCAGGAAGGCATCGGAGGCGCGGAGACTCCCGCTGCGTTAGTCTCGCGTTCTCGAGGTCCGGTGCGCGGCAAGGTGCGAGTCCTCGCCGTGGACGACGATCCCCAGGCGCTCAGGTACATCCGCGACGCCCTGGAGAGGGCCGGCTACGCCTCCATAGTGACCGGGAACCCCGAGGACGTTCCCCGGCTGATGGAGGAGGAGAGTCCCCACCTGGTGCTGCTGGACCTGATGCTGCCGGGAGCCGACGGGTTCGAGGTGATGAAGGACATCCTCAAGAGGGAGGACGTGCCGGTCATCTTCCTGTCGCTGTACGGCCAGGACAACGTTGTCGCCAGGGCCCTGGACATGGGGGCGTCGGACTACCTGGTCAAGCCCTTCTCGCCGACGGAGCTTGCCGCGAGGATCAGGGCGGCCCTGCGCAGGCGTGCCGCTCCCCACCAGGACGAGCCGTCCGAGCCCTACGACACGGAAGGGCTTACCATCGACTACGCCCAGCGCCGGGTGACCCTGGCGGGGCGTCCCGTGCAGCTGACGGCCACGGAGTACGCATTGCTCTACGAGCTCTCGGTCCATGCCGGGCGAGTGTTGACCCACGACGTCCTGCTCCAACGGGTGTGGGGACCCGAGAGGACGGGGGAGCCCTGGCAGGTGCGCGAGGTGGTGAAGAGGCTCCGTCGTAAACTCGGTGACGACGCGCAGAACCCCACCTACATCTTCACCGAGCCCCGCGTCGGCTACCGCATCGCCAAGGGGGAGGCGTGAATAACCACCCGCGACTTGCTGAGTGCGTGGACCACAGAAGGTCTTGTCGGATTCGAAGGTAGTAGGGATTGCTGGAAGATAGTAGAGATTAATGAGGTCCGAGATGTCGGAGTTCATACGACTCGTGGCGCTTCCGGCCGGAATGGTCCTTATAGCCGTGGCGGCCAGCGGCGGCAATGGTGCTGCTCAGGTGGCAGCGGCCGCTCCTACAACGGAATCGGGCGCACCTCCTTTGCCACTCGACACACCGGTGGCCGCTGCAAACGAGCCTGTCCCCGAGGAGACAGGATTCCGAAGGGGTTAGGACGGTTAGCGAGAATCATGCTACTAGGGGATCACAGGCCCCCAAGCCAAAATTCGAAGATGGTTCTTGCTTCGCACCCACGTCGGTACCACCAAGAGGCCAGTTGGAAACGCGTTCGCTCATGCGGGCTCAGTTGCTGAGTGAAAGACATGTCACTAGCCAGCCCTTCTGACAATTGAGAAGGAGTGACTCCGGGAGATGCCGTAAGGGTCATAGGCCCTTCATCCCACAACATCTTCATGTCCTGAGAATTGACTGGACATTCGTAGCGCTCCGTTTGCTTATAGGGTTTGCCATACCTGAGCCTGGATACGCTAGACGCTATAACCAAACGGAACCGGCGAAGGTGTTCCTCACGGATGATGAAGATAATGATGAGGAAGTGCACAGCGACTACACGGAGAGGTTCCGTTTAGTTGTAGTGTCCGGCGTATCCAGGTTCAGGTACGGCAAACACTAGAAGCAAACGGAGCCTCGGCGAGGAATCGAGACTGAAGGGAGGCACCATGAGGACCATAGGCGGAGTGAAGGCACCGAAGACCGACGGGCCGGTCGGGAGGCGTCAGGAGATAGCGGCGTCGCTTTGGAACCTGGGGTATGGGCTGGAGGAGATCGCCTACAACGCTGCGGTGAGCGTGGCGAAAGCAAGGCAGTGGATGAACATCTGGAAGGCGTAGGAGCTGAGGATGCCCTACGAGATCATCGCGTCGAGCCTGTACGTGAGCATCAGCCATGTCCAGAAGCTTGTGAAGGCGGCGGCGGTGATGGAAGTGAAGCTGCCCAGGCGGACTCGGTACGAGGACCGGAAGAAGGTGGGTTGGGTCCACGTCGCGGCTTGGCGCTAGATTCGGGCGAGTGGCACTCGGTTTTCCAGGGTTGGATGCCGGCAGGGGGCCGCCTGGGTAGGGGATATTGCTTGGTGGCGGGGCGTTTCCCAGGTAACGGGGGTGCTCTGTGAGGGGTGTTTTGGAAGGGCAAAACGGGGGGTTTGAGAGAGTGCGCCGAAATAATGGTCTATATTACTGGGGTAAACCCCACTATTCCTTATTGGAAGTGGTAGGAAGTTGCAGCCTTTTCAGCCGTTCTCCCTAGCTGGCGGTATGCAAAATCGGTGAGTTTCTGCAGGATAGGCGACTTGATATTGAAGGACATGGGGCTGGTAAACAATGAAGGAACCGATGGGTTAGATTCAATGAAAGCTGGAACAAGGGAGGGTGCTATGGCTGAGCAAGTGTCGCTGTTCGAGGCTACTGACGAAGAGGCGATCCCCCAGGAATACAAGCACCTCACCGGGGAGGACCTGGCGGAAGCCCTAGAGTAGGAGCAACGCCATAATAAGGAACATCTGATGCAGGTCCGGCGTACGTTCCTGTTTGAGGAGCGCCTAGACGAGTTCAAGAGGCTGGCCAGGAAAGGGACCCTGGATGCGGCGCTGGAGACAACCGCCGAGAGGTGCCTTGAGTATGCTAGGTGGCTCATTTCCCAGGGCTGGTGGTGTAGGGAAGCCTGGAACCATGCGGTCTTCTACAAACTTCTTGAAGTGTACACAGACTAATGACTACCCTGCGCTACAGCGCTCCCGAAGATGATGTTGCGCTGCCCAACCGGGGTGTTCCCCGATGGGAAGCCAACATGGATGCTCTCAGGACCCTGAAGAAGCTGGAAGAGGAAGGGCGAGAGGAGACTCCCGCGGAACGTCGGGTTCTGGATGGGTACTCCGGATTCGGCGGGTCCGAGTTTGGGGAAGCCTTCAACCTGGAAACCGAGAGCGGGCCATGGCGACGTCGAGGGGATGAGCTCGGAGAGATGATCTCTGAGGAAGAGTACAACGCGATCACAGGGTCGCGGCTCAACGCCTTCTACACCACCCCTGAGATCATCAGGACCATGTGGAAGGGCCTTGAGACCTGGGGGCGGGGGATGCTGGGAAGCTGCGGGTGTTGGAGCCCTCGGCCGGGACGGGAAGGTTCCTGGAGTACCAGCCGGCGGCCCTGGCGGCCAAGTCCGAGCGTACCGCTGTCGAGCTGGACGACCTGACCAGCAGGATACTCAAAGCCAAGTTCCCCGAGGACCGGGTCTACCAGTCCGCCAAGTACGAAGATGCCCATCTGCCGGACAACCACTACGGCATAGCCATTTCCAACGTGCCTTTCGGGAGCTATGGCGTGGTCGACCCCGAATACCCGGCGTTCATGACCCGGCGTATTCACAACTACTTCTTCGGCAAGTCCCTGGATAAGGTGAGGCCCGGGGGAGTGATCGCGTTGGTTCCGTTTGCATCTAGGGTTTGCCGCACTTGAGTCTGGATACGCCAAACATTACAATCAAACGGAACCCCTCAACTGAATCTCTCATCTCACACGTCTGAGAACGCTCCGATTTGTCCCGTGCCAACAGATTCACGGTGCGTTGATGTGTTACACTAGTTGTGATACAGAGCTTCAGCAAGAATGTGATTTATAGCTGAATTGAAAGACAAGTGGAGCGGGCGATGGGGATCGAACCCACGACAGCTAGCTTGGAAGGCTAGCGCTCTACCACTGAGCTACACCCGCTTAACCGAACACGGACACCCTAGGTGGGATGGTTGGGTAGACGAGACACACCTACGGGTCCATCCAAGAGTATAACGCCCTCCCCTTGGATTGTTCTACCCCGGGAGGCTAGGTGGCCCGTCAAGAAGCCCAATGCGGCCAGTAGAGGAGAGTGCGCGGAAGCGCGGGCTATCGGGCCAGAGCGCCAATCTGTCTAGTGACGCGACTACCGCCGATATGAGGCGAATCCCGGACCCTTAGCCGATGAGGGGCTCCACCTGCAGGAAGACGGGGGCGAACACCAGGGAGACTACCGCCATCAGCTTCAGCAAGATGTTCAGTGAAGGTCCCGACGTGTCCTTGAAGGGGTCTCCCACTACATCGCCCTCCACTGCAGCCTTGTGAGGGTCCGAACCTTTCCCGCCGTAGTGGCCCACCTCGATGTACTTCTTGGCGTTGTCCCAAGCACCGCCGGCGTTGGCCATGGTGATGGCCAGCATGAATCCCGACGCTATGGACCCCACCAGCAGCCCGCCAAGGGCAACGGGGCCCAGGATGAAGCCGACCAGAAGGGGAGCCGCCACCGCAAGGAGGCCGGGGACGATCATCTCCCGCAGCGCACCCCTGGTGCTGATGTCCACGCACCTGGCGTAGTCGGGCCGTCCCGTCCCCTCCATGATCCCTGGTATCTCCCGGAACTGCCTTCGCACCTCGTTGACGATGGAGAACGCCGCCCGGCCCACAGCCCTCATGGTCATGGCCGAGAACAGGAAGGGAAGCATCCCGCCAATCAGGACGCCTACGAGAGTGGTGTGCTGCAGCAGGTTGATGAGGCCGTCCAGGTCGGCCGCCTCGGCGTAGGCGGCCAGCAGGGCGAGGGCGGTAAGACCTGCCGAGCCGATGGCAAAGCCCTTCCCGGTCGCCGCCGTGGTGTTGCCCAAAGCATCCAGGGAGTCTGTGCGCTGGCGAACCTCGGGGTCCAGGTGGGCCTGCTCCGCTATGCCACCCGCATTGTCGGCCACGGGGCCATACGCGTCGGTGGCAAGGGTTATGCCCAGGGTGGAGAGCATCCCAACCCCCGCCAGGCCAACACCGTAGAATCCCGCCAGCTCGAAGGAAGCCAGGATAGCTCCGCCGATGATCAGGCCCGGTATCGCCGTGCTCTGCATCCCTGTGGCAATTCCCGTGATCATGGTAGTTGCGGCACCCGTCTGGGCTGATTCCGCCACTCCCTTGGTGGGAGGATAGTCATAGGATGTGTAGAACTCGGTGGCCAACCCGATTATCACCCCGGCAACCAACCCCGATGCTATGGCCGCAAACAGGTCGAAGCCCGTAACGTTGTCGCCAATTACCCCGTCCAGGTCCAGCAGCAACACCGCTCCAAGGGCCATAAGGAGCACCAGCACCGCCGAGGCAATGATTCCCCGCCTTAGGGCCCAGAGGAGCTGGCTGAAGCCCGCCTGCTCTCCTGTCCTTACCACGAAGGTGCCCAGCACCGAGGCCAGGATCCCTGCCGATGCAACCAGCAGGGGGAGCATCACCACATCGTCTTTCCAACCCGAAGCGCCAGCCGCCACGGCCAGGGTCATCGCAGCGATAATGGAGCCAACGTAGGACTCGAACAGGTCGGCGCCCATGCCGGCCACGTCGCCCACGTTATCGCCCACGTTATCGGCGATAACCCCGGCATTCCGGGGGTCATCCTCGGGGATTCCCGCCTCCACCTTTCCCACCAGGTCCGAGCCAACGTCGGCGGCCTTGGTGAATATACCGCCGCCCACCCTGGCGAACAGGGCTATGGAAGAGGCGCCGAAGGCGAAGCCGATGACGTAGGTCACATCCTGCCAGATGAGGTACAGGATGGTGACTCCCAGCAAGCCAATCCCCACGACGCTTATGCCCATGACAGCGCCGCTGTTGAAGGCCACCCGCAGGGCCGGATTCAAGCCCCTCATTGCGGCGGCGGCCGTCCTCACGTTGGCCCTGATGGCTACGTTCATGCCTATGAATCCCGCGGTGGCCGAGCACAGGGTGCCTGCCAGATAAGAGATGGCCGTCTTGGGCACCAGGGAGTCGTTGGTCCACCAGTCGATCAGCGCCCACAGGGCCACGGCGACCACTACCACAAAGGGCAGCAGGACCAGGTACTCCCGGCGCAGGAAGGCCAGCGCACCTTCCTTGATGGCAAGGCCGATGTCCTTCATGGCGGAGTTGCCCTCGTCCTCCTTCAGGACCCGGAGGGTCAGAAGCGCGGCGAAGAGGAGGGCAGCGGCGCCGAGGGCGCCAGCGACTATCAGTGAGTTCATGAAATGGTCTCCTATCTCTCAGTACCCTGTTCGAGAGCATCAGAGAAGCTAGCACACATGCTAGGGGGTGTCAAGGGAAACTGCTCCGGGCGGCAGTCGCTCCTGAAAGCCCACCAGAAGCTTCTCCAGCTCCAACTGGCGCTGGGTAATGGTCAGGTCGCCCCTGGTGCGCTCCAGCACCCCGCGCATAGCATCGGTGGTACGCCTCAGGCCGCCGGTCACACCCTCGGGAAAGTCCACGGTCACCAGCAGGCTGTAGATGTCATCCATGACCTGCATCAGCTCCTCGCACCGTCCCGTCTCGTTCCGCCTCAGCGAGTCCAGGACGTAACGGCGAAGCTCGCCGATCACCTCACCCATACCGTTGAGGTAGGACGACATCTCCACTCCCAGCCCTTCGGCCTGGGGAATGGAGTTCCCGGAAATCAGCGCCAGGGTGATGTTGGCCTCGGCGTACTCCTTACGGGCATCGGCCAAGAAACCCGAATAGTAAATGTCCGGGCTCCGTTCCCTAATAGTCTCCGCCTCCACCAGTCGCTGGGAGGCTTGGGCAATCAGGGAAGCAGCCTCGTCCAGGTCGTGGCGATGGACCGCGCGGATGGCGTTGGCCGATAGACGGATCACCTCCCTGGAGATGCGAAGGCCCGATTCCCTGGCTTCGTGCTTGGTGGAAAGCTCCTGCTGGGCCTTCTCCGACGCCAGGGTCAGGTCCGGCCGGTTCGCCGATGCGCTCACACCCTGCCCCCAGCTTCCTCGATCCGCCTCACCAGGCGACGGGCCGCCTCTTCCGGGTCCTCGGCCAGCCCCACGGCTGCCGTTACGCATACAGCGTCAGCACCGGCCTCTATCACAGCCTCGATGTTGCTTTCGTTGATGCCCCCGATTGCCACCAAGGGCAGATCCGTCAGCTTCCTGGCCTCCTGAAGTCCCTCGGGACCCACGGGCCGGCTGGTGTCGGCCGAGACCTTTGTGGATGTGGCGTAGATGGAACCGAAGGCCGCATGGTCGGCCCCCTGGGCCAGGGAGTCGGCAAGCTCTTCCTTGGAGTGGTTGGACCTTCCAACAACCTGCCAGGGGTGAAGCACCGTCCGGGCCTCAGCCACCGGCAGGTCACCCTGCCCCACGTGCAGGCCATGGGCCTCCACGATGGCGGCTAGGTCGGCATGGTCGTTAATGATCAGCATTGCCCCGTGCTCCGCGCACAGGTCCTTTAATGAGCGGGCCAAGGGCAGGGTCTCCCCCTTTTCCCGCAGCTTGTCCCGGAGCTGGAGCACCCGTGCGCCCCCCCGCAGGGCCGCACTGGCGATAGCCGTGGGGTCCCGGCCCGCCGTCACCTGGGGGTCGATGATTACATACAGCCCCTGCATCGCCGGGGCGGGCGCGTTTCCGCTCATATGTCCAAGCCCTCAGGGGTCTTTCCCCGGCGCGCGGCGTCGATGTTCTCCCTGACCGAGTCGGGCATCTCCACACCGTGGGAGTTGAAGGACTCCTCTATGCGCCGGCCCACGTTGGACGGGTCGCTGTAGTACTCCAGGGAGGAGCCGGGAGCATCGAAGGCCGGGGCAGCCGCCTTGGCGGAAGCCGCCCTGTGATACGCGAATGACGAAATGGTCCTGCGCAGGTCCGTGCCGTTACAGTGGCTGCAAGTGGGGGAGGGTGAGTTCTCCATGGAGCGGGCGAACAACGACGACACACCCTGGCAGGTCAAGCACCGGTACTCGTAGATGGGCATTCCTATCCAGCCCACCTTCCAAACCCGCTGGCTGAAGGACAAAGAAGCCTAGCAGTCGAAGGCATCGCCGTCTCCCATGTCGGCCTCGGACTCCAGCTCATCGACCATATCCTTGAACTCGGAGGTCACCTCGCCGCCCATCTCATGCTGCATGCGGCGCATCCAGCCCGCCACCGCCCTGGGGTCTTCATTATCTATATTCTCCGGCCAGCCCGTATCCGGGGCCCAGTCAAGGCTGGAACCCCAGGAACGCCGAAAGGAGAACTTGGACACCAGCCGGTGCATGTTCCCGCTGCCGCAGTGGTCACACACAGCCTGCGGTGTGGCGTTTATGCTCTTCACCAGGACCGTGGACCTCTTGCGGCACTCCTGGCACCTGTACTCATAGAGGGGCACCCTCTACTCCTCACTATGGGCGTTGCTGTCAGATTCTAACATACTCAACAGTCGCTGCTTTCCTCCTGGACTGCGTGTTTCACATGGTCGATTCTCGGTGTCTCGTTCCCTGTGGAGTAGCGCACTGACACCAGGTCTATCCTCCAGTCCGCCGGAGGGGTCTCGCAGGCCTGCAGGTAGGTCAGGGCTGTTGTGGTCAGCCGGCGCTGCTTCGTCCTGGACAGGGACTCTTCGGGAGTCCCGAAACTCTTGGACCGCTTGGTGCGTACTTCCACGAAAACCGTGCAGTCGCCGTCGGCGGCCACGATATCTATCTCTCCGTAACGGCAACGATAGTTGCGCTCCAGTATCCGGTAGCCTTGCGACTCCAGCAGCCTGCAGGCGGCGTTCTCTCCCTGGGTACCGAGCTTCGTCTTGGCGGATGGCATAGCGAAAGCCCTCTCGTGGGCCGAGGGCGGCCCCTACATTCCAGGCAGCCGCGTCTTCAGACTGAAGGAGCGCCGGTGGATGGGTGAGGGTCCCAGCTCAAGCAGGCACCGCCTGTGGGCGAAGGTAGCGTAGCCTTTGTGGCGGGAGAACCCGTAGCCCGGGTACTCCTGGTCGGCTTCTATCATCAAACGGTCCCTGGTCACCTTCGCCACGATGGATGCGGCAGCTAT
This sequence comes from Dehalococcoidia bacterium, assembly GCA_965116325.1. Taxonomy (GTDB): domain Bacteria; phylum Chloroflexota; class Dehalococcoidia; order Lucifugimonadales; family JAGWBF01; genus JAGWBF01. The sequence goes on along the minus strand of OZ220675.1, from coordinate 2,348,194 downwards.
GGAGTAGCACAGGCTGTCGCCCTTGGCCAAGCTGAAGCAAGGAATCCCCACCTCTTCCAGCGCCACATAGTCGACAAGCAGGTGGGAAGGTTCCTCGGGCAAGTCTTTCACTGCTCTGACCATTGCCAGCCTGCAGGCGGAGGCTATGCCTATGCTGTCGATCTCCTCATTGGATGCAAGACCAACCCCTACCCCCGCAGCCCCATTAAGGATAAGGGGGTAGATGCGTTCCCTGGCACGGGGAGTGAGTACCTTGCTGTCATTGACTTCAGCCAGCCAGAATGGGACTCCCAACGCAGGCTTCAGGAGGACAGCCGCCGCTACCACGGGGCCAGCCAGGGGCCCCCGCCCCGCCTCATCCACTCCAGCAACGGTCGGAAAACCCTGGGCGGAGATCCTTAGCTCATGCTCGAAGGTAGGCAAGGCGCCGGACCGCTCTCATGGTCATATCGCAGTGGCTGGGCCACCGGCCATTGCCGGGGAACGATCGATAACGGCGGGAGGCCCAGCCTCGATTCGCCCACCGCCCAGCACAACCTCGCCCTGGTACAGCGCGACAGCCTGGCCGGGGGTGACCGCCCTCTGGGGTTCCCGGAAGCGTATCTCTACGGAAGGACCCGAGGGCGTCAGGACAGCCCTGCACTCTGGCGACTTGTACCTGATCTTGGCGGTAACCTCTTCCCCAACCGACGGAGGGCTGCCCGAAACATAGCTGACCCCGGAGGCCCACAATGAGTCGCTGTATAGGCGCTCCTCAGGGCCGACCACCACCTGCCCGGCAGCCGCATCGATGCCTATCACGTACATGGGGACCGTTCCGGCTATTCCCAGCCCGCGTCGCTGGCCAATCGTGAAATGTTCGATGCCATCGTGCTTCCCCAGCACCTGCCCATCTTCGTCCACGATGTAACCCGCCTGGGGAGTTACATGCTCCCGCATGTACTCCCTGTAGTTTCCTCCCGGGATGAAGCAGATATCCTGGCTGTCAGGCTTGTCGGCATTGGGCAGGCCTGCATCAGACGCCAACCCGCGTATCTCCTCCTTGGAGTACCCGCCCACGGGCATCAGGGTGCGCTGCAGCTCATCCTGGCCCATGCTGTAAAGCACGTAGGACTGGTCCTTTAAGGGGTCCATCCCCTTAAGAAGCTGGTAAGACGAGCCTTCCCTCCTGATGCGAGCATAGTGCCCCGTCGCCACGTACTCCGCGCCCATCAAGTGGGCCCGCTGGTACAGGAAGTCGAACTTGATCCTCTCGTTGCACGCTATGCAGGGTGGGGAGTGCGGCCCGATTGGTACTCCCTCAAGAAGTAGTCGGTGACGTGGGCCTTGAACTCCCGTTGGAGGTTGAACACATGATGGGGCACCCCCAGGCGATGGCACACCCGCCGGGCATCTTCCACATCATCGACGGTGCAGCACCCCTGGTAATTGGCGGGGAGCTGGCCGCGTGGCAGGTCGTACAGTTTCATGGTGACGCCCAGCACCCGGTATCCCGCCTCGTGAAGGAGCAGGGCGGCGGCCGACGAGTCTACGCCCCCACTCATTGCTACGACTACATTCTCAGGCAACGTTCAGTCCTCGACCCACCCAGTGGGCTACTCCTCAAGCTGGGTGGTCTCGCTCCCCTTGGCTGTGATGGTAATGTGGGCCATGGGCGACTGGTCCCTGGCTCCGTGCCAGTGCTTCTCCCCGGCGGGAACGTGGATGATGTCGCCCACGGTCACTTCCCGCACCTCGTTTTCGGTGGCAACAATGCCGATGCCCGAGGTGATGATGAGCACCTGGTCGCTGGTGTGGGAGTGGAACTTGTTGCGGGCGCCCCGGCCGAAGCTGACGATCCCGCAGTTAAAGTTGTTGGCCTCTTCGGTGGGAACGATGGTCTGCCGGGTAACCGTTCCGCCGGTGAACAGTGGGGTGTTGACCGACTCTTCCGCAACTTCGGCTGTCCTTACAACCTTCATCTTGCCTCCTGTCCTCGCTACCGGCACACATGCCCGCCGGATGGCTGCTCAGCTAGTAATGATAATACTTTGCCCAAGCTCAGTCCACAAAGGACGGAGCGTCAGCCCCTGCCCTTAGAGGAATGCTCCAGCGTAGACCGGGTCTCCGGCACCGAGAGGCCCGCCACCACCAGCATCCAGGCCAGGGCGGCAAACACCAGGAAGCCGGGGAGAAAGCTTCCCGTGGCATCCCTGAGGATTCCCACCACCAGGGGCGCCATGAACCCACCCATCCCCGAAACCGCCATGATCCACCCCCACGCCACCGCTACCTTCCCAGGAGTCATCCCGTCCAGCTCCATGGGCAGGACGAACAGCATGGGGACGTAGAGCCATGATCCTATGCCCAGCAAGCCGATGCAGACCAGCGCAATGGCAGTGTTGTCCACCAGGACGGTCCCCAGCCCGCCAACTCCCGCCATGATCCCCGGAATAATGAAGAACAACCGCCGGGAAGTCACCCTGAGAGACAGGAAACCTGCGAACAGCACCGCAGCCACCCCTGCCAAGGGAAGGGCGCTGGTGATCAGACCTGCCTGGGACAAGGAAATGTCACGGGTCTGGCTGTAGAAGGTGGGCAGCCAGGATGTGAGGGCCACGTACTGGGCAAAGCAAGCCGCATCCCCGATTCCCGTCAGCAGCACGGCCCGCCTCCGCAGCGTCTCCGACACATCTCGCCACGAGAACCTGTCGGGAGAGCCGGAGCTTTCAACGCCCACTTTCCCCCAGACCATCCATGCAACGGCCCCGGCCAACGCCACAGCCCCGAACACTCCCAAAGCTCCTTCCCAGCCCAGTTGATTGGACAGGGGCACGGCTGTGGAAGCAGACAGGGCGATCCCCAAGCTCAGGGCCGCCACGTTCAGGCTTGTAAGCACCAAGGCTTCGCTGGGCTTGAACCAGCCCATAATCAGCGGACCGGTGGCCGGCATGATCAGGGCCATGCCCAGTCCGAAGACGATTCGTATCCCCAACAGACTGGCGAAGTTGGGTGCAAGGAAGGACAGGGTGCATAGACCCACCATTAGCCAACTCAGGGTATAGACCCTCCGCACTCCCAAGCCTGGAGCCAGCATGCTCCCCGGCAGGCTGAACACGGCGAACAACAGCAGGGCGAGGGAGATAAGTAGGCCACCGGCCGAGCTGCTGATGTTGTACTCTTCGGTTATGAGGGGAAGGAGGGGAGAAAGGGACTGAAAGTTCAGTCCAACGGAAAGGTGGGCCCACAAAGCAAGCCCACCTATAACGTAGCGGTAGCGATGGCCCCGGGGGTCTTCAATCATGGCGCCAACCCACTTTAGCCCAGGCGTCCCTGCCTAACAACAACTCTCGGGACTTTCCGGTTGCCCCCCATGTTATGTAGTGTTAACATTTAATCATGGCAATGGAGGCCCCAGCCGAAGCGCGCCAGGCAATATCCATAAGGAGGATTCATGGCGGTATATAACTACGACCATATCCACCTGAGAAGTCCCGACCCTGCGACCACTGCCAAGTTCTACAACAAGATGTTCGATGCCCGGATCATCGAGACCCCCCAGCCCGACGGCAACGTCCGGGTCGACCTGGACCTCAACGGCTTGACCATCTTCCTGGCGGGAGCGATGCCCACCGGCACCGAGGTACAGGGATTGGAGGGACCCCACTACGGCTTGGACCACTTCGGCCTTCGGGTGGACAACCTGGACTCGGCGGTCTCGGATTTGAAGGCCAAGGGGGCGGAGCTGGAATCTGAGCCGCGGACCCTGCCGACAGGAGTGAAAATCGCTTTTGTCAAGGCGCCCGATGATGTTCGCATAGAGCTGGTCCAAAGACACTAGCCCTGTCCTCGAGGCACGGCCTTGCCAATCTTTTCACTGCATGTACGCCAAGCTATTTCAAATATGGACTTGCTGGTGTAAAATTATATGACCGCCAAACCGTAAGATGTGCGTAACCGGATGGGACGGGTGAAGTCGGGCGGGAGAAGAAGGATACCTGTAATGCCAGGGAGATTCTCCCTACGATAGGTTTGGAGTTCTCAAAAGATGTCTAGAATCAAACGTGTGCTGCTTGTGGTCCCCGGATCTGTGGGAGGCAACTTCGAGTACGTTGCCATACCCAGGCAGGGTATGCTCTTCATGTCGGCCGCCCTGAGGCAATGGGACGGCCCGTACCTGTACGACACCGAGATCGTCTTCGAAGACCGCAGCGGTCCTATCGACCCGGCCGAAGACCTTCACGGCGTCGATATACTGATGATCACATGCCTCATCAACGAGGCGCCCCGTGCTTACCACCTGGGTGCCCAGGCAAAGTTGCACCATCCTGACCTGCTAACCATCGGCGGCGGGCCACAGATGAGCCCCCTGCCCCAGGAAGCCATGAAGGAAGGGTGTTTCGACGTAATCGTCAATCGCGAGGGCGAAGATATAATCGGCCCACTTTGCGATGCCCTCCTCTCCCATTCGGGCTACCAGCGGGAGCAGGCCCTGGCCAAGATACCCGGCATCTCCTACATGAAGGACGGCCAGGTGCACCAGACCGTGCGCCGGGGGGTAATCGACCCGGACTTCGTGGAGTTGCCGGACTTTCGAGCCATCCGCGACCTGAATCCTTCCAACCCCATGGCTGCCGGAGTCCTTGAGACGGTCAGGGGCTGCACCGAGAAGTGCACCTACTGCCAGGTGATCCAGCAGTTCCTGGGTTATCGCCTCATCAAGCGAGAGACCGAGTTCAAGCGCCTGCGCCAGCTCCATGAGCTGGCCGCCGACGGCCTCATCCATACCTCCCTGGACGGTCGTTTCAGTGTCTTTATCTCCGACGACCTTCATCCGCCCCCTCTGCGTGCGGTGAAGTACCGAAACGAGAGGCTGGAGCGCCTGAGGTCATGGAAGGGACAAACCGACGGCATGTACATGATATGCCAGACCCGGGGGGAGATAGGCCAGGACCCTGAGTTGGCCGAAGCCCTATACGAGGCCGGCATCCGCATGCTCTACGTGGGCGTCGAATCGGACAACGCAGAAAACCTGAAGCTGGTCAAGAAGCGACAGGACCCCGGCCAGATGCACAAGGACCTGGTCACCCTGAAGGACTTCGGTTTCTCAATAGTGGCAATGACCATCATAGGTCTCCCCTATGACACCGAAGAGAGCATCATGACCATGGCCAGCTGGGTCACCGAGGTCAGCAAATACCAGACAGCCAACCTGCTTACCCCATTGCCTGCCACTTCCAACTGGGTTGACCTGGTGCCCCTGAACGCCGAGGGCGATGTGCTGCAACCCGGAGAACAGAGGCCCTATCACCTTTACACAGGAAGACAGTTCGTCCACCAGGATCCCCGCTGGACGATGCAGGAGTCCCGGGAGCTATTCGACCGCTACCACTCCCAGCTGAATCCCGTTGACACCCTTTACGAGCGCATTTTCAAGATTCTGCAGACCAAGAGGTTCAGGACCGGCTCCATGGGCAAGGACCTCACCAGCAGCGCCTCCGCTCGCATCAGTGAGTTCAGCGAGACCCTGAGGAACCTGGCGGACTCCACCAAGGAGCAGCCTGAAGCCCTTTCGGCCCGCATGCGCGAAGTAGCCGATACCCTGGTCCGGTACAGGAGCCAGTTGGCATCCACCGGCAGGGAGCTGCCCGAGACCATCTCCACCCACATCCGAGAAGCGTCGGAGACGTTGGGCAGGTACCGCCAGCAGATAGCGGTCACCCGCAGGGAGATCGGCGACAACATAGCGGCCCATATAAATACGGTCAGCGAAGCGATGGCCCGGCTGTCGGACCTGTCCAACAACACGGCCAAGGGCTAGGTCCCAGCTCAGGTACTTCCCATGTCAGTAGCCCGCATGACCGCTCGTTTGACAAATAGGGTAGTACGGCGCAGCCCGATAGAGGCGGAGGTGTACCCGGCGTGAGCGGGCGTGTCTATGCTACCGGGGCCGGCGTTGTCAGCCCGGTAGGCCTCGATACCTCCTCTACGTGGGCATCCCTTGTCAACGGCACCTCCGGCGTTGAGCGCATAACCTCCTTCGATCCCGAAGGATTCGACACCACCTTCGCCGCCGAAGTCAAAGGATTCGAGCCGGAGCAGTTCCTGGAAAAGAAGGATATCCGGCGAATGGACCGGTTCGCCCAGATGGCGGCAGTCGCCGCCCTCGAAGCACTGAACCAAGCCAACCTGGACCCCCGCACCTTGGACCCTTTCCGGGTGGGCGTGATCGTCGGCAGCGGCATCGGAGGCATCGTCACCCTCTCCCAGCAGTACGATGTGCTCCAGGAGAAGGGTCCCCGGCGGGTTAGCCCCTTCCTCATACCGATGATGCTGGGCGACATGGCTTCGGCCCAGGTGTCCATGCTCACCGGGGCCATGGGGGTCAACTTTTGCGTCGTTTCCTCGTGTTCCAGCGGCGCCGATGCCATAGGCCAAGCTTGGGAGATGATCCGACGGCAGGAAGCGGACATAGTCATCGCCGGGGGAAGCGAAGCGCCCATCTGTCCCATCGCAGTTGCCGGCTTCGGAAACATGCGGGCACTATCGCGGTTCAACGAAGACCCACGGCGCGCCAGCCGTCCCTTCGATGCAGATAGGGACGGCTTCGTCATCGGCGAGGGGGCGGCCTTGCTGGTGTTGGAAAGCGAAGAGAGCGCTGCCCGCAGGGGAGCTGAACCCTTGGTCGAGCTGCTGGGCTACGGTGCATCTTCCGATGCCCATCACCTAACCGAGCCATCCCCTGACGGAAGCGGGGCGGCCACCGCTATGAAAACGGCCATGAAACAAGCGGGCGTCGGGGCCGACGATCTGGACTATATAAATGCCCACGGCACTTCCACCCCGCTGAACGACCGCCAGGAGACCAGGGCAATAAAGTCGGCCTTGGGAGAGCATGCATATCAGGTCCCCATAAGCTCCACCAAGTCGATGACCGGCCACCTACTGGGAGCCGGCGGCGCCCTGGAAGCCTTTGCTTGCATGATGGCCATTCGCGACGATGTCATACCGCCCACCATCAACCTGGAGCACCCCGATGAGGAGTGCGACCTGGACTACACCCGTACCGAGGCCAAGAGGAAACAGGTCGGCATCGCCATGAGCAACTCCTTCGGCTTTGGCGGGCACAACTCGGTGCTCATTCTCGGCGCACCGGACTTGCGCTAGCCTCGCATCTCCCAAATCCCCATCCGCTGAGGAGCTATGCCACCCATCACTGCTACGGGCAAGGTGTGGAAACTTCGCCCAAAGGCTCCTGCCCTAGAGATGGGGCGTGGGGACATTCCCCCGGTTATCTCCCAAGTGCTCTACAACCGGGGGATTACCACTCCCACCCAGCTGGAAGCTTTCTTGGAGCCCGCTCGCCACTACCCGTCGGACCCCTTCGAGCTTCCCGGCATCCCCCTGGCGGTGGAGCGCATTCTTGCGGCCCAAAGGCGCGGGGAAAGCGTGGGCATATTCGGGGACTTCGATGTGGACGGTGTAACCGGCACCGCCATCGTTGCCGAAGGGCTTCAAGGGCTGGGAATCAAGGTCTTTCCTTACATTCCCGACCGGATCACCGAAGGCCACGGACTGAACACCGAGGCCCTGCAGGTACTGAGAGAAATGGGCAACTCGGTGCTGATCACCGTCGATTGCGGCATCTCCTCTGCCTCCGAGGTGGCCTTCGCTCAGGACCTCGGCATGGACGTGATAATCACCGACCACCATGCCCCTCCCCAGTCCGTGCCCGGATCTGTGAGGGAGGCCCCCGCCGTGGCAACAATCAACCCCCAGATGGCGGGAGGGCCGAGTCCCTTCTCTGACCTGTCCGGCGGGGGCTTGGCCCTCAAATTGGTCCAGGGCGTGTACAAGGCACTGGGAACGGAGGATGCCCCTTCCCTCTATGAGCTGGCGGCTATGAGCACCGTGGCCGACCTTGTGCCCATGCGGGGCGAAAACCGCCACATTGTGCAGCAGGGGGTTGCCCATCTGAGGCGTACCCGGAGGCCGGGGCTCCAGGCTTTGTACAGGAGAGCTGGCATCAAGCCTGGCGCTATCTCAGCCGAGACGGTGGGCTTCTCCATAGCTCCCAGGCTCAACGCCGCCGGCAGAATGCAGCACGCCTCAGCCAGCTACCAGCTGTTGACCACACCCTCTTTTGAGGAAGCCGAGACCCTATCCGACACCTTGGAGCAGCTGAACCGGGAGCGACAGAGGCAGACGGCGGAAGGCTGGAGCAGGGCCCAAGCATTCGTCTCGGAAGGGGAGACCTTGCCCCCCTTCATCGTTTTTGGCGACGACGATGTCCTGCCAGGAATTGCCGGACTGATCGCTGGGAGGCTGGTGGACCGTTTCCACCGCCCATCTCTCGTGCTCTCGAGGAAAGACGGTGTGCTCCGGGGAAGCGCCCGCAGCGTTCCCGGATTCAACCTTGCCCAGTCCTTCGACGGCTGCGAGGACCTGCTTCTTCAACACGGGGGGCACAGCATGGCAGCCGGGCTGGAAGTGTCACCCGAAAAGCTGCCCGCCCTTTCGCAGAGGCTACGGCAGGCAGCCGCAGATGCCATAGACAAAAAGGACCTGGAGCCCTGCCTGGAGATCGATGCGGAGGCTCCTGCCGCCAGCTTGGTTGGCGAAGCCTACAAGTGGTTGGAAGCCATGGAACCCTTCGGACCGGCGAACCGGGCACCCGTGTTCCTCTCCCGAAACCTGGAACCCCTCCATGTCCGCCTCATGGGGAACAAGGGGCAGCACCTGAAGCTGCGACTCCGGGAACGCGGGGTTACCTGGGATGCCACAGCCTTCGACCTGGGTGAGCGATGGCCCAACGGCGCCTCACGGATAGATGCGGCCTACACCCTTAGCACCGAGCAGAGAGGCGACACCAGGGTAATCTCGCTAAAGCTGCTGGACTTTCGTCCGTCGCACCAGTCCTAAGGCAAGCTCGAAGACTAGATGAAGCTGCGCCGGCTGCATTCCTGGGACATTTCCACCGCCCAAGCCAGGGACCTGCAGGTGCAACTGGCCGAAAGTGTATCGACGATTTCAGCAGTCCCAGGGATCGTGCGCTACTTGGCAGGGCTGGACATATCCCCGCCCGACTCCCACGGCGTGGTAAGAGGGGCCGCAGTGGTTTTGGAGTACCCCTCCCTGGAACCGGTCGAAGTCAAGACCGCCGAAGGCAAGCCTCCCTTTCCCTACATCCCCGGCCTGCTTTCCTTCCGGGAAACTCCTGTCCTGCTGGATGCCTTGGAGCAGCTGGAGACCCATCCGCACATCATCTATGTAGATGGCCAGGGCTTGGCCCATCCCCGTCGGTTCGGGCTCGCTTGCCACATCGGACTATTGACTGAAACCCCCACCGTCGGCTGCGCCAAGTCCATTCTGGTCGGCAGCCACGAGGAGCTTCCTATAGCGGCGGGGGCCCGCAGCCCCCTGGTGCATAAGGGCGAGGAAGTCGGGGCGGCGGTGCGCACCCGGAACAAGGTTAGGCCGATGTACGTCTCCCCAGGGCATTTAATCGATATTGATACTTCGGTAAAATGGGTCCTAGCATCCTGCAATGGCAGGAGAATGCCCGAGCCTACCCGCAGGGCCCACCAGGCTGCAGGCCGGACGCACTAGAGCCAAATCGGAAATTAGCAAAGGTGTTGAATATGCAAGAACAGAGGCACAACGTTAGAGAGCTGATCGACAACATTGACTCAGTGCTGACGCGTCTTTGACATATCCGCCAAGGAGACTGAAGCTGCGCATCTTGAGGAGCTGGCAGGGGACCCCCAGTTCTGGGACGACCCAAAGGAAGCCCAGCAGAAGATGCAGCAACTTGCCAAGCTGAAGGAACAGGCCGGTTTCTGGCGAGACCTGGAATCCAGGGCGTCAACCCTCCTAGAGCTTGTGGACCTGGCGATGGAAGAGGATGACCATTCCCTGGAAGGGCAGCTGGAAGCCGAGGTACTGGATATCCGCAGCACCCTCGATGCGAAAGAGTTCGAGCTTACCCTCTCCGGCCCATACGACAACAGGGCTGCCATACTATCGGTACATGCTGGCGCCGGAGGCACCGAGTCCCAAGACTGGGCCGAGATGCTCCTCAGGATGTACCTGCGCTGGGCCGAAGGAAAGCGCTTCAGCACCGAAGTGCTGGATGTGTCCCAGGGCGACGAAGCGGGCCTGAAGAGCGCCACGGCGGAGATCACCGGAGAGCACGCCTACGGGTACCTGAAGGCTGAGCGGGGGGTGCATCGCCTGGTCCGGCTCTCGCCCTTCGACGCCAACCACTCCAGGCACACATCCTTTGCGTTGATCGAGGTGCTGCCAGCCGCCGAGGAGGACCCCGAGGTCAGTGTGAGGCCCGACGAGCTGAAGGTGGAATTCTATCGCTCCAGCGGGCCCGGCGGGCAGAACGTTCAGAAGGTTGCCTCTGCAGTCAGGATAACCCACCTCAGCACAGGCATCGTGGTAACGTGTCAGAATGAGCGCTCCCAGTACCAGAACCGGGAGTTCGCCATGAAGATTCTCATGGCCCGCCTGCTGGAACGCCAGATGGAAGAGAAGGCCCAGGAGGTGGCAAAGCTAAAGGGAAAGCACGTATCGGCCGAGTGGGGGAACCAGATCCGGAGTTACGTTTTACATCCCTACCAGATGGTCAAGGACCACAGGACTGGACATCAGACAAGCAACACCCAGGGGACCCTGGACGGAAACTTGGATGAGTTCCTCAGCGCCTACCTGGCTTCGACCATGGGCAGCGAGTAGGCGCTAGCAGGACCAGAGGATATGGCCCATGCGGGTCTTCTTGGTCTTGAGATAGTCCCGGTTCTCTTCGTTGGCGCTGGTCTCGATGGGCACCCGCTCAACTATCTCCAAGCCGTAGCCCGATAGGCCGACCAGTTTCCTGGGGTTGTTGGTCAGAAGGCGCATCTTCTTCACGCCCAGGGACACCAGAATCTGGGCACCAATGCCATAGTGGCGCATGTCCGACTCGAACCCCAGGGACTCGTTGGCATCGACCGTATCCAGGCCGTGGTCCTGGAGGGAGTAGGCCTTGATCTTGTTGTGGAGGCCTATCCCCCGCCCTTCCTGGGGCATGTAGAGGAAGACGCCCTTGCCTTCCCTGGAGATGGCATCGAGGGCTCCCTCCCTCTGCTCACCGCAGTCGCAGCGCAGGCTGTCGAACACATCGCCGGTCAAGCATTCGCTGTGCACCCTGACCAGCACAGGCTCTTCTTCGTCCCACTCGCCCATGACCAGGGCAAGGTGCTCCCCGGGGTCCACATCGCTCTTGAATGCCATGATGTTAAAATCGCCCCTGGATGTGGGAAGCCTGGCCTCGGCCACCCTGTCGACCAGCTTCTCGTGACGCCGGCGGTAGGCAATGATCTGGGCTATGCTGACCATCTTGATGTCCTGCTCTTCGGAGAACTTCTCCAGGTCAGCCATCCGGGACATGGTGCCGTCGGGATTGATGATTTCGCAGACTACGCCTGCGGGGTACAGTCCTGCCATCTTAGCCAAATCCACGACCGCTTCGGTGTGGCCTGCCCGCACCAGCACACCGCCAGGCTCATACCTCAGGGGGAAAACATGGCCAGGTCGCGCGAAATCCTCGGGCTGGGCTTCGGGGTCGGTGATTGCAATGATGGTTGCAGCCCGGTCGGAGGCTGAGATGCCGGTGGTTGTCTCACCCTTCAAGTAATCGACGGAAACAGTGAATGCAGTGCCGTACTTGGCCGAGTTGTCCCCGTTTACCATCAACGGCATGTTGAGATCGTCCAGGCGCTCCCCGATGACGGGCAGGCAAAGAAGACCCCTGGCAGAGGTGATCATGAGATTTACCGCTTCGGGAGTAACCTTTTCGGCGGCCATGACAAGGTCGCCCTCGTTCTCCCGTTTCTCATCATCGACGACGATGAGAAACCTGCCCTGCCGGATTTCCTCTATGCCTTCTTCTACACTTGCCAGCGGCATGCTGCAGACTCCCGGGGAATTTTCCGTCTAGCTAGGACTTGGCATCCAGGAGGCTTTCCACGTACTTGGCCACCACATCAACCTCCAGGTTGACCACGTCTCCCAGATGCCTCTCCCTGAAGATGGTGTTTTCCAGCGTATATGGTATCACGGAGATGGTGAATGAGGTAGTGCCCTTTTCGACCACCGTCAAGCTGGCGCCGTCCAGGGCGATGAACCCCTTGCCCACGATGTAGGGCATCAGGGCCTCCGGCGCATCAAAACCCATTACAACCGATTGACCTTCCGGCGCCATGGACGACAGCGTCCCTGTGCCGTCCACATGTCCCTGGACTATGTGGCCACCCAGCCGGTCCGAAACCGCCAGAGGGCGCTCCAGGTTGACCAACTTGCCCACCCCCAGCTGTCCCAGGTTAGTGCGACGCATCGTCTCAGGCACCATCTCCACCTGGAAGCTTGCTGAATCCAGGGACACTACTGTCAGGCAGGCGCCGTTAATGGCGATGCTGTCGCCCAGCTTCATCCCTTCGAGCACCGGCCCCGCCGCCACGGTCAACGTCGCTATATTCCGCGGAGCTTGGGAGGGCTCCAGCGACGTGACACGCCCGACCTCTTCTACGATTCCAGTGAACATTCCTTACACTTTCGGACGGTTACGTCCCGGCCTGGTCCTGTCGGATGGGATATCCTGTGATCAGGAAATCGTCGCCCAGGGTCTCCACCCTTGTTCGGGTTAGGCGAAGGGCTTGCTTGATATCTTCCGCCCCCCAGCCGCCCACGGGGGACGGCGCCGAGGAGCCTCCGACTATCGATGGCGCTATATAGGCGGACACCTTGTCCGCCAAGCCTGCATCAAACACGGATCCCAGGAGGGTGCCTCCTCCCTCGATAATCAGGTCCACGATCCCCTGCCGGCCGAGATGTTCCAGCACCCAGGCGAGATCCACCCGTCCGTCCCTGGTGGCCGGGGCGGTCAGCACCCTGGCGCCCGCTTTCACTAGAGCCGCGGCCCGGTCCGCAGGCATGTCCACCGTCACTACGAGGGTCTCTCCGGGTTGAGTGAGAATCGCGGCACCGGGAGGAGTGCGACCTGAGCTGTCCAAGACCACCCTCAGAGGCTGCCGGGTGTGCAGCGCGCCGTCGGGCCAGCGGACGGTTAGCTGAGGGTCGTCCACCACGATGGTGTTGACGCCCGCCATTATAGCATCGCACCCCCGCCGGACCTCGTGGACGTGTTGTCTAGCGGCTTCTCCCGTGATCCAGCGGGAAGAGCCGGTCCTGGTTGCTATCTTGCCATCCAGGCTGGCTGCGAATTTGGCGGTCACGAAGGGAAGCCCCGTGTTGATGTGCTTGGAGAAGGCCTCGTACATCACAAGGGCCTCGTCCTCGCGGGTACCGCAGGAAACCATGATCCCCGACTCTCCCAGCGCTTCCAGTCCCTTCCCTGAAATCCTGGGATTGGGGTCTCTAGTCGCCGCGTGGACCGCGGAAATGCCAGCGGCGACTATGGCGTCGGTACAGGGTGGCGTCTTCCCCCAGATACAGCACGGCTCCATGGTCGAGTACAGGACAGCCCCCGCCGCTGCCTCGCCCGCTTGGCCCAAGGCTACAATCTCGGCGTGGGGGCCTCCCGGGGGCGATGTCCAGCCCTCACCGAGGACTACCCCATCTTTGACAATGACGGCCCCAACTGAAGGATTGGGGCTGGTCGTTCCGCGGGCTCTCCGGGCAAGGTGAATAGCCCGCTCCATGTGTCCTTCGTGGGGTCTTGAATCCGTACCCATCGGCTGCTAACCCGGGAGGGATTCGCCGAGGTTCCGATCACCTTTAGGAGTGCGCCGTCTGCCACCCGACTTGGGGCTGCTTCCCTTGGAAACGTAATTCCTGTAGTAACGGCTGGGCTCCGGCGCGGCCTGGTCCTGGTACTTGCTCTCCAAGCTCCCCGACCCGTAGGGATGTTCGGAAGGCGTCGAGAGTTCCATGAACGATATCTGGGAGATCTTCATCTGGTAGTACAGGCTGATGGGCAGACTTGATACGTTGCTCAACTCCAGGGTGAGGTGTCCCCGCCAGCCGGGGTCTACCCAACCCGCCGTGGAATGCACAAGCAGGCCCAATCTCCCCAGAGAACTCTTGCCGTCCAGGCGGGCTGCTATGCTGGGTGATAGGCAGATCCGCTCGTAGATGACGCCGAGGGCGAACTCGCTGGGATGCAGAAAGAAGGGGTTGACCTCATCGATTTCGACCAGCTCGGTCAGGTCCGGAAGCTCCTGTTTGACATCGATGTAGGGGACCATGGAGTTCCGGAACACCCGTATCTTGCGGCCAAGGCGCAGATCCATGCTGGCGGGTTGGAGCAGGGTCTCATCCCAGGGATCTATTTTGATCCTTCCCGATTCCTGGGCTTCACGGATCCCTTTATCACTGAGGAGCATAACTACGCCTGGTCCCAAATATCGATTTCGGCGCCAGTGTACCAGCCGCCGAAGGGAGCTTCAACCTGGATGCCCGTCAGGGAGTTGGCCGTCGCGACCTAAGGAGACGCCACAAGCCAACTCCCAGGAGGAGAGCCAGCGATCCAGCCAGGACCCCTTCCAGCGCCCGCCAGAGCACATGAGTCTCTTTGTGCTCTTCCCCCTCGACAGGAGCTTCAGTGGTGATTCGGGCTGCCCTTGCTTCCTCAAGAGGCTCTGACTCCTGGGCCCTTTCGGGCAGCTCCTTTAGTGCCACCTGCTCATCTTCCGATGATTCGCTCAGAATTCCGACATCATCCGATGCAACCTCTTCAGCGTCCAAAGCAAATTCGCTCTCGATCTGGTCGTCAGAGAAGGCGCTCTGCTCGACTGGGAAGGAGCTTTCCTCAGCCGCGAAATCGTTCCCGCCTCCGGGCAGCGCTCCCATCAGGTCGGCGCCCAGGACCACAGCCAGAAGCACGGCAGCAACCGATGCTGCGGCGCCATAAGCCCACGATGCCACCAGGGACCGGGCCGCGACTGGTGGCGGGACCTCCTGCATGGCCAGCCTGCGCCGGGGGGCGAGCATGGGCGCCTGCTGGAGCAAGCCGACGGTGTATTTCAGGCCCTGCAGCTCTTCCCGGCAGAGATCGCACGACAACACATGGGCCTCAACCTGCTCCTTCCGATGGCCGGGTAGTCGGTCATCGATCAGGTCGGAGATCTCCTGCAATCCGATATGTTGTACCTGTCTTCTGAAGAACCTCATACCTGCCTCGTGCTAAGTACGACGAAACCTTTCCGGCAATAGTTCCTGGTGCTGCTGGAGGTAGTCCCGCATTTCAGCCCTGCCCCTGGCCAGGCGGGAACGAATGGTTCCGATGTTGGCGCCCAGCACCTGGGCCGCCTCCTCGTAGCTGAAGCCCTGGACATCCACCAAGTGGACGGTCGACCTTCGTTCTTCTGAGAGGCCCTGGAGGCCCTGCTGGATCACCGCACCCAGCTCGTTACGAAGGGCATGCTCTTCCGGTGTCTCATCTCCCGACGGCAGGTCAAGGACAGGCGTCGAGCCGGTATCCCCAGGCCCGGAAGGGTATTCCAGGGAAAGGGTGGGGCGGATCTTGCCTGAACGGAGCATATCCCGGCAGCGATTGGCAACGATACGCAGGAGCCAAGCCTTCAGGTTGGGGCCGCGGAAGCTGGGGAAGCTCCTATAGGCCGACAGGAAGGCATCCTGGGTCGCATCTTCAGCCAGGGCGCGGTCGCCCAGCATCTGGAAGGCAAGGTTCTCCGCCCTTGCTTGGTAGGCCCCTTGGATGCAGTTGAAGCAGTGTTGAACGCCTGTGCGGTCCGCCACCGCCAGGGGGCCGTGGCCCTCGCACTGGAATTCCACAGTTGTAGGTTCCGTCTCGATATCCCCTGTGCCCGCGCCCTAAATTGGATTTTCCAAGGTCAGTTGATTTGGAGGCATGAAGGTGAGGGCCCCCGCTTTCTATCGCATCTTAGGGAGCCCCTCAGCACAGGTCAAGGAAGGACTTTGCGACCCTCACGTGCAGGTCGTTTAGCTTGACACCCCTAAGAGGGCCGCCCTACAATCCCCCCAAGATACGGGCCACCCGAAAGCGGGGAAAGCCGGGTGGATGCTTGGCTTGGGAAAGGGGCTGGCTCTCCATTGCAAGTAGTAGACAACGTCGCATTTACCGACTCCTCCCTGGTTCCTATTTGGCATAAGGTGCTGGCCGGGGAGCGGCTGGGCTTGGAAGACGGCCTGAAGCTGCTAGAGACCACCGACCTGTGCGCGCTGGGACGAATGGCAGATTATGTAAAGTCCCAGCTTCTCGACCACCAGGACCGGGTGTTCTTCGTCCTGAACCGCCAGGTAAACGCAACCAACATCTGCGTGCTCACCTGCAGCTTCTGTGACTTTGCCAAGAAGCCCGGAGACCCCGACGCCTACGAAATGAGCATGGAAGACATCCTGGACCATGTCACCGACGAGATTCGCGAGGTGCACATGACCGGGGGACACCATCCCGATTGGACCTTCGAGCACTACGAAGATATCGTCAGGACCATCCACGAGACCTACCCCCACACCCAGGTGAAAGCCTTTACGGCGGCGGAGATCGACTACTTCTACAAGCGATGGAAGATTCCTCCGGAGGAGAGCTTGGCGCGCTTCAAAGCAGCGGGGCTTCAGTCCCTGCCCGGCGGAGGGTCCGAGGTGTTCTCCAACCGGGTACGCAAGGAGCTGTTCCCAGGCAAGAACACGGCGGAACGATGGCTGGAGATCCATCGTATCGCCCACAACATGGGTCTCCCTTCCAACGCCACCCTGCTGTACGGCCACATAGAGACCATGCAGGAGCGGGTGGAGCATATGCTCATGCTCCGAGAACTGCAGGACGAGACCGGCGGATTCCTGGCCTTCATACCCCTGGAATACCAGGTAGGGGACACGCACTTGGTGCCCAGGCAAGCATCGGCCATCGATGACCTCAAGACCATCGCCACATCCCGGCTTGTGCTGGACAACTTCCCCCACATCAAGGCTTACTGGATAATGATCGGAGAAGAGACCGCATCCATCGCCCTAAACTTCGGCGCCAGCGACCTGGACGGCACTATCGGCAAAGAGAGGATCGCCCACGCAGCCAAAGCCGCCAGTCCCATCGGCCTGGCAAGGGACCGCATGGTAAATCTCATCAGGGATGCGGGTAAGGTGGCAGTGGAGAGGGATGCTTTGTATAACGTGGTGCAGGTGTATGAGAATTAGGGTTGCCCGGATGGAGTACCTCAACTCCGAACCCTTCTACTACGACCTAGACCGGGAAGAGATAGAACTTTATCCAGGTGTGCCAAGCGCCCTCGGGCAAGCTGCTGCCGAGGGCAAGATCGACGCTGGCCCCCTCTCCCTCGTGGACTTCTGGAAGCTGGAGGACCAGTTCACCCAGCTTGGTCAGTTCTGCATCGCCACCATGGGCAAGACAAGGAGCGTCCTGTTCTACTCCAAGCTGCCTGTGGAGGAGTTGGGTGGCGCCTGCCTGGGGGTAACCAACCATACATCCACTGCCAGGAGGCTCCTGGAGGTTATCCTCCGCCACAGGTACCATGTCTGCCCCGACACCTACGTGGACATCGACGAGCCCAACGATGCTTTCCTGACCATCGGCGACAACGCCCTTCGATGCCGCTACGGCGTCCCCTCTTACCCCTACCGCTACGACCTTGGGGAAGAGTGGCTCAACATGACGGGCCTGCCCTTTGTGTTCGCCGTATGGGCTGTTCGCAAGGATTTGCACCCCGATGCGGTTAGCCACCTCACCAACGTCCTCTACACCTGCATCGACGAGGCCATGGAACATCTGCACAACATCGCCCAGAGGCGCATGGATGTGCGCATGAGCCTCCGGGAGATAATCGAATACTACCAGGGGTTCCGGTACTGGGCCGGGGTTGCGGAGCTGGAGGCCATCCGGCGATTCAGAGAATACCTGGACCAGATGGAGCACGCCGAGGCATGATGGACATCCAGCGCATACGCACCAAGGTGGAAGAGGGACAGCGCATTGACCGGGAAGAAGGTCTCTACCTGCTGCAGGAAGCCTCCATACTGGACTTGGGCGCGATGGCCCAGGCGGTGAGGTTTCGCCACAATCCCGATCCAATCGTAACCTTTGTGGTCGATACCAACCTCAACTACACCAACGTCTGCGACGCCTACTGCACATTCTGCGCCTTCTACCGCACCGAGAAGGACGAAGACAGCTACACCCACTCGGTAGAAGACATGATGGCCCTGGTGGGAGAAGCAGCCGAAAAAGGTGTGACGACGGTGCTTCTCCAGGGCGGTCTGAACCCCAAGCTGCCCCTGGAGTACTACACCAAACTGGTCAGCGAGACCCGTCGCCTCTATCCCCAGGTGCACCCACACTTCTTCTCCGCCCCGGAGATCATGAAGATGTCCCAGGTCTCCGACCTTCCCGTTGAAGATGTGCTGACGGAACTACGGAAGGCGGGGCTCAACACCATCCCCGGGGGAGGCTCCGAGATACTATCGGACCGGGTGAAGTACAAGATTAGCCGACTGTTCCCCAAGGGCAAGATCGATGATTGGACCACGGTCCACAGCACAGCCCACCGGCTCGGATACCGGACCACCGCCACAATGATGTATGGCCACCTGGAAGAGGACGAAGATGTAATCGAGCACCTTGAACATGTCCGGTCTGTGCAGGACGAGAACGGGGGTTTCACCGCCTTCATCCCCTGGAGTTACAAGTCCGACAACACCGCCCTGTCCAGGAGGGTTAAGGCTCTCGCCGGGGCCAACCGGTATCTGCGCATGATCGCCCTTTCCCGCATATTCCTGGACAACGTACAGCACATCCAGGCTTCCTGGTTCTCCGAGGGAAAGAAGACCGGCCAGGTTGCATTGCACTTTGGCGGAGATGACTTCGGAGGCACCCTGTTCGACGAAAACGTGATGCAGGAGGCCGGCTTCTACAACCGCACGACGGTTGAGGAGATCAAGGACATCATCCGGGACGCCGGTTTCGAACCCGTCCAGCGCACCACCCTGTACGAGCTGGTGGAGGACCCCCAGTCCGAGGGCGTTACAGCCCGATAATATCCAGCGGGGGCACCTGGGAGATCAGCCCCTTGTCGTACGCTTGCCCGTAGAGCAGCTCCAGGGCATCCTTCCCCTCGGACCCCATATGAAGCGTGTCTTGGTTCACGTACATCCGCACAAAGCGCCTGCACGTGTCGGCATCGATGCCCCTGCCAAAGGGGAGGGCGTAGTCTATAGCTTCATCTTCGTGGTCGATGGCGTATTTCACGCTGGCCCTGAAGGCTTCGGTGATCCGGATGTGGGCTTCATCGCCAAGCCTGCGGTGCAGCACATCCAGCCCCAGGGGTATGGGCAGACCCGAGCTCTTCCCCCACTCCTCGCCCAGATCCATCAGGTTGTTGAATCCTTCGCTGCTCCAGGTGAGCTGGCCCTCATGGATGATCAGGCCAGCGTCCACGTCGCCCGACTTGACGGCCTGGCCAACGGAATCGAAGTCCACGATGACAGCTTCGAAGGGCACTGGCATGAATATGCGGAGGAGCAGGTATGCGGTGGTCTGCTCGCCTGGCACAGCTATCCGCCTGCCTTCCAGCTGGCTCACATCGTCGTGTTTGGTGGACAACAGGATGGGTCCATAGTTGCGTCCTATAGATGAGCCGCAGGCCATGATGCGGTAGGTGTCCGACAGGACAGGGTAGGCCCCGGCCGAGATGGCGGTTACCTCCAGCTCCCCCTGAAGGGCCCGGCTGTTCAAGGACTGGATATCCTCCAGCACCTGTTGGACCTCATAGCCGTCTATGGTCACCTTCTCCTTGGCGAAGGCGTAGAACATGAATGCGTCATCGGCGTCGGGGCTGTGTCCGATCCTCAATAAGGGCATACTTGATACCTGCTTCCTGTGAGTGGGCCCAGTATATTGAACCGCTGCATCCAAGACAACCGAGGCAACAACCAGGCCTGAGATGCGGCCCTGAAGCCTACACTCGGCGCTGCAACGCTCGCCGGGCTTCCCGGTCTCGGTCCCGGTCGATTATGGCACGACGCTTATCGTGCAGCTTCTTGCCCCTAGCCAGCCCGAGCTCCACCTTGGCCACATGGTTCCTGATATAGAGCTTGAGGGCAACGATGGTCAGCCCTCTCTGGGCCGCCTCCGAAGCCAGGTTCGCCATCTGATCCCGGTGCAAGAGCAGCTTCCGCGGCCTCGTTGGCTCATGGTTATATATCCCGCCTGCCGGGTAGGGTGGAATGTGGGCGTTGATGAGCCAAAGCTCATTCCCATAGGGTCGCACGTAGGCTTCCCGGATCTCTATCCGACCCGCACGGATGGACTTTATCTCCGTCCCGGTGAGCACCAAGCCAGCCTCCACCCGCTCCAGGATCTCGTAGTCGTGGAGGGCCTTGCGGTTTAGAGTAACGATCTTGTCGCCAGCCATAACTTCAACCGCCCGCCTCAATCAACTCTTCCAGCACCTCTATGGCAGCCTCAATCTGGACATCGTCGTCGCTGTCTTCTTCCTGAACAACCTCGACATCGGGGGAGATTCCCTCTCCCTCCAGAAGCACGCCGCCGGGAGTGTGCCAGCGGGCGATGGTAAAGTACACTCCCGAACCATCGTTCAGCCCCCTCAGCGTGTTCACGCTGCCCTTGCCGAAGGTGGTCTCACCCACCAAGGGGACATCCTGGCGGTCCCTCAACGCCCCGGCCAGGACCTCGCTGGCGCTGGCGCTCCCCTCATTAATGAGCACCACCAGGGGCGTCTCACCAAGGGATGTGCCGGCAGAGGCCTCCCATTCCTGATGCTTCCCTTCGCCATCCACCTGATACAGGACCAGCCCACCATCGATGAAGTGGCTCAGCACATCGACCACGGACTGGAGCAGGCCGCCTGGGTTGTTGCGGACATCTACTATCAGCCCTCGGGCCTCACCCAGGGATGAGAGGGCCTCACCCACTTCCTCGGCTGTGGTCTCGGAGAACGTGCTGATGGTCATGTGGGCTATATCCTCGGGAAGACGATTCAGCTCCACGCTCCGCAGCTCCACCTGGTCTCTGACGATGGTCAAGGTAAGATACTCCTGCAGCCTCTCGATGCCCAGCATGACCGGCTCCCCCTTTGGACCTCGTATCCGGCTGACCACCTCCAGCAGGCTCCACCCTTCTACGTCCTCCCCGTCCACCTCCTTTATGACATCGCCCGGACGGATGCCGGCCCTTTCGGCTGGGCTGTTGGGAAGAGGCGCAATTATCGTGATACTCTCGTCCCGGATTCCCACGTTGGCCCCAATGCCCTCGAAGGTCCCGTGATAGTCCTCGGTCTCGATAGCGTACTCGGAAGCTGTGAGAAAGGACGCGTAGGGATCATCCAAGCTGTCCAGCATGCCTTCTACCGCCGCCTGGCTAAGGCTGTCGGGGTCCAGGGAGTCCCGGAGCAGGTGCTCCTCCTGCAGCAGCCTCCACACTTCGAATATACGCCCGAACTCCTCGGGAACCTGGACCGTCTGGCCTGTCGAACCCTCGCTTTCCTGGGGTGCAGCAGGGGAATCCGAGTCCAGGATGGTGAGAAGGCTGAAAGCAGAAAGGCCTATCACCACTGCAAAGAGGGCGATGAGTGTTATGGGGAAGATGACCGTCTTGAGGTGGCTCAAGCCTGGGGAAGAACCTTCAAAAGAGTGGGAAAACGAGAACTGCTGATGCTACACAGTATAGCATAGAGCCGCCCGTTTCCCGCTTTGCCTGCCCGGTAACGCCATGCTAGAATTGCGTCCTTACTTCTAGCTAAGGAATATCTGCCATGACCCAGTCAAACCCGGTTTACCAGCTCATAAAAGGGGGCTTCCTCTTCGATGGAAGAGGAGGCGCACCCATCGAGCAGGGAGCTGTCCTGCTAAAGGGCGACAAGGTCGAAGCGGTCGGGCAGTCCCACGTTTTGGCCGCCCCCGAAGGCGCCCCTGTAGCAGTGTACGAATACCCCGACGCCACGGTTATGCCGGGTCTTGTGGATGTGCACACGCATCTGAACTACCCTGGCGACGGCACTCACACCAACGATGTGATGGCGGAGAAGGACGACATCCTGCTGATGCAGTCCATCGCCAATGCCCGCCAGTACCTCCGATTGGGTGTAACCACCATACGGGACAACGGCTCCAAGCACGACACTACCTTCTCCTTGAAGGAAGGCATACGTCGGGGTCTGACCGATGGTCCCCGCCTGATGTTGTGCGGCAATGCTCTGACCATTACGGGTGGGCACATGTGGCAGAACGGCGCAGAGGCAGACGGAGTCGATGAGGTGATCAAGGGTGTCCGCAGCCTCATCAAGAGGGGGGCGGACTACATCAAGGTGGCCGCCACGGGCGGGACCACCCTGAATACTTACCCAGAGCTGCCGGCCTACAACCTGGATGAGCTGCAGGCCCTGACCTGGGAGGCCCACAAGTTCAAGCGCCTGGTGGCTGCCCACGCCCACGCAACCGAGGGAATCATCAACTCCCTGGAATCGGGCATCGACATGATCATCCACTGCACCTTCCGGGAAGCCGACGGAGAGGCAAGGTACAGGGAGGATGTGGCTGCTCGCATTGCCGAGGCAGGCGCCTGGGTAAACCCCACCCTCTACCAAGTCACCGGCGCGGGACCCCGGCTGGACTTGGCGGAGAAGGAAAGCGCGACCGGCCTCACCAGTGAAGAGCAGGAGAGGTACGACGGCCTCAAACGCCAGTGTGAAGAGCGTCTCATCAACATGAGCAAGATGGCGGACGCCGGGGTCAAATTCGTGACGGGCACCGACTGCGGATGGGGACCCATGCCCTTCGATCGTATATTCAGCGAGATGGACCTGATGGTCCAGGGGGGCCTCAGCACCCGCCAGGCTGTCTTGTCGGCATGCCGGGATGCTGCCGACTCCCTGGGTCTGCTGGACACGATCGGCACCCTGGAACCGGGCAAGGCGGCCGACGTGGCAGTCTTCGGAGGGAAGCCATACGAGGATGTGAACGACATCGCCAACGTTGTCGCCGTATTCCAGGGAGGGAACAAGGTGGTCTAGGTCCCGCCAGCGCCATCCATTCCAAGCAAGGGGGAACGATCAATGCCTAATCTGGACATCGTCATTACCAATAGCACGGTCATAACCCCGGGGGGCACTCAGCCCTTGGATATTGGGATCAAGGATGGCAGGATATCCGTCCTTGCCTCCCCGGGTTCGGCCCCGGAAGCAGCCCGCACCATAGACGGCACGGGACGTTACACCCTCCCCGGCTGCGTCGACTGCCATGTCCACACAAGGGACCCTGGCCAGACCCACAAGGAAGACTTCAACACCCTGACCCGCGCTGCGGCTGCCGGCGGCGTGACCACAATAATGTGCCAGCCCACCACCACTCCCGCCATTAACAGCGCGGACATGGTGCACCAGGTGGCCGAGGACTGGCCCAAGAAAGCGATGGTTGACTTCACCATCCAAGCTATGGCCGAGCCGGGCAACATCGGCGAGATTCCCGGAATGCTGGAGGCCGGGGCCGTTTCCATGGAGTTCCTTGGCCAGGGTTCAACCGGGCCTATGATGATGGACATCATGAAGGCGGTACATGAGTGCGGAGGCATCTCCAGCATGACCGCCTCCGACGGCGGCCACTCCCAGTTTATGCGCCAGCACCTCCAGGAGTCGGGCCGCGTGGGAATCCAAGACTGGATGGGAGCTTGGCCCCGGGAAAACGAGTCCGTCGGAGTCGCCAGGGTACTGCTTCTTACGGAGAACACGCCCTACAGGTTCCATTTCCACATGATAACCACGAAGCGCTCGCTGGAATTGATCAGGGAGGCCAAGGAGAAGCGCCCCGGTAGCTTCACCGTGGAGACCAGCCCCAAGTACTTGCTCCTGACGGAAGATGACCATGTCCGCATGGGGGCCTTTGGCACTGTCCTGCCCCGGTTCAAGACCCCCGAGGACAACGCCGCGGTCTGGGACGCTCTCCAGGACGGCGCCATCGACATGGTGGCAACGGACCATGCTCCCCACGCCCGCGCCGAAAAAGAGGAAGGGTTCCGGGATATCTGGAAGGCCCCCACAGGCGTACCGGAAGTGGAGATTTCGCTGCCCCTGATGCTGACCCAGGTCAACGCGGGCAGGCTGTCTCTCTCCCACCTTGCCAAGGTGATGTCCGAAAACCCCGCCAGGGAGTACGGCATCTATCCCCGAAAGGGGGCGATACAGGAGGGGTCCGACGCGGACCTGGTGCTGGTGGATATGGACCGGGAGTCGGTCATCGACGATGGCGCCCTTGTGACGGCCCCCAAGTACTCGGCTTTCGGCGGGACGCCGGTCAAAGGCATGCCTGTAATAACCATGGTGCGCGGGAACGTGGTCATGGACGAGGGCAAAGTTGCCGAAGGGCAGGCCGTCGGCCAGCTCGTGAAGCCGCGACGATAATGGCCCAATGACGCAAGGGATGGTCTGAGAATGGCGCTCCTGATTACCGACGCTGAGGTTGCCAACCTCCTTACCATGGAAGATGCCATTGAAGCAGTGGAGGAGGCTTTCCGGCTGCTCGCATCGGGCGGAGCCAGCATGCCCCCCCGTATCGCCACCAGCCCTCCCGACGGTCCCGGCCACTCCTACCTGCGGTGGCTCATGCCTGGGACCCTTCATGAGCAGGGGATCATGGGCGCCAAGATACTGGTAGCCTCTTCGCCCGGCACCACACCCCCCAGGCCCGCCCGATTCCTAGTCCTGCTGTTCGACTCGACCAGCGGCGAGATGCTGGCGATGGTGCAGGGTGAGGACATCAGCCGAATCCGAACAGGAGCGGTCACCGCCGTTGGGATGAAACACTTGGCTCGCAGGGACTGCTCCAAGATGGCCCTCTTCGGCTCATCCAAATACGCCGCCATGCAAGGAGTGGGGGCCTGCGCCGTAAGCCCCGTGCGGGAGATAGCCATCTTCAGTCCCAACCCGGAGCACCGGCGGAGTTTTGCAGAAACCCTAGCCCCGCAGGTCCCCGCCGACGTGAAGGCCGTCGGGTCCGCCGAGGAGGCCCTTTCCGGCGCCGACATTGTGGTGACGGTGACCAACGCCCGAGAGCCCATCTTTTCAAGCGATCTTGTTCAGCCAGGCATGCACCTTAGCGTGGTCGGATCCAGCATCCCCGACATGCGGGAGGTGGACGAGGCAACCCTGCACAAGAGCAAGGTGGTGGTCGAGTTCATGGACCAAGCCCTAAAAGAGGCCGGCGACCTGGTGATTCCCATTTCTCAGGGAACTTACTCCAGGGAGGACATCTACGCCGAGATGGCCGATGTGGTAGGCGGTAAGCTTCCAGGCCGGGTGTCCGACGAAGAGATCACCTTGCTCAAGTTCAACGGCATCGCCGTCGAGGACATCGCCTGCGCCGGCAGGGTGTACCAGCTTGCCAAAGAGCGCGGCGTCGGCGCGGAGTTCAACTTCTAGATCAGAGCGGTGAGTCCTCCGGCTCTGCCTGCTAGTCCGAAAGCAGCGAGCCGTAGCCTTCGATCTTGTCGTCCAAGTCCACCAGCTGCAGTGTCCTCCAAAGCAGGGCCTGGTTCGTCCCGACCACCGGCTTGCCAAGGTCATCTTCCAGCTGCTGAAGGATGGGGAATGTCCGCAGGTCCGTAGCCAGCAGGCACAGAGCGTCCGCATCGCTGCGGTCTGCCTTTCGTGCAAGGCGGTAGACCATCTCGGTGGAAATGCGGTTCACTTCCTTCTGGTCCGCTACGCTGGCCGTCTCGATTGAGACGACGTTGAACCCATCTTCGGCGAAGGAACTCTTCACCAGGTCCAGCCGGTCCTCGGGATAGTGGCAGACCATGGCGATGTTCTTGGCTCCCTTCTCTTTCAGGGCCATCTTTACAGCCCCCGTTGCCGTCGCGGCGGGGAGGCCGGTCCGCTCCGTTGCGTCCTTCTCCCACTGGTCGGATCCGACGAGGCTGGTCGCCATGCACGCGTATCCGATGGCGTTGACCTGGCTCCGAGCCAAGCTGTCCAGTCCCTCGTTGTCCACATCCTTGATGCGCCCGTCCCGGGCGCTGGACTTGAATATCAGCTTGGTGAAGTGGAAAGACACGCCTTCGGGCACCACATGGTAAAGCTCCGGTTCGATTACTGTGTTATTCGCGGGGGTGATAAAGCCGATTTCGGCCCGCCATCCGTACATTGTTAACCTCCACTAAAGGTCAATTGGGTGCGTGCTCGCAGGACCCTGAATGCTAATCGGATTATAGCATCCACTCAGCTTGGACCACACCTGAAGATGGGCCGTCAGCCGGTCAGCACCCGCTCGAAGACGTAGCGGCCCAGGTCCCGGTTCTCTCGGAAAGAGAAGCCCTGGAAGTCGCCGTTGTAGCCGAAGATGGGCACATCCTGCTCGGTAGTGGAGCCGTGACTGCGCAGACCCGCGGGGAGCTCCACCTCGGCCGGATCGCCGAACACGACTTCTTCCGCGCCTGTGACTACCAGGTCCCCTATCCTATCGAGACGCAGCCTGAAGGCCGAGGCAGCCTCCTCCCGGGACATGACCTCCCGGATACCTTCGGTTTCTGAAAGTACCCCTATTGCCTCCCGAGAGCGCCTGGCCTCCAGGTAAACGTATGCACATCCCCCAAGGTTGGAATGGTGCACCACGTAGCGGTCCTTGATGATGGGCACAACCATCGCCGAAATGCCATAGCGAGCCAAGATTGCTCTAAGGTCCAGCATCCGCGTCTTGCTGGACATTCCATGGTCGGCGCTGAGCAAGATGGTCGCATCGGGATGGGCATCGGCCAGCCTTCCGATGGCATCATCGAGGATCGAAGCGTGCTGCCGGGATCGAGGCTGGCCGGGCGGGTAGGTGTGCATCGCATAGTCGGTAGTTGTTATGTAAATGATATCGTAAGGCCTCTGCGACATAGCGTAGTTGGCCGCGTCAATTACCCACCCGTTCACCTCCAGGGAATATATCTCAGGAGGAGGTCCGACAGCATCGACCAGCCATCCGGGAGGGGCTTCCGACGAGATGGCCGTGCCCGCACCCTGCCCAAGGAGACTGCACAGCTTGCCCTTGGAGGTTGCCAGCAGAGAGTCCATCCCCAGCCTGCCAGCCTTTTGCAGGAAGGTCTCGGCCAGGATATAGTCCGCCGATTCGGTGTAGACACCCTCTTCACCCTCTCCCCTGTACCAGTAGTTGGAGCAGATGCCGTGGGTTTCCGGGTAGCTGGCGGTGAGTATGGACACGTTGTTGACGTTGGTCACAGAGGGGATCATGCATTGGCCGATGGTCGAGAAACCGAGCCTGCCAATCTCCCGGAGGTTGGGCATGTCGCAGGCCTCCAGATACTCAGGGTCGAAGCCATCGATGCAGATAAGTATCGTGCTTTTGGCCAAGCCAGCCTCCTCCTGCCATTCCGCAAGAAGCTCATGCAGCCCACGCGGCGATGCCACGATTTTAGCACGCCACCCGGCTCCCCATCGGGCCATGGCGGCAGGTGTATAATCTGTCCGAATCATTGCCGAGGAGGGGTTATGGAAGCGCTGATGGTGACGATAAGAATAAAGCCCGGACACAAAGAGGCCTTCATGGAATCGATGCTGGATGATGCCCGGGGGTCGATTGGCGACGAGCCTGGGTGCCTTCGCTTCGATGTCATCCAGGACCAGGAAGACCCCAACCGCATCTTTCTGTATGAAGTTTACCGCGACGATGCAGCCATAGAAGCCCACCGGGCAGCGCCCCACTTCCTGAAGTGGCGGGAGACCGTCAAGGACTGGTTCGACGGCGAGCCGGTACGCGCCAGGTGCACGACCATATTCCCAACCGACGCCGACTGGGCCCGGGTCAAGTGACCTTCCGAAATGTTCCGTTACGGACCCTCCCTGATACTCTGCCCGGAACTTCATTGCGCGCCTAATGTGGTTGTGCTATAATCTCGGCGAAGTAAGAAGGAAGAGGTCCAGGAGGGGTTCTGGATAAGGAAAGAAAGTCCCAGATCATAGAGGACTTTCAGCAACACGACAGCGACACAGGGTCTGTAGAAGTCCAGGTAGCGATACTAACCGACCGGATAAGACAGCTCACAGACCACCTTCGCCAGCACAAGAAGGATGTCCATTCCCGGATAGGCCTTCTCAAGCTTGTAGGTCAACGCCGAAGTCTGCTGAATTACCTTTCCCGCGAGGACGTTGGCCGGTATCGCACCCTTATCAGTCGCCTTGGCCTGAGAAGATAGCCCCGCTCGTCGGGGCTTTCTACTTTTCCGGGCACCTTCACCATACCTTAAGAGAGGTCGTTTATCTCCTACTATGTATCACTCTGTGGAACGGAACGTCGGTGGAAAGCAAATTCTTATGGAAACAGGCAAGTATGCCGGACAAGCCGACGCAAGCGTAACCGTTCGGTCCGGCGACACCATAATCCTTGCCACTCTATGCGTAGCCCCCAAGGCACGGCCAGATATCGATTTCCTGCCCCTGACAGTCGACTATGAAGAGAGGCTCTATGCGGCTGGCCGCATCCCGGGCAGCTTCTTCCGAAGAGAGGGCAGACCCACCCAGCAGGCCATACTATTCGGTCGTCTTATCGACCGTCCCATCCGCCCTCTTCTCCCCAAGGGGTTCTACAATGACATCCAAATCATCATTACCGTCATGTCTGTAGACAAGGAGAACCCCCCGGAGACCCTCGGCATAGTCGGCGCTTCCGCGTGCCTGGCAATGTCCCACCTCCCGTTCCCATCACCCATCGGGGCCTGCCGTGTCGGGTATTCCAACGGAAGTTACATCATCAACCCCACCTATTCCCAGATAGATGCCGGAAACCTGGCCATGGTAATCGCCAGCACCAAGGACGCCGTGATGATGGTCGAGTCCGAGTCCGACGAGGTCTCCGAAGAGTCTGTCCTCGAGGCCATCCGCCAGGGACAGGCAGCCAACCTCCAGATCATCGAGATGGTGGAAGAGATGGCAGCCGCTGTTGGCCGGCCCAAGATGGTTATCGAGTCCGACAACCGTAAACAGGAGATTGAGAGCTCGGTCGAAAGATTCCTGAACGGCAGGATGACCTCGGTGCTGGAGGCAGGACTCAGCAAGGTGGAGCGGGAGGAGTCCCTGGACGCCCTAGAGGCGGAAGCCCGGGAAGCCCTGGCCGATGAGCACCAATCGGGCGAGGTTGCAGCGGCCTTCGAGAGCATCCTGAAAGAAGGGATGCGTCAGAGGATACTCAACCAGGGTATTCGTGCCGATGGCAGGGGGACCACGGAGATCCGGCCCATATCCTGCGAGGTGGGGTTGCTGCCCCGTACTCACGGCACCGGCTTGTTCACCCGGGGCCAGACCCAGGTGATGAGCGTCGTTACCCTGGGATCCAGCCTGATGAAGCAGACTCTCGATGACCTGGGCCCCGACGACACCAAGCATTTCATGCACCACTACAACTTCACTCCATACTCCACAGGCGAGGTGAAGCGAGTCGGTTCTCCTGGCAGGCGTGAGGTTGGCCACGGTGCCCTGGCTGAGCGCAGTATCCTCCCATCCGTCCCCGACGAAACGGAATTCCCGTACACCATACGCATCGTGTCCGAGGTCCTGAGCTCCAACGGCAGCACCTCCATGGCCAGCGTTTGCGGGAGCACCCTCGCCCTCATGGATGCAGGGGTACCCATCAAGCGACCGGTGGCGGGCGTAGCTATGGGTTTGATCATGGGGTCCGACGGGCGCAACACGATACTCACCGACATCGAGGGCCTTGAAGACCACCTCGGCGACATGGACTTCAAAGTGGCAGGCACCTCCCAGGGCATCAACGCCCTGCAGATGGACATCAAGGTCAAGGGCATTACCAACGAAATCCTGGAGCGTGCCCTTGAGCAGGCCAAGGATGGGCGGATGTTCATCCTGTCCAAAATGGAGGCGGCCATCGCCGAGCCCAGGTCCAATCTCAGCCCATATGCACCCAAGATGCTCAGGATAAGCATCCCCGTAGCCAAGATTGGCGTAGTCATCGGCCCCGGCGGTCGGATGATACGCGGCATCCAGGAGGAGACCGGGGCTACCATAGACGTTCAGGATGATGGGACAGTGACCATCTCCGCTTCCGACGACAACATGATGGCCAGTGCCCGCTCGAAGATCGAGGGGCTGACCAGGGAAGTGATGGTCGGCGACATATTCACCGGTAAGGTGAGCCGGGTAACCAACTTCGGGGCCTTCGTGGAGCTTCTACCCGGGAAGGACGGCCTCGCTAGGTCCGAAGACCTGGGAGACATCGCTTCCAGCGTAGAGGTGGGCCAGGAGATCACCGTCATCGTCCAGGAGATCGACCACATGGGGAGGGTCAACGTTTCGCGCCAAGCCCTCCTCGGCGGACCCGAAGCCGCCCAGGCCGGCGCGGCTCGGACCGACCGACCTCCGGCTCCCTTCAACCGAAACTCCAGCCCAGGCGGTTTCCGCAATGACCGCAGGCCTCCCAGGCAGGGAGGGTCCAACTTTGGCGGGAGCGGCGGACAAGGCGCAGGACGGCGGCCGAATCGTGGTCCCTCGAGCAGGTAACCCAGTAACAGCCTCCCGCCGAAACGACGATCAGTTGTATGGTTCGGCGGGCCTGGAGCACGCTCCCCTATGGCCGCGCTGAGGGTTGCCGTAGCAGGCGCCACCGGCAAGATGGGGCGGGAAGCTGTCATCGCCCTATCCCAGGCTTCCGACATGGAGCTGGTCGGCGCCACCTGCCGTCAGGACCGGGGACCTCGCCTGGAAGTGCCCAATACTTCGGAACAAGTCCCCCTGGGGACCGATCTGACAGCGGTCCTGGACTCCACCAAGCCCGATGTTCTGGTCGATTTCACCACCGCACCCTCGGTGATGGCCGCAGCGCCTATCGCCGCCCAACGGGGCATCCACCTGGTAACCGGCACCACGGGCCTGTTGGAAGATGACTTCAGCTGGTTGGAAGCCACCTCCAAGGAACACGGCGTGGGCATAGTCGTCGCCGCCAACCTGTCCATCGGAGGGGTACTCCTCGTTCACCTCGTAAAGCAGGCAGCGCCCTATTTCGACTATGTGGATGTGGTGGAAACCCACCACGAAGCCAAGATAGATGCTCCTTCAGGTACAGCCCTGACCATCGTCAATGCTATCACCCAGGGACGGGAGTACAGCAGGAACATCACGGAGAAGGAGAACATCGCCAACGTGAGAGGTGGGGAGCAGGGCGGCGTGGGCGTTCACAGCATCCGGATGGCCGGAAGGGTCGCCCATCACGAAGTCATTATGGGAATGGCGGGGCAGGCGCTGACCATCCGCCATGACATGATTAGCAGGGACTGCTGCATGCCGGGGATGCTGCTGGCCATACGAGAGGTAGGCAAGCTCGGCCGGCTCGTTGTAGGTCTGGACAAGATCATGGGCCTTTAGGATCAGAAGCATGAACAGAAAGACACCCAACATAGCGGTCGTCGGCGCAACAGGAGCAGTGGGCCGGGAGTTCCTGCGAATACTGGAGGAGAGGGACTTTCCGGCCGGCGAAATCAGGCTCCTGGCATCCAGCCGTTCTGCCGGCACTAAGCTGAGGGTGCGCGGGGAAGACCTGGAAGTCAGAGAGGCTGCACCAGACCAGTTCCAGGGAGCGGACATAGCCTTTATCTCTGTCAACAGCCAGCTTAGTGCCCGGCTGGGATCGGCGGCCGTGGAAGCCGGGGCCCTTGTCATCGATGACAGCTCCTGCTTTCGAATGGACCCGGAAGTCCCCCTGGTCGTTCCCGAGGTTAACGTCGAAGATGTGACATGGCACCGGGGGATCATCGCCATCCCCAACTGCTCCACCACGCCCCTCGTCATGGTCGCCCATCCCCTGAACCGGGAGTCGCCCATTTCCCGCATGGTGGCATCTACCTACCAGTCGGTGTCCGGCGCCGGATCGGCAGCCATGGAGGAGCTACGGCAGCAGACCCGGGCTGTGCTGGAAGGCAGCGCCGTGGAGCCAGGCAACTTCCCACGACAGATCGCCTTCAACATATTCCCCCACATCGATGATTTCACCGCCAACGGCTACACCTTCGAAGAGCAGAAGATGCTGCAGGAAACCCGGAAGATAATGCACCTGCCCCACGTTCCTGTGTCGGCCACTTGCGTGAGGGTGCCCGTCTTCGGCGCTCACAGCGCAGCGGTTCACCTGGAGTTCCAGAAAGCTGTAAGTGCGGAACGGGCGGCCGAGTTGTTGGCCGAAATGCCGGGAATAAAGGTTGTGGGCGCCCCGGGAGAAAAGGACTATCCCACACCATGGGATGTAGCCGGGACCGACGAGGTTTACGTGGGACGGATCCGCCAGGACATCTCCTCTGATCGAGGCCTGGCGATGTGGGTCGTTTGCGACAACCTTCGAAAAGGGGCTGCTCTCAACGCCATCCAGATCGCCGAAGAGGTGCTGCGTCTCAACTGCCTCGCACCTTCAGCAGTAGCAGCCACGTCCCATTCCGTGTAGAATCTCATCGGTCTCTTTTTGAGGCCAATTCTGACTCGTGATGTCCAACTACCCTGATCTTGCCTTAGGAATGGTGCTGTAGATGAGTTCCGTAGAAGCCCAGATGCCTTTCCGGTGCCCCCTTGTGATAAACGGCAAAGAGGGATCTTCCTCATCGGGGAAGCAGTTCCAGCGGGAGAACCCGGCAGACAACCGGGTGACGGTGACCGCCGCCGAGGAAGGGACTGCATCCGACATGAGAGCGGCCATCGATGCGGCCCGGCGCGCCTTCGACACCAACACAGAGGGTTGGACCACGAACCACAAGATAAGGGAGCGGGTACTGTACCGGACCGGCGAGCTAATACGCGCCAACGCTGAGCGCCTGGCCGCCATAGTACGGCTAGAGGTCGGGATGCCCATCAGGCAGGCCACCGGACATGTAACCGCCGCGGCGGACATATTCGACTTCTATGCCGGGTATGCTGGAAAGCTCTACGGAGAGTCTTTCTTCCAGCCCAGCGGCTCGATGATCAACCTGATCAAGGAGCCCATGGGGGTCGTGGGCCTGATCACACCCTGGAACTTCCCCTTGACCCAGACCGCTCGAAAGGTTGCCCCGGCTTTGGCTGTCGGATGCACACTGGTGCTCAAGCCCGCCAGTTACACCCCTCAAAGCACCTACGAGCTTGTCAAGCTCCTCCACGAGGCAGGCGCGCCCGCCGGAATTGTCAACTTCGTGACTGGCCCCGGCGATGTCATCGGGGTGGAGATGGTGAGGAACCCGGGAATCGACAAGATATCCTTCACCGGCGAAACGGGTACCGGTAAGCGGATTGCCGCCGAAGCCGCAATGAACGTCAAGCGCATCAGCCTGGAGCTGGGAGGCAAGGCCCCCTTCGTAGTCTTCGAAGATTCAGACCTGGATGCAGCCGCCCGGGCCGCCGTGTTCGGCATGTTCCGCAACGCGGGCCAAGCCTGCGGCGCCACCACGAGACTGCTGGTCCAGGACAACGTACATGACTCGTTCCTGGAGCAGGTCGTGTCCCTTACCAAGGCCATAGAGGTGGGGCAGCCCGAGGAGCAGTCCACCGACATGGGCCCGCTCGTCTCCAAGAACCAGGAGAACACGGTCCAGCAATACATACGGACCGGGCTGGACTCGGGCTTCTCCCTGGTCACAGGCGGAAACAAGCTGGACGGCGGCTTTTTCGACCATGGCTACTACGTGGACCCAACTATCTTTGACAACGTTGACAACTCCTCGGCCCTGGGCCAGGAGGAGATATTCGGGCCTGTGGTCGCAGTGACTTCCTTCCATGAAGAGGAAGAGGCTGTCGAGCTGGCCAACGATGTGCCTTACGGCCTCGTGGCGGGGGTCTGGAGCGGGGACTACGTCCGTGCCATGCGGGTGGCCCGGCGAATCCGTGCGGGAACGGTCTGGATATGGGATAATTACGCTCAGCCGGTTGAGGGCATATGGGGAGGTTTCAAAGAGAGCGGTGTTGGCAGAGAGCTCGGCCCCTACGGCTTGGACGACTTCATCGAAGTCAAGCAGATTTACACCGACGGCACCGGCCTTTCCACCAAGCCGGCCTACCGCCAGGTGATAAAGGATTGAAGTCGATATCGGGTCTTCAACCCTCATGTCAGGAGGTCTGAGGTGAACGAAATAGGAAGGCTTGTAACAGCCATGGTGACCCCCTTCGACAAGGAAGGGAAGGTCAACTATTCGAAGGCCAAAGACCTGGCAAACGCCCTTGTGGACTCCGGGAGCGACGGTCTGATAGTCACCGGCACCACGGGAGAAGGCCCGACTGTCACCAAGGATGAGAAGCTCCGCTTGTACGCCGAGATCAAGGAAGCTGTAGGCAGCCGCGCCAGCATCATCGCCGGCACCGGCACCTACAACACCGCCGAGAGCATCGAGATGAGCATCGAGGCTGAACGGCTGGGAGTCGATGGCGTGCTCCTGGTGGTGCCCTACTACAACAAGCCGCCCCAGGAGGGCCTGTACCAGCACTTCAAGGCCATTGCAGGCAGTGTCCACATCCCTTGCATGCTGTACAACGTAACCAGCCGCACCAGCCTCAACATGACCGACGAAACGACCATCAGGCTGAGCCATGTGGACAACATCGTCGGTGTCAAGGATGCGGGTAGCGACCTGGACCAGACGGCGCGGATCATCAACGGCTGCGCCGGTGGCTTCCGGGTGTGGAGCGGCAACGACAACGAGACCTTTCCTATCATGACCATGGGCGGTTACGGCGTGGTGAGCGTTGCCTCCCACCTGGTGGGAAACCAGATCAGCGCCATGATGGGCATGGTCCTGGAGGGTGAGATAGAGAAGGCAGCATCCGAGCACCGCCGCCTCCTATCCCTGTTCAAGGTCCTGTTCATAATGTCCAACCCCATCCCCGTGAAGCACGCACTGAACCACATCGGCTTTGAGGTAGGCACTCCCCGGCTCCCCCTGGTCATGCCCGATGAAAAATCGGGCAAGCAGATTGAAGAGATGCTGGGGGAATACCGCATAGACCTGCCAGTAGGTGCATAGTCCGAGGCTGCTTGTGGTCCCTTAAGAGCTCGTACTGACCCTTGGATGAACGCACATCGCCGTGGTGGAGTCCCGTCAGGGTCATACCCCTACCGAGCTAGAGGATGTCTTCCACCAGGATCGTCTCGTCCCGGCCAGGTCCAGTGGATATCAGGTGCACCGGGCACCCGATCAAGTCTTCAATGCAGTTGATGTAGTCCACCGCAGCTTTGGGCAGGTCCGACTTGCTGGTGGTGCTTGCCGTCGGCTCACTCCAGCCAGGCAGCTCTTCGAAGACCGGCTGGCAGTTCTCCAGGGTTGAAATGCTGGCCGGGAACTCCTTCACAACCTTGTCGCCTACCTGGTACCCGGTGCAAACCTTTATGCTTTCCAGTCCGTCAAGGACATCCAGCCGGGTAAGCACCAGGGAGGTGAAGCCGTTAACGTTGGCGCTGTACCGCCCCGCCACTCCATCGAACCAGCCTATGCGCCTAGCCCGACCGGTGGTAGCTCCGTACTCCCAAGCTTTCTCCCGCAGGGCATCACCCGTGGCATCGAACATCTCCGAGGGCATTGGTCCGCCACCCACCCTGGTGCAATAAGCCTTGAACACGCCGACAATTCCGACGATCTCCCTGGGGCTGATGCCCAGGCCGGTGCAGGCCCCGCCGACGGAGGGCGAGGAAGAGGTTACGTATGGGTAGGTGCCATGATCGACGTCCAGCAGAGTGCCCTGGGCGCCTTCGAGGAGCACATTCTCCCCTCGGGCCAGGGATTCCCGGACCGTCACTTCGGCAGTTTGGATGTGGTTCCCCATTTTCTCCGCCCATTCCTGGCACTTTTCGTAGATATCCGAGGCGGATATGGGGCTTCCACCATAGATCTTGGTGATTATTGCGTTCTTGGATTCAACAACCTTTTCCAGACGGGGCCGGAGGGCCGGCAGGTCTTTGAGGTCTCCTGCCCTGATCCCGGTGCGCCCAGTCTTGTCCATGTAGGCAGGCCCAACACCCATGCCCGTCGTCCCGATGGCGGCGTCTCCCCGCGACTTCTCATCCAGATTGTCCAGGATGCCATGATAGGGCATTATCAGATGCGCACGGTCGCTGACCTGCAGTCGGCTCGTGTCCACCCCGGCCGAGCACAGGTAGTCCAGCTCTCCCAACAGGACATCGGGGCTGACAACTACTCCGCTGCCGATGATGCAGGTTGAACGGGGCCGGAAGATGCCGGATGGCACAAGGTGAAGGCTGAACTCCCCTTGGGAGTTGACGACAGTGTGACCTGCGTTGTTCCCACCACCGTACCGCACCACGCAGTCGGCTTTTTCGGCAAGATAGTCGATAATCTTGCCCTTGCCCTCATCGCCCCATTGGGCGCCTATTACAGCATAAGCCGGCATTCTCTTCTTGCCCTCGCCGCATCCACTATTGCGCTGGCGCCTGGGAGCGCATCTGTTCCCCCAAGCTCCAAGCTGAAAAAGGCCTTGGGGAGTATAGCAGAGTCAATCCCCACAGGAAAGGAGCGATATAGCCGTCCCACGCCCTACGGCGTGTAGCTTCAGCTAATATGAAGCCGGAGTCCCTATGTCTGAAGAACCCTCGCCCTTCCGGTCAGGGCCGAGCCTGAGGGAAAAGGTCCATGTAACCTGCCTTGCCCAAAGCAGGTTGCAGAACACTGTAGTGATACTGGTATCTCTTCCTTATTTGAAAGTTACAAGAAGGTAACAGAGTACTTGCGTCTGTGTATGCTATACTATGGTGCAGGCCAGCCCTCGGGTGGTCTGCCTGTATCTGGATTGTCACCATAAAGGAGCGGGGGACTATGGAAACTTCCGGTCAGCAGGGCAATGGAGCTTGGGTTGCTGTTGATACCAAGAACCTCAAGGTCGAAGGTGAAAACAAGGGTTCCATCCTTGTTGCCAAAACCTCCGGCCGGGTTGATGGCAGCAATGCCAGAGAGTTCCAGGATGCCCTCGAATCCATTCTCGGCTCCAACGCTACCGCCCTCCTCCTTGATATGGAAGACCTTTCCTACATCAGCAGCGCAGGCCTAAGGGTCATCCTCCTCATCGCACGCCAGCTCCAAGGCAAGTCCGGCAAGTTCGGTGTATGTTCCCTCTCCCCCTCCATCAGCGAGGTGTTCCAGATCAGCGGCTTCGACAAGATCATCCCCGTCCATCCAGCCCAAGCTGATGCCCTTGCTTCCCTTGGCAGCTAGGTGACTCCCTCCCTCTATCATGGAATCCCTTAAGCCCTACAAGATCCTCGTAGTAGATGACGAACCTGATGTGGAGCCCCTTGTGCTCCAGCGTATGCGCAGGCACATCAGGGGAGGCAAGTACAGCTTCGTCTTCGCCCAGAACGGCCTGGAAGCCCTTGCCAAGCTCCGGGAAGATTCGGAGATCGACATGGTCCTCTCCGACATCAACATGCCCCAGATGGATGGCTTGACCCTCCTCCAACAGATACCCAACGTAGACCCCGACCTTAGGGCTGTCATCATCTCCGCCTACGGAGATATGAAAAACATCCGCACCGCTATGAACCGTGGTGCTTTCGACTTTGTCACCAAACCTATAGATTTCGAAGACCTGGA
Organism: Dehalococcoidia bacterium; assembly: GCA_965116325.1. Classification (GTDB taxonomy): domain Bacteria; phylum Chloroflexota; class Dehalococcoidia; order Lucifugimonadales; family JAGWBF01; genus JAGWBF01. The sequence continues at coordinate 2,310,651 of OZ220675.1, read as the reverse complement.
GGTCACCATCTCCAGGACCTTGAGCCACATCGAAGAGTGGCGTGAAGCCCTAGCTTCCAGAGATAAGCTGGTTGCTATCCAGAACGAGCTGGATGTAGCCAGCAATATGCAGCAGTCCATCCTCCCCACCCAGTTCCCCTCCTCCCCAAACTTCCAGGTCTTCGGCAGCATGGAACCTGCCAGGAGCGTCGGAGGAGATTTCTTCGATGTCATCCGCCTGGAAAACGGGCGTATCGGCCTTGCTATCGCTGATGTCTCAGGCAAAGGGGTCCCAGCCGCCCTCTTCATGATGTCTGCTCGCACCCTTCTCAAAGGTGCAGCCATCGGCTCCTCCAACCCTGCCGATGTCCTCAAAGAGGTCAACAACCTCCTAAGCCAGGACAACGATTCTGCTATGTTTGTAACCATCCTCTACGCAGAGTACGACCCTGAATCCGGACATCTCTCCTATGCCAACGGAGGCCACAACGCCCCCCTTATCGTCCATGCCAACGGCTCCTCCGAACTCCTGCCCACCTCCGGGGGTATAGCTCTGGGACTTATGCCAGACCTTCCCTACACCCAGGATGAGATCACCCTCTCCCAGGGAGATACCTTCATCCTCTACACCGATGGGGTCACCGAAGCTATGAACGCCGACTATGAAGAGTTCGGCAACGACAGGCTTCTGAACATATTCACCAGCGCCCCTCAAAGCTCTCATGATGCCAACGATGAGGTCTTCCGCAACGTCCGCACCTTCGTCGCCGATGCTCCCCAGTCCGACGATATCACCTGCCTTACCCTCTCCAGGGGCAACTTCTCATCTTGACCGCCAGCTCACTCCTCCTCAAGGTGAAAAACGACCGGGATGAACTCCCGCGCATCGTCGATGCCCTCCAGGAGTTCGGAGATGAGCAAGCTTGGCCCCAAGACCTCTCCTTCCGCGTACACCTGGTGGTAGAAGAGGTCATCCTCAACATCATGGACTACGGCTTCGACTCGGGCTCCCATCTCATAGACCTCAACATCTTCTCCGAACCTGATGCCCTGACCCTGGAGTTCATCGATGAGGGCAAACCCTTCGACCCCCTCACCCAAGGCCCCCATACCGATACCCAAGCCCCTATCGATGACCGCCCTGTCGGAGGCCTCGGCATCTACCTTTCCCTGACCATGATGGACCATGCTTCCTACCGCAGAGAAAACAACAAAAACCACCTTACCCTCATCGCTAAACGAGACGAGTGAATCCCTGGGAAGCCCCGATGCGTAGTCTCAAGCCTCGTAACTCCCGATACACGCCGGTCCTGCTCTTTATTGCGGCCCTGGGCCTGCTGGCCGGTCTGGCGTGCGGCAACTCTGCTGCAACCCCAGTCCCTACACCCCAGACGACACTCACCCCTGAGAATCCCGGACCAGACACCACTTCCAACCGTGGCGTCTTTGACGACCGGGTGGTGTTCGGCCAGTCGGCTGCCTTCAGCGGTCCCGCCCAAGAGCTGGGCCTGAACATGCAGTTGGGCATTCTCTCAGCCTTCCATGAGGTGAACCAGGCGGGAGGAGTGAATGGGAGGCAGCTGGAGCTGGAGTTTGCAGACGATGCATACGAGCCCGAAGCCGCTATTGCCAACACGTTGCAGCTGATCAACGAGAACGAAGTGTTTGCTTTGATCGGGGCTGTTGGCACCCCCACGTCACGTTCCGCCACCCCCGTTGCGGAGGAGGCCCGAGTACCATACATGACACCCTTTACAGGCGCCGAGTTCCTGAGGGACCCCGGCTGGCAGTACGTCATGAACTTGCGGTCATCCTACTACCAGGAAACGGAAGAAATGGTTGCCCGGCTGACCGAAGACTTGGGTGTGTCGCGAATCTCTGTGTTGTACCAGGACGATTCATTTGGCCGGGCCGGCTACGACGGCGTACTGTTCGCCCTCGAAAGACGTTTCATGGAACCTGCATCCGTCGGGCTGTATACTCGAAACACCACCGCTGTCAAAGAGGCGCTCCTCGACCTGCAACAGGGAGACCCCGAGGCGGTGATCATCATCGGGGCATATGAGCCTGTAGCGGCAGCAATTGCGTGGGCGCCCCTTATCGAGATGGATTCGATTTTCATGACGGTCTCTTTCGTCGGAAGCAATGCGCTGGCAGAGGACCTGGCGGGCAAGCATGTGGACGTTAGCACCGGTGTTTACGTGACGCAGGTTGTGCCCTTCCCGTGGGACTCTTCTCTCCCCGCCACCGCTGCCTATTTGGATGCCCTGGAAGCTTACTCCCCCGGCGCCACTCCCGGGTTCGTTTCCTTCGAAGGATACCTGGCAGGCCGCCTCGCCATTGAAGGACTCCAAGGCTGCGGCCGGGAAGTCAACAGGGACTGCTTCCTCGACAGCCTGCGGAGCCGTGACGTCGTCGATATCAACGGGTTCGAGCTGCGCTACGGCGAGGGCGATAACCAGGGGTCCGACCGTGTCTTTCTGACCCGAGTAGGGGACGATTACGGATATCATCCAGTAGATAATCTTCAGGATGTGCTGCCATGAAAGCTCGATTGAGGGCAGTGCTGGAACTGCGAAACCGCCTCTCTACCCAGTTGTACGCCGCCATTGGAAGCGCCGTTGTCCTGACCGTTGCAGCCAGCCTCGTGGGCTGGTTCTCCTTCAACCGGGTGGGAGAAGCTCAGGACCGGGTAAACGAGAATAGCGTCCCCGAGCTGGTTGCCGCCTTCGAAGTTGCCCAGGAGGGAGGCGTCCTGGTGGTGGCGGCGCCACGACTGACCACATCCAGGACGCCCGAAGACCTGGCCGGCGTATCCGCCGAGATAACGGAAGCTTACGTTGACCTTCAAAATGCCCTGGATGTGTTGAGCCAGCAGAGCGAAAACACCGAGGCGTTTCAGCGTATCCAGTCCGAAGCCAACTCGCTTATAGAGAACATCCGGGAGATAGAAGCGGAAAAGACCCAAACTTTCCAGCTCCAAGACCGCAGCCAAGAATTGTTAACGAGGCTTCAAGAGCTATTGGACGACCTGGACAAGACGCTGGTATCCACGGTAGATGACCAGTGGTTTTACTTTATAACCGGGTACCTTACCCTCGATGAGGCCAGGGCGGAAACGGAGCAACATTTCTCCGAGTACGAAGCCACCCAATATCGGCACCTTGCAAACCTGAAAGCAGACTCCGGCATTGCAGGGTCTCTTCTCGAGAGCGCCTACAGCATCTCGGAAGCTCCCCTCCTCGAACCCCTGAGGGAGCGCTTCGAATCGTCGGAGGGGCGCATACAAAGGAGCTTGGCAGCTATAGATGGCACACAGCTCAGCAGAAGGGTTTCTCCCTTGGCGAACACGCTGATCGTGCTGGGCTCTGGGGAAGAGGGCATATTCGCCCTGCTGGACCAAGAGCTCCGCCTGGCGGCCAGCCAGCGGGACCTGCTCGACGAGAACCGCAACATCTCCGTGAGCCTGATCACCGAGGTGAACAGCGTTGTCAACTCAGCTAACCTGAATGCCCAGGACGCTACTCGCGCTTCGACCCAGGCAGCCTTGACCGGCAGGACCCTGCTCCTCGGTATCAGCGCCATCAGCATTGGAGGCGCTCTGCTGATCGCCTGGCTTTTCGTGGGCCGGGTGATCCTGAGGCGTTTGCAGATGCTGTCCCAATGGATGCGCAACATGGCAGGAGGGGACCTGGAGGCCCAGGTGGAGATCGGCGGACGGGACGAGGTGGCGGATATGGCGGCGGCCCTGGAAGTGTTCCGAAGGCATGCCCTGGAAGTGCAGCGCCTGAACCTGGTGGAGCAGCTGGCCGGCGAGCTTCAAGGCAAGAACGATGAACTGGAGAGCGCCCTTGGGGAGCTGGAGAAGGCCCAGGACCAGATAGTGATGCGGGAGAAGCTGGCGGCCCTTGGAGAGCTCACTGCGGGGGTAGCCCACGAGATCAGAAACCCCCTCAATTTCATCAAGAACTTCTCCGAGGTGTCCGAGGAGCTGATTGTCGAGTTGAAAGAAGTTCTCGAAGAATCGGGCAACGCGCTAACTTCAGACCAACAGGGCCTAATCGAAGATATCTCCGGCGACCTTTCCAGCAATCTGGAACGCATCGGCTCCCATAGCGAGCGGGCTAACCGCATCGTGCACGACATGCTGATGATGGGGCGAGGCTCAGCCGAGTGGCAGCCCACCGACATCAATGGTCTGCTGGATGAGTATGCCCGACTGGCCTACCACAGCGCCCGAGCATCGGATGCAGACTTCCAGTTGGACTTGCAACACGACCTCGACCCTGAGGCGGGCGAGCTGGAGATCATCCCTCAAGACATGGGCCGGGTATTCCTGAACATAGTAGGTAACGCCTGCTACGCAACCGACCAGAGACGCCGTACCGCTGCAGAGCAGGGGCTCAGTATTACCGAGTATATGCCAACCGTGAATCTGACCACCAAGCGGATGGAAGACATAGTCGAGATACGCATCAGGGACAACGGGACAGGCATGCCTCCGGAGGTAGCTGAGAAGATATTCAATCCCTTCTTCACCACCAAGCCCACCGGCCAAGGCACCGGACTGGGCCTAGCCCTCTCCAACGACATCGTCCGGGAGCACGGCGGCACCATCCAGGTAGAATCAGCGCCCGACGAATACACCGAGATGATCATCCGCCTCCCCCTTGAACGCTACAGAGAGAATGGCGCTGAAGAAGGACCGGATACCCTGGACTCGGAGGAAGAGGAGGCAGGGTATCCGGAGCCTGAGCTGGAAGCGACTACCTCGGAGTGATGCCCGACCGGGTTACTCTTCATAGAGGGTAGCCCCCCTCCCATCGTCCTTGGCAAAGCCGACCAATAGGCAGATGGCGCTATCCCTCGCTCTGCATGCTCCTGCTGAACCTGCGGGCAGCTCTTGCCATATCCCGCAACCGCTGTTCCACCTTGGAGTGCACACTACCGTCGGGATACCCCTTGTCATCCTGCCACTCCCCCGCCGGTACTCCCGTCAATATCTCTATCCCTTCATCCACCGTCGAGACTCCGTATATCTGGAAAGAGCCTGCCTCAACGGCCTCGATAACCTCGTCGTTGACGGCGAGATGCTTCAGGTTATCCCTCGGGATGATCACGCCTTGGCCGTTGGTTAAGCCTCGGCTCTTGCAGATGTCGAAGAACCCTTCGATCTTCTGAGTCGCGCTGCCTATGGCTTGGATGTCGCCGTTCTGATTAACCGCGCCCGTTATGGCGATTCCCTGGGCTATGGGCAGGCCTGAAATAGCGGACAGCAGTGCGCACAGCTCCGCCGAAGAGGCGCTATCGCCGTCCACCTCGCTGTAGCTCTGCTCGAAGCTTATGCTGGCTGAGAGGGACAGGGGTTTATCGTATCCGTACTTGCCCTTGAGGTAGCCGGTCAGCGCCATGAAGCCCTTATCGTGTATCTTCCCGCTGAGCCGGATCTCCCGTTCGACGTTCACCAGCTGGCCGCGCCCCAGGGACACCCTCGCCGTGATCCGGCTGGGTTTCCCAAAGGCCGAAGTCCCGAATCCCAGGACAGCCAAGCCATTGACCTGTCCAACTACCTCCCCTTCAGTGGAGATGCGGATGGTGCTGTCCTCGATAAGCTCCTGAAGTCGGTCTTCCCTCAGGCTGGAACGGTACTTTCGCTGCTCCTCGGCCTTCTTCACATGCTCCTGGGTAACAACCTCTTCCCCGGCCACACCAGCCCAGTAGTTTGCTTCTGTGATGATGTCCGACACATCATTGAACCGGGTGGTCAACTTTTCCTGGTGTTCCGCCAGGCGGCTGGAGTACTCGATGATGCGAGCGACGGCGGTGCTGTGAAAGGGCATCAGGCCGCCGTCGTGGTGCCTGGCGGATACAAAGGCGGCGTACTTGTCCACATTCTCGGGGGTCCGCTCCATAACGGTGTCGAATTCTGCCCTAACCTTGAACAGGCGCCGGAAGTCCTCGTCGGCAGATTGGAGAAGGCGCAGCGACTCCGGAGTGCCTACGAGAATGATCTTGGCATCCACCGGGATAGGCTTGGGGCGCAGGGTGGATGAAGGAAGCGGATTGTTTTGCTCCCCTATGTTCTCGATACGCACCTCACCGTTGTGGAGCACCCGCTTAAGCGTCTGCCAGGAGAGGGGGCTCTCCAGAAGGTCCCGGGCCTGGAGGATGAGATAGCCCCCGTTAGCTTCATGAAGAGCGCCGCCCTTGACCATCATATGGTCGGTGGTGAGCATCCCCATGCGGGCATCATAGTCTATCCTCCCAAAGAGGTTGTAGTAGGTAGGGTTGGATTCGACGACTATAGGTGCGAAACGGCAGGCAATGTTATCCTGCAAGTAGTTGACCTTGTATCGCACAAACCAGCCATCATCCTCAGCTGGCTGATCGGACCCGGAATTCTTCGCATCCGTCGGCTTGAACTGGCCGGAATTCTCGACCATGTCGTTCTCGACCAAGGCCAGAAAGGATGTGACCTCGGGGAAGCCTGAATACCTGGCCTTCAGGTCCTCAAGGGCCGGCGCGAGGACTGACCTGACCACCTCCCGGTCCACTTCCCGCGCATCCTCAACTGCCTCTTTGTCCAGGCGTCTCATGTCGCCAAGCACACGCTTTACATCCTGCATCAGCACATCGGAACGGCGCCGGATGCCCTCCCGCTCCTGCTCCGACAACGCTGCCATCTCCTCTTGGGAGAGAGGCTGGCCGTCGCCGATAGGGAGGGGAGAAAAGCCGGCGGCAGTGGACACCAGGGCAAACCCGGCCCCCTTCGCCATCATCTCGATGCTGCTCGCCATAGCCTGTCGCTTGGCTTCCACCCCCCGCATGGCGTCTCCCATGCGTTTCGCGTACTCCTCGCTCTCGAACACCCGAAGAAGCTCGCGTCGGACTGATGAGACAAGTTCATCCATATCACCCGCCAGGAGTTTCACCGAGCCGCAGGGCAGCGATATAGGTACGGGCTGGGAGGGGTCTTCGAAGTTGTACACATACCCCCAGTGGGCCGGAGCAGGCCTGCGCGACGCCACCTGCTCTACGAAGAACCTCAATGCCGTGTTTCTTCCCGTGCCCGGGAGTCCTGAAATGAACAGGTTGAAGCCCCGTTCCTGGATATTCAGCGCCAAATCCAGGGCGCTCAAAGCCCGTTCCTGCCCGATCATCCCCTCAAGGGGGGCGACCTCTTCGGTGGTCGTGAAGCTGAAGATGCCGGGATCGCATCGGTTGTTCAGCAGGTGTACGGGAACTTCAAGGTCCTGGATACCCAACTATGGTTCTCCTCAGATCATGCATCTGGGCGCCGGTTAAGCCGGAAGCCCGCCCCGATGGATGCCGTCTATAATGCTAAACAGGCTCCCTGTCCGCATCCGGTAAACTTAGCTTAGAAGTATAACAGTATAGGAACCTGCCCCCTCAAAGGGACGTATCCAGAGGCACTGAAACCGCATGGACCGCCCTTCAGGGAGAGTCCGTGGCCATGCTATAATTGCCGGTGCCTGTGACATAAGAGGACGCTGACTTAAGATCAGACTGGCTTCCGGGTCAATTCGTTAAGCCAAGCTCCCACGCCCAGATGGAGAAGGCACAACGCCTTCGCCGGTTGCCCACACACCTACACACCTCCAAGGGGCGACCCCAGCCATGCGACGGATATGGGCCTGAGCAGCCCGGATAGGCCATATAAGTGAGGAGTAATGCCCGGTGAGGGAAGCCATGGGCCCTTTCGATGAGCTAAGGGTGTTTACGGGCAATGCCCACAGACAGCTTGCCCAATCGGTATGCGATTATCTGCAAATCCCCTTGGGGCAGGCTGAGGTGTTCAAGTTCAGTAACGACAACACCTTCGTCCGCATCCTAGAGAATATCCGTCAGCGGGATGTGTTCATCGTGCAGCCCACCTGCTACCCGGTAAACGACCACCTCATGGAGCTGCTGATCATGATCGATGCCGCCAAGCGGGCATCGGCTGGGCGCGTCACCGCAGTGGTTCCGCACTACGGTTATGCCCGAACTGACAAGAAGGACCAGCCCAGGGTGCCCATAACCGCCCGCCTGGTTGCGGACCTGCTATCGGCAGCGGGCTGTGACCGCATCCTCACCATAGACCTCCATGCAGGCCAGATACAGGGGTTCTTCAACATTCCCGTTGATGAGCTGACCACCCTCCCCATCCTGGGACGCTATTTCCAGGACAAAGGTCTGGACAATCTGGTCATCGTGGCTGTCGACATCGGGATCAGCAAGAGGGCCAGGGATATGGCCGAGCTGCTTCATGCCCCCTTGGCCATCGTCGAGAAACGGCGCACAGGAAACGACGATAAGGCTGAGATGCTGAACGTGATAGGAGATGTGGAGGGAAAGGTAGCACTTACCTTCGACGATGAGATCGACACCGCCGGCTCCCTGGTAACTGCGGTGAATGCCCTCAAAGACCATGGTGTGACCAAGGTGTATTCTTGCGCCACCCACCCCGTCTTTTCGGGAAATGCCCATGACCGCATCCTGTCCAGTGCCATGGAGGAGCTGGTCGTGACTGACACCATTCCCGTCCCAGAATCCGATCGGAATGGCAAGATAACCGTCCTGTCCGTGGCCCCCCTGCTGGGTGAAGCCATCCGCCGCATACACGAAGGCCAGTCCATCGGAGAGATGTTCAACTAGAGGCAATACCAACACATGGTCAACGTATTATCAAAGATACTGGGCGATTCCACAGACCGGATCGCCAAGAAGCTCACCCCTCTGGTCAAAGAGATCAACGAACTTGAGCCTCACCTGGAAGGGCTGAATGACGAAGCCCTTGGGCGGAAGACCGCCGAGTTTCGGGAGCGCTTGTCAAAGGGCGAAGACCTGGACGACCTCCTGCCCGAGGCGTTCGGCGTGGTGCGGGAAGCGGCAAAGCGCACCCTGGGACAGAGACACTATAACGTACAGCTAATGGGCGGCATCGTTCTTCACCAAGGCAAGGTCGCTGAGATGAAGACAGGAGAGGGCAAGACCTTAGTGGCCACCCTGCCGGCTTACCTGAATGCCATTACGGGACAGGGAGTGCATGTCGTTACCGTAAACGACTACCTGGCCCGCCGCGACTCATCGTGGATGGGGCCTGTGTATCACAAGCTGGGCCTCAGCGTAGCGTGCCTTCAGCACGAATCGGACCTGATGTTCAGCCCACCCTTGGAGGGACACGACGCATCGCAGATCCCCGTCGCCAACGTCTCCCGTCGGGAAGCTTATGGAGCCGACATCACCTACGGCACCAACAACGAGTTTGGCTTCGACTATCTCCGGGACAACATGGTTGTCTCTGAAGACGGGATCGTACAGAGGGGACACCACTACGCCATCGTGGACGAGGTGGACAACATCCTCATCGACGAGGCCCGGACGCCTCTCATAATCAGCGGGCCGGCCGAGGAGCCGGTGCAGCTGTACTACACCTTTGCCAAGTTGGTGCCCCGCCTCAAAGAAGACGACTACACCATCGATGACCGGACCCAGGCCATCTCCCTGACCCAATCGGGGATATCCAACATGGAGCGATGGGCCAAGGTGGGCAATCTGTACGATGCCGAAAACTATCACCTGGTCCACTTTATAGAGAACGCCCTTACCGCCCAAGTCATGCGCAAGAGGGACAAGGACTACGTGGTCAGAGATGGTGAGGTCGTCATCGTCGATGAGTTCACAGGAAGGCTCCAGTTCGGACGCCGCTGGTCCGACGGCCTCCACCAAGCTGTGGAAGCAAAGGAAGGGGTAAAGATCCAACGGGAGAGCATCACCTATGCTACCGTCACCCTGCAGAACTACTTCCGCATCTACGACAAGCTGGCGGGAATGACGGGCACAGCCCTGACGGAGAGCGAAGAGTTCTACAAGATCTACGGTTTCGACGTGGCAGTGATTCCCACCAACAAACCCATGGTGCGGGACGACCGCCCTGACCTTATCTTCAAAACTGAAGAGGGTAAGTGGAACGCCGTCTCCCAAGATATAAAGGAGCACCACGACAGGGGTCAGCCTGTGCTGGTTGGGACCACCTCCATCGAAAAGTCCGAAAAGCTCAGCGCCATGCTCCACCGCTCGGGAATCCCCCACAATGTGCTGAACGCCAAGCAGCACGAGCAGGAGGCCCAGATAGTAGCCCAGGCAGGACGTCCCGGAACGGTGACCGTGGCGACCAATATGGCCGGACGAGGGACGGACATAGTCCTGGGGGGCAACCCCGAGAGCTTGGACATGGACAATGAACAGTGGCAGACGGACCACGAGCAGGTCGTTGCACTGGGGGGCCTGCACGTCATCGGCACTGAGCACCACGACTCCCGGCGAATAGACAACCAGCTTCGGGGACGCTCCGGCCGGCAGGGAGACCCGGGAAGCTCCCGCTTCTACGCCTCCCTGGAAGATGACCTTATGCGCCGGTTCGGCGGCGACCGCATCAAGGGGCTTATGGGCCTCGTGGGCTTGGGGGACGACACTCCCCTGGAAAACCGCATGGTCACCAAGTCCCTGGAAGGGGCGCAAGTGAAGGTGGAGGGCCACCACTTCGAGACCAGGAAACATCTGCTCGAATACGACGATGTTTTGAACAACCAGAGGCAGGTGATCTACGCGAAGAGGCGCGAAGCCATCGTTAGCGACAACCTGGAACAGACGATCCTGGCGATGGTTCAGCAGAAGGTCATCGAATTGGTGAAGTACTCTCTCCCAGGTAAGGAACATGATGACTGGGACACGGAAGGCTTCCTGGAGGAGCTAAAGGTGGCGCTTCCCTTGCCGTCGGACTTGGACAGCGAAGAAAAGCTGTTCCTGCTGGACAGAAAGAAGATCGAAGAGAGGCTGTTGGAGCACACCCAAACCATCTACGGTGAACGGAAGGAATCCATGGGCCCTGAGAACATGAAGGCGATGGAGAAGCTCCTCATGCTTCGCTCTATAGATGCCCATTGGGTCAGCCACCTCACCTCGCTGAACGACCTTCGCCAAGGCGTAGGACTTCATGCATACGGGCAAAGAGACCCCCTGGTCATGTACAAGACCGAGGGCAGCCGCATGTTCCAAGAGCTGCTCAAGCGCATCGAACGGGATGTGGTGCACAGCATCAACTACGCCTCCATATCCAGCGCCCCGGGTACCAGGCCCACCAACGGCTCCATGAAGCCAAGCCCAATGAAGGCGGTGGCATCCGGTAGCCGAGGTGCGTCAGCGGCTGTTGCAACCCGCAAGGTCGGGCGTAACGATCCGTGCCCCTGCGGGAGCAACAAGAAGTACAAGCGATGCCACGGCAGCAACGGCTGACCGGTACGCAGGAACACCATTACGGCGTCATGTATCATGACCCACAGCAACGAAGACATCGCCCAAGTATTTGAGAGAATGGCCTATCTCCTGGAGTTCAAAGGAGATGAGGTATTCAAGATTCGGGCGTACCAAAAGGCGTCCCGCACCATAGACCACCTCTCTTTCTCGCTGGCCCAAGCGCTAGACAAGGGCATGGATTTGAAGACCATTCCCGGTATCGGAGATGCCATCAGCAAGAAGATTAGGGAGTTCATCGACACCAACCAGGTCCAAACCCTGGAACGGCTCAAGGCAGAGCTTCCCGAAGGGATTCTCGACCTAATGGAGCTCCCGGGAGTCGGCCCCAGGACCGCTGCCATGATCGTGAAGGAGTTGGGCATCACCAACTTGGAAGATATTGAGAAGGCTGCGCAGGACGGCTCCCTGGCGGCCCTGCCCCGGATGGGAGACAAGAGCACCGAGGCCATCCTCAACTTCATTCGAGCCCATCGCACCAAGGAACCTTCCTCCGGACTCACGCCGGCGGGATCCTAGTCATAGTTATGTCAACCGAGCCAGCAACCGCAAAAAGGCACATCCGCGAGGTGGATGTCTGGCCGTCCAACGGCCTCTCGCGCCATGAGGTCCCCGCCGTTACCCATCTAAGGGCGGAGCTTGAGGCAGGGCGCGAATGGTGTGAAGCGCTTCTGGAATGCATCGGCCAGTGGACCTTAGCAGAAGAGGAGCACAACGGTCGGACGTACAACTACCTGCTCCTCGGCGAGGCTTTCGATTGGCTGCTGCTGGCCGAGAGGCTTTGCAGCGAAATGAATGGCGCCATCCCCAGGGAGTCGAAGGAGGAGCTTCTCTTTCGTGGCAAGCTTCCCAGCCACTTCACGCCCGAAAAGTTCCGTGACCTCATTGGACACAGCAAGCACCGGGCCTTCCTGAACTACTGGTACGGTGTGGTGATCGAGGAGGCACTCCAGCTAAAGACGGAAGAAGAGTTGCGCAAGCAGCACCACGCCCGCGGATTTCCTGATACCGACGACCTAACCGAAGCGGTCTTTGCAAAATTGTACGAAGGGGGCCGTGAGGACCTGTTCAGAGAGTTTCTGAAGGAAACGGGCAAGAAGCGCCGGGCTTCACGCTCCCTGAGCGATTTGAAGGAGTTCACCTACTGGCTGTTCAAGCGCCGGGTACGCATCTGGGATCCCGCCCGGGTTGCCAGTGATACCCGGAAGGGCTTGGTGAGGCTGGGAGAGCTGCGTTCCTCGGACTGCTACCTGGGCGGTTAGTCTCGTAGCGCCGGTGCCCTCCTACGAGGGCATCTGGACCAGGACCTGCTCAAGACGCTCCCGGCGCTCTTCCATCGAGCGCTCCCGCTCCCGCTCCCGCTCCACAACCTCTTCCGGGGCCCGGCTGCTGAACTTATCGTCGGCCAGCAGCTTACGTACCCTCTCCAGGGCATCGGAGGTTTCCTGCAACTCTCCCTGGAGGCGCTCCCGCTCGGACGAGATATCCACCACACCGGCCAGGGGTACCTTTACGACGACCTGGCCGACCACCATGGTCATCGCTTGGTCTGTTAGGCCCGAATCCTCATCGCCGACATCGGAGATGGTCAACGGGGAGGCAGTCGCCAGGACCTCCATCATTGTGGACTCTTCCCTCAAGGCGCCCGCCAGCGGGCCGGGCGACAGGGTTGCAGGAAGCTTCTGCCCCGGGGCAATGCGGAGCTGGGCGCGGGCGTTGCGAATGGCCCGGACCACCTGGAGAATCTCCTGCATCTCATCATCGGCGTAAGCATCCACCCTGGCCTCTTCGAACTTTGGATAGGGCGCGATCATGATAGACTCGGGAAGGCCATCCCGATCCGGAAGCCTGCTCACCAGGTTCTGCCATATCTCTTCGGTGATGTAAGGCATGAATGGGTGAAGGAGCCTGAGGGTCTGCTCCAAGACATGGGCGAGCACCTTCAGGGGAGATTGGTCTCCTGACCGAATGCGCACCTTCGCCATCTCTATGTACCAGTCGCAGTAGTCCCCCCACAGGAACTCGTAGATGGAGCGCTGGGCTTCGCCCAGCTCGTACTCCTCCATGTACCTGTTGACCGTGCGACTGAGTATGCTGAGGCGGTGCAGTATCCACCGGTCCTGGCGGGCCATGCCATCAGAGGAGTCCAAGTTGCGCCATCCCAGGAGGTCGGCAGGAGCAGCCCTATCCATGTTCGATAGGACGAAGCGGGAGGCGTTCCACAGCTTGTTGGCAAAGTTGCGGGTAGACTCCAGCTTGGACTCTCCCAGGCGCTGGTCGTTGCCGGGGGCTGTGCCCGTCGTCAGGGCGAAGCGCAGGGCATCTGTGCCGAACTCCTCGATGAGCTGAAGGGGGTCGAGAACATTTCCCCTGGTCTTGCTCATCTTGACCCCTTCGGCGTCGCGGATAAGGCCGTGAAGGAAGACGGTGTGGAAGGGCTCCCGCCCGGTGTTCTCCAGGCCCATCATGATCATCCGGGCCACCCAGAAGAACAGGATGTCGTAGCCCGTCTCCATGACAAAGGAGCTGTGGCCCGACACCGTAGTGTCGAAGTCGGCCTCAGGGTAGAACCTGGAAAAATCCTCGCTATCCTCAGGCCACCCCACGGTCGAGTGCGGCCACAGGGCTGAGCTGAACCAAGTGTCCAGCACGTCCGGGTCCTGCCAGAGGTCCCCGGACTGGCAGTGGGCGCAGGCAGCGACATCGTCCACCGACACGGTGCATTCGCCGCAGGAGCGGCAGTACCATACGGGGATGCGGTGTCCCCACCAAAGCTGGCGGCTTATGCACCAGTCGCGAATGTTCTCCAGCCAGTTCCTGTACACGTTGGAGAACCGCTCGGGCACGATGCGGATACGCCCTTCGGACACAGCCCGGTATGCCCGCCCTGCGATGGACTCAGGGTCATCGTAGTGGCCCACATCCATAAACCATTGGGTGCTGACAAGGGGCTCGACAACGGTCTTGCATCGCTGGCAGTGCCCCACCGAGTGACGATAAGCCTCAACCTTCTCCAGGTAGCTATCGTCCTGGAGACGCTGGACGACATCGCTGCGGCACTGAAAGCGTTCCACCCCTGCGTAGATTCCTGCCTCCCCGCTCATGGTCCCATCCTGCTCGATCACGGTGACTACGGGAAGGTTGTGTCTCCTGCCTATTTCGAAGTCCGTCGCATCATGGCCTGGAGTGACCTTCAGAGCCCCGGTGCCGAACTGGGGGTCGATGGCGCCGTCGGCCACCACAGGGATTGGCTTATTGGCGATCGGTAGAATGGCGAGCTGGCCTACCTGTGCCCCGTACCGCTCGTCCTCCGGGTTGACCGCAACTCCCGTATCCCCCAGCATCGTTTCGGGGCGGGTAGTCGCAACCACGATGTGGCCTTGACCAGACTGCATGGGATAGCGGATGAAGTAGAGGGAGCCATCCTGCTCTGTGTGCTCCACCTCCAGGTCCGAAAGGGCGGTGGAACACCTGGGGCACCAGTTGATAATCCGCTCACCCCGATAGACCAAGCCCTTGTTGTAAAGGTTGACGAAGGTTGTGCGCACTGCAAGGCTGGGTCCTGGGTCCAGGGTGAAGCACAGGCGGGACCAGTCGCAGGACGCGCCCAATCGTTTGTGCTGCTCATCTATGGTGTTGCCGTAGCGCCGCACCCACTCCCACACCTGTTCCACGAAGGCTTCCCTGCCCAGCTCCTGGCGGCTGGTGCCCTGCCGGGCCACCTGCTGCTCCACAACCCACTGGGTGGCGATGCCTGCGTGGTCCTTGCCAGGCAGCCAGAGGGTGGCATCCCCCAACATACGGTGCCATCGGCAGAGGACATCCTGGATCGAGGCCGTCAGCGCATGCCCCAAGTGCAGCTCGCCCGTGACGTTGGGCGGCGGCATGATCACCACGAAGGGCTTTCTGCCGGGGTCGCTGGAGGGGCTGAAGTAGCCTCCATCCAGCCAGAAGTTATAGATGCGGCCCTCGACCTCCCTGGGGTCGTAGGCCTTGGACATTTCGTTGGTCGCCGGCGCGGACATCTCCTCCATCCCTATCTATTCTCTACCCGAGTAAGAATGGCCCGACATCAGGCCAGGGGTATGGAGATGAAGACGCGGGGTTCGTCGCCAATCGCCGCCGTGGTATGGCCCTTGCCCGTCAGGTCCTCCACCATGTTTACATCGCCAGGGCCGAACTGCTGCCGTGTGCCATTGGTGGAAACAAGCTCGCCCATGCCCGAGAGGGTAATGTGGAACTGGCGGCGGGGCGCCGGATGGAGCTCCACGAAATGCCCCGGCTCCCAACGCGTGATGGATATGGTAGCGTCAGGGTCGATCTTGACCGGACCGGTCGGCGCATCGATAGGCTCGAAGTGGGTCTCGCCATCATCACCCGTGTACGTCCTGTAAAACATGGTCGTTCCTCCTCGTTTCTCGGTCGGTAATATACGTTGCGTTCCGCCATAGCGGAACGCTCGTCAAGACCTTTGGTCGCGATACGTGCGGGTTAGTCCAGGGGAATAGCCACCGAAACGCGGGGGACATCGCCCACGACTCTCGTCGTGTGGCCCTTGCCCGTCAGGTCGTCGGCCAGCATCACATCTCCGGGACCAAACCTGTGCACCGACCCATCGCCCAGGCCGATCTCAACCTCACCCTGCAGCGTAATAACGTACTGACGGCGGGGCGCGGGATGGAAATCGATGAAATAGCCCGGGTCCGACTTCCTGAAGGTGACCCCTGTGGCGGGTTGGAGCACCGGCCCATCTATCTGGCCGAAGGGGGGCTCCAGGTCTTCCAAGTGAGAGTGTCCGTCGTCCCCTGAATATAGTCTTTTGAACATGTGCACCCTCCGATTAGCTAGCAGGCAGGCCTGCTTAGTATGTCTCCGCCGATCTTCCTGGGGATTAGTTGCCCATCACCCAAGGAGCCAGAGAACTGGCCGTTCTCAACCACCACTTTCCCTCGAAGGATGGTAGTCACCGGCCATCCCTGCACCTGCCAGCCCTCCCAGATGCTGTAGTCCCCGATGTGCAGGTCGCTCATGGACAACGCCTTTGAAAACTCCGGGTCAATGAGGGCTATGTCGGCATCGCTTCCCGTGGCGATTGCGCCTTTCCGGGGGTAGTAGCCCATTATCTTGGCCGCGTTGGCCGAGGTAACGTCGACGAACCGCTCCAACGACATTCCCTGCTTGGAAACACCCTCGCTGAAGGTGATCCCCATCCTGGTCTCGGCGCCGTTATGCCCGCCGGTTATATCATGGGTGGTCCTGCCGGCGATCTTGGTTGCGAAGTCGGTGCAGTACTCGTCGGTGGCCATGCTGTTGATGCCTCCCTTGATCAGCCCTTCCCACAAGGCCTGCCGGTCCTCCTCGGACTTCAAAGAAGGATAGGTGTGGTATTTCATGCCGTCGGGCTGTTTGTAGTCCTCGGCGTTAAAGCTGGCATAGTTGTGCAGGGTCTCCCCGTAGACCGGCTGTCCCCTGCCCCGCGCCTCCCGGACAGCGTGTAACCCCTCTTTGGCACTTATATGGACGAAGTACACTGCAGCTTCCGTCCACTCAGCAACCCTGATAACCCGCCGGAAGGACACATCTTCGGACATGTTGTTGTGGATCTCGTGGATGTTGAACCACTCGGTGCGTTCCTCCTCGGCCAGCTTCTTGTACATGTACTGGACGATGTCATCATCTTCGGAGTGAACGAACATCAGCCCGCCATTGGCGGAAACCTGCTCCATTATGCCCGACAGGTGACCCATGCCGACCAAGCGCCCTTCCCCTTCGGGGATGTTCTCCTTGGGGCGGATGTTGGTGGTGAAAATCTTGATGGTGGGGAACCCTCCCTGGACTGCCTCCGGTATCTGCTCCATGACCCGGGTGGGGACCTCCCCCAGCAGCATCAGGTGGTGGGAGTAGTCGCAGTAGGAGTTGCCGCTCCAGCGACCGGTGCGCTCATCGATTGCCTGGAAGATGTCTATATCTCCCATCTGGATGGCAAAGTCAGTGAGGGTGGTGGTGCCTCCGAACAGGGCCGACCTGCTCACTGCTTCGGGAGGGGCGGTGAACTCCCCAGGCCGGCCTGCTATGGGTGCAGCGATGTGGGCGTGGGGCTCGATCCCGCCGGGGACCACGATCTTCCCACTGGCATCCAGTACTCGGGCGGAGTCGCTGGGCAGGGCACCTTCGAGGGCTACCGCGACGATCTTTTCGCCCTGTACCGCTAAATCCCAGTTCCCAACACCCCAGGGCGTTACCACCTGTCCGCCCCTGATGATCAGGTCAAGCATCGGGCACCTCGCGGGCCTTATGATTGGCTAGTGTAGCATAAGGCAATTGGGCTGTGCACCAGCTTTGTCAACTGCCGCAAAGGGGGTCTCACCAGCTTGATTGGGGGCACCCCCGTGGGTAGAATTAGCCTCAGTGCCCCACGATGAGTCGCTCGCGGGAGGTAGGCCGATGGGTAAGATCAACTCACCCCTGGAAGGTATCAGGGTACTCGACCTTGGACGCCACCAAGCGGGGCCCCGTTGCGGCCAGGTGCTGGCCCGCTTGGGAGCCGAGGTAATCAAGATCGAGCGCTTGGGAGGGGAAGAGACTCGCACTCACGGACCCTGGTCCAACGGCCAGAGCGCCTACTTCGTCCAGTACAACAGCGGCAAGAAGAGCCTGTGCATGGACCTGCGAAAGGACAAGGCCAAGGATATTCTCAGGGACCTGGTCAAGATATCCGATGTGTTCATCCAAAACTTCCGGCCCGGCACAATAGAAAAGATGGGCTTCGGGTACGATGCCCTCTACGAGCTGAACCCGAAGATCATCATGGTGAACGTGTCCGCCTACGGGCAGTTCGGCCCTTACAGGGACAAGATCGGATACGACCC
The DNA here is from genome assembly GCA_965116325.1 of Dehalococcoidia bacterium. Lineage (GTDB taxonomy): Bacteria > Chloroflexota > Dehalococcoidia > Lucifugimonadales > JAGWBF01 > JAGWBF01. The sequence continues at coordinate 2,292,487 of OZ220675.1, read as the reverse complement.
CATAGGCCAAGCCATGTCGGGAATAATGATGGTGACCGGTGAGGAAGGGATGCCCCCCATACGGGCCGGAGTCCCCATCATCGACCGCACCACAGCCCTACACGCAGCCATCGGCACCCTCGCGGCGCTGAGAGAGCGGGAGATATCCGGCGAGGGCCAGTCCATGGACCTTTGCCTCGCCGACACAGGCTACAGCTATACGGAGATTCCCATAACCGCCTACACCGGGGGTGGCGGACTGCCCAGCAGGGGGGACAGGGTTGGCGCCGCCCCCAGCAGCGCCTACCCCTGCAAGGATGGCTGGATCCTCGTTTCGGCCGGCGACCAGCACCAGTGGCCCAGGGTGTGCAGCGCCCTGGGTAAGCCGGAGTGGGAAGAGGATGAGCGCTTTACCCAGAGACATATCCGTGCCAAGCACTCGGACGTGATTAACTCTGCCATGAAGCAGCTCTTGTCCACGATGACCATGGCCGAGGGCGTCGACCACTTCACCAAGCACGACGTCACGGCAGCCCCGGTCAACGACATTGCCAGCGCGGCCGCCGACCCCCATCCCTGGGAGCGCCGCGCCCTGGTAGAGGTGGACGACCCCATCGCCGGCAAGGTCAACGTTTCGGGGGACTTCTGGCACTTCAGCCGGACCCCCGCCGTAGTCGGTTCTACCCCCATGCCCGGGGAGCAGACCGACGAGCTTCTGGCCGGGCTCCTCGACCTGTCCGAGGACGACATAGACCAGCTTCGGCAACAGGGGGTTGTGGGCTAGACGGGTTGCCTAGGCAATGACTACCAGCTATTGCCCCAACTGCGGAACCCAGCTTGATCCGGGAAGCAGCTTCTGTAGCAGCTGCGGCGCGAGCGTGTCCTCTCCAAGGCAGCGCTCATCTGGACTGGGGGACCGCTGCTCCACCTGCGGAGGACAAGTCGATCTGACCCGGGCGTTCTGCATGGCCTGCGGGCAGGTGTTTGCCGCCCCCGCCGGGGTCTATATCGCCGGGTACGGACGCCGTCTTGCCGCCTACCTCTTGGACATAGTCCTGGTTTTCCTGACCTTGTTCATAGGCTATATCATATGGTGGCTCTTCACCCTGCAGTGGGGTCAGACGCCTGGCAAGCAGCTACTGGGCATCCGGGCGATACGGGCCGATGGCACTGCATCCGGGTGGGTGTGGACCTTCCTCCGAGAGTTTGTTGTCAAGGGCTTGGGAGTTGGAATATTGAACGCCCTCATCAGCTTGATTATCGCCATACCCATCTTCACATTCCTGGACCCCATGTGGGCCATCTGGGACAAGAATAGGCAGCCCTCCACGACAAGGTGATGAATACCATCGTGGTGGATGACAGGGAAGCGGTGAACGTCCTCCGCATGGCGCCAGAGTCGCCCGGATTCTAGATGCTCGCTGAAAGAGCAGACTTGCAGACGGGAGGCGGACATCATGTACGATCTGCTCCTACGGGGCGGCGCCCTGATAGATGCAGCCCAAGGCTACACTGACAAGAATGCCACCCACGATGTTGCCATCCAGGACGGTCGAATTGCCAGCATTGCTACCAGCATCCCCGTGGAGGAAGCCACGAAAGTCGTGGACATCCCGGGGAAGATAGTTACCCCCGGGCTCATAGACCTCCACACCCATGTTTTCGATGGAATCGCCAGCAACGGGGTCAACCCGGACCTGGGCGGCGTGCGGGCTGGCGTAACCACCCTGGTGGATGCCGGCAGCTCTGGCAGCGCCACTTTCGCGGGTTTCCCCCGCCACATCATCCCCAACTCCCACACCGAGATTCTCCCCTTTCTTCACATCGCCCAGACGGGCCTGGCCACCACTCCCGACATCATCACCGAGGGGAGCATCGACTACGAGGGCACCCTGCGAGTGCTGGACCAGCACCGCGGCCTCATACGGGGCATAAAGGCGCGCATGGTATCCCCCGCCCTGGAGATATTCGGCATGGAGATGCCCCGGATTGCCAAGCGGGCGGCCAAGGAGTTCGGGCTGCAGCTCATGGTGCACATCGGAGACACCGAGAAACGCTACGACGGTAACGTCATACGAGAGCTGCTGCCCATCCTGGAAGAGGGCGACATAGTGACCCACTACTTCACAGCCAACCCAGGTGGGGTGCTGGATAGCGACGGCCGGCTGGTGCCCGAAGCCCGGGATGCCGTTGACCGGGGTGTGTGGCTGGACACCGCCCACGGCAGGATGAATTTCAGCTTCGACGTGGGCCAGCGGTGCCTGGACCAGGGCCTCATGCCCCACTGCATCAGCACCGACCTGACGGTGCCGGGGCGCTTGCGGACGGTGCACAGCATGACCGAGATGATGACCCGCTTTCTGGGCTTGGGTTTCACCCTGGAGCAGGTGGTCACCATGTGCACCACCAACCCGGCCAAGGCCATCGGCGAGGCCGACCGCCTGGGAGCGCTGGCGGTGGGCAGGCAGGCCGACATTTCCGTCCTGGATATAGTCGATGGCGATTGGGTGGTCTATGATGTGCTGGGAGATTCGCTTAAAGTTGACAGGGCGGTCGTCCCCGCGCTGACAATCAAAAACGGCCGGATGTTCGAGCCCGACTGGGGACCCCGTCCCTGGGGATGGCTGCCCGACAGCGCCGACAATGGAAGGAGTACAGGGTGAAATTCGGCAACTTTCTGTTTCCCGAGAGCGCTTCGAAGGACACAGACCACAGGGTGGTCTCCGAGGCCCTGGCGGAAGCCCAGCTATCCGATGAGCTGGGGCTGGATGCGGTCTGGCTGGCGGAGCACCACTTCGACGGCGGGTGCGCCTACGTGGACCCCACCACCTTTGCTTCTGCTATAGCGGTGAGCACCCGGCAGATCAAGATCGGCTTTGCCGTCGCCCAGACCGCCCTCCACCATCCCGTCAGGCTGGCCGAGCAGGTCGCCCTGCTGGATGTCCTGAGCCAGGGGCGCATGATCGTGGGCTTGGGCCGGGGAACCGCCTTCAACTGGTACGAATACAGAGGCTATGGCATCGATCCTCAGGAGGCCTACGAACGCCTGGACGAGACGGAGGAGATACTCTTCCGTATATGGACGGCCAGCGACTACGAACACAACGGCAAGTACTTTCAGTTCAAGCTTCCAGAGCTGCGCCCGGGAGTTGTGCAGCAGCCTTACCCGCCCGTCATCAGGGGAGCATCGTCCCTGGAGTCGGCCCTGGAGATGGCAAGGCGGGGAAGGCCGTTCCTGATGAACGTGCAGAACGTCGAAACCACGACCCAGCGCATGACCGCCTACAAGGACACGATGGCAGAGGCGGGCTACGATGAGGATGCCATCGACGAGGCCATGGACAACTGCTGGGTATGGAGGAACGTTGTCGTGGCGGATACCGACGCCGAGGCTGAAGAGGTCGGGGTGCCGGCCTTCCTGACCATGCGGGCCAACCTGTCAGCAGCCCGGGAGAGGCTGAACCTGCCCACCGAAGCTATGCCGGCGATGGGCGCGGCCAGGGACTCGGTGGATCAGGGGCTGATATGCGGCTCTCCAGACACCGTCGCCGAGCGGATGGAGAAGGTGAGCCAGACCGGGGCCGGCGGAGTGATCATCCACTTTCGCCTGGGGCCATTGCCCCGGGATGTGAACGACCACAGCCTTGAACTGTTTGCTAAAAAGGTAGTCCCCCAACTCGGCGGCGCGTAAGCTGCCTCGTTTGGTTTCCAGGGAGCTGCCTTAGCTTCCCTTGCTCTTCCCGGTAGCCTTAAGCTTTCGCAGGAGTATCACCAGTCTCCGGCGGAGTGATGGCCTGCGACGGCGGAGGTTGGCCGCGACCGATGGAATCACCATCGAGTCCCCGGCAAGCACCGGAATGCTCCAACGGCGCAGTTCCTTTAAGTTGGGCGCTTCCTTTTCCCAGCCAGTCACCAGCGAATCCGCCCACTCCCACGTCCGGCTGCCCTTGGGCCTCAGCATCACCTGCCCACCGGCCTCGGCCACGATTAGCACCCCCGCCGCCACATCCCACAGCTTGGGGCCTCCGAAGAGGGCGTATTGCACCGACCCCATGGCAGCCAGGGCCATTTCGTAGGCTATGCTGCCCGTCACCCGCGGCTCCCCGGCCCTTTTCTGCAGTCCCCCGGTAAAGCGGAAGCCCCCACCGAAGGAGCCTGGAAGCCCGCTAAGTCGGTTGGGGTTGGGCCCTTCGCGAGAGTTAATCGTGAGAGGCTCCCCGTCTATCCGGCAACCTCCGCCACGGTGGGCATGCAGGACAACTCCGCCTGATTGGCTGGGCCACGGAACGAATATGGAAGCGGCGATGGGGACGCCCCTGTGTAGGACTCCTATCGAGACTGCGTAGATGGGCAGCCCGTTCAGGAAGTTGGTTGTGCCGTCCAGGGGATCGAGGACCCACAAATAGTCGGGGGAGACGGCATCTTCGCCATCAGCATCCTCTTCCCCCAAAATGCCATGATCAGGGAAGCGGGCGCCAATCTCCGCCTTCAGGAGCTGCTGGCTGTCCTTGTCGGCGGAGGTAACGGGGTCAATCTCCTTCTTCTTGTCCTTGAACTCCACGTCCAGGATGCTCCCAAAGCGTTCCCGGAGCAGCGCGCCAGCCTTCCGCCCCAACTCTGCGCAGGAGTCCTCCAGGTTTTGCAGGTAGGACTGGTCGTCCATACCGGCGACTAAGTCTCTGCAGCGGTACGAAGGTCGGCGCGGAAATCGTCGGGGCTGGGCCCCCGGTCTATGATCACATCTATGACGGCCGGCAGTCCCGAGGCCTGCGCTTCCTTGAGCACTCGAGGCAGGTCTCTGGAGTCGTTCACCTGGGCTCCGAAGGCGCCGAAGCCCCGGGCGATTGCGCCGTGGTCCGCCTCGACAAACTCGGATGCGATAAGCCGGTCACCCTGGTGATGGCGCACCATTCCCAGGGCGGAGTCGTTGTACACCACGCAGATGATGGGCAGGTCATACTGTAGAGCAGTGGATATGGCATGAATGGACATCATGAAGCCCCCGTCGCCGGTCACCGACACCACCGGCCTGTCCCGGTGAGCCAGCTTGATCGCCACGGCCGCCGGCAGGCTCCAACCCATCCCCGCCGTGCCTCCGGGACAGAAGAAGGTGCCTTCCTGCTGGGACTGGAAGAAGTGGCACATCCAGGTGCGGTTGTTCCCGGCGTCCAGTGCGTACATGGTTGACGGGTCCATGGTCTCCTGGAGCACCTTCACCAGTCGCTGGGGAAGCACAGGCGACGAGTCCGTATCCAGGTTGGGGTCCTGGTAGAACCCCATTTTCTCCTTGAGGCCCTGCAGGTCGGCCGCCCTCTGTCGATGCTCTGACTCCTTCCCCTGAATCGCCGGCTTGGATGCCTCCACGAGCTGGCCCAGGATGGCTGCGGCATCGCCGACCAAGCCGATCTCCACCGGGAAGGTCCAGCCCGTGTTGGCCGCTTCGATATCGATCTGGATGATCCTCTGGCGCAGGGGGTCGAACACGTTGGGGCGCTCCCTGACGGTGTCCTGGGGAGTCAGCTTTGCCCCAACCACCAGGATAGTGTCGGCCTCACCGACAGCTGCGTTTGCCGCCTGCTGCCCGTACACCCCTGTCATGCCCACAGAGAGGGGATGGGTCTCGCTGATGGCGCTCTTCCCCTTGTAGCTGGTGGCTACTGGCATCCCCCACATCTCGGCAAGCTGGCGGACTCGGCCGTGGGCCCGGGCCATGTGGACGCCATTCCCCGCCATCATGATGGGGCGCTTGGAAGAGGCCAGTATCTCGACGGCCCGCTGGATGTCCTGGTCCGACGCCTGGGGCACGGTGGTGTTGAGATAGCCCGCAGTGTGGTGGATGAATGGAGGGGATTCCATGTCGACCTCCCCTCCTATGGATGCGCTCCTCATCAAGACACAGGTTGGCCCCTGGCGGCCGGAAGTGGCGTGTTTGATGGCGAGCTGGGTGCCGATAACCGCCTCCTTGGGGTTGGTAGCCAGGGTAGTGTACTTGGTCATAGACCGAAATATGTTGAGAAGGTCCACGCTGCCGTACTCCCCCGCCCCGGACTGGTTGGCCGGATGCTGGGCGACATTCCCGTCGGAGGTGTCGGTGAGGACGACCATGGGGGTGCTGCTCAGATAGGCTTCCATGATGCCGAAGGCTGCGTTGGAGCCCATGAAGAGTCCCTGGCCCATGATGGCCGCCGGCTTGCCTGTGGCCCTGCCGTAGGCGTCAGCCATGATAGCCGCCGCCTGCTCATGCCGGGCCAACACCGTCTGTATGCCACCCGCCCCAAACAAAGAGCCGTATATCTGCCCTGTGCCTCCTCCGGGGATCCCAAATACATGGGCCACGCCCCCTTCTTGTAAAGCCTGGACGATGTGTTCATGGGCGCGTGCCATATTTCTCCTTTCATAGCTCGCAGAGCAGGGAACCAGTTTCCAAGGGGCATATGAGGTACAAAATAGATAGCTGGGACTCACCCAATACTAGTTTCGCACCCTTGAGGTGTCAACACAGAAACTGGAGCTCAGGCCCAGTGCAATTTCCGCGCTCCCCGACCGCGTCGCAGTAGTCATCTTGGCTGTGCTGAGCGCTCCCGGCTTACTCGTTTTCCGTTGACAACCATATTTAGCCGATGCTATATTTGAACCGCCAAGGCAACTCAAATCCATTCCGGCATCAGTGGGAACACCCCCAGCCGGACCAGAGACATGCGGAGCACCCCTTGAAAGGTATCAAGAAGGTCGGTGCGAATCAGGCTCCTCACCTCGGAGACCAGCTTTATAGTATTTGACCTCGGTAGAGATGCGCTCTGATTGGTAGGGGCAGAAGCTTCAGGGAGGCATTGGATGCAGACTCGGGATTTTGTGGTGAGGTTTGCGGGAGAAGGAGGCCAGGGAGTGGTGACGGCCGCTGAGATGCTGGCTCGGGCCGCATCTTCGGTGGGGTATCATGTGCAGACCTTTGCTACTTTCCCTTCCCAGATCATGGGAGGACCTACCTGGACCCAGACCCGTATCTCCACCTCCCAGGTGCTGAGCCCTGGAGACGACCTAGACGTTCTGGTCGCCCTGAACCATGAAGCGTACCAGGGCCATAGTGAAGAGGTACGAAGTGGTGGCGTAATACTCCACGATTCAGAATTCCAGATCCTCGATGACGAACGAGCCATCGGGGTTCCTTTTGATGAGCTGGCTAAGCAGGCAGGCGAAGCTCGATCAGCCAACATGGTTATCATCGGAGCCCTGGCCCACCTGGTAGATATGCCCCTCACCTTCTTCGAAGAGTTCGTCCAGAAGCGGTTTGCGGGCCGAGAAGGAATTATCGCAGCGAACATCTCCGCCCTCAGGCTCGGCTATGAGCATACTTCGGACAGCGAGGTCCAGATCGGGCAGCTGGAGCCTCCCGTCAAACCCGAGGGGGAGCAGCTTCTGATAAAGGGCAACGAAGCCCTCTCGATGGGCGCTGTCGCCGCCGGGGTGGACTTCTACGTGGGCTATCCAATCTCCCCCGCCACACCGGTGCTGCTGTTCATGGAGCGCAACTTGGTCGGCCCTGACAAGTTTGCATACCAGGTCAGCTCCGAGATCGAGTCTATAGCGGGCCTCCTCGGGGCAGGTTTTGCCGGGAAGAAAGCCATGACGGCCACCTCCGGCCCCGGGTTGTCCCTTATGAGCGAAGGCATTGGGCTGTCCTGGATCGCGGAGATCCCCCTGCTTGTGGTCGATGTCCAGCGGGGAGGCCCCGCTACGGGACTTCCCACGAAGACGGAGCAATCGGACCTGCAGGCGGCCCTCCATCCGGCTCACGGTGATGTCAGCATCCCCGTTATTGCGCCTGGAACCGTGGAGGAGTGCTTCTACGGGGGCGTCATGGCCCTGAACTGGAGCGAACGCTACCAGGGGCCTGTGATCCTCCTGAGCGAGATGTCCCTGGCTGAAAAGGCCCAGAACATACCGAAGCCTGATCTGGGGCAGGTCGTGGCCGAGACCCGGGAGGTTTACTCCGGCACCAACGGATACCTGCGCTACGACGGCTGGGAGCTTTCCCCCATGCCGATTCCCGGAGGCCCGGGCGCCTACGTTGCCAACGGCAGCGAGCACGACGCCATGGGTGACACAACTCACCTGCCAGAACGCCATGTCCAGATGACCGAACGACGCTTCAGCAAGCTCAAGCTGCTGGAGGATGGTCCCTACGAGCAAGTGAACGGTGACGAGCCCATCGCCCTGATGACTTGGGGGGGCTCCAAGGGTCCAACCCTGGAAGCCTACGATGACCTGACCGCAGAAGGCCACAAGCTGGCTTGGTACTACACCATGTGCCTCAACCCCCTGCCCCCGGAGCTCCTAAAAGAGCTTAGGAGCAAGGACCTGGTAATAGTTCCTGAGCTGAACTACCAGGGCCAGTTCAGCGGCCACCTACGCTCCCTGGGTGTCAAGGCCGAATCCATAACCCAGTACACCGGTCTGCCCTTCAAGGTAAGGGAGCTGAAGAAGCGAATACTAGCCATGGTTGAAGCTTGCAAAGGAGGCAAGGTCGCCGCATGACCACGAAGAACCCCGAGTACGATTTCAAATGGTGTCCCGGATGCGGCGACTTTGGTGTGCGCCGAGCCTTGGAATTCGCCATGACCGACAGGATCCAAAAGACCGGTTCCGCCATGGAAAGCAACGTTGTCATAGCCGGCATAGGATGCTCCGGGAACCTGGTCCACCTCCTGGAAGGCCCCCAACCCTTCGGCTTCCATGGCATTCATGGACGCTCCCTGCCCATCGCCATGGGCACCAAGATGGCGCGCCCTGACCTGAATGTGGTGGTTGTGGCAGGCGACGGAGACTTTTTGAGCATCGGAGGAGAGCACATCGGTCCCCAGGCCGCCCGAAACCTGAACATCTGCGCAGTGGTCATGGACAACGGGGTGTACGGCTTGACCAAGGGCCAGAGCTCACCCACCACCGAGCTGGGCACCAACACCAGCTCCACTCCCTACGGAAAGATCGAAGAGTCCATTAACCCCCTGGAGCTATACCTGACCCTGGGCGTTTCCTTTATAGCGTCGGGCTTTTCGGGCCAGCCCAGGCCCCTGGCAAAGCTGATCAGCCAGGGCATGGACCATTCGGGGTTCTCCATCGTGCACGTTCAGTCCCCCTGCACCACCTACAACGACACCTACGAGATTATCAAGGGCAACTCGAAGAAGGGCATCGAACCTACTCTGTGGGACCTGCCCGAGGACCATGACCCCTCAGACAAGCAGGCTGCCTATGGCGTCGTAAGGTCAGGCGGGCTTCCCATCGGCGTGGTCTATCAGCAGGAAGGCAGGCCAACCCTGGACGACCGCCAGGCAGACCTGCGACAAAAGGCGCCTCTCAAGTCCACCCAGGAGCTGCTGGACTCCTTCCAGCTTTAGGCGCTGGCTCTCGGCCACTCGCCCACAGACATAATCCGGCTGGTCGTTGCGCAAAGCAAAACCGCGGTCACGCCATGGTCGATTTGCCACCCTGCCCGCCACTATATTGCCTGAGTTCCTGCCGTCTAGGCGAAAGTTATCAAACTTCCTGGGGCAGGGCCTCGTACTTAGACGGGCACTTCACCACCACGCTATCCACATGAAACCCGCTGTTGGGGTTGTACTTGCCTTCCAAAACGATCTCCGAGTCCACGTTGAAGAAGAGGTCGGGTACCACGCCCTGGTATGAAGCGTCTAATACTTGGCCTTCGTTTGCGATCTGGAAGTTGGCCAAGGTTGTTCCCTGCTCCCGCTGGAAAGAGTCGGGGACCAGCGAGCCCACCACTCTGACGCTGCGCCCATCCTGGCTCTGCGAGTCGGCCAGAAACTCATCAACGGTCAGGTAGTAGCGTGTGCTTCCGGGAAACGCCTGGCTGATCAGAAAGCCCAGGGTTAGGACCATCACAATGCCAACCAGGAGCAGCCTGACTTTGTTGTTTGAAATCCAGCTAGACCCGCCAGAATCGGCGTCCAGCTGTCCTCGGTCTTGTTCTAGCATCCCCAAAACTGATTCGAAGTTCCTTTCCGGTCTATTCTGCTATTTAGACTATACGGGCACCCATCGTGGTTTTTCAACCGCTGCTTGGCGAGGAGTCCCCCTCAACCGACTCCATCGCAGCCCGCAGGTCCTTTATCTCCCTTTCCAGCTCCCTTTGGCGCCGGGAGACGTAGAAAACGTAGGCGAAGAACAGGACCCAGGTTACCGAGTACACCGCGAACAGGTAGGGCAGGTTCTCCGAAGGCATATTCGTCCTCCTTTACGATTGCCGGCGCCCAAAACCGGCGCCGAATGCATGCTTTACCCTTCTCAGGGTATCTTCCATGGACCTGACCGACAGCCTCTCCTTGACCAGGTAGGTGAAAAGAAGAGTGAAGACCAGGGCCGTAAACAGCATCACCGACCTCATGGTGGGGTCCAAGCTCCCGGCGTCGGCCAGCGGACCAGAAACCACCTCGGGGTGGAGTCCTCGCCACCAGTTGGCGGCGAAATAAATTATGGGCACATCGATGAACCCGATTATTCCGAGAACGGCCGAGAAACGGGCCGCCTGGCTTGGGTTGGAGGCGAAGCTCCGCAGCATAAGGTACGCCACATATATCAGCCAGAGAATGAGCATGGTGGTCAGCCGGGGTTCCCAGGTCCACCACCGGTCCCATATCCCCTTCCCCCAAAGGGACCCGGTGATCAGCACCAGGCTGGCAAATACGAAGCCGACCTCGGCAGCCGAGTGGGCAAGGGCATCCCAGCGGTCGTCCCTCTTCCACAGATAGACCAGGCTGGCGACGAAGATAACAGCGAAGGCTATGAGCGACACCCAGGCGATACCCACGTGGAAGTACAGGATGCGTTGGAGGTTGAAGCGATGGTCGGCCGTCGCCACCGGGGCGTGAATGAAGATAAGGTACAGGTCCAGCACCATCAAAGCCGCCACTAGGGGCAGGAACGAACCTCCTGCCAGGCGTCCGATCATTTTCATGACAACCCCTTACTCTCCTTCACCAAGCAATCCTCCGCGCGAGGTAGCATATCCATCGCCTATTCCTCCAGGACCAGTCCAAAGACCCAGGGACAGCCTACCAGGAAGACCATGTCGAAAACACCGATGAGCCCAATCCACCGCCAGGGGCTTACACCCTGAACCCCGGTCCCCACAAGAGCAGAGGACGACTCCACAGCAGCTATTATCACAGGCGCCACAATTGGCAGGAACAGCACGGGAAGCATTATCTCCCTGGAACGGGTGTTGACCGCGATAGCCGAGAACAGGGTCCCTACCGCAACGAACCCTAACGTGGCCAGAATAATCACCAGGATCAGATAGGGTGAGAAGTGGGTGAAGTTGAAGAGCACAGCGAAAATCGGGAGGAAGGCAGCTTCAACAACAAGCAGGAAGATGAAGCTGGCCAGCATCTTCCCGAAATAGATGGCATCCCTGCTCACCGGGGCAAGAAGGAGTCCCTGTATGCTCCCCTTCTCCTTTTCAAGCACGAAGGCCCGAGTCATGGCCAGAACTCCAGCAAAGGAGATAGCAACCCAAAGCACCCCGGGCACCATGTCATCACGGACCCGATCGGGAACGGAGTTCAAGGCGAAGCTGAAAACCACTACGACCAGCAAGGAGAACACTAGCACCGACGCTACAACTTCGCGGGTCCTTACCTCCAGGATAAGGTCCTTCCAGGCGATGTTGAGGACAGGGGCCACAAAGGTCATCCTTGCCCACCCCCGGCGGGCTCACCAGTACCTCCCCCGGCTTCCATACCGGTCGTGCACCCTTGTTCAGGGAAAGCTAGCCGGCCCCCGGAAAGGACCGCCACCTTGTCCCCCCAAAGCTGTCCCTTGTCCACGTTGTGAGTGGTCACCACTGCGCTGCATCCCCGGCTCCTCCGGTCAGACAGCACGCCTTCCAGCATGCCTAGAGCTTCCTGGTCCAGACCCGCTTCGGGCTCATCCAGCAGCAGCACCGAGGGTTCGTGCAGCAGGGCCCTGGCGATGGACAGCCTCTTTTGCATTCCGTTGGACAAGGTGCGGACCCTGTGATTGCGCCGGTGGAGAAGACCCACCAGGGACAGGCCCTGCTCGACCCTGGATGAGTTATCTTTCAGCCCATACAGACGCCCGTAAAAGGCAAGGTTCTCGGCACAGGTGAGGTCTTCGTAGAGGAAGTCGCTGTGGGCAACCACGCCGACGGCTCGGCGCACCCGGTCAGGCTGCCTCTTCAAGCTGGCCCCGTTAACATACACCTCGCCAGCTTCCGGTCTGGCCTGGGTGGAGATGAGCTTCAAAAGCGTGCTCTTGCCGGCGCCATTATCCCCGAACACCACGAGCACCTGCCCCCACTCCACCACCAGGTCCAGATCCCAAAGCACAGGCCAATCACCGTAGCTCTTGCGGAGACCCTTGATGACGATGGCCCGATCACCTTCCTGGCCCACAACAGCCCAATCATACTGGTATTGTGAAAGAATTCGCAAGTGGCCTTTACCCGTCCGGTTGCCCACCACCCTGAGGCCTTGATTCAACCTAGCTCCCCATTCTTGGCCAAGAAACTAAAGGCACAAACGCGACCTTGGAATGCCTAAACCAATGCCTGTACTCCAGTGGGCAGGCGTAGCGGGCCGTTGATATAATCCCGGGGTGTACTCCCAAGCCCTGACGGAGGTGTGGAATGCTCTACAAGAAACCGGAGAAGCTCAAGGAAGCCCCAGACCAGGGAGACCGGGTACCGCCGGGGCAGTTCGTGACCGGCAAGTTTCCTGTCTTGAGCTACGGTCCTACCCCCGCAATAGAGCTGGACCAGTGGACCATCCAGTTCCTAGGCTTGGTGGAGAACCAGGTGGAGCTGGACTGGAAGGGGTTCTCAGGGCTTCCCTGGATGTCGGTGGTAGCAGACTTTCACTGCGTCACCCAGTGGAGCGCCCTGGACAATACTTGGGAAGGCGTGCATTTCCGTGAAATCATGGACTTGGCAAAGCCAACCAGTGAGGCTCATCACATTGTCGCCCACTGCTACGGCGGGTACACCACGAATCTCCCCTTGGATGTGGTTGCAGAGGAGGGTATCCTGGCCCACAAGCACAACGGGAATGAGCTAGGCCGTGACCATGGCTGGCCCCTGAGGCTGGTGGTGCCCAGCAGGTATGCGTGGAAGAGCGCCAAGTGGGTCTGCGCCATTGAGTTTACTGCCGAGGACCAACCGGGGTTCTGGGAGCAGCGGGGATACAACAACAATGCCGACCCGTGGAAAGAGGAGCGGTTTTGGCCGTCCCTAGCGTGACGGACCTCCGCTTCTATTCCTCCTTAGACGGCGTCCATCTCTTTGCGCGGGGTGCCCTGGAAGGGAGGAGGGAAACCAACGGGTTTCGCCTCTTCAGAGCGTCCGCACTGCACGCACTTGGCGTACTCGCCATAGACATCCCGCTCTATAACGACGTCACCCTTGCACTTCCGACAAGCCTTTAGAAATATGAGCTCCATCTTACCGGTTCCCTCTAGTTGATCCATGTCTTTCCTTATGTCACGTTATATCACTTGACACGAAGTATGTCAAGTCTTACAATACAGCAACGCTAAGATGCAAGACCGAAACCCGCATAAGAGAAAGCCAAGAGTCAGGGAGCAGTATCCCTCCGAGTCCTTCCTCTTTTCCATCCAAGCCAAGGCGGACGATTCCAGCTTGGCCAAGCGAGAGGAAGACCCCAAGCCCCAGCGCAGCGCCCCGGCCGCACGAACCCCGGAAATACAGGGCGTGTACATCATCAGCGTGGCTGCCCGCATTCTCGAAATGCACCCTCAGACTCTGCGCAAGTACGAGCGTCTGGGGCTGATCAACCCCTCACGCACCATGGGAATGCTTCGCCTGTACTCCCAGGAGGATATCGAGAAGCTGAAGCTGATACGCCACCTGGAGGAAAACCTGGGGCTGAACCTGGCCGGCGTCGAGTTCACTCTGGAGCTGCTGACCAGCCTCCTGGAGATGCTCCAGCGACTGGCCATGATGAAGGAGGCCCAGCCCTTTGTAGGCATCGTAGAGCGGGAGATGGCGGACATCTTTCGGCGACTGAACCTTCCCCTGCAGGAAGACCCTTTTTAAGGAAAGGACCGGGATGACGGAAGAAAATACCAGCGCTGGGAGCATAAGGGCGGAGGAAGAATCCACAACGCTTTCCTCAGAAGAAGGCGCTCTCCCGGGTGCACCGTCGGCACAGACTTCGGAAGATCTGCTGGAGGTGCTGCGCAGGGTGCAGGCGGATTTTGCCAACTACAAGCGCCGCTCTGACGAAGACCGGCAGGAGCTGCAGCGCCACGCCAACTCCAGGTTAATCCTGAAGTTGCTCCCCGTTCTCGATGAGTTCGCCCTGGCTATCCAGCATGCTTCAAAGGATGGTTCTGAACCATCCTGGCTGAAAGGAATAACCCTGATCCAACGAAAGCTGAACACCCTCATAGAATCGGAAAACGTGGTCAGGATCGAAGCCTTGGGCATGGAGTTCGACCCCTTCGAACATGAGGCCATGGCCTACCAGGAGAGCTCCGACCACCCCGAGGGAAGGGTGATGTCCGTGGTCAGGGAGGGATATCGCATGAACGAAAGGGTGCTGCGCCCATCCCTTGTTGTCCTCGCCAAGAGGCCTGAACAAGATTCTACAAGCTCAGATGATTCATCTGAGAAGGAGTTTGAAGATGCCTAAAGTTATCGGCATTGACCTGGGTACCACAAACTCGGTGACGGCGGTTATCGAAGCCAACGAACCCGTGGTCTTGGAAAACGCCGAGGGTGGAAGGCTGACAGCTTCGGTGGTGGCAGCCAACCCGAAGTCCGGGGAGACCTACGTAGGCCAAATGGCAAAACGCCAGTCGGTCACCAACCCTGAGAACACCATCTTCTCGGTCAAGCGCCTAATGGGGCGCAAGTACAACGACCCTGAAGTGCAGCGGGCCATAGGTGTGCTCCCCTACAAGATCGTCAAGGCCCCCAACGGAGATGCTCACGTGCAGATGGGCGACAAGACCTATGCGCCCCCCCAGATATCGGCCCTTGTGCTGCAGAAGATCAAGCAGGACGCAGAAGCCAAGCTGGGCGAGAGGGTCAGCCAGGCCGTGATCACCGTCCCCGCCTACTTCAACGACGCTCAGCGCCAGGCAACCAAGGACGCCGGCCAGATCGCCGGCCTCGAGGTGCTGCGGATAATCAACGAACCAACTGCCTCTTCCCTGGCCTACGGAATGGACAAGGAGCAGACCGACAGTATCCTCGCGGTCTTCGACCTGGGGGGCGGCACCTTCGACATCTCCCTGCTCCAGATGGGAGAGGGTGTGTTCGAGGTCAAGTCCACCAACGGGGACACCTTCCTGGGGGGAGACGACTTCGACAACCGCATAATCGACTGGCTGGTAGGTGAGTTCAAACAGGATACGGGGATCGACTTGGCCAGCGACAGGATGGCCCTTCAACGCCTGCGCGATGCTGCCGAAAAGGCGAAGATAGAGCTGTCGACTGTCGTGGAGACCGAGATCAACCTGCCCTTCATCACCGCGGACTCCAGCGGACCCAAACACCTTGTGATGACCCTCTCGCGCTCCAAGCTGGAGCAGCTCGTGTCCGGGCTCCTGGACCGAGCTGTCGCCCCCTGCAAACAGGCCATCGAAGATGCAGGAATCACAGCCCAGCAGGTCAACGAGGTCATCCTCGTCGGGGGCATGACCCGCATGCCCGCCGTCCAGCAGAAGGTCAAGGACATATTCGGCAAGGAACCGAACAAGTCCGTCAATCCTGATGAGGCAGTGGCCTTAGGGGCGGCAATCCAAGGAGGCGTGCTGGTAGGCGATGTGCGGGACATCCTGCTCCTGGACGTCACTCCCCTTACCTTGGGCTTGGAGACCCTGGGCAATGTCTCTACACCCCTAATTCCCAGGAACACAACTATACCCACCTCAAAAAGCGAGACTTTCACCACCGCTGCCGATGGACAGACTAGCGTAGAAATCCACGTCCTCCAGGGCGAGCGCGGGATGTCCACCGACAACAAGTCCATCGGCAAATTCATCCTCGATGGCATCCTGCCAGCCCCCAGGGGGGTGCCCCAGATCGAGGTCACTTTCGACATAGATGCCAACGGCATCCTGAGCGTCTCCGCCAAGGACAAGGGAACCGGCAAGGAGCAGAAGATAGTCATTCACTCCAGCTCCGGCCTGTCCAACGAAGAGGTGGAGGAGATGGTCGAGCAAGCCCAGCGATTCGCCGAAGAGGACCAGAGGCGTCGCTCCGAGGCCGATACCCGCAACCAGGCCGAGTCCTTGGCCTACTCGGCGGAAAAGCTCCTTGAGGAGCATGCCGACAAGGTGCCGGCTGACCTGAAGCAAGAGGTGGAGGAGAAGGTGCAGGCGGTCCGCTCAGCCCTCCAGTCCGCCGACATCGCGCAGATACAAGCGGCTTCCAACGAACTGAACGCAACCCTGCAAAAGCTGGGACAGTCGGTCTATGCCCAACCAGGATCGCCTTCCGACATGCCTGATTCACCCGAAGGAGGGGACGGCGAGGGGACCGTCGAGGGCGAGTACCGGGAAGTTTAATAGCTGCCCGGATGAGAGACCCTGTCCCCTAGATAATTGTCAAGTTTTGGTGTAGCATCCTGTGGGGAGAAGGTGATGAATACTGACAACACAGAAGAACCGGAATTTAGCAACGCGCCCAAGGGCAGCCAAGCAACAGCCGCGCCGACCAAGCTCCAGATACACTATCTGGACCTGCTGAAGAGGCTCCAGAACGTGAAGTACTCCTACGAGGATGACCCGGCGCGGGAAGAGTGGATCCTGCAGGCTATCTACAAGTCCTCATACGCGGCCTTCCGGAGCTGCGTGGAGCACGGCGTGGAAGAGATGGCAAAGTCCATCCTGGAGATGGAGCACACCACCGACTAAACGAACGGGCATACAGCTTTGTAACTGAGAAGGTGGCTGGACGCACTCGATCGTCCAGCCACCTTTACTTTATGCCGTGGATGGGAAAGGCCAGCTCCTTCAGCATCCGTACGCTGTTGTCGGCAAAGGACTCAGCCTGCAGGCGGATGTGCTCTGGGATGGCCTCCACAGACCCGGAGGCATCCCTGAGCTTCCGGCCTCCGTACTTTGAGACATAGTTTCCGGGAAGGTCGTCGGGCCATTCCCTCTCCACCATCACTCCATAGGCCAAGGTCCAGCAACGGGCTACAGCTCCGAGGTCATAACCCCCGCCCCCAAAGGCCAGCCAGGGAATGCCCATCGCGGCAAAGTCCGAGACGGCCTGCTCGAACCCCGCCGAAGACAGCATCAGGTGGGTCAGAGGGTCGGTGTGATAGGTGTCGATACCAAGCTGGGTGGCAATCACATCGGGCTTGAACGCCTCAACCAGTGGTAGCACGACCTCTCTGAAAGCTCGCAGATAAATCTGGTCGTCGGTGCCAGGGTAAAGGGGAAGGTTTATCGAGTACCCCTCGCCCGCGCCTACCCCCATCTCCTCCACCCCGCCGGTCCCCGGAAACAGGAACATTCCCGACTCATGCAGGGAAATGGTGAGCACCTTATCAGTGTCATAGAATCCGGCCTGGACTCCATCACCGTGGTGGGCATCGATATCCACGTACACCACCCGCAGTCCCCTATTCACAAGGTACTGGATGGCCACCACAGGGTCGTTGAACACACAGAAACCGGAGGGATTACCCGCGGCGGCATGGTGCAGCCCCCCCGAGATGTTGAAGGCCACATCCGCCTCCCCAGACTCGACAAGCTCGGCGGCCACCAGCGACCCACCTGTGCTGAGGGCCGCCGCATCGTACATTCCCTGGTAGACGGGGTTGTCCCCCATACTGCTGAAGTTGAACCGAGAGGCCCTGTCTAGTCCCTCGCCTTGGCTGAACTCCTTCACCGCCTGGACATACTCCCCGTGGTGAAAGGAGCCGATCTCTTCCTCGGTGGCAGGCCTTGGGGGAAGAAACCGGGAAGCTTCCCCTCCGAAAGCCCCATAAGCTTCCAGCAACTCATAGGTCTGCTGGAGGCGCACCGGCCTCATGGGATGGTCGGGGCGAAGAACATGCCTCGACATCTCCGGGTCATAGACAAATGCAGCGCGCCTGCCCATCGCCACCTTCTTCCGCCGCAGATCGAGTGCCTCTTCCAGGCCTGGATGCTACAGCAGCTAAACCTCGACGACCATATCCTCGAAGGCGAGAGTGATCTGCACTTCCAGGTTGGAAGACACAGCCTCCAGTTCCTTCTCGATGTCGCTCTCGTACCTTGCGTCCCGGTGGACAACCATGATGTGCGGCATTGCAGCGCCTTCTCTGATCGCCTCCTCCAGCTCCGCTGCCAGCAGTCCAGGGGTAAGATGGCTTGTAGACCGCGCCTGATCCACCATCCCGTCCCCGTAGGTGACCTCCACGAACAGCTTTGAAGGCACCGAGGGGTCCTGAAAGAAAGGCTGCAACCCTCCCCCACAGTCTCCCGTGTAGGCAAAGGATTGCCCATCCGGCCCGGTTACCACGTAGCCGATACAGGGGGCCGAATGGGGGACGCTGTGAGCACGCACCTGGTAGGGTCCATGCCGGAAGTCCTGGCTATCCTCGACGGTACTGAAGCGCACTTTGGGGCCTCCCCGGGTCATTCGCTTTGTGAAATCGGGGTACAGCACACCATCGACCAGCCGGGGCGCCACCTCATCGATGGTTTCAGGAAGGCCATAGACCGATATCGTACCGCTGGACTCCATGGTAGCGAGGGCAATAGTGGGCAGGTCTCTCACATGATCGAAGTGCCGGTGGGTGAGGAACACCGCTTCGATCCCTGCCTGCTCATCGGCGCTCAGCGTACTGGCCAAGCTTCCCGCATCTATCGCCAGGACGCCATCCACCAGAAAGCAGGTATGCTTGGTCTGCCGGCTCTCCAGGTTGTGGGCTCCGAGGACCCTTACTTGCATCCTGTCTCCTTGGACGCGTGAAATCAGAACCGGCGGCGAAAACGAAACGGGGCCAACTTCTGGGAATCGTAGCCACTGGCGGTCTGTCCAATAGCAGCCACGTTTTGTTGAAGGGCGAAGTATAATCAGGCCGGTAAAGGCGCTATGCCTCGGAGTCTATTGAAACCGGACAGATGGGTCAAGGGAAGATAGTCGGTCAGGAGGGTTCAAATGACTACGGAAGAGAAGCGGGCTTACATTGAGCAGATACAGAGAGATCGGGGCTATGTGCTGGACCTGCACAAGATTATGGTCGAAGCTGACCTGGCGTGGGTAAAGGCATACGACCCATTTGTGCAGGCAACCTACACAGGCCAGCGGACCCTGGACAGGAAGACCAAGGAACTGCTCCAGGTAGCGGTGGAAACAGCCCTGAGGGCCGACGTTGAGCAGATACGCGCACATATCAAAGTGGCGGTGGAGAATGGGGCCACGCTGCAGGAAGTGCTGGAGGCCCTGCAGGCCGTGGTCATGCCCATGGGGATGCTGGCTTATAGGGAAGGCCTCAAGGCTTGGGCCGCCGAGGCGGGCATCAGCGCGGACTAGTCCCTTCGCCCGGGGTAAGCCTCGCGGGTCCCGTTACTCTTCGGCAACTACAGGATTGGACAGGGTGCCAATTCCCTCAATCTCGATCTCGCACACATCCCCGGGGACCATGTTCTCGGTTGCCCCGTCGGTACCCATCCAGACCACATCCCCGGGGTAAAGGGTGAGATACCTGCTCATCTCGCTGATGTAAGTGGCGGTGTCGAAGATCATCGTACCGGTATTGAACTGGGAGACGACCCTCCCGCTCAGTCGGATGATGGTCTCCAGGTTGGTTGGGTCCACGTCCGTTTCAATCCAAGGCCCCATCGGCTTGAAGGTGTCGGTGTTCTTGGCCCGCCAGAAGGTGCGGTCCCCCCGCTGCCACGTCCTTTCGCTGACGTCGTTGCCTATGGTGTAACCCAGGACACAGCTCAAGGCCTCGTCCTTGGAGAGGTTCTTGGCCGTCCGGCCAATGACTGCAACCAGCTCGCCCTCATACTGAAACTCCGTCGTCGAGTCCTTGGGCTTGATGATGCTTTCGCCGTGGGCAATGAGGGCGTTGGAAGCCCGGTAACCTATGTCGGCTTTCTTGGGCAGGACAGGCTCTTCACCGCGCATCCGTGCCGCCCAGGTCACGTGCTCCGGGTAGTTGATGCCGGCGGCGTAGAATGTAGGCGGGATGACGGGTGCCAGCAGCTTCGCATCGCTCAGTTCATACCTGTTCTGGGTGACCGAGTAGCTGTCGAAGGGACTTCCTTCAACTTCCGTTATCCGATCGCCTTCCATAATGCCGTAGGCTGTCCTTTGACCGGCTTGAAATCGACACCACCTCATGCCATTTCTCCTACCAGGGATTGCTCAGCGCAACGAGCGCCAGTGCCTGCGCTGCAGCTGTGATGCCCCAATTCTGTCATTCAGCAACAACCTCGTCAATTCAGCCGCGTAGTTTCACCTACGCGGCTGTTCCGGGATCCGGCAGCTTGCGGAGCTGCCTTCGGAGTTGTATCACTGACGTAACTGTCTCAGAATCCAATTCTGCCGCAATTGGATATCCCGCAACACTTGACAACTGCATAGACTAAGCTATAATCAACGGTTGCAATATGCGTTATTGCGCCTTCTATTCTAAGTCCAGTACCCCGGTTAGACCTCTTTTTCCTCTGTTTGCCTATCACTTCGGCTAGATTTCCCGTTTGTGGAGGAGAGTGCCAGGATGGCTTTGTCGCTGTCTCAGGATAACCACGGTTCCCAGCCCCGGTTCAAGTCCTATTCAAAGATCAACCCCGCTCTGGATATACCCAACCTTATCCAGAACCAGATCCAGTCCTTCAAATGGTTCATGTCGGAAGGTATCCGGGAGGTTTACCAGGAAGTAACCCCCATCCAGGACTACACGGGCAACAAGTACAAGCTTTCGTTCCTCAACCACTACTTCAAAGATGCCAAGGCAAACCCCGAGGAGTGCAGGGAAAGGGAGATAAACTACGTTGCTCCCCTGTACGTCCAGACCCAGCTCCTGATGGAAGAAACGGGCGAGATCAAGGACCAGGAAGTGTTCATCGGCGACCTGCCCATGATGACCGACAACGGCACCTTCATCATCAATGGCGCGGAACGAGTCGTCGTTAGCCAGCTGGTACGCTCCCCCGGGGCCTACTTCGTGCTGGACAAGGATATCGCCAACGACAGGGAGTACTGCTCCGCCAAGGTGATCCCTTCCAGGGGTGCGTGGCTGGAGTTTGAGACCAGCTCAAAGGATATCCTCTCGGTGAAGGTGGACCGCAAGCGCAAGGTCTCCGTCAGCACCTTCCTGAGGGCCATAGGTATAGCGACCGACGAAGAGATCCTAGCCCTGTTCGACGATGTGGACACCCACGAGGTGCATAGGTATATCAAGACCACCCTGGAGAGAGACCCTCCCCAGGATGAGCGAGAACTGCAGGTACGTGAGGACGACCTGAAGTACCTCTGGCAGCTCCTCCGCCCCGGCGAGGAGTACAACCGCACCATCGCCCGCACCATCGCTGCATCCCAGATAGAGTTCTACCGGCGCCTGCGACCTGGCGAGCCTCCCAGCTTGGAGAACGCCCGCTCCCTGGTCAATGACCTGTTCTTCGACCACCGCCGGTACGATCTCGGTGAGGTCGGGCGCTACAAGCTGAACAGCAGGCTGAGTCTGAGCAGCGACAACACCTCCCGGATTCTGTCGAGGGACGACATAATCGCCGTCATACGCACCATCATCCAGGTGAACAACGGCGAGGGAACGACCGACGATATTGACCACCTGGGCAACCGCCGGGTGCGCTCCGTCGGTGAGCTCATCCAGAACCAGATGAGGGTAGGCCTCCTGCGGATGGAGCGGATGGTGAAGGAGCGGATGACCCTCATAGACCCCGAGCACGCCACTCCTCAAGCGCTGGTGAACATACGGCCAGTGGTAGCCGCCGTCCGTGAGTTCTTCGGCGGGTCCCAGTTGTCCCAGTTCATGGACCAGACCAACCCCTTGGCTGAGCTTACCCATAAGAGGAGGCTGTCGGCGCTGGGGCCGGGTGGACTCTCACGGGAACGGGCCGGATTCGATGTCCGAGACGTCCACTTCTCCCACTACGGGCGCATCTGTCCCATCGAGACGCCGGAAGGCCCAAACATCGGCCTGTTGAGCTCCCTAGCCACATACGCCCGGATCAATCCCCTTGGATTCATCGAATCCCCGTATCGCCTCGTGCGCCGGGAAGTCGATGCCAAGGACCCGGAGCTTTTGGGACACACACTGGCCGACGAAGTCCGGGGCACCGACGGCAAGGTGGCAGGCAAGGCCGGACAAGTTGCCACAACCAGAATTGCCAACCGGATCGCCAAGTCTTGCGACGGGCCGGTCTCCGTGAAGCCCTTCGTTTCCGTCAGACCCGAAGACATCTACTACCTGTCGGCTGACAGGGAAGAGAAGTACGTCATAGCCCAGGCAAACTCGCCACTGGACGAGAAGAACCAGTTCATCAACGACCGAGTC
The DNA here is from genome assembly GCA_965116325.1 of Dehalococcoidia bacterium. GTDB lineage: Bacteria > Chloroflexota > Dehalococcoidia > Lucifugimonadales > JAGWBF01 > JAGWBF01. The sequence goes on along the minus strand of OZ220675.1, from coordinate 2,269,976 downwards.
GAGGTCCGCATAGGCGAAAGCTACTCGGAAGAGTCCCCCGAGGCGGTGGAATACATGGACGTTTCGCCCATGCAGATCATGAGCGTTTCCGCCTCCCTCATTCCCTTCCTGGAACACGACGATGCCAACCGGGCCCTGATGGGTTCCAACATGCAGCGCCAATCAGTGCCCCTGCTGAAACCCCAGGCGCCCCTGGTGGGCACGGGAATCGAAAGCAGGGTCGCCAGGGATAGCGGCCAGGTGATCCAGGCCGATGTCGAAGGTGTGATTAGCTCCGTGGCCGCCAACGAGATCGTCATCTCCGACGCCGAAGGGGATAAGCACACCCACAAGCTCACCCGGTTTTCCAGGACCAACCAAGGCACCTGCTTCGACCAGCGGTCCGTCGTCCAAAAGGGGGATGTGGTATCCGTCGGGGATGTCCTGGCAGATAGCTCCTCCACAGACCGGGGAAACCTGGCCCTGGGGCAGAACGTCCTTGTGGCCTTCATGAGCTGGGAAGGGTACAACTACGAAGACGCGGTCATCATAAGCGAGACCCTCGTGAAGGATGACTACTTCACCTCGGTGCACATCGAGAAGTACGAGATGGAAGCCCGGGAGACGAAGCTGGGGCCCGAGGAGATAACCCGGGACATCCCGAACGTCGGTGAAGAGAACCTGCGCAATCTGGATGAGCTGGGTATCATCCGCTTGGGCGCCGAAGTCGGCCCCGGAGACATCCTGGTCGGCAAGGTCACGCCCAAGGGAGAGACGGAGCTTACCGCAGAGGAGAAGCTCCTGCGGGCCATATTCGGCGAGAAGTCCCGGGATGTGAAGGACACATCCCTCAGAGTCCCCCACGGCGAGAGGGGCAAGGTCATCGAAGTCAAGGTGCTGAACCGCCGCAACAAAGATGAGCTTCCTCCGGGCGTAAACGAGGCTGTGCGGGTGTGGGTAGCCCAGACCCGGAAGATCTCTATCGGCGACAAGATGGCAGGTCGGCACGGCAATAAGGGCGTGATCGCCCGCATCCTGCCCGCCGAAGATATGCCCTTCCTGCCCAACGGCACCCCCGTGGATATCATCCTGAACCCGCTGGGTGTGCCCTCCAGGATGAACTTGGGTCAAGTGCTGGAGACTCACCTTGGTTGGGCGGCCAAGCTCCTGAACTTCAATGCCGTTACCCCGGTCTTCGACGGGGCCAGGGACGCATCCATCGAAGACGGCCTGGCTAGGGCATGGTTTGCGCAGCAGGCAGACGGCGTCGAGCTTATCTCCTCCGGTGACGGCTCCGACATCAACATGGAAAAGGTGACCGAGTGGCTGGCCGAGCGGGGATACGACGCAGAAACCATCTACGACGACAAGAAGTCAGGTGAAGCTGCATCTGCATGCCTGAAGATTTGGCTAAAGGAGCAGGTTGGGAGTGAATCCGACGACATGTCTCCCGACCAGCTGCGTAGCGAGACCATCAAGCTGAACCAGGAAGACCAGTTGGCGCCTCCCATCTTCGGAAAAGTCACCCTCTATGACGGGAGGACCGGCCAACCCTTCGATCAGCCCATCTCCGTTGGCTACATCTACATGATGAAGCTGATACACCTGGTGGAAGACAAGATACATGCCCGGTCGACGGGCCCCTACTCCCTCATCACCCAGCAGCCCTTGGGCGGAAAGGCCCAGTTCGGTGGGCAGCGATTCGGAGAAATGGAGGTGTGGGCCCTGGAAGCCTACGGCGCTGCTCACAACCTCCAGGAAGTGCTTACCGTGAAGTCCGACGATGTTGCCGGCAGGGTAAAGACCTACGAGGCGATCATCAAGGGAGAAGACATCGTGCAGCCGGGCGTACCGGAGTCATTCAACGTGCTCCTCAAGGAGCTCCAAAGTCTCGGGCTATCGGTGGAGCTGCTGAGCGAGTAAGCCGGTCTAATTCACGGGCCTTGGGCCCTTAAGCGATATATTCCCAGACGAAGAAGGGAAACGATGGTAGAACGGATCGAGACCCCACCGGCCAGGTTCAATGCGATAAGGATATCCATTGCATCCCCGGAACAGATACGAAACTGGTCCCACGGAGAGATCACCAAACCGGAAACCATCAACTACAGGACTCTGCGCCCAGAGAAAGATGGGCTGTTTTGTGAGCGCATCTTCGGTCCTACCAAGGACTGGGAGTGCTTCTGCGGCAAGTACAAGCGCATCCGCTATCGGGGAGTAATCTGCGACAGGTGCGGCGTTGAAGTCACCCGTTCCAAGGTACGTCGGGAGCGGATGGGGCACATCAACCTGGCAGCTCCCGTAGCCCACATCTGGTTCAGCAAAGGGACGCCCAGCCGTTTGGGCCTCCTTCTTGACCTGTCGCCCCGGAACCTGGAGAGGGTCCTGTACTGCGCCCAGTACATCATCATCTCGGTGGATGAGGAAGCGCGGCAGGCCGCCATAGAAGAGGAAGAGACCAAGGCCGAGCAAGAGGTTGAGAAGCGGAAGCAGAAGCAAGAGGTGGAGCTGGACCTCCTGAACCAGAAGCACGAGGCCGAATTGGCCGAGGCAAATGAGGAAGACCGGGAGGGTATCCAGCTTGCTTACGAGGTAGAGCTTCAAGCCCACCAGGACTCCCTCATCAAGGACGAAGCCAACATCCGGGCTGCGTCCCAGTCCCGGATCGACGAGTTGAAGGACCTAAGGGTCTGCAAGCTCATCGCCGAGAGCCGCCATAGGGAGCTGAGAGAGCTGTACGGCGGCGTGTTCCAAGCCACCATGGGGGCCGAGGGAATACTGGAGATCCTGCGCCAGACGGACCTGGAGTCCCTGCGGGAGCAGCTCCTCATAGAGATGCGGTCAACCTCAGGGCAGCGCCGTAAGAAAGCCATCAAGCGCCTTCGCGTGGTGGAGGCCTTCCGGCGCAGCGGCAACAAGTCCGAATGGATGATCCTCACGGTGGCCCCGGTGCTGCCTCCCGACTTGCGCCCCATGGTGCAGCTGGACGGAGGGCGCTTCGCCAGCAGCGACCTCAACGACCTGTATCGCCGGGTCATCAACCGCAACAATAGGCTGAAGAGGCTCCTGGACCTCGGCGCCCCAGAGATCATCATCCGTAACGAGAAGAGGATGCTCCAGGAAGCCGTTGATGCCCTAATCGACAATGGCCGGCGGGGAAGGCCCATACAGGGCTCCCACAACCACAAGCTCAAGTCCCTGTCGGACCTCCTCAGAGGCAAGCAGGGTCGATTCCGCCAGAACCTGCTGGGTAAGCGGGTGGACTACAGCGGAAGGTCGGTCATCGTCGTTGGGCCGGAGCTCCGCCTGGACCAGTGCGGCCTCCCCAAGCGGATGGCCCTGGAGCTGTTCAAGCCCTTCGTGATGCACCGCCTGGTTGTGCTGGGCATCTCCCCCAACATCAAGAGCGCCAAGAGAATGGTGGAGCGCTCAAGGCCCGAGGTCTGGGATATCCTGGAGGATGTCATCAAGGAGAGGCCTGTGCTTCTCAACCGGGCGCCCACTCTCCACCGCCTGGGTATCCAGGCCTTTATGCCGGTCCTGATCGAGGGCAGCGCCATCCAGATTCATCCCCTGGTCTGCTCCGCCTTTAATGCCGACTTCGACGGCGACCAGATGGCTGTTCACGTCCCCCTCTCTAAGATGGCGGTGTCCGAAGCCAGGGATACCATGCTCAGCGTGCACAACATGCTCTCTCCCGCTTCGGGAGACCCGCTGGTAGCGCCCACCCTGGATATGGTGCTGGGGATGTACTACCTCACCGACATCGAAGACCAGGAGAACGGCTCCATTCGCCACTTCATCGATTTCGAAGAAGCGCGACTGGCCTATGATTCGGGTCAGCTGGGCCTGCGGACCCAGATCATGGTCCACGATGAAGCCCAACCCGACGGCTGGCTCAGCACCACCCTGGGACGGATGATCTTCAACGAGGTGCTTCCCCCCGAGCTGGGCTACAAGAACCAGCTTATGGATAAGGCGGCCCTGAAGGACCTGGCCAGCGAGTGCTACCACAAGCTGGGCAACGAGGGGGCCTCCGCCGTCCTGGATCGGGTGAAGAACCTGGGGTTCCACTTTGCAACCACCTCGGGGCTGACCATCGCCATCAACGACATCCGCGTCTCGCCCCGGAAGAAGCAGATCATCGACGGCGCTAACCGTCAGGTCAAAGAGTACGAAGAGCAGTACATGCAGGGCTTGGTCACTGAAGAGGAGCGATACGGGCGCACTGTGGCGACTTGGACCGACGCCAGCGACCAGATGGAAGAGATCGTTAAGGAGGAGCTGGCCAGCTACGGCGGTGTAGCCCTCATGGCTGTGTCCGGCGCCAAGGGAAATATCGCCCAGATCAAGCAGATGGCAGGAATGCGCGGCCTGATGAGCGACCCCAAGGGCCGCATCATCGACCTGCCCATTAAGTCCAGCTTCAGGGAAGGGCTTACCGCCCTGGAGTACTTCATCTCAACCCACGGCGCAAGGAAGGGACTCGCCGACACCGCCCTTAGGACCGCCGACAGCGGCTACCTGACCAGGCGTCTAATCGACGTAGCCCAGGAGGTCATAATCCTGGAGACCGACTGCGGCACGACCGAGGGCATCTGGATCAAGGCCACCCCCGACGACCCCCTGGTCTCGCCCTTGGAAGAGAGCATGGTGGGTAGGATAACGGCGGCCCCCATAGCCCATCCTGAGACCGGAGAGGTCCTAGTCGATGGGGGCGTGGAACTGGAGGAAGAGGATATACGGTCTGTGATCGATGTAGGCATCAGCGAGGTGTACGTGCGCTCAGCCCTGGCCTGCGAGTCCCGCCGTGGCGTGTGCCAGATGTGCTACGCCAGGATACCCGCCACCGGCAAGATGGTCAGCATAGGCGAAGCTACCGGCATCATCGCTGCCCAGAGCATCGGGGAGCCGGGAACCCAGCTCACCATGCGGACATTCCACACCGGCGGCGTAGCGGGCTTGGACATTACCAGCGGTCTTCCCAGGGTTGAAGAGATCTTCGAGGCGCGCATTCCCAAGGGGTTCGCCATCCTGGCAGACATCGATGGTGTAGCTGTTGTGGAAGACGACACCAACGGCCGCCGCCTCCGCCTCATCAGCCGGGAGGAGTACCGCGAGGAGTACACCGTGCCCAGGGGATACACCCGCCTGGTGGAGGACGGCGAAACAGTAGAGGCTGGCGATGCCCTCGCCAGGGCCAAACAGGACAACAAGACAGATGCCCTCGCCACAGGTAGCGAGGCAAAGGAGCTTCTCGCCAGCGTGGGCGGAAAGGTCGAGGTCAAGAGGTCCAAGGTGTCAGTAGTCTGGGAGGATGTGGAGGAGCGGGAGCACCTGATTCCGGCGTCTTCCCACATCCTGGTCGAGAGCGGCACCCCCGTCCGGGCCGGCGATGCGTTGACATCCGGCCCCCTGAACCCCCACGACATCCTGCGCATCAGGGGCAAGGAGGAGCTGCAGAGGTACCTGGTCGGTGAGGTGCAGAAGGTCTACAGGTCCCAGGGTGTGGCGATTCACGACAAGCACATCGAGGTCATCCTGCGCCAGATGCTCCGGCGGGTGCAGGTGGACAGCCCCGGAGACGCCGAGTTCATCCCCGGCCAAATAGCCGACCGCTTCGAGTTCCAGGACAAGAACGCCAAGGTGCTGGCCGAGGGAGGCGAACCCGCCACAGCCAAGTCCATGCTCCTGGGCGTCACCCGGGCATCCCTGCTCACCAACAGCTTCCTGGCGGCCGCCTCCTTCCAGGAGACCACCAGGGTGTTGACGGAAGCTGCTGCCACTGGCGCCCGGGACCACCTGCTGGGCCTCAAGGAGAACGTGATCATCGGGCGCCTGATTCCCGCCCGCTCCGACTTCCTGGAGGCCGAGCAGAAGCAGCTTGTGGCAGCCCACGAGACGGAAGGCTTCACCGGCCCCTGGTTCGAGGTTACCGAAGCTCCCAGCACCAACGGCCATGAAAACGGCCATGAGATGCCGGAAGAAGTCCCGGAGGAAACACCCGAAGAGTAAGGAGGACCCCAGCTAGGTCTTGTCTGCCGAAGAATCGTCTCTAGCCGTAGATCTGGCGCCGTCCCATCCCGCCGGGCTCAAGCTTCGAAACCCGGTGATGATCGCATCAGGAACCTTTGGATGGGACGGCTATGGCAGGGCATTGGTCGGCCAGGACCTCCGCGGACAGATCCTTCATCCCGTTTCCCGGGGAAGCCAGCTTCCCCTGGTCGAACCGCCTGAAGAGTCGGGAAGGATAGACTTCGAGCGCCTGGGAGCCGTCGTGGCCAAGACCGTCACCATGAAGCCCCGGGAGGGCAATCCCGAACCCAGGTGGCATCCCCAAAGCTGGCGCAGAGCCCAGGAAGCAGGCGAGGACATCTACCTGAACTCCATCGGCCTGACTAACCCGGGCATTGAGAACGTCCTCACCCAGCATGCTCCCTACTGGAAACACTGGAGTGTGCCGGTCATCCTCAGCCTTGCGGGGGAGACGGTCCAGGAGTTCGGCCACATGGCCTCCATGGCCGACGAAACGCCGGGGATCGCAGGCCTAGAGTTGAACCTCAGCTGTCCAAACGTGGACAACGGGGCAGTTTATAGCCACAGCCCGGAGCTGGCCGCCGAGACGGTGGAAAGGGTGAAAGGCTCCACATCCTTCCCTGTGATCGCCAAGCTCAGCCCCAACGTTCCCGACATCGTTCCTATAGCCAAGGCAGTGGAAAGCGCCGGCGCCGATGCCATCACCCTGGTCAACACCGTCCCTGCCATGGTTATCGACCTGGACACCCGACGGCCCATCCTGGGGGGGATAACCGGGGGCATTTCGGGCCCCGCCCTGAAACCCATCGCCCTAGCCCTGGTCTATAAGGCGTCCCAAGCAGTAAGCGTGCCGGTCATAGGTGTGGGCGGAGTGTTTAAGGCCGATGATGCACTGGAGTTTCTGTACGCCGGCGCGACGGCTGTACAGGTCGGTTCGGCCAATCTGGCTGACTTCTGGGCGCCCCTGGCGGTGCTGGACGGCCTCTACTCATACGTAGGAGAGCACGGGATCGGGCACATATCCGACCTCGTCGGCGCCGCCTGGCCCGCTTAGCCACTCTCCGTCAGTCCGACCTCTACACTGCCGCCCCCGCCGACACTACGGTTCCTTCTTCGTAGTTCTCGCGGAAGGAGACCATTGTGTAGTCTGGGCAGCTTGTTCATCGTAATGGTACCGTCCGTTCGCCTTGAGGGAAATCGAATGGGAACGGACAGCCTCACTGACGGAGAGTCCCTCTGGCCCACGGCCGCCGCTCGTTCGCCGGTGAAGCCCGACGTGTTGAAGCCCATCCCTCTTTGCTGATAAACTGGCAGATATAGCACCCCTGTGGGCGGTTAGCTCAGCTGGTTAGAGTACTGCGTTGACATCGCAGAGGTCAGTGGTTCAAGTCCACTACCGCCCACCATATCTACTAAACCCAAGAGCTTCTGCATTGACCTTGCTTCCAGAGTCGTAGGCCTGCTCAGCCTCAGTTCACCTTACTTACAACTGCAGCTGTACAGGGGAACGTTAGGGTAAGTATAGACACCGAAATCGAAAGGGGTGGCAAGAATGTCCGCGTACGTAATAACCGATGTTGAGATAAAGGATGAGACTCTCTATGGAGAGTTCCGTGAGCGAGTGACGAGCACTGTCGAAGCTCACGGCGGAAGGTTTGTGGCGCGTGGTGGTGAGCTTCAGGTCATACTGGGCGATTGGACGCCCAAACGTCTGGCCATCCTCGAGTTCGACAACATTCAGCAGGTTCGTGAATGGCTGAACTCGCCGGAGTACACCGCGCTCGACAATCTTCGCTCCACATCCTCCAACATCAACATGGTGATAGTCGAAGGCTTGTAGTCCATCACCTCTTTAGTGCCGCCTCTCGAGCAAGTGCCCGGCGATGCCATCCACGTCAGCAGTGAACGCCCCATCACCGCATCAGATATCGTGATCGACGAGTAGCGGATGAGGCCCAGATAAGAAACCCGCCCACGCCTACTCCTTGTAAGACGGGTCTTTGCGGTCGAGGACGCGCAGAAGCCAGGGCCATTCCAGGGCGGTTGTATCGGCATCGTACCAGGCAGCCGTCTCTTCTATTGCAGAGATGGGAGCTTGGCGAATGGCCCGCCCCGTCGATTGGGCAAGCACTTGCACCTTGCAGGCCTGCTCCAGATGCCACATCCGCACCCACGCTTCACCTACGGAGCGCCCCACCGTGAGCAGGCCGTGATTCCGCATTATCATGGCGTTTTTGTCGCCCAGGTCGGTCACAAGCCTCTCCCGCTCATCCACATCTTCGGCCACCCCCTCGAACTCGTGATAAGCGACGCGATCGTGGAACTGGTAGGCATCCTGCTGCAGAGGTACCAGCCCTTCTTCCAGCGCGGAGACCACCATGCCATAGGGCGTATGGGTATGCATCACGCAGGCCACATCTCGCCTTGAACCATGGACGGCGGAGTGGATAACGTAGCCGGTCGAATTGATCTGATGCTCACCCTCTTTGAGGATGTTTCCGGCCATGTCTATCTTGACCAGGTTCGAAGCTGTGACCTCTTCGTAACCCAGGCCGTACTCATTGATGAGGAACTGGTCGTCCGCCCCAGGGACACGTGCGGTGATGTGGTTGTAGGTGAGGGCTGTCATTTCGAAGTGATGGGCTAGCCGGAAGGCGGCCGCCAGCTCCACACGGACCTGCCACTCGCCCACGGAGCAATTCCGGTTATTCTTTGAATTCATGCCCAACTCCTTGCCGTCATCGGCGCCCATGGTTTGAGTAGTTTGACGGCCCTTTGTCTTGAGCCAGTTGCACCTCGGCAAGTATACACTCCGGGGTCTACAGGAAGCAGACGAGAGCAGGTCCCGGGATAGGGCTCCTGTGCCAGGGAAGGCGAACTGGGGGCCAGCCCATTGGTGTGAAATTGGCCATTAACGGTCGCCAAAACCGTGGGCTATGCACCCGAGGCCGATGATATAGTGCATCTCGGAGAGAGAATTCTGGACTAGCGCCCGATTCTCTCATAGGCATGACAAGGGCCTGCCGGAACATACTCGCCCTAAACGACTTTGGGCAGACCTCATTTGGTGGAGACTGCATGGGCCAATAGGCGGTTGCTGGTATAAAGGCAAAGCCATTCGCCGAAGCCTGCAAACGCGAGCTCCACCGGTCAAGACTCACCTAACTCAATTTGATGCAATTGGCACAAAGGGGGACAAGAATGCAGTGTCGAGTTGGAATCTCAATGAAACCCCAGGACCGACTGACGGAATGGCGCTTGGGGAAGTTTCACACGATGCACCGCGAGGAAGTGCTCGAGGAGTACCGGAGCAAAGCCAAAGCCCAGGAGAGTGAGACCCTTTTCGCTAAAGCCCATGGTTGCGAGATTGCCCCACCCGCTGATGGCCCCGAAGATACCACCTGGTACCTCTACCACTTCTTCCACGACGGGCGCTAGCAGGGCCGGGAGAGGCAACCTCGAATCCTATTCCCCTGGCGTAGACGCCCAGGTGATGCCCTGATCTCACTGCCGGACTGCATCGCCCGGTCAGAATCACACTGGGACAAGTTAATGCACCACCGATCTCCTCGACGTCTTCCCCATTCCCAACCGGGAAGTTGAAGGGACCAACCGGTCGCTGGCTGCCGGGGCAGTCCCGCCTTAACTTTTCCCCAGGCTCCTTTCGTACGTATGCTATAATGCCGCCACTCTCCTAGGAGGCCCCATCCGCCGATGAAGCTAGGCCTCGTTTTACCTCTCCTCCTAACGTATCTGATAGTTTCAGCCGCCGCAGGCTGTGCTGCCTCCGAAGATGAATCAGGTTTCCGCGACGTAGAGGTGGCAATGGATGCGGAAGTGCGGGAAGTGGAGGTGACAAGGGTCGTCGTAGTCGAGAGCGAAGCCATGGTGATGGAAGTAGAGCCAACACCAGCCCCCTTTTCTGGCGATGCAAACGACGGGAGCAGCGTCAAAGTACAACCGGCCCCGTTGGCCCAGCAGCGTATCGTAGTCCACACAGCCAAAATGTCCCTGGTGGTCGACGATGTGGCCCAAACACTCAACGGCATCACTGGCGTGGCCGGCGACCTCGGGGGTTGGGTGGTCAACTCGGACCGGTCATCCAGACACAGCGGCACCATCGCAATCCGCATACCTGCAGGGCTTCTGGATGAAGCGTTCCGCCGTCTGGAGGCGCTGGCCTCGAGCGTTGAGTCCCGCTCCGTAACCAGCGACGATGTCACCGACGAGTTCGTGGACAGCCAGTCCAGGCTGGCCAGCATGCGGGCCACCGAACAAAGGCTGCTGTCATTCCTCGAGATAGCCGAAGATGTAGAAGATGCCCTCCTCATCCAAGGGGAGCTCTCCAGCCTTCAGCTCCGGATCGAGGAGACGGAAGGGCGGCTGAGCTTCCTGTCCCAGACCGCGGCCTACTCCTTGATCGAGGTTAGTCTGAAACTTGCATCAGAGACTATCGGTGTTGATGCCGGAGGTGATATCTCCGTCCGAGTGGGACAGCCGGCGCGCTTCCGTGCCTCCTTCGCGGCGCCGCAGGACATAGAAGACTTCTCTTTCGAATGGGACTTTGGCGACGGGGTGACCACCCAGGAATTCGGCAGCATACTGAGGCCCGACGGGCGACGCATAACAGCTACAGTGAACCATATATATGAGGACGACCGGGACTCCCCGTACATCGTCAAAGTCGATCTGACAGGCACGGGACCCGGCGGGATTGCCGAGGGCTCCGACTCCCTGGAAGTAACGGTAACCCACGTACCATCCATCGAAGTGTTCGCCGGGCAGGACCAGACAGTGGAAGAGGGCAGCAAGGTGGACTACTCAGCATCCTTCACCCGCCCTTCGGAGCTGTGGGACTACGAGTATCTGTGGGACTTCGGAGACGGTTCCCCGACCGTAACTGGCAACCCCGAAGAGGGCGCAACCAGCATAGAGACCACCCATGCATACTCCAACTACCGGCCCGAGCCCTACACAGCTGTGCTGACTATCAGCGCCATGAGCGACGCGGGACAGGTGTCGGGATCTGACTCCTTCACCGTCAGGGTCACCGAGTCTCAGGGATACCTTATCGGTAGTTGGGATGTGGGTGAAACAACCAAGTCGGCGGTGCGGGCATTTACAGCACTGCTCAGGGCGCTGACGACCATTGTCATCTGGCTGGCCATCTTCAGCCCGGTCGCACTGGTCATCGCAATAATTGCCTATTTCATAAACCGAAGCGCCCGCCGATTTTCGGGCTCAACATCACTTTACAGACCCCGGAGCAACGACCCACCCGTTACGTAAGGCCGGATACTGCCAGCGCACCTTGCGAGCGGTCTCTTCTGCCTGGGCTTTTGACAGCCCAACGCGGCCTCGCTTCCATCCACCAACGGCCTGAACCATCGGGAAGAAGGCCAGCAGAGGATGCCACCAGTCCTGATATACTCTAAGCATGATCCGTGCAATGCTCCGGTCCGTGAGAATCATATGGACGGCACCCGATCCGTGGCCCACCCGCTTGGGACTAATGGTCCAGAGCCTCTTCATCAGAATTCGGACCAGGCGTCTCTGCTGTGGACGACCGGGGCATCCCGGCTGCTGAGTAGATGCCCCGGAGGCCCCCGGCGGGGGCCACCATCCGCACCGGCACTAGCCCCTGCCCTTATCCTTTGAGGTCCGGACCGGGTGTTCTGTCATGGAGTGTTGTGACGAGGGTAATTAGCTAGCGAGCAGCTGCCGTCATCCAGCCCGGTTTGAGCGGGACGGCGACGCCTTAGGAACGGCCAGAAAAGCCGGCTCGATTCTCCCGCTCAGGACAGTCCTGTACCTGTGGGAGGCAGAGAGGTTCGGCAGTGTATCTTTGCCAGTTCGCCCGCTGCTGGCCGCATGTCGAATTCAATTGCGTCCGGAGACTAACCAATGGAAATAGCCCAACCTGAACTAACCCACGCCATCTCGCCCAAAGAGGCGTCAGCAATTGCCGACGAGGTCCGAGAGCTAATGAAGGCCGGAGACCAGGACTCTGCCCTGGCCCGCCTGACCTGGCTCCACCCTGCCGACATCGGCGCCATCCTGGTTGCCTTGCCCAAGGCCAGCCGGGATACCCTGTTGGCCTTGATGGGGCCCGAAGCCGTAACCTGGATGCTCCGGCAGATGAATCCTCTGCTGGCCGGGCGAATCGTCACCCGGCTGGGGTCCCGCCTCGTTTCCGGCGTCCTGACCCAGGTGAATCCCATGGTGGCACTGGAGACGCTCCTCCGGCTGCCCAAGCCCCAGGCACGCCAAGTAGCCAAGACCCTGGAGCAACCTATCCCCGACACCCAGATACTGGAAGGCCCCTCAGGTACGGCTGGGGCCCTAATGGTACCGGAATGCCCGACGGTTAGGGCAGGGGCAACGATCTCCGATGCCCGGGCAGGTCTCAGGGAAATGGGCGAGCCTCTTTACGAGTTCAACCGGGTTTACGTCGTGGGCGATGAAGGACAGCTGATGGGGCAGGTGACCATGGCTGATCTGGCCAAGCTCCCCGAGGAGTCCCGTATCTCCGATGCGACCCTGCCGGTTCCTGTAACTGTGAGCGAGGATACCCCCCAGTCCGAGTGCGTCAGGCTGAGGAGCCACTACAACGCGGTGCAGCTGCCCGTGGTCTCCGATGAAAAGCTGATAGGGGTTGTCCCCCTGGACCTTCTGGAGACCGCAGTGGTCGAAGAGCATACGAAGCAAATGCTAAAGATGGGAGCTGTTTTAGCCGAGCCCGGCCCCGAGTCGATTGCAGACGCCGTACGGACGCGGCTCCCCTGGCTGGCGATCAACCTCGTAACCACCTTCCTTTCGGCAGCTACAATAAGCCTGTTCGACTCCGTTCTGGCCCAGGCAGTAATATTGGCCGCTTTCCTGCCCGTGATAGCAGGGCAGGGCGGAATAGGAGGCACCCAAACCCTGACCATGATCGTGAGGTCCATCGCCCTGGGAGAGCTGGTGAGCGTACAGCAGGGACACCTCTTGAGGCGGGAGATCACCCTGGGACTGATGCACGGAGTGCTGCTTGGCATCCTGGTTGGGGCCGTCGGCCTCTTGTGGACAGGTAATGTCGGCGTGGCCCTTGTGCTCGCGGTGGCTATGCTTGGAAACATGGTGGTTGCGGGAGCCACCGGGGCCGGAGTACCCCTGTTCCTCCGTAGGATGGGCATCGACCCTGCCATAGCATCGGCAGTGATCGTAACCACCTTCACCGATGTGCTTGGCTTCCTAGTCTACCTGGGAGCAGCCAGCCTGGCGTTGAGCCTCATCGTGTGAGGACCCAGCACAGCCAGCTTAGTCTGATTGTTGAGCTGCCTGTGCGAGCGGGCGGCTACTTTCCCTGCTGCAGGCGGCGCTGCTCGAGCCAGTCCGCTTGGGCCTCTTCAAGGTCCTCGTCGAAGAAACCATGCCGACGCTTGACCACCCGCATGGCATCGATGAAGAGAAGCCAGACGATGTGGCGCACCACCTCATCGGGCACACCGTTGTCGTAGTACGACTGGGGGTTCATATCCGGGTCGGCGTTCACGTAGTCGACCGCATAGAACTTCCCGTCTTCGTCCAGGCAGACCTCACAGCTGAATTTCTTCATCTTGGATGCCTGGGCTATCCCGCGAACGATTCGCCGTAGGGGGGACAGGTGGTAACGGCGCATCTCGCTGGGTGCGACCAGGTGGTACTCATGGGTGGAGGGGTCCCACCAGCATGGAATTACCTCGCCGCAGATATAGTAGAGGCGGAACCATCCCAAAAAACGGCCGAGCTTCCTGGGTGTGACTGTGTGCTGCAGCAGGAATGCGTCCGAGAGAGGAGTTTCCTCCGCCGATTGAAGGAGGTCCTTCTTGGAGGTGGCCCCGACCACAACCCCTACGCCCGAATCCCCCCACGCCGGCTTGACCACGAAAGGAGTGCCCACTTTGCGAGCCACCTCGTCGGTAATCTCAAAGCTCTCCAGCTCATCTCTTTGGACAACTATCGTCTCGGGCACTGGGACGTTGTTCTGCTGGAGAACCTTGTGGAAGTGCCCTTTATGGGCCACCTTGGCGGTGATGTCCGGGTCGTCGATAATGTACCCCTTCTGACTCTTGACCTCCTTGGCCAGCATCGTGTAGGGGTCGTCTTCCTCGGTCTGAGAGGCAGACAGGTCCAGAAGCACCCTGGCAGACACCTCTTTGTTCGTCAGCTTTTCCGTGAATTCTTTTATCCAAACATCATTTACGAAGAAGAAGCTGAGCCCCATCTGGCCGCACAACTCCATCATCCGCTGGGAGAAGAAATCATAGTTGGGGAATGGGCTCGAAATAACTACGTCATAAGTTTCCGGCATTAATGGGTTTCCTCCGAATTAAAGATCTCAAAGTTATGCAAATCCCCGACGAGACCTCGTCAGCCATGTCTCGTCGGGCTGAATAGCCCGAGGCTGCCTCAAGTAGTTTCTCTAACTTCCCATCCAATCGTGGGCGCCGCCAATTATATAGCAGAAGAAACGGCATTCTGGTACGCTTTATGAAGCCTTTTCCTTTAGATATTCCCCCTAAGGCAGGCCTTTCGCATGACCCTTTCCACAGTCGCGCCCTTCGGCTCTTGGGAGTCTCCCGTTACGCTGGACATGGTCGCCCACGGCACCGTCGGTCTTCTTCGCATTTCGCTGGACGGACCGGATACCTACTGGGCAGAAGTCCGCCCCGCCGAAGACGGGCGTACCGTAATCGTCAAGCGGACCCGGGCCGGTGAGCTTGAGGACACGACTCCCCCGGGCTACAGCGTGGGAAGCATGGTGAACGAGTACGGGACCCGGGGCTTCACCGTCGCCGATGAGGTCATTTACTTCTCGAACAGCGCAGACCATCGGGTCTACCGCCAGCTTCCCGGAGGTGCGCCCGTCCCTATCACGTCCGAAGGAGATTTCCGCTACGGCAGCAAAGTAATGCACCCTGGGCCAGACAGATTGATCTGTATCCGGGAGAACCATAGCGATCCAGATGCCGACCATCCCCTCAGCGAGATCGTCTCACTGGATACCCAGGGCAGGCGGGACCCAAGGGTACTCTTGACCGACAACGACTTTCACAGCTCGCCCTGCGTGAGCCCCGACGGCTCAAGGCTGGCGTGGCTCACCTGGGACCATCCCAATATGCCCTGGGACGGCACCCACCTCTGGACAGCGCCCTTCCGAGACAACGGACAGCTGGGAGAGCCAACCCTGGTGGCAGGCAGCGTGGATGAGGCAGTGGTTCAACCGGAATGGTCTCCCGCGGGCGACCTGTACTTCATCTCCGACCGCACGGGCTGGGCCAACCTTTACCGGTGGCGACATAGTTATGTGGAGCCCTTGCTTCCGATGGAGGCCGAGTTCTCCAGATCCAACTGGTGGGTCGGGATGTGCTCCTACGGCTTCGACTCGCCCAACACCCTGGTCTGCAGCTACGTCCAGAAAGGCACCTGGAGGCTGGGACGCATATTTCTCGAAGACGGAAGACTGGTACCCATTGAGTTCCCCTACACTGAAATGGGACACGGCGACCTCCAAGCTGGCGATGGTAGGGTGGCGATGGTGGCCGGGTCCCCCACGCACGCCATGTCCCTTGTGGAGATCAGTATCGAAGATGAACACGTCACGGTCCTCAGGGTGGAAAGCGACGATGAGGTGCCGCCGGGTTTCGTGTCCGTTCCCGAGGCCGTCGAGTTCCCCACCTACGGCGGCCTTTCCGCCCACGCCTTCTTCTATCCGCCATATAACCAGGACTTTGCAGCTCCGGAAAACGAGAAACCGCCCATGCTGGTAACCTGCCACGGCGGCCCGCACAGCGCCGCCAAGGCCGACCTCAGCCTGACCGTCCAGTACTGGACCAGCCGGGGATTTGCGGTCCTGGACGTCAACTACGGCGGCAGCACAGGATACGGGAGGGACTACCGCGAGCGCCTGATCGGCGAGTGGGGTGTGGTGGACGTTGACGACTGCGTAAACGCCGCCCTGTACATGGTCGAACGGGGGGATGTGGATGGCGACCGGATCGCAATCAGTGGGGGAAGCGCCGGAGGGTTCACTGCGCTGGCTGCTCTGACCTTCAGGGATGTGTTCAAGGCCGGCGCAAGCTACTTCGGGGTAAGCGACCTGGAGGCCCTGCTGACTGACATCCACAAGTTCGACGCCTACAGCCTCGTCGGCCTCGTGGGCCCCTATCCCCTGCACCGTCGCAGGTACGTCGAGCGCTCACCCATCAACTTCCCGCAACACTTATCCTGCCCGGTCATCTTTTTCCAGGGTCTTGATGACACTATCGTGCCTGCATCCCAGTCCGAAGAGATGTTCAACGCTCTGAAGGCCAACGGAGTGCCCACAGCCTACCTGGCCTTCGAGGGGGAGCAGCACGGCTTTCGCAAGGCCGAGACCATAAAGCAGTGCCTAGCCGCCGAGTTCCAGTTCTATTCACGCATTTTCGACTTCCGACCTGCAGACCAACTGGACCCCATCCACATTGAGAATCTCGACGGACTCCAAGTATAGTTGGGCTTCACCTATTCCCGAGTCGGGCACCCGGAAAGCTGCCAGTCCGGGGATTAATGCGCCGGGGCGCCCAAGCAACTTGCGGAGAATCGGCGCAATCGAGGCTTCCCGATCCTGATTCCCCATGTATAATGTCCCCCGTGCCTAAATTCCTGACACTTGTAGCCCTGCTGCTGGTCGGCCTGGCAACCCTGTCCCTTGCTCCGGGGCTGGTATCTCCCCAGGACGGCGCAGTCACAGGCCTTTACCGCAACACCACCGAGGGATTCTCTGTAACCCTCCCCGCGGGCTGGGTGGGCCAAGAACGGGAAGACTCCCGTCCCCTCCTCTTAATCAGCGCCCCATCCTCGAACATCGGTCTCGCAGGTCAGGTGTGGGTGATTCGCAGCCTCGAAGACACCTTAGCGGAAGACTGGGGCAACTCACAGATAGCGGGATTCGGCGCTGTAACGATCGTGAGCAGCGACCCAATTTCAGTTCCCGGCTCCTCTTCCGCCCACCAGACCACATTTGGATACGAAAGGCAGGAAGGGCCCCCAATTCAAGAGCTCTGGCAGGTGGTCATACGAGGGTCCCAGATATTCCTGCTTCGTGTGCAGGCACCTCAGGATGCCTGGGATGCCGTCGCCCCTCAAACAACCGCCTTTGTGGACAGCTTCGTCCTGGAATCCCCCGCTCCCTTCGGCGCGTCCAGAGACGATTCCCTGTTTCAGTACTGGGGCGAGATCCTGAGCCTGGACCCGGCCCTCTCCCGCTTCGGCCCCTCGGACCTTGTCGGCGCAATCTTCAGCGGTCTGGTCAAGCTGGACACCAACCTGGACCTTGTGCCTGACATCGCCGAGAGCTGGTCAATCTCAGGTGACGGGACCATCTACACCTTCACGCTCAAAGACGCCGTCAGGTTCCACGACGGCACCCAGGTTACAGCGGCCGACTTCAAGTATTCATGGGAGCGGGCCCTGGACCCGGATACCCATTCCCCCGTTGCCGTAACATACCTGGGGGACATCGTCGGCGCTAAGGATGTGGCCGAAGGGGTGACTGGAGAGCTCGCCGGGGTCGAGGTCCTGAACGAGAAAACTCTTCGAGTCACCATCGAAGCTCCCTACCCCTACTTCCTCTCCAAGCTCGTGTACCCGACAGCCTACGTGGTGGACCGGTCCAACGTGGAGTCGGGAGAGAACTGGACTGACGCCCCCAACGGCACCGGCCCATTCAAGATGAAGGTCTGGAATAAGGATGAGCTTCTCATCCTGGAGCGGAACGAAGACTGGTACGGAGGGACCCCTGCCCTTGCCCACTCGGTGTACCTGATATTCGGGGGGAGACCCTTCCAGATGTACGAGAACGGCGAGATCGACATCGTCAGCTTGAGCTCGTACCAGATAGACCGCGCTCGCGACCCGTCCAGCACCATCCACGACCAGCTTCGCGAAGGTACCGATTTTTGTACTAGCTACCTGGGGTTCAACGTAACCCAGCCTCCCTTCGATGACCCGAAGGTGCGTCAAGCCCTGGCCCTGGCGCTGGAGTTGGACAAGCAGGTGGAGGTTTCTAGCCGAGGGCTGGTCGAGAGGGCAGCTGGCATACTTCCTCCGGGGATGCCAGCCCACAACGGAGACCTGGAGCCTTTCGCTCACGATGCCGCGACGGCCCGACAACTCCTCAATGAGTCCACCTATGGTGGAGGGGAAAACCTGCCCACGATCAGGTCCTATGCCTCCAGCGGGGCGATCCACTGGGCGTGGCAAGAGCATTTGGGTCTGGACGTAGAGTCTGTTGGCATATTCGATTTCTCTGACCGCCTGAACCGCTTGGACAACCATGAGCTTGGCGTCTTCATTGCAGGCTGGTGTGCTGACTACCCGGACCCGCAGAACTTCCTGGATGTGCTTTTCCACAGTGAAAGCGAATCAAACAACTTCGCATACAGCAACCCGGATCTGGACGCCCTGCTGAAAGAGGCTGCCATCGAGCAGGACACAGCCCGCCGCACTGAGCTCTACCAGCAAGCGGAGCAGATGATCCTGGTTGATTGGGTCGTAGTGCCCCTGTGGCACACCCGCGAATATTCCCTGGTCCAAACCTACGTGAAGGGGTACGAGCTTACCCCCATCGGCGTGCAGCAGCTCCAAAATCTGTCCATTGAGCACGGGCAATGATCCGAGTATTTGCGCTGATCTTACTCGCGGTCACCGCCATGTTCGCTATGGCGGCCTGTGGCGGCGCAAATCCGACGGCTACCCCTGAGCCGTCACCTACGGCTATGACCGAGCCACCGGCAACCCTAGAACCTACGGCAGCCCCCGGACCCACACCGACCGTGATGCCCACAACCGAGCCGATGCCAACCCCTACGCCGCCACCTGAGCCGACAGCAACGAAGGCGCCTCCTCCTTCCCCTGTGCCGTCGGCCACTCCGGATCCAGTTGTAGTTGTCACGCTCATGCCACCACAGCAGCCAACCGCCGTTCCCGAAAAGTTCGAACTAGCACTCAGTGAGGCATCCCTTGACCCGCCCAACTCCATCACTTTCAGCATGGAAGGAGTAGGAGAACAGGCAGTAGAGGTCATCGACTTGGAGTTCGGAACGGATTCGGTATTCTCCTGCGCCTCCACCTCGTACACCAGCGCTCGCACCGAATTCGAAGGGGAGCGCGAGGTCTCGGCTACCTGGACTTGGGATATGCGCCGCACCGGTTCCATTCCGCCGGGGTCAGTGGTGTGGTGGCGCTGGAGGGTGGTGGATGAACAGGGCGACGAGCATCGCACTTCCAGGCAGTCCGTAGTTTACGGCGACGACCGCTTCCCCTGGGAAAGCCACACCTCTGATAACATCACCTTCTACTGGTACGCCGGGGGGGCCGACTTCGGCCAGCGCTTGGCAGGCGCAGTCGAAGACAAGCTGGATGTACTCCAGCTTGGCAGGGAGCTGGAAGCCCCGGTACAGGCCTTCATCTATGAAACATCCGCTGACGTGCGGGGAGCAATTCTCTTCGCCCAGGCATGGACTGGGGGGCTCGCTTTTGCTTCCCAGAATATCCTCCTGATCACCGTGGACCCCGAAGAATTCGAAAGGGACCTTCCGGGGCTTGTCCATGAGCTGGCGCACCTCTTGATCGGTGAAGTGACCTTCAACTGCTTCGGCGACCTGCCCAGGTGGCTAGATGAGGGGTTGGCAGTCTATTCCGAGGGTGGGCTTCCTGGCTTCCAGCGCGTTGCGCTCCAAGAGGCCATAGAGAACCGAGAGCTTATAAGCCTGCGGAGCCTCAACAGCAGCTTTCCCGCCTCGGACACGGGCGCCACCCTCTCTTATGCACTCAGCTACAGCCTCGTGAACTACATGATCGATGCCTACGGCTGGTCGAAGATGCAGGACCTGCTGGCTGTGTTCTCCGAAGGGTCAACCTACGAGGCGGCCATAGGGCGGGTGTATGGACTCGATCTAGACAGCCTGGAGGGTGCCTGGCACATCTCCCTGGGCCTGGAGTAGACCCGGCAAAGCGGGGTGCTCCACCGAACCCTTAGGGTCGCAGTACTGCGACCCGAGCTAGCTCTTCAGGGGGGCTAGCTGCTCCAGCTTCAGGTCATCTCCAACGTGGGCCTGAATGGTGTCCAGCATTGGGAAGTCCCACTCGGACACAAAGGTGATGGCAACCCCATCCCGCCCCATGCGGGCGGTACGGCCTATGCGATGGACGTACTCTTCCAGGTTGTCGGGAATGTCGTAGTTGATGACGTGGGAGACCTCTGGGATGTCCAACCCGCGGGCCGCGACGTTGGTCGCCACCAAGACCCGCAGGCTTCCCGCTCGGAAGCGCTCCATAACCGCTTGGCGGTGAGACTGGGGCATGTCGCCGTGTATGGCTTCGATATCGAAGCCCCGCTGCTTGAGCTTGGAAACGAGCCAGTCCACCCCGATCTTCGTCCTGCGGAAGACCAGCGCCTGGGTGATTACGGGGGACTGGGTAAGTAGCTGCTCCAAAGCCTTGGGGCGCTCCCGGTCGGCCACCTCGTAGTACACCTGCTGCACCTGCTCGACGGGTTCGCCGTCGCCACCCACACGCACCCAGAAGGGGTCCCGCAGGTACCGCCTCGCCAAGTTCCGGATGGGTCCAGGGATGGTAGCGGAGAACAGGAGGGTCTGGCGGGAACGGGGGGTGCTGCGGAGGATATAGGCGATAGCATCGGCAAACCCAATGTCCAGCATCTGGTCGGCCTCGTCCAGCACCACGGTCCTGACTTGCCCGATGTCGACAGTGCCCCGCTCCATATGGTCCATGAGACGCCCGGGGGTGGCTACCACGACGTGGGTAGCCCGACCCAGGGCTTCTATCTGGGGCTTCATTGGCCGGCCACCATAAATGGAGACGGCCCGAATGCCGACGTACTTCCCTAGCTTGGTCAGCTCACCGGTAACCTGGACGGCCAGCTCCCTGGTCGGCACCAGGACCAGCGCCTGCACCTTGGGGCTGCCCTTCACATCGATCTTCTCCACGAGGGGGATGCCGAAGGCGGCTGTTTTCCCGGTGCCAGTTTGAGCCTGGCCCACTACATCCTGCCCCGAGCGCACCAGGGGCACTACCTGCTCCTGGATCGGGGTGGGGTTCTCGTACCCCAGCGCCTCCAGAGCCCTGTGGACCGGGGTTCCAACGGGCAGGGGGCCAAACTGGTGCACTTCATGGTCTTGCGGGATCGTTTCTTGAGATACCGGGACCGGGGATGGGCGTCGCTTGGAGGACGAGGTGCGCTTCTTGGGACGTTTGGGCGGGGCTGCCGGCGGGGCTGCTTGCTTGCCGTTCTCAGAAACCGCCGGAACACTTGCGGTAGCTTGGGGGGTCTCAGGCTCGGGAAGGGGTGTCTCTTTTTTGCCAAAGGGCAGGGGTAGCTTACGAATGACGGTCTTTAGAATAGGGGTAACCTCCGAAGTAATGGCAGGACTCTAAACAAAGCAGAAGAGGGGAGCCGAGGGAGCATTGGTCCAAAGGAGGGAATGTCTGTACGTCCTGATAACACTTGATGCTACGATGCCTATGCTAGCACAGTTGGGCGCAGGAATAAAGATAGGGCTTTCCGTCTTTCCTCCTCTTCCGACCAAGCGAGCTCACCATCCTTTCGGTGCAGAATTGAGGGCGCACCAGTTGACCCTGCATCGGCCACACAGCTATACTTCCCAACGTGAATTCAGTCACTACAGAAATCAGACCGGTTTCTGATCTGTTGCCCCCACCTATCGCATCCTCTTCGGGCAGAGCCTCCTCTGATTACTCAGAACTGAAGGCCCAGGTGAAGCAGGCGGGCCTTCTTGAAAAGCAGGTCCCCTACTACATCGGTGTGGCCGGTACTCTCCTAGCCATGATGGGCCTGTCCTTCTACGTTGCAGCCTCCCTGGACTTGCTGTGGGTGCAGGTACTGAACGGCGCCTTCATGGCAGTAGTCTTTGCTCAGCTGGGCTTCTACGCCCACGATGCTGGCCATCTCCAGATCTTCCGTTCGCCCCACCGCAACTACCTTGCCATGCTGGGCGTCGGCTTCCTCATGGGGCTCAGCCCCAGCTGGTGGATGGACAAGCATAACAACCACCATGTGAACCCCAACGATGTAGACCTGGACCTGGACATAAACCTCCCCATCATCGCCTTCAGCAAGGAGCAGGCGGTCGCGAAGAGAGGCCTAGCTAGGCTGATAGTGAAGTACCAGGCCTTCCTGTTCTTCCCGCTGCTACTGATCGAAGCCCTCAGCATCCGAGCGGACAGTGCCCAGTTCATCCTTCGCGGCAAGAACGTGAAGTACCGATGGGCGGAAGCCCTGGCGATAGTGGGGCACTTCGCCATCTACTTCTGGCTGGTCTTCCAGTTCATGAACCCCATGAGCGCAATGGTATTCGTCCTGACCCATCAGGCCCTGATCGGGGTTTACATGGGGTCTGTATTTGCGCCCAATCACAAGGGTATGCTCCTGGTCGACCGTTCTACCAAGCTGGACTTCCTGCGCAGGCAGGTTCTAACCTCGCGCAACATTCGAGGCAACCTTTTTGTCGATTTCCTGTATGGTGGTCTGAACTACCAGATCGAACACCACCTGTTTCCCACTATCCCCCGCAACAGGCTGGCCTCGGTACGCCCCATCGTCCGCCGCTACTGCCAGGAGAGAAACGTTCCGTACCACGAGACCGGAGTCATTTCGTCCTGGAGAGAGGTGCTGGGCCACCTGAACAAGGTGAGCGCCTATATCAGGGGTTCGTCGAAGGCAGCGGCCCCGACTACCGATGCCCCCACAGTCAATGGCATCGCTCGCCCGGCCGCCAGCCTGCGGACCATGATCGATACCCAGGGAGACTGACGGCCAGCTTACCTGGCTCATAGGTGCTTTGGTGGACGTTCATGGGCTTTTCTCCTCTGCTCCTGGCCACAACTAACCCCGACAAGCTGGACCAGCTTCGCTGGCTTTTCGAGGGGCTGCCCATCGAAATCCTAGAGCCTTCCCAGCTGTCCGTCCCCTTGAGCACGACCCCTCCGGAGCACGGCGAATCCCATGATGCCATCGCTCGCAGCAAGGCTGTCGAATGGTCCCGCATCGCGTCCCTCACGACCATAGCCTCCGACGGTGGCCTCCATATTCCCGCCTTGGGCAATACATGGAGCAGCCTAACCACAGCAAGATTTGCCGGCGAAGGGGTAGCAAATCGAGAGAGGGCCCTAGCGCTCCTCGAGATGATGGCCCCATTCAAGGGGGAGGCGCGCCGGGCGACCTGGGTTGAAGCGCTGGCTTTAGCGAGAGATGGGCGCTGCCTGGCATCGTGGGAGGTCCAGGGAGCCGAAGGTGTACTGCTGGACAAGCTGCCCTCGAATTTGCCGGAGGCAGGATTCTGGGTTTTCCCCCTCTGGCACATTCCTAGGTTCGACAAGACCTACGACCGGCTTGATGCCGAGGAGCTGGCCCAGGTCGATGACCATTGGACACAGCTAAGGGACCGGATTCGAAGTCACTTAAAGGACCACCCAAGTTCTTTGCCCTAGCGCAGCCTGTTGAGGTGCGATACTATGTAAGACGCTACAACCCAGCGTCAGGACAGGGGGCCAATGAAGAACAAGGTTTACTCGTCCTTCGATGAAGCCGTCGCCGACATTCCCGATGGCGCTACCATCATGTTTCCGGGCTTCGGACCTCCTGGCATCCCCCGCAACCTTATCGCTGCCCTTATACGCCAGGGAGCCAAGGACCTCATAGGCATATGCAACAACCATGGGGCACTGGGCAACCTGATGGACGTGGGCCGGCTCATTGAGACCGAGAGAGTGGTCAAGTGGGTGTGTGCCTTTACCGCCGCTCCCCATCCCTCACGCAAGCTGGCCTTCGAGGGCCTGTACGAGGAAGGCAAGATAGAGGCCGAGCTCGTCCCCCAGGGGACGCTGGCCGAGCGCATCCGGGCCGGAGGAGCAGGCATCGGGGCCTTCTACACACCCACCGGCGTGGGCACCGAGGTCGCCGAGGGCAAGGAGCACCGCGAAATCGACGGCCGCATGCACATCCTGGAGTATCCCCTGAAGGCTGACTATTCCCTGATCAGGGCTCGCCGTGCCGACAAGATGGGCAACCTCCAGTACCGACTCTCCCAGAGGAACTTCAATCCGCTGATGGCGCAAGCCGCAACCACCACCATTGTCGAGGTGGAGGAGGATATCCTGGAGCCAGGGCAGATCGATCCCGATCAGGTGCACACCCCCTGCATTTTCGTGGACCGGATGGTCAGGATTCCGCCCGCCCCCGATGGCATCTGGGATACGCCAATTCGCACCTAGCCGGACCGTTACTTCACCCAGGAGCCTCTACATGGAAAAGACCCCCCTCGACCGTCAAGTCATGTGCAACAGGCTAGCCAGGGAGTTCCAGGACGGATGGGTTGTCAACCTTGGCATCGGCATGCCCACCTTGTGCTCAAACTACGACTTTGGAGACAAGCAGATCATCTTCCACTCGGAGAACGGGGTCATCGGCTACGGCCCCCTGGCAGCCGAGGGTGAAGAGGACCTGCACCTGGTGAACGCCAGCAGCCAGTACGTGACCATTGCCACGGGTGCGGCCATTGTGCACCATGCCGACTCCTTCGCCATCATCCGGGGAGGGCACTTGGATGCGACAGTCCTGGGTGCCTACGAGGTGGCGGAGAACGGCGACTTTGCCAACTACAAGACGGCAGGGCGCAAGGGCGGAGGCATCGGCGGTGCGATGGACCTGGCAGTGGGCGCGAAGCAGGTGTTCATAGCCATGGAACATACCACCCGCGAAGGGGAACCCCGGCTGCTGCAAAGGTGCAACCTGCCTGTGACGGCCGTAAATGTAGTAACGAAAGTGGTGACAACCCTGGGCCTGTTCGAGGTAACACCCAAGGGCTTCGCGTTGAAAGAGATAGCCCCCGGGTACACAACCGAGGATGTGCAGGCCCAGACAGGGGCATCCCTAATCATTCCCGATGACCTCATCGAGTTCGACTCTTAAGCCAATATCCCGGGCCGTAGCCCAAATTGACACAAGCTCGCCGCGACGCCATCATTACTATTGATACCGACGGGAGGACGACCATGAAAGCTGCTGTGCTCTACGAATACAACGAACCCCTGGTGATTGAAGAGGTGGAGCTAGACCCCCCCAAGGCGGGAGAGGTCCAGGTAAAGACCGGCGCGGCCGGAGTATGTCGCAGCGACCTTCACTTCATGAAGGGGCAAGCGCGGACCATCCTACCAGCGGTGCTGGGCCACGAAGCCTCGGGCACCGTGGAGGCCATTGGCGAAGGGGTTACCTCGGTGAAGCCGGGTGACCGCATCATCCTCTCCTTCGTTCCCAACTGCGGGCGCTGCCAGTACTGCGCCACGGGAAGGCCGAACCTGTGCGACCTTCACGCCTCCACGGCGGGCACCCTGTTTGACGGCACCATGCGTCTCCACAAAGGCGACCAGCGCATCTCCCACTTCGGCAAGGTGGCTTGCTTTGCCGAGCACATGGTCGTCCCTGAGGCGGGCTGCATTCCCGTGTCCGACGATGTGCCCATGGAGGTGTGCTGCCTCATCGGGTGCAGCGTTACAACCGGAGTGGGCGCCGCTGTGCTGAACGCCCAGGTGACGCCGGGTAGCACCGTCGCTGTCGTGGGATGCGGGGGCGTGGGCCTGAACGTCATCCAGGGATCGTGCCTGATGAACGCATCCAAGGTCATTGCCGTGGACATCAACGAGGGGGCCCTTGAGTTTGCAACCAAGTTCGGGGCGACCGACTCGGTGAACGCCAAGCACGAAGACCCCGTCGCCAAGGTGAAGGAGCTGACCGGAGGCCAGGGCGCCGACTTCACCTTCGAGGTGTACGGCTCCGGCGAGACCGTCGAAACCGCCTACGCCATGGCGAGGAAGGGCGGGACCTGTACTGTGGTCGGCATCGCCCCCCTTGGCGACCAAGCCAACATCGAGGCGGTGACCCTGGTACGCAGCGAAAAAGCGCTCAAAGGCACCTACTACGGCTCGGCCCGCTGCCACGTCGATATGCCCAGAATCGTCGATATGTACCAGTCGGGTAAGCTCAACATCGACGAAATCGTGACCCGCCGCTACTCCCTCGACGACATCAACGAAGCTTACGAAGATTTGGACAACATCGGCATCGGGCGCGGCGTGATAGTGTTCCCGTAGAGGGACCAGTCACGACCGGCCCGAGCCGGGGGCACACCAGATGTCCGATGTGACTATCAAGCTGGCGCAGACCGAGGCTGAGCGTCTCCAGGCCTACGCTATCCGCACCCAGGTATTCGTCCTTGAGCAGCGTGTTCCCCTGACCGAAGAGATTGACTCCGAGGATTCCACGGCCACCCACGCCATCGCCTATCTTGGAGGCATTGCCGTCGGGACCGGCCGGCTTGTGTACAGCGAAGAGAGAAGCGGTGTCGCCCGGGAGGCTCGTATCGGGCGGATGGCGGTGTTGAGGGCATGGCGGCGGAAGGGACTGGGCGCCCGCATCCTCCAAGCCCTGGAGGCATCGGCACGTGAGAAAGGCGCCACTCACATCGCCTTACACGCCCAAACTTATGTCAAGGACTTCTACGCCTCCCACGGCTACGTCGCCGAGGGCGCTCCCTTCCTGGAGGTTGGGATAGAGCACGTTCTCATGCGGAAGCCTCTGGCCTAAATGGTCCCCTCGAGCAACGCCTTTGCATTCCCCTCCCCTTGTCAAAGCAACCTGCCCGTTATAGTATCGTGACGGGCATAACCCATGCCCATCACCTCATCGATACCAACTCAAAGGCACGTAAATGGACAAGACGATCCACCTGAAAGTCAACGGCAAGGACTACGACCTCACGGTGCCGGCCCAGCGTCTCCTGGTGGACTGCCTCAGGTACGACCTGGGCCTGACCGGCACCAAGGAGAGCTGCAGCGTTGGTGTGTGCGGAGCATGCACGGTGCTGCTAGACGGCAAGATAGTGGCCTCGTGCATCTCCCTTGCCGTGGCGGCCGACGGTGCTGAAATCACCACTATCGAGGGTTTGGCCGACGACCGGCGTCTACACCCCGTCCAGCAGAGCTTCATAGACCACGGGGGCTTCCAGTGCGGCATCTGCACCCCAGGCCAGATCATGGCCGCCAAGTCCCTGCTGGACGAGAACCCCGACCCCACCGAGGATGAGATCAAGGACTGGATGATGGGGAACCTGTGTCGCTGCACCGGCTACTACAAGATCCTCGAGTCCATCACCCACGCCATTACTAAGGCAAAGAGCGGCGCCCAATGAACACCTTCGAGTTTCACACCCCATCCAGCCTCGTTGAAGCCTACAGCCTCCTGGAAACCCACGGTGAGGATGCCAACATCATAGCCGGTGGCACTGGGCTTGTCCTGTTCATGAAGCAGCGGATGGTCCAGCCGGGTCACCTGATCAGCCTGCGCTCCATTTCCGGCCTGGACTACATCCGGGTCGAAGACGGCACGGCCCACATTGGAGCCATGTGCACCATGCACCAGGTCGAGACCTCGCCCCAGCTTCGGGAAGTGCTTCCGCTCCTCGGCGAAACGTATCGCCATGTAGCATCAGTGAAGATTCGTAACATGGCAACCATTGGAGGCGGGCTATCCCATGGGGACCCCAACCAAGACCCTCCCCCCAGCCTTATCGCCCTGGGTGCCTCGGTGGTGCTCTCCTCAGCTTCAGGCCAGCGCACCGTTCCAATGGACGAGTTCTTCACCGACTACTTCGAGACCGATATACGCGACGGAGAGATAGTGACGGAGCTGGAGGTTCCCCTGCCTTCACCCACCTCCGGTGGCGCCTTCATCAAGTTCCTCCCTCGCACCGCCGACGACTACGCCACTGTCTCCGCAGCAGCGGTGGTCACCCTCGAAGATGGTGGAAGGAGCTGCCGGGACGTTCGGGTTGCCCTGGGGTCCGTCGCCACCACGCCCATCAGGGCACGCAAGGTGGAGGAAGCCCTGCGTGGCCGGGATCTGACCCCATCCCTGATACGGGAAGCTGCCGACTTGGTACAGGACGAGGTGGACCCCCTCGACGACTTTCGCGGGTCTTCGAATTACAAACGCCAGATGGCCCAGGTGTTTGCCAGGCGCGCTCTCGAAGCAGCTGTTGCCAAGGTCCCGGCGGTGCCCGCATGAAGACTGAGCATCGTTTCGCCGCCCCGGCGAACCGGGAACAGGTGTGGGAGTTGATGCTGGACATGCCCCGGGTTGGGCAGTGCTTCCCCGGCGTCAAAGAGGTGGAGGCCGACGGCGACCAGAGCTACAAGGGCACCATGCAGGTCAAGGTGGGCCCCGTCAGCCTCAACATCACGGGCACCATGGTGGTCACCGGCCTGGACAAGGACCTCTGGCAGGCATCCATGAAAGTAGAAGGTGCCGACCGACGCCTGGGCGGTGGGGTAAGTGGGGAGATGCTCGTCAACCTGTTCGATCTGTCGGACTCTGAGACCGAGGTGGTGGTCACCAGCGACATCTCCTTCATGGGCAAGCTTGGGGAGCTGGGCCAGCCAATCATCCGCAAGAAAGCCGACTCCATCCTCCGGGAGTTCGCCGACAACATCAGCCGCCAGTTCTAGGGACGTAACTCCCTCGCCCTCAAGAGAGAGGGTTGGGGTGAGGGTCGCACCCAGCCGACATGAGGGGTTCTTCTCAATAGACACGTCTTTCGTCATACCGGCGAAGGCCGGTATCCAGAACGGAGCGTTGCCGGACCCTTGGTGAGCTAATTCATCAAGGTGCGTGTTACGGTGGACTGCCTGATATAATTTCGGGCTTTCCTGGATTGCGGCCTTCGCCGCAATGACGGTTCAGCGTCTTGTCAAATCCGACGTCCCCGAGGCCCGGGCTCTCCTGCACTATGGCAGAAGCCGCAATGGCGAGGCAGCCTGCCCCCTCATCCTTGCTTTCTCCCCCAGAGGAGAAGGGCCGGGGGTGAGGTACCGCTAAACGGCGGGTTTCTTGATGGGCACCGGGATACCCGCGACCATGAGGTACACCGCGTCAGCCTGAGAGGCCACGACCTGGTTGACCCGACCCAGCTCGTCGGCGTAGATTCGCCCAAGCTCCGTCGGGGGCACCACACCCATGCCAACCTCGTTGCTGACCACGATCCAGGACGCTTCGCCTCCCCGGTAGGCCTCTAGCAGCTTCCGCACTTCTGGAAGAACCTTCCCTTGACCTGCGCCTATGTCTTGGCCACTCAAGAACAGGTTGCTGACCCACATAGTGAGGCAGTCCAAGAGGATCGTATCGTAGCGGTCAGCAACGGGAGCCAGCGCTCCCGCAAGGTCGGTGGGTTCTTCCAGGGTGTCCCAGTCCTGGGGACGGGCTAGTTTATGGGCCTCGATCCGCTCTTTCATTGCTTCGTCGCCCGCCTCGGCCGTTGCCACGAACAGCACCCGCCCTCCCCCGGCCGCCAGCCGTTGGGCATAATTGCTCTTTCCTGCCCGCGCTCCTCCCAGCACCAACGTCAGAGTCCTACCCAACACCTGTCTCCCGGGACCGGCGACGCAAGTGCCCCGTGTCGTTCCAGACCTCGAGCACACGGCCCCCAGTTTGATTGCTGACTACAGAAAGGCTCCCAAGGTCAACCCGGAACCGCCAGAAATACTCGCGGGGCAAGCCCAAGAGGAGCACCAGGAGGGCGCGGACCGGCCCACCGTGAGTTACGACCAGAAGGTTTTCATCGGGATCATGGCGCTCAATGGTCCGGGCATAAAACCGCCTCACTCGCCCCAGAAGCTGGGCAGTCGTCTCCCCTCCAGGGGCCGCAAACTCCCCGTTTTCCAAGCCAAGCTGCCTGTCGAAAACGCCAGGCTCAAGCGCCTTGGCTTCATTTATGGTCATACCCTCCCACTCGCCATAGGAGAACTCGCGAAGGTCTTTGTCCGCCTTGGCTGGCACTGGTCTGCCATCCAAAATGATCTTTGCCGTTTCTGCCGCCCGGGCAAGGTCGCTGAAGTAGGCGGCCGCGAGCCCGTAAGGGGCAATCCTCCGGCCCAGTGACCGACCGGCTTCTATGCCGCGCTCATTTAAGGGAGTGGCGGAATGACCTTGGATGATGCCATCCCGGTTCGAGTCTGTCTCCCCGTGTCGTACAAGGTACCAGCTTCCCATCACACTACATTCTGCCCCAGAGGGTTAGCATCCCGCCGGGGAATCTACCAGAGTGGGGCCTCGAACAGGTTAGGAACTGCATCGTACAGCAGGATCCCCGTCAGCAGCACGATCACTTCTCCCGTCTCGTTTGCCGCCCCGTAGGTATCGCCAGTCATTCCCCCCAGCAATCGAGAGCTCCACCAACCAATGCCCAAGGACGCCAGGACAGCCACAGCTAGCAAGACCGGCCCAGCAGCGCCGAGGAGAAGGATTCCGCCCGCCAGCGCCGTGGCAACGCCGAAGGCCACCCTCCACCAGCCACCCCCTGCCTGGAAGGCTGCGCCCATGCCTTCCTCCCTGGCATACCTGAAGACCGTGATGTTGAACAGGATGCCTAGACGGGACAAGCAGGGAAACACGGCCAACAAGCCAATCCTCGCGCCGCCTGGGATGCTGACAAGGAGGACCCACTTGAGCAGAAGCAGCGTAACGCATCCTATCACGGCGAAGGCACCCACATGGGGGTCTCGCATGATCTCCAAACGCCTTTCGGGCGTGAAACCTCCCAGCAGCCCGTCGCAGGAGTCAAGAAACCCCTCGGTATGCAGCGCCCGCGTCATGACCAGCAGCGCTGCCAACAAGACAGTGCCCACAACCAGCGACGGCAGCGCCAGACCGGCTGCGTAGTCCAGCCCCGCCAGGATGCCTCCAAGGCCCAATCCCACTAATGGGAACCACGCCGGCGCATGGCCCAGCGACGCCCTGTCCCCCCAGGGAACAGGGAATATAGTCAGAAAGCTAATGGCGGTCCCGAGGCCCTTCAACAGCGCCCCTTTGTTTCTCCATTCTCCTCTTTATCAGAGACTCCCGCCCCTTCGAAAGTAGCCATCTCGGCCAGGCATGAGGCTGCAGCATCGATCAGCCCCATCGCCAGCACAGCGCCCGTCCCCTCCCCCAGGCGCATGCCCAAGTCCAGCAGGGGTTCCAGTCCCATCTGGGCCAACACGACTCGATGCCCTCCTTCGGCGGACAGGTGGGAGGCCACCATGTAGTCCCTGACCTGGGGGCACAGGGCGTGGGCTATCAGCCCTGCAGCTCCGGAGATAAAGCCATCGAGTACTACCACACGGCGGGCCATGGCGCCGCCAAGGACGACTCCGGCCAGCACGCCGATCTCGAATCCACCTACTTTGGCCAGGACATCCAGGCCATCGTCTGGATCGGGACGGTTCACCTCCAGGGCCCGTTGGACTACCTGGATCTTGTGCTCCAACTGGTGGTCAGTGCGGCCCGTACCCCTACCCGTCGTTTCTTGGGCGGTCTTTCCCGTCAGGGCCGATACGATTGCGCTGGATGCGGTGGTGTTGCCAATCCCCATATCGCCACCGCCGATAATGTCCGCGCCCTTCTCGGCAGCTTCCACGGCAAGCCCGACCCCTGCTAGCACACAGGTTTCGGCCTCTCCTCGCGTCATGGCCGGCCCTCGGGTGATGTCGCCGGTGCCGCCGCCGATACCGATTACCTTCAGGTTGGGATGGGCAGGCAGAGGCGCTACCACGCCAGCATCGACGATGACCAGGTCCACGCCAGCTTTCCGGGCCATGACGTTTACCGCTGCGCCTCCCTCCAGGAAGTTCAGCACCATCTGGGCGGTGACAGCCTGCGGGTAGGCGGTTACGCCCTGGGCCACCACGCCATGGTCGCCGGCTGCGACGATAAGGGCCTTGCCCCTTATTGCGGGGCGCTTGGTGCCGAATATTCCGGCCAGCTGCACCGAGAGGCCTTCCAGGCGTCCCAGGCTGCCGGGCGGCTTGGTCAAACGTTCCTGCCTGAGTTCAGCTTCTCTCATGGACTGGCTATTCGCCCTTCCAATTCGCCCAATCACATCTTCCAAGTCCATGACGTATACTCCGTGAGCCTAGTCTCCAGCGGTGCCTACTAGCTTACCCTCCCATCCCGCGGAGAGCAGGGACGTTGTCGTTCGTGTCTGCCGGGCCGATCAGGCTAATAGCCAAGCAGCCGTTGATCGGGTCTCGGTACACAGCGGCGTTCACACCAAAGGCGGACTCTATGGTTTCCGGCGTCAGCACATCCTCGGCGGGCCCCTCAACAACTACCTGCCCGTCCTGCAGCAACAACAGCCGATCGCAGTAGCGGGCCGCCATGTTCAGATCGTGGATGGCGGCGATGGCGGCCAATCCATCGTCCACCAGTTGACGCACCACATCCAGCACCTTGAGTTGGTGCAGGATGTCCAAGTTCGATGTGGGTTCATCCAGCAGCAGCACGCGGGGCTGCTGCGCCAGCGCCCTGGCCACCAGCACCCGCTGGCGTTCCCCACCCGACAGCGTGTCCATCGTCCTTTCGGCGAACTCACTTGTCTCGGTGAGCTCCATTGCATCCACGGCTATGCGGTGGTCATCCCTGCCCTCAATCTGGAAGCGCCCAAGGTGGGCATACCTGCCCATAAGCACAAGCTCCAAGCTCGTAAACCCGTAGGTGTAAGGCGCAATCTGCGGAATGAGGGCGAGGTTAGCCGCGACCTTGCGCGACGAGAGGGACCTGATGTCCTCCCCGTCCAAGCACACGGTGCCCTCCACATGAGCAAGGATGCCCGAAATAGCCCTCAGGAGGGTGGACTTGCCGGCCCCGTTTGGTCCCACCAAGCCGACGAACTGGCCCCGGCCGGCATGCAGGCTCACATCCTTCAGGATTTTCCTGGCATCGATCTCCCATGACAGGCCTTCCGCCGATATCCTTTGCTCTCTGGCGCCATTCATATGTGACTACCTTACGAGGTTGCAATCAGCCCTGGCGGGGTCCGGTCTGTACCCAGGGCAGAGCTGCCGGGCCAACTTCTCCACAACCTTCAACAAAAAGACCTCCGGCGGCTCTCCGCCAGAGGTCTTTCCTTTTCCCGGTACTTGCGCCCGAGAAACGAGGGACCCTCCCTGGTGCGGAGAGAGGTCACCCTCCATTCAGGCAGGTCTCCTGGCTCACGGGCTGGTTCCTTCGCCGGGCCCTTCTGCTCGGTCTCCCATCAGTGGGCTTCGGCTCCTTGTCCCGCTTACAGTGGCGCTACCGCGGCGGACTTTTACCGCCTTCCCTATTCTCCCTCGCTGGGCACCTGAACGGACAGTGGCTTATGTCAAGATGGCCGGATTGTAGGCGGCCCCCCATAGGCTGTCAAGGGCGGGTAGATTCGGGCCAACTGCGCCCCTCCCGCAACTAGACTAAGTTGCTGATCGTACCTAAAGGTGCGATAATGCTTTCGTGAACAGCCGCGAGTTTATCCGGCGTGCCAGGGAATACGCTCGCAAGAAGGGGCAAGCTTTCTACTTTGATCCGGCGCGCGGCAGAGGCAGCCACGGCAGACTATATGTTGGCTCTCGATTTACGACCGTGAAACAAGGCGAACTGTCCAAGGGTCTATTGGCGGCTATGCTTGGGCAGCTCGACATCGACCAGAGGGAGTTCTGAGACATGATGTACGCATATCCATGCAAACTTACAGCCGACGAAGCTGGGGGAATCGTAGCAACCTTCCCGGATGTCCCCGAGGCTATAACAGGTGGCAAGCACCGGGCGGAGACGCTGGCGCTGGCAGAGGACGCATTGGCCACCGCTCTGGCTGGATACGTACACGAGAAACGGGACATTCCCGCTCCCACAATGCTGAAGGACGGGCAGGTGCCGGTCCCCGTCCCGCCGATCGTGGCCTCCAAGCTTGCCCTTTACTCAGCGATGAGGATTCAGCACATCACGAAGATGGAACTTGCCAGCAGGCTAGGGGTAAGCGAGGCTGCTGTCCGCAAGCTGACGAACCCGGACCACCGCTCACATATGAACCAAGTGCAAAAGGCGCTCAAGGCATTGGGGCACAACCTGACAGTTCAGGTCACAGCGACGTAAGCAGCATCACACCCCTCGCGGCAGCCACAGACTGAGCAACTTCAATCTATCCGGCGCCATAGAGCCGTCAATCTTCGGATCCCAGCACGGGGGTATTCCTCCCATGTGGAGGACTCACGCGAGCATGCCGAGCATGGCGACCCCCATTTGCCCACATTGGAAGGCCGATAGTACACTAGGATGGCCCCGGCCCCAGGATAGCTCGACATCCTAAGCCCGGGATTCGTACAGATTTCAGAGGAGGAACGATTATGGCACTAACCTTGGCAGAAGCAAACCGGGTAGTTGCAGCAGCCCTCGCCAAGGCTGATGAGATGAACATCAAGATCAGCGTTGCGGTGTGCGATGCCGGGGGCCGGCTGATGGCCTTCAATCGCATGGACGGGGCCTTCTTTGCCGGAGCCTATGGCTCACAGGGGAAGGCCATCGCCTCGGCGGCCTTTGCACGTCCCAGCGGGATCATCGACCCGACCAGGGCTATCGTCCAGGGCATAACGAGGGCCGAAGGCGACCACATGATACCCAGCCAGGGAGGGCTCCCCATTATCCGCAACGGCATGATCGAGGGAGGCTGCGGCGTGGGCGGTGGCACTTCAGAGCAGGATGAGGAGTGCGCCCAAGCGGGAATAGACGCGCTCTAGTATCCCCTCATCCTGACCTCCTCCCCCAGGGGACAAAAGGGTTTAGTTCTACTTAGGGGCCGGTCCTACGCTTTGACTTTCCCAGGGGCCGTTGCTATAGTGTTGCCCGCACTGTGACCAGCCCCGCTGTTTTGTCATGTAGAGTGCACCAATCCCCTGTTCGTGAGGATGAAATGCCAATCTGGGCCGAACGCATCGTGCAGTCCCTGAAGGAAAGCGACATATCCCTTGTCTCCTACGTCCCCGACATCAACATTCACCAAGCCACCCAACTGGTGAGCGCGGACCCCTACTTCCACCTGGTGTCAGCCAGCCGGGAAGAGGAGGCCATAGGCATAGCCGCAGGCGGCTATGCAGCCGGTCGCAACTCGGCCGTCTTCATGCAGTCCAGCGGCTTTGGGAATTGTCTGAATGCCGTCGGCAGCTTGTGCCTTCCCCATCGCATTCCCCTGCCCTTCTTCATAAACCTGCGGGGAGGGGTGGGCGAGTTCAACATCGCCCAGGTTCCGCTGGGCCGGGGGACCAAGCCCATCCTGGATGTACTGGGAATCCCTCATTTCACCCTCACCAACGAGGATGAGGTGGCAGACGTAGTAAAGGGAGCCATAAAGCTGTGCTACGCCAGCAGGTCTATCGTGGGGATCTGTCTCACCGCCCAGTTGCATGGAGGGAAACGTGCGTAGGCAAGATGCAACCAAGCTGCTGCTCAGCTACCTGGGCGAGCAGCCCATAGTCAGTAACCTGGGACCCACCACCGACGAGCTTTGGCACCTGGGCGACCGCAACCGCAACTTCTACACCTATGGCGGCATGGGCTTATGCTCGTCCATCGCCCTTGGCATCGCCCTCTCCACCAACGAAAAAGTCGTGTCCCTCGACGGGGACGGCTCGCTTTTGATGAACCTTGGCACTTTGGGGACCATCGGGCGGGAGCAGCCGACGAATCTTGTCGTGGTGGTATGGGACAACGAGCAGTGGTCTCAGACAGGGCACCAACCCAGCCACACTGCGACAGGGACGGACCTGGAGGGTGTGGCCCGGAGCTGCAACATCCCCAAGTCCACGACGGTATCTACCGAAGAGGAGCTGGAAACGGTATTCAAGGAAGCCCTGGCATCCGACGGGCCTTGGTTTATCGTAGCCAAGATCGAAGATGTGGAGCCCTTACCCGTCAGTCCCATCGAGCCCGAGGTAAACCTTCACAAGTTCAGACAGACCTTTACTGGGCCTCCAGTTCGGCTAGGGCAGTAAGCAGCACCGGGGGCCTCGCTCGATCGTTTACCCTGGAGCCTATAAAGTTCCACACGATGTTCCGGTCGTTGTCTATGATGAAGGCTGCCGGAGCAGCGAGTCCATCGCCAAGTACGTCGAACACACCGTAAGCTTTCGCCACCTGTGCTCCGGGGTCAGCCAAGACGGGAAACTCAGCTCCCACCCTAGTTTTCATTTCGAATGCTCCCTGGGCACTATCGGTGCTGATGGCCAGTACCTCTGCATTGAGGTTCCTGAACTCGGAGTACTCTTGCTGCAGCCCGCCGAGCTGCTGGCGGCAGTATGGTCAGAACACTCCCCGATAGAAGACCAGCACAACGTTTTCGGACTCCTCCAGGGCCTCGGATAGTGTAACCTGGCCGCCATCCGCCTCCTGGGCTGTGAAGTCCGGAGCCACTGCCAGGGCCGATGAGCTGTCCGTCGTTGCCGATGTGGGGCCAGAAGCCCCACCGCCGCAGGCCGCCACGACGGGGATCATGGCAAGAAAGACCAACAGTAGAAGACCGACCAGTTTGTGAGGCAATTTTCCTTCTTTCCAGGAGCCCGCCGCCCTCAACACCTTGTTCAGGGCAGGACTTGACCGTCTGAATGTGTAAAGGTAAATTGTACCATGCTCCAAAGGGGACAGATCAGCACAGGCTGAGGTGTGCAGGGGGCTCTCGATCTTGCAGGCGTGGGTCCATTCAGCGTGAGGCGGAAGGGGAATCGCCTCGGAGAGGAAACAAACCTTGCCAGAGCCCGTTGAAGACCACTACTTTGCCTTGGGTGTGACGCGCCAAACCTCGATGGCAGGCATCCGAAAAGCTTACCTCAAGAAAGCCCAGCAAGTTCATCCCGATCACAACCCCGCAGATGGTGACGCTGAGATGAAGATGGCGGCGTTGAACCGGGCATACGAAACCCTATCCGATCCCATCCAGCGTGCCAAGTACAACGCTGACAGGTACCAGGGCGAGTTTAGAACATCCAGGAACAGGGAGAGCCGTGGTCAGGCTGCCACCTACGGCATTCGATATCGCAGAAACGCCGCGCCCGGATTGCTTTCGTCCTTCTCCAGCTTGGTGAGGCGAGCAGTACGCCTCATAACAGCGATTTTCCCCGCCTGACATGCCGCCTCATTATCCAGCAAGGGCGTCCTGCAGTACCTCAATCACGTGACGACTTCTTCTACCTGTGCCATGCTCTATCTGCTGGCGGCATGACACACCCATCACCGCGACCTCCCAGCTGCCGTCCTTAGCTTCCACCGCCGGAAAGAGTTGAAGCCTCCCGATGTCCATGGACACATCGTAGTGCTCCGCCTCGTAGCCGAAGGACCCAGCCATGCCGCAGCAGCCTGCGTTGATTTCTTCGACGTTGTAGCCCGGTGGCAGCCTCAGCAAGTCCATCGAGTGACGGGTACCCATGAGGGCCTTCTGGTGGCAATGCCCGTGGAACTGCACGTTCTTCTGTGTCCCGGAGAAGCTGAGGTCCAGCTCCCCCTTCTCGTGCAGCAGCATCAGGAACTCGTCGATCATGTAGCTGTTTTCAGCCACAGACTTGGCTTTTTCGTCGCGAACCAGGTCGGGGTACTCGTCCTTGAGGGTCAGCAGGCAGCTGGGTTCGCACCCGACAATTGGGATGCCCTGCTGGGCATAGCTGTAAAGCCGTTCAACGTTGCCCCGGGCGTTCGACGCCGCCTGGGAAAGCAGGCCCTTGGAGATCATCGGCCGGCCGCAGCATAGGGGGTCGGCCAGCGTCACGCTGTAACCAGCCTGTTCCAGGATAGCCACGGCGGCTTTCCCGACCTGGGGGTAGTTGTAGTTCATGAAGGTGTCGTTGAATAGGACAACCTGCTTAGTCGCCTTTTCGCGTGTGGCCTGCCTGGACCTGAACCATCTGGGGAAGGTCTGGGAAGCCTGGGGAGGCAAGCTCCTGTTGGGGTGGATGCCCCCCACCCGGTGTAGAAATAGACGCGCCAAGGGGTTGTTCACCGCAAGGTTGGAGATGGGACCCAGTTTGGAGGCCAAGGCGCTGAGGCGGGCGATGTTGGCGAACATCCTGGACCTGATGGGCACCCCGTGGCTTCTCTGGTAGTGGTCCAGGAACTCGTACTTCAGCTTGGCCATATCCACGCCCGTCTGGCATTCGGCTTTGCAGGCCTTGCACTCCAGGCACAAATCCAGGGCATCGTGGAGACGTTTGCTGGCCATGGTGTCGTCGGCCAGGGTCCCCGACAGCACAGCCCTCAGCAGGTTTGCCCGACCCCTGGTGGAGTGCTCCTCTTCTCTTGTGGCCATG
Organism: Dehalococcoidia bacterium; assembly: GCA_965116325.1. GTDB lineage: Bacteria > Chloroflexota > Dehalococcoidia > Lucifugimonadales > JAGWBF01 > JAGWBF01. The sequence goes on along the minus strand of OZ220675.1, from coordinate 2,231,732 downwards.
TAAGAGGGACACATACTGCCGGTCATCTTGCGGCACGCCCCCATGCCGTTACACATCTCGACGGCGCCCGCGTAGCCCTCATCGGCGGAGAAGTCCAGGGTCGTCTGCAGGGGGTCAGTTGAGTATGCGGCCCCGAACCTCAGATTATCCGTCATAGGTGGAGTGTCTATGATCTTCCCCGGGTTCATGATGCCCGCGGGGTCAAATGCCTGTTTGAGCTCCTGGAAGGCCTTGTAGATGGTGGGGCCGAACATCTTCTCGGTCCACGCTCCCCTGACGATGCCGTCCCCATGTTCGCCGCTCATTGAACCGCCGTACTCCAGGACAAGGTCGCTGATGTCCGATGCGATGGAGACCATGCGCCGGATGCCCTCGGGGGTCTTGAGGTTCACCAAGGGGCGAATGTGCATGCAGCCCACGCTGGCATGGCCATAGTAGCCCGCCTGGGTGTCGTGGGCCTTCACCACCTTGTCGAATCTGGCGATAAACTCTCCCAGGTGCTCAGGATCGACAGCCGTATCTTCCACGTAGGGGAGGGGCTTGGAATCGCCCCGGGTGCTCATCAGCAGGCCAAGTCCGGCTGCTCTCAGGGCCCAGATATTCGCTTGGTCGCGGGCCTCCGTCAATTGGACGCAGGCGTATGCCAGGTCCCTGCGGACCATGTCGTTCTTGAGCTTCTCGATCTTGTCAGCGACCTCGGCGTCGCTCTCCCCGCTGAACTCCACGACCAGCAGGGCGTCGGGCTCCCCTTCTATAGGCCCCAGCAGCCTGCTGAAGCCCAGGGATTCGCGGCACCTGTCCAGGATCATCCTGCCGATTAACTCGATAGTGTCCGGCTTGTGCTTCAGTATCTCCCAGGTCGCTTCGCAGGAACGCACCATGTCGTGAAAGTGCAGGACGGCCAGCCCCTTCTTTGGTGGGACGGGCACCAGGTTGACCTTCGCCTCGGTGACGACGCAGAAGGTACCCTCTGAACCTACCACCATCCGAGCCATGTTGAAGCGATTCCCCTCACCGGCGTTCAAGGGTTCGTCCAGGTTGTAGCCGCTGACCCGGCGCATGATCTTCGGATACCGGGCAGCCACCTCATCCCTGTTCTCTTCGGCGATACGCATGACGTCCCTGTAAACCTGTCCCTCGAATGACGTCGCTGCCAGCTTGCGCTGCAATTCGTCGGCATCCAGGGAGCCAAACCGGGCTTGGGAGCCATCGGGCAGCACCACCGACACCTCTTGGATATGGTCGACGGTCTTGCCGTAGATGACGGAGTGGGAGCCGCAGGTGTTGTTGCCGATTCCGCCTCCCACACACGCCCGGTTTGAGGTTGTGGGGTCCGGGGCGTAATGCAGCTTCATCGAGGCAAGCTGGCGGTTAAGGGTATCCAGGACGATTCCCGGCTGCACCCGCGCCCATCGCTCCTCTTCGTTTACCTTCAAGACCTGGTGCATGTACTTGCTGAAGTCCATGACAATGGCATGGTTCACTGTCTGGCCCGCCAAGCTCGTCCCACCACACCGGGGCAGCACGGGCACCCTGTTCTGCGCCGCCACTTCCATGACCGCAAGGACATCTTCGGAGCTGCGGGGGATCACCACACCCACCGGATCCATCTGGTAGATGGACGCATCGGTGCTGTACAGCAGGCGGGAATAAGCATCGAAGCGCACTTCCCCCGAAATCCGCTTGCGAAGCTCTTGGGCCAGCTCTTCGCCTTCAGTAGCCATTATCCTGTTGCGGGCTGAACTTGCCATAGATAATCGCCTCCGGTGCCTGGAGTGGGAAACAAGTGGGGCGAAAGCAGGACTACTCTATATTAAAGGTACGGTAGCTTCAACACATCCATTTTCGCCCAAGCGCCTACTCATGGTATCCTAGGGTTGCTATGCTGTCCGACGATGTGTACTGCTCCCGGTGCTCGGGCATCCTGGAAGCAAAAGACATCGATGGAGTGGAACGCCCGGCGTGCTCCCGCTGCGGGAAGGTAATCTACCATAACCCCAAGGTGAGCGCGGTGGCGGTGGTCGAACAAGATGGCAAGGTGTTGATGGTAAAGAGAGCGTTGGAGCCTGGCATCGGCCTGTGGAGCCTGCCCGGCGGGTACGTGGACAGGGGAGAGGTGGTGGAGCGGGCTGTGGAGCGCGAGGTTGCCGAGGAGACCTCCCTGGAGATCGAGGCAACTGAGGTGCTGGCTGTATCCTCGGAATCGGGGAGCCAGGTCATCCTGATCTCCTACGACTCCCGATTCATCGGCGGCGAGCTGAAGGGAGGCCCCGAGGTCACCGACGCCTCATTCTTCGATCCCATGGACCTCCCGCCCCTGGCTTTCCCCAGGGACCGGCAGATACTGGAAACCTGGAAGAACCGCCGGGACGGGAACCACCGGTCTCCCGGTCCCGCCTGATCATCGAAGCAAGGAAGGCTGGATGGAGCCAAGAATCGGCTTTATTGGCTTGGGCATCATGGGCAAGCCCATGGCCAGGAACCTCATGAAGGCCAGCTATGAGCTGACGCTGCACAACCGGAGCCGGGCATCGGTGGATGAGCTGGCTGCCGAGGGAGCGACGATCGCCTGGTCGGGCAAAGAGGTGGCCCAGCGCTCCGACGTTGTCATCACCATGCTGCCCGACTCCCCCGACTCCGAGCTGGTCATCCTGGGCGAAGGCGGAATCCTGGAGGGCGCCGAGGCCGGCTGCACCATTATCGACATGAGCTCCATAGCCCCGCTGGTGTCCCAGAAGATCGCCCACGCCGCCTCCGAGAAGGGCATCGACATGCTGGATGCTCCCGTAAGCGGGGGAGAGCCGGGAGCCATCGCCGGAACCCTGGCGATAATGGTCGGCGGAAAGCAGGACACCTTCGACCGGTGTCTACCCATCCTGGACGTCATGGGCAGAAGCGTGGTGCGGGTCGGCGACGTAGGCGCGGGAAACGTCGTAAAGCTGGCCAACCAGATAATGGTAGCCGCCAACATCGAAGCTATAGGCGAAGCATTCTCCCTTTCCCAGAAGGCAGGAATCGACCCGGAGCTGGTCTTCGGGGCAATACGGGCGGGGCTGGCCGGAAGCAATGCTCTGGAGGCCAAGGCCCCCATGATCATGGAACGAAACTTCAATCCCGGTTTCCGCATCCGGCTGCACCAGAAGGACCTGCAGAACGCCCTGCTGACGGGAAAGGACCTGGGGGTGCCCCTACCGGTGACCAGCCTCGTTCAGCAGATGCTGGGGGCATTGGTGAACCGAGACATGGCGGAGTGCGACCACTCGGCCATCGTCCGTCATGTAGAGGATATGGCGAACGTCGAGATCAGGAAATCCGACGGGAACAAGTGAGGTCAGGTGAAGCTCCACGAATACCAAGCTAAAGAGATGTTTTCGCGGTACGGCATTCCCGTTCCCTTGGGAATAGCAGCGGCGACTCGCGAGGAAGCGATAGAAGCGTCACGGAACCTGGACGGGCCCTGGGTGGTCAAGGCCCAGGTACACGCCGGGGGAAGGGGCAAAGCCGGGGGCATAAAAGCTGTTTCAACCCACGACGAGGTGGGGGACGCTGCGGAGGCTCTCCTGGGCACCCGCTTGGTGACCCACCAGACCGGCCCCGAGGGCGCGCCGGTGCACAAAGTGCTGGTGGAAGAAGCCACCGAGGTGAGCCAGGAGCTCTATGTCGCCCTGATGATCGACCGGGAGGTCCGCGGTCCCGTTGTCATCGCCAGCGCGTCGGGAGGGATGGATATCGAAGAGGTGGCAGCGACCGCCCCGGAACGGATCCTGAAGGAGGGCATCGACCCGGTGCTGGGCCTGCAGCCCTTCCAGGGCCGGCGCTTGGCCTATGGGCTGGGACTCCCCCAAGAGTTAATTCGGCCAGCGAGCCAGATCATGCTGTCGCTGTACGACATTTTCACCCAGAACGACTGCTCCCTAATAGAGATCAATCCCCTGGCCATAGATGCGGGCGGCAAGCTTGTGGCACTGGATGCCAAGGTGGACCTGGAAGACGACGCCATGTTCCGCCATCATGACCTGCTGTCCCTCAGAGACCGGGAGCAGGAAGATGAGCTGGAAGCCCAAGCCCTGGAGAACAACATCGCTTATGTCAAACTGGATGGGTTCGTGGGCTGCCTGGTAAACGGCGCGGGCTTGGCCATGGCAACAATGGATGTCATCCAGAACGCAGGCGCAAAGCCTGCCAACTTCCTGGATGTGGGAGGCGGGGCCAGCGAAGACAAGGTGGCCCTAGCCGTATCCATCATGCTGTCGGACCCCGAAGTGACCCAGGTGCTGGTCAACGTGTTCGGCGGTATCCTGCGGTGCGACATCGCCGCGGGGGGTATCGTAAAGGCATGGAGGGACAGGAACTCCCAGCTTCCAATGCTGGTTCGCATGAGGGGCACCAACGTGGACGAAGGGAAGGACATCCTCAGGGCTTCGGGCTTGGACGTCACCTTCGCTGATACGCTGACCGAGGTGTCCGAAGCCCTGAAGGCTTCGGGCCGCTAGACCTCGTATATTCTCAGAATCAGGAGACCAATACTTGAGCATCCTGGTTGATTCAAATACACGGGCCATAGTCCAGGGAATAACCGGTGGAGAGGGCAGTTTCCACGCCCGGGCGTGCATCCGATACGGCACCAACGTCGTTGCGGGAGTTACGCCTGGTCGGGGGGGCCAGCTTTTCGACGACCAGGTCCCCGTCTTCGACACCATGGACCAAGCCGTGCGGGAAACCTCGGCGGACACCTCTCTCATCTTCGTACCAGCCCCCTTTGCCGCCGACGCCATCGCCGAGGCAGCCGACGCCGGGATCAGCCTGATTATCTGCATCACCGAAGGTGTGCCCGTGATGGACACCGTGCGGGTGTTGAGACACCTGGAGGGCCGGCCCATACGTCTCATTGGTCCCAACTGCCCGGGGCTTATCTCCCCCGGGGAAAAGTGCAAGCTGGGAATCATGCCCGGGAACATCCACCAACCAGGCCGGGCGGGCGTGGTGTCCCGGAGCGGCACCCTGACCTACGAGGCGGTGGGACAGCTTACAGGCATTGGCGTAGGCCAGTCCAGCTGCGTTGGCATCGGGGGCGACCAGCTCATCGGCACGACCTTTGTGGATGTGCTGGAGATGTTCAACGACGACCCCGACACCGACTTTGTGGTCATGATCGGCGAGATCGGCGGCACCATGGAACAGGATGCGGCCCGCTACATCGGGGAGCATTTTCGCAAGCCCATAGCATCCCTGATCGCCGGGGCGACGGCGCCCCCGGGCAAGCGGATGGGACACGCCGGGGCAGTGATCACCGGCGAGTCGGCCACCTCCGCAGCCAAGACCCGCGCATTGCGGGAGGCGGGGGCGACCATCATACCCACCCCGGCCGACATCGGCGACACCGTCCAAGCCATGCTGGCGAAAGGGTAGGAGGAAGGCCCCTCCCCTTCCTTGACCATGGCAGGGGGCCTTCCTATAATGGACTATCTGACGACCACCGGTCGTCTTCGTTCATCCAATGATCGTGACTGCACCTACTATTTAACCTGAGGGCGGAGCATGGAAAGCGGGACTGTTCTGGAGACCCTGCGGTCTCTGGAAGAAGAAGCTCTCAGGGAGCTTGGCGCCTTAGAGGACATCGACAGCCTGGAGACCTGGAGGGTGGCCTACCTGGGCCGCCGGGGCAAGCTGACCACCATCCTTCGCAGCGTGGGCACCTTATCCCCTGAACTTCGTCGCAGCGTCGGCGCCGCGGGCAACCAGGTCAAGACAAGCCTGGAAGAGCAACAGGCGAGAAGGTCTGAGGAGATCCAAGACCTGGAGCTCGGAAGGCGCACTAGCCAGCGGGCCATCGACGTAACCCTGCCCGGACGCCCCCTTCCCCAGGGAAGGCTCCACCCCACCTCCCAGATACTCCGGGAGATATGCAGCGCCTTTACATCCATGGGGTTCCAGATAGTGGAAGGCCCAGAGGTGGAGTGGGACAAGTACAACTTCGAAATGCTGAACATACCCCGGGACCATCCGGCGCGGGATATGTGGAACAGCCTGTGGATCGATCAGAAGGATACAGAAGGACGCATGTCCATGCTCCTGCGCACCCACACATCGCCTATGCAGGCCCGGATCATGGAGCTGACAAAGCCACCAATAAGGCTCATCGTCCCAGGCAAGTGCTACCGCTACGAAGCTACCGACGCCACCCATGAATGGCACTTCTACCAGGTAGAAGGACTGGCGGTGGATGAGGGCATAACCCTCGCCAACTTGAAGGGCACGCTTTACGAGTTCGCCCGGCGCATCTTCGGACCGGACCGCAAGGTACGGTTCCGGTGCGACTACTTCCCCTTCGTAGAGCCGGGGGTGGACATGTCGGTGGACTGCTTTGCCTGCCGAGGCGAGGGATGCCGCCTGTGCAGTGATACGGGATGGCTTGAGATAATGGGAGCAGGGATGGTGCACCCCAAGGTTCTGGAGGGGGTCGGGTACGACCCCGAAATCTATACCGGTTTCGCCTTCGGCATGGGCCCCGAGAGGATCGCCATGCTCAAGTATGGCATCGACGATATACGCCTATTCTACGGAAACGACCTGCGTTTCCTGAGGCAGTTCTAGTTCAATCTTTGAACGCCATTGTGATCGAGAGGAGATCCGCGACCCCTGCGTAAAGAAACATGAAGATACCTTTGTCCTGGCTTAGAGAGTACGTCGATATCGACCTGTCCTCCAAGGAGTTGGCCCACAGACTGACCATGGCGGGCATCGAAGTCGGCGAGGTGACGGTCGTCGGAGGATGGACCAACTGCGTCGTCGGCCATGTGGAAAAGGTGGAACCTGTGCCCAACGCCGACCGCCTGACCATGTGCACCGTGAATTCGGGCGACGGCGATGTCCAGGTGGTGTGCGGCGCCCCTAACGTGGCCGCAGGGCAGCGCATTGCCTACGCGGGCATCGGAGCAAGGTTGTTCAACCCCCACAGCGGCAAGACGGAGGCCCTTAAGGCCGCCCGCATCAGGGGAGTTACCTCCCAGGGGATGATCTGCTCGGAGCTGGAGCTGGGCCTCAGCAACGAGCACACGGGAATCCTGGTGCTTCCCGAGGATGCCCCCGTGGGAATGGACCTTACCGAGTACATGGGGGACGAAATCCTGGAGCTGGAGCTGACCCCCAATCGTTTCGATTGCATGTCGGTGCTGGGGGTGGCCCACGAGGTGGCCGCGCTGACCGGGCGCCGGGTCAGGGAGCCTGACCTGGCATATCCAGAAGATGGCGGTCCCGTGGAAGGGCAGGCCTCGGTGGAGGTGGGCGACCCGGACCTTTGCCCCAGGTACACCGCCACCCTGATACGGGGAATCACAATCGGACCGTCACCAAAGTGGCTGCAGGAGCGCCTGAGCAAGGCGGGAATGCGCCCCATCAACAACGTCGTCGATATCACTAACTACGTCATGCTGGAGTACAACCAGCCCCTTCACGCCTTCGACTTCGGCAAGGTTGCCGAGGGCAAGATCATCGTCCGAAGGGCAATGGAAGGGGAGGTGCTGGTCTCCCTGGATGGGACCGAGCGCAAGCTGTCGACCGACATGCTGGTAATCGCCGATCCTAAGGGCCCTGTGGGGCTTGCCGGGGTCATGGGAGGCGCCAACAGCGAGATGACCGACGGGACCACCGACGTGTTCCTTGAGTCGGCCACCTTCGACGCCGGCAACAATCGCCGCACCAGTCAAGCCCTTGGAATGCCCACGGAAGCATCGGCCAGGTTTGAAAAGGGACTAAAGCCCGATCTGGCGCCCTTGGGCCTTGCGCGGGCCACCCAGCTTATACAGCAGATTGCAGGTGGGACGGTCGCCAAGGGAATACTGGATGCCTTCCCCGCCAAGGACTCAGCCCCCAGCCCCCTGAGGCTTCGAATGAGCCGCTTAGAGAAGATCCTGGGCGTGAGCTTCCCCATGGAACAGGTGGTGGACGTGCTGGTTGCCCTAGGGTTCGAGGTCGAAAGCGAAGGGGAGAGATCTCTTCTGGCCAAGGGCCCATACTGGAGGGGAGACATCGCCATAGAAGACGACCTTGTGGAGGAGGTGGCCCGCATCGTGGGCTACGAAGCCATTCCCACCACCATGTTGTCCACACCCATACCTGCATATCTGCCCCAGCCCATGCAGCAGGTGCGGGAGGGCATGAAGGACCACCTGGTTGCATTGGGCATGCAGGAGGTCATCACCTATTCGTTGACCAACCTGGAGGAGCTGTCGCAAGCCAGGGCCCTGGAGGCGGTGTCTCTACCACTGAGAGTGGCAAACCCCCTCAGCTCTCATCAGGAGCACCTGCGGACCACCCTTCGCAGCGGACTGCTGAGCACAGCAGGGGCCAACATCTCCCAGGGCGCCGTTGCCGTAGCGATATTCGAGTCGGGTCGCGTTTACCTGCCCAGGGCTGGGGACCTGCCGGTGGAACGGGAGATGATTGCCGGGGTCCTTTGCGGACCCAGGGGAGAAGCCCACTGGCTCGGAGACGATGAGCCGATGGGGTACCTGGATGCCAAGGGCGTCCTGGAGAGGCTGTTCGAGGGTGTGGGGACCGACGCCAGCTTTCAGCCGTCCCATGATTCCATGCTAACCCTGGGGACCTGCGCGGAGATCAGCATCGGCGGCACACCTGTAGGAATACTAGGTGAGGTGGACCCTGGCATAGCTGCCTCATTCCAGGTAGAGGGCTATCCCCTAGCCTTCTTCGAGCTGGATGTAGAAGCTATCGTGCAGGCGACGCCAGCCATCAAACATGCCTACAAACCCATCTCCCGCTTCCCCTCAGCGGTACGTGACCTGTCCATAGTAGTGGAGCAGGGCGTCTCATCGGCCCAGGTGCAGGAGATCATCCAAAAGCAGCGCCTGGTGGAGAGAGTCCAGTTGTTCGACGTTTATGAAGGGGAGAACATACCGGCCGGAAAGCGATCACTAGCTTACCACCTTTATTTCCAAGCGTCGGACCGCACCCTCACCTCCGACGAGGTGCAAAAGGCGCTCCAGGGAATCATCCGCTCCCTGGAACATCAGGTGAACGCCGAGCTCCGAGCCTAACGCTTCTCCAAGCTCATTCCGGGAGTGCCTCGCCATGTACTATTAGGGGCAAAACTGGTAGAGTAATCTGCCAGCTACGGCTGAGCAATCAGGAACCAGCACATGACGACTTCCGACAACACCAGGCCTATACCCGAGCATATCCACCGGGACGAAGATATGCTGAGCGTCGAGGACGCCTATGCACGCATCATGGCTTTCTTCAGCTCCCTGGAGGCCCAGGAAACACCCCTTCTCCAGGCCCAGGGGCAGGTGCTGGCCGAAGATGTGACGTCGCCCCTTGCGCTGCCTCCCCTGGACAATTCGGCAATGGACGGCTACGCCCTTCGCCATGAGGACATCCTGGGAGCAGGCCCTGACACAGGAAAGGACCTGCAGGTGATCGCCCACGTAGCCGCCGGGCATGTGCCCGACACTGCCGTGGCGCCAGGGACGGCCATACGAATCATGACCGGCGCACCCGTACCAGAAGGAGCCGACACCATAGTCCCCTTCGAAGAAACCGACGAGGTTGAACGGAAGGGTGCCGGGAAGGGCCTGGACTGGATCAGTATCCAGGCAGAGCTGCCCTTAGGCTGCAACATCCGCCCGGCGGGTGAGGATGTCCGGCAGGGCGAGCTGGTGCTGTCTTCGGGGACCGCCCTGAGGTCGTCGGAGATTGGTGTGCTGGCCTCCCTTGGTCTGGAAAGTGTAAGGGCTATCCGCCGTCCCGTGGTCGCCATCATCTCCACGGGGGATGAACTCCTGGACCCCGGGCAGCCCATCGAACCGGGTAAGATATACGACAGCAACAGGTTCACCGTGGCTGCGTCGGTGCTGGAGTGCGGCGGGATCCCCAAGCTCCTGGGGATCGCTCGGGACACCCTTGAGGAGATGAACGCCCGGCTGGATGAAGGCCTGGATGCAGACATGCTTATCACCTCTGCAGGAGTATCCAAGGGCGACTACGACATGGTGAAGGATGTTCTGATGGAGCGCGGCGAGATGAACTTCTGGTCGGTGCGCATGCGTCCTGCCAAACCCCTGGCTTTCGGCAGGATCATGGGGCCCAACGGAAGACTGGTCCCCCATTTGGGACTTCCGGGGAATCCCGTGAGCGCCATGGTGGCGTTCGAAGAGTTTGCACGCCCGGCCATACTGCGGATGCTGGGCAGAGCCAACCTGGCGAGGCCCAGCGTCCAGGCAACGCTGGAAGGCGATATCCGAAACTTCGACGGGCGCAGGGTGTTCGCCAGGGTCCACGTGACCCGCAGGGGGGAAGGCTACTTCGCCAACCCGACGGGTCCACAAGGGTCCAATATTCTAACCTCCATGTCCCGGGCAAATGGCTTGGCCATTTGCCCGGAAGATGTTGAGGTTAAGAAACAGGGTGAGACTGTCACGGTTAAGATGATCGACTGGAACGAAGAGGTGCAAATTTGACAAGTTTGGACGGGCTAAGGGACCAGATGGCTGATGAACCCTCGGAGATCACGGCAGCCTATGTGATCGATCCCAATCGAAGCAGGGATCTGCGCAGGTCGTTGGCAGCCATCTTGCTGGAACGGCGCTGCTCCGACTGCCGGGAACGGCTTGGAGACAAGTGGGCCGACGTACCGGAGGCGACCCAGACCAAAGAGATCGCCCAGTGCTGCGCCACAAAATCAGAGTTTATCCGTCCCAACATGCCCATGCAGGAGATCGTCTTCCGGGAGCTCCTGGCGGCCGGGAATCAACCCATCGGTCTGGACAAGCTGCATTTCTCTGTCACAGACAAGTGGTACACACCCACCAACCCCAGGAACATCAGCGTCGCTTCCCTGAAGAAGGTGCTGGACAACGACCTCTACTACGGGCTGGTGGATATCTCAGAGGCGGAAGAGTAGGCGAAATGGCAACCCTGTGGGCCAAGAACGTCAGCTTCGAGTCGGTGCAGGTGGGGGATGACCTCCCCATCCTCGTGAAGCACGAAACCCAGGCGACCATCGACAACTACGCCAAGTACGCCTCAGCTGCGCCTAAGGCCGGTTGGAACAATCTGCACACCGACAAGGAGTACGCTTCCCAGGGCATCTTCGGCGGGACCGTCAACATGGGGGTCGCGACAGTAGCCTATGTTGCCGAGCTGCTGGAGAAAGCCTTCTCCGTGAGAGATGTCACCGCCAAGGGCAGCACGCTGAAGATGCGGGCCGCCGAGCCCTTCCGCGATGGAGATACGGTAACCTTCACAGGACAGGTGACCGGCAAGCAGGTGGTGGATGGAAATAACGTCGTGGAGTGCGAGATTACGGGGGTCAACCAGCGGGACCAGGTCATAGCCCGGGCCAGCGCCTCCATCGCGCTGTCAACCTAGCTCGCAGCTAGTTCCGGGAAAGCAGCATCTGGAACTCCAGGGTCTCCAGCTCTCGTCCGTTACGAATGGACGCCACCACGTACTCTACCGCCATCCGCGCGAACCCCGAGTACTCCAGAACATTGGACCCCAGTGTCACGAAGGCTGTTCCGGACTGCAAGTTCACCTGGAGCTTCTCTGCATCCTCGGTGTCCAGATCCAGGTGAATTTCAGCATCCGTTAAGCGCTCAAGTTTGGCCTTGATGCGGTCCAGGAATTCCTGATCATCCATAGCGTACCCAGCATTCGGGATAGGTGGGCCAGGCGGTGGCCTCCCCGGGGAAGCTGCTAACCTCCGTAGAACCAGCCGGTGTCCCACATCTCCAGGGGCTTGTCATCCCGGCGGTTGCCGACCTCGACCACCTCTCCGACGAACACCGAATGGTCACCCTGCTCCACGCTGCCGGTTACCTTGCACTCGAAGTAGCTATACACCTCATCCAGCACAGCCCCGCCGGTACTTCCCGTGGTGAAGGGATGGCCGTTGACCATGTTCCCTTCCACAGTCGAGGGGCGGAAGAAGTCCTCGGCCAGCTGCTTCTGGTCTGCCGAAAGAATGTTCACCACGAAGCTGTTGGAGTTCTTTACCGTTTCGTGAAGACCGCTGTCCTTCTTCACTCCCATCATGACCAACGGGGGACCAAAGGAAGCCTGGGACAGCCAGTTAACAGTTCCGGCAGACATCTGGCCCTCATGAGCTGCGCTGGCAACGTACAGCCCGTAGGTTATCTGCCTGAGCACCTTCTTCTTCATATCAGCGTCCACGGAAAACCTCCTGAACCATGGGATTTCGGCTTGATGAGCTATTTTATCACGCCGGGACGCCCGCGCTGGCGCAGCGCTCCCGGCCCAGGTCCCATTCAGCAGTAGCTGAGAATCACCTCGGCAACCTCGAGGGGGTCCTCGATCATCGCTTCATGGCATGTGCTCATGGGCGGCGCAAGAGTCGCCCCGGGGATGGCGGAGGCTATCAGTCCCTGGGTTTTCGTCGAGACCACGTTGTTTCTGGACAGGGGCACATATGCCACAGGACACGTTTCACGGAGGTCGGGAGGACGGACCTTTGCCCGGAATATGTTCAAGGGCAGAGGCTCGAACCGCCCCAGCACCGGCACCAACTGAAATGGGTCCATTCCGTTGCAGTAGAAGCGGGTTACCGCAAGGCCGGGAAGCTTGATCCTGCCCGTGCCCATGGTCCTCATGCCCGAAAGCATCAGCACCAGCTTGAGTTTGCGGTCTATCAGGTTGGGCGCCGGTCTTCCTCTGAATGGCACTACACCGGCAAAGAGAATGATCTGCTTTGGAGGCTGGACCATCTCTGCGGCAGCCTGCAGCAACATTGGGGCGGTGAAGCCGTGACCAACCAGGACCACATCCTTCAGGTCCTGGCGCTCCACCTCCTCGATGATCGCAGAAACGTAGCTCCGGTAAGAGGGCCTCTGCCCGTTTGAGGCTGGCCCGTCGCCGTGCTCAGGCAGGTCCATGGCATGAACCTTGCCCACCGTCGGCTGACGGTGCAGGCGGGGTGGATGCTCCCGGGGGGCTGTCAGGTGCCCCCAGACCGGCCCCCAGAAACGCGAGCTATGCCCCAGGTCGTGTACCAGCAAGAGGTCGGCCAACGCGCTAACCAGCCGTCTGCAGTATGGATTGTGTCGTCATGCGGGCGTAACTATAAGGTCTGGTCAACGACAGGTCAACAGCGCGCGCCTGCCGGCCGCCGCCGAGCCTCCCGGTGCCCTCTGGACCAAGTTCTAGCCCTCCCCCTGGAGGGAAATGATGACCACAGCGGCTGTGATGGCCAGGATGCCTCCCGACTGGGTAAAGAAAGTTCCCCTGTTCACCCAGGAACCGAACATCAGGGGAGACATCCCCGCCAGCACAAGGGAATAGAAGTACACCAAGGCAGGCTGCACGGCGCTGATGGCTGCAATGATGGACACATCGGGTCCCAGGGACACGGCGGCGAACCTGGTTATCACCACAACGGTAATGATTAGCTCGGCCGCCACCATCAACCGCACAAAGGTGGCATCGCGCACCAACCTCACAGAGGAGATGCGCACCCGGCGGGAACCTACCCCCATGAGCATCACCACGGCGAAGCCCAGCCGGTAGGATGCAAATACCTGCCAGAAGTGGCCGCTTTCCAAGAAGTGCCTGCTCAGTATGAAGGAGAGGGCCCAGCCCGCAGAGGCTCCCAGCGCCAACAACAGGGCTGCAGGATGCCCGAAGCGGCCCCTTGCGCTTTCTCCCTCCCAAGAAACCAGTATGGCGCCTACCACGGCCAGGAAAATCGCGCCAAGGGCAATGGCCGATAGGTGCTCGTCGAGGACCACTGCGGCAACGGGAGCCACAAGCAGAGGATATGTAAACCAGATGGGCACAACCCGGTTTACCTGCCCGTACTTGAGGGCGGCCAACAGAAACATCAGCCCCGAGGCCGACACTGCACCGATGGCTGCGCCTCCGCCAAAGGACGGCGCCGATACGCCTTGTACCCCCGACACGACCGCAAGGCTGACCACGCCGATGAACAGCTCGAAGACGCCGATCCACGCAGCATAGACGTAAACGTTGGGGGCGTGGCGGTCGATAATGAACTTGTCGAGGATGTTCACCGCCCCCGTGAGAGCGGGAAAGAGGAGGGCCAGGGGAAGCCAGATAGCGGGCGCCCCTACCGGCGGACTATCTTGTTGCTGAGTATCCCGAGTTTCTCAATCTCGATTTCGATGGTGTCGCCGGGCTTGAGCCATCGGTCGATTTCCAGGCCGCAGCCCCGGTTCGCCGTGCCGGATCCCATGATGTCGGTGGGATATATTGTCTCTTCCCACGAGACGTGCTCGATCATCCGCTCCCATGAATGGAACATCTCGCGACAGTTCCCCTGGGACCACAACTCGCCGTTGACTCGTGCATACATCTCCAGGCTGTGGAAGTCACCAACCTCGTCTATGGTCACGATCCAGGGCCCGATAGAGGTGGCAAAGTCCTTGCCCTTGGCCGGGCCCAGCCGGACGCTCATCTCATCCATCTGGATGTCCCTGGCGCTGAAGTCGTTCATGCAGCAGAAGCCGTAGAAATGGTCTTTGGCGTCGCCCTGGGAGATGTTTTTCCCTGCCTTGCCTACCACTAGGGCCATCTCCAGCTCATAGTCCAGCTTTTCGGTGTAAGAGGGCCACTCCAGCTCCTGGCCATGGCCGATCATAGCCGCCGGGTTGCCCTTGTAGTAGATGGGCATCTTGTACCAAGCTTCGGGTGGCTCGATACCCATAGCATCGTAGGCCCGGCGGAAATGCTTCTCGAAGAGGATGAAGTCCCGCAGGGAGTTGGGGTGGCTAAGGGGAGGCAGAAGATCGACCTCATCCATACCAAAGACCAGGGACTCGCCCCTTGGTCCCTGGGATGATGCGCCGGCGGGCAGGTGGAGGATGTAGTCTACGGCGCGCCCAGCTTCCTTAAGGCTGAAGTCGCCTCCCTCGATGAAGACCTTCATGTCGGACGGCACGATGGCCTCCCCTGCGCCGTAGCAGTTGGTCCTCCCCTCATGCTCCAGCAGGGCGACGTAGGACGAGGTCAGGTCAATTAAGGAGTTGTTCTCCTGGACCGCTCCAATTCGCGTGAACCGGCCCACCTTGGTCTGCACCTGGAAAGAAGCAAGTTTCACCTAACTCAACCTCCGGCAGGCATTGGCGGCCTGCGTTGCGTTAATCGGCCGCCTGGGATGATGGGACACGTACCGAGGCCAGCCAGTCCACCACCGCCTTGGCAGCCTCTTCCCGCTTGTTGGTCAGGGAGTGAGTGCCTCCTTCGATGATGACACAATCGGCCTGGGGGCTGTTTACCGCCGCACCGGCGAGGTCTGTGCAGATATCCAGGAGCCTGGTGTGGGTCTCCAGGCTGCCTCCCAGCACCATCATCGGGATATCTATGTTGGGAGCAAGCTGCACCAGGTTGTAGCGCTCGTCGGGGCCATGCTTGTCCAGGTAGGACGATGCTCCGAACATGTGGGGTATGGGGAAATCGACCCTGAACACCTGGTCCCCCTTGCCCTGGGACTCCAGGGAGCGGGCCAGGTCTATGATGCCTGAAAACTCATCCCGGTCCTCGGACTCCATGTAGTAGCTGTAGGACAGGCGAACTGGGGAGATGGGGACCACCACCTGCACCCTCGAATCCTGGGCGGTAGCCGCATAGTAGGCCACCTTCACCGCGCCCATGCTATGCCCGAGGATGCCGATGCGCCGGTAGCCCTGGGCCCAGAGGTAGTCCATTCCCGCCTTGAGGTCGATGTTGCAATCGTCCAGAATTTCGTAGGCGTTGCCGTAATACTCGCCATTCTCCGGGTCCCGCCATATGATGTCGTGTCCTCGGGTATTGAAGGACAGGGATGGAATTCCCGCAGCGCTCAGGTCCTCGGCCATGGCGGCGCCGTGGGGTGCGTAGAAGTTCGTCCCCGAACCGTGGATGAGGAGCATCGAGTCCACCGCGAGATCCTTCGGGGCCTCAGCCCTGGGAGGGTATAGGGCCCCGATAGTGCTTATGCCGTCGTCGGTGTCGACCCTAATCAGGTCTACGATCATATCTCCACCTTTCAGTCGCCCGCCTTTGGTCGGCGCAAAGTCGCTACGAGGGCAGCAAGGCGCTGCCTTGTCCCACTGCCGTGAGGTCGCCGTTCTGGTTCTCGCACCGCACCTCTACGGTCACCTGCCGCCCACCGGCTTCCTCAACCACCTCGGTAACTTCACCTCTGACCAGCACAGAGTCGCCCTGCTTGACCGGGCGAAGGAACTTCAGGTTGACCTTGCCGGTGGTGTTGAACGCCTCAGCCCCGAGGAACCTGCGAAGGGCCTCCGAGGCGTAGGCGATGCTCATTCTTCCCGATGCGATGGGCTGGGAGGTGCCGAAACGCTGGGCTGCTATTCCGGCGTCGTTGTGGACGTTCTGCCTCTCGGCGATGGCGCAGGCCTCGAACAGGTTGATCTTCTCCTGGGTTATCTGGTGGGTGATGGACGGCATCTTGTCGCCCACGGCGTACTCGCTCATGGTTCCCACTTTTTCCCCAGCTCGTCGGGCTTCTTTAGCTGGTAAGTCCTGACCCTTTCCAGCAGCCTCCCATCTTCATCCACCGCCGAGGCTTCCAGGACTATATAGGGCAGGTCCTTTCGCAAATACTTGTTCGCAACCCTGCCGGTTACCCTGATGGTCTTACCAGGCACCGGAGCGGCGTGGAACTCCACCTCGTTGGCTGCGTTGATGGTGCCCGTGTGGTCCTCGTACGCCAGCTCGAAGGCTGTGGCATCGTGCTTGATCGCGATGGTCGGGAAGGGGGCCTCCGGGTCGTCCACCGATTCCCGGAACATGTCCAGCATCTCCTGCGTCAGCACGTACTCGTAGGACCCCAGGGCATCTCCTACCTGTATATCTTCGTATGAGTAGAGTTTCTTGGATTCGGCCATAGCTATCTGCTGTTTAACGATATCTTCTGGGGAAGGCGATTTACCTTGTATCACACCAGTCTGCGCTAGTCAATTGAAGCTCTCCCTCACACCAACCCTCTTCCTTACCTAGCTTCGTCGTTCCCGCGCAAGCGGGAACCTATCCGGGCTCACGGCGTAGCGGTGGGGGCGTAGACTCCCGCTTCCGCGGGAGTGACGGGATTGTTACAGGGTGGTGAGCCCTGCTGAGGCCACCTCTTATACCGCGGGCCGGCCTGCCCCCTTCACACCAACCCTCTCCCGTCGGAGAGAGGGGCAAGACGCAAAGGACGCCGGTGGTAGAATGGAGCGAAGCTTGGCGGGGCACCCCCAGAGCTGCTTCAGACGGGAGGAGAGGTGATCCGAGGATTCGGCGGCAAGGAACCCAAGATTCATCCTTCAGCCTTCATCAGCGAGGCCTGCTACATAGTGGGCGACGTGGAGATCGGGGAAAACTCGAGCGTGTGGCCGGGGGCAGTAATCCGGGCCGACTACGGGCGCATCACCATAGGTCGCAACTCGGTCATCCAGGACACCTGCGTGGTACACACCGACGACTATCTGCACATCGGCGACAACGTCTCCGTGACCCATGGAGCAGTGCTGCACGGCCACCGAGTGGGCAACAACGTGATGATCGGCATCAATGCGGTATTGCTGGAGGAAGCGGAGATCGGCAACTTCTGCTTTGTAGGAGCGGGAGCGGTGATCCGGGCTAAGACAATTATCCCAGACGAGTCCCTGGTGATTGGCGTTCCGGCAGAGGTGCGCCCTTTGTCCGCCGAGAACCGGCGCCGGCTGGAAGCCCCGACCAGGAGCTACATCGCCAACGCTCAAGCCCACAAGCGGGAGGGGTACGGGACGGAGATTCCCGGCTGATTCCCCCGGCTAGCCTGCCCGGCTGACAGCCTCTTCCAGAGCTCTGCGGGCAAAGACCGTCGTTAAGTGGGCCCTGTACTCGGACGAAGCGTGGATGTTGCTCTGAAACTCGATGCCCCTGCCCGCCCGGCCGGCTGCGGTGGCGATGTTCCGCGCGGTGGGTTCCTTGCCCTCCAGCGCTCGCTCCGCTGCCCTGGCCCTCGAAGCTATCGGGCCTGCACCGGTGATGCCGATCCTGACCCTCTGACAGACTCCTCCGTCGATGGTGACGAGGGCGGCCACGCCCACCTCAGCGAAGTGGGATGCCTTGTTTGCGAACTTCCTGTAGGCTCCGCCGGTCTTTGCCGGAACGGCCGGCAGCTTGATTTCCGTCAGTATTTCGTTCTCTCGCAGGGTTGTCGTGAAGGTGTCAACGAAGAACCTGTGGGCCGGCATGGTGCGCTGGGCCCTTGAGCTGCCCGAACGCATCTCGGCTTCCAGGGCCAGCACCACAGCCGTCAGGTCTGCCGACGGGTCAGCGTGGGCCATGGACCCGCCGATGGTACCCTTGTTCCTCACCTGGATGTCCGCCACAAGCGCCGTTGCTTCGGCAAGCACCGGGTACCTGCTCTTGACCAAAGGTGAGCTTTCGATGTCGTAGTAGGTGGTCATGGCCCCGATGGCCAGTCCGCCGTCATCTTCCCGGATATAGGACAGCTCCTCGACGCCTCCCAGGTCAATGAGGTATCCGGGCTCGGACAGGCGCATCTTCATCAAGGGGATGAGGCTGTGCCCACCTGCCACAACCTTGGCATCGCCTCCGTAGCGGCGAAGCAACGTCTGCGCCTCGGCCAGGGTTGATGGAGCAAAGTACTCGAAGGAGCTGGGAATCATATCCGGACCTCCCTTTGGCGGTCTAAATGCTGATTGGAGGGACCAGGCAGGCTAGCCCTTGCTGGCCGCGTTTTGGATGGCCTTGACGATGTTGTGGTAGCCGGTGCACCGACACAGATTGCCGGCCAAGCCACGGCGAATATCCTGCTCGCTGGGATTGGGGTTGCGCTCCAGGAGCTGTTGGGCCAGCATGATCATCCCCGGAGTGCAGAAGCCGCACTGGAGGCCGTGTTCATCCCAGAAGCCCTGTTGGATGGGGTGAAGCTCGCCGTTGGTCGCCATCCCCTCGATGGTCGTGATCTCAGCCCCGTTGGCCTGTACGGCGAACATGGTGCAGCACTTCACCGCGCGCCCATTCAGGCGGATGGTGCAGGCGCCGCACTGGCTGGTGTCACACCCCACGTGGGTGCCGGTGAGGCCCAGGACATCCCGGATGTAGTGCACGAGAAGCAGCCTGGGCTCGACGTCGTTGGTGTAGCTGGTGCCGTTGACGGTCATCGTGACTGTAGCCACCGGTCAACCTCCTGGGAATGTTGGTGCGCCAATCACAGCAATTCATCGCACCATGTTGTAAAGACACCGGGAACGCTGGGATTTTACGTCAGCCCGTGGGGTGTGTCAATCGACATGCGTAGCTGGAAATCGGCCTCAGCCCTAGGGGCCTCCGGTCAACAGCCGCACTATCTCGTCGCCCACCTGGGAGGTCGTTGCCTTGCCCCCCAAGTCCGCCGTGCGCACTACCCCCTCGCTGAGATTTCGCTTCACCGCGGACTCTATATCCGATGCCGCTCTAGCTTCGCCAAGGTGTTCCAGCATCATCCCCGCTGCCAAGATGGTAGCCAGGGGATTGGCCAGCCCCTGACCTGCTATATCGAAGGCCGCGCCGTGCACCGGCTCGAACATGGACGGGAATTCGCGGGCGGGGTTGATGTTGGCGCTGGGCGCCAAGCCCATGCTGCCCGTAACTATGGCTGCGATATCCGTGATGATGTCTCCAAACAGGTTGGATGCCACCATCACATCGAAGGACTCAGGCCGTCGCACCAAGTCCATGCATGCCCGGTCCACCAGCAGGGACTCGGTCGCGATGTCGGGATAGTCCGCGGCCACCTCATCGAACACCCGGTCCCAGAACACCATGCCATACTGCATAGCGTTGGACTTGGTCACCGAGGTCACCTTTTTGGCCTTGTTGCGCTTCTGGGCATAGTCGAAGGCAGCGCGGATGATGCGTTCGGTCCCCCTGTAGGTGAATACGCTGGTCTGCAGGGACACCTCCTCGGGGGTACCCTGGTACATGAAGCCCCCCATGTTGGCGTACTCCCCCTCGGTGTTCTCCCTGAAGACCACCAGGTCTATGTCCCCAGGGGCCTTTCCCGCCAGGGGCGACTCGACGCCTTCGAACAAGAGAGAAGGACGCAAGCAGATGCCCTGGTCGAACTGCCGGCGGATGGGGAGGATCAGGCCGTGCAGCGTGATATGGTCGGGAATGTTCGGGTCTCCCACAGCCCCGAACAGGATGGCATCGTGGGCCGCCACCTCCTCCAGTCCACCCTCGGGCATCATTCGGCCCGTCTCCCGGTAGTAGTCGGAACCCCAGGGGAAGCTGGAGTACTCAAAAGTGTAGCTGCCGTCCCTGGCGGCCAGGGCGTCCAGCACCTTGGTGCCTTCGGCGACCACCTCAGCGCCGACGCCGTCGCCGGGTATGAGGGCAATCTTGTATTCAGCCAATGGACATCCTCCTCAGCATTATCCTCCGGTGCCTTGCTCTCATTCTAAACGTTCCCTACGCTATGTGGGCCCTTGAGAACGTCAGCTCTTGGGTCTCTAACTCTTCAGGGCTTGTTCCAGGTCCGCTATCAGGTCGTCGGCGTTTTCCAGGCCCACTGATATCCGCAGCAGATCGTCCGGAGTCTCGCTCTCGGGTCCTTCAACGGAGGAGCGGTGCTCGATCAGGCTCTCACAGCTCCCCAAGCTGGTTGCTCTAGTGAAGAGCCTAGTCCTACCCGCGACCCCAAAGGCCCCATCCCTGCCTCCCGCTACCCTCACCGACAGCATTCCCCCAGGCATGACCATCTGGGAGGCGGCCACATCGTGACCAGGATGCCCGAGAAGGCCGGGGTAGAACACCTCAACCGTCCTGGGATGCTGGTCAAGAAAAGCGGCAACCCTCCCAGCGTTTTCGCAGTGGGCCCGCATCCGGTACGGCAGCGTCCTGATGCTCCGTAGCAGGAGCCAGCAGTCGAAGGGCGATGGTACCGCGCCCGCATCCTGCTGCACCTGGCGGATGTTGGGGAAAATTCCGTCGCTATCGGCCGCTACTACAACTCCGCCCGTGACGTCGCCATGGCCTCCCAGGTACTTGGTGCTGGAATGCACCACGATGTCCGCCCCCAAATCCAGGGGGCGCTGAAGCACCGGCGTGGCCCAGGTGTTGTCGCAGACACAGAGGGCGCCGCTTTCGTGAGCGATCTGGGCCACTGCCGATATGTCCGTTATTTTCAGAAGGGGATTGGACGGTGTTTCGACAAAGACTATTCTTGTTGATGGCCCCATCGCCTTTCGCACCTGCTCCAGGTCCGCCATGTCTACGAAGGTGACACCCAGGCCCCACCGGGACATCACACCCCTCAGCACACGGGCGGTGCCATGGTAAACGTCCCTTGGCGCTACGACATGGTCCCCTGCCGAGAGGGCCTGGAACACCGCCGTGATGGCCGCCATCCCTGAAGAGAAGGAGGCGGCGCACTGCCCGCCCTCCAGGTCCCTTATGCACTCCTCAAGGGCAGCCCTGTTGGGATTGTCCGCTCGGCTGTAGATGTAGCCCTGGGGATAGCTGCCGTCGGGCGCCCTCTCGAAGGTAGTGGACAGGTGAATGGGCGCCGAGACAGCCCCGGTAGCAGGATCTACATCGCGTCCGGCGCGAGTGGCCCGCGTTTCTATTTCCACCTTATTCCTCCTGGAGAGTCCGAAACTCCCCTAACACGGAATCATCCCAACTAAACGGTTCGAGCAGATAGGCAGCGATTGCCTCAAATATAAGAGTCAGGGCAGGGAGAGGCAACACGGCGCCTTCAACTGGACTGGGCGGCCCTTCCCTCCTATAATCGGGGTGCTACAAGTTCAAACCACAAGGAGCTTCAAGATGGATGACGGGATTATCCGCGTGG
Organism: Dehalococcoidia bacterium; assembly: GCA_965116325.1. Lineage (GTDB taxonomy): Bacteria > Chloroflexota > Dehalococcoidia > Lucifugimonadales > JAGWBF01 > JAGWBF01. The sequence goes on along the minus strand of OZ220675.1, from coordinate 2,209,909 downwards.
GGGTCGTGGGTGCCGGGGGAAACACCCGGGACCGCCATATTCCCGGCCTGAGGGAACAGAATGGGGTTGAGATCGTTTCCGTATGCAACCGTAGCAGGGAGTCCAGCGAGCGGGTTGCCGGCGAGTTCGAGATTCCGACCGTCTACGACAATTGGCTGGAGCTCGTGGAAGCTGACGATACCAATGCCATCTGCATTGGCACCTGGCCCTACATGCACTATCCCATCATCCTGGCAGCCCTGGAGAACAACAAGCACGTCCTCTGCGAAGCCCGCATGTCCATGGATGCCCAGGAGGCCCGCGTGCTCCTGGATGCCGCCCGCAACCATCCCCATCTGATCAAGCAAATCGTGCCCTCCCCTATGACCCTAACGGTGGACGGCGCCATCCAGCAGATGATGGCCGAGGGCTACCTGGGAGACCTGATATCTGTGAACATGCGCATGTGGCCAAGCGCCTTCGCCGACTTTGACAGCCCCCTTCACTGGAGGCAAAACCGGGACCTCAGCGGTTACAACATCATGCAGATGGGTATCTGGTACGAAGGGATCATCCGATGGACAGGCCCGGCCTCCAAGGTGATGGCGATGACCAACGTGGTCGTTCGCAACCGCAAGGACGAATCGGGCGTAGTACGCACAGTGACAGTCCCCGATCATGTGAACATCATGTGCGAGATGGCCAGCGGGGCCCAAGCGACCCTGAGCTTCAGCTCCGTGACCGGCCATGGGCCCGGCATCGAGATCTGGCTGTTCGGCACCGAGGGAACTCTGAAGATGGATGGTCCGCCGCCCCTGACCCTTTATGGGGGCAGGCGGGGAGACAGCCAGCTTTCGAAGATCGAAATTCCCCCAGAAAAGCAGGGCGGATGGCGGGTGGAAGAAGAGTTCATCAACGCCATCCGCGGAACCGAGCCGATAACCCACACCACCTTCGAGACCGGCGTGCACTACATGGAGTTCACAGAGGCGGTGACCCGTAGCGCGCAGACGGGAGAGGCCATAGCCCTGCCCCTCTGATCCTTGCCGACGCTTAGCGGACCTGCGTTTCGTTCTCGTTTCTCGACTATGACGAGCCCCCACACCGCCTGCGGAGATTTGACGTAGGAGACAAAGAGCGGAAGGCTGAGCATGGATGGCCCCTCGGCTGGCTTTTGGCCCTGGCAGGGGTGCTTGTCTTACTTGCAGCGTGCGGGAGCGAAGCAGTCCCCGACGGGACCGCCCCCAGCGATGCTCCCTCGAGGGAGCATCAGGTACCGGAAACCGTGGAACAGTCCCAGCCAACCATGGTCAATCGCATCGCCTACGTAACCGACGACGGAAACATCGCCACCATTAACCCGGATGGCAGCGACCCACGTCGTCTCACCCACAGTGAGACGCAAGTCGAAGGCGCGGGACATGTCCTTGCCCAAGCCTCCGGCAACCAGACCTTCTACACTTGGCCGACCTGGTCCCCTGACGGCTCCAGGCTGGCTGCGTCAAGGGTCAACTCGAGGAGAGATTCAACCCAACTTTCCCTGGAGATTATCGACGCCTCTTCTGGGGTCTCCAAGCAGGTCTATGAGAATGAACCGGGCACCGTCCTGGTTGCCCAGGGAGCGCCCCACTACATCTACTGGTCCCCCGACAGCAGCCACCTGGCTTTTCTCGCAACTACCGTACGGCACTTGACCCTGTTCCTCGCACCATCGCAGGAGGAGCCATCATCGACGCCTATCGCCCTTGGATCACCAACATACTACTCATGGGCGAGGGATGCAGGCTCGCTGTTGATACGCAGGCAGAGCGACCTTCTGCATCTGCCTGGACCCCAGGTCGGATCGCAAGCGCCCAGCCCGGTTGACCTGGATTTCGCCGGGTCGGGCTTCCGTGTGCCAGCCTTGTCCCACGACGGCCGCACCGCCTACTACACCACCTCGCGCGATGGGAGCAACGCCCTCTACGCCGCCGAGTTGGATGGCGAAGGTAGGCCGCGCTATTTGGCCGATGTAGGCAGCTTGGCCGCCTTCATGATTTCGCCCATGGGCAACGAGCTGGCCGTTGCAGACACCGATGAGCCGGGGAGCGGACAGTATGACCGCCTGTTCTTGGTCGAAACCGGGGGAGGGGCTCCCAGGATGCTGTCGGATGAGCCTCTGCTGGCCTTCTTCTGGTCCCCCGATGGCACGAAGCTCATCTACGTGGTGTTCGACTCGGAGCGACGCACCTTCGCCTGGAAGCTTGTGGAACGAGCTGGCGGCCCACCTGTTGTGGTGGCCGAGTTTCTGCCTTCGGCAGACCTTCTGACGGCGCTGACCTTCTTCGACCAGTATGCCCTTTCCCACTCTATCTGGTCCCCTGATAGCCGCCGCATCGTTTTCACAGGAAGCCTTCAAAGGCACTCATCAGGTGTGAACGGCGGCTCCCCCCAGGGCTACAAGGTGTATGTCCTGGAAGCCAAAGAGGGCGCGGTGCCAGAGGAGGTGGCAACTGGGCGTATCGCATTCTGGTCGTGGAACTGATCCGTTCCGGGATCAGAGGGGGTTGCGCCAGCGTAAACCGGAAAACCGACTGAAGTCGGTGTCGTTGGAGTGCAGCTCCGCCTGGTACTCCATGGCCAGGGCGGCTATGTGGCAGTCGGTCACCATGTTGCCCCCAACACCGGCGGCAGCCAGGTTCTGGCGAAAATAGGCCAGGTGGTTGCTCCCCGGGTTCAGCTGGGTAACATGGGGAAAACTGAACCACTCATCGACGTAGTCCATAGCAGAAGCAGCCGTTACAGGACTGGAGAGCACCCTGGGGTGGGTCATCAGGCGAACAAATCCGGTCAGCACAGCCCACGGGACACCGACGCGCTCCTGCCCGTTGATCAGGCCCTCCCACCACCGCTTGGCGCTCTCATGGAAGGGCGCTCCGGTGTTGTGGGCATAGACCAGGAGATTCAGGTCAGGGACTATCACCCTTGGACCAATCCGACGCCATATCTCCGGCTTGCAGCTCGTCGTCAAGCTGGTTGAGCTTGAGAGGGTCCACTCCCGGCACGAGCTGACTGCGGTTGGGGACAATCCGGTACTCGGGCGCCGGTTCCCTCACTGCCGCCGGAGACAACCCCCGCCTCAGAATGTCGTTAACGACCTGCTTGAAAGGCCTATCGAGGAGCCTGGCTTGTTCCTTCAGGGCATCGGCTATATCGTCATCTATGGTTAGCGTTGTTCTCATTTCAGCATCATAGCATAATGTATTCTTGATGCCAAGATGCCAGATGCAGATTAGCCGGGACCGGGGAACCTCTAGCGTGCGAATCCCGACGGAGTGCAGAGCTCGACCCGATTGCCGTCCGGGTCTCTGAAAAACATGAACTTCTGTCCATCGTGGCGCACTCCGGACCGCTCTATGGCTACGCCATGCCCCTCCACAGCCTTTGCGGCCCTGTCGAAGTCTTCCACTTCAAAGGCGTGGTGGATGTTGTCCGGCTTGGCCGGAGCCTCCTCTGTCTCTATCAGGTGCAGCATCACCCCGTTGGGGAGAACGAGCCATGTGATGTTCGGGTTATCGACCTGGCTGGGAATGTGTTCGAATCCGAGGAAGTCGCAGTAGAATTCCATGCTTCGCTTGGTGTCCGAGACCATGGTAACCACATGGTTGACGCTGTTGAGCTTTATCCCATCGACCGCCATTGTGTCCTCCTACTGGTCCATTATGTAAGTTCTCAGCTTGGCCCCATTATATCTAAAGGGTTCCAGGAGGGTGAAATCTCCCAAGCTGGAACTGTTTCCGTTGACACCCTAAACAAGGCCAAAGTACACTACCTGCCAATATAGAATCCGGCCCCCTACCACAGGGTATCGGGCAGTCTCAAGGACCCGGCTTGGAGGCCCGTCCCGGCAATGCAAGCAATCATGTTGAAGATCGACAGGCCCCGATCAGAATTGACACCCTACCGGGACATCGCATCCTCTAGAGAACAATGCTGAAGCTGGCTGAATCGCTGCTCCTACGGTCAGCTTGGACCGCCGAGCGCGCGCTCCAGGTTAACCGCTCCGTCATTGGCGCCATGGCCGCCGGGCGCGCCAGCCAACGGTTCTCTCTGGCCCTTCGCTACTGGAGCTGGCGCAAGCTATTCAACTTTGCGCGCGTGGAAGCCCAGCTGCGCCTTGGCCGCGCCAAAGTGTGGGGATACCCCTACGAATGGGAAATCGACACCACCAACATTTGCCAGCTCAAGTGTCCCCTCTGCCATACAGGCTTGGGGACGGTCCACCGGGACAAGGGCGTGATGTCCTTCCCCATGTATCAGGACATCATCCGGCAGATCAAAAACTATTGCATCTGGCTCAGCCTGTACAGCTGGGGCGAGCCCTTCCTGAACAAGGATATTGCCAAGTATGTTGCCTATGCCCACGAAGCCAACATCGCAACAATTATGAGCTCCAACCTGAACAAACCCTTGACCCCTTCCATGGCGGAAGAGCTGGTCCGTTCGGGCCTGGATGTGCTGATCATATCCCTGGATGGGACAACCCAGGATGTGTACGAGGTTTACCGGGTCGGGGGCCACTTGGACAGGGTTATGGACAATGTCAAGCTGCTGGTAGAAAAGCGCCAGGAGCTGGGCTCAGCCACCCCTTACCTGGAGTGGCAATACATCGTGATGAAACAGAACGAGGCCCAGATCCCCGAAGCCCGGCAAATGGCCGCCGATCTGGGGGTGGACAACATAGTCTTCAAGCGAGTGGATTTTCCTCATGGGGCCGACGATGAATCCCTGACGAGGGAATGGCTTCCGGTCGGAGAGGGCTGGAAAGACAGGGAGAACCCCATGGAGAAACCCTATAATGAAGATGGTGACCGCTGCTGGCGTCTCTGGCGCAGCGCCGTGGTGAACTGGGATGGGGGATACGCCCCCTGTTGCTACCTTACCGACGCATCCGATGATTTTGGAAGCGTAAAGAACCATTCCATAAAGTCAATATGGAACAACAGCCACTATCTTTCCGCCAGGCAGCTCTTCAAGAAAGGCCCCCTCCCCGAGCAGCAGGTGGGCTGCTTGACCTGCAGCGTTTACCTGGGAAGCAATGCCGCCGCCCAAAGAGAGATGTCTCCCGCAAGGGCATCTGCTACCCCAACTCCAGCTAACAACTTGCACGCGCCGGGAATGGCAGCATCGGAAACTGCGCGACAACATGCCGGGAGCGACGGCGATGATTAGGCGCTCCAACCTGGCTTCGCTGGTGGAACGTTGGGAAGTCATGAAACATCTCCGGGAATTGGCCCTGCTCGTCGGGGCATATTTCCTCTACATGTTTATTCGAAAGTACCTTATCCCCAATATCGAACTGACTGCTTTCGAAAACGCGGCTAAAGTGGTGACAATCGAGGGAGCTTTCGGGCTGTTATGGGAGCTGGAGTGGCAATCGTGGGCAGTAAAGTCGGCCAAGGCAGTGGTCATCATCTTGAACTGGGCCTACATAATCACCTTCTGGCCCATCATCATCGCAACCGGAGTGGTCCTCTATATTTTCAACCACGATAGATACATCTATTACCGCAACGTCATCCTCATCAGCTTTGTGCTGGCCCTTATCCTTTACGCGGCATTCCCGCTGGCACCGCCCAGGTACCTGGCCGACCTGGGATTCATAGATACCATTCAGCGGTTTGGTCCCACATGGTACGGCAGCCGGGAGATGCAGGTGTACTACAACGCCTTCGCGGCCATGCCCAGCTTGCATTTTGCCTGGACGGTGCTGTTTGGTGTTATGTTCCTAAGGACCAACAACCCCTGGATCAGACCCCTTGGGATCATCTACCCTACGATTACCTTCTTCGCAATAACGATCACCGGCAACCATTACATCCTGGACGCCATAGGCGGCGGTGCTGTCATTGCTGCCTCCTTTGTGATCTACACCTACGCCCGGAAGGTAAATGCCGAGCAGCCTCCCTGGCTGGTGCAGGCAAAGAACCGAATCGCCCTGGCGGTGGAGCACCTGAGAAACTCGTCGCCCGGTCAGCATGATGGGTATCAGCCTTTTTCCTCAGATTTTTCCCGAAGGGAATCCGCATATCGGGAGTCCCTCAGGACCTGCGGAGACAATACCTTCCCGTTTCCATTAACAGACCAATCGGGAAGTCCTCAAAGACGCACCTAGTGCGCCTCCAACCATCAGTCAGCGAGGGCTTCCCCCATGAGCGCTGTGCGGACCGATAGTCCCAAGATTGGCACCGTTGCCATTCAGACCCACGGCTGCAAGCTGAACCAAGCCGACAGCGAGAGCATAGCCCAGCGTTTCGTCGAAGCAGGCTTTGCTGTTGTGGACTCCGCAGATTCCCCCGACGTTTACGTAGTCAACACCTGCACGGTCACCCACACTGCCGACGCCAAGGCCAGGCAAGCGCTTAACTCCGCCCGGCGGCGCAACCCGGAATCGTTGGTTGTCGCAACCGGCTGTTACGCCCACCGAGCGCCCCAAGAGCTGGCAAGCCAGGGCAGCAGCCAGCTTGTGGTAGGCAACCCGGACAAGGACCTACTGGTGGAAAAGGTCCTGGCTACCTTCTCTCAGGCAGCCAAGCCCCTCCCCGCCGCATCCGGGGCTCTGCCAGGCACTGGCAAGTCGAGCAGCAGGACACCCACCAGCACTCGCCGGACCCGCTCGATGATCAAGATACAGGAGGGGTGTGACCAAGTTTGCGCCTACTGCATCGTCCCCAAGGTGCGGGGACGGGAGCGCAGCATTCCACCCCAGGACATCATCGACCGCATCAACGCCGCATCGGACGGGGGGTGCCGGGAAGTTGTGCTCACCGGGACGCAGCTGGGGACCTACGGGTTCGACCTCCCCGGGCTAACCCTTTCCCGCCTTCTCAAAACCATCCTGGAACAAACGTCGGTCCCAAGGATCAGGGTTTCGTCACTACAGCCCCAGGAGGTGTCCGGTGATCTGCTGGGCCTCTGGTCCGATGGGCGTCTCTGTCCCCATTTTCATATGCCCCTGCAAAGCGGGTGCGACCCTACCCTCCGCCGAATGCGTCGCAGGTATACTAGCGCCGGGTACGCCGACGCAGCAGCCAGAGTACGCAACGCGGTGAGTGATGTGTCCATCACGGCCGACATCATCGCCGGATTCCCCGGCGAGACCGATAGGGAGTTCCAGGAGAGCTTCAGGTTCGCCGAAAGCATGGATTTCGCCGATATTCACGTGTTCCCATACTCGACCAGGCCCGGCACCAGTGCGGCCCACTTTGGAGCAAAGGTCAACGCTGCGGTAACCAGGGAAAGGGTGGGACAGCTTATAGCTTTGTCCCAGCGTCAATCGACCAGCTACCGCACCAAGCTGCTGGGCATCACCCGGGCGGTTCTATGGGAGTCCCGACTGGACGAGGGGCGCGTCCCCATATACCGGGGCCTGACAGACAACTACGTGAGGGTGCACACAGTCAGCGACCGGGACTTGGCCAACTGCATCACCGCTGCGACCCTGCTCACCCTCGAGGGGGACAGCATCCTGGCAGAGGTGTAGCAAAGATTCTCGGCATCGTTTGTCAAAAAGAAGAACGCCTGCCGTGAACCTTCATCCTTGATCAGTTCGTCGGCAGGCGTTCCTGCAGTGTCAATGATGGAATATTACAGTTCGACAGGGCGCAGATACGTCTCCCCACTTCGATTCTCCAGATAGCCGGCCTTCTGTTCGTTCCCATGGGCAAATATTAGAAGCCAGCCCTCCCGTTCGGCTTGTTTGAGAATGTCCCGCTTCATTACCAGGGTCTCCTCGGGGAAGCGGTCGAAAGCCGAAATGGCAGACATATCCAGGTGGTGGGGCGTGGGCACCAGGTCGCCCAGAAAGGCTATTCGCTCTCCACCATGGTTCAGCAAGACTATCTGGTGTCCCCGAGCGTGGCCCGCAGTTACCCTGACGTTAAGGCCGGGGTAGATCTCAGCGTCGCCGTCCAAGAGCTCCAGCTGGCCCTTCTCGTCAATGGGCCGATAGTCCTCCCCGCGATGGATCTCCTGGCAGCGTTCAGTGGCCATGCAGGCATCTTCCCAACAATCGCTCTGGACATAGTACTTGGCTTTGGAAAAGGTCGGCACGAGGTTGCCCATGCGGTCCAGCTTGGTACACCCACCACTATGATCAAAATGAAGGTGGGTCAGTATTACGGTATCGACATCTTTAGCTGAAAGCCCAAGGCTTTTCAGGCCCTTGAGCAAGCGACTGGGCACCAGACCATAGGTCTCTTTTTCGCCGTCTATCTCCTTTGAGCCAACCCCCGCATCCACCAGGACCGTGTGGGTCCCGATTTGAATGAGGAGGGAGTTGAGTCCCAAGGTAATCCGATTCTTGCGGTCTGTCGAAACCTTGTTTTCCCATACAACCTTGGGCACCTGCCCAAACATTGTTCCACCATCGAACTTTATTATTCCGTCGCTCATTACTCTAACGGACGTCGTCATCATCGTCGCATTCATTGCCTCCTAAAGAATCACCGTGAAAAAACGGAAGAGTCCTCCCCCATTCCTCCCACAACACATCTCAGCATGCTTTTTCTTCTAACCTCCTATCCGGAACCCGGAAAAAGAAAAAAGCCGAGTTCCCAAAAAAGTCAGACAAGGAAGCGGGATGGCCGGGGCTGGTGAAGGGGGAACATTATTGGGCTTGACCACTTATTGCTGCCAGCCGCCTCCCACACCTTCCGGCCCCATTATTGACTTTCGGTAGTTTGATACCGAAATGCAGTCTTGTCAAGACTTTTTTCCACAATTGGTTTGATAATGCGTCTAATCATTGTACAAAACTGTTTGTGAGTTCATGGGTGGTGAGGCTTGATTGGCGGTCGACATTGTCCAAGGCTGCACATCTGTAATCAGAAACAGCAAGCGAAGGACTAGGGTGGTTCTAGAACAAATCTAAGAATTTGGATAAGGCAGATTATCCGGTCTTCCGCGTCCTGGGGTCTTCCACAGTTTCCGCCAGCGTAGCTCCTGACGGGACCATCGGATAGACACTCTCATCGGGCTTGAGAACGAATTCGATAAGGAACGGCCCTGATGTCTCCTTGGCCTGACGCAGGGCGTGAAGTACCTCTTCCCGACGCGCCACCCTCTTAGCGGGTATGCCAAAAGCTTCCGACATCTTCACAAAGTCAGGACCGGGGATGGAAACCGCCTTGTAGTGCCCCTGGTAGAACATCTCCTGCCATTGGCGCACCATTCCTAAGTCGCCGTTATTGAACAATGCTATCTTCACCGGCAGTTTCTCATCGGAGATGGTCGCCAGCTCCTGGATGGTCATCTGGATCCCACCGTCTCCGGCGATGCTCCAAACGGTGGCATCGGGTCTTCCCACCTGGGCGCCCATGGCCGCCGGCACCTCGTACCCCATAGCCCCAAGGCCGCCCGAGGATACAAAGTTATCCGACACTTCAACCATCAGGTACTGGGCCGCCCACATCTGGTGCTGGCCAACCCCGGTAACGACTACGGAGTCGCCCTCGCTTGCCATAACCTCGTTGAGGTCAGTCAAAACATGCTGGGCAAGAAGTCCATCGGTCTCGGGCACCTCCAGAGAAGGATGCTCCTCCTTGAGGGCATCCAACTGGTGCACCCAGTCGGCGTGGCTGGAAGGGCGCACCAGGGCTAGGAGCTCCTTCAGCACCGCCTTGACACCGCCGACGATGCCCACTTCGACAGGGACATTTCGCGCTATCTGGGAAGGGTCGATATCAACCTGGATGACCTTGGCGTTGGGGGCAAAGGAGCCGGGCTTGCCGATAATGCGATCATCGAACCGCACTCCAAGTCCCACGATGAGGTCCGACTGGTCCACTCCAAGGTTGGACCAGTACATGCCGTGCATTCCCAGCATTCCCAAGCTGAGGGGGTGGCTCCTGGGGAAAGAACCGATACCCAGGAGAGTGTTGACTACCGGGATACCGGTCTTTTCGGCCAGGGACAGCACATCGGAGGCAGCCCGGGAGTTCAGCACCCCATGACCCGCCAGGATCAGGGGCTTGCTGGCCCCGTTGATGAGCTGAGCGGCCCTCCGGAGGTTTTCCTCCATGCCTTCATGAACAGGGGCTAAGTCCCCCCCTGGGACCTCCATGTACTCAAACTCGGCTAGCTCCTGCTGGACATCCCTTGGTATATCTATCAGAGTAGGGCCCGGCCGCCCTTCTTGGGCCACCCGGAACGCATCATAGATGGTCGGAGCCAGGTCTTCGGCGGACATGACCAAGTAGTTCTTCTTGGTGCATGGAGCTGTGATGGCGCAGGTGTCACACTCCTGGAAGGCCTCGCTACCCAGGGCCGCCCGGGCCACCTGCCCAGTTATGGCCACCATGGGGACGGAATCGGCCTTGGCTCCCATAATGCCCGTCACCAGGTTGGTTGCGCCGGGACCCGACGTGGCAATGCAGACCCCCGGCCTGCCGGTCACCCGGGCATAGCCATCGGCCGCATGAGCGGCCGCCTGTTCATGTCTTACAAGGATATGACGTAGCTGAGGATAGGAGTAAAGAGCATCGTACAGGGGGAGAACAGCGCCCCCCGGATGCCCGAATACCACATCTACCCCTTCCTTTAGCAGCGACTCGCAAATGATTTCAGCACCCTTCAGCTGCATGTCAGCCTCCGTGTTCCCGGATTAGATGCCTGCCAGAAGCTTCCAGGTGACTGCATTGGCGGATAAAAAAATCCCGTCCCCTGCTAGGGACGGGATGCGTTTTCCCGCGGTACCACCCTAATTGCCCCCATTCTTATGAGGGCCTCTTCTGTAGAGCACCATCATGCTCCATCGCTTGTAACGGGCGATGAACCCGGCTCAGCTTACTTTCTCCATTTGGAGGCTTCGGCTGGCAGCTCCAGAGGGATCTTCGGTCGGGGTTCACGTGTCTGCTTTCACCGTACCAGACTCGCTGGACGCTATTCCCCGCCTACTCGTCTCTTTCGCGGCTTTTTACATGGTAAAAGTTAGCACACTATTTTCAATTGCGTCAATCCCCGCTCTCGAATCCTCTATCATTCGTCGTGTCACGCCCGGACTGTGTTCAATCCCGCCGGGGAAGGCGCGCAAGAGTTCCCATATCAGAGGGTATCCTGCGCGCCTTGACACAGGCATGGCCCTTACCTACCATCGTGCCACGATCCATCGCCCAACCAGGTTGACCCAAGGCATATGTACAGCGCCCTCTGGCACAGCTTTGCAGTAAAGTACGGCCGTCTCCGGATGGCCCTGTTCATTATTCTCGTTACTCTCCTTGTCGCCATCTTCGAAGGCGTCAACGTGGGTCTCCTGGTTCCCCTACTCCAGAACCTGGACTCGGGCGGGGTTGGGGACCACTGGATCTCCCGGGCCTTTGAGGACCTGTTCAACACCCTGGGCCTGTCCCTTACCCTGGAGTCCATCCTGGTAGCCCTCGCCATCCTTGTCCTGACGGCGGCCGCCCTCAAGTACCTGCGGATGGTCCTCGTCGCCAAGACAAGGGAGGGGTTCATCTCCTGGATGAGGACCTCGACCATGGAGAACCTGCTCCAAACCGACATCTCCTACTTCCAGGACCAGAGGACCGGCTCCTTGAGCGGAACGCTAACCACCCAAGCCTTCCGCGCAGGAGAAGCCTACTTCCACGCCAACGAGGTGCTGGCCAGCATCGGGATAATCGTCACCTACCTGACGGCCGCCTTCCTCATCGCTCCAACCCTCACAGCCATCGCGGTGGGACTGCTGCTGCTGGTGTCCCTGGCTCTCCAGTACAACGTAACCCGCTCCCGGGCCATCGGAGGGAACCTGGCGGAGCGGGAGAACCGCCTCCAGGCCACATCGGTGGAGAGCCTGAGCGGAATACGGGTCATCAAGGCCTTTCTGCTGGAGCCATTACAACGGACCGCCTTCCGCAGGAGGACCGACGAAGTGGCCGAGGCAGCCTACCGGCTGGGGAAGCACCGGAGTCAGATGGTGGTGTTCCACGAAGCCGCCCTGTTCGGGCTCATCGGCGGGATCGTGTTCGTTGGCGTGTCCCTGCTGGGCTTCGAGATCGCCATTGTGGTTGCCCTGCTGTTCATCCTCTATCGTCTCACCCCCAGGATCGTCGCCCTCAACAGCGAGCGACAGACCTTCGCCGGCACCATTGCAGCCCTCCACGATGTCAACAGGGTCATGGACGAAGCCTCTCACATCAAGGTGGCCAACGGAGATAGTCCTTTCCCGGGCCTTAAGGACGAGATAGCCTTCTCCGGTGTGGGATTCAGCTACGACCCCCGCTCGCCGGTCCTCAAGAATGTCTCCTTCACCGCCAGGAAGGGGGAGCTGACAGCTATCGTGGGGGGCTCCGGCGTGGGAAAGACCACGGTAATCGACCTGCTCCTGCGGTTCTACGACCCCCTGGAAGGGTCCGTGAAAGTGGACGCGATGGACCTGCGGGAGTTGGACCTGGCGACATGGCGCAGGTCTATAGGTCTGGTGAGCCAGGATGTGTTCCTGTTCAACGACAGCGTTTTCAACAACATCGCCATCGGTAGGCCGGGCAGCTCAGAGGAGAAGGTGGTGGAGGCGGCCAAGCGGGCCTATGCTCACGACTTCGTCGAGAACCTGCCTACGGGCTACGACACCGTGATAGGCGAGCAGGGCTGGAACCTGTCCGGGGGCCAGCGCCAGCGAATAGCCCTGGCCAGGGCCATCCTGCGAAACCCGGAAATCCTGGTCCTGGACGAGGCCACCAGCGCCCTGGACTCCGAGTCGGAGCAGGCTGTCCAAGAGCACATCAAGCAGGTGCACGGCGAGTGCACCATTCTGGTCGTTGCCCACCGCACATCCACCATACAGGGTGCCGACAAGATCCTGGTGCTGCAGGACGGACAGATCGTGGAGGAGGGCAACTGGGACAGCCTGCTGGCCAAGGCAGGGGTGTTCGCCAACTACCACAAGCTCCAGTCCGGCGCCTAAGACAAGATTGTCCCTTCCCTCCATATGCCCCTATCCTCTTTTTGAGGGAACCCTTGAACACCCTCGTCGTTGCCGCTCCCCCTACCGTCGTTTCCACTAAAACTGGAACCTACGTTGGCTTGCAACACGACTGGCCGTTCGGCCTGAGCCTGTCCTGAGGCTCTCGAAGGGGGAAATCGAAGGGGAACGGCCATCCCGGGGACGGGGACGCAGAACCCCGCTCTGCGAACTGCCGACGAATGGGGCAGCCAGTACCCCTCACACCAACCCTCTCCTTCAGAGGGGAGGAGAAGTCGCACCGTCACCCATTCCCGCGCCTGCTGACCAGCTCCCCTATGAGCTGCTGGTACTGTCTCGCCCTGTCCTCCCATGTGCCCATGGTCTCAACGCGCCTTCTGGCTGCGGCTCCCATGCGGGCCCGCTCGCCATCATCCCGGAGCAGCCTCAGAATCGCATCCGCCACAGCATCGGGGTCGTTGGGAGGCACCAGCAAACCCGTTTCTTCATGGGCTATGGCTTCAGGCACCCCCATGACGTCGCACCCGATGGAGGGCTTACCGAAGGCCCCAGCCTCGGCGTACACCAGTCCAAACCCCTCCTCGGACGACGGCATAACGAACAGGTCGCAGGCTTCGTAGAGAGCGTACTTCTCGTCGTCGGACACCCGCCCTAGGAAGACAACTGCCCCTTGCTGGCTGTCCAGCAGCGCAGAGCCGGCGATGCATTCCAATTCGGATTTGTAGGTCCCATCTCCCACGACCAAGTAGCGCGCGTCGGAGAACTCGGCCAGTATCTTCGGCATCGCCCTGATACCCCACTGGATACCCTTGTTCTCTTCGAGCCTTGCAACTGCAAGAATGACAGGCCCGCGAGCCGCTACATACCCTCGCTGTTGCAGGGACTCCATCGCCTTACTGCCGGCGAGGTCATCTCTTTTCCAGGCGTCCATGCCATCTAGATCAACAGCGTTGGCGATTATGGTTGTTCTAACGCGACTCGAATTCGCGAACTTCGTAACGTCCGTCTCGGTGGCCTTGGAGATGCACACGTTTAAATCGACGGCCTTAAAGACAAAGCGGGCAAGTATTCGTCTCACCCGCCCACGAACGCCCTGCCCCATAGTTTGTTGCACGTGATGGACCATCTGGATAACGGGAATGCGAGCCAGCTTCGAAATCATCCAACAGATCGCACACAGAAATACTCCCTGGTTCACTAAGAGGAACCGCGGCCGGAGCCTGCGCACCACTACGTACAAATCCCGGAGTAACCGAAACTGGTTAATGATCGCCGACGGAGTAAACCAACGCCCATATCCCAGAAACCTGTTTCGTACCCGCACGATGGGATATCCGCAGGACTCCTCGAACCGTTCAAGCTCCAAGGGATCCGGGCACAGAAAGGGTGCGTGGGGGTGAGGACAGAGCATGGTAACGTAGGTCAGCTCTTCTCCCAGGCCCACCAAGTGCCTCGATATCTGGTGCGCGTGCTCCTCTCCACCGCCTAGATGGGCGTTGCACACGTACGCCACGATCAGTCCGCGTCCTATGATAGCCTCCTTCCTTGAGAGGCGGATGTTGGATAGAGTTTGGTGAGAATGTCAAATGCCGTCAAGGGCACGGCACCTAAACATGCATTTGGAGACTTGTTTTGGCTACAATGCGGGAGAGAGCTAATTGATGCGAATCCTGATTCACTCCTACTTCTACCATCCGGAACCCATATGGATGCCCCATGAGTTGGCGGTATCCTTGGCACGACGGGGCCACCAGGTGCAGGTCGTTGCCGGGTTCCCAAGCTATCCCCAAGGAAAGCTTTACGATGGCTACAGCCAGCGGCCCTGGAAGTGGGAGACCATCGACGGAATCCCGGTGCTCCGCCTGCCGCTTATGGTGGACCACAGCCGGTCGTCCCTGCGTCGCATCCTTAGTTACGGCTCTTTCATGGCATCATCGTGCGCAATGGGCACCCTGGGCATCAGGCCCGCCGACGTCATGTACGTGTCCCATCCCCCTCTTAGCATGGGGGTCTCAGCTTGGGTCATGGGGTTGATGCGCCGCATCCCCTTTGTCTATGCGGTGAATGACCTATGGCCAGAGGCGATCCTGGCCACGGGCATGGTGCGAAGCAGGAAGATAATCGCGGGGCTGCGCTGGCTGGAAAGATTCGTTTACAAGCGCGCCTCTGCCATCATCACAGTCTCTCCCGGCTACCGGGACAACCTGGTGGGCAAGGGTGTACCCCCGGAGAAAGTCACGGTGATAACCAACTGGGCTAACGAGGAGATTTACCAGCCTGTGGAGCCGGACCCCACCCTTGCAGGGGAGCTTGGCATGGCGGGCAGGTTCAACGTGGTGTTCGGAGGCAATATGGGCCTCGCTCAGAACCTGCAGACGGTGGTCGAGACAGCCGACCTCCTGAGGTCCCAAGAGAACATCCAGTTCCTGTTCGCGGGAGATGGGGTGGGACGCGACGGGCTGGAGGGCATGGTACGGGAGAGGAAGCTGGAGAACGTGGGGTTCCTGGGGCAGCAGCCCGCGACCCGGATGCCCCACATCTATGCTCTGTCCGACGTGCTGCTGGCCCACTACAAGCGGGACCCCCTGTTCGAGATCAGCATACCGGCCAAGATATTCTCTTACATGGCCTGCCAGCGTCCCGTGCTCATGGCCAGCGCCGGCAATGCAGCCGACCTGGTGGAGGCTGCGGGGGCTGGCACAAGCTGTCCCGCAGAGGACCCCCAAGCCATGGCCCAGGCGGTGCTGGAACTGTACTCCTTGAGCGCCGAGGAACGGTCAGTCATGGGGGCTGCGGGCAGGCAGGCTTTCCTGGAGGGCCACTCCAGGGAGGTGCTGGTGCGCCGGCACGAGGAGCTGCTGATGGAGGTCGCTAAGCGCCATTGACGCCCCTTCCTTCAGAAACTGTGCCCCCTCACCCCAGCCCTCTCCCTCCAGGGGAGCGGGAGAAATAAATCCCCTCTCCCTTGATGGGAGGGGACTAAGGGGAGGGTGAAACGCTCACCGAGCGCCAGGGGTCTATTCCACCTCACCCCAGCCCTCTCCCTACAGGGGAGAGGGGGTAGACTTATCTCCCCTCCATGAGGGGACAAAGGGACATGGTGAAAAAGGACTTGAAGCTCTGTCTTGTGGTTGGGACCCGGCCCGAGATCATAAAGATGGCCCCCATCATCCTGGAGTGCCGGCGGCGGGGCATCAGCTACTCCATCGTTCACACAGGCCAGCACTACAGCTACAACCTGGACGAAATATTCTTCCAGGAGCTGGGGCTTGGCTCGGCCACCCACAACCTGGAGGTGGGTTCCGGCCCCTTCGGAGAGCAGCTTGGGAAGATGCTATCCGGCCTGCATAGGGTAGTTGGCAGGGAGGACCCCAGCTACGTGCTGGCCGAGGGCGACACCAACTCGGTGCTGGCTTCCGCCCTGGCCTCCAGCCACCTGGGCATCCCTTTCGTCCACGTGGAATCAGGGCTGCGGAGTTACAACTCGGCCATGCAGGAGGAGAAGAACCGCATCGTGGCCGACCGGCTGGCGTCGGTGCTGCTGGCCCCTACCCCGTGGGCGGCCGAAGTGCTGCGGGGGGAGGGCGCCGACCCCCGGCGGGTGTTCGTTACCGGCAACACCATCGTGGATGCCCTGCAGGTCTATCTCCCCAGGGCCGAAGCCGCTTCCATCCTGGACGACCTCGGATTGGAGCCCGGGGCCTACTTCCTAGCCACCCTCCACAGGGCCGAAAACACCGACCGGCCCGAGGTGCTGGACAGGATGCTGAAGGGCCAGGGGGCCGCTGTACAGGAGCATGGCATGCCCGTTGTCTTCCCTATCCATCCCAGGACGGCAGCCTGCATAGAAGCTCACGGGCTCTCCCTGCCACCGGAGGTGCGCACCATAGAACCCGTCGGGTTCTTCGATTTCCTGGCGCTTGAAAAGCACGCCCGCCTTGTTTTCACCGACTCGGGGGGAGTGCAGGAGGAGTGCTGCGTTCTGCAGGTGCCCTGCATCACCTTCAGGGACGACACCGAGCGCCCTGAGACCCTCCAGGTGGGGAGCAACGCCCTAGCCGGGACCCACCTTGCCAACTTGGGTCAGCAGGTACGTGGTATGCTGGAGAAGGACAGGGACTGGGAGAACCCCTTTGGTGATGGCCGCGCCGGAGAGCGAACCATCGACATCCTGCTGGAGGGTGCCAACCTATACTCCCTCCCTTGATAGGAGGGGACTAAGGCGAGGGTGAAAAATGCAGAAGCATTCGCGAGGAGATACAGCGGTTGGCTAGCGTTCTGGTGACGGGAGGCAAGGGCTTCATCGGCACAAACCTGGCTGCCGAGCTTCGAGGACGCGGTCACGATGTGACGACCTGCGACATCGTCCACGGCGAGACAGACGACCATGTGCGGGCCGACGTCAGCAGCTACTGGCAGCTCGAAAAGATTTTCGAGTCTCGCTCCTTCGACTACGTCTATCACCTGGCCGCCGAGTACGGGCGCTGGAACGGCGAAGACCACTACGAAAACCTGTGGAGCGTCAACGTCATCGGCACCAAGAACCTCCTCCGCCTCCAGGAGAAGCACCGCTTCCGCCAGGTCTTCTTCAGCAGCTGCGAGGTTTACGGCGACTACGACGGCACGATGTACGAAGATGTCATGGACAGGATAGCCATCAAGCAGCTCAACGACTACGCCGTAAGCAAGTGGGCAGGCGAGCTGCTGGTGCTGAACTCGGCGGAGATGTTCGGCACCGAGAGCGTGCGGGTGCGTCCCCTGAACTGTTACGGCCCCCACGAGTACTACAGCAGCTACCGCGGCGTGATCCCCATCTTTGTGTACCGGGCAATGAAGGACCTGCCCTTCACCGTGTACAGGGGCCACAAGCGCATCTTCGACTATGTGTCCGACACGGTGGCGACCATGGCAAACATCTGCGAGAGCTTTCATCCCGGCGAGGTGTACAACCTCGGCTCCCGCCAGGAGTGGGTGGTCGATATCGCCGAGCTGTCGGACATGGTCCTCAGGTTGCTGGACAAGGACGACAGCCGGGTGACCTACAAGGATGCCGAACCCTTCACAACCCGCGTCAAGGTGGTGGACTCGTCCAAGGCTGAGCGACACCTGGGCCACAACCCCCAGGTGAACCTGGAGGAGGGACTACGCAGGTACATCGAATGGATGCGGGGCATTTACGGCGATGGGGCTCGGGAGAGGCGATGACAGACTACCTGGAGAGCTACAAGGGGAAGCGGGTGCTGGTAACCGGCGGGGCCGGGGCTATAGGCTCCAACTTATCTAAAGCCCTGGCCAACCTGGGAGCGGAGCTGGTCATCATCCTGGACAACATGGAGGCCTCCTACAAGTGGAACATTCCCTCCCATCCCGCCGTCCTTTTCGTCCACGGCGACGTCACCGACGATACTGCCCTGAAGCGGGTGTTCAACGAGTCGCCAACCCACATCTTCCACCTGGCCGCCTTCTTCGCCAACCAGAACTCGGTGGACTTCCCCGAGCGGGATCTGCACGTGAACGGGGTGGGTACCCTTAAGCTGCTAGAGTACGCCTCCATAGCCTCTGTGCAGCGGTTTGTGTACGCCTCCTCGGGCTGCTCCATCTACGGCAGTGAAGCCCCCCTTCCCCTGCGGGAGGAGTACGTGTCTATGCACCTCACCTCCCCCTACCAGATCACCAAGATGCTGGGGGAGCTGTACTGCAACTTCTTCAGCCACTACCATGACATGAGAATAGCCATCACCCGATTCTTCAACTCCTACGGCCCGGGAGAGGTGCCCGGCCAGTACAGGAACGTCATCCCCAATTTCGTCTATTGGGCGATGAACGGGCATCCCCTGCCCATCACGGGCACTGGGGAGGAGACCCGGGACTTTACCTATGTCGGCGACCTCGTTGACGGGCTCCTCAGGGCCGGGTACTACGACGAGGCCATCGGGGAGGCCGTGAACCTGGCCTCGGAGCGGGAGATCAGCATCGGTCACCTGGCCGAGGTGATAAACACATCGGTGGGCAACCAGGCCGGCATCCGCTATGCCCCACGACGAAAATGGGACACCAAGACCCGCCTGCTGGCCTCGGTGGACAAGGCCCGGAAGCTCATAGGTTACGAACCCCGCACCAGCTTCGAGGATGGCATCGAGTCCACCATCCAGTGGTTCCGGGAGAACCGGGAAGACATCGACAGGGATGCATCTTTCCTACCCGGAACATCGTCGGCTGTGCGGGGGCAGGTGACCGGGCGTGGGGACAGCCTGCCGTGACTTCGGAACCCGGCCGCGCTTTTCACCGGAGGCGCCCGGGAGAACCAGCCCGACGTCCCAGGGTTCGAACTGCTGGCTGCCCGCGTCAGGGACTTCGGCCAGGCGCTGCAATCGTACCAGGGTCTGGCCTAGCTTCGTGAGGGTGCTCCACGTCACCATCAGCATGGATGCATCCTGGGGCGGGCCTCCCCAGGTAGTGGCGGGGTTGGCGTCCAGCCAGTCGCGCTTGGGTGCAGATGTCACAATCGTTGCGACCGAGCAAAACTTCCTCACGCAGAAGGATATGGTGCCAACTGATCCCGGGGTCGAGGTTCGCGTGTTTCCCAGGGGGCGATTCTCCAGGTTCTGGACAGGCTATTCCCGTCCACTCAACCGCTTCCTGAAGTCAGAGGCACGCCACTATGATGTGATTCACATTCATGAGTTGTGGCACTATCCTGGGTACGTTGCCTGCGGTGAGACCTCTAAGAGGGACATTCCCTACATAATCTCGCCCCACGGCTGTCTGGCGCCCCTGGCCCTCTCCAACGACAGGCTGCTCAAACGCATCTACTCACCCATGGTGCAGAGGCCCATCCTAAACAGGGCCAGCCTCGTCCATGTCCTTACCCGGACAGAGGAGCAGGATGCCCGGCTATACGGGGTGTCATCCCCCACCACGGTCATACCGGCCGGCGTGGAAATCGGTCTAAGACCTGGCGGCTCGGCATCCTCCATGGACAAAGCATCGCCAGCGGGGAATAACGCCTTCGCGATTCTATTCCTGGGGCGGATAATTCCAAACAAGGGGCCTGCCCTTCTAATAGACGCGATTGCTTCATTGAGGGAGAGAGGACACAACGTAAGCCTCACCCTCGCAGGCCCCTCCAGCCCCGATTACAGAGCCCGCCTGCAAAACCAGGTCGACAGCCTGAATGTGGCAGACGCTATCTCTTTTCCGGGCTTCGTGACGGGAAGCAAGAAGGTTGAGGTCTTCTCCAACGCACACCTGTTTGTCCTTCCCTCTTATTCGGAAGGCTTCAGCATCGCCTCCCTTGAAGCGATGGCCCACGCTCTCCCAGTAGTTCTCAGTCCCCAATGCAACTTCCCGGAAGCTGCCCAAGCAGGGGCTGGCCTTGAGGTAGAGCCCGCGCTGGGTCCCTTGACGGATGCCCTCGAGTCCCTGCTCAAGAACCCCGAGGAAGCAAGGCTGATGGGGCTTAAGGGACGAGCGCTGGTTGAGCAGCAGTACTCCTGGGAGAACATCGCGGCCCGGTTCTTGGACGCCTATCGCCGGCTGGCGACCTAGCACCTCCAAGGCAAATATCCCCTTTTCCTCAAAGGAGGTTGGGGGCAACGAATAACAAATCGCCCCTCCTTTGAGGGGGGTAAGGGGGTGGGTTTCACCTACCTCAAGGGCTTTCGCTCTCGATGATGTTCCCCCTCACCCCCCCCCTCCCCTGGAGGGAGAGGGGGGGCGACCTCCTCTCCCAACCCAGTCCCTCCGTTACTCCACGCTGACCTCAGTTCTCTGCCATGACGAAAAAAGGAAGAGGCCCCGGTTTTCCGGGGCCTCTTCGCTATCCTTCTGTGTTGGGGGTTAGTTGATGAAGGACATGTTGTTGACCCTAACCCTGCGGTCGAAGCGCGGCTCCCATACCAGCCTGGGGTTGATCGCGTACACCACGCCCAGATCGAACACACCGATGACCAAGGCTTCGTTCTTCACCCTGTCATGGAAGTACTGCATCCTCTCGAAGCGCAGGGGCCCTTCAGGAGTACCTATGGCTTCCTGAATCCGCTCCGCCAGCTCCGGCTCGCAGAAGTAGGAGCCTCCGACTGTGCAGCTCATGTTGCGGAGCAAGCTCCTCTGGAAGTCCAGCTGCTCGTCAGACAAGGTCGATGTGACCAAGTCTCCGGGTATGCAGTCCACGCCGGCAGGACCACGGTCAAGGGCAGCCCTCACCTGGTCGGGCGTGGCTTCCTCAAGCGCAATGTCCAGGCCCTCGTCCTCAATGTAGGCGGAAAGGGCCGCGCCGGCTCCACAGGCCGACCTAGCCAGCCACAGAGACCGGTCTTGGATCACCATCTGGTTGCTGATGCCCACCTGCCTCATGTAGTTGGAGATGGCTTCGTAGATCTCGTTACCCTTGGTAACCCTGTGGGCGCGGGAGTTGATGGTAATCAGGTTATCGCTGTCATACCCTGCCTGCTCCAGCAACTCTTTGGACTTGTCGGGGTTGTACTCATGGGGTGCGTCAGCTTCGGCGGTCACACCCACAACACCCAGCCATTCGTGGGTGCCACGGCAGGTCGTCAGGCCTCCGTAGATATTGTCCCTCAAAGCCGCGCAGTCAATGGAGTGGGCTATGGCCAGCCGTACTTCTTTCTTGCACAGCTCGGGATGCCAATTGCAGCCCAAGGACATGACCTTCATGCTAAGGGTCTCAGCAGCACCACCGGTCTTCACTGCAGGTGCGATTTCTGCTGCATCCAAGCCCACGTCCCAAGCCATGTCTGCCTCACCGGCGGCGATCATAGAAGCCTGGGTGAGCCTCTCAGCTCTCCACTGCCACCGAACCTCGGGGATGACGGCCTTTTGGAATTCGGGATGGATGGAACCATCTTCCCTGGGGACTTCTACATAGTCGTCATACCGCTCGAAGACCAGCTCGTTGGCGTCCCAATCCTTGAACTGGTAGGGTCCAACGCTGTAGTTGACCCTGTTGTTCAGATGGTCTTCCACCGACATGGATTCAAAGTGCGCCGGTGGCATTGGGGCCAGGAATACGGACACGCGAGGCAGTATGGCGCAGGGGTTTACGCAGTTGATTTCCAGGGTGTAATCATCGACTGCGACGGGAGTAAAGTCGCCGGTGTACCCTTTGCTGTCAGCTTCCACATCCAATCCCTGGTAGGTGAAGCTGGGGATGGCAGCCTGGGCGTTCCACTCTTCACCGTTGTGGAACTTGACGCCTTCCCTCAGGTTGAAATGCCAAGTGTCGGCATCGATATTGGACCATCCAGTAGTGATGGTCGTCGGGACCAGCTTATAGTCGTCTTCCGGAACTCCTGACTGCCACGTCAAGGGGTCCACCAGGTTGTCTCTGACAGGCGTATCGGAGACGGCAGTGAGGTAGTGGGGGAAGAACATGGAGCCGGGTTCGCCATCGAACACCAGGACCACGTTGTCGGTCTCCTGCCTTCCAACCTCTGGCGCAGGTGTCGGGGTTGCCTCGACCACCACTGTCTGCTCGACAATCATGGTATCACCCTCAACTATTCGGGTGACCTCGACTATCTCGGTCATCGTCTCACCCTCAACTATTCGGGTGACCTCGACCTCTTTAATCGTCTCGCCACCGCAGGCGGCCACCGCCCCAAGGGCCATAGCCATGAGAACTCCAACTATCCACCATCTTGTCCAAAACTTACCAGGGTTCATGCCTGATTCACCTCCGGAATAGTACCTGGACGGTTGGGATTGGGGCGCCGGCAACCCTCGGGGTTACTCAAACGCATACCAAGCTCATAGCCTCCGCTGGCTAAAAGCCGGGAGGATGCTAACATACGTCTCAAGGGCTTGTCAATGGAGTTAACCCTGGGGGCATGGTATTGAGACAAGATTGTCATTTTCACCGCCGGGTGTATACTATCCCCAGCCATCCGGGGGCCTCTCACGGCCCTCGGACTACTACGAAATAGCCTAAAGGAGATATCTGGGATGGAGTTGCTTAGGATAGATCGTGCCCGGGCGGAGCACAGCGGGAAAGGCATAGTCCTCCTGCACCCTGAGGTGCTTGCGCGGGAGGGACTGAAGGCGAACGACCCTGTGGAGGTGCGCACCCGCTTCGGCAGGACAGCGCTGGCGAGGGTAGGACCCTCCCTTTCCAGCAATGAAGAGCAGTCCGTAGTGTGCATTGACCAGTACATCCGCCAGGGCATCAAGGCCCGGCTTGGAGACACGGTCGAGGTCGCACCAGCGTCCAACGGGCTTGGCAAAGTCGAAAAGCTGGAGCTCGCCCCCCTCCTTGATGTTTCCGACATTTCTGGCGCCATCGACTACCTACGGCAGACATGGTGCAACATGGAGATGCTGGTGTACCAGGATGCGGTGCTCTACGCCGCCTTCCCCGGGGCCGGACTGGGACTGGGCACAACGGTGACCACCCAGGCCGACGATGACGAGGAGGGGCATGGGCACGGTCATGGACGCCGGGGCCACGCCCATGGCGGCGGGGCCGGCGGACCAGCACTCCCCACTGTAATGGGAGCGCCGTTTCAGGTCACCGAGATTTCGCCAGGTCCTGGATTCATTACCCCCGACACGGAGATAGAACTCCGGTATGCCATGACCTTGGGAGCAGGGGCAGCCCCGGAGATCACCTACGAAGATGTGGGCGGCATGGAAGCCCAGATTCGCCAGGTGCGCGAGCTGATAGAGATTCCGTTGCGTCATCCCAACATCTACCGCCGCCTCGGCATCAACCCGCCAAGGGGCATCATCTTCCATGGGCCTCCCGGCTCCGGGAAGACCCACCTTGCCCGGGCAATCGCCCATGAGATCGATGCCCAGTTCCTATATATAGGAGGGCCTGAGGTCATCGGGTCTGGGTACGGAGAATCGGAAGACAACCTTAGGCGGGTGTTCGAGCAGGCAGCCCGCAGGTTTCCATCAATCGTCCTGGTGGATGAGCTGGACATCATCGCTCCCAAGAGGGGAGAGTCAGGCACCGCCGCAGATACACGCCTTTCCACCCAGTTCCTCTCTCTGCTAGACGGCATCAAACGCACCGAAGGTGTCATGATCATCGGCACCAGCAACCGCATCGACTCGGTGGACATGGCCTTCAGGCGTCCGGGTCGATTCGACCGGGAAATGTACCTGGGCGCCCCCGATGCGGCGGGCAGGCTGGAGATACTTCACATTCACACCCGCGGCATGCCCCTCTCCGAAGATGCCCAGGACTTTCTTCCTGAGCTTGCCCGGGTGTCCATCGGGTTCGTCGGCGCCGACTTCCTGGAGCTCTGCCGAGAAGCTGGACTAAACGCCCTGCGCCGCACGCTGCCCAAGGGCTCCCATATAGATATGAGAAACATGCAGGTACCCTTGGAAAACCTGATAGTGAACCGGGCCGACCTGGAGGATGCCCTCACACGGGTGCGTCCTTCGGCCATGCGAGAAACAATGGTCGTGGCTTCAGACACCACCTGGGATGATGTGGGAGGCTTGGAAGATGCGAAGGAGCGCCTGAGGGAGGTGGTGGAACAGCCCCTCCGCCATCCGGAGGTGTTCTCTTCAATGAAGATCGTTCCCCCCAAGGGTGTGCTGCTGTACGGACCCTCGGGAACGGGCAAGAGCCTGTTGGCGAGGGCGGTGGCCTACCACTGCGATGCCAACTTCATCCCGGTGCGGGGCCCCGAGTTCTTCTCCAAATGGCTTGGGGAATCGGAAGAGAGGGTCCGACGCATATTCGGTGTAGCGGTGCAGGTGGCCCCGGCCATCATCTTCCTGGACCAACTGGATGCGCTGGCGCCCGCCCGAAGCGACGAGGCCGGCACCACCAACATCATTCAAAGGATCGTGAACCAGCTGATGGCTGAGCTGGATGCGGTGGACCCCCTGAAGGGTATCATGGTCATCGCCGCCACCAACCGGGTGGACCTGGTGGACCCCGCCGTCCTAACGCCCGGGCGATTCGGAATACACATTTACGTTCCCCTGCCCGATGAGCATGAAAGGATCGAAACCCTTAAGATTCAGCTTCGCGGAGTCGATATCGATCCCTCCACATCCCTGGACCAGATCGTCAAGGCTGTAGCCCAGGGGACCGATGGATACTCAGGGGCGGAGCTGGCGGCGGTGTGTGAAGAAGCCAAGATGACGGCCGTTCGCTCGGTCAGCTACTCCAGGAGCATCCCGTTGAACTTGGATATGTTCCTGGGTGGCCTGGAGAAGGTTCAGAAGATGCGGGATGACCGGATGGCCCTGGATGCTGTCAGCGCTGCCGACTGATCAGCAAATCATTTAAGACTCAAAAGAAGGAGGGCGGTCACTTGACCGCCCTCCTTCTTGCTTTCCGTCGTATG
Source organism: Dehalococcoidia bacterium (assembly GCA_965116325.1). Classification (GTDB taxonomy): domain Bacteria; phylum Chloroflexota; class Dehalococcoidia; order Lucifugimonadales; family JAGWBF01; genus JAGWBF01. Next base: position 2,184,643 of record OZ220675.1, on the reverse strand, counting down.
GCCGGCTACCGCTTGAAGCCGGGAGCATCTTCCAGGTGCTCGATCCCGCCATGGCCGATGAAATCGTACAGCCGGGACTGGACATGGTAGGAAACGGCCGGTGTGTAGGGGTCGGGGTTGAAGTGCTGGTGCTCCACGTTGGCGGGGATGTACACCACGTCGAACTTCTCCCACTCCCACTTGTTGCCGTTGTGGATGTCGTACCCGCTTCCTTCGACTACCATGTGGAGCTCTTCGCTCATGTGGCGATGGCGACCACTGGATCCTCCGGGCGGGATCTCCTGCAGCCATGCCTCGTAGGTAAGCAGGCCGGTGGGGATGGTGGGGTGGACAAGGTACTTGATCTTGCCGAAGGGAGTGTCCTCCCAGGGCATCTTGCTTCCCTTGACCACGTGGGTGCAACCCTGGCGCCACTTCACCTCTTCGGTGAGGTGCTTCATGTATTCTTCATAGGTATCTCTGGGTGCATGGGGCAATTCAGGGTAGGCCATCCTCTCTGCCATTACCCTTTGCATCTCTTCATCGGCGCCCAGGAGCTTCTGCTCCTCTTCCGACAGCTCCCGATAGTTGGGATGGATCTCCAGCTGCTCGGTGCCGCCCAAGCCCATGAAATCAATGGAGCGGTTGGTCGTTGCAAAGAACCGGGCCCCCGTTACCGGATCGCCGAAGTGGGTGTGGATGCAGTAGGAGGGGACACAGAGAACATCGCCCGCTTCCCAGTCCCAGCGCACTCCGTCGTGAATCTCCCATCCGCCGCCTTCCATTATGAAGAAGATGGCCTCGTTGACGTGGCGGTGAGTGCCCATGTAGTGGCCCGGGCGGAGCAGCTCGTGCCATGCGTTCATCGTGTAGAAGGGGGCCGACCAGTCCTTCACAGGCACGGTGTGCACCCGCTGGTCCATGTACTTGTGGGTGCAGCTGATGCTCTGGGTCCAGGGACGCTCCTCGAACTTGATGACGTGAGGCAGGGTGGCCAGGATCTCTTTATCGCTGAGATGTCTCCGCTGGTTGTCCTGAATAGCCGTATCGTACTCGATAGGCTCGGCTTCTCTTTCCCTAGTTCGCTCTCTTTCCAGCATAGCTCCTCCTGAACTTTTCTGTGAGAACCTTGGGACAGACCTCCACTCCGACAGGAAGCGGCGGTCGACTTGCGCCCATGTTAGACTCCGCTATCCGTATTGTCAACAAACCTTCAGAGCTAGGCCGCCCGCTTATAGCCGGGGGCATCTTCCAGGTGCTCCACCCCTCCGTGACCGATGAAGTCGAACAACCTGGACTGCACATGATAAGTGAGCGCCGGCTTGTAGGGGTCGGCATTAAAGTGCTGATGGACCGTGTTCTTGGGGATGTGCACCAGATCGAACTGGTTCCAGTCCCACTGGACGCCATCATGGATGTCGTACCCGCTGCCTTCCAGGACAAGATGAAGCTCCTCTGCCATGTGACGATGCTTCCCGCTGTGCCCTCCCGGGGGCAGCTCCTGCAGCCAAGCTTCGTAGGTCAGCAGGCCCGTGGGGATCTTTGGGTGCACAAGGTACTTGAGGCGGCCCATCTGGGTGTCTTCCCATGGCCGGTCTTTGCCCTTTACAACGTGGGTGCAACCCTGGCGCCACTTCACTTCCTCGGACAGCTTGGCCATGTACTCTTCATAGGTGTTGGAGGGTTCCCGTCCCAAGGTCGGGTGAGCCATGCGCTCTGCCATGATCCTCTGAAGCTCTTCGTCGGCCCCCATTAGCACCTTTTCTTCCTGGGAGAGCTCTCGATAGTTCGGATGGACCTCGAGCTGCTCCCTGTCTCCGCATCCCATGAACTCGTAGAGCCTCTGGGTCACCGCAAAGAATCGCGCGCCCACCACCGGGTCGCCGAAGTGGGTGTGAATGCAGTAGGTGGGCACACACAGGACATCTCCCGCCTCCCAGTCCCAGCGCACCCCATCATGGATCTCGTAGCCGCCTCCTTCCTGGATATAGAAGATGGCTTCCAGGATGTGCCGGTGGGTGCCCATGTAGTGGCCGGGCTTCAGCCACTCGTGGTGGGCCTGCAGGGTGTGAAAGGGTACGATCCACTCATCAACCGGAGCGCGGGAGTCCCGGCGGTCCAGGTGTTTATGGGTACAGCTCACACCCTGGGTCCATGGAAACTCCTCGAACTTGATCACGTGGGGCAGCTCAGCCAGGATCTCCTTGTGGCTCTTGAACTTGCGAAGGCCTTCCTGGGTAAAGGTGTCGTATTGAATGGGCTCGGCTTCCCGCTCCCTCATTCTCTCTCGTTCCAGCATCCTGCACCTCCTGAGATGTGGCTAAAAGCAAGCGGGAGCCTGCGTTGCAGGCTCCCGCTCGTGGTTCACCGCTGTCTTCCGATGGCTGGAATGGGAGAGACTTATCGGCCCTGCCATCCAGGAGCATCTTCCATATGCTCAATGCCGCCGTGGCCTATGAAGTCGAAGAGCCTGGACTGGACGTGGTACACCAGCGCGGGCTTGTAGGGATCGGGGTTGAAGTGCTGGTGAACGGTGTTGTGGGGAATAGCAACCACATCGCCCTCGGCCCACTCGTGCTTCACGCCGTCGTGGATATCGTAACCGCTGCCGTCAAGGACCAGCTGAAGCTCTTCGCCCATGTGGCGATGCTTGCCGCTGGAGCCTCCCGGCGGAATCTCCTGAATCCAAGCCTCATAGGTGAGCAGCCCCGTGGGAATCTTGGGATGGACAAGATACTTCAGGCGACCCATCCGGGTGTCTTCCCAGGGCATCTGGCTGCCCTTCACCACATGGGTGCAGCCGGACCTCCACTTGGAGTCGTCAGTGAGCTTCTTCATGTACATTTCGTAGGTGTTCTTCGGCTCACCCTGGAAATCGGGGTAGGCCATCCGCTCAGCCATGACCCTTTGAAGCTCTTCGTCGGCGCCCATGAGCTTCTGCTCTTCTTCGGTAAGCTCCCGGTAGTTGGGATGGACTTCCAGCTGCTCGGTGCCGCCCAGACCCATCATGTCGTACAGACGCTGGGCCGTGGCAAAGAACCTTGCCCCTGTAACCGGGTCTGAGAAGTGGGTGTGAATGCAGTAGGTGGGCACACAGAGGATGTCCCCTGCTTCCCAGTCCCAGCGCACACCATCATGGATCTCCCAGCCGCTTCCCTCTTGGATGTAAAAGATGGCCTCAAGGATGTGGCGATGGGTACCCATGTACTTGCCGGGCCGGAGAATCTCATGCCAGGCATTCATCGTATGGAAGGGGAGGGTGTACTCTTCGGGGGGCGCTGCATGGTGCATGTTGTTCATGTACTTGTGGGTGCAGCTGATCCCCTGGGTCCAGGCACGGTCCTCATATTTGACAACATGGGGAAGGGAAGCGAGCACTTCCTTCTTGGACCGCGTCCTTCGGATGTTGTCCTGGGCCGAGGTATCATACTGGATGGGTTCCGATTCTCTCTCCCTTACCCGTTCTCTCTCGAGCATCGCTCCTCCTAATTTCCGTAATGCGGGCCTAGCCAACCTGGCTTTTACATTAAGGCCAAGGTAACACCCCTAACTTGTACCACCCTCCTATACTATTGTCAACATTCAATTCTCTCATTTGCCGGCCCTTTGTTTTACTTTGTTTTACAAGGGCAGCCCATTCCCCGAGGGACTGAAGAGCCTCCGCAGTGATATCATTGAAACGGTCCACGATCGACCCACGCCACAACTATCTGGAGCGGGAAATGACAGTTATCAAAGAGGCCCTGGACAGGGTCCAGGTGCATAAGCGGGAATCGGACGCCTTGCAGAGCATGATGGAATCCTTCACAGAAGAGGACTGGCTAAGAAACAGCGCCTGCGATAGGTGGAGCGTAGCCGATGTGGTCGCCCACGTGGCCAACGGCCATGCAGGGCGGGCGGACAGCATCGGACGGGGCATCAGGGGTGAGCCTCCCACAGAGCCCGCCGGATACAACATGCCTGCCGGCGGCACTGCAAGAGACCAGGTCATCGCAGATCGGGCTATCGCAGTGCAGAAGGAGCGCCAGGGAAACCTGGCGCCCTACTTCAAGGACACCGCCCAGCGCCTGAATGAGGTACTAGCTGGAATAACCCCCGACGTCCTGGAGAACCTCTGCTGGCATGGCAGGGGAATCCGCACAGTGCGGGCCTACATCAACCTCTCCATCGCTGAGCAGGCAATGCATTCGTGGGACATTCGCTCGGGATTCGATCCTGACGCCCACATCAACCCCGAAGCTCTGCCGGCATTCCTGGACGAAGCCCCCAGGTGGTGGGGTGTGATCTTCAAGGCAGGGCCCAAGTTGGCTTCCCCTCTCAGGTACCGGTTCCGCATATCGGGGGCTGCTAGCCGCACCGTCGATGTGGTAGTTGACGGAGATGCCTGTCGTGTAGAAGAACGGGTAAGCGCTCCTTCGGATGTGCAGTTCGACTGCGACGCGGAAACCTATGTGCTGATGGCCTACGGCCGCATCAAGAGCCGTCAGGCCGTGGCGCAAGGTCTTATGGCTGAAAGTGAAATCGAGGATTCAGGCCACTGCGCCATGTTCGATAGCTGGTTCTAGCTGGTCGGGGGAGCCTTGCGCGTGGGCGATTCCCACAAGCATACGTAGTCGTACTCGACAACCAGTTCACTGCGCTGGTTGTGGGCTGTCACGCGGAAGGTGATGAACTTGTTATCCCTGCGCTGGAACTTGTCAGCCACCCAAGTGACGCTGGTGATGGTGTCTCCCGGCACAACCGGCGCGCCCTGAAAGTGTACCTCGGTGGCCACGAAGGGTGTGCTCCTGGGAGCTGTCTGCGACTGCTCGGGGGCAACGTACCCCCTGGCAGCGACCACATCGATCCGCCTCTGGGGGGCATAGGTGTAGATCATGGTCGGCGGAGCAAAGATGCCTGCGTACCCCGCCTCCCTGGCGGCGCCCTCGTTGGTATAGATCGGGTTCTCGTACTGCACAGCCCTACAGTAGTCGGCGATGTTCTCGGTGGTCACCTCGTAAACGAAGGGCGGAGCAGCATCACCCGCTTGGGCCACATCCCACTCGTATATTTTCTCCGGGATTCCAGACTGGAACGTATCTTGGCTATTGTCTTGCACAGGTCAATCTTCCCCCGCCCGGGCTAACTCCGAAGACGGGTCGGGAAGCTGGCCCCAGCTTACGACCCGCTCAAGGGTTATTCGAATCACCGGGCTGTCGTCGATGTCCATTAGCCGGTACTGGCTGTACTTCATGCGGAGCAGAGCCAAAGCTCTCCCATGTCCAGCCATCCCGCCGTAGAGAAGTTCGGCTGCTCCCTTAATCAGTATATACCAGAGGGAACCCCAGTCTTCATCGTAGCTGTCCAGGACCACCGAGACCTGAGAGTTGGAGCGGATGTTGCGAACTCTCTTCAGCTTGTCCGGCCGCACGGACTTCGGTTTGCGGTCCAGCACCGAGTACAGGTGCTGCCCATCGAAGGCAAAACAGATTGGGACCACTGAAGGCGAACCCTGGGCATCCACTGTTGCCAGGCGGGCCACCCTCCACGTGCTGATCAGCCGGTGCTCGGCCTCAGAAATCAAAACGAAAGGAAAGGGGATCTTCGGTTGCCTGGATGGCGTCCAAGGCTTCCCTGGCAGCATCCTCCAGTACCGGGTCTCCCATTTTCAAGCAGTGCCGGAGGGCCTTCTTGGAGAGAGAGCCTCCGATCTTGCCCAAGGCCCCGATGGCCGCCAGCTGCACCTGGATGTCATCGTCCTGGATCAAAGATACCAGGTGAGGGGCGGCTTCCTCCTCATCTATCTCTCCGCAGGCGGTGGCGGCTTCGTAGCGCATGGGGGGCAGGCTGCTCTGCAGCTCCCGGTAAAGGACAGGCAGCCAGTTGGAGTTGCCGGTCTTGCCCATGGCATAGAGGGAGCTGCACTTCAGGTCAACATCGTCGCTGTCGTAGGCCCACTGGATGTATTTGTGTATCTGGTCCATGTCGAAGGGGGCGGCCGACTCCAGCGCTCGTCGTCGTACACCCAGCCACTCGCTATCGTTTTCCAGCACCTGCAGCAGGCTCTCCCTGACCTTGTCGCCATCCTTGGAGAGCACCTTCCCGTCCTGGGCAAGCACCGCAAACTTGCCCAAGGCCATGGCAGCAGATGCCCGGACCTCTCCGGAGCCGTCGCTCTTCAGCACTTCCACCAGCGAAAGGATGAGGGACCTGTCCTCCACCTCCCAAAGACCTTCGATGGCCCGCTGGCGCACCTGGTCGTCGGGGTCTTTGAGGCAGACCTTGATGACAGAGCAGAAGTCCAGGTCGGCGTTCTCCTCTGCTGTTACAACCATGCAGTCAATGACGTGACGGCGCCGGTCCACCCCTATCTTGGACCAGGACTTTGCGAAATGACCCAGCTCCGCCGGCGCCAGATCCGACAGACCCACCAGTATGTTGTAGTTTAGGGTAGTACCCGCATCAGCGATGTCTTGTAGACACTGATCCAGAGACAATCCCCGTTCCTCCTACCCAACGCCGTCTTCTGAATGCCCGCTCACTAGAAGGGACAAAAGCGGGTATCAGTATAGCACACGTTACCGATACGCAAGCCGGTTGGATGGGGGGCCGGGACATGCTAAAATCGGCCCGTGCCACCATCCGAAACTGCAACAAAGAAACCAGTCTCCAAGGCTGGAAAGCCCAAGAGGGAAAAGAGAATCCGAGCCAAAATCGGCTCACCCGATGTGCTGGATATCCTGGCAAGGGAGTACGCTCCCTTCCCCAAGGAACCCCGCTACGACCCGACCTCGGAGCTGGTCTTTACCATCCTCTCCCAGCACACCTCGGACATCAATTCCGAGCGCGCCTTCAATCAACTGATGGCGACATTCGAGACCTTCGAAGCAGTGGCTGAAGGCGACCTGGACTTGATAGCTGAATGCATCAAGCCCGGCGGGCTAGCCAAGGTCAAAGCCCCCCGGATAAAGGAAGTGCTAAACCTCATCCTGGAGATGCGGGGTTCCCTGGACCTGCACTTCCTGAAAGATATGCCCTTGGAAGATGCAAAGGCTTGGTTGAAACAGCTGCCGGGCGTGGGGCCCAAGACTGCTGCCATCATCCTGAGCTTTGCCCTGGGGATGCCGGCCATGGCTGTCGATACCCATATCTTTCGCGTTTCCAAGAGGTTGGGGTTGATCGGTCCCAAGACGAGCTTCGAGCAAGCCCATGACGTTCTCGAAGCCTCGGTCCAACCGGAGCAGGTGTTCGACTTTCACGTCGCCCTGATCACCCACGGGCGCAGGGTGTGCAAAGCGCCCAGGCCGTGGTGCCATCTTTGTGTGCTGGCTTACGCCTGTCCATCCAACGGCCTGTGGGAAAAGATGGCCAAGAAGAAAAACGGTGCTGCCGGCAAGGCGAAGAAGAAGGCCGGCGCCCCAACCACCTAGTGAAATGGCAGTACAGCAATGGCGATAAGAGCAGGAATCATCAATGTCACAGGTTATGCCGGAGCAGAGCTGGTAAAGATATTGTGGCACCACCCCGAGGTTGAGGTCGTTTCCGTTACGGGGCGTAGCGCCGCCGGCAAGCAGCTTCCCGATGTGCTGCCACACCTCTCCAGCATAGACCTGCCTATAACCGAAGCTGTCGCGGGGTCCGTGGACGTAGCCTTCTCGGCCCTGCCCAGCGGGGCCAGCGCAGAGGCGTTGCTCCCCATCGTGGAAGGCGGGGCCAAGGCAATAGATATCGCCGCCGACTTCCGCATGCACGATGTTGCCGACTACGAGCGGGCCTACAAGACTCAGCACCCCGCGCCTCATCTACTGAAAAAGGCTGTATACGGGCTGCCCGAAATCCATCGTCAGGCCATCAGCTCCACCAGCCTCGTCGCCAATCCCGGCTGCTATCCGGAAGCTTCCATTCTCGGCTTGGCCCCTGCTGTGAGGGAGGGGATTATCGCCGACGACATCATCGTGGACGCCAAGTCAGGGATCTCCGGGGCGGGCAGAGGCGGCCTCTCAGCTAGCACCCTTGACCAATTCGCCGAAGCCGATGAGAACGTGGTGGCATACGGGCTAGAGGGCCACGGCCACCAACCGGAGATCGCCCAGGAGCTTGGCGAGCTGCGGGAAGCACCCCCGGCGAAGGTTACCTTCATCCCCCACCGAATACCGATGGTTAGAGGCATTATGGCAACCTGCTACGCCCCTATCGTGGACTCTTCCATTACCAGGGAGAAGGTGTTAGAGCTTTATCGCGACTTCTACGCTGGTGAACCCTTTGTGCGGGTCACCAGCCAAGTTCCGCAAACGAAGCACACGACGGGCACAAACATGTGCCTGGTTCACCCCACAATTGATGTAAGGGCTGGCAAGCTGGTGGTTGTAAGCTGCATCGACAACCTGATAAAGGGCGCAGCAGGGCAGGCCGTGCAAAACATGAACCTGATGTTCGGGCTGGACGAAACAACGGCCCTCAACCTGCTAGCGCTATATCCATAGCTGCTGTATAATGCCTCTCCGTGCCCCCATCGTCTAGCCAGGTCAAGGACGCCACCCTTTCAAGGTGGAGATCAGGGGATCGAAGCCCCTTGGGGGCACCACTTTAATGCTTCTAACCGGGAACAATTATTCCTGACCCTGCCGAGGAACTTGTTCCCGCCCTCACGCAGCGTATGCGGCTCCCTGAGAGGCCAAAGGGTGCGTTTTGGGTCTAGCCATCGTATTTGCCCTCCTTGGGGCCCTGGGGTTTTCCAGCGGGTTAGTCATGGTGCGAGTGGCAACCCAATGGATCGCCCCTGCAACGGCTACTTTTTATGGCGTCCTCACCGGCGCAGTCGTCGTCCAGGCGCTGGCTTGGTCTATACATTGGTCGGAAGCTGGCGCCCTTTCATGGTCCATCATGGTATGGCTGGTCATTATTGCCGGCCTGGCATACCCGATCGCCCGGCTGCTCAACTACACTGCTGTAAGCATGGTTGGGGCTTCCAGGGCAACGCCCATGGGGGCCATCCAACCCCTCTTCGCCCTGGTCCTGAGCACCATTTTCCTCGGCGAGGCGCCCACAACCATCGGCGCCCTCGGCACTGTGTCGGTGGTTGCGGGCCTTGTGTTGGTGATCAAAGGTGGAGCAGCAACAAGGGATGAGGAGTCCGGCACAAGCATCAGGAACCTGGGATATTTCCTGGCGGCCGGGGCATCTATCTCCTTTGCCATACGGGATATCATCAGCCGTCACCTGGTCTCAGACACCCTTTCTCCTCTTATAGCGGCCGCCTTTGCACTAACCATAGGATCGGTGATGCTCTTCATCATTACTTACCGGGACGCCATTCGAAGCATCCGTACTGTCCCGCCGAAGTACCTCTGGATGTGTGGGGCGATCGGCGTACTTCAGGGGTTGGCGGTAACGTCGGTGTTCCTGGCGTTGAGCAGGGCTCCGGTGACCGCGGTTTCCCCTCTAATTGCCAGCTCTCCCATAATAACGCTGGTGCTGGCCCACTTCTTCCTCCAACGGCTGGAAAGGATAAACTCGATGTTGGTGGCCGGCACGCTCCTGAGCGTGGCCGGAATTATCGCCGTAATCCTCAGCTCAGCCCGCTAGGGGCTGCGGGACGGGCCTATTCATTTTCAGTACTGCCGTTAACTTACGTTATGGTAATATATGGAAGTACAGAGTTGCCCCGCCGAGCCGTTCGGAGGGAAACCACCTTCCCGCGGGAGGGCAGAGCTACGACAGATATAGACCGTACCCTTTCCAAGACCGAGCGCAACCTGTGGAGCGCCATCGTCGCCGAGGCCATGGCCCACCTGAAGTACACTGCCTTCGCCCACAAAGCCCTGGCTGAAGGTCACCCTGAGGTGGCCCAGATATTCCAGGAAGTTGCCGGCGCCGAGAACATTCACGGAGTCAACCACCTCCAGGTCTCCGGCGAAGTAAAGAGTTCCGTAGAGAACTTGCGCAACGTGATCGAGGGAGAATCCAAGGAGATTAACGCTTCTTACCCTCGCATGGTGCGCGATGCTGTCGAAGAAGGGCGCACCGACGCCGCTGAGACCTTTACCATGGCCATGGACCGGGAACGCCACCACCTGGAGGTGTTTTCCAAGGCGCTTGAAGAGCTGGAGTCCAAGCTCTCCAGTGGCATCCAAACCACAGACGGCGAACAGGCGTCAGCTTTCATTCCCAGCTTACCCACCCTGCGGAGGGCCAACGTTTCGGAAGCCGAGGTGGCGCCGACCTATGCAGCTGCCAGGGGGGAGATAGAGGAGGAACGCTGGCGAGTCACTGCCACAGGAAGAATTCGGGAAGTGGTCTTTGGGGCGCAGGACGGCCTCATCAGTACTCTTGCCCTGGTCACCGCGGTGGCAACCAGCGACATCGCTACCAACAATTCCATCGTGCTGGTTGCCGGGCTGGCCGGCGCCCTGGCGGGAATGCTCTCCATGGCTACAGGGGCTTACCTGGGTTCCAAGGCCCAGCAGGATGTGCAGAAGTCCGAAATCGCCAAGGAGGCCCAGGAGTTAGAGGAGCACCCGGGCGAAGAGCTTGCCGAGCTAATCGTCCTCTATCAGAAGGAGGGGCTCTCCTTCTCGGAAGCTAAGGATGTTGCCGAACATATCGCCGCCGACAAGGAGCTGTGGCTGCGCACCCTGGTGGAAAAAGAGCTGGGGTTGAGCTACGAGGTTACCTCCAATCCCGTCAAGGATGCTCTGACCATGGGGTCCGCCTACATGGTGGCTGCAATGGTTCCCGTCTTCCCGTATTTCTTCACCTACGGTTGGACAGCCCTGACTGCCTCCATTGTCGCCACCTTGGCGGGTCTGTTCGTCCTTGGCATAGGCAAGGGACGGATGGTCCAGAAGTCTCCCATCCTCCAGGGGATCGAGATACTGCTAATCGGCGCTGCAGCTGCAGGAATCGGATTTGTCCTGGGAGAGGTCGTCCCAAGAATCTTCACCTGATCCATGTAAGGCTCGCCCCGGGGAAGGACACCTTGGCAACTTACGACCTGAACAAAGCACTTGATGCGGCAATAGCCGCCTTGGACGCAGCATCCAGCCTGCTTCTCCAAAGGTTCCGCTCGGCGGATAAGCCCTTGGATACCTGGATGAAAGCCCCGGGCGCCCTGGTCACAGACGCAGACATGAGCGCCGACGAGGCCATCACACAAGCCCTCGCATCTTCGGGTCTGCCCATCTCCATTCGTTCCGAAGAGAGCACGTCGTTGCTTGGAAAGGGCGATGCTTACTGGCTGGTGGACCCCCTTTGCGGGACCGTCCCATTCAGCCTAGGCATGCCCCATTGGGGAGTCAACATTGCCCTGATGGTGGATCAACAACTGGAATTGGGACTCGTAAGCATCCCAGAGGCCGGGGATCGTCTCGTGGCTATGCGCCGAGGAGGGGTGCGACTGGGCGAATCCATCCTGAACAGCGCCGCCCCAACTACGGAGCTTGCACAATCGACGGTAGGCCTGGAAGTAGATGGAGGGGCCGAATGGGCCCGGGTCCTTTCGGGGGAATTGAACTGGGTCCCCCAGGTCGGGCAGATTAACACCTTCTCTTCTGGGGCATACCCCGCCGCCCAGGTGTGCATGGGGCGCCTGGTTGCCGCCGTCTTTTATAAGATAGCCCCAGTGCACATCGCGGCGGGCGCATGCATAGCGGTCGAGCTGGGCCTGCAGGTAACCGACTCCATGGGGCGGGAACTGGACTGGAACAGCGACGAAGACCTGCCGATTGTTGTCATGGGATGGCCAGAGGTCCACGGCCAACTCCTGGGGGCTATGCGCTCCTCTGTCCAGACAGCCTAGTGTGCTTCATGGGTCCCGTTCCCCGAAGAGACCAGGAACGTGCTCTCGCCGCTCCCATCAGGCGAACTTTGGTCAGGTACGAAGCAGGTCAGTGTCTGATGGGGCTCCAACTCTACATCCACTAAGGCTCCCTCGGGGTATACGTCGGTGTGACTCTTCTGGGAGTGGACAACGGCTCCCGAGCTCATCTCCACCACGTACACGTTGTGCAGCCCCCGGAACACGCGGGCGGTTATCCTGCCATTGCCCGATTCCGACGGCAGGATGCCAACATCGTCGGGTCGCACCATCAGCTCCCCCTTGGTGCCTATGGGGAACGGAAGCGTGGCATCTATCGTCCCGATTTCTGTCTCCAGCCCGGCCTCGGTTGCCTTGGCTGATACGAAATCAGCCAGGCCCAGAAAGCGTGCCACGAAGCGGTTGGCCGGCTGGTGGAATATCTCCTCCGGCGTCCCAATCTGCTCTATGACTCCATTGTTGATTACGGCCAGGCGGTCACCGAGGTACAGCGCTTCGTCCTGGTCGTGGGTGACGTAGAGTGCAGTGATTCCCCTAGTTTCAAGGATAGATTTGATCTCCCGCCTGAGCCGGGCTCGAAGACCGGGGTCGAGGTTGCTCAAGGGTTCATCCAGAAGCAAGGCCAATGGGCTGGGCGCCAATGCTCGGGCTAAGGCAACCCTCTGCTGTTCCCCACCGGACAGCTGGTAGGGATACCTGTCGGAGAGCTGTTCAAGCTGCACCATCTTTAGGAGACTCAGCGCCCTCTCAGCTTTCTTAGATTTCTCCCAGCCTTTGAGACCAAAGGCCACATTCTGGATGACCTTCATGTGAGGGAACAGGGCATAGTCCTGGAACACCATTCCCAAGTTCCTCTTTTCCGGGGGCAACCACGCGCCTTTGCCGAAAGCGGGTTTGTCACCGAGAAAGATGCTTCCGGCTTCAGGGGTCTCAAAGCCGGCCACCAAGCGTAGCAGGGTCGTCTTCCCACTGCCGCTGGGACCGACCAGCACCATAACCTCTCCGGGGTTCAGCGCAAACTCGACGTCTTTAACCACGGGAGCGCCGCCGAAGCCCTTGGTCACGCCTTCACACCGGATGACCGGGGAAGTGTCCATGGAACCCTTCCTTCCCGTTAAGCTCTGCTATCCAAAGGTGTTCCATGGATAGACTATCCCCAATGATGTAGAACATCAACCGAAGAAGGAGGGTCGATGACCGCAATTCACTCCACTTTCCAGTAGCCCATCTCGCGGGCAAGCATTCCGCTCTCGTAATCTCCCAGGGATGAGATAATAGAGGGTCTGTGGACCCACGCGCTCATGCATGCATCTTCCATCAGCAAGAAAACCGGGCAAGACATGCTGGGTCCAAATTCAGAGCGACTCTCTCTGAAGGTATCATTTGCCCTCTTGGTCGAGGCAGCCTCTACACCAAACAGGCTAAGGATCCCCTTTATTGCCTTCATTCTGGTCGCCTCCTGTATCCTTGAGATGCTCGGCAGACTAGATGTTTAAAGTATTATACTCTATGCCATTAATTTGTTAGTATGTATATACTATTAGATTAGTATTGTCAATACTCACCAACCAGAGATGTTCTTAATTGGCTCTCTAGGGTAGAAGGAATCAATCCCATTCGGTCCCACAAGTCATCACCAGGGACGATCCAGAGGAAGTTTGCTCAAGCCGAAATAGTGCCAATAGCGCACGGCACTCTTGAGAGAACGAAGTGGTCTGCAGAGATGATATATCTGCTGCGCTAATTGGTTATATTAGTATAGCCTACTTGCACAGTTAACCGCAGTTGAACGGGCTAGGCTTGATTGCTGACAATGCTGAGTGCGGATGACTAAGGCGGCAGTGGACGGACAGAAAGACAGGAGGCTCTTGGAAGAGAGGCCTCCAGCCCTGGGGTCCCTAAATGCCGTCGAGGAAGGAACGGAGGGCCTGGAGGAAACCCGCCGGGTTGTCCCCAGCCACCAGGTGTCCTGCATTGGACACCACGGCTGAGGAGCTGTTGGGGATGGTCTCCATCATCTTGTCCAGGGTCTCCTGGGTAAACAGGTCGCTTCTGTCGCCCCGGATGACCAGCGTGGGGATGCCTATACTACCCAGGCACTCCCATAGCTGTTCCGGCGTCCAGCTAGCGGGTTGGAACCCCGGAGAGCGCAGGAGTTTGTCGTACTTCCAGGACCATTTCCCGTCCTCCCGCCTCCGGATGCTGTACTTCAGCGCGCCCAACACCTGCTGCCTGGTACGCCCGGTGTACTCCTGGATCCTGTCGGCGAACTCTTCGTAAGAGTCCAGCTCGTCGGGAAGCTCCCGGAAGCGTTGGATGCGGGATATGCCCTGCTGGAGCATCCTGGGTCCAGTGTCAACTATGACCAGGGCCTTGACAACCTCGGGACGCCTGAAGGTGAAGACGTAGCTGTTGCGCCCCCCCATGGAGTGGCCCACGAGGATGATGTTTTTCAGGCCCAGCGCATCTGCGAAGGCATCCAGGTCCTGTTGGTGGGCATCCAGGGAGTAGTCGCCATCCTCCGCCCACTGGCTGTCGCCATGTCCCCTGGCATCCAAGGCCATCACATGGTAGTCGGAACACAAACTCAGGCTCACAAAGTCCCAGCTATGGCTCTGTTGGAGGGCGCCATGGAGGAACAGAATGGGTTCCTTGTCGGGAGAACCCCAGTCCAGGTAGTGGAACTTGCGTCCGTTCAGCAGCACCTCCCGGTCCTCGGGGTGCACCTCCTGGGGAAAGTCCACGCCCATGTTGCGGGCGGCCTGGAATAGGGTCAGTCCTTCGGTTTCAAGGGTCATTGAGCGGACCTCCGGGAGGAAAGCTGGTTAGCGGACCTGGTAAACCCAGACCTGATGATAAACGTCGGGCTCACCTTTGGGAAGGGCCTGAAAAGGTTCGGTAGCTTCCACCAGCGTCCACTTTCCCGATTCCACCAAGCTGTCCTGCTTTTCCTTGAAGCCGCTGTCTGTGTACACATCCGGTCGGAGGGTAAATACGATGTGGCCCCCGGGCTCCGTGATCCGGACAAGCTCGTCCAGCGAGCTGGCCGGAGCGTGCCCGACGGTCATCACCCCAGAGCTGACGACGGCGCCCATGGAACCCGTAGGGTAATCCAGCTCTTCGCCCAGAACCATCTGGCGGAGCTCCTGGTACACGCCCTTCTTGCGCGCTTCCTCCAGCATACCCTGGGACAAGTCAATCGCCACCATGTTTCGGAAGCCCAACTCCCACATGCACTGACCCACGAGGCCGGTGCCTACACCCGCATCGAGAACACGAGCGTCGGTGGAGACGTACTTCTTGGCCAACTCCGCTGTCCGTTGAGGGGCGATCCAACCGAACTCCCGCTCCAGATCGGCGTCGTACTCCCCCGCCCATTCGTCGTAACGCTGTTCCAGCTCCTCATTTGTGGTGGACGAATAGACCCATTGGACCCTGTTATCGGCTGTCATAGTTTCTCCCCCTTGCTCCCTTTCGGAGATTCAGTCCGCCTTCTTACGGCAGATGTACATGGCCCAGCCGAGCTCGCCTTTCTGCACCGCCTGGACCATGTGTTCATAGGCCTGGGAAAGGGACTGGTAGATATCCGGCTCCTCGAAGCTCTTCTCCCGGGTGATCAGGGTCAGGCACTGATAGGTGGTCTTGAGATGGGGAGAGAGGTCTTCGGCCTCCAGCACCTCGAACCCCGTATCCTCCAGCACGGACTGGTAGGACTGGAAGCTGAAGTCCGTGTCGAACAACAGCCTGTCGTACACGTATGTCCGAGCTTCGAGGCTGATGTAAGGTATTGGCTTTATGAGGTCATCGAAGGCGAGGGTCCCGCCGGGTTCCAGCACGCGCCATGCCTCTTGCAGGGCCTTCTCTTTCTCGTGGAAATGATAGATGGATGCCTGGCTCCAGACGTGAGTGAATTCCCCCTCACCGAAGGGCAGGTCCGTTGCCGAAGCCTTCTCGAAGGACACCCGTTCCCTGGCCCCGTTGGGTAGGTCCCGGAGTGATTCGATAGCATTAGCTATGCGCACGCCACTAAGGTCAACCCCGACGATCCTGCATCCGGTGATGGAGTTCAGCCAAGCCGCCGAAGTGCCATTCCCGCAACCCAGGTCCAGGACACGGGAATCACTGTCGATGCCTGAACGCTGCACCATGATCTTGTTGGTGTTCTCGCAGGCCTCGAGAAAGTCCACGCCCGTGGAAGCATCGAATATGCCCCAGTGGAGTCCGCCGCTCCTGTCCCAGAAGCTACGGTAGAGAGCATCCTCCGCGTCGTAAAACGACTCGGTATCAGCTTCAGTGAACTTCTGCATATTGAGCGCTTTTGATGTACTCAACGAAGCGGTTCCCTTCATCGACCAGGATCATTTTGGGCTCCGGGCGAGTATCGCTGACTTCGAAGGACATGATGATGATGCAATCACCCTTTTCGCACAGCAGGGCGCCGGCGCCTTGTATGGAAACTACACCCGACCCACGCTCACCGGGGAGGGCATACGTCTCCCAGCGGTTGCCGTTGGTCACATCACAGATGAGCACCTTTTCGTAGTCCCAGAGGTCAACTTTCTCCATCAACGCACCGTCGATGATCACGCTGCCGACATAGTCCGGGTCCGCATTGGTAATCCATGCTCGGTGAATCTTGGAACGTAGAACTTCTCGCATTATCAACCTCCCACACGTTGTTCATAGTTTTCCGGCAAAGAATGCCGATAGTCGCAATAGGCGGCTTGATGGCAAGCCGGTCTATCTGGGAAGAAAAACTGGACCGTTAGTAGGGGAACGTGGAGAAGCTAAGGTTCGCAGGGGAGGGAGTACTTGAGGCGGTCGTGGTGGGTGCAGGTGCTATTTAACGACAGGGCGTAGGCAGGGGCGGAAACGCCCGCGGAAGCAGATACCAGCAGCGATAAGCACCACTGGGCATGGATGTGCATTGTGCGGTAATCGGTCATAATCCCACGGCGTCTTTGCCAAATCACCGACCTTCTGTAGGTCGGGTTTCCTGCCGACGCTCCCTAAGATAACGACACCATTTGAATCTGTCAAATCGGATCTCGGGGCCCATTCGAAGCTGGGATTGAACCTTATGGGCTGTTGGGTTACCCTAATCGAAAGCCTCTAATGACCCCAGTTTCAACGTCGGCCAAGGAGGTGTACCGTTGGCAGAGATATTAGGACTGGGACTAACCCACTACCCCTCTCTGATCGCTCCTGACGAGAACAAGAGCTGGCCCCTGCCGAGGCTCATAGCTTCCCATCCCGGCGTGCCCGAGGAGATGAAGATACCCACCAACTGGCCCGAGCCCATGCGGGTTGAGTACGGAGAGGATGAGGGTGTGGCTTCAGCCAGGGTACACCGCGAAAAGCTGGTCAACAGCGTCCGGCAGATCAGGAGAGAGCTGGACGATTTCGACCCCGATTTTATCGTCTTATGGGGCGATGATCAGTACGAGAACTTCAAGGAAGACATCATTCCTCCGTTCTGCATGCTGGCCTATGATGAGATTCACTGCCAGCCTCTCACCTTGCGGGACGGCAATGCCCGACCCAACGTCTGGGATGAGCCCGGCGACAAGGTCTTTTCCTACGCAGGCCACACCGAGGCAGCCCGGTATCTGACCGGGAAGCTCATCGAACAGAGCATAGATATGTCCTACTCATACCGCCCCTTGCACGAGCCGGGCTTGGGCCATGCCTTCATCAACACCCTCCTCTACTTGGACTATGACCGCCAGGGGTTCGACTATCCGGTGGTCCCGTGCGCCATCAACTGCTATGGCAGCAGGGTAGTACGCAATCATGGCAGCCTGTTTCCCCAGAAGGTGAACGGGACCGACCTGCCGGCAGACCCGCCCGGCCCATCCCCCAAGCGCTGCATGGAGCTGGGAGCAGCCACCGTTCGCGCACTGGCGGACAGTCCATGGCGGGTTGCCCTGGTGGCATCTTCCAGCTGGTCCCACGGGTTCCTAACGGAGAAGAACCATTGGCTGTGGCCCGACCACGAGTCGGACCGGCAGCGCATGGAAGAGCTGGCCGCAGGGGACTACGATGCCTGGCGGGATGTGTCCATCGCCACCATAGAAGATGCGGGGCAGCAGGAGCTGCTCAACTGGATGTGCCTGGCGGGAGCGATGGAGGAGCTGGGCCGCAGACCGGAGATCGTGGACTACGTCGAGACCTGGATATTCAACTCCAACAAGTGCATGGCCATATTCAGGCCCTAGCCCGCAAAGTGGGACAGTACCAAGAATAGAAGGCAGGTGACGCCATGAGGAACGGATACAAGATCTTCGACTCCGATACCCATGTGTTTCCTTCAGCTGAAACCCTTGAGCGATACGTGGAGCCCAGCTTCAGGCCCCGTTTGGAAGAGCTGGCCCCCTACCGGCTGCCCGTCGGTAGGGCCGCGGGTATTGATGAGGACCTGAACCTTTACCGGGTGAACAGCGTCAAGTTCCGGCGCATCCTGGGACAGGGCGCTCCCCACCAGACCTTCACGGGAGAGCGGGGCGACACCAAGTGGATGGGGTCCAAATCGCCCCGTCCGGGGACCCAGGACGACAATGCGGAGAACCGGCTATTGGATATGGACGATGAAGGGGCAGACACCCACTTCGTCATACCAACCTCCTGGGTCAGCGCTTCGGGCCTGGGGGATGGCGAAATGGAGATGGGGCTGTCCAGGGCCTATCACCGCTTCATGGATGACTTCTGCGGGACCGACCCAAACCGGCTGAAGGGACTGATCGCCGTCTCTCCAAGGAGCGTGGAGGAGTCGGTGGACGAGATCAAGCACTGGGGAAAGTCCAAATGGGCGGTAGCTGTTCTGCCCGTGGTGGGCAACGACCAACCCGTGGACCATCCCGACCTGGACCCGATCTGGAAGGCGGCCGCGGAGCACGACCTGCCCATCATGCACCACAGTTTCACCTGGACCCCACCCTACTTCCCCGGGTACCAGGACCTGTGGGACAACATCTTCCTCGGAAGGCTGGCCTCCCACCCATGGGGAGGAATGCGTTTCATGGCCGCGATCCTCGGCGCCGGGATCATGGACCGCTACCCGGACCTGCGCGTGGGCATCCTGGAGTGCGGCTTCGGATGGCTTCCCTTCTGGTCCCGCAGAATGGATGAGCAGGCCAGCTATGTAGGCGCAACCGCCCAGCTCATGCACAAGTGCAGCGAATACGTGACCGGGGGCCGTTTCTTCTGTAGCATCGAGATGCACGAAGGTGAGGAGATGTTCAACCTGGTCACTAACTACTTGGGCGATGGGGTGCTAATGTACGCCTCCGACTACCCCCACTCCGAATGCCACTTCCCCGAGTCCGTTGACACCGTGATGGGCTGGACCAGCCTGAGCGATGAGACGCGCCAGAAGCTCTTCTGGGACAACGCCAACCGCTTCTACAAGCGCACCTAGAGACCGGGTCCAGGCCCTGGAAGCGTAACCAGCGGTCTTCCGGCATGCACCGGAAATGCACGCCTTCCCAATCCTGACCGGCGAGGCAGAGGATGAAAGCGATCGTAGGCGCCACCCTTATCGATGGCACAGGTCGTCCCCCGTTGGAAAACGCTGCCGTCCTGATTGGCGACACAGGGCGCATTGAATCCGTAGGCCCTGCGCCGGCGGCAGCCATACCCCCGGAGGCTGAGGTTATCGAGGCCTCCGGCTTGAC
This sequence comes from Dehalococcoidia bacterium, assembly GCA_965116325.1. Lineage (GTDB taxonomy): Bacteria > Chloroflexota > Dehalococcoidia > Lucifugimonadales > JAGWBF01 > JAGWBF01. The sequence goes on along the minus strand of OZ220675.1, from coordinate 2,165,197 downwards.
GCTGATGCCCGGCCTCATCGACTGCCACGACCACCTGTCTTCCCATGGCTACAACCTGATGGGCAGATGGGAGTTCGGCGAGCCCCAGAGCCTGCGACACATCCAGACTGCTGCCATCCTGGAGAAGGTGCTGCGCTCGGGATACACAACCGTGCGGGATGCCGGCTGGATGGATGCCGGTCACAAGATGGCCATCGAGCAAGGGCTGACCAAAGGCCCACGCTTGGTCGTGGCAACCAGCCCCATCTCCCCCACGGGCGGCCTCGCCGACCGATGCAGTCCATCGGGACACCACCAGCCCCATACGTCGGACCCCCTCCTACCCATCGGCATCGCCAACGGCGTGGAGGAGGTGCGCTCCATGGTGCGGGAGGTGGTCCGGGTTGGGGCAGATGTGATCAAGTTCGCCACCACGGGAGGCGCGGCATCCCGTCCCGGTCACGGCCCCAAGGACATAGAGTTCGGCCCCGACGAGGTGCGCACCTTGGTGGAAGAAGCCAACGCATTGGGCAGGCGCACCATGTGCCATGCCTTGGGAGGCGCCGGCCTCCGCATGGCTGTGGAAGCCGGCGCCAACTCCATTGAGCACGGCTGCTACCTGGACGACGATCCGGAGCTGATGAAGATGATGGCGGACAAGGGCATCTTCTTCGTTCCCACCTTCTCCGTCTATATCTTCCACGGAGATCGAGGCACACCCCACGGCCAGGAACGCGCCAAGGCCCTGAAGCACCACCATATCATGAGCCTCCAGAAAGCCATTGATGCTGGGGTTAAGGTGGTTGCCGGTACCGACGCCGGTGGCTGGGGACATCCCAACAACGCCATGGAACTGGACTGCCTCGTGCAGGCAGGCATGAGCACGATGCAGGCAATAATTGCAGCAACTAACCTGGCCGCCGAGTGTTTGGGACTGGAAGACGAAACAGGGTCTGTACAGGAGGGCAAGGCCGCAGACCTGCTCCTATTCGATGGCGACCCCTTGAAGAATATCTCCCAGCTTCAGGAAGAAGAGCGCATCAAGCTGGTGATGAAAGAAGGAACGGTCTACGCAAGCCGCTTGCCTTCCCAGCTGCCTGCGTAGATATCCAGTTTCTCATTCTTGGAAACCCGTCCAACCCGTGCATAGGTAGTCTATTCACCTTCGATTTCCCTCAGGGGGAACGGACAGCCCAAGCCAGGATCAGGCAATTGTGCCTATGGAAGTAGAGCCTCCGCGCCAGAAGGTCTCCCCCGAACGGCAGGGACCCTAGCCTGACGCCCCGGCCTTCGTGCGGTATATCTCCACGGCGGCCCCCGAAAGCACCGCTCCCTTGATGGGGGGCCTGGTCTTGGTTATCCGCACGCGAATGCTGTCTATGGGGAAGGACTCGAGTGACCTGGAAGCTATCTCCTGGGCCAGGGCTTCCAGCAGCTCCATAGGCTCCCCAGCCATGACATCCCGCACCACCCGGAAGATGTGGGCATAGCTGACGGTATCCTCAAGGCGGTCGGACATGCCGGCTGGCGCCAGGTCTTTCTCAACCTCCAGGTCCACCTGGAAAGGCTGACCCAGCGTCCGCTCTTCCCGGCTTCCGCCGTGATAGCTATAGAACTGCATTCCCTGGAGAAGTATGCGGTCCATCTACTCTTCAACCACAACCGCTGCGCCATAGGCCAGGATCTCGGCGGCGCCGCTGGCAATCATGGAGGTGGTGAACCTCAGTCCGACAATGTCACTCCCAACGTGGCGTACCGGAACCACGCTCCCCGGGGCTATTCCCAGGGTGTTCAATACCGGCTTTCCCGGTATGTCGTTGGCCGTCGCTAAGAGCAAATCTCCTCCGATTCCTAGTCCTTCGTGAGCCTTTCCGCTAAGGCAATCAGGTTCCGCGCCCGCTTCACGACGGGCACATCTATCATCTTTCCGTCCAGGGAGGTGCTCCCCCGGCCCGACGCCTCGGCCTCTTCCCATGCCCCCACCACCCGCCTGGCATAGGCTATCTCCTCGGCGCCGGGGGTGAAAGTCTCGTTGATTATGTCAAGCTGGGCAGGATGAATGGCGAACTTGCCCTTGAAACCCAGTCTCAGGGCCATTTGGCAATCGGCACGCAGGCTCTCCGGGTCCCGAAAGGATACGAAGGGCCCATCCAAAGCCGCAACCCTGGCCGCCCTCGCAGCCACCGCCATTGTGCTCCGGGCGAAGTACACCTCATCCCCCGCCTCGGTGCGCTCCACTCCCATATCGTCGGTGTAGTCCTCTGCGCCAAAGGCGACGGCGACTATACGAGGAGATGCGGTGGCGATTTCCAAGGCCCCCACAATGGCCCGGGCGTTTTCGATCCAGGGGATGAACTTGATGTGCTCCGAAGGCAGCCCCAGGCGCTTTTCCGCAGCAAGCGCCAGCTTGTGGCATTCCTTTATGTCAATTATTGATTCCGCTTTCCCGACGCTCACTCCATACAGATGGTCTCCGGCCACCGACTCGATCTCCTGTCGGGTCAGACCCGTATCCAGGGAGTTCACCCGCACTACCAGCTTCTGACCCCTCTGGCAGAGGGTCGGACCCAGCTCGCTGACCAACCGCCTGGCGTTGTCCTTTTCATCATCGGGCACCGAGTCTTCCAGGTCGGCCACGATGACATCGGCATCGAAGTGGCGCGCCTTTTCCAGCATGTTGGCCCGGTTCCCAGGCACAAATATCAGGCTTCGGAGGATTTCCAAGGTCATCTCCTGGCAACCAGACTTGGAAGGATGGGAGGGCCGATAAAGTTTAGCACTGGACATTGAACCTGGAAAGGTTGCAGCAACTCTACGTGCCCAGGGGTTGGCGCTGCAGCCGAACGCGGAGGGTTACCGGGCAGACTGGGGATACATGATCGGCCGGTGATAGAAGGACACGAAGGCTCCGATCATGATGAACGAGACCACGGTGAAGGCCGAGAACTGGAGCCCCTTGATGTAAAGGTCCTGGGACTCTGTGGGGGCCAGAAAGGCTATCGTTGCGGGCAGGGCAAGACCCAGCGCCGAAGCGGCGACAGTCGCCCCCAGCGTATGGCCAACCTGCCTCGTGGTCTCGATCATTCCCGAGGCGAAGCCCCGGTGCTCGTTGGGGAGGGAGTTCATGATCAGCGCATTGTTGATGGTGTTGAAGATGGAGCTTCCGATAGAGGTAGGCGCAAGAAGGAGGGGAAGGAGCCAGAAGGGGACCATGGAAGAGAGTGTACCCAGGAGAAAGATTCCTAAAGCGATCATGGACATGGAAAGGGGACGCATCAGCCGGGGTTGGAACCGGTCGTAGTACCAACCGGCTAAGATGGGAACGACCAGCCCCACCGACTGGTGGGGAAGCAGCACGTACAACACGAACAACGGATCCCTGCCGAAACCCCTCTCCACCATGATTGGCACCAGGGTGGTGATGGCCAGCATCGAAAAATGGAAAGTGGTGTTGGAAAAGATGGCCATCGTGAAGTACTTGTACCGGAACAGGTTGAAGTCCATGAAGGGGTTGCTGGACCGGGTCTGTAGGACAACGAACAGCCCCGCAAGGGCTACGAACAGGAGGTGCATAGGCAGGTGGTAGCCGAGGGCGTCGGAGCTTGTGAAGGACTCCTCTCCTTCATGCAGGTGCATCCCCGACGCAATAAGCACCCCTATGGTGCTAACGAACACCAGTGCCCCGACCAGGTCCAGGGACACCTTGGCCGGCGTCTTTTCCTGCAGGCCGCTCTTGAGCATGGGCCACGAGGCCAATAAAGCGACGGCTCCCAGCGGGATGAACGAGTAGAAGATCAGGCGCCAGCTGACGAACTGCAGGAATACTGCAAACACGATGAGACCCATGAATGTGCCGAAGCGGGCTCCAGTTATCGGGAGGGCAAAGGCCTTGGCCCGCTTCTCGGGCGGAAAGCTGCCTGCCAGGATAGCGTTGAAGTTTCCGGTGATCATCGCCGCGCCCAATCCTTGCAAGGCCCTGAATATCACCAGCTCCGTAAAGGATTGGGAGAACCCCGCCAGCCCGGCGCCCAACGTGGTAACCAGCACACCGAAGAAGAAAATGCGGTTGTGGCCGTACTTGTCCCCCAGCCTGGCGGCCAGGAACACTGTGCTTCCCAGGGCCAGCAGCTCCGCCACGACAATCCACGATGCGGTGGCGACGCTGATATCGAAGTACTCTGCGATGGTCGGAATGGAGAGGGCTACGGGGAAGCTCGCAACCTGAACCAGCATGTAGGTAGACACCAGGGCCAAGATCACACGCTTGTGAGCGGGCGAGTCAAAAAGCTCCCGGTAGCTGGAAAGCAGACTCAACATGATCGCATAGCCCTAGCAGCCTTGCACACGGCGCCCTCTATGCAGAGAAGCGACCCCGGTCTGAGGCAGGGAAGCCTTGGTCATTCTGCCTTGACCGTAGGTGGAATATGGTGGTAAACACTAGCACACATCAGGTTTGGGAGCAATAAAGGCACACTGCTATTCGGATGCTGGAAAGCCATTTCCATCATCAATGTGATACCATTGGCAAATTGTCGACCGGTTGCGGGAATAGTGGCCCATTCTCAATGCAGAGGCTAGCACCTTGGTAACCAGGGATGAACTTCGCGAATGCATGTCCCGGTTCGCATCAGGCGTAACCGTAGTCACCACCATTGATGAATCCGGCGAACTGCATGGGATGAGCGCCAACTCATTCACCTCCGTATGCCTGGAACCGCCCTTGGTGCTGATATGTGTTGGCCACAGCACCAGGACCTATCGCTACGTGGAGGAGCAGGGCTGCTTTGGCGTGAACGTTCTCAGCGCAGGCCAGGAGGATGTGGGCAAGTATTTCGCCCGGCCTCCCGAGGACCGAAAGGGAGATGTGAGTTACCACTGGGCGTTATCCAGGGAGAGTGGGCTTCCAGCTATTTCAGGTGTGATGGCCTTCTTTGGCTGCGAGGTGGAAAGCGCCCACATACATGGCGATCACACCATCTACGTTGCATCGGTCAAAGAGGTGTATAGGGGCGACACCGACGATCCCCTGTTGTTCTTCCAGCGCAAATGGTACACGACCATCGGGAACGACAGGTAAGTTTGCGCTAACCAAGGGAGGCGACGAAGGACTCTATAGCCGCGTTGACCTCTCGGTGATTCTCCAACTGCACCCAGTGGCTTGCGCCATCCACGACAGTGCTCCGCGCCCCCGGAATCTTTTCGACCAGATAGGCTGTGTACCTCGGCGGAGTCATGGCGTCCGCTCCGCCGCAGATGGCCAGGGTGGGCAGGGAGATGTTCCCCACCTCGTGCATAAGGTCGAACTTGTCGCAGCACTGGTAATCGTTGAGCTGCACAGCAGCCCCATTCTGCGCCGACCTCTCCAGTAGCTTCGCACCGACTGTAGGTTCTATGTTCCTGTAGCTCTCTCTGCGAGCTTCCAGCCAGGGCGCCGGTTCTGCAATCCCGTCTTCGCTGGCCTTGAGGTACTCCGGCGCTACCCTAAGCCTAGCGCCGGTGCCTACCAGGACGATCCCCTTCAGCTCATCCGGGTACCTGAGGGCGTAGGTCTGGGTGATGGCCCCGCCCATGGAGTGCCCGCACAGCACAACATCGGTGCACCGGCGTCCTGCGATGAATCCCCGTACCCACTCCACATATCCCTCCACGCTGGTGCACGGCTTCCCCATAGGATGCCCTGGAAGGTCGATGCCAACGGCGTCGCTGAAGTACTCAAGCTGATAATGGTAGGACATGCTGGACTCGCCTGCGCCGTGAACAAAAACAAGCGTCATATCAGTATATTCCTTAGTGTGTACATTCCGGGCCAAGTCATGGGAGAGCTATCTTTAGAAGCAGGCAACAGATGCAACCTCATCTCCGCCATCGGGACGCCAGAGGATGACGCCCTGGGTGATCCGCCCCTGCACAGAGATGCCCTGCACGCTGGTGCGAAAGACCTGTCCACCGGCGGACACGAGCATAACTTCCTCGCCTTTCAGGTCGCCAACCACCCTGGCCTCCGCCACGAGGCCCGTCTTGGGACCGGTGCGGAAGGTGCGGGTGCCCATGCCTCCCCTCTGCTGGCGGCGAAAGCCCTTGTTTCCATCCCGGGAGATGTGCACCAGCTTGCCGTAGCCACCACTGGTCACGACCAGGAGCATATCGTCGTCCTTTACCACTTCCATGGAAACTACCTGGTCTCCCTTGGCAAGACGAATGCCCCTGATGCCTCCTGCCCCCCTGGAGCGCCGGGGGAGCTCCGCCAGGCTGAAGCGGATGGCTTGGCCGCTCATCGTCACTATCATTACGTCATGGGAATCATCGGCCGCGCGGACGGAAACCAACTCATCGCCCTCATCCAGGTTCATGGCGTTCAGCCCGTTCTGCCTGATGTTCTTGAGCTGATCAAGCCGGAGGGCTTTGATTTCTCCCTTGGACGTCGCGAGCACCAAGGTGGACTCGGCAGACATATCGCCCACAGCAACTGTGGCGTTCACCTTTTCCGTTTCCGCCATGGGCAGCAGGTTGGCAAGATGGATGCCACGGGTAGTCCTGGACGTGTCCCCCTGGATATCGAACCCCCGCTTCAGGTAGACCCGGCCCCTGTTTGTGAACAGCAGGAGGCTGTCGTGGGTATCGGCAACAACTAGGTCCCGGAGGGCGTCATCCTCCCGGGTAGTCATACCCCTGACTCCCTTGCCCCCCCGGTGTTGGAGCTTGTAGGTGGCGCTGGGGATGCGCTTGATGTAACCGCCCTTGCTCAGGGTGATGACCACCTCCTGGTGCTGGATCATCTCCTCCCGAAGCTTGTCCGTCGGCTCCTCGTCAAAAATCTCCGTCCGGCGGGTGTCTCCGAACCGCTTCTTGAGCTTCTGGGTGTCATCCCTGATCACGGCCAGCACCTTCTTGGGGTCGGCAAGGAGGGCTTCCAGCTGGCTTATGGTTTTCAGCAGGTCCTGGTACTCCCTCTCCAGCCTCTCCTGTTCCAGGGCCGCCAAACGCCTCAGCTGCATATCCAGGATGGCTTGGGACTGGGGCTCGGACAGGTCCAGCCGTTCCATGAGGTTCTGGCGGGCTGCAGCCGCATCTTCCGAAGCCCGGATAATGGCTATGACCTCTTCCAGTGCTCCCAGGGCCATCCTAAGGCCCTCTACTATGTGTGCCCGGTCCCTTGCCACCTTGAGCTGGTGCTCGGACCGGCGCGTGATGACATCCTGGCGGTGGGCAATGTATAACTGCAGGGCCCTCCGCAGGTCCAGAACCTGCGGCTGCCCGTCCACCAAGGCCAGCATTATCACATTGAATGAAGACCTGAGGGCAGTGTGCTTGTATAGGTTGTTGAGGACGATCTCCTCCTCAGCTTCCCGCCTCAGCTCCACCACTACCCTCAGTCCGTGACGGTCCGACTCGTCCCTTATATCGGAGATGCCTTCGATCCTCTTATCGCGCACAAGATGGGCGATCTTCTCCACCAGGGCCGCCTTATTCACCTGGAAGGGCAGCTCCGTGACCACGATCTGTTTCCGGCCGCCCCGCAGCTCTTCCACATCGGCCCTAGCCTGCATGATCACTCGGCCTTGTCCCGTGGTGTAGGCATCGATGATCCCGGACCTCCCATGGATGGTTGCACTGGTTGGGAAGTCAGGGCCCGGAATGTGGGTCATCAACTCCTCCACCACCGCATCGGGGTGGTCGATGAGGTGAACTACCGCATCGCAGACTTCGCTCAGGTTGTGAGGGGGGATGTTGGTGGCCATGCCGACGGCGATTCCCGAAGCGCCGTTGACCAGCATGTTGGGGAGAAGGCCGGGGAGGACGCTGGGTTCATTCATGGAGCCGTCGAAGTTTACGGAGAAGTCGACTGTGTTCAGCTCTATGTCCGTCAGCAACTCTTCGGCGATGGCCCCCAGCCGGGCCTCCGTGTAGCGCATCGCTGCGGGCGGGTCGTCATCTATGCTGCCGAAGTTGCCCTGACCATCCACGAGCACATAACGCATCGAGAAGTCCTGGGCCATCCTGACCAGTGCCTCATACACGGGAGAGTCGCCGTGGGGGTGATACTTCCCCAGAACCTCGCCCACGATGCGGGCGCTCTTCTTGTAGGCGGTCCCCGGGCGCAGACCCAGTTCGTGCATGGAGTACAAGATTCGTCGCTGCACCGGCTTTAGCCCGTCGCGAACGTCCGGCAACGCTCGAGAGACGATGACGCTCATCGCGTAGCTCAGATACGAGGTGCGCATCTCCTCTTCGATTCTTACCGGCTGGATGTTACCTGGCGCTGTTACCATGTATTTCTCCTGATGATCAGATTACTCTTGGGGCGGCTGGCCTTCCCACCTCCAGCAGCCTCAGCGTTCCTCCGCCCTTTCCAGGAATGATTGGAAGAGATTCGAGAACACCTTGGGCACTTCATCCTGGCGGTTGGGGCGGCACTGGACGCCGATTACCCAGCTGTGTTCCGGGCTTTCCAGCCCTTCGACTATGCCATCTTCCAGCGAATAGGCTGAGGTGAGAAGCCTGGGCGACCTGTGAGACTCTTTCACCCCGTCCCGGTGATAGCTGTTCACGTTGAAAAACCCGCCCATGCCCAGGATCGCTGCCAGCTTGCTCCCAGGGGACAGATAGATGGAATGCTTGGTGGAGGCCGCCCTCGCATCGTCATCCAGAGTGCAGTGGTCAGGGATATCGGGCAACAGGCTGCCTCCGAAGGCCACGTTCAAGAGCTGCATTCCCCTGCACACTCCCAGGACAGGCAGGTCCCGCTCCAAGGCCAAGCCAATCAGCGAGAGCTGATAGCTGTCCACATTCTCATCGAAGGAGTGGGAATCCCCGGAGATGGAGAGTGCGTTTTCGCTATATGTGCAGGGGGAAAGGCGGGCACCATCCGTTACGATAAGACCGTCGGCCCCTTGAATCGCTGACAAGGGGGAATCGTCCGGGCCCGCGGGTGACAGCTGACCCAACCAACCCAACCCCCTGAGTAGCTTAAGGTAGCCGTCAATCACAGAAGGTTCGCTCGAAGCCACAACAACCACAGCCATCCCAACTCATATTGTACCTGATTTGGCTCCTGATTTACATATGGGAAACTGAAGCTTTCCTCCGCTTATGGTCATCAATGGAATTCCCAGCAAGCAGCTACCCTCAAGGCTTAACAAAAACCTGCCCAACTGCTATCCTTGATTGACGACACAATCTCTTGTCATAGTGGGGGTCAGCGTTTGGTCGAAGAAAAGGGTATCCGACTATCCGAAGCCCTGAACCAGTACCTCGCCAGCCTCAAGTCCGACGGCCACAAGAGCGACGGCCACCAAGAGCTAAACCGGTTCGTTAGATGGTGCGGTAGAGACCGCAACCCCGCAGAGCTTAGCCCACCCGAAATAGGAGAATACGCCGAGTCTGCCGGAGTTTGGGGCGGGGACTCGGCCCAGAGACTCAAGCCGGTAAAGTCCTTCCTTGCCTACCTTGGAAAAGCCGGAATGTCCAAGACTGGCTTGGCAACCCACCTGAAGCCCACGAGGGCAAAGAAGGGTCCCCAGCAGGTCTATTCCAGGGCAAACACCGAGCAAGCCGAGCTAAGCCAGGAAGGATTCGCCAATCTCCAGACCCGCCTCGAGGTACTTAAAGAAGAGCGCATCAAGGTGGTGGGCGACATCCAGCGGGCAATGGCCGACAAGGACTTCAGGGAAAACGCACCCCTGGACGCCGCCAAGGAGCGACAGGGGCTGATCGAGTCCAGCATCCGCGAGCTGGAGAACATCCTGTCAAACGCAGTCGTTTCGTCGCCCGACGCAGACGACAACGAGGAGCGCATCAGGCTGGGGAAAAGGGTCACCATCCAGGAGGTCGGTAGCAGCAAGGAGCTGAGCTACATCCTGGTGGACCCACGGGAAGCTGATCCGAACAGAGGCAAGCTATCCAGCGCATCTCCCGTGGGACGGGGTCTTATGGACAAGCTGGTAGGCGATGAGGTCCAGGTTGCCACTCCCCGGGGCGCTACTCGCTACGTGGTGCTGAAGATCGAGTCCTGATCCCCCAATTAGGCCTAAGGGCGGGCCGCCAAGTCTCTAAGCTTGTCTCACTCCAGCTGGTACACTACCAGCAAGCTTAACAGGTACCCCGCGCACATCAACGCCAGCCAGGGACGTGGCGGCATGAACCGCAGTCTTCCCCTAAGCAGGATCTGGATGAGTCCCGCCGTCATGAGAAGAAGGGCAGCAATCCCGGCTGCCAGGTGGGCGGGTCCCAGCTCATCCAGCAGCACACCTCCCCGATAGAAGGGGTCCACCACCGCCAGCACCAGCACGTTGAAAGCGCAGCTCCCGTAGAGGCCGCCGATGGCCAGGTCCACAGCATTGAAGCGCACCGCAGCTATCGTAGTGGTTGCTTCCGGCATCGTGGTTACCAGGGCTACCGCTACCACGCCCACAAATCCACCGGAAAGACCGGTGACTTCGGATATCTGCTCGGCGCTCCAAGCCAGCACGATGGCTGCCCCGATGACAGCCATCGAGGCGGCCCCAAAGTACAGCCATGCCGTCCTCAGGCCGGGTTGGCCTGTGTCGCTGCCTATGACAACATCTACCGCCCTCGCCGTGGGCCGCTTTACATAGACCAGCCTCATACCTGCCAAGTACACGACCGGGATCAGGAAAGATCCCAGTCCGACCTTGGCCACCGACACGCCGGGGGTGGCCGCAGCAAACAGCACCGCAAGGCTGGTCAAGAGAAGAGCGACAACAACAAGGTACTTCTGCTCCGGGCTGATCCTCCTGAAGAAAAGCGGCCCGCCAAAGGCCAAGCCAACGGCGGCCAGGGTGAACATGTTGACCATGTTGGCGCCGAGGATGTTGCCTCCGGCCAGCTCCGGGAGATCCCGGGATACGGCTGTAAGGTTGGTGACCAGCTCGGGAAGAGAAGTGGCGACCGCGACCAGGATGGTGCCGACCCATAACCTGCCCCAGCCCATCAGATCGGCAAGGATATCGCCATACTTGGCCAGGAAGATGCCGCTGATGATTACTACAGCCGCACTAGCGAAGAAGAGAAGAAGGGCGCGAAGAAGCTCGGAGTCCAAGTATTAAGTGAAGGTCCCCCTGACGTGTACTGGGCGGGAAATCGGCTGGGAGTATAGCAACAGCCCTAGAGAGTGTCAACGAAATCGGGCGGTGGAACGATCAAAGGAAGATGGACGACTGGAGTGACGGAGGACGTGAGTTTAGGTCTGCGATACCTGCGCCTTAATGCCTGTGTGGCCTTGCTGTTGCACAAGGTGCTCCAGCATCTCCCTCACGGTAGCCCCGGAGACGGGATGCCTGAAATCAGGAGCGATGTCGGCCAAAGGCACCAATACGAATCCGCGTTCGCTCAGCCGGGGATGGGGCACCTCCAAGCCGGGCTCCGATATCACGGCGTCACCATAGAACAGGATGTCCACATCGAGAGAACGCGGCCCGTTCCTGAAGGTCGGCACCCTACCCAAGGCAGTTTCGGCCTCCTTGGCGAGGGACAACAACTCCCGGGGGGACAAAGCGGTCTCGCCCTTGCAGGCGTTGTTGAGGAAGGGGGGCTGCTCGGTGTAGCCGACAGGCTCGGTCTCGTACGTACGCGATATCTGCGTGATACCTATCCCCCTCCGCAGGTACTTGATTCCCCGCAGCAGGTTCGTCTTGCGGTCGCCCAGGTTAGAGCCCAGACCCAGGTAGACCGTCACCTCTGCCACGATTCAGGCCTCCAGTCCCGCACGATGGCGTCGCTTACTCGCGCTACTCGCACCATCTGCCAGACATCGTGCACCCGCACAATATCCGCCCCACCGGCGATACAGAGGGCAACTGCCGCGGCTGTGCCCTCCAGACGATCTTCAGGGGCGAGTCCTCCCAGCACCAGCCCAATGTGGGACTTGCGGGACGGACCAACCAGGATGGGGAGCCCCAAGGTCCGGAGCTCTCCTATCCTGGCCTCCAGCTCCAGGCACTGGTCGGCCATCTTCCCAAATCCAATCCCCGGGTCGATGATGATGTTCTCCCGGCGGACTCCGGCCTGCACCGCCTCTTCTACCGACCTCCCCAGCTCCTCGACTACCTCCGGGACCATGTCCGCATAGCTATGTCCGACCCGGTTGTGCATCAACACATAGGGGGCATCGTGAGTGGAGGCCACTCGCAGCATGTCCGGGTCGTTACTTATCCCCCACACGTTGTTGATCATGGAAGCACCGAAAGCCAGGCACCGCTCAGCCATCTCAGGCTTGTAGGTGTCGATGCTTATGGGTGCCTTCACCTCCCGGGCCAGCCGTTCCACCACGGGTCCCACCCTTCGCAGCTCTTCCTCCGAATCGACAGCCACTGCGCCGGGCCGGTCATTGTACCGCCGGGTCGATTCCCCGCCCACGTCGATGATGTCCGCGCCGGAGGCCTCCATCTCGAGGGCAAGCTCCACCATAGCCCCAACATCGGCGTCGAGGCCGTCCCCGGAGAAGGAGTCGGGGGTGGCATTCACGACACCCATGATGTAGGTGCGCTCCCCCCATGCAAAGGTCCTTCCCCGGCAGACCATAGGCGGTAGATGCATGTCGCTGGCTGTCATGGATTCGGCTCTTTCGAGGATGTTACCCTTGAGCGAAGACCGGGATTTCAGCTTTGAAATGTCCCGGAAGACGCCTCAACTGATTCTAGCACCCAGCTATCGGACTTGCACCGCGGAAACCCCTTTGCTAGGATGGCCTGCGAATCTTCCGAACCATCTGAGGAGTATCCATGGCAGCCCACCGAAGGGCGAACAAGAAGCAGGACGAGCTGAGGGAGCTGAGACAACGCTCCCGTTTAGGCGGCGGACAGAACAGGATCGATTCCCAACACTCCAAGGGCAAATTAACCGCCCGGGAGCGCATAGATCTGCTCCTAGACCAGGGATCCTTTGAAGAGATCGACGCCTTCGTTTCCCACCGCGCAACCGACTTCGGCATGGACAAGCAGAGCTTCCCGGGAGATGCGGTGGTGACCGGCTACGGGAATATCGACGGCCGGCAGGTCTTTGTTTTCGCCCAAGACTTCACCGTGTTCGGCGGCTCCGTTTCCGAGGTTGTCGGCCAGAAGATATCCAAGGTGATGGACCTGGCCACCAGGACCGGCTGCCCCATCATCGGCCTGAACGATTCGGGAGGCGCCCGCATCCAGGAAGGGGTGCTCAGCCTTTCCGCTTACGGGGAGATCTTCCTGCGGAACACCCTGGCCTCGGGCGTGGTGCCCCAGCTTTCCGTTATCCTGGGGCCTTCCGCCGGTGGGGCTGTTTACTCCCCTGCAATCACAGACTTCATCTTTATGGTGCAGGGCATCGGGCAGATGTACATCACCGGACCCGACGTCATAAAGACCGTCACCGGGGAGGAGATCACCCATGAAGAGCTGGGAGGGGCGCTGCCCCACGGCACCCGCAGCGGCGTCGCCCAGTTCATCGCCGACTCTGAGGACGAGTGCTTTGCCCAGGTCCGGCGACTCCTAAGCTTCCTTCCTTCGAACAACATGGAAGACCCACCGAAGGCCCGCGTCCTTGACGACCCCACTCGCATCGACGAGACCCTGGAAGCTGTCGTGCCTTCGGAACCGAACCGGGCTTACGACATCCGGGAAGTGATTATACGCGTGGTGGACGATGCCGACTTCATGGAGGTCCACCAGGACTACGCCCCCAACATAGTGGTAGGTTTCGGGCGACTGAATGGACATCCTGTGGGTATCGTGGGCAACCAGCCCGCCCACCTGGCTGGCGTGCTGGACATCAACGCTTCGGCCAAGGCGGCCCGCTTCGTCAGGTTTTGCGACTGCTTCAACATCCCCTTGGTGACCTTCGTGGATGTGCCCGGATTCATGCCCGGCTCGGACCAAGAGCACGGAGGCATAATCAAGCACGGCGCCAAGCTCCTGTACGCCTACGCAGAAGCGACAGTGCCTAAGCTTAGCGTGATGACGCGCAAAGCCTATGGCGGAGCCTACATCGTCATGAGCAGCAAGCACCTGCGCAGCGACACCAACCTGGCATGGCCCTCAGCCGAGATTGCCGTCATGGGGCCTGAAGGTGCTGTGAACATCGTGTACCGCGAGGAATTAGCGGAGGCCAAGGACCCGGAGAAGAGGCGCACCAAGCTGGTAGATGAGTTTCGGGACAGGTTCTCCAATCCGTACGTGGCTGCCGGACGGGGATTTCTGGATGATGTAATCGAGCCTCACCAGACGAGGCCCCGGCTGATCAAGGCCCTTGAGATGCTCCACAACAAGCGGGACAGCCTGCCTCCCAAGAAGCACGGAAACATACCCCTGTAGTCAGCTCCGGTTCAGGTCCCCCCGCCCGCTGCCGAGTCCTTCCGGTCGCCGAACCGGCGACGATGCTCCCGCAGGGTTCAATTGTCCATCACAACCAGGATGCCCGCCTCCTCGGCTTTGGCCGCCGAGATTTCGTCCACCACGCCGTCCTGCATCCAGATAAACTTCGCCCCGATCTCTATGGCCTCGTCAACCACGGGCGCAACCAGCTCAGAGCGCCGGAATATGTCAACCATGTCGATGGGCTCCGGCACCGAGCTTAGGTCGGGGTAGCTCTTCTCGCCCAGCACCTCTTCGGTCATGGGGTTGACCGGGATAATCCTGTAACCCTGCTGCTGCATGTACCGGGATACCCGGTGGCTGTCCCGCTCCGGGTTGGGGGATAGCCCGACTACTGCGATGGTCTTGCTCTCTCGAAGCTGCACATCTACGACATCCATAGCCTCACCTACTTTCCGGATGGGTTGACGGATGGGGGAGCTAAGCCGAACCGTCTCCCAGGCGCTCATCCATCTCCTGAAGGAACTGCTGCACCTCTGATGACAGGGGCTGAACATCGCTCTCCGGGGACGGCTGGGCAGAAGCATCGTAGCTGCTTTCCAGCTGGCGTATCAGGCTCTCAGCCTGGGGATTCCGGGCCACCGCATCGTCCACCTGCCGGTACTGGCGCAAGCCCCGTTCCCGGTCGATCAGATGATCGGGCAGGTCGTACAGCTCACACAGGATCTCCAAGAGACGGGCGACTCCGGAGTAGTCTTCGTCCAACTGGGCATAGTGGGGGAGGCGCACCAGCAGGTTCATCGATTCGATTCCCATCTTCTGCGCCTCGATGGAGATCATGGACACGATGCTGGTGGGGCCCTGGTAGTTGCTTCGCTGGATGCCGAACCGGTCCACCTGCTCCTGGGGCCCCGTCCCCGTCACCAGCAGCGGACGGGTATGGGGAACGGCGTCGGAGACGCCTCCCACCTGGGTGTAGCGCTTCACATCGTAGTGCTTGAGAATCTCCAGCACCGACTCCACGAAGTCTTCACCCTGGATGTGGGGCTCCAGCAGGTGCAGGAAGAGAAGGTCGGGGGTCTGGTCACGCTGGGCATATAACAGGGTTGTGTTAGGAACGGTTACCCGCCGCTCCACACCTACGTTCATCACCCGGGGGCGGTAGCGGGAGAAGTCATAGAAGTCCCCCGGACGGGCCAATTTCCCGATCTCCTGGGCATCCAGGAAACGCTCGACCCTGATCAGGGTGTGGCGGCCCACCCTGCCGACATCCACCCACGGACGCAGCGTTACAAGGGCATGGACCTCCCGACCGGCATCGGGAGCAGGTCCGTCGATTTGAAAGGCTCCAACATGACTATCAGGCACGCCGCTATTCTGCCAACAACCCACTGCATTTGCAAGAATTCCCACTCCCAGCGGCGGACAGCAGCAGCGTTGACTGTAGTGCTATGCTGAACCGGCTAGGTGAGACCCGATTAGGACGTAAGACTGCCCACTATGGAACTGACCATTGAACCCACCGCTCCCTTCGATTTCGACCTGACCGCCCGCTATCGCACCGCCTACCGCAAGTATTTCGGCAACCATGAATACGTGGATGGGGAATACCGGCAGGTTGTGGTCAGCAGGGACAAGGTGGCCCTAGCGTGCGTGACGTCCGCCGGAACCCTGGACCGGCCCAAGCTGAAGCTGACCCTCAAGGGTGAACACCCGGAGCTGTTGGACCTGGCAGCCAGGGAAGTGTCGTGGGCCTTGGGGGCCGAAACCCCTTTGTCGGAGTTCTATGCCCTGTCAAAAAGGGACCCGCCCCTGGACCGGTACGTCCAGCAGCTTTACGGCCTGCACCCGACCCGCAACACCTCCCTCTTCGAGACTATCGTGCTGGCAATCACCGGTCAGCAGATCGCCGCCGGGGTGGCCCACGCCATACGAGCCCTCCTTGTCCAAGAGTACGGGCGGCCCGTGGTTGTTGAAGGGGAGTCCTACAACCTGTTCCCCACGCCCGCAGCCCTTGCCGAAGCTGGCGTGCCGGGCCTGCGCGGGGTCAAGCTGAGCACCCGCAAGTCAGAGTACATCGTGGAGCTGGCATCCAAGGTGGCATCGGGAGAGCTGGACCTGGAGGCCTGCCGGGAGCTCCCCTCAGAGGATGCGGATGAGCTCCTGCTGGGACTGCGGGGTATCGGCAAGTGGACGGTCCAGTGGCTGAAGATAACGGCAATGGACTACCCCGATGCATTCCCGTCGGGGGACCTTGCCCTGAGACGGTTCGTCTCCTATCTGTACCTGGACGGAGCTACCCTGGACGAGGGCGCAGTAGAGGAGTTTTCCCACCGTTGGCAGAACCACAGGACCTTGGTTACCGTGTACCTCTTTGCCGCAGCCCGGATGGGGCTGCTAGACACTCGAAGGACTTAGGTCCGGAGCCAGGAAAGGAGCACGATGTACGGTTGGAGAGCAAGGCTGGGAGTGATCGTATCCCCACCCAACACCGTCTGCGAAAGGGAAATGACGCAGCTTTCCCCCGAAGGGGTCTCCGTCCATGCAGCGCGGATGTCCCGCCCCCGGGGTGTGGGCGCCATCAACAGAGATATGCTCCTTCAGACCAACGAAAGCCTTCCCCAGGTGGCAGAGAGCCTGGGACACCTGAAGCCCCACGTGGTGTTGTTTGCCCACACCATGGGCAGCATGATCAACGGGCCCGACCAGGAGCAGGCCCTCACCGACATGCTGTCAGAGGCGTCGGAGTGCCCAGCAATTACCACTGCAACGGCGGTGGTGGATGCACTGAAGGCCCTCCAGGTAAGCCGGCTGTCCTTGGCAGCCCCGTACCCGGATGCCATGACCAAGATGGAGGTCAAGTACCTGGAGTCCGCGGTGCCGGGTCTGGAGGTGGTAAATGACATGTGCTTGTCCCTGGAGAGCGGGTTCGACATCGGAACGCTGGAGCCGCCGGTGGCATATTCGACGGCCAAAGAGGTCGATGACTCCAGGGCCGAAGCTATCTTCCTGAGTGGGACCAACTGGAGGACCATAGATATGATTGAGCCTCTGGAAGCCGACCTGGGGAAGCCGGTGATCACAGCCAACCAAGCCACCTTCTGGGCGGCCATGAAACATCTTCACATCGGTGGAATCCCGGGTTACGGCAGGCTGCTGGAACAGCTCTAACCGCTGATTTCCTGTCCTGCACCTGTTTGACTTACAGGAGCGCAGGGAAATAGAATTGCCCTCGCACCCACCCCCGGCTTGGTAGGCAACTTGAGCACAAAGGCACCCCCACCAGAGGCAACACCCTCAGCAGCAAGTATCCCTAGCCAAGTCTGGTCGCACCCCGTGGCCCGCCCCTTCGTCTCGCTCAGGCACCACAACTTCGTCGTCTACTGGCTTGCCATGACCGGGGCAACGTGGGCCATGAACATGCAAATGTTCGTACGCCCATGGTTTGCCTATGAGCTGGTAGGCGTGTCATGGATCATCGGGGCGACCGCCCTGGCCCAGGGAGTTCCAACCCTTTTTCTGTCCCTTTATGGTGGAGCGCTGGCTGACCGGTTCAACAACAAGGTCATGCTCATCTTCGGCTATACGATCTCTACCCTGGCAACTCTGGCCATCGCCGTGCTGATACAGACCGACATCATCGTCTGGTGGCACCTGGTCCTGTCCGCCGGAGTTGGGGGCATAGGCCTTGCCATGGCGATGGGCGCTCGGCTGGCCATAGTTTCGGAGCTGGTGCCCCCCAGCGAAGTGCTGAACGGCGTGTCCCTGTCAAACATAGCGAATAACGTTGCCCGCATTGCATCTCCCGCAATCGCCGGCTACCTGCTATCGGAGGCTCTGGGGCCCAGCGGCGTCTTCTACATCATGTCCTGCCTCAGCGGCTCGTCGGTGGCGCTATTTTTCCTGCTCCCCAGCGGGAGGAGGCGGTCCCGGAGCTCGACCCAATCGGTCCTCAAGGACATGGAAGATGGCTTCCGATTCGTTCGTGGTCACGAGACCGTACCCTGGCTGATCCTGATGTACATGGTGACGGCGACCCTTGGTATGCCCTATTTGTTCCTGCTGCCGGTGCTGGGCGAAGTCGCCTGGGAGGCAACGCCGGCCCAAATTGGCCTGATATTCAGCATGGTGGGCATCGGCTCCCTCATTGGCTCCTTCTCCACTGCAACCATGGGGAGCACGGGTCGGATGGGCCTGATACTGATCATCGTCTGCATCGGGTTCGGACTGGGGATAGTCGCCCTTGCATACTCGCCCTTGTACTGGATCGCCCTGGTAGTGGCCGTTCCCCTGGGTACCTGCCAGTCAGCCCGCCTCAGCCTGAACCCGGCGCTCGTCCAACTGCAATCCCCGGACCACATTCGCTCAAGGGTTATGGGAATCTACGAGTTCTCAAACGGGATATTTCCCATCGGAGTGCTCCTGATGGCCGTTACCATGGTCTACGCGGACCCGCGAATGGTCATGGCGGCGGCCGGCTCGCTGATGGCCCTGTTTTCCTTCTACGTGCTGGTCGCCAAGCCCATAGTACGCCAGCTATAGAAGAGAATAGCGAGCCTGGACTACCGCTTCCAGAACTGCCAACCCCGCCGGGCCGACCCCTGGTCGGCCTCGTCGCCGGCTTGCGGAGCCTCATTTGTTAGCGGGTCCGCCTCTTCAGCAGCGGGACCTGAATCGCCAGCTTCGGCGCCCCCTCCCGACTCATCCGATGCAGGCTGCTCCTGCTCGCTGGATGCCGAAAGGTCAGGCTGCACCTCGGACTCCACACTCATATCCAAGTCGCCGCCGAATATGTCCCAGGGGTGGAACCACTCGACAAACTCCTTGGCTTCCTCCAGGGAGGCAAAGCCCTTCTGGGCCCGGCCAGGGTCGTAGGTGTTGGTCTTGGCCAGGGCGTCAAACCCCCTCTTGGTCTGGCGTACCGCTCCAACCTCTATCTCTGCGCCAAAGTCATCCAGCAGCACCAGGCGTTGACCTGCCCGGCGTTCCTTCCAATACAACCTCATTTGGGACACCTCCGCTTGTCGTCGTCAGTATGCCATCCCCACCCATCCCGCACAATGCGGAGGCATGCCCCGCCCTTGAAAGGGAATTGGTGTGCCACTAGAATCTGGCAAAGGAGGTGTCCCATGCCCACGATGACAGGTGCCCGCTTCCTGGCAGAGACCCTGAAAGCCTACGGTGTATCCGCAGTTTTCTACATGCCCGCCATCGTCCGGCGCGCCCTGATGGAGATGGAGGATGTGGGGATAAAGCGGATAAACACCCACGGGGAGAAGGCCGCGGCCTACATGGCCGACGGGTACGCCCGCGCTTCCCGCCGACCGGGCATCTGCTTCGCCCAATCGGTGGGCGCGTTGAACCTGGCCGCGGGGCTGCAGGACGCCTACCTGGGGCTATCCCCGGTGATAGCTATCACGGGACACCGGCCTCTCATGCACCAGTACCGGAACTCCTACCAGGAAGTGGACCACATGCCGGCCTTCGAGCCGGTGACCAAGTACAACGTGGTCGTGGGCACTATCCAGCAGATGCCTCATATTCTCAGGCAGGCCTTCAGAGAAGCCACCTCCGGAGCCCCCGGTCCGGTACACCTGGACTTCCAGGGCATCGCCGGTGACACCATCGTGGATGCTGAGGCTTCCCTGGAGGTACTGGTGGAGGATGCCTTCGCCCAGGTGCCCGCCTTCCGTCCCGAACCGGACCCGGAGAAGGTGCGGGAGGCCGCCAGGGTGCTTTCCCAAGCCCAGCGGCCCGTCATCGTGGCCGGCGGCGGGGTCACCTCCTCGGGCGCCCAGCAGGAAGTGGTGGAGCTGGCGGAGATGCTCTCCATCCCCGTGGCAACAGCCCTCAACGCCAAAGGCACCATCCCCGAGGACCATCCCCTGGCGGCAGGCGTGCCCGGCTCCTACTCCCGCTGGTGCGCCAACCGGATCATCAGCGAGGCGGACCTGGTGCTCTTCATCGGCAGCCACACGGGTAGCCAGGTCACCCTGGACTGGAAGATCCCCGCCATGGGAACGCCGGTCATACAGATCGACATCGACCCTTCAGAGATCGGTCGGAGCTATCCGGCCAAGGTAGGGCTACATGGCGACGCCAGGTCGACGGTGCGCCGCCTTATCGAGGTGCTGGAACCCCTGGGACCACGCAGCGAGTGGACGGACAGGGTGAAGGAGCTGGTCGGTGAGTGGCGGGCTGAGGCATCTCCCATGTTGAACTCGGAGGAAGCTCCCGTCCGTCCCGAGCGCATCTGCCAGGCCATCACCGACACGCTGCCCCCCGACGGGTTGCTGGTGTCGGACACCGGCCACTCAGGCATCTGGACGGGCACCATGGTGGAGCTGAAGTCCCCGGACCAGGGATATATCCGGTGTGCCGGCTCCCTGGGCTGGGGATTCCCGGCAGCCCTGGGGGCAAAGTGCGCCGCCCCCGAGCGCCCCGTGGTGTGCTTCACCGGCGACGGAGGCTTTTGGTACCACATGTCGGAGCTGGAGACGGCCGCCCGGTACGGCATAAACGCCGTGACCGTCGTCAACAACAACCGGGGACTTACGCAGGACAAGCGCGGCGACGAGGTGGCATACGAGGGCCGGGAAGGCAACTCCGGGGAGCTGTGGCGCTACACCGACGTGGACTTTGCCCACATTGCTCGCACCATCGGCTGCTTCGGCACCAGGGTCGAGAAGCCCAGCGAGCTTTCCGGCGCCATAGAGCAGGCCTTGGCGTCCAACCGGCCTGCGGTGGTGGATGTGGTCGCCGACATAGACGGCATTTCACCCCCGCCCTGGGGCGGCTAGAGAGGCGCGCGCCGGCTGAGCTTATGCGACCCCTCAACGAGGGAATGGCCTAGGCGGGCCGGGCGTTATTGACGATGAAGCCCTCCAGGCGTCTCAGGGCTTCCTGGAGGTTTTCCAGGGAGTTGGCATAGGAGAGGCGCAGGTATCCCTCGCCGTACTTGCCGAAAGAATGACCGCCCAGGAGGGCCAGCCCCGCCTCGGGCAGGGCCCGCTCCTGGAACTCGTGGCTGGTGATGCCCGTGTTCCTGATGGACGGAAACACGTAGAAGGCGCCCTCGGGCAGCGGACATGAGACCCCGGGAATCCGGCGCAGGCCCTCCACCACCGTATCCCGCCTTCGTCTGAACTCCTGCACCATTTTGATCACCGGTTCCTGGTCGCCTTCCAGGGCTTCGATTGCGGCCTTCTGGATAAAGGTGGCGGCGCAGGAGACACTGTTGGCGGCCAGCCTGGTTATATGGGGAACGAGCTCATCGGGGAACACTCCATACCCCAGACGCCACCCCGTCATCGCATAGCTCTTGGAGAAGCCGTCGAGGATGATGGTGCGGCCCTGCATGTCGGGCAAGGTCGCGATGCTCTGATGAACGCCCTCGTACAGCATGTCCTTGTATATCTCGTCGGAGAGAATGTAGGCCTGTGGGTGGTCCTTGAGCAGGCCCGCCAGGGTCTCCATCTCTTCGGCGATGAAGGCCGAGCCCGCGGGGTTCTGGGGCGAGTTCAGTATGATCAGCCTGGTCTTCGGAGTGATCTTGGCAGCCAAATCCTCTAAGTCCGGGTGATAGCCCTTTTCTTCCAGGAACCGCATGGGCACCGCGCGGGCGCCGCAGAATCGGATCATGGACTCATACACAGGAAAACCCGGGTTGGGGTATATGACCTCGGCGCCCCGCTCCGCCAGCGCCAGGATTGTGAAGAACATGATGGGCTTGCCGCCGGGGGTCACGATCACCTGGTCCCGGTCAATCTCGATGCCCCTGGTCTTTTTCACGTTCCGGACTATCGCCTCCCGCAGCTCGGGAAGGCCTGCCGTGGGGCCGTAGTGGGTGAAGCCTTGGCGCATAGCTTCTATTCCGGCTTCCACAATGTTGGCCGGGGTCTCGAAGTCGGGCTCACCTATCTCCAGGTGGACCACCGACTTGCCTTGGGCTTCCAGGGCCCGGGCCTTGGCCAGCACCTCGAAGGCGGCCTCGGTGCCCAGACTCATCATCTTTCTCGAAACAGGCATGCTCACCTTTCGTGCAGCTCCCAGGCAAGCTGGGCCTTAGAGTCCGCTTGGCAGCCGAAACCTGTGCGAAGCAGGCCCGGCAGCAAGCCTGGTAATTGTTCCAGAGACAGTGTGAAAGTTCAATCTGCCCAGCCATTGCCCCCAGGGCTTGTTTGCGGGCAGGCTGGACGCGCTGGCAAGCAGCGATTGTCGCCACTAGAAGTTGCGTACTCTTGCACGTATTATGGCGTGAGCGCCACAGGAAATGCCGGAAGAATGGGGCAAACTCGGGTAGGAGGTATGGACGTGGAAAAGCAGTCCGAGGTGCTCATAGTGGGTGGAGGCATTCTTGGATGCGCCACCGCCTACTTCCTGGCCAGAGAGGGCATCCGTTCCACCATCCTGGAGCGGGAAGCCGTTGCAAGCTGCGCCTCGGGTTTTGCTGCCGGCCTCCTCAATCCCCTCCACGGCGCTGGCATTCCCGGCCCATTGGAGCCCTTCGCCTGGGAGAGCTTCCGGCTACACCTGGACATCATCGAACAGATCACCGAGGAGAGCGGGGTGGACCCTCACTTTGCTCCCTATCCATGCATGTGGACTATCTTCGACGATTCCGAGGAAGAGGTGTGCGGAGAGCTGCATCAGCGAGCCAACACCTTCCCCGAGTTCCCTGCTCGCTGGCTGAATTCAAGGGAAGTGCGTTCAGTGGAGCCCCGAATCTCCGAAGGCGTAGGGAAGGGCATGTTCCTGGAGGGCATCAGGCAGGTGGAGCCCTACCAGTACACCCTCGCCCTGGCCCAAGCCGCCGAGAGGAGCGGGGCCGTCATCAGGAATGGCACGGTGCGCGCACTGAAGCAATCGGGAAACCGGGTCACTGGTGTGGTTACGGAAACGGGCGAGATCGATTGCGACACCCTGGTGCTGGCTATGGGACCTTGGACCAGCCAGGCGGGAGAGTGGCTGGGCATTCCCATCCCCGTCGAACCGCTGAAAGGCCAGATACTGCGACTCCAGGCAGATGAGGAGCCGCTGGCATCATCCCTGTACCGGGTCGGAGGAGGATACATCGCCTCCAAGGCCGACGGACTGATATACGCCGGAACAACGGAGGAACGGGTCGGCTACGATGACAGGCCCACCACCGAGGCGCGGGAGCACATCATGGGGCTCGCCCTGGATATTCTGCCTTTCCTGGAGGGTGCACGCCTGGCCCTGCAGACGGCGTGCCTTCGGCCCCTGTCCGCCGATGGCCTTCCCATCATAGGAAAGGCTCCCGGCTGGGACGGGGTGTACGTGGCAACGGGGGCTGGGCGAAAGGGGATACTGTTGGGGCCAGCCATGGGACGGGCTGTCACAGACCTGATAGTCCGTGACAGCACCGAGCTGTCGGTGCAGGAGTTTTCCGTCGGCCGGTTCGCAGCCTCTTCGGCCTAGCTGGAGGGCTGGGGAGGGAGGCCCGCTACTCTCCTTGCAGCAGGGGCTCGAGGTACCGGATGCTCTCGACGAAGTTGTCGAATGCCTCATCGGCGGAGGGTATCTCGAGGACAACGTTGCCCCGATAGCCCTTCTCTTTGAGCATCGTCACCAGCCGGGGATAGTCCAGGTCGCCGTCATCCACCGTCGGATGCATCGCCCCGCCTACCATCTGCTTGAAATGCACCATGAAGAGGTAGTCAAGAGGTAGCGCCTCGATTTCGGCGATGGGGTCACTTTCTGGGTCGGCCCGGAGGCTGTTGATGGGGTCCACGCACAGCCCCAAGCAAGCAGCTTCGTCTAGGGACAGGGACTCCCGCACCACGTCAACCAGGATCCCCATGCTCCGGATGGGTTGGCCGGCGTTCTCTATGGATAGTTTCGCCCCTCGCTCCACGGCGGCGTGCACGAGGCCCTTAACACCAAAAGCTTCGGCCGGGATATCCTCAGGCCCTTCCCAGGGGGCGTCGAACCTCACCGGGTCTACGAGGCGCAGATGGGGGCCCGAAGAGCCTGCCATATCCACCGCCGTATCCAGGGCCCTCTGGAACATCCCTGACGGCATTGGCTCCCGGCTGGAAAGGCACGGGCAGGCGACGGCCAGGTTGAAGGTGGTCATGGGGAAGGTCCTGACCAGCCTGCTCAGTCCATGGGAGTCGGGAGTCCAATTCTCACCGGCGCCCTGCTCATAGGTGCCCAGGCAGGTCTGGCGCAGCTCCACGTGCTCAGCGCCCCTTCTCCGGGCCCGCTCGACCAGCTGGGGCAAGCTGGTAGTGGCAAGCTGGGCCTGCCAGGTGTTTGTAATGGCTCCGATTCTCAACCGCCACCTCCAAGCTTCAGGATAGGGGGCCAAGCCCGTACGGGCACAGCAATCCCGCCTATTCTATTCGACCGCGTTGCCGACTGGAAGATGCATGATCCGGACGCCTCAGCCACGCGGCACGCCCTACTTGACACTAGACTTCAAGTTGCTAGAATATGTTGTTGCGAATATTAGCAATAACTTTTGTTTGCAGGAGCTACCTGGACTCTAAACGACGGAGGAACCAAGAAGCCATGAAAGCTATACTCAAGCCCCTTCTGCCTTTGTTGATAGTCATGGCCCTTGTCCTGGCGGCTTGCGGGCAATCATCTGAGGAGGAATCGACGGGAAGGCTGAAGGTGGTCACCACCGTGTCTCCCATCACCAGCATAACGGAAAACATCGGCGGCACCAGGATCGACCTGGAGGGAGTCGTCCCGGAGGGGGTCAACTCCCACACCTTTGAACCTGCCCCATCGGTCGCTACCCTGCTGTCCCAGGCCGACCTGATCATCCTGAACGGGCTCTTTCTGGAAGAGCCCACCCTGGAGATGGCCCGCGCCAACTTGAAGTCCGGGGCTGAGATAATCTCGCTTGGAGACATGACCATCTCCCGTGAGGACTGGCTGTTCGATTTCTCCTTCCCCGAGTCCGAGGGCCATCCCAACCCCCACCTTTGGCCCGATCCCATACTTGGCCTGAAATACGCCGAGCTGGTAAAGGATGCCCTTTCCTCCGCCGATCCGGATAACGCCGAATACTACAGCGAAAACCTGGAGAAATTCGAGCAGCGGATCACTGAGCTGGATGGTAAGATAAGGACGGTAGTTTCCACGGTGCCCCAGGAAAATCGCAAGCTGCTAACATATCATGATTCCTGGGCATATTTCGCCAAGAGGTACGGCATGCAGGTGGTTGGCGCCGCCCAGCCTTCGGATTTTGCAGAGCCTTCGTCGAGGGAGGTCGCTCGCCTGATCGACCAGGTCAAGGAACAGAAAATCCCCGCGATCTTCGGCTCCGAGGTGTTCCCCAGCGATGTGCTGGAAACTATAGCCAGCGAGTCCGGGGCCAAATACGTTGACCAGCTCCGGGATGATGACCTGCCCGGCGGCCCCGGAGACCCACGTCACTCCTACCTCGGCCTGATGCTGCAGAACATGGAGATTATGATCTCCAACCTGGGAGGAGACCCGGCGGCTCTGGAAGGTTTCGACACCGGCCCGGTGTTCGAAGGGGCAAGCCAGTCGGAATACCCCCAATAAAGTTAGACGATGCTCCATCCCATTCCCCACGAAAGGCCCGACGGGCAGCCCGTAGTAGAGCTTAGGGACGTAACCTGCGGTTATGATGGCCAGCCCGTGCTTAGCGAACTCTCCCTGGCCATCATGCCCGGGGACTTCGTCGGGCTGCTGGGACCCAGCGGCTCCGGCAAGACCACCCTGCTGCGGACCATTCTGGGGGCTGTGCCCCTCATGGCAGGGCAGGTGATGGTGCACGGCTCGGACATCGCCCACCAGAGGCAGCATCCGGGTTATGTGCCCCAGCTCGAGACCATAGACTGGAATTTCCCCGTCACAGTGGAAGAAGCGGTGATGATGGGGCGTACCATGTCCAACGCGGTGTTTCCCTGGTACAGGCGCCAAGAGCAGAAGCTGGCCCACCAGATGATGGAGCGCCTCGGAATATCCGACCTGGCGCGGCGCCACATACGGAATCTGTCCGGGGGCCAGCAGCAGCGGGTCTTCCTGGCAAGGGCTTTGGTGGGCAGCCCACGCCTATTGCTCCTGGATGAACCTACCGGCGGAGTGGACATCAAGACCCGGGACGATGCTATGCACCTGCTGCACGACCTGAACCACCAGGGCGTGACGATAATCATGACTACCCACGAGATAAACGCGGTGGCGGTGCATTTGCCATGGATCGTGTGCATCAACGGCCGCAAGGTTGCTGAAGGACCGCCGGCGGAGGTTATTTCCCCCGGGGTATTGAAGCAGACCTACGGAGCGGAGATGCCGGTCATCCAGTACCAGGGGATGACCTTGGTGGCCGAAAGCCCGCACCACTACAGCGGCGGAGCGCGAAGCAACGGGGCAACCTCGGAGCAGCGGACGTTGGAGGACTCAGCACCAGACAAACATGCTTGAACCCTTCCAGTACGACTTCTTCGTCCGCGGTATCGTTGCTGCAACCCTGGTCGGGGGCCTTTGTGGCCTGATCGGCGTGTATGTTGTGCTGAGGCGCATGGCCTACATAGGCCATGGGCTGGCCCACGCCATCTTTGGGGGAGCTGTCGTCAGCTACGTTATGTCGATCAACTTCTTCATCGGGGGCAGCCTGTGGGGGTTCCTGTCTGCCCTGCTGATCACCTTGACCACGCGGAAGCGCAAGATAGGGGCCGATGCCGCCATCGGCATAATCACCACGGCCAGCTTTGCCCTCGGTGTTGCCCTGATCAGCCGCTTCAGGACCTTTACCCGCAGCTTCGATGCCGCCCTGTTCGGCAACATCAACGGAGTGACCGAGGGGGACCTGCTCGCCATAGTAGTGGTCGTCGCCATCACCGTCATAATCCTGTTCCTGGGCTACAAGCTGATCCTGTTCACCACCTTCGATGAAGAGGTGGCCCGCTTCTACGGCGTTCCTACAGGCTGGGTGGACACCATGTTCTCCCTGGTGCTGGCTGCAACCATAGTCGTTTCCATGCAGGTGCTGGGGGTTACCATGATAGCCGCCGCCATCGTTATTCCTCCGGTGGTGGCCCGGCTCATGACCGACAGCTTCAGGGACATGGTCCTCCTATCGACGGGCATTGGTGCAGCTTGCGGGTTGATCGGCATCTACGTCAGCTACTTCATCGATGTGTCGTCGGGGGCCAGCGTCGTCCTGTTCTCTGCCCTGCTCTTCGTTGTGGCGCTGACCTATACGAACCTCAAAGGACGGCTATTCCCATCCACCAGCCCCGTTCCCAGCCGCGCCCAGCGAAACCCCGGCTCTTCAGATCTGCTCGAGTAAGGTATTCAGCCCCCAAAACCGCTCCTCGACCACCCACGCCCTCAGATACTGCGCCGGGCTAAAACTGAAGTTGACATCGACTTTTGGACGGGTTAGAGTTATGGCCGTATGTAGGCTGCGCAGGGCCGCTGTCGCAGGCCAACGCATCCTCCGCCCTTTCAGCTACGGAAATGACGGCACACCAAAGCTGAAACGATCTTCTGAAGCTCGAACGAACCATATCGAAAGGAGGTCTTCATGGCAGAAAGCGACATTGCTCTGATGGCCCATCTGATGCGCCGCGCCGGCTTCGGAGCAACGAGAGATGAGTTGGAAGCCTACGTCGCCAAGGGCTACGAAGCTACCGTTGATGAACTGGTACATCCGGAACAACAGCCCGATGTGGACTTCGACCTGATGGAACGCTCCCTTCCCGAGTACGGAGAGCTGGCTGGAATCGAGTCCAACCAGCAGGCTTGGGTGTACCGCATGGTCAACACCAAGCGCCCTCTCCAGGAAAAGATGACCCTGTTCTGGCACGGGATTCTCTGCACCGGCTTCGCCAAGATCGACTATGGCCGGATGATGAGCATCTACGCCGACCTTTTCCGCCGCAAAGGCTTGGGCAACTACCGGGAGCTGATCATGGAGCTGTCCTCCCATCCAACCATGGTCTATTACCTGGACAACACCGACAACCATAAGGATGCCATCAACGAGAACTATGGCCGGGAGCTGCTGGAGCTCTTCACCATGGGTGTGGGAATGGACGGCAAGTTCAACTACACCGAGGATGATGTAAAGGCTGCTTCCAGGGCCTTCACAGGCTGGAGCGTAAACCCCGCCCTGCCTGTCTTCCCCTATGGCCGCAGCCCCTGGAGCTTCCGCTTCGATCCGACGGACCACGACGACAGCGAGAAGACCTTCCTCGGCAACACGGGCCGGTGGAACGGCGGCGACATCGTGAACATGGCCGTCGAAACTCCTGCCACAGCCCGGTTCATCAGCCGCCACCTGTACAACTTCTTCGTGGCCGACGAGCCCCAGGTGCCGGCATGGAAGGACACCCCTCCCAGGGACCCCGAGGCCATACAAATACTTGAGAAGGCCTTTGTGGACAGCGGCTATGAGATGTCCGCTGTGATGTCCGCCCTGTTCAATTCGGACTCCTTCAAGAACGCCCGCTTCCAGAAGGTCAAGAGCCCGGCGGAGGTGGTGGCCGGGACCATAAGGCTGGTCAAGGACCACCAGAATGTGAAGCCCGGGCTTTTCCCCGTAATGAAGGAGTGCACCTTCATGGGCCAGGACCTGCTCAACCCGCCCACCGTAGAAGGCTGGCACACCGGCCGTGAGTGGATTGACAGCGGAACCCTGGTGGAGCGCATCAACTTCGTTGCAGACCAGGTGGGCAACCTTGACCTGCCCGGAGTACAACTGATCGCCGACAGGATGACGGGCGATTCTTCCATCACCTCTCCCGAAGCCTTCGTAGATGGCTGCCTGAGCCTGATCGGCCCCGTGGAAGTCAGCGAAAAGACCAAGGCAGCCTTGATAGAGCATGCCAAGGGGGCCGGCGAGATTCGCCGTGGCACCGAAGAAGAGCGTAGCAGCTTGGCTCGCCGGGTTGGTGAGATGCTCCAGCTCATAGTTGCTACCGCGGAATACCAGTACAACTAGCAAATCTCAGGAGGACAGATTATGGCTGGCAACGGAAAGGAGAGGGTACTGGTGGTCTTGTCGTTGTCGGGTGGCAACGATTTCCTGAACACCGTTATCCCATATACCAACCCCTTGTACCAGGACTACAGGCCTACCTTGGGAATACCCGAGGACCAGGTCCTTCGGATTAACGATGAGGTGGGGTTCCATCCCAGCATGACCGAGCTCAAGGAGATCTACGATCAGGGCAAAATGGCGGTCATACAGGGTGTGGGCTATCCCCATCCCAGCCGATCCCATTTCCGGTCCATGGACATTTGGCACACCTGCGAGCCCGATACCATCGGCCAGGAAGGCTGGCTCGGCAGGACCATCAAGGAGATGGACCCCAACGCCGACAACGTTCTGACGAGCGTCAACTTCGGGCGCGGGCTTCCCAGGGCCCTTGTAGCTCCGGGAGTCCCGGTAGCGTCAGTGGGCAACATCGAGACCTACGGCCTTCTCACAGGCATCGAGGGCAACCAACAGCGGACCGATGCGCTGGATGTGTTCTCCAGGATGTATGCCCCTGCCATAGGCTCCGGCCCGGTCATGGACTACATTTGGGAGACTGGGCGGTCCGCTCTCAAGGGGGCGGACATTCTCCAGACGGCGCCGCAGAAGTACGCCTCCAACGTGGAGTACGGCGCCAACCCCATCGCTCAGGGCATGAAGGCCATCGCCCAGGTGCATTTCGCCGAGTTCGGCACGCGCATCCTGTACACGACCTCGCCCTACAACTCCTTCGACACCCACGCATCCCAGGCCGGCGCCCATGCCCAGCTATGGCGCAATGTCTCTGAGTCGGTTGCCGACTTCTACGAGGACCTTCGGGAGCACAACCAGGGTGACGAGGTGCTGCTGTTCATGTTCAGCGAGTTCGGCCGGCGCGCCAGGGACAATGGCGGCGGAACGGACCATGGCACGGGCGGAGCATGCTGGATAATCGGCGACCATGTGAACGGCGGCCTCTATGGCGAGTACCCGTCGCTGCAACAGGGCGACCTGGAAGATGGCGGAGACCTGCTGCACAACGTCGATTTCCGGAGCGTGTACACGACAATCCTGGAAAAGTGGCTCGGTATGGATGCCAAACCCCTGGTGGGCGGTTCCTACGAGCCCATGGGCTTTCTCTAGAAGCTAGCTGCCGGCTGTCCCTTCGAAGGGACAGCCGGCAGCCATATAGGGTGAGAATCCCACGGCATCTTCAGATGCCCATTTCTATGGCGTGAGGTTAACATGAGCACCATTTTCTTTGGTATCGCCGATCGAACCTTCGTATTCGACAGGACCGTCGGTCGAGCCGAGTTCTCCGGGTCCGGCTTCCGCGCTCCCATGGACGTGGCTATCGCACCCGACGGCCGCATCTATGTGGCCAACCGGTCATGGGAGTACCGGCCCGACGGCGTGCGCATCACCATGCTCACCGTCGATGAAGACTATATCGGACAGTTCGGCAGCTACGGCGATGGCGACGGGCAGATGATCTGGCCCAGCTCCGTGGCTGTGGACAGCAACCAGAACGTGTACGTCACCGACGACCATCTGAACCGTGTGTCCGTCTTCGACAAGGACGGCCAGTTCCTGCACAAGTGGGGCGAAGCTGGGAGCGGCGACGGCCAGCTCAACCAGCCCTACTGCATTCGCTTCGACAAGGACGACAACGCATACGTGTCCGACAGCGGCAACAACCGCATCCAGAAGTTCAGCAAGGACGGGCGCTTTATCTCCAAGTTCGGCCAGCAGGGAAGCAGGGCCGGAGAGCTGAACCTGCCCTGGGGCATAACCATTGACAACGATGGCAACATCCTCGTCGCCGACTGGCGAAACGACCGCATCCAGAAGTTCAGCTCCGATGGCCAGTACCTATCCGACTTCGGCAACTCAGGCACCTCCGTCGGCCAGTTCCGCCGGCCCACCGGCGTAGCTGTGGACAAGGACGGCGACATCTACGTGGCCGACTGGATGAACGACAGGGTGCAGGTGTTCACCGGCGACGCAAGGTACGTCACCACTTTCCTCGGGGAAGCCGAGCTCTCCAAATGGGGGGCCGAGAAGCTCAACTCCAACCCCGACATGATCCGGCAGAGGAACCTAGTCCAGAACAAGGAAGCTGAGCGGAGGCTCTGGCGTCCCAAGGCGGTCGCCGTGGACTCCGAGGGCCGTGTAATCATAGTGGACAGCAACCGGCAGCGCCTCCAGGTGTACCGCAAGGAAGTCCGCTAGCCCTCACCCCTGCACGTAACCGGTACGCGAACAAGGCCCAAGGCATCGAAATCCCCCACATGGGGGATTTCGGCTATTATGGGAGAGGGCATCCATTGACGACAGACTCTGAAGTGGTGTCAGCAAGGAGGGCCTTATGAGCGAAGAGCAAGTACGCTGGCCCAGGGTCAAAGAGCTTCTGGATGGAATCATGGAGCGCTGGAAGGCCCGATTCGGGGAGCCGATGCCGGGCATCCACGAGTACTACTGGAACAGCCCCGAACACCTTGCCAACAGCAAGCCTTACCGGCGCCAACTCATCGAGCCTGGCGTGCCGGGCCGGGACACGAACCTGGTGCTATTCCTGCGAACGGGGGAGCGCACCTTCCCACGAATGCCTCGGGGCGGCCCTTATCTCAGCGACGAGGAGATCCAGGAGATCATTGACTGGATCGATGCGGGCATGCCCGAATAGCTATCAGGTGTGCTCCACCTGCACGTTCCCTGAGATGGGACAGCCGGGGGTGGGCTTCTCGGGAAAGTCCCGGCACCGCTGGGGGCGGCGCTCATATATGCGACACTGGTTGGTCCCGGGGTCCAGCATGGGGCACCGCTCTCCCTCATGGTCGGAGAACCGCACCCACGCCCCTCCTCCATCTCTCTTGACAATCGCCGCAGGCACTCCCAGTTCGTCCGCTTTTTCCCGGAAGCCCTCGGCCTCTGCGTCGGACAGAGACAGCACCAGGGCGCCCCTGCAGCACATAGCGCGGCAGTAGTTCATGCACACATGACTGGCGAATTCGAGGGTGATCCCCCCTTTCAGCGATGGACTCAAGATTGACTCCCCGGCCGGCAGGCCCTAGACGCTGCCCTCTACAGTGAACAGGTCGACCACCTCCCCGGCATCCTCCAATTCCTCTAACTGCCACAGGACTTCCAGCGCCCGGCCGGTCTGCTCTGCGGTCAGCCGTTCCCCGGCCAAGCTGGCAAACTTGGTTTCCAACTCCGAGTCGTCGATGGGGTTCTTAACGTGGCCCTTGGGGAAGCCTGCGCCTTCGACCAACCGCCGACCATCGGTGGACACGACCTCTATCTTGCACTCCTGGGAGCCGGGGTAGCGACTGGTGAAGTCCTCGTTTTCGGTGATGTGGATCTTCTGCATCAGCGGGCGAAGGGCCGGGTCTGCGATCCTCTCAGGAAGGTATGTCCGAGGAGTTACTGCCCCATCCCGCAGCGCAACTGCCACAAGGTATGGAATGCTGTGGTCCGCCGTTTCCCTGGTCTGGGGGTCCCACTTCTCGGGCTCGCTCCCGGCGCTCCGCCAAGCTGCCTTGTAAGTATCGATGTTTATCGCAGCGATGTCCTCCACCCAGACCTGGTTGCGCAGCTCCAGGGCGATGGAGATGGGGGCTTGGGTGTGGATCTGGGAGGGAAAGTATTTCAGGCTGGTATCATCGATCATGTAAGGCGTCCCTCCACCACCCAATGCTCCCAGCTCGCAGGCCTTGCCAGCGATCTGCTGCCACAGGCCGTGCTGCCCCTCGATTGGGTCCACTGGGCCTTCCATGCCCTCCCGGGCCAGCAGGGCAGCGAATACGCCAGCCCGCACCGAAGCGGCCGTGGCGCACCCCTTCCACATGGATAGCTCACCCATCCTCGTCTGCACTAGGGGCATGTTCGGAACAATGGCTAAAGAGATTGCATGGGCGGTCTGCTTAGCTCCCAGCCCCATCAGGTTGCACGCTGCGCAGACGCTGCCTATAACTACGAATGCACCCTGGTCCCAGCCCAGCTCCGGCAGAGGCACCTCGTCGGAGAACCTGCCGCAAATCTCGTAGGCCAGCACAGCGGCTGCGATCAACTTCTTGCCGCTGGCATGACCCATCTCCGCCACCGCCAGCACGCCTCCGAGCATGTCGCTGGGATGGCCTCCCCCCTTGGTCACGAAGGTGTCATTGCAGTCCAGGTAACGTAAGGCAACGGAGTTGGCAAAAGCCGCCATCTCGACAGACGTCGGTTGCCCGCTGCCCAGAATCCTGGCCGGCTGGAAACTGTAGACGCTTGACGCAAGCTTGCGGGCGATGGCAGTCGGTTCGCTGGAATACCCTCCCGTGGCGCAGCCCAGGGCGTCGATGATCCTGCGTTTGGCTTCATGAACTGTCTTGTCGGGGAGCTCCTCGAAGGTCAGGGAAGAGGTGTAGTCGCTGATGCGTTCGGTGGTCTTGTCCACGGGCGGTCTCCTAACGCGTAGATGGGAACAGCGCCGGCGTTGTTCCTGGGCCTCAGTGCAGGACGGGCTTAGCCCTTGTCCAGAAGCAGCAGGGCGCCAAGCAAGGCGTTTGCGCCGTTGGCGCAGTCCTGGGGCAGCGTGAACTCTTCGGGAGAGTGGCTAATGCCGTCCCTGCTGGGGACGAAAATCATGCCGGATTGGGTAATGGCAGCCATCGCTTGGGCATCGTGTCCTGCCCCGCTGGGCAGGGAATTATGGGGCAGACCCAGGTCCGTTGACGCCTGGGCTATCACATCCTGGATCCGACCGTCGGTGGGACAGGGACTGCCCATTTCCACTTCCGTTATGCTGATCTCCACGCCGGAAACATCGGCTACCTCGGCAGCGATGCTCCTGAAACGTCGCTCCGCCTCCACCATGCGGGACATTTCCACGTCCCGGAACTCCATCCCCATATCCACCTGGCCGGGAATGACGTTATAGGTGTCCGAATGCACCTTCATCATGCCCACCGTACCGGCCCGGCATATCTCCTCTTCGGTGACCACGGCGTTCACCGCAACGGTGAGCTTAGATGCGGCCAGCAGGGCATCCTGGCGAGCGTCCATGGGTGTGGTGCCCGCATGGTTGGCGAATCCTTTCACCGACACCTCATACACCGCCCTGCCGGTTATGCCCGACACTACTCCCATGGGAATCCCGGCCCGGTAGAGGACCGGTCCTTGCTCGATGTGTAGCTCCAGGTAGGACTCTATCTCCCCAGGCTGACGCACGCATTCGGCGATCCTGTCCAAGTCGCCGCCGATTGCCCTCAGGTGCTCGGCGACTGTCACTCCATCGGGATCGACGGCGACGTAATCGCCGTCCTCCCAGAGTCCGGCCATCGCCCTGCTACCCAGGAGCCAACGATTGAAGCGGGTCCCCTCTTCGTTGGTGAACACCAGAACTTCCAGGGGGTGCTGTGTGGCGATGTCCAGGTCGCTGAGGGACTGGATTGCCTCGATGGCCGCCACGCTTCCCAGGGCCCCATCGTACTTGCCTCCGTTGGGGACCGAATCGACGTGGGAGCCCAAGGCGATGGGAAGCAAGTCTGGGTTAGCGCCGGGACGCCGAGCGATGATGTTGCCGGCAGCGTCGATGCTCACCTGCAGGCCAGCCTGCTCCATCAGACCGATGACGAAGGTGCGGCCCTGCACATCCTCAGGAGAGAAAGCGACCCGCTGCATACCTGCTGGGCTGTCTCCGATACGTCCGAGCTGCTCCAGCCTGGCGTTCAAACGCGCTGCGTTTACGCGGGCATCGGACATTTCTAGTGCATGGGAGAGAAGGATGCTGGTATTAGCAGCTTGTTCTCCGCCCTTATCTGGAACTCCCGTGTCGGCGGGGGCCAGTTGGGGTCCTTGGTTGACTCGGCCCTGATCTTGAGCCTGTCATCCAGGGAGTTGTAGGGCCACAGGTGGACCCACTTGTTGAGGGCGCCCACGTCGGAGTAGAAGCACCCGGCGCAGGGGGAGTACTCCTCCCGGTAGGGCATAGCTGCTCCCCACAGTTTGACTACTTCCGACATAACTCCCGCCCTGAATGTGTAGGTGCGCATCTCGTAGAACTTACCCAGCGCCTGATCGCCCAGAGGCCTGGTGAAGGGCGCGGGGATCAGGATGTCCGAGGTCATGTCCACGATGCCGTCCAGGTTCTTGGGAGGCCAGTTTGGGTCCTTGCCCGCTTCGGCAACGATTCTCTCCCGCTCGGACAGGCTTTCGTAAGGCCATATGTGGATGACTTGGTTCAGGGGGCCGAAGTCGGTACGGAAGAAGGCCGCCAGCTTGGAGTATTTCTCTCGGTGAGGCAGGGATTCCGCGAAGCTAGCTTCGAACTCTGCCGCCGCTCCTCCGGGTTTCATGTTGTAGGTGCGCATTTCGTATATCATGTTCCTGTCCCTTCCACCCCCGAGCCATGCAGCTCGAGAGTCAGCGGTTATCGGGAGATACCACCCCCGAGCAGGGGGCTGTGATGGCGCTATTCTACCTTGGCAGATAGATGGTAGCAACCTGCTTTACCGGCCCGAGGGCAAGCCCGTGGCTATGTCCACCTGTGCCTTTAGGATGTTTCTTGACATCATGCACGGGCAGGTATAGCCTTGCCCCAATACGCGTTGTGAGGTGTTCAGGATGGGTGCACCCCAGTTCAAGGAGCTCCGGCGGGCCTATGGTTTCGACGAAGTTGCCATCGTACCGGGCGAAGTCACCATCAACCCCAGCATGGCATCCACCGACTTCAGCATCGGTGACCACACCTTCGATATCCCCGTAGTCGCAGCAGCCATGGACGCGGTCGTGTCCCCGGCCTTTGCATCGGCCATGCACGAGGCCGGGGGCTTCGGGGTCATGAACCTCGAGGGTATCTACACTCGATACCCCGATCCCTACTCGATCCTGGAAGAGCTCACCTCAGCCCCCCAAGACGAGGTGACCTCCATGCTCCAGAAGGTGTACTCCGGCGAAGTACGGGAGGACCTGATCGGCGACTGCGTCAGGCAGGTAAAGAAGTCCGGGGCGGTCTGCGCCGTTTCGGTAACGCCCCAGAACACCAAGCGCTTCTCCCCGATAGCTGTGGAAGCCGGAGCAGACTTCATCGTCGTCCAGTCGACGGTGACCACAGCCAGGCACATGTCCCGGAGCTACCGGGGGCTGGTATTCTCGGAGTTGCGCAGCTACATCAAGGTGCCGGTAATCGTGGGTAACTGCGTCACCTACGGCGCCAGCCTGGAGCTGATGGAGACGGGAATCGACGGCGTGCTGGTGGGTGTGGGCCCCGGCGCTGCTTGCACAACAAGGGAGGTGGTCGGAATGGGGGTGCCCCAGGTGTCCGCCACCCTGGAGTGCGCTGCAGCGCGAGAGGAGTACTTCAAGCGCACGGGCAGGTACGTTACGGTCATCACCGATGGGGGCATTCGCACCGGCGGGGATGTGTGCAAGTCCATCGTCTCCGGGGCGGATGCGGTAATGCTGGGTACGCCCTTCGCCCAAGCTGCCGAGGCTCCGGGGCGTGGATACAACTGGGGCATGGCAAATCCTCATCCCGAGCTGCCCAGGGGGACCCGTATCAAGGTGGGGACCAAGGGGAGCTTGGCTGACATCTTATTCGGTCCCACGTCGGTCACCGACGGCACCCAAAACCTGGTAGGAGCGCTGAGGGTTGGCATGGGGATGTGCGGCGCGTACACCCTGCGGGACCTGCACAAGGCCGAGATGATCATCGCCCCGTCCATAAAGACCGAGGGCAAGTACTTCCAGAGCTTCAACTAGCCGGCCAAAAGCTCGCTGCCTGAGGCTATTTACGGCGAGTGTCTAGCTGCTCCCACACCTGGCTGGGAGGCACCCCGGAAGCCGATAACAGCACAAGGGTGTGGTACAACAGGTCAGCAACCTCGGGCGCTATCTCTTCCGGCTTGGACTCGACCGCTGCTATTGCTACCTCGCCCGCCTCCTCAATCACCTTCTGCGCTATGCGCCCGATTCCCCCCTTGAACAGGCTGGTCGTATAGCTTCCCTCGGGGAGATCCAGCTTTCTGTCCTGGACCAAGGCATACAGCTCCTCAAGGACACCAGAGCCTGGGCCCGATCGCTGGTATTCTTGGGGCGCCTCATCCATGGGCGTGAAGAAACAGGAGACGTTGCCGGTGTGGCAGGTCGGGCCGTGGGGCTTCACCTTCAGGAGGACCGTGTCTCCGTCGCAGTCCAGGTAGGCTTCTTCGACATCGAGGAAGTTCCCTGATACCTCACCCTTGTGCCAAAGCTCCTCGCGGCTACGGCTGTAGAACCATGCCTGGCGACCTTCCATGGTGCGCTTCAGCGAGCCGGGATTCATATAGCCCAACATCAGCACCTGGCCGGTGTCCGCGTCCTGGGCAATCGCGGGTATCAGTCCTTTGTCGTCCAGCTTTGCTTCCAAGGTGACCCGTCCTTTGCGGGAAGCAGTATCCGCTGCTCCCCAGAATGCTCAGCGAGCGCCATCCAGCATATCTGCCAGCTCGTTAAGACTGGACAGCACATAGTCGGGCTGGGGACCAGCCGGGTCCATGGGGGCGCCGGGCCGGTTTATCCAGGCGGCCCTCATTCCAACTTTCGTGCACCCCAACACATCGTCGTGAAGGCTGTCCCCGATGTACAGGGACTCCTCGGGGCTAACCCCCATCTTCTCCATGACAATCCTGAAGGGCGCGGGCAGGGGTTTGTATGCCTGCACCTCTTCGGAGGAGACCACCGCTTCGAATTTCCAGGCTTGGCGCTCCAGGATAGGGTAAAGATAATCGTTGTCGGCGTTGGAAAGCAGCCCTGTCCTCCAGCGCTGTTGAATCCCGGGAAGG
Source organism: Dehalococcoidia bacterium (assembly GCA_965116325.1). Taxonomy (GTDB): domain Bacteria; phylum Chloroflexota; class Dehalococcoidia; order Lucifugimonadales; family JAGWBF01; genus JAGWBF01. The sequence continues at coordinate 2,127,140 of OZ220675.1, read as the reverse complement.
GCTGACAGGGCATCGGGGTAGGGTGCCCGCTCACCCATGTCCCGGATGGATGCTTTGGCCGCCGCCGATGCATCCCCATCGATCCCCAGGTCTTCGAATGCTCCGACGAAACAGTCCCTCCACGCCTCTTCATAAGACTTGAATGGAGGACTCTTTTCTGGTTCTTCCAGGTTGAGCCTCACCTTTCGGAACTGCATCTCCCGGGGCTTCCATTTATCGAACAAAGCCTGTCCAGAGATATCCAACCCCTGGTCGGCGCAAATGCGACCGAAGAGCTCGACCCAGAGCCCGCTGTTGTTCTCAGCCAGGGTCTCGTACATATCGAATATGACGGTTGTAATCTGCCCCATCATCGTCCTTTTATTCTAACGTTATGCCAGATGCGCCCCGCAGCGCCTACAGTCGGACGGGCACACCCCTCTGGTGCAGGTATTCTTTAGCCTCCCCGATGGTGTACGTGCCATAGTGAAATATGCTGGCAGCCAGGGCCGCATCGGCGCACCCTTCGGTGAAGGCATCATACAGGTGCTCCAGCGTGCCCGCGCCCCCGCTGACGATCACCGGCACCGGCACTGCCTGCCCGACAGCCCTGTTCAGCTCGTGGTCGTAGCCAGTCTGCTGGCCATCGGCATCCATGCTGGTAAGCAGTATCTCGCCGGCCCCCGTCTCCACCGCACGCACCGCCCACTTCACAGCATCTATCCCCGTGGGGGTCCGTCCTCCCCGCACATAAACCTCCCAGCCGGAACCTTCATCCAGGCCCAGGTCGGAGCCGTTGGGCTGCCCGGTCGAAACCCCGCCAGAATTCACTCGCTTGGCATCAATAGCCAGCACGATGCACTGGCTGCCGAATCGCCGCGCCCCCTCGGCCAGCAGCTCCGGGTCATTGACGGCGGTGGTGTTCACAGAGACCTTGTCTGCTCCAGCTCTCAGAAGACGCTGGACATCATCGGCGCTGCGTATACCCCCGCCGACTGTAAGGGGGATAAACACTTCCTCGGAGACCTGCTTAACCACCTCGACCATGGTATCCCTTCCATGGGCGCTGGCGGTGATGTCCAGGAACACCAGCTCATCGCCTCCCTGGCTGTCGTAAAGGGCGGCTAGCTCCCTGGGGTCGCCCGCATCCTGCAGGTCGACAAAGCTGACCCCCTTGACCACGCGGCCGGCGTCCACGTCGAGGCACGGTATGATTCTCTTGGTAAGCATGGCTAGGGAGAGGGGAAGGCCCTACAGGTTTTTGGCCATGGTCATGTACTGCTGGCCATTCAGGTCTCGCCAGCCCTGATGCCGGAATCCCGCCTGCCGGCAGAGTCCCATCATCTCGTCAGGGTCGATACGGTGGTCCAGGGGCGGTCCCGATTCGGTCTCTTTCTTGAACCACTCCAGGATGGTGCACCATCCCTTCGGCTTGAGCAGGCCCCGCGCTGCCTCCAGAAACCCAACCCGGTCCTGGGGATGGTGGGTGACAAAGGCCAGGAACACCCCATCCAGGGTGCTTACGGGCACGGGAAACTCCGCCTCTTCGCACCGCAGTACATCCACGTTGCCAAGCTTCGCTTCCGCCACCCTTTCACGTAGGGCGTTCAGCATTCCTTCCTCAATGTCCAAGGCGTACAGCTTGCCATGGATCAGGTACTTGGCAATGGGGATGGAGAAGAACCCCGGCCCACATCCGATGTCCGCAACGTGGTCGTAGGGTTCGATGGGCATATAGTTGATTATGGTGAAAGGATCGGTAAGCTCCGCCCGCTCGGGGCGAAGCAGTCTCTGGATGAAGGCCTCGGTTTCGGGATACTCGAAGCGTTCCTTCAATGCACGGCTCCTACTCGCCTGGGGCGTCTCCCTACAAACGCGCCTTGGCGGCTTCAATCGCCACCTTCAAGCTTATGTCCCCAGTGTACAACGCCCGCCCCAATATCGCACCTTCCACACCTATCCCGGTTAGCTCCAGGATGTCCTTCTCGGAGCTGATTCCCCCCGACGCCAGGATGGCCTTGGACGTGGCATGGACAAGCTGGCTGAGGGCCTCGAAATTGGGATGGGTCAGGGTACCGTCCCTGGCGATGTCGGTGCACAGGAACCGGGGCACACCGAGGGCGCCCATACTTTGCACAAGGTCGACGGCCAGCACCGAAGAGCCCTCCGTCCAGCCCCTGGTAGCGACGTACCCATCACGGGAGTCAACCGCCACCACAATCCGCTCTCCTCCATGGAGACAGCACAGCTCTTCGACCAGAGCCGGATCCTCTATGGCTGCGGTGCCAAGGACCACCCTGGAGACGCCTAGGTCCATGAGGTTCTCAGCAGATTCACGGCTCCTTACGCCCCCGCCTACCTGGACAGGAATATGCAGGTTAAAAGCAAGCTCTCGGATCACCCTGTAGTTGGCCTGTTCGCCGGTCGCGGCCCCATCCAGGTCAACGATGTGCAGGCGCTCGGCTCCCTCGCCCTGCCATCGCTGGGCAACCTCCAGGGGATCGTCGGAGAACACGGTCTCCTGGGCAAAGTCTCCCTGGTAGAGGCGGACGCACCTCCCGGACCTCAGGTCCAGGGCAGGAATTATCTCCATGCTATCGAGGCGTAATCAACGAAGTTCTTGTAGATCTTGAGCCCGAAGTCGCCGCTTTTCTCGGGATGGAACTGGGTCGCCATCACATTGCCCTGGGTCAAGATGCTGCAGAAGGACAGTCCATATTCAGTAACGCCCGTTGCCACATCGTCCTCCAGCGGCTCGGCATAGTAGCTGTGGACAAAGTAGAAGTAGCTGCTGTCGGGGATTCCATGCAGGAGCGGGTGGTCATGCTTGAAACTGACACTGTTCCAGCCCATGTGGGGCACCTTCAGGCCGTCGGGCAGTTTTCTCGTAGTGCCGGAAACGATACCCAGGCAAGGAGAGCTGCCTTCTTCGGTGTCGTCCATCAGTATCTGGAGGCCGAGGCAGATGCATAGCATCGGCTTGCCCGACGCTACCGCATCTTGCAACGGCTTCACTAGCCCTCGCTGTTCCAGGGCCTCCATGGCGGACCTCCCCGAGCCGACCCCGGGAAGCACTATGGCATCGGCCGATTCGAGGGCGGCCGGGTCCGACGTGAGAGAAGGCTGGGCGCCCGCGTTTTCCAAAGCCCTGGAAACGCTGCGCAGGTTGCCCGACTCGTAGTCCACTACTTTAACAACCAGCTTTGTCATCGCTCCCGACTTTCGCTGCCGCCCAGCTATGGGAAGTCAGATTCACACCTTCTCCATGGGTATAGAGCGGTCCTGGAACCTGGCCAGGACGAACAGCAGGTCCCCCAAACGGTTCAGGTAGCTCAGAAGGTGGTCGTTGGTGAGCAAGCCCAGGTCCTTTAGATCTACGGCCCGTCTCTCCGCGGTCCGGATCTTGGCCCTGGCCAGGTCGATGGCCGCGGAAGGGGGAGACCCTCCGGGGAGGATAAACACGTTGGGCATCTCAGCCTTGCTTTCCAGGTCATCTATAGTCTCTTCCAGGTGGGTCACCATTTCAGGGCTGACGGGGTTGAAATGGGTTAGGAACAGGTCGTACTTGTCCGGATCGGTCGCAAGCTCAGACATGACGACAAACAGCTCTCGTTCCAGCTCTTTCAGGAGGGTCTTGACTTCGGAATCCTCGCTCAGAGCCCTACCTAGACCCATAGCCGAAACCGCCTCGTCGGCCACTCCGTAAGCCTCGGTGTGAGGGTCGCCCTTGCGGACCCTCCCACCGTACAGCAAGCTGGTTTCACCCGCGTCACCATACTTGGTGTATATCTTCTTTCGATGGGAAGAGGTCATCTTTCCTCGTTCGACGCCTTGACTCCGCGACAAAGGGAGATTCCCAGTGGGTAGCAGATGGGGAAGGAACTAGATTCTAGCACAGGGGTACCCTGCACGCTATACTTGGGGCAGCTAGGGGCCGGAGATGACAGATGACATCAGTCCAGGTAGTCGGCATCGAAGGGATTCCCGAGGTGCAACGGGGAGACGACCTGTCGCAGCAAATCCTTGCGGCCCTGAACAAGCAGGGGCTCTCCCTGGAGGGGGGAGACATCCTGGTTGTCACCCAAAAGGTGGTCTCCAAGGCCGAGGACAGGGTGGTCAACCTGGATGATGTATCAGCTTCGCAGGTCGCCATCCAGCTAACGGAGGGAAGCCACCGTGACCCCCGTCACACAGAGGTGATCCTCAGGGAAAGCCGGCGGATTGTGCGCATGGACCGGGGCAACATCATCAGCGAGACCCGCCATGGTTTCATCTGCGCCAACGCGGGCGTAGATGCATCCAACCTCCCCGGGACAGGCACAGTGGCGATGCTCCCCGTTAATCCCGACGCCTCCGCACGAAACATCCGGGAAGGCATCCTGGCAAGCACCGGCAAGGAAATCGCGGTAATCATATCCGACACCTTCGGCAGGCCATGGCGGGAAGGGGCCGTCAACGTGGCTATCGGAGTGGCAGGGATGGATGCGGTGGTGGACTACCGCGAAAAGGAAGATGCCTACGGGCAGATGATGCGCACCACGGTCATAGCGATAGCCGATGAGATAGCGGGAGCAGCTGAGCTGGTAACCGGGAAGACCGATGGGGTGCCCGTGGCCCTGATAAGGGGCTACCGGTACAAGGTAGGCGAGGAAGGGGCAAGTAAGCTGGTTCGGAACCCTGAACGGGACATGTTCAGGTGACTGACCCGGAAGTCCGAGTCAAGACCGTGAGGAGCTACGCCTCTGACAGGTCGTCGGAGCTTTCCGCCGGGGCGTCGGCGATGGCGTAATTCGCCGTGGATTGGGAAGATTCTTCGCCCCACGAAATCGCATCTATGTAATTCTTGAACTCCCTGGTTGCATCACAAAGCTGGCATATCCCTCTGCTGACGGGACCTTGGGGAGATTCGATCAACCAGTGATGCTTGCACTCCGGCGAATCCGCCTCTGCACTGGGACCGGGCCTGGAAACCTGCCGAACCATCGCTATCCTGCTCCTTTCCTTGGTCGCAAAATCTAGCATGGTGATATTTTCAACGTCAAGGTGAATTTGGTACGTAGGAAACCATGTTTCGGACACCTGGATGTTGCGGGTCCTGGCTTTATCCCATTGCCGTACCTGCGTTATACTCCCTGACGCCAGCCCGACGAGGCCGGGCCGCGTACCCACAAGCCCCAAGAAGGACGGATGGAACGACCTCCATCGACAGGTGACCGGATAGTTCGGCGGCCAAGGTCGCGGGAAGTGGTCCCCGTGGTTGTGAAGACCTCACCGCGACGGCATCCTTCCCGGCACTTCATCCCCGCCTTTATCCTCTTCTACAGCTTCAGTGGACTGGTGCTCTTAGGCGGGCTGCTCCTTGCCCTGCCCATATCCAGCAACGACGAAGGTTTCACCCCCCTGGTCTTGGCCTACTTCACAGCCACCTCTGCCGTTACCGTAACCGGGCTAACCGTTGTGGATACGGCAACCTATTGGACCGATTTCGGGAAAGCGGTGATATTCGCACTGATGTTGGTGGGCGGACTGGGTTTCACCTCCCTTGCCACCTTCTTTCTCATCGTGCTCGGTCAGCGTATAACCCTCCCCGAACGCATGTTGATGCGGGACACCATGGGTGTGGACAGGCTTGGGGGGATAGTGCCCCTTCTGCGCAACATCATCCTGATTGTTACGTTGATATATGTGATTGGCGCTGCCCTCATATGGTGGCGCCTCCATGGCGAGTTTTCGACCGGAGAGTCGGTCTGGCAATCGGCTTTCCTATCGGTATCCGCGTTCAATAATGCAGGCTTTTCCATCCTCCCCGACTCGAACAGCCTGAGCCTCTTCTTTGAGGACATCCCCCTCCTGGCAGCGCTAGCCGCCCTGATCGTACTGGGAGGAATCGGATGGACCGTGCTGGTGGATGTGTTCAGACAGCACCGCTTCTCCCGCTTCGCTTTGGACACCAAGATGGTAATCGTAACGAGCATGTTTCTGTGGGCCCTCGGAGCGGCGGTGCTCTTCATTGCAGAGTTCGACAACGAGCACACCTTGGGGGCCTCCTCGTTGGGGATGAAGACTGTCCAGTCCATCTTCCACTCCATCAGCGGCAGGACTGCTGGCCTGACTACCATCGACGTTAGTCAGACTACCCAGCTCCATGACCTCTTTTACCCGCTGCTGATGTTCATCGGCGGGGCAGCCGGCTCGGTGGCCGGAGGCATCAAGGTGGCAACCCTGGCGGTAATCATTGCTGCAGTGGTGTCGTCGGTGCGGGGGAGACTGCAAGCTGAAGCCTTCGGCAGGGAAATCCCCCACTTCCAGGTGCACAGGGCTCTTACGGTAGCGGCCCTCGGGATGGTGATCGTGTTTGTGATCTGCCTGGGCCTTACCCTGACGGAGAGGTCCAGCAACATTCCCTTCCTCGACCTATTCTTTGACACTGTATCAGCCTTCGGCACCACCGGCCTGTCCACAGGGGTACCTTCGGAGCTGAGCGTGGCTGGTAAGGTGCTGTTCATTATCACCATGTTGGTCGGAAGGCTGGGACCCCTCACCCTCGCCCTTGCGCTGACGCCTAAACAGGAATCAACCGTATATCGTTTTGTTCAGGAAAGGGTTAAAATAGGTTAGAAATCATGCCTGAGACCGGGCCGAGGAGCACGGCATGACAAAACAGGTAGTCGTCGTAGGATTGGGGCGCTTCGGCGGAAGCGTGGCGGAAGAACTATACCAAATGGGCCACGACGTTCTGGGCATCGATCTGGATGAGAAGAATGTCCAAGACATGCTGGGGCACGTAACCTATGCAGTGCGGTCCGACGCTACCAACGAAGCTGTGCTCAAGGAACTTGGCGTATCCAACTTCGATGTGGCAGTTGTGGCCATCGGCTCCGATGTTCAGGCCAGCATCCTCGTAACTGTGCTGCTGAAGGACCTGGGCATCCCGTATATCGTAGCCCGCGCCATCAACGAGAATCATGGCAACGCCATAGGTCGGGTCGGCGCGGACAAAGTGATCTACCCTGAGCAGGAGATGGGGCGCAGGCTGGCCCACACCGGCTTCGACCTTGGTGTGCTGGACTATATGGAAGTTGCCCCCAATTACGGAATAACCAAGCTCAGGCCCCCGGACCCCTTTGTGCGGAGGACTCTGTCGGAGGCGGGTCTGGCAAGTCCCAGGGACAAGTACCACGTAGCGGTGCTGGCCATACGGCGAGGACGAGAGTACCTTCTGGTGCCCGGGCGTGATGAACAGATCCGCCCCGGCGATATCCTTATAGTCGCAGGCAGCAGTAACGAAATGGCGAAGGTACATGTTTCGTCAATCGGGGAGTCGGGCAGCCGAGAGCTTAGGGCGCCGGACCGTAACGGCAACGATTCCTTAGCTGAATGAGAAAGAACGGCTAGCGTGTCGGAAAAGTTCCGGAAGATTCTTGTGCCGGTCAACGGCAACCATGCCGGCGAAGGTGCTTTCCGCTTGGCGTGCCAAATGGCCAAGGAAAATAAAGCCCAGGTTTGCGCCCTCCACGTAATCGAAGTCGGCCAGGAGCTGCCGCTGGATGCAGATGTTAACAGCGACGCCGGCGAATCCATTCTCACCAACATCGAAAACCTGGCGAAGGAAGAAAAGACCCGCGTAGCCGCTGTGTACGTCCAAGCCCGGCACGCCGGTCCAGCCATAGTCCGGGAAGCTCATGACCGCGACTTCGAGGTCATCGTAATGGGCATTCCCTACAAGCGCCGGTTCGGCCAGTTCACCTTGGGGGATACCAGCTCTCACATTCTCAAGCATGCCTCCTGCCCCGTGCTGGTGGTCCGAGAGAAGGCGGCGCCGGGAAGAAGCAGCTACGGAATAAGGGCCGAAACCATTCCATGAAGGTCCTTGTGGTGGGAAGCCAAAAGGTGGCCACCATCCTGGCCACCTCCCTTGCCGAGGATGGCCACGAGGTGACTGTGCTAGGCATCGACGAAGAGCAGTTGGGACAGATGCCCGACGAACAGCCTGTCGAGGTGCTCCTCTCCAGCGGCTCTTTAATGGAGGACTTCAGGGATGTTGATATCGATTCGGTAGATGTGTGCCTTGCCGTTTCCAGCGACGATAACTGGAACGCCATGGCAGCCCAGATAGCCAGCTCGGTTTTCCAGGTGCCGAAGGTTATCTGCCTTGTGGAAGAGCCAGGGAAGGAAGGCTTTTATCGCCGTTTGGGTATTCGAACCATATGCCCAACGACCATATTGGCCGATATCATCAGCACTGCCATCGTCGATGAAGGCTAGCGGAAGCCTGGAGTTCTAGTCATGTACATAATCGTAGTTGGCTGCGGAAACATCGGCTTTCACCTTGCTAAGACTTTGGTAGCTATAGGACATGAGGTCCTCGTTATCGACCTTGACCAACACCGGTGCGATACCCTGCGAGACGAACTGGAAAGCATTGATATAGCCATGCAGGGTGACGGGACTCAGATCGATGTGCTCAAGGCCGCCGGCGCCGTTCGTGCCGATGTTCTAATCGCTGTGGCTGCTACGGACCACGATAATCTCGCTGCCTGCCAGGTGGCCAAGCACAGTTTTGCTACTCCGAGGACCATGGCATTGGTTCGGGACCCCCAGAACGAAGCCTTGTTCAAGACATCGGGAGTGGATGTAACCATAGGGAATACGCATCCTATTGTCTCAGCTATCGAAGAAGGGATTCCCGGCCACGCTCTCGTGCACCTGATGAACCTGAAACCCAGGCACATGGAGATGGTCAGCATCACTATTCCCCCGGATGCAACCGTGGTGGGCAGCTTGCTGGAGAACATAGAGCTGCCTCCAAACAGCTTCATTACTCTCGTTGTAAAGGACAACGAAGCCCTTATGCCCTGGAACGACGTGGTAGTCGATGCGGGAGATGATGTGGTTGTGGTAACCAGCATTGAGGAGGAACACCTCCTCTACGAAATCCTGGTCGGTGCAGGGTAATGTCAAATCGCTTGGCTTACCTGGGGCCGTCAGGCACCTTCTCGGAAGAGGCGGCGGTACAGTACGACCCTAACGCGGAGATTGAACCTCATTCCAGCATCCCGGCGGTAGCACTGGCCGTTGCATCGGGCATGGCCGACGAGGGTATCGTGCCCATCGAAAACAGCCAGGAGGGTTCGGTCACCTTCACCCTCGACACCCTCATACAGGAAGACCGGCTGCTCATTCGTCGTGAGCTGGTGCTTCCCATTAGGCACTGCCTGATCGTCAGGCCTGGGACGAAGTCGGCGGAGATACAGGCCATATACTCTCATCCCCAAGCCCTTGCCCAGTGCAGGAGCTTCTTGGAACGCTGCTTTCCTAAGGCCCATCAGATAGCCTCTTTAAGCACAGCCGCTGCTGTCAACGATGCCAAGGAAAGCGCCGAGATTTCCGCTGCCATAGCTCCCCGAAGGGCCGCCGAGCTGCAAGAGATGGAGGTTCTGGGCGAAGGGATCCAGGACAGCTCCACCAACGTCACCCGCTTCGTTGTGCTGGCCCACAGCGACCACCCAAGGACGGGAAAGGACAAAACGTCGCTGTGCTTTTCCTTTCAGGAAGACAAGCCCGGGGCCCTTTACAACGTGCTGGCGGTCTTTGCTCACCGGGACATCAACTTGACCAAGGTTGAGTCGCGCCCCTCCAAGCAGTCTTTAGGGGACTACATCTTCCTGATCGACCTTCATGGTCACCGGGAGGACCCTGTTATAGCTGAAGCCATCGAAACGGTGAGGAGCCACACCTCGATGCTGAAGGTGTTCGGGTCCTACCCGCGATGGGACACCTGACGGCCCTAGCCCATCTCCCCGCCGCCGGAGACGCTGACAGCCAGCCCAGTCATGTAGTCAGACTCCGCCGACGCTAAGAAGGCGGCCATTCGGGCAACATCCGAGCTCTGAGCAACGCGCCCCAAAGGTATGTCTTGCCCCCGGGCATTGAGCATCGCTGCATGATGCTCTTCTACGCTCATCCCCAGTGGGGTAAAAGCTTCGGCGATGTAACCTACCCGCTCGGTATCCACAAGCCCAGGGCATATGGCGTTGACGTTGATCCGGTAGGGCGCCAGCTCGTGGGCCAGGGCCTGGGTAAACCCTACGATGGCAAACTTGGAGGCGCAGTACGCGGCGTAGCGCGCCCGACCCTTCTTGCCCATTCCCGAAGACATGCTGATGATCTTCCCTCCGCGCTCCTGGCGGATCATCTCCCTGGCGCCGGCCCTGGAACAGAGGAAGGTTCCCTTTACGTTGACTCTCTGGACAGTGTCGAACACATCCTCTTCCAGCTCGACGACTGGGACGCGGTCGGGTCCCGGCCGGGACCCGGCGTTGTTGATCAGGATATCCAGGTGTCCGAAGCGTTCGACTACGCGTCGGAACATCTCATCGACCTGTTCGCTGTCTGAAACGTCGGCAATGATGCTCATGGACTCCCGCCCAATGTCCTCTATCTGGCGTACCACATCTTCCACCCCACCCCAGGAAGATGAACGCCCGGAGTAGGGGTTAGCGTCGACATCGTTGACCACCACGTCGGCGCCCTCCTGGGCAAGGCGGACCGCTATTGCCCTGCCGATCCCCTGCTCTCCCCCGGCTCCCGTGACGAGGGCTACTTTGCCGCTCAAGTCATACATTGCACCCTCCATTGGCTGGCTGAATTCAGGACCCGCCTGGAAGCGGATCAGTGCTGGGTTGGCTGGCTGGCTGACTCGTCGGCCTCAACCACTACGTGAATATCCTTGTCCCCCCTGCCGCTGAGGCACAGCAGTGCGGTCTTGTCTCTGGACAATCCCCGGGCCAGGCGGGAAAGGTAGGCGATGGCGTGGGCAGGTTCCAGCGCCGGGATGATTCCCTCCGTACGGCACAGAAGATGGAACCCCTCGAGGGCATCGTCGTCGTTGACGGCCAGGTACCTAGCACGTCCCGTATCTTTGAGATAGGAGTGTTCCGGGCCAACCCCTGGGTAGTCCAAGCCTGCCGACACGCTATGGGTCTCCATAACCTGGCCGTTGTCATCCTGGAGCAGATATGACATGGAGCCATGAAGCACTCCAGGGGTGCCCTTGCTCAGGGAGGCCGCGTGCTTGTTGGTGTTTATGCCCTCGCCGCCGGCCTCGACCCCAATGAGCATTACCGATTTGTCATCCACAAAAGGATAGAAGGTCCCGATTGCGTTGCTGCCTCCGCCTACGCAGGCTACAACATAGTCGGGCAGAGTCCCCTCAACCTCCATTAGCTGGGAGCGGGCCTCTCTGCCGATCACCGACTGAAAGTCCCTCACCATCCTGGGATACGGGTGTGGTCCCACAGCGCTGCCAAGCAGATAGTGGGTGGTCTCTACATTGGTGACCCAGTCCCGAATCGCTTCGTTGATGGCATCCTTCAGAGTGCGGCTGCCAGATTCGACGGGAACTACCTCCGCCCCCAAGAGGCGCATCCTGTAAACGTTGGGGGACTGGCGCCTGATGTCCTCCGATCCCATGTATACGGTGCAGTCCAGGCCCATCATGGCGCACACCGTAGCTGCCGCCACTCCGTGCTGGCCCGCCCCCGTCTCAGCTATGATCCGGGGCTTGCCCATGTGCTTCGCCAGCAGGGCTTGTCCCAGCGCATTGTTGATCTTGTGAGCGCCCGTATGGGCCAGGTCTTCCCGCTTCAGGTATATCTTGGCTCCGCCCAGCTCTTCGGTCAGCCTCGCGGCATAGTGCAAGGGGGTCGGGCGTCCCACGTAAGTGGACAGCAGTCTGCCGAACTCTTCCTGAAAGCCGGCATCTTCCTGGGCATCGCTGTAAGACCGGTCCAGCTCCTCCAGGGCGGCCATCAAGGTTTCCGGAACGAACCTTCCCCCAAAGGATCCAAACCTTCCCCGTTCATCGGGCAGGACTTGTCCGCCAGTCACTACTCTCCTTGTCGGCTAGCTCTATTGGCCAGCTATCCGGTCTGCCGCTGCACGAGCAGCGGCAACGAAAGCCAGTACCTTTTCTCCGTCCTTATCCCCCGCGGTTTCTACCCCGCCGGATACATCCACGCCCCAGGGGCGAGCAACGGAGATGGCCTCGCCTACGTTTTCGGGAGTGAGCCCTCCCGCCAGCAGAAAGGTGAACCCCTCCTGGGACAACACCCTTGCAACTCTCCAATCGAAGGTCTGTCCGGTTCCCCCCTGCAGTCCTTCCACCTTGCGGTCCAGGGTCACCATGTAGCCATTCTTCTCCAGCCCCTCCATACGGGGCACCAGGGAGGCTGGTACATCGTCAGGACCCATAGTCTCAGGCACGTGGACCACCTTTATCAAGGGGACCTCCACCTGGGCACAGTAGTCCATCGACTCGTTACCGCAAAGCTGCACCATGTCTAGTCCGCACCGGCGCACCGTGCCGTTTACCTCTTCAATGGGCTGGTCTGCGAACAGGCCCACCGTTGTCGTCTCCTGCCAGCCAGCATCCTTGAATTCCGACACGATCCCTTCAGCCGTGCCGGCGTCCAACCTTCGCCGTCGTCGGGGAACAAACAGCAAGCCGATGTAGTCCGCCCCGGCGGAGGCGGCATTCGACGCCTCCGCCAAGCTTCGCACGCCGCATATCTTTATCTTGGGACGGGAAGCCTGGGGAGAAAGTTCGGATGCTGTCCTGAAACCTTTGGAACGTTGCATTTTCGGTAAAGTTTTGTGGTCAAGAACTTATGACAAGTTCAAAGTTCCTGTATAATATATCATAAGTGATACTCTCAGGCGGCCCCGCATGAAGGGTTCTCGCCGCTGGGAGGTCTAAACTGACTTAGCTGGGTGCCTAATAGGGAAGCATCCAGCCGGAAGGATGCCGGGTAGGGCGTGGACCCTCTCTTCAACAAACTGGAATCCGTCGAGCTACGGTACCGACAGATAGAAGACCTACTAGCTTCCCCGGAAGTGGCATCCAACCATTCCCAAGTGCAGACTCTGGCCAAGGAGCACGCTTCCCTGGAGGAGCTTGTCTCCTTGAGCCGGAAGTACAAAGACCTCCTCAAAGAACGGGCCGATGCCCAGAGCCTGATCAACGAAGGCGCAGACCATGCGCTCGTATCCCTGGCCAAGGATGAGGTAGAACGTGTGGACCTGCTGATGGAGAACCTGGCTCAGCAGCTCAGGTGGGCATTGGTCCCCAAGGACCCCAACGACGGCAAGAACGTGATTATGGAGATCCGGGAGGGAATTGGAGGCCAGGAGGCATCCCTGTTCGCTGGGGACCTGTTCAGGATGTACACCCGGTACGCCCAGCTCCGCCACTGGGATGTGGAGGTGCTGCACACCAATCCCTCAGGCTCCGGTGGGTTCAAAGAGGTGGTGTTCGAGGTCCGTGGCCAGGGCGCCTACAGCCTGCTCAAGTTCGAGCGGGGCGCCCACCGGGTGCAGAGGGTTCCCGTGACCGAAGCGTCGGGCCGGATTCACACCTCTACAGCAACCGTTGCAGTCCTTCCCGAGGCCGATGAAGTGGATGTCAACATCCATCCCGACGACCTTCGAATAGACATATTCCATGCCGGGGGCCACGGAGGCCAGAACGTGAACAAGGTGGCCACCGCCGTTCGCATCGTTCACATTCCGACGGGGACCATCGCCGTCTGCCAGGACGAACGTTCCCAGTTCAAGAACAAGCAGAAGGCCATGGCCATCATGCGGGCTCGCATCTACGAAGCGGAGCGACAGAGACTAGACACCGAGATCGCCAACGAGAGAAAAAGCCAGGTGGGGTCGGGAGAGCGGGCGGAGAAGATCCGCACCTACAACTTCCCCCAGGACCGGATCACCGACCACCGCATCAACACCAGCTTCCACGGCATCAATTCCGTGCTGGACGGGGACCTGGATGGGATACTGGATGCCCTTGCCAGTAAAGAGCGTACCCAGATGCTGGAAGGGGCTCTGAACTAGGCCTTCCCACATCTCATGCGCCCAATGCAACTCTCGGACCCTCCTCTCCTCTATTCCCGCCCAGGCATAGCCATCTTGAATACTGCAGATCCCGGATTTCCCTTCTCGAGGTATCCCTAATGGCCGCTCTTGGAGATATCCTCCGTCAGACCCACGACACCCTCGCTGAAGCAGGCATTCCCGATGCGCGGCTTGAAGCCGAGCTGCTGCTGAACCATCTACTGAGAATCCCCAAGCACAGGCTATACGCCTTCCAGGAACAAGAGGTATCGGAGACCCACATAGAGCAGCTCCAAGAGTCGCTGGAACGTCGTCTCACCCGGGAACCTCTCGCCTACATCCTTGGCCTGAAGGAGTTCTACGGCATAGAGCTGGAAGTCAGCCCGGACGTGCTCATCCCCAGGCCCGAGTCGGAGTACCTTGTGGAGCAGGCCCTCCTCACATCGATGATGAGGGCAGGGGACTCGGACTGGGTGATCTCCGAGGCGGGCACCGGATCGGGGGCGCTAGCCATCAGCCTGGCAATACATCTGCCCATGGCCCACATCTACGCCACCGAGAGTTCGTCAAGGGCGGTAAATGTAGCAGCCGGCAACATACAGCGGCACAACGTGGCAGACCGGGTAACTCTGGTCCAGGGCAACCTGCTGGATGACATCCCCGAAAGCTCGGATATCATTCTCGCCAACCTTCCCTACATACGCACCGGGGCGATGGCCGACCTACAGCCCGAGGTCCAGTGGGAACCCAGGGAAGCACTGGATGGAGGAGAAGACGGCTTGAATGTGATCCGCGACCTCCTTCACCAAGCACCCGGGAAGCTCAAGGAGGGTGGTATGCTCCTCCTGGAGATTGACCCCCACCAAGCATCCCCCCTGGAGGAGCTTGGGAGGTCACTGTTCCCCAAGGCCGAAGTTTCCGTCCAGCGAGACCTGGCAGGGCTGGACCGTTACTTCGTCATCGACACATCATCGTTGGGCTAGGGAAAACCGGCGGCTAGCATTGCTACCGGAGCGTCCTTGACACCCATTAATGCACAAGTAAAATGGGGCCATCACCTCCCATTGCGCGGGACCCCCTTCGCCAGTCCCCAGTACGTCGAAAGGAGCACACATATCATGGCTTACGACTTGTTGGTCAAGGATGGCCTGGTAGTAGATGGTTCTGGAATGCCAGCCTTCTATGGCGATGTGGGCGTCAAGAACGGCAAGATTGCCGAGATAGGCAAGCTGGGCAGCCATGCTGACAAGGTGGTGGATGCCCAGGGGCTGGTGGTGTCCCCGGGATTCGTTGACAACCACTGCCACTACGATGCCCAGGTCACCTGGGACCCATTGTGCACCTACTCCTGCTATCACGGCGCCACAACAGTCATCATCGGAAATTGCTCCCTCTCCTTGGCCCCCGTCAGGCCTGGGACAGAGGAGCGCCTGGCCGAGTTCCTGTCCTACGTCGAGGCCATCCCCATGGATGTCCTGCAGACGGTCGACTTCTCCTGGGAAACGACAGGCCAGTACATGGACACCCTGGACCGACGCCTGGGAGTCAACGTGGGTGCCCTCATCGGCCACAGCGCCATACGGCACTATGTTATGGGAGATGAATGCCAGGGCCGTGAAGCCACGGGAGATGAGATCGAGGCTATGGCCTCGGTGCTCCGGGACGGGATGGAAGCAGGCGCCCTCGGCTTGTCCATCTCCCAGAACCGGGCCCATTACGACCCCCAGGGAGTGCTGATCCCGGCGATTTGGGCTAACGAGGAAGAGACCTTTGCCCTGGGGCATGTGCTCCAGGAGCTTGGAACGGGAATGATCCAAAGCGGGGGTGGTCGCTTCGCCGAGATCAAGGACCGAATGATGACCCGCCTTTCCGAGGCCACCGGCAGGCAGGTGGTGTACAACAACCTCAGCCATAGCGCTCGCAAGCCCAATGAATGGAAAGAGCTCATGGCCATAGTCGACGAGACCTCAAAGGCCGGCATAAGGGCCAACCCCCTGTGCACACCCAACAGCGTCACCCAGACCTTCACCATGAAGAACTGCCAGGTATTCAGGGGCGTTCCTACCTGGCACCCCATCCTCCTTTCTTCCGACGAAGCCAAGATGGAAGCGTACCGAAACCCCGAGGTGCGGAGGAAGCTCCATACCGAGGTTGTAGAGTGGCAGGAAGAGCTGCCCGATGTGAACATGGCACGCAACTGGTACGACTACATGTGGGTGAACCAAGCAGTCCTCGACAAAAACAAGGGCCTTCAGGGCATGACCATCAAACAGATGGCCGAGTCTCAGGGGAAGAACATCATCGACGCCTTCCTGGACCTGGTGGTGGAAGAGGAGCTCAACACCACCTTCCTGCATGGCGAGCTAAACGTGGACTTCGATGCATGCACCCAGATTCTGAACTACCCCAACTCCTTTGTCGGCCTGTCCGACGGCGGGGCCCACGTCCAGTTCCACGGGGGCTACGGGTACAGCACCAGGCTGCTGGGCTACTGGGTTCGAGAGAAGGAGATAATGCCCTTGGAGAACGCCGTCCGCAAGCTGACCTTTGACTCGGCATCGGCTTTCGGAATCTACGACCGGGGGCTTCTCAGGCCGGGGATGGCCGCCGACATCTCGGTGTTTGACCGGGAGACGGTGCGTCCCCTGCCGGAAGAGGTGGTGTACGACTTCCCCGCGGGCGGATGGCGGATGCAGGAGCTGGCCGAAGGGATCAAGTCCACCATAGTTAACGGCGAAGTGCTGATCGACGACGGCAAGCCAACGGGAGCTATGCCTGGGCGGGTGATGCGGAACGCCCTCTACAACGCGTCCCACAACTAAGTTGAGACGAAAACGGGACGGGGCTAGGACTAGCGCCTGAACTCCAGCTTGCGGTAGGCTTCGGCGTACTCGCAGTCCGAACCCTCGGCCGCAGCTTTAGCCCTCTCCCGCACCGATGCAGCCACATCCCCGTCCGGCCGCTTGGATATCTGGCTCTTATGGCAGCTTAGCGCCCTGGCCTTTATGTCGAGGACCTCACCTATGTCCACGTAGGTGTCGGCCGCGTCGGGGGCCCAAAACAGGCACATGCCCGTCTTATGGGGCTCAAGCCCTTCCTCGGCATAGAGCTCGTGGAAGTGGAGGTAGTCCCTCGCGTATGGAAAGGCTGCGTCAGCGGTCACCAGGCCGGTGATTCGGTGGTCGCGGTGCCAGTGAAAGGCGCGGCGGTAGGGATCGGGACATAGGATCACATCGGGGCGAAACCGGCGAATGGCCCGCACGATTTCACGGCGAAGCTCCCCGTTGTCCTCCAGCTCGCCATCGGGATGATGCAGCAGCACAACCTCCTTCACCCCCAGCACCTCAGCAGCATCCAACTGCTCCTGCTCCCTGGTCGCGGCAAGCTGGACGGGGTCGGTGTTGGGGTCGTCGGAGCCCTTGCTGCCATCGGTGCACAGGACGTAAAACACCTTGGTGCCCTGGCCTATCCAGGAAGCAACAGTGCCCCCACACCAGCCTTCGGCATCGTCCGGATGGGGTATCACCACCAAGGCTGTGCCCGGAGCTTCGACCATTCACCAACCTCCCTATCTGCCCTTGTTCGCAGTTCGATACTTTGCTACAATCGCCTATGCCTGTCAAGGCATGGGTTCGGCCGGCTGGATGGTCGGCGCGCCTTAGAGAACTAGTCGAGGACCTGCTTCAGGCAGCTATCAGCGACCAGGTGGCCTTGCATAGAATGGGGCCACCTTTTTTGTAGCCCGGAACCAGACCCAGATCCAGACAATGAGGCCGATCGTTGGATGTCCGCAAGTTCACGTGGGCTGACCTCCCCCAACTAACCCAGCTTATGGGCATGGCAAATCCCTCTGAAGAGGGGTTGAGGACCGAAGAACTCCTGGCTGAGGACCTTGGCCGTCCCGGCCTGCTCCCCGAGAGCAACTGCACGTTGTTCGAAGAGGGCGGCGAGCTGGTAGCCGCCTCCCTGGTCCACCCGGAGCCTCCCATTGGCAGGGCGGTGCTGGAGATGTGGCTCCACCCGGAGCACATCGAACCTTCCCTGCAAAGCGCATTGGTGCATACAGCGATTTCCCACGCTGAGAACATGGGGTCCGGGGTGCTTCACGTCTGCGTGTCTCCTCTGGGGCCCTGGCCGACCCTTCTGCAGCAAGAGGGGCTGGCAAAGGTGCGGACTTACTGGCTCATGCGTTGGCAAGAACCGGAGCTGCCTCCGGTCGAAGCGCCGGAAGGATTGAGCTTGGCGCGTTACCGTCCGGGTAACGCCGATGAGCTGACGGGCATTCAGAACGCAGCCTTCGGCGGTCACTGGGGATTTTGCCCCAACACATCGGAAGAGATCGCGTATCGCGCCGAGATGACCATCAGCCCCCACGAGGGGATAATTCTGTTGAGGAACGATGCATCAACTGTAGGCTACTGCTGGACCTGCACCCTGGGAGAGGGCCCACACTCCTTCGGCGTAATCAGCATGATTGGGATCGACCCGGCCTTCAGGGGCAAAGGGTTGAGCAAGCCTGTGCTTCTGGCAGGCATGGAGTACCTGAGGTCACGAGAAGTGAAACACATCCAGCTAGACGTCGATTCTGAGAACACGCCTGCCGTAAAGCTATACAGCTCCATAGGATTCAAGGTCGTAGAGGAGCTTCACTGGTTCGAAGCTTCTCTCTGACTTCCCCTGGGGTCCTCGGTTAGGACACCCTTGTCTGCCATTTCTTCCCGGGACGCCGGCACCCAGATGGGGGCCGCCTGCGGGTCCGATTCGACCTTGCCGGGCGATACGATCCCCGCTGAGATGATCAACTTCATCGCATCATCCACGCTGATGCTAGTTGTGCTTACTTGCTCCGGGGGCAGGAACACCAGGAACCCTGAGGTGGGAAAGGGCGATGTGGGCATATACACGGCAAGGAGAGTCTTGCCATCCTGGTCTTCAATGGTAGAAGTTACGAGGCCGAGAGACCTGAGCCCATAGCCGGGAAACTCCACCAGGACAACGGTGCTGTATTTGCTCGTTTCGGGTGAGGTAACCGCTGTCAGGATATCCATGGCCTGCCTGGCAGTTCGATATATACCTCGCACAACGGGGATCATGTCGACCAGCCCGTGCCCAACGTCCAGCAGCCTCCGGCCAAGCACGAAGGTGGCAGCTAGCCCTATGAGATAGATGATTACAAGGAGGGCGCCGATCCCCATTCCCGGCCTGTAGCCGCCGGGCACCGCGGCATCCAGGGGTTCCTTCAGGACGTTTTCAAAGATATTGAGAAAGAAACCCAGAACAAGGACGGTGACAATCACCGGCATCACAATGAGGAAGCCAGCTATCAACGTGGACCGGAGATGACGGCCAGCAGACCCTACGGCTCTATTAGGCCACCGCACAGCTAATCCTTTGGCACGGAAATGCCTTGGCAGACCAAGTCATAGAGCCGGAAGGTCTCCCGGGCCACGTTCTCCCAGCCCATTCCCTCCGCTCGTTTCCTGGCCTCCACGCTCATGCTTCTTTGCAGGCCCTCGCTATAGAGAATGACCTCCATCGAGTTGGCGAAGGGTTCCGGACACCGCCAGGGCATCAGGTAACCGTTACGTCCATGCTGGACAACGGCCGGCAGTCCTCCCACCCGGGTTGCGACCACAGGGGTGCCGCAGGCCAGGGATTCCAGGGCCGCCAAGCCGAAGCTTTCGTAGTGGGATGGGACCACGCATACATCCGCTGCGCTGTAGTACATAGGAAGGTGCTTCTGGTCCACGATCCCTATGAACTCGGTAATGTTAGAGATACCCAGCTCGTCGGCCAAGTCCTTCAGCTTCTGGACTTCCTCTTCCTGGGAGAGGTTTCCGCCCACGATCAGGACTTTGAGGGCTTCCCTGCCCTCCATCATGGCTGTGCTTCTGAGGAGCAGGTCCAAGCCCTTGATAGGCTCCACACGTCCCACGTAGATGATGACCTTTTCGCCGTTCAGCCCCAGCTTCTTTCTCGACTCTCCGATATCCAGGGGCCGGAACAAGGACAGATCGACGCCGCACGGCACCACCTGAATGCGCTCCCTGGGAGCATCGTAGAAGCGCACCATTGCCTCTCGCTCGTGGGGGCTGGAAGCCACCACCATGTCCGCCGAAGCCATGCTCTCCCTCTCCACATCGAAGCGCATGGACGACTCGGTCTCGCCCGCCTTTGCCTGGACCTTGAGCTGGGCCAAGGTGTGGAAGGTTACGCAGTGGACCATATCCCTGGCCTTGGCAACCCTCTGCCCGACCCAAGCCGACAGCCAGTAGTGGGAGTGGACCACATCGTAATGAAGGTTGTTGCCATCGATAAAGCCAAGTACATTGGCCAGAAAGTCGGGCAGATACTGGGGGTAAGTGCTGAGGGGGGCGTCGATTGGCCCGCCGCCCAAGTGGACTACGCGAATGTTTTCGTCCACCTGGCCCACCTCTGCCTCATGGTCGGCATGGCGGCGGGTGTAGAGATCAACTTTCACACCCATGGCGCTGAAACACCTGGCGAGTTCCCTGACATATACGTTCATTCCCCCCGCCTTCCCTTCGCCCGGACTGGCCAAGGGGCAGGTGTGGAAACTAACCAGGGCAACATGGGCAACGTTCAAGAGCGTGTCACCACCATGCGGTATATGACCCTGTTCTTCCCACCCAGATCGTACTTGTAGGGTTCCGGTCCCCGCAGAAAGTCAAAGTAGGACCTGCCGCCCTCGATTGCATCCCCGATGCATAGGGCATGCAGCAGCAGTCCAACGCTGTAGTATTTGTAGTCCGGGTCCAAGCCGCTGTTGTACAGGAAGCGCTTGGAGTCGTAGTCGAAGCACAGGGCCGCCGCCACTTTCATGCCGCCCAACTCCAGGAAGAAAAGCTTCAGCAGGCCGGCATGGGACAGGTTCATGACCATGGACCGGAAGAAGCTCTCCCGAGGCCCGGTGAGGAAGAGACTTTTTTCTTCTCTGCTTTTTCTCATGAGAACAAAGAAATCATCCAGGGATGCCCCAACCTCCTCCGAGTCCGTAAGCCCATACCAACCGAAACCCTGATCGTAGGACTCCAGCCTGCGCATCTTGCGCCGCAGCTCGTGCCGGTCCTTCTTGCTCAGGTTGCCCAGGTATTCGTCCCAGGTGTCGGGTAACGCAACCCCCGGGGCAACGTCTTCCTCTTCGATGTCCACCAGGTAGCCCCGTTCCCGGGCCAAGCCAGGCAGCTTGGTCAAGGTAGGTGACTCCTCGGGAAGGGAGAACAACTTCAGCTCTTGCCACTCCTCCTCATCCAGGTAGTTAAGCAGCATAGGATAAAACTGGTCCTCAGCATCCTGGGATACGAGGAAATCGGCGTAGTCGCACACATTAGGGTCGCCTATGAAGGTCATCTCCCCATTCCGCCTGGACAGGGGCGCTATGGCGCTAAGGCCCTCGTCACCCGTCATCAGGAGGAGGTGGGTCTCCGAGCTATCGCCATACTCGTCCCACCAAGCTTGCTGCCAGCGCGGTGTCAAGAAAGGAGCGTCGAAGGCGCATCGCTGGAGAAGGCTTTGCCAAGCTTCCTCCCATCCGTTGATGGAGGTGTAACGGACCAGCTCCGTCACTCAGCCGCCAGTCCCAGCGAAGCGAGGAGCATGTCCCGGCTTACCCCCTCGCTCCAGAAGCTTCCGCGTACGGCGGAGGTGGAGATAGAGCTTCCCGCCTTTCTGACGCCCCGCATTGCCATGCACAGATGCTCCGCTTCCAGCGTGACCGCCACACCATCGGGGTCGAGCGCCTCCTGAACGGCGTCGGCCAATTGCTGCGTCATTCGCTCCTGCAGCTGGGGGCGCTTTGCGATGACATCCAGGGCCCTTGCCAGCTTGCTGGCGCCAGCGATCCTCCCCCTGGGAATGTATGCGATGCTTGCCCGTCCAAAGAAGGGGAGAAGATGGTGCTCGCAGATTGAATGAAATGGAATGTCCTTGAGTTTTACCAGCCCCCCGTGGGTATCTTCCTCCTCGAAGACAGCATCGATGACCGAAGCCGCATCGACGCCGATCCCGGAAAACAGCTCTGAGTACATTCTTGCCACCCGTAGGGGCGTGTTCTGCAGGCCCTCCCTATGGGGGTCATCACCGATGGCGTCCAGCAACGAGCGCACTGCAGATTGTACCTGGCTCTCGTCAACCAATCCCTTCTCCAGCTTCGGAAATCGACTGGAGGGCCGCCTCCAGGTCCTTGGGGTCGGCGCCGATCTCGGTAATCTCGGGGATGAAGCGTTCCACAGCGGTATCCGGGTCTTTCAGTCCGGTACCGGTAATTATACACACTACCCGGCGACAGGCTACGTCCAAGCCTTCGGCATGGAGCTTCCGCAGTCCTGCGAAGGATGCTGCCGAAGCCGGCTCGCAAAAGATCCCCTCGCAGGATGCCAGGAGCTCGTAGGCCTCCAGTATCTCATCATCGGAGACCATGTCTATCGCACCGCCGGAATCGTCCCTGGCAGCCAGGGCGGCCGTCCAGTTAGCGGGATTGCCTATGCGGATCGCAGAAGCCACGGTCTCGGGGTCTTCCACCGGATGGCCGAGAACGATGGGCGCCGCCCCCTGGGCTTGGAATCCCATCATCTTAGGGAGGCTGCGGGAGATTTCCGCCTGGTAATATTCCTTGAATCCTTTCCAGTAAGCGGTGATGTTCCCGGCATTACCGGTGGGAATGAATAGGTAGTCGGGAGCATCCCCCAGGTCATCCACGATCTCAAAGGCCCCCGTCTTCTGTCCTTCCAGGCGATAGGGGTTGATGGAGTTCACCAGGGTGATGGGATGCTGGTCGGTAAAGCTCCGCACCAGGGACAGGGCTTGATCGAAGGAACCATCCACCATGATGATCCGCGCCCCATGGGCCATAGCCTGGGTGACCTTGCCTGCCGCTATCTTGCCCTTCGGGACAACAACCACCGTGGAAATAGAAAAGCGGCCCCCGTAGGCCGCTGCCGACGCGCTCGTATTTCCCGTGGAAGCACACATTATTGCCTTGCTGCCCGATTCCAGGGCCTTCGCAACTGCCATGGCCATACCCCGGTCTTTGAAGGAGCCGGTGGGGTTGCAGCCTTCCAGCTTGAAGTACAGCTCATCACACCCCAACATGTTGCCCAGTTGCACCGACTTCACCAAGGGGGTGTTGCCTTCCCCCATGGACACCATGGGAGTTGATTCCTCAATGGGGAGGAAAGCCCGATACGTTTCGAGGATTCCCTTCTGCATTCTTCCTTCTGTTCTTATGCGATAGCCTAGCTGCGATAGGCCATCTCCATATTAACCTATTCGCAGCTCAAAACCTACCTGGAAGGCCAGTCCTCGATCCGTACCATGTTGCTGACCTTCCTGACCACATCCAGCTCCCCCATGGACCTGATGGACTCCTGGACCGCATCCTCCCTGGATGGATGCGTTGTAACGACCAGGTCTGCGGTCTGGGTGGAAAGATCGGCATCTTTCTGGATAACCGAGGCGATGCTGATATCCCTGTCCCCAAGGACCTTGGCGATCCTGGCCAGGACGCCTGCTCTGTCGGCAACGTTGAGGCGGAAGTAGTAACGGCTGGCAAGCTCCGACATGGGGGAAATGGCGATGGACCGGGAGTTCTCCTCCATGGGGAGGGGCTTTATGTTCAGGTTCAGTCTCCGGGCGATCTCTATGACATCGCCGATAACGGCGCTGGCGGTGGACTCGCTGCCGGCTCCCATGCCATGGAAGAGCACCCTTCCAATAAGGTCCCCTTCGACCTCAATGGCATTGAAGGCACCGTCGATGTTGGCCAGGATATGGTGCTGGGGCACCAGGGCTGGATGGACACGGAGCTGCAATGAACCGTTCTCCTTGTGGGCAATCGCCAGCAGCTTGATGGCAAATCCCAGCTCTTGGGAGTACCTGAAGTCCTGAGCTTCCAGGCTGGATATCCCCTCCCGGAAGACATCCTCGGGGACCACCTTGGTGTGGAAGGCCAGGGATGCAAGTATGGCAAGCTTGTACGCTGCGTCGATACCGGCTATGTCGTTGGTGGGATCGGACTCGGCGAAGCCCAGGTGCTGGGCTTCCCGGAGGGCATCTTCAAACCCCATGCGGTCCATGGCCATGCGGGTAACGATATAGTTGGTGGTGCCGTTGACAATGGCGCGAATGGACCGGATGTCGTTGGCCAGCAAGTCCCGGCTCAGGGGACCGATAATAGGTATCCCGGCGCCCACACTGGCCTCGAAGGAAAGCTGACGCTCGGTGGACCTGGCTTTTGCCGACAGCTCCCGCCCACGCTTGGCGATGACTTCCTTGTTGGCTGTTACAACGTGCTTGCCGGCATCCAGCAGTTTTTCGATATACCCCGCGGCAGGCTCCTCCCCTCCCATCAGCTCCACGACGATATGGATATCGGGGTCGTTCAGCACCTCGCTGATTTCGGTGGTCAGTACATCCCGCGGTATCTGGGTCGTCCGGGCTTTCCCCGCTTCCCGCACCAGGACCTTTTTCAGCCTGACGGCCCCGCCAATCTTGCGCCCAAGGTCCTCCCCGCCTTCCAGCAAGACCCTGGCAACGGCGCTTCCAACAACGCCCGCCCCCAGCAGGCCAATGTTTACGTCCATCGCCGCCTACCTGATGTCTAACCCGGGGCTGCTCGCCGGCGGGGTAGCATCCGGCGCGGTGGCCCTTAGTTGCTTTACCACCCAGGAGTACAGAGAGCTGTCGTTGTTTATCTCCAACCAGCCCTCTTCAGAACCCTGGCTGATCTGCTCGCGCAGCCACCTGTTCAACTCCTCGGCCTCAAGCCGGAACCGCATCAGCTCCGAGATTGGGCGGACCTCCGGGCCATCCAGGACCCTTAGTATGAATATGCCCTCGGGGTCATTGGGGTGGTGGACCGGCTCGCTGACCTCGAAGTAGTCCAGGGGGGGCTCATCTTCAGTGCCGAACAAGAGGTCGTCCAGGAAAGGGAATGCCCCCTCAGGCACCCACCCCACGTACCCGCTGCTGTTCGCGTATTGGAACTCCTCGGAGAACTCCCTTGCGACAGTGCTGAAGTCCTCAGCCAGCAGCCGGTCCCGCACATGGTCGGCGCCGGGGCCCGGATTTTGCTGCACCCTGGGGTCTATAAGAGAGGGAAGACGCACCCACTGCACCTCAACCTGCTCAGCCTCCGTGGGAAGGTTCTCACCCAGCGCTTCCAGCATAAAGGAGCGGTACACCTCTTCCTCCACAAACCCGCTGTAGTCGGAATGGGACAGGTGGCTTCTCTCCAGGAAGTTGCCGTAGTTCTCCCTGTATTCCCGTTCCGGCCTGTCTGCAGGGGTATCCTCACCCACATCTCTGGGATAGAACCTCTGACGCAGCACCCGTTCGATGTCGTCGGGGGTCACCCAAACGTCGTATTCCGGGGCCGCCCGGCGGATAATTTCAGCTTCGGTTACTTGCCGCACCGCTTCAAAGGGTTCCCGTCCCAGATCGAATATCTCGCCCAGGGCGATGGTGGCGGCCTGCTGCATCTTCAGGCGCACTACGATATCGCCTTGGCTATGGACCACATCATCGACGCGGACCGCCAGTATCCTCGTGGGCGCAATGAAGGTCGTATAGTAGCCGTATCCGCCGATTCCTCCGATTAGAGCAAGAAGAGCAAGAACTAGGCCCACTAGGACCAACCTGCGGCGGGGGTTTCCACCCTGAAACATGCGCGCCATTCGGCGGTCCGAAGGTGGGGGTCTCCTGGACCTCATTCTTCGATCGCCACCCTGGGCGCGGGGAGAACGTCCACTGGAGGAGGTGGTCATTGTCTTAGGTGCAATTGCCGGGACAAAGGCATCGGGACCTGATAGATGCGACGGCGGAGCTTGGAACTTTGCTTAACCGCCCTTTCGACCATATAACCGAGCTAGGCAGGGGCCCGGGAATGGACCGGAGTGAATGGAAGCAGCGCCAGGTGCCTGGCCCGCTTAATGGCTGTCGCCAGCTCTCGCTGATGGCCTGCACATACCCCAGTCTTCCTCCTGGGTTCGATCTTTGCGCGATCGGACAGGTAGCGGCGCAGACGATCCAAGTCCTTGTACCCAATAGAAGGGATGTGGTCAGCGCAAAAGGAGCACACCTTCCTTCGCTGCACATACCTGCCTCGGCGGGGGCGACCCCCTCCGGGTCTGCCGCCTCTGCGAAACGCACCTGAGGTCATTGGCTATATATCTCCTCTAGATATTCGGACTTAGAATGGCAGGTTGTCCACATCCATGCCCGAGTCCCCGTCGCCATCGCCCCTCGGAAAATCTTCCGAGCGTCCACCGGCGGGATCAAGAAACCGGACTTCCGTGGCGTTAATCTCCATGACAAATCGAGTCTCACCGTCCCTGGCCTCGTAGGACCGGCTGCGCAGCCTGCCCTCGACATACACCTTCTTGCCCTTGGTCAGGTACTGGTTGCAGGTCTCGGCCAGCCTTCCCCACGCAGATATGGAGAACCACTCGGTCTCATCACGGCGCTCACCATCGGCGGTGGTGTACCTGTAATTGGTAGCCACACGGAAGCTGGTTACGGCCTGGCCTCCGGGGGTGTAACGCATCTCAGGGTCCGACCCCAAATTGCCGATGATGATCATCTTGTTCATGGTCATGGCCGGGGCTCCCCATCTTCCGCGTTCTCTGCCGGCTCTTCCTCGGCTTCCCCGTCGCCAGACTCATCGGTAATGGAATCCGCACTCCCGGCTTCGTCGGCCGGCTCTTCTACATTTTCCTTGGATTCTTCCATGGAAGCCTCCGGGGCAGGTTCGCTCTCGGGGAGGTCTGTGTCCGCTTCAGGAACGGCAGCTTCAATATCTTCTACGACAGACGCCTCAGCGACGGATGCTTCTTCAACAGCCTCAACGGGAGCGTCTTCCACGGCGGCGCTAGTCTCCCCTTCAGCCTCGGCTGCGGGGGTCTCTTCAACTGCCGCCTCGGGAGCAGAAGCCCCGTCTCCCTCAACGCCTTCGGGCACTGAGGGAGCTTCCTCGGCGGGGGCAGCCTGAACTGGCTTGGGAGGTTCCGACTTAACTACCAGGTATCGAAGTACATCCTCGGAAAGGTTCAACTGCCCTTCCAAGTCGCGGGAAAGTACGCCTTCAGTAGCAAAATGGGTGAGCAGGTAGTTGCCTTCTAGGAAGGTCTGGCCAGCCTTACGTATGGGGTAGGCCAACCTCCTCATTCCCCACTGGTCTTCCCGGGTAATCGTTCCACCTTGCTGATCGATCAGAAGCTTGATCCGATCCTTAGAGCCTGCCACCTCCTCAGCTGAGAGGATGGGGCTAAGGACAACCATTAGCTCATAGTGACGCAACGCATTCTCCGACTGCCTCTAGTGACCTTGGATTATAGCATCCTCGCAGCTAAGCCTCAACCGATGAATGCCCGGCCATGCTGAGACGCACGTGTTCTGGGGCACATGGCGCTGCCTAGGAGTCGAGCCCTGGGACCGGGAACCGGGAGGTCAGCTCCGCCACCTCGTCCTTCACCGCCTGACCCACTTGCTCATCCCCCGTGTCGTTAAGACGTCGCAGGATGAGGCTCGCCACCGTCTTCATCTCCTTGGGGCCGAACCCCCGGGATGTCAGGGCGGCAGAGCCAAGACGCAGTCCGCTGGTCACTCTGGGCGGCTGGGTGTCGTAAGGTATGGCATTCTTGTTGCCGACGATGTTCACCTGCTCCAGGGCCAGCTCCGCATCCCTGCCCGTCAGGTTAAGGGGAGTCAAGTCCACCAACATCAGGTGGTTATCGGTCCCTCCGGAGACGATCCGGAGGCCCCCCTCGGCAAGCTCCTGGGCCAGAACCTGGGCATTCTCCACAACCTGCCTCCCGTACTGGGCGAATGCTGGCTGGGCAGCCTCCCGGAAGCAGACAGCCTTGGCGGCGATGATGTGCATGAAGGGCCCGCCCTGGCTGAAGGGGAACACCGCCCTGTCCACGTTCCTGCCCAGGTCTTCGTTGCACAGGATCATTCCGCCCCTTGGTCCTCTGAGGGTCTTCTGGGTGGTGGATGTAACGATGTGGGCATGGGGAATAGGTGAGGCATGGGCCCCGGCAGCTATCAGCCCGGAAATGTGGGCCATATCCACCATGAGCATGGCCCCCACCTCATCGGAGATCTCCCTGAAGCGCGCGAAGTCTATAGCCCTGGGGTATGCGGTATAGCCCGCCACGATCACCTTCGGCTTGTGTTCTTTAGCGAGGCGCTCCACTTCGTCGTAGTCGATGGTTTCCGTCTCCTTGGAAACGCCATAGGCAACGAAGTTGTACAGCTTCCCCGAGAAGTTAACAGGGCTGCCATGGGTCAGGTGTCCGCCCTGGTCCAGGCGCATTCCCATGACGGTGTCGCCCGGCTCGATGATGCTGAAGTAGGCGCTCATGTTCGCCTGGGCACCGCTGTGAGGCTGCACGTTGGCGTGCTCGGCCCCGAACAGCTCCTTTGCGCGCTCGATCGCCAGGGTCTCCACCTCATCGACGAACTGGCATCCCCCGTAGTACCTGCGGCCGGGGTAGCCCTCGGCATACTTGTTGTTCATCGTGGTTGCCTGAGCTTCCAATACGCTGCGACTGGCGTAGTTTTCCGACGCAATCAAGACCAGGCTGTCCCTCTGACGTCGGTCTTCCTTTGCTACTGCAGATGCAATCTCCGGATCCAGGGTCGCCAACACGTTCATGAGCCCTCCCTCCTACTCCACGAACCCAAGGTGAAGGAGCAGGAAATCAAAAAACTCGACCCTGGCCTCACAATGGATGGCCGGCGGGCCGAGGTTCAATTTGAGTGTACCTACGGCCAAATTACCTGTCAACGGGTAGGATCCCAACGGTCCCCAACATCGATCCTGCAGACTCGGCATGTGGCAGTGCCACTGAACTTGTGGTGAAATGAGTGCAGGGACCTGATCGAAGCTGGGCATTCCGGGAGAACGATGTTTCGAATGCTACCGAGAATTCGACACCTGCGTAAGGTATTCGCAGCCTTCTTCCTGACCTGCTTTGCCCTGGGACTGGTTGGGCAGGTCGCCGCGCAGGAAGAGCGACATGCTTTGGTGGCCGAGGTGGACGGCGCCATCAACCCCGTCTCGCAACGCTTCATATCCAGGGTGATCGACCAGGCGCATGAAGACGGCGCCGAGATACTGATCATCACCCTGGACACCCCGGGTGGTCTGCTCGACTCCACACGGGGAATCGTCCAGGACCTGCTGAACGCTCCCATCCCCGTTGCCGTATATGTTTGGCCCTCGGGCGCCCAGGCCGCTTCGGCCGGCACCTTCGTGACCGCAGCGGGCCATTTTGCAGTGATGGCCCCTGGCACAAACATAGGGGCCGCCTCCCCGGTCACCGCCGGCGGCGAGGACATACCCGAGACACTGGAGAGCAAGGTGGTAGAGGATACATCGGCGCTGATGCGTTCCATAGCAGCCGAACGCAATCGAAACGCCGAGGCTTTGGAGGACACCATCATCAACGCAACAGCCTATGATGCCGAGGAGGCTGTGGAGCTGAACGTCGTGGACTTCGTCGCCACCGGGGTGGACGACCTGCTGGAGCAGGTAGACGGGCTGACGGTGGAAACCTCGGAAGGCCCAAAGACGTTGGAGACCCAGGGGTTGGAACAGCGAAACGTGAAGATGAACCTCATCGAAAGGTTCCTGGACTTCCTGGCCGACCCAAACGTGTCCTTTATCCTTCTATCGCTGGGTGGCATGGGGCTGGTAATAGAGCTGCTCAATCCCGGCGGCATCGTGCCCGGCCTGGTGGGGGTCATATTCCTGATCCTAGCCTTCATGAGCTTCGGCAGCCTGCCGGTGAACTGGGCAGGCGTGGGCCTGATCATCCTGGCTATGGGGCTGCTGGTCGCAGAACTTCTTGTCGCCGGGTTTGGCATTCTCGGAGTGGGCTCGTTAATCTGCTTCATCCTCGGTGGGCTTCTTCTGTTCGATAACTTTGGAGCGCCCGACCCCGGAGGACTGGATGTCAACGTGAACATGTGGCTCATCGTTTCCTTGGCAGGAGTATTCGGGATAGGTGGTCTGTGGATACTGCGTACCATGGTCAATTCCCGTCGGGCGGAGCGTCACGACCGACCTTCCAAGCCTGAGCTATTGGGGGTAACGGGCGAGGTGGTCCATGAACTTTCACCCAGGGGGACCGTCCTCATAGCTGATGAGATATGGACAGCTATTTCTGAAGATGGTACGTTTATCCCAATGGGTGAGAAGGTGATGGTGCGCGGCCTCGAAGGTGTCGTTCTACGGGTGGTCCGCTCCCAGGATAGCGAAGACTAGGGACCATAGGAGGAGAAATGGCTATCGGAATAGTGGTTGTGAAACAGTTCGAAAAGATGGTCGTCCTCAAATGGGGCGCCCTGGACCGGGTGAGCGGCGCCGGGTTCCGCTTCGTGATCCCCATCATGGAGACTGGTCGCATCGTTGACCTGCGAGAACGGGTGCGCCGGGTGCCAACCCAGAAGTACATTACCCAGGACAACGTGGTTGTTGACCTGGACTTTGTCATTTACATGCGGATCCTGGCTGAAGAAGCTGAAAGGTCCGTCCTAAACGTGGAAAACGTGGAACAGGCGGTTATCAACCTTGCCGTAGCCAACCTTAGGGCGGTCATCGGGAACACGGATCTGGCCACTGCCCTGGGAGAGCGCGAGCGAATCCGGGATACCCTGCAGTTAGCCCTCGACGAAGAGACCGGGCGATGGGGCGTGAAGGTAACCCAGGTGGCCATCAACGAAATCGACCCGCCCCCGGGGGTAAAGCAGGCCATGGAGCGGGAAAAATCTGCTGCAGCCATCAAGACAGCGGAGATAACCGAATCGGAGGGTCAGCGCCAAGCCCAGATCAACCGGGCCGAAGGTGAGAAACAGGCAGCCATCCTCTCTGCCGAGGGTCAACGCCAGTCAGAGATACTGCAAGCCGAGGGAGACCAGCAGGCGCAAGTCCTTCGTGCCGAAGGATTCAGCACCGCCCTGGACCGCATCTACCAGGTGGCAAACATCGTGGACAACAAGACCATGAGCCTGCAGTACTTCGAGACCTTAAAGGCCATGGGAGAAAGCCCGGCCACCAAGTTCATCTTCCCCATGGAGTTCACCTCCATGCTGCAGCCCTTCCTGGGCTTGGGCGGCGGGGACCAGCAAAAGAAAGATAACTCCTAGCTCGTCTCGGTATCCTCGGACTCGCTGGATATCTCATCGGATGCCTGGGATTCCTGATGTTGGGCGGCCCTGCGAGACTGCCCGCTCCTGTACACTTTGTGCTTCAGGCGCTCTAGCTGGCGTTCCATAGCATCCACCGCCGAGGTTACAGCATCCATTATGCTCTCGGACCTTTCCTCAGTCCGAAGGGCGGTTCCCGCTACATCCAGGGTCACCCCCACAATGAAACGGTCCTCTTTCCGGCGGGAGTTGTTTAGGGAAAGCTCGACGATGGCTGTGGTAATGCCCTTGATACGCTTGTCCAGGCTTTCGGCCTTTCTTGAGATCCGACTGCGCAAACGCTCATCCAGTTCAACATCCCTGGTCAATACCTCAAGATCCATTTCGACACCACCTTAAATCAAAGTTACAAAGCTCGCGGGCTGGCCTCCCTGAAATAAGACAGGGAAGCGCCACCGGGCACTAGGGCGCTCGAATGGAGGCCTTCGGCACGATGATGTGCCCCTCCTCGGGGATGCCCAAGGCATCGGTCTGATCGTTGCAATAGAGCCACCCGGTGTAAGCGGCCAGGAGGGCATCACAGCCGTCATGGTTTAGCCCGTCCATGTAATCATCCAGGCCGGTCACCATGGTGCTTAGGCGGTCCTTCAGGTACTCCAAGCCGCGGCTTGTGAGCTTCGAAGGAATCTTCTCCCCGAAGAGGATCACCTTGGTCGCATAAGGGTAAACCTCAATGACAGTGAATCCCTGCTTGGAAAGACGCCGGGAGATGTCTTGGCCACGATATACGACTCCCTTGATGATAGACCGCTTCGTGGTGAAGAAACAGCCTATGCGTATGCGGGCCAGCTCCTGCTCAGCAGAGCGTCCTTTGTAGTCGTGGGTGGGACTGCAGGGGTGAGACTCTTCCAGGCAGTCCAGCCCCAGGGGAAGGGAGAGAGGTGCATCGATGGCTACTACTTCCGGCTTGTGTCTCTCAAGGGAGCCGGCAAGCTCTTCGGGCTCGAAGAACTCGCTGCACTCGATGAGTCCTGCCTTTTCGTCGAGCAAGGCGAAGGCGCTGCCCCGCCTGGAGGATGCGGTCAGGTCTATGCCCATCACAGTCACTGGATTAACCTCTGGCGAGCATTCAGCTGGGGAACAAGCCGGAGAGCCGGCTAATTCGGCTTCGGGTTACAGATTCTCGCAAGTGCTCTTGGACGGCGGCGAGGAGAGATTGCGGGAGATGCCGCCCTCCAGGAGCTTCAGCGCCGAAGAGTAAGGCTCCGCCTGCCCGGAGGCCACCTTCTCCAGGGCGCTCCTTAAGACTTCGTTCTCAGACAAGCCTTGCTGGAGCTGCTGGAGGATGCCCGCCTGCAGGGCCCGGGTGAACTCGCGGCTCCTTCGCTCATTTCTCCGCTGCTCCAGGAGCCCTTCGGCCACCTGGCCTTCGCGATGCTCCAGTATGCTCTCGTAGAGCTCCGTAACTCCAATGTCCGCATGGGCCTGGGTGGAGGTCACCTTCGGAGACCAACCCTCGGATGCGTCGGCCATGTGGAGCATGGCCCCAAGGGCAGCGATCATCTTGTCAGCTCCCTGCAGGTCCGACTTGTTTACCACGTAGATGTCGGCGACCTCCATCAAGCCTGCCTTCAGCGTCTGAATTACATCTCCGGACTCGGGCATCAACACCACCAGGACGCTGTCCGCCACATCCAAGATGCCCAGCTCCGTCTGGCCCACACCCACGGTTTCGACCAGCACGAAGTCGGTGCCGGCCGCATCCAACAGCTGCACCGCTCCCTGTACCATCCTGGGCAGTCCTCCAGGGTTGCTTCGGGTCGCCATGCTTCTTATGTAAACGCCTGGGTCCATGAAGTGGCGCTGCATTCGGATACGGTCCCCGAGGAAGGCACCACCGCTGTAGGCGCTGGTTGGGTCCACTGCGATCACGCCGGCGGTGTGGCCGCGACCGCGAATCACCTTGACGAGGGAGTCCACCAGGGTGCTTTTGCCGGCCCCGGGAGGGCCAGTGATGCCTATGCAGTAGGCCTTCCCGCAGTGGGGGAACACCTGGGCCATCACCTGCGCTCCCTGGGGGCCTTCCTGCTCTACGATGCTGATGAGGCGCGAAAGCATCCGCTTGTCTCCCCTGATCAACTGGCGTATTGATTCGTCCATTTTAGAAGGGGTCCCAGCAAGATGGGGCCAAGGTGATGGCGTACTCTAGCATCGCTTTTTGAGAGCCGTCAAGGATAGGGGATAGGCAGGTCAAACACCCTTCCGTTGCTATTGACCATGGAGAAAGCTGCGTGTTAGCATTGGCTACTAAGGCGGTTCCAGAGATGGATCACACTCGCCTGTGAAAGGAGCCGAGTTATGCTTGAGGTGACCTCGCCGGCTTTGGAGAAGCTCAAGGAGGTGATGGAAGAGCAGGGGGAGACCGGGTCGTCCCTGCGAGTTATCGCCGCCCCCGCCGAGCATGGCGGAATCCAGTACATGATGACCTTGGAAAACGAGTCCCAAAGCGAGGACACCATCTTGCAGATGGATGGCATTAGCTTCCTCATGGACTCGGACAGCGCGCCCTTCCTCGAGGAAGCCACCATCGACTACGTTGAGGACCTAACCCGCGTGGGGTTTGTCATCAACAACCCGATGTTCTCCACCGGCGGATGCGGCTGCGGAGCAGGTGGATGCGGCTGTGGAGCCGGCGGAGGCGGGTGCGGTTCCGGTTGCGGCCACTAGGCAGCTAACCCACTTCACGAACCAAGGACCATGAAAGAGGGACGCTCGTGTGAGCGTCCCTCTTCTTGTCTCTCGAAGCCTGGGCCTTAAGTCCTCAGCCGGATGTACTTAAACAAGCGGGGATGGACCTCCTTCACCAGCTCGAGGGCACGGACCATGGGCTCCCTGATGGAGAAGTGGGCTTGGGGCTGGGTGCGCAGCTTGAACAGGTGGTAGCACTCCCGCAGGTTCATCTTGGCCAGCACTCGGCGATTATGGGCATGGGTAGCAAGGTACTGGGCCACATCGGGCAGGCGCTCGCTGGTCTGAACGAAGGCCTCCTTAGCCAGGTCCATGGCGCCTGCGTACTCACCCTCCAAAC
This sequence comes from Dehalococcoidia bacterium, assembly GCA_965116325.1. Lineage (GTDB taxonomy): Bacteria > Chloroflexota > Dehalococcoidia > Lucifugimonadales > JAGWBF01 > JAGWBF01. The sequence continues at coordinate 2,093,008 of OZ220675.1, read as the reverse complement.
CTGCATCCACAACCAGCTCGGGAGTCAGGTACCCCTCTTCCAGGTTCAACGGCTGAGGAATGTAGGACTGCATGCGATGGCGCTTGAATTCCCGGTAGGCCCCATAATCTAAGGTGAACTCGAAGGTGTAGTCGGCCATCTCGAAGGCCCTGGGAGGAGCATCATGATCGCCCATCCCCTCCATGCACGCATCAAATAGGCTTGACAGATCATCCTGGGACATCTGCTCGACCCGGCTCACCACCTGTCCGTAAGGCATGCCGGAAAACTGGTACAGCAGGCCCGCTGCCACCTTGCGCTCAGCATCTTTATCGTATTGCACCAAGGCGACGTCGCAGCCGTCCCCATTCTCCCCAGATAGCCCACCTGCTTTCAGGATCTGGGCATCCCGGGAGGAAACCAGGTAGTCCTTTCGCTCGGCGTACCTGACAAGGGTCGGCGCAATCTCCCGGCCCTTCACCTTCAGCTCCTCCCCCAAGGCCTGCTCTTCGGCCAGGTTGGAGGAGAGGAGCTTCGTGATGGCATGTTCCATGAGCCGGGCGTTCATGGTGACCCCCACGTTGGTGAGGGTTGCGGCCGGGAGCAGCGCACGGCAGCTGTCCGTCGCTATTCGCCTCAGCCTCAGCCGGTAGGCCCCATCTCTTTCGTCTTCCCGCCGGGGGTTAATCGTTGCCAGGTACTCCAGGCTGGAGTCCACCACGCTGGCATAGGTGGCGAACAACGCCACGCAGGCGTTTATGTAAACTTTCTTCAGGGAAGGGTGGCCATCAAGCTCCTGCGGAACGTGGTAGTACCCTTGTGGGAGCACTTGGTAGCGGGATGATTTCTCGGTGTAGGATGCCAGCCGGTTGTCTTCCAACGTATCGCACGCCAGCCGGGAGATGTTCTCCACTGCCATGTGAATGATGGCGTGCTCCGCCACCGACGCATGACCGTAGCCCAGAACCCACCGTTCGTGAAAGTCGGCCGCCTTCTCCTCGCTTACCTGTACGGCAATCTCATCGAAGGCCTCGGGACGCCGGGAGGTCATGGCGAACACCACAGCCAACTGCTCCTCGGTAAGGTCCCGGGGACTTAGCGGGTACACCCGGCGGGGGTATGTAGCGTTTCCCGGTTCAGCAGTCATGGAAGTTGTATCTCAGCCCAGGATAAGAGCAGGCGATATGGGGCGCATCACAGCAGCAGACGGACGGGGTTTTCCAGGTTTGCCTTGATCTCAACGAGAAAGGCAGCCCCCTCAGCGCCGTCGGCGACCCGGTGGTCCACCGAGAGGGTGGCTTTCATCACCTGGCCAACCACCACCTGCCCATCCTGGACCACCGGCTGCTCCCTGACTGCGCCCACAGCCAGGACCGCCGCATTGGGAGGGAGGATAATGGCGGCGAAGCTGTCCACATCGTGCATCCCCAGGTTGCTGACGCTGAAGGTGCTGCCACTGTACTCCTCGGCCTTCAGCCGATTCTCCTGGGTCCGCCGGACAAGATCGCTGCTGGCCCTGGCGATGTCAACCAGGGACCGGTCCTGGCATCGGGAAATGGAAGGAACGATAAGCCCCTGTTCCAAAGCCACTGCTATGCCAATGTTGAGGTCCTCGTGAATCAAAAGGCGGTCGCCGTCCAGAGAAGCGTTGAATTTGGGGTGCTTGACCAAGGCCAGGGCTGATGCTTTTACGATCAGGTCGTTGACGCTGACTCGCTGCCCGTCGGAAAGGGTCTCGTTGACCTGGCGGCGCACCGACATCGCCTGGGCCATGTTCACTTCGGCGGTGACGTAGAAGTGGGGTACCTCGCGCTTGCTCTGGGCGGTTATCCGGGCTATGGCTCGGCGCATGGGGCTGATCTCGGCCCCTTCCTGGGAAGCCGGGGCCGGAACTCCGCCAGCCTCTTCCGCCCGCAGCACATCCGCCTCGGTGATCCTGCCGCCAGGTCCGGTGCCTGATATGGAAGCCAGAGGTATAGCCTTCTCCCTAGCCAGTCGCCTGGCAAGAGGGCTCGCCTTCACATCCCCCGATGCTTGGGGAGATGCCATTGGCGGCGGCGCCGCAGGCTCGGCGGGTGCAGCGGGGGAGGTTGGAGTGCCAGGCACATGCTCCAGCTCAGGAACAGCCTCACCGGGGCTAATGATGACTGCGATGGGGTCACCCACTGGGACGGTGCGTCCTTCTTCGGCCACGATCCTGCCCAAGATGCCCGGAGAGAAGGCCTCCATCTCCACCGTGGCCTTGTCGGTCTCTATCTCAGCCAGGATATCGCCCCGGGCCACGTCGTCCCCTTCTCTCTTGTGCCAGCGAACGACGGTGCCCTCGCGCATATCGTAGCCCATCTGGGGCATGATCACCGTGGTCGCCAATTCCACCTCTTATCAGGCTGGTATGGGTCCATCATATGTGAATCGACGCCCCATCGGCGCCCAGGGCAGCCTCCTTGATGGCCTCCGAAAGGGTGGGATGGGAATGCACCATCCAGCCCAGCTCCTGGGTTGTGCCCTCCAGGAGTCGCGCCAGGGACAGCTCCCCCAGCATTTCGGTAACTTCCGGTCCCACCAAGTGGGCGCCCAGGATCTCACCGTACTCGGCATCAACCACCAGTTTCGCTATGCCGGCGGGTTCGCCGATGGCCAGGGCCTTCCCACTGGCCCTGAAGGGGAACTTACCCACCTTGATGGTCTTACCTTGCTCTACAGCTTGGGCCTCGGTCAACCCGAAGCTGGCAACCTGAGGTATGCAGTAGGTCGCCCGGGGCATGTAGGTGTAGTCCAAGGCGGGCGGGTCCATCCCGGCGATGGACTCGACGGCAGTCACCCCCTGGGCCGAAGCCACATGAGCCAGGAGCATTTTGCCCGTCACATCACCTATGGCGTAGACCCCGGGCACATTGGTGGCCATCCGGTCATCCACCTGGATGAATCCCGACTTCACCTCCACGCCCAAGCTCTCAATCCCCAAACCGTCGACATTGCCCTGGACCCCGATAGCCACCAGCACCTTGGAGCACTGGACAGACTCTTCTTCGCCCTCAGCTTTCTGTATGGTTAGCTGAGCACCGTCCCCCGAATGCTTCAAGCCGACCACCTTGGAGCCGGTCAGGAAACGAATGCCTTCCCGCGTCAGCGCTCGTTCAAGCTGCTGGCTGATCTCTTCATCCTCGTTGGGAACGACCCGGGGCAGCAGCTCCACCACCGTGACATCCACACCATAGGCGTTGCAGAGATAAGCGAACTCGACCCCCGTGGCGCCAGCGCCGACAATCACGATGCTCTGAGGCAGCTCCCGCATGTCCAGCGCCTCGCGGCTGGTGATAACTGTGCGTCCGTCCACAGGGAGGTCCGGTATGGCACGGGGCCTGGCGCCCGTGGCCAGGATGATGTTCCCGGCGCCGATGGTGCGCCCTTCGGGAGCAACCTCCACCATGCCCGGCGCAACTATCTTGGCATCCCCCTGGATATGCTCCACCTTGTGTTTGCGGAACAGGAAGCCGATGCCCTTGGTGTTCTGCTCCACAACTTTCCTGCTCCGGTCCACAGCCTTGGAGTAGTCGATCTTCAGGTTATCGAACTGGAAGCCGAATTCGTCGGCCCTTCTCAGCAGGGTCAGCACCTCGGCATTTCGCAGCAGGGCTTTGCTGGGGATACAGCCCCAGTTGAGACAAACGCCTCCCAGGGCTTCCCGCTCCACGACGGCCGTCTTCATGCCAAGCTGGGCCGCCCTTATGGCGGCGACGTAGCCCCCCGGCCCGGCCCCAATCACCACCAGATCATACTGTTCGTTGGATGAAACCATGCAGCTTCCTTGGACAGGCCCACTGGAGGGTGGAGATGTTGCAGAGTTGCATACCCAACCCAATCCCCCCGAGGGTTCCTTGTCCGTATTCTGGATTGCGTGTTACCATGTTAGCCAAAGACAGGTGGGGAAACAAGGAGGCAGCATGACCCCCGTCGCGATGCTTTTCAGAAGCATAGGACCCTATGAGATCATCATCATCGTCGTCGCCCTGATGCTGATCTTCGGAGCCGCCCGGCTGCCAAAGATGGGAGCTTCCCTGGGCCAGGGCCTGCGTGCATTCAAAGGCGCTCTAATGGGGAAGGACGATGTGGAAATCTCCGACGACAAGGACGAGAAGACCGCCTCCAAGACCACTGAAAAAGAGGGCGCCTAGCCCTTCCGTCGGATAGATTCGCCTCTGCCGACCCTTCCCACTTAGCCTCTACTATTTTCGTCTTGCTCCCCTAGCCGGTTTCGGCTACGCTCTGCGTCCTGCTCCTGGCAGCGAACCTCGACAGCCAAATCCCCAGCTCGTACAGCACTATCAGGGGCGCGGCCACCAGGGCTTGGTTCACCGGATCGAAGGTGGGAGTGATCAGCGCCCCCAGGATGAACGCCACCAGTATCCAGTACCGCCGCCATTTCGCATACGTCCTCCAGGTCACTACCCCCAGCTTGGCAAGCAGGAACATCACAACGGGGGTCTCGAACACTAGGCCCAGCCAGAACAGCAATGTCACCATTATCGAAACGTAGTTGCCAATGCGTATCATCGGCGTGGCCAGGTCGCTGCCCCAGCTCAGCAGGAAGTTCACCGCAGGGGGAATGAGCACAAAGTACCCGAATGCCACCCCGCCGATGAACGAGAGGATGACGCCGGGCATGAAGGCCAGCAGAAACCGCCGTTCCCGCTTGGTGAGCCCCGGCGCAACGAACATGATGGCTTGGTAGAGCACCACCGGGAAGGCCAGGACCAGCCCACCCAGTATGGACACCCGTACTGTGACAGCTATCATCTCCGTGAGCTCGGTATATATGAGACGGGCGGGGCCATCATCGGAGGATAGCTCGTCGGCGGGACGCAGGAGCAGCTCGACGATGTCTTCGTAGAAGACCAGGGCAGCTACGGTGCCGATGAGCACAGCGGCGCCGGAGATCAGGATGCGTTTTCTCAGCTCCAGGAGGTGTTGGCTGATGGTAAGCTGGCGTTCCATCAGCCCCTGTCGTTAGACGGACCGTCGCTGCGGTCGCCGGGCCTGCTCTGCCGGTCCTCTTCTTCGATGGAGTTGGTCAGGTCGGTCATCGCCCGGCGCACCTCGCCCATCATCTTGCCGGCGGTCTTGGCCATGCTTATGGTCCTGCCCGGCCCAACGACCAGCAGGGCAACAACCAGGATAATCAGGATCTCCGAAAAGCCGATGCCTCCAAACCCCATTACTCCGCACCATCCGGTTTCGTTCCGAGGGGGCGATTCCCTCCCAAACGGCAGTCGGTGCAGCGCCGGGTAACCTCAGGGTCGTCGGTCGCCTGCACCCTTATCCCAGCCTTCTCCAGCATGTCGGCCAGCGTGCACAGGGGCAGCCCAACCACGTTGGTGTAACAGCCCACCACTTGGGACACCGGATCGAAGGGCTGGTCCTGGATGCCGTAGCTGCCCGCCTTGTCCATGGGAGCGCCGGAGGCTACGTAAGCCTCGATCTCCTCATCGGAGTAGTTGCGCATGATGACATCGGTTGCGCAGCTCTCCACCCACTCAAGTCCCCGGGTCGCATCAAGGACCGCTACGCCTGTGACGACGGAATGAGTCCGACCCCTCAATGACCTGAGGACTTCCGCGGCTTCATCGGGGCTGGAAGGCTTCCCAAGTGGGACGCCGTCCAGCACAACCATGCTGTCGGCGCCCACCAGCACATCGCCAGACCGGGCCTCGGACACCTTCCTGACCTTGGCCAACGCCAAGCGCTCCACCAAGGATTCGACGCTCTCTCGGTGGTCCATGGACTCATCCACCGAGGGATGCACGACCTCATGGTCGAGACCCACCGACGACAGGAGCTGGGTGCGACGAGGGGAAGAAGATGCCAGCACCAGGTTGCGTCCAAGGGCCTCGCCACTTCCGAGCGGGCCCTCGACAACCTCAGGGCTTAGGACCGCTATGCACTCCACGTGATGGGTCTGGGGGAACATGTCTATAGGCTGCACCTTCTCGACCCTGAAGCCTCCCTGGCGTAGCTGCGCCAGGTCCCGGGCCAGGGACTCTGGCTCACAGGAGACGTATAGCAGGCGATGCGGCTTGAGCCTCCCCACAGCTTCCAGCGCCTCCGGCCGGCATCCTGCCCTGGGAGGGTCCAGGATCAGGGCGCTCGGCTGCTCCTCCATCTCCTGGAGTACCGCCTCGGTGCGCCCTTGGATGAAGGTCACGTTTTCGATGTCGGCGGCGTTGGCTTCCGCATCCCACACCGCCGAGGGCGAGTCCTCGATGGCGATCACCCTGTCAGCGTAGGGGGCCAGGAGAATGGCAAAGGTGCCCACGCCAGCGTAGGCATCCACCAACAAGCCATGGCCCGAAAGGCCAAGCTCTTCCCGCGCCATGTCAACCATCTGCTCGGCCTGGAGGTTGTTCACCTGGAAGAAAGAGGCGGAAGCCACGCGAAAGCTCCGCCCCCCGAGGGCTTCGTCGTAGTGCTTCTGCCCCGTCGCTACAGGAACCTCCGGGGACTTCAGGGTGGGCTGCACCAGGTAGCTTCCCGTGGCGTCGCATCCCCGGATGGAGAGCTGGGTGGTCTCGGCACAGCTTCCCTGGAGATCAGCCAAGGTGCGGTTGACCAAGGGACTCATCAGCATGCAGCTATTTATGCCGACATGCCTTCTCGTCTCGCGGTGCACGAACCCCAAGGTCCCGTCCTTGGCAACGGTGAACCTGGCGTGGTTGCGATAGCCCATCTTTTCCGGCGACGGGATTGTGGGGGCCACGACCACTTCTTCCAGACCTCCGACCTGTCCCAGTACGTCGGCAACCATGTTGCGCTTCAGGTCCAGCTGGTGCTGGTAGTCGATGTGCTGCCACTGGCACCCGGTGCAGCGTCCGTAGTAGGGGCACGGGGTATCCACCCTGTAGGGGGAAGGCTCCAGCACCTGCACCACCTGGGCGGCGACCCGGTCCCGCCTGACCCTCACCACCTCCGCCTCTACCTCTTCCCCAGGTATGCCCCCGAACACCATCACCTTTGTGTCGCCCTGGTAGGCCAGGGCATCTCCCAGCTTGCCCCAACCCACGGGCGTAAGACGCAAGCGCTGGCCCTTCACGAGTTCGTCTACCACGGCTCCACTATAACCCAAGGTACCTGCTAATCCAAGAAACGCACCGGGCGGCGCCTGTGTGTATTTCCCCCTCTCCCCTGGTGGGAGAGGGTTGGGGTGAGGGGGACAACATGGGGCACCGTGCACCCACATGTGTTTCACCCTCCCCTTAGTCCCCTCCCATCAAGGGAGGGGGGAGAATCGACGCCTGGCGTAAGCCTCTGGCAAGGGGGGGGGGGGGGAGAATCGACGCCCGGGGTAGGCCTCCGGTTGACCGGCAAGCGGCCCAAAGATAAACTAGATTCCATACGAGTACCAAGCACCATCGCCTGTTCTATCCAGGCCCTATTCCTGTATTGTTCTCGTCCTGAAAGGAGAAACATGGCCCATCCCTTCCCCGCGACCGATGCCGATTTCGACGAAACCGTCCTGCAGTCCGACCTGCCTGTGCTGGTGGACTTCTGGGCGGACTGGTGCGGTCCCTGCAAGATGATCGCCCCAATCGTCGATGAACTCTCCCAGGAGTACGACGGCGTCGTGCAGTTCGCCAAGGTGGATGTGGACGCCAACCCCAGCACAGCCATGGCCTACGGCGTCCGCAGCATTCCCACCCTCCTGCTGTTCAAGGGGGGCCAGCCCATCGACCAAGTGGTCGGCGCGGTGCCCAAGGGCGCCCTTAAGAAGAAGATCGACTCCGCGCTGGGATAGGGCAAGCCGCGGCTCTGACATACGGGAGTGGATGGGGCCCGGTGGCTCTTGCGGACTTCAAATCCGTTGTGCCTCGCTAATCACGGGGTAGGTGGGTTCGACTCCCTCCCACTCCCGCCAAACCTTCCACCCGGTAACGTCCCATGCGGGCTGACCCCATCTCAGCACAATTCCGAGACCTAGCATCCCAGAAAAAGGTGCAGCCATGATCATCGAACAAAAGCTGGAATCCATGGGGATCGTTCTCCCCGACTTCGCCCGGGACGGCTTCTACGGCCACTCCTTCGGAAGCATGAAGGCCCATCACCGCACAGGGAACATCCTCTTCCTGGGGGGCCATGTGCCGATAGTCGATGGCAAGCCCTTCGTCACCGGCATCCTGGGCAAGGACCTTACGGTGGAGCAGGGCTACCAGGCCGCCCGGATAACGGCCATCAACTGCCTGGCAGGCATCAAGTACGCCATCGGCGACCTCGACGATGTCGTCTCCATCATCCGTTCCCTGAACTTCGTGGTGTCCACCCCCGAGTTCCTGGAGGTTAACAAGGTTGGCAGCGGGGCGACGGACCTCTTCGCCGAGGTGTTCGGCGAGGAGAAGGGCCTGGGTGGCCGGGCAACCATCGGAGTTACCAGCTTGGCCAGCGGAGTGTGCTTCGAGAACTGGCTGACGGTGGAGGTGAAGTAGAAGGCCATGACAGCATCCAACGAACTGAAGAACGTCATATCCGAGGAGTATGCACGGAGGATAAGCGGCGTCGCCGACTGCTGTGAAACCGATACCTCCTGCGACGCCAGCTACCCCCTGGAGGTGCTGGGCTCCATGCCCGAGGGTGTGGTCAGCTTCGGTTGCGGCACACCTACGACCATCGACGCCCTGAAGCCCGGTCAGTGGGTGCTGGATTTGGGCAGCGGTGCCGGCTTGGACTGCTTTCTGGCGGCTAGAGAAGTGGGGCCCGAGGGCCAGGTCATCGGCGTGGACTTCACCCCTGCCATGCTGGAGCGGGCCAACGAGAACAAACAGAAGCTGGGACTGGAGAACGTGGAGTTCCGGATGGGGGACATCGAGTCCCTGCCCGTGGAGGATGGCAGCATCGACGTGATCATCTCCAACTGCGTCATCAACCTGGCGCCGGACAAGGATGCGGTCTTTCGTGAAGCCTTCCGTGTGCTGCGCAGCGGAGGCCGCCTCATGGTGTCGGACATCGTGCTGACCCGCCCAGCCACGGCGGAGGAGATGAAGGACATGGCGCTGATGACGGGCTGCATCTCCGGCTCCCTGCCCGCCGAGGAGTACGTGGCCAAGGTGGCGGACGCCGGGTTCGTGGATGCCCGATGGTCAGGAGACCCTCCCACCGACAGCTCCCGCTTCTGGTTCAGCGCCTCCATCACCGCCACCAAGCCGTAGGGGGGGTGCGCTGGGCAAGCAAAGGCTCGCCATTGGCATCCTTTTCCTAGAATTAACAGGAGGGCGCTATGCCTGGAGTGAGTGAGATGGGAGCAGCGGTGGGGGCTATGCTGAAGGAGAGGCAGGAGAACATCGGGATCGCCGAATCGTCCTGCGGCGGGCTGATTTCGGCCGCACTGGTGGCGGTGCCGGGAGCATCGGCCTTCTATTTGGGCTCGGTGGTCAGCTACACCCAGTCTTCCCGTGAAGGTCTCATGAGAATAGATGAGAGCCAGATGACCGGCCTCCGGCCCAGCACCGAGGAGTATGCATTCCTGAATGCCAGGGCTGTTCAGCAGATGCTCAGCGCCACCTGGGCTGTGGGAGAGACCGGGGCCAGCGGGCCTACGGGCAACCGCTACGGCGATGCCTCGGGCCACGCCTGCATCGCAGTGGTGGGGCCTGTGGAGAAGGCGATAACCGTCGAGACGGGCAGCACCGACCGGGAGGCAAACATGTGGGTCTTCGCCAACGCAGCCCTTGAGTTGCTGGAGAGCTGCATCAAAGAAGCGGGATGATACCTGGGTCCCTGCGAAAGGAATTCATATCGGGAAAAAGTAGAGGGCCGGGGCTTCTGGGAGCCCCGGCCCTCTTGCTGCTCTAGGCAGGCTACGAAGGGTCGCGTTTAGCGGACCTGCCGGAGGTCGATCATCGCGGTGTAGTCCCTGCGAGCTTCCTCCTTGGTAGGGCCGCAGCAGCTCTTCTTGTCCTGAAGGTTGACAAAGTAGGTGTCGAAGTCGTCACCGTTCCCTACCGACTGGAGCATTCTTACGAACTTGCGGATGTTCATCCTATCCTCTCTTTCCCGGTGTTCCTTCACCGGAACTTTCTTCTTCTTGCTACATACATAGTGTAAATAGAACACAGCATCATGTCCAGCGATGTTGTATGATATAATACATCATAGTTCACGATAACGAGGTGCAAAAGGAGATATGGAACTACGAGAACTGCGGAGCTTTTGCGCAGCCGCTCACTTCAAGAGCATCACCAAGGCATCAGAACACCTGAGCCTGGGCCAGCCGGCGGTAACGGGCCACATCAGGAAACTGGAAGAGGAGATGGGGGTGGAGCTGTTCGACCGGGTCAGGAGGCCCATCCGCCTCACCCAGGCAGGAGACAGCCTGTACAAGCTGGCTGGCCCCCTGGTTGAAGGCATCGACAACCTGCAGGAAGCCCTGGCGGTCACCGAGCAGGACCGCCCCATCCGGGTGGGCTCCACCTTCGATATAGTCTCCCACGTCCTTCTGCGGGCGGTGAACACCTTCCTGTCTCAACATCCCCACAGCCAGCTGAGGGTGAAATCAGGCAGCTGGAAGGATGTGCTGGAGATGTTGGTGGACAAGGAAGTGGACCTTGGCTTGGTGCCTGGGCCCGGCAACGGGGTGGAGTTCGACTTCCACCCTCTGTTCCCCTATGAGCGTGTGCTCATTGCTCCCCTTGGGCACCCCATACTAGAGTCACCGGTTACCTCACTGGATGAGATTGCCCGGTGGCCCCTGATCCTTCGGGGGGAAGGCACATCCACTCGCTCCATCCTGGAAGCTGAGTTCCGGCGCAAGGGGCTCCCCTTTGAGGTGGTGGTGGAGCTGGACAGCATAGATATGATCAAGGCCTACGTCGGGGCGGGACTGGGCATCTCGGTAGGCCCCAAAATGGCCATGGAACCCGATGACGAGGAGCACCTGGGGATGATCGACCTGATGCACCTGTTCCCAGTCGAGCAGGCCGGGGTGGTTACCCTGCGTGGCAAAGACCTCAGTCCACCCACCAACGAGTTCATACGAATACTGGAGAGCAGTTTCAGTCCGTCGAGGGTGCCCCAGGCCGCGGCTTTCTAGCCGGGCGAACCGACAGTGACCCTAAGGCTGTTCGCCGGGCTCGAGGGTGGAGAATATCCCGATGACCTCATCCATGTCCTTGGCGGTCCACCAGGACGCCGTCGACAGCGTGTCCTCATGCTCGGCTTGGCTGTAGGCAGCGCAGGCGTCGGCCACGACGATGGGGTTGTAGCCCCGGTCCCCGGCGCTCCGGGCGGTGCTCTCCACCGCCACGTTGGTCAGCAGCCCGGCGATGAGCAGGTTCTCCACACCCATGTTGCGCAGAAGCTGGTCAATGGCCGTGGAAGGAAATGGGCTGGATGAGTTCTTGTCCAGCACAAGCTCTTGGGGCAGGGGCGCAACGTCCGGTGCGATCTCGTAATCGGGGCTGTCCTTGGGGAAGAGATTACCTACGGGAGCGCGGCCCTGGGCTGCCCGCCAGCTCCACGAAGCCATGTCCCTTCCCCCTGGGAGCTGCAGCCCTGTGCGGGTGTATATGGTCTCCAACCCACGGCTTCGGGCCAATGCCAGCAGCCTCTTTATGCCGGGCAGGACCCGCTCCCCGATGGCGCTGTAGTAGTAGCGGTGAATGTCGGGGAAGTCCCTCTCCAACCCTGGGCCAACTCCCTTTTCGGGGTCTGTATAGCACCGCTGCAAGTCCACAACCACCAAGGCTGTCTTGGGAAGGTCGATCTCCCAATCGTCGATGGTGAAACGGCCGGGCCGGGGTGCTTCCCACGATATCCGAGTGCGGGCCAAGCCTAGCCTCCGGCGGGGGTCGACGCCAACGCACTCGAAGCCAGCGCCCCCAAGTCGGCCAGCACCTCATCGGTGGTCTTGACGGCGCCAAAAGCGTCGCCGAAGGTGCGCACCGTTGTGCAGTGGTTGCGCTGCACCGGGTCTATGCAGGCATCCTCCACGAGGATCACGTTATAGCCGCGGTCGGCGGCGCCCCTGGCGGTGTTGTCCACGCAGCGGGATGTGGCGGCCCCGCAGAACACCAGGTTCTGCAGGCCCATCGCCTGGAGATACCGGTCGATGCCAGACGAGTTGAAGGCCCCGGAGGAGTTCTTGTCGATGACCAGTTCTCCCGGTTCCGGGGCGAGCTCGTCCACAACATCGTGGTTCCAGGTGCCTGGGTGCACCACCATGGCCGGGTCATCTCCGGGGGGCTTCATCCAGGACAGCGCCCGCTTGGCGTGCATGTCCCTCCGCCCCGGCAGCAAAGAGCCCACCCGCAGATAGATCACCTCCAGGCCGTGCCCGTGAAAGAAGTCCCGGAGGCGCGCGCACTGGGGCACAATAGACGCGTTCTTATCCGAGTAGTTCTGGACATCCACCATCACCAGCCCCGTCTTGTGCAGGTCGATCTCCAGCTCCCGTACCGCATGGGGCCATGTGCTGTTGGCCTGCCATGGTATGACACCCTTCATGGTCGTACCTCCCAGTAGCTCCTAATTATATATGATGGGGCATCTTGGGGGCACCGCCCCAAGTCTAGCTTTGTTGACACGCCATGGGGGTACAGCTACCATGTCACCTGCCAGCCAACCGCCGTTTCCCACGGAGGATTCATGCCCAAGGTAAGGGTCAACGACATCGAGCTGTACTACGAGACCCATGGTGAAGGCTACCCCATGGTCTTCTGCCACGAGTATGCAGGCAGCTACGAAAGCTGGGACCAGCAGGTCGGCTTCTTCTCCCGCCGTTACCAGGTGATCACTTACAACGCCCGGGGCTATCCCCCTTCCGATGTGCCGGGGCGGATGGAGGACTACTCCCAGGAGCAGCACGTCGATGACCTCCGGGGGCTGCTCAACGCCCTGGGAATACGGGACGCCTACATCGTCGGCTTGTCCATGGGAGGCAACGTCTCCCTCCATTTCGGCATCCTGCATCCCGGCCGGGCCAGGGGACTGGTCGTCGCGGGCGCCGGGTACGGTTCGACCAACAAGGAAGCCTTCCGGCGCCAAGCCCAGCAGTTCGCTGACCAGATAGAAGCAGGGGGCATGGATGCCTTCGGCGACTACACCAGGGGTCCCAGCCGTGTTCAGCTGCTGCGCAAGGACCCCAAGGCATGGGAAGGCTTTGCCCAGCGTTTCTCAGAGCATTCGCCGGTGGGCTCAGCCCTCACCTTCCGCGGCGTTCAGGGCCGCCGTCCCACCGTCTACGACCTGGAAGAGGGCATGCGCTCCCTCCAGGTGCCAACCCTCATCCTGGTTGGCGATGAGGACGACCCCAGCCTGGAGCCATCCATGATTATGAAGCGATGCATACCCAGATCCGGGCTGATGGTCATGCCCCAGACCGGCCACGCCCTGAACCTGGAGGAGCCGGACCTGTTCAATCGCGCGGTGCTGGACTTCGTCACCTTCGTCGAGGCGGGCAAGTGGCCCGCCCGGCAGTCCGGCAGCGGCGGGGTCGGCTTTCTGGCAGAAGACGACAGTCCCTAAAGGACGAATCCCAAAGTACCGGTAGTGGCAAAAGGGTTCCCGCGAGGGACCCTTCCACATGATGAAAGGAGTAGCTATGCCCGATCGCACAGTAGTAAAGGTTGACAGCCTGCCACCCCCTGGGATCCCCGCCGTCAGGGCCATCAAGTCCGCCGGACTTGTGTTCGTTTCAGGTACCCCGGCGCCCAGGAAGGCCGACGGCACCATGGACCCCGACATCCGTGTGCAGGTGCGCACCTGCCTGGAGACCATCGACACCATCTTGAAGGAAGCCGGGAGCGCGCTGACCAACGCCGTCTCCGTGACCACCTTCCTGAAAGATGTAAGCGTGTTCGAGGCCTACAACGAAGAGTACCGCAAGTTCTTCCCGGTGGACCCGCCCACCCGCACCACCGTAAAGGCCGACCTGGTACGCGACGACATGCTGGTAGAGATCACGGTCATCGCGGCCCAGGGCTAACCCTTAAAGCCCTTCGATAAGCAGCTCAAGCACCCTGAGTGAGCTTCCCTAGCGGAGCCTCCCAGGGTGTTTGACAGCTTTGCAGCACCTAACTACAATCTTCTCCAAGCCCCACTAAGTGCCATCTCCCTGCGGAAGCTGTCGCATCTGTAGTGAGACTGGCGAACCACTTTCGTACTGGAGGTGCGCCTTGAACGATCCCAAGTACGTGGATGTAAAGGGCATTAAGACCCGGTACTTCGAAGCCGGCGAGGGAGAACCCCTCGTGCTCGTGCACGGCGGGAACTTCGGCTCCCACAGCAACGCCGAAGACTGGGAGATGAACTTCGATACCCTGTCCCAGTCTTACCACACCTTCGCCTACGACAAGATCGGGATGGGGTTCACCGACAATCCCCTTTCTGACGAAGAGTACGTGATCGGCGCCAACGTCCAGCACCTTTATGACTTTATGGCAGCCGTAGGCATCGACAGCGCCCACATAGCGGGACACTCCAGGGGAGGATACGCGGTCACCCGCCTGGCATTGGAGCACCCGGAGGTGGTGAAAAGCCTCATCATCATCGACAGCTCGACGCTGATGACACCTCCCAACCCCATATACGATGAGTGGGACCGCCAAGCTGCCCAGATCCCCGATCCCAGGGAGGCTATGCGCCACCGGATCACCTGCAACTCCTTCACCGGCGACCACATCACCGACCGTTACTTGGACGTCTGCCTGGAGATCAAGGGCATGGACAAGACCGCCGAGGTCAACACCAAGATGAAGAGCGGGCTCCTGGACCAGTTCAAGACGGACCTGGTCGCCAAGCAGAAGGAGACCCACGAGTGGATCATCGATGGCGGTATCAAGGCCCCGACCCTGGTCATATGGGCCTACAACGACCCCTCGGCCACCATGGAGCGCTGCGGCATCCCCTGCATGCAGCTCATCATGTCCTCGGTGCCTGACTCGGAGATGTGCATCATCAACCAGTCGGGGCACTCGGTGTTCCGGGAGCAGCCCGACGCCTTCCATGATGCGGTGACCCACTTCATCAATGCCCGCACGGAAAGCTAAGGACGTAGCCCAGAGGGATTCCTGATATGGACATTGGCATCTTCACCGACTTCCCCGTCCGGGAGGGCATGGTCGTCACCGAAGCCTTCGACGAGGCCTTCAGCCAAGTGGAGCTGGCCGACCGTGCAGGCCTGGACTCGGTGTGGCTGGCCGAGTATCACTTCAGCCCCGACCGCTCCGTCTCTTCAGCGCCCCTTGTTATTGGAAGCGCCGTTGCCGCCCGCACCACCAACATCCGGATAGGGCTGGCGGTGCAGGTGCTGCCCCTGTTCAACCCCCTCCGCATCGCCGAAGAGGTCGCCACTATGGACCAGGTGAGCAGGGGACGCTTCAACTTCGGCATAGGGCGTAGCGGCAGCACCAAGTTCTACGATGCCTTCGGTGTAGATTACGCTGAAAGCAGGACCCGTTTCTACGAAAGCTTGGATGTGATCCTGGGCGCCTGGACCCAGGACAGCTTTTCTCATCACGGCGAGCATTTCGACTTCGATGATGTGTCCGTGGTGCCCAAGCCCTACCAGAAACCCTACCCGCCCTTCAGGGTGGCCATCGCCAGCGAGGACTCCTACTCCCAGATGGGAGAGCTGGGCTACCCCATATTCGTCATGTCCAACACACCCCTGCCCCAGTTGGAGGAACGGGTCTCCCAGTACAGGGACGCGTGGATTTCGGCAGGGCACCCGGGCTCGGGGGATGTGATGCTCCGGGCGCCCGCCTTCGTATCGGAATCTGCCGAAGAAGCCTACTCGGTACCCGAGGTCAGCACCATGCACGGAATCGCATACCGGGTAAGGGAGCTGATCGCCACCGCCGCCAGCCAGGAGGTAATCGACCGGCTAAACAAAGTGGCCGACGTTCCCTACGATGAGATACTGAAAGCGCGGTGCATCTACGGCACCCCGGAGGCTGTGGTCGAGCGCATCCATGAGTTCGACGACCGCTTGGGCCTAAATGGCGTACTCATGGAGGTCAACTACGGCGGGCAGATACCCTACGACAAGGTGGTGAACACCATCCAGCTCCTGGCGGACCGCGTAATGCCCAAGTTCCGCTAGGATGTTCCTGACCAGCTTGGAGCCTTCCGGATGAGCACACCCAGTACCCCGGCCCCCTCCGACTTCATCCGGAGGATCGTTGCCAAGGACGTCAAGAACGACAAGCATGGCGGCCGGGTCATCACCCGCTTCCCCCCCGAGCCCAACGGCTACCTCCACATAGGTCACGCCAAGTCTATCTGCCTCAACTTCGGCGTCGCGCTGGAGTACGGCGGCAAGTGCAACCTGCGCTTCGATGACACCAACCCCGAAAAGGAAGACCCTGAGTACGTACAGGCCATCCAGGATGATATCCGCTGGATGGGATTCGCCTGGGCCGGCGACCCCTGCCACGCTTCCGACTACCAGGAGCAGCTCTACCAGTTCGCTCTGCAGCTCATCGAGGGCGACAAGGCCTACGTGGACAGCTTGTCCCAAGAGGAGATACGCCTCCACCGGGGCACCCTGACCGAACCGGGACGGGTCAGCCCCTACCGGGACCGCTCGATAGAAGAGAACCTGGACCTGTTCGGCCGGATGAGGGCCGGCGAGTTCCCCGACGGCGCCCACATCCTCCGGGCCAAGATCGACATGGCATCGCCCAAGGTGATCATGCGGGACCCAACCCTCTACCGCATCCGCCATGCCGAGCACTACCGGACCGGCGATGCCTGGTGCATCTACCCGACCTACGACTACGCCCACTGCCTTTCGGACTACATCGAAGGGGTCACCCACTCCCTGTGCACCCTGGAGTTCGAGAACAACAGGGCTGTTTACGACTGGGTACTGGACACCCTGGGGCTGGATCCCAGGCCGGAGCAGACCGAGTTCGCCAGGCTGAACCTCAGCTACACGGTGCTGAGCAAGCGCAAACTCCTGCAGCTTGTGGAAGAGGGTTATGTCAACGGATGGAACGACCCCAGGATGCCCACGCTTAGCGGCCTGCGGAGGCGGGGCTACACGCCGGAAGCTATCCGCAGCTTCTGCGACCAGATAGGCGTCGCCCGGCGGGACAACACCGTCGATATCGCCCACCTGGAGCACAGCATCAGGGACGACCTTAACCGGCGGGCGCCCAGGGCGATGGCCGTGCTCCGCCCCCTGAAGCTGGTCATCGACAACTACCCCGACACCTTGGTGGAGGAGATGGAGGCCGCCAACAACCCGGAAGACCCGTCCATGGGAACCCGAATGGTGCCCTTCTCCCGGGAGCTGTACATAGAGCAGGAGGACTTCCGGGAGGACCCGCCCAAGAACTACTACCGGCTGGCCCCCGGCAGGGAGGTACGCCTGCGGTACGCCTACCTCGTCACCTGCGTGGATGTGGTGAAGAACTCATCGGGGCAAGTCACCGAGGTCCACTGCACCTACGACCCCGATACCCGGGGCGGGACTGCCCCCGACGGACGCAGGGTGCGGGGAACGATTCACTGGGTGTCGGCCCAGCACTCGGCGCAGGCAGAGGTGAGGCTTTACGACAGGCTATTCCTGCACCCCGAGCCGGGCAGGGAAGAAGAGGGCGTGGACTTCACCAGCTACCTGAACCCGGAGTCCATGGAAACACTGGCCGATTGCCGGGTAGAGCCGAGCTTGGCCGAGGTTCAACCCGGGGCCAGGTACCAGTTCGAGCGCCAGGGCTACTTCTGCGCCGACACTGAAGAGTCAGCGCCCGGCAAGCCCGTCTTTAACCGCACCGTGGCCCTCCGCGACACCTGGGCCAAGCAGGAGAGGGGCCAAGGTCAAAGCTAGGCAACGGCCCCTAACCGGCTTGCCGCGCCTGAATCAGTCGGCGGCTGCCCGCTGGCCCTGCATCTGCGTCGACACTAGCTGGGCGTACAGCCCGCCCCGGGCCAGAAGCTGGTCGTGGGTCCCATGCTCCACCACCGCTCCGCGGTCGAGCACCAGGATCACGTCGGCATCTCGTATGGTGGACAGGCGATGCGCCATAACGACGGTCGTCCTGCCCGACTTGAGCCGGTTTAGCGCCTCGCGAACTGTCGCCTCGCTGATGGCATCCAGGTGGGATGTAGCCTCGTCCAAGATCAGCACAGGAGCATTCTTGAGAATAGCGCGGGCGATGGCGATCCGCTGCCTCTGACCGCCTGAGAGCTGCATGCCCCGCTCTCCGACGCGGGTGTCGTATCCCTCTGGGAAGGAGTCTATGAACTCCGAGGCGTTCGCCTGCTCAGCAGCCTCTATGACTTCTGTATCAGTCGCGTCGAATCGTCCGAGGCGGATGTTTTCGCGAACGGTGTCGTTGAACAGATAGGTGTCCTGGGCGACGAGGGACATATTGCCTCGCAGATCGTCCAGACGAAGCTGGTCCAGCCTGTTGCCCTCCAGCTCGATGTCACCTTCGTCCGGGTCCCAGAATCGCATCATCAGGTAGGCGACAGTCGTTTTGCCGGCGCCCGAGCGGCCCACGATGGCGACGGTCTGCCCCGATTCTATGTCGAAGGAAACGTCGGCCAGGGCCTGGGGGTCGCCTTCCGAATAAGCAAAGGCCACATCCTCGAAATCGATAAGGCGCGACCCGGCAGTCGCCTCGTCAGCCCGTTGCTCCACCCCGGGGCCATCCTGCACAGGCACCGCTTCGTCGTGGATGGCCAGTATGCGGCGGGAAGCAGCCAGCGTCTCCATCATCTGCTTCATGGTGCGGGCCAGCTCGGTCACCGGGCTGAAGGACGCCAAGCCCATCACGCTTGCCAGCAGAAGCTGGGTCCGGGCTATCTGTCCATCGAGCACCAGCCAGATACCCACCGACAGGACCGCCAACCCGCCAAGGCCCATCATGGCTTCCATGAATCCGATCTGAAACGCCTGGGACTTCTGGAACCGGACCAGGTGGCCGACGTAGGCCCAGCCCTTGTCGGTCATTTCCCGGTTCCGCTCAACCCCCCGGTCGAAGGCTGTGATCTCCCGCATCCCCTGGATGCTGTCAACCATGTAGGCGTGCAGGTCCCCCGCGCGATTGCGTATCTCTCCGCCGAGCCTCTCTATTCGAGAGTTGGCAAAGTAGGGGCTGACCGCCACCGCCACCAGGAACGGGGCCAGCACCACAGCTATGGGCCACGAGATGATGCCCAGTGCTATCAGGACTCCGCCCGGCACGAGGACGGACACGATCATGGGCGACACCGCGTGGGCGAAGAAGAATTCGACGGTCTCGACATCTCCCCCGACGACGCTGACCAGGTCGCCCGACCGACGTCGGACCATGTAGGCAGGCGCCAGGGGCTCCAGTTTGTTGTACAGGTCCATCCGCATTTTTGCCAGAAGCCTGAATGCCATGTCGTGGGCCTGCCAAGTCTCCAGGTAGAAGAGCAGGCCGGAAATGGGAGCGAGGGTACACACCACGACGATCAGCGTGGTCAGGGGCTCATCCCGGAATACCGCTCCCACCAGGAGGGCGGTAAAGGCTCCCAGGATGATGACCGAGCCGTGGTAGAGCAGGCCCAAAGCCAGAATAAGAAAGAAGTGGTACTTGACCGGCTTCACCAGTCCGAACAGCCTGACCCAGACCGTCAATGACCGGAGGTTGACCTGTTGTCTTGTGGAAGAGGAAACGGTGGCCACATGATCGGGTCGATCCTGGTCCGCCTCCGGGGCGGGAACGGAGGCATCGGGCTCTTCCACGCCCACCAGGACAGAGGTAGCAGGCGATACCATGCCCATCTCGGTCTGCTGGCGCATGAGCCTGGCATAGGTACCGTCGGCATCCATCAACTCGGCGTGGGCGCCTATCTCCACAACCTGTCCTTCGTCCAGGACCAGGATGCGGTCGGCGTTGATTATGCTCGACAAGCGGTGGGCGATGACGAGGGTCGTCCTGTTCTCCATCAGGCGGTCAAGGGCCCTCTGGATGACCGACTCATTCTCCGCATCGACGCTGGAAAGGGCTTCGTCCAGCAGCAGGACTGGGGCGTCCTTCAGCATCGCCCTTGCTATCGCCAGCCGCTGCCGTTGGCCCCCGGAGAGCCGGACAGCCCGCTCGCCGACTATGGTTTCGTAGCCGTCGGGAAGCTCTGATATGAACTCATGGGCGTTGGCCACGCGGGCAGCCTCTTCCAACTCCTCCTGGGTGGCGTCGGGCTTTCCGAAACGCAGATTGTCGGCGACCGTCCCGTGAAACAGGTAGGTGTCCTGGGTGACTACAGAGATGTTCTCCCTGATGACGCTGAGGGGGAGCTCTCGAAGGTTATGACCGCCCAGTTTGATGCTGCCGGCCTGGGGGTCGTAGAACCTGTACATGAGCCAGACCAGCGTTGACTTTCCCGATCCGCTCGCCCCGACCACTCCCAGGGTCTCGCCCTTGCGCAGCTCGAAGGACACATCGCCAAGGGCCGGCCTGTGGCCGCCGTCGTACCCAAAGGTAACCCCTTCGAAGGACACCTCCGGTCTGATTTCCGAGGGCCGCCGCCCAGCGGCCGTCTCGGAATCAAGAATCGTCACAGGCTCATCCAGCATTCCAAAGACGCTCTGCGCCGATGACAGCACCGTCATACCCTGGTGGTAGAGCATCGTCAGCTCACGGATGGGCCGGAACACCTCCACTCCCAGCATGAGCACTATGAGCAAGGGGCGCAGTTCCATCTCACCACTGCTGACCCGGGATGCGCCCACTGCCAGGGCCACTGCGGCCCCCGTTGCCATCAGCATGATGGATGCGCCGCTGGTCGCTCCGTTGGCCGCCACGACTCCCATGGTGCTCTTGTACAGATGATGGGCGCGCTGGGCCAGGGCGTTGCCCCGGCTCTTGCTCTGTCCAAAGGACTTGAGGGTAGCGAGACCCTGAACGCTATCGAGGAAGTCTGATCCCAGGTTGCCGTAGGATATGCGGCGCCTGTAGCTGCTGTTCCGGCTCCACCGATTGAAGGAGGCGGGCACGACCAGGGCAAGAAAGGCGAACAGCAGGAAGATGACCGCCACGTAGATATCGAGGGTGACCATGAAGGCAAAGACAGCGATGGGCGCGACGGCAGACACGATCAATTGGGACAAGTACTGTCCGAAGAAGGTCTCCAGGCGCTCGATACCCTCCACCACCGTGAGTACCAGGTCTCCGGTCCGGTTCTGATCGGCGTAGCCCGGCCCCAGCTTCAGCGCATGTTCGTATGCTTGGCTGCGCAGCCTGACTTTGACGATGTTGGCTGCGTGGTGGCTCACCGCGTTCTGCCAGTAGAGGAACAGGCCGCGGATGACGATGAGGGCTGCGATGATAACCAGGGGCAAGGCCAGCGAGGAGAATTCTGCCTGCCCGGTGATCACCCTGTAGATGATGAGGCCCGATACGGCGAGCCGTCCGACCCCGGCGCCCACGGCGATGAGGCCGAGGGTAGCAGCAAAAAGGATACGTAGTCTCACGCCGCGGGTCAGCGCAAATAGGCGCCAGTTGAAATACATTTCGGGGCTCTCTGAAGCTAAGGGATAAAGAACTTTAGCGCAAACTACCTGAGAAGCGCAACTCGACAGGCCAGCGGGAGCCTACGAGCATCCCGCAGGAGGGCAGGGTGAAACCGGCGACTGGGCTATATAGTAGAAGGCCGGGACCCAATGTCGTCCATTGGATGCATAGAGATCCGGACGGACTAGTTGAGGCTCCAGCTGTTGGGGCGCATCCGGCCGTCAAAGCGAGGCTCCCAGTTCAGGTATGGTCTGGAACCGTAGAACACCACAGCGTCAAAGTAGGTGTAGATGATCGCTTCGTCATAGGCGATATCTACTAACTCCCGCATCAGGTCTTCTCTAGTACGTAAGTCGCTGGTTCTGGCTGCTCTGGCCGGGTCGAGAAGGGGTTGGATGTTCACCGGGTCGCAGAATTTGGAGCCATCGTCTTTGCAGTCCATGCGCCCCAGGCCACCTGCGAAGTCCAGGGTTTTCAAGGACAAGATATCCTGATAACTCTGGGGTGAGCAGAAGCACGGAGGCCCTGGGGGAACGTCAAGGCAGTAGGTGTCCCCGGGATCGCCCTCGCCGTCAAAATCAGTACCTTCTTTGTGTTCTCGCCAGGCGCGCCCACAGCCTGTGCGGGCAACATTTAGCCAACGGGCCGTTTCCAGGACAGCTGCCTTGGCACTGACACCCACTTCTCTCCACATAGCAGCTTGGGCCACCGCCACATCAGCGTTGTTCGGGTAACGGCCTTCCAACACATTGATGGTGATAGGGTTGGCCGGGTTGTAGTTGGCCCCAGCCAGCAGCTCCCTGGCCAAATCGGGGTTGTACTCGTACTGGGCCAAGGTGCGTGGCGTAACTCCAACGGTTCCCGGAGGAGCATAGGTGCCTTGGCACTTGAACTGGCCCTCATAGAGCTGCTCGACGATGAGGTCGCAGTCGGTGGCGTGGGCCAAGGCCAGGCGCACATCCCTTTTACTAAGCTCGGGGTGCCAAATAGTGTCGTGGACCAGCACAAAGGTGTCAGCAGCGCCACTAGTCTTCAACACAGGGGCCAGGGTTTTGTGTTGGGGTGCGATATCCATGGCCCAGTCAGCCTCACCCACCTCTACCATGGCTGCACGGACGAGGGCCTCGGAGCTCCATATGATGGTGATCTCGTCGATGGTTGGGGGTTGGGCGTCGCTGGGCGCCCGTGGGTTGGGCACGTAATCATCGTACTTCTTCATCTCCAAGTATCGGCCACGGCTGTGCTTAGCTTGGACATAGGGTCCGAAACCGATGGTCCTCTCTGCGCGCTCGGCGTTTGAGGCGTTGTTCCACCAGGCGGGGGCCTGGAAACCAATAAGGAAAGCTGTCCTGGGGAAGATGGGGCAAGCGACTTCGCAAGACACATCGACGGTGAGGTTGTCAACGACCTTACCGGTGACATTACCGGTGTAGCCATGAGAAGCTTGACCGATATATTCGTCCCCCTCTATGTCGATACCCTGCGTAGCCGCTACAGCGTTCCACTCTTCGCCATTATGAAATCTGACGCCAGGAGTCAGATAGAAACGCCACCGGTCATCGGCGATCTGTTCCCACGATTGGACACCGGACAAAGGCACCACCTTCGAGGTGGTGCTGTCGATGTAGGTGAGCACATCTGTGGCCATATCCTGGCAGATGGTATGCACCGGAATGACCGGACAGCCGGGACCCGTCCGGAAATCTCCAGCCACTTCCGGTGAACCCCAGGCGCCGAGACGGGTCGGTTCTTCGCCGAAGACCATGGTAATGTGAGACACCCCAATCCTCTCAAGTGGGATCGGACTCGGCCGAGGAGTGGGCGTGGGCCCCACAGTCGCGGCTGGTGACGGGGTCGGCGAGGGTGTGGGCGTGGGTTCTCCCTCCAAACAGCCCACAACCAACAACGGCAGCAGAACCAGGAGAAGCGCAAACTTTGAGGCACCTGCTATCCAGCGAAGGCGCCCCAAATGCTTGTGCCGGGTCCCTAGGTCCTCTATATGTTCCTCACTCACTGGGAGCAATACCTTAGGGGGTATGGTCTGTGCCCCACTGCGGCGAAGCGGAAGAGGGCCGGGGGCGGGTGCTTGGACCCTTCTACCCCCGGCCTCCCGACCTTAGTTGATGCTCAGGTTATAGAAGACGGCGGCGTTCTTGTGCAGGATCGCTTCTTTGTCCGTGTCCGAAAGCCCTTCCTGCTCCCGTATCTCCCCTATCTCGTGTCGGCAGAACTTCTCGTCCACCTCGTGGGGGAAGTCGGAGGAGAAGAAGAAGGGCTCGTTTCCAACCTCTGCCACGGCATGTGCGAGGGTCGGCTCATGTCCCTCGCAGCCGATAAAGATGCGCCGGGCCTTCACATGCTTGCGGATATAGTCGCCAATGCCCTCATCATCGGCGGGACCCAGAAGCTCATCCTTCCGGATGGCAATCTCCTTCCGGGTCTCGTGCATGCGCTCGAAGCGCTCGATGCAGAAGGGCAGCCAGCCCACACCGCCTTCCAGGAAGGCGACCCGGAGGCCGGGGAAGCGGTCGAAGATGCCGTTGTACATCATCGCGCCGAAGGCGATCATCATGCCGAAGGAGTGCCCCAGGGCAACCACCGGCTCAAAAACGTTGAGGTGGTCCATACCCATACCATCATGGCACCCGCCATGGATGGCTATGGAAACGTTCAGGCGCTCAGCCTCGGCGTACACAGGCCAGTACTCCTTCGCGCCCAGGTGCAGGGCAAGGCCCCGGGATGGAAGCATGGTGCCCACCATGCCGAGGTCGTTGACCGCCCTGCGCAGCTCTTCTATAGCCGCATCGGGCTCCTGCATGGGGATCAGGGCCACTCCCTTGAACCGGTCGCTCTTCTGCAGGTAGGTCTCGTAGAGCCAGTTGTTGTAGGCCTTGCAGACCGCTATGGCATAGTCCCGGTTGACCACCTTGCCGTAGCCCAAGCCCCCGCTGGGATAGAGGACCGTCTGGTCGATACCTACGTCTTCCAGGAACTGGAACCACTCGTCCGGACCGACCTGCTTGTTCCCTCGCACCTCTCTGCCGATGGTGGTGGCAAAGTGGGCTGTGTGCAGGTGGTCGATGGGTGGGAACATCGCCCGCAGATCCAGCGCTCCCGGGGTGCCGTAATAGGGAGGCATATGCTTCGCTATCGCAGCGTTGTCCTCCATGATGTGGCCGTCGCCGTCAATGATGAACTCCAAGTTAGTGCCTGCCATTGTCACCCTCCTAGTTTGCGTTAACCTCCGTCTGTATACAGCGTCGAATCACCGACGCAGGAAGGGCCGCCGTGAAGGGTCAAGGGTCTAGCGACCGCTCTTTATGGGGCCCACCAGGCGTTCGGCCATCATCATCACCGTGGGATTGATGGCGGCCCGCACCAGGTCGGGCATGATGGACGCATCCACCACCCGCAGGCTCTCAGTCCCGCGTACTTTCCCCTGCTGGTCCACCACAGCCATGGGGTCCGAGTCCGGCCCCATCTTGCATGTTCCCGAGATGTGGGAGTAGGTGCCAACTTCCCGCATCAGCCAATCATCCAGGGCGCCGTCAGTTGCAAGGTCGGCGTCCGTCGGGTCCAGTCTTTCGTCCAGGACGTTCCTGAAGTCCTCGTGCTCCGATAGCTTGATGCAGAGGCGGACAGCTTCCTGGGCGCGCTGGAGGTCGAAGGGGTCCGACAGAAAGTTATAGTCCATCAGGGGCTGATCATTGGGGTCCGCCGATGCTAGGGTCAAGGTGCCCGTGCTAACCGGGCGCATAAGCCCCACCACAAGGTCGGTGCCGATGGCCCCGGTGTCGCTGTTGCTCTTGCCGATGTGCTCCCCGGTGGCCGGGTTTATCCGGCGGCCCGAAACGGAGGTGACGTTAATCATGACATCGTTGCGGTAGGGCGAGCCTGTGGCCGTATACCGTAGTTGGACGCCGCCCGATGCCTTGAGACTGGCCCCAGCCTTGTTGGTCCAGCTGGTGTAGAGCTTGGGGTGGTCCTTGAGGTGCTGCCCCACACCCGGAGAATCGCACAGCACGGGGATCCCGATGTCCCCCAAGTGCCCGGCGGGTCCGATTCCCGACAGCATCAGAAGCTGCGGCGAAATGATGGCCCCCGCGCTGAGGATGGTCTCCCTGCCGAACACGGAGAACACCTCACCTCCGCATTCCACTTCGACACCAATGGCCTTGTTGCCATCGAAGATGACCTTGTGGGCGTGGCTATTGGGCCTGATTGTGAGGTTCAGTCGGTGCCGGGACTGGCTCAGGTGGGTAATGGCGGTGCTGTAGCGCACCCCCTCCCGCGTGTTGGTAGAGCTGGGGCCAACGCCCGTCGACTGCGGTTCGCTGGGGACGGGGCTGTCGGGAAAGCCCGCCTCCAGGCAGGCGTTATAGAAAGCTTCCTTGGCGGCGTCCCAATCTTCCTTGTGAGAGCGCCGGATTGCTACAGGGCCGCTCTCGTTGCCGGTGTCAGGGTCGCCCTCCAGCACCTTGAAGAAGGGGAGCACGGTATCATAGCCCCACAGATCGTTGCCTTCGTCAGCCCAAGCGTCGTAGTCCTCGGGAATGCCCCGCCGGTAACCTGCCCGGTTGATGGCGCTGGAGCCTCCGGTCACCTTCCCCCTGGGAACGTGCATAGGCGGTGCCTTTGGGGTCGAGGTAGCCACGAACTGCCAGTTGTGAACGCTGGTGGCCAGAGAGATGGGGTGACCACCCCTGGAACGCAGGGTGGGACCTGGAGTAGATGAGTAGCTCCCGTATTTGAGCTCTTCAGGGAGGTTGTCCAGGTCGGGGTAATCGGGGCCTGCTTCGAGAAGAAGGACCGAGGTGTCCGGGTCTTCGGTGAGACGAGAAGCGAGGATGGCTCCCGCGGAGCCTGCGCCAACGACAATGTAGTCGTAGATCAGGGCCATTTGCTTTCACCCCTAACTGCGCCGGTTCCGACGCCCGGGTTTGGCTTACCCCTGCACTCCACCCAATTATAGTAGTATCAGATGTGCCGTCAAGTGAGGCCCCTCTCGTTTGCCAGCCTGGGGTGTCTCTGGTAACCTGAGCCTCAAAGTCCGTAGCCAGATTTTCGAGAGAGGACACCCCGGTGGCCAGCCAGCCCAAAGACAACGGACTGGGGCGCGGCTCCCCGCGCGCTTATCTGTACGTGACCTGCCTGGTGGACCAGTTGTACCCCGAAGTGGGGGTGAGCTGCGTCCGCCTGCTGCGCCGCCTGGGCGTGGAGGTCGAGTTCCCCAGGGACCAGACCTGCTGCGGGCAGGCTGTATACAACTCAGGCTTTACCAGCGATGCCAAGAGCCTCGCCCGCCGGGTGCTGGACACCTTCGGGCCGCTGCTGGAAGGTGACGACGACGCCTACATCGTGGTGCCATCTGGGTCCTGCACCAGCATGATGCGGGTGTTCTACCCGACACTCTTCGAAGATGATCGCGGACTCCAGGAACAGGTCAAGAAGCTGGGCAGCCGGGTGTACGAGCTGTCCGAGTTCCTCGTGAAGGTGCTTGGAATCACCGACGTGGGAGGGAAGTACACGGGAAAGGTAGCCTATCACCCCTCCTGCCATCTCCTGCGGGAGCTGGAGGTAGAGGATGAGCCTGTCCAGCTGCTCAAGCAGGTTGACGGCATAGACCTGGTGGAGGTCGAGCAGGCCAGGACCTGCTGCGGGTTCGGAGGCACCTTCTCGGTAAAGTACCCCCATATATCCGAGGGCATGCTGGAGGACAAGCTGGAGAACCTGAAGGACTCCGGGGCTTCAACCCTGGTGGGCTGCGACGTGAGCTGCCTGATGCACATGGAAGGCGCCCTCAGGCGACGTGGCAGCAGCATCAAGCCCCTGCACTTGGCGCAGGTGCTGGAGAGCGTCGAGGGATAGCCTTCATGAAGCATGGCCACCATCCAGCAATCGGGAGCATACCTTGGCAGAGGTGAAGACGAAGGAGTTCGTGCCCGCATCCAGGCGGGCCGTGGACAACCCCCAGCTCCAGGCGGCCCTGAAGCGGGCCGGAGGCGGCTTCGACAGCGCACGCATGGACGCTATCGAAGAGCTAGGCGAAGAGCGCTG
This sequence comes from Dehalococcoidia bacterium, assembly GCA_965116325.1. Lineage (GTDB taxonomy): Bacteria > Chloroflexota > Dehalococcoidia > Lucifugimonadales > JAGWBF01 > JAGWBF01. Next base: position 2,065,502 of record OZ220675.1, on the reverse strand, counting down.
GCAGGAACTGAGGGAGCGGGCCCGACGGATCAAAGAGCACACCTTGGAAAACCTGGACTATTACCTTGAGATGCTCTACAACCGGGTTACCGCCAACGGGGGCCAGGTCCACTTCGCTGCCGATGCCCAGGAAGCCAACGAGATTATTTCCGACCTGGCCCTGACCAGGGGCGCCAAGACGGTCACCAAGAGCAAGTCCATGGTCTCCGAGGAGATGGGGCTCAACCACTCCCTGGAAGAGCTGGGGATACGCTCCGTTGAAACAGACCTGGGCGAATACATCATCCAACTGGCCGACGAAACTCCGTTCCACATCGTTGGGCCCGCCATTCACAAGACCAAGGAGGATGTTTCCGAGCTGTTCGCCGACAAGATCGACAGGCCGGGCCTCGTCGAGATAGAGGATTTAGCCGAAGCAGCAAGGGAAACCCTCAGAAACGACCTGCTGCAGGCGGACATGGGCATCTCCGGGGCAAACTTCCTGGTGGCGGAGACGGGAACGCTGGTCATAGTCACCAACGAGGGCAACGGGCGGTTCTGCACCTCTTCCCCACGCATACATGTAGCCCTGACAGGCATGGAAAAGGTGGTCCCATCACTAGAGGACCTGGCTGTGTTTCTGAGATTGCTGCCACGGGCGGCGACGGGCCAGCGACTGACCAGCTACGTTTCCATGGTCTCGGGGCCCAGGGCCCCCACTGAGGAGGACGGTCCCGAGGAGTTTCACCTGGTGATCGTCAACAACGGCAGGTCGCGCCTCCTCCAGGACGAGAAGCTGCGAGGGGCACTCTCCTGCATCCGGTGCGGGGCCTGCCTTAACATCTGCCCCGTTTACCGGAAGGTGGGAGGCCACGCCTACGGCTGGGTCTATCCCGGCCCCATCGGCGCAGTAATCGACCCGGTGCTGGTGGGCTTGGACAAGGCCAAGGATTTGCCCTTTGCATCATCGTTGTGCGGCGCATGCAGGGAGGTCTGTCCCGTAAAGATCAACCTGCCCCATATGCTGCTGACGCTGCGCTCCCGCCTCATGGAGGGCGACGAAGACGGTCGACGAAAGGCCAGCTTCATGGATTCCACCATGGGGCACGGGTACCGGTTGCTCATGAGCACGCCCAGGATGATGTCCCTGGCACGACGAGTGGGGAGGATGACCCAGATGGCTGTGGCAAGGAAGGGTTGGATCAGGAAGATTCCCTTCCCTCCCTTCTCCGGATGGACCAAGGCAAGGGATATGCGGGCCATCCCCAGGGAGTCCTTCCGGGATATCTGGGACAAAGAGCTTTCCAAGGAGAGCACCCAGCCTCCACAGGGGGACCCTACCGGAGGGAAGCCTTGAAGGCTGCTGACTTCCTGGACATGGTGCAGGCTTCCCTCGGCAAGCCCGCCCGCGAGCTCACCGAGCCCTACGGCCCCCTAGATGAGGAGCTTGACAGCATCCGGAAGCGGGCCTCTGCTGCCTTGGATAGGCTGCAGAGGGAGCGCGTCGAGCTTTGGGAGCGCCTTGGCGACACAGCGGCCAAGCGGGGCTGGAATGTCTGCCGGGCAGCAGGTGTCGAAGAAGGCTTGGCGTACATTTGCAACGTGGCTTCCTCTGCCGAGTCACCCAGGGTAGTCCGCTCCGACCAGGATGTCTTTGACCAGATGCCGGTGGATGCTGCGTTGGGGGCCCAGGGTGTGGAAACGGCGGTCATGTCCCAGAGTCGGGGAAGCTCGAGGCAAGAGCTTAAGAACATAGCAGCCATGGCCGGGGTGGGAATCACGGGCGTGGACTACGCTGTGGCAGAGACCGGCTCGGTGGTGGTTCTGCCGCGGGCCGGCGTGGCCAGGCTGGCCTCCCTCGCCCCTCCAGCCCACATAGCCGTCGTCCGACCCCACGAGGTGGTGGCGACGCTGGACGACCTGTTCCTGTTCCGGCGCTTGGCCTACTACGAAGGGGACAGGAACATGGGCAGCTACCTGAACTTCATCACCGGGCCCAGCCGCACAGCGGACATCGAACAGAAGATAGTAATTGGAGTTCATGGCCCCAAGGAGGTACACCTGGTGATGTTGGACGAAAAAGAGGCCGGGTAGCCCATGCCCGCCAGGATCGGCTTTGCCCCTCGCAGGAAGCAGATGCTGGAGGCTGAGCTTGAGCGCATCCTGGAGATGTTCCCCCAGCTGGGTGTCGAGCAGGCCTTCCTGGTGGGGGATATGGCGCTGGACAGGGTGCAGCCCGACAGCCGCCTCGAAATGGTCATCGTCCAGGACATCCCAGGGTTCTTCCACCGACGTTCTGACTTCTTCTCCAGCCATCTATCCCCAATGGTGGGCACCATCTACATGGTCTACGCGCCCGAAGAGTTCGATGCTCACAAGGACACCAACCCCTACCTGCGAAACGCGCTGAAGACTGGACGGCAGGTCTTTGACACTTGATGCCAGTAGGGAAGGGCAGCGGTGGCTGGCCCAGGCAGAGAGAGACGTGGCTGACGCCAGGTACCTTCACGAGGGCGGGCGTCACAACATGGTTTGTTTCCTGGGACAGCAGGCTGGAGAGAAGGCCCTAAAGGCTTTCCTGTACGCCCAGGGGGCCGAGGATGTGTGGGGCCATTCCCTGGCAGACCTCTGCGAAGATGCCAAGGTGTTCAACGGCATGTTCGAAGCCATCAAATCCCTGGCCATACTGCTGGACAAGTACCACGACCTCACCCGCTACCCTCACCTGCTCCCCGGTGGGATACCCGCCGAGGCATACGACAGGGAGGATGGCGAGCGGGCCATCTACATCGCAGATGAGGTCATCAGCTTCGTGAAGGTGCAGATGCCCGCCTAGACGGTGTCCCCGTTCCCGTCTTCGCCTAACGCCCTCCCTAAAGGAACACCCGGAACCGGGGGCAGCTTTGCTCCCACCCTGAGCAGGTGCATGGTGCGCTCGGCGGCGCTGCGCAGCAGCACGTAGCTCCGCTTGAGGCTTTCGTCGAACCTCATCGGCCTATCCAGGACCGCAACCACGCCGTCAACGCCATGCTGATATACGCTCTCGTAGCCGGTACCCAAGCTCCCAGTCAGCAGGATCACGGGAATGCCCCTGGATTTCGCCAGCTTGGCAACACCGACGGGAGCTTTGTCGAAGGCGGTCGACCCATCTACCCGGCCCTCACCGGTGATCACCAGGTCCGCCCCGTCCAAATACGCATCTAGGTTGAGCACATCCCTCACGATGTCAGCGCCCGACTTGACCTCGGCATCCAGGAAGGCGATAAGCCCAGCGCCCAGCCCCCCTGCGGCGCCCGATCCGGGGATATCCTTCACATCCAGGCCCAAGGTGCGGTTGATGACCCGGGCGTAGTGTTCCAGGGCTGCATCCAACTCCGAGGCCACCTCGGGGGTCGCTCCCTTCTGGGCCCGTATACCACGGACGCGCCCCTGGGCCCGCACAACGGGTTGGAAACGTCGCTGGCCGCAGTAATGCAGGCATCGGATATGTTCACATCCCGGTCCGAGGTGTCGATTTTTGCCAGCTTGGCTAGGGCCGCCCCGCCGGGGGACAGCTCGTTGCCGCTGGAATCGAGAAAATGCACACCCAGGGCTTGGGCCATCCCGACCCCGCCATCGTTGGTGGCGCTCCCGCCCATGCCCACGATTATCTTGCGGTACCCCTTGTGCAGGGCTTCCGCGATGAGCTCTCCTGTCCCATGGGTGCTGGTAATCCTGGGATTGCGTCGCCGATGGGGAATCAGCGCCAAGCCCGAAGCCTTGGACATCTCGATGACGGCCGTCTCACCATCGCCCATCTCGCCCCATACAGCCGAAACCGGCTCCTGCAGGGGACCCCTGACCCGGGAGACGAACTGGGTGCCGCCGGTGCTCCTCACCAGGGCGTCCAGGGTGCCATCTCCTCCGTCGGCTACGGGCACCAGCACGGTCTCCGCGCCCGGCCACCCACTGACCACCCCTTCTTGGATGGCTTTTGCCACCTCCATTCCGGGGAGACCTCCGCGAAAGGTCTGGGGGGCTATGACAACCTTCACATTGGGCATGGAGGGCATAGTGAGGCAATTATACACTCAACTATCGCTGTTCCTTGGCCTGACTGCAGGGCGTTCCCGTGATGTTCATTAGAACCGTTCTTTGCTACAATCGTCGTCAAGTCCCTTCCCATTGGCAGCTAACTTTTCCCATCTTCCAGGAGAAACGCCATGCTTTCTAAAGATGATGTAAAGGCGCGGATGTTCCAGCAAATCGACTCCCGTGCCGACGAGATTATCAAGGTTTCCCAGACCATACTGGAGAACCCCGAGCCGGGTTTCCGCGAGGTAAAGACCTCAAGCCTGGTAGCCTCCAAGTTCACGGAGCTGGGCATCCCCTTCCAGGATGGGCTGGCGCTCACGGGCGTCAAGGGCGAGCTGCGGGGAGGCAACCAGGGCCCTTCGGTGGCCCTGATGGGCGAGCTGGACTCGCTCATAGTTAACAGCCATCCCCACGCCGACCCCACCACAGGGGCAGCCCACGCCTGCGGGCACCACTGCCAGATCGGGATGCTGGTAGGCGCAGCCGTCGGCCTGACCGCCGCGGATGTTATGTCATCCCTGAGCGGCCGCGTGGTGCTGATCGCGGTGCCCGCCGAAGAGTACATCGAGATCGAGTACCGGGACTCCCTCCGCGAGGAAGGCAAGCTGGAGTTCCTCGGCGGTAAACCCGAGCTCATCCGGCTGGGAGCACTGGATGATGTGGACATAGCAATGATGTGCCACACCACAAGCAACGCCGAAGACGGCAAGCTGTGCATGAGCGGCACCAACAACGGCATCGTCGCCAAGAAGATACAGTTCCTGGGCCGGGGCGCCCATGCCGGAGGCGCACCCCATCTAGGTATAAACGCCCTGAACGCAGCTTCCCTGGCCATGATGGCGATCCATTCGAACCGGGAGACCTTCCAGGATGAAGACACAGTCCGGGTGCATCCCATAATCACCAAGGGCGGGGAAGCTGTGAGCGCAGTTCCCGCCGATGTGCGCATGGAGACCTTTGTGCGGGGACGCACCCTCGCCGCTGTTGCCGACGCCAACCATAAGGTGGACCGGGCGCTGAAGGCCGGCGCTATGGCTGTCGGGGCTAAGGTGCGCATTCAGACAATGCCCGGCTATCTTCCCATGCAGCAAGACCAGAACCTGGCCCAGATATTCCGGTCCAACGCCGTCAACCTCGTCGGTGAAGAGAACGTGGGACAGGTGCACCACCGCACCGGATCAACAGATATGGGGGATGTAAGCCAGCTAATGCCGGTGATTCACCCCTATGTGGGAGGGGCCACCGGATTGGGGCACGGGGCCAACTACGTGGTCCAGGACTACTCCCTCGCAGTGATCACCGCCGCCAAGTGCCTTGTTTCAACCATCGTAGATCTGCTGTCCGATGGCGGAAGCCAGGCCGGGAAGGTCATAGAATCCCACACCAACGCTATGACCACCCAGGAGTACCTGAGCTTTATGCGAAGCCAAGCCAAGGACGAGCTTTTCGAGTATTCCCCCGATTCCCCTTAGAGAGTTGTCTTAAGGGAGGCCGGGGACGGCCGGACGACACGAAGGAGCTGATATGCCCGATAGAGATTCCCTCAAGCGCATGGTCTCCGATGCCATCGACATCAACAGGGCGGAGATCATCGCCTTCGCCAAAGACATCATGGACCATCCTGAAACGGGGTTCAAAGAGCACCGCACATCGGAGATGGCCGCTCGGAAGATGGACGATATGTCCGTCCCCTACCGCAAGGAATTGGCCATCACGGGACTCAAGGGCAGGCTGGAAGGCGGAGCAGGACCCGGTCCCAGCGTAGCTATCCTGGGGGAGCTGGACTCCCTCCTGGTGTTCGAGCATCCCTGTGCAAATCCTGAGACTGGGGCGGCCCATGCCTGCGGGCACAACGCCCAGATGGGAATGATGCTGGGCGCCACCATAGGGCTCCGGGCTTCCGGGGTGCTGGACCACCTCTGCGGCTCCGTCGTGCCCTTTGCCGTTCCAGCGGAGGAGTTCGTCGAGCTTGAGGACCGGATGGCTCTGCGTTCGGAAGGCAAGCTGGAGTTCCTGGGAGGAAAGCAGGAGCTTATTCGCCTGGGCGAGTTCGATGATGTCGATATTGCCATGATGTGCCACACCGCCAGCGATATGGGGGAGCGGATGTTCTCCTTCGGTGGCACCAGCAACGGGCACATCGTCAAGTACATCCAGTACATCGGCAAGGGCGCCCACGCCGGGGCTGCCCCCCACCTGGGTATCAACGCGCTGAATGCAGCCAACATCGGCATGGCGGCAATCCACGCGAACAGGGAGACCTTCCGCGAGCGGGAGACTGTACGGATTCACGGGATCATCAACAAGGGAGGCGAAGCCGTCAACGCTGTGCCGTCGGACGTCCGGCTGGAGTGGAGGGTGCGCTCCGCCAACACCGAGGACCTTGTGAAGAACAATGCGGCCGTGGACCGGTGCTTCAAGGCCGGCGCCCTCGCAGTGGGAGCCCAGGTCAAGATCACCAACATCCCCGGCTACATGCCCCTGAAGCACGACCCTGTCCTACAGGAAGTACTGCAGGCCAATGCAACAGCCCTTCTGGGGCGGGACCGCATCCTGACCGTTCCCAACCACCGCAGCCGGGGCGGCTCTACGGACATGGGCGATCTGAGCCAGATCATGCCGGTGTGCCACCCCTACACCGGCGGGGCCACAGGACCTGGACACAGCAAGGACTACATGATTTCAGACTACGAGCGGGCTGTGATCAACCCAGCCAAGATAATGGCCATGGCGGTTGTGGACCTGCTTGCCGAAGATGGGCTCAAGGCCAAAGAGGTGATGCAGCGCTCCAACCCGACGATGACCAAGGATGAGTACGTGGCTTTCCAGCGGGAGCGCGCCCAGGAGGAGCTGTACGACGGGGGTATCTAGGAGGAACTAGACTCCCAACAGTAAGGCCATAACTCCACCGGACACCAGCGGGATGGTCAGGTTATCGTCCAGGGGCAGGGGAAGAAGCTCCGCCAGCCCCGCCGCCACCGCTCCCACATACAGGCCCCAATGCCTGTCCGCCACCCCTGCCGCCATCAGCACCCCCGCTATCCCCAAACCTACCAGCACCATGGCGAGGGTACCCAGCGGAGACTTGCCAAAGAAGCGTATCCCGGGGGCTCGCCTGCCTACCAGGGCTGCCGCCGGGTCGCCCAAGGACAGAAAGAGCAGGGCTGCAATCGCTACGGGCTGGTCGAATAGCAGGAACACGACCAGCGCTGCGAGGGCGAAATAGGTTGCGGCAGTGACCTTCCTTCTCTCGCCCTCCTTTAGCAGCAGTCCAAAGCGCGAAACAAGAAAGCTGTTGACCCCGGGCTGCCTCAGCCGAAACGCTTCCACAAGCAAGGCTGCGCCTGCGAGGGCTGCCGTAGCCACGATCATGGTGTCAGAAGACAGGAATATCGCCGCAAAGGGGATGGTGCTGCCGGCGGCCATGTGGAACAGGCGACGCCAGATCGTGGGAGAACTTCCAGAAGGGTAGGAGGATGAAGGGCTGGTCATGCAGGCAAGCGTTCCGGAGACCTGGAAAGAACTATGGGAAGAAGATTACGTCCCCACCGGCACCCCATCGCACCCTTTCTATAACCAGTTCTTTGGGTACTTCGAAGACCGCCCACCCCCCCAGCAGTCCGCGTTGCTCTTGTAGCTCTATCACTCCGGCCAGGAACCCCTCAGGGTACCTGTTGGCCTCCTGCGATATGCCTCCAGGCAACATCTGCACATTGGGGCTGTTGGCTGCGCACTCATCCCTGGCTTCCAGGTCACCCTTTCGAGCACAGATTTCCAGCATGGTGAACCTGTCGTCGGAGTCCGCACCCCGGACCTCCACGGCCCTATCTTCCATGTTCAGTATCACCAACGAGGCATCGTCGTTCCACACACTGATCTGAAGGGTCGCAAGGTCATATTCCGGGCTCGAGGGAGTAACCAGATAGTGGCTTGTCGTGTCCCTGTAGACTCTCACTTCCGGAACGCGGTTTAGCTTATCGAGCTGGACTATAAGCGTCCTACCCTTAAGGGGCTGCCCAAACGGCAGAGGACTACCTCCTCCAAATTGGACGCAAGATATCAATAACAACCCAAGAATCCCGCCCATCACAACGATTGCGGCTGCCGCCACCCTTCCTGCCGTGACTGAGGACTTCCCCTTTGGCTGTGTATCTGTTGTCTCGTGACTTTCTTGCATAGGCGGCTTGGCTCTACGATTGGCTACCCGTCGGCAGCTGTACTCATCGAGGGAAGCCCTCGCAACTCCTTCACCAGCTCCGCCAGCACGGAGAGCAGGTAGTCTGCCTGTTCTGAGGTGTTGGACCTGCCCAGGGTAAGGCGCAAGCTTCCCCGGGCCAGATCGGCCGACTGGCCCAGGGCCAGGAGTACATGGGAAGGCTCCAGCGAGCCAGAGCTGCATGCGCTCCCGCTTGAAGCCGCAATGCCTTTGATGTCCAGCCCCAAGAGCATCGGCTCGCCATCGACCTGCTCGAAGGAGAAGTTTACGTTGTTGGACAGGCGCAGGGTAGGGTGCCCGTTCAGGTGCGCTCCCTCTACGCTGGAGGTCACGCCATCTACTATTTGCCTACTGAGGTTCCCGCAATGCTCGACCGCCAAAGCCCTCTCCGACTCGGCTATCTCCAGGGCTATGCCCGTTCCCACGATCCCGGCTACGTTCTCCGTTCCCGACCGCCTCTCCCGCTCCTGCCCTCCTCCCATTTGCTGGGCGAGGAAGGGCGTTCCCCTCCGCACGTACAGGACTCCGACACCCTTGGGACCATAAAACTTATGGGCCGACAGGCTAAGCATATCTACGCCCAGCTTCCCGACATCAAGGTCCAGGAGTCCGGGCGCCTGAACGGCGTCGGTGTGAACGACGATGGTCCTGCTCATCTCACGGGCCCGCTGCTTGGTGATGGAGGCGAACTCCGCCACCGGCTGAATGGAGCCGATCTCGTTGTTGGCGTACATGATACTGACGACGGTGGTGCGGTCGGTGATGGCCTGCGCCAGGTCATCGGGATCGACCATCCCGTACTTATCGACGGGGAGATAGGTCACTTCGTAGCCATGATTCTCCAGGTACTGGCACGTGTGGAGCACAGCATGGTGCTCTATGCTGGAGGTGATAACGTGGTTGCCCGTCGAATGGAGGGCATCGGCGGCTCCCTTGATGGCAGCATTGTCCGATTCGGTCCCACCGCCGGTGAATACCACTTCGCTGAAACGGCACCCCAGCACATTCCCCACCATCTCCCGCGATTCATCCAGGGCACGCTTGGCTTCCTGGCCCAGTGCGTGGATGCTGGAGGGGTTGCCGAAATGAGCGCCCATGTAAGGAAGCATCGCTTCCACAACGCGAGGGTCTACCGGGGTCGTGCCAGCGTGGTCCATGTAAACGATGCCGTTGGAGAGTGCCACGTGGGGATACTCAGACACCGGGTTGATCTAGGTACTTCATGCTAGTGCCCAATTGTAGCACAACGGCCCAGTCTCACAAATCGAGGGGTCCCACGCATCAGGGAGCAGCCCCCTTGCAGATCGTCGAATAGGCGATCAGCTTGTATACGAGCTTTGCGGCCAGGAAGGAGCACGCGTCCGGTCCTTGGCGGGGGCTGAGCTCCATAATATCGAAGCCAACCACCCTGCAGCTTTCGGCCACCCGCCTCAGGAGAGAGAGGGTCTCAAACCAGCCCAATCCGCCGGGTTCCGGCGTACCCACGGCCGACATGATGGCCGGGTCCAGGACATCCAGATCGAAGGACACATAGACGTGGGGGCCCAGGTGGCTGACGATGGCGTCCAAATCCAGGTCCGACGGCTGGGGGATCCTGTTTCCATCGGCGGGCGGCCAGGGGAAGATCGGAAGCCCCACCGACTCAACGTGGTCGATCTCTTCCTTGGAAAAGCTCCGCCCACCCACGTGCACCATGGGGCACAATTCCGAAACCCGGCGGGCGACGGAAGCATGACCCCAGCGCGTTCCCATGTACTCTTCCCTGAGGTCGCCGTGGGCATCCAGATATAGCACACGGAGGTCCGGGTAGCGGTCAACCAAGGCCTCCACCGACCCTGTGGTCAGGGAATGTTCCCCGCCAAGTATTCCAACCAGCTTGCCCATGCCCAGGAAGTGATCGACCGCTTCCCGCACCCGGTCGATCATGGAGCGGGGCCCTGCCATCTGGGGCTCCAGGCGGGGAGCTGTATATATGCCTATTTCGGCAACGTCGATCCCAAGCTCCGGGTCATAGTCCTCCAGGTTGTAGGAGGCTTCTATGATTGCGTTGGGACCATCCCGAGCGCCGGTCCTGTATGAGGTGGTGCTGTCGTACGGGGCCGGCAGGATGACGACCTGGGACGAAGCGAGGCTGCTCTGCTCTTCCGGGAGGGCGAGGAAGTTGGAGGGTATCCAGTGGGGGGAGGTTCCTTGCGCGCTGGCCATGCTTGGTCTCGCCTGTTCTAGTGGGAAACGTTATGTCGAGTCGCCGCGTACCGGACCCAGACTAACTGGACATCAACCTTGCGGGTCTCTGTCTTGGGCCGGGCGACGCTCCAATAGGCTGACGGTCCAGGAATTCGAGACCTCTTTCCAGGTCCCAGGTGTCCGCCGAATCGAATCCGAAGATCTCCATGATGTCCCCGTAGGCCTTGTCCCGGTCGAAGGACTTGCAAGAGAAAACGTCGACGTATGCGAAATCCCGGTTGGGGAAGGTGTGAATGCTGATATGGCTCTCGGCAATGACGACGAACCCGGTTACCCCCGAGTCTTCATCCTTGGGAGCCATATACGTGAGCACCTGGGGTTCGCACAGCTTGGTCATACCAAGGGCAGATGGGTATTCCGACAGAAAGTTTCGTACTACTTCCTCATCCCACATCTTCTCCCGGTCGCCGCCGTAAGCATCGATCACCAGGTGCATCCGCTATCTCCGATCTAGTATCGTGTGTGCCCGAAGTCCGTGGGCCCATTTCCAGAAATATCCCAGCACTGGGCGGGTATCATGTGGAATATTCGCACAACCTTCAAGTATAATCTACAACCGCTGGAAAGGCTACCTACCTTCCAACATGGGGCCAGCATAGGGTCGGCATGGGGTTGAATTACTCCAGAAAGAGGACGAACACAGTTGGCTGGGATGATCGAGGTCAAAGGGTTGACGAAGTTCTACGGCAGCTTTCCTGCCATAGAGGACCTGAACTTCGAAGTAAAGAAGGGCGAGATTCTGGGCTTCCTTGGCCCAAATGCCGCTGGCAAGACTACGACCATGCGCATCATCACCGGTTTCATGCCCCCCACCGAGGGCACCGCGACGGTGGCCGGCTATGATGTGGTCGGGAGGTCCCTGGAGGTGCGCCGGAGAACGGGGTACCTTCCTGAAACGGTGCCCCTGTACACCGACATGACAGTAGAGTCCTACCTCAGCTTCATGGGCACCCTCCGGGGAATGAACCCCAAGCGCATCAAGAGCCGCATTGGAGATGTTGTCGCCATCTGCCGTCTTGGAGACTACCGCAGAAGCATCATAGGGAAGCTCTCCAAGGGCTTTCGCCAGCGAGTTGGCATCGCCCAAGCTATCCTTCACGAACCCGAGGTGCTGGTGCTCGATGAGCCCACCATAGGCATCGATCCCATCCAGGTGGTGGAGACTCGCAGCTTGATACAAGATGTGGGCAAGGAGCACACGGTCATCCTGAGCTCCCACATTCTGCCCGAGGTAAGCATGGTGTGCCAGCGGGTGGTGATCATCCATGAAGGGCAGATCGTCGCTGAGGACAGCCCAAAGAACCTGGCCGAACGACTGCAAGGCGCAGAGCGCCTGCAGGTGGAGATCCGGGGTCCAGAAGAGCAGGTGACCAGCGCCCTCAAGAGGATCCGGGGGGTTGTGGATGTGAGCGTCTCCGTCAGCGGTGGCCAGGACGAGGATGCCCGCAGTACTTACTTCGTCCAAGCCAACAAGGGTCTGGACCTCAGGGGGACCATATCCAGGCTGGTGGTTAGCAACGGCTGGAACCTGCTGACGATCCAGCTGGTCAGCATGAGCTTGGAAGAGATATTTCTGAAGCTGACAACCAGCGAGGAGCTGGGTGAATGAGGGTCGCCCTAGCGATCGCATCCAAGGAGATCCAGACCTACTTCACCAGTCCGATGGGCTACATAGTGGCCCTGGTATTTGTGGCGCTGACGGGCTACTTCTTTGTGACCAGCATCAGCACCGATATCCCTGAGGCCAGCATAGATGGCTATGTAACCCCCAGCGCGCTTATTCTCATCTTTCTCGCCCCGGCGATGACCATGCGACTGTTCGCCGAGGAGCAGAAGCTGGGGACCCTGGAGCTACTGCTCACCTCCCCGGTACGTGACTGGGAAGTGGTCCTCGGCAAATACGCCGCCAGCCTGGTCTTTTTCATTGCGACCCTGAGCTTGACGCTGTTCTACGTGGTGCTCTTGGGCTACTACGGAAACCCCGATTGGGGACCGGTCTGGTCCGGGTACCTTGGAATGGCCCTGTATGGCGGAGCAGCCCTCTCAATCGGGCTACTGACATCGTCTTTTACCAACAACCAGATAATCGCCCTGGTTGTGGGATTCGGCATCCTCCTGATCCTCTTCGTGATCGACCAGTCCGCAGGCTTGGTCAGCGGAACCACATCGACGGTCCTTTCCCAGATAGGCCTGACGAGTCACCTGGAGGACTTCACTCGAGGTGTCGTCGATACCAGAGACCTAGCCTATTACCTGACAGTGATCGCAGTATTCCTGTTCCTGACCGTCAGGTCTGTGGAGAGCCGCCGTTGGCGCTAGGACTTCGAGCAGGCAGTAGGAGAGTATGACCCAGCAACCCCCAGATCCCAATGAGAGACTGTCCGGGACTCTTTTGGGCAGTGCCCGAAATCTGCTGGACTCCCTCCAGGACCTGAGTGCCCCCTTCGCCATAGCTGGCTTTATAGGCCTCGTCGTAGGGCTGGTCTTCTGGGCCCTCATCCCCGACCTCAGGTTCTTCGCCTACCTGCTCCAGGCAATAGGAGCTGCGCTGCTGATCATTTCCATGACCATCTCCTTCAGGAGCGTTGGCAGGGCAGCTGCCAGCCGCTCTGGCAGGTACGGTGTCAACACAGTCATCATGATTGCGGCCTTTCTTGCTATTGCGGGCTTGGTGAACTTTCTTGCCTTCGAAAACGTGGAGCGCTTTGACGTTACCGCTACCAGGCAGTTCGAGCTAGCCCCACGCACCCAGCAGCTTCTGGACAATCTGGCAGAGCCGGTGGAAGCCAGGGTGTTTTTCCCTTCCCTCGACAGCATCCGTGATGAGTCCCTGCGCAGACAGGTGGCGGCAAGCCGGAGCCAGGTGGAGGATATGCTGCATGAATTCGAATCCCACACCGGCAGCTTCTCCTACCAGTTCATCGACCCTGACAGGGAGCCGGAGATCGCCCGGGAGTACGGGCTGGAGGACTACGGCAACACGGTCTTCACCAGCGTGGACTCCCAGCGCAACCACCAGGTCTCATACTCGGAATTCCTGGAGCAGGACTTTGTAACCGCCCTTCTCATAGTGACCGGAGAAGAGAAGAAGCAGGTCTATTTCCTGACAGGCCATGACGAAAAGAGCATCTTCAACAGGGAAGAGGGGTCTGCGGAAGGCTTCGCCATCGCCAGCGTCAACGTTGAGCGCGAAAACTACGCCGTCTCAACTCTAAACCTCAGCCTGAACTCGGACAGGGAGACCTTCCAAGCCCTGATCGAGGGGGAGGTCGTCGGCATGCTGGTGGTTGCCGGGCCCCGGCGCGACCTTCTGGATGATGAGAGGGAGCTCTTGGATAGGTACCTGGACGGGGGAGGCGACATGCTCCTTCTTCTCGATCCAGAAAGCCCCCAGAGCTTCCGAGATCTGGCAGCCCGCTGGGGCGTGGTCGTAGGCACAGACCAGGTTATCGATCCAGGCAATGCATTGGAGGACGACGAAACTACCCTACTTCTGAACGCCAACGATTACCTGAGCTCCGTTTTGCCTGTGCTGCCCGATGCGACCTTGGAGAACATACTCGGAACACGCAATCTTACGTGGGAGCTTGGACCCACAATCTATCCCGGCGTCACGCAGCTCGAGCCCGCCGAAGGAATCGTGTTTGTTCCGGACGTTTTCATCTCCCCGGACCCTGAGGTAGTTGTAGGACCGGACACCACCATCTTTGGAGCAGCCCTGGCAATTCCCTCAACGGGAGACAGCGACTTCTACTATCCTGCCGTGGCCATCCGAGGGTTCGCCGCCTTGGGCCAGGAACCGCCGGACCAAATAGACGTCGACAATCCCACATCGCTGGTAGTGTTCGGAGACTCGGACTTCGCCAGCAACACCCACTTCACCACTGCATTCAACAGCGACATCTTCCTCAACTCGGTGAACTGGCTTGTGGGAGACGCCGCATTGGCCAGCATCCGACCCAAGACCGACAGCTACAGGCACCTGATACTGGACGATAACCAGTACAATCTGATGCGCTACCTTGGCTGGTTCTTCCTTCCTTCCATCATGGCCCTGGCAGGGGTTGTGGTGTGGTGGCGACGGCGCTGAGCTGTTCCGATGGTGCATTCGTACAAGACCTCGGGTCCTGGCAAAGGGTGTAAGGAATGAACTACAAGCTTACTGCGCTGCTCATAGCCGTCCTGGTGATGGTGGGCGGCGCCGTGTTGCTCACCAGGGCATTGAACACCAGGACCTTGGAGGAGCAGCCCACCCGTCTCTACAGGATAGGTGAAGAGTCCTTCGACGGCATCCGGATAACCCACGAGGGCACGTCGGTGGCGTACCAGCTCCTAACGGACCCGGAGGAGATCGCGGCAGCCCTGGGAGAAGACGCCGCCTCTCTTGAACAGGAATACGAAGACCTTTGGGTAATCAAGGACGGCCACGATACTCCGGTGTACGGACCGTTATGGAGCGCTACGCCGTTGCTCCTCAGCGGCCCCCAAACCGAAAGGGAGTTGAAAGAACTGGACGCCGACACAGCCGACCTGCCGCGCTATGGGCTAGAGCCTCCTCGTACCTCCGTGAGCCTCGATTTCCGCGGAAGAGAACTCGTCAATTTCCACATGGGAGAC
This sequence comes from Dehalococcoidia bacterium, assembly GCA_965116325.1. GTDB lineage: Bacteria > Chloroflexota > Dehalococcoidia > Lucifugimonadales > JAGWBF01 > JAGWBF01. The sequence continues at coordinate 2,050,369 of OZ220675.1, read as the reverse complement.
CCTACGCCGGACGAGGAGAATTGGTACGCACGAAGGGTCGGCGACAACCGGCTCTTTACTCTTTCGGCTGGGTGGGCAGAGTCCGTCAGCAAGCTGGCGACGGAGCCTCCATATGCGCCGACCCTGTTGACCGTCCAGGTGGAGGACATCACCCTTGTCAGCGCCACTTCAATTCCCAGGCTGGAGAGGTTCGACTATGAGCTCCGCGATGGCGAATGGACTATAGTCGAGTATGAACCGGAGGGCCGGGAGTGGATCGCCTTAGGGGATGGAACCCCCGTTGATGATGACGCTTGGGCCGAAATCTTGTCCATGCTCAGCAACCCCCGGATCAGCGAGTCCCAGGAACGGGATATTGAGGATGCCGATGTGTTTGAGCTGAACGTTGACCAGGCGAAGGTGTCCGTGCTGGTTCGGCATGCCGATGAAGAAGAATCCACTTTCTTCCTAGGAAAAGAAACCCCGGAGGGCGATTACTGGTATGCGGGAGCGGCCGATCAGGAGACCTTGTACATAGTGCCCGCTGACTGGGGGGAAGAAATGGTGCGCCTGGTAACCGACCCGCCGTACAGGCCCTAGCCCCGTTTGCCCCTAGGTCGTTAGCATCCGGTACAACACCGGCAGCCTGGAGGGCAAGCTCCAGATGTTGTCCAGCACCTCGTAGCTCATATCCCCGCACATGGACTTCAGGTAGTCGTGGCCCGACTTGTCCACGGTGAGGCAGAAGGGCACGATCGCTTTCCTGCGAGCTTCCACCAGGGCCATGTGGGTGTCATGAACGGCGTATTCCTTCTCCACACCCTCGCGGCTGTACCCGCGGTCCTGGGGACGCCCATCGCTTATCAGAAACAGGAGCTTTGTCTTGGCTTCCTGGTTCGACAGCTTTGAAGTGGCATGGCGGATAGCAGGCCCCATCCTGGTGGCGTGCATGGGAGTGATCTTGTCGATGCGGCGCTTGATCCTGTCATGGAAGGGCTCGTCGATGTCCTTGATGACGTAGTACTCGACGTTCTCCCTGCCATAGCCCGAGAATCCGTAGATGCCATAGGAATCCCCGATGGTCTCCAGGGCATGCAGCAGGATGGCCGTGCTCTCCTTCTCCAGGTCGATTATGCGCTTGTAGTGACGGCGGATCATCCCTTCCCGCCTGCTGCGCAGCCACATCATGTACTCCACCGGATCGTCGGGAGCATCCCGGTCATCCACCGGCTGGCGCCCCTCGTCGATGGCCTCCGCCGTGGAGGCGCTCATATCCAGCAGAAACACCACGGCGACATCACGCTCGATCTTGTTTCTGCGCCACCACACCTTCTCCTCGGGGGTCTTGCCGCTGCGCCAGTCGATGGTGGCTTCTATCGCTGCATCCAGGTCCAGGTCCTCGCCATCGATCACCCTGCGCACCTTGCGGAAGCTCTCCGGGATCACCATCTCGAACTGTCGCCGGATATCCGACGTCAGGGCTGCAAAGTTACGCAGCGTATCGTTGAAGAAGTTGATGTCTCCTTCCTCAACGCTCTTCTCCCGGACTATGCACCACTTGGGTTTGTAGTCGGCAGCCCGGAAGTCCCATTCGTCGTACACCTGGGCTTTGGGCTCCCTGGTCTCCAGGGCACCCCCCTGCTCGTCCTCATGCACCATGGGGCCGTAACCCTGCCCGGGCTGGGAAGAGGGCGGGGGGGTGCCGGCTTCCTTCATCATATTCTGGGCGAACATACCCATGGTCGTCTGGAGGGCCCCTTCTTCCGCATCCAGGTCCAGGTCGGCGCTCTCCTTGAGAAGCTGTTCCAGCATCTCCTTGGTGATGGGCTGGGGGTCTCCTTGCATCTGCTGTCTCTGGTCCATGCGCAGGCGGTTCAGGAGCTGCACCAGCTCCGGCTTGAAGTCTCCCCGGAACTCCACTTCCTGGGGAGACTCATAGGGCTGCTCGTTGTCTCCCTGGCCTCCCTTGTCCTGCCCTCCCTGCATCTGCTGCAGAAGCTCCTGGAGCTCCTCTTCCGAGAACTCCTGGTCGTCGTCGAAGTCCTGGGACTCGAACTCTTCGGGAGGCTGTGGCTCATTGGGCAGAAGGGAGATCAGCTGGTAGGCCCGTATGGTGGCTTCCCCAGTGTCCTCCACGGTGGCCCTGGTCGTGAACAGGTGCTTAAGGATCCTGAACAGCATTCGGGCAACCTTGGAATACCCGCGAGGCACCGGCAGCCCCTTGGTCTGGCCAAGGCTGAGGCGCAGCAGTATCTCCACCATTGCCTGCTTCAGCGGCATCTCCTCTATGGGCGGCCGTTCCTCCAGGGCGCCTTGCTGCACCCGCTTGTAGTTGGTGAAAATACCGGGGTACTCCACCTTTACCCTGTAGTCCAACCTTCCGTCTTCCAGGCCGGTAAACAGGTCAAGGGCAAGGCGGCGGTCCTCGAAGAGATGGAAAAACCTTCCCATGTCGGTCAGGTATCCACGCTCAGCTACGGAGCTGTCCAGGTCCACATCCAAGTCCGGTTCCAGCAGGGCTTCTGCCTCTCCCCGCTTGGCGACAGCCTCCGTCTCCAGCTCCGCCCTCATATCCTTGAACAGGTTGGAGGGTTGGTCGAAGGAGAACGCGAAGCTGCCGAACTCCATGTGGGCAACCTGGTGAGTACTGACCACCTTGAACCAGCCAAAGTTTTCCTCTTTGGCCTGGTAGCGGTCCACCACGGGGGGCAGGAACACCTTGGTGCCTTCGGTGGAGGCGTGGGACTCGGATACCCAACCGATCCCCTTGTGCACCAGCTCCTTGCTGTCGAGGATTTCTATGGGCGCACCGGAAAGGGCCCGGCAGTAGAGGCGCATAACCCCCTTCACCCGGTCCAGCTCCAGGCTGGAAGACAGGGTCTCCAGCACACTCTCCGAGGTGTTGGACTCCACCTTGAAGTAGGCTAAGCCTCCATCGGGGTTCTCCTCCATGACGGAAACGCCCCTCTGGAACCACGAGTCAAGCTGGCTTAGGGTGATCCTGGACAGCACGTAGTCCAGGCTCTTCAGGAAAGCGGGGACGCTCTCGGGGGAGATGGGCAGCAGCCCATCACAAAGGTCTAGGATGTAGCGATGGGAGGACTGGCTTACCCGGCCCAGCGACTGGGAGCCTTCCAGGATGAAGGCGGGGATGTCCCGCTGTCCCGACTTTGCCAGGCGTTCCGACAACCTGAGGAACCTGCTGCGCTGGCCCTCCTCCACAACAGCCAGGGCCCTTTCCACAACCTCCATGCATCCCTTGACTTCCCGCCAGGTGCCTTCGGTGAGGGTGCGGCACATGGACAGGAAGGCTTCCCGTTCCTTGCCCATGTTGGCAAGAACATCCTGCCCCAGCATCAGGCACTCGCTGGCGACATCGTAGGACTTATAGGACAGGGCCTCCGTCAGGGACAGGAACACCTCCACATCCCAGAAGGGGAGGTAACGGACCAGGCGGGGGCTAACCTCGAAGAAGCGGGCAGCCAGGGTGCTGGACTTCCATGTACCCTTGTACAAGCTTCGGCCAAGGCCGGCCCAGCGGGGGATGTACTGGGCCCTGAGGTTGGCTGCAATCCCGGGGCTGGCCTTGAAGTAGGCGACTGCCAGGGTGGGAGAGTCCTGGGAGAGGTATGTACCGCAGCGTGCCCACTGCATAAAGGAGGTGAAGGGGAGGGACTTGGACACCTCGGGGCCTGCGCGGAAATACTCCAGGGCTGCCTCCCACGACCTCACAGTCTGGTTGGCAATGGTCAGCCCTTCCTTGGCCCAGAGGTTCAGCTCTTCTTCGTTGAAGGCGGAGGCCAGCTCGCCACGGGAGCGGCTGAACTCCTCCACCACCGAGGGCGGCATCTTTGCCAGCGCAGCCTCCACCACCAGGCGGGCTGAGCTTTCTTCAGGACCGGATGGAGAGCTCAACTTTCCCTCCCTCTTGGATATCCACGCCCTTGTACTTTAGGCTCTACGCTCAGTTCTTGAGTCCTGCCGGGATAAGTTCCAGCAGGCGGTCAACCATCTGGGCTGTGGCGCCATAGATCAGGTGGTCGCCGTAGGCATAGCAGTTTGACTTCACCGCATTGCCCGCTGACCAACGAACCTCTTCACGGAGGTTCAAAGGGTCCAGCAGCTCGCTGATCGGGACCTCAAGGACCTCGGCGATCTCTATGGAACTGGGTTCAAACGCGTACGGATAGGGAATTGTGCCTACAAACACCTTTACCTTGAAACGGCTGCGGGTAACGACGTCATCGAGCTGGCCCAAGGTGGTTATATCCTGGGGGGCAATCCCCATCTCCTCCTGGCATTCCCGAAGGGCAGCATCCAGGAAGCTGGCATCTTCCGGGTCCTTGGCCCCACCGGGGAATGCCACCTCACCCTTGTGATGCTCCACTATCTGGGAGCGCTTGTTCAGCAGAAGACAGTAGCTTCCGTCCTTGCGATAGACCAAGATAAACACGGAGGCGGGGAGGAGAGAATCATCGTCGTTGGTTTTGGGTTGGCGATGGGAAAGGGTACCGCGGAAGGCTTCCAGGTTGGAGTCGAGTGTTAAAGGCATCTTTGCGTACAAATCGGGGCTTGTTTCCCGATGCGTCTCCAGCATTTAGTTATGGGACCACTACTCGAATATGGAGGATACGACCTCTTCCACGCTCTTCTGGACCTCCTGGTCATCGGTCAACGCCCAGACTATCGCAACCTGGCAGGCACGCCGGGGGGTAACCCCCTGGGCAATTAGCTTGCCGGCGTAGATGAGGAGGCGGGTGCTGGCACCTTCCTGCAGTCCGTGCTCCCTAAGGTTGCGGACCTTTTCGGCCAGCTTGGCCAATGCCATGGCGCTTTCCGAGTCGCAGCCGCTCTCTTTCTGCACGATCTCGGCTTCGATATCCCTTGGTGGATAGTCGAACTCGATGGCGATGAACCGCTGGCGGGTGCTGTGCTTCAGGTCCTTCAGGGCGCTCTGATAGCCCGGGTTATAGGAGATTACGAGAAGGAACTGACCACTGGCTTCAATGATCTGGCCCAGCTTGTCCATGGGGAGCACACGGCGGTGGTCGGTCAGGGGGTGAATGAGCACGGTTGTGTCCTTCCGCGCTTCCACTATCTCATCCAGGTAGCAGATGGCGCCCGCCTTCACAGCTTTGGTCAGAGGGCCATCCATCCACCGCGTACCCTCGGCCTCAAGAAGATAGCGCCCGACCAGGTCGCTGGCCGTCAGATCTTCGTGGCAGGCGATTGTCACCAAGGGTATGCGCCCGTCCTCATCCTGGTTGTTGGGCTTGCCTCGCTTTTTCACGATGGTCAAGGGGCGGGTAAGACGCCACGACATGTATTCGATGAAGCGAGTCTTCCCGCAGCCCGTTGGCCCCTTCAGCAGCACCGGAAGTCGCTGCTGGTATGCGGCTTCGAAAAGCTCGATCTCATCGGATACGGACCGGTAGTAGGGCTCGGACCGTACGGTGTACTCTTCGATTGCGAACTCTTGGTAGTACGTGGCAGCTCCACTGACCATCCTTAACTAACCTTCCCTTTCGTTCTGGCAACCCATGCTGATTCGACCTTGCTTTGCAGCTCCGGCAAATCGCCCGTGTTGTGTAACACAACCTGGGCGCGGCGCGATGATTCTTCGAATGATAGCTGGGACCGCATGCGGTCTTCGACCTCTCCCTCCGAGAGATTGCTGCGGACTTTAAGGCGCTCTACGATGGCTTCCTTCGGGGCGTGGACGAGCCAGACCTCATCTACCATTGAGTCCCAACCCGCCTCCAGGAGGAGAGCCGCCTCAACAACCACTGCCCCGGCGCCTGCGTCTCGAAATTGGCTGATCTTTTCGTCGATGATTTCAGCCATTTTCGGGTGCATGATTGCGTTCAGTTTCTCCATCGCCCCGGGATCCCTGAAGACCAGGGATCCCAGAACTTTGCGGTCAATCTCTCCGTCGGACCCGAGAATACCCTCTCCAAAAGTGTCCACTAGCTCTTGCCAGATGGGGGAGGAGTTCCTGTAGGCCTCGTGTCCTATTCTGTCTGCATATATGACGCTGGCCCCAAGGGTCTCCAGCAGGCGGGATACCTCGCTCTTTCCGGTGCCGATTCCGCCAGTCAGACCAATAGTTAACATCCTTTACCTTTGAGAGTCAAGCTTAGCCCCCTAAGGCTGGCCCTTCGGCGGCCGGCCGTCGGAAAAGGTTGGGAAAGAGGCCTACACCAAGACAATGGAAGTTTCCCCGTACCTGTCCGAGAACTTCCTCCTCAGGTCCAGGAACCGGGCTTGATAATCGGGCGAGTCGATTGGCTTCGTCGTCATGATGACCGCATCTTCGCGGTTATCGGTGTAGTAGGCTTTTCTGAGACCCACATGCTCGAACCCATACTTGTGGTACAGGGCACGGGCAGGATAGTTGGATACCCGGGCTTCCAGACTAACTACGGCAGACTTGAGATGCATGGCCAGGGAGATCGAGCCAATGATAAGCAGTTCGCCAATTCCACGACGCCTGGCACTCTCCTCAACAGCAATAGCGGTGATGTGGGCTTCATCGGCCACGAACCACAGACCCACGAACCCCTGAACGAGATAGTCAGCGGGGACTCGCACCTTTCGCTGCCCCAGGCGGTCCTTGACCGCGCCCATCAGCTTACCCAAGCCGCCAGTGGAACCATTGGCCCCCAGCTCCGGGTACTCTTCCGATGAGGCGCCATCGTCCGAAGAAAGGGGTTCCCAGGCGACCAGGTATCGGACCCGGCGATTGCCCATCTCCCGCTTCAGTGGCGTGGGAGGACAAAGGGTGGGAAAGGCCTGCCTTTCGATGCGGGCCACCATATCCAGGTCATCTTCGATAATCGGCCGGATGGCTATGTCCATTGCCTATTCACCTGCTGAAACAAGAACCATCATTGTAGCATGAGGGGACTATAAATCGGGCGTTTCAGACCGGCAGTCCGCGGCGGTTATTGGACGTTCTGACCGGCTTGGGACAAGGATGGGCGCTTTGGGTTCCCGGGATGTGGAGACCTGCGCTTTGGGACGCAAGTAGGCCGGAGAAACTAGGACTAGCTTTCTTCGGCGACCGCCTGCTCCACCAAACGGTGGATCTGGACGCGTTCGATTTTCAGACGTCGCATCTCCAGCACCTCCATGCGAAGGTCCCGGTAGTGCAGGCATTCCTTCTCTTCGGGAATGTGGCCGAGGCGGGACAAGATGAATCCGGCCAGGGTCTGATAGTTGCCTTCGGGCAGGTTGAGACCGAGCTCATCGTTGGCTTCCTGGATGCCGATGCCCGCGCCAACGTCGAAGATGTTCTCGCCAACGATTTCGATCTCTCCCTGGGCGGGCTCACCCTCTTCGCCCAGAGGGCCCACCACAACCTCCATGAGCCTCTTAAGGGTAACCAAGCCTGATACCCCGCCGAACTGGTCGATAACGATGGCCATCTGCTGGCCCTGCTGGGTTAGCTCCGAGAAGAGGGCCCCCACAAGTTTTGTCTCCGGTACGAAATAGGCAGGTCGCACCACTCTAGTAACGCTGGTGCCAGGCTGCACTTCTTTGCGGGCCATCGATTGGACCAAGTCCTTCACGGATAAGACACCGATAATGTTCTCTATATTGCCCTGAAAGACAGGGAACCGGGTGTGAGACTCCTGGTTGTAGGTTTCCAGGAACTGCTCCAAGGTGGTGTTCTCTTCCACCCAAACGATCTCGGTGCGCGGCGTCATGATCTCCTGCACCTGCCGGTCGCCGAAGTGGAACACCTTCTCCAGCATCACCGCTTCCGAAGCCTCCACAGCCCCGGCCGATGCGCCCATGGAGATCATCGTCCTGATCTCTTCTTCGGTCACCTGGGAGCGGTTTGGTCTAATGCCCAGCATGTACCCCACCAGCATGCTGAGCCCCTGGAGCAGCCGGACCGCCGGGGAGAGTATGAAGCCGATAGCGGACAGGGGCTGGGTTGCCCTGAAGGCCACCCACTCGGGCCGGTTCCATGCAAGGTTCTTGGGCAGGGTCTCTCCGAACACCAGGAGAAGCAGCGTCACCCCGACTGTGGCAAGAAGGACCGCCATGTCGGCGTTGTCAAAGACGCTGATAGCCAGGGCTGTTGCCACGGAGGCCAGGGCTGTGTTGACCAGATTGTTGCTGAGCAGGACTGTGGCCAGCAACTTCTCGGGGCGTTGGAGCATGCGGGCTACCTTGGTTGCGCCGGGCCTGCCAATGTTCACCCAGTGAGCCAGACGGACCTGGGATAGGGAGATGAAGGCTGTCTCAGATGCGGAGAAGAAGGCGGAGAGCACCAAGAAAAGCACTATAAGTGCTGGCTTCCATAAGTCGCTCAGGTCCATAGCGGCCGCATCATCGTATCATCTCAATCCCTTCTGAATCAACCGCAATCGGGGCCCATTGCACTCGTTTGTAGATTCCGGGGTCGCTTTCCTTTCGATGAAGGCTCATTGTAGGATAGGGGCTACCATGCCGCGGGAGACAACCATGCGAAGTATCGACATCCATGCCCACACCACACCCCAAGGGTTCTTCACAGCTACCGATTCGGGGTCCGACTGGCATTCCATCAAGCTGGAGCGCAATGCCAATGGCCAGGAGATCATGGTGTGCGGAGGACAGAGGGCAGCCGTGGCCCCGAAGATGCGCTTTACTCCCGAGATGCGCATCGCCGACATGGACTCCCTGGGCGTGGATTTGCAGGTGCTTTCCACCCACAGCGCCCTTTACAACTACCACATGGACCTGAACGTAACCGTCGCTACATCTAAAGAAGCCAACGATGAGGTAGCCCAGATGGTCAAGGCATGGCCCGAACGCTTTGCCGGCCTGGCGACCCTGCCGATGCAGGATGTGGGATCGGCAGTGAAGGAGCTGGAACGCAGCGTGTTACAGCTTGGTCTCAAGGGCGCTATGATCGACGACAAGGTTAACGGAAAGACCTTCGATGACCCGGCCTACCTGCCCTTCTTCAAGGCAGCCGAGCGGATGGGCGCCCTGGTTTTCTTTCACCAGAGCGGCGATACCATAGTCAATTCCCGCATCGCCAAGTACCACCTTCCCAATACTGTGGGGAACTTGGCCGACCGCACCCTGACCTTTGCCTCCCTGGTGTTCGGAGGAGTCATGGATGCTTGCCCCGATCTGAAGGTGTGCTTCTCCCACGGAGGAGGCTACGCCTGCTTTGGCATCGGCAGGATGGACCGTGGGTGGCAGGTTCGTTCCGAAGCCCGAACAACCTTGGACAACCCGCCTAGCGCGTACCTGGACCATTTCTATTACGACTGCCTTACCCACAGCGAGTCAGCCCTGCGCTACCTGATAGATTCGGTGGGGGCAGACCATGTGGTGCTGGGTACCGATTGGCCCTTCGACATGGGCATCGACTGGCCCATCTCCTGGGTCATGGGAATGACCAGCCTTGACCTGGAAGAGAAAGAGTTGATCATCGGCAAGAACCTGGAAGGGCTCCTGGCCTTGTGATGGTCAGTCCGTCCCCTGGAGCAGGTTCAATCTCCAACCCCTCTTTGACCAGGTACACAGAGTACGGCATCGAAGCCCTGTGGCTGGCAACCATAGCCCTTGTCCCCCTCATCTTCGTCCCGACGGGCTACCTCTTATCTGAGGCCGTCAACTCCTACGTAGAGATACCCAAGACCGCGGCCCTCAGGATACTCGTGGCATTCATGGTGATGCTGTGGATCGTGGAGTGGGCGCTCAAGGGGGGACTGCAACGCCAATATAACGTGGGTAGTTTGCCCGGCAGCGCAGTGGCATGGGTGAGGGCTGCTCCCGGCGGTTGGGTAGTTCTCACAGCCGTCCTGTACATAGCTGTAGCCTTGGTTTCCACGTTGCTGTCGGTGAACCTGGACCGCAGCCTGTGGGGCGAGGTCTCAGGCCAGTTCGGGTACTCCGCCTACACCCTTCTCGCCTATTTCTTCCTGTTCATCATCGTTGCAACCCATCTGAAGAGCTATAGGCAGCTTTGGAACATCCTCATCGTCCTGGCAGCCAGCAGCACGCTTATCGCCTTCTTTGGCATTATGCAGCACTACGGGTTCGACCCCTGGGACCTGGGCGAAGGAGGGCAAGCCAGGGTATCGGCGACCATGGCCAACCCTGTGTTTACCGGAGCTTTTCTCGTCTCCAGCACCCTGCTGATGTTCGGAACAGGGCTGGCGGTCCTGAGCAGCTGGGCCAAGTCCCAGAGAGAAGCGCTGCTCTGGCTTCTCCTGTGGGTGCCACTGATCGCCATGCAGCTTATGGCTGTCTATTGGACGGGAAGCCGTGGTTCCTGGCTGCTGGGAGTCCCCTACGGCCTGCTCTTTTTCCTGCACCTGCCCCTCATCAGCGAGGCGGTGTCCTCGTGGAAGGAGCGCCTGCCCATTCCCAAGGACATCCTGGGGGTAGCCGCGCTTCTTCTGGTGCTGGATGTTCTTGTGCTCGTAGCCCAGCTGGAGTTCCTGGGCCTGATCGATTCTTTCGGGCTCTCCGACGGCATTGCCGCGCGAATGGTCGCCTTTTGGTTGGGGCTTTCTACTCTGATCGGGGCCTTGGTATTGATGTCCCCTCAGAGATTCTCGGCAGGAGCCGTCAGTTTCGCCAGGACGATGGTGCTTTTGGTACTGGCGCTGCTGGTGCTTCTCCTGGTGCTTGTCCTTACGCCATCACCGCTGGAAAGCCCGGGGCTGGAGCTTAAAGACATAGCTGGACTGACCGGAACGGGTATTGCCCTGCTGGTCATCGGCCTCCTGATGGTAGCCGGATACGTGGCCAGCACCCTTCTCAAGCAAGGCAACCTCATATTTGCTACGTGGGGACGTCGGGCCGCCCTGGGTGGCATAGGAATCATGGTCCTGCTTTTTGTGTTCCTGGCTCATACCCCGTCGGGCGCGGAAACGGCCCAGGGGGACAGCCCCGACATGCTCGGCCAGGAAGAACAGGCCCAGCCCAGCCGGGGCACCAGCTATCGCGGAGACATCTGGTCGGCGTCCGCCCGGTTGTCCCTGTTCCGTCCATGGTTCGAATACGAGCCCCTGTCCCTCTCCTACATTCGTCCCGTCGTTGGCTACGGCCCCGAGATGTTCAAGTACACCTTCCCCTTGGAGACGTCCCTGGGAGGGCTGCTGAGCCAAGCCCACAACTTCTTTATTCATCACTGGGTAGAGCAGGGGGCCTTAGGGCTCTTCACGTCCATCGGACTTGCGGTGTCCGTGCTGGCCGTCGGCATGGGCCAGGTCTTCCGGGGCTGGCGCAGCTACTCGGCCCTCCATCGGTGGCTTTTGGTGGCCTTGATTGCCGCAATCGTCGGCCGTTTAGCTGAGATGATGGTCGGCGTAGCGAGAGAGTCGGACTTGGTGGTCTTCTGGACCTTGCTGGGCTTGGTTGTTGCTCTGCCTTACGTGTTCGGCCGGGTCCCCAAGGCCGAATCAGCCGGGTCCCAACAAGCACCTTCAACCGCCGCGTTGAGGAGTGAAGGCAGGAACCGCAGGAGGGGCAGGCAAGCACGCAGACGGGGCGCCTCAGGACCCCAATGGGGACCAGCCTCGGTAAGTATCGCTTTCCTGGCAGTGGCCCTCATCGGGTTCATTTCATGGCTGACGTGGGACCGAAGCTGGGAGTATGCAGTGGCAGCCCGCTCCGCCAGCTTGGGCAGGGCGCATTTCCAATCCGGGACATCGTCGTCCCCCCTTAACCTGGACCAGCTCCGGACGGGCCATCAGCTTATGTCAGAGGCCACCTCCAGGGCACCCGATGTGCCCAACTATCACAACTTCTCCTCCAGCATGCTGGACGCCTACAGAGACATTGCCACGGCCGACGCCAATGCAGGTCAGCCTTTCCCCAGTTGTTCCGTCCTGTTTTCTTTGGAACCCGACATCCAGTTCGACGGACGCCCTTCCGAGGTCGCTTCGTTCGCCCGCTGCGCCGAGGAAGCTTATCTCGCCGACCTCAGAGGCCACCAAGCGAACCCCACATCGCCCCAGGCCAAGCTGGAGGTGGCAAACTCCGCCATGAGACTGGCGAGACTGGGCTATGCCGGCAAGGGAGACGAGGCGATAAGGTATCACCTGGAGCTGACCGGGATGCTTCCCCTCCATTACAACATTTATGATGCCTTAGGGTCGGCTTACCTGAACCTGGAGTTGAATGAGGAAGCTATCGAGGTACTGGAGGAGAGCCTGGGTCGTTTTGAGGGGAACGAGGAGGCAACCAACGCCCTGACCGGGACCCTGATCAGGGCATACAACCTCCGCTCCCAAGAGCTGCTCCTGTCGAATGAATTTGAGTCAGCCCTGGACAATGCAACCAGCTCCCTGGAACTCTCGGGAGATGGCGTCGAAGCAGCCATTCCGCTGATGCTGCAGGGCATTGCATTCCGGGGGCTCGAACAGACAGGGGATGCCTTGGATGCCCTAAACACCAGCCTCGAAAAGGACGCCATTGGTCCTGCAGCCAGGGATGCCCGCACCAATCTTGCCGAGATTTACGATCTCATGGGCGAGGAAGAACTTGCGCAGCAGCAACGCCAGGAGCTGGATACCCTTCTGGGGCAGTAGTCCATCCAACAGCCCGCCTGGCTAGTTCGGGCTCACAACAGCACAACTAGATTCGCCGGGAGAACGTGGTGGCAACCACAGCCGACATAGTAGTCATCGGTGGCGGGGTGATGGGATGCAGCATCCTGTACAACCTGGCCGCCATGGGCGCCGGGAACTTGGTGCTGATGGAGAGGGATGCCCTGGGTTCCGGCTCCACGGGAAAGTCTCAAGCCATCTGCCGAATGCACTATTCCAATCCCGTCACGACCCTCATGGCTTGGGAGAGCATGAAGATATACCAGAGCTTCCCCGAGGTTGTGGGAGCTGAATCGGGATACGTCACCACAGGCTACCTCGTGGTGGTTGGTCCCCAGGACAGGGAAGCCATCGAGCAGAATGTGGCGATGCAGCAGGAGCTGGGCATAGACACCCGGCTGGTCACCCCCGACGATGTTGCAGAGATAGCTCCTATGCTCTGCGTGCAGGATGCGGGCGGTATGGCCTACGAGCCCCAGTCCGGCTATGCAGACCCCCATTCCGTGACGTCAGGATACGCATCCAGGGCGCGGGAGCTTGGCGCCAGGGTCGTGCTTAGCTGTCCCGCGAGGAGCATCGAGACAAGCGGCGGCAGGGTCACCGCCGTAGTGAGCGACAGAGAGCGAATAGAGACCGACACTGTGGTTGTGGCTGCCGGCCCGTGGGCCAGGAGCTTGGTGTCGCCCCTGGGGATAGATCTGCCCCTGGATACGGTGCGCCATCAGCTCCTGATCATGCGTCGGCCCACTGACCGGATTCCTCGGCATCCCGGTGTTGGGGATATCGCCCAGGAGTTCTCCTTCAGGCCCGATTCCGTAGACCTGACCCTGGTCGGAGGGCGGGAAGACCCGGCGGACCCGGACACATACAACCAGGGCGTGGACTTGGACATGATCGAGGAGTACACGACCAAGCTGGTGCACCGGATGCCCGCCATGTCCGAGGGCGGGTTTCAGGGAGGCTGGTCCGGACTGTTTACTATCACGCCCGATTGGCACCCCATCCTGGACCGTGTGGATGGCATTTCAGGTCTATACTGCGCCGTCGGCTTCAGCGGCCACGGCTTTAAGCTGGCCGCCATGATAGGCGTGTCCATGGCCGAGCTGGTGCTCGAAGGCCAAGCAAAGTCCGTGGACATTTCCCCCCTGCGGTTCTCCCGCTTCGAGGAGGGGGACCTTATGCGCTCCCGCTATCGGTACAACGTCCTGGCGTGACGTCCTTCCCGGGACTGGGCCTAATCGACCGTCGTCAACCCTGACACAGCCTGGATTCCTGCCCTGGCCGCATCCTCGTCCTGCTGCGCGGTGCCGCCGCTGCCTCCGACCGCCCCTACCAGCTCGCCGTCCTTGAAGACCGGGAGCGCGCCCTGCCCGGGGATCATGCGCCCGTTTTCCATGGCCATCAGGCCTCGCATGACCGGGGTCATGGCCATCTCGAGCATATCCTTGCTGGACCGGCCAAAGGCCGCCGATGCTACAGCCTTGGCTTGGCAGATCCGGGGTGTGCGCCAGGGGGCTCCATCCACCCTGACCATGGTGATGAGGTCGCCCCGCTCATCCACCACCGCCACGCTCATCTTGGCTCCCATCTCCAGTATCTTGGCCTTGGCCGCATCTCGAATGGTCTCCGCCTCCGCCGTTGTCAATCTTTCCATTGTGCACCTTCCTTCGACATTTGGATATGGAAATGTGGGTCTTGCTACGGCCATCCATTATAGGATAGGCCTTGGGCTGTGACTACCGCACTCTTGAGCCGGCCACATTGCTCCAAGAGGCGATCACCCAGCCGCCTGCCTGTTGGACAAGGTAGAGCCAGCAGGATATAGTCAGGAAACAGCATGGATTCACCCAAACGCAACGTCCCCTTCCCCTGTAGAGGGTCGGCAGGACCCCTGATTTGCCCAATTTGAATGATGTGATCGTCATAGGCGCCGGGCCCGCGGGGAACAACACCGCCTACAGGCTGGCTTCCCAGGGGCATGATGTACTTGTCGCCGACTGGAGACAGAACGTCGGCGACAAGCTATGTACCGGCATAGTAGGGACGGAGTGCATAGACCGGTATCCCCCGGACCCTGCCCTCATCTACAAGAGCGCTCGTTCAGCCCGGCTGGTCACCCCCGACGGTCGCACTGCCGAGCTATCCGTCGATGGAGTACAAGCCCACATCATCGACCGGGTAGGATACGTGGCCTCCATGGCTGATAAAGCCAAGGCCGCCGGGGCTACCTACTGCCTGGGCACCCGGGCCACGGAGGTCACGGTCCTGGAAGACCGGTGCCGGGTGCGGTTTACCGGCAGCTCCGGGGAGTGGACCTCCGAGGCCAGGGCAGTGGTGCTGGCCAGCGGCTTTGGCTCGGAACTGGGTCACAAGGCCGGACTGGGGAGGCCCGGCGACTACGTTGGGGCCGCCCAAGCCGAGGTGGAAGCGCCGGGCATCGACCAGATATCCATCTACGTCGGGCGCGCTGTTGCGCCCGGATTCTTCGCCTGGCTTGTCCCCACCAGCAGCGGCCGTGCCCTCGTGGGGCTCCTGGCCCGCCGCCGAGCTATGGAACACCTCGAAAGCTTGATCTGTCATCTGGAAGGGCAGGGCAAAATAACGGGCATCATGCGGGAACCATCCAGGTGGGGCATTCCCCTCAAACCTCCGCCCAGGACCTACGGCCATCGCATCCTGGCCGTCGGGGACGTTGCAGGGCAGGTCAAGCCCACCACCGGCGGAGGCATCTACTACGCCCTCCTGGCCAGCGATGCGGCGTCCAACTGCCTGGACGAAGCCATAAGGCAGGACGACTTCTCAGCCAGCCGCCTCAGAAGCTACGAGAGAGAGTGGAAGTCCCTGCTCTCCAGGGAGCTCAAGGTGGGCTCCCTTGCTCGCCGGTTTTTCGAATCCCTGGATGATTACCAGATCTCTTACTTGGCAAACGCAGTCGCCGCCAACGGGCTGTCGTCCCATCTTGTCGGTTCCCTGGCGCCTTCCTTCGATTGGCACAGCCGGGCCATCACCAAGGCTCTCAGTTATCCCCCTCTCAACAAGGCCCTGACGTTCATGAGCCCGGTGCTAGCGGGTGTGGTGCCCCATGAAGCGGGCGCCCACTCCACCCAGGGCGACTGACCTGCCCGCCCCTTTTTTGTCGTAACTCGGACAGAAACGAAGGGATGTCCCCCGGCTGTTCTCTGGTACAATCCAGCATCCAGAAACACTCGGAGGAAGGGATGCTGGGTAAGACACAGCCCGTTTGCGGCGCAGGCACCAACGGTCTCCCAGGACGACCATGGCATGCAGTGCGGTTTCTCCGGCGACTGCCCCTTCTCGCCGTCGGCGTCCTGAGCCTTTTCTTGGTGGCAGTGTGGGGATGCGGGGGCTCGGGAGGCGACCAGATAGTCTTCGTTGCAACCAGCAGTGACGGAGAGGACATTGTCGTCATGGACGACAATGGGGAGAACGTGGAGAGGCTTACCAACAACGGCGCGGCGAACCGGGAACCCAAGTGGTCGCCCGACAAAAGCTACATCGCCTTTCTCTCCGACGAGTCCGGGGATACGGAGATCAACCGCATAGACGTGAGCGAAGGGGACATCATAAACGTGACCAGCTCTTTGGGGACCGACTCTCAA
Source organism: Dehalococcoidia bacterium (assembly GCA_965116325.1). Taxonomy (GTDB): domain Bacteria; phylum Chloroflexota; class Dehalococcoidia; order Lucifugimonadales; family JAGWBF01; genus JAGWBF01. The sequence goes on along the minus strand of OZ220675.1, from coordinate 2,034,204 downwards.
CACCTGTGGTCCCCCGACGGTCAGAGAATAGCCTTCATATCGGACCGCAGCGGCATTCACGAGATCTACATGATCGATGCCGATGGGGCCAACCTCAAGCAGGTGACCTCCGATGAGACGCAGCCCACCCTTACCGGATGGTCTCCCGATGGCGAGTGGCTCGCCTTCACCGAGAGCGTGAATGGCGTCCAGGAGGGCGGCATCGTGACCAGGAACCCCGACGGCGTCAACATCAGAAACCTGACCGACTCGGTGGACACCGAGGCTGCCTGGTCTCCCGACGGCAAGCTCATCGCCTTTCTGTCCGAACGGGAGGGAGGCCTGGACATCTACTTGATGAACGAAGATGGCACAGAACAGAAGGCCCTCACCAAGGACAACGGTCGCAATTGGCAGTTCCAGTGGTCTCCCGATGGCAAGAAGCTGGTGTTCGTGTCCGACCGGGACGGCAACAACGAGATCTACACGATGAATATCGACGGGTCGGACGTTCGCCGGCTGACCTTCAACGATGCCGAAGATGCCCAGCCGGTATGGTCCGGGGACGGCAATCGCATCGCCTTCGTGTCCTACCTGTACGGCACCGGCGAGATATTCGTGATGGATGACGACGGCTCAGCCCAGGTCCGCCTCACCAACAACAGCACCAACGACACAGACCCCGACTGGTAGGAGCACGTTCCCGGCGCTGGGAGCATGAGGGTTGGCCGATGGTCGGGGCGGGCAGGTTCGAACTGCCGACCTCCTGGTCCCAAACCAGGCGCGCTACCGCTGCGCCACGCCCCGCCTGAACTGACGGGCAGGCTGCCCGTAGAAGGCATTATACAACAGCCCAGCGGCGGGCCCACCCACTTCGGTGAAGCCCGGGGATTAAGCCTGTACAGATTCCTCATCACCCTTAGAATAGGTGCACGATATCTCTCCACGGCACATGCCTCTGAGAAAGGACTAATTTATGTCAACCATGGAAATCGGGGTGCAGTTCCACCTACCCACCTACGCCCACGTTACTCTTCCCCACCTGGTCAAGCTGGCCAAGGAGGGCGAGGCCAAGGGGGTCTCCCAGCTATGGGTTACCGACAACCTGCGGAGCCGCCAGTCCTTCGTCGTCCTGACAGCCATGGCCTATAACCTGAACATCAAGCTGGGCACAGCGGTGAACATCCAGTATTTCCGCAATCCCGTGGACTTGGCCGACTCGGCGGCCACGCTCAGCGAGGTGATGGACGGCCGGGAGCTGGTGGTGGGGCTCGGCAGGGGAAATCCCCGTACGCCCAGGCTGATCCGCACACCCAAGCCCGTCAGCATCCTGCGGGAAACAGCCCTGAGCCTGCGCCGGCTGCTGGACGGCGAAGGGGTCTGCTTCGCCGACTACCCCGGCCTGCTGGACTACTACCACTTCAACCCCGACGCCGTCTTCCAGCTGAACTTCAAGGCAGCCACACCCATCAGCATCTACTCCGGGAGCAACGGACCCAAGGGGCTGGCCGTCAGCGCGGCTTGCATGGACGGGCTGATCTTCGGGGGACACTACCTGGCGGCACTCCGTACGGGACGGGTGCCCGAGCACCTGGACATCTTTGACCGCGCAGTGCCCGCCGGCAAGAACCCAGCCTCGGTGCCCAAGGTAGCTGAAATAAAGATTTCCCTGTCCCGGGACAAGGACCGGGCGCGGGACTTTGTCAAAGAGAACACCGGCAACCGCATCCTGGCCATGTACCGCCAAGGCTTCACCCACGAAGACATCGAGCGCCTGGGGGTGGCCATCCCCGATGTGGCGCGCCTGGACGAGGTCGAAAAGAGGAGGCCCGACCCCCAGGAGTTCCGGGCCATGGTCACCGACTCCATGGTTGACGCCATGTTCATCGCCGGCACCCCGGAGCAGTGCCTGGAGCGGATGCTGGAGGTGCGGGATACGGCGCAGAAGCAGGGGTTCAGCCAGCTCATGTTCTCCGAGCTGGGCCCCGACGTGGACGAGGCTGTTTCACTGCTCTGCGACCACATCGTCCCGAACCTGTAAGACAGTACTGGCTCCCAGCCCATGCTCATTGCGAGACATTTGCTGGGAGCCGACTAGCCAGGTGGGCCGGTTAGCCCGTTCTATCCGAGGTGCTCTCCGATGAAGGCCCTCATCTTGTCCAGCGCCTGTGCTGCCGTGGGCGCGGAGGGGTCGCTCAGCAGACCCTCGCCATCACCCTCGTAGACGGTGAAGTCGATATCGCCCCCGGCCTTCCGGTACTGGCTGATGAACTCTTCCAGGTCCGGGCGCGGATGGGAAGCCTCGTAGGTGCGCGCCACGCACAGGGTGGGCGGGAGCTCCATCTTCTCGCCAGCGGCCAAGGCCTTGGCCGGGGCAGTTTCAGCCATTGCATCCTCAGTCAGGAAGTAGGCTTCATGGGCGGGGGCAATGCGGTCCACCATCCCCGGAGGCGGGGTGACGTCATCGCGAAGGCCCTTGACGTAGTGATAGCGTCCCAGGGGATCGATCACAGGGGAGACCATGATCACGCAGCCCAGGGTGCCGTCCACACCTGCCGGGCCCGGCACTGCGGAGTAGCGGGGGTCCTTGGGGCGCATGCCCAGGAGCATAGCAAGATGGGCGCCGCTGGAGGTGCCCATAGCTCCGACCTTGTCTCCGCGCCCGTTCCAGGATGCTGCCTGGCTCTTGCTCCAGCGAATGCCGTAGTTAACGTCGGCAAAAGAAGCAGGGTAGGGGGCATCAGGAGGCACGGTGAAGTCCAGCGCCACCACGATAACGCCCTTCTTGGCCAGGGCCTCGTTGGGAGCGTCGCCGTTGAACCGGTTCCCGCGGATCCAGGCCCCACCATGGATCTCGATCATTACGGGGAAGGGTCCGGCGCCGACGGGCTTGAACAAGCGCGCCTCTATTGACCTGTCCCCGTGCCGGAGGTACTCCAAGTCCGAGATCTCAACCTCGTAGGTCTTTTGTTCGCTGATCGTCATGGGCTTCTCCTTTACCTGGTAGTCGGTCTGCTTGAAGGCTAGGGTAAACGCCGAGCAACTTTCCGTCAATGCGAGGTTTGGCTCCTGAAAGGGATTGGGAATATGGAAAAGAAGAGGCTGTCCGGAGGCCTAACGGTTCACCCTCACTCCAGCCCTCCCCCTCAAGGGCGAGGGGGCAACGCTATTGCGGGGGGATGGCTGCCTGCCCATAATCGGGCGGGGGAGAGACGATGTTTACGATCTTTGTCAATAGGCGGGGCAGGTATGCAGCGGTCCACCGGTCAACTTGCAATCGCCTGAAGGTACACAGAGGAGTGAGCCGTACCGACCCGCCCGGCTGCGAGTACTTCGAATACATTCCCACGGTCTCGGGCGCAGCAAGCAAAGCCCAGAGCACCAACCTGGAGGTACGCTACTGCTCTTGGTGCAACCCACCGAGACCTACACCTCGGAAGCAGTAGGGCACAAGGCGCTACAAGCGTACAACCCTGCCGGGCGTCGGAATATTCGGAACCTCGGCCGTAGGGTCAGCGAGCCATACCCATCGGTGGATAGCTCGCCTCCGCGGGATGCACCCGCGTCCCCCTTGGAACTCCTGCTGCTGCCTACTTCCGGGCGACCTGGATCACGAAGTCGGGATCGTAGAAGTCGTAGTCCTCGACAAAGTCACCGTAGCGGTCCACGTTGCTGAAACCGGCCTCCAGGAGCAGGCCTGTGACGTAGTCCTGGCGTATGGGGCAGAGAGTCAGGAAATGCACTTCCCCATCATCATACTGATAGCGCATCTTCAGCAGGTTCTCGTTCAGCTCCTCGGGTCCCACCTGAACGTTCTCGCCCATGTAGTAGGACTGGTGTTTGCTGGAGAAGCCGTTATCCAGGATGGCATCGTAGTTTCGCTGGTCGATGATGGCGATGCCATCCTTGTTTAGCAGCTGGTACACCTCGTTGAGGGTCTGTACCCTGTCCCCTTCGTCAAACAGGTGGGTAAAGGCGTTTCCCAGGCAGATCACAGCGTCGAATTGCTCCCCTGCAAAGGACTCACCAAGCCGGGTCCACTCAGCCTCCACAACACGCAGATCGTCGATCCCAAAGAACTCGGCGTTCTCCTTGGTCTGGGCCAGCATGTTGGGCGCGCCATCGGCAGCCGTAACCTCGAAACCATCGGCCTTCAGGGTGACCGAGTGGAATCCGGTGCCGCACGCAATGTCCAGCACCGTCTCGACTCCATGTTCTTTCAAGATGTCCTGGAAGAAGTTGCTCTCAGCTTCAGCTCTGCGCTGCCAGTCGATCAGCTCGTCCCAGCGGCGGGCAAACTCCGGCGAATACTGCTTTTTGTAAAGGTCCTTGGGGACCAGGATGTCATTGTTTGTAACCATAGGTGGCTCCTTTCTGGTGTGGGACTAGCGCCCGGGATACTTTTCGGTGCGTGTCCTCCCCGGGCATCACGTCAGGGCGGCCGGAACCGCTCCAAATGCAAAGGCAAGAACGATGTTCATGCAAAGCTCAGGTGTCAGCGGTCGCTATTCATTCCACCCGCTATGCCAAGACCGGGATGGTACGCAACCAGTTACCGCTCAGGGCGGCAGGAAATGGCGAAACGGGAGGGACTACGACCTGACCTAGAGGACGAATCTGCGGTTGTGGGGAGTGTTAGGGGGGTTTCGTTGCCATGTACAGACCCCAGCCGATGAAGCCCGCCTTGGCCGACCGGACCCAGAATGATAGGGCATCCAGGGTGCGGTCTATGGGGTCTGCTCCTATGCGGGGCAGGAGAATATCTCGATTCTCTTGAAGCTGGTCCCGAACCCAACCATAGGAGCGGGCGACGTGTTGGGACCAGTCTTCTTCTCTATCGATCCGAAAATCCAGCCGGGATAGGGCGGTGCGGTAGTCGTCCAGGTCCCACATGTCGGGCGACTTCACCCGGTCATAAATTCTCTCCCGGTCCCCCGCCGGCGTGTCCCGGCGCACCAGTATGTCCGTGAAGATAAGGGAACCATTGGGCTTCAGGACCCGGCGGCACTCGGACAGCACCGCATGCTTGTCTGCCGCGTGCAGGAACGCTTCCTGGCTCCAGACAACGTCGTAGGAAGCTTCCGGATAGGCCAAGCTATGGAAGTCTTCGTACTCGAAGGACAGCAGATGGGACAGCCCGGCCTGGGAGGCGCGGTCGCGGGCCAGGTCCAGTTCCCTCTCGCTGATGTTGGTGCCGGTTACCGGGCAACCGAAGTTGGCGGCCAAGTAGCGGGCCGTGGAACCATACCCGCATCCCAGATCCAGGACCCGGGTGTCCGCTCCCAGGCGCACCGCGTCGGCCATAATCTTGTTGGTGTGCTCCATGGCTTCAGGGTGGGGGCATTCATCGCTGCAGGGCACACCTAGGTGAAGGTTATCGCCCCAGATGGTGCGGTAGATTTCGTCGGCAGGCCCATCGTAATAGGCCTGGGTATCTGAAACGATGGTACTCGCATCGCGTTCAACCACTACGGTGGCCTCCTTTCACCCTGTACACTGTGAGGGGCTGGTCACCGATCACTATCCTTCCCAACCGGCGAAACAAGTATCAAGGGTAACTGCTAAATCTGGATGCGGCAACCCCCCGCTTGTTTGGAGAGGTGTCAAAGACTGATTACAGGGAGTTCACGAAAGGGGCGCGACGGCGCCGAGGCATGAGTTGTGCAGTGGTGCCCCGGGAGACTCCAACTCCCGCACCCGGCTCCCGGGGCCCTCAGGCTGATGTGGGCCCTGGGCGTGTCCCTCTAAGGACACCGTCCGGTCAGCAGCCGCACTTTACGCCAGGTACCAGGGCTGCTTCCGCGCCATGGGTGGGGTAACCGTCCCGCTTCCACCAATCGAGCCCGCCGATCAGCTCCCTCACCCGGAAACCAAGGGTGAGGAGCTTCAGGGCTGTCTTGGTCGAGGCGTTGCAACCGATGCCGTCGCAGTAGCAGACGTACAGATTTGACTTGTGCATCGACTCGGTGTTGTTAAAACTGATGTCCCTATGGGGAAGGCTGACGGCGCCTGGGATGTGTTCCCTGGCATAGGCGATGGAGGTGCGGCCATCCACTACAACGATTGGTTCACCTCTGTCCAGGGCCTCCCGAAGGTCCGCCGAGTCGATCTCATATTCGAGCTTCCTCTGGTAGAAATCCATCTGCTCAATGCTCATAGCGTTTGCTCCGTCGGTATAGATCCTGGCCCCGCTACTCCGGGGTCATAGCCGAGGCAAAGTCGACCCGGGGGATCCGAATGGGAAGGGTAATGGTTCACTACAGTTTCAGGAGTGGTACCCCCGGGGAGACTCGAACTCCCGCGCCTGGCTCCGGAGGCCAGCGCTCTATCCTCTGAGCTACGGGGGCACGTGCCCAAGAAGCATATCATCAGCCCCCTGCCACAACAAGGGCAGCTACGCCGAAACGATCGCCTTGGAGACTGCGTCGACGAGGTACTCGACGTTCAGGTTATGGCCGAAGCTTCCTTGACCGGCATCTTCCGCCTCAATTACCATTGAACCCCTAGACACTGGACTCATCCGCCCTCCGGGGAGCCTGAAACGGGTGTTGGAATGACAAATTGGGCCGGCGTGGTGTTGGCTGCGGGCAAGGGCACACGAATGAAGTCCAAGGTGCCCAAGCTGATGCTACCCATGTGCGGACGGGAGCTCCTCAGCTTCACCCTGGATGCCCTCGCAGGCGCCGGCATCGGCCAGGTTGTCCTGGTGGTAGCCAAAGACTGGGGCGGCCCGGAGCGCCCATCGGACCTGAGCATTCGAAACGTGGTACAGGAGCAGCCCCTGGGCACAGGTCACGCCTTGGGCTGCGCTGCCCAAGCCCTGCAGGGTCAGGCCGACCATATCCTGGTGATAAACGGGGACCTTCCCCTGGTCAAGTCGAGCACCTTGGCCAAGATGCTCTCCCAGCACATCGCCCAGGGCGTTGGCATAACCCTGCTGACTGCCGCCTCTAGCCCCGCCGAAGGGATGGGCAGGGTCTTGCGAGATGCTGAGGGGAACATCTGCGACATCGTGGAAACCAGGGACTTGGGCGAGGCAGAGCTTGGAGCATGGGAGTGCAACGGCGGGGCCTACTGCTTCGAGGCATCCTGGCTTTGGGACAACCTACCCAGAGTTCAGCCGTCGGAATCGGGTGAGATGTTCATCACCTCCCTGGTCTCTGCTGCCTACGGGCAAGGCACTGGGGTGGGAAGCCTGCTGCTAGACGAACCCACCGAGCTCCTCGGCGTCAACACCCGCTCCCAACTTGCCCTGGCCGAAGGGGTTATGCGGGAGCGCATTCGCCAGCGCTGGATGGACGAGGGCGTAACCATGATCGACCCCAGGACCACCTTTCTGGACGCCGATGTCCGGCTGGGGCAGGACACAGTCATCTATCCCAACACAATGGTCCTGGGAGAATCCACAGTGGGGGAGGACTGCACCCTTGGTCCGGGCAGCACAATCAAGGACTCCCAGATTGGCGACCGGTGTCGGGTGGTGGCGTCCTTCGTTACCGAAGCTGTGGTGGAGTCCGATGTGTCCGTAGGCCCCTACTGCCACCTGAGGCCGGGCACCCACCTGGAAGAGGGTGTACACGTGGGTACCTTTGCCGAGATCAAGAACAGCCGGCTGGGCCAGGGGACGGCAATGGGCCACTTCGGCTATGTCGGCGACGCAACGGTCGGAGAAGGCGTGAACCTGGGTGCGGGAACGGTCACATGCAACTACGATGGCGAGTCAAAGCACAACACCACCATAGGGGATAATGCCTTCATCGGCTCGGACACCATGCTGGTAGCCCCGGTGGATGTGGGTCCCGGCGCGGTTACCGGAGCCGGAGCGGTGGTCACCCACGATGTGCCCCCGTCTGGACTAGCTGTGGGTGTACCTGCTAGAATCGTGGGGACGCGGAAGAAACCCGCCGGGCCTGGATGACCCTGCGGGAATCCCCTGCCCACACCCGGGTACTTGGGCAGCAAGTCGTAAGGATTGGATAGTAGCACCATAGAACCTAGTTTATCGCTGGCGGCTGGTCTGCTGGTCTTCTTGTACGCGAGCGCAGCCTCTTCTGTATATCGTCGGCTTGACGACCCCCCCTCCTTCGCTTCAACCCAACTTTCTTATCTACGATCCCTCCACCAGGTGATCAGCTATGCCAGCCTGATCGCCATGGTCGTAGCCCTCCAGGTCCTTCTGGTGCGCCTGGAAGCCACAGCCCTGGCGGTGCAGGCGCCGTCCACACTGGGCCTCCTCGTCCTTGTTCTAGCCGCTGGTTGGGGCGCTCGAGCAGTGGCAAATCGGTTTCCCAGGGCGGCGTACACGCTGCAAATGCCAGTGCAAATTGTCATTCTCAGGCTGATTCCGGGCAAAGGACGTCTCCAACGGATCCCCGAGCCGATGGACACCAACAGTGCACAGAACGACTCCAACGGCTCCGAGGCGCTCATCCCGCCGCCGGTGGTTATCACCGAGGAGGACCAAGCCAAGCTGGACCTGAGGGAGCGCTCGATGATCCGCTCCATCCTGAAGATGGACGAAGCCTCGGTCAAGAGTGTAATGGTGCCCAGGATCGATATCATCGCCGTAGAGGTTGAGTCGCCCCTGTCCGAAGTTGCGTCCAAGATGCTGGAGCATGGCCATAGTCGCCTTCCTGTCTATGAAGAGACCATCGACCAGGTCCTTGGGGTGGTCTATTCCCGGGACCTGCTACGGTACCTGGTTGCTTCCGAGGAGAATTCTTCCCTCTTGTCCATAATCAAGCCTGCCTACTTCATCCCCGAATCGAAGCTGCTGGACGACCTTCTGAGAGAGCTGCAGGAAAAGCACCTCCAGATGGCCATAGTTGTTGACGAATATGGCGGTGTGGAGGGACTGCTGACCCTGGAGGACCTGATCGAAGAGATAGTGGGCGAAATCGAGGACGAGTTCTCACGCAGCATGGAACCTCGGGTAGTGCCGTTGCCCAACGGTGAGATCGTGGTCGATGCTCGAGTTACCATCAACTACATCTCGGACCTGATGTCCACCGCCATCGACCATGATGATGTGGATACGGTTGGTGGCCTGGTTTACAGCTCTCTCGGCAAGATGCCGGAGGTAGGAGACCAGGTCTCGCTGGACGGACTGACCATCGAGGTCATCTCCCTCTTCGGCAGGAGGATCAACAAGCTTAAGCTAAAGCGCAATCTCCCTGCCAGGAACTAACGAGTCGCAGAGGCAACAAAAAGAGCTAGGCTTGCATTTGCAGCCTAGCTCTTTCTATTCGGACTCAGTTGGTTCAGAAGTTCGCCGGGTTCATGCCCCTATAGGCAGCTAGCACTTGCCATCGGAGCTTACGCAGACCTCCAGTGGCGCGCTCGCTGCATGGGTCGAACCCACCGTCCTGGCCTTGATGGTGTAAAGCCCTGCTTCGAGGCTGGAGGGCAGCTCAGATATGCTGGCACGGAAGGCGCCCGCGAAGTTGGCCCTGCCACCATCTATGACAATCGTCTCATCTTCTCCCGTGAAGATCTCTATCAGGACGAGTTCCAGGGGAGTGAAGCCTGCCCCGAGTACATCGAGCCTGCCACCTTCAGGTACCTCAAGGGGCAATGGGGTGATCGAAATCACCGAACTCGTAAGTACCTGGTTGGAGGGGGAAGAGCTGCTTGACGCCAGCGCAACGCCTGTTATGACTGAAACTAAGCTAATTACAAGAACTAACGCCGCCAGCTTGCTCCGGAGAAAGAGTTTCATCAGACCTCCTTAGTCCACATCATCACACTGGTGCCAACAGCACTGACTTCAGCTTCTAAAGCTTGCCACATAGCTTTGCTAGGCGCAAGGTCAACGACAATCATAGTGGGAACCTTTTGCCTATGTCAAGGTCTGAAATGTAGCTCTCCATACAGATTTTTTACGAGCTTCATTCAGCCTTCCCCGGCCGCATTTCCGCAGGCAGGAAGTTGGGGACAGAGTCCACTATAGGATACTCCTCTGGGCAGCTTCCACAATACAGAGACCCCGTAAGGACCTCCTCTCCATCCTCTTCGTCTGCGCGAAGCTCCAACTCCCCCTTGCAGAGGGGACATGCCAGAATTTCCATCAGCTCTTTACGCATCAGCCCTTCCTGCGTCTCGTCCAGCCCACACCAAACTCCAAGGCTCTTGCGTGGCTAGGACTTCAGGCTCTGCTCTACCAAGCTGGCCAGGATGTCTGCCAGCAGGAACACGATTACCCCCAGCACCAGAACCGTGGTCGTCCCGGTGGCTATCCGGTATCCCTTCCGGACCCATCCTGCCCCATGGTCAACCTCATCTATTCTACCGGGCCTCAGGTGGAACCTGGCAAGGTAGAACATGTACAGGGCCATGCCAACCTTGATGGCAAGCACAACAACGTAGGGAAGGCCCGCATACTCCGAGGTAAGGCGGCTTATCGTCAGGACCGCCCCGGTGATGATGAGCACTGCCATGGCGGTTCCCACAAGATGCCGGAACCGCCTCCCGGCTTCGGCATAGCCCGGCACACCCTGGGAGGCCGAAGCCCTGATGGACGGCCTGAGGACCAGAAAGTAGAAGATTCCGCCTCCGACCCACGCCACAGCCGCAATCGCATGGAGCCACCTGATAGCCAGGAGAAGGACATCGGTGAAGCTCATGGGGTAGCGCCTGGTGCGGTCATGGGTATGCGCAATTTTAGGAAGGGAGTGGGCCCCAGTCAAACCTTCCTACCTGTACGAGAGAAGTGCAAAAGTCCCCCACCCCTTATTTGTAGAGTAGACGCTACCCGTTAGTGGATATCCCTTTCGTTCTATGGTAGTCTGCCTCCTGCGAGCTACCCCTTCACCACTGCGTACAGTGATTGGGTTGGATGGGCAACATGCCCTCCTTGCCTCTGTGCGCGTGGACGGTAGCTCGCAATTACCCAGACGACTCATGCAAGGGGGCACCATGTTTGTTTTGCCGAGGTTGCTCGGAATAGGGATCGTTCTAGCTGCACTGCTAATGGTGGCAGCAACAGGATGTATTGAAGGTCCTCCCGGGCCGCAGGGTCCACAGGGGGAACAGGGCGTACCCGGACAGCAGGGGGGGCCGGGGGAGACAGGGCCTCCCGGTGAACGGGGAGCGACGGGACCGCAGGGTCCACAGGGGGAACAGGGCGAGCGGGGCGCTCAAGGACAACGAGGGGCTCTAGGCCCTTCCGGTGTAAGAGGTCCGCAGGGCGAACCCGGGCAGACTGGACGACAAGGCGCACAAGGATTACCGGGGGCGCCAGCCTCCGACTTCCGCGAAGTGGCGGAGCAAGTGCGTGAGAGTGTGGTGTGCGTGAAGGTACGCACCACCGAAGGCGAATACCTTTGCGCCAGTGGGTTCTTTGTTAATGGGAGGGGCACCGTGATCACGGCCTCTCATGTGATCCAAGATTTCGCTGAAGGGGGCTCCCTCCTGGGCATCAGTGTCATTGACTCCCAGGGGCGCTCTCGCGAGTACAGAGTGTCGGCAGTCGAGACCGGAATCCAGGCGGCGCTCCTTGTGCCGGCATCAGGGACGGTCGCCACGAAGCCAATCCCAATTGCGCGAGCGGTGGACATCGGGGAGCCCGTAGCTTCCTATGGCTATGCGGAGAATCTCCTTGATTTGGATGTGTACCTAGCGACCCAAGGCGTCGTATCCGGTCGTGCAACATGGGGGACCAGCACCAGCGGCATTCACTACATCGTCGCTGACCTATCCGCAGATTCGGGCAGCAGCGGGTCTCCATTGGTGAACGGCGACGGAGAGGCCATCGGCTTCATAGACCTTGTTGGGATAGATGATCCCTTCGTCTATGCAGCTGATTTAGTGGGATGGGACTTCGGTGCATCTCGACCAGTCGCAACTCCCGTCCCGGTTAGCCCGGCTGTCACGGGCCATTGGACATATTTTGGACCGGATTGTCCTGGTGGATACGCCAACTGCGTGGACTTTGAGTCAGAGAACCAGCTGCTAACTCTGCATAGTGAGGGGAGTCGCAACAGTATTCTTGTGTCTTTTGGCCGGTACGTATCGGTTAGCTGCACAGCAGACCTTGGAGGCGCTCGCTTTGCGTTCTACGCCGATGATGGCACAAGCTTCCCGACTTCTGGCATGACCATGACAGTCAGCTTTGGAACAAGTGAGTCAGTTGAGTTCCGTGCGGGGGCAGTTGGCGTTCTGAGCAACTCCCTACACTTTCGGGGGTCGGCTGCAGCGGGTCCCATCATAGAACTCATGCGTGCCGCAGAATCTCAGCAAGCCATTCTGCGCATCGAAGTGTCTGGCCAAGGAATCCAGGTTGTGGAGCTCTTCGATGTGACAGGGTTCGCCACAAACTATGAACGGCTGACCGGCTGCGCTTAGTCTCCAAGCAGCGCTGCCACCGTCTATGTATGGAAAGGCCCCGGTTTCGAAACCGGGGCCTTTCCATACAACTCAGATATCCCTTAGAATGCATAAGACCGCCGAGAGAAATCGGCGGCCCCATGAATCCATGATATGGTCCACGCAAATTAACCATATCACACTGCGGATAAATATTGCAAATCGGCAGGTTCGGGTTCCTGGGAGAAAAGGAGCTCCGATGCCGAAGATCAAGCAGCCCACCTTCCCGATCCCCGATGACGGGGTGCCCGATGGCTATATCTTGGTTCCGCCACCTTGGTACCTGCGCTTCTTTTACAAGAGCCGAGCGGCCCTTGATGTATGTGTCCGTGTTGCCCGCGATCGAACGTTTCTGACTGATACGGCCGTGGCCCTATCCAGTGGGCGGTCGCTTAGGGGCCAATCGGAGCAGATGGGCGCGTCGGCCTCAATCATCGGGACTCAGGAAATGTGCGCCCCCAGAACGATGCGAATGGCTGGTTTTCGCATGGCTCCCCGTGTGTGTCCTGTGGACTAAGCCACCCTCTCCACCATCCATCGCATAGTCCTGCGGGACCCGGCCCGGGCCTTCACCAGAGCTGTTGCTGAGTAGGCCAGGGTGGACATCAGTGAGTGAAGGGTGATCTGGCCCAGCCCCTTCACACAGTGGGCCTCCAGCCGGCGGCTTTGCTTCATGCTTTTGAAGATGCGCTCGATACCCCAGCGCTTGGCGTAGAGGGCCTTCCATTCCGGGCTTGCCCTGCTGAGAACGCCCACAACCTTGATGTTCGTCGATGGGTGCTCCCAAACGGTGTCATGGCAGTGGATAGTCATGCCTTTGGTGGAGTCCGCCAGATGGCAACCCCGGCACCGGTAAAGGTGGCCCTTCTCCGGGTCCGTCAGGACGAACTCCATCGGTACCTGCCCCACGCATGTCGGGACGCCCTCGCTTGTGTAGATGCCCCCGATAAGGCCCGATGAAGATGCAGCGGTCTTGGGGGCTCTCTTCATCAGAATCACCGGCAAGATGGCTTTGTTCACAAGGTACTCATGGTTCGAGAAAGCATCGTAGCCTTTGTCGGCCATGAGTACCTTCATATCCAGCCATGGGAGCTGTGACCGGGCTTTGTCGGCAAGCCTGGGCAGGTAGGGCGAATCGTTGCGCTTTGCGGTGGTCACGATCTGTGCCAGGGGAATCCCGTGCACGGTGTCCGCCAGCATATGGACCTTGTAGCCGTAGTGCCATTCCTTTCCTTCGGGGGCGTGGGCGCTGTTCTTGGCAGTCCATGATGCTTCCGGGTCGAAAAGCCCGCGCTTGCGTGGATGGGGGTTGGCATGGGTCCGCACTGCGGTCGAATCCACCGCCACCTCAGCGCCCAGGTCGGGGATACGTTTGCGGAGCTCGCCGGTGATGCTGTTCAGGACCCCTTCCAGCAAATCGGTGTGCCGGCTCAGGGTCTTGATGAACCGGTTGAAAGTGGTTCTGTGGGGAAGCACATCACCCAAGCCACAGAGCTTACGGAGCCTCTCGTCTTCTTGGAGCCTGCGTATGAGGGCGTTGGTGTGGGGGAGGTTCAAGAAGTAGGAAGCGGCATATGCGCGCCAGAGGGCCTCCGGGGGATAGCCCGGCCTGCCGCTGCGCCGTAGTTCTTTTAAATGATCAAGAAGGGGTTGAGCCGCGTCCGTGACTAAATCTATAGAGCATTCCAGCTCACTGCGATCAGTGGCGGGGCCTGATTGCAGCCCAAAGCCATGTTGCGTAGAATGAGTCAAGGCCACTTGGAACGGACGCTTCCTTGTGGTTTAGGAGCCTGCTCGGGTTACCGCCCTTGCAGGCTCCGAATGTTACTGGCTACTTACTCACCCTAACACCGTGAACATCAGGTTTCAATATCATAGAGCATCCGAAGCAGATCGGCGGTTAGCCCGATGAGCAGTAAAGCCCTATCGCGGGTAATCGGTGGTCGGGGCGCGTGGGCGCCCTGCCCACCAGCCGCTACTATGATTTGCCCATATTTCTCATAGGGCTCAAAAAGAAGCCTGTCCCTAGTAGCCTCATCAACCATGCTGGAAGGGGTGCTTCCTTGCACTCCCTGCTGCCTAAGGGCGGACTCAATGACAACCCTGCACCGAACTGCTGCATCCGCGTACCTTTCGTCGTCAAAGGCCCGAATGGCCGTTCTAAGGGGATCCTTCACCTCTGCCGGGATCTTTTCTGACTCTGTTCCATGTACAAGGTCTATAGGGAACGCATTGGGGCGGCGGACAACCTTAGGGGTACGTAACACCCTCCCTCCAGGGGCGTTGGGAAATGGGAGATGGGTGGGAATGGGGGTCCCTCCGAGCAACGACTGGTAGTCGCCAATTTCAACGTAAAGCGTGCACTGACACTCCCTGCAGGTCACCTCACCGGCGTACCAGGAATAGCTTTCACGGGGCAAATTGATTAGCTGACCGCAATGACGACATATTACGTCCGGCACGTACTCCTTAACCTCCGATTGTGCATCTGACTGGGAGTTGGCCAGCCCACGCTGTCCTGTGCTCATTTTATCCTATCCCGCATTGACTTCGTTGGCCGCCATGCTACCGCTCCAGTGGTCACGCTGTCCAAGCCCCCCTTCTGATCAGGTAAGGGGGGACTTTTGCACTTCTCTCCCTGTACAGCATGGGCAAGGGGTGATGCGCGCTGGAATAGAGGCTATCGGCCCACAAGGTTTACAGATAGGCAACATATCCGTCCAGGCAATGCTCGAATCTTGTTGACACACCTGGCATTAGTTCCTAGAATCTGTCCAATCTCGGAACCTAGTGGCCGATGGAGGGGGGATGCGGGACTCCCAAGTAGGCAAGATCCTTGCGATAGACCATCCCATCTTGCAGGCGGGAATGCCCTGGATCTCCAATCCAGAGCTGGTCGCCGCCGTATCCAACGCCGGGGGCTTGGGCATCATCCATCCCACTGCGGTCATGGCCCCGGACGGCGACCTCGTTGCAAACCTGCGCCAGAACCTGCGTTCGGTAAGACGCCTCACTGGGAACCCCTTCGGCGTGGCCTTCTACCTGGGGAACCCCAGGATCGAGGAGATCGTAAACGTCGCCATCGAGGAAGGCGCCCGGATAGCAATCACCTATGGGGGGAGCCCTGCCCTCTTCACGGGCCTGCTCAAGAGCAACGATGTGCGGGTGCTGCACCAAGTGTCGACGGTCCGCCATGCCCGAGGGGCCGAGTCCCAGGGGGTGGACATCATCATCGCCGAGGGATACGAGGGCGGCGGGATGCGCGGGCCCGACGAGAACCCCAACCTTGTGCTCATCCCCCAGATCGTGGAGTCCATATCCATTCCCGTTGTCGCATCAGGCGGGATCATGGATGCCCGGGGGTTCGTGGCAGCTTTCGCCTTGGGCGCCCAGGGGATACAGATGGGTACCAGGTTTGTGGTAACCACCGAGTGCGCGGCCCACAGCAGCTACAAGGCCGCCCTCATGGGCGCCATCGACACCGGCACTGTTGTGGCGGGCCGGTACCACCGTCCCACCAGGCTGCTCAGGAGCGACGCCGCCCTTCGCCTGCGGGAAGACACTCCCGGCGCCGACGTGGATGTGGCGGGCCAATGGGATGCGGACATGGGCCCCATGCAGGCCCGCTCCGCTGTGCTGGAGGGCAACCTGGAGGGCATCTCCTACTGCGGGGCTGGCGTGGGTATGGCCTCAGAAATGCTGGACGCCGGTGACGTGATAAAGAAGCTGGTCGAAGGGGCCCAGGGGATCATCAACGAGATACGCTAGTCGGCAGACTCCTCCAGAGCTGCGGGAACATCGACAGGGCCGCCCTCACCGTAGGCTTCCATCTCCATGGCCAACAGGCTCTCGGCTTTGCTTAACAGCTTCTGCTGTCTCTCCTCATCGGTCCCACGGTCCTTCAGAAACATCTGCAGCGCATCCAAGGGGGTCAGGCCTTCGGCGGCATCGGCCGAGATCCTGGTCCGTCTCTCCCCCTGCACATCCTTTGTCAGGGAAGCCAGGTGGTGCGCGCCCTTCAGCACCTCCCGGATGTCCCCTTCCCGTAGGTGCACATCCATCTCGGCGGGCAGAGAGATCCTCACCCTGACGATGGCCCCGGCGATGTTCCGTCGCATTATCTCCTGGATTACCTTCCTGGTGGGGTCCAGGTCGTCGGCGGAAACCTTCACGTCTATGGTAAGGAAGGGGCGGCTCTTGACGGGAACGAACTCGTACCTGGTCATGCGGCTGCCCGGGGGCGCCGAAGGGTCCAGGTCCACGACACAGAACCCCTTGACGTCACCCTCCTCGCTGAAGTCCACCGGCTGCAAGCTGCCCGAGTACACCATCATCGGCGCATCGGCCAGCACCTGGTGCTTGTGGATATGCCCAAGGGCGATGTAGTCCAGTTGGGGCTTGTGCACGGCGCTGGGGAAAAGGGTATGGTCCCGCCCCACCATCATCGACTTCTCGGAGCTGGAAACGGCGCCGTTTATCGTTGCGTGGGCGGTCAGGATGGCCGGCACCGCCGAGTCCAGGTTGTCTACAGCGAGCTGGATGTGCTCGGTAATGATCCGTTCCATCTCCTGGGTGATCTGGGCTATGTTGAGACCGCGGGTCTCCTCCCGGGCCAGGAGCTTGCTTCGATTGGGCCAAGGCAAGGCCACGATCTGTACAGGCCCGGCCTTGGTGGGAACGATGTAAGTTCGCAGGTCGCTGCCCACATGCAGGTTGGGTACCTGGAGGGTGCCGAAAATCTCGACGGACGTGGCTCTCCCCACGGCATGGGGGAGGTCGTGGTTCCCCACCAGAAGGAAGGTCGAGATGCCGGCCTCGGCCAGCCGGGACAGCCGGACTGCAAGCTCCCGCTGGTGGGTCTGGGAGGGGTCGCGCCCTTTGTACGCGTCTCCCGCCAGCAGCACCAGGTCCACACCGTTGCTCAGGGCATACTCCACCACCTCATCCAGGGCGGCGAGGAAGTCCAGGAGCCTCGTGGACAGTCCGGTATCCGGGTCGGTCTGGCCGTGGTTTTCCACGCCGATGTGCAGGTCAGAGAAGTGGAGTATTCGCATCGGCTACCGTCTCGCAGCCATCATTGGCCTTTGTCCAGCCTGTCCGCCAGCGCGCCTAGCAGGCCTTCGATGGGCACCCGCTCCTGCTCCATCGTGTCCCGGTCCCGGATGGTGACAGCTTCGTCGTCCAGGGTGTCGAAGTCCACCGTCACACAGTAGGGTGTACCTATCTCATCCTGGCGCCGGTACCGGCGGCCTATGCTCTGGGAATCGTCGTACTGGGCCGCGAATCGCCGGCGCACCATCTCGAACACCCGCCGAGCGGTGGGCACCAGCCTCTCATTGCGGCTCAGAGGAAGCAATGCGACCTTGTAGGGAGCGATGTCCTGATGGAACTTCAGGACAACCCGCACCTCCGGCTTCTCCGCCGTCGGGTTGTCGGGCTCCTCGTCGTAGGCATCCAGCAAGAAGGCCAGGGCCGCCCGGTCCACACCCCCCGAAGGCTCGATGACGTAGGGGTAGTAGCGCTCCTTCTCAGCGTCGTCGAAGTATTGCAGGTCGTCGCCGCTGGCTTCGCCGTGGTGTTTCAGGTCGTAGTCAGTGCGGTTGGCGATGCCCTCAAGCTCGCCCCAGCCCCAGGGAAACCTGTACTGGATGTCATAGCAGTCCCGGGCGTAGTGGGCCAGCTCATCCTCGCCATGGCGACGGAGGCGCAGGTTCTCTTCGCGGATGCCGTAGCGTATGTACCAAGCCTTCCGCTCCTCCACCCATGAATTCAGCCAGTCGTCGTCGGTGCCCGGCTTGACGAAGTACTCGATCTCCATCTGCTCGAACTCGCGGGTCCGGAAGGTGAAGTTTCCGGGGGTGATCTCGTTTCTGAAGGCCTTGCCTATCTGGGCGATGCCGAAGGGGAGCTTGCGCCGGGACGACACCAAGACGTTGCCGAAGTTGACGAAGATTCCCTGGGCCGTCTCGGGGCGAAGGTACACCTGGTTGGCCGAGTCCTCGGTTGGGCCCATGAAGGTCTTGAACATCAGGTTGAACTGCCTGGGGTCCGTCAGCGGGCCCCCGCAGTCGGGGCAGGCCGAACCGTCGGGCAAATCCTCCAGCCGGAAGCGGTGGTGGCACTCTCGGCACTCGACCAGGGGGTCCGAGAAGCTCTCGACGTGGCCGCTGGTGACCCACACCTGGGGGTTCATGAGGATGGCCGCATCCAGCCCCACCACATCGTCCCGCTCATGGACAACCGAGCGCCACCAAGCGTCCTTGACGTTGCGCTTCAGCTCCACACCCAGGGGACCGTAGTCCCAGGTGGCGTTCAGCCCGCCATAGATCTCACTGCTCTGAAAAACGAATCCCCTCCTTTTGGACAAGGAGAGGATTTTGCCCATCTCGGGCTGCTCAAGGTAGCGGGGCAAGTGTTTGACCTCCCTGGTAACGATACTGGAACGATGGGGCCTAAGGAAGCGGGGCCTGCGCCCGTCTCTTATGGCTGGAGCGTAGGCAATCAAAGAGTAGCAACTGCCCTGTTGCATGTAAAGATGAGTCGTTTGCCTTGCCTTTGGGGTTGCTATAAAATCCCCTTCGCTTGTTTCCAGAGGCCGTGAGGCCGCACGAATTCATATAGGAAGGGTGCATGGACGGAGGCATCTTCGAAGGGGTCAAGGTGCTGGATATCAGCCAGGACATCGCCGGCAGCTTCTGCGCCCGGCTCCTGGGGGACTACGGCGCCGACGTGATCAAGGTCGAGCCGTCCTCCGGCGCAGACCTGAGACGGATGGGTCCCTTCTTCAAGGACGACCCCCACCCAGAAAAGAGCCTCTTCTTCCTGATCGCCAACCTGAACAAGCGGGGCATCACCCTGAACCTGGATGCCCTCGAAGGACCCTCCCTGTTCAAGAAGCTGGCCGAGGGCGCCGATGTGGTCGTCGAGAGCTACAAGCCCGGCTACCTGTCCAGCCTCGGCCTTGGCTACGAGGACCTGGAGTCCATCAACCCCAGGATTGTCATGACCTCCGTCACCCACTTCGGCCAGTACGGCCCTTACAGCCAGTACGAGGGCGAGGAGATCGTTGACTACGCCATGGGGGCCATCATGAGCATCAGCGGCACCGCCGACCGGGAGCCCCTGAAGCACGGCGGCTTCCAGGCCCAGTACGAGGCCGGCCTCAATGCCGCGGGCGCCACCGCCGTCGCCCTGCTGGTGCAGACCAACATGGGCGTCGGCCAGCACGTGGATGTGTCCACCATCGAGTGCGTAAGCTCCACCATGATCGGCAACCAGTCCATGTACAGCTTCACCGGGGCGATCCAGCCCCGTCGCAAGCCCGTGGGCACCCAGTTCGGCCAGCCCATGCCCTGCGCCGACGGCTGGGTGCTGAACCAGGCCGGCGGGGGGGCAACCTGGGACGACATCGCCGACTTCTACGAGCAGCCCATACTGAAAGAACACCGCTTCAGCAACCAGACCCTGCGGAACGAGAACGGGGAGGAGCTGGACACCCTGCTGGTGGATGCCATCAAGGACAAGGGCAAGTGGGACCTCTTCGCCAAGGCGTCCATGATGCGCATGCTCTTCGGCCTGGTGCAGACCCCCGAGGAACTGGCCCGCTGCCCCCAGCTCGAGTCCAGGAACTTCTACAGGGACATCGAGCACCCCGTCATGGGCCCGCTGAAGGTGCCTGCGGTGCTCTTCAACCTCAGCCTTACGCCCTACAGCCTGCGCCACTGCGCCCCCACCCTCGGCCAGCACAACACCGATGTGTACCGCAAGGAGATGGGGGTTTCCGAAGAGGAGCTGGCCCGGTGGCGAGAGGCGGGGACCATTTAGAATGGCAGGTTTGGCCTCAAGAAACGATTCTCGTACCTCCAAGCCCCTGGACGGCATCAGGGTGCTGGACTCCACCTACGTCTTTGCCCTGCCCTACGCCGGCGGCCTGCTGGCCGACCTGGGCGCCGACGTGATCAAGGTGGAAGGGCCGGGCCGCCCCGATGTCTCCCGCACCGGGGGCTTCGCCGGATGCTTCCCCGACGGCGAGGTGGGCGAGGACTGGTGGAACCGGGCCTCCACCTACAACCTTCTGCACCGAGGGAAGCGCTCCCTGACCCTGGACCTGACCAAGCCCGAGGCCCGCGAGATATTCCGGGAGCTGGTAGCCATCTCCGACGTGGTGATGGAGAACTACACCCCCCGGGTCATGAAGAACTGGGGTCTGGACTACGCCAGCCTGCGGAGCATCAAGCCCGACCTGATCATGGTGTCCAACACCGGCTACGGCCACGGCGACGGCCCCTACTCCGACTATCCGGCCCAGGCGACCACCCAGGAGGGCACCCACGGCCACTGCTGGGTCTCCGGGTACGTGGACGGCCCGCCATCCAAGGTCGGCGCTTCCTACGTGGACTTCCTGTCCACCTGGTCCGCCATATTCGCCGTATCGGCGGCCCTCCGGTATCGCAACCGCACAGGCAAGGGCCAGTGGGTGGACCTGGCCATGTACCAGTCGGGGGCTATGTTCATCTCCGAGTACATCATGGACTACATGGTCAACGGGAGGGTGGGAGAGCGTATCGGCAACCGTCATCCCCATCGCGCCCCCCAGGGCTGCTACCCGGCCCAGGGCCAGGACCAGTGGGTGGTGCTGTCCGTGGGTTCCGACGCGCAGTGGGAGGCGCTGGCCAAGCTGATGGGCCGCCCCGACCTGCAGGCCGACGGACGCTTCGCCGAGCTTGCCGGCCGCCAAGCCCACCACGATGAGCTGGACACCGCCATTTCCCAGTGGACCGTCGGGCACGAGCGGTACGCGCTGATGGAGATGCTGCAGGGGGTGGGCATAGCGGCAAGCCCGGTGTTCGCCAACCGGGACACCCACCTGGACCCCCACTTCAAGGCCCGGGGGTTCCTGGAGATGGTCACCTTCCCCGAAGAGCGGGACATCGGCACCCGGCCCTTCGTGGGCCGTCCCTACCGGTTCTCCAGGAGCGACGCCGCCATCCAGGGTCCGGCCCCTGCCTTCGGGCAGGACAACCAGGACATCATCACCCAGCTCCTGGGCGCGCCGCCCGAGGAGTACGAGACCCTGGTGGAGGAGGGCACCGTCGCCTCAGCGCCGACGCGGGGGGAGCCCAACGTGCCCGGCACCTTCGAGGAGCAGATAGCGATGGGCCGCCTGGCAGGCCGGGACGAAGACTACAAGTCCCTCCTCGGCATCCCCTGACCCGCGCCTAGCTCCCTCCCCCCGGCG
Source organism: Dehalococcoidia bacterium (assembly GCA_965116325.1). Lineage (GTDB taxonomy): Bacteria > Chloroflexota > Dehalococcoidia > Lucifugimonadales > JAGWBF01 > JAGWBF01. The sequence continues at coordinate 2,012,624 of OZ220675.1, read as the reverse complement.
GCCTCTGTATGATCCCCTCTCCCGCCAGGGGAGAGGGTCAGAGTGAGGGGGAATCCCGGAGCTTAGTCCCTTGCCTAGTCCCCATCGTCCGGAGTCCATTGCGTAATGTCGTCATTGCGGCGGAGGCCGCAATCCAGGAAACCCAGGCCTGGAACAGGCTGGGCGTATCACCCTCCCCTTAATCCCCGCTCATCAAGGGAGGGAGGATTTGGGGCTCCCTCGCCCTGGCACCCTCCGCATGATCCCCTCTCCCCTGGCGGCCTTCGCATAATCCCCTCTCCCCTGGTGGGAGAGGGCTAGGGTGAGGGGGAACCCCAGCCCTAGTCCCTTGCCTAGTCCCCATCGTCCGGAGTCCATTGCGCAATGTCGTCATTGCGGCGGAGGCCGCAATCCAGGAAACCTAGGCCTGGAACAGGCTGGGCGCAACCAAGGACCGCCCCGAGCCGTCCGTTCGCCCTGAGGGAAATCGAAGGGGAACGGCCAGTATTGCGCACAGACCCTCCTTTGAGCGGGAACCTGGGCGGCGTATCACCCTCCCCTTAATCCCCTCCCATCAAGGGAGGGGGGATTTGGGGCTCCCTCTTCCACGGCGGCCTCCGCATGATCCCCTCGCCCCTGGCGGGAGAGGGTTGGGGTGAGGGGGAGCCCCGGCCCCTGCCGTTTCCTTGACACCCATAGGGGCCTGAAGTAACCTGAACTTGCCCCCTCCACGCACCCCAAGGTAGCTTCCACACTCACGGGCCCGTAGCTCAGCGGCAGAGCAGCCGGCTCATAACCGGCGGGTCCCAGGTTCGATTCCTGGCGGGCCCACCTACCGTGAATTGACCAATACGCAATTTGTCACGACTGAGAAATGGTGCTTGAATAGTTGGGCAAGTTTCTTTCTGATTCCAGTGACTCCACTATCCAATCCAAACTGGGCATAACGCTTGCTTTTGAGATACCCCGATTTGCTAGTTCTCTCAGGAGGGTACCGGCTCGGTTGATACTTAACCTAACTTGTGTAGTTGGGAGTTCATCAAACCAATTCTTTTTGATTCTTTTCCAGGCAAGTCTCTTCCCGTTATGCCAAAATTTAGCACGGTCCGCTATCGTATTGTCGATTGCCAGTAATTCACCCCTCGCCATTACGTCGTTGGCACCCCGATCCATGAGAAAGAAGGCTTGCTGAGCGTGAAGGTATGAGTTGTTTGCTCGAGGCACGCGGATTTCGCCAATCCTTTCAAGATAGCGTCCTCCAATTTTGTTCAGCGATCGAATAAACCTAAGGTCAACAACCCAGACTGCAAGGTGCTTGCTATCCTCTTCCACAGTGGCGCTAGGGTTATTTGCATTCCAATTCAAGGCCGCGGCAAAGTAGGCTGCAATTAGTGGATCTTCTGTGAAATCCAATAGCCTCGTGGGCACTCCATGATGTTGAGCTAACGCCAAGGTTTCTAGGATCTCCTCTTGGGGCCAGCTGTATTCCCAATAGCGATTCCCAAAGATTTTAGCCGGGTCGTCCTGTAATAGCAGCCTTCCTCCTAGTTCGGTAACCTGAAGTCCTGAGTTATCGGCCCTCTTAACAAACTGGCTCACAGCATTGAATTCGGCTTGAGCTTGCGGGACTACTCGCGTCAAATTTGCAGTTGGGGCATCCGATCCAAATCCTATCAGTTGATTGGGCCGAAAAGCCTTCGGGATTAGAGACCAGGCACTTGACGGCTGACCCCTATAGGCCAAGTCTCCGCGCTTCGCCTCCTTCCATCGTGAATTGCTGGGAAGCAGAGTTTCGATAAAGTCTTCGACGGTATCGGATATGTAAACATTGCAAGTAGGCTTTTTCATCATGGCAGCTACCTACTTGCCACTCGGAATAACTTTTACAATCTGGGCGAACTTTTGAGCAACCGGGTCATCCTGCCCTCTAACCATTTTCATATAGTTGATCTTGCCCATAACGTGACCTACCAGCTTTTGTCTGGTATCTATATTGCTCCGATGTTCCTTTGAATGTAACGCTTGAGCCGCATCCTCCCACCCATTCATTTTCCAGTGATGAATTAACGACCTCAAGTGGCGAGTAAAGGATCTTGGTACAGATAGTTTGTCACCATTGACTATTAGCCCGGTACACATTTGCCGAGTCCCAGAATTCTTTAGTCGACTCTTCCGATAATTTAGGCTGAATCCGTGCTTCGCTATGATCGAGGCTAGTTCATCTCCGACAACTACTTGACCGGTGCCCTTTGCGTTCGGATATCTGGCAATACTAGGCGACATTTCACTACGTGAAGTCGAAATCGTAATGTCGTCAGCATATCTCGTATACCAACAATTCATAGACCCGCATAACTGAGCAAGATCAGCATCCATTTCGGCAGCAATCATGTTGGCAATAACGGGTGATGATGGACTTCCCTGAGGTAGCCGACCATAGGCATTCGTAGACAGGGAAGCAATTGCATTAGCAACGATGGGATCCAGTGAGTATGGCTCCGCCCGTAGTCTTCCAAATACTCGCTGACGGGTGATACTTGGGAAAAAGTTTGTTAAGTCTATATTGAGGACATACCGGCGGCCCAAGTGGTTTTGTGCATTAGTTACGATTGACCTTCCCGCAATAAACCCGTGAACGGGGTCAGGTGGACCGTAAAGTTTTGTCAATGACTCATGGACAATCCTCTGGATATACTTTAGTGCCTGTATAGGTTCTTCGATTCGTCTCATTCGGCCATTTCGACGAGGAATTAGGAAGGTATTGTAGGCTTGGTCCTTCTCGGCGTGGAACGCATGGTAGCTGATCTGATACGCTGGGATTTCCCAAAAGCGCGATAGGTCTCCTAAGGAGGATAGGTTCCTAAATTCCTCCCGAAACTGCTGTCGAGGAATAGGTATCCACTCAGGTCGAAGTGCCGAGGAAGCTGAAGGCATTGACTTCTCGTCGATCAGAAGGCCTGTGAGTTAGTGACGAAATGAAAAACTTACGAGGTAATTCCAACCGAAGGCGAAGCCGCGGCAAGGTGCAAATCTGATTCTGCACTTTAGTGCAGAATTGATTTTGCCCCTTGGTGAAGCTATTCAAACCCATTGCTGGGCACGGCGGCGATACACCGCCGAGAACAATCACCTCGTAAGCACCACGAATCTATCAGCGGAACCAGAATTCGTCAACGGGATTATGTGCTGTGTCCGCCCTTCGACATTGGGAGGACATCCACCCAGGTACTACTCGGTATGAGAAGATCGGGTTTCGTGAGGTGGTGAATCGCTTGGAGTTTTTATCTGCCGATCTGGGCCAAGAATAATGCGGTGACGTCTCTGTTAGCCCGTGATTTAGCTGCGGCGCGGATGGCACCAATGAGTTGCCTCGCCTGTCAGGTGCGTAAGTGGAGAAAAATCAGCCCATGTCCCTCAGAGTAGTTAACTGGAATGTCGAGTGGGCGACGCCCAAGTCGCGACGAACGCCTGAAGTACTGAGGCGTATGGATCAGCATGCTCCCGAGGTCGTCTGTCTGACCGAGTCACATGTCGGGCTGCTGCCTCAGGACGGGCACGTTATCTGCTCCCAGGCGGACTACGGGTACCCGATCAAGGACGACCGACGGAAGATTGTGCTCTGGTCAAGGGAACCCTGGGCGCAGGTCGATGATGTGGGAATCAATTCCCTGCCACCCGGGCGCTTCGTGTCCGGGGTCACACAGACCTCCCTGGGCTCGCTCAAGGTCATGGGCATCTGTATTCCCTGGTTCGGGTCAAGGACCGAAGCTCGACGCAACTCTGAACAAAGGATTCGGTGGGAGGACCATGGCCAGTACCTGGCCGAACTGACCAAGCTATTCGAAGATGTTCCCGCGACTCGCCTTATTGTGATGGGGGACTTCAACCAGATTATTGGGCCCGGCAGCCGCGCGCCCCGAGAGCTTCAGTTAGCCCTTCAGAAAGCCTTCCCACCCAGCATGTCGATCGTTACCTCGGAGCTGGCATACCAGGGCCGCAAGAGCATCGACCACATCGTAGTTAGCGACGACCTCGCGGTTGAGGCCCTCGACGCGATCAGCAACATCCACGAAGGCCGAAGGCTCTCAGACCACTTCGGAGTCACCGCCACCCTGTCAGTCAACGCCTCCCACTAACATATGACCGCCCCTGCCATAGCCTCCCGTACCACGCGGTCGCGCCCTTTGCATACCTTCACACGGGAATACCCAGAGCTCGTGCGCTTGTATAATTCCCGTAGAGCTGGATGAAGGGGGGCGGGATTTGCAAGACAGAGGTGAAGGACGGGAGGACTTGTTCCGTCGGGCCGAGTTTCCCCGCTCGGCAAACTATGATCCCGACTGGGTCCTGGAAAACATGATGGGGCCCAATGCCCTCTGGCTGACGGAATCACTGGCGGAGTGCATGGCCCTCACCCCAGGAATGCGGGTCCTGGACTTGGGCTGCGGAAAAGGGCTGAGCTCGATATTTCTTGCGAAGGAGTACGGGGTGCAGGTGTGGGCAGCGGACTTGTGGATCGAGGCCAGCGACAACTATGACCGCATCCGCGCCGCTGGATTGGAAGACCGGGTGTTCCCCATCAATGCCGAGGCCCATGCCCTGCCCTTCGCCGACGGGTTCTTCGACGCCATTATCAGCGTGGACGCCTACCATTACTTCGGGACCGATGACCTTTTCCTGGAGAACCACCTGGCTTGGGCAATAAAGACCGGCGGGCAGATGGGAATCGTAGCGCCCGCGCTGGTGGAAGAATTGACCTCCGCCGACCCGCCGGACCACCTCCGGCAATACTGGGAGCCTGCGTTTTTCAGCCTGCACAGCCCGGCTTGGTGGAGACGCCACTGGGAACGAAGCGGGTTGGTGACGGTCGAGGTTGCCGAGCTGGTGCCGGACGGCTGGAAGCTCTGGATGGAGTCGGACCTCGCGTGGTCGCTACGGCTGGGCAAGCCCAGCGACGAGGCCGATATGCTGGCGCTGGACAGGGGCCAAACCCTGGGATTCACCCGCATGGTGGCCCGCAGGAACGATCGCCCGACCGCCAAGCTGGACACCCTGTAGCGACGGGCCGTCTCAGCTCCAGGGCGCAGACCTAGCTGCCGGGGCATCCTGCTAGCCCACTTGGGCCAGCCCGTCTCACCGCCGCACTTGTAGTTGGCCCAGACTTGCCTTAGGCGGCCGCCCTTGCTAAACCTTGGGCGGCCGCCGGCAGGTCTTAGACTACGTCTATTGCCACAGGTCGGGGTCGGGTCGGTTCATCAGCCCGACGCCCAGGTATCCATACCAGATGACTAGCAGCACGTAGAAGCTGCGGGCCAGGGTGATGAAGGTGTCGCGCCCGTCGTTGTGGAGAATGGCTATGATGAAGAAGACCATAACAGCCAGACTGACGAGGGCCGCCAACAGGGAGACTATCCGGTTGAAGTCGTCCCTCGTGGAGAGGCCCAAAGCGAAGATGAACCCGCCAAACCCGAGGGTGATCCCACCGGCATAGAGGAGAGCGGAGCCAGCGTAGTAAACGGGAACGCTTCCCGCGATCTGTTCGGGGGTCTGGGCATCGGCCAGGATGAAGTCCATGCCCCCGGCCAGCATCCAACCGGCCAGCCCGACGAAGATCATGAAGAAGCCCATCTGGACCAGCGCCTTCCCGTTGCCCTGCAGGGTTACGTTTCGCATCAGCGCGTACAAGCCCGAGAGGATCAGGGCCAAGCCAAGGATGATCGCGATGTTGGTCACGTTGGTCAGCGCGGCGTTGGAACCCTTGGCCATTATAGCGCCAACAGAGTCCGACACCTTGACGCTGTCTATCAGCAGTCCACCCGGCTCTATGAGAAAGAACACGAAGGCGATTACCGGGCCGAAGATGAGGGACAGCCCCGCCAGACGGTTCACCGCAATTGTGCCCATGATTCAACCTCCTTTATGTGCCGCCATGGGAGGGACCTGCTGGGTTCGGTCCCGCCCAGCGTACATCCTGCCGCCAGAGTCCTGGCATTGCAATAGGAAAGCGACCAAGTCTCAAAAAAGCCCACGGGAATCTCATCGCCCCGACGGCTGGATCGCGGTCAGGTTACCCTCAGCCACGCACCCCGGATTCGAGGCTTTTGCCTAGTTTCCGAGCCGGAAAGGGGGATACCTGTCGGTCGTCAGGAGGGCCATGTAAGCCAAGACCCTGAATGTCCACCGATCTACTCCAACCACAAATGCGAACAACTCCCTGGGATAGCTGCCAGCTAATAGTATCGACAACCAAGCGACGACCGTGAATATCATTACAAACACCCAGAGAATAATCAGGACTACATAGTGAGGGATGGCCAGCAGCCACTTGACTATGGGAAGGAACCTGCTCAGCTCCTCTTGGGCGTTGGGATATGGGATGTCCAGGTGGACAGCCTGTTCCTCGTCGGTGGAAGGGTACTCGTCTCGCAGTAGAAACAGGAATGCGCCCACCCGGGCGGTGAATCTCTGCAGCTCCAGGTTCCAGTCGAACCACCAGCGCGGGTACTTCTTCCTGAACAGGAGCATCAGCAGGGTGGCAGCCCACACAACGCCGCCCGCAAAGAAGGGGGACATTATCTCATCGACTTCCAGGTCGCCACTGGAGGTGTAGCCGCTGACGAGGGCGAGAATTACCAGTATGGGGATGACAAGGATTAGCCTGAGGAGAACGCTCAGCCTGTCTCTGGCGCCTTCAGGATAGTCCACGTTGTACTGGACCGGATACGCATTGCCCTGACCGTTCTCCATCGCATACCTCCACAAAATTTCGGCACTGCCCAGGACCAGCTCCCAGTAAGACACTTCAGCGTGTTTGAGTCAAGGCGAAGCACCGCCCCTTGTGGGCTACTTGGATACGTGGCGAAGGATCTTGACAATAATTTGTTTACAATGCAAACTAGTTTATATCACTGCAAGGAGGATAGACATGCAGGACCAGGACAGAGAAGGGCAGCACATCACGCCGGAGCAGGGATGGAGGTCGATACAAACGACCCTGGACACTTCCCGTACCGCCATGTACGTGGCGGGCTGGCCCAACATCACGCTGCTGTGGGGCGCAATCGTTGCGTTGGGGTACTTCTCCATGTACGCCGTCGAAACACTTGCTCCTGGATTTGCCGAGGACTACCCCTGGTATCCCGGCCCCATATGGTTCGGCCTGACCATCCCAGGCATGATAGGGAGCTCCCTAATCGGCTACCGGGCCAGCAAGCAGAACGCCAGCGGCCCTTCCGCCACCGCCGCGGGGCTCCGGGTCTTCGGCTTCTGGATGACCGTGGTTGCCTCCGCTTTCATCATCCCCGCGGCATCCGGCCTGTGGACCTCCGACTCCGACCCCGTCGCCATCAGGGGAGTAGCCATCGGAATCATTGCCCTGGGGTACATTCTCTTCGGCATTATGCATCACTTGGCCATTGCCCTGGTAGGACTTGGCATCGCCTCTTCCTACTATCTACCCACCGAGTTTGCCGGCGATGCCGGGCCCGCGCTGTCGGCGGTGCTCATACTTGCCATCGTGGCCGTAGCATGGGTATGGATCCGCAAGAGCCGTGTAGCATGAGCGAGGACCCGATCGTCCTGAACGAGACGATCCACCAGTCCACGCGGCTGCGAATCATGACGCTGCTGGTATCCCGGTCCGACTCGGACCGGGTGGCCTATGGCTTCATCCAGCAGGCGCTGGGCCTGACCGGCGGCAACCTGACCATCCACCTGCGCAAGCTGGAGGAGGCCGGTTACATCAGCACCACCAAGGAGTTCCTCGAGAGGATGCCCCGCACATGGGTTGAGGCGACGCTCGAGGGCCGCTGGGCCTTCACCGAGTACCTGGGCAACCTGGAGCGCGCCCTCAACATGCCCCTCAGGTAGGGGAGTCCTAATCTCTCCCCTGAAGGCCTCCGCCGCCATTCGGACCCTCTCACCCCCGGCACCTCTTAAGCCGGCGGGCCCACCCTCCGGAGGGCGACTATAGGAATCTGGCGCTCGGTGGCAGCCCGGTAGCGAGAGAACCTTGGGTTTGCGATAGCAGTTTTGTCGTACAGCACGGCCCGTTCCTGGCCCTGGGTGATGCGGGCCTCGGCGGGGAAGCGCTCCCCCTTGATTTCGACGAAAACGGCCGGGTCGGCCGCGAGGTTCAGGTACCAGCCAGGATGATTGTCCTGGCCATAGTTGGAAGCAACGACGATGAGGTCGTCGGACTCTTCGAACTGAAAGTACATCAGGGGCGACGAACGCAGCTTGCTGCTCCTGCGCCCCCTAGTCACAAGGACCAGGACTCCGTGTCCTTCCAACCGGCCGAGAAGCCGGCCCCCGGAGAGCCGGAGCAAAAGCCGGTGCAAGGGAACGAAGAGCCATGCGATGATGAGACGCTTATAGGTAGGCATGGTCGGCTCCTACACAGGACTACAGGCCATGTCAGCATCGTTGCAGCACACTGTCAAGGGCATCGCTACCCCCGGTGGGGTATGATTGCCCAGAGGGGTAAGGGAGCCAGCATGAAACAGGAACTGGGCTACAAGGAGCTTTCAAGAGACCGGGACGTCATCGCTCCCGACGGCTCGGAGATCCGGCTGCTGTCGGAGGCAAGCAGGGGGACCATGGTGCACTGCACCCTCCGTCCAGGGGAGGTGTCGGTGGCTGTGGCTCACAGGACGGTCGAGGAGGTCTGGTACTTCCTTGAGGGTACCGGCCAGGTGTGGAGGAAGCACGGCGATAACGAACGGGTTGCGGACGTAGCCCCGGGTGGAAGCCTGTCCATTCCCGTTGGGGCCCACTTCCAGTTCAGGGCAACGGGTGACAGCCCACTGAGGTTCCTGATCGTTACCATGCCGCCCTGGCCCGGCGCAGACGAAGCCTACGCCGTGCCAGGCTACTGGCCCACCACGATTAGCTAGACCAAGAACCCTTTACGTTAAGGCGTATCTTGGACGTCAGGCTGGTCGTCGTAGTAGCGCGACGTGAAGAGCAGCCCGTCGTAGCGGATGGCCCATGTGTGGGCGTACAAGGTCTCCGAGGACCTGGTGTTGGGGAAGACGAAGCTGACCCAGAGGCCCTCCTCCGTGGCTGCCGCCATCTCTTCGCCAACCTTTCGGATACGCCCGAGCTCCTTCAAGTCGGTGCCTATCAGGTGCGGAGCCAGGACAGCGACGAGCACAACGTCGTTCTCATCTGCCATGGTCAGGTTCCACTGTCCGTCAACGCTCTCGGGGCTGTTGTAATGGGCTATGGTGGAGTCCAATCCGTTGGCCTCGTAGTACTCGATGGCCTGCTGAACGTAGGCCCTGGTGTAGGCCGCTGGGTCTTCAACCTGGACGTAGTAGCCGGAGGCGAAGAGCATTCCGTCCCGACGCACGGCGTAGCCCACCTTGGGAACTTCCTTAAGCGTCACCGGATGAGGCCACAAATACTCCACCCAGACTCCTTCGCCGCCGTCGATGGCCTTGGCCAGCTCGTTGCCCAGTTCGTAACCGTCGGAACCGACCACGTCCTTGATGTCAGTCCCTATCAGGCGGGGAATTAGCGGGTGGACGTGATAGATGTCGTTTTCGTCCGTGCCGAAGAGATACCACTCGCCCTCGAAGCTGGCGACGCTGTTGTAGTAGTTGAGCATGGATTCCAGGCCGTCGCGCTGGTAACGCTCAACGGCCCGCTCCACGTACTGCACGGTGTATTCCCGTGGGTCGGCGTCCAGCCAGGCCGGGGTGCCAGTCTCGGGCTCGCCAGCGTAGTAACCGGAAGCGAATATCAGCCCTTGGTGGCGAACGGCCCAGGTGACCTTTTGCTGTTCCTTTCTGGAAACGGGATGAGGCCACAGGTATTCAACCCAAATGCCCTCCTCCGTGGCCTGGGCTATCTCTTCGCCCAGCTCCTGGCCGTCGGAGCCGACCACATCCTTGATGTCGGTGCCGATGAGGTGGGGAAAGATGGGATGGGCCAGGTAGTTATCGTCCGCGCCGATGAGGAACAGATAGAACTGGCCGTCCAGGCTCTCCTGGGTGTTGTAGTGGGCTATGGCGGCGTCCAAGCCGTCGCTTTCGTATTTGGCTATGGCCTTGCTGACGTATTCCTTAACGGAATCAGCTACATCTTCCACCAATGCCGAATGGCTGGAGGAAAACACCAGGCCGTCGTGAAGGACGCCGAGGATTCTCCGAGGTTCCTCTAGCTTAGTGACCGGATTGATGCCCTGAGTAGTGGACCAATAGCCCTCCTCGGTGGCGGCTTCTATCAACGTCGCGAAACCCGAAAATGACGAGCCTGGGCCAACGTATTGCCCTTCCAGGGCGGGAATATTCGGGTATACCAGTAGCGTGCTTTCGGCTTTGTCTATCAGGATTAACGATCGCCCATTTTCGGCGCTTGCCGGATTCCTGTAGTAGGCAGCCGTGTCCTCCAAGCCATTCTCTTCGTAGAATTCGATGGCCTTCTGCACATAGGCGAGGGTCAGCGCCTCGTCGGGATCGGTGGACGGCGGCGCCTCGTAGTCACCCTCAACGTAGTAGGCAGACGAGAAGACGTATCCGTCGTGACGGATTATCCAGAGGTATACCGTCAATTGGCCCGCAGTCCTGGGATTGGACCACAAGTACTTGAACCAGTGGCCTTCCTCTGTGGCGCTCAGGAGCGATTCTCCGATTGGCTCTCCAGCCACAACCCCCTGGAACTGGCGGGCATCCACCCCAACCAGCGCTTGCTCCGCGCCCGCTACAACGATGACACCCTTGGGATCGACCATCATCAGCCAGTAAGAGCCATCTATGCTCTCAGGGCTGTTGTAGTGCGCAACCGTAGCCTCCAAGCCTTGGCTGTCATAATAGTCCATAGCCTTCTGGACGTAGGCTTGGGTGTAGGACTCGGGATCGGTGACGCCCGGATAGTAGCCCGATGCGAAGATCATCCCGTCCCGGCGCACGGCGTACCCTACCTTTGGCACTTCCTTAAGCGTCACCGGGTGCGGCCACAGGTATTCCACCCACACGCCTTCTCCCTCTCCGGCCTTGGCCAGCTCCTTGCCCAGCTCGTAGCCGTCGGAACCCACCACATCCTTAATGTCCATGCCTATCAAGCGGGGAATCAGCGGATGTACGTGATAGATGTCGTTCTCGTCGGTGGCAAAGAGATACCACTCGCCCTCGAAGCTGGCGACGCTGTTGTAGTAGTTGAGCATGGATTCCAGGCCGTCCCGCTCGTAGCGCGCTATTGCCCGCTCCACGTACTCCACTGTGTACTCACGCGGGTCCGCGCCCTGCCAGGCAGGAGGCTCCGGCGTTTCGCCCACGGTGTAGTAGCCGGAGGCAAAGATGAGGCCATTGTGACGGATGGCCCAGGTGGTCTTTGGCTCCTCCAACCGTGTTATCGGGTTGGGCCACAGGTACTCCACCCAGATGCCGTCCTCGGTTGCACGAGCTATCTCTTTGCCCAGTTCCTGTCCATCGGAGCCAATGACGTCCTTGATGTCGGTCCCTATCAGGTGCGGGAAAATGGGGTGGGCCAGGTAGTTATCATCCGCGCCAATCAGGAACAGGTAGAAGATTCCCTCCAAGCTGTCGGGGTTGTTATAGTGGGCAACCGTGGCTTCAAGCCCCTCGCTCTCGTAAAGGGCTATTGCGCGGCTTACGTAGTCCTTGGTGGCCTCCGCCACATTCTCCTGGAGGGTAGAGTGGCCGGATATGAAGATGAGGCCATCGCGCAGGACAAGGTAGTTCCGCATCGGCCCCTGCCTGATTGAGAAGCCTGCGGTCGTCTCCACTACGAATATTCCTTGTCCCTCATACCAGGCGCCTTCCTCGGTAGCGACTTCCAATAGGGGCGTAGCAGATTCCTGCTTGCTTCCCAGGAAATTATGATAGAAGGGCATTGCCAGCAGGATGCCTTCATCCTTGCTGATTAAGTGCAGGTATCGGCCTGCCTCAATGCTCTCTTCGCTCTTGTAGTATTCGATCGTCGCGTCCCGGCCGTTGGCTTCGTAGTAGGCAATAGCCTTCTCGACGTAGGCGCGCGTCAGCGCGTCGTCTTCATTTACCGGCTCGGGTTCCGGGGTTGCAGTCGGTGTGGCGGTGGCCGTTGGTTCCGGCTCGGGTTCCGGGGTTGTGGTCGGTGCGGCAGTGGCCGTGGATTCCGGCGTCGGCTCGGGAGTTGGAGTAGGGTCGCCGCCACAGGCAACGACGAAGGCTGCAAAAGAAGCCACAACCAGAAACAAGAACAGTCCCCTCAGTAAGCCGGCGGATGCCGGCCGGAACGTTAGGTCTGTCCGATGCTCGTGTCTCTTGCCCTGCTGCTTAGTTCCCAAAGTATAATCCTCTCTAGTACGTTCTAACTGCATATCGTATCATATGTGTCGATTGTCGAATATCTGCATTTTGTTGGTGGACCGTTGCAATCGGGTACTGCCTAAATGTTTCTAAAGTCCCAAGGACGACACGAACTCCGGTACGAACCGGATGAGAAGTGCCCGCCTCTACTGGCGATATCCTCGGCGATTCAGATATTCATACCCAACACGATCGGTCTCGTCATGCTGGCGGCGCTGGTCGTGCGGGCATCCGGCGAGTCTGGAGACTATCTGTCATGGGTGACATTTACCGCGCTGGCAGTCACCGGAGCCGGTATGATCCTTCAGGCCCTTCGGCTGCGTTATGTGGGTTCAGGCCGCCTCATCGTTTCAAACTTCAATGTTCCCTTCCTGGCGGTCAGCGCCTTGGCCCTCGAGGTCGGAGGACCTGGTTTGATGGCCAGCTTATTGGTCGCCTCCACCCTGGTCCAGTCTGTTTTGACCCTGCGCCTTGCCTCCCTCCGGCGGATATTTACCCAAACAGTGAGCGGGGTGGTGATAATGCTTGTGGCGGTTTCCGCCATGCCCTTCATCATCAGCAGAGCTGTTATTCCGCCAGAAGACGGGTCCACGTTGCTTTTCCTGGCGCCGGGATTGGCTGCTCTGTCGGTTGGGGTCCTGATCTCCCTGCAAGGCACGGCATTTTGGCGGATGTGGATCCTGCCAGCCACTGTAGTCGTCGGTATGGTGGTGGCCGTGCCCTTGGGCTTTTACGACACCAAGGTCATAGTGGACGCTTCCTGGGTGAGCCTGCCTCATTTTTCGTGGCCGGGGCGGGAACTGAACCTTGGCCCCGATTTCTGGGCCCTGCTCCCAGTCTTCGTGCTGGTGAATCTCACCGCCTTTATGAAAGCGGTTGGAGATCTGTCGGTGATTCACCGCGCCTCTTACCGGAATCAAGCGGCCATCGATTTCCGATCGGTGCAGGGTGGCTTGAATGTGTACGGGGTAGGCACCCTACTGTCCGGTCTCCTGGGGACATTACCAGTCGCCGCGCCGTGGTCGGCCACTGTGGTCTACATTGGCTTTACAGGTGTAGCCGCCATGAGTGTCGGCGTGTACTTGGGACTTCTGACCATAGCGGTTGCCTTCTTTTCCAAGCTGCTGGCCGTACTGGTGGCCATCCCCAGCCCGGTGGTTGGTGCGGTGTACATGATCATTTTCGGCATGCTATTCATCGAGGGCGCCAAAACGGTCTTCACGGGACAAGTTGACCAGAAGAGGGCCGCCATCACCGGCATTTCCATGGTTTCGGGTTTGTCCGCAGGGGCGCTCAGTGGTTTGTTCGAAGGGACTACCAGCCACCTGGTAGGCAACACCATTGTCATCGGCGGTATTACGGCCATAATCATGACCGCCTCCACGGAACTATCGGGGCTTCGCGCCAAGAAGCTGCGGATCGACCTGTCCGAGGCTTCACTTCCCGCGATGGACGGCTTTCTCTGCCAGTTCGCGGACAGGCATTCTTGGACTGAAGACGGTAAAGGCCGGCTCCGCCTGGTAGGGGAAGAGGTCATGTTGAGCTTGCTCAATGAAGGGGCCGATGGCCCGGACGAGCGGAAGCGCAGCTTGGTCGCCACGATTCGCCCTGACAGCAGCTCGGCTGAGCTTGAAATCCTGGTCGCGCTGGACGATGCCACCCAGGGGAATATCGAGAATCGCATGGCCTATCTGGACCAGGACCAAGCGCTGGAAGATGAACAGGAACTATCTGTCCGCATCCTGCGCCACTACGCATCGTCAGTACATCACCGCAAATACTACGGCATAGACATCATCAGTTGCCGCGTGAACAAATAGTGGGGCAGGATTCTTGGTAGTGGTCGGCTGGGAGCGCCCAAGGAGTGTACCCTCAGTCGTCCGCCTCAAAGGCTAAACCAAGGGCCTGGGCGGCATTTTAGCCTGCCTCCCTGCACCTAGGCTTCTCACATCCCCACCCAGTCTCATTACCCCCGCCATCCCTGCAGTCGGGCAGTACCTGGCCGAGTACGATTGCGCTGGTATTTCCACTTGAGATACCATGTCCAGAAGTCTCACTTGCGGGGGATGAAATGACGATGAACTTGGCGGCTGGTTGGTCTCTTGTTCTTGCTGTGGTCCTGGGTTTCATTGGATCGATGCTCACCCCGGGAGGACTGATCATCGACCCTACTGACTCCGCCAGCTTCGCGGAAGCGGCGGGCGTTCTGGGAGACAACTCTGGAATAGCTCAGGTCGTGACGTCGATCTTCGTAATCAGCGTGGTGCTCTACTGGTTCGGGTTGAACACCCTGCAGCGGGCCTTCAGCGGCGGCTCGGTCATGGACCGGGTGTCCGGCTTTGCGCTGAACATCTTCCTGGTCGGGTACGCCTTCCTCATCATCGAGTTGAGCGTGAGGCACGTCCTGATCCACATTCTTGCCCACGGCGTCGGAAGCACCGCCTCTGAAGAGGAGGCGATGGCCACGACCCTGTTCGCCGCGGCAGCGGGTATTCACTTTGCCTTCCTCTACGTCACTTCCATCGGCTCTGCTATATTCGGCTACGGACTGGCCCGCCGGTTCGAGGGCATGAGCATCTTCAAGCTGGCAGCGCTGGGGTTGTCCCTAACAGGCCTGGCCAGCTTTGTCGTGCTCATGATCGCCGAGCATGTCCCAGCCATCGACCTTCATGGAGTAGCCGTCGCCAGCAACGTTGTGCTGCTCTTCGGCTCCCTCTGCATAATTGTCATAGGCGCGGGAATCATCAAGGGACGCCGGGAGTTTGTTGGAGAAGAAGCGACAGACTAAGACGAGATTTCGAATAGTGGAACGGAATCCGAGGTGAATGCCATGCCTGGTAGGCAGCCCCGGAAGGGGAAGAAAGATGGGCCCGCCTCTGCAACAGATAACGCGGGAGCCGGGCCCGTGCTCCTTTCGGGCGGCAACCCCCAGATCGCCAAGGGAGATGGCGACCCTCCCGTGCAGGCCTACATCGCGGCCATGCCTGGATGGAAGCTGGATCTTGGGCGCCGCCTAGACGACTTGATTGTGCGTGCCGTCCCCAACGTGCGGAAGGCTGTGAGGTGGAACTCGCCCTGGTACGGCATCGAGGGCGAAGGCTGGTTCGTGAGCTACCATGTCTTCACGCGCTACGTGAAGGTGACCTTTCTCAACGGGGCTTCCCTCCAGCCTCTCCCGCCTGGCTCTGGCAAGGACCCGGACTCCCGCTGGGTCGATATCCACGAGGGAGAGCTGGACGAGGCACAAATGACGGAGTGGGTGCGCCAGGCTGCTGCCATACCCGGCTGGAAGGGGTTCGACCGGCTCTAGATGCCTGCCGGCATTGCACGCCTACCAGGTGCGTCTTCGACGTGAGTGAAGCAGCTTATCTCCCAATGAGCAACTCCACGCCTTCGGCAACGGCGGCCCGGCCGAGGCTTTCGTCCAGGGTGGCAAACCTCGTCCCTTGTCTCTTGGCGAGCTCCAAGTAGAGGGCATCGTAGAAGGACAGCTCATGGTTTCTTGCCAGGTCAAAGGCTGCCTGGAAGTCAGTTTCCTCGTCCGTTGTGACGGGCAAGCCCTTCAACGCATCCAGGCGCTCCCTGACTCCTGCAGCCGATATTCGACCCCTGCGCTCGGCGACCAGAAGGGCGTTCCGGGTCTCCAGGTGCCACAAGTGGGGCACCACGGCTCCATCCTCAGCCAGGAGTTCCAGGGCTTGCGCCGCCCTCGGCTCATCTTCATCGTCGAAGAGCCAGGAGAGAGCAACCGACGCATCGACGACCAATCCACTCACAATTCGTGTCCCTCATGGCGGGCCTGGAGAATCTCATCAGTCGAGAACTCGACCCGCCCCCATCCGGCGCGCCGTTGGCGGAAGCGTTCCACCGAACGCTCCCGGGCGGCCCGGTCTTGGGCTGGAGCGGGGACCAAATGGGCTACCGTCCTGCCATGACGTGTGATTGCAATGGTCTCTCCAAACTCGACCGCGCGGAGGAGTTCAGCCAATCGAGTCTTTGCATCAGTAGCTTGAATTTCACGCATACAGTTTTACAACCAGTTGTTTCAACCACATAATTATGCCGACAAATTGGCTCCCAGGTCAACGTCTGCCAAGTTCCCGGGCGTACGCCGAATAGGGTGGACATGGGCTTCCACAGGCCAACAGCGGGAAGCACGGGTGGGGCCCTGAGTGGCCTGTCTGCCAGGATTGCCCAAGGGATAATCGATTTGCTATTATGGAAAGCTGGCAGCGAGTGGTCGCTGAAAATGCAGCTATAAGCGCGGGCCCCCCTGGGCCCATTCAGTAGAGAGAATGTCCGGTGAGAGACTGCAAAGCCTTATTGAATCCCAATTTGGCATACGAAGGTTTCTCCGTGGATGGCGAGGAAAGCCCCTGCAGAAAATAGGGGCCCAGGTCTAGGAAGGCCGCGCTTTACCTGGCATATCGCCGAAAGGAGAAACAAGTTGACTTCGAACCAGTACTGGTGGCCGGAACGGCTTAACCTTAGGTCCCTTCGCCAGAACTCCCCCGTATCGGACCCTATGGGCAGGGACTTCAGCTACGCCGAAGCGTTCAAGTCCCTGGATGTCGATGCCCTGAAGAAGGACATCGAACAGGTTATGACAACTTCCCAGGATTGGTGGCCTGCCGACTACGGCCACTATGGACCCCTGTTCATCCGCATGACATGGCACGCCGCCGGAACCTACAGGATCACCGACGGGCGCGGCGGCGGTGGGTCGGGCTACCAACGCCTGGCGCCCCTCAACAGCTGGCCCGACAACGCCAACCTGGACAAGGCCCGGCGCCTGCTCTGGCCCGTCAAGCAGAAGTACGGCCAGCAGATCTCCTGGGCAGACCTGATCATATTCGCGGGCAACTGCGCCCTGGAATCGATGGGGTTCAAGACCTTTGGATTCGGGTTCGGGCGCTCGGACGTTTGGGAAGCCGATGAGACGGACTGGGGATCCGAGCAAACGTGGCTTGGAAGCGAGCGCCACGATTCCGAGGGGACCCTCCAGGAGCCCCTGGGCGCCGACCACATGGGCCTGATTTATGTAAATCCTGAGGGACCCAACGGCAACCCGGACCCGGTTGCGGCAGCAAAGTACATCCGCCAGACCTTCGCCCGCATGGCCATGAACGACGAAGAGACCGTCGCCCTCATCGCCGGCGGACACACCTTCGGCAAGGCCCATGGAGCCGTTGGCGAGGAGAATGTCGGCCCCGACCCGGAGGGCTCCGCCATGGAGCAGCAGGGGCTCGGCTGGAAGAACAGCTATGGCAACGGCCACGGCGTCCACTCCTTCACCAGCGGCTTGGAAGGCGCCTGGACCACCAACCCTGTGAAGTGGGACAACAACTTCTTCGAGAACCTGCATAACTACGAGTGGGAACTGACCAAGAGCCCCGCCGGCAAGTCCCAGTACGCCCCAAGGAACGCCGCCCAGGTAGCCACCGTGCCCGACGCCCACGACCCGTCGAAGAAGCACGCACCTATGATGCTCACCACGGACCTTTCCTTGAAGATGGACTCGGACTACGCGGTCATTGCAAAGCGTTTCCTGGACAACCCTGCGGACCTGGAAGATTCCTTTGCCCGGGCTTGGTTCAAGCTGATCCACCGGGACATGGGCCCTCGGAGCAGGTATCTGGGACCCCTGGTCCCCACAGAAACGCTGATCTGGCAGGACCCGGTCCCAGACACAGATCACCCCCTGATCGGTGAAAAGGAGATAGCCGACCTTAAGGCCAAGGTGCTCGCATCGGGGCTGTCGGTCTCCCAATTGGTCGCCACCGCTTGGGCATCTGCTGCCAGCTTCCGAGGCACCGACAAGCGGGGCGGCGCCAACGGCGCGCGCATCCGCCTAGCCCCGCAGAAAGACTGGCAAGTTAACAACCCTGCCGACCTGGGGAAGGTCCTGGCGGCCCTGGAGAAGATCCAGGCTGAGTTCAACAGCTCCCAGGCAGGGGGCACTAAAGTCTCCCTGGCCGACCTCATCGTCCTGGCTGGATGCGCCGGCGTGGAGCAGGCTGCAAAGAACGCCGGTCACGACGTGAAGGTGCCCTTTGCTCCCGGGCGCACTGATGCATCTCAGGAGTGGACCGACGTTGAGTCCTTCTCCGTGCTCGAACCCAAAGCCGACGGCTTCCGCAATTACGTAAAGGCTGGAAACGGCGAATCCCCGGAGGAGCAGCTGGTGGAGCGGGCGTTCATGCTGACGCTGACCCCTCCGGAGATGACGGCCCTGATCGGGGGCTTGCGCGTCCTTAACGCCAACGCGGGCCAGTCCCAACACGGCGTCCTCACCAATCGGCCCGGCGCGCTGACCAACGACTTCTTCGCCAACCTGCTGGACATGGGTACCGAGTGGCAGGCCTCCTCTTCAACCGAGGGCGTGTTCGAAGGACGCGATCGGAAGACAGGCAGCGTCAAGTGGACAGGCACCAGGGTGGACCTGGTCTTCGGGTCCAACTCGGAGCTGCGGGCCATCGCCGAGGTGTACGGATGCAGCGATGGTCAGCAGAAGTTCGTGCGGGACTTTGTAGCGTCTTGGGACAAGGTGATGAACCTGGACCGCTTTGACCTGGCCTAGAGCTTAGGAAGCTTGAACGTAATGAGGCCCCGGCTAGCCGGGGCCTCATTGTTTTCGCGGACGTCTACAGGCCACCCCGCCACTTACTTCGACTAGCGTCTATTTGAAGTCCCATGTGCAACAGGGCTCGTCAAAGCTAACCTTCGTGAAGAATTAGGCACAGGGACATGCCTCGCGGGGGGAAGCCTCCCGCAGCGACGGGCACCAGGCCGGTGATGAGTTGCCTCTACGCCCCTGGGGGCCGATAGGAGACAACCTTGCCGCAGGCAGCATCCACCTCTTCCGGAGTGATCAGCTGCACGGTAGTAATACCCAAGGCGCCCCCAGCCCCAATGCTCAGCGAGACTGCTGTAGCAGTAGCTGTGTCCGGCAGGTCGAACACCATGTAAAGATCGGACCCGCCGAAGGCGTAGTAGAAAGCCTCCAGGCTTCCGCCCTGTTCGGCAGCGATATCCTGGAAGACCTTCCGACGGGCTGAGCCACCCTCCTTCAGAAGTCCCTGCAGTCCTGCAGGGGTGTAGTTGCACTGCAGTAGAAACTTGGCCATCGTCACACCTCCGATTATTGCGCGCCCGGGCAGGCCCTCCTGAAAGGAAGCCGACCCAGGCAAGTTCCGTGCCCTATTCTAGCCAGCAGGAGTGTACGGCGCAATTGGCCGGGTGGGGATGCCCTGCTGGGACGGGGGATGCTAGAATAATTCCTGACCAGATTTCAGAAAGCTGCCTATGCCTCAGGACTACATACACGTCAAGGGTGCGCGGGAGCACAACCTCAAGAACATCGATGTGACCATTCCCCGGGATAAGCTGGTGGTGGTTACAGGGGTCTCCGGATCAGGCAAAAGCTCCCTGGCCTTCGACACCATCTACGCTGAGGGCCAGCGCCGTTACGTGGAGTCCCTCTCCGCCTACGCTCGCCAGTTCCTTGGGCGCATGGATAAGCCCGATGTTGAGTACGTAGAAGGCCTTTCCCCCGCCATCTCGATAGACCAGAAGGGGGTCTCTCACAACCCCCGGTCCACCGTGGGCACCGTTACAGAGGTGTACGACTACCTGCGCCTCCTGTTTGCCCGCGTTGGCCGCCCCTTCTGCCCCAAATGCGACCGGCCGGTCCAGCGCCAGACGGTGCAACAGATCGTCGATGCCATCATGTCCCTGCCCGTCGGCACCCGAATCCTCGTCCTGGCCCCCAAGGTGCGCAGGCGCAAGGGGGAGCACAAGGAAGTCTTCGAAGAAGCCCGACGGGCCGGTTTTGTTCGGGTGAGGGTAAACGGCGAGATTCACCAGCTGGAGACTATGGGCGACCTGAACCTGGACAAGCAGAAGTGGCACTACATCGAGATCGTCGTGGACCGCCTGGTGGTGGACGCTGAAACCGAGGCCAGTCGTGTGGCCGACTCGGTGGAGACAGCCTTGAAGCAAGGTAACGGCGTCGTGGAAGCAGCAATAGATGGCGGGGAAGACCTGGTCTTCTCCGAGAACTTCGCCTGCGTCCACTGCGGCATCAGCCTTCCCGAGATCGAACCTCGCACCTTCAGCTTCAACAGCCCCCATGGGGCCTGTCCGGCGTGCACCGGGCTGGGATTCAAGCTGGAGATCGACCCGGAAATAATCATCCCCAACAAGGACCTCTCCATCGCCGAGGGGGCTATCGTCCCCTGGGTACGGGCGGGCGCCCTAACGGGCTGGCACAAGAGCCTGCTGGAATCGGTGTCGGCAGCGTACGGCTTCTCAACCAAGACGCCTGTTAGGGAGCTGTCCGAGAAGGCGCTGAACATTATCTTGTACGGCACGGGGAACAAGACGCTGACCATGCGCCATCGCACCCATCACGGCCACGATTACTCCTGGGAAACCACCTTCGAGGGGGTGATCCCCCAGTTGGAGCGGCGCCACAAGGAGACCGAGTCCGACTATGTGCGCAGCGACGTAGAGCGCTACATGACCGCCAACCCCTGCAGCTCATGCAATGGCAAGCGTCTGCGCCCCGAAGCGCTGGCTGTACGGGTGTGCGGCTTGGGCATTGACGATGTGTGCGCCATGACAATCGAGAGAGGCATAGAATGGGCCGACACCATAGGCCGCGGTGATGGGACTGCTACCCCTCGAAAGGGGTCCAACGGCAGCCACCCGGTTTCTCATTTGACCGAGCGGGAGCTGTCCATAGGCGCCCAGATTCTCAAGGAGATAGAAGCCCGCCTGAAGTTCCTGGTGGATATCGGCTTGGGCTACCTCACTCTGGACCGCACCGCCCGCACCTTGTCGGGCGGTGAAGCCCAAAGGATACGCCTGGCCACCCAGATCGGTTCGGGACTGACGGGTGTGCTGTACGTCTGCGATGAACCCACCGTGGGCCTGCATCCCGCCGACGATGACCGCCTCATCGGCACCCTAAATCGCCTGCGGGAGCTGGGCAACACCGTGGTAGTGGTCGAGCACGACGAGGCTGTGATGAGGGCCTCCGACTACATCGTAGACCTGGGACCCGGCGCCGGGGAGCATGGCGGCAGCGTAGTGGCCTACGGCACCATCGACGACATCATGAATAACCCCGATTCCATAACGGGGAGCTACCTCAGCGGGCGCAGGTCCATCCCCCTGCCGGAAAAGAGGCGCCCCTCCAACGGACACCACATCACCATCAGCGGCGCCCGGGAAAACAACCTGAAGGGTGTGGACGTGGACATCCCCCTGGGAATGCTGGTGTGCGTGACCGGGGTTTCGGGCTCGGGCAAAAGCACCCTGGTGTACGAAATCCTGTACAAGAAACTTGCCCAGCAGTTCTACGGGAACAAGGAACGGCCGGGACGCCACACCGAGATCAAGGGCATCGAGAACATCGACAAGGTGGTCGATATCGACCAGTCCCCCATTGGACGCACCCCCCGGAGCAATCCCGCAACCTACACCGGCGCCTTCACACCCATCCGCGAGCTATTTGCCTCCCTACCCGAGGCCAAGGTGCGGGGCTATGCCCCCGGCCGTTTTTCCTTCAACGTCAAGGGAGGGCGCTGCGAAGCTTGCCAGGGAGGAGGCTACATCCAGATCGAGATGCAGTTCCTGCCCGACGTGACCGTCCCCTGCGAGGTGTGCCGAGGCCTCCGCTACAACCGGGAGGCCCTGGAGGTCACCTTCAAGGACAAGAGCATCGCCGACGTCCTGGACATGACCGTGGACCAAGCCCTGGACTTCTTCTACAACCTGCCCAAGATACGCAACAAGCTGGAAACTACCAGGGACGTTGGCTTGGGCTACATCCGCCTCGGCCAACCTGCAACCACCCTTTCGGGAGGCGAGGCTCAGAGGGTGAAGTTGGCGACGGAGCTGTCTCGCAGGGCAACGGGCAAGACCATGTACATCCTGGACGAACCCACGACAGGGCTGTCCTTCGAGGACTGCGCAGCTCTGCTGCGGGTGCTACATCGCCTCGTGGATGCAGGCAACACCGTCGTGCTCATCGAGCATCACCTGGACATGATGAAGAATGCCGACTGGATTATCGACCTGGGGCCGGGAGCAGGCGACGCAGGAGGGAACCTGATAGCTGCGGGCACGCCGGAAGATGTGACCTCGTTCCCAGCCTCCCACACCGGGCGTTACCTGCGGGAGGTCCTCAACAGGAACGGGACGATGCCAGCCGGCCCACAGAGCGCCCCCAAGAAGAGGCAGCGGCGTCGCAGACCGGAGCCGGTCCCTGCGGGCGATGGCGGCGAGAGCTAGGAGTCGTCTCACATGGCTCCCCAACCCTCACCTCAGAGAATAGCGGGGAATGTTTAAGAATCCGCCAAGCGAGGGATGGCAGCTCCTATCACCAGAGCAACGATATTCATGCTAAACTGGTGCGTCTATTCTTCCTGCACCATATCCTAACTCTCCCTGCTCCCTGTAAGATGTACGGCAGCGATATGTACCATCCCAGATATACCGAACCACTGATAAGTTGCTGCCCGATGGCAGCCAACGGGAGCTGTCTTGACTGAGTGGCTGGCCAGGGTCAGCGCACGCAGGCCGCGCCTCGTGCTCGCCATCTGGTTGGTTGTCGCCTTGATCGCCGGCGGGCTTGCCGTTGATGGCGAGATGGGCCCGGGGCCTCAGTTGGTGGACGTCCTGGACAGGGCTACCACCACCGAGCTGCGCCTGGGAGGCGGCGCCGAATCGCAGAAGGCCGAAACCCTGCTGACAGACAGGCTCCGTGGGCCCCGGCAGCTCCGTGAGGTAGTCATCGTCCAGTCCGATTCCCTGGACCTGGAGCACCCGGACTTCCGGGCCAAGGTCGAGAGGGTTTATGCCGGCATCGGAGAGCTGGGAGACGACATCGCCACCCCAGGCCCGAGCTACTACAACGCCACCGACTTCACGGTAAAGCTGGGCCTAGCATCCCAGGACCGCATGACGACCTTGTTCCCGGTGGATATGGCCGGCAGCTTCGAGGATGCCGTCGATAACATCCCCCATGTTCTGGAAGTCGTTGAACACGAGAACACCGGGGATGGATTCCGGGTGCTTATCGTGGGGGATGCCAGCATCTCCCATGAGCAGAACGAGCTCTCGGAAAAGGACCTCAGGCAGGGGGAGAGGGTTGGCATCCCCATAGCCCTGCTCATCCTGGTAGTCCTTTTCGGGACCGTCATAGCTGTGCTCATGCCCATAGGCCTGTCCCTGGTGTGCATCATAGTTGCCTTGGGCACCGCAGCCCTCATCGGGCAGGCCTTCGACCTGGTCTTCTTCGTAACCCTGATGATCATCATGATCGGCTTGGCTGTGGGCATCGACTATTCACTGCTGATCATATCCCGCTTCCGGGACGAGATGGCTCGGGGGTTGGACAAGTTCTCGGCGATAGAGCGGGCCGGGGCCACGGCGGGGCGCACCGTGCTCTTCAGCGGGCTGACGGTGGTTATAGCACTCTGCGGAATGCTCATCGTTCCCTTCTCCTTCTTCCAGTCCCTGGGCCTCGGAGCGATCCTGGTCGTGCTGGTAGCCTTGGCAGGCACCCTCACCTTCCTGCCGGCCAACCTGGCCATCCACGGCGAACGGATAAACCGGTTTGCCATCCCCTTCTTCGGCAGAAGATTGACCCAACGCACCCCAACGAGCGAGTCAGCACCGGGCCAGCACCAAGGCTTCTGGGAGACGGTGACCCGCATCGTCATGCGCTATCCGGTAGTGAGCATCATCGTCGTGGGCGCACCCATGATCGTGGCGATCCTCTTCTATTTTCAGTGGCCTGGCATCAACACCGGGCTGAACGGCGTCGATGTGTTCCCCGAGGGTACTGAGACCAGGGAAGCCTTTTTTGTAATGGAAGAGGAGTTTTTCTTCGGGTTCGGGGCGGTCAACCCCACCGAGATAGTGATCGACGGAGACATCGACTCTCCCGAGGTGCAGGGAGCTTTGGAGAAACTTCAGGCTTCCATGGCTGCCCACCCGGGCATAACTGTCCTGCCGGATCGAGAGATCAATGAATCCCGGGACCTCTTGCTATTGACGGCAGCTTTGCGGGGTGAGCCTCGCAGCCGCGAGACGGTGGATGTCATAAACACCATACGGGATGAGTACATACCAGAGGCCTTTGATGGCGTAGACGCAGTAGTACATGTGGGCGGCGTCAGCGCTGTGGTGGCAGACGTGTTCTCAATAGTAGAGATATACACCCCCATCGTCTTTGCCTTTGTCCTGGGATTCAGCTTCCTGATACTGATGCTGGTGTTCCGCTCCATCGTCATTCCCATCAAGGCTGTCTTTATGAACCTGCTTTCGGTGGGCACAGCCTACGGGCTCATGGTGCTGGTGTTTCAGAAGGGCATCGGCGCCAGCCTGCTGGGCTTCCAACAGGCTGAGGTTATCGACGTCTGGATACCCCTATTCCTCTTCTCCATACTCTTTGGGCTTTCCATGGACTACCATGTGTTTCTGCTGAGCCGTATAGGGGAGAGGTACGACCAGAAGGGGGACAACGCCGAAGCGGTTGCCTACGGGCTGCGATCGACAGCAGGCATCATAACCGGGGCTGCCCTGATAATGGTGGCGGTCTTCGGCGCCTTCGCCTCAGGGGACACTATCGTCAACCAGCAGATGGGGTTCGGCCTGGCTGTAGCCGTGCTCCTGGATGCCACCCTTGTGCGCTCGGTCCTGGTGCCCGCGAGCATGGAGGTGCTGGGCAAGGGCAACTGGTATCTCCCATCCTTCCTGCGATGGCTGCCTGACCTTCGGGTAGAGCCCGAAGAGGAATCCCGGGTTTAGGGGCCTACAAGTGAAACCGGCCAGAATACCGACGGACTACATCTCAGGCTACGAGAAGGCCCGGGCTATCGACCCGGACCTCGCCGACAACTACCTCGCCCACACCCTCATAGGAGACCCTCTAGCCGACGACATGGTAGAGGCGCTTCTGGGCATGGGGATGCAGGAAGGAGGCCGTCTCGTAGGGTTGATCATCGAAGGAGATGAGCAAGCCCTACAGGATGCGCCCGTGGAGGTTCGAAGGTTCTTCGAGGATGCCAACTCCCCACCCGATTGGGCCCAGGAGAGCGCTTTCAGCGCAGGATGCCGCCTCTTCCACAGAAACTCCAAGCTGGTACTGGCAGGAATGGTGGGCGGGACACTGGTTGAAGGGTTTTCCACCAACATTGCTAAGTCCTTCTTCATATCCGGACGGCTGCGCGACCAGGGAGTGCGGAGGTTGAAGCAAAACAACCGTCACATGGTGGAGATCTTCATACCTGGCGGCTTGGCCAGGTATGGAGATGGCTGGAAGCTCTCCGTCCGGGTCCGGATGGTCCATGCGGTATTAAGGCACCACCTGAACAACTCGCCGGACTGGGACCATGAAGCTTGGGGGGTGCCCATCAGCGCCGCCCACGTGGGCTTTGCCATTACCGCCTTCTCCATGAGGCTGCTGGACCATTTGCGCAGGCTTGGGGCGGTCTTCAACAAAGAGGAACGGGCCAGCTTCCTTCAGGTGTGGCGCTACTCCGGGCACCTCATGGGGATACCGAGTACCATTCTCTTTGCCGACGAAACAGATGCCATGAAGGTTTTCCGCATCGGGAACATGTGCGAGCCGGAGCCTTCCCCTGAGTCCGTATCCATGGCGAATGCACTGGTCAACTCCGCCCCCTTGATTGCCGGGATTACCGATCCCGAAGACCGCCGAAAACTATCAAGCTATGTCTATCGTGTGTCCCGGGCCCTTATTGGACATACTCTAGCCGACCAGTTGATGTACCCACGCACCTACAACTTTGGGGTGCTCTGGTGGTTCCGGATGCAGAACCGGTACGACGCCATTATGGGCAAGCTGTTTAAGAATCGCGCCAGGAACAACAATAAGATGACCGCCATACTGGATGTGTCTATCTTCGACGAGGGCGGCATCAATTACAGCATGCCGGACCATGTGTACTCGGAAGAGTCACGGCCCTGGTAAAGCTGGCGCCTTCTCGCTACCAAGTCTCAATTACTGAAACGTCCGACCATTAAACTGAGACTTCGTCCCACCGCATTTTCCATTGAGAGAATGAGCCGGATTGGTGGCGCCAAAGGCCTTTCGCCCCTAGCAATTGGACAGCGGAGAAACCCAACAATTGCTCTGTCAGTCAAGCACCATTGTGTTGAAAATCCTCTCAGCACCATCTATAATGAGACCGTTCGTAATGAGACCATCATTACGCTGGACAATATGCAGCTGAGAAAGGAGTAGGATGCCCCACGACATACACGAGTGCGACGACCACGAACACCATGCCCACGTTCATGAAGCTCACGAGTGCGACGACCACGAGCATCACGGTGATGAGCCGGGCCATGTTCACGACATACACGAGTGCGACGACCACGAGCACCATGCCCACGTCCACGACCCGCATGAGTGCGACGACCACGAGCATCACGAGCACTAGAAGCCAGGCCTCGGCCTGAACAAGGTTGCCCTAACAGCAACCGGCTCATCAATGCCCGGCCGCCGGGACCGCCTGGGGCCGGGATAGGGGTCTGGACTACACCATCTTGTAACGTAAGCAGGGACCCATGGTTATCGGAGACTCCAGCATCCCCTGGAGAAAGAGCATCCCCACTCCAGGCCAGGGAGCAATTGGGAAGGGCGTCGAGATAGCTCGCGCCTTGCTCGGATTCAATCTGAAACGGGAAAGCCAAGGGTCCATATTCCTTACTTCCATGCCTGAAGCCGGCGGAGGCGCCGACCGCCCCGCAGACGACCACGGCCACGACCACGGCGACCACGATGAGCATGGGCACGACGGCCATGATGACCATGGCCACGGCGACGATGAGCATGGACACGATGACCATGGCCACGACCACGGCGCCCACGATGAGCACGCCCACGATGACCATGGACACGACCACGATGAGCACGGCCATGATGACCATGGACACGACCACGGCGCCCACGATGAGCACGGCCACGACGATCATGGGCACGGGCACGAAGGCCACGATCATTCCGCTGAGCTGCGAGGTGCGAGCCGTCGCAGCCTGATCATATCGCTGGTGCTGATCAGCACCTACATGGTGGCTGAGGTGGTCGGGGGCATCATCTCCGGGAGCTTGGCCCTTATTGCAGATGCGGGGCATATGCTCACCGATGCCGCCGCCATTGCCATGGCTATATTCGCCATGTGGATCGCCGAGAAGGGTGCATCCGCCGAGCGCACCTACGGGTATTACCCCAGCGAGGTGATTGCCGCCCTGCTAAACGGCCTGACCCTCTGGCTGATAGTCGGCTGGATATTCTGGGAGGCTTACCAGAGGTTCCGCCTTGACGAACATCACGTCGAAGGTCTCTCGGTGCTACTGGTAGGCATCGGCGGCCTGATAGTCAACCTTATCGTCGCCTATATTCTGCACCGTAACTCGGGTCACAGCCTAAACGTCGAGGGGGCATTTCAGCATGTGCTTGCTGACCTGATGGGTTCCGTGGGCGTTGTGGTGGCAGGAATAATCATCCTGACCATCGGATGGACTCCCATCGACCCCCTCCTCAGCGTAGTCATAGGGCTGCTCATCATGCGCAGCTCATGGTCCTTGACGATGAAGGTGTTCCACGTCCTACTGGAAGGGACACCCAAGCACATAGATGTTTACAACCTGTGCAACGATATCGAAGAGTTGGACGGGGTCACCCTGATCCATGATGTCCACTGCTGGACCATCACGTCGGGAAGCGATGCCTTCACCGCTCATGTGCTGGTGGACCCTTCATATCAGGGTAGCTTGGAGAGACTGCGCGGCCGCATCCAGGACATCACCCACAACCGCTACAACATTGCTCATGTGACGATTCAGCTGGAGCAAACGGCAGCTGCCTGCACAGGGGAAGACCACCATGTGGAACACCTGCTCCAAGCCCAGAAGTGACCCTAGGCCGCTTGGCTGTAACTCTGGCGGAGACTAGAGGCTCGCTACTTTAAGGGGGCCTTCATCCCAAGCGGCCGACACCGTCCAAGGCCGCTGCCGCATATGCTTCGGACAAGGTTGGGTGGCTGGTCACCGAGTCCAGGAAGTAGTCCACTACACCTTGATGGGCGATGACCGCCTGCCCGATATGGATCAGCTCAGCGGCGGCTTCTCCGACGATGTGAACACCCAGCAGCTTCCGGCTCTCAGGATTGAATATCAGCTTGAGGAGCCCCGAGTCCTCCCCCTGTATCATGCTCTTTACGATGTCTTTGTACCTAGCCCTGCCGATCTCGTAGGGAGTCCCTTCCTCAGTAAGCTCGGCCTCCGTCTTCCCCACCATGGCGATCTCAGGGATGGTCCTGATGGTGTAGGGGAAGAGGCCTGGGAAGCTGTTGGCCTCGGCGCCAAAGGCGTGGCAGGCAGCGAGGCGTCCTTGCATTTCCGAGGTCGAAACCAGGTTGGGGAAACCGATCACCCCGCCCACCGCGTAGATTCCTTCTACGTTAGTCTCATAGTTGTCGTCCACTTTGAGGCGTCCCCGGGGGTCGGCCTCGAGGCCGGCGGCTTCCAAGTTCAGGGATGAAGTGGACCCTGTACGCCCTACGCAGTACATCACCGCATCGCTGACAATCTGGTTGCCGCTGACCAGCTTTACCCGGACCCGGTCCCCCAGGCTGTCCCTCATGTATTCGATATCGAACACCTCTTCCGACAAACGGAAGCTCACATTTCTCTGCCGGAGGTGGTATATGAGGGTGTCCACGAGCTCATCGTCAGCAAAGGGCA
Source organism: Dehalococcoidia bacterium (assembly GCA_965116325.1). GTDB lineage: Bacteria > Chloroflexota > Dehalococcoidia > Lucifugimonadales > JAGWBF01 > JAGWBF01. The sequence continues at coordinate 1,983,549 of OZ220675.1, read as the reverse complement.
GGATACGGGCGGCCATGTTCACCAGGGTGACCCTGACCCCCAGCTCAGCAAAGGTGCTGCAGTACTCCAGACCGATGGGGCCGGCGCCAACTATTGCTAGGGTGCGGGGCAGGTCGGGCAGGTTCAGGACATCATCGCCCACGAACACCAGGCGCCCGTCAGCGTACACGACCGGGGGCATAGTGGAGAATGTTCCCACGGCTATGACCACCTTTTCGGCGGTGATGGTGCGGTTGGACCTCCCTTCCTCCGAGGCAAGGTTAAGGGTGTGGGAGTCTATGAACGACCCTTCGGCGTTTACCATGTCCACCCGGGCTTGGATGAGCTGGCTGCGCAGCATATCCGCTTGGTGCTCCATCACATAGCGGGTCCTGACCATCAGGTCACCCATGGTGATCTTGTCCTTGATGGCATAGGACTCGCCGTAGATGTTGCGCTCCCGGTATCCGGTCAGGTACAGGGCGGCTTCCCGGACGGTCTTGCTGGGGGTACCCACATTGACGGTTTCCCCGCCAATGTCCGACTGCTTCTCCAGGACGACCACTTTCTTACCAAGCTTGGAAGCCTGGATGGCTGCCCCGTGGCCTCCGGGCCCGGAGCCTATGATCGCCATATCGTAGTCGTATCCAGCCACTTTCCGTCTGTCCCTTCGGCGTTGCTTGGCCGTCGTTCACTAAATGTTATCATGTCTTGGGCCTTCCATCTAAGCCAATTCTCCCGCTTGCAGACCCAATCCCATCAGCCATGCTCGCTCGCTATTGCTGATGCACTGGCGTCTGTGTATGCTATACTATGGTGCAGGCCAGCCCTCGGGTGGTCTGCCTGTATCTGGATTGTCACCATAAAGGAGCGGGGGACTATGGAAACTTCCGGTCAGCAGGGTAATGGAGCTTGGGTTGCTGTTGATACCAAGAACCTCAAGGTCGAAGGTGAAAACAAGGGTTCCATCCTTGTTGCCAAAACCTCCGGCCGGGTTGATGGCAGCAATGCCAGAGAGTTCCAGGATGCCCTCGAATCCATTCTCGGCTCCAACGCTACCGCCCTCCTCCTTGATATGGAAGACCTTTCCTACATCAGCAGCGCAGGCCTAAGGGTCATCCTCCTCATCGCACGCCAGCTCCAAGGCAAGTCCGGCAAGTTCGGTGTATGTTCCCTCTCCCCTTCCATCAGCGAAGTGTTCCAGATCAGCGGCTTCGACAAAATAATCCCCGTCCATCCAGCCCAAGCTGATGCCCTTGCTTCCCTTGGCAGCTAGGTGACTCCCTCCCTCTATCATGGAATCCCTTAAGCCCTACAAGATCCTCGTAGTAGATGATGAACCTGATGTGGAGCCCCTTATGCTCCAGCGTATGCGCAGGCACATCAGGGGAGGCAAGTACAGCTTCGTCTTCGCCCAGAACGGACTGGAAGCCCTCGCCAAGCTCCGGGAAGATTCGGAGATCGACATGGTCCTCTCCGACATCAACATGCCCCAGATGGATGGCCTGACCCTCCTCGAACAGATACCCAACGTAGACCCCGACCTTAGGGCTGTCATCATCTCCGCCTACGGAGATATGAAAAACATCCGCACCGCTATGAACCGTGGTGCTTTCGACTTTGTCACCAAACCTATAGATTTCGAAGACCTGGAGGTCACCATCTCCAGGACCTTGAGCCACATCGAAGAGTGGCGTGAAGCCCTGGCTTCCAGGGATAAGCTGGTTGCTATCCAGAACGAGCTGGATGTAGCCAGCAACATGCAGCAGTCCATCCTCCCCACCCAGTTCCCCTCCTCACCCTCCTTCCAGGTCTTCGGCAGCATGGAACCTGCCAGGAGCGTCGGAGGAGATTTCTTCGATGTCATCCGCCTGGAAAACGGGCGCATCGGCCTTGCTATCGCTGATGTCTCAGGCAAAGGGGTCCCAGCCGCCCTCTTCATGATGTCTGCCCGCACCCTTCTCAAAGGGGCAGCCATCGGCTCCTCCAACCCTGCCGATGTCCTCAAAGAGGTCAACAACCTCCTAAGCCAGGACAACGATTCTGCTATGTTTGTAACCATCCTCTACGCAGAGTACGACCCTGAATCCGGACATCTCTCCTATGCCAACGGAGGCCACAACGCCCCCCTTATCGTCCATGCCAACGGCTCCTCCGAACTCCTGCCCACCTCCGGGGGTATAGCTCTGGGACTTATGCCAGACCTTCCCTACACCCAGGATGAGATCACCCTCTCCCAGGGAGATACCTTCATCCTCTACACCGATGGGGTCACCGAAGCTATGAACGCCGACTATGAAGAGTTCGGCAACGACAGGCTTCTGAACATATTCACCAGCGCCCCTCAAAGCTCTCATGATGCCAACGATGAGGTCTTCCGCAACGTCCGCACCTTCGTCGCCGATGCTCCCCAGTCCGACGATATCACCTGCCTTACCCTCTCCAGGGGCAACTTCTCATCTTGACCGCCAGCTCACTCCTCCTCAAGGTGAAAAACGACCGGGATGAACTCCCGCGCATCGTCGATGCCCTCCAGGAGTTCGGAGATGAGCAAGCTTGGCCCCAAGACCTCTCCTTCCGCGTACACCTGGTGGTAGAAGAGGTCATCCTCAACATCATGGACTACGGCTTCGACTCGGGCTCCCATCTCATAGACCTCAACATCTTCTCCGAACCTGATGCCCTGACCCTGGAGTTCATCGATGAGGGCAAACCTTTCGACCCCCTTACCCAAGGCCCCCATACCGATACCCAAGCCCCCATCAATGACCGCCCCGTCGGAGGCCTCGGCATCTACCTTTCCCTGACCATGATGGACCATGCCTCCTACCGCAGAGAAAACAACAAAAACCACCTTACCCTCATCGCTAAACGAGACGAGTGAATCCATGATCAACTCCGCCATGAAGGGCGCCCGCCACTGGACAAAGTGGGCGCTCATCTTTTTGCTCACCACCTGCCTTCTAACCGCCGTTGCCTGCTTGGAAGGCGGCGCCAAGCCTGAGGACAGCGTTGTAGAACGGTTGAAGAAGAATGCCGAAGGGTTCGAGTACACCATCGGCAAACACGGCGGAACTCTAACGTCGGCGACCATCTCGGAACCGCTGACCTTCAACCTGGCCATCTCCACCGATGCTTCCTCCTCGGATGTGCTGGGATACCTCTTCGAGGGGCTAACCGAGACCTCGTGGCTGACCAACGAGGTGGAGCCGTCCCTTGCCGAGTCCTGGGAGTCTTCAGAGGATGGCCTGACCTGGACCTTCCGCCTGAGGCAGGATGTGAGATGGCACGACGGCGAGCTCTTCACCGCCCATGACGTGGACTTTACCTTCAATCGCATCATCTACAACGACGATATTCCGGCAAGCAGCCGGCCCTCCTTCAATTTCCGGCATAGAGATGAGGAGAGCGGTACCTGGATGGAGGCGCCGATGACCGTCACCGCGCTGAATGACTTCACCGTCCAGTGTGTGCTCCCGGTGCCCTTCGCTCCCTTCCTGCGCTCCATGGGCACATCCATATATCCCAGGCACATTCTTGAGCAGTACGTGGACGACGGCACCTTCACAGAGATATGGGATATCGAGACTGATCCCTCCGAGATTGTCGGGACGGGGCCATTCGCCATCAGGCAATATGTCCCCGGTGAACGGGTTGTCATGCAGCGAAACCCAACCTACTGGCTCAAGGATGATGCAGGCAACTCCCTGCCTTACCTGGACCAGATCGTCCATGTGATCGTCCCCGAGCTGGAGGATGAGCTTGCCAGCTTCAAGGCGGGAGAGTCCGATGTCCACGGAGTGCCGGGGAGAGAGCTGGCAGAGCTGGAGCCCCTGCAAGAAGAGGGGCACTTCACCATTTCCAAGCGGGGTCCCGCCTTCGGTACAACCTTTCTGGTCTTTAATATGAATCCCGGCACGGACCCGGAATCAGGGGACCCGCTCGTGGACCCAATCAAGCTGGGATGGTTCCAGAACGTGGAGTTCCGCCAAGCCGTTGCCCATAGCATAGACAAGGCGGCCATTATCGATGAGGTGCAGCACGGCCTGGGATACCCCCAGTGGTCGTCGATCAGCCCCGCAGCAGGGGACTTCCACAACCCCGATGTCCGCAAGTACGAGTACGACCTGGACAAGGCGAACGAGATTCTGGATGACCTGGGCTGGAAGGACAACAATGGCGACGGCGTGCGGGAAGATGCTGAAGGCAACGAGATCAGGTTCTCTATGGTCACCAACGAGGGCAACAGCGTTCGGGAGTCCGTCGGAGATGTGATCCACCAGGGTCTTCAAGCCATAGGCATCGGCGCCGACTACCAAACAATCGGATTCGATCTACTGGTTTCCCAGCTGACCGCCTCCTACGATTGGGACGCAATCATTATCGGTTTCACCGGCTCCTCCGAACCCCACTACGGGATAACCATGTGGCACAGCAGCGAGAACCTACATTTGTGGAATCCCAACCAGACGCAACCCGCTTCGGATTGGGAAGCCCAGATCGACGAGATATATGTCACGGCGAGCCAGGAGCTCGACCACGCCAAGCGGGTGGAGCTGTATCACGAGGCCCAGGAGATCGTTGCCGAAAGGCTCCCGCTTATCTATCTGACCCTGTCAGAACGGATAAGCGCAGTGCGGAACATATTAGGGAACACGGTCCCTACCCTCTACGGCATCTGGGATATCCGCTACCTGTACAGGACCGACGGGTAGGCGTAACTGGGGAAGCGCATAGCTGGCAAAATCCTGCCCCCATTCTCGTTGCAGGAATCTGGATTCAAGTGCTACACTCCGCCGCGTTAGGCAGCTCCCCTGTCCAGGACAGCTTTGTACCACTACGGACTAATAGGCGACATGTCCTCGGCGGCCCTCGTCGGTACCGATGGTTCCATTGATTGGTGCTGCTTCCCCAGGTTCGATTCCCCCAGCATTTTCGCCGCCATCCTCGACCCTGACGTTGGCGGTCGCTTCCGCATCGGGCCAGCAAACTCCGAATTCCAATCAACCCAGGAGTACCTCACCGACTCCAACATCCTGAAGACCACCTTCAGGACAGCGACGGGGGAGGTCTCCGTAACAGACTTCATGCCCGCCGCCGACGATGACGACGACAACCCGGAAACTCCACCGAAAGCCCCCCATGAAATTCACCGCATAGTTGCCTGCACCTCCGGCGAGGTAGAGATGACTTGCGAATTTCAACCCAGGCACGACTATGCCAGGGCCCTCCCCCAGTTCGAGCTCGTTCGTGGTCGCCGTGGAGCGACAGCCGTCCAGGCATCGGGAGGCCGCCAGGTAGTTACCCTCCTTGCCAGCCTTCCGCTGCCCCTGGACCACCAAGGGGTCAGCTTCAACTTCACACTTTCCTCGGGACAGACGGAGACCTTCGCGCTCACATATGGGCACGGACGTCCAGCCAGCATCGAGGCACTCCGGACGACGGAGAAACTCAACAACACAAGGCTGTACTGGCAAGGGCTGGTGGCCAAGATGAACTACGTCGGTCTCTGGCGCGATGCGGTGGTCCGCTCCTTCCTGGCTCTGCACTTGATGATGTACAGGAACACGGGGGCCATAGTAGCCGCTCCGACCACCAGCTTGCCGGAGACTATCGGCGGCACCCGAAACTGGGACTATCGCTACTCCTGGCTTAGGGACTCCAGCTTTACCGTGGACATCCTCTACCGATTGGGGGATGTATACGGTGCCGACCGATACATGCGATGGCTATTGGAGCAGTGCAACCTTACCCACCAAAAGACCCGTATCCTCTATGGCGTGAGCTCCAATTCGCCGCTGCGGGAACGTCGACTGGACCATCTGAAGGGTTACGAGAACTCCCGTCCTGTGCGCATCGGAAACGCCGCTGCGCGCCATCTTCAGCTGGATGTTTTTGGAGAGGTCATTCTCTCCATTCACTCCCTGTTCCTGCTGCACGGAGAGATATCGGCGGAAAGCTGGAACCTGGTGCACAGCCTGGCCGAGATCGTGGTAGCCAACTGGCACCTCAAGGACCGAGGGGTTTGGGAAGTGCGAGGGGAACAGCAGCACTTTGTCTATTCCAAGGTGATGTGCTGGGCCGCCCTGGAAAAGGCCTCAGCCATTGCCGACGCCAGGGAACATCGCTCCTTGGCCGGGCGCTGGCAGAAGACCGCCGAGTTAATCAAGACACAGATCCTGGATGAGGGCTGGTGCGACTCGAAGCGGGCCTTTCGCCAGAGGTATGAGAACGACACCCTAGATGCCTCCAATCTGGCAATTCCGTTCCTCGGCCTTATTGCACGAGACGACCCCCGAGTGCGCCACAACGTTGATGCTATAGAACGAGAGCTGACCGACGGCTCGCTGGTCTGGCGGTACCTTCCCGATGAGACCGACGATGGGCTCCGGGGTCAGCGTGAGGGGGCGTTTACCCTCCTTAGCTTCTGGCTGATCGGCAACCTTATCTACACCGGCCAGACCGACCGGGGGTTTGACTACTTCAACGAGGTGATTCGAAGACAGGCCAACCACCTGGGTCTCTTTGCCGAAATGTACGACCCGATGTCCGGGAGGCAGCTTGGAAACTTCCCCCAAGCCTACTCCCACATCGGACTTATCCACACGGCCCTGAACTTATCGGGTTTCATCGCCGACACCCCAACCAGGCGGAGACGGCGCTCCCCATAGCTGAAGGGCGTAGGAGAGCGCCAGCGTCGGCCCGCGGTATTCAAGACTGTACTTGCTATTCCCAGAGTTGACTTGCCCGGATTTGTCTCTTAGAGGCAGTGTATGAAAGAAGCGTTCCGCGACAAAACGAGGGATGAGTTGACCATGTCCCTTAACGCACTGGGTATATGGGCAGAGATGTCTGAGCGCGGGCGTGACGAAGAAAAGGTGCAGGATACGTGGTACCAGCGTTCCCTCGGGGTGATTGATTTGAAGGAAGGCCCGATCAAGTGGATAAACGTGCTCAAGCAGGATGGATCGAGGCACAACCCCCCAAGGTGGTGGATCGTATTCGGCATTCCTGATGGCAGCCATGTCTCCAGCGGCGAACAGGTCAAGATTAGCACCGTGAGAAGAAAGTCATTTCCGCTATTTGGGAAAGTGGTCGATGTGACCTGGGGTGGCGACGACCAAGGTACGGGGCTGACCTATATCCTCTCCAACGACCATACAACAAAGGAGCTAGCCAAGAGAGTGGGCAACCTGGAAGTGCGTAGCTACGCCGAGGATTTCCAAGGTTGGGCGCTACAGGTGGATAGGAAACTCAAGCCAACCCCCGAAGACTGGGAAGCCATTCTGCAGGTCGCCGAACATCTGCTATCGTCCCCTCGAAGGTTGTAATGACTTGCAGACGGACTTGCTATGTAGCCCGTTAAATGGTATTAACTGGCGTACTCCCATGTTCCCAGCAGGCTTTCTGACTTGCCCATGAGGACAATCGCGTCTTCACAAGGTTTCAGTTTGAGCCCTTCGGCTTAGCCCAGACTGAACTCCGTCGAAGAATCCTGGCTAGCCCTGCGGTCCGGCTGGAAGCATATCGCTTACTGAAGGAGGACGTTATGGCCCGAACTCCGCCTGTAACCAGAGAATCAGTTCCGGAGAACCAACGCGCCGCTTTTGACGCAATCGTTCGGGAGCGGGGCGAGGTCCCAACCGGCGGCCCAGGTTCCGTAATGATAAACGCCCCCGAGACAGCCCAACGCGCCCTCGGCCTGGCGCTCTACTTACGGTCCGATACCTCGCTGGAACCCCGCATCAGGGAGTTGGCGATGCTGCTGGCAGCCCGTGAGAACGATTGCCAATACATCTGGAACGCCCACGCCCCTCTGGGGCGGCAAGCGGGACTGCGTGACGAAATCGTCGACTCCCTCCGGGACAGAAAGAAGCTTCCTAACCCAGCGGCGGACGAGGAGGCGGTAGTGAACTACGGGCAGGAGTTCTTCCGTACACGTCGTGTTAGTCAAGAGGCCTTCGATGCGGTGCTGGCTCAGTTTGGCGCCCTCGGCGTCGCCGAGCTTACCACCTTGCTGGGTTGCTACGCCATGCTCGCATTCAACGTGAATGCTTTTGGGGTTGGACTGCCGGAGGAACTGACCGAGGAACCCCTCCCCATCTAGCTCATCCGGCGTATTCAGGGGTATTTCCCCAACTGAGCAACGCTGAAGGGATGGCGCGGTCGTCCTGGCAGGTTGACCGGGGCCTGCGTTCGTCCCAACTGGAGGAGGCGCCATGACTACGGGCACTACCAAAGCGACAGACCGCTTTATTCGAGTTGGAGACCAGAACCTGCACTATCTGGAGTGGGGCCAGGCCGGAGCGCCACCGGTGATAATGGTCCACGGATTGAGCGGCAACGCCCATGCCTTCGACAACTTGGCTCCCCATTTCTTGCCCGGATACCAAGTTATCGCCATAGATGTCCGTGGACGCGGGGACAGCGATTGGGCCGCGGACGCCGACTATTCCAACGACGCCTACATCGCGGACTTGGAAGGGCTGCGACAGGCCCTCGGGTTTGAGCGTATGTCCCTGGTCGGCACGTCTCTGGGGGGCCGGATCTCTATGACCTACGCCGGCACCTTCCCCGACCGGGTGGATCGCACCGTGCTGAACGACATCGGTCCGGAAATTGACCCCCGGGGCGGCGCCCGCATCGCTGTGAGCACCAGGGAAGCGGTCACTTCCTTTGCAAGCATGGACGAGGTCGTGGCCTGGCACGCCGAGCAACGCCCCGGCTTCAATTTGCTAGGCGATGCCGAGCAGCGCGCCACCGCCGGCCATGCAGTGAAACCCCAGCCTGGCGGTGGCTATACCTGGAAGATGGATCCGGCAGTTCGGACCGATCCCCGTCGACCCGACCCGGAGAAATCCTGGATTCTCGCCAGGCGAATTGCCGGCCAGGTGCTTTTGATCAGAGGCGGTGACAGCGACCTGCTCTCACCGGAAACCGCCGAGCGCATGGTCCGGGAAATGCAGGACTGCCGGATGGTAGAGGTGCCGGGGGTCGGCCATGCGCCAACTCTGTCGGAGCCGGAGGCCCTTAACGCGATCAAGGAATTGTTCGCCCTTGCCTGAATGCTCCGGCCTACCTATAGCGACATGAGCAGGAGATATGGTTACCCAAGGCGATGGGAAATGAACGGAGAACCAAGGTGACGCAAAGCGCCGGGGCGACGTCTGGCCCGGTGATAGAGGTCCATGGTCTTCACAAGTCCTACGGTCCGGTGGAAGCGGTGCGGGGCATAGACCTGCAAGTCCAGCGCAACGAGGTGTTTGCCCTCCTCGGCCCCAACGGCGCAGGCAAGACCACCACCGTCGAGATACTGGAGGGGCACAGGAGCAAGACCTCGGGCGATGTTTCGGTGCTGGGCTACGACCCCGGCAAGAACGATCGCAAGCTCAAGGAGCGGATCGGCATAGTCCTTCAATCCACGGGGGTTGACAGATACCTGACCGTTGTCGAGGCTATCAACCTCTTCAGCCAGTACTACCCTCATCCTTTGCCGGTTGAAGATGTCCTTGGGATGGTCGGGCTTGGCGACCAACGAAAGACCTTGGTCAGGCGACTCTCCGGCGGGCAGCGCCGTCGCCTGGATGTGGCGGTTGGCGTGGTGGGAGACCCGGAGCTTTTGTTCCTGGACGAGCCCACCACCGGATTCGATCCCTCGGCCCGCCGGGGGGCTTGGGAGATGATCAGGAACCTCCGGTCCCTGGGCAAGACCATCCTGCTAACAACCCACTACATGGACGAGGCCGAAGCTCTGGCGGACCGGTTGGCGATCATGGTGCAAGGCAGAATCGTCGCCGAGGGAATTCCCTCTGAGCTCGCGCAAAGAAGGGGACGGACGATCATACGGTTCAGGATCGAAGGCGAGGGCGTGCCCTTGCCTCAGGGACTTGGGTTAGACCGGGAAATGGGAAACGGAACGTATTCCCTAACCACGGACTCGCCTACCCGCACGTTGCACCTGCTCACTACATGGGCTGTGGACAACGGGGTGGAGTTGGAAGACCTGGCAGTGGCTCGACCCTCCCTGGAAGATGTATTCGTGGAGCTTGCGGACATGGGCGCCACGAAAGAAGGGGGCGAGTGACCTCCCTTTCGTTGGCCCTTAAGCAACTGAGGTACCAGAACACCGCCTTCTGGCGCAATCCTGTCGCGGCCTTCTTCACCTTCGTCTTCCCGTTGATGTTTCTCGTGATCTTTAACCTGCTGTTCGGCAGTCGAGACCTGGACATACCCGGCGGCACGGTCAATACCTCCACCTTCTACGTGCCGGCTATAGGCGCCCTGTCGGTGATTACCGCCTGCTACACCAACTTGGCCATCGGGATGTCCTTCTCCAGGGACGAAGGTATCCTCAAGCGGATAAGGGGCGCCCCTATTCCCACCTGGTCTTTTATGGTGGGAAGAATCGCCCATGCGGTGTTCCTGGCTCTGCTCCTGATGGTGATCATAACGGCAGCGGGGGCCATCTTCTACGACGTGGATGTGCCCACAGGCACCCTTCCGGCCTTCATCGTAACTCTTGCTCTGGGGGCCGCGACCTTCTGCGCCCTGGGCCTCGCGGTGATGAAGGTCATCCCGAATGCAGAAGCATCGCCCGCCATCGTCAACGGGTCCATTCTGCCCTTGATGTTCATATCGGACATCTTCATCCCGATGAACGACGCACCTGGGTGGCTGATAACCTTTGCTAATATCTTCCCGGTCAGGCACTTTTCCGTCGCCATGCAGACGTCATTCAACCCCTTCGAGGGCGGCCTCGGTTTCGAGCTGGTGCATCTGCTGGCGATGGCCGGTTGGATGGCAGCGGGGATGCTGATTGCCCTTCGCACCTTCTCCTGGGAACCCCGGCGCTAGGCCCTGGGGCTAACAATCGGCTCCGTGATGGAGAAGGCGCCGGGGAACTGAATCCAGCTACTTGCGGGTGGCCCGTCCCTTTAGGGCAGCCAGGGACATTCCAATGCTGACGACGCCGACACCCAATGTGGCTCCAAGGCCCTTCACCAGGGTCAAGGGCTCCCATCCTTCGGAGATCAGCGACCTCAGCGCTGCCAGGAGATAGGTTACGGGGTTGAAATCAGCCGCCGCCCCCAGCCAGCCGGTCATCGCCTCCCGGGGCACGAACAAAGTGGTCATGAAAAGGAAGGGGAAAAACAGCAGGAAGCTGATATTTACGGCGGCCGGATTGCCGGTCTTGAGGGCAATTGCGTAAGGAAAGCCCGCGAATATCAAACCCCACAACCCGCTCAAGAACATGAAGGCCAGTATCCCCGGCACTCCAGTTGCAAATCCAACCCCCACTATGAATGCCATGAACACCACGGGGACCGTCAGGGCTATCACAAGAGCGAAGTCGGCTATCAAGAGTCCCAGTAGCAGAGCCAGGCGGTTAACCGGGCTGATAACCAGCCTGTCGAAATATCCTGTCTGGATATCGGTCACAACCACCATGGCCCTGGAGATGCCCGTTACGGCAAATAGCACCGCTACCGGAATCTGAAAGGCCTTGTAGTTCAGTCCGGGGATATCCTCGGCAACATCGTTTAGCGCCCCCACCGTCATGATGTACATGAACACGGGAATGACGAGGGCAGGTATGGTTACCTCCGGGTCCCTGGGAATGGAACGCAGCGCCCTCTCGGCGACGCTGGCAGTGTCTCGCAGGAACCCTCCACGCCGGGCCAAGGTGCGATTTACCTGCATTGCAGTCACCATTGACTTGGTCCTCGTCCAGTGTCCTGTATCATCCGCCGTCTCCACTGAGTCTCGCCCCGGTCACCTGGAGAAACACATCGTCCAGTGTAGGAGTGCGCAGGGTGAGCTCCTGTACCATGACACCGTGATGGTCCAGCTCCAGGGCTATGGTGCTGATCAGGGCCGCCCCGTTGGCCACAGCGATAGTCAGTTCCTGGCCGTGAACGTCCACACTCTCAACCTGGGATACACCCTTCAGAGCTTGGACTGCTTCATCCACATCCCCTTCCAGGCGCACCAGCACCAGGTCCGAGCCCCGCGCTCGCTTCAGGTCGACGGGTGCTCCCTGGGCAGCCAGCTTCCCCCGGTCAATGATGCCCACCCTATGGGCCAGGGCATCCGCCTCTTCCAGGTACTGGGTTGTCAAGAAGATGGTCACACCAAGCTGGTCGTTGATGCTTCGCACCTCATCCCATATGCGTGCCCTGCTGATGGGGTCCAGCCCGGTGGTCGGTTCATCCAGGAAGAGCACTGCGGGGTTGTGGATCAGGGCGGCCGCCAGGTCCAGGCGGCGCTTCATCCCGCCGGAGTAGGTCGCGATCATGCGGTCCATAGCCTCGCCGATATCCACCACGCTGGAAAGCTCTTCAATGCGCTCTCGTACCTGCCGGCGGGAAAGCCCGTACAACCTGCCCTGGAGATGCAGCAGTTCCCGGCCCGTCTGCTTGTTGTCCAGGGCCGCCTCCTGAAGGGCGGCTCCTATGCGCAGGCGCACTTCCCCCGGCTGGCGGACAACATCGTAGCCGGCAACCTGGACATCGCCTGATGTGGGTGCAAGCAGGGTGATCAGCATACGGATGACGGTGGTCTTGCCTGCCCCGTTGGGACCAAGGAACCCGTAGATCTCGCCTCGGGTAACCTCCAGGTCGATTCCATCCACTGCCTGGACATCGCCGAAATGCCTGACTAGACCCCTGGTGTAAATTGCATGTTCTTGTGTGTTCAATGCCATGCCGTTTCCAAACGTGGGCCATTCTACACCAGGAGCAATGGCAGAGAAAGATGCAGTTGTCTCTCGACGGGCGTAGTGTCCTGATGTTTGGGCCAGGAAACGCCTTATGTAGACCCGGTACTATACGAAAGAAAGCACCCGAAGTGGGCCAGCAAATGAACGATCAATGCTTCCTATTCCATGCAAATTAAATGTAAAATGTCGGAAACCACAACGCAGGCTGCTTCTTGGGTTCATCCCAAGGCCCCGGCAGATTGCAGCAGATGGTTAGTGTGGACTAGGAGGTATTCATGGGAACCTTTGCTTCGAAATGGCTGACCCTTCTTATATTGGTTATGGTCATGGCCCTCGTCGCCGCTGCGTGCACGAGCGACGACTCTGAGGAGCCTTTTGTCATTGGGGTGATGGACTCGGTTACCGGCCCCGGCGAGAGCTACGGGACTGTAATAGTCCAAGCCAAGCAGCTGGCCGCCGATGAGATAAACGCCGCCGGGGGCATCAACGGCCGGGAGCTCAAGCTGGTCGTGGAAGACTCAAAGTGCGGCGCTAAGGACGCCATCACCGCGTACAACAAGCTTACCGATGTGGACGGGGTGAAGATAATCCTCGGAACATCATGCAGCGGCGCTATGCTGGGCGCCGCCCCCCTGGCAGAAGCGGATGGGGTTGTGATGCTTTCCGCGTCCGCCACCGCCCCCGATATCGCCGATGCCGGCGACTACATTTTCCGTACTGCTATCAACGATGCTCAGCTGGGCATAGACACAGGTAATCTGCTGTGGGCCGACGGGATTCGCACCCTGGCTACTATCACCGAATCGACTCCCTATGCCGAGGGCGTCCGCCGGACCACCGTCGCCCAGTTCGAAAAGCGGGGAGGGACCCTCGCAGGGTCGGAGAGCTACGCCTCGGACGTCACAGACTTCCGAAGCCAGCTAACCAAGCTTATTGGTGAGAACCCAGATGCCCTCCACATCGCCGCCCAATCGGAGGCCAGCGGAGGCACCATAGTCAAACAAGCGCGGGAACAGGGATTCGAGGGACCCATATACACGGAGTCCGTGCCCTCAGGAACCCAGGCCCTGGAAATTGCCGGAGAAGCCGCCACTGGAATGAAGGCCGTTCTTCCCACCCCCGACCTGACAAGTGAAACGGGCCGTACCTTCCTGACCAATTTCAGAGAGCGGTATGGATTCGTTACCCTGGCATGGTTCCTTGGCTCCGCCTATGACGATGTTCATATCGCGGCAGAATGCCTTGGCCAAACCGACGACGACCAGGACGCCGACGGGTTCAGGGACTGCCTGTACGACCTCACCTGGAGCGGCGCCATCGGAGAAGACTACAGCTTCGACGAAAACGGCGATGTTGTGGGACTCTCCAACACGGTCGTGCAGATACTGCCGCTGGCCGAGAGGAACGATGAAAACATGGGTTACACGGTGCTGGGTCCCGCCCCTACGGAGTAGGGTGCGTTGATCAGGGTCTTCGAGGACCAGGGCAAGCTCCTTGCCGGAGTCCTGGTCTTGGCAGCTGCAGGGTACGTCGTCTGGAAAGTCAGCCAATCCAGCGATCAGGCCCTGCAGTTTGCCTTTAACGGGCTGTCTGTCGGCGCCATTTATGCTCTGCTGGCCATCGGCTTCACCCTGGTGTACAGCACCGTGTGGTTCTTCGACTTGTACTACGGCGCCGCTGCCGCCATGGGGGCCTACGGTGTCTTCTACCTGCGCTCCCAGCAGTCCTCCAGCTTGTACCAGACCAACAACCTGTACCTGAACATCGTCTTTGCCCTGGTTGCGGCCGGAGTAGCGGCCTGGGTCTTTCGTTCCAGCCTGCACAGACGATTGCAGGGGCGTCTGAGCGACAACGCGCTGCTGGCTCTCGAAGGGGTCGTGGCTGCGGGGGTAGGGACCTACACCTGGGCCCTCCTGACTTACCCCGAGGAGCTGTACCGGCTGCTGAGCCCCGCCGTCGGTCTTCTGACAGCGGTTGCAGCCTACTGGACGGTACGTCAGGCATGGCGCAAAGCGAGCTCATTGGCAACCGTGAGCATTGCGGTCCCCGTGGCCTTCTTGGGGGCTGTCTGCGGCTATCTTGTGTACGGCACGCCAGGGTCCAGCCTCTACTTGAGCTGGGGAGTGTCATGCATGCTTGCCGGGGCGGTCGGACTGGCCCTGTACCGGGGGCTGTACGTCTACATGCGGGAACGCTCCCGCTCCCCCCTTATCATGCTGGTGGGCAGCCTGGGCATCCTGCTGGCCATCACCGCCTTCATCAACATTGTATTCCAAAGCGCTCCCCGTCCCCTCCCGGAAGCCTTCGGCAGCAACCTTTGGAGTTTAGGGGGAGCCAACATCAAGGCGTTCAACGTCTTTACCATAGGAGTCGCCGTAGCAGGCTTCGTTGGGCTGCTGCTGCTCTTGAAGAGGACCTCCTTTGGCAAGGCAGTGCGAGCCATCGGCGACGATGAAGATGTGGCAAAGGTTGTGGGCATAAACACCCAAGTGGTAGTCGCAGCGGTTTTCTTCATAGGGGCCGTCTTTGCCGCCTTTGCGGGAATCCTGAACGGGCACGACACAAACATTCAGCCCAAGATGGCCCTTCTTCTCCTACTTAAGGGATGGATCGCCTCGGTGGTCGGAGGCATGGGAAACCTCTATGGCGCCATCCTGGGAGGGTTCACCCTGGGCATCGTCGAACAGTTCGGCATCTGGGACCTGGCGGGGGGATGGAAGGATGCCATATCTTTCATGTTGCTTATCCTGTTCCTGGCCTTCTGGCCCAAGGGCATACTGCCAAGGAGGTAGAAGATGCCCCCGGCGCTCCTTTCCGCCATCGACCGAGTGAAACCAGGACAGATCCCTGGGCAGCTATTTCGCTCCTCCAAGGGCAACGTGGAGTTGTGGGCGAATATAGTGATTATCTCCTGGGCCGCGGCATTTATGCTTTGGCGGGGAGAAGGATTTGCAATATCGATAGGCACAGTGTTCGCCATCTGGGCAATCCTGGCTGTGAGCCTGAACCTTGTGATTGGGTTCACCGGCCTTCTTTCCATAGGACACGTCGGCTTCTTCGGCACCGGGGCATATGCCATGGCGGTCTTGTCCTCCACCGCCAACTATGACCAATCAGAGTTGGCGGGGATCCCGACCTTTGGACTGCCCTTCTTTGCAGCCCTGCCCGTATGCGCCCTCTTGGCCGGACTGGTTGCCTTCGTGGTGGGCATAGCATTCAACCGCTTCAGAGATGACATCTACGTCCTGGTCTCCTTCGGCTTCACCATCATTGCCTTCAACGTGTTCCTGAACTGGACGAGCCTCACCAGGGGACCCTTCGGTATACACGAGATACCCAGGCCGGCAATTGGCGGGATGGTTTTCGATGGTGAGCTGGAATTCCTGTTGCTTGCCCTGGCGTTCCTGGCCCTTATAGTGTTGGTCTCTTGGCTATTGGTTTCCTCATCCTTCGGGCGGGTGTTGACCGCCATCCGCGAGGATGAGCAGGCCATCGAGGTGTTCGGCTACCGGGCGACCCAGTACAAGCTGGCGGTCTGGGTAATATCTGCAATGATGGCCGGGCTGGCCGGCGGTCTCTTCGCCAGCTGGACCAGCTTCATCGACCCCAACTCCTTCATCCTGCTGGAATCGGTCCTTCTGGTATGTATAGTTATCCTGGGAGGGCTGGCATCCATCAGGGGTTCTCTTCTGGGCGCCATGGGATTCGTCCTGCTGGCCGAGGGTATGCGCTTCCTGCCCTTCCTGCCCAACGAGTTCGTCGGCCAAGCCCGCCAGGTTGTGCTGGGCATTCTGCTGGTGGTGCTGATGCTCTTCAGACCCCAGGGGCTGGCCGGGAGGTACAAGTTATGACGACGGACCCTAGTGCGCCCATCGCCCTGGAGACCCGAGATATCTCCAAGCATTTCGGTGCAGTCAAGGCCTTGGACCAGCTATCCGTAGCTATCAGCAAGAAGGGGATGACCAGTATCGTCGGTCCCAATGGGTCCGGAAAATCGACCCTCATCAACGTGCTCAGCGGGGTGCTGCCGCTGGATGGCGGGATGGTGATCATCGACGGCATGGGCCTCAGGGCAGTGAAGGCCCATGAGACCCCCGCCCACGGAATGACCCGCAGCTTCCAAGAGGTGAGGCTCTTCGACCAGATTAGCGTTTGGGATAACATCATGGTGGTGCTCACCGAGCGGCGACTCTTCCCTGCGATGATGGAACGTTCCAAATCCAGCTACAAGAACAAGGCCCAGAGCATCCTGGAAAGAGTTGGGATGTGGGAAAAGAAGGACTCCCTCGCCATGGACCTCTCCTACGGACAGAGGAAGCTGCTGGAGATAGGCAGGGCCATCGCCCTGGACGTCAACATCTACCTTTTCGATGAGCCCTTTGCGGGCCTCTTCCCCCAGATGCTGGAGAGGGCGAAGGCCATCATGAACGATCTCCGAGACCGGGGCCGCACCATCATCCTCATCTCCCACAACATGGATATCGTCCGGGAACTGCCCGACCACCTGGTGGTCCTGGACAGCGGCACCCTCCTCGCCGAAGGGAATGTGGAAGAGGTGCTGAACAGCCCAGAGGTTATCGATGCTTACCTTGGCACCTAACCCCGAGGCAGTTCGCCATCTTGCGTAAGAATGTCGGTAGTTGAGCCATGAAAATTCGAGAAGCGACAGCTGATACAGACTCCGAGCCGATGCACATGGAACTGGTGGATATATCCGTTCGTTACGGAGCAGTCCGAGCCCTGGATGAAGTGAACCTGGGAATCCACAAAGGCGAGGTCGTGGCTGTGATGGGCCCCAACGGCGCCGGGAAGTCCACCGTTCTAAAGGCAGTGATGGGCTTGGTGCCCGTGGTCTCTGGCCAGGTTTACTGGCGGCAGGACCTGCTGGCCGCCGCGACCCACGAGATCGTGAAGGAGGGTATCGCCTTTGTCCCCCAGGGTAGGCGGGTCTTCACCCATCTGACCATAAGGGAGAACCTGGAGATGGGCTGCCTTTACCTGTCGGACAGGGTGGAAAAGGAACGTCGCATGGACTCGGTGATGGAATTGTTCCCCATACTGCATGAGAAACGCCGGGACCTGGCCAGCCAGATGTCAGGTGGGCAGCAGCAGATGCTTGCCCTGGGACGCGGTCTGATGGCCGATCCCGACCTGCTACTCCTGGACGAACCAACCCTGGGGCTGGCGCCCATTGTGGTCAAAGAGGTGTTCCACAAGGTGGCGGAGATCAACGAGAACCTGAAGACCAGCATCATGGTCGTTGAGCACAACATCAAGGGTGTCATGGCCATAACTGACCGGGCCTACGTTTTGGACAAGGGCAAGGTCGTGCACCACGGCAGCCCGGAGTCTATCCTGGAGACGGACATATTGACCGAGGTGTTCCTGGGCAGAGTCAGTCCAGAAGAGGAAGAAGACTGACCCACACCCCACCGGTTCACCCATCCATATAGCCCTGGCGTCTCCGGCCCCCTCGCTTCCCGCCTGCCACGAGCGTATAGCCCATCATGAGCAGCACGCCCGCAACAAACCCTCCGACATGCGCCATGTAGGCAATCCCCACTTCCGAAGCATCCGCCCCGTGGGAGCTCACGATATTCAGAAGCTGGGTGATAAACCAGAACAGGATGAACAAGGTTGACCTGCTGAGGGGGAAAGCGACCAGGTAAACCCCCAGTATCCCCGAGATTGCGCCGCTGGCCCCCACCAGGGGCACCAGGGAATCGCTGTTCACCAGCACATGGGCGCCTACGCCGCCCGCCCCGGCCGCCGCGTACAGCAGGAACAGCTTGATATGCCCCACCCGAGCTTCCAGTCCCTCGCCGGCCACCCAGAGGAAGAGCATGTTCAGCCCGAAATGCAGCCACCCGCTGTGCACGAACATGGATGAAAAGATTGTCCCCCAGGCGGGGATGGGGGAGGAAACATCCAGGGCCCAAATCCGGGACCCATCATGAACGGGACGCTGGGTAACCTCTTCGCCTGCGGTCAACTCCCAGGGGACCAGGCCGAACTGGTAGATGAAGCGGTATTCTTCCAGGCCGCTAAGGGAAAGCTGGTAGAGAAACACCACCGCATTGATGGCGATCAGGAGATAGGTTACCAGGGGCCTTGGACTACGATAGACGAGGGAGATCAATGGCCTTGCTTCAGGCTGCCCAGCATTAGGCGGAAGGTACGTCCGCACCTTCCATCAGGCGAGCCCTCCGCCGGGCATATTCGTTGGACAGCAGCCCCATGGCCATGGAGTCGTACCACATGCCATCCTTGGGATGGGTTCCCCTCAGGCGGCCTTCCAGCACAAACCCCAAGCGCTCGCATATGTGGAGGGCTGGCTTGTTGTACTCGGGGACATCCACCCAAGCCCGGTGAAGCCCGTAGGTGTGGAAAGCCAGGTCCAGCAGATGCAGGAGGGCAGCCGTTCCGTAGCCTTGGTACCACAGGTCCTTTCGCCCGATGAGGATGTGCATCTGGGCTTCCCGCAGGGGCTCTTCGATGACCATCTGGGCTTCCCCTATGTGCTCACCACCCTCGGTGACCACCGAGAATATCTTGCGAACAGGGCTATCGAAAGCCAGGTCCCAGTCGCCGATGGTGGCGTTGACCAAGCCCTTGGGCGAGTAGCCGATGTGAAGGGGTTCGCCGTGCTCATCGGTGCCATACCATGAGCCGTTCACATCGGGGTCCTGGAGCCACAGGGCTATCCTCTGCACATCTTCGTGGGATACCCTATTGAGCTGCACAGCAGGTAGCACGATATCCCTCCGGACTCAGGGTAGTGGCGGCCCTGAAAGGGACCTTGGACGGTCAGGACCTCTGGTTCGGATTATATCAGCAGCCCTGTCCCAAAACAAACGACGCCCCTTCGCCAGGCCATCCGGGCCGCTCACCTTGAAAATGGCGTCTGGGCTGTGGGAATATATGCGGTGCTAAAGGAGATAGTTGTACAAGAACACTAGCTGCGGGAGCCTCCGCGACTCGGACCTCGGCCGGGCGATCGTCCTTGCCGGTTGGGTGCACCGCAGGCGCGACCATGGCGGCATCATATTCATTGACCTGCGGGACACCTCGGGAACGGTGCAGGTCGTGCTCAACCAGGAGTTGTTTCCCGATTCCTACACGGTAGGAATCGAAGCGCGCCCCGAATGGGTGCTGCAGGTCGAGGGAGAGGTGTCCAAGCGGCCTGCGGGGACGGATAATCCCCGAAACCCCACGGGCGGGGTTGAGGTTGTCGCTCACAAGGCCAGCATCCTCAACCCATCCAAGGTGCCCCCCTTCGACCTGGACGAGGAGGCGCCGGAGGCCGATGAGCTGCTCCGCCTCAAGTACCGGTATCTGGACCTGAGGCGGGCAACCCTCAGGGACAACCTGGTCCTCAGACACAAGGTGGTGAAGTACATCCGCGACTATCTCAGCGATAGGGACTTCATCGAGGTGGAGACCCCCATACTGACCAAGAGCACGCCCGAGGGGGCCCGTGACTATCTGGTGCCCAGCAGGGTCCACCCAGGAAACTTCTATGCCCTACCCCAGTCCCCTCAGCAGATGAAGCAGCTCCTGGTAATGGGGGGCGTGGAGCGGTATTTCCAGATCGCCCGTTGCTTCCGGGATGAGGACCTCCGGGCAGACCGGCAGCCCGAGTTCACCCAGCTCGATCTTGAGATGGCTTTCGTCGAAGAGGAAGACATCCTGGGCTTGATGGAGGACCTGTTTACGGGCATGGCTGGGAGCATCGTCCCCCATAAGAAAGTGCTGCGGCCCTTCCCCAGGCTCTCCTACGCCGACGCTATGGCGAGATACGGCAACGATAGACCTGACCTGCGCTACGGGATGGAGATTTCGGACCTTACGGACATCGCCTCCCAGACCGACTTCCAGGTATTCCGCAATGCCGTCGAGTCGGACGGTGTGGTTATGGGACTGGCGGCGCCGGGATGTGCAGGCTACACGAGGAAGCAGATTGACGACCTGACCAGCCTTGCACGCCAGTGGGGTGCCCCGGGCCTGGTGACGATTGCTCTGGCGGGGGACCCCATCGACAGCCTGGAGGACCTGGCGCAGGAAGATATAAGGTCGCCCGCGTCCCGCTTCTTGTCCCTGGATGATGTGCGCAGTTTAGCTCAACTCTCGGGGGCCAAGCGTGGCGACCTGATGCTCATCGTGGCCGCCCCCTTCGGCACAGCTGCCCTTGTCTTAGGACATCTGCGCCAGGAGATGGCCAATCGCCTGGAGCTGGCAGACCCGGACCTGCTGGCCTTCGGATTCATCACGGACTTTCCCCTCTTGGAGTGGAACCAGGAAGAGTCCCGGTGGGACTCGCCCCACAACCCCTTCTGTGCTCCAAAAGACGACCATGTTTCCCTGATGGACACCGCACCGGAGAAGGCTGTCGCAAAGCAGTACGACCTGGTTTGCAATGGCATGGAGATCGCCGGGGGCAGCATACGAAATCACCTGAGAAGGAACCAGGAGAAGATATTCGAGCTGATGGGCCACTCCCCGGAGGACATGCAGACGCAGTTCGGGCAGATACTGGATGCGCTGGAGTACGGAGCGCCGCCCCACGGAGGGTTCGCCAGCGGCATCGACAGGGTGGTTATGCTGTTGGGCGACCAGGACAGCATCCGGGAGGTCATCGCCTTTCCCAAGACCCAGAGCGCGACCGACTACCTCTTCGGGGCGCCCTCGCCGGTGCATCAGAGACAGCTACGGGAGCTCCACATTCAGACCCTGGAGTAAGGGCCTCCTGAGGCCAAAGAGAAAGTTTTCACAAACTACCGGGTATGTTATAATTTCCTGGTTGCATACTCTGGAGGCTTCTCCCATTTGAAAGTCACAAAGGACGAGTCCGCGGTCCGGCAGGTAACCCTCACCGTGGCTCTCGACTCCGAAGACCTGGAACCCTTCCTAGATAGGGCTTTCAGGCGCAACAGAAACCGAGTCTCCATCCCCGGGTTCCGTCCAGGGAAGGCTCCTAGGCACATCGTTGAAGCCTTCCTCGGCCGCGAAGCGCTGGTCAGGGACAGCTTGGACTACATCGTCCAGGAGTCCCTGGACAAAGCCATCAGCGATGAGGGCCTGGACATCTTCGGCCAACCTGATGTTGAAGTCGAGGGTGTGGACCCCGTCTCCTTCAAAGCTACAGTCCCCCTGGAGCCCGTGATCGAGCTGGGCGACCTGCAGCAGATAGATGTTGCAAGAGAGCCGGTAGAGATCACCGACGAGCAGGTGGACAAGGTACTGGAGAGCCTGCGGTACAACGCGGCCCCCTGGGAGCCTGCGGAACGCCCGGTGCAGTTCGGCGACCTTGTAACCCTGGATGTGGACGGCACCATTGCGGGGCGGCAGGTAGCCAATGACCGGGGAGTCGACTTTCTTCCCGCCCAGGACAACCCCTATCCCTTCCCGGGATTCTCCATTTACCTCGAAGGGCTAACGGAAGGGCAGTCGAAACAGTTCACTTTGAAGGTCCCCGAGGACTACCAGGATGAATCCATTGCCGGGGAAGACTGCACCTTCGACATCAAGGTCCTTCAGGTGAAGACCAAGAACCTTCCCGACCTGGATGATGAGTTTGCCAAGGGCATAGAAGACGGTTATGAGTCCCTGGAAGCCCTCAAAACCTCGGTCCGTGACGACCTGACCGAGGAAGCTACCCGGTACGCCGAGCGGGAGTTCCAGGAGAAGACCCTGGAGAAGGTCGTCAGCGAGGCGTCCATCGAGATATCCGATACGACCACCGAGCGGGAGATTGACAACATCCTGGAGGAGCAGGCCCGCCAGCAGGGACGGGACGCCAGCGTGGAAGAGTACTTGGCCAACCTGGGCAAGAGCCGGGAAGAGTCCCGGGAGGAGCTGCGTACCTCGGCCTTGGAACGCCTGAGCAGGTTCCTTGTGATCCGAAAGCTGGCCCAGGACGAAAACCTGGAAGTCGACTCCGAAGAGGTCGACGCGGAGATAGACCGGATGGTAGTCAGCGCAGGTGCTGGGTCCGAGGCCATTCAGAGGGCCTTTTCCTCGGAGGATGCCAGGAGCTCCATCAGGTCGGTTTTACTGACACGGAAGGTGCTGGAGCGCCTGACCCAGATCGTGGATGGGACTGACGGCGTCGAGCCTGTCTCGGAGGACGAAGACGTTCAAGAGGATGCCATTGATTCTCAAGAGGACCCTGAGGAGTCCGAGGAGACAACCCAGGCTAACGGATAGACTTGAACTGACCAATCAGGAGCGCGGAGGCAAAAGCATTGCTGGAAAACCCCTTTAGCAGCAACACAAGCGACCCCAAGAACATAATTCCCATGGTGATCGAGACCAGCCCAAGGGGAGAGCGGGCTTTCGACATATATTCGCTGCTGCTGAAGGAGCGCATCATCTTCCTCGGCACCCCCATCGTGGACCATGTGGCGAACCTGATAATAGCCCAGCTCCTTTTCCTCGAGCGGGAAGACCCTGAGCGGGACATCAGCCTGTACATCAACAGCCCGGGCGGCGTTATTAGCGCCGGGCTGGCAATCTACGACACCATGCAGTTGGTTCGCCCCGAAGTCTCCACCATCTGCGTAGGCATGGCGGCCAGCATGGCAACGGTGCTCCTGAGCGGAGGCCACGCAAAGAAGAGGTACGCCCTCCCCAATGCGACCATCCACATGCACCAAGCCATGGGAGGGGCCCAGGGCCAGGCTGCGGACATTGAGATAGCGGCCCGCGAGATCATCCGCATGCAAGACAAGATCCGGCAGATCCTCTCCACCCACACAGGCCAGACCTACGAGAAGATCGCCCGGGACACCGACCGGGACTACTACCTGGCGGCGGACCAAGCCTTGGACTACGGACTGGTGGATGAGGTGCTGGGGCCCCAGGGCAATGCCGAACAGGCAGACGGCTCGAACGGGACCGAGTCCAAGGAATAGACCGGCAGAAGCTCCCTACCTCTGGCTGCCCGCGAGGGCTTCCTCTACCTCTTCATCCAGGCACAGGTCGGCCGACGGCACACCCTCTTTGTCATAGACCAGTCCAGATCGCAGGACTATTCTGCCGTCAGCTATCGCCTTTAGGGCAGCGCCCAGCAGCACGGGCTCCCTGCGGTACCCTTCCTGGCGGATGAGCTTAAACAGAGGGAGTTCTTCTCCAGATTCGGCTTGCAGATCGGCCGCACCTTTGCCCTCAACCTGCGCCCACAATTCGTCGAAGGGGCCTCCCACGATTGGCAACGTGCAATAGGCCACCACCGGCCCCCTGTCCAGCTCCTCGGTGGCCAGGTGGACCATGGAACCGGTAAGCGACGCCCTCGTATCGATCAGGTCCCAGATGACGTTCTGCCATGTGCCCACGGCGCCCCCAGGCAGGGCGGGATGAAGGTTCAACATGGTGTAGCGCCGGCACATTGGGCCGCCCGTGATGAGCATGTACCCCGCCAGGGCGCAAACGTCGGGTGAGAAGTGCTGGAGGGCGTCCATGACACGCCGATCGTACTCCTCCCGGTGATCGGCGAACTTCCCCCCGACCTCCCGGCGGAACTTCATGGAAGAGATGGTGACCAGGGGCAGACCGTAGCTCCTGACCCTCTCGAAGAAGCGGTCGCTGCCTTCTCCTTCCCCCGGTTCCCGGTTGCTGAAGACGAACTGGATGCGCCCATCGATCTCTCCGGAGCGCATCCGGCCATACACATGCTCGAACAGGCCCATGGAACCCTCACCGCGGCCGGTTGAGAACCAACCCACTTCCAGCATCTTCAGAAGAACATCCTTCTCAGGTTCGAGTACATGGGGGCCACATTCTGGAAGGGATTTGCCCTTCGCCGAAAGCGCCTTCTATGGGGCGATGTTCCGCAGAGACAATACAGTCCATGCTGGTTCTGATGCTCTGCCTTACGATGGACTCTAGCTTGGCTCCCGTGATTCGGGAGCATCTAGTTTGCAGATACAGGTCCGCCTTCACGAGGCCCCGCTAGGAGTCCTGGTCGTCATTGGCCAAGTCCTCGGGAGCGCCGGAGTAGGAGTCCTTCAGCTGGGTCACCCGCAGCTCGGCGGCCGAAAGGAGCTGGTTGCACACCTGCACCAGCTTCATGCCCTCCTCGTACAGGACCGTCGCCCGCTCCAAGCTCAGGCCACCTCCGCCCAGCTCTTCCACGGTCTGTTCCAGTTTCTTGTACGCTTGTTCGAAAGAGAGCTCCGCATTTTCGTCCTGGCTGCTATTCATCAATCGAAGCCCCCTTGATGCCTCGTCTGTAGCCCAAGATTGGGGCTTGTTCTCCAACACCAAATCGCCTTAGATCAGCGGGGCGCCCGCCCGCTCCGTCTGTTTTTTCGGGCGCGGGGTCTCTGCTGAAGCCCCTACCACGGCGGGAATGGACCCATCGGCCATCCGCAGTTTAAGCTGCTGACCCAGCCTCACTTGGTCTTTGCTGCGGACGATCCGGCCCTCGGGCTGGGTTTCCACAACAGCATAGCCCCTCTCCAGGATCGCCTTGGGGTCCAGGGCTATCAGCTGGTCGCCGAATCCGGCAACCTGGTACTTCAGGTTGGTCAGGTGCTCCTTGAGTGGAGTCATAGCGGCCCTTGCTAGATCGTCCACTCGACGGCGCAAGGTGGGGAAATCGGGAGTGCGCTGGAGGGCGCGCGAAGCCAGGGAGTCAACCGTGCTTCTGTAAAAACTGACCAGATCTCTGAGGCACCGCTCCATCTCCTCTTCCCTGCCAATGATCTCTCGCATCAGCCCCCGCCTGTCGGGCACCACCATCTCAGCCGCAGCCGAAGGCGTCGGCGCTCGAAGATCGGCTACGAAGTCCGCTATGGTGAAATCGGTCTCATGGCCCACGGCGCTGACCACTGGTATACGGCTGCCGTAGATTCCCCTGGCCACCTGCTCCTCGTTGAAGGACCAGAGCTCCTCCAGGGAGCCTCCGCCCCTGGCGAGGATGATAATGTCGGCGTTGCTCTGCTCATTCAGGGCCTTTATGGCGGCGACGATCTCCGGGGCCGCGCTGTCGCCCTGGACGGTTGCAGGAGCCAAGAGTATCTCCACCAGGGGGAACCTACGTCCGATGATGTTGCAGATGTCGTGAAACACCGCCCCCGTGGGGGATGTGACCACGCCGATGGTCCGGGGCAGAAGCG
The DNA here is from genome assembly GCA_965116325.1 of Dehalococcoidia bacterium. GTDB lineage: Bacteria > Chloroflexota > Dehalococcoidia > Lucifugimonadales > JAGWBF01 > JAGWBF01. The sequence continues at coordinate 1,957,734 of OZ220675.1, read as the reverse complement.
GAAGGCTGCGCTTGCGGGACAACTCGAACAGGCCCTCCTCCTCTAACTGCATCTTCAGCTTCTCCAGCTGCAGGTGCAGAGGCCCTGTGCCCTCGGGCATCACAAGGTCGGCGATGAGCTGGACGTCACCGCGGGCTTCGTAGAAGGAGATGCGCCCATGAGCGGTGACCAGCACCCCCGACTCCAGGATCTCGGAACCCCGGCCTCCCTTAAACATGACTGAGCGGAGCTGCCCCTGGGCATCCTTAAGGGTGAAGTAGCTGTGGCCCGATTGGGCCGGCCTGTAGTTGGATATCTCGCCGGTGACCCACAGGTCCCCAAGGAGCGGGTCTCCCTCCAGGGACTCTTTGAGATACCGGCTTATCTGGCTGACGGTGTAGACAGGCATCTCAGCCTACCGTCCTCAGGCGACCCGTTCGATGTACTGGCTGGAACGGGTATCGACCTTGACTTTTTCGCCGTTCATTATGAACAGGGGCACCTGGACTGTAAGCCCAGTCTCGAGCACCGCGGGCTTGGTTCCGCCCGATGCAGTGTCGCCTTTGAAGCCGGGAGGGGTGTCAGTCACCAGGAGGTCAACGAAGGTGGGGACCCGGATGTTGAGCACCTCGCCCCGGTAGAACACCACTTCCACCACCTCATCGCCCTTCAGAAAGTTGGTCGCATCCCCAAGCTGGGCGGTGGCAAGCTGGTACTGGTCGTAGGTCTCCATGTCCATGAATGTGTAGAACCGGCCGTCGCTGTAAAGGTATTGGGCCTCCCGGACCTCGATCTCGGCCAGTGCGAACTCGGTGGTGTAGCTCTGGAAGGCCTTCTCGATGACGCGCCCGTCCTTCAAGCTCTTGAGCTTCAGACGCGTGACCGGGGCCCTCTGCTGCATCTTCTGCCTCTCGTATTCGACCACCTCGTAGGGATGGCCCTCTACTTCGATGGCAACTCCCCGACGAAGGTCTCCGAAACCGATGGTCATTTCACTCCCCCCTCATAGGCATTTCAGCCCCACCCCTGGATGTTGACGACATCCGGCGTTTACTTGCGGGCTTTGCTCAGTACCCTGGCGCCCGTTCCCTCCAGGATAACCATGTCCTCGATGCGAACACCACCCCAACCGGACAGGTAGATTCCCGGCTCCACAGTAAAAACCATGCCCTCGGACAACGGATGGTCCGACTTGGGGCCCACCCTTGGGAACTCATGCACCGCCATACCGATGCCATGGCCCAAGCTATGGCCGAAGTTGTCGCCGTATCCCGCCTCGCTAATCACAACCCTGGACAGGTCGTCGGCATCGCCCCCCGTCAGCCCTGGGGTCACGGTAGCTATCGCGGTAAGCTGGGACCCCAGCACGATGTCATATATTCGGCGGAAGGTCTCATCCTCTTCGCCGACGCAGATGGTGCGTGTTATATCGCTGCAGTAGCCATCGACCTTGGCGCCCATGTCGATAACCACAGGCTCCCCTCCCTTGATGACCCGCTCGGAGGGCCGGTGATGGGGCATAGCCCCATTGGGGCCGGCTGCCACGATGGTCTCGAAGCTTATGGACTCCGCCCCCAACTCCCGCATTGCCACCTCAAGGCGCCAGGCGACCTCCTGCTCAGTCTGACCTTCCTGGACCGTCGGCGTAACCGAGTCCATCGCGGCCACCGCCACATCGACGGCCCGCTGTATCAGCTCCAGCTCACCGCCATCCTTTACGGTCCTCAACTCTTCGACGATGCTGGCAGTGGCGACCAGGCTGGGCTGCTCGGCAACGGGCAATTCTCGCGCCGCTTCTATTATCTGCTGGTAGGTGGATACGGTCACCTGGTGACTTTCGAAGCCCACCTTCTTCAGGCCGGCATCCCTTAGCAGGTCCATCAGCCAAGACCATCCCGCACCCACCTTAAGGACCTGGAAATCGGGGGCTTGGTGCGCGGCCTGCTCCACGTACCTGAAGTCCGTGGCCAGGAAGGCGCCTTCCCCAGAGATCAGCAGGTAGCCCGCCGAACCGTGAAACCCCGACAGATATCGGCGGTTCTCTGCTGTAGATATAAGGAGGGCGTCGATCTCCCTCTCCTTGAGAACGCTGCGAAGTTTGTCCAGTCTGTAGCTCATGTCTCTTTGCCTGCTCCCTCTTGGGATACCAGGGATTCCAGGGCGATAAGGTACCCCTTCCACCCCAAGCCTGCTATTTGTTCCCGGGCCGCCGCGGCCGTTACCGAGTGACGCCTCCACTCTTCCCGGGCGTGGATGTCGCTTATGTGCACCTCAACAACGGGAAGCCGGCTATCCGTCAATGCATCCAGCAACGAGTAGCCGTAGTGGGTAAGTGCCCCCGGATTGATGACTATCCCCTCGGCCTCGTCGGTCCTTGCCTGGATGTAGTCTATGATAGCACCTTCGGAGTTGGACTGGAAAAACTCTACCTGAACACCAAGCTCTCTTGCCTTGGAAGCCACCTCGGCTTCGATCTCCGGCAAGGTCTTGCTGCCATAGATTCCCACGTCACGGCTCCCCAGGCGGTTCAGATTGGGGCCGTTGATCACCAGAATCTTACTCATCATCATCTTTAGTTGCGTGGTCGTCTCGCCCGGTCATGCGCGCACCGGGATGGGTCGTGAAGTACTCGGCCCTGGCTTCGTTTCGTGTAACGTGAGTATACACCTGGGTGGTGGCAGGACTGGAGTGACCCAGGAGGTCCTGGACCACCCGCAGGTCAGCCCCGCCCTCCATCAGATGGGTTGCAAAGGTGTGCCTCAAGGTATGGGGATGCACCCCCGGCCTGGCATCGACCGACGATGCATACTTGGAAACCAGCTTTTCGATGCTGCGCCGGGACAAGCGCGCCCCGTATCGGTTCAGAAATAGTGCGCCCGTGGGCCTGTAGCCAGCCCTTTCCATGCCGGCCTGCTGCAGGGCCGGGCGACCGCCGGCGATGTAGTTGGAGATGCAGGTCACGGCAGGAGCGCCCAGGAGGCATACCCTGTCCTTGGCGCCCTTTCCCCTCACTCGCACCTCCCGGGAGTGGAGGGACAGGTCATCTACGTCCATCTCCTGGAGCTCGGCCAGCCGGACCCCCGAGGAGTAGAACAGCTCCAGGATGGCTTGGTCCCGCAGTCCCAGGGCGCTGGCCGGGTCCGGGGCGGCAACGAGGCGCATGACCTCCTCATGGCCCAGGAACACGGGCAGCCTCTTTTCGACCTTGATGTTGAAACTGCGCCCCTTGGGGATGGGGTTGGATTCGATGTGTCCTTGCTGGAGAAGGTACCGGTAGAAAGACCTGAGAACTACCAGTTTTCGGGCGACGCTGACGCGGGCATAGCCCCCTGAACGTCCCTTGGCTTCAGTGGACAGCCAGGCGAGGTATCGGCGCAGCACGCCCCGGTCCAGCTTCCGTGGGTCTATGCCCTCCCGGGTCATGAAGCGGACAAAGGGTTGGAGGTCGTTGGCGTATATCTGCGCCGTTCGCTCGGTGCGACCACGCTGGCTTCTAAGGGCCTCGGCGTAGCTGTTTACAAGAAGTTCCAGGTCATTGAGTTGAGTTTGGGTCACTCTAGTTTTCCTACTAATTCGATTGAAGAGGTTAAGCGGGTGTGCAAGCAGAGTGTTATCTAGTGGAGGCAGCCACCTCTTTCGTCTTCTCTATCTTCTCTGTCCAGGTGCACTGGGTGCACTTCACGCTCTTGGAGCCGGCGGCCACCATAAGCCCCCCGCACTCGGGGCACGGGTCCGGCAGAGGCCTCTGGTTGGAAACGTAGTCGCACTTGGGGTAACTGGAGCAGCCAAAGAAGGGGCGCCCCCTCTTCCTGGAGCGGCGCTCCACGATGTCGCTCCCGCACCTGGGGCAAGCAACTCCGATCTTGTTCAGTATCGGCTTGGTGCTCTTGCAAGTGGGATAGTCGGTGCAGGCAATGAACCGCCCAAATCGGCCCGACCGCATCTGCATAGGTTTGCCGCACTTTTCGCAGGCTTCGCCGGTGTCTTCAGGTTCTGCGGGAGACTGACCATCGGGAGGCTGGGCCGTTCCGTCGGCTGCCAGGGGCCTGGTGTTCCGACATGCGGGGAAGTTGGTGCAGGCAAGGAACCTGCCAAACCGACCGGTCTTTATCACCATGCTGTTGCCGCACTTCTGGCAGACTTCCTCCGTCGCCTCTTCTATCTTCACCCTGGGCATAGCCTGCTCGGCCGCGTCCAAGGCTTCCTTAAAGGGGGTGTAGAACTCCTGGAGCATGGGCGCCATTTCCAGGTCTCCCTGGGCCACCTCATCCAAGTCCTCTTCCATCTTGGCGGTGAAGTTCATGTCCATCACCGAGGAGAAGTGCTCCACGAGCAGGTCGCTCACGGTGGTACCCAGGGCGGTCGGCTTCAGCCTTCCTTCTTCCTTAACCACGTACTGGCGGTCGGAAATGGTGGAGATTATGGGAGCATATGTGCTGGGACGCCCGATACCCATCTCCTCCAGGGCCTTGACCAGGGTGGCCTCGCTGTAGCGGGCCGGAGGCTGGGTGAAGTGCTGCTTGGGGTCCAGGGACATAAGGGTGAGCAGGTCGTTCTGGGAGAGCTCGGGGAGCGGCGCTTTGCCTTCGCCCTCATCTCCCTCCGAGTCGTCCTTGCCCTCCAGGTACAGCGTCCTGAACCCGGGAAACTTCAGCACCGTACCCACGGCGCGGAAGGTGTAGGTCTTGGGTACCGCCGTGCACTTGGCCCCGATATCGACGGTCGTGGAATCGGACTTGGCATCGGCCATCTGGCTGGCCAGCATGCGCTGCCATATCAGGTTGTAGAGGCGGGCTTGGTCCGAGGTCAGGTGGGACCTGATCTGACTGGGTTCCCGCAGAATGGATGTCGGCCGGATAGCCTCATGGGCCTCCTGGGCCCCCTTGGACTTCTTTCTGAATGCCCTGGGCTGGGGCGGCAGATATTCGGACCCGTATCTTGACGCGATGTACTCCCGGGCTTCCCTGATGGAGCCGGGGTTCACCTGGACGGAATCGGTCCTCATGTAGGTGATTAGGCCCACGGACCCTTCCTGCCCCACGGAAAGCCCTTCGTACAGCTGCTGGGCGACTGCCATGGTGCGCTTGGCGGAGAATCTCAGCTTTCGGTAGGCCTCCTGCTGCAGGGTGCTGGTGATGAAGGGAGGAGCGGGCGACTGCCTGACCTCCCGCTTCTTCACGCTATCAACCCTGTACTCCGCCCCGTTCAGATCGCTGCGCACCTTCTCCGCCGAAGCAGAGTCGGGAATGTTGAGCTTGCCCCTTTCGCCCTTGATGCTGTGCAGAGTGGCCGTGAAAGGGGCTGCTTTCTTGTCGTCTTTTCGAAGCTTGGCCTCGATGGACCAGTACTCCACGGGAACGAAAGCCTCGATCTCCTTCTCCCGGTCCACGACCATCCTGAGAGCCACTGATTGGACCCGGCCTGCAGAAAGGCCCCGCTGCACCTTGCGCCAGAGCAAGGGGCTTATCTGGTACCCCACCAGGCGGTCCAGGATGCGCCGGGCCTGCTGGGCGTTGACCAGCTCCATGTCTATGGTGCGGGGATGCTTGAAGGACTCCTGGACAGCCTCCTGGGTGATCTCATGGAAGACCACCCTTTGCAGGTCGTGGCCGTTGCCCTCCCATCCCGCCGCCTTGGCGATGTGCCAGGCGATGGCTTCACCCTCCCGGTCAGGGTCGGTCGCCAGGTAGATGGAGGAGGCCTTGCCTCCCAGCTTCTTCAGCTCCTGGATGATGGTCTCTTTGTCCTTGGTCACCAGGTACGAGGGAGAGAAGCCGTCATCTACGTTTACTCCCAGCTTTCCCTTGGGCAGGTCTCGCACATGGCCCTGAGACGCCCGCACTGTGAACGTGGAGCCGAGCATACGCTCGATGGTCCTGGCCTTGGCGGGCGATTCGACCACAACCAAGTGGTCGCCCGAGGATGCCCTGGGCTTGCTCTTCGTCGCCCCCTTCGAGGCGGTCCCCCTCTTTGCGCTGTTTCGTGTTGTCTTAGTTGCCATAGTGTCTTGCCGCTTCCGATACTCTAGTGTAGTGCATGCCGCCCACCTGTTTCACCAGCCCCTTGAGCTCCATCATCGCGAGGACGCTGGATACCATGTGGATAGGCAGATCAGCCAGCCGCCCAAGCTCATCGATATGGAGTGGCTCATGGGTGACGTGGCCCAGTATGCGGGCTTCGTCCTCATTGTCGGGCTGGGCGAGGCCCCGCATCTCCATCTGAAATGCTACCGCATTCAGGTTCAATTCTTCCAGTATATCTGTGTAAGTTACAACAGCCTTGGCGCCCTCCTGAATAAGGGCGTTGGTTCCACGGCTTGCCGGCGAGAAGATGTTCCCCGGCACACAGAACACATCCCGTCCCTGCTCCAGGGCATGGCTCACGGTGATAAGGGCACCGCTCCTGTCCCCCGCTTCGATCACCAGGGTGCCCAGGGTCATGCCGCTGATGAGGCGGTTGCGCTGGGGGAAATGCTGGGCCTTGGGCGAGGTCCCCAGCGGGTACTCACTCACCAGGGCGCCATGCTCCATAATATCCCGGGCGAGCGTGGAGTGTTCGGGAGGATAGATGGTATCGACCCCTGTGCCCAGAACGGCGATGGTGCGCCCGCCGGCATCGATGGCAGCCCGATGGGCAATAGAGTCTATCCCCCTGGCCAGGCCGCTGACTATCGCCACACCGTTGGAGGCCAGGTCCCTGCACAGGACTGAAGAGGCTTCCTTGCCGTAGGCGGTGGCTTTGCGGGTCCCGACCACGGCCAGGGAGCGCTCGTCCGCGGCCTCCAAGCATCCCCGGACGTACAGCACGGGAGACGGATCGTATATTTCTGCCAGCTTGGCCGGATACTGGGGGTCATGCCAGTTGATGGCATAGCCTCCACACTTTTCCAGCTTCTCCATGACAGCGTCGGGTGATATGGAGTCCCTGCTGGTGACTATCGTGCGGGCGACACCCTCATCCAGGCCCGCGGCCCGCAGCTCTCCGAATGATGCCCGCCAAGCATGCTCGAGGTCAGGAAAGTGGCTTTCCAGGGCGCGGAAACGTACCGCTCCCAGGTTGGGAATGTGGTTTAACGCCACCCAATATTTCAGGTCTTGAGCCATCGGCCAATTCTAGCACACGGATTTTTAGCCCAACAACGAAGCCATGACGCTAGTGGAAGGGGACGGGGTAGTGTGGGAGGGGGGCCCGGACTTGACCACAGAAGCAGGTTAAACGCGATGAAGGCGAAAGATTCCTTCCATCACTCCTCCGTAGCTCGGTACCGCTTCCTTTACAAGGTCGCTTTGGCGCTTTTTCTGGCGCATACGATAAGGCCAAGTGCCTTGTATCCACCGCGAATTCCGGGGCCACTCTTGACACGAAACATCTTTGCATGTATAAGCTATTCTTTGTATTAAGTATATACTAATTTATGGCGCTAGTGCCATCATAACTGATGAGCTAAGCGAGGGAAAGGACACTGAGCGTGACACCTGTATTTCCGTATCGCCTTCGAAGGAGCAAAAGAGTCGACAGCGCCGAGCTGCTCCTTCAACTCCCGGACCGCAAGCACTGCGTCACCCTCAGCCTGAATATGGAACAGGCTAGGGCTCTTGCGGCAGAGATGCACGGTTTGTCCACAGACCGTTGTTCTCATCACGATATGGTAGTCTCCATTGCTGCCTCCTTTGGGGCTACAATCACCCGAGTTGTTCTTAGGGAGGTTGGAGAGGGGATGGTTGTCGGTGCCTTGAGGCTTGAAACGGAGAGCCGGGTGGTCGAGGTAGACACCGATGTAGCTGCGGCCCTCAGTATAGCGGTGCACAGGGGGATCCCAGTGTTCGCATCCGGGAAACGCTTCGCGACCGTTGAGAATCAAGGGGCCGGCCAACGCCAAAATTCGACCCCCGAAGTAACTGAGATTCCATCGGCATTCCACGAAGTCATCCAGGGCCTGGACCTGCCCTCCTCTGAGGCTGAGGGTCTCGGCCGGGACTAGCTTCAGCGCCGGGCAGCGTGGAACAATGTCGTAAGCGGTGAGGAACAAGATGGGACGCCAATTGAACGAGGAGAACCTTTGAACCCTTCACCGAAGGATTCGGCTGCCTGGATGGCGGGGCTGTTTCTGTTGCTGACGGCAGTAGCTACCGTCGTGATGGTGTATGCCCGGGTTTCTGCAGACGCCGATCAACCGTCGCTGCTGGAGTCGCTGCGCGCCATAGCAGCCAACGAGACAATGTACAACGTCAGCGGGATAGCGCGGGCCATCTCCGGGATAACGCTGATCATCGGGGCCCTATTCCTGCTGAAGACCTGGATCATCCGGGAGGGCTACGGAACGCGCCTGGTCCCTTACTTGTTGTCGGCGTCGGGCGGGTTCACCATAGTCTCGGGTGCGCTCGCCGTTGTCCTGGCAGCCGACGCATCCAGCGCGACGGCAGCCGGCTCATCGGATTCCTCAACCGAGGCAATAGCTACCGTCCGGTGGCTGACTGGCAAAATAGGCTTCGCAATCGCGGGGCTGGCGCTCTTGGCTGCGGCCCAACGTCAGTGGAGGGCCGGAGGGGCAATAAGGAGGCTGGCTCCAGCGTCGGCACTGGTCGGCATATTGATGCAGCTCATTTGGATTGATGCCGCTACGATAATGCACCGGGTCTCCGGAGTCGCCTTCTTCGTCTGGCTCATCGTAATCGGCATGATGCTTGTGACAGGCAGGGTGGAACGCCACTTCTCTCGAATGCGGGAAGCATCCTCGTGAGGGCATAATGCAGGCCGAAGGTCCGGTAGGGAAGAGGCAATGGGTTCGGGAAGGATGGCGGAGAGGGTGGGATTCGAACCCACGAGAGGCTTGAGACCCCTACGCGCTTTCCAGGCGCGCCTGTTCGACCACTCCAGCACCTCTCCTCGCCTTAGCGTCACCGGATCCGGCGAGGCCTGGTGATGGCCCCGGGAATTCTCGGCAGCACATCTTCATTATACCCTATATCTTCGGGCGTCTAACTCCGTGCACCTACGGCGGTATAGGGATCCCTTCACCGTCAGACCTGGCGTCCCCGATACCATAGCACCAAGCTGGATGCAAGCAACAGGCTTGCCCCTCCACCGATGATCACCACTGTCCAGGACGACCCTTCCAGAACTCCATCGAAGCTACCCAACAGGGCGGACAGCCCCATCATCACAGCGGTCAACAACAGGGCAGCTGCCACCAAGCCTATTAGCAGGGCCAGCTCGGATAGCGTTGCTCCGTTCCTTTCCGCCCTGTCGATTCCCTGCAGGTGCATTCGCCGGTCAAGCAGCCTCAGGCCGACAGCACGGTTCAGTCCGACCAGTCCAACCAAGCTCAACAGAAACAGGCCGGTGTCCTTCAATAAAGAGCGGTCACCTGGGATACCGAGCTCAAAGGCGAAGAACTGGTCCCATCCGATCTGGTTGTGAGAGAAGATAGCTGCGCTGTGTGGCAGCACCACTAATAGAGCCATCATCCAGAATGCGATGTGGGCCCGTCCAAGGAGATGGAGCGTCCAATAGAACGCAAGGCAGAGACTCACTGGCAGCAGCAGTTCGCTGAATACTTGGTCGGGGACGAACCTTGCCAGCTGTTCGGACCATGAGAAGCTTGGCTGTCCATCGGTAACTATGGTGTCGGGAATGGAAACTACCGATAAGAGCAGCAGGCCAACCAGAAGAACCGTTTCGGCCGTCGCGTATCGCAGCTCCCGTACCCTCATCGGCTTACTTGAAAACTCCGACATGCTTTACCAGGACTGTCATAAACTCTTCGCGCGCAGGTTCCCACTCAATTACATCAGCGCCTGCGTCTCTCAGCTCCTTGGCGACCACCCTGGTCTCCCACCTGGCGAGTCCCAGCCCCTGAGAGGCTGAGGGGTCCTCCTGGGGCTCTACGTGCACCACCCTGACCCTCCCGAGTTGCCGGGAATGACTCCTGAGGGATGTCAACTTCTGCACCGCAGCCTTAAACCGGTCGAAGGACCCGGAGCCCTCTCCGGGCATCGAGTACAGGGCATCCAAACGCGTGATGATGAAGACATCGGGTCTCAGCCGAAACAGGAAGCTCTTGCAGCGTTCGACACACTGAAGAAGGTCCTGGTCGGGAGAGCCGGGCCTGAGGCCGGTCAGCATCTTCACCAGGCGGTCGAACTGGCTCATCCTCGCCTCGGGTGAAAGCAGCTCGCCGATACCTGTGCTGTTGTTGTAGGCGTAGGCGCCGAGAGTCGATCCACTGGAAAGATAGTACTGGGCGAGGGTACCTGACGCCTCAACCGTGTTCTCCAGCGGGTTGGATATCGGTGACCCTACGTCCATGTAGTCCGCGATGTCGAGGAACATCCAGACCGCTTTCTTGGTTTCGGGCTCCGGTTCGTTGACCATGGGAAGGTTATCTGTCCTGGAAGCCCTAGCGCTGGCTTTCCAGTTGATCCACTTAATCGGGTCCCCCGGTTGGTAGGGTCGAATCTCGCGAAATTCCTCTGTGGTCGCGCCCGTCTTGCTGAGGTAGTCCTGGTACCGGATGTTTTTCCGGGCAGCGCGGACTTCGTTCAGGCGCTTGATGCTCCGAAACCTGGGTACAACAGAAATCTCGATGGATTTTCCATCAGAGCCGGAGGCGCCCCGGTTTATGCCGAAGGGCGCCTGGGACTCCCAGGTAGCCTCATCGAGGACGTAAGTCCCGCGTTTGGGGAACCGAATCTGGTAGGACAGATCGACACTTTCCGCCCCCCTCCACTTCCGGACCAACCGCAGGTTGCTGCCCGTAACAACTTGGGTCTCGGGCGGAAGGAGGTCGTGCACAAAGACAGAGCCGATACCTGAGTCTATTGCGACCTTTCGATGCACCGTAACTATGTCCCCGATCCAGCAGGAAGTCCTGGAGATGCTTCTTTCTATGGATACACCGGTAGGTGGCGATATGGTGGTGGTGAGGACAACGGTGAGCAGTATGAATACAGCGCCGGTCAGGAGGATGGGGTTGCCCAGAGCCAGCCCAAGGAACAGTAGGACCAGGGAGAGGGCGATCCAACTGGGATGGGCCGGCCCGAACCTCAACGAGACCCTGCCTGACCCACCTCGCTGGGAACGGGGACCTGCTGAACGATTTCGTCGATTACCGAGTCAGACTGGATGCCCTCCAAGGTGTCCTCGATGTTGAGGATGATGCGATGGGCAAGGACGTCCATGGCAACCATCTTCACATCATCGGGCACCACAAAGTCCCTTCCATGGATAAGGGCTATTCCACGGGCGATCCTCAGAAGGGCCAGCCCTCCTCGTGGGCTGACCCCGACGGCCACTCTGGGATGCTCACGAGAAACCCTGACCATCTGGGTGATGTAGTCCACGATGACATCATCGGTATAGACCTTGGTTTCCACGATGTTCTGGAGCTCAAGAAAGCGGTCTATGTCAACGGCGGGTTCGATGTCTGAGGTCGGGTCATCCTTCTGCCAGCGGATCCGGCGGATGAGGATATCGTTTTCAAGGTCACGGTTGGCTGGGTAGCCTGTGCTCAGCTTCAGAATGAACCGGTCGAGCTGGGCTTCGGGAAGCGGGTAAGTGCCTTCCTGCTCAATGGGATTTTGGGTGGCTATAACCACGAAGGGGAATCCTATATTCAGGGTCTGCCCGTCTATGGTCACCTGGCGCTCCTCCATGGCCTCAAGGAGGGCGGACTGGGTCTTGGGAGGCGCCCTGTTGATCTCGTCGGCCAGCAGAACGTTGGTGAACACTGCCCCTCGCATCATCTGAAAAGTTCCTTCGTTTTGCCTCCACACGTTCATACCCAGGATATCCGACGGCAAGAGGTCCGGCGTAAACTGGACTCGCTTGGTGTCGCTGCCAATGGCTCTCGCAAACACCTTGGCCAGCAGGGTCTTGCCCAAGCCTGGGTAGTCTTCGAAGAGGATGTGCCCATTGGCCAACGCTGCAGCCAGCAGCTTCCGCAGCATCAGCCTGTTCCCCACATAAGCGTCGGAAACGCGGTCCAGTATCAGTTCGCAGGAGAGCCGGGCCTCTTCGATCTCGCGCTCGTTCAGCATGGCAGTCCAGTCCAGACTAAGAACGTAGTGGAGCCCGTGTGCATATCCACCCTCCTTCTTTGGTGCTACCTGTCATAGGTTTGCTGTTGCGGAACGGAACAAGGGCTTAGGGCTGGCTCAAGCTGGAGTTCCAAGTGTAGCATGATCGTAAGGCGGCCCCTCCCCAAACAGCTGGGAGATTGCCCTTTCCACCAGGGTACGGCGCTCGCCCTCGTTCTCCTGCCTGACCTTTGGGCGCACCCGCTGCCGCCAGAACAACCCAGGTGACGGATCAGGGGCGTTCAGGAGTTGGAACCACTGGTCAACCGCCCTTTGCAGGTCATCGCCCCTTTGACGGTGGGCTGCAATCAAGGCGACCGCCAGGGCATCGTGGTCGGCGCCCCTCTCGATGTAGGGAATGGCGGCTTCTCTGATAGCAAATTCGTCGATTGCGCTCAGCGGGGTGCCTGCAGATTCCAGCGCTTCATGTACACTCGTTAACGCCTGCTCGAGGGCAGCCTCCCTTCTCGTCCGGTTTCTCCCGGTCTTGCTGAGGATTCTCCAGGCCCAGGAAGTGGAGGCGCCATTGCGCAGAGGCCGGCACACCTGCCTCACCGATTCCAAAGTAGCCCCTCCCTGAAGGAGGAGCCCCATCAGGTAGTGCCAGAGAGGCTTCCAGTCCCCGTTGTCCACGAATCGCTGCCCCAATGCAGCCGCATTGTCGGTACGGCGGTCCGGCTTATCCTCCAGTTCTTGCTGGTGGTGCGTCCTGTCCGTCCAGGCTGGCGCCTCGGAAACGGCGGCGTTTTCGACAACCCTTTCGTGGTTCAACATCCGCATCAGCGCCGCCAGCATGAGGAGGAGCAAAGCCGCATATTCGTACAGGGATGCAAGGTGGAGGAACTCGTAGAATACCGGCCGAATCAGAAGCCCATAGAAGGCAAGGCTCATGCCCAGTATTAGAACACGCAGCTTGGATGCTGCGAGCCAGCCGGCGAAATCCGCCAAGATCCCGCTGGATGAGCTTGCGAACATGGAGGCTAGGTGGGACAGCGCCAGGGAGTACATGCCTACCGCCGCCACTGCACCCACCAGGAGGAAGCCGTGCCCCAGGGAGGAAAGCTGAGACCCAGTGGTCCAGGCCAAATAGCCTGCCATGCTGAAGACCAGGGCTGGCAGTAGGAAGCTGTAGCGTTCCGGAATGTATTCTATCTGAGCCCTAGGTATCCTGAGAGCCTGAACTGCCACGTAGAACAGCGTAGGGATTGCGTATCGCAGGTCAAACAGGGTGCCAAAGTGGGGTAGGAGCTGCTCCCCGGTATATTTTGAGGCAGAGTGGTCCAACAGGGTGGCGTTTACCACGGGCAGGTGATTAAGTCCTACCCATATGAGAATAGCCCAGGGCAAGGGATATGCCAGCTCTCCCGCTACTCCGCAGAACTTTGCTGCCAGCCTGCGGTAGCGGCCTTGCACCTGGAGGCTGGCAATGTTGCGAAGGACGGTGGCTGCATAGAATATGAGCAAAGCCTGAACCAGGACCGCAGCAGCTTGGGATAGGTTAGCCTCAGAGGCAACCGTCAGAATGCCATTGCCCGAGAATAGAACATACACAAGCAGGAACAGCGCGAGGCAAAAGGTGGGGAACCCGAATATTCTGTCAACGACAGGGAGAAATACCCCCACTGCTCGCAGCAAGAATAGAGGCACAAGGGCCAAGGCGACCACTCGATCGAGGGTTGCCGCCAACAGCACATGAGGAATGAGGCCCTCAGGGTACCGGTCGGTCAACGCCATCACCACTGCCGAAGGCAAATCGGTCAACGCAACGACTAGCGCTACCATCCATGCGCCTTCCATGATGACCAGGGCCACCCGGTATAGAACTCGGAGCCTGGGAGGCTGAACCGTTTGCAGATATTGACGCATGACGGACGCCCCGTAGGAGATGCCCAGCGCCATCCCCAGACCCAACAGTATCCTCGATCCATCCAAACCGTAGGCCACCGTGAGGATGCCTCCGTCAGCCAAAAGCACGTAAACTGTGCCAAAGGCCGCCAGCCTGACTATCGGAAACCTGAACACCTGGATGATGGCGGGCCATGCTTCGGCAGCTGCCCGCAGGAGCACAAAGGGGAGCAGGAGGAAGATGCCCATGCTCGCCAAGGAGTCGAAGGCCTCCAGGTGGGCGGAGAGGGAGGCCAGATCGCCACCGCCCGCACCTTGGGAGATCGTCGATGGGAGGTCTGGTATGGATGACAGCAGCCCCAATGCCAGCACCATTAGTCCCAGGTCCTGGAGCAATCTCGTGAGGACGGACGGGGCAGCCCTCATGAGCGAACTTCTGACACCGCCTACATCTTTCGTGAGGCCGAGCCGACCGGTGATACGCTGACCGATAGCTGTCAGGCCAACCAAGAGGAAAGCCCTGTTCAACAGCAACAGGATTCCCCCGAGGACCATAGGGAAGACCAGGTAGTGGAAGTCGAAGCCCGTCCAGTAGTCCACCCACCCGTCAGGACCTCTAAGCAACATCCACGTGGACGGGACTGCCACAAGCAAGAATGCGATTGTCAAAAGCAAACGGAGGTTTTTGACAGCTTCGGGCACGCTACTAGCCTCTCACGATCTCCCGCCATGCCCTGTGCATAGCGTCGTAGTGCCTGCGCGCAATTGGGTGCTCGCTGTAGTCCGCTTCTTCGAACCTGGAGATAAGCTCATCCAGGGACTTCTGGTCTAATCGTACCCCTTCGGAGACTAGTATCACCTCTATTTCTCTTGGCGTGGACTGCTCAGTCATCGTCGCGGTCCTTTCGGTCACCCAGTCCAGGAAGAGGTTGTATAGGCGGACGATCTCTTCCCGGAAATCCACGATCCTGAAAACTGCGGAAGTTGAGGTCGGCAGGTACCCATCTTCACCCTCGTACACCACCACAACCCGGTATTCACCCAGCTCGACGCCGGTCCAGTTGATGGAACATTCTCCGCGATCATCGGTGGATAGTTGGGAGGAGGTACCCAAGGCGACAACGGAGATGTTTATCGATGCCGCGCTTATGGGTTCTTTATCTTCGTCCATCAGGGTGATGGTCGCGGGAACATCCTCTCCCGGGCCCCAAACATCGTCCATGTCCGGAACAGCCTTGCTGAAGATGACCTCCAGGACTGTGGCTCGAGCCTTTTCGCCTTCTTCGCCCTCCTCGCTCTCCAGGTCTGGGATACTCACAGGCAGCTCGGATTCCAGAGCGGCGGTTGCGCCTCTCCTGCGGACGAGGACCGGGACGTTGACAGTCCGGAGCCTACGGCCCGCAAAGACTGATGCTGCGATAAGAGCGACCATGGCCGGAAGCCCAACCCAAAGGAGCCAGTTGAACCCGGACTCCGCCGGTATCTCCAAGGCGAAAGACTCTGCGATTGGCAGATTTCTCGCATCTCCATCGAAGGTAACGACTACCGGGATAAGCACTGCCTCCTTCGTCTCCGGTGTCATCACCTCGATAACCGTCATGCCGAGGTCATCGGTGAGCGCCTCCACACCCTGGTCTGAACGCAGGGTAGCCCCAGCGATTCCGGCGCCCGTGTCATCCAGAAGGGTCGCAGTTAGCAGCTTTGTGTTCTCAGGAGCTGGCAGGTCCGAGGGGTCGAAGCGCATGCTGGGGGTAGACCTCACTTCGATGCCCACGCTGAAATTGGCCTCGATGTCCGGGGCCGAAACCACAATCTCCCACGTACCAACGGGTGTATCGGAAGGAACGGGGTAGTCCAGGATGAATGCGCCGGCTTCGTCGGACTCCTGGCTCACCTCTTGGCCGATACCTACCGAGACATCTGCAATGGGGCTGTTGCCCAGCAGTACAGTCCCGCGAATGGTTGCCGTTTCACCACGGGCAACAGGTTCTAGCGCCTCTATCACTATCCGGGGCAGGCCGACGAGCGTACTCGAGTTTGTAGTGCTGGGTCCCAGGTGGTCGGTGCCCGCGAATGCGACTTCAAAGAAAAGCGCGGACTCAACTACATCATCGGTCTGATTCCAGTCCAGCGAGCCGGAGGTCTCCAAGCTGAACCTGCCATCGGCATCGGTCACGAGTGTCCTGGACTCAGCTCCGGTGACCTGTATTTCGGCATCCGGGACAGGCTGGCCATCGTCCTGCACAAGTGCCCCGGCAAGCTCGAAGGCTTCCCTATCTCTGACAATCTTTGGGCCTTCCAAGGTCAACATGGTAGGCGCGTAGACATAGAAAGAGATTCCCGCGGTGCTGGACCCAACATATTCTTCGCCGGGATAGTGCCCCGTCAAGAAATGAAGGCCGGTGTTGGAGAAAGCGGATTGGGTGTAGGAGAACCTCCCGTTCTCATCGGTGCTAATAGACGTAGTTTCCTGGCCCGAGCTGTCTTCCAGGGTCAGCTCCAAAGCCCCCGACGGTGCAAAGGTCTCGGAATCCAATCTTCCCTCGAAGGTCGCGCCCTGCCCTCTTTCTATGCGGCCCGCTCCGTCTATGGTCAAGACTACGAGATGCTGGGATGCAAGAAGGGTGGTGCCGTTGGATGCGAGCAATGGGCCGTTCCTTCGGAATTCCGCGATCACGGTGTATTCGCCTGATTCAGCCACACTTTCGCTAAATTCGAAGTTCCCCGAGCTGTCGGTGGTCAAGGTCTGCTCAGCAGCTTCACCAACCTGGAGGTGGACCGACTCTCCCGGAAGGGGAGTGCCACGAATGTCGCGTAGCTCGCCGGTTATCCGAAACTCCTGGCCTACTTCCACAATGGCCGGGGCGTGAAGCATGGTCTCTGTTGGCATCGTTACCTGGAAATTCAATCGCGCCCTGTTGTCCAGGATGAACTCTTGGCCCTCGACTTCGACTTCCACCCAGTGGTCTCCGGCAGAATCAAAGGTGCTGGAGAAGGAGAAGTTGCCCGAAGAGTCGGTTGTTATCGAAGGAGCTCTTACGCCGTCTATGGTCACGGCGATATCACTGTCGGCCACTCCCTCTCCGATGTCATCGGTCAGGTTCCCTTCGAAGGTGGCTTCAACATCTATGGTGACCTCCGAGGGTCCCGTCAGTTCCAGGCCGCTTCCCGAGAATACCGTGATGTCCGGGTCGCTCCAGGACTCATTGAATTCGTCATTGCCAACGGCGCGGGCCAAGAGCTGGTAGGGTCCCAGCTCGACTCCAGTGGGTAGCTCCACCGAGGCTACGTATCCATCGGAAGAGGTGGTTGCTTCCCCGACCTTGATGCCTCCGTGCTCCTTCGTCTCGTTTACGTAAATCTCAACCTGCATCCCACTGACGTTAAGCCCGTCCAAGGTCGTCACCTCGCCGCCCACGACGAAGGCTGCCTGCCTCCGGACCTCCACGGGCCACTGGGTGATCGTGGTTATCGTGTCCTGGGGAGGAGGAGGCGCCGCCTCCAGGGTTGGCGACTCATACTGCTCATTCGCCCTCGTAAAAGCTCCACCCGGCGCCGTAGGCTCGAAAGTCACCCACCCGAGATCCTGGAAAGCCACCTCCGCCCACTGATGGGCTTGGATGGCTCGCACGACCTGGATATCTTCCGTCGCAGCGATGGCCCAACCTGAGACGACCCGTGCCGGTATACCTATCGACCGGGCCATCACCACAAAGGCGCTGCTGAACACCCCACAAGTCCCTTCCCGGTAATCGAACAGGAACCAGTCCGTGGGGTCCCTTCCGGGTGGTGGGGCACCACTCCCGGAGGCATCAGCAAAGGCATAGGTGTAGGTCGTGGACAGGTACTGCTCCAGCGCTTTTGCCTTGGCATACGTACTGGAATGGCCGGATGTGACTCGCAGGGCGAGGTCGCGAATCCGCTCTGGCAGCCCGTCCGGCAGCTGGGTATAGGTGGGGTCCGAAGCGGCCACAGCATTGTCATACTGGGAGGCTGAGTAGTTAGGAATCTCGGAGGTCCACGAAAAGCTCTCCCTGGATACATTCGAGTAGAATGTGGAGCTAAAGGGGTAGAATTTCCCACCCCTGTCCGCCGACTGCAAATGAAGGGAAGTTGGCGTCAGTCCCGCAGGCATGTCAGTGAACATCTTCACCGGCTTGATCAAGATCTGGTCATGATGAGAGTTGCCGGTGTGGCCAAGGAACCCGAAGAGGGACTCTGTTTCCACTCTGTGGTTGGGAAGATCCCCAAAACCGTCGGCCAGGTTGGTGTAGCTGTCCCGTACTGTGTCTTCAACGCTTTGTTCCGCATTGTACGGTATGGATACGTGATCGATCTGGCTCCAATGGCTCCCATGATAGAAATCGCCGACCGCGGTCCTCAGGTATGGTGTGTGGGCCGCGCCTTGAACGGTAAATAAGGGAGTGTGAGAAGGTTCCGGAACCTGTTCCGTGGTAGTGCCCCCGCTCATGAGGTAGTCCTCATTCTGACCGATGAGAGCAGCCCCGTTTTCCAGCCGGATCACCTCGGCGCCCGCATCCTCCAGGCTTTCCAGCACCCTCTCCTTTTCTTCAGGATCTCCGCTGGCTACAGCATCCTCAATGCTCGACGCAGTGGCCCGCGTGGCAGGTCCACCCGCCGCTGTGGGCTCGAACCCAACCCAGCCAAGGCCCTCGAACGGGACCTCCACCCATTGATGAGCTTGGTCGGCATACACTATCTGGGTGCCTTCCATGGGAGTGATGGCCCAGCCGGACACCACCCTTGCCGGTATGCCTATAGACCGGGCCATCACCACAAAGGCGCTGCTGAACACCCCGCACGTCCCCTCCCGATGGTCGAACAGGAACCAGTCCGTCGGGTCCCGTTCAGGTGGTGGGTCCCCGCTCCGGGAGGCGTCGGCAAACCTGTAGGTGTAGTTGGTGGAAAGGTAGTGCTCCAGGGCTCTAGCCTTGGCATGAGTCGTGGAATGACCTGAGGTGACTGCCAAGGCCAAATCCACAATCCTCTCAGGCAGCCCAGCTGGCAACGCGGTATATGTGGGGTCCGAAGCGGCGGTGGCCGCTTCGTACTGGGCAGCCGTGTAGTCAGTCACTTCTGAGTACCATCCATGGGAAGTACCCGATTCATTTGCAGAGAATGTGGAGCTAAAGGGATGCAACACCCCGTCCTGGCCTACCGAGAGTAGATGCAGGGATGTTGGGGCTAGGCCGGCAGGCAGATCCGTGAACATCCCTGCCGGTTCTATGTAGATCTGGTTATCTCTGGAGCTGTCGGCGGATTCCAGTAAACCGAAAAGGGATTCCGTTTCAATCCTATGGCTTGGCAGGGATTCAAACCCGTTCGACTGGCCGTCGTAACTCTCCCTTACCAGGTCGGTAACGCTGTCTCCGGCGCTGTACGGTATGGAGACCGGGTCGAGTTTCGTCCAATGGGTCCCCTGATAGACATCCCCGACCGTGGCCCGCAAGTGCCATGTGTCGGCGGCCCCGGTAACGGAAAAGACTGGAATATGGGGAGGCTTCTCAGCCTGCATTGTGGTGGTACCCCCAACCCAATTGATATACCCGCCCTGACGCACAATAGCGGCCCCGTTCTCCAGCCGGGTTACGTCGACGCCTCGTTCCTCCAGGGCATCCAGCGCCTCCTCCCGCCTCACGGGATCGTCGCTGTCCAGGGCGTCCCACGGCGATGCCCTGAACGGCGCTCCGCCCGGCGTGGGTTCGAAGCTTACCCACCCAAGTTCCGCTAAGGCCACTTCCGCCCATTGGTGGGCCTGATCGGAATAGACGACTTGGGGCCCTTCCTGAGGCGTGATGGCCCATCCTGAAACCACCCTCGCCGGTATGCCTATGGAGCGGGCCATCACCACAAAGGCGCTGCTGAACACGCCGCATGTGCCTTCCTTACTATTGAATAGGAACCAGTCCATCGGGTCCCGTCCAGGCGGTGGCCCCCCTCTGCCCGAGACGTCGGCAAATTTGTAGGTGTAGTTGGACGCCAGGTATTCCTCTATAGCCTTAGCCTTGGCGTAAGTGCTCGTATGGCCCGACGTAACGTCCAGAGCCAAGTCGCGGATCCGAGGCGGCAGGCCAGACGGCAGTTCGGTATATGTCGGGTCCGAGGCAGGGGTAGCTGTGGCGTACAGGCCAGCTGAATAAGCAGGAATCTCGGAGGTCCATGAAAAGGATTCCCCTAGCTTATCCGCAGAGAACGTGGAGCTGAAGGGATGCAATTCGCCATTGTGGGCCACGGACCGCAGGTGCAGGGAAGTTGGGGCCAGGCCGTCGGGCAGGTCAGCAAACATGCCCGCAGGTTCTATCCGGAACTGGTCGCGGTAGGAGTTTTCGAATCTTCCCGGCATGCCGAAAAGGGCTTCCGTTTCAACTCTATGACTGGGAAGAGAACCAAAGCCGTCTGACCGGCCAGTGTAGCTCCCCTCCACTATGTCGAAAACGTTGCGGCCGGCGCTGTACGGTATGGAGACCGGGTCCAGTTGGCTCCAAGAGTTTCCCAGGTAAACATCGCCGACCGAGGTCCTCAAGTACCGCGTATGTGCGGCTCCGGTAACGGAAAAAATAGGGATACGGGGAGGCTTCCCAACTTGCCTGGTTGTCGTCCCCGGAATCCAGGTGGCGTACCCGTTCCGATTTACGAGAGCTGCTCCGTTCTCCAGCCAGGAAACCTCGGCACCCAGTTCCTCCAGGGCTTTCAGCGCCTCCTCTCGCACAGAGGGGTCGTCGTCCAAGGCTGCCAGATGAAGTAGCTCCTCCGCCGCCCGGTCTCCGCCAATTTCAACCAGCCTTTTGGCGGCCTCCTTCTTGACCTCGGCGTCTTCATCCTCGGATAACGCCTGCAGCAAAGGGTCTACCGAATTCGAGCCGTTTAGCATAGCGAGGGCAATCGCAGCTGCCCGCCTCTTCTTGGGGTCCTCATCGCCACGGAGAATCTGGGTCAGAACGTCTGTGCCTAAGCTCTGAATTGCAATCAGAGCAGATATTTGTACATCTGGGTCCGGATCATTATCCGCAGCTTCCACCAAGCCCGGAAGCGCTTCGGGGTCGCCGGCACGTTCCAGAGCTTCGGCAGCCTCGGCGCGGGCGGTCGGATCGGTGCCCTTCTCCAGCTGTTCCAACAAAGCCGATAAGTTACGTTCTTCGGTGCTTTGGGCCAGGACCACCTTGGTAGCGGGGTCCAATGTAAACCAGCCCACACCCTCCAATGCGATTTCGGCCCACTGATGGGAGTGGTCTTCATGCACATCCTGGAACCCGGCAACCTCTTCTATCTTCCACCCCGAAACCACCCTTGCCGGAATTCCGGCAGCCCGGGCCAGCACCACAAAAGCACTGGTGATGCTCTCTGTTCCTCCCGCGCGCTCTTCTAAGAGCAGCCAGTCCACAGGGTCCATTCCCACGGGAGGCTCACGGACATCAATATCCGTATCCTCCGACGCGTAGACAATTTCGTCTGCCAGGAAGGTCATAATCTGATTGGCATTCAAGAGGGGAGAGAGGCTTGTTTTGAACTGCTCAGCAAGTTCGTAGATGCGTTCTGGTAGGTCGTCGGGCAGTTGTAGATATGCCTCATCATCAAATGCTTCGGCTTCCACAAGTTCAGAAACTGAAAAAGCTGGCAGGGAGGACCACCACCCATACTGGGGGACCGGGCTGGGGAGGCTGAGCGTGTTGCTGAAGGGGTTGTAGGTAACTCTGTCCTGAAATCTGGTGGGATACTGGGAAACCGGCGCGGGGCCGGCCTCCAGCGTTCCGCCCTCGTCACCTGGGAACACCTGGATCAGGTCCACCGTGTCGCTGCTTCCGGAGACGGGAGGATAGGCAACCAACCAAAAGTTAGGCCTCTCGGGCTGGTCCCTTTCCTGGTCCTCCGACCCGAGGGAAGGAATAAGGGGAGCCACGGCATTCTTCACAGCCTCTCCCGGTGCAATTGGGATGGCGTGAGTGTCCAGCGGCTTCCACTGTCCTCCTTCGTATACATCGCCCACGGCGGACCGCAGATAGGTGGTGTGGGAGGCTCCACGAACCCGAAATAGGGGTCCGGGGTGCTCCCCCTCCCGTTCAACATCTATATCTTCGACAACATCCCCTGTGATGGGAGGCTTAGCGTCCAGAATGGGATCAGCTTTGATCACGACTCTTCTGGGAGGCGGGTCACCAGTGGCTGCTATTCGTATGATGCTCCCTGGAGCATCCACCTCCTCGGCGGGGTCCTCGGTATGCCGGTACGTTCCCACGAGGGTCGTGAAAACCACCGGCTCCTCTATCCTCGATGTGCGCTCGAACAGGTACAATCCGTCGAGAGGCTTAGTATCCAGGAAACCGAAGGCCAGCCCGGCCGCAAGCCACACAACCAGGGTCGTCACGAGCATCTTGCGCCCCACTATGGCGGCGAGAGCTATGGAGAAGAAGATGCATGCGAGGACCACAAGGGCGCCGGACTCCAGTAGGTCAACCTTGACCAGGTGCTGATCGTAAGGCACCTGCCCATCAACTATTCCGGAGAACGATACATAGGTGCCCGCCGCCACCAGAGAGCATGCGCCCACTAGTCCCAGGACGACGGACGGCTTGAGCCGGATGGATGATCGTTTGGGTGGCCACCCCAGGGACACAACCAGTATGCCCACAGCAATTACAAGAGAAATGGCGAAGATCGAGAACTTGAGCAATCCAACCCCGGTGGGCAGGACCACGTATTCGCCCACCGACGGGTTGACCGCAAGGATGTCCTGGGGGGAAGACGAGACCAGGGAAATCAGGATGTCGACGAGGAAGAGAAGACCCAGCAAGCCTGCCGACAGGACTAGTAGGAGCTTAGCTCGGCGCGTCAGTCTCCCGATAAACGGCCAGAAGAAATCTGTAATCAGCCGTCGCATGATGCGATTGTCTTTTGGGGTTGCGAGTGGGTACTCCGGTCCTGAGAGCGGACTACAAACTGGCTCCAGGCATCTGCCCGGAAGGTGGGTTCCTCACCCACGCCAGACAACCGGGTCGTTTCGCCAACGACCCTACGTTGTGCGCATATCATATCGGGCTGCCGAAGCCTTGCAAGTTGGCCTGCTCTGACCACTAAAGATACGATGGTCCAATTGCCCACCCCCAAGAATTGAAAAGAGAGACAAGGCGATGGGAAGGGCCATAGGGGCATGCAGTCGAATTCAATGCGAACCTGACGAGATACAGTAAACCGGAATGATCCGTGTGGCTACGCGCTACTTGGCGGAGAGGGTGGGATTCGAACCCACGATCCCTTGCGAGATACCGCTTTTCGAGAGCGGCGCCTTCAACCACTCGGCCACCTCTCCAGTCAGCCTTCATCGCTGGTCCCACGCGCCGCGGCCGGGTTTGTGCCCCGGGGTTGCTTACTGCATCGGGGAAAAGGACGCCGGCAGGAGTATCTTCGTCTCCTGCTTGATCATGAACTCCGACGTAGGGGGCGGCCACAGCTCCTCCTTGGACGACTCGGCCCGTATCCGCTCCCGGTCTTCAAAGCTGTTGTACGGCCACAGGTGGACCAGCTTGTTCAAGGGCCCCATATCGGTGGTCCAGCATCCCGCCATGGGAGAGTACTTCTCCCGCACCGGCACACCCAGGCTCCAGCGTCGCAGCACCTCGGGCATGTTCCCCCTGCGATAGCTGTACATCCTCAACTCGTAGAAGCTGCCTAGCTTGGCCGGTTCCATGGGGCGCATGAAGGTGGTCGGGTTTAGAAACTCCGTCTCCTGCTCATCGATGAATTGGGACAAGGGCAGCGCCCGCAGGTCCTCATCTTTCGCCATGGCATCCCGCACCTGGCTGCGATGTTCGACGCTCTCGTAGGGCCAGATGTGGACTACTTGGTTCAACCTGCCGAACTCCGTGTGCCAGAACCCGCCAAGCTTGGAGTGCCTCTCACGGAAGGGCTGTCGCTTTTCGAACACCTCTTCAAAGTCGGCTACCGCTCCGGGCTTGAGGCTGTAGGTGCGCATTTCGTAAAACATGGCTGCTCCTGGAAGGCAAGGATTCCGGGGCCATAGCCCGGAACTGCGCTCTGTTGCAAGCTAGTGTAGCAAACCCTCCCGAGTCCAGCAAACGACGAAGGCCGGGAGCTACTCCGACCCGACCTATTACTTGGGCTGTCCGGGGGAAACCAGGGACGGCACCTTGGTGAGAAGGGGCAAGGAGGAAGCCATGATGATGACGATGCACAGGACCGCTGCCTCCTGGTTGTAAAGGGACGTCATCCCTGCCCACATGAGGGGGCCAAGCACTCTTCCAACCTTGCCGACCATGCTGTGAAGCCCGAAAAACTCTCCCGTGTAGCCCTCGGGGGTCAGGCGCAGCATCAGTGGCCGGTCGGCTGTCCATACTCCCGCCATGACGATACCGGTCATGCACCCCACGACCCACCAGAGATCCCCGGACCAGGAAAACCATGAGATGCTCAACGCCAGCAGGATTACCAGTGTCCACACAAACACGTTGAGGCCCAACACCATCAGTGGCCCCCGTTGGTCAACCACTCTCCCCCAAAAGGCTCCGCTGGGTATGGCGAAGCAGATGCCCGCCAGCAGCACCAGCTGCACCTCCCGGTCGCTCAACCCCAGCACTTCCGATGCGTACACCACGCCAAAGGCTGTGGTGGTGTTTATGGCCAAGGCGTAGAGAAAGCGGGCCGCCAGGAAGATGCGCAGGCCAGGGAACCGGTGCAGGGACCGGAAGTCCCCCATGAGCTGTAACCAGGACGTGACCACCATGACCCACATCGAATCCTGGGTAATCGGACGAGGCCTCTCCTTTAAGAGAAAGAGAATGGGCATCGCGAACACCAGGAACAGCACAGCCACAACCCTTATAGTCCATTCGTATCGGTCGGGCTCATCAAGATATGAGGCGAATGCAAAGGCTGTGCCGACGGCAATGAAAGACCCCAGAAAGCCTATCCCCACCCCCAAGCCGGCCACCCTTCCCCTGTTGGCATCGGTGCTCACCTCGGCCAGGAGTGAGTTGTAGAAGATGACCCCGAGCTCCATGGCCGCCAGGGACAGGGCAAATAGAATGAGGGTACCCAGGACCCCAGGTACCCCGATAAAAAGGCCCGCAGCCACAGATACCATGGTGGTGGCCGCCAGGAAAGGCATGCGAGTGCGTGCTTGGTCCGACAAGGTGCCGAGGAAAGGCGAAAGAACCATGACCACCGCCATGGTCGTCCCCAAGGTCAAGCCTAAAGTAGCATCATCCCCCGAGGTTGCAGAGCTTGTGATCCAGAGGGGAAAGGAAACGCCCACAGTGCCTGTCCAAAAGACGGTGTTTGCCACATCGTAGGTTATCCATGAACCTACGGCTAGCTTCGAGGCAGAAGGACCGGCGGACAGTGCGATAGGTCGCCTCCCGGGGGGTAAGCTGGCAGGCATCAGCCTAACCATTTGTGATGGTCAGGGTGGGCCAGTCAACAGGTTATATCAGCGCAATCTCCTGGGCAACATTCCGATGCTTCCGTCAAGGCGTGCACCGTTACTCTTTCGATACCCATTATCAATTTTTCCACGGTTGACTCACTTTACTATTCTTGTATAATGGGATGAGTTCAGAGGCCTAGCCACTCCAGCTAGGTCACATGCTAGAAGCTCTCCTAAAGCAGGAGACCGCGGGTTCGATGACCAAAGTTTGTTGAACCGTTAGATATGGATACCAGAAACGCATAAGGAGGTCACATCTTGGTAGCTGATTTCACGTTCTTTGTAGGAACAGTAGGCAGGGGCCTTTCCATAAGCCGTGATGGTGGAAAGACCTTCCGCCGCCCCGACCCGTTGATCGCCGATACCAGGGTCTATGAGGTAACCTCCGACCCCACCAACTCCGATGTCGTGTGGGCCGGCACGGACACCGGTATCTTCAAGAGCGACGACAAGGGCCAGACCTTCAAACACATGGGACTGGATGGCCAGTGGATCTGGCGAATCGCTGTTGACCCCGTGGACCCCGATACCGTCTTTGCGGGCATCAAGACCCTGACCAGGGACCACCCAGGTCCTTGGATTTACCGCTCTCGAGATGGTGGGCGCTCCTGGGATGCCACGTCCTGCAACTTTGACCCGGTCTTCCCTGCTCCCCGAGAGCAGCAGCTGACCGAGCTCAACCGACTGACGGGCTTGGCAGTGGACCCCACAAACCACAACAACATCTGGGCATGCGTGGAAGCCGACGGCGTCCGCCGAAGCCTGGATGGCGGTGACACGTGGACAAACCTGAACGCCAATCTGCCCGGTGACCAGTCCTTTGGATACATCGACTTCCATGACATGGCTGTGTGCGCCAACCCCTCCAAGGCAGTCCTTGCCCAGCGGAACAACGAGATCCTGCTGAGCACAGACGAGGGCGAGACCTGGGAAGAGACCGGCGCCGGCGTAGGCAACTGGTCCCTCCCCTTCGTCCGCTGCATCGGCACCGCCCATGACGGCAAGACCGTCTTCATCGGCTCCGGCGACACCGCCACCGGCGTGGTCGGCGGTGTGCGTCGCTCCAAGGACAGGTGCGCAACCTGGGAAGACCTGGACCTGCCCAACGAGACCAACTCCCCCGTCTATGGCATAGGCACCCACCCCGGCGCCCCCGGTGTGGTCGTTGCCGGCACCCGCTACGGCGAGGTGTATGTCAGCAAGGACGATGGAGACTGGTGGGTGAAGGTAAAGACCGAGTTCTCCGAGCTTCGGCGCGGCATCGCGGTGGTCCCTAACTAAGACCCTCCGGGACCAACGCGCAAGACAAGGAACTGGATGATCCGGGCCCCACCGGACGGGAGTTCACCTCCCCTCCCGGTGGGGCCTTGGATTTGTACAAAGGGCCGGAGCCAGGGGCCCAAAATACATCTGGAGGTGCAATCTTGATTGCCGACTTCACGATACTGGTAGGAACTGTGGGACGAGGCTTGTCCGTCAGCCGGGATGGCGGAAAGAACTGGAGACGCCCAACCCCCATGGTGGCAGACACCCGCGTGTATGAGGTTCACTCCGATCCCGTCAACCCCTCGGTCGTGTATGCAGGCACCGACAACGGCATCTGCAAGAGCGAGGACGGAGGCGTAACCTTCCAACAGATGGATAATATCTTGAACGACCAGTGGGTCTGGAGGATTGCCGTGGATCCCGTTGACCCCGACATCATCTATGCGGGGACCAAGCCCCCCTTCCTCTATCGCTCCAGGGATGGCGCCCGCACCTTCGAGAAGCTGGACTGCCCCTGGAATCCGGTATTCCCCCTGACCGGTCCCGACCGAATCCCGGAGATTAACCGGGTAACCGGCATCGCAGTGGACCCCATCGACCACAACATCGTGTGGGCATGCGTCGAGGCCGATGGCGTCCGCCGTAGCACAGACGGGGGCGACACCTGGGTCGATGTCAGCCCCAACCTTCCAGGCGACATGTCCTTCGACTACGTCGATATGCACGATGTGGCCGTCAGCGCCAGCCCCAGGAAAGGCGTCATCCTCAACCGGAACAACGAAATTCTAATCAGCAATGACGAGGGCGAGACTTGGCATGCCTCGGGCGCCGGTGTGGACAACTGGCCTTTGCCCTTCCTCCGAAACGTTGCGCTGGCCGACATGGGCAAGACCATCTTTGTCGGCGCCGGCGACGATGCCGCTGGGTACGAGGGAGGCATCCGCCGCTCCATGGACCGGGGCGAGTCCTGGGAGGACCTACAGCTTCCCATCGAACCCAACACTCCCATCTACGGCCTGGCCACCCATCCCATGCTGCCCGGCCTTGTTGCGGCGGGAAGCCGTCACGGGCAGATATTCATCAGCAGGGACAGGGGCGACTGGTGGGTAAAGTCAAAGCGGGAGTTCTCCGAGCTGCGTCGAGGCATGGCGGTGCTACCCAACTAGGGTGTGTCATAGCTTCACGGGGCAGCCTGACATCGCGCCAGGCTGCCCCGAAAGTGGGACGTGAGAATGGAAGAAGCAAACCGATTGCAGGCGCTTCCCGAAACCTGGCAGAGGGCGCTGGCGGTGGTAGCCCACCCCGACGACCTGGAGTATGGCGCCGCCAACGCCATCGCCCGATGGACCTCCCAGGGCAAGGAGATTACCTACCTGCTCATCACCCGCGGTGAAGCCGGGATCGACTCCATGACGCCCGAGGAGGCTGCGCCCTTGCGGGAGGAGGAGGAGCGGGCCAGCGCCAGGGTGGTGGGCGTCGATGTCGTGGAGTTCCTCGAGCACAGGGACGGGGTAATCGAGTACGGTCTGCCCTTGAGGCGGGACATTTCGCGGGAGATAAGAAAGCGCAAGCCCGACGTGCTCATCACCGGCAACCACCACCTGCAGTGGAGCCGAGGCAACCTGAACATGGCCGATCACCGCTGGGCCGGTTTGGCAGTGCTGGACGCCGCCCGGGATGCGGGCAACCGTTGGATATTCCCTGAGCTGCTGGACGAAGGCCTGGAGCCCTGGGGCAAGGTGAGCATGGTGTTTGTCGGGGGTTCCCCCAACCCCACCCATGGGGTCGATGTAACCGACTACATAGAGCTGGGAATCAAGTCCCTGCAGGAGCACAAGGTCTATATCGAAAACCTGTCCCAGCAGGTGGACCCCGACGAGATGCTAAGGTGGAACGCCTCCATCATCGGAGAACGCCTGGGCTGCGACTATGCTATAGGCTTCGAGGTGGTCCGGATCTAGGCCTTAAAGGCTCGGCTGCACCAGCATTTGCCTGTCCCTGGCAACGGGCCTGCCGGCCTTGATCACCCAGAGCTTCTTCACCTGGTTAACGACAGCCTCATGCCTCGAGGAGGCTTCCAGGACCACCAGGTCGGCCTCCTTGCCTTCCTCGACCCCGTGCTTTTCGTCGATCCCGATTGCCCGGGCTGCATCGATGGTGCCAATGTCGAAGATGCGGTCCATCTCCCGGCTGCTGCGCCATGTGCCCAGCCGGGAGACGAAAGCAGTAAGCAGAAGCATGTCGCCGTTGCCGAAGGGCTGCCAGCCGTCCTGCACATTGTCCGTCATGTAGGTGGCGGTTACGCCCCCCAGGGAAGGTTCCAGTATCCTTTCCTGGACGGTGGTGAAGGGGGTGACGCACATGCTGACCCTGGCATCTTTAAGCAGCCCGATGGCCCGCTGCCTCTCCTCGGCGCTGACGTGGGCTATAGCGTGGCAGTGGCCCAGGAGCACTCGCCCTTGCATCCCCTCGGCCATGGTCTTTTCCGCAATGTATGGAATGTAGAAGGGCGGCGGCGTGGTTATCTGGTCGCAGTGGAAGTCCACATCTTTGTCGTACTCCTTGGCAAGAGCGAAGATGTAGTCCACGTGGCCTTTGCCGTCGGGGTCCCCCTCGGTAACCCCCCCAACGGCGTCGCAGCCCATCTCGATAGCCTCCCGGAACATCCTGTCCATGTCGGGCTCGGCCGCAAAACCCTCCCCGTAGAAGTAGCCACAGAAGGCGTTGCAGACGATCTGCATGTCGATGAAGTCCTTGCAGGCCTCCCGGGCCTGGAGCACTCCCTTTATGCCTGTAAAGCCCATGACCGGGTCCACCTCCGCATGAGTCCTTATGGTGGTGGTGCCATGAGAAGCGCACATCACTGCATGGCGGATGGCCCGATCCCGGACATCCTCCACGGTGAAGGAGGGTTTGATCTTGTTGGACTCATGGACTGCCGTTAGCCTGGGCGTCGCCTGGTACTCCCGGTCACCCCAGTCGTACCGGTCAAGCACCAGGCATTTGTCCAGGTGAAGGTGGGTGTCCACAAATCCGGGGGACACCAGGTGCCCAGCGGCATCAATCTCCTCGGTGCCGCGACCTTCGATGTTGTCGGCGATGGTGGTGATTACTCCCCCATCGATCCCTATGTCCTGAAGTTCCGGATAGCCGACGATAACGGCGTTTCGAATCACAAGGTCCACGCTGCACCTCCCCGGATCATTTAGCTGGCACCGATGCCCAGAAGTCGAAGGATATGGAGGGGGTCAGAACTGGGGCGGATTGTCGATGTATCCCTGGGCAACCTTCAACCCCGTCTCCCGCAGGAGCAAGGCATCCTCTTCCGAGCTGGGGGCCGCGGGGACCCTGACCACGGTGTCGTTGGCGTAAGTGCGGACCACCTGGCCTGCGGAGTGATGGGTCCCTAGAGGGCTGCGACCATCCTGGACATCCCGGATACCCTTGCGCACCAGGTTTCTCAGCATGATGATCCCCCGGTCCGTGTAGCCCAGGTGCTCCAAGCCATGGCGTGACATTCCCCAATGTATGGTACTCATAGCATCGTAGTCACCGGGCACCCTCTGCCTTGCTTCAAGCTCCCTGTCCTCGGCCTGGCCGAAGGTGAGTACCGGAGGTCTGTTAGATGAGCGGTACTCATCCTCGCTGTAGTGACGAAGCCGGATGTTCATGGTCTCGTTGTCATCCACAGGCACAGACCATTGGGTGAGCCAGGGCCGGTCGAATCCATGCTCCTGCTTGCCATCCTCTGAGCTGGAGGCAACCTGGTGGATGTTGGGAGGGATGAAGTCGTTCATGCGCACCCAAACGTTGTCCCCAACCCTGCGGGTGGCGATGTACACCATGCCGATTGGGGTTTCGATGAAGTCCAGCTCCGGGATCACCCCGAACTCCTCGGTGAACTGGGCACCGGACACGATGGTGTGAAGAAAAGCGGTGTGGACCGGGTCCATGCTGTTCTCTTTGATCTGGAGCCAGTTGCAGGGCATGTAGTGCTTTCCGCCGTCTGCCGAGGACGGTCGGTGCCCCACTTCGCCCTCCCCGACGATGGTGTCGAACACAGGGAATGGGGGCTGCATCTCTTTTGGCCCCATGTATGCGAATACGAGGCCGCAGTGTTCCCTTGTGGGGTAAGCCCCATGGCACAGGCGGTCCTTCAAGGTGCTGTCGGCGGGCTCTCCCGGGGTCTCCAGGATGGTGCCGTCAGCATCGAAGAGCCAGCCGTGATAGCAGCAGCGGATGCCTTGCTCTGACAGAAGGCCGAACTCCAGGGAGGTGCCCCTATGGGGGCAGTGGCGCTCCATCAGCCCGACGCGCCCACTCAGGTCCCGGAATATGATGAGGTCTTCACCCATGATCCGAATGGGAATGGGTACATCCTTGAGCTCATAGGAGGCGGCGACAGGGTGCCAGAAGCGCCTTAGGTACTCGCCGCAGGGCGTTCCCGGCCCAACGTGGGTAAGCTCCCTATCCTCAAGTGGAACATCCCGATGGTGGTAAGCGCCGTAGGGCTGGCTGAGGAAAGCAGCTCTCTGGGTCATGGGAGGTCTCCTTGGGCAAGGGTTTGGAGCCAGGGAGAAGCAGGGGAATCTCTTGGTAACGGGATCGAGTGTAGGTAGGTCGTTCTGCAGTGTCAATAGAGACCCCTCAAAGCTGGGACTGGCCTCGAGATTGGCCACGGATACAGGGTGAGGAGTCCGCCGCCGGAAACTATCCTATAATGCAGCCTCTATGGAGCTAACACCCACGACATCCGGAAGCAGGCCGCCTGCCCAAGGTCCTACGAGGCCATGAAGCTAGTTCCCCTGGCGGCCGCTTGGCTGATTGGGACCTTCATAGC
Source organism: Dehalococcoidia bacterium (assembly GCA_965116325.1). Taxonomy (GTDB): domain Bacteria; phylum Chloroflexota; class Dehalococcoidia; order Lucifugimonadales; family JAGWBF01; genus JAGWBF01. The sequence goes on along the minus strand of OZ220675.1, from coordinate 1,926,269 downwards.
CTTGGAGGTCGCCGTCGATACGACCGCGCTTCTGCTCTTCCTGGTCGCATCCGTCATCCTCGGCGCCATCTTCCTTTTGGCCCGCTTTCCCATCACCGTGCCCGTACTGTTGTTGGTCCTGGTGCTGGCTGCCTTCAGGACCGAGGGAATGGACTACGCCGGCACCCCCTTGCCCGAGGCGCAGGGAGCGGCAACGGTCCGGGGAGTTGTTGTCTCCGATCCAGAGGCGTCGGCAGGGAACGTGGAGTTCCACCTGGAAATGGACCAAATCCAGGCCCAGGACGTTACCGTGGAAGCCGACGGCAAGGTGCTGGTGTATGCCCGCCCACCACTGGAGCTGGCTGCAGCCCGGACGTCCCCCTTCTTTAAGTACGGAGATTTCCTGGAGCTTACGGGCTCCATCACACAGCCGGACTCCACGGGAGGGTTCGACTACGGACGCTACCTGACGAACCAGGGCGTCGTCGGAGTTATGGGCCGGCCAGAGGTCCGATACCTGGGCGATGGCGGAGGCAGTCCGGTCCTCGGCGCCGTTTATGCAGCGCGGGAAAGGCTATCGAACAGCTTGGAGCACGTCCTCCCCGACCCTCAGTCGGCCTTGGCCAAAGCGCTGCTCCTGGGGAAGAGAGGGGACCTGCCGCCGGATATCACAGACGCATTCCGGAATACGGGCACCTCTCACCTTCTGGCCATCTCCGGCCTCCACGTTGGCGTGCTACTGCTGATCACCCTGGGCGGGGCGGTCTGGCTGCTGGGCAAACGGCGGCAGATGTACCTGGTGCTGCCCCTATTGGTCATATGGGGATATGCCGTGATCAGCGGCTTGTCCGCGTCGGTGGAGAGGGCAGCCATCATGGGCACCATCTACCTGGTTGCCCAAGCTGTCGGGCGTCCGCGCAGTGTTTTCCCAGCACTGGCCTTGGCCGCCGGCATCATGGTTGGGCTCCAACCTTCGGTGCTTCATGACATCTCATTCCAGCTCAGCTTCGCTGCCATGGCAGGAATCGCCCTGCTCCTCTCCTCCGAGGGGCGATGGTGGAGCAAGTACGTTCATCGTGACTACGAAGGGGTAGCATCGGGAGAGGTCAATCGATTCGTCACCCTGGCGATAGCCACCTCGATTGCGGCAACCATCTTCACTCTTCCCCTTGTGGCCTTTAACTTTCAGCAGGTCCCCACCGTGGGGGTGGCTGCCACGGTGATGGCGCTGCCCGCTATGCCATTTCTGCTGGTCAGCGCAGCCGCCACCGCGTCAATTGGGGTGGTCCTCCCGGAACTGGGGCAAGGGATGGGCTGGCTTCCCTGGCTCTTCCTGGAGTACCTGGTCAGGTTGACCGACCTGTTCTCTAGGGTGCCGGGGAGTACGTTTTCTGTGCCTCAGCTTAACGGCCTCTTGGTGTGGGGGTACTACGCACTGCTCGGCCTCATGCTGGCTATCCCCTTGAACGTGAGGGGTAGAGCGGCAGGGCTTGGAAGATGGCTCACGGAAGCTGTCGCGGGCCTTCGGCGTCCTGAGATGAGGGACCATCGACGGAAGCTGCATGCGGGAGGGTATGTCGCGTTAATCGCCGGAGCGTCCGTGGTGGCTATGCTTACGTGGTCGGCTGCTCTCGGTTCCTCGGGCAAGATGCTGTCAGTCACCTTCCTGGACATCGGCCAAGGGCAAAGCATCTTCATCGAAGGACCCGGTGGTTCCCAGGTGTTAGTGGACGGAGGCCCATCCTCGAAGGATGCTGCCCGCAGCATTGGGGGAATCATGGGCCCCTTGGACCGCAGCCTGGACGTTGTTGTGCTCACCCATCCCGACGAAGACCATTTCAGAGGCCTCTCCGAAGTCGTCCGGCGATATGACGTTGGCCTTGCGTTGGAGGGCCCGGGGGAAACCGAGAACCCCTTGTACGAAGAGTGGCGTTCAGCCATCGAGGCAAAGCAGGTCACAAGACTGGAGGCCTCGGCAGGACAGTCCTTTGTGCTGGATGGTGAGGTCTACATCGAAGTGCTGAATCCCGTCCCCGTCCAATCAGACCTAGCCAGCAACAATAACAATAGCTTAGTCCTTATGTTAACCTACGGGGACATCTCTTTCCTTTTGACAGCAGACATCGAGGCTGAAGCGGAACGGCGACTGATGAGGGAAGAAGCACTCTTGGATGCGGAGGTGCTTCAGGTCCCTCACCATGGTAGCCGCACCTCCACCACCCCTGGATTCCTGCGACAGGTTTCTCCGGTCATCGCGGTCATCAGCTCCGGGGCAAACAACCCCTACGGCCACCCCCATCCCGATGTTGTGGCCAGGCTGCAGGGCAGTGTGGGCACAGAGATGATTTACAACACCGCCCAGTCCGGGGACATAAGGTTCATGACCGACGGCGCCCGTCTCTGGGTGAACTCGACCAAGTGAGCGCGGGACGGCTGACCTTCCTTGACACTAAATTGGGCTCACCATACAATCCCCAAAAGGGCCTCAAAAGGGCGCCAAAAGGCCATCAAGGAGGCCTAATAATGTCAACTCAAGCAGACTTGGAAGCGCTTCCCAAGACCCAGCCCCTGGTCAAGATCGTCGAGATGGACCATATAGTACTAAGATGCAGGGATGTGGATGCATCGCTTCGCTTCTACAACGAGGTACTGGGCATGGAAATACTTCGCCTGGACGATTTCAAGGCCGGGAACGTCCGCTTTCCGTCAGCCCGCCTCAATGCTGACACCATCATCGACTTCTTCCCTTCCCCCGACCAGCCGCCCATAGGCAAGGACGGCATCAAGAACCAAGACCATTTCTGCATGGTGATAGAATCCCAGGACATGGAAGCTCTGAAGAGCCAATGCTTGTCCTTGGGCATTGAGGTGCAGCAGGGGCCCGGCACCCGCTGGGGCGCCCATGGCAACGGGACCTCACTGTACATCTACGACCCCGACGACAACGTCGTGGAGCTTCGCCACTACAGCTAGGAAACCGGCCGACAAGGAGCCCCGTAACTGCGATCCAGGAGGTGTAGTCCCTTGGCAGATGACCTGTCCTCTGTAATCACCGGGGAACCCGAACGACTTACAACCGGATTCGAATTTACCGAGGGCCCTCTCTGGCACCCCGACGGTTATCTCTTATTCGTGGATATCCGGAGAAGCTTGCTCCTGAGATGGTCGCCGGGCCAGCGTTACAGGACAGCCCGGGAGAACACCAACGAGGGCAACGGCCTGACCCTGGACCTGCAGGGACGGCTGATCATGTGCGAGATGTCTGCCCGGCGCGTTACTCGCACAGAAAAGGACGGGAACATCAGCGTCCTGGCCGACAGCTACCAGGGTAAGCGTCTGAACAGGGTCAACGATGTAATCTGCATGTCCGACGGCAGCATCTGCTTCACGGACCCGAACTCTCGCATAGCGCCCGAAGACCGGGAGCTGGACTATTCCGGCGTCTTCCGCCTCTTCCCCGACGGCACCCTTACGCTGCTGACCACCGACTGCGAGTACCCCAACGGGCTGGCCCTCTCCCCCGACGAGAAGGTGCTGTACGTGGCAAACAGCAGGGAGCACAAGTATATCCGGGCTTTCGATGTACAGGCCGACGGCTCGCTAGCCAACAGCCGGGTGTTTGCCGACCTCTCCTCCCCCGAGGAGGAGGTGCCCGACGGCATGAAGGTGGATGCCGAAGGGCGGGTGTTCTGCACCGGCCCCGGGGGCACCTGGATATTCGACCAGCAGGGAGAGCTTATCGGAGTGCTGCGAACCGACGAGGTGCCCGCCAACTGCGCCTTCGGGGGCTCGGACTATCGCACCCTGTTCCTTACAGCCCGCAGTTCTGTGTACACTGTCCGGGTAAAAACCCCTGGAGCAAAACCTCCCTGGGCCTAACCGGCTGCTTATCCAAAGGGACTCGAAAGCTAAGGGCAGGCTGTTTGGCCTGCCCTTAATCTTGCATCGGATACCTGTGACCCCGGAGGTTAGAAAGCCGAGGGGCTGGGCTTCAGGGAGCCATCGATCACCACATCCACCACGGCGGGCTTGCCCAAGCTGAACGCCTCTTCCAGGGCAGGACGCAGGTCGTTGGAGGCTTCCACCTTCTTGCCGTGCACGCCGAAGCCCTCGGCGATGCCGGACACGTTCAGGGGCAGATCGAAGTCCATGCCCATGTATTCGCTTTGGCGCTCCTGGTCCTTCAGCATATCCCGCAGGTATATCTCCAGGTTGACTTTCAGGATCTTGTAGCTGCGATTGTTGCAGACAACCCAGGTAACCGGAATGTCGTAGCGGGCTGCCGTCCACAGGGCCTGTATGGTGTAGAGGGACGCTCCGTCCCCTACCACCGCCACCACGGGCCGGTCGGGCTTGGCGACCTTGACGCCGATGCAGCCGGGCATTGCCCAGCCCAGGGCGCCTCCCCGGATCCCGTATAGGCTGTCCGGTTCATCGAAGTTGACGGCCGACTGCAGAGCGCCCCGGGAGGTGACCGACTCATCAACGATGATCGTGCGGGGGTCCATGGTCTGGGACAGCTCGGTCATCATGCGCTCCAGGGAGATGGGGCTGGCATCCCAGTTTTCCTTCACCTTGGCTTGGTATGCCTCCTTGGCCTTGGCCCGCTCATCGCCGATGGTTGCCGCCCTGGTGCGGGCCGCTTCCTGGGCTGAGCCGGACATCTCCTGCCTCAACGCTTCAGCCAGGTCCTGCAGGCCGCTCTTGGGATCGCAGATCAGCCCCACCTCTGTGGGGTACACCTTCTCGATCTCCTTGGCGCTGCTGTCCATGTGGATGACCTTGGTCCCCGAGTCCAGGTATGGGTCGGGCACATACAGGAAGGCCGAAAAGACGTTGGTACCCACCGCGAGTACAACGTCGGCCCCCGCCAGACGCTGCCTGGCCGCCCCGGTGTTCAGGTTCAATACACCCCTGAACTGGGGATGGCTGGTCGGGAAGTTGACTTCAGAGAAGGATGAAGCGAACACCTTTGCGCCCACCAGCTCCGCAACATCCACGATCTCTTCCAGGGCACCCGATTGGGCCACCCTGTCCCCGACGACTATGACCGGGTTCTCCGCCTTGGACAGCACGGCCGCAGCGTTGTCCACTGCCCTTCCGTCGGGGCGGATGCGGAAGTAGCCGGGGGCCGAAGGGATTATGTCCACATCGGCTTCATCATCCATGGAGTCCCAGGGGAAGCTGATGAAGGTAGGGCCGGTGGGCGGCGTCTTGGCCTCCTTGAAGGCCCGTCGCATCGCCACCGGAATGTCGGCCGCATGTTGGACCTCGGTGCTCCACTTGGTGTACTGGCGTGTCATCTCTACCAGGTCCCCCGACAGCACCGGGTCGGTGAGGCTCATGCGGGTATCGGCGTTCCCGGCGGTCAGTACCAGCGGAGTCCCTCCCTTGTAGCAGTTGTAGAGCATGCTGATGCCGTTGGCGAGGCCGCCGGCTATGTGGAGGTTGGCAAAGGCCGGCCTCCCGTTAGCTCGGGCATACCCCTCGGCCATCCCTACGGCGGTGGCTTCCTGCAGGGCCACGTAGTACTTCACCTGGGGATAGTCCTGGAGAACATCCATAAAGGGGCTTTCGCTGGTTCCGGGGTTCCCGAAGATCTCCGTGGCCCCCTCGGCAATCAGCATTTCGGCCAGTATTTGTTTGCCCGACATCCTTGCCATTTTTCTACCTTTCCTGGTGCCCGGCGCTGATGCAGTAAGCTGCCGTTTCACACCAACACCAGCCCCATAGGTTGTAGCTGGCGTAATGCTACAAAGGTAACACCGGCGTATCTCAACGTCAACGAACCTGCCAGGCGCACATCCGGCAGGGGCGTCTAGGGTGTCGATGATGCCGAGAGAGGGGCGATCGCCCAAGGGGAATTGGTTTGCAAATCGACCTTTGCTATGTTAGCTTGAATTCCAGGAACGAACACGTCCAGCTACACTTCCCTCGCCCAATGCCCGGGCCAAGAGCCTCGTAGCTGCCAGAGCATACGTCATGTCAGAGCAGAACAAGCCCGCAGAAAACCTCGATACCGACCTTTCTGCCGTCAACCAGCCGGAAATCCTGCAACCCCCTGAGTCGAAGGCCATCGTCTTCCAAGAAACGGAGATGCTCTCCAAGCTGGAGGAGGTGAGCCGGATGGATGAGATCCCGGTAGGCGGTGTTACCAGCATAGAGCCCGACGTGATAGGGGCTATAGCCGGGCACGCCGCCCAGACTGTCCCGGGGGTTGCATCCCTGGGCACCGCATCCCTTCGGCGGTCCATCAGCGAGCGCCTCGGCAGCGCGGAGCGCTGGGCCAGGGGCGTTGAGGTCGAGCTTGGCAGAAAAGAAGCCATCATCGACATCAATCTTAGATTGGTGTATGGGTATAGCGTTCCCAGCACAGTCATAGCGGTGCGAAGCGCAGTGGCCGACAGCCTTTTCCGGTACGCAGGGCTGGTGGCCAAGGAGATAAACATCCGAGTAGTGGGGATCGACTTCCCTCGCAAGGCGCCCGGTCGAGTCGAATAGGTCATCGGGCTAGGCCGGGAAAGGAAAGGCTATGACTGAAGACGGGACCAGGGACCAGGATATGCCGCCCACGCTGGCAGAGCTGGATGATATCGAGACCATCGAGGTGGGTGGCGAGACCGCCATCGATGATGAGGTGATTGGGGCGGTCGCCGGAGTGGCTGCCAGGGAGGTCGAGGGAATATCTTCGCTGGGTACCCGCTCCATCAAGAGAAGCATCGCCGAACGGATGGGGAGCCGGGAGCAGAGGGCCCGGGGTGTGGAGGTGGAGGCTGGAAGGCGGGAGGCCATCCTGGACATCGATGTACGGGTGTTGTACGGCTACAGCATCCCGGACACGGTGGTCAAGGTGCGCCAGAACGTTGCGCGAAGGGTGCTGGAGACCTTCGGCCTCGTGACCAAGGAGATTAACATCAACGTCGTAGGCATCGACTTTGCCGATCGGATGCCGGGACGACTTGACTAGCTGCCATTAGTAACAATCCGGCCGTTGGGGCTGTCCAAGGGGGTATGGGGGAGGTAGCTGGCCAGCTTAGAGGATAGATGAACTTCTGGAACAGGCTACTGGTTACTTTGTTGGCGGTGTTGACCATCATCGCCGCCATGTTGGTTGTCCTGCTGGCAGCCGGCGCCCTTGGTCCCGACCTCCTCCCCGGGTCAGGGGAGGACTCTTGGTTCTACCCCCAGTTGAACCACGTCACCAACTACGATAATGCAGCCAAGGCGGCTACCTTCGGCGCCAGCGCCGGCGTAATACTAGCCATGCTGCTCCTCTTGTACGCCGAGACGCGAGTCATATCGCCCCGGGATGTTCTGATTCCAGTCAGCAGGTCCTCCGGGATTTCCTCCGACGGCCAGTCCCAGGGACAAGCTGCGGGGATGGTCAACGTAGAGGCGGGCAGCGTACGCCTCCTGGCGGAACGGGTAGGTATAGCCAACCGTGATGTGGAATCCCTGCGCTGCAGTCTAGTGGTTAGGTCCAAACCGGTGGGAGGGCCTGCCTCCATAGAGATACGCTGCTACCCATCCCTGCGCTTGGGCAGCCACCTGCCGGAGGTCAGCGCCGACATACGGACGCGCATTCACGAGGCGGTTGAACGCCTAACGGGACTAAGGGTTACGGAGGTCAATGTTGTGCGGGTCAGATATACTAGCGATGACGATTCCTCCGTGGTCATTTCGTAAGTAGCTATGGACGACAAGACTAAATTCAAGCTGGTTGGAGCGGCGGTAGGCCTGATAATAGGCCTTGTCTTTGTGTGGCAGGGCTTCTTGGGCGCTTTAATCGTGGGCCTGTTGGTTGTGATAGGCTTCTTCACAGGCAAGTACGTGGCGGGGGACTTCCCAGCGCTGGACGAATTCCTGGAGCGTTTCGCCTCCAGGAACAGGCGCCGGGACTAGCTGTAATTGCCTTTACACCCCCAGGACTCGCCCCCGGGAGTAGATGCGCCCGTGTTCCAAGCCCATAGAACCTCCGCCTCTCCATCCAAGCTGAAGCTCCTGGACCAAGCCGGCACCCGGGGCGCACTGCTGGGCAGCAGGTGCCTACTGTGTGGCAGCCACACCTTCGGCACCGTGCCATCATGCCAGTCCTGCTACTCCACCAAGGTCGAGTCCGTCGAGCTGAGCGCGGAGGGTACCCTGTACAGCTACACGATCGTCCGCACCCCACCGCCGGGATGGCGGGGGGAAGTTCCATACCTGCTGGGGCAGGTGGAGCTGCCCCAGGGCCCCCACGTTGTCTCCCAGGTGGTCGATTGCTCACCGGAGAATGTCCGCATAGGGATGAAGATGCTGCTGCACCTGGACGAAGTCGGCGGCTCTGACGACGAGAATACCATGGTTATATTCAAGTGGCGTCCGGCTGTATAGGCCGAGATCATGGGAGAAAATTGAAGCCGGGACGAAAGGTTCTAGTCTTGGGGGTGGGACTGCACCCCTTCGGCAGGTTCCCCGATCTGGGACTGCCGGAGTTGGCCCGTCCCGCCGTCGCGCAGGCCTTGGACGATGCAGGGGTGCAGTGGAAAGATGTACAGGTAGCCTACTTCGGCCACGTTTATTACCAGGGCATGTCCCTGGGCGAAGTTACCCTCAGGAGCATCGGACTTTCGGGCATTCCTGTCATTAACGTGGAGAACGCCTGCTCCAGCGGCTCCACCGCCTTTTGGCAAGCGTACTGGGGCATAGCCAGCGGGGTGTTCGACCTGGCCCTTGCTTTTGGGGCCGAGAAGGTGCCCCGGGGACCGGTGACAGTCACCTCCGATGATGACCCCGAGCGCTTCACCGGGGCCGACCACATGATGGCGGCCTACGCCCTGAAGGCCCAGAGGTACATCTACAACCATTCAGCTTCCCTGGAATCCCTGGCCGAGGTTGCGGTGAAGGCCCACGACAACGCTATCCTTAACCCCAACTCCCACTACAAGAAGGCGTTCACCATTGCTGAGGTGCTGGAATCCCGGCCCATCGCCGACCCCCTCACCTTGTACCAGTGCTGCCCCACCAGCGAGGGCGCGGCGGCGGCCATCCTCTGCGCCGAAGAGGAGGCTGCCCGGTTCAGCGAGGCTCTCGGCAGGTCCGTGGGCATAGAAGCCGCCGTTCTTGCGTCGGGCACCTTCAGCCCCCAGGGTACGGACCACGCGGCCCTGAACCCCTACAGGGCAGAGTTCGCCGCCCGCCAAGCCTATGAGATGGCCGGCATGGGTCCCAGCGACATGGAGCTGGTGCAGGTGCACGATGCCGCCACCATAGGCGAGATAGAGCACCTGGAGGCTTTGGGCATAGTCGAGGAAGGAGAGGGCTGGGTAGCAAGCCACGCCGGGCGCACCCGCATCGGCGGCGATATACCCACCAACACCGACGGCGGGCTGCTGGCCATGGGCCACCCCTTCGGGGCCTCGGGCATAAGGATGGTTCACGAGATCGTAACCCAGATGCGGGGTGAGGCGACCGGCCGACAGGTCACCTCTCCTAAGCACGGCGGACTGCCGAGGGTCGGCATCGCCCACTGCAGCGGCGCGGGCGACGTCACCACCGTCCACATCCTGAAGCGCTAGACAGCCCCAAACCCGCGCCTCAATTGCCCCGCAAAGGCGCATTTCGAATAACTCCCCAGTTCCCGATCCTCACTCCCGTCACTCCCATGGCATCGGGAATCTACCTTGGCACAATTACGGCTGTCCATTCCCCTTCGATTTCCCTCAGGGCGAACGGAAAGCCCGGGGCCGCGACTTCGCAAAAGTCTCCTACAGCAGCACAGCAATAAATTGCTTGACTTGACCGGTTAGACCGGTTATAATGTGCGCATGGGCATAGAGTATTCGAGCTACGAAGCTAAAGCGAAGTTCTCCGAGGTTCTTCGCGTTGTCCGCGAAGGAAAGACCGTAACTCTGCTGTACAGGGGCGAGCCTGTGGCTGAAATACATCCGATTCAACAACCTGAGACCATCGACGACAGGCTCAAGGAGCTTGAGCAGCGGGGGGTGCTGATGCCTTCGAGGACTGCCGAGAAACACATTCCCACGGTGGAAGCCCGGCCGGGGGCACTTCAACGCTTCCTGGCCGAGCGCGACGAGTGACCACCGCCTACGTTGACACCTCGGTCATAGTTGCCATCGCATTCCAGGAACCGGGCTCCATCCAGATTGCCCAGCACCTCAACGATTGCACCCGCTGGATATCTTCGAACCTGCTGGAAGCTGAGCTAAGGGCGACCTTTGCCAGGGAAAAGCAATATCTGGACACAAGCACCCTGTCCGGCATCGACTGGATATTGCCCGACAGGTCCCTGTCCCCGGAGTTTGCTGCCGCCCTGAAGGCAGGATACCTGCGAGGCGCCGACCTCTGGCATATAGCCACTGCCCTCTACGTGGCCCCACGACCTGGGGACATCGCCTTCATCACCGCCGATCAACGACAGCGGGATGTGGCCGCCTCCCTGGGCTTCCAGGTGTGACAGTCCCCGCCCTTGCCCCTTCTATGGCTGAGAGATGGGCCTTGGAACCGGGATGTAGGCTACCCCTTCAAATGCGCGGGGAGGCGCTTGATCTGCTCCAGGTTGCGGGCGGAAGCGAACAGATCGACATGGGGTCGGGCGGCCTGCAATCCCTGCGTTAGAGGCTGGTAGTCGGGGGTGCCCAGGAGAGGATTGAGCCACACCACCTGGTACACTCGGCGCTTCAGTCTGGCAAGCTCCCCTGCCAGCTCGTCGGGCTCCCCCGTGTCCCAGCCATCGCTCAAGAGCACCAGCGTTGTGTTCCGTTCCAGGAGCTGGCCGTGCTCCCTGTTCAGGGTCTTCAAGCATTCGCCGATTCGGGTGCCCCCGGACCAGTGCCTCACCTTGTCCCCAACCTGCCCTAAAGCTCCCTGGAAGGTGGGGGCACGCATCTCGCGGGTCACCCTGGTTAGGGAGGTGCTGAACACGAAAGTCTCCACCCGGCCCGCCCTCTGCCCCAGGGCATATACCACCTGAAGCAGCAGCTTGGCGTACCGGTCCATGGAGCCGCTGACGTCGAGCAAGACCACGAGGCGGGCGTGGCGGGGCTTCTTTCGCCTGCGGGGCAGTTCCACGATCTCCATGCCGTAGCTCATGTTGCGGTGCAGGGCTTCGCGCAGGTCGGGGCGGCCCCGCCGCCGGTGGCTCTTTAGGCGCCGTCCGGGGCGGGAAGGCAGCGACCTGGCGATCCTGGCGGCGGCCTTGAGCACCTCGTCCAGGCCATCTACACCCAAGCCCCTGAGCTCCCGCCCGCCTGCCCTCTCGGCCGCGCTGGCGCCCGTGCGAACAATATCGACGCTGATCTGTTGTTCAGGCTCCCTGACCCTCAGTCCAGAAGGCGCGGCGCTGAGGTTTCCTGCGCGCAGGGTCCCCTGCTGCCGCGGGGCACGGGCCGGAAGGTCGCTTGACCCTTGAGTGGACTTGAAGTTCCAGTAACGCTGGAAGCAATCATCGAAAGCGGGAATCTCGTCGGCCCTGGAGACCAGGATGGTCCGCAGGGCCCAATAGACCCGTCCCTCATCCAGGATGTCCACGGCAGATAGGGCGCGGAGGGCGTCGGCAGTCTCGTTGGGGCCTGCCAGCAGACCGTGCCCACGCAGTTCGCGGCAGAAGAGGATGCAGTGGGACACCATGTCCCGGCGGGAGTCCATGGCTGGTCACACCTTGGCCAGAAGCTCTTCGAGGGCGTGGCTTCGCAGGAGCTCCAGGTCGTCGGCATCCTTGACCAGGCATCCCAGGGTTTCCTGGACGACATCCCGGTCCAGGTGGTCGTGGTGCAGCATCACCATGGCGTTGGCCCAGTCCAGGGTCTCGGAGATGCCCGGGGTCTTACCCATGTCCAGCTTGCGGGCCTCGGACATGAACCGGCAGATCTGCTTGGCCAGCTCACCGGCGATGCCCGGCAGCTTGGCGGTGACGATCCTCAGCTCTTTCTCATATGAGGGGTAGTCCAGCCACAGGTAGAGACAGCGACGGCGGAGAGCGTCAGACAGGTCACGGGTGCGGTTGGAGGTGAGTACAACCAAGGGGACATGTTCGGCCCTGATGGTGCCTACCTCGGGGATGGTGACCTGGAACTCGGAAAGCAGCTCCAGAAGGAAGGCCTCGAACTCCTCGTCGGCCCGGTCCACCTCGTCTATGAGGAGGACGGGAGCGCCTTCCAGGCAGGTGAGGGCCTCCAACAGGGGTCGCTCCAGCAGGAAGGGGCGGCTGAATATGTGCTGCTCCTTCTCTCCCGCATCCATGGAAGAATCTTCAGCCAGCTTTATCCAGAGAAGCTGCTTCTGATAGTTCCATTCGTAGAGGGCTGTCGATACGTCCAGGCCCTCATAGCACTGGAGACGGATGAGCCGGGTGTCCAGGATACGGGAGAGGACATTGGCGATTTCCGTCTTGCCGACGCCCGCCCTGCCCTCGATGAGCAGGGGGCGTCCCAAGCTAGCCGCCAGGTAGATGGAGGTCGCGATGGCCGGGTCGGCGATATACCGCTCCTCCTCCAGCCGTTCCAGGACAGCGGGTATCGACGGGAACATCTACCTTCTACCGGAGCTCCGGAGGGCTCTCCACACCTTCTCGGGCTTGAGGGGCATGTCGATGTGCTTCACGCCGAAGGGGGCTAGGGCATCCATAACGGCGTTCACCACAGCCGGCGACGCTGCGATGGTGCCCGCCTCTCCGGCCCCCTTGATGCCCAGCGGGTTCACAGGGGAGGGGGTCTCGGTGCGATCCGTCTCAAAGGAGGGCAGCACCTCAGCCATGGGGACGGCATAGTCCATCATGGAGCCTGTGAGCAGCTGGCCTTCATCATCATAGATGGCCTCTTCCTGGAGGGCTTGGCCGATGCCCTGGGTCACTCCGCCGTGAACCATCCCATCGACGATCATCGGATTGATCACCACCCCTACATCATCCACCCCCACGTATCGCTGGATGCTCACTTCTCCGGTGTCCACATCCACCTCCACTACGGCGACGTGGGTGCCGCTGGGCCAGGTGAAGTTGGGGGGATCGAAGAAGCTGGTGGCCTCCAAGCCGGGCTCCATACCCTCGGGAAGGCTGCTGGCCAAGTGGGAAGCAAGGGCTACCTCGCCGAAGCTCTTGCCCTCGCCGGGAGCGCCCCGGACGAACAGCTTGCCGTCCTCAAAGACAATGTCGTCCTCGGCTGCCTCCAGCATGTGGGCGGCCAGCTTCTTGGCCTTGTCCTTGACCTTGCCCAAGCTCTGGAACACCGCGGTGCCTCCTACGGCAGCGCTCCGGCTTCCAAAGGTGCCGACACCGAATTGGACCTTGTCAGTGTCGCCATGAATAACCTCTACGTCGTCCATGGGTATGCCCAGCTCCGACGAAACGAGCTGGGAGAAGGTAGTCTCATTGCCCTGGCCGTGGGGGGATACCCCGGTATAAACGGACACCTTGGCCGTCGGGTGCACCCGAACGAGAGCGCTTTCCCATAGGCCCGCCTGGGCGCCCAGGGCGGTGGCGATGGCCGACGGCGCTCCTCCGCATATCTCCACGTAAGAGGCCATGCCGATGCCCAGGTAGCGACCCTGACTGCGCGCCTGCTCCTGTTCCCGGCGGAACCCCTGGTAGTCCACCATCTCCATTGCCCGATCGAAGGACCCTTCGTAGTTGCCGCTGTCGTAAGCAACGCCCGTTGCTATGACATGCCCGTCGGCGAAGGGTGGAATGAGGTTCTTACGGCGCACCTCCGCCGGGTCCATGCCGATCTCTCCCGCGAACAGATCAACCATCCTTTCCAGGATGAAGGTCGCCTCGGGGCGACCTGCACCGCGGTACGCATCGACGGGGGTGGTATTGGTGAAGGTGCCGTACACCTTGCACGAAACGTTCTCCAGCTTGTAGGCACCCACCAGCATCAGGCCGAAAAGGTAGCTGGGAATCAGGGGAGCAAAGGTGGAGAGGTGGGCACCCATGTTGGCGTACACATCGGCTCGCAAGCCTGTGATGGTGCCGTCCCTGTTGCCCATGATCTCCAGGTGCTGCACATGGTCCCTGCCATGATTGGTTGCCAGGTAGTTCTCCTGCCGCCCCTCAACCCACTTGATGGGCCGGCCGGACTTCTTGGCCAGCAAGGTCATGATTATCTCTTCGGGATAGAGGCTTATCTTGCTGCCGAAACCGCCTCCAACATCGGGTGCGATAACCCTCAGTTGGTGCTCAGGTTGGCCCGTAACCAGCGCCAGCAGGAGGCGCACCAGGTGGGGTATCTGGGTGGAGGACCAGAGGGTCAACTGGTTGGAACCCTGGTTGAAGTCGGCGACGATGGCCCTGGCCTCCATGGCATTGGGTATGAGCCTCTGCTGCACGATGGTCTGGCTGACCTTGACATCTGCCTGGGCGGCGGCCGCTTCTATGTCGCCCCCCGCTACCTCCCATTCCCAAGCGGTGTTGTTGGGCGCATCGGAGTGAATCTGCGGAGCGCCTCCACGGGCGGCCTCTTCCGGGTTTACGACCACGCCCAGGGGTTCGTACTGGACATCGATCATGGCGGCGGCATCGGCGGCCACCTCAGGGCTTTCGGCAATCACGGCAGCTACGATCTCCCCAACGAATCGCACGGTGTCGATGGCCACGGCGGGGTGATAGGGCATCTTCAACTCGGGGAGGAGCCAGCCTACCGGCATAGAGTTCAGGCTGTCCCGCAGGTCGGCGCCGGTTACCACCGAGTTCACGCCACGCAGGGCCGCCGCCCGAGAAATATCGATGGACCTGATGCCGGCATGGGCATGGGGGCTCCTCAGGAATACCACGTGAGCCATCCTGGGCAGGCTGATGTCGCCGGTGTAGTTCCCCTTTCCCGTGATCAGCTTGGGATCTTCTCGACGCTTTACGCTGGAGCCAAAGGCGAAAGTGGTCATCTTTCCCTCCCGGTTACAGAAGCTGTTGGTGCAGACAGAAAGGTTGCAGCTTGGCTTGTCGCTGGCCGTATTTTATGACGCCGTTGGCGGTTTGGAAAGGGCTTGGCCGTCCCCGACCTTGGCGGGAGTCCTATAGCTTGAACAGCTGGCGGGCATTGCCATCGGTTATCTTGGCCACATCTTCCTTGCTGAGGTCCGTGTCGGCGATGTTGTCCAGGGGGACCTTGTCGTACACGGGGAAGGGGTAGTCGCTGCCCAGCAGCACCCGGTCGGTACCCACCTGGTCGCACAGAAAACGGAGGGGCGGGCCTCCATGCAGGATGCTGTCGTACCAGAACCGCTTGATGTATGTGGATGGCAGGTTAGGAGGCACCAGGGGGACCTCATCCAGGTGGTTCCGGTACAGGCGGTCGAACCTGTACGCCTGGTAGGGGAAATACCCACCCCCGTGGGAGAGTATCAGCTTCAAGTTGGGGAACCGGTCCATGGTCCCGCTCAGCACGAGGGAACCCACGGACGCTGTGGTGTCGTAGGTGTACTCGACCGAAACGTTCAGGTCGTACTTCCTGGTTCTTACCGGGGGGTTGGGGGCGGTGGGATGGATGAACAGGGGAACATCGAGGTCGCAGGCCGTCGCCCAGAAGCGATCCAGGGTCGCCTCGCCCAGGTTGACCCCATCGACGTTGGCCCCAATGACACCTCCAACGGCTCCCAATTGTTTAACTCCGTGTTCCAGCTCAGCGGCGGCCAGGTCTTCATCCTGGAGGGGCAGCGACACCATCATGGAAAGGCGGTCGGGATGGGTCTGGGCGGTCTCCGACAGGCACTCGTTCAGGAGCCTGTGCCATCGGGCGGCCTCAACGGCGGAAGCCCCATAGCCGAACACGTCTGCCCACACTGTCAGTATCTGTCGGTCCACTCCCTGGGTTTCCATCTCCGTCCAACGATCGTCCAGATCGAGCAGCCTATGAAAGAAAGGTCGAAGGCGGAGCCCATAGTCGAAGCACAGGCACGTGCCGTTGGCGACCTCTTCCAGGTGGGCGCCGTAGGGGGACGGTCCATTGCCCAGGCGGTCCAGGGCCTTGGGAGGCACATAGTGGGCATGCATATCGATGGGCACGGTTCCTCCTTACTAGTTGCTGACCCTCGCCCTAGAATAACAGGGGGCTTGTTTCTCGCGATCTAGGGAAATCCCAGTTTGGGCAACACATCCCGGGCCAGGATCTCCGCCTGGGCGTGCAGGTCCCCCACCGGGTTGCACATGAGCAGGTCGATGCCCTCCTCCACCACCTCGCCCAAGCCGTCCACGCAGTCCTGCACTCCGCCATAAACTGCTGTCCTGGGCAGCCTGTCCGGGTCCTGGTAAATAATGCCCGACCACTCCCGCAGGCTCTTTTCGGCGGTGTCCCGGTCCTTGTCAACATACAGGTACACCCGCTTGGACAACTTGAAGGTTGATGGGTCCCGCCTCTCTTCCTCCATGAACTGGCGCACCAGCTTAATCTCCCCCTTGAAGTCGGCCGTGGAGGCTGCTCCCGCGCTCATCCAGCCGTCGCCGTACACGACGGAGCGGCGGAGGGCGGGCGCCGAGTGGGCGCCAAACCACAGAGGCGGGTGGGGCTTTTGCAGTGGCTTGGGGTTCATAACTACATCATTCAACTGGAAGTGCTTGCCCTGGAAGCTGGCCTTGTCCTGGGTCCACAAAGCCTTCATGACCTGGATGCCCTCCTCGAAGCGAGAGACTCTTCTCTTCACATCCAGACCAAAGGCGGGGTAGGCGCCTTCGTAGAACCCCATTCCGATGCCCAGCAGAATGCGTCCCCCGGTGAGGTGGTCGAGGGTTGCGACGGACTTTGCCACAGGGATGGGTATCCTGAGGTTGGCCAGCAGAACAGAGACGCCCAGGGTAAGATCACCGCTGAAGGGGGCTGCGTAAGCAAGCAGGGGCAGGGGGTCCAGGGATGGCCTAGCCCCGATAACTCCATCCTGCACCCAGGCGCTGGTGTAGCCCAAGGAGCGGATGTGCTTCATGTAGCTTGAGATGCTCTCCAGGTCAACGGAGCCATCGGGGAAAAGCTGGGGAATGCAGATACCGAACTGGAGCTTTCCGCCGTCGGACATACGCAACACTCCTGTAGAGGAATCGAGACTGGGGAGACACCGGAGATGCCTAACCTCATTCTATATCACCCACTTGGGTAAGGCTATATCACCCACTTGGGTAAGGCCAGGCTGGGGCCCGGTTTATGACGACTGGTCTGAGGTCAGGGGAAGTTCGAAGGTAAAGCGGCTGCCTTGACCCGGGGAGCTCTCAGCATAGATGGCGCCCCCATGGGCCTCCACCAGACCCTTGGCGATGGTCAGACCCAAGCCTGCGGCTCCTGTCGCCCTGGTGCGGGACGGGTCCACCCGGTAGAAGCGCTCGAAGATGCTGGGCAGGTCCTCCTCGGGAATGCCGATTCCAGTGTCGGCGACGGTAACCCTGGCGAGGCCGGAATCTGACAGCGAAGCGGTGACCGTCACCTGCCCGCCCTCAGGGGTGTAGCTTATGGCGTTCTCCAGCAGGTTCCCCACCACCTGGGCGATGCGCATGCTGTCCAACTCCACCGGCGGAAGGGCCTCCGGGGCTTCCAGGAGCAACTGCACACCGCTGGCGTCGGCCCGGGGTTTCACCCCATCCATGGATCTCTGCAGCACGTCGACCAGTGAACCGGGCTGACGATGCAATGGGAGGTCGCCCGCTTCAGCCAAGGCCAGCAAGCGCAGGTCCTCCACCAGGCGAGCTAGTTGAATCACCTGCTCGTGGACGGTGTCTATGGTCCGGGCGTCGGGCTGTAGCAGCCCGTCCTTTATGGCTTCCAGGTATCCCTGGACGTTGGACAGGGGTGTGCGAAGCTCATGGGCGATGTCGGCCATGAGTATCTTCCGCTGCTGCTCCGCCTTTTCCAGGTCGCTGGCCATGGAGTTGAAAGCCCGGCCCAGCTCGGCGACTTCGTCCCTGCCCCTGGGCGACACCCTTTGGGAGGTGTCCCCCTGGCCAAGCAGCCGGGCTGCTGAGCTCAGCTCCCTGACGGGCCCCAGCATACGGCGGGACAACAGGGATATGAGAAGGATGCCGGCAGCGCCTACCGCCAAGCCCGTCCACAGGAGGGAGCGGTTCACCGCCGTGGTCAGAAGAGATACCGAGGGCTCCGGCGACACCTCTGGAGCCTCCGGAGAGGTCACAAACACCGACCCGACCGTGACCCCCCGGCTCAGGATTGGAAAGGAGTGCCCATCCTTGAGACCAAACTCCCCGAAGTGACCGAAATCCAGGTGGGAGTCTGCTCTGACTATCCTGTCTTGGTCAATGACCCGGATGCGCCACCCGTAGAGGGAGCTGACCCCCTCGATGGCCTGCTGGATCCCCTCCCACCCGCGTCGCTCGGTGTAGCTTTCGGATACCAGCAGGTTCATCCTGGCGAGACGGGCATCGTCAATGTCTCTTTCCAGGCGCTCCGTGTCCTGGCCGGAGGTGTACCCAACGTACAGGCTGATGCCCGTGAGGGCCAGGGCCAGCACAAGGGTGAAGGCTGCGATTAGCCGAAAATGCAGGCTGAAAAACCACCTAGTCGCCAACGCCAAACCTGTAACCCACACCGTAGATAGTATGGATGAAGTCTTCGCCGTCGGGACCGCACTTCAGCTTGCGCCGCAGGTTGGAGATGTGGGCATCGACGGCCCTGTCGAAGCCGTCGAAATCGTACCCCAGCACCCCGTCAATGATTTGTGCCCTCGAAAATGTCCTCCCAGGTTCCCGCATCAGCATAGCCAGCAACCTGAACTCGGTAGGGGTAAGGTCTATCTGCTCGCCGTGAACATGGACCAAGTGGCGCCGCAGGTCCAAGGTGACGCCTCCCTGCGCCAGCTCGCCGTCCTCGGCACCCGTGGCATCCCGGGCTGTGCGCCTCAGCACCGCCTTTACCCTGGCGGCCAGCTCCCGGGGGCTGAAGGGCTTGGTTACGTAGTCGTCGGCGCCCATCTCCAGTCCTGCCAGCCGGTCATCCTCCTGGACCATGGCTGTGAGCATGATGATGGGCACATCCTTGACCTCGCGGAGCCTCCTGCACAGCTCCATGCCGTTCAGCTTGGGCAGCATGAGGTCAAGAATCACAAGGTCGGAGCTCTGCTCCTCGAACAGGGCAAGTCCTTCCATTCCATCCCTGGCCGGCAGCACCTCGTAGCCGTCTCGACGGAGATAGAGCTCTACGATCTCCAGCGTGTTAGGGTCATCTTCGACCACCAGCACTCTTTCGGCCATCGCGTCACCTGCAAGGGTGCTCTGCTTTTCGTGGGACCGGCGAAGTGTTGAGCCGGTCCCGACGTCCCGTTCACGCGCCGCCTTGAAGGACAGCGCCCACGGGGGAGCTAGTCATAGTCCCGGTAATCTTTGTCGTGGTCGTCGCCGTCGTAGTCATCATCCCGGTCATCTTTGTCGTAATAGTCGTCGTATTTGTAGTAGTCGTCATCGCAGACCTCGTGCCACCACTCACCAAAGGCATCTGCCTCGAACACACAGATTACGCTGCCGGGAGCGACGAGGTCTCCATCCTGGCGGAACCAGAACCCCGGCCCATCAAGCTCTAGCCCGAAGAATGGTGGAAGCTCGCCCCGCAGCGGCCCTTCGATATAAGGCCCTTCACGAAATTGTCCTCTACCAAATGGGAGAATGGAAATCCTCGGCCCGGACCTGAAAGAAGGTACATCTGGCTTGGCATATTGCCTCCCTTTGAATCTTCGAGTTTCCGGGCCTGGGAATGGAATGTCCGGCTTGTCCTTGTACCAGTCCAGGTAAGCGTCGGCCTGTTCACGCGAGAGGGTGCCCTTCTTCACCATGCTGTCCAACTTGCCTTGCAATGCCTTCTGCCTGCCTTCGGCTGCAGCCTTCTTGATGGCAGACTCAACCTGCTGTTCATCAAGGTCCAGAATGGGCGCTATCTCGCCGGTTAGCTGCTCATACCGTACCTTCTCGCTATACTCCTTGTCGTCGTCATCATCAAAAAAGGCTCCCAGGGCGAACATTACGCCGACGGTAACGGCGGCAGTGACAAGTGCCACCGCCAAGCTTACGAAAAACAGCTTCTTCTTCAATCCCCTGCGCTCCTTACCTATGGGCTGGCCCCATCGTACAGAACGAATATCAAGGAATTGTGATGAATAAGCACGGCGCCACCGTCGTCCCACTCGCGGCTATGCTGTCCGTTCGCCCTGAGGGAAATCGAAGGGGAACGGGCAGCCCGGTGAAGGGGGCCCTAAACTCCTCCGAAGGCGGGAGTGACGAAAAAAGAGACCGTCTACCGCGGCTGGGTGACGGTGTCGATGAGGGCGGCCTTGCCCTCCTCCTTCACCACCCGCAGGCCCTTTTTCAGGGCGGCCGAAATATCCCCGGGCTGGGTGATCGGGCCATCGCCATACAGGCTGAAGCTCCGGGCCAGGGTGGCGAAGTCGGTGTCCGGTCCCTCCAAGCTCACCCCAACGTTCAGGTTCTCCAGGGAACGCTCCCTCAGGGTCGTCACCGCCCTCTGGTGCCCCACATCCTGGTAGTAGGCCTTGTTGTTGAACATGACCACCAGCATAGGAATCTCGTGGTGGGCGACGGTCCAAAGGGAACCGGGGGTGTACAGCAGGTCTCCGTCGTTCTGGATGCTTACGCACACCTTGTCGGTGCCCTTGAAGGCAAGGGCTGCCCCCATAGCAACACCCATCCCGGTGCCCGTCCCGCCGCCGCCGGCTATCCAGTGCTTTTCGTCGATGGTGTTCCAGAGTCGCTTCTCCCAGCCGCTCAGGGAGCCGTGCACCAGCACCCAGTCCTCGTCCTTGATGACATCCCATACCTCAGATGCCAGCCTGGCTGTGGAGATTGGGGTCTGGTCCCACCAGCGCTCCCGGAGGTCGGTCTGAGCCTTGCTCCTGATGCCGGAGTTTATCTCTTCAGCCTTGGCGGTCCTCGCCTTGGCCTTGGCTTCCGTGGAGCCATTCATGGAACCCTTGCAAAGGTTGGCCAACTCTCGCAGAACCTCGGCGCCGTCACCCAGAATGGGAACGTCAGCGGCCGTCAGGCGACCGTAGTGGCTCACCCAGCTCTTGACGCCGTAGTCCTCCAGCCCGATCCGCACCAGCTTGGTGCTCTCGCTAATCAAGCTTTCGTAGCGACGGATGTTGCTCGAAGGGATACGGGGAAGTCCTTCAGGTATGGACCCGGCCTGGTGCACCGGGGTCTTCAGAGAGTTATCGATGTCCTTGACCCCGATGGTCAGTACCAGGTCCGCATCCCGCAGAACGTCGCTGTTGGCCCCGGTCACGTTCAGGGGATGGGTGTTGGGCAGGCAGAAGGAGGGTCCCACCTCTATGACCGGTATACCCATCAGCTCCGCCAGGGAAACAAGGGCGTCGGAGCCGCCGGGGGTCAGCCCCATCTCCTGGGCAAGGATGACGGGTTGCTCGGCGTCCAACAGGGCTTGGGCGGTCTCGGCGATCGCCTGGGGGTTCCCCGTCGGCGGGTGCCCGGGGAGATACCGGCTCACGTCGGGGATGTCGAAGTCCTCGGGCAGGAGTGCTTCCTGGAGCTCTACGTCGAAGCACAGGTAAACAGGCCCCCTCGGTTCGGTCATGGCTATCTGGTAGGCGCGGAGGATGGACTCGGCAACGCTTCGGGCGCCTTCGGGCTGGTCATCCCACTTCACGTAGTCGCGCACGATCTGGCCCTGCACCTGGGGGGTGTGGATCCAGTCGATCCAGGGGCGGCGATGGCTCAGGTCCACCGGCCCGGTTCCCCCGATGACCAGCATGGGAACGCCGGCCAGCCAAGCCTCGTAGATGGCCTTGCTGGCATGCTGCAGCCCGACGATGTTGTGCACCAGGGCCGCCAGGGGCTTGCCGGTAGCCAGGTAGTAGCCTTCGGCCATGGCCACGGCCAGCTCTTCGTGGCAGCAGGTGATCATTTCAGGGGACCGGTTGCCCCCGTAAGAGACGATGGACTCGTGCATGCCCCGGGTTGTTGCCCCAGGGTTGGTTGTGGCGTAGTCGATGCCCAGCTGGTCCAGCAGGTAAACGATCAGGTCGGAGACGTATTCGGGGCGTCCCAGGGCCATGGCAGTACCTCCATCGTGGCAGCCTTAATCCAGCTACCCGTCATCGTGCGGAATATAGTCTCGCCCATCCGTGCTGTCAAACGGGAATCCCCTTCCCTGTATCCTTTCTGCCATAGGACCCAGGATTTCGCATCACCTCTGCCATTGCGGTTTCGGAAGAGCCCAAGTTGACACGCTAAAGGGCGAAAAACATAATGGGACCGTTCTACCCTAAAGCGCCCGCATCTTGGCATGGGCGAGGGCGCACACCCGGCTTGATGGACACCTGTTAGCAGCATGGGCCAAGAAAACCTCCAGGACCTGGGACTCCTCACCGACCTGTATGAGCTGACCATGGCCCAGACCTACCTTGAGCGCGGGATGGGTGAGCGTGCCACCTTCAGCCTGATCATCCGCAGCTACCCCGCCAACCGCGGCTACTTCGTCAGCGCCGGCCTCGAGGATGTTCTCGCCTACCTGGAAGAGTTCCGCTTCTCCCAAAGCGACCTGAAGTACCTGGAATCGACGAGGATCTTCTCTCCCAGATTTCTCGACTACCTTGGGGGCGTCAGATTCACCGGCGATGTGTGGGCCATACCCGAAGGGCGCATCTTCTTTGCCAACGAGCCCGTCTTAGAGGTAACGGCGCCCATCATTGAAGCCCAGATCGTCGAGTCTTTTGTCATCAACCAGGTGAACCTCCAGAGCATGATCGCCACCAAGGCCTCCCGCTGCGTCTGGGCAGCCCGTGGGCGCGAGGTGGTGGACTTTTCCCTCCGGCGCACCCACGGCACCGATGCGGGCATGAAAGTAGCCCGCTCCAGCTATATTGCCGGGGCAAGCTCCACCAGCAACGTCCTGGCCGCAAAGACCTACGGTATTCCGCCTGCAGGCACCATGGCCCACTCCCTGGTGACCTGCTTTCCCTGGGAGATCGATGCTTTCCGGGCCTATGTGGAGAGCTTTCCCAACAGGTCCGTCCTGTTGGTCGACACCTACAACACCATCGCCGGCTCGGAGAATGCGGCCGTGGTCGGCAGGGAATTGGAGGCCCTGGGCCACCGCCTCCAGGGGGTGCGCCTGGACAGCGGCGACCTGGGGGAGCTGAGCCGCCAGGTACGGAAGCGCCTGGACGATGCCGGGCTGGGGTATGTGCGCATCGTGGGCAGCGGAGGCCTGGATGAGATGGATGTGCAGCGGCTGGTCGATGGCGGAGCGCCCATCGACAGCTTTGGCATAGGCACCACTCTTGGCGTTTCCGCCGACGCCCCATGGACCGACATGGCCTACAAGCTGGTCCGGTACGGCGACAGGCCCGTCATGAAGTTGAGCACTGGCAAGGAGTCCCAACCCGACCCCAAGCAGGTGTACCGCACCAGGGATGGCGACGGGATGTACGCCGGGGACATCATCGCCCTGCGGGACGAGGAGCTCATTAACGGAGAACCTCTGCTCCAAGAGGTGATGGCCAATGGAAGGGCGGTGGGCCCTAAGCCCTCCCTGGATGAGATCAGGGGCCGATTCACCCATGAATTCGCCCAACTGGGAGACCAACACAAGGCTTTGCAATCCCCCATGCCCTACAATGTGTCCTTCAGCCCCGCCCTTCTGGCCCTCTGCTCCAAGGTGGAGCAGGAGATAGGTGGCGGTGGGTAGAAGCCCAGTCTGACTGTGGGCGCCATCAACGCATTAATGACCGAGGATATTCGATGAAGATAGCTGTTTGCATCAAGCAGGTGCCGGTGATCTCCCGAATGCAGTTCGACTACGAGAGCAAGACCATCCAGCGGGATGGGGTGCCCCTTGAGGTCAACCCCTTCGATATGCTTGCCATCGCCCGCGCCGCCGACTTAGTGGAAGCTGAGGGAGGCGAGGTGGTGGCTATCACCATGGGACCTCCCCAGGCGGAAGAGGCCCTGGTGCAGTGCCAGGCATTGGGGGCGACCCGCGGGATTCATCTGACGGACCGGGCCATGGCCGGGGCCGACACCCTGGCGACGGCCCGGACGCTGACCATGGCCTTGGAGCATGACAAGTACGACCTGATCATGTGCGGGCGCAACAGCACCGATGCGGAGACGGGGCAGGTGGGCCCGGAGCTGGCGGAGCTTCTGGGCCTTCCTTACGTGGGCAACGTGCGCCGGCTGGACTACGATAGGGACAGCAACTGCCTGAGGCTGGAAAGGGAGACCGACGACGGCTACGAGGTCATCCGCTGCCCCCTGCCCGCGCTGGTGAGCGTCTGCGAAGGAGTGGTGGAGGAACGATTCCCCAATCGCCAGCAGATGCAGGAAGCCATGGCCTCGCCGAACATCGAGAAGATGTCGGCTATACAGCTAACCTCGGACCTGTCCCTTATGGGCACGGCCGGCTCTCCTACCTGGGTGGCCGACATCCAGATGGTGGAACCTTCCAGGCGGGGCGAGGTCATCGAAGAGGATGACCCGGCAGAAGCTGCCCGCCGGGTGGTCTCCAACATAGGCTCCCTGGCCTCGCCTATTTCCCGAGAACCTAAAGGGGTATCCCGCTACGGCGGCGGAATCTCGCCCGACATCTGGGTCATAGCCGACCCTCATGTGTCGGGAGTACGCTCATCCACCCTGGAAATCCTGGGGAAAGCGCGGGAGCTGGCCGAGGTCAATAAATGCGAGGTGGTTGCCGTCCACCTGCCGTCGCCCAACGCCCGTGCCAACGCCTCTACCCTGGCCGACTACGGCGCAGACAGGGTCGTCCTGATGGAGGCCGACTCCCCGGTGCACCCCATCAGCGCCCGGTGTGCGTCCACCCTGGCTAAGGTGATCCTCGTCGAGCAGCCTTATGCCATACTCTTCAGCTCCACCGCCAACGGAAGGGACTTGGCTTCCCGCATCGCCGCCAACCTGGCCCTGGGGCTGACTGGCGACTGCATCGACCTAGCCATCAACGACGATGGGGAGCTGGTCCAATACAAGCCCGCCCTTGGGGGCAACGTGGTGGCCCCCATCCAGTCCAAGACCACCCCCTACATGGCGACCCTACGGCCCGGCCTCCTGACCCCCATCGAGCCGACGCCTGGAGCGGTGCACATGGTGGAGGTGCTGGATGTACCCCCTATAGACACGCCCGACTTCGAGGTGCTGGAGGTGCACCACGAAGAGGATGCCCAGGGTCTGGAGCTGGCGGCCGCCCGGGTGGTCATGGGCGTCGGGATGGGAATAGGCGGCCCCGAAAACTTGCCCGCCATACAGGAGTTGGCCCAATCCTTGGGCGCAGTGATAGCAGCGACCAGGAACGTGACCGACGCAGGCTGGCTTCCCCGCCAGGTGCAGGTGGGCCTGACCGGCCGGGCCATCGCTCCCCAGCTCTACATCGCCGTAGGCATCAGGGGAGACTTCAATCACATGGTCGGCCTGCAGAAGGCCGGCACGATTATTGCCATCAACGACAACCCGAACCCCCGGCGCTCACCCATCATTGCGGCTGCCGACTTCACCATCATCGGCGACTGGCAGGAGTACCTTCCCCCACTGGTGGAGGCATTGAAGCCCGTCGTCTCCCCATAGGAGACCTTTGAGTAACCTCGGCCGCCCGTTCCCCTTCGAAAGCCCCAGGACAGGCTCAGGGCAAACGCGGGCGGGGAGCAGTCTCAAGGAAGGCTGTGTCTCTTGACACCCGCCTAGCAGGTGGGCAAAATGAGGGCAACTTTGTGAGGATTTTCCTCCTTCTCTTCTGATACTTCCGAAGTACAACATCCGATCAGCCAGATGGTGAGGTAGCGATGGACTTTGCATTTTCCCCAGAGCAGGAACAGCTACGGCAAGAGGTCCGGGACTTCATAGCCGAGAACGTCACAGATGAGGTCCGGGCCGAAGTGGAAGATGCCATGGACGAGGGACATGGCGAAGAGTACATGAAGCTCAGGGCCAAGATCGCTGAGCGCGGCTGGATCGGTATCAGCTTCCCCGAAGAGTACGGCGGGCAGGGCGGAAGCCGCATCGACCAGTACATCGTCGAGGAAGAGCTGGCCAGGGTCGGCGTGAACGTGGGACTCTCGGGCAGCGGCGGACCCGCCATCCTGGCAGCCGGCACCGAAGAGCAGAAGCAGTACTTCATACCCAGGCTGATACGGGGCGAGGTCACCTTCGCCCTGGGGTTCACCGAACCCCAGGCGGGCGCCGACCTGGCGGGGCTGCAGACCAGGGCGGTAAGAGACGGCGACGACTACATCATCAACGGCCAGAAGATGTACACCTCTTCGGCCCACTACGCCACCCACATCTACATGATGGCCCGGACGGACCCCGATGCGCCCAAGCACAAGGGCATATCCATCTTCCTGTTCCCCATGGACACCCCGGGCGTCACGGTGCGCCCCTTGTGGACCATACAGAACGACCCCCCGGCCCCCATGGGCACGACCTACGGCATGGGCCGCACCAACGAGACCTTCTTCGAGGATGTTCGCGTGCCCGCTTCCTCCATGCTGGGTGAGGAAAACATGGGCTGGTACGTGGGTGCGATGGGCCTCAACCTGGACCGGGTCGGAGCCAGCAGGTACCTGATCTCGGTGCGCCGGGACGAGGATATAGTCAACTGGGTGAAGGAGAACGATTTCGGAGGCCACTCTCCGGCCGAGGACCCCGAGGTGCGCGACCGCATCGCCGACATGTGGATCGAAGCCCAGGTGTGCCGCCTGATGACCATGCGCAGCATGTCCATCGTGGAGCACGGGGGCAACTTCTCCTACGAAGGGTCTGCCGAGAAGGTGTGGGCGCCCGAGCATGGTGTGCGCACCACCGAGGGAATCTCCCAGATACTGGGCCCCTACGCCCAGCTCCTCAACGGCTCCATCGGCGCCGTCGAGGACGGCGTGTTTGCCCACAACCTGATGGGGTCCTTCCAGTCGGGCATCAATCACGGCAGCGTCCAGGTCATGCGGGACCAGGTGGCCCGGCGGGGCTTGGGCATGCCCAGGGGTTAGATGACCCGATTCGCCCTTCCAGTCAAGGCCGGAAACTCGTCCCCTTGAGGCTCCGGCAACTGCCGATCCCCAACTAGCTTAACTATGGAGAAACCATGGACGTACTTCTGACCGAAGAAGAGGAGATGCTCAAGAACAGCGCCCGGGAGTTCCTCGAGGCCGAGTGTTCGCCCGAGCTGGCCCGGGAGATGGAGAAGGATGACCTGGGTTATCCTCCCGAGCTGTGGAAGCAGATGGCCACCCTGGGATGGGTGGGCATGGCCCTGCCCGAACGATACGGAGGCCAGGGCCTGTCCCTGACCTACCTGGGACTGGTCATGGAAGAGGTGGGGCGGCACATAGTCCCCGTGCCCCTGCACAGCACGATGACGGCAGCCCTGACCATCAACGCCGACGGGACCGATGAGCAGCGACAGGAGACCCTGCCCAGGGTCTGCAGCGGAGACATGGTGCTGACCTGGGCCTTCAGCGAAGCCGACCCCAGGTATCGCCCCGAGTCGGTGAACATGGAAGCCCGACGGGACGGGGACAGCTACGTCCTCAACGGCACCAAGATGTTCGTGGACAACTTCAACGCCGCCGAGAAGTGCTTGGTGGTGTGCCGCAGCACGCCCGGCTCCCAGGGCGCCGATGGCATATCCCTCTTCCTGGTGGACACCTCATCCTCCGGCATGTCCCACGAGCTTCTGACCACCCTGGCCAAGGACAAGCAGAGCCAGGTGACCTTCGACAACGTGCGGGTGCCCTCCTCGGCCCTCATCGGCCAGGAGGGGTCTGCGTGGCCCATCGTGGAGGCGATGCTGGACAGGGGAACTGCCCTTCTGTGCACCCAGATGACAGGAGCGGCGCGGAAGGATGCGGAGATGGCCATCGACTACTCCAAGAACCGCCTGGCCTTTGGCCGGCCCGTTGCCTCCTTCCAGTCGATACAGCACATCTGCGCCGACATGATCATGTGGATCGATGGCGGGCAGCTCCTAACCTACGAAGCCCTGTGGAGGATGGACCAGGGACTGCCGGCCAGCATAGAAGTCTCCCAAGCCAAGGCTTTCTGCAATGAGAAATGTGAAGCCGTCGTCCGATCTTCCCAGATCATTCATGGCGGAATCGGATTTATGATGGAGTTCAACCTCCACCTGTGGTTCCGCCGGGTCACCGCCTGGACCCTGCGTCTCGGCACCACCTTCGAGCACCGGAGCCGGGTTGCCCGCGCCCTGCTCGACCAGCCGGGCAAGATGCGATTGGGCCGTTCCATGTATCAGACGGCGTCCGCTTAGTGGGATCGCGACACCGTCATCAACTGCCAAGGAGATAGAGCATGGCCAAGGACCCTGTGTGTGGCAAAGAGATCGATGAGGAAGAGGCCCGGCAGCAGACGGGCCAGACCCGATTCGGCGCCGCCGAGGTAGACCCCGAGAAGGGGACCCGCCGGTTTCACAACGGGACGTGGTTCTACTTCTGCGGCCTGGAGTGCCGCAGCAAGTTCATGGCAAGCCCGGACTCCTTCATAGGAGCCGGCTCCAGCTAAGCAGGGAGGGCAATCATGGTCTCCTACACCGAAGATGAGGCAAAAGACCTCCAACGTTCCGCCTTGGAACACCTGTGGATCTACACCCGCGAACCCAGCGACATGGCCGAGAAGGGGGAGCCTCACATCTTCGTGAGCGGCAAGGGCTGCCACGTCACGGACATCTTCGGCGAGACTTACATCGATGCTATGTCGGGCTGGTGGCTGAAAAACGTCGGCTACGGACGCACAGAGATCGCCGACGCCGCCTACGAGCAGATGCTCCAGCTCACCTTCATGCCCTCAGGCTCCACTGCCCCCTCCACCATCAAGCTGGCCCAGAAGATTGCCGACATCACGCCTGGAGACCTCTCCCGCTGCTTCTTCACCAGTGGCGGTTCCGAGTCCGTGGAAACTGCCCTGAAGCTGTGCCGGGCCTACCACCGGCGCCAGGGCGAAGCAGGCCGCTACCGCTTCATCAGCCGCATGGGCTCCTACCACGGAGCGACCTTCGGGGCCATGGCCCTGGGCGGATCACCCATCATACCCAGGGACGACTACGAACCTCTCATGCCGGGCGCGGTGCACGTTCCCCAGCCCAATCCCTACAGGTGCCAGCTTGGCGGCACGACACCCTCCGAGTGCGCAGAGAGGTGCGCCAACGCCGTGGAGGAGGCCATCAAGTTCCACGGTCCCCAGACCGTCGCCGGGGTTATAGCCGAGCCCATATCCAGCCCCACTGGGGTCATCATCCCCGGGGATGAGTACTGGCCGAGGCTCCGTGAGATATGCACCAAGTACGGCGTGCTTCTCATTGCCGATGAGGTGATCACCGGCTTCGGCAGGTCGGGCAAGATGTTCGCCAGCGAGCACTGGGGAGTCACCCCCGACATCATGACGGTAGCTAAGGGCATCACCAGCGGGTACATCCCAATGGGCGGGGCCATCATGCGCAAGGAGCTGGCCGACTCCTTCGTCGGCAGCGACAAGGCCGCCTTCCGTCACATCATCACCTTCGGTGGTCACCCCGTGGCCGCAGCCGCCTCCCTCAAGAACATCGAGATAATGGAGACCGAGGACATGGTGCCGAACTCGGCGGCCATGGGTCAGCACCTGCTGGATGGGCTGAAGGAGCTGAAGGCCAAGCACCCCATCGTGGGAGATGTGCGCGGCTTGGGCCTGATGTGCGGGATGGAGATCGTGAAGGACCGGGAGACCAAGGAGTTCTTCCCCCAGGAAGCCCGGTTGGCCGAGCGACTCACCGGCCAGTTCTCCCAGAACCACCTGCACCTGCGGGGAGGCAACTACGTGAGCATCATGCCTCCCCTGTGCATCAGCCGAGGCGAGGTGGAAGACGTAGTATCGGGCATCGACCAGGCCCTGTCAGCCGTAGAGCGCGACCTAGTCTAGTTCGGGCCGGGGTGCTATAGGCCCGCTATCAGCCCGTGCAGGGCCGTGAGGGCTTCGCCGTGCTGGGCCAAATCCATGCCGTCCACCGAGTAAATGGCCTTGCCCACCACGCCGTCCACTGCCCCCATGTCCACCATCATCTGGATCAGTTCGTCCTCTTCCTCGGGGTCGGGCAGCAGGTTCTTGCCCGCCAGGCTGGACAGGGCTGCCACCACGCCGTAACCACCCCAGTTGGACACGCTGGAGATGACAAGATGGGTAGTCCCCGTCTCCGAGGGTATCGGCGGCAGTGAGGACACCTCGGGGATCACATCGGCCAGGTTGCCCATGCCGATCTCGTTGCCTCCGTCGCCTATCCCTACCGAGTTGGGATGACCATGGAACAGGTAGTCAAGGCGCGCCGTCTGGGCGGTGATGTCCAGCCCACGCATGTTCAGGTACGTGCCCTCCCTGGTGACCGAGCACCGCTCGATGGCTATGAGCACCGACGGGGCCATATCGCTGAGAAGGCCTTCTGCGAAAGCCCTGCTGGTCTCGTCGTCGCTGATGGGGAAGTCCACGATCTGGGAGGGGTCGGTGGCGAAGGGTTCCATGATGGGACAGGTGTACCGGTCCGCCACGTAGAACACATCTCTGCCCAGGGTCTCCAGGGCCCTGCCCAAAGCCAGTGCTCCCGGAGGGCCGTCGGTCTCAGGGGCGCCGGCAGCCATGATGTAGAAGCCCGTGGCGATCAGGACAGTGCCGGGGTTGGCCAGCAGACAGGCGGCCGCTTCCTCGCAGTAGTTGGGGGCAAGGTGCGGCCTCAGGGCCGATATACCCCGCCCGTCGTTAGCTAGTATTATGTCTTCTATCGTCGGCATAGTGCCCTCCAAGTCCGGGACAAGCTAGAACACCGCATAGTCTTCGTCGCGCCAGTCGGTGATGAACATATATCCAGGGGCATGGGTGATCATCAGCGACGGCTTGGAGTTCAGCGCCACAGCCTGGGGGGTGACGCCGCAGGCCCAGAATATGGGCACCTCATCGTCTCTGACCTCCACGAAGTCGCCAAAGTCCGGCTGGGTGATGTCCTTGATACCGATGGCGCTTGGGTCCCCCACGTGCACCGGCGCGCCGTGCACAGATGGGAAGCGGGAGGTGACCTGCACCGCCCGCACAACCTGGGAGTGGTGCACCGGACGCATGCTCACCACCATGGGGCCGGAGAACATCCCCGCCGGGGTGGTCTGGACGTTGGTCACGTACATGGCCACGTTCTTCCCCTGGTCGATGTGCCTAAGGGGGATGCCCGCGTTCACCAAGGCCGATTCGAAGGAGAAGCTGCATCCCAGCAGGAAGGAGACCAGGTCGTCCCTCCATATGGACGAGATGTCCTCCTGCTCTCCCGCCATCTCCCCGTTCTCGTAGATACGGCACCGGGGGATGTCGGTGCGCAGGTCGGCGCCGGGGGCCATGTGGGCGGGCTCGGAGCGTCCGGCCTCCACTACCTCCAGCACCGGGCAGGGCTTGGGGTTTCTCTGGCAGAAGAGGAGGAAGTCGAAGGCAACGTCGCGGGGGAGGATGGCGATGTTGGCCTGCACGTAGCCGGGGGCGGCCCCCGACGTAACGCCCCGCCACTCGTTGGAGCGTATCAGGTTCCTGACCTCCCTGGGCGTCTTGGGCAGCGAAAGGGTGCTCATGCTCCTCCTCCATGGGGGAAGTTCCAGACCGGACAGGCCGAAGAGCTGGAGAGATGGGGGCTCTGCCGGGAAGTATAGCCGAGGAGGAAATCGGCTTCAATCCCGAAATGACGGCCGGATGCGCCAGCCCGCGCTGCTGGACTAACCGGATATAATGATATCAAGAGAACGTTGGAGATGGGCCTTGGCCCTTCCCGTTAGAGCGATGGAGATGCACAGGTGTACCGCCTACTGGTAGTCTCGGGAGCAGAGCCCGGCCAGGATGCCCCGTCCTGGGCGGTGGAAGAGCATGACCTCAGCTACGCCTTATGCGACAGCTCCGCCTTTTTCGAGGGACGCAACGGCCACACGCCCCCGGAGTCTGAGGGTGTGCTCCTGGATATCGAGAACCTGACGCAGGAGCAGGTGGAGCAGGTCGTAAGCTACTGCCAGCATTCCCACCTGCCCGTCCTGGGGGTGGTCCCCGCCAGCGGGCTGAACGGCTACGTTGGGAACCCGTCCCTGGACGACTTCATTATCCACCCCTATAACCCCCAGGAGCTGGTGAAGCGTATGGACCGGGTCTTGGCCCGGAGCAGGGAGCCGGGATCCAACGAGGTGGTCAAGACCGGCGACCTGGTGATCGACATCGGGAAGTACGAGATCAGCCTCGCAGGACGGCGGGTCATCCTGACCTACAAGGAGTACCAGTTACTGGTGCTCCTGGCCACCAACCCGGGGCGGGTGTACACGCGGGACGAGCTTCTGCAGCAGGTTTGGGGGTACGACTACTTCGGCGGCACCAGGACCGTCGATGTGCACATACGGCGTCTCCGCTCCAAGATCGAGAGCGCCAACCGCTCCTTCATTGAGACCATCTGGAACGTGGGCTACCGCTTCCGCAACAGCGGGTAGGGCGAAGGCGCCGGGCGTCATGGCGTGGATCACCCAAGTACGCCAAGATACAGGCCGAATTGACTCAGCCAACCACTCCCTAGATGAGAGTTCCACTATCCCAACGCGAGGTGAGAGAAGTAGCGATGACCGTTGAAGAAGCCGCACAGATATTGTCGAGCATGTACCGCGCCGGCAAAACGGCTGCCGGGGGCAGGGCAACCACAGCCATTCATCTGTTTGGCGTCAAATACGCTAACGAACTATCCAGCCTGCCCATCAGAGAGGTTGTCAGACTGGCAAGGATTAGCCACACGTACAACACCGAGGTTTACAAGGGTATCAGGCTTGCAGAGTACGTAGACGCGGTGCGGGATTTCCCGTAAGTGACTCCACGATGTCTTTTGAAATGAACATGGTGGCCAAGCTGTTATGAGGAACCAGGTCCGCGAAACGCTCCGGCCCTCCTACCAGACATATGGAAGTGCTGACAATGGTCCAGCAAATACGCTCAGCAGAAAGTAGCGTCCTGCTAGGATTGCACCCAGGCGCCTTCTATGCACTGTGCTGTTCCGACCAAGGGGGTTCGGATGGTTGAGGGACCAAAGGACTATAGGGATGCCTCTTGGAGGCAGCTCGCCTCTGGAGAACTTCCTACGCTGTCAGACCCGGATCTGCTGGAGGCTGTCCCTTTCGCCATTTTTGTGCTCGGCGAATGCCTAAGATCCAATCTCCCGAAAGATACGGTCGAACAGGCTCTTGACCGCA
Source organism: Dehalococcoidia bacterium (assembly GCA_965116325.1). Classification (GTDB taxonomy): domain Bacteria; phylum Chloroflexota; class Dehalococcoidia; order Lucifugimonadales; family JAGWBF01; genus JAGWBF01. The sequence goes on along the minus strand of OZ220675.1, from coordinate 1,893,110 downwards.
TTCTGAGCACGCACCCTACAATCGCGGGGCTAAGCGAACGTCAACGGATTCTCCTCTGGAGCATGTGCCAGTCTGCTATCCAAGATGCCGACAAAGGTGTGTGAGCTGGGCAGGTGCCGCTGTTGACGCCTTAGATAGAGGCCGTTATAATAAATAGGCTCTTTCGCGGAATCCAGCTATCGGAGAGTCCAGGTTGTCAACGGTCAGATTAGCTGAAGGCGAAACCTTCGAGAGCCTCCTCAAGAGGTTCAATAAGCGCGTCCAGCAGGACGGCATCCTCTCCGAGATACGCCGCCGGCAGCACTTCGAGCCGCCGAGCGTCCGCCGAAAGAAGAAGGAAGCCGCCAAGCGCCGCAAGAGCCGGCGCAACAGCTAGCTCTCCAGTCCCCCTTGCTCTCCTCCGCCTTCAGGAACAGCGCGGCAGTCCCCGGTTCCGAAGGTGTGAGACCCCGGCACCACCACCGCTCCCAAGGGAAGTAGAACAGCACTATGCGCTTCGGCATCCTGGTTTTCCCCGGCACCTGGAGCGACCAAGACTGCTACCACGCCATCACGGCCACCCTGGACCAGCCCGCTGACCTTCTGTGGCACAAAGACTCCAACATCGCCCTGGATGACTACGACTGTCTCATCCTGCCCGGCGGGTTCTCCTACGGCGACTACCTGCGGGCGGGCGCCCTGGCTTCCCTGTCCCCAATCATGGAGCCGGTAAAGGAGTACGCAGCCCGTGGTGGGCTGGTGCTGGGCATTTGCAACGGCTTCCAGATACTATGCGAGTCGGGGCTCCTCCCCGGCGTGTTGCTGCCCAACGTTCACCTGGAGTTCCGGTGCCAGTGGACCCACCTCAGGGTGGAGCGGGATGACACCCCCTTCTCCTGCGCCTCGAGCAAGGGGGACGTCCTGCGCATCCCCATATCCCACGGCGAGGGCAACTACTACGCCCACGCAGAGGTGCTGGAGGACCTGGAGAAGAAGGGCCAGGTGGTGTTCAGGTACACGTCCCCCGACGGCGCAGTCACCCCCGAGGACAACCCCAACGGCTCCTTGAACAACATAGCGGGCGTCATGAACGCCCGTGGCAATGTGCTGGGGATGATGCCCCACCCGGAACGCTGCTTCGAAGACCTCCTGGGCGGGACCGACGGCGCCCTTGTGTTCACGTCCCTGTTCGACAGCGTCCAAGAAAGGGTTGCCTAGGGCTGCTATGTCCATCAGCAAGGAGACCCTGGACGAGATCGCCCTCAGCGAAGCCGAGTACCGGCGCATCGTCGATGAGCTGGACAGGGAGCCCAGCCCCGTGGAACTAGGAATGTTCGGCGCCCTGTGGAGCGAGCACTGCGGGTACAAGCATTCCCGCGCCCTTCTGTCCCTCTTTCCTTCCCGCAGCCCCCGCGTGCTGCTGCCACCCGGCGAGGAGAACGCCGGGGCCATAGACATCGGCGATGGCCTTGCCATCGTGTTCAAGATAGAGTCCCACAACCACCCCTCGGCGGTGGAACCCTTCCAGGGAGCGGCAACGGGGGTTGGGGGCATTGTCCGGGACATCCTGGCCATGGGCGCCCGGCCCATCGCCCTCATGAACTCCCTGCGTTTCGGCCCCCTGGATGATCCCCGGAGCCGCTACCTGTTCGACGGCGTGGTTTCGGGCATTTCCTGGTACGGCAACTGCATCGGCGTGCCCGACGTCGGGGGTGAGATCTATTTCTCCCCAACCTACGCCAACAATCCCCTGGTGAACGCCCTGTGCGTCGGTCTGATAGAGAAGGACCGCCTGGTGCGTTCGGCGGTGGGCGACGAGGGGAACCTGCTGCTCCTGGCAGGGGCCGACACCGGCAGGGACGGCATCCACGGGGCTTCGGGGCTGGCTTCCCGCACCTTCGAAGATGACAGGGAGATGCGCCCGACGGTGCAGGTGGGCAACCCCTTCCTGGAAAAGACCCTGATAGAAGCCTGCCTGGAAGCTTCGGCGTCGGGCCACCTCAGGGGCATGCAGGACTTGGGGGCCGCCGGCCTCACCTCGGCGGCTGTGGAATCGGCTTCCCGCAGCGGCGCGGGAATAGAGGTGGATGTGGCCAATGTTCCCAGGCGAGAGCAGCAGATGAACGCCTACGAGGTGATGCTCTCCGAGTCCCAGGAACGGATGCTGCTGATCGTAGCGCCAACCGAAGAAAGGCCGATACGGGACATGTTCGGGAAGTGGGACATATCCTGCACCGCCATAGGCAAGGTCACCGGGTCAGCCGAGGCCCGCATCTACGACGGCCCGGACTTGGTGGCCCAGCCGCCGATTCAGGTCTTGACCAAGGCCCCCAAGTACCGGCTGGAGGGCAAGGCCTCGGAAGAGCATCGTGCTGCCCAGGGTTACCCCATGGTGAAGATTCCCCTGCCTACCGAGAGTCCCGCCGAAATACTCGCGGGGCTGGTCTCAGCGCCGAACATCGCCAGCAGGGAGCCGGTGTACCGCCGGTACGACCACCAAGTGCAGACCAACACCGTCGTCGCCCCGGGCGGCGATGCTGCGGTCCTGCGCATCAGGGGCACCACCAAGGGCATCGCCCTGAGCACCGACGGCAATGGCCGGCTGTGCTACCTGGACCCGTACAGGGGCGGCGCCATAGCTGTGGCCGAAGCCTGCCGCAACCTCTCTTGCACAGGGGCGACGCCCATCGCCCTGACCGACTGCCTGAACTTCGGCAACCCCGAGGAGCCGGGCATCTACTTCCAGTTGGAGCAGTGCATCAGGGGCATAGCCCGGGGGTGCCGCGTGCTGGATGTGCCGGTAGTCAGCGGGAACGTCAGCTTGTACAACAGCACCCAGGACCAGCCCATCTACCCCACACCCGTCATCGGGGCGCTGGGCCTGCTGGAAGATGTGACAAAGCACGTATCCTCCGGGTTCGACTCCGATGGCCTCGCTGTGGTGCTGCTGGGTGCGTCCGAAATCCGGGGCAGGGCCCGGGACCTTTCAGGAAGCGAGTACCTGGAGCTGTTCCGGGGCATGGTGGTGGGCAGGCCATACCTGGAACTGCGGCTGGAACGGAAGGTGCAGGAACTTTGCCGGCGCGCCATCGGGGAAGGGCTGGTGAGGAGCGCCCACGACTGCTCCGACGGCGGGCTCGCCGTCGCGCTGGCCGAGGCGTGTTTCCCTCATGACATCGGCTTTGCAGGGCAATTCCCGGTGCTGGGCCGGTGGGATGCCGCTCTGTTCGGGGAAAGTCAGTCCCGGATTATCGTCTCGGTGTCCCCCGACGACCTGGAGAGCCTCGGAGCATTGGCCGATGAAATGGCCGTGCCATGGACCCTCCTGGGACGGACCCAATCAAAGCGAGATCTGTTTGTTCAGAACTACCTCGAAGTATCACTGGGCAGCCTGAAGGACGCCTGGCAGTCCGGCCTGGAAGCGCGCCCCTCCCATTCCTAGTCCGTCCGTAGGCCACATCCATATCACCCTTTCCCCTCTTTCGGCCCATCGGTTATAATTCGTCTTTCAGGCGGGCAAGCGGGGGCACCCACATCCAATCTATTAGATAGGCGGCGCTCCCCAAATCCAATGCACATGGAGTACCTACTGTGAGGGTTATTTTTCTCGAAGATGTCTCAACCTTGGCCCGGGCCGGCGACGTCAAGAACGTGAAGGACGGCTACGCGCGCAACTACCTCATTCCCAAGAAACTGGCAGAAGCGGCCACCCGCGAGAACATGAAGAAGATCGAACGTCTCAAGCAGACCGGAGACGAGAGGCGCATGCGGGAGACCCAGAAATGGGAAGAGCTGGCGGCCTCCCTGGAGGGCACCAACATTAACGTGTCCGCCAGGATCACCCCGGCCGGCCAGTACTACGGCGCCATCACCCCGACCCAGCTGGCCCAGGAGCTGACCACAGCTACCGGCCGGGAGATCGACCGCAAGCTGATAGACACCGTCCAGCCAATACGGGAACCAGGAGAGCACGAGATCGTCCTCAACCTGGCACCGGGGATCCAGGCCACCATTCTGGTCACGGCGGAAGCCCAAGAGTAACCGGATGCTGGAAGAGAAGCTCCTACCCCACGACATAGAAGCCGAAGAGGCTGTTGTCGGCTCGGTCCTGATCGATGGGGAGTCCATACTGCAGGTGCTCCCCTTCCTCAAGACCACCGACTTCTACCGGGAGAGAAACAGGCTCTGCTACGAGGCCTGCGTTGCCTTGTTCCGGCGGGGTGAAGCCATCGACCAGATCTCCGTTTCCCATCAGCTGGGCATCGACGGACGCTTGGAGCAGATTGGCGGGGCCGCTTACCTGAGCCACCTGGTTGCCGGGGTGCCCACATCGGTGCACATAGAGCACTACGGGCGCATCGTCAACAGGACCGCCACCATGCGGAACCTGATCGACGCTGGAAGCAAGATCTCCGCCATCGGGTATGAGGACACTGTCGACGTGGACGCTACCCTCAGCAAGGCGGAAGAGGCTTTGTTCCGAGTACGTACGGGCCAGCCTACCCGGGACTTCGTTCATTTGCGGGATGTGCTGGACCAGTACCTGGAAGAGCGGGCCAACGTTGGGGAAGCTGCAGCCCGTCTAGGGGCGCCGGTGATGACGGGCTTCAACTCCCTGGATGAGCTCCTTGGGGGCTTTCACAGGTCCGACATGATCGTCCTGGCGGCCCGACCCAGCTTGGGGAAGAGCACCCTTGCAATAAACATCTCCATGAACGCCGCCAAGTCAGGCAACAGCGTCGCCATTTACAGCCTGGAGATGAGCCGGGACCAGCTTGCCATGAGGATGGTTGCCAGCGAATCGGAGGTGGATGCCCAGCGCCTGCGCCTCGGTCTGTACACCGAGGCCCAGGAAAGGGCCATCATGAGCTCCATCGGTTCCCTCTCGGACCTGCCCATATACATAGATGACAGCCCCCTTCAAGGTATCGTGGAGATGCGCAGCAAGGCGCGGCGCTTGGCCATGGAAAGGGGGCTGGACCTGCTGGTGGTTGACTACATCCAGATCATCCAGCAGGGGGCCGGAAGGGGCGACAGCCGGGCCCAGGAGATGAGCGAGATCACCCGATCCATAAAGGGGCTGGCACGAGACCTTAACGTGCCGGTGCTTGCCGTCTCCCAGCTCAACCGTGCTGTCGAGGCGCGCACCTCCCACAGGCCCCAGCTGTCGGACCTGCGGGAAAGCGGAAGCATCGAGCAGGATGCCGATGTGGTGATGTTCATTTACCGGGACGATGTCTATTACACCGAAGATGAGTGGTCCTCCCGCAATCCGGACAAGCCCTATCCCAAGAACGTTGCCGATCTCATAGTATCCAAGCATCGGCACGGGCCTGTTGGAGCTGTGAATCTGTTGTTCAGGGATAACCTCGTGCGTTTCGAGTCGGCCGCCTTCGTTCCAGAGGCCTTCTGAGGTGGCCGAGGAAGGCTTCCCATCCGGTACCGCTTACACACCTGTTCCAAACCAGGTGTTCGGGCGTCTCCTGGAAGCAATAACCGACATCGCCGAGCTGAAGTGCACCCTGCGCGTTCTCTGGCTTCTGCATAACAGGAAGGACGGTCCCCGCTACCTGACCGAGGCTGAAATCACGGCGGACCCGGTACTATGCCGCAGCTTCCCCCCATCAACGGAGCCAACCCAGGACGCCATACTGCGGGGTCTCAGGCTGGCTGTGGAACGGGGTACTCTCCTGAAGAACCAAATAGGTGAAGGACAGGACTGGGAGGATGTGTACGTGCTGGACGATGCTCCGGGGCGGCGCACCTTGGAGAACCTGGAAAAGGGTGAGGGCAGGTCAGTTCTCGGGAAACGACCTACCCCCGTGCATCCTGAAGGGCCGGAAGAGCGACCCAACATCTTCGCGCTGTATGAAGAGAACATCGGGCTGCTTACTCCCATCCTGGCGGACCGGCTGAGGGAAGCGGAAAGGCTCTACCCGGACATATGGATAGAGGAGGCCATCCAGCAGGCCTGCACCTACAACAAGAGGAGTTGGGGGTACGTGGAAGCTATTCTCAAGCGTTGGCGCGATGAAGGAAAAGATGATGGAAAGCTTGGGGGATATTCTAAAAAGATCAGCCTTGGGGAGTACGAGAGGAGACGGGGACCAGCTTCCCCCAGGTACTGAGGCTCCCCCGGAACCCGACGTCGCCCAGTGCTCCCTCTGCCGGGGCACCGGCTGGGTCAGCCGGCGGGTTGCCGTAACTCACCCGGATTTTGGCCTGGTCTTTCCATGCCAGTGCCGGGAACAGGAGCTGCGAGAGCGGAGCATCGACCACCTGCACCGTTACAGCAACCTGGGGCCCCTGAAGCGGATGACCTTTGAGAGCATCGACCTGCCGGACAGCTCAGACCAGGTATCTCGCGGGGGTTTAGCCGAAGCCTCGGAGGCTGGTCGGGCATTCGCCGAGAATCCCCAGGGCTGGCTGGTGCTGACAGGCCCTTCGGGCTCGGGCAAGACCCACCTGGCAGCCGCCATCGCAAACCGCTGCATCGACAAGGGGCACACCCTCTTCTTCACCCACGTTTCGGACCTCCTGGACCATCTACGGGCTACCTTTAGCCCCGACTCGGCCGTCAGCTACGACGACATCTTCCAGCAGATCAGGGATGTTCCCATACTGGTGCTGGATGACCTGGGTCCCCAGGGCAGCGCCACCTGGGCGCAGGAGAAGCTCTTCCAGGTGATCAATCACCGCTTCAACGCTGAGCTGCCGACCATCATCACCATCCGCGGCAAGCTCGGACAGCTGGATGAGGGCATGCGCTCCCGACTGAGCACCAGCCGCCTGTCCCACATCTATTCCTTGGGTACCGACACAGACTCCTCCTTCCAGGACTTCGGAGGGCTCAGCCCGGAGACCCGCGAGCGCATGACCTTCAACAACTTCGACACCAGTGGGATGAATGCTGGGCCCTACCAGAGGGAGAGTCTGAAAGCCGTTAAGAACGCCTCCCAGAACTATTCGGCGGATCCCGATGGCTGGCTCCTCCTCCTGGGGCCCAACGGGTGCGGAAAGACTCACCTCGCCGTGGCGATCGTCAATGAAAGGCTGGCCAGAGGCCAGGGGGCCATATTTGCCTTCGTACCGGCGCTCCTGGACCATCTTAGGGCTTCTTTCGCCCCTGACAGCCGTATTGCTTACGATGAACGATTCGAAGCCATCAAGCTGTCGCCCTTCCTGGTCCTGGATGATCTGGGCGCCCAAAGCAGCACACCTTGGGCCGAGGAGAAGCTGCTCCAGCTCATCGTCCACCGGCACAACGGAGGGCTGCCCACGGTGATAACCGCCAACGAAGACGTTTTCTCCCTCCCTGTAACCTCCCGGCTGAGCGACAACCGGATCGTGCAAAAGATCCGGATAAATGCGCCCGACTACCGGTTCGGCCAGGGAAGGGAGCGCCCCAAGGGACGCCCTGGCCGGTCTTAGAGGAGCGCACTGCCCTGAATTTCAGCCATTCTCTGATGATATGTGTTGATGGCGTCATCAACTAACTGCATCTTCTGCCGGATAGTCGCCAAGGAGGAACCGGCGACCATTCACTTCGAAGACGACCAGGTTATAGCTATTTCCAACGTCCTGAACTGGGTGCCCGTTATGCTCCTGGTCATGCCCAAGGAGCACATGACCCAGATTCAGCTCTGGGAGAAGGGTCCTATGGAGAGGGTAGGTCAGGTTGTGGTTGAGGTAGGAGCACGGTTCTGCCCCAACGGCTTCCGCGTCCTGTCCAACTTCGGGCCCGATGCTATGCAGAGCCAGCAGCACGGGCACGTTCACGTCATCGGAGGAGTTTACCTGGGCCCCTACGCATAAGGCAGGGATGGACTCCCGCAGCCCACGTCGCCCTGCAATGGAGGAGAAGAATGACATCTTTGAAGTTCGCCGAGCCTGGGGATGCCGTGCTCTACGAGAAGCGCGGCCAAGTGGTGATCATTACCCTTAACCGGCCCGGATCATTGAACGCCATCAACCGCCAGCTCCGTAGCGAGCTGGGAGGAGCTATCGAGAAGTACGACCAAGACGGCGAGGCCCGCGTTGCGATCATCGCCGGCGCCGGGCGGGCCTTTTGCGCAGGCCGGGACCTGAAGGAGCGGGCCGACGATAACGCTTCTGGCGTGCAGGCCCACGCTCGCGACAGCATGGCATCCCCCGAGCGTCCCTTCATGTGGCCCCAGACCTGGAAGCCCCTGGTCGCCGCCATCAACGGCTTTGCCTTGGCAGGCGGGTGGTCAATCGCCCAGCTCTGTGACATCCGAATCGCGGCCGAGGATGCCAAGCTGGGGATAACCGAGTCCAGGGTCGGCCTCCTCCCGCCCTTTGCGGTGATGCTGCCAAAGATGTTGTCCATGGCCGGGACCATGGAACTGGTGCTGACCGGCGAGGCCATCACCGCCCAGCGGGCCTACGACATGGGCTTCGTCAACAAGGTCGTCCCGCCCGATTCCCTCATGGATGAAGCCATGGACATGGCTTCCAAGATAATCGCCAACGCCCCATTGTCTGTCAGGTACTTCAAGGAACTGGCCCTTAGAAGCATGAATATGAGCGCTGAGTCCGCTTCCATCCTGGCGTACAATATGTACAACCAGCTCCTCCAGAGCGAGGACTCGGTAGAAGGCCCGCGCGCCTTCGCGGAGAAACGTCCTCCCCAGTGGAAGGGACGATAGGACAGGGAGTAACCAAGACGCATATGGAAGCTATACGCTGCGAAGCGCTGTGCAAGAACTTCGGAAACCTGAGGGCGGTGGACCAGCTGAACGTGTCGGTTGAGCAGGGGGCGACCTTCGGGTTCCTCGGGCCCAACGGCGCCGGCAAGACCACGACCCTGCGGCTGCTCACGGGACTGACCAATCCTACTTCGGGCCGAATGTTGGTGGCGGGCGAGGATGTCTCCAGCAAGCCCATGGACCTGCGTTCCAAGGTGGGATACCTGCCCGAATCTCCCTCCTTCTATGGCTGGATGAAGGGACGGGAATTCCTGCTTTTCACCGCCAGCCTCTACAACATAGATCCGGCTAAAGCGAGGGACCGGGTGGAGCAGCTCCTCGACCAGGTGGACCTCACCGACGCAGGCAACCGGCAGATAAAGGGTTACTCCAGGGGAATGCTTCAACGCCTGGGCTTGGCCCAAGCCCTCATCCACCAGCCCCAAGTGCTGTTCCTGGATGAGCCTGCCTCAGCCCTGGACCCCATGGGACGGCGGGATATGCTGGAGACCATTGCAGCCCTGAAGGGCGAGACCACTGTGTTCGTTTCCACCCACATCCTGAGCGACGTGGAGCGGGTGTGCGACCATGTGGCAATCATAAACCGGGGGCGGATGGTCGCCAGCGGGACAATCGACGAAATACGCTCCTCTCAGCACGGCTCCGTTTTCAGGATAGAGGTGGAGGAAGACCCTGCACCCCTGGCTGCCCTACTGGGAGGCCGGGAGTGGCTGTCGTCCATGGAAGGGAGCACCCTGGGAGACCGCCACCTGTTCCGGGTGCAAGTGTCTGACCCGGAAGCTGCCAGGAAGGAGCTGCCCCGGCTGGTGTACGAGAGCGGCCTGACCTTGCTCCACTACGAGCTAGCCCAAGCCAGCCTGGAAGATGTGTTCGTGGAACTGGTCACCGAGGGCGAGGTGGAGGCATGACGGGCTTCTGGACGCTGATATCGAAGGAGTTGCTGGAGCAGCGGCGCACTTGGCGCCTCGTGGGAGCTATGGCATTCTTCTCGGCCGTGGCTCTGCTGGTAGCCGTAATCCCTTTCTTCATCTCTTTGTTCACCGATCTCGAGAGGGACAGGGAATTGGCCAGGGGGTTGCTGGAGGCTTATGGAGGTACGACTGCTGCATTGGGCGCCCTTGTAGCCATAGTATTCGCCATGGGCGTCTTAGCCAACGAACGGGCATCGGGAACCGCTGGGATGGTCCTCAGCAAGCCGGTATCAGTGGCGGCTTTTGTGTCCGCCAGGTTCGCGGGAATGGCATCATCCATCTTTCTTGGCTTCGCCGCGGGCTCGATAGTCATGTTCGTCCTGGCAACCATTCTGATCAGCTACTATGATGTCGTTACCTTTGCCATATACATAAGCATCATTGGCTTCTATCTTGTCTTCGTCTCTTCGATGACCTTTTTCTGGAGCGGTATGTTCTCCCGCCAGATGCTCGCCGGAGGAATAGCGCTGGTCCTGTTCATCATCCAACTACCCTTGACCGCCATACCCAAGACCCAGGACTACTGGCCGGTCAACCTGGTGCTTTGGGCCACCAACATAAGCGGCATTACGGATGGTGGAAGGATCAGCGACGCCTGGCAGACCTTCCCCATAGCCTTGGGATGTGTCGCCCTGTTCGCCGTCGGCGCTTGGGCAGTCTTCCGGCGGAAGGAGCTATAGGCTTCTTAATGGCGTGATGGAGCGCGCCGTCCTATCTATGCTGGTCATGGAGATCCGTTCGATTGGCGCTGCTGGGTTCAATACTCAAGAGACCGAAGGTGAAATGGGGGCTCCTGACAGCCCTCATCCTCTTTATGATCGCCTACCTAACGGTTGCATTCTTCATTGCCCAGGGCCTCACGGGCGCTGAGCGCAACCCCCAGGAGGGCCACCCAAGGGACTTCGGCCTCGAGTGGGAGGATGTGGAGTTCCAAGGGAGGGACCAGGATGTGGGGCTGTACGGCTGGTACCTTCCGGGCAGGGGGCAAGGGGCTGAAGACAACCCATACGTGATTTTCGTTCACGGCTTGAGCAGCGTACGGTCCGGAGGCGAAGGCGAGGCCCTGGAGCTGGCAGGCCTCTTGGTCGAGGAGGGCTACAACACACTGCTGTTTGACTTGCGGGGACATGGTGATTCGGAGGGCGACCAGATCTCGGGCGGTTACTTCGAGCGCTGGGATGTGCTGGGGGCCTACGACTACCTGGTAGAGGAACAGGGCGCGACCGCAGGTAAAGTGGGCCTGCTGGGATACTCCATGGGCGGGGTTACGTCCATCCTGGCCGCCGTCGAAGAGCCGGGCATAGCGGCCATCGTTGCCGACAGCCCCTTCGCAGCAGCTACCGACCTGATCGTCCAGGAAGCCTCACGCAAGACCCCCTTCCCTGGGTGGTTGATCCCTGCCTTCATTCCCGGAACTAATATGATGGCGAACGTAGTATATGGCATCGATATCGGCGCCCTGAACGCAGAAAGAGCTGTCACGAAGCTGGACTATCCCCTACTGATCATCCACGGCGAAGAAGACGAGCGGGTGCCCATCGACCATGGCGAAAGGGTCGCTGCAGCGGCCCCCGAGGGCACGACCTTCTGGAGCACGGATGCGCCCGGCCACGTAGAGTCCTTCGCGGAATACCCCGACGAGTACTTCCGGCGGGTCAGCGAGTATTTCGAGAGCCGCCTCAGGTAGCTGAACACCACCGCCTCGTTCTGTACCGTCCTGGGGGGACCCCTGTAGTGCGGGTCAGCCCTCGCACAGGGACTTGAGGATTTCGCCCGCCACGACCTTATCCAGGGGATAGTTGTGGTTCCCGCACTTGGGCGACTGGATGCAGCTGGGGCAGCCCGAATCGCAAACACACTCGGATACCAACGACAGTGTGGCCTCCCATAGGGCATCGATGACCCTGAATCCTTCCTCAGCAATCCCGACTCCCCCTGGGTGCCCGTCATATATGAAGACCTGGGCTTTCTCTGTGTCGGGGTGAAAGGGGGTCGAAACGCCCCCGATGTCGTTGCGGTCGCACAACGCGAAGAGGGGCAGCACACCAATGGCGGCGTGCTCGGCGGCATGAAGGCCCCCGGCGAATGCTGGACCGCCTCCCCGCCACCGGTCGATGATCTTCTTGGGGATGTCGAACCAGAGGGCCATCGTGTTGAAACGCCTTGGGGGCAAATCCACGAATTCGTCTCCCAGCACCTCTTCGGTCATGGGCATTCGCTTGCTGTAGCCCACCACCTGGTTGGTCACCTCCACCTCTCCCAGCCACACCCCCACGCCGCCCGCGACCTTGGAAGCATGTATCTTCCCAATAGAGATATCGGTGGTCTCGCTGGCCTCGGTGTAGTAGGTGCCGTCATCCAGGGCGACCTTTGCCAGCTTCGCCTCCAGGTCCATGTGCTCTACCAGGTAGGATGTTCCCTGGTGCAGGTAAACAGCCCCGGGGTGGAGCTGCAGATGGGCCGAATACTCATCCACCGTCTCAAGTATCCTGCCCGTCTCCCCTTCAACAACGTAGTAGCTGCTCATCGAAGCGGACCTAATGTTAACTTCCTCAGCCGGATAGTTGACCTGGGGAGCGATATGCCATTTGCCTTCGCTGTACCGCAAGAGGTCCCTTCCCAGCAGTTCTTCCAGGTGCTCGATGACCCCGTACCCGAACAGCTCGGCATCCTGTCCTGTGAGGGGCATCTCATAGGCGGCGCAGAGCAGGTGGGGGCGCAGGATATGGGGATTGCCGGGGGAGAGAAGGGCAGCCTCCACCGAGCGTCCGAAGAAGATGTCGGGATGGTTCATGAAGTACTGGTCCAAGGGATCGTTGCGTCCGATGAACACCGACAGGGACTCTTCGCCGCGGCGTCCGCTTCGGCCTGCTTGCTGCCATGTGCTGGCGATGCTTCCCGGATAGCCGGTAATGATGGTAGCATCCAGGGACCCCACGTCGATGCCCAGTTCAAGGGCATTGGTGGCTGCCACGCCTGTGAGTTCACCATCGAACAGGGCCCGCTCGATGTCCCGACGCTCCTCAACCATGTAGGTGCCCTTGTAAGGTCTGATCCTGTCTCCAAGGGGAGGCTGCTGGTCATCCAGGCGGTCCTTGGCGTAGGTGTACACCAGCTCTGCCGCCCTGCGTGTCCTGGCAAAGGCAACGGTCCTGACGTTGGAGCCCACCAGGTCGGCCAGCAGGCCGGCGGCTTCCATGTTGGCGCTCATCCTGATGGGCCGAAGAACTCCCCCAAAGCGGGGTGACAGGACAGTGTGTCCTCCAGGCCCGGACATCGGGTCGGCATCCCGGAGGGGAGGGTTCCAGAAGACGAAACTCTTTCCGCCGCGGGGGGCGCCGTCTTCATCTACCACGCTGAAAGGAAGGCCGATGAGCTGCTCCGCCAGTTGGCCGGGGTTGGCAATTGTGGCAGAGCAGAGAATAAAGCGGGGATCGCTGCCGTACAGGGCGCACAAGCGGCGCAGGCGGCGCATCACGTTGGCGATGTGGGAACCGAATACCCCTCGGTATGAGTGGGCTTCGTCCAGCACTACATACTTGAGAGACCGCAGCAGGCGGGACCAAGCCCGGTGATGGGGCAGGATCCCCATATGGAGCATATCCGGGTTGGTGAGGATTACCTGGGCCGAGTTCCGGATGCCGTTCCTCTCGTAGTGGGGGGTGTCGCCGTCATACACCGCCGCATTCAACGGCAGTCCCGCCGCCATCTCCTTCAGGGAGCGGAGCTGGTCTTGGGCCAGCGCCTTGGTGGGGAAGATATAGATGGCCCTGCTGGAGCGGTCCTCCAGCACCGAGTTGATTACCGGGAGGTTGTAGCACAAGCTCTTGCCGCTGGCCGCCGGCGTTGCCACCACAATGTCCCGGCCCTCGCCCAGCCGGTCTACGGCTTGGGCTTGGTGGAGATACAGGGGCCACAAGTGGCGCTGTTCCAGCACGGAGCGAAGGGTCGGGTGCAGTGGATACTCCAGTTCGCCAAAGCAGGGGTCTCTAGGCGGAAGATTCTCCACGGCCACCATCTGACGGCGGTAGGCGGGGGCGGACTCGATTCCTTTGAGAAAAGCTGCAGCGTCCACCGGGCAAGCTCAGAAGCCGGAGAGAGTCTCCGTCTCCCAGTCCAGGAGCTCCAGGTCTGGCCTGGAACTTTCGATGTAGCTGACCACGCTGGACAGCAGCCCGCTGGCGTAGGCACCGTCGCTGCTGACGCACACGATGCCCAAGGTCAGCTTTTGCCAGAGGTCGGCATCACCTATCTCGGAGACGGAGACGTTGAACTTGGACCGGACACGAGAGGTAACGGACTGGGAGATGCTCCGCTTGTCCTTAAGGCTACGAGTGCTGGGTAAGTGCAAGGTAGCGCGGCAGAAAGCAACATTAGCCAAGTGCTGCCCATCCTCGAACGGAGGGTGCCAAGTGGTCGGGCCCGACGCGGGGAATTTTCTGCGATTCGTTGGGACTGCTAGGCTTAGAAGGACTCGGAAGCTCGAACGGACCTGAAGCAATCGTTGCAGTAAACGGGCCTGCCCTGCCTGGGCTGGAAGGGCACTTCGGTCTCGGTACCGCAGGAAGCGCAGGTCGCGGGGTACATGGTCCGAGGTTGGTCTGAGCGAAAGCCGGTGCGCCGTCGTGCCGATCTGCAGGCTGGGCACCTTGCAGGCTCGTGCATCAGCCCTCGGCTCTGGTAGAATTCCTGTTCACCTTCGGTAAATGCGAAGGATGCCCCACACTCCCGGCACACAAGGGTCTTTTCCTCGAAAGCCACTCCTAGCCTCCTAGATACCTGATGTCGCTATGGCCTCCATTGCCCCGGGACAGCTTCCTGGCCAACACAAATCCAAGGTGCCGAGTCCAAGCAGATTGAAGCCTACTAAGCGCTCACGCCAGTATACCAAAGGCGCTTTCTGTTGGCAATCATCACGCTACCTTGGTTGAGACTGCGCCGCACCCGCGGAATTTTTCGTCCCTTTATGCGCCATGTTATATTGTCCGGTGGATGCCGGCCCAAATCTCAGAGGAGACCGACGAATGCAGGAACCGGGTGTCAGCGGGAGCATTGACCTTGCCGAGGTGAACAGGATCATCAGGACCCTGGCTATGTATTCGTCCGAAGCTGCCCAGAAGGCCCAATCTGCCATCGACACCGAGGTCGCCCTCCTGAGAGAGAGGGTCTCTTCCACCTTGGCCGGATGCATTGATGCTGTGCTGGAATTCAAGGACCTGAACCTGGAAGACGAAGACAGCTCCATCGACGTCCACATGTTGATGCGATTGAAGAAGGCTGCCGAGGAGCTTGGTGACGGCACCAGGGCTTCCCTTCCTTGACCGTCCACAGGGCCCGCAATAGAATGGAATCCGCCACCAGCCCACTTCCCACCAAGCGAGGTGCAACCTACCAGGGATGAATATTGGCCCGGCTCTTTGATATGCATGTCCACACCACTCGGGGGAGCAGCGACAGCAACCTGTCCCCCGAGGAGATGGTATTGGAAGCCGAAAGGCTGGGGTTCATGGGCATATGTATCACCGAGCATAGCGGCCCGTGGGACCAGCACGAATTCCGCGCCTTTGCGGCCAAGCACAACCAGGTGCTGGTACGGGCCATGGAAGTGGAAACCAACATGGGCCATATCCTCGCCTTCGGCTTGGACAGCTATCAACCCGGGATCTCCGATGCCCGGGTGCTTCGCAAGGCGGCAGACAGCGCCGGCGGGTTCATCATCAGCGCCCATCCCTTCCGGGGCCTGCACAGCACACTGCCTTCCCGCAAACCCCTGCTCTATAGCAACGAGAGTTATGTGCCCACCTCGGTGGAGGAAGCCACCCTGCACCCGGTTTTCGAACTGGTGGATGCGGTGGAGGTGGCCAACGGCGGCACCGCGGACGCGGAAAACAGGTTCGCCCTGGATGTGGCCAAGGAGCTTGGGCTTCGCGTTACGGGCGGGAGCGATGCCCACTCCCTCCACGGGGTTGGCCACTGCATTACCGTCTTCGATGGAGAGGTCAACAGCCAGGAAGAGTTTATGAACGCCCTGCGTACGGGCAGCTTCTATCCTGCCGTCCTCTCTCCCAACAACAAGTCGTCGGAAGGTTCCTGGGTACCCATTCCCGAACCCTTTTCATAGGTCTGAGGGCAGCAACAATCGAGTACCCGGCCATGTAGCAGGATGGGGACGGCCAAGATATCAGAGGGCCGTGAGAGAGGGGAGATGGAACCTGGGGGATACCCTATCTACGTAGCCGTTGACCTGGAAACCACGGGGCTCGACGCCAACCTGGACACCATAATCGAAGTTGGCGCCGTGAAGTTCCAGGGGCAGGAGGTGCTCGGCACCTTCCAGACGCTGGTAAATCCCTACCGCGACCTTCCACCCTTCATCAAGAAACTCACCGGCATTGCCCAAGCCGAGGTGGACCGTGCTCCGCCTTTCGCCGCTATAGGCGCCGAGCTGGAGCAGTTCATCGGGATGTATCCCGTCGTCGGTCACAACATCTCCTTCGACCTGGGATTCCTGAGGAAGCACGGCACCTCCATAGCCAACGACTCCCTCGACACATGGGAGCTGGCTTCCATTCTGCTGCCCTTCAACAGGGACTACTCCCTGGCTGGGCTGACTAGGGAGATGGTCGTTGAAAACAGCCGGCCCCATCGCGCCCTGGCCGATGCCCAAGCTACCAGGAAGGTGTTCCTCCGCCTGCTGGACAGGGTCGCCACATTGGAGCCCGGCACGACTGCGGCTATCGGATATGTCGGCGCCCGTGCCCGCCAACCCTTTGCCCGCATCTTTCAGGAAGTTGGGCCTGCGACGGTAGGCAATATCCGGGGCACTCTTTCGGACCTCCGGCAGCCAAAGGATGACCAGCCCAGGTCCGCTCCGGTAGCCACGCCCGATGGGGCCCCGGAACTCCTGGACGAGGAAGGGCTCGCGTCCCTCCTGGACCAGAAGGGCGCTTTCTCAAGATTGTTTGAAGGGTATGAGCGCCGGCCCCAACAGCTCGACATGGTGCGAGCTGTGAGCAGGGCTTTCAACGAAGAACGTCACCTGGTCGTCGAAGCCGGCACAGGTGTCGGCAAGTCCATAGGATACCTGCTGCCTGCGCTGGTGTATGCGGTGCGCAACCGGGCCACCGTCGTGGTCTCCACCAACACCATCAACCTCCAGGAGCAGCTGCTCAACAAGGATATTCCCGCCCTGATCTCCGTTCTGGAGCAGGAGGGCCTAATCGAAGCTGGTACTGCCAGGGCTGCCCCATTGAAGGGACGGGCTAACTACCTGTGCCTACAGAAGCTGAACTCGCTGTCCAGGGCCGAAGGGATATCCCCCGAACATGCCCGCCTGGTGTCAAAGTGCCTGGTGTGGCTGGAGAACACCCGGCAGGGGGACAGGGCCGAGATCAACCTGGCGCCCCAAGAAGCAACAGCTTGGAGTCACATTTCGGCTGCCGAGGCCGGTCTCTGTCCAGGCCTCAAGGGAGAAGGGCAATGCTTCCTGCGGTCCGCCCGCAGCAGGGCAAGCACCGCCCACATCGTTGTGGTAAACCATGCCCTGCTGCTTTCGGACCTGGCCGTGGGCGGGGGACTGCTGCCTGACCACAAGCATCTCATAATCGATGAAGCCCACCGCCTGGAAGAAGAAGCGACCCGCCAGCTGGGATTCGACCTCTCCGAAGGCGCTTTGGCTAGCTGCCTGGAGTCCCTGCTGCGAAACTTCCGAGAGATCAGAGTGGTGCTGGCTCTATCCCAGGCGGGTACCACGGACCGTCAACGCTTCGAAGAGCTGATGGGAGGGCTGGAGACTAACTGGACCGGCCGCGCGGAGGGGACCTGGAAAAACCTGTGGGATGCATCTTCGAAGTTTGTGACCCAACAGAGCGCGGGGGAGCAGGCTATGCTGCAGCTTGCGGTAACCCGTAGCGCAAGGACCCAGCCGGCATGGTCCGATATAGAGATCGCGTGGGAGAACCTGGATACTGTTATCAGCGATGGCTTGGAGCAGATGGACAAGCTGTACCGGGCGCTGGACCAGGTGGGAGTGCAGGCATTCGAAAGGGCAGAGGACTGGGAAGACCATCAGGCCAAGCAAAGGGACCTATTCGCTCGCATGGACGAGATGAGGATGATCAAGGACCAGCTTGCGGTCTTTTATGCGGGCCCTGTTGATGTTGATCGGGTCGATTGGATGACCTTGTCTGAAGAAGGGGCAGGACCGGGCGGGCGCAAGTCCAACCTCAGCGTGCAGTCAGCACCTCTGAATGTGGCGGACCATCTGTCCAGGGGGTTGTTCGAGCAGAAGTCTACTGTGATCATGACCAGCGCCACCCTCAGCACCGACGGCAGCTTCGACTACCTTCGAAACCGGGTTGGGCCGGCCGAGGCGTCGGAGCTAAGGGTGGGGTCCCCCTTCGACTACGCCCGGGCCGCCCAGATGCTGATCCCGCAAGATATGCCTCTGCCCGACGCCCCGGGCTACCAGGGCGCCCTGGAGTCCCTGCTGGTTGAGTTGGGGCTTGCCGTAAGAGGGCACTGCATGGTGCTGTTCACCTCCCACGCGGCCCTGCGCAGCACCGCCCGCGCAATCAGGGAGGCGCTGGAGTCCGAAGGCGTCGGGGTGCTGGCCCAGGGGATCGATGGTTCGCCGGACAGGATCGTGCGCAACTTCGAGCTGGAACCCGGAAGCATCATCCTGGGGACCAGCAGCTTCTGGGAAGGAGTGGACCTGCCCAAAGGCCAGATGACGACCCTGGTCATTGCGCGCCTGCCCTTTCACGTTCCTTCGGACCCCATATTCGCCGCCCGGTCCGACCAGTACGAAGACTCCTTCAAGGAGTACGCCGTTCCCCAAGCCATCTTGCGCTTGAGGCAAGGGATGGGTAGATTGATTCGAAACAACGACGACAGGGGCTCCATAATCGTCCTGGACCGCAGGCTTACAGCCCGCTCCTATGGCAAGACCTTCATGGACTCCCTGCCGCCCTGCACCGTGGTGCATTCGCGCTTGGCAGATACGGTCCGCCACGCCAGGCAGTGGCTGGATGAAAGAAGTAGGGAGGTGTGATGGTAGTCGAGACCGTACCGGGGACCCGTATCCTGGAGGTGATTCAGCCCTGCGATTTCGTCGCCAGCGTGGAGAGCGGCCAGTCCCACCGCTGGGAGAAGGATGACAATTGGCACTGGTGCGTTGTTGCCGGGCGGATCGTCAAGGCCCGTTCCCTTAAGGATGACCTTGGCTCCGCAGCCATAGAGTTCGAGGCCAGCCCCCAGGGAAACCCGGAGGAGATGGAAGATGCGCTATCCAGGTACCTCCGCCTGGACGACGACCTGGAAGCCATCTACAAGGATATCTCCAGGGACTCCAGGGTGGCATCTATGGTGGAGCAGTACCGGGGGCTGCGCCTGCTGCGTGTTGACCCGTGGGAGTGCCTGATATCCTTCATCTGCTCTGCCAACTCCAACCTCGCCCGCATCCACGCCAACGTGGAGGATATGGCCCGGTCTCTCGGCACCGCCGTCTCCCTGAACGGGAAGACTCGCTACATCCTTCCCGAGCCTGAGGAGCTGGCGGCGGCTGGCGAAAGCTTCCTACGGGGACTGGGGCTGGGGTTCAGGGCGCCCTATGTTGCCTACGCGGCTCAGGCTGTAGCATCGGGGCAGATAGACCTGGAGGAGCTGAAGAGACTGCCCTACCTGGAAGCCAAGGGACGGCTGATGGAGCTGTACGGCATCGGCTCCAAGATCGCCGACTGCGTTCTACTGCACTCCCTGGAGAAGGTGGAAGCCTTCCCCATAGATGTGTGGGTCAGGCGCGCACTGCTGGACTGGTATTTCCCCGGACAGAAAGCGCCGCCGGACAGAGTGCTCCTGGAGTGGGCGCTGGACCATTTCGGACCCAACGCCGGGTACGCCGAGCTGTACCTGTTCCACGGAAGGCGACTGAAGAAGACCCGGGAGGGTGAGGTCGGCTAGGTCTCCGGGTGGGTGGAGATGAACTTGGACGAGCGCGCCGGGTCAACTTGGGGCGCTCGCACCTCCACCCCAGCCGCTTCTTCCTGCAAGAGCACCGTCACGCTGCTGTCCATCTGGCCCCATCCCCGGTTCATCGCCTGGATGGCTATCTGTTCCGCCAGGTTGGCAACTGGCATGGGCACTTTGTACTCCCTGCCAAGGTCGGTGGCTAGGCCGATGTCCTTCCGGGCCAGCTCCAATGCAAAGCTGGGGGGATCGAACTCTCCCCGGAACTGGGTCCGTACCAACCCTTCGTGAAGGATGCTCATTCGCCCCAGGGCGCCCCTGCGCACGCACTCCCACAAGGGCTCCGCCTCCACCCCCGCCTTTACACCCAGGGTGAGCCCTTCGGCGATGGCTTGGCGAACGCCGTGGCCGATCATGTTGTGCACCAGCTTGGCAACGCTTCCGGCCCCGATGGGTCCCGCATAGAACACCTTATCGCCGAAGGAGTCCAGGACCGGCTTTACCTGCTCGAATATCTCCTTGTCCCCTCCAACCATCACCGCCAGGTTCCCGCTAGCCGCGCCTGACTTGCCGCCGCTTACTGGAGCATCCAGCAGGTGGGCGCCCGCCTCGGTGAACTTGGGGGCTATCTCCCTGATGAGGGTTGGGCGCACGGTGGACAGGTCTATGTATATGCCCCCTTTGCGTATTCCTGCCAGGATGCCGTCATTACCGATTGCAACCTCTTCCACTTCCCGTGGGCCCGGCAGCGAGGTGAACACCAAGTCGCATCGTCCGGCCACATCGGTTGGAGAGTCGGACAGCCTGGCCCCCCTCTCCAGGAAGGGCCTGGTAGAGCCCTCACGCAGGTCGTGCACCACCATCGAATACCCGGCCTTCTGGATATTTGCGGCCATTCCGGCGCCCATATTCCCCAGTCCGATAAACCCTATGGTTTCCATTGCACCACCCCCTAGCAGGATGATTAACGTTTAGGTTATGGGTTCAACACCAGCTTGCCAAAGAAGTTCAGCTCATCCATAGCTCGATGGGCCTCTACCGCCCGCTCCAGCGGAAATACCTGGTGGATGGACGGCTCTATCTCGCCCCGGTCCAGCATTTTCACGATCTGGTCCATGTCGGCCTTTGACCCCATGAACACACCGTACATCTTGAGCTGGCGGGTGAAGAAGGCGCCCAGGTGCAGGTCGGCCTTGTAACCCGTGGTGACGCCGCAGTTCCCGTAGCGTCCGCCGGGACGCAGCGAGTTGAAGGCGGCCTCGAAAAACTCGGTGCCCAGGTGGTCCACCACCACATCCACTCCCTGCCCGCCGGTGATCTCCTTGACCCTCTGGACGATATCTTCGGTTGTGTAGTCGATGACCTCATCCGCTCCCAACTCCCTGGCCTTGGCGGCCTTCTCCTCCGAGCTGGTGGTAGCTATGACGTGGGCGCCGACGACCTTCTTGGCAACCTGTATAGCGGCGCTGCCCACGCCAGCCGACGCCGACAGCACCAGGACGCTCTCCCAGGGCTTGAGCTCAGCCTTGCGCACCAGCATGCTCCACATGGGAAGAAAGGTTGTAGGCACCGAGGCGGCCTCATCGTAGGAAACCTGGTCGCTGAAAACGTGAACGTTGGAGGCAGGCGCCCGCAGGTACTGGGCGTAGCTTCCGTCCGTTGCCGTCCCAATCATCCGGGACGCACCACAAAGGTCATCTTCGCCTCCCAGGCAGCGCTGGCACTGGCCGCAGGTGACCTTGGGGTTGACCACCACCCGGTCGCCGACCTTCAGCTCCCAGACCTGGTCTCCCACCGCTTCCAGGTTCCCGGCCGCATCGCCTCCGAGGACCAGCGGTGGTGGAAACTCCCGGCGGGTACCCCGCACTCCGGCCCTGGTGTAAACATCCAGCCTGTTCAGGGCAGAGGCCCGCACCCTAACCAGAACGTCATTGGGCCCGATTTCGGGTTCAGGCAGGTCTCCGTAAGTAAGCACTTCGGGGCCGCCATGGGCTTCGATATAAGCAGCTTTCACACCGTCCCCCTATTTGTGGACTGGATATGGCTATCGAGATTCAGTTCTCCTGGATGGCTTGAACGCAGTTGGTGCACAGGAACACCAGGGCTAGGGCTTCCTCGTGGCTGGTGATGCTGCCACACTGGGGCACCTGGGCGTCGGTGTCCCAAGGCTGATGAAACTTGCCTCCGCACATCTGGCAGGAAGTCTGATGGTATTCATCCATTGGAGCGCCACATACAACGCACTGTTCAGCTTCCGTCAAAGCGCTACCCGCCCTTCACACCAAGGTACTGCTCCGCAAGTCGGACCTCATCTTCCCGGCTGGCGATCCTGCCTTCGACCCGCGCATAGCGAAGGTCTCTAAGCACCTCTCCTATAGCTGGTCCGGGAGGGAATCCAAGGGCAATGAGATCATCCCCGTTCAAGAGGGTCTTTACTTGGCGCATCTCATCCAGGTACATCTGGATCAGGTCTCGTACAACCAGCGTGGATAGCATACAACATGCCCTTACCGCTGTGGTCGAGTACCTGTCGAGACATCCGGCAAGCTCGCCGTGGGGCAGGTCAACCCAGTCTATCTCCATGCCTCTTCGGATGGATATCGTGTCGCGGACAACGGAGGCCCAGGAGTTGGGCATGTACAGGCGGGAGATGAGCACCTCCCCCTCGTAGTGCTCCAGGGGATAAGCAAATCCTCCAAGAAAAAGCAGGGGGTCGTCATCGGTTGCAATCCCCTGAAACGGGGTGAAGTCGGTCCTGCCCATGGGATGGTAAATCGTGTCCAGGACACCCAGCTCTCTAGCCCGTATAAGGGTTCGTACCGGCTCCTCCTCCAGGAAGATCAGCTCAAGCTCCCTGCGGATCCGGTCGCCCGTGATAGAGGTCAGCTTCTTCTCCTGGACCGCTTCCTCAAGCAGGCGAAAGGTATATTCCTCCATGGAGAAGTCCAAGCGCCCCTCGTAACGAAGGGCTCGAAGCATGCGGGTTGGGTCGTCGGAGAAACTGTCGTCGTGGAGCACTCGAATGTACCCGGCCTCCAAGTCCTTCCGGCCATCGTGAAGGTCGATCAGCCCTCCCTTCCGGGTCCCGGCCAGGCAGATGGCCATGGCATTTATGGAGAAGTCCCGGCGGGCGAGGTCATCCTCCAGGCTGCTCGGGACCACCTCGGGTAGGGCGCCGGGTCGGAAGTAGGTCTCCTTCCTGGCCGTAGCCAGGTCTATGCGACGTCCCTGCAAATTGATGGTGGCGGTGCCGAATCGTGGATGTACCGTCACCTTGCCCCCGTGCCTCTCACCCAGCTCCGAGGCCACCTGGGTGGCATCGCCCTCGACCACTAGGTCTAGGTCCTTGATGGGCCTCCCCAGCAGCAGGTCCCTTACCGATCCTCCCACGATATACACGGGCATCCCCATGGCCTCGGCATTGTCGCCGACATCCTTCAGCGCCGCTCGGGTTGGGGGCGTCAGGGATTCCTGGAGAGTGGTAAGCAGGAGCGTCCCTCGTTCAAGGGAATTGGGGGCAACCCGTGTTGGAACCCTGCGATTATAGCACAGCCCATCCCCTCCCCCCATCCCTCACCGTAGGGGGCAGGCGTAGGTGTTTCTTTGCCCGTGCGAGGCCCAGTGTGCTAGAATCCCGGCTGTGATTTCCCTTCCCGCGGCATCCTTTCCTAGAGGTGTCACGCTATGAGAACCGAAGTACGGCTGAAGATCGACCGTCGCGTCAGCTTCGCCGACGGACACGCCTATGGGTCCGCTGGGGCCTACGAACGCTTGGTGGGAACGGTACGCTTCGCCCTGGACCCCGACGACCCTTCCAACCAGAACGTCGTCGACCTGGACAAAGCCCCCAGAAACAACCAGGGTAGGGTCGAGTTCTCCGGCGACCTGGATATTCTGAAGCCCGTCGATCTTTCCAAGGGAAACCAGCGGATACTCTACGATGTCAACAACCGGGGCAACAAGACCGCCCTCCGGGCGATCAACGATGCTCCTCCTGAGCCCGACCCAACCACCTATGCCGACGGTGGGAACGGCTTCCTGATGCGCCGAGGCTATACCATTGTCTGGTCCGGCTGGCAGGGAGACCTGCACCCGGTGAACGGCTTGCTTTCGGCTGACCTGCCCGAGGGAATGGAGAACGGAAACCGGATACGGGGAAAGGTGCGCCAGGAGTTCATCGCCGAGCAGGACGGTGTGCTGTCCATGCCGCTGAGCGGCGCCCCGGTGATCCGCAGCTACGAACCCCTGGACACCAACACCTCTAAGTCGGTCTTCACCATTCGGGAACGGGAAGGAGACCCGCGGCAGCCCGTGGACCCTGCCCAGTGGGCTTACGCCAAGGCCGAGCGGGATGGCAACGGGGGCGTCAGCGTAACTCCTTCCAACACCGACTGTTATGTCAAGGGCGGGTTCAAGCCCGGCTGGATATACGAGCTGGTATATGAGACCGAAGGCTCCCGGATTATGGGCTTGGGCCTTGTGGGAATCCGGGACCTCATCGCTTTCCTGAAATACGATGAGCGGGATGCCGGTGGCGAACTCAATCCCCTGTATGGTCATGTGGAAAAGGCCTACACCTACGGCCAGTCGCTGAGCGCCCGGGTGATTCGCCAGTTCGTATATGACGGCTACAACGGCGACCCCGACGGGCGCAAGGTGTTCGACGCCGTCTATCCTCATGTGTCCGGCGCGGGACGCCTGTTCGCAAACATCCGCTTCGGCCAAGTGGGGCGCTATCCCCGCCAGCACGAGGAGCACCAATGGCCTTCGGAGGTCTATCCCTTTGCCTACACTCCCGTGCCCGACAAGTTCGTGGACGGCCTGGATAGCGTCCTGAAGCGACCCGAGACCGACCCCTTGGTCATGCACACTCACACCGCCACCGAGTACTGGCAGCGTCACGCATCCCTGGGACACACCGACCCGAGGACGGGAGACGATCTGACGCTGCCCGAGAACATCAGGATCTACTTCATATCCAGCGCCCAGCACGCCGGCAGGATGCCTCCCGAAGCAGAGGTGATCCAGCAGGCCGCCAACACCATGAGCACTGGCCCCGTCCTGCGCAACTCCGTGGCCCTTATGGACCGCTGGGCCAGCGGGGGCGACCCGCCTCCCTCCAGTATGGTTCCCCGGCGCGCCGACGGCACCCTGGTCTCCCATGGTGAAGCCCTGGAGTCCTTCCCTAATGTGCCGGGATTCAACCTGCCCGCAACTACCAGCCGCCTGCCCCGCTACACCTATGGGGACGGCTTCCGCAACGGAATCATTACCGAACATCCTCCCCAACCCATACCGGGACAGGAGTACGGGGTATTTGTTCCGCAGGTGGATGACAATGGCAACGACATGGCCGGCATCCGCGGTCCGGACATCGAGGCGCCCGTGGGGACCCATACGGGATGGAGCCTGCGGAAAGCCGGATTCTCCGAAGGGGAGCTGTTCAGCTTGAGCGGGAGCTTCGTTCCCTTCGCCCGGACCAAAGCGGAGCGGGAGGCGTCGGGCGACCCACGCCTGTCCCTGGAAGAACGATACCCCAGCCACGGGGCCTATGTCCGAGAGGTGGCCGAGGCGGCCAGCCGCCAGGTTGCCCGGGGGCTGCTCCTGGAAGAGGATGCCGACCGGTACGTCGAGGCTGCCATGGCACGCAATCCCCTGGACCCCGGAGTGACCCTGGCGCCGCTCTCCCTTGGCACAACGTAGCCTCAGCAGAACTTAGAAGTACATATCAAGACAGGTGGGGCCAGAGGGCCCCACAGCTTCCCATCAAATCAAGAAAAGGCGCGAGCAGAAGAGGCTGTTATGCAGATATTTGGATTTGACTATCTTGCCTACCCCAAGAACCTGGATGCTCTGAAAGAGGAAGGCGAGCTCCCATACCCCCTCCCAGGACGCCACTTCGAGTCGGATCTGGCCGTCAGCAACTACGACGAGCACCTGGACGGCTGGCAGTACATGGACGAGATCGGGTTCGACGGCATAGGGTTCAACGAGCACCACGGCTCGCCCTTCGGCATGATGAATTCTCCCAACGTTATGGCCGCAGCAGCCACCCAGCGCACCAAGAACCTGAAGCTCCTCATCTATGGGAACTGCCTGCCCATCCACGAGCCTCTGAGGCTGGCTGAAGAGCTAGCGATGCTGGACTGCCTGAGCAACGGCCGCTTGATCTCCGGCTTTGTGCGAGGGATCCCCAGGGAGTACCTGGCCTACGGCGTTAACCTGGCTGAGTCCAGGGGACGCTTCGAAGAGGCTTGGGACATCGTCAAGCGGGCGTGGACCGAAGATGTACTCTCCTACGAAGGCAAGTACTGGAGCTACGAAAACGTTTCCATCTGGCCTCGCCCCGTCCAGAAGCCCCATCCGGCCATATGGATGCCCGTGAGCGTCAGCAAGGAAAGCATCGAGTGGGCGGCCAAGGAGAACATCCCCATAACCCCCGGAGCCATCAACAACACCCTGCCTGTCCGAAAAGACATGGTCAGGTACTACTCCGAGTGCCTGGAAAAGAACGGGTACAGCATTACCCCCGGGCATATCGCCGTGGGCGCCAGCGTGTACGTGGCAGACAGCCGCCAGGAAGCGGTCAAGGAAGCCGGGGAGTATATGCTCTACTTCGTCCACACCCTCTTTGGCCATGGCAACATCACCGTAGGCAGCGCCGCAAATGTTCGTGAGTCGGGCTACCGTCCCGAGGCTGCCTACGACTACATCAAGCCGGAAAACAGGGAAGGGTTCTTCAAAGCCTCCGAAGGCTTCCGCAGCATCACCTACGAAGACCTGGAGCACAGCGAGCGGGTGTGCTGGGGCAGGCCCGACGAGGTGACCAACTCGCTGATCAACCTTTCCGATGAGCTGGGGGCCGGCACCCTGTTGCTGAACTTCAACCAGGGGGCCATGCCCCAGGAGCTGTTCATGAAGAACCTGGAGCGCTTCGGCAGAGAGGTGCTTCCCGCCCTCAAAGCCCACAACGTACAGGCGGTGCCCGTGGCGGCCGACTAGGGGTAGGTTTTACCGCGGGACCCATGAACAACGGGCGTCAATTGTGTGATAAAATGGGTCATAGCAAAGCCGAGGTGGTGGAACTGGTAGACACGCCATCTTGAGGGGGTGGTAGGCGAAAGCCTGTGTGGGTTCAAATCCCGCCCTCGGCACCACAAAGGCTTTGTGTGCAAGGCGACGTAGCCAAGTGGTTAAGGCGGAGGTCTGCAAAACCTCTATTCGGCGGTTCGAATCCGCCCGTCGCCTCCAATTAGATCCAGATGGGCGCAGAAACTGCTAGGCTATGTACCGAGCAATCCTGCGCCCTAATTGTTTAACATTAGGTGCAGTGCGCCGAGGTGGCGGAACGGTAGACGCGGCGGACTTAAAATCCGCTACCCTTGCGGGTGTGTAGGTTCGAGTCCTATCCTCGGCACCATAAACCTCTGCGCACACGTGCCTTTCCCCTCAAGGGAAGTTGTGACATCGCGAGGACGTCGCCTACTAAAGAGCGTAGGGGGACCTAGATGGGCCAGGAGTGTTCGGAGATGTCCACCCGGTAGCCTTCCTGGTCCTTTATCCAGTGCTCCCCTACCGCAGCGGCGATGTTCTTCTCTGCCGTGGTGTTGGCGGCCTTCTCAATATCCTCGACGCTATCCACGTGGAACCCGAAGTGGTTCACACCCCAGGGCATGGTCGGCACGTTGATGATGGCTACGCCGACATGCCCGTCGGACATGTAGATGGTGCCGTTGGGGCCGCGCTCGATCTCCTCCAGCCCGAACACCTTCTTGTAGTAGTCAGCCTCGGCATCCCGGTCCTGGGCGTTGATGGCAATGTGCCTGATCCTGGGTCGCTCCATTTCTGCTCTCCTTGTTCAGAGATAGCTTAACGCGCCTACCGGTCATCTAATCAAGCCCTGCTTACGCACTGAAAGCAGGGCATTTTACGAGGCCGCCGCTTCCTGCCGGGCGATCACTTCATCCCAGGGCCCGGGGAACTGGCCCTTCGGCCTGCCTTCGCCCATGAAGATGCCGTCCTGGCGGTGCCACTTCTCCCTGGGTGTCTCGTAGTACACCTCTATGCCATTGCCGTCGGGGTCCCGGAAGTAGATGCCCAAGGAGAGGCCGTGGTCGGCCACCCGCTCTATAGGCACTTCCATCTCCTGCATGCGATGGTAGAACTCCTCCAGGTCCGAGAGGCTCCCTACCTGCCAAGCCATATGGTTCAGGCCCACCTGGCCGTCCCGGCGACCGTCGGCATCGTCCCCCAGCTCCATCAGGGCCACCTCATGGGAGTGCTCCATGTTGGCGGACATGAAGGCCGCCCGCCCCGGCTGGAAATCGTAGGTGTGGAGGCCCAGGAGCTTCTCGTACCACTCCCGGGAGCGCTCAGCGTTGCGCACATATATGTTGACGTGTCCCAAGCCCTTTGGTTTGAAGGTCATGTCGTCCTCCTTGCGGGCCCGCATAGGCCTACTTAAGAACGATTTTATGCCCCTGTTGAGACATGGTCAACGGCAGCGTTAGACATGACATGTTCGTAGTTGAGATATAATCTGGGCTAATCACCCATCAACCACAAGGAGCAGTCATGGCTCAGATAGTAAGGGTCTACACCGGAAGCGACGAACTCACCCACATGGAGAAGGTGGACCTGCCCATGGAGTCCTTTGTCGATACCGAGGGAGCCTACGGCATGGGCACGCCCTTCCAGCCTGCATCGGGCATCACATTCCGGGAGTCGCCTCCAGGTTATTTCCTGGACTGGCACAATGCCCCCCGCCGCCAGTACACCATCACCCTAACCGGCGAGGCCGAGATCGAAGCCAGCGACGGGACCAAGATGCGCGTCGGACCCGGCGACATCCTGCTGGCCGAAGACCTGACTGGGAAGGGGCATACCACGAGGGTGGTCAGCATGGGGAGCCGGTTATACGTGGTCGTAGCGCTGGAGGAGTAGGGCTCCAGCTTCCTTGACTGCCTGAAGGGGCCTCAATAGAATACCGTCTGCTACACACTTAACCCTTTGATAGGTCCTCAGATCCCCGTTTCTGACATTTCCACCACGAAAGGAGCGCCATGCCCGGCCCAACCAGTCTCAACATGTCCCTGGGAGAAGCCATCTACACCCTCCGGGCCATACGCCGGCAGAAGCCCGACCCCCTGCCTGACGACGATCTGCGGGAGATCATGGAGGCAGCCATCCGCGCTCCCAACGGGGGCAACGCCCAGAACTGGCACTTCCTGGTACTGAAGGACGCCGACACCAGGGCCAAGTTCGCCGAGCTCTACCGGGAAGCATGGTGGGCCAAGCGCAAGGACGAGGGAATTAACGGCCCTGAGGACCTACCTCCCGGCAAGAACCCCCGCCAGTCAGCCATGAAGATGGCAAATGAGATCGGCAACTCGCCGGTGATAGTCATGGTCTGTTCCACCGTCAAGGGCGCCAATGCCCGGGGTTCGGTGATCCCGGCGGTCCAGAACATGCTGCTCGCAGCCCGGTGCCTGGGCATCGGAGGGACCATAACCACCCTGCACCCCACGGTAGAAGAACGGATACACCAGCTCTTGAACATTCCCGACACGGCGGAGGTGGTGTACTGCATTCCCCTAGGATACCCCCGGGGGAATTTCGGGCCCAACCAACGCAAGCCTCTCCCCGAGGTGTGCTCGGTGGACCGCTGGGGGAACCCCGTCGCCTAAGCCGACCCGCCGGTAGCTACAGCAGGGACTCAAGCAGGGAGTGGGCCTGGAGCCTGGATATCTCCCTGGGAATGATCTTTAGGCGGTGCCAAGGCACCAGGTCCAGGGCCGTCTCCATGTCGTCCGAGCCGAAGCCCAGATCTTCCAGCCGGGTCTTCATGCCACAGCGCTCCATAATCTGCTCCACCCTGGTCACGGCGTCGTCCATGCCCTCCACCCCAAGGGCCTCCCACAGGGCCGGCAGCTTGGAACTGATGGCCGGGGCGTTCCACTTCAGGCATGCGCCAAGGGAAACACCCACCGCTTGCCCGTGGGCCACATTCCTCATCAGGGTTAGAGGCTGGGAGAAGGCGTGGCAGATGTTGGGATGGCTGTTGGTGTAGCCAACCCCCGATATGGTTGCCGCCAGGGCGCAGTTGGCCCGCGCTTCTGCCTCAGCACCATTGCAGGAAGCTTCCAGGTTCTGGGCATAGAGACGGATCACCCTGAGGGCCAGCGCATCGGTGATGGGCTGGGACTCGGTGGCCCAGTAGGACTCGAAGGCGCTGGTGAAAGCATCCATGCCCGTCGCGGCAGCCAGATCCGAGGGCATCGTCAGGGCAAGGTCTGGGTCCACGATAGCCGTCGTCGGGTACATGTGGAGATGACTGACAGCGTAAGACTCCTGTTCATCGAATAGCCACAGCCGGGCCGCCGAAGTAACTTCGCTGCTGCTGCCCGATGTCGTGGGGACCGCAATGAAGGGAAGGCCCGGCCGGCTGATCTTTCTGGCGCCGGTGCCGTAATCCAGGGCGGGGCCTGGATTGGACTCCAGGACGGCCACCAGCTTGGCCAGGTCTAAGACGCTGCCTCCACCTATGCCAACCACCACCGTGGCCCCGCAGTCCCGGCGGGCCTCCACCGCATCGTCCACAAGGTTCGGTGGCGTGAATGGCAGGGCGCCCCCGTAGTGGGTCACCTGGAAGCGCTCAAGGCCCGAAAGGACGCGGTCCAGGGTGCCCTGAGCCTTCAGGTTATTGGGCCCGGTCACCAGGAATACGTGAGCGTCGGGACCGGACGTCTCTTCCACCACATCGGGCAGGCGGGCAAGCGTGCCCTGCCCATAGATTATCCTGGTGGGCATGTAGAAGCTGTGGTTGGGTACACCGTGATTGATGATGGTACAGCCTCCTTTACCGGTGAGGGTGTCCCTTTACCCCGCTTCACTCCCTCCGCGAAAGAGGGAGCTAGTCGTGCAGATAGCTGATAACCTCGTCGGTGGTGCGAACGTGCACAAGGATGGGAAGGATGTACTTCAGAGTCATGTCCGACGCCTCGACCTCGGCGGCGGTACAGCTGTCGCTCACCACAACGCTGGGGATGTCCCGGTTCTTGGCATCCCTGGCGGTCCCTTCGATGGTGCGGTGAGTGCCCACTCCGGCGAGGATCAGGGTTTCCGTTCCCAGTGCCCTGATAATGCAGTCCAGGTTGGTGGCCCAGAATGCGCTCCACCTCTGCTTCACCAGGATGAAGTCCTCGGGAGCAGGGGGAAGCTCATCAATGAAGTCGGTATCGGGGACCCCGGCGATCAGCAGGTTTTGCAGCCCCTGGAAGATGTCGGACATCTGCTTCGGGCCGTCCTTCATGTCTTTCCGGTAGTGGGTGGTGATCCAGACTATGGGAGTACCCACGGCACGGCAGTGATCCACGAGCTTGATCACGTTGTCCAGCATCTCCTGCCGGTGAGGCGGTGTCGAGTACGGGGGACCCTGACCCTTGAACAGCCGGTTTATCATGTCGTTCAGGATCAGCAGGCATTTATTGGGTTCCAGGGTCAACACTTCGGCAGCCATATGACCTCCTTATGCAGGTAGGATCGAGGGCGGACCGGGGAAGGTTGGGTCGATTATAGACACACCGCAAATGCCGGTCAAACCTAGCCGCCAGATATCGGATAGGGAATCGAGTCACGCTTGACAAGGGTAGCTGTTTTTGTTGGAATGACGCCATCCCGATAACTACCTGAGACCCCTTTATTTCCTCCACATACAGCAGAGGAGGCAGCTATGGCAACCAACGACTCAGGGCGACGAACTTACATCTATGCCGGCTTGGCCGGAGAGAATACTCCGGGGCGAGTCGTGAACGCAGGACTATACAGGATGGCCGACGGGGATGGCCGGTGGGAGCAGCTCGGCAATGGCCTGCCCGAATCGCCGGCGGTCCGGGACATAGCCATTCATCCCCACCAACCCGACATCGTTTACGCAGCCACCCAGGACGGCCCCTACCGCAGCACGGACCGGGGCGATAGCTGGGAGAGGGTGAACGTTCCCGACCACCGGAGGGCTTCCTGGTCGGTGCTGTTCCACCCCTGGGACCCCGACGTGATGTTCGCCGGGTACGACTCCTGCGAGATCTACCGCAGCGTAGACGGCGGCGATAGCTGGAGACAGCTCCCCGTTAGCGTCCGATTCCCCGAAATAACGACGGGCCCCGGCTCCAACCCTGCCAAGCGGGTGCTTATGATGGCCGCCAGCGCCGCCAACCCCAGCGAGGTCTATGGGGCGGTGGAGGTGGGCGGGATCATAAGGAGCACCGACGGGGGCGAAAGCTGGGAGAACCTCAGCCACGGCCAGTACCTGACCGATGACTACGTTGATATGCACGGCGTACTGTGCAGCACGTTGAATCCCAATGTGGTTATCACCATAGCCAGGGCGGGAGTATTTCGGAGCGAGGACAAAGGAGACCACTGGAGCCACGTTCCCGTGGAACCCTTGAACGCTAAGGGGCAGACCTACTGTCGTTGCATCACCGAGACGCCGGGCGACCCCAGGACCATCTGGGTTGCCGGGGGCGCCAATTTCCAGAGCGATATGGGGGCACTGTTCAGGAGCACCGACGCTGGCGCATCCTTCGAGCGGGTGGATATGGGCTTCGTCCCTGGCAGCACCATATTCGGCTTGGCCTTCGACCAGCGGGAGCCCAGCCACATGTTCTGCGCCACCAACGCCGGAGATGTGTATGCCAGCAAGGACAGCGGCGACACCTGGAGCATCCATCCCCTGCCCGACGGCGCTTCCCAGGTGTACTCCCTGGCCTGCGGCTGATCCGCGCAAGAAACCCACTTATTTCAGGGGAGGTCCTTCTTGATAACCAAGTTCGATAGCATCTATGCCGGTCACGTGGATATGGGTGATATAGGGTACGCCGGGACGGCCGTGAACGACCGCATATTCCCCAATGAACACTTGGTCACAGCCTTTGACAAAGCAGTTCACATAGCCCAGAAGATGGACGGCTTGGGCTACGACACCCTGTGGCTGGCCGAGCACCACTTCCAGCCCGAGGGTTACGAGTGCATACCCAATCTGCTGATGCTCAGCCTGCACCTTGCCCACCTTACCCGGAACATTCGCCTGGGCTGCGGTTTCAACATCTCCCCCATGTGGCACCCCCTGCGCCTGGCCGAGGACTACGCCACCGCCGACTACCTCACGGGCGGCAGGGTCATCTTCGGGGTTGGCCGTGGTTACCATACCAGGGAGGTTGAGACCTTCGGCGCTCCCTTGCGGGACCAGGAGGGCAACAGGGACCTGTTCGAGGAGCAGGTGGACATCATGTTCAAGGCTTTCAACGAGCCTTTCTTCTCCCACCATGGGAAGTACTACGACCTTCCTCCCACGCCCGATATTCCCTACCGGGGCTACGATCTGAAGGAGATC
Organism: Dehalococcoidia bacterium; assembly: GCA_965116325.1. Classification (GTDB taxonomy): domain Bacteria; phylum Chloroflexota; class Dehalococcoidia; order Lucifugimonadales; family JAGWBF01; genus JAGWBF01. The sequence continues at coordinate 1,860,072 of OZ220675.1, read as the reverse complement.
TCCCTTGTGCCCCGACCGGTGAACCTGCCCGTGGAGTGCTGGCAGCCCATCCAGAGCGCCACCGCGCGGGGCTTGGACTTCATGGCCAAGCACAGGATGAAAGGGATCATCGGCGGGGGGGTGGCTGAGAGCGGGGCAATGTCCAACGTCATCGAGGCGTGGAGGGATGCCCAAGCCCGGGCGGGCATCGAAACCCAGCTTGGCGAGAACCTGGCCATAGGCTTCCACTTCTATGTGTGCGACGACCAGGAGCAGGGCATAAAGGAAGCCGCGAGCTTCTTTGAGGAGAACCTGAAGATGTTCGGCCCCCTGAGGCTCACCCGTGGGCTCAGCGAGGAGCAGATACGAGACATCAGCGACCCCAGGCTGGCGCCCTACGCCGACCTGCCAAGCTTGGAGAAGGCCGCCAAGTCGGGGGCTTTCCTGTGCGGGCCGGCCGAGATGATCGTGGAGAAGCTGAAGGGCCTGGAACCGGCCTTCCCCGGCCTGGATCGGGTCAGCATGGGCCTGCCCGTTGGTACTCCCGAGGCGGTGATCCTGGAGCAGATGGACCGGCTGGCCGAGCAGGTGATGCCCGCCTTCCGACCCCAGGAAGCCCGGGCGGCTGCAGCAGCCTAGTCCCTAAGCGCCCAGCACCACGTCGATGATGGCCGTCTGTCCATTTCGGACGGCTTCCAGCCCTGCGGCCAACGCTGCGGGCAGCCTTTCCGGCGTCTCGACGGTGTCGCCGTAGCCCCCGAAAGCTGTGCACAGCTCCGCGTACCTGGGCCCGGGAATGTTCACTCCGTAAAAGTCGTTGTTGCTGGCAGCGACGCCACCCGGGTAAAAGGACAGGTGGTTCCTCCGCATAGAGGCGTAGCGCCCATTGTTGAACACGACGATCAGTAACGGCAGATGGTGCTCGCGGGCGGCGCCCAGGGCCTGGGTCACGGGATTGTAGTTGAAGGAGCCGTCCCCCATCAGGCAGACCACGGGCCTCTCCGGGTCGGCGAGCTTGACCCCCAGGGCTGTCCCCAGGGCCACGCCCAGGCCCCCGGTGGGAGGATGGTAGTAGCTCCCGGCGCGGTTCCACCGGACATGCTTCAGAATGGTGGGCCGGTGGGTGATGGTCTCCTCCACATAAACGGCGTTGTCGGGCATCACCTCGCTCAGGGCTGCGCACAGCCACACCGGATCGATGGGAGATGCAGAGCGGGCCTTCTCAGCCTCGGATGCTGCCTTATCCTTCCGCGCCTTGTGCTCCGCCTCCCATCGCCCTCGACGCTGGGAGACGGCGCCGTCGTCCAAGCCTCCTCCCGACTTGACCGCCTCGAGAAGCACACCGAGGGTCGTAGTCATGTCCCCTTCCAGGGTCACGTCGGCGCCCAGGGTCTGATAGACCATGTAGCCCTTGTAGGGGGTCTCGTCGATGGCGACCACCTTAGCCGAGGCCGGGCGGGCTGAAGGCGGGTACCAGGGGACTTTGGCCCCGATCAGGAGAAACAGGTCCGATTCGGCCAGGAAGGGCCCCGAGTCCCACCCCATATGCAGCGGGTTGTCCTTGGGGAAGTTTGCGAACACAGGAGTGCCCGTCTCGATCACGGGCGCGCCAAGCAGCTCAGCCAGCTCCCTGATGTGGTCGACGGATACCGGGTCTCTGCCCCCCGACTCGGAAACGATCACGGGGTTCTTGCAGCTACGCAGCAGCTCAGCGGCCTCGGTCAGCCCGTCGGGGTCCGGATAGACCCTGGGAGCGCCGTGGGGAGCGCCAGGCCCTTCCCGGGGGGTCCAGTCCTGGAGCATCACCTCCAGGGGCACATCTACGTAGGTTGGGCCTTTGGGCAGGCGCTGGGACATCTCCCCCGCCCGCAACACCGTCTCGTACAGGGTGTGGTGGCTGGTGACGTGGCTGCTCCACTTGGTTATCGGTGCTGCCCACCGGTCGGGGCCGCCCACCACGCTCAGCCCTGTGATCCACTGCCTGCCGGGGTCCAGGTCCGGGTCTTCTCCGTAGGACACTGCTTCGCCGGACAGGATGAGCATGGGGACCTCACCCTGGGTGGCGGTCTGGATTCCCAGGGAACCTTGAAGCAGGCCAACCCCGGCGTGGAGCATGACGGCCTGCATGCGCCCCGTCGCCTGGGTGTACCCCATGGCCATAGCCACAGCCAGGGTCTCATGCCAGCAGTTGATGTAGGTGGGGCCCTTGGTCTCGTTGGCCTTCTGCCGGGCCAGGGCTTCCCACACGGGTGCCCAGTCCGAGCCCGGGGAGGAGATGATGTAGTCGATATTCAGCTCACGAATGGCCTCCAGCAAAGCTTCTCCGCCGTCCAGTTTCTCAGGCATATCGTGCACCTCTTCAAAGTAGTACCGGGCGGACCGGCTACCCAATGTTCAGAAAGCTATCTCGCCACTACGGGGATGCCCCATTATACACTCCAATCTCACATCCACCCCACCGTCACCTTCGGCAAGCGGTTCCCTATGGAAAGGTCTAGCCAATGAAGGGAACCAGGGCCGTCGTTGACACCCGAAATAGGGGCAATTACACTACCGTCCGCTTCCAGCGCCCCGAGACCGACCCCATCTTCAACAGGAGACTCCGCGTGAGCATCGACCATCTATTCGACCTGGCAGGCAAGGTTGCCATCGTGACCGGCGGGAACGGAGGCCTCGGCCTGGGAATCGCCGCGGGCTTGGCGGCTGCCAAGGCCGATGTGGTAGTTGCCGCCAGGGATGAGGAGAAGAATGCCGACGCCGTAGAGCAGCTAAGCGCCCTGGGTGTGCGCTCTATGGCCCTGAAGGTAGACGTCTCCCAGGAAGCCGACATCGTAAGTATGGTCACCGACACCGTTGCCGCCATGGGCAGGGTGGACATCTTGGTGAACAACGCCGGCATCTCGGTGCGCAAGCAACCCCAGGAGATAAGCATCGACGAGTGGGACCGGGTGCAGAACGTGAACCTTAGGGCCGGTTTCCTGGCTTCCAAGGAGGTCTACCCCCACATGAAGAAGCAGGGCGGGGGCAAGATCATCAACATCGGCTCCATGTTCTCCCTCTTTGGCAGCGACTGGGTGTCGGGCTACTCGGCCAGCAAGGGAGGCTTGGTGCAGCTTACCAAGAGCCTTGCCGTTGCGTGGGCGTCGGACAACATCCAGGTGAACGCCGTCCTCCCCGGGTGGTTCATGACGCGCCTGACATCCAGCATTCCCCAGCGGGACCCCGAGCGGTACGAGCTCATCAGCCGCCGCATCCCGGCAGGCAAGTGGGGTGAGCCCGAGGACTTGCAGGGGCCGGTTGTGTTCCTGGCAGGCCCAGGCTCCGACTACGTTACCGGCGCGGTTCTCACAGTCGACGGAGGCTTCGCCGTCAAGTAGACCCCAGCTAGCCCTGGAAGATGTCCTCGGGCAGGAAGGCCGAGACAGTCACGTTGGGCAGGTCAACCACGTTGCTGACCTTCAGGTCAACGGCCACACTGCAGATGATGTAGGCCTGCTCCCGGGTCCATCCCCGCTCCTGTAGCAGGTCGATCATGTTCAGGAGCGCGTTCTTGGCGGCCAGGGTCAGGTCCTCGCCCTCCTGGGTGCCATCCCTCCGCACCGGCATCCCCATGGTGGCGATGAAGTTGCGGGGCGCCGCCCACTCGGGAGGCAGGAAGTAGCCGGAGTGGGAGAAGCGGGGCCATCGAATGTTCTTGCGGGATGCTTCTCCCTTGTGCACCTGGAACCGCACCGCAACAGTTGCGCCCATCTCTATGGCGGTGAGGCAGCATTCGCCGTCCCCCTGGGCAAAGTGGGCGTCCCCGGCCGAGTACAGCGCTCCCTCCACACCCACGGGGATGAACAGCTTGGACCCCTTGGTAAGCTGCTTGGCATCGACGTTGCCACAGTTCTCCCTCGGCGGTATGGTTCGCACCCCATGGGTGGCCACAGGCCCACCTGCTGGGACGGCATCGACAGGGTCTGGTGGCTGGGCAATGCCACCGCGGGCCACAAGATCGGCCTCCCGCCGGGTCCACTCCTCCAACTGCATGTGGGAGGGAGCGACACCCGCTGTTCCCATGAAGGAGCCGTTGGGGATACGCACTCCAACAAGCTGCTCCGAGGTGGCCCAACCGTCGGCGATGTCCCAGTGCACGAGGTAGGGCTCGGTGAACTCATCCCGCAGGAACCCGCCTCCGGAGCGAAAGCGGGTCCAGCCGTAGGGCTGGGGGATGATGTCCAGGTACTCCACCTCCAGCAAATCCCCCGGTTGGGCGCCCTTCACGTAAACCGCGCCCGTCAGGGGATGGGCCACCTTGGCGTCCATGCCCACCAAGTCCTGCACAACCATGCCCTTACGTATCTGGCAGTCGGCGGCATCCCTCGTCTCCAGGACGACATCTTCGCCAGTGTCAGCCTCCACCACCGGCGTTACGTCGGGATGCCACCGGTTATGGCCCTTGGAAGGTTCTTCCTTCAGGCGTTTGCTGCGGTCGATCTCTATGGTCTTCATGGAGATATCCTCACAGGCCCAGCGCCTGCAGTCCCACCCTGGCAATCTCCTCGTCGGCGACGCCCGTGGGCAGGCCCCCCACACCGATTCCACCCAGGCATGTGCCGTCGGCAGGGTTCAGGATGACGACACCTCCCTGCAGGCCGGTCAGCATCGGTTCACCCGAATCAGCCACGGTGCGCCCCTGCTCCTTGAGCCTGGCGGCATAGTCGACGGTGTCGGACACCATGATAGCCGCCGTGTATGCCTTCTTGATGCAGTTACGGGACGCCATAAGCCTGGATCGATCCGTCCTGGCAAAGCTGATCAGGTTGCCCGTGTCATCGACTATGGCCATAGCGATAGGACGCCGGCTGGTGTCCTTGTTGTATTCTGCGATCATTGCGGTGATGGCAGCTTGGCACTGGTCCAAGCTGAGTATCGACTTGGTGTACATACTTCAGCCTCCCTTGGAATGGTTGCCCCATTATAGGGTCGGCAAATAGCATGGACAAGGCGGGGACAGTCTAAGGAGCCTTTGTGTATCTTGGGCCTGCGCTGTCCGCTCCCCTTCGATTTCCCTCAGGGCGAACGGGCAAGAGGCATCGCCTTTCGTCACATCCAGTCTATCTCTGTCCCGGATTTTCCTGGATTGCGGCCTCCGCCGCAATGACGGCAAAGGTTTCGTCTCATCCCACCTTATTAATGCCCCGAACTTTCGTTACGGGCTATCTGTTCCCCTTCGATTTCCCCCTTCGAGAGCTTCAGGACGGGCTCAGGGCGAACGGGCAGCGGAGGCGCGCGCAAGGCAACCGCTCCTGAAACGTCAGGTTGGTCAAGAGCTGATGCCCCGGGGGTACAGGCCCTACAGGTTTGGGGTTTGGTCCAGGAAGGCTTCGAACAGTTCCCGCATCTGGGACTGGTGGATGGGGGCGAAGCTGGTGAACTCCCGCAGGTTGCGCTTGGACTCCCGGGCAGGATCGAAGGCATCGCCCATCATCCCGTAGCAGTCGTACATCTCCCGGTCCCAGACCACCAGCTCTTCCAGGGTAAGCTGGGGCTCGAACTGGAAACCGTAGCTGGACCCGTACCGGTAGGCCATGTCGATCTTGAGGTAGCTTCCGTCCCGGCAGAGCATGTGGCCGCCCGCCATGAGGACAGCCTCGGGCGGGAGAATGAAGTGGTCGCCATGCAGGGTGGGCGCCAGGGGCACCCGTATCTTCCCGAAGACCGGATCGGAACTTCCCTCGGCCGTAATCTCTATCTTGCGTAGGCCGAACTGGAACCCACCCGTCGCCTCGACGCGGCCGCCCATGGCAGCCGCCATAAGCTGGGCGCCAAGGCACACACCGAACACAGGTACTTCCGAGCCAACGGCCTCCCTGATGTACTCCTGTTCCTTCTCCAGGGCCGGGAGCCTGTCGTTCACCGACATGGGCCCGCCTAATATTGCGACGACTGCCATTTCTTCCAAGGCGGGTGCGTCAAACCGGTCGTAGGCTGGGGCATGTTCGAACAGGTTGACCTCGTGAAGCTCGAAACCCCGCTCCTTGAGCACGGCAGTGAAGTTGGACCCCAGGGTTTCCACGGGAGAGTGTCGTATTACAACGGCGCTTCGTTTCATAGGCCCTCTATGGCTCGATCATTCTTCCTTGCCGGCAGGGTCAGGCAGAAAGCTCCTGAAGGTACTATATGCTCCGCTCGCCGCCAGAAGCCCGCAGGCGACAAGGGTGATGTACAAGCCCGGGGCCACCGAAACGGAAGCGGACTCTTGAGCTTCGCCCTCAAGTATAAGGTCCCCTAGCAGATCGGTTTGGATATACACAAGGTCGGTTACGGCGATATAGGCGGCGCCCAGGGCCACGACGACAATGAGAATGCTCAGCAGCTTTATGTGCTGCCACTGCTCCGATATAAGAAAGTACACTATCAGCGCGAGCACCAGCACTGCGCCGGCGATGGCGTAAACACCATGTACGCCGCTTTCCCGCGCAAGTCGGTCCACCTCTTGATAGAACTCCTCGGGCGCCGATACCCAAGGCATAGCTGCGCCGATTATCAATAGCACAGCCCCCGCGAAGGCTACGAGGAATATCCTTGTACGCAACTGGTGACCTGGAACTGCCCACAAGTTCACCCGGCGTCTCCTTTCCTACATGGGCGTCGCCCCATACTCCAATAATACACCTATACAGGAAGGGCCGCCGTGCCAAGGTGGACATGGGGCTAACGCCTAAACTATGATGGGCTGAGTCTAATGTGGGAGTGAGGGCGCAGGGTGCCGAAGATGGAGCATCTCAGGGTAATAGAAGAGCCGGAAGGGACCGCCACCCACCTGATCACGGCATTCAAGGGATGGCCGGATGCGGGCGAGGGCGCCAGCAGCGCCGTGCGTTACCTGATCCGGAAGCTCCGGGCCAGGAAGGTTGCGGAGCTGGACCCCGAGGAGTTCTTCAACTTCACCGAGATGCGTCCCACCGTAAGCATCAACTCCGAGGGTCGCCGCATCGTCAAGTGGCCGTCCAACGAGCTGTACTACGCCCCGGGGGAGGAGGGCTCGCCGGGCCTCATGTTCTTCCTGGGCATCGAGCCTCACCTGAAGTGGAGGACCTTCTGCGCCACCCTCCTGGACGGCGTGCAGCGATGGGGCGTGGGGACGGTGGTGCACGTGGGCGCCCTGCTGGACGCAGTCCCCCATACCAGGGAGGTCCGCATAACCGGGTCTTCCAACCACACTGACTTGAAGGACATGCTGGAGGCCCAGAACATCGTGCCTTCCCACTACCAGGGGCCGACGGGCATCGCCTCCGCGATAATGAGCGCCTGCATAGAGCAGGACATGGGCTATGCCACCATCTGGGGGCACACTCCCCACTACCTGCAGGCAGCCCCCAACTACCGGGTTGGCTACACGTTGATCAGCAGTTTGAAGGGATTCCTGGACTTCCGCCTGGAGCTGGATGAGCTGAGGTCGGCCGCAAGGACCTTCGACGATGAGGTGGGCAAGGCGGTCAGCAGGGACTCCCAGATCGGTTCATACGTCCAAAGGCTGGAAGAGCGATATGACGAGGCAGCCGTGCTCACAATGACGGAGATGCCCAAGTCCGAGGAGCTGGTACAAGAGCTGGAGGAGTTCCTGAAGAACCAGCAGCGCCGGGAGGGCGGAGGCTGACCAGCGTCGGCCCCTACTTGGCGTACTTCTCGCCCAGCGCCTCCTCCCATCGCAGGTAGTTCATCATATCCGCATAGTTGCGGTCGGGGCCCGTGGGCACCATGTCGGCAGGGGCAGCCATAACGCCGGACAAGCCCCTTTCCAGGGGCAGCCCTGAATCCCTCCATCCAGCCGTGCCTCCCTCCAGCACCGCAACATCGGTGTACCCCATATCTACCATGGTCCCTCCCGCCAGAAGAGACTGGCTTCCATCAACGCAGGTGATCAGGACCGAGGTGTCCTTGGAGGGCACCGCATCAGCCACCTGCAGCTCCAGCCAACCCCTGGGCACCCAGTGAGAACCCGGCAGGTGGCCGTAGGCAAACTCCCGGCTGGTTCCCACAAATATCCTGGCGCCCTGAGTCCCCTGGCCTGCCTCATTGGGGGACATCATGCGGACCTTGGAGCGGGCCTCATCAGCTCCGAAAGGCTCGGCGTCGGGCATCCCCTCTTCAAGGGGTAGGCCGGCGGCCTTCCAAGCCTCGATGCCTCCATCCACCACGTACACCTTCTCGAACCCCATCTGCCGGTACCAGGATGCGGTGATGCTGGACCGCACCTTCTTCTCGCAGGCGAACACGATGATAGCGCCCCGGATCCCCACCACATCATCGCTCCGCTGGACAGCCTGTCCGCCGGGGAACCAGTGGAAGCCGGGGATGTGCCCCTTCGCGTACTCCCCTTCGGTACGGACATCGATGAGGTAAACAGGTTCCTGCGCGGTCCTGTTCATCAGGTCCCGCAGCTCTCCGATGGAGAGGCGCCCCACCTGGTCTTCCTCCGCAATCCTGTCGGCATAGGCTTCAGCGGCATCCAGGCCCTCGGTCGACGGGTCGGGCATGGCCAGGCGGTCACCTCCCGTCTCCAGTTGGAAACCCGCCAGCACCCAGCCCGAGGTGCCGTTCTTCAGGCCGAACAGGTCCGAGATGCCCATGCGCTGGAGGGTGCGGGTGCCAATGATGCTGCGGGTGCGCCCGGCGCAGTTCACCACCACCGTCGTTCCCTCCTCCACGCCTTCCAGGATGTCGGTGATTCGCAGGGCCAGCTCTCCCCCGGGGACGCTCCGCCCGCCGGGGATACAGAAGCGCCGGTACTCTTCGGGGGTGCGGGTGTCCAGGATCACGATCTTGTCCCCCCGGCGCACCCGCTCCTCCAGCTCCACTGCCTCGATTTCGGGAACATGGTGCTCCACCTCCACCCGCTCACCGAAGTCCTTGCTGGGGACGTTTGTGCCCCACTCAGTAGAGTGGCCTTCGGTGACCCAACGGTTGATGCCCCCGGCCAGCGCCGACACCTTCTGGTACCCCATTCCCTCCAGGGTCGCAGAAGCCAGCTCTGCCCGCCGGCCATCATCGTCACACACCACGACCGTTGCCCCCATATAGGGGACCAGGTGATGGGCTTGGAACTCTATCTGCCGGCGGGATAGGAGGCTGGAGCCGGGAATGTGGGAGCTGTTGTACTCCCCCGCTTCCCGCACATCCAGCAAGGCGAAGCTGGCCCCAGTCTCGAAAAGATGTTGCAGCTCGGTGGGCGTGATAGATTCTGGCATGGCGCGGTGGACCTCCCTTGCGACTTCCGGGGATGGGCAAATTATATGCGCCTGCTGATAATATAGGGAAGCTTGCGCTGAGATGCACGAAGGGGGTCCGGAACGTTGGCGATGTACCGGTCCGTCCTGGAGAGATTCAACGACAAGGTGCTGGGGTTCCTGTTTCCCATCCGGTGCGCGGGCTGCGGGACGGAGGACAATATCCTCTGCCCGTCCTGCCTGCCCAACCTGGCGACGCTGGAGCCTCCCTACTGTCGCATCTGTGCCGACAGCACCGACGGCAGGCCCGTATGCGAAGAGTGCCAGGCATCCCCCCTGCCCATAGACGGAATACGCGCCCCTTACCTGATGGACGGCCCGCTTCGCAGCGCAATTCACAAGCTGAAGTACGAGGACCTGCGGGCTGCGGCCCCGACCCTGGGGCATCTGCTGGGAGAGTGGCTGGAAACCAAGGACATACCCCGGGACTGCCTGGCGCCGGTGCCCCTCCATCCCCGTCGTATGCGAGGCCGGGGCTACAACCAGTCGACCCTACTGGCCGACCATGTCTCCAGGATTTCCGGGCTTCCAGTAAAGGACGTTCTCAAGAGGACGCGGGACACGCCTCCCCAGGCAAACCTGGGAGGCAGAAGCCAACGGCAAGACAACGTCGATGGCAGTTTCACCTGCCGGGAAGATGTACGGGGAGCCAAGGTGGTGCTGGTGGACGATGTGGTGACCAGCGGGAGCACCATGGCGGCCTGCGCCCAGGCGCTCAAGAAACGCGGGGCCTCCAGCGTTTGGGGTATCGCCCTGGCCCGCTAGGCCTTAGCCATACAGCCCAAAGGTCTCAGTCGCCAGCCCGACTATGTGCTGGCCGATGGATATGGATGATGTGGCCCCCGGCGAAGGGGCGTTCAGTACATGGATGGCCCCGGCGGTCTGCCAGATGCTGAAGTCGTCCAGGAGTGCGCCGTTGCGGTCAACGGCTTGGGCGCGCACCCCCGCTCCTCCGGGCGCCAGGTCCTTATCCTGGACCGCCGGCACCAGGCGCTGCAAATCCTTCAGGAATATTCGCCTGCTCAGGGAGCGGTGCATCTCCCCCAAGCCGACCTTCCAGTGCCTGCGGGACATGGACCAGAACCCCCTGAAAGTCAGGGTAGAGGACAGCTCCCCAGGGTTAATCACACTCTTGCGATACCCCTCGCGGGCATAAGCCAGGACAGCGTTGGGCCCCGCCTCCACATGGCCGTGGATGTTCCGGGTGAAGTGCACTCCCAAGAAGGGGAAGCGGGGATTGGGGACGGGATAGATCAGGGTCTTGACCAGGTCCCGGCTCTCTTCCCTCAGGGTGTAGTACTCTCCCCGGAAGGGCACTATCTGGACCGGGCTGGGTGCGCCCATCATGCGGGCAACCCTGTCCGAGTACAGCCCCGCGCAGTTGACCACGTAGCTGCAGGACACCTCTCCCGAGGAGGTTATGAGGGTCGTGGTGTCTCCCCTGCTGCTGATGCCCAGCACCCGGCTGTTCAGGTAGATTGTTCCGCCGCTCTCCTCGAACCGGCTGGCATAAGCGTTAGCGACCCTGGTGAAATCGACGATGCCCGTGGCGGGAGAGTGCAAGGCCCTGATTCCCCTGGCATAGGGTTCGACTTCCGCCAGCTCTTCGGGGCCTATCATCCTCAGGCCGGGAACGCCGTTGGCGGTGCCTCTTTCGTACAGGGTGTCCAAACGTCCCAGCTCCGATTCGTCGGTGGCGACGATGACCTTACCGCACCGCTCATAGGGTATCTCGTTCTCGTCGCAGAACTGGACCAGGGCACTGACTCCGCCTGCGCAGAACTGGGCTTTCTGGGAGCCCGGCCGGTAGTAGATTCCCGAATGAATCACTCCGCTGTTGTGGCCCGTCTGGTGGACCGCCAGACGGTCCTCTTTCTCGACCACAGCCACCTTCAGCTTTGGGTAGCGATGAAGAAGCTGGAAGGCGGTGGAAAGCCCTATGATTCCTCCGCCGATGATGCAGATGTCGTATCTTGGGGTGTTCATGGCCCGACCTAACTTTCCCTCAGGCTAAGCGCCCGTTCTGCAAGCCCTAGCTCAAGGAGTAGGGGATGCCCAGCTCATTGCAGATATCCTGGAACCACTGCACCACCTCTTTGTGCAGGGGGATGCCGTTGGCCCGCCGGTCCTCGGTGGCCTCCACCTCAAGTTGGCCCGGAACAATAACACGCTCATGGCCCGGCGCCGGCGGGGTGTCCTTGAGCGCCCTGAGAAAATCGTCCATCAAGCTCTTGAACTGGTCTATCTCGGTGAAAGCTTCGATGCTGTAGGCGGCCACCATGTGGCTGAAGTTGGGGCGCCCGGGAACCATGCCGAAGGCGCTGCCCGCCAGGATGCCGCTGAGGATATCGACCATGCAGGCCAAGCCGTACCCCTTGTGGGAACCGCCTTCCCGGGTGCTGCCCAGGGGTAGCTGCTGGTAACGCCGGGCGGACCCGGGGGCCCAGTCCGTCGGCGCGGGTACAGCTTCCATCAGCGGAGTGCCGTCCCCGTCGGCCACCCATCCCGGCTCCAGGTCCAAGCCCAGGCGGCTGGCAAGGCCCAGCTTGTTGCCGGCTATGACGCTGGTCGCGGCATCGAATACGAAGGGAGGCTCTACCCCTGCGGGGGCCGCCAGGGCAATGGGATTGGTGCCAAGGCGAGGTTGAGCGCCGAATGTGGGAAGCACCGATGGGGGGCATCCGGTCATGCACATCCCGATCATGTCGTGCTTGAGAGCCATCATGGCATGATAGGAAGCCATGCCCAGGTGGCGCCCGTTAGTGATGGTCACCATGCCCAGCCCGGTGTTGCGGGCCTTCTCTATGGCGATGTCCATGGCCTTGGGCGTGACGATTATTCCCAAGCCCCGATCCGAGTCCATGTTAGCGGTGGATGCCGTCTCACGGACGATCTGCAGGTTTGGAGTCGGATTGATCTCGTCCCGGTTGTAGCCTCCCACGTAGGCCCGGAGCATGTTGGACACGCCGTGGGTCTCCACACCCCGCAGGTCGGCGGTCACCAAAGCATCGGCCCCAAGGGCAGCATCTTCCGGGGACACATTCATCTTCTCGAAGATGGCGCCGACGGTGGCCCTGAGGTCGGCCTCCTTTACACGGACGGCATCTGCTTCATCAACGTAAAAGCGTTCCAGCATCTATCTTCCCTTTCCAGGTCCCGCTTAATTCTCCCCGATCCGCGCTACTCCCTTGCCCCACAACCTTCACTCCCGCTTCCCGGCACCGTCACTCCCGCTTCCGCGGGAGTCTGCGCCCCCCACTGCCTGCCTTATGCAGTCCTGCGCTGTCCGTTCGCCCTGAGGGAAATCGAAGGGGACCGGGCAGACGCAGCTGTGCAAGGATTCCCTTCGCGGAAACGACGAGGTTTTCCCAATGCCTCCCTAGCTGCCCAGGATGCCCCGGATTAGGTCGAGGCTGCGAACCGTGGAGCCTTCCTCGTCGGTCCCATCCCATCCCTTGAAGGTGATCATGCCAGGCACGCTGCGCAGGAAATACGCATGGGAGGCAAGGTCGATGGTGCCTTTGCCAAACTCCAGGTGCTCGTCGTTGCCCCTCTCACCGTGGTTGTCGTGGAAGTGCACCGAGTGGATATTGGGACCCAGTGCATCGATGCCGTCCTGGATGCCGGTGAAGGTGTGGCAGTGGGCAGGGTCCAGGATGAACTTCACCCGGCTGCTTCCAATCTCTTCCAGGATCTGGTTGTACTGGTCGTAGGTTTCCAGCACCTCCAGGGGTCTGAGCTGGGCATTCTCGATGAGCAGCAGGGCGTTGGCCCTCTCCGCCAACGGAAGCCCCTCTTTGAGAGCATCAGCGATGTTGGTCTGGGCCTTTCTCCGCACCTCATCCACGTTGTCGGGCAGGGCGGCGCTGATCAACCCCACTCGGACGGAGACGGATCCCGCCCCCAGCTCGTCCGCCAAAGCAAGGTCGGCCTTAAGCTCGGATATGCCTTGCTGGACCTTTGCTTCATCGAAGTTGTCGAGGGTGGCGGTCTTCATGTTGTAGTCGATGTTCAGCATCCAGCCGTTGCGGGCAACTGCATCCCTGATCGCCGCCTTGTCCCCAGCAGATAGGACATCGGGCCAGTGGGCGTCGGTGCCCAGCTCGATCCCCGCTACCCCCAAGCCCTCGGCAAAGGCTATGAATTGGGGTATGCTCTCTCGTCCTCTGAAGCTATAGGTGGAAACGCTAACTGAAGGCATATCTTCCCCCGTAGTGCATGAAGTGGGTCGATCGTACGAGCTAAACCGGGCTGTCAGCTTGGTTAACTGGGTAATTCTACCTGCTGGGGCCTAGGCTGTCGAGGCTGGTTGTTCCTTGCGGCCCTGGGTGGCTGGGCTTAAAATAGAAGCTACAAACAGGCCCCTCCGGGAGGAACGAAATGGCGAACGTGGTGCTGGTCGTCGATATGCTGAAGGGCTTTATGGAACCGGGGCACAACCTGTACTGCGGCGATGGCTGCCGGGACATCATCTCCAACGTACGCACCCTGCTGGAACGGGAGAAAGAGCTAGGATCGAAGATACTCTTCGTCAGCGACAACCATGACCCCGACGACCTGGAGTTCCAGATGTTCCCCGTCCACTGCGTGAAGGGCACCGACGAGACCGAGGTCGTGCCTGAGCTGGCTGAGTACGTGGAGTCTTCCGGTGGAAACGTGCTGCCCAAGAACCGCTACAGCGGCTTCTTCGGCACCGACCTTGCCGATCAGCTTGAATCCATGAACGTGGAGAAGATAATCGTGTGCGGGGTGTGCACCGACATCTGCGTCCTTCACACCACCGCCGATGCCCGCAACCGGGACTACGCGGTGGAGGTGCCCACCAACTGCGTAGCCAGCTTCGATGGCGACGCCCACCGGTGGGCCTTGAAGCACATGGAGAGTATCCTGGGGGCTAAGCTGGTCCAGGTCGTAGCCTGAACCCGATCCCAGAAGGGTTGGGGGTATCAGCCCCCGCCCACGGGGCGCACCACCTCCAGGACATCCCCATCCTGGAGCATGGTCTCTGAGAACCGGTCCTTCTCCAGCACGGTGCCGTTGTACCCCACAGCGATGTGCTGGATGTTCACACCGAAGCTTTCCAGGAAGCTGACCAGGTCCTGGCTTCCCTCCAGCTCTCGTTCCTTTCCGTTGACAACCAGCTTAATCATGCGTCGCTTCCCTGGATGTGTCGGGCGCCTTCGCCCGCTGCGGATGCCGCCAGCTTCATCTGCGCCATCATGTCCCGGCACGCTTCCCGCGGATCGTCGGCCTCCAGAACCGCCGAGATCACGGCAGCGCCCCAAGCGCCCGCGTTAATGACACTTGCGATGTTGCCGGGGCCTATGCCTCCTATCCCCAGCAGGGGCAGGGGCACCTGCCCAGCGATGCTGCTCAGGAGGCTGGGCCCAGCGGGCTCGACTCCAGTGTGGGAGCGGCTGGCGTAGATCGTGCCCGCCACTAGGAGGTCGGCCCCCTCCTGTTCGGCATCGATGGCGCCCTTAACCCAATGCACGGACCTGCCTATCAGCTTACCATCCCCGACTATGCCCCTGGCTGTGTCCACAGCTATTCCCGCCTCGGGAAGCTGCACCCCGTCGGCATCGCAGGCTGCGGCCACCTCAGGGCTGCCGTTCACAATAAGCAGGGCGCTGCCCCGGGTGATACGACGCAGCTCCTCGGCGAGAGCCAGCATGGCCTGTTCCGCCATGCCCCTTTCCCTGAGCTGCACCATGTTGGCGCCGCCTGCGACAGCGTCGCCGACGCACCGGGCCATTCGGTCTGTGTCGCCCCCAAAGAGACTCCGGTCGGTGACGACGCACAGGCAGGGCATAGGGACCGAAGGCTTCATTGCTCCCTGACCGGCCCTTACCTGGCGGAGGGTATGGGCTGGGGGACATCCTCCGTGGGGCTGCTGGCCGACGCGTAGGCCTGGCGGGGGATACGGCCGGCTACGTAGGCTTCCCGGCCCGCCTGAACACCCTTCTGGAAGGCTTGGGCCATCAGGACGGGGTCCTGGGCTTGGGCGATGGCTGTATTCACCAGGACCGCGTCGGCGCCCATCTCCAGGGCCTCGGAAGCATCCGACGGCACGCCGAGACCCGCATCGACCACCACCGGCACATTAGCCTGCTCGATGATGATGCGAATCTCTTCCGCTGTGTGGATGCCCTGGCCGGAGCCGATGGCCGAACCCAGGGGCATCACCGTGGCGCAGCCCGCCTCTTCCAAATGCTTGGCAAGCACCGGGTCGGCGTGGATGTAGGGCAGCACAATGAAGCCCTCCCTGACTAGCTGCTCGGCGGCTGCCAGGGTCCCCACAGGATCTGGAAGGAGGTACTTGGGGTCGGGGATGACCTCCAGCTTCACCCAGTTGCTGTTGGTAACTGACCTGCCCAGGCGGGCGGTGAAAAGGGCTTCCTCCACCGTCTTGCTCCCCGCCGTGTTGGGAAGGACCTGGTAGATGTTCCAGTCGATGTAGTCCAGGATCGTCTTCTTGTTGGGGTCGTCCAGGTCCAGCCTGCGGATGGCCACCGTCACCATCTCGGTGCCGGAAGCCTGGATGGACTCGACCATATCTTCGGGGGTCCTGTACTTGCCGGTGCCCAGGATGAGCCGGGAGTGGAACACCCTTCCGGCAATCACCAGATGTTCATCCATGGTGGACTCCTCTCTCACCCCGGAAACTAAGAAAAACCGCCAGGGGAAAGCCTGACGGTGCGTCATTACTGGTCATCGACTTATCCCTTCGCCGGCATTACCCGGTTCAGGTATAACGGTCGGTGACGAGTGCCGGCCACCCTCTCAGCCTGGCTTGCCCAAGCTCCCGAATGTGGTGCTGTCTACGTCAAATTCTAGCATGGGCGTTTCTCGCAAGTCAAAGCAGGGAAGATCTTTCCCCTCTCCCCTGGTGGGAGAGGGCGGGGTGAGGGGGAACAACGCTAGAACGATGCCTCAGGGACTCGATTCACCCTCCCCTTAATCCCCTCCCTCAAGGGGGGTTCTTGGTTTCCCTCCAGTCAAGGGAGGGCATACTCCCCCTCCCACCAGGTGGGAGAGGGTGGGGGTGAGGGGGATACTACAGCTTGGCGATGACCTCGCTGCCGAAACCGTCCAGCCACTCCATCCTGTTTTCGAAATCATCAGGCAAGTTGTAGAACTGGCATGTGACATGGGTGAGCCCCAGCTCATCCCGGCACCTGCGGAGACCGGCGAGGCAGTCTTGGTAGCTGCCCGAGATAGTCCAGTCCTGGTACGTATCTTCTCTTAGCTCCAGGGGCAGCCTCACCGTGGTGGCTTCCTGCATACCCCCTTCGTGATACCGCTTGAAGGTCAGCCTGCCTCCCTCCACACCCCTCCGGTACCCATCCTCCGGGTTGTCTCCCAGCAGGAACACCCTCCAGGCTCCGACCCGGTCAGGCTCCCCTGCATGGTTCTCAGACCACGCTGACCTGAAGGTGCCCAGCAGGTCACCCACGTCCGAAAAGTTGGTCTGAGGCCCTATGACGATGCCGTCCAGGATGCGCCCTGCCCTGGCCGAAGCGCCATGACTCTGGGACGACCCCCACAGGGGAGGATGGGGCTTCTGCACGGGGGGCAAGGTGAGGCACGTGCCGGAGACGCTGTGGTACCTGCCCTGGAAGTGCACCGGCTCTCCCTTCCAGAACTCCTTCATCAGCCGGACCGACTCTTCGAACTTGGGCACTCGGTCGGCCTTGGAGAGCCCAAAGGGCTCCAGCTCCAGCGGGTGGTAGCCCAGCCCAACCCCCAGGTCAAGGCGGCCCTCGGTGATATGGTCCAGGGTAACGGAGTTGTAGGCGGCGTCCATGGCATTCATCAGGGGGAGGAGGAGCACCTGGGTTGCCAGCCTGAGCTCGCCGGATATTGGGGCCAAGCGCGATAGAAGCACCAGGGGTTGTATTCCGCCGGAACCCGCTGACTGGTAGGAGTGGGTAAATGCAACGAAACTGAATCCCGCCCGGGACAGGCGCTCCAGCAGCAATTCAGCCTCGCCGATCCACTGACCGAACTCCCGCCGGTATCCTGGAGGCCCGCCCATGAACGACATGAATACCGTTCCAACTTGCATTTTTCACCCCAAGAAATACGCGTTGTGGTAGATGTCCCTTATGAGAAACCGAATCTGAGGGGCATTGCCCTTTCCACCCCGTGAAATGGCGGCCAGAAAAGCGGAAGGTTGTGGAAGGTCGAAGGCGCGGGGCTAGTTCCGGGCCATCTGCTTCAGGGCAGACAGCTCGGGGAAGGACCCATCGGCAGTCTGCCAAGCGTCCTCCGCTTCCTGGAACCGCCCCTGGGCCTCATCTTCGGCGCCCCTTCCGGCCTGCAGGCGCCCCAGCCAGAATGTGTCCCTGGGGGTGGACCGACGCTCCAAGCGCTCCGTGAGCATAGCCCCGGCGGCATCAAGCTCCCCGGCCCGCAGGTAGGCTTCCAGGATGGTGTCTTCAAACACTTCCCGCTGGGCATGGCTCCCACCGATGCGCACGATCTGGCATTCCAGAGGGCCCAGGTGCTTGACCGCGTTTTCGTAGTCCTCGTGGGCGAAGGCATCCAAGCCCTGCACCAGCGGGACCATCACCTCACCCGCTAGCGCGTTGCCTTTACCAGCTTCGGCCTGCAGGCCATGTAGCATGTTGCCCAGGGCGGCATGATCGCCGGAACCGGCCAAGGCCAAAGCTGCATGGGCATCGCCGAAGGCCACTCCCACCTTCTCGGCCGCCGGGGCGGCCAGGGGGCACACCACATCCCAGGGCAGGGTGGGCACAGCCCCCGAATAGACCTGCATGCGCCACAGCAGGGAAGCGCCTTCCACCAGGGATGCCAGCCTTCCCCGCTTTATGGAAGGTTCGATCTCTTCGTAGTACCAGCTTTCCACCGACTGCTGGCGACCCAGGGCAAGCTCGAACAGGGCTTGGTGCCACGACAGGTGCACCCGGTAGTCGGCCCTCTTGTCCAGGGTCTCCAGCCATGCGCCCAGGAAGTCCGAGCCTCCCGACGGGTCGCCGGTCTCGAAGTGCACGTGGGCGATGGAGTGGGCCGCGACCGCGTTGTCGGGCCGCATCTCCAGGGAGCGCTGGGCCAGGCGCAAGCCTTCATCCATGAGGCCGATCTCGTGGTTGGCCCAAGCGTACTGGCCGTAGAATGCCCAGTCCTCCCCGTAGGCCGGTGCGATGCTGCTGAGGAGGGCGTAGTAGGCCGGGGGGAAGTTGGCATCCCCGGAGCCGACAGTGCTGCAACCGCGGATGAACAGCCTCTGGGCCATGCGGATCATCATGCAGTCCCGGGGGTACTCGGCCAGGTGCTCCCGCAGGCAGGCGGTTGCCTTGTGCCCCTCGCCTTTCACCCAAAGGTCGATGATCTCGATCTGCTGCCTCTCCCTTTGGGACACGCCGCCTGCCGT
Source organism: Dehalococcoidia bacterium (assembly GCA_965116325.1). GTDB lineage: Bacteria > Chloroflexota > Dehalococcoidia > Lucifugimonadales > JAGWBF01 > JAGWBF01. Next base: position 1,841,421 of record OZ220675.1, on the reverse strand, counting down.
ATCATGGGCCTGCTGCATGCTCTCCCTGGACTGGGGGGCTGAGCCGCGCATCATCCGCACCATTCCCAGGGCTGCGTGGGCGGCGGCGAACCCCTCATCGGCCTCCACGGCGGCGGCCAGCGCATCCTCGGGGCCGTACTGCTGGGCAAGGACCAGGTCCACGCCGCGGACGTAGTGGTCCGCGGCAGCGGGGGAAGATGTGGTGATGGGGAGGTCGTACCGGTCGAGAGTGCTCATGCTAGCTGTACCTCCGTAAGGGGGTCCTGGCCCATCGCAGGCGACCGCCGCAGATGCGACGGGACTGCTGGAAATCATAGCTGGCGTTAGGGCAATTCTAGGTTTGGGGCTATGGTTAGTCAACACGGACGCTGAAAGGGAGGCGCAGTTGACATCCTGAGTGGGCAGCATAGAATCGGATGCATCTCATTCCTGACACGGAGAAGGCGTTGACCCAGCAGGTGATCAACCTTCCGGAAGTGGACAAGGTCAGGATCACGGTCGTGGTGGACAACACCATCGACCTGCTTCTGCCCAGCGGCGGCGGCGTCGAACGGTACCCCCTGGGGCCAGCGTGGCAGGACACCCTGGGCGAAGTCCCCAATCCCTGGGAAACGGCCATAGCCGAGCATGGCTACTCCACCCTGATCCAGGTAACCCAGGGGGACCGCAGCGCCACCCTGATGTACGACACCGGCGTCAGCGCCTACGGCCTGCTTAAGAACATGGATGCCTTGGGCGCCGATGCGCGAGACATCCGCGCCGTCACCATCAGCCACGGCCACCCGGACCATGCGATGGGGCTGCTTGGGCTGGTGGACAGGCTAGGCTCCCGCTCCCTGCCCCTGGTGCTCCACCCCGACGCCTTCCTGGAGCGCAGGGTGGTACTGCCTGACGGCCACCAGCTCAACTATCCAGCGCCCCGGCGGTCGGACTTCCGGGCGGAGGACATCGAGGTCATAGAAGAGGTTGGGCCTTCCATGCTGGTGGATGGCATGGCCCTGGTCTCGGGAGAGATACGGCGCACGAACAGCTTCGAGACGGGCAACCCCTATCATCATGCCCACCGGGAGCACGGCTGGGAGCCTGACCCCCTGATATCCGACGACCAGTGCGTCATCCTGAACCTGCGGGGCAAGGGACTGGTCATCGTAACCGGGTGCGGCCACTCGGGCATCATAAACACCCTGCAGAACGCCCGGGAGCTGACCGGCATCCAGGATGTACATGCCCTCGTGGGAGGCTTTCACCTGACGGGCAGCCTTATGGCGCCCCTTATTCCCCGGACCGTATCCATGATCCGGGAGGTCGGGCCCCAACACATCATGCCCGGCCACTGCACCGGCTGGTCAGCCTGCCACCAGCTGGCCACGACGATGCCTGAGGCCTTCGTAGCCAGCAGCGTCGGCACCACCCTGGAGCTGACCTAGCGGGCTAGCTGACCGCCACCGCCCGCAGCTCGGTGACCCCCTCGGGAAGCTGGTGCTCCAGCCAGGTGTCTCCGCCGTCACCGCTGCCAAACACCTGGCCGTAGCGGGTGCAGCAGTAGATCGTGGACGGACTGCTGCCGCTCAGCGAAACGCAGCGAACGGTGCTGTTGGGCTTCACACCCTTGTCCGCCCTCTCCCACGTCTTTCCCATGTCCGATGAACGCAGCAATGCCCCGTCCTCGCCGTACACGCTGGCGCCCACACCTGCGTAGAGGGTGCCCGGCGAATAGGGGTCCAGCTTGAAGTCCCTGGTGTGGGTAATGGGGCTGAAGGGCTTCAGGTCTATGAACTCCCAGCGGTTGCCCCGGTCATGTCCCCGCCAGGGCCCCAGGCGGGTGATCATGTAGGGCGTCTCGGGCTCCAGCGAGCTCATGGCAACGCCGTGGATGTCCACCCTGTCCTCGTCGCCGATCATGCCGTTGTTTATGGACTCCCAGCTATCGCCTCCGTCCAGGCTGCGAATCATCCCGCCCACCTCCATGCCCGCGTACATCTCCGCCGGGTTGGCCGGGTTGACTACCATGGCGATTATCCGGGTGGGGAAGCCCAGGTCGCACACGGCGGCGGGGTCGATGACGATGGGCAGGGTGTCCCAGGTCGCTCCCGCATCCCTGCTGCGGTAAATGTGGGCCGGCGCGGTGCCGACGTAGATGGTGTCGGGCTGGGTTGGGTGGAAGGCGAAGGACCAGATTTCCAGTCCCGATTCGGGCAGGCCCACCTCGCTCCAGCTATCGCCGCGGTCGTAGCTGATGTAGGCGCCTTGCCGAGTCCCTAGCAACACCAGGTCGGGTCGGGCAGGGTTGACCGCCACCTGCACCACCACCAGGTCTGAGGGCAGGCCGTTGGTCAAGACCTCCCAGGACCTGTCGCCCTCCTGTTTCCTTACAAGTCCACCCTTCTCACCGCCTACGTAGATATAGGGTCTGCTTGACGTCTGTACCATGGGGTCCCCCTTATGCGAATTGCCTCGGGTTATTGGTAGCCAAATAATACCACCGGCCCGTGGGGGTTGTCAGATGGCCTCCCCCTCTCTCCATCGGGAAGAGCGGTCGGGGGTGAGGATGGGCGGTCGTTGACACGGGATTTGGCTTGACCATACACTCCCGCATATGTAGAAGAGCGCAAGACTGGCAGCTCCAATTGCGCACTGGAGGAATAACATGAACGTCGATCTGGTGAAGGTACAGACTAAAGATGGGCTGAGGCTGGACGGCTTCCTGAGGTCTCCTGCGGGCTCCTCGGCTTCCCAGCTTAGCGTGGACATACTGATCATGCTGCATGGCGTGGGCGGCAATTTCTACGGCCCAGGGCTCTTCGAGGAGATGGCCGATTACGCCATCGATGCCGGCTGCGCAGTGCTGAGGGTGAACAACCGGGGCCACGACCCCGTCAGCCGGGGGCCCATGGACGGACAACGGTTCGGGGCTGCTTACGAGATGGTCGACGATTGCATGCACGACTGGGACGCCTGGATCTCCTTCGCCCAGGATGCGGGTTACCGGAACATCGGTCTCTGGGGACACAGCCTGGGCGCGGTAAAGTCCATCTACTACATGGCTACCGAAAAGGACTCTCGCATCAAGAGCATGGTCGCCAGCTCTCCTCCTCGATTTTCATATAACACATACCAGGGCATGGATGACTGGGGCAAGTACGTGGAGCAGCTGGAGGAGGCCCAGAAGCATATCTCCAACGGCCATCCCGATGCCTTGATGGAGGTGCGCTACCCCAGCGCCAACCTGCTCACCGCCGGGGTGTTCATGGACAAGTACGGACCCGGCGAAAAGTACGATGTGATAAGGCTCCTGCCCAACGTGAAGGTGCCTACCCTGGTGACCCTGGGCAGCCTGGAAGGGGTCGAGCGAGGCCAGTCCAACTCGCTGATGGGATTTGCCGGCCTGGGCAGCGAGCTGGAGAAGTTGTCCGGCGAGCTCGACCAGATGGCCTACGCCTCCGTTCTCAACGGGGACCACTTCTACACGGGGCAGCGGGAGCCTGCCTGGAAGATCGTGCAGGGCTTCCTGGCTTAGCGGCCGTTCAGTCGGTCACCCGAGGAAATTGTCGGGGAAGCACGGGTGTCCGTTCGCCCTGAGGGAAATCGAAGGGGACCGGACACAACAGGTGGTGTGGGGCGTAGACTCCCCCTCGCGCGGGAGTGACGGCCACGCTTTTCGTCATTGCGGCGAAGGCCGCAATCTAGGACGGAGCATTGCCGGACTCCAGGTTGGCCTAGACCAATACGCTAAGGCATTGCAGTGGGGACTCTGCCCCAAACCCAAGGTTTCCTGGATTGCGGCCTTCGCCGCAATGACGGCCAGAGTTTCGACACAGCCTGCCTTCACAAAGTCCCGCCTCTTAGCCCCTCTGTCCGTTCGCCCTGAGGGAAATCGAAGGGGAACGGACAGGACAGCAAACGGGACTAGGAGAAGTCCTCCTCCTGGTGAACGATCCTGCCTCCCACCATGGTCAGCAGGGAGCACAGCTCGGGGATGCCGTCCTCGGGCATGGTCAGCAGGTCGTCGGACAGCACCGCCAGGTCTGCCAGTTTACCCGTTTCAAGGGAGCCAAGGCGGTGCTCGTCGAAGGTAAAATAGGCCCCGAACTGGGTGAAGGACCGCAATGCCTCCAGGCGGCTTAGCACCTGGCCCGCTCCCAGCACCGTGCCGGTGTGTCTCTCCTTCCGGACTACGGCCGCCCATAGGGTAGCAAAGGGGTTGTAGGGTTTGTTGTCGGTGCCCAGGGCATACCTAGCACCTTCTTCCAGATACGTCCGGTGGCTGACCGCTATGTCGGCTAGGTGGGGCGTATCGAAGTACCGGTTCCCCCGCAGCCACAGCTCCGTCAGGGGCAGCGTCTCCATGAGCATGCCCAGGTCCCTGATGCGCAAGACCTGGGGGCGCGTTAGCTGGCGGGCGTGTATCCACACCCACCGGCGCCCGTCGATGGACGTGGCCCTGTGAATATCCTCGAACAGGTCGAGAGCGCCGTCGGCGTCCTGCCCAACCAGCGCATTGACCCTGAGGTTGTGGCGAGCCGCCATGCGGACCAGCTCCCGGAACTCCTCGGGGGAGTAGTGGCTCTCCGCAAACCCTGCCCAGCCCGTGTAGGGCAGCTCCGCCGACCGGGTCTCGGCAACGTAGGGGACGCTGCTCGCCTGGATAAAGTAGCCCCCGACCCTCAGCATATCGTCGCCAAAGCCCTCACCCGACGCGAAGTACCCCCAGCGGGCCATGTCGTCCTCGGCCTCCTCCAGGGACTTCCAGGTGGGGCTGATCACAAGGTAGGAACGGACGCTCGTCTCCCCCGCATCCCACACCTCTTTGTAAACATCCATCACCTCGGGAGCGATGCCGTGCCCCTCGTAGATGGATGTGGTGCCGACGGAGTTGTACAGGCGCATGGACTCCTTCAGGGCCGTCACCCGCTGGGCATGGGTGAACCGGGGCACTACCCGCATCAGGTTGAACTCCACGGTGGGGAAGCGGTTGGCATCTACGAACAGGCCGGTGGGCTCGCCATTTTCGTCCCGTTCGACGGTCACGCTGTCGTCGGGGCTGACGGTGTTTCTGTCGATCCCTGCCAGATTCAATGCCTGGCTGTTTGCTACGGACACCGATGGAGGCACGTTCCAGGGCGTCCAGATGCCCCGGATGTACACAGGGTTGTCGGGGGACACCCGGTCCAGCTCCCAGCGGGTGGGGTATCGCCCCTCGGCAAGCTGCTCCGGCACCCCGGAAAAGTTGGGCGGGTCCCCTATAGGCATGGTCACCACCCATTCCCCCGGAGGCGTGCGGCCAACCTCTCGCTTTACCACCGCCAGGACATCCTCAATAGAGGACACCCCCGCCAGGGAGGGGAAGAGGCCCTTCAGCCCTTCCCGGTCCATGTGGGCATGGGTGTCTATGATTCCGGGGACCATGGTGCGGCCTCCCAGGTCGTTGACCCTGGTACCGGGCCCCTCCAGGGAGAGGATGTCATCATTGGAGCCGACGGCCCGGATGGTGTTCCCACTTACGGCGATTGCCTGCTGGATGGAATCGGACCCGTCGACGGTGACTATTTTGCCGTTGTGGAAGATGTAGTCCGCTCGGCCTGATTCTTGTGCCATGATGCCCCCTTCCCGGTGGTGTCATGCTGGCTGAAGTATAGGGGGATTCCAGCCCATCGCCAAGGCGAGCAACGCTGCATGGTCCCTGGAAGTCAGTGCCCTTTCCCATGGGTGGGACAGGTGATAGGATAGCTATGCCGACAAGACATAGATGGAACGCAGCCTTTCCCAGGGCATGCACCGCACAGAGGAGGAATTGATGGCATCAGACGATTGGGGCAGCATATACAAAGAGCTGGGAGCCACTCCCATAATCAACGCCATCGGCAGCCTTACCCTGCTGGGAGGCTCCGTTCCCGCACCTGAGGTCAAAGAAGCCATGGAACGGGCCAACAGCGCCTACATTCCCCTGATGGAGCTTCAAGAGAAGGTGGGGGATGCCGTGGCGGAGATGGTGGGAGTGCCCGCCGCCTACGTCACCTCGGGCGCCGGCTCGGCCCTCACCCTGGCAACGGCTGCGGTAATGGCCGGCGATGACGACGACCGGATTCAACAGCTCCCCGACACCACGGGGATGAAGAACGAAATCCTCATCCAGACACGGCAGCGGTACTGGTATGACCGGTGCCTGGAGTTGGCTGGCGCTAGGCTGGTCAACTTCGGGAGCGCCGATGGCACCGCTCCGGAGGATCTGGAGGCTGCCATCGGCCCGAACACCGCCGCGGTGGTGCATTACGCCACCGAGCAGTACCCCGACCCAAAGGCCCTCTCCTTCGAGGACACACTTCGTATAGCCAAGGACCACGACCTGCCCGTCCTTGTGGACTCGGCGGGCCAGATATATCCCCTGGAGCTTTTCGGGAAGTACGTCCGGGCAGGGGCCGACTTCCAGTGCATAGCCGCCAAGTACATGGGCTCCACCCAGTCCACGGGCTTGGCCCTGGGGACCAAGGAGATGGTGCGGAAGATATCGCTGCACTCCTTCGTGGGCTACGAGGGACGGCGGATCCGGGGCGTTGGCAGACCCCAGAAGGTGGACCGGCAGGAGATGATGGGCGTGCTGGCCGCGGTGCGTCGCTGGATGACCATGAACCACGAGGAGAGACTGGCCGACTCCGAGAGCAAGTCCAGGACCATCCTGGGCCATCTACAAGGCATACCCGGCCTGCAGGTCGAGCTAATCGACAACGTCATCGGGCACCAAGCCTTCGGTATCGTCTTGAGCATCGATCCCCAGGCAGCAGGCATGACGGGTCGCGATGTGGTGGCCAGGCTGAAAGAGGGAGACCCCCCCATCTGGACCCGGGTACGGGATGGGGAAGAAGAGATCATCATCCACGTCTTCGGCCTCAGGGACGGCGAAGATGCCATCGTAGGCCAGCGCATCGCCGGCCTCTTCAGCCGCTGATATTTCTCTCAGGACGAACGGACCGCTGGGAGTGACTAAGGGCCGCCCCGTCATTGCGGCGGATAACTTACCCCCTCTCCCCTGGTGGGAGAGGGTTGGGGTGAGGGGGATTTTGGTGCTCTCCCCTGCATTTGAGCCATCCCGGAAGCCGGCAGCGCTCCGTCCTGGATTGCGGCCTCCGCCGCAATGACAGCAAGGGTGTCTTCATACCCAGCTTTCCAAAGCTCCGACTTCCGTTAAGCCGCTCTCTTCGTCATTGCGGCCTCCGCCGCAATCCAGGAAATCCCGGGCCTGAGATAGGCTGGATACGACAAGAGTTTAGTCCCGCCCGTTCACCCTGAGGGAAATCGAAGGGGAACGGGCGGGACCCTTCCCTTAGAGGAAAGAGGGATCAACGGTTGCCCTCTCTCCCCTGGGAGGAAGGCTAGGGGGAGGTGGAGGAGGCTCCCCCTCGCCCCTCAGCCGGGCGACCTCGTCCCGCATCAACCGCACCTCCTCGACCAGGGAAGCTACCACAGCCGAATTGGGGGTCTCCCTTCTCACAAAGCTGGATGCCAGGTTAGCAGTGAGCGCGCCGAACAGGGCAACACCCCCAATCATCAACACCAGGGCCAGGGCCCTGCCAGCTTCAGTGACGGGAACTATGTCTCCGTAACCGACGGTGGTGACCGTGACTACAGCCCACCAGAGGGCATCGGGGAAGGAGTCCAACCTGGACTCGTGGCCCCGCTCCACCGACGTAACGATCGCGGCTACCAGGAGCACGAGGCCGGCGGCGTAGGCCGCTAGGAAGTCAACCCGGACAAGGCGCACAGCACCCCGGTAAGCTCTGGAGCCATAGACTATGATGCGCAGGATCCTCAGGGGCCTGGCAAAGGGAATTAGCACCACCAGCACTTCCAGCCAGTGCTCCCGTAGGAAACCCAGGCGCCTTGGGGCAATGGCAGTCTTCACTCCAAGGTCCACTGCGAAGATGGCCCATATGAGCACATCCAATGACAGCACAAGAGACTCCGCCCTGGGGGTTAGGTCCCAGTAGATGGGGGCCAACAGCAACGGCACCATCAGAAAGGCCAGGGCCATCAATGGGATCTCGGTGATGCGCTCCAGCTTGTCCAGGATGGCCTCCCGTTCCTCGACATCTGCTCCGAATAGCCTGTTGATGATGTTCACTTGGTATCCTCCTGCGGTGCAGTGCGCCTGCTGCAACTTCTATTCAAACGCCCCGGCTGCTCTCTGCAAGGCAGCCTCGCTCGGAAAGTGCACTTAGTGTATCCGAAAGGGACATGTCGAGTTTCTGGATTTTGGCACTTAGGCCAGCTATAGTTACCAAGCCACCTTAGATTTCGATGGGAGACACCATGCCCATAATGCCTCTACTTAAAATCAACAAAAGGCCCCTGCTCGGCGCAGCTTTGCTGGCTTGCGCCCTAATGTTCTGGGCATCCTGCGGAGATCAGGGGTTCGAATCGGGGCCACTTGGGGCTGTGGAGGTCCCTCCAGGAGAGGACATCCAAATTCGCTCCATGTCATCCCTCACCGGTGTATCCAGCTTGGGCGCACCGAATCTCCGAGGTGTGGCTTTGGCCGTAGCCGACTACGGCGCGATTAAGGGCCACGAGGTGACCATGGGCGCAGGGATCGACTCGGCTTGCACCAGGGAGGGAGGCCAAGCCGCCGCCGAAACAGCCATTGGCGACGCGAGGGTCGTGGGTGTAGTCGGCACTTCCTGCTCCATTGCCGCCACAGGGGCCCTGCCGATCATCAGCGAAGCCGGCCTTGTGATGATCGCACCCTCTACAACAGCCCCTTCACTGACTTCCGACTTGAAGGGCAACCAAGGCGCCGACAACCGACCTGGCTACTACCGCGCTTCCACCAACGATCTGCATCAGGCCAGCGCAGCAGCCCGCTTCGCCTACGACGAGCTCGGCTTGCGCACCATAGCTTCCGTTCATGATGGAGGTCCTTATACCTCCGGCTTAGCAGAGGCATTCAATAGCGCATTTCAGGAGATCGGAGGCGCAGCCACCATTCACTCCCTTAGCCGGGGCGACTTGGACATGGTCCCCCTGCTCACCGGCATTGCTGAGGGCAGCCCGGATGGCCTGTTCCTGCCCCTATTCCCCGCCGAAGGCATTCAGATCATGGAGAGCGCAGGACAGGTTGCCGGGCTGGAAGATGTCACCCTTATGGGGGGAGCGGCCCTCCTGGTGACAGAGGTGCTCTCCCTTCCCCAGTCTGAAGGCGTTTACTTTATGGGTCCCGAGGTGGACTTTGGGAGCAACACCAACGAAGCCACCGGTAAGAACAATGATGAACTGGTTGCCTCATACGAGGACCGGTACAATGAGAGCCCGACCTCAGCCTACCTGGCCCACGCCTACGACGCGACCACCATCCTGCTCAGGGCCATTGAGGAGACCGCGGTTGCCGAAGGCGACATCCTGTACATCGACCGGGCCAAGCTCCGGGAGAACCTGAGCGGTACCAGCAGCTTCGGGGGGATTATCGGGAGCATAACGTGCGACGAGTTCGGGGACTGCGGTACAGGGCGGATCGTTGTTTACCACCACACCGACTCCAGTGTTGACGAGGTTGCCGGGCTGCCCGTGGTTTACCGGTTTGCGCCCTAGCCCATCAAGCCAACTCAGGGGCTAGCCCAGCTCATCCTCCAGGATGGCCTTGATGCCCCTCCACTGTACCCGGCCCACTGTCCGGGGCGCCCGCCCGCCCAGGCCGCGGCCCCAGATGGCTGTCAGCCCCAGCTCCCGGGCAGCATCGAAGTCGATTCCTCCAGGGGGCGCCGCCAGGTCGATGAGCAGGGTCTGACTATCCAGTCCCTCCAGGACAGCGCGGTCCAGAAGTGGGGCTGTGGCAATGTTGAATATGACGTTAGACCTCTGAGCCGTGGTGGCCAGCTGGTCCAGGGGCACGGCGGTGCATCCCATCTCCCATGCCCTAGCCCGCTGCAGGGGATTTCTAGCTGCCACGGTCACCCGTGCGCCCACGCCCGCCAAGCTCCGGGCCAGGGCCGGTCCGATCTTCCCAAAGCCGACGATGAGGCACGGGCTGTCATGGAGGGTGACCTCGGTGTGCTCTATGGCGATCCTGATGGCTCCCTCGGCGACAGCGGGCGCCCGCAGCACCATTAGCTCCTCGTCCTGCTCGTACTCCCGTATCTTCAAGCCGTGCTTCTCCGATGCTTCCTGCATCTTGGCGCTTGCCCTCCCCGTCACGAGAACACCGCCGAGGACAGCCCCAGCAAGACTCTCAGAGTCCACATAGAGCTTGTCCGGGCTGTGAGGCGCAAAGAGGGCCCCGTCGGGTTGGGGCAGGGGAACTGGGCATATGATTATGTGGGCGCCCTGCGCCGCTCCAGTTACCGTTGCGTGGGTGGACGCGGCTTCTATGCCGTCGCCCTCGGGAAGTCCGCATGTGCGAACTGTTGCGCCTTCGGCCAGAAGCTGCCTGACGCACTCCACCTCCCGGCCATCTCCGCCAAGCACCGCGACGATGTACTTGCTCAAATCCATCCTGTAGCCTCCTTCAACAGCTCCAGCACTTTCTCCCTGGACCAGCCTTCCAGCCCCAGGGAGGCCAAGGTGCGGGCTTCATCCCAGTAGTCCCGCTTTGTCGAAGCGCATGCGATTTGCACTACGGCGGTCATGGTTGGCGTTGGGACGCCAACGGCCCGTCCCAGGTCGATCATGGGGACAAGACCGTAGGGAAGGTCTTCGTGCATATACCGGTGGTCCAGAGAAGGCGGGGCCTTGATATGGTGATTGGGGACGCTGTCCAAAAGGGAAAGCAGGTAGTCTTCCTTGTCCCCGGCGGCCTTGGAGGTGGAGCCGATGCTGGCGAACAGACGGGGAAATGAGGGCACGTCCACACCCCAGCCGGAGGCAACCGCCCTTCGCTCCGTATCTAGGGCCTCCATGAGGTGGGCAACGGCGGGAGTGGCGGCATCCAGGTAGTAGCGGAAATCGCCCTGGGTGTGCTCGATCCACGCAGCACCCAGCACCATGGCGGGAGGATGCAGGACAGCGTTTACGTTGGCAAACCCCGCAGCCAGGATGTGGGAGTCCTCCTTGAGGTTGGGCACGATGTCCGCCACATCGGCCAGGAACCCCTTGGTAGATGAGGCTGGGAAGGCGGCGCAGGGAACGTCCTTGAGCACGTTGGTGATAAATACGCTGCCCGGGTCAGGCTTACGGCAGATGTATGTCAGGGTGCCCGTCTCAGCTATCCCGATGTTGCCCGAGTGGCCGGCGTCTCGGAGCTCCCTCAGAAAGGCCAAGCTCCCCAGCATACCGCCGGGGTTCAGCAGCACCTTTTGCCCCTCACGGATATGGTGTGCAAGGATACGCGCCAAAGAGCGGTGGGCTGTCGCAGGTACGCAGGCCACGATCAGGTCTGCCCTTGCCACCACCCCCTCCAGGTCGGTGACCATGCTGTTCACAGGGGCAAAGCCTTCCCCCAGCACGCCGGTGTAGGAGATGCCTCCCTGGGCCTTCACCGCTGACAGAGTGGCTGCAGTGCGATTGTAGAGGGTGGTCTTGTGTCCCCGGATTGCCAGGTCGGCCGCCATGGCGAACCCACCGTTTCCGGCGCCGAGGACCAGCACTTCGGCCATGGAGATGCGCCTCAGACCGAGTAGTGGGACAGCTTCTCTTCGTCCACTTCGACACCCAAGCCCGGGCCATTGGGAACGTAGAGCTGCCCCTCGCTGTAGCTGATCGGGGTCTTGATTATGTCATCCAGGTAGTAGATGCCTGCGATGGAGACTGGAGCCTCCCCTGCCACGTTGGGTACTGGGCAGACGCTGGCCCACCGTAGGTTGCCCACTGCCACACCCAGATGCAGGTTGGCGGCAACTCCGATGCCCATCTCGATGGAGCCTCCAATGTCGCAGGTGATGTTGCAGGCCGCTGCCACGGCGGCCACCTGCAGGGCGGGATGCAGTCCCCCGGGCTTGCTGTAGTACAGGGAGATAATCTGGGCGGCCCCAAGCTCGTGGAGGCGCAGCACATCCTGGGGGAACCAGGCGCTCTCGTCGGCCATCACCGGCGTCCTTATGCGCTGGGCCACCTCGGCCAGTGCCTCGAAGCCGGCAACCGGCTGCTCCTGGAAAGCAACGTCGTAGGGCTCCATCTCTTCGGCGGCCCGGATAGCGTCTGCGGGAGTCCGATATCCTTCATTGGCGTCCACCCGGATGACCAGGTCGTCGCCCAGCTTTTCGCGCAGGCGTCGCACCAGGTCCACGTCCCGCCTTGCGTCCAGACCTGTCTTGCACTTGATGGTGCCTATACCCTCGGCGACGGCCTGCTCCGCCTCGGCGACCGCAGGATCGTTCTCCATGATCCCCAGGCTGTGGCAGACAGGAATGCTGTCCCGTTGCTTTCCGCCGAGTAGCTCATAGACGGGCAGGCCCGCAGCTTTGCCGGCGATGTCGTAGAGGGCCAGGTCCACCGCGGCCTTGGCGTAGGGATGGCCCTTGATGGCACCGTTCATGAGATTGTGCAGATGACCTATCTGCTGGGGTTCCTGGCCCTCTATAGCCGGGAAAAGGTAGCTACCGATGACATGGGAGACGGTGTGGGCGTCCTCGCCGTAGTACATGCCGTCGGGTCCGCCCCAGGTGGCGATGGCCGGCGTCTCTCCCCATCCCACCACACCCTCGTCGGTCTCCAAGGCGAGAATGTAGTGATGGCCGATGGGGGTGCGCATCTTGCTGGCCCAGTTGTGCACCCGGCGGGGGGGCAGCTGGATGAAGTACTCCCTGTAGCGGGCGATCTTCACCCCGGATCAGGCCTCGCGCATCTGCCAGAGCTGGCTGGTGTCGAACTGGTTGGTGATCAGCTCATAGCCTGTGTCGGTCACCAGCACCGCTTCTTCGAGCTGCATGCCTAGCTCAGGGAAGGTTACCAGGGGCTCTATGGCCAGCACCATGTCTTTCTGCAGGGCGGTGTCCGCGTAGGGGTTCAGGTACGGCTCTTCGTGGAGGGTAAGGCCCAGACCGTGGCCAAGGAAGTTCAGGGTGGGCAGCTCCCATGCGTTCATGTTGTCGATGTACTCTTTGAAGATGCTGTGGCTGCTCACGCCGGGCTTGATCCGGCCCAGGGCGGTGTTCCGGCAGTCCACCAGCTTCTGCCAAAGCTCCTTCTGCTCGGGGGTTGGCTCTCCCACGACAGCCGTCCTGGCAACGTCGCAGGTGTAGTCGTTGACCAGGCCGATGCAGTCTATGCGTATGACGTCGCCCCACTTTATCTCCCGTTCCGTCGGCCCGCCGTTGAGCATGGGTGTCCGTTCACCCGACGTTACCGAGGGCATGGTGAGCTTGTCGCCTCCCCCTGAGATGAAGTTGTCAACGATGGTGCGGTACAGGTCGGCCTCGGTCATTCCAGGCCACCAGGTGCTCAGTGAGGCGCGGTCCACCCGCTCGGCGAGCTGGGCGGCGAAGGTGAGCTTCTCTATTTCCTCCTGGGTCTTGATGATGCGCAGCTTCTTCAGCAGCTTGTCTATAGGCTCGATGTGAGCCTCAGGAAGGGCCTCGGTCAGCTTGCGGAAGTCCTCCTGGTTCAGGTAGGAGACCTCCAGGCCGATGTTGCCTGAAGCATATCCCAGCTCCCGGAGCCTCTCGGCCGCTATTAGTATGGGCACCTGGGTGAACTCGTTGTAGGCGGTCACGTTCTTTATGGTTGCCTTTTCCCTGGCCAGCTGCTCCTCGACGGTGACGACGATCATCTCAGGGTCGTGGTCCTTGGGGACGATGACGATGGCGTGGCGGTGCTGGACGATCTTCTGGGAGGGCACAAGAATCCCGCTGGTCCATGCCACGTTCTCGGGAGAGATGACGAGCATTGCATCCATCCCGTGGGCTTCCATTGCTTCGCGCTGCTTGTCCAGGACCGTTGTAGGCACTTTGCCACCTCCGCAGGGAGAATTAGCTGCTAATCGTAGGCCTTTGTAAACACCGGGATATCGGCCAATAGGCCACTGCGCTCGTTGACTCTCTTGGACTGCTCCCTGGCTTGCCGGTATATCTCCTGTTCATCCAGGTGCATGATCCTGCGCCCCTCCATCACCACGTTTCCGTCTATCAGCACGGTGTCGATGGAGCCGGGGGTGGAAGAATAGACCAGGGTCTGGACCGGGTTGTTGTAGGGCACCCAGTCAGGGGTGTTGAGATCGAACAGGACGATGTCGGCCTTCTTGCCCACCTCCAGGGAGCCGATATCCTCGTCCCAGAGGAGGGCCTTCGCTCCTTCGATGGTTGCCATGCGCAGGGCCACCTCCGCTGGGACCATGAACGGGTCCATGCGGCAGTCCTTGAACAGACCCGCAACAAGATACATCTGTTGCATCTGGTTCAGGGTACCCGAAGCGGCGGTGCCGTCGCATCCGAGGGCGACGGTGACTCCCGCATCCATCATCTCCGGGTATTTGCCGATCTTGGTTGCGCCCTTGGCTATCTTCAGGGAGGTGCCGGGGCAGAAGGCAACCTTGGCGCCCGATTCCGCAAGGTAGCCTATATCGTCGTCGGTGGTCGCAACGACATGGGCCAGCACAAGGTTGGGGCCCAGGGCGCCCATGTTATGAAGACGGGTTACCGGCCACACGCCGTACTTGCTCTCGCTGACCTGCGCCTCCTCAATGGATGAAGCGATGTGGTAGGTCGTGCCCACGCCCAGCTCCTCAGCCAGGGCCCGGGAGCCGTAGTGCAACTCCGGTGAGCAGGGTTCCTTGCCCTCAATGTTCACCCAGACGCGAACACGCCCGCCTGCCGAGTTGTTGTAGGTTGTCACGCACCGCCCCAGCTCCTCCAGAGCCACCACATGGTTGGGGAAGAAGTGGTGGTCGATCATCTCCTGGGTCCAATGGTCGGGAAGCTGATCAGGCTTGACGTCGGCGGCGTGTCGCCCGGTGACGCAGCGAAAACCGGCCTCATCGATGGCCCTTACCGTGTTGCCCACATCGTTCTGGGTCCCCATATCCAGGCAGGCAGTTGTGCCTGTCTTGATCATCTCAATGCCGGCCAGCAGGGTCCCGATGTATTCGGCCTCCTCATCAACAGCGGCGTAAAGGGGCTTGGCCCAGTTGAACACCCAGGGGCGGGTGGAGAGCTGGTCTGGGAAGAGGCCTCGGCCAAGGTGCTCCGAGAGGTGCAGGTGAGCATCCACCATGCCCGGCATCGCCAGCCTGTCCTTGCCGGAGATGACTCTATCGAAGCTAGTCCCGGCGTAGCGAGACTCGATTTGGTCCGCCGGGCCGATGGCAGCTATGCGGCTATCTTCGATGACGATGGACTGCTGGGTAAGCTGCTCGTTGCCAGGGTTTACCGTGAGCACCACTTCGATGTTGCGGATCAGGGTAAGGGCCATTGCTGGTTACTCCTCGGCGATCGGTGGATGGGGCGCCTCATCACGCACAGGAGCTACCCCTTTGCTTCATCGCTGCCCAGCACGCCGGCCCGGCCCCAGTTGTGTAAGGCGCTTTCGTGGATGACCACGTGAAGGTGGTCCGGCTTAGCTCCGGCGTGTTCGATCATGGCGTCGGTAATCGCCTTGACCAGGGCGCGTTTCTGCTCGACCGTGCGCCCCTCCCACATCTCTACAATGACGAACGGCAACTACTCATCCTCCGTCCGAAGCTGTGTGGAATACCACCTTCCGGCTGCAGTGGCGGTGGTCAGTTTCCGGGATCTCTAAGGTTCCGACCGACTCAAATGGAGATCTCTTTTTGGCGGACCCGACCGGATTCGAACCGGCGATCTCAGCCTTGACAGGGCTGCATGTTAGGCCACTACACCACGGGTCCGTAGGAAGGTCTAGGAATACGATTGTATTTCCTGGCCAGCTATCGTGTCAACGAAAAGGGAAGGTGACGGGGAGCCGACGACTCCCCTCCTAGAAAGCTCAGCCGACTCCGTGATAGCCGACGGTTACCTTGTCTCCCTCTACTACCACGGGGGTGATGCGCTCGCCTCCCGTCAGCTTCACCAGATCATCGATAGCTTCCGGGTGAAGGGTAACGTCTATCTCGGTGAACTCCACCCCGTCCCGGACGAACTCATCCCTCTGGGTGTCCGAGTAGTTGCAGTCGGGGTGGGTATACATGACGTTTGTTGCAGTCTTTTCCTGGGTCAACGGGAATCACCTCCTGGGACATGCCCGGCTGGGTTCATTCTACGTGGTTCCTGAATGCGCTTCAACCTGAGTGGGCATTGGCGCAGGCCTCTACCCGCCTCGGCCGAAGAGCCTGGCGAGCAAGGAGCGTCGCGGTGGACTGGGATCGTCCATGGCCATGCCGGTGTAGCTCTCGCTCAGGTACGTTTCCGGGTCGGCCTCGAACGCCTTCAGGCATCCGGGCGCGCAGAAGTAGTAGGTCGTACCCTGGTAGTCGGTCTTGCCCCCCGGGGGATTCGATTCATCTACATCCATCTTGCAGATCGGGTCAACGGCCATGGGCTACCTCCCTTTCCAGGGTTAGTTGATTCTAGACTGCCAGCTTGCGGGCCCGAAGGCGCAGAGAGTTGCCGACCACAGTCACCGAGCTCAGGGCCATCGCCGCGGCGGCCATGACGGGGTTCAGAAATCCAAGGTCGCCGAAGAAGAACCCCAGACCGCCAGGCACTCCCCCCAGCCCTTGGAAGACCGGGTACAGTACACCAGCCGCCACAGGGATCAGGGCTGTATTGTAGAAGAAGGCCCAGAACAGGTTCTGCTTGATGGTGCCCAGGGTGCCACGACTTACCTGCAGAGCTGTGATCACGCCCCGGAGGTCTCCGCTCATCAAGGTTATGCCCGCCGACTCCATGGCAACATCTGTGCCCGTGCCCAAAGCTATGCCCACGTCCGCCTGCACAAGGGCGGGCGCATCGTTAATGCCATCACCCACCATGGCGACGGTCATATCCCGCGCCTGGAATTCCCTCACCACCTCGGATTTCTGCTGGGGCAGCACATCGGCGACCACCTGGTCCACACCTGCCTGGGCAGCCACAGCCTCCGCAGTGGGCCGGTTGTCACCGGTGAGCATCACAACCTGCAGACCCATGTCCCTGAGCTGGTAGACCACCTGGGCCGACTCGGACTTCAGTGTATCGGCAACGCCAACAATGCCCAGCATCCGGTCATCGAGGGCAACGTACATGGGCGTCTTCCCGGATCCAGACAGCTCGATGCCCTGGGCCTGAACATCCTGCGCGCCCACGCCCATTCTCTCCATAAAGGCCAAGTTGCCCACCGCAGCCCGCTGCCCGTCGAGCCTGGCAGAGACACCCAGCCCCGGAATCGCCTCAAAGTCCTCAGCTTCCAGCAAGGGAATTCTTCGCCCTTCGGCCTCCTTGACTATGGCTTTGCCCAAGGGATGTTCGGAGCCTGCTTCTACCGAGGCCGCTACCTGCAGCAGCTTAGTTTCGTGGCCTCCGGGGACCGCCACTATATCCGTCACCGACGGCTGGCCGGAGGTCAACGTGCCCGTCTTGTCCAGGATCACCACGTCCGCTCGGTGGGCCCGCTCCAGGGCTTCGGCATCGCGGAAGAACACTCCCCGTTCCGCTCCTCTTCCGGTTCCCACCATAATGGCCGTAGGCGTGGCCAGTCCCAGGGCGCAGGGGCATGCAATGATCAGCACTGCCACCATCACCATCAGGGCGTAGGTCACGGAAGGCGTCGGGCCGATGAGCAGCCAGACGATGAAGGCTACCGCAGCGATGGCCATGACCGTCGGGACGAAATAAGATGCGACGACGTCGGCCAGGCGCTGTATCGGTGCCTTGGAACCCTGGGCATCCTCCACCAGCTTGATGATCTGGGCCAAGGCCGTGTCGGCGCCCACCTTGGTCGCTTCGAATCGGAAGGTTCCCGTGGTGTTGATGGTGGCGGCGTACACCGGGGAGCCTTCAGTCTTCTCTACAGGGATGCTCTCGCCGGTCAGCATGGACTCATCCACGGAAGAGTAGCCCTGGAGCACCGTCCCATCCACGGCCAGCTTCTCCCCGGGGCGCACCACCAGCACATCCCCAAGGGAGACCATGTCCACGGTCACCTCCTGTTCGCTGCCCTCGCGA
Organism: Dehalococcoidia bacterium; assembly: GCA_965116325.1. Taxonomy (GTDB): domain Bacteria; phylum Chloroflexota; class Dehalococcoidia; order Lucifugimonadales; family JAGWBF01; genus JAGWBF01. Next base: position 1,823,404 of record OZ220675.1, on the reverse strand, counting down.
ATCACCCTGGCGGTGGACGGGCGCAAGTCCATGAGCTTTCGGATGGCTTCGGACGTGCGCCCCCGGGCTCTGGCTTCCAGGAAGCGTCCCAAAAGTATAAAGGCGATGATCAGGGCGGCTGTATCGAAGAAGACCTCGGCGCCGAACCCCTCCACATCCACCAAGCTTGGGCGGAACTCCGCAATGAGGGTTATGGCGACGCTGTAGCCGTAGGCGACGCTTGTCCCCATAGCCACAAGGGTGTGCATGTTGGCGGTGCCGTGGCGGAGGGCGCCAAAGCCCGAGGAGTAGAACAGGGAGCCGGCCCAGAACTGGACGGGGGTAGCCAGCAGCCAGAGCAGGAAGGGATAGAAGGCGCGGTCCATGAGGCCCTCCACCCAGGGGAACCCGCCGAAGCTGCCAAGGAAGAGGAGCACGGCAATGGCGCCTGCGAAGGCCGTCTTCCTGCCGAGGACCCGTACCTCCTCGGTCTTGGCCAGCCTCTCCTGCTCCTCATCAGGCAGCACCCCGTCGGACGACCCGACCACAGCGTAGCCCGCATTTGCTACGGCTGTACGAAAGTCATCCCACGTGGCAATTTCGGGGGCATACTGCACCGAGGCACGCTCGGTGGCAAGGTTGACCTGCACCGAGGAAACTCCCGGGACCTTTTCCAGCGCACCGCTTACGTGGCTGACGCACGCAGCACAGGTCATTCCACGGATAGGAAGGTTTATCCGCCGGAAGCTTTTTGCGGCCTCCGCCATAGAGCGCTCTCCAGTTCACTTTCGTAGTCGAAGATCACAGCCGACGCAACTGTTGCCACCACGTCAGGCAGCTCCAGGTCCTCGCCGACCTTCCCCTTGAACATCAGCCATCGGTACTCGAGCTCCACCTGGGGCTCCACAAGGCCCTCCGCATCTATGGCCTCACCAGCCTTGAAGTTCAGCTCGCAGGCTTGGAGCACATCGGGTTTTCGGGGATTCCAGATTGGAATCCCCCACTTACGGGCAATTATGGGTCGATGATCATAGATGATGCAAGCATCATCCACAAGGGCTGGGCAGGGGATGTGCCTGGTTCCTGACAGGGATTCCAGGGCGGTTGCGACGAGGGCGCCATGTTCCTCTATGCTCTGGTTCTCGTCCACCGGAATGCCCAGCATCTCCCCCAGGTAGCCCCTTGCCCGGTCCCGCATCATCGCCTGCGAATCGATGTCCAGCTCCTTGACCCCGTGGGAGATGTAGGCCGCCTCGATAAGGCTGATGCCGAATAGCTGGCTGCAGCACATGCTGCACCCCTTGCGGCACTGCATACGCTCCTTGAACATGCTGCTGACCCGGTTGAACTCCCCCTCCACGTCCTTCAGCAGCAGAAGGTACTCCCGGTATATCTCACCCAGCCGGGCGTCCATGCGCCTCCAACTCACGAAATGATTAAGGGCCCTCTGCAATTATCTCAGAGGGCCCTACACATAGCCAACGTATCTGAGAAAAAGACCTGCCTGAAGCTGGACTGACGACAACCCAACGTAGCCGGGCTACACGCCGACGATCTTGACCATGGACTGGGTCTTGTAGATGCGGTTGATGTTCACCAACAGCGTCGTAAGCTGCTCCACGTACTTGGCGTTGGAAAGGGCGCCTCCGTCCACACCCCGGAGGTTGGGGACCTTGGACACTAGCCCAATGACCTGCTCCCGGGCTTCGCTGTGGTCCGAGCACACTACCACATCCCCTTCCATCTCGATGGCCGGGTCCATGAGCTTGACGGCACTGATGTTCTGGAAGGCGGCGACCACTTGGGAGTCCCCCAGGATGTTCTGCGCCTCCTGGGCAGCCGATCCGTCATCCACATCCACCGCCACAGCCCCCCGGCCCCTGATGAAGGACATGGGAGCAACCGCCGTGACCACCAGTTTGCCCGCCAGGACAGGCGCCAGGTTCTCCAGGAGCGCCCGTTGCCCCTCGTAGGGCACAGTCACGAATATGGCGCTTGCTGCGGCCGCAGCCGCCTCGTTCACATCCCCGGTTATGGACGAACCCGGGGCCAGCTCCAGCAGCGATTCGGCCGCCTCCCTCGCCCTCCCAGCGTCCCGGGAGCCGATGACAACCTCCTCGCCCGCCAATGCGTATCTCAGGGCCAAGCCCTTGCCTTCAGGTCCCGTCCCGCCTAGAAAAGCCAGCATAGTCCAGTCCTTCCAACGATGATCGCCCTTCAATATACCCGCCTGACCCCTTTCCCGAAAGGCCCCTTGCCTAAGCTCGAACTGGATATATAATGAATCCACCTAACCACCCCCGTACCGGTTCCCCGTATTTGTGGGGACCGGGAGAAAGATGCGTAAGGAGGCTGGCAAGATGGGCGCAACGGAAAAGATAGCCAAGTGGATCGTTGAAACGTCCTATGAGGACATCCCCCCCGAGGTGATCGAGGTGGCCAAGCAGTCCTGCTTCGACTGCCTGGGAGTGATCCTGGCAGGCTCGGTGCAGCCGGTGGGCCAGATCGTCCAGAAGTACATCACCGAGCAGGGAGGGTCCCCCGAGGCCACGCTCCTTGGTTCGGGCATGCGCTCATCACTGTCCAATACAGCCCTGGCCAACGGCACCATGGGCCACGCTCTGGACTACGACGACTTCGGAGGCTTCGGCCACCCCACCGTCGTAACTTTCCCGCCCCTGCTGGCCCTCGGCGAAAAGCTGGGGTCATCGGGGAGGGATGTGCTGGAAGCCTACGTAACCGGCGTGGAGCTGGGGGTAACCCTCCAGCAGACCACCAAGTACAACCAGATGGCCCGCGGGTTCCACAGCACCGCAGTCATCGGACGCATATCTTCGGCAGCCGCCTGCTCCAAGCTGATGGACCTGGACCAGGACACCACCACCACCGCCCTGGGCATCGCTGGTTCCATGGCTGGAGGGCTGATCCATAACTTCGGCACCATGACCAAGCCCCTGCATGCCGGGCTGGCTTCCAGGGACGGACTCATGGCCGCCCAGCTCGCAAGTATGGGTATGACGGCGGGCGACCAGATATTCGAGCACCCCCTGGGGTTCGCCAACACAATCATCGGTGAAGGCATATATGACCTCAACCAGATGGCCGACAACCTGGGCAACCCATACCGCACCGCCGAATCCCTGATCATCAAGAAGTACCCTTGCTGCGGCGGTAACCACGGAATGCTGGACAGCATCTTCAGCCTGATGCGGGAGCACAAGTTCAACTACGAAGATGTGGAGTCGGTGGAGGTGGGCCAGTCCTACATGTCGGTGGTGATGCTGTACACCGAGCCCGACGATGAGCTGAAAGGCAAGTTTAGCGCCCTGTACAACACAGCCTCTGCGCTGGTCGACGGCGAGGTGGCAATCGACACCTTCACCCCCGACAGGATCGCCAACACCACCGTCAAGGACACCATGGACAAGGTGCGCCTGAACGTGCAGGCCAAGTGGGAGCAGGGCTCGGGCGACTTCCTGGGCGGCACACCGGTGACCATCCACCTGAAGGACGGACGGGTGCTGGAGCACACCACGCCCAGGGACATGATCCTGGGTGGGTACAAGAACCCCTGGGGATTCGAGAACGTCCTGGGCAAATTCAGGTTCAACGCCGGGCTGGCATTGTCTCCCGACCAGGTCAGCACTGCGGTGGACACCTGGGCTCCCATGGAGGAGATAGCCGACATCAGCCAGGCTGTGAAGACCCTGGTGTCCTAGGGGAAAACCGGCTCTAACGAAAGGCGGGCATCACCTTGTCGGCGATGAGACGCAGGGACTTGTCGAGCTTGTCCGCAGGTATCTGCCCGCCGTAGTTGGTTTCCAGCACCACGCCGGATATGCCCAATAGGTCCCGGTACATGTTGAGGCGGTCCACGACTGCCTCGGGCGTGCCGTACATCAGCCGATCCTTCAGCACCTCATCGTAAGGTGTGCGCCCCACCTGGCGGAACCGCTCCGCCAGCTCGGGGCTGGTGGCCGAGTCGGCCAGCTCAGTGGCTGCGTACTCTATTCCCCGCTTAGTGCTGGCTTCCGGCTCGTTGCGGGCTTGGGCAGTCGTTTCCGCTACGTAGGTGGGGATGCGAAGGCTCACGGGGCCAACCCCGGGGTGCCCGGCTTCGCTCCACGCCTTCTGGTACTCCTTCACCCGGTCCACCACCCGCTCCATGCCGGCGATGATGCTCACGAAGATGGGATGGCCTAAGGCGCCCATGACAGGATAGGTGTCCGGGCTGGCGGCGGCGACCCATACCGGCGGGTGGGGCTTCTGGAAGGGTTTCGGGACAACGTTTATCCCGTGGAAGTGGAAATGCTCGCCGTCGTGCTCCAGGACATCGCTGTCCCAAGCCTTCATGATGACGTCCAGGGCTTCCCTGAAGGTGGCACGGGCGCCCTGGAAGTCCAGGTTGTAGCCATCGTAAGAGCGCCTGATCCCCGACCGTCCCACTCCAAGGTCGAAGCGCCCCTGGCTGATGTGGTCGACGGTGGCGGCCTCTTCGGCCACCCTGATGGGGTTGGTGAGGGGGAGCACCTGCACAGCCAGTCCGATCCTGATACGCTTGGTGCGGGAGGCTATGGCGCTGGCCATAGGTATGGGAGACGACAGCACGGAACGGGCGGGGTCGAAGTGGTGTTCGGCAAGCCACACCGAGTCCAAGCCTGACTCCTCGGCCATGTCGATCTGGGACATGGACTCCTGGAAGGCTTCGTGCTGGGTCATCCCCTGCCTCAGGAAGAATTCAGCAAACAGCCCGAAATCCATCGCTTCCTCCTTGGCTTGAGACAAGGCTAGCCTAGCCATCTACCCCTGCATTGTCAAACTAGCCTGCCGAGGACACCTCCGGCATCACCGTGGAGGCGAACAGCTCCAGGGTGTCCGTAGGAATGGGGTCGGGGAAAATCAGGAAGAACCGGGTTATGCCGGCATCTACGTAGGTCTGGATCTTGGCGGCGCACTGCTCCGGCGTGCCTACGATGGCGTTATCCAGCGACCGCCGGTACCTGTCGACCGACATGCCTGCGGCCCGGGCGCCCTGCTCCATCATGCGACCCACCCCACCTTCGGTGGCTGCTATCTTCACCCTGGTGTTGTGGCTGACCTCTATCTCTCCCATGTCCCGGCCTACCTGCCTGCAATGCTCCTCCAGAACCTCCAGCATCGATCTATGTTCGGCAACGCTCATCTCGAATCCCATGTTGCACACATCGGCGTGCCACGCCACGGCGCGCAGAAGGTGAGTCCGGCCATGGCCGCCAATGAGAACCGGGGGGCGCGGGGTCTGCAGGGGACGCGGTTCACATATGGCGTCGTCGAGCCGGTAGAAGTTACCAGCATAGCTGAATACCGGGGAAGACCAGAGTCCCTTGATAGCCTCTACAGCCTCTTCCAGCATCTCCACCCTGCGGGGTGTGCCGGGGAAGGAAATGCCGTAAGCCCGGTGGTCTCTGCCATCACCGCCGGCCCCTAGTCCCAGCTCCACCCGGCCTCCGCTGATCACGTCCAGGGTTGCGGCCATCTTGGCCAGCAGGCCGGGGTTGCGGTACAGCACCGCCAGCACCAGGGGCATCAGGCGAATATGCCGGGTTTCGGCCGCCAGGGCGCTGAGGGCCGCCCAGCACTCGAGGACCGGAGCGTTAAGCAGATCATAGAGGGAGGCCCCGTAGTAGCCCAAGCTATCCGAGGCCGTCCAGATTCGCCGCAGGTCTTCGTAGGTGTAGCCGGCGTGGTGCACCCGCACCATGTACTTTATTGCGGGGCCGTCTGCCATGGCCTGGGGACCGCCTACCGGAAGGCTTCGTCCAGCATGCGCACCTGCTCGCTGCTGAGCATCCAGCCCGATGCGCCGCAGTTCTCCTCAACGTGCTCCATCCGGTTGGCCTTGGGTATGGTGATCACGTTGTCCCTGGAGAGGCACCAGTTTAGGGCAACCTGGGCCTTGGTCTTCCCAACTTCCCCAGCGATCTTTTCAAGCACTTGAACACCCTGCCTACCCCTGAGCAGGGGCTTGTCGGCAAGGGCCCCGCTGTCCAGGGGAGTGTATGCAACGACGGTCACGCCCGTCTCCTGGCAGTAGGGGATCAGGTCCCGTTCGATGCGCCGCTCCCTCAAGTTGTACAGCACCTGGTTGCTCACGATCCGGTGCTTCGTCATGGCGTTCTGGGCTTCCGTCAGCTCCCGGACAGAGAAGTTGCTGACGCCTATGTGGCGCACCTTCCCCTGCTCCACCAGGTCTTCCATGGCCCCCATGGTCTCTGCGATGGGAACGCGGGCGTTTGGCCAGTGGACTATGTACATATCGATGTGGTCCACCCCCAAACGAGCCAGGCTGGCATCGGCGGCGGACATCACCTGGTCGTATTGGAGATGGTTGCCAGAGACCTTAGTTGCCAGGAACACCTGGTCCCGTCGTCCCTTCAGGGCCTGCCCAACCACATCCTCGGTGCCGTACATCTCGGCAGTGTCCACGTGGGTAGCGCCCATAGCGATGGCGCGTTGGATAGGCTCGACCCCCCCGCTGTATTTCCAGGTGCCGATGCCCACCTCGGGGAGGAGAACGCCGGTACCGCCCATCTCCCGCACTTCCATTTCAGCCTCCGCGACGTTGATAGACGGTCCCGGCTAAAGGACCTCTTCCAGGGCCATGGTCAGCTCATCGAGGGTGGCGAAGCCCTCGAAGCGGCCGGTCACAATACCTCCCCTGTCAATAACAAAGGTCCATTCTGTGCTGGGCAAGCCCCACTCCAGCACCGTCGGAGAAAGCACGGCCAGGTCCAGGTCGCCCTTTATTTCGTGGGGGTTGTCGTACAGGTCCACGTGGATGAAATTTGCTTGTCCCTTGAAATTCTCCTTCAGCTCATGCAGCACATCATCCTGCGGGCCGCAGACCGCATTGGTGCAGAAGGCAGGGCTGGCCATGACCACGACCGTCGGCAATTCGTTGTCTACAGCTTCTGCGATGGTAAGCTGGTACAGGTCCTCATCTTGCAGGGTGCCCGTGGTCAGCTCACCGATATCATCCACATCGGCCAGCGTCTTGCTATCGCTCCTCACAGCCATGCTCCCCACATCGACGGCCATAGGGACCTCGGCGACGGGAAATCTCAGGGTGGGGGTGCCTCCCAATCCCTCGGGCCCAGGAATATCAACCTCTATGCCCCAGTCCCCGACAGTATCGAAGTTAAGCTCCGTTGTGTGGAGTCCCCGGGTACCGAAGGGCCATGGCCGGAACACAGCGCTGACCCTCTCCTTCTCCTCTCCAGGTCCATCCTCCGAGGGATAGAAGAAGGAGGTTACCTCTACTTCGGGCAGGCCCACTACCCCCTGCGACGAAGTGACCACGAAGCCGATGCGGTTGGCGCCCAGCCCCAGGTCGGGAGTGGCGAATATGAGCTGCAGGCCCTCAGGGGTTTCAGGGCCCCTAACCAGGATGGGCTCCTCCAGCATTCCCGGAGGCGCGTCGGAGCCCCCGCTCCCATCTCCGCTGGACGAGCAAGCCAGGGCGCCAATGAGGACGGCCAGGATTGCGAGGGCTATGGGGAGATGCAAGGCTTTCATGGGGTTAGATACCTGACTCGTACACCCCGAAGGTGAAGGCATACAGGTCGAAGTCGGGGGAGTTGGAGCTTAGCTTCAGGTCGTAGGTGTCGAAGGTGGGCGCTTCGACTATGGCGTACAACCTGGGCTCATCTATGACCAGGAAGCTGCGTCCGTCGTCTTCTATGACCACATCCTGGCCCTTGTTGTCGTCGGTCATGTATTCGCCATCCAGGGTGACCAGCACCTTGTAGGGCACTGGGTCGGCCTCGTCGGGCTTGATTACGGCGTTGACGCTCAGGGCGGAGAACCGGATCATCATGTAGTCCTCGTAGTCCTGGGTCTCCCGGCCGTGCCTGAGGGATTCACGGCCGTTGTGCCATGAGCCTTCCAGGTAGATCAGGTCGTTCCTGTACTCCCCCGGGTCTTCATATATCTGGGTTACATCCGTTTCCCTGTAGAAGTTCTTGTTGAACACATAGCCCCCGCCGCCGTAGAACACATCGCTCTGACCCCTGCTGGTGCCCGCGTAGAGCTCCCTGGTCTGCCTGTTTATGCCACGGGTAAACGAGGCGTCATAGGTCTGGTCCGAGGGAAGGGAGTCACTAATGGCGCACAGGTCGTTCCCCGCCTCCAGCAGCAGCATTCGGATCATCTCTTCGGTCTCGGCGTAGGCTCCCTCACCGAAGTGGGTGTAGCGGATGATCCCGTCCTTGTCGATCAGGTACTTGGCGGGCCAGTAGCGGTTGTCGAAAGCCCTGAAGGTGCCGTAGTCATTGTCCTGGGGGATGGGCCACACGATGGCGTGCTCGGAGGCCGCATCGCGCACGTTCTCAATGTTCTTTTCGAACTCGAACTCCGGCGTGTGGACCCCAAGGATTACCAGTCCCGCATCCGAGTACCGGGCGTTCCATTCCCTAAGGTACGGGAAGGTACGGATGCAGTTGACGCAGGTGTAGGTCCAGAAGTCCACCAGCACCACCTGGCCCCTAAGGCTCTCGATGGTAAGGGGCTCCGTATTCAGCCAGCCTGTGATGCCGGTAAGCTCGGGGGCTTCAGGGCCAGCAGCCACCTCGGTGGTTGCCTCGGGGGCTTCGCAATCTTCGGACATAGTCGGTTCCTGCTCCGACGAGCAGGCCGCAGCCGCAAGCAGCAAACTCAAGACGAGGAACACCAGGATGGGCAGTGATTTATAGCCCATGTACTTCTTCACCATCATGCTATAGGGATTAGCGTGGCTGGCCCCCCAGGTTGAGGGGACCAGCCATCATTGTTATCATACATCCTGTAGGATGGTGGATGGAAGAATGAGCCTCTTAAAGTACGCGGTGTTCAACACAAACCTGGGATGGATCGCAGCCTTGACGTCGCCCAAGGGCCTGCGCCGGGCTACCCTCAAGGATACGCCCCAGACGGCCCTGGATGAGCTGGGCCCCGAAGGGATCGATGCCGAAGAGGACCCGGCGGCCCTGGAAGATATTCGAGCCTGCTACGAAGCCTACCTGGCAGGCGATGAGCGGGCCCTGGACGACATGCCCCTTGACCTGGATGGGGCAACGGAGTTCACCAAGGCTGCCTGGGAGGCCTGCCGGAGCATCCCTCCCGGCGAGACCCGCAGCTACCAGTGGCTGGCGGTGCAGGCGGGCAAGCCGAGGGCGCCCCGGGCGGCGGGCCAAGCTATGGCGAAGAACCGCCTGATCCTGGTGATACCCTGCCACCGGGTCATCGGCAGCGACGGCAGCCTCCACGGCTACGGCAGCGGCCTGGACCGCAAAGCCCATCTGCTGGAGCTGGAGCGGGACGCCATCGCCCGCAAGTCCGGCTAGCGCCCGCCCCGCGGTCTCACACCTGGACCCTCAGGGCCTTGGCTGCTCCTTGTGGTTGGAGACCGAGTGCTCCTGTCCCCTGAGGAAGGTGTACACCACTGAGCCAGCAGCCGCCCCCAGAATGGGACCTGCCCAGTAAGCCCAGTGGGTGCCCCATATCCCGCTGGTCAGCGCCGGCCCGAAGGAACGGGCCGGGTTCATCGATGCCCCGGAGATGGGCCCGGCAAAGATCGCCTCCAGGGCCACCGTCCCCCCAATAGCCAGGGCCGCAGTCTGCCCCACAGCCCTGGTGTCCGTAGCTACCGCCATGATGACGAACATCAGGAAGAAGGTCAGAACTATCTCCAGGCCAAAGGACTGCCAGACGCTCCCCGACGGCAACGTGGAACCCATGCTGCCCACCTCTCCCAGCAAGGCCAGCAGCACGGCGCTGGCAGCCGCCGCCCCAATGAGCTGGGCGGCCCAGTAAAGGGGCGCAGTCTTCCAGGGAAAGTGACGGCACAAGGCCAGGGAGAGGGTCACGGCAGGGTTGATGTGGGCGCCCGATATGTGTCCGGTGGAGTAAATCATCGCCGCCACCGCAAGGCCAAAGGTGAGGCCGATGCCAACGTTCCCGACCCCGCCCCCGGACAGCTCATCAATCATGATGGCGCCGGTGCCAGCAAAGACCAGCCCGAAGGTCCCGATCAGCTCAGCAACTAAAGGCTTGATCATCGCCCGCAAGGCTTACCAGTTCCGATTTCGGGAGTAGATGTGCCTGAGGATTACAGCCACGCTGCTCATGGAAAGCAATACAGCCAGCAATACGATGATCCCGGCTGCAGCGTTCTGCTGAAACCCGGGCAGGGGCTTGCTGATCCAGCTATATACCTGGATGGGTATCACAGTGAACGTGTCGGTTGGGCTGGTTGGAGTGAAGAAGACGGAGGTGAAAGCGCCAATGACGATAAGGGGGGCCGTTTCCCCGATGGCCCGCGCCAGGGCCAGGATGACACCTGTGAGTATGGTCGGCACAGCGGCCGGAAGCACCTGGAAGCGCACCGCCTGCCACCGGGAGGCGCCAAGGGCCATGGCCGCTTCCCGAATGGAAGGAGGTACTGACCGTAATCCTTCCCGGGATGCCACGATAATGATGGGAAGGATGAGCAAGGACAGGGTGAGGGCGCCGGCTAGGATGGCGGGACCCAACCTTGCCCAATATACGAACAGGGCCAAGCCAAGAAGGCCATATACCACAGATGGAACGCCAGCCAGGTTGCTGATATTGATCTCTATCAGCTTGGTGAACAGGTTCCTGCGGCCGAACTCCTCGAGGTAGATCGCTGCCCCAACTCCCACCGGGACGGCAAAGAAAGCAGTGAACCCCATCACCCACAAGGTGCCGAACAACGCAGACTTTATCCCGGCTTCCTCAGGAAAACGGGACGGTAAGCTGGTAAGGAAGTCCCAGCTCAGCACCTGGACCCCTTCCGAGGAAACATCATAGAGGAGCACCGCCACGGCCAGCACGCCGAAGGCTGTGGATGCCACAGCCGCGGCCAGGAAGATAATTCCTGTTGCCTTGGGAAAGCGCCGGCTACTACGAACTGCATCTCCCAGGGTGGTGAAGGTGCTGGGATACCTCACTCGTACACCTCTCGGAACCTTGCAAGAAGGCCTTGAGCAAGGAGATTTATAGTGAGGGTAAAGACGAAGAGCAGCAATCCCACGGCAAAGATGCTCTCATACTCAACAGTGCCCCGGGGGGTGTCCCCCGTCGCCACCTGCATGATGTAGCCCGTCATGGTCTGCATCGCTTCGAGAGGATTGTAGCCCAGGTTGGGAATTCCACCGGCGGCTATGGTCACGATCATGGTTTCGCCCACGGCCCGCGCCAAGGCAAGAAGGCCCGACGCAACTACCCCCGAAAGGGCCGCTGGTAGGACCACGCGCACCGCCACCTGGAAACGGCTGGCCCCCAGGGCATAAGCCCCCTCCCGCAGGTTGGCCGGAACAGCCCGCATTGCATCATCGCTCAGTGAAACGATCATAGGGATCAGCATCACGCCCATGGCCACGGCCGCAGTCAGGGCATTGAAGTCCGTCTCCGTGTTGAAAATCGGCTGGATGACGTTTGGGCTTATGAAAGAGATGGCAAAGAAGCCGAACACCACCGTCGGTATTCCGGCCAGGATTTCGACGATGGGCTTGATGACATTGCGGACATGGCCGGGAGCGTACTCGCTGAGATAGGTGGCTGTGAGAAGGCCGACGGGGAAGGCGATGGCCAATGCTATCGCAGCGATGAGGACGGTTGCATTCAGGAGGGGCAGGACACCAAAGCTCTTGACGGAAAAGAGGGGAGTCCACTCGGTGCCCGACAGGAAACTGAATATGGACACCTTCTGGAAGAAGGGGACCGCCTCGGACAGCAGGATAAGCACTATCCCAATGGTCGTAACGATGGACAGGGCGGCACAGAAGAAGAGGAAAAACAGGATAGGCGCCTCCCGTACCTGCCGTTGGAGGCGCCTCCTGCTTAGCTGTGCCTGTTCCAGCTGGACCACTGACCTATTGTATCTCCCTCAGGGCATCGGTGATAGATACGCCGGGCTCAACCTGGTTAAACACGGAACCGGCAACGCGGTTGCTTATCCGCTCCCTGGCCCAGTCGTAAACACTGGCGGGCAGGGCCACGTACCCCACATCGGGAATTATCGCCGCAGCATTGTCCAGGAAAAAGTCCACAAAGGCCGCCAACTCAGGCTGGCTATCCAGGAGATCGGCCCTTACGTAGATGAAGATGGGCCGCGCCAGGGGTTGGTAGGAACCGTTCTCTACGTTGACGGGAGATGGTTCGACACACTCGCCGGTGCCCGGATTGCGTATTTCAACGCCCTTCACCAGCTCCCGGTACTGGGTATAGTAGGCCAGCCCAAAGTACCCCAGTCCACCTTCAGAACCGTTCACTCCCCGGGCAATCAGCGGGTCCTCCTCGGTGATCAGGTCCAGGTCTCCCCTGTGAGCCCCTTCCTCGCCGACGACAGCCGCCGTAAAGTAGTCAAAGGTGCCGGAAGCTGTAGAGGGACCGTAAAGACGGAGCTTGGAGTCAGGGAAGTCTGGCCTGACCTGGTTCCAGTTGGTGACGCTATCCTGGGCTTCGGGACCGAAGATGCCCGCCAACTCCTCAATCGAGAGACAACTGGCCCAGTCGTTGTCCGGGTGCACAACTACCGACAGAGCATCGAAGGCCACCGGTACCTCGATCAGTTCTATATCCTGCTCAGCGCATGTGTCCAACTCCGACTGCTTCACCGGCCTTGAAGCATCGGAAATCTGGGTGTCCCCAGCGCATATGGCTCGGAATCCAGCGCCTGTGCCCGTCGAAGCTACGTTGACCCTGACTCCCAAGTGGGCTTTGCTGAACTCCTCGCCGATCGCTTCGCTGATGGGAAAGACGGTGCTCGAACCAGCAACAGCTATCGAACCTGATAGTTCGGTCTCCTTGGTGGGTTCGTCCTCCATCGCGACGGTGTTTGTGGGCGAAGGCGACTCAACCGTGTTGTTGGGTCTGGGAGTCTCAGTGGGATCGTCGCCACCGCAGGCCGCTAGCACGAGCGCCAGCATCGACACTGCTATGACCCCCAGGATGGTTACCTTCCTTAGTCCTCTAGCTCTATTGAACATTCCTTCTCCTTCGTTTTTCCTAGTACGGAATAGAGGGTATTTCATGCATGAACGCTGGTTTTTAATCCAAGGTCAACAAGGTATTAAGGCTTTGTTAACGCTGCACTTCTACCTCTCCGCCTGGAGCTCGCGACTGGCCCGCCTCCTGGGCTTCAATACCTTGCGGTAGTACTGGCGCTGGTATTCCAGGAACTTTTCCCGGGAAGCGTAGCCTCCGTTGGGTTTGGATCTGCCCTTCCTCTTGGGGACCTGCGCCTCAGCGTCTTCGTTGAGGAGGGTCTCCTCCCGGGAGTGCGACCGGGACTGCTTCAGCTCCAGCCAGTCGAGCACAGACGGAATATCGTCGACCGAGGACAGGACAAGATCCGCTTTCGTGTACAGCTCATTCGGGTCCCCGGCGCCGGTCAGCACGCCGATTCGCATTCCGACACCGGCCCTGGCGCTGGCCTCCATGTCGACGAGGGTGTCCCCCACAAAGGCCACCTCGTAGGGGGCCAGAGAGAAGCGGTTGCAGAAACCCAGGATGCCATAGGGGTCGGGATTGACGGACACTCCCTCCGCGATCCCGCACAAGTAGTCCAGCCGGTCCAGGACTCCCTTGTCGTCGAAGTGCCTCCGGGCGGCAAACAGGTAATCATTGGTCACCACGCCCACCAGGAGCCCTGCCTCATGAACATGGTCGAATAGCCGAGGCAGGACGGCGAAGGACTCGAAGGGCCCCTCGGGGCCTTCCGCCATGGAGTCTCTGATCTGCCGACCGGCTTCCTCCGCCTGTCCGGGGGAAAAGCCATTCTGCAGCAGCATCTCCTGGAGTTTCTGTGCCCTTCGGGGAATGGCGCAGCAGGCCAACACGCCGTCAGACAACAATTTCCCATCGGGCAAACTACCCAAAGTGTCCCGCAGGTTGGGTGGCAAAAGACCTAGTCTTTCGCTGATGTCCAAGAACGCCTGCCTGGCATAGAGGACCCACCTCGGCAAGTAGTCGATGAAGGTGCCACCTTTATCGAAAAGTACGGCCTTGATGGGTGAGGAACGCGAGTTTGTGGGCAGCTTGGCTACGGTTAGGGTCACTTCTACCTCCACTTCACAGGACTTGGGAGTCAGCTGTCACAGTGACATTGTGAAAGTCCTTCTTTAATCCCACCTTATCCGACTGTTAAGGTTGCTTTAACGGATAAGGAATAATGGGAAGCAGGGGAAGAAGGGGCGTCCTCAGTCCTGGTGCGGGAAGTCCTTCCCGGGAGAAGGAGACCATTGTGTAACCTGGGACTGGCGGTCCATTCCCTTTCGATTTCCCCCTTCGAGAGCCTCAGAACAGGCCCAGGACGAACAGACAGCCGGGGAGGGGCAGATTCCCCTTCCGCGGGAGTGCCGATGAGGGGGTCGCGAGAGCGACGGGGATGACGGACTAAGCGCCAGAAGCCGGGGAAGTAGGCGGTGTGGCTAGTCGGCACGGGGAATGGTGAAGCTGAAGATCGCCCCCTGCCCTTCTTCGCTCTCCACCCCAACTTCGCCCCCATGGAGCTGCACCATGTGCTTTACGATGGCCAGCCCCAAGCCGACGCCGCTATCGTGCCGGGACCTGTCCACCTTGTAGAACCGCTCGAAAACATGCGGCAGATGCTCCCTGGGGATGCCAGGACCCGTATTGCTGATCTGCACCTCGACCCAGGGGTTGCGGAGACCTGCGTGCATCTTGATTTCTCCACCCGGGGGCGTGAACTTCACTGCGTTGTCCAACAGGTTGACAAGCACCTGACGCAGGTAGTCCTCGTGGCCCATAACGGCAGGGAGATGGTCATGGGTTTCGACGGCAATCGAGATGTCCCTTGCCTGGGCACGGGGGTGAAAGCTGTCGCGGACCTCCTGTAAAAGGGGAGCCAGGGCGACAGGATGAAGTTCCTGGGGTGCCTGGCCGCTTTCCAGCTTGGACAGCTCCAGGAGGCTGTCGGCCAGAGCGACAAGGCGATTGGTATCGTTGTGGATACGCCCGACGAAGTCCCTGGCCGCCCCCGGCTCGTCCAAGGCGCCATCCTCCAGGGTCTCGACCGCAGCCTTGATGGAAGCCAAGGGGCTGCGGAACTCGTGGGAAACGTTGCTGACGAACTCCCGACGGGTGACATCCACCTGGCGCAGGCGGGTCAGGTCGTGCAAGGAGAGGATCACCCCCGCCGAAGAGGAGCCCTCTCCCAAGGGTATCGCCATTACACTGGCATATCGTCCCGGGGACAGCTGGATCTCATCGTACTGGGACTCACTGAATTCCCTTGCCTTTGCAACCAGCTGATGCATCTCGACGTTGCGGGCGATCTCAATGAAGCGCCTTTCGAGGGCGCTGGGCGGGTTCGTGCTCAGCAGGTCACCCGCAACCTGGTTCATGTGCACTATCCTGCCTTCCGGGTCGATCATGACCACGCCATCGGCCATGCTCTCCAGGATGGCAGACAGCTTGTTTCGCTCGGCCGCCAGGTCTTGGAGGTTAACTCTGAGGGCATCGGCCATGGCGTTCAAGGTCTCGGCCAGGTCCCGGGTTTCACTCTCCTTGTAAACAGGGAGTCGATGCTCAAGGTCTCCCTGGGCCAAGCGGCGGGCTCCTTGGGTTACCTGCAGAATGGAGTTGTAGGTCCCCTTGCCCAAAAGGTAGGCAATAGTGCCCATAAGAAGGGCTGCTACCAAACCGGACAGGGCGATAACAGCGACCGGCGAAACTCCATCCCCCTCGGAAGGCAAAGCCAGCAGATATGTGAGGGTGCCGGCTATAGCTACGCAGGCAAAGGCCAACGCTGCAACTGCGAAGGGGATGCGCCGCCTAAGGGACCTGGGAAGACTCATCCCTGGAATCGGTAGCCGACTCCGCGGATGGTCACGATCCTTTCAGGATTGCCGGGGTCGGGCTCGACCTTCTCCCGCAGCCAGTGCACATGAACATCCACCGTACGTGTGTCGCCGATGTAGTCCTGCCCCCACAGGCGATCGAGGATCTCATGGCGGGTGTACACCTTCCCTTTTCTGGCCATCAGGAGGGCGAGGAGATCGAACTCTCGCGGCTTCAGATCGAGGTCGATGTTGTTCAGCTTGACCGTGTGGCTGGAAGGGTCCAGCTCCAGGTCTCCCGAGATCAACACCTTAGCGCTGGATGCATCGTTATCGTAGCGGGGTCGCCTCAGCAAGGCCCTCACCCTGGCAAGGAGCTCCCGCATGCTGAAGGGCTTGACCACATAGTCGTCGGCGCCCAGCTCCAAGCCCACCACCTTATCGACCTCTTCACCCTTTGCAGTGAGCATAAGTATGGGCACATCGCTCTCGCCACGAATGTTCCTACAGACATCTAGGCCATCCATCTCGGGGAGCATGATATCGAGAATGACCAAGTCCGGCCGGATTTCCGCCGCCAGTGCCAGCCCTTCCCTGCCGTTGTCGGCCGCGGCCACGTCGTAGCCTTCCTTGGTCAGGTTGTACCTCAGGGCTTCCAGGAGGTTGTCTTCGTCCTCAACGACGACTATTCTTCGACGCTGCACCCCAAGCTCCCGATGGAGTATAGGCGACCCCGACTACTGGACTGCGGAGGTGTCGGGCTCGTACAGGTGGGCCTGTACCGAACCTGCTCCCAACAGCTCATCCAGCCGTTCTTCCAGCTTAGCACAGTAGCCGGTGGTCACATTGGGAAGATCCAGGCGCACCCTCTTGCCCTTGGATACTATGTCAATGTGCACCTTGTCTTCGCCAGCGTACTCCAGCAGCACGCCCATGGCTTCTCGAAGAAGATGGGCATCTTCCTCGGAATCGTCGGATTCCACCATCCTAACCAGAACTATCCGGGGCTTTTCGGGCGGGCGCGCCTCTCCCTGCTGGAGTGGTTCGGGAGTGTAATGGGTGGCGCAGTTCTCCGAAACCGCCAGATGATCGTCGGCGCTCAAATGGGCCTTCTCATTGCTTTTTCCATTGGTCCCGCCGTTGCTCCCGTCGTACACTTTGGCTTGATCGCAATACAATGAAAGTTCATCTCCCCGAGCCTTAAGTTTGCCTGTGACCTCCAGCAGGTAGCCTTCCTGCCAGATGCCCTGTGTGCGTTCAAGGGCGTCCGGCCAGCACAGCACCTCGATGCTCCCGTACAGCATCTCCAGGGTGGTCACCATGTATGGTTTCTGGTCCTTGGTGTACCGCTGGGAGGCCGAAGACACCTGCCCTATGACGGTCACTTTCTGATTTTCCATTTCGCCGTCCAGCTGGTCCCGGGATGTCATAGCCCTGCCGGGGCTCACCAGGGCCACTGAAGAAAGGGAGTTTTCGGACAGGGGCACCCCCAGCAGCTCCTTCTCCCACAACACCTTTTCGGAGGCGGAGGCTTCCTCACCGTTGAGCGATATGCCAGGTCCGGGGGCGATGTCGCCCACGTCCATATCGAACATGCTGGACTGCCCCGACTGGCGCCTGCTAGCTTCCTTTTGAGAGAAGGCCAGTATCTGCTCCACCGCCTTTAGCAAAGCGGGGCGGTTACCAAAGCGGTCCAAAGCGCCTACCTTTATCAGGCTCTCCATGGTACGCCGGTTCACAGCCCTCAGGTCCGCCCGGCTGCAAAAATCGTCAAGGCTCTGGTATGGGCCGGTTTCCGTTCGCTCTTCTATAATCGGCCGGACTGCCCCTTCACCGACGTTCTTGACGGCAGATAGCCCGAAGCGAAGGCCCTTCGCCCCTTCGGGACTCCGGGTTATCGTGAACAGAACGTCGCTCTCGTTGATGTCCGGGAGCAGCACCGGAATGCCCATGCGGAAGCATTCGCTGATGGCGCCGGCGGTCCTTTCCGGGTTGTCCATGCGGGCGTTCAGCACCGACGCCATGTACTCGTGGGGATAGTTGGCCTTGAAGTAGGCTGTCCAGTAGGAGATAAGGGCGTAGCTGACGCTGTGCGCCTTGTTGAATGCGTAGCCGGCAAAGGGCTCGATGAGGCTGAATACCTCTTTGGCCAAGCCCTCGGAGAAGCCCATGCCTATGGCCCCAGATGTGAAGCTTTCCGCTTCCTGGGCCATCAGCTCCGGAATCTTCTTGCCCATGGCCTTTCTCACGATGTCGGCGCCGCCCAGAGAGTAGCCGGCAAAGGCCTGGAGGATCAGCAGAACCTGGTCCTGGTAAACGATAACGCCATGGGTTTCCTGGAGCAGGTCCTC
This sequence comes from Dehalococcoidia bacterium, assembly GCA_965116325.1. Classification (GTDB taxonomy): domain Bacteria; phylum Chloroflexota; class Dehalococcoidia; order Lucifugimonadales; family JAGWBF01; genus JAGWBF01. The sequence goes on along the minus strand of OZ220675.1, from coordinate 1,805,235 downwards.
CAAGCTGGGATGAGGGTATTTTATGGGGGCGCGCCCGTGCTTAGCTTCGATGAAGGTCTCGATGTGCTCCATGGGACCGGGCCGATACAGGGCGATCATAGCTGCTATGTCACCCAGGGATGAGGGTTTCAGTCCCTGTATGTGACGCTGCATACCGGCGCTCTCGAGCTGGAAAACGTCGGTAGTCTTCCCTGAGGACAGCAGGTCGAAGGTCTTCTTGTCGTCCAGGGGGAGCTGGTGAAGGTCTATCTCCGCGCCCTGGGTTTCGGCTACCACCTTGACCGCCCGGTCCAGGATGGTGAGGCTGGTCAGACCCAGGAAGTCCATCTTCAGCAGGCCCAGCTTGGCAACGGGGTCCATGGCGTACTGGGTCATGAGAATCCCGCTGGACTCGTCGCCCCGAACGGGCTTCTGCAAGGGGATGTACTCGGTCAGGGGGTCACTGGAGATCACGACGCCGGCAGCGTGGGTGCTGACATGATGCACCGTGCCTTCCAGCCTCTTGGCTGTGTCCACCAGGTTCTGAACGCTTGAATCGTTCCGGTAGATGTCGTTTAGCTCCGTGCTCATCTCCAGGGCATCGTCCAGGGTGCGGCTCCTGAAGGGCACCAAGCGGGCAACCCGGTCCACCTCGGAATACCCCATCCCAAGGGCCCGGCCAACATCCCGCAAGGACGCCTTGGCTCCCAGGGTCCCAAAGGTGATTATCTGGGCCACCTTGTCCCGGCCGTACCGCTGAGTGACGTAGGCAAGGACCTCATCCCGTCGGTCATCCTGGAAGTCCATGTCTATATCGGGCATCTCCTTGCGCTCCAAATTCAGGAAACGCTCGAAGACCAGCCGGTACGCCAGGGGATCCACCTCGGTAACGCCCAGGCAGTAGAGCGCCAGGCTGGCAGCGGCGCTTCCCCGCACACCGAAGAGGATGTTGTTGCGATGGGCAAAGGCGGTGATGTCCCACACCACCAGGAAATAGTTGGCAAACTGGGTCTGGCGGATCACATCCAACTCATAGGAAAGGCGAGCCTCAGCTTCCTGGGAGGGGTCGGGATACAGCCTGCGGAAGCCGTCCCAGCAGAGCTGGCCGAGGTATTCCTCCGGGGTCATCCCTTCGGGTACAGGGAAGTTGGGAAGGTGAAGCTCGCTGGTATCAAGGGTCACATGGCACATTTCGGCGATGCGCTGGGTGTTCGCTAGGGCTTCGGGGTGCCTCTCGAAGATGGCCTCCATCTCCTCCGTGCTCTTAAGGTAGTAGGAGTCATCCTCCATTTTCAGGCGTTTGTCGTCGTGGATAGTGGTGTTGGTGTGGATGCAGATCAGGACGTCCTGGATGCTCGCATCTTCCCGGTCAACGTAGTGGCAGTCGTTGGTGGCCACCAGGGGCAGGCCAAGCTCTTCGGCGAACTGCACCAGGGCCTCGTTGATGACGGGCAGCTCATCGATGTAGGCGTGCTCCTGCAGTTCCAGGTAGTAACACCCTTCTCCCAGCAGGTTGCTGTACCACAGGGCAGCCTCCCGGGCATCATCCAGCCTCCCCTCGCTGATTGCCCTGGGCACCTCGGCCGTGGGACAGCCGGAGAGGATGATCAGTCCTTCGTGGTACTGCTCCAGCAGCTCCCGGTCGATCCGGGGCCGGTAGTACTGGCCCTCCAGGTGTGCATGGGTTACCAGGCGCATCAGGTTCTGGTAACCCACGTTGTCCTTAGCCAGCACAGTCAGGTGGTAGGGACTTCGCTCCGATGGCCCCTTTTCGTGGCGGCTGTTGTGGGCAACGTAGACCTCGCATCCGATTATGGGCTTGATGCCCGCCGCAACGCACTGGGTATAGAACTCCACCACGCCGTAAAGGGAGCCATGGTCGGTGATGGCCAGGGATTCCATGCCCAGCTCTTTGGCGCAGGCTACCAGTTTGGGGATGCGGGAAACTCCATCCAGCAGGCTGTATTCGGTGTGAACGTGGAGATGGGTAAACATATCAGACGAGGGATAAGTTATTGGAGGGCGGGGTGAGTGTCAAGGAAAAAACACCCCGATTCCGCACCCGGTTTTCTTGGGCATCAAACGTTGCCAACCCAATGAGGCTATGTAAAATGAAACATCCCCAACTGGAACCCAAGACCCAGGGAGGTGCAGCCATGACGACTCACGGTCCTGCAGACATTGTGCTCCGGGGAGGCGCCATCCTCACGGTAAACCCTGCCGATGATGTGGCGGAATGCGTTGCTGTCAGGGGCAACACGATAGCTGCTGTGGGCGACAGCCAGGGTGTGGAACCCTGGATAGGTCCGGCGACAAGGGTAATTGACCTTCAAGGACGTTCGGCAGTCCCCGGATTCGTAGAGAACCATATACACATGACCAACTCGTACAGACGGACCTGGTTGGACCTCAGCCCCGACTCGGTGAGCTCTGTGGCAGATATTCGGGAGATGGTTGCTGAGCGGGCCGGCAACATGGAACCGGGCCAGTGGATTTGGGCCCACGGATACCATCCCGAGCGTCTCCTTGAAGGGCGCCATCCTACGAGGCATGACCTGGACCCCGCATCCCCCAATAATCCCGTGGGCATCGTGCACAGGGAGGGGATGGGGTGGACATTCAACACCATGGGCCTTAGGACAATCGGCGTAAGCGATGATACCCCCGACCCTCCCGGCGGCCCGATGCACCGGGATGACCAGGGCGCTCCCCTGGGGCCGATGTTCGACAACACCCGTGCCGTATTTGTCCGGCCCAACCTGCCCAGACCCACCGAAGAGAGCATACTGGAGGACTACCTCTGGATGTGCGGCAGGATGGCCGCCAACGGCATCACCAGCGCATGCGAAGCAGCCATCCGCTCCGGCCAGGAGACCCAGGCGTGGAAAAGGCTGCGGGATGCCGGGTCCCTGACCCTGCGCATCAACCTGGGCCCCTACCCCCTGGAAGGCTCCGACTGGAACATGGAGGGCGCGGGCACCAGGATGCTCCAGGCTGGCCTCTGCACGGGATTCGGGGATGAGTGGATCCGGTTGGGGTCCCTCACCTACGGCGTGGATGGCGGGGTCTTCGGTCAGACGGCGGCCCTGTTCCAGCCCTACTCCAACGACCCTGACGGTCGTTACCGGGGCAGCTATCGGGTTACCCCTGAGGTGGCCGCTTCCTTCTGCTCAGCGGCCCACAAAGGAAACTGGCAGATCTCGGCGGTCTGCCACGGAGATGAGGGGGTAACCCGGGCGGTGGATGCCATAGAGAAGGCTCAGGCCGAGTTGCCCGACCGCAGGCTGCGGCACCGGCTGGAGCACGCCTACCTGTGGAACGAAGCCCTGCCAGAACGAATCGCCAACCTGGGAATCATCTGGAATACCCAGGCTTCGGTCATTGCAGGAGTGGGGCGTTGGGGCACCCTGGAACCATGGGGGGAGCGGTGCACATACGCCTTCCCCATTAAGACAGCCCTCGACCACGGAATCATGGTCTCAGGAGGCTCAGACTGGCCGGTAAGCAACATGAATCCCATGGTCAGCATCCACTTCCTGGTCACCCGGATGCTGGAACCCCTGTCGGACGGCGTAGCGCTGTCGCCCGACCAAGCCATCAGCGTAAAGGACGCTGTGCGGATTCACACCTACAACGGGGCCTACACAACCTTCGAGGAGGATATAAAGGGTTCCCTGGAGGTGGGAAAGCTGGCAGACATCACCGTGTTGTCCGAGGACATTCTGGCCATCGCCCCGGAGCGTCTCCGGGAGGTGCGCACGGACGTCACCATCCTGGACGGCAAGGTGGTGTACGAAAGACCGGACCTATGAGATTCGGAACAGGGATGCCGCGTTGTCCCAGAGGATCCGGGTCTTGGACTCGTCGCTGAGCAGGGGGTCGGCCACGAAAGTGTCCAGCTCGTTGGGGAAGTCCGTCAGCTCTGGATGGGGGTACTGACTGCCCCATACGAGGCAGTGATTGCCTACCTCGTCCACCACTTCGGGCGTGGTCCGCTCTCCCGGCTCCACGCAGGCGAACCCCTGGCGCTTGAAGAGGATGCTCGGGGCTTCTGTGCTGGAGGCTTCGTTGCCGAAGGGCCCTCCCCAGTGTTCATCGACCCGGTCCAGCCAGTAGGGAATCCACCCAGCCCCCGACCCCAGGTATCCCACCTTCAGGTCGGGGAACCGCTCCAGAACGTTGTGGCCCATGAAGGACATCAGGGCCAGCATCATCTCGAAGGGGTCAAGGACTCCCTCCAAGCCGAATATGGTGTCCTGGCGGTCCTCCCCCAGCTGGTGAAGCACGCTCCCCCATCCTTCGTGAAGCAAGATGGGGACACCCAAGCTCTCCGCCTCGGCGTACAGCGCGTCATAGGCGGGGTCATGCAGCTTGCGCTTCAGCAGGGGGTTGGGGCGCATATAGGCCCCGACGAAACCCAGCTCCTGCACGGCTCGGCGCAGCTCCACTTTGGCTTCCTCGGTCCCCTGGATGGGTATGAGGGCAACGCCCTTCAGGCGCCTGGAATCAGCGGCGCAGTAGCTGTGCAGCCAGTTGTTGTAGGCCCTGCAGAGGGCCGCCGACAGGTCGGTATCGATATGGTCCGCCCAGATGACGTACATACCCCTGGTGGGGAGGAGCACACCGACGTCCACGCCCTCTTTGTCCATGTCCTTGAGGTGGGACGATGCATCGAAGCCTGCATTCAGGGCATCCTGGAAGACCCGCCTGTAGGACGGCACATCAAGGTAGCTGGGCCGGGGGTTGGACACAGCCCTGCCCTTAACCACGATGGAGGTGCCATCGTCTCCCACCGTCACCTGTCCCTTGTACCCCTGTTCCAGCCATGTGTCCCACAGATCTGATGGTTCCATCACATGACGGTTGGCATCGATGACATGAAACTGGCCTTTCATTGCGCCTCCTAGCTGCTTACACCCTACCTTCGACCCGCTCCTATAAGCCCAAGTATCGTAGTATCGCCCCAAGTTGTAGTCAAGGCGAACTGCGCTGACGCAGGTACTCTCCAGCTTGACAGGAAGCCGCCCTGATAGCTACTATTCCGTCAAACGAGCAGGCCCGGATTTGGGCTACCTGCATGGGCACCTATCCTACTCCCGGGAGGTCATCATGAGGGGAAACATCAAGGTTATGGACTGCGACCGGCATGTCATGGAACCGGCAACCCTGTGGGATGATTACCTGGAGGCGCCCTACAAGCACTACGGCATCAAGTCCGAGGGTTGGTTCTCCTTCGGCACCCTTATGGGAGGACAGCGCCTGGGGTCGGGCAAGGTTGGGGGCGGCCCCATGGAGGTCAACCCCCTGGGCATGCTGAACAATCCCTTCTGGCGGGGTAAGTTCAAGTACGCCATCTCCCGCAAGTTCGACAACGTGTCCTACCTGCACGACATGGATGTGGAAGGGGTGGACGTTGCCTTCCTGTTCACCAGCATCGGCCTCTACGCCACCTTCGACGACACCCTGGATCCGGAGCTGGCCGCCGGAATGTGCCGGGCCTACAACAACTGGCTGTACGACTACTGCTCCATCGACCCGGACCGCATGAAGGGCGTATGCCTGCTCCCACTGCAGGACATAGAGCTGGCCGAGCAGGAGCTCCGCCGGGCCGCCACCGAGCTGGGTATGCGGGGCATCTTCTGGCGCCCCAACCCCCTGCGAGGCCGCCGGGTATCCGATCCGTACTATGAACCGCTGTTCGCCATCTGCGAGGAGACGGGCGTGGCCGTTTGCTTCCACGAGGGGCAGCAGGAGAAGCTGCCCTACTACGCCAGGGGGCGGGTCGACAACTCCTTCACCCGCCATGCCACCTGCCACCCCATGGAGCAGATGGGCGCCATGGCATCCATGACCTCGGAAGGCGTGTTCGACCGCTTCCCCAAGCTGCATGCTGCCTTCCTAGAGTCGGGCTGCGGCTGGCTACCCTACTGGCTGGACCGGCTGGACAAGCAGGTTGACCACGACTACTTCGGGCAGGGGTACCAAGGCAAGGAGAAGCCTTCGGAGTACTTCCGGCGGGGCCAGTGCTACATCTCCTGCGAGGCTGGCGAGGAGACCATTCCCATGCTGCAACGCCTGGTAGGTGAAGAGAACCTGATGTGGGCCTCGGACTACCCGCACCCCGACGTAATCGAGTACTTCCCCGACACGCTTAAGGGGCTCATAGAGTCGGACGACGTAACCGACGAGTTCAAGTCCAAGATTCTCTGGGACAACCCGGTCCGGTTCTACAACCTGTAGCAGCCAGACCCGCCCCCTAGAAGAGGGACTTGCTCTGGCCTCCGTCGATGTTGATGCATGCCCCGGTGATCAGGCTGGCCCGCTCTGAAGCCAGAAAGGCCACCAGGTCGCCCACGGGTTCGGGCCATCCGAACCGTCCCGCCGGCAGGTTCCACTTGATGAACTCGTTGACCACCTCGGGCGGATTGCTCTGGGTGTAGCGGTCCCAGCTTCCACCCGGGAAGATGATGGACCCCGGCGCAACGCAGTTCACCAGGACGTTGTCCTTGACGTACTCCAAGCCCGCGTACTTGCTCATGGCTATAAGGGCCGCTTTGCCCGCCATGTAGTCCACCGAGCCTCCATGCTCCCGGCCCCAGATGGATGCTATGTTGATTATGCGCCCCCAGCGGCGCTCCCGCATCCCCGGTATGGCCAGGTGCATCAGCCGCAGGCCGCCGAACAGGTTCAGGTCCATGCCGCTGCGGAACTGCTCCTCGGAGGTGTCCGATAGGGTCGTGCCCCGGCGCCCTCCCACGTTGTTGACCAGGATGTCCACCGGACCCAGGGCTTCCTCGGTCCCCCGGAAGACCGCTTCGGAGGCCTCGGGTTCGACGACATCCGCCACGATCCTTATGGCTTCCACACCCTGGGCCTTCAGCTCCTCCACCGCAGCATCGAGGGTGCTCTCCGTGCGCCCGCAGATGGCCACCTTGGCGCCCTCGCGGGCCAAGGCCAGCGCCGATATCCGCCCCAGTCCGCGGCTGCCTCCCGTGATTATTGCAACCCTGTCCTTTATTCCCAGGTCCACGGCTTACTCCAGGTCTCCCCAGCTATTCCCCATCTTCACATCCACTTTCAGGGGGACCGACATCTCCAGGGCCAGGGGCATCTCCTCCCGCACCATTCCTGTCAGCGCCTCCAGCTCCTCCTTCGGCGTCTCGAACAGCAGCTCGTCGTGCACCTGGAGCAGCATCAGGGAGTGCATCCCCTCGCTGTGCATCCGGCTGTGCACCCGGATCATCGCCAGCTTCATGATGTCCGCCGCCGTACCCTGGATGGGCATGTTCACCGCCACCCGCTCAGCGGCCTGGCGGACGTGCATGTTGGAAGCACCGATGTCGGGGATATACCGCCGGCGCCCCAGGACCGTGGAAACATACCCGTCGTGCCTGGCCTGGGCCTTGGTCTCCTCAATGTAATTGCGTATGCCCGGGTAGCTGGCGAAGTAGCTGTCGATGAACTTCTTCCCCTCTTCCGGCCCGAACTCCGTCTGCTGGGATATGCCGTAGGGGGAGAGGCCGTAGATGACGCCGAAGTTCAGCACCTTGGCTATGCGTCGCATATCGGCCGTCACATCGTCCACCCCGACCTCGTACATAAGGGAAGCTGTGGCCGAGTGGATGTCCTCGCCCCGGTGGAAGGCTTCCAGCAGGGACGGGTCCTGGGAAAGGTGGGCCAGCACCCGGAGCTCGATCTGGGAGTAGTCGGCGGAGAGCAGGGTCCAGTCGGGGGCCTTCTCGGCCACGAATGCCTTGCGCACCTCCCGGCCCAGCTCGGTACGGATGGGGATGTTCTGCAGGTTGGGATCGTTGCTGGATATGCGCCCCGTCGCGGAGCCCGTCTGGTTGTAGCTGGTGTGCAGCCTGTTGGTGCGGGGATTGATCAGCAGGGGAAGGGAGTCCACGTAGGTGGATTTGAGCTTGGAGACCTGTCGGTACTCCAGGATGCCATCCACCACCGGGTGCATCCCCTTCAGAAACTCCAGGGAGTTTGCATCCGTCGAGTAGGCGCCCGTCTTGGTGCGCTTGGTCTTGGGCAGGCCCAGCTCCTGGAATAGAAGGTCGCTTAGCTGCTGGGGAGAGTTGAGGTTGAAATTGTGCCCGACCGATTCGTATGCCTTAACCTCGAGCTCCCTGAGCTGTAGGTCCAGGGACAGGGACATGGCGTCCAGGGACTCCCGTTCCGCCAGGATGCCGTTCCGCTGCATCTCCACCAGCACGGGCACCAGGGGCATCTCCACCTCGTGCATCAGGTTTCCGAAGCCCGCCCTCTCCACCTGCTCCTCGAACACGCCGCGGAGGCGGCCAGTCATGTCGGCGTCGGCGCAGGCGTAGGGCGCAGCCTTCTCGACGGGCACCGCGTCCATAGATAGTTGCTTCTTGCCCGTCCCCAGCAACTCGGATATCTGGGTCATCTCCACGCCCAGGATATCCAACGCAAGGTTCTTCAGCCCGATGGCCTTCTTGCCCAGCAGGTGGGCCGCTATCATCGTGTCGAAGTCCACCTTGCCGGGCACAACATCGTAGTTCTGCAGGACGGTCAGGTCGTAGTTGGCGTTGTGGGCTGTCTGGCCCACCCCATCCCCCTGCATGAAGGGCCTCAGCCGGGCCATGACCTCTTCCAGGGGGAGCTGCTCGCCCTCCCGGTGTCCCACGGGAACGTACCAAGCCTTGCCCGGCGCGCTGGAGAAGCTCAGGCCCACCAGGTCTGCCTGCATAGGGTCCAGGCTGGTGGTCTCGGTGTCGAAGGCGTAGTAGGGAGCCTCCGCAAGCGCCGCCACCATCTGCTCCAGCTTCTCCGTAGAATCCACCACCTGGTAGTCCACCTCCGACGGCTGTCCCGGCACCGAAGCCGGAGTGGCAGGCGCTGTGGACGCACTTGGTGGGGCGCCGGACGCCGACCCGGATGCTGAAGGATCGGGGATGCGGTCCACCCCACGGAACTCCAGCTCACGGAACAGCTCCACCACGTTGCGGCGGTCGTAGTTCCAGAAACGGCACCGGTCCATATCCAGGGACACAGGGACGTCCCTAGCGATGGTGGTCAGGAACTTCCCCTCCATGGCCCGCTCCTGATTGGTCCGCAGGTTCTCCCGCAGCTTGACCGGTTCCACCGAATCAATGTGGCTGTAAATGTCTTCCAGTGTCCCGAATTGGGAAACCAGCTTGACGGCCGTCTTGTCGCCCACACCGGGAACACCGGGGATGTTGTCGGACGTGTCGCCCTTCAGCGCCTTGATGTCGGGCTGGAATTCGGGGCCAAGGCCTCCGTAGCGGGCCTTCACCTCGGCTATGTCGTACACCTTCCGGTCCTGCACGCTGTGGTACAGGGCCACCCTCACCCAGGGCGACACAAGCTGGAAAGTGTCAGTATCTCCAGTCAGTATGATGGTCTCGACCCCCTGCTCCTCGGCATGCCGGCACAGGGTGCCGATCACATCGTCCGCCTCGTACCCTTCCACCTCGTAAACAGGTACGTTGAAGGCGCCCATGAGCTGCTTCACCCGGTCGAACTGGGGGATCAGCTCGGGGGCCAAATCCGGGCGCTGGGCCTTGTACTCCTTGAACCTCTCGTGGCGGAAGGTGGGGCCGGGCATGTCGTAGGCCATGGCAACGTGGGTGGGGTTCCAGTCTCCTATAGCCCGCAGGAAGGTGTTATTGAAACCGAAGACAGCCGTGATGTCTTCGCCGGTGGAGCTCACGGAGAGCTGCTGGCGCATGCGAATGGCGTTCCAGGAGCGGTGCACCAGTGCATGCCCGTCGATGATCATCAGGCGGGGCATCTGTTCCAGGGGCAGCATGGGAGTGGTCTCGGAGAGTTCACTGGTCATCAAGCACCACCGGCAGGGAGGAAGTCGGGACGGAGACCTGCTGGACAGCTATCTGCAGGCCCCGCGTAACCCATCGGCATTATACAACACCCCGAAGGGGGCTGGGCCTTGCCCATGACACGCTGCAATGATGGGCTGGCCCGGAGCCGCGCCGTGTTGACGAGGACATTGCGCCCCCATATCATCTCCTGGTAATGCCGACCAGAATACTGGGTATCGAGACATCCTGCGACGAGACCGCCGCCTCGGTGGTGGAGGACGGCGTCAAGCTCTTGTCCAACGTGATCTCCTCCCAGGTTGAGCTACATGCTCGGTACGGGGGCGTGGTCCCCGAGGTTGCATCCAGGCAGCATGTTCTCCAGATGTGCCCGGCAATAGAGAAGGCCTTGGAGGATGCGGATACCCGCTTCGAGGACCTGGATGCCGTCGCCGTGACCAGCGGTCCCGGCCTTGCCGGTTCCCTGCTGGTGGGGCTGAACGCCGCCAAGGCCATAGCCTTTTCCCTGGATATCCCGCTGCTGGGCATCAACCACCTGGAGGGCCACATCTTCGCGGCATGGCTCAACAGCAAGCCCGATGAGGCGGGTCCGGACCCCAGCGCCGACCCTGGCTTCCCACTGGTTTGCCTGATCGCATCGGGAGGACACACCGACCTGGTGCTCATGGAGGGGTACGGTGACTACCAGCTTCTTGGCCGCACTCGCGACGATGCAGCCGGGGAGGCTTTCGACAAGGCGGCCCGCATCCTGGGGCTTGGCTTTCCGGGCGGGCCCGAGATTCAGCGCAAGTCGGCGGGAGTGCACCACGCCGAGCAGCTACCTCGGTCGTGGCTCAGGGGAAGCCAGGACTTCAGCTTCAGCGGAATCAAAACCGCTCTGCTCCGTCGGGCCCAACAGTCGGGCATTTATCCACCCGATGAGGCCCAGGTGGAGGACAGCGACCGCCTCATAGGTGAAATGGCATCAGCCTTCCAGGAGTCGGTGGTGGATGTCCTCGTGTACAAGACCCTGGAAGCGGCGGACGTGGTGGGAGCCAAGGGGGTGATCCTGGGTGGCGGTGTGGCGGCAAACGCTTTGCTTAGGCAGGAGATGGTGCGCCAGTCCAGCCTGCCCGCCCTGATACCACCGCCCGTCCTGTGCACCGACAACGGTGCCATGATCGCAGCCTCGGGCTACTACCACTACACCAAGGGACGGGGAGATTCCCTGGACCTGGACGTGGACCCGGGCTTGTCCCTATAACGCTCGGGTCACCAGATGCTGCGGCCGTACCCTCCGGACTGCTTCAGCTCGAAGAACCTGTTGACCATCAGCCGGACATCGGCGCCCGCCCTACGCCCTCGGAAGGTGCAGCTCACATCTACTCCAGGCCCTTGGAGCTTCAACTCCCCCTCTTCCTCCCAAAGCAGATTCCTGAGGGTCAGCAGCCCGCCGATCACAGCCAGCCCACCGGCCAGGACGTATGCCAACGTTTCCTGGTGAAGGACATAGCTGGCCACAAACACGAACATCGCCAGGATAATGAGGATTGGGCCCTGGTACATGTCACGGGGAGTGCGGCTGCCGTACTTCACCGACGCCCCCGTGACTTCAGCCAGGGGGGCGACCGCTACTTCCTTGCGGTCACCGGACTCAATGAAGGAGATGACTCGCCGGTTGGTGAACACCAGCACATCCCCGGAGGCCGGGATGCTGTCCACCACACCACGCTCGGAAGAAAAGTGCTGCAAAGTTATCTCCCCTTCGGCCAGGGGAAGCCAGCGGACATGCCGGGCCGTGAGCGTAGGGGCGGCTGCTTGGTCTAGCTGGGTGTTTTCTTCTTCCACGTCCACGTCCGCCCCATCGTATCACAGGCAGGCCCTTCTCGCTGGACATGGACCCATGTCCACGAGTAGTCTGGACTAGCGAGCGCTCCCTCTATGGCATCATGAAAGCGTCAAGCATTGTTCAAGTTATCGCCGGGGCTGGACTGCTATGCCTTTTGGCAGCAGCGATGTCGCTGGCCTGTGGCGACCTCCTGAAGCCTCCGACTGCCGCTCCCGCAACAACCCCATCCATCGACCCAACCCGGACTCCCAGCCCTGAAATCCGTTCGACTTCTCCGTCCCCGACCGTTTCATCTACACCTTTCGTAGGACCTACCGCGATTGCTGCGCCACCCCTGGAACCTGCCACGACACCTATGCCAGCCCTGGTACCTACGGCCACCTCTGTGCCGCCTCCGACGGTCTCATCTACGCCGCCGCTGGGACCTGCCGCCACACCATCACCGCCCACACAGACCGAGGTAGAGGTCCCGGTTGAGGTTGAGGCATCGATTGGCGGCTACTGGTCAGATGGCAGCGCCAACGTGAAGCTCGAAGTATCCCTTCCCGACTGGGGCAGCTACGAGCCAGACCAGCCCGTACAAGTAGCTGTCTCGTGCAGGCACGACGGTCAGATACTTCCCAAGTGTGGAGGAGACATCAGCCTGCCAGTTTCGTCCGGAAGCGGTACCGAGGGCAGGGAGTTGATTCAGCGGGTGCCAATGGGCCAAGCATCCTTTGTCTTTGATACTGGGGAGCAGGGGACCCATACACTGGATTTCAACGTTCCCGAACGTATCCTGGGCGTCGACCGAGATGTGTGGGCATGCTTCAGCGATACGTCCAAGGCGAACTCGATATGGCAGGAGGACGAGGGGATTGGCTGCGCCGCCTGGGCTGAAGGGAAGGTCCTTAAATGGGACCAATCTTCTCCAATACTCGTGTCGGTTAACGGGCCCTCGGGCTTCACCAGCCGGTTTATCGAAGTGCTGCACGAACTCTCGCCCGTAGTGAACCTTCAGTTTGAGATGGTCACCCACGAAACCCGAGCTGACATCGTCGCTCACATCGGCCTTACGGATCCCGTGTTGGCAGCCCAGGAGGTGTACTGCCCTTCCGGTCATGTCGGTGGATGCGCGAACACAACAACAAACCTCGGGACGGGCGGGATCCTGGACTCCGAAATTATTGTTTACAATCGTTGGCCCGACCTCGGCACCGACATTGATGACTTCAGTGACCAACACAGGGGAAGCATGACTGCAACGATGTTGCATGAAGCCGTGCACGCCCTAACCCGGATGCAACATCGGACAGAGCTGCTCAGCATAATGAATGATGCGATACACCACAGGAATGAGCTTAGCCCTATGGACGAAGCGTTGCTGAGGCTGCACGGACATACGCTCATCAGACGGGGGATGACGCTGGCCGAGATTGAGGACCTGATCGTGTTTAATGACGAGCTTCTGGACCCCAAGCCGCCGGACCAAGAATTGTCAGCATGGAAGCTCGCATCGAACGCATATGAAGAACTCCGGAAAGCAACCAGCGCAAGCTTTATGGTCAGGTCCTCTCTTCCGGGTTGTGCAGAACAGTCCGGCTGGGCCCGATACCAGGTGGGCAACCTTACGCAATACCATCCATATTTTGGATGGGCTAGCATTAATACGGGCGAGGCCCAAGCCTATCTTCTTCAGCCGGACGCCCATCAGTACGAGTACTGGCTCCAGTCAGGGTCCCAATGGACAGCGGTCAATCGCGAGAGGCTTTCCAGCGCCTTGTTCAACTGGCGGTGGGACCTGTCGGACCCCCACCACATACTTGAAAGCATCCTGTACTACGCCGACTGGACGGAAACTCAGCTGTCCTTCGACTTGGATGGACGGGCAACGCTCCGAGTGAAGCTGGACCAGGTCCGGGGCCCCACCACCGTGCCCCCCAGGGCGGTCGAGATCGTTCTAGTGGTGGATGCTGAGACAAACAGGCTTCTCGAATACAGCATGACTTGGGAGCTGGATGATGTGGGTTGTGGAACATACTTAGTCGAAGGGACCGAGGGTATCCATGGCACAGCCTTTACGTTCCCCGAAGCAATTCGCGCAGGTTCTGCCTTCCTCGATAGTTGTGAGAACGTGCTCATGGGTTCCCTGACTGGATATATCCGGCAGTCCGGGGACTGGGCTAGGGAATGCGGCCTGGACCGGGCTAACCAGGGATATGTCATGTCCTACCGGTTTTCTTTGGACGACTGGGCGTTCGTGCGCTTCGAGCTATCTTCTCCCGACGACATACTCCTGGTCCTGTCGGAGGAGGGTGATTCCGGCCTTGAGGTGGTGGACATGGAGGCAGCCGGGGACCTGTTGGGCGCCAGTGGCGTCCCCTATGGGAACAATCTTCTGTGGGCCCATGTCCCCCTGCCCGCTGGACAGTATGAAGCGGAGGTCGTCACCCGCACCCGGGCGTTACCTGGAACTTTCACATTCATTGCAACCGCCCAGCCCACTCCCCCACCACCCTACCGGTTCAAGTCGATCAGCGTCTCAGGCCAGAAGTCTTGCGGGTTGCTGACAGACGGCACTCCGTTGTGTTGGGGACGGAGAAATGTCGAGGGCGATGGTACTGTGATACCCAAAGGGACTTTCGAGTCCATCAGCGCAGGCGCCCACAAGTGTGCGCTCTACGAGGATGGCACACCCTTGTGCTGGGACTTCAAGGAAGAAGGTGAACATACCTGTAGTGAAAGAAACGGCGCCACCTGGTGCAAACGCGTCGAGCAGCCAGACCCACCTGACAGTTCCGGCGACCGGGACGGGGGAAGAACCGCCGTTCGCACAGTTAGGGTGATTGCTGGCTATTTCGACCAGACACCGCCGGCCGGCGAGAAGCTCGTGTCCATTAGTACCGGTTGGGTGCATTCCTGCGGGCTCCGCGAGGACGGCACCGCCCTTTGCTGGGGTAGCAACCAACACGGTAAGTCGTCGCCCCCAGAAGACGAAAATTTCCTGTCTGTGGATGCAGGAGTGGGCCACTCCTGCGGCATTCGGGAAGACGGCACCACCCTTTGCTGGGGCGCTGACGTTTACGGACAATCATCGGCGCCCGAGGATGTACAATTCATTGAAATAGTAGCTGGAGAAGAGCACACATGCGGTCTGCAAGAAGATGGAACAAGTGTGTGTTGGGGAGATGGTGGCCTTAGCGTATGTGCTCCAATGCCAGGCGCTTCGTATCACTGCAAGAGCGTCGGTATCCTGGACCATGTTCCCCCATCTCCTCCGGAGCAAGCGCGTCTCGCCTCGCTAAGCTCCGGGTATCCCGTTTGCGGCCTCGAGGCTGATGGACAGCCGGTCTGCTGGACAAGCCGGCTTTCCGGCCTTGTCCCGGCGCCGGCAGGCGAGCGATTCACATCCATCAGTTCATCCGACGAACATGCCTGCGCCCTGCGCTTCGACAGTACGGCAGTGTGCTGGGGTTTGGGACTGTATGGCCAGTCATCGCCCCCGTCAGGGCTTAACCTTACGGACACGCAATCTCCGTTAGAGCCTCCCACTGGGCTCGTCTCCATAAGCAGCGGGGCCTATCACACATGTGCTGTTGATTCCGAAGGAGCCGTGATCTGCTGGGGTCCCAATTGGTGGAAGGGCAGGTTCGACGGTCAATTTAAGTCCATCAGTTCCGGCGAGGCTCATTCCTGTGCACTTCGCGCGGACGGCAGTGTCATCTGCAAAGGAAGCAATGGCAACGGTCAACTCTCTGCGCCGGCGGAGGAGGTTTTTGTCTCGCTCTCCAGTGGCGCTGCGCACTCCTGCGGCCTTCGGTCCGATGGGACAGCCCTTTGCTGGGGCTGGAATGAGCGAGGTCAGGCATCCCCTCCCGCCAACGAGGCTTTCATTTCCATCAGCAGCGGCGTGGCGCATACTTGCGGGATCACGGAAGATGGCGGCATCAGTTGCTGGGGGCGGGATGGCACCGGCCCGTCAACTCCACCATCGAATGGTATTTTCTCCTCAATAGACGCGGGCGGGTTCCATACCTGCGCCCTACACATAGACGGCTCGCCGATATGCTGGGGGCTCGATAGAGAAGGCCAGCTGTCAGCGCCGACTGACCAACCACTGAAGTCACTCAGCAGTGGGCACTACCATACATGCGGCCTTGGCGAGGACGGCACTGCAATTTGCTGGGGAGCTGGGATGGGTGGGGAAACGTACTATGAACATGGGCAAGCAACACCTCCGGCCGACGAGAGGTTTGTGTCGCTAAGCAGCGGCGCTTTTCACACGTGCGGCCTTCGGGCCGACGGCACAGCCGTTTGTTGGGGAAGCAACGACTTCCGACAGGCGGAACCAGCCAGGTAACCAGGTCCCCGAAACAACTTTAGCGTTGAAGCGGCGCGAGCACGGGAGGGATCCCTCTAAGGTCTCAGGTGACGCAAGCCTGATCGGGGCTATTCCAGGTACTCTTCGATGCGCTTGACGCTGTAGGAGGTGTCGTCCATTAGCAGGCTCTCCACAGCCGCCCGGGCCGTGTCCAGAGAGGTGAAGCAGGGGATGCGCTTCTCGACGGCAGCCCTGCGGATGTAGAACCCGTCCCGCAGGGTGGCGGCGACGCCGGTGACGGTGTTGATCACGCCACCCACTAAGCCCTCGTTGATGACATCCACCACGTTGGGATGACCTTCGCTGAGCTTCTTGGTGATCAGGGTGACCGGGGCGCCCATAGCCTCCACCATGGCAGCCGTGCCCTCGGTGGCATAGACCCTAAGGCCCGCCTGAATGATCTCATGAATCAGGGCGGTGGCTTCGGCTTTGTCTTTGTCGGCGATGCTTAGAAGCACCCCGCTGCCGGAACTGAGGGTCAGCCCCGCCGCCTTCAGGGCCTTGGCCAAGGCAGGTGCGAACTCCTCGTCAACCCCCATGACCTCGCCCGTGGACTTCATCTCCGGCCCCATGTACCAGTCCACCCCGATGAGCTTGGACATGGAGAACACGGGGGCCTTTATTGCCGTTACGCTCTGGCGCTTCCACAGACCGCCCTTGTAGCCCATCTCCTTCAGGGTCCTTCCCAGCATGGCCCGGGTGGCCAGGTTGACCACCGGCACGCCCGTGACCTTGGAGATGAAGGGGACCGTCCTGCTGGAACGGGGGTTGACCTCAAGGACATATACCGAGGTCTCCCCATCCGTCTCCCTGGGCTGGCGGGGGCTGCGGTAGGGGGGACCTCCAAGGATGACGAACTGGATGTTCATCAGCCCCAACACACCCAAGCCCATCCCGATGCGGGTTGTGTAGTCCACTATGGTGTCGACCTCTTGGGGGGACAGGTTCAGGCCAGGATATATAGCCATAGAATCGCCGCTGTGGACCCCCGCCCGCTCTATGTGCTCCATGATGCCGGGGACCAGTACCTCCTGGCCGTCGCAGATCGCATCGACCTCGCACTCCTTGCCTTCCATATACTTGTCGATGAGGACGGGCTTTCCCTGGCCCACCTCGGTAGCCATGGACAAGTAGCGGATCAGCTCAGTCGCGTTCTGTACGATCTCCATAGCACGGCCCCCCAGCACATAGCTGGGGCGCACCACCACGGGGTAGCCGATGTCCTGGGCGACCCTCAGGGCTTCCTCCACCGAGGACACGCCTGCACCCGGGGGCTGGGGGATGCCCAGGCGGGATAGGAACTCTTCGAACTTGTGGCGGTCCGAGGCGATGTCTATGGCCTCGGCCCCTGAACCCAGGATAGGAAGCCCGGCCCGGTCCAGGCTCTGGGAAAGGTTTATGGCAGTCTGCCCGCCGAACTGCACCAGGCACGGAGGCGGAGACCCCTCTCCCGTTTCGTTTTCTATGATGTCCCGCAGGCCCTCTTCATCCAGGGGTTCGAAGTACAAGCGGCTGCTGGTGTCGAAGTCGGTGGAGACGGTCTCGGGGTTTGAGTTCACCAGGATGCTCTGGACGTTCTCAGCTCCCAGGGCCCAGGCGGCGTGCACGCTGCAGTAGTCGAACTCGATGCCCTGGCCGATTCGGATCGGCCCGCTACCTACAACCAGGGCCTTGGGCCCTTCCAGGGGAGGGGCTTCGTTCTCCTGCTCGTAGGTGCTGTAGTAGTAGGGCGTGACCGCTTCGAATTCGGCTGCACATGTGTCCACCATCTTGTAAACCGGGGTGATGTTCCAGCGGTGGCGCAGGTCGCGCACCTGCTCATCCAGCTTGTCCGCCATGGTACCCACTTGGCTGTCCGAGAAGCCCAGGCGCTTAGCCTTCCAGAGAAGCTCAGGCGTCAGGGACTCGCCCAGGAGACGTCCCTCCATCTGCACGATCCTGGAAAGGGCGTTGGTGAACCAGGGATCGATGAAAGTGGTGGTGGTGGCCTCAGCAGGGCCCATACCCCTGCGAAGAAGATGCATAACCTCCCACAGGCGCATATCTGTGGGAATCTGAGGACTGGGGGGAGTGCCTCCGTTCACGCCATCCCGCCAGTTCGGGTCTTCCCACATGAGGGAGCGCCCCGAGATCTCCAGGGAGCGGACCGCCTTTTGCAGGGCAGCTTCGAAGCTCCGGTCTATGGCCATAACCTCGCCGGTGGCCTTCATCTGGGTTGTGGTCGTGCGGTCCCCGGCGGGAAACTTGTCGAAGGGCCACCGGGGTATCTTGACCACACAGTAGTCCAGGGCCGGCTCGAAAGCGGCCTTGGTGCGCATGGTCACCTCATTGGGTATCTCATCCAGGTGCTTTCCCACGGCGATCTTGGCTGCTACCCGGGCGATAGGGTACCCCGTCGCTTTGCTGGCCAGGGCAGAGCTGCGACTTACCCTGGGGTTAACCTCAATGACGTAGTAAGGAGCGTCGGGCTTCCACTCACCGGGGATGGCTTCAGCCACCAGGGGATGGGGGGGCAGGGCGAACTGGATGTTGCATCCCCCCTCGATACCAAGGGCCCGAATTATGCGCAGGCTGGCCGACCTGAGCATCTGGTATTCCTTGTCCGACAGGGTCTGGCTGGGCGCGACCACGATGCTGTCCCCGGTGTGCACACCCATTGGGTCCAGGTTTTCCATGTTACAGATGGTGATGCAGTTGTCCGCCGAGTCCCGCATCACCTCGAACTCCAGCTCTTTCCACCCCACCAGGGAGCGTTCCAGGAGTACCTGGTGAATAGGGCTGGCGGCCAAGCCACCGCCCGCTATGGCTTCGAACTGCTCCGTGGTGTAGGCAATGCCGCCTCCGGTCCCGCCCAGGGTGTAGGCGGGGCGGATTACCAGGGGCAGCCCCATGTCCCTGGCGATTTGCCGGGCCTCTTCCATGGACTCGACGGTGGTGCTGGGCGGTTGGTGCTCTCCCAGGTCCGCCAGGAGTTTGCGGAACAGCTCCCGGTCTTCGGCGTTGCGGATAGTCTCCAGGCGCGTTCCCAGCAGGCGCACATTGTGCTTATCCAAGAGACCGGCTTGGGCTATATCGACCGCCAGGTTGAGGCCGGTCTGTCCCCCCAGGGTGGGAAGGATGCCATCGGGTTTCTCCCGGGCCAGCACCCGGTCCATCACATCGACGGTCAGAGGCTCGATGTACACCATGTCGGCAATGTCCCGGTCCGTCATGATGGTGGCGGGGTTGGAGTTGACCAGGACGGTCTCGACACCCTCTTCCCGGAGGGCCTTGCAGGCCTGGGTGCCGGCGTAGTCGAACTCCGCTGCCTGGCCGATGACGATGGCGCCGGAGCCTATCACCAGCACCTTGGACGGCTTGGAAACCATTCCCACTCCCCGCTTTGCTGACGGGTATCTTACCCTGTCCACATTGGTGGCACAAGGCGAGCATAACCGCCCGTCAGGGGGGTGCTGCGATTACGAAAAGGGATCCAGCGCTGCGGTACCGCCTGCTTCAGGAAGTGGGCAAATGCGCTGGCAGATTGACCAGCCCCCGCGCCTTAAAGGCGTTCAGGAGCTGAAATATGAAGCTGGCAAAGAGGTCTCCCTCTCTTCCATAAAGCTTCGAATGAGATTCACACCATTCGTTCCAGGGAGGGACCCTGAGAACGGTGCCCCCTTCAGACATCTTATCTACTTCTATGAAACCGACAGATGTCCAGGGGTTTTCTCCCCGTCGGTCCTCGGCGGCTTTGACGTCCAGCCTCCACTTGGAACCGATCACGCCTCCCTTAGGCCTCACATGGAACTCGTAGTCCTGATAGGTGAAGACCGGGACGTCGGTGTCGAGAGCTACTATGACATCCCCTATCTCGGACTCCATTTCCAACTCCACCCCCTCCTCCAGTATGAAATGGGCAAAGGACATAAATGGACCTCCACAAATAGCAGTACCCGAAATTGCCAAATCCTGTAAATGAACCCTAATTCGACACCGACCAATTGCCTCTTGCCGTAGCCGGGCAAGGCATAGCGAAGATTCTCTCACCAAGGCGGCATGAGCCGCCATAGGAACGAATGCATCTTTTGCGCAAATTGGGAAGCTACCGGCCGGCAGAGGGATCGGCTACCAGGTCGAGGAAACGGTCGAACAGGTACTCATTGTCCCGGGGACCGGGGGATGCTTCCGAGTGGTACTGTATCGTGATGACGGGAAGGGAGCGGTGGCGCAGACCCTCAACGGTCCCGTCGTTCAAATTCAGATGGGTGACTTCCAGCTCTTCGGGCAGGGTTTCCAGCTCTACGGCATATCCGTGATTCTGGGCGGTAATGTAAACCCGTCCTGTGCTGACATCCTGCACCGAGTGGTTCGCCCCGCGGTGCCCGAACTTCAGCTTGAATGTGGAGGCCCCGAGAGCCCGGGCAACGATCTGGTGTCCCAGGCATATACCCATGAGGGGCACCCGGCCGATTAGCTGGCCCACGTTCTCTACCATATAGCTCAGCAGCGCTGGATTCCCGGGTCCAGGGGACAGCAGCACACCCGACGGCTCCAGGGCCAGCACCTCCCCGGCGGAGGCTGTGCAGGGCACCGTGACCACCTCGCAACCCCGCTGGTGCAGCAGTCGCAGGATGTTGTACTTGACGCCGTAGTCCCCCACGACGATGCGGGGCTTACGGCCAGCCGGGTCGCTGGCGGGCTCCCAGGTATAGGGGGAGTCGGTAGTCACCCTGCTCACATAGTCAACGTCTTCGTAGGAGACGACATTCTTCAAACGGGCCAGCGCAGCCTCGGCAATGCGGCTGGACGTCTCCTCGGATACCTGCCTCCACTTTTCCGGGCTGACCTCATCCACCTCTTCGGCGGGGATGATCATTCCCATCATCACACCACGGCTGCGGAGCTTCTTTGTGATGGACCTGGTATCTACCCCGGATATCCCGGGGGTGCCCCGTTCCTGCAAGAACTGGTGCAGAGTAGCGTCGCTCAGGGCGTGGCTGGGACTTTCGCAGTGCTCCCGGACGACAAATCCGGCGACCTGCACCTGCCTGGACTCGACGTCCAAGCTATTGGTGCCGTAGTTGCCCACCAAAGGATAGGTGAGCACGACGATCTGCCCGGCGTAGGAGGGATCGGTCAGGGCCTCCTGGTAGCCCGTCATCCCGGTGTTGAACACAACCTCGCCGTGGGCGGACACGTCGGCGCCGAAGGACTCCCCCTGGTACACGGAGCCATCCTCTAGCACGAGGTACGTAGCCTTGGGCGCCGCTCCATTTCCTCCATTTGTCGGAATCATTTTCTGTTGTTCTATCCTTCCTGGTCCACCCTCTTGGGTTGGCGCAGGCCCCTGGCCTGCGCGGTGGCTATATCCTTGTAAAACCCGAAGCGTCCGGCATCTACCCGCTCCCCGGGAAAATCGGTCATCGGATGATAGACCTCCCCGAAGGGATAGGAGAAGTAGGAGGGGATGGTCTCCCGCTCGCAGTAGCTGCACACCAGCCGGATGAAGGGACGCTGGTAGATGCTGAAGCTGCGGGCCGCGTTTCGAGTCTCTTGGACGGCCGCGCAGTCGGCGTTGTCGCAGACAATGTCCCCAGGATCATCCCACGAGACTCCCGCCGGGGCATCGCCTTCGTCCCCACGGGAGGCCTTGCTCCACGGGTACAAGCCCAGCATAAGGGCGATGAGGGACATGCGCACCGGCACGCCATTGCTTGCCTGCTGGAAGTACCTGCTCCGGGGGTCGTCATCGATGCCGGGGGACAGCTCATCCACTCTTGGAAGGGGATGCAGCACAAAGGCCTTGGAGAAGTCGGACATCCTGAGAATGGAACGGTCGATGCGTGGGTAGGCGCCGGGACGTTCATTCTCGACCGGCGCTTCCCTCTCCCCCTGGCGCCGGGTTGCATAGAGGGCAAAGGTCTCGCCCTTTTCCATGCGCAAATCCATGGAGTCAAACAGCGTCAGGGTGTGGGGATAGCTGGGCGTCATGTAGATGGCATCCACCTCTTCCTCCCGGCCTCTCCTGGTACGCGAATAGAGGGCTTCAAGGCCCCTGTGGCGTATTTGCTGTATGGGTAGCTGATAGTCGTATTCGATCTTGTGGATAACATGGTCGGGAAGTCCCAGGCCTTCCCCGGGGACGAAGATAATCACCGCGCCGAACCGGAGGAGGGCATACACGAGGGAGTGGACGGTGCGTCCGTTTTTCAGGTCACCGCACAGGACGATCTTCTTGCCCCGCAGGGTCCCGAACTCCTTCCTGAGAGTGTACAAGTCCAGGAGGGTCTGGGTTGGATGCTCGTGGCTGCCGTCTCCGGCGTTGATTACGGGCACATCGCTGAACTCGGACGCCAGCCGGGCGGCTCCTTCCCACGGGTGCCGGATGACCATCAGGTCGGCGTAGCTGCTCCAGATGCGCACCGTATCAGCCAGGGACTCACCCTTGGTCATGGAAGTGGACCCGGCATCGGAGGTGCCGACCACATCGCCGCCAAGGCGTTTCATGGCAGACTCGAAGGACCCCCTGGTACGGGTGCTGGGTTCGAAGAACAGGTTAGCCATAAGTAGGTGGGACGCTACGCCGCGAAAGCTAGCCCGGTTTTGCTCCATCTCCTGGGCCAGGTCGAGCACATCTTCGATCTGGCTGGTGGACAGGTCATCGATGGTGGTCAAGCTGCCTCTGTACATGGACAAGATGCCCCTCTAGATTCGCGATAGACAGCTCCCGGTAGCCTGAAAGAGGCCTAACAGACATCGTAGCACAGGACATTGGGGCCAACAACAGAGGGCACCTTATCACTTCTGATGCTGGCGATCGTCGCAGGCTGCGGGAGCTTCCATGCTCGTTCCCGCTTGAAGGCGACACCATCTGAAGCGACCAAAAACGGCCACGCAGGGTTTTCTTGACAGGCTTTGTTTCAACTGCAAAACTTTGAAAGCTCATAATATCTGCAAGAAGAAACGAACGACTCGGCCCATTCTTACGCCACTGAGCCGAGGAGGTGACCAAAATGCCCAAGAGATTTTATCTGGTCATTTTCCTGGTGCCGATAGCGATAATAATATTCGTCGCGGTGTTCCTGCTGACCGTCCAGCGGGGAGGGGACGTTGAACCTACCGTAGGTCTGACGGCTGCGGCCACGCTGCAGTCGCCCGCTGGCGATGCCATGGGAACGGTGACCTTCCGGCAGGCAGCCACTGGAGTCTTGGTCATGGCCAACGTGAGGGGTCTTGAGCCAGGGGGACACGCCTTCATTATTCATGAGGTCGGCTCATGTACACCCGACTTCGATGCCGCCGGCGATCACTTCAATCCCGAAGACGCGGAGCATGGACTTATCCATCCAACTTGGAAGCGAGGAGAATTGACGGGAGGCCACGGGGGAGACCTGCCCAACATATATGCTGCTTCCGACGGTTCCGCCCGCGCCGACTTCTTCACCCAAGGCGTCATCCTGGACGCTGGTCCCCGCCGTTCCCTATTCGACGACGACGGCTCCGCCATTATTGTGCACGAAAAACCCGACGCCTACGGCGAAAAGGAGTCGGATACGGGCGATCGCG
This sequence comes from Dehalococcoidia bacterium, assembly GCA_965116325.1. Lineage (GTDB taxonomy): Bacteria > Chloroflexota > Dehalococcoidia > Lucifugimonadales > JAGWBF01 > JAGWBF01. Next base: position 1,781,690 of record OZ220675.1, on the reverse strand, counting down.
TCGCCTGCGGGGTCATACAGCGCACCTAGTACCGGTCCGTAGCCTAATCGATGCTGGTCTGGCGCCATCCGCGATCGGTGATGTCCACCTCCCGTCACAACGGACAGCGCGCCGTTGGGCTTTACCCTCCCAGAGTCGCTGACCCCAGGGTGCGGTACTGGGGGCCTTGGGGAAGAAGGGTGCTGTGCACCAGGGATAGCTGGGATACCTGCCAGGTGATGGTTTGTGGTGGCGGCGTGGACTCGATGGACTCCCATATTTGCCGTCGCTCTGCCTCGGTTGCGCCTCTTCGAACCCTTGCTAAGGTCAGATGGGGCCTGAAGGGGCGATTCTCCAGCGGCAGATCGGCTGTGCGGTGCAGCTCCCCGTCCAGCTTTGCGTGGAGCTCAGTCAAAGCCTCCATATCCCCCTCGAGCCCCAGCCACACCACCTGCGGCGACCTTCGGTTCGGAAAGCACCCAAGCCCTCCGGTGGACAGCTCGAGGGGTGATGTCCCCTTGCAGCTCTCTTTCATCGCCAAGAGCACCGGCCTCACCTTGTCTTGGTCGATCTCGCCCAAAAACTTCAGCGTCAGGTGCATGGCCTCGGGCTGGACCCATCGCAGCTTCTCAAGGTCCATAGCTCGAAGATGGGACAGGAACGAGGCCAACCTTTCCCTTGCTTCCTCCGGGATGCCGGCAGAGATGAAGGTGCGCAAATCGATCCCTCTCCGGCCTTCTAGAGGCCCAGCAGCTCCTGGGCGTTCCTGCCCAGGATGCGTTCCCGTGGTTCGGGGTCCAGGTGGGCCTCCTCCAGGTAGTCCAGGGACCGCTTATAGGAGAGAAGGGGATGGTCGGTGCCGAACAGGATGTGATCGGGGCCCGCCACCTCTGTGACGATGGAATAGATGGCGGGGTGGTACAGGAAGGGCGACGCCGCGCTATCGAAATAGACATTCCGGAGCTCGGCCGGCAGCTCGGGCATAAGTGTGTAAAGGGGAAGGCCGCCGCCCCAGTGGGCGCAGATGATGATGTTGTCGGGGAAGTTACGCACCATCTTGTACAGCAGGTCCGGGGTGGTCGTGCCCTTGCCCGGATATGCGTGGCCCACCGGCTCGGAGCTGTGCACCAGGACGGGAAGGTCCCGCCTCATCGCCAGGTCCATAAGGGGCGCCAACGTTTCACGGTCAGCTACGTCGAACCCCTGGGAGTCGGCGTGGAGCTCTCCGATGCCCCTCAGGCCAGAGGCTGCGCACCGCTCTGCCTCTTCAACGGCACCTTTTCCCCAGGCCGGGTTGACGGAGCAGAAGCCAATGAGCCTGGACGGGTACCTGCGCACGGACTCGATGATGTAGTCGTTGGCTTCCCTCGCCACATAGGGATGGGTCCAGCCCACACCCATGACGACCGCCTTATCTACGCTGGCTTCGTCCATGGAGGCCACCAGCTCTTCGGCAGTGCCCAGTTTGGCCTTGGGGTTGGAGTAGAGGGCGGCGAAGGTAGCATCCAGCTCCAGGTAGCGCTGCCGATTGTCCCGAAGGGAGGCAGGGAAAATGTGAGTGTGGAAATCGATGATCATACTGGCTAGGATAATATATTCAGGAGGACCTTCCAAGAAATGAGGTCCTGGGACGGGCGCCCGGTCAGCGTCCGTCCAACGCAGAAAGGCAGGACCGATGCTCGGACAGCCTGCGCCAGAATTCAGGCTGGCGTCCACCACCGGCCACCCGGTCGCCCTCAGCGATTTGCTGGGGCGTCGTACCGTCCTGGTGTTCTCCCGCCACAACTGCTGACTTGCGGGGCGGGACCACCTGCTGCAGTTGCAGCAGCGATACGAGGAGATCAGGGAGATGGGGGCAGAGGTAGTCGCCGTTTCCTTCGAACCCCTGCATAGGTTGAAGGGGCAGATAGAGGATATGCGCCTTGCCTTCCCCATCCTGTCCGACTCCAGGCTGGAGACCTACCGGGCCTATGGCGTCCGCCGTGGGTCATTCAGGGATGTGTTCAACGTGGGCGCGGCGCTGGAGTTCCTCAGGCTGCTCTTGAAGGGAAGGTGGGTGTGGGGAGGACACGACGACATCATGCAGCTTGGTGGTGATTTCATCATTGATGAACAGGGGCTGCTGAAGTATTCCCATCCCGCCAGCAGGTCCCAGGACCAAGCCACCGTCGATGTCCTCCTGGAGGAGCTAAGGAAGGGGTAGGATATCGGCCCCAGTAAGGCCGGGCTTGACGCCCCTCTACTGCGCAGGCTCGGCGCCGTTGCCCCCGAAGCCGGTGTCGCTGTACACGCCGGCCTCTCGACCCTGGAAGATGTGGACGATGAACTCCTCCCGGGACACCCCGATGGAATCCACCAGCTCATCGTCTATCGCTTCGATCAGCTCCTGGATGCCCTCCTGGGTGACGCTCTCCACTACGCACAGGGTAGAGTGCACCACCGTGGGCGTGAAGTGGATGTCCACCCGGCCCACGGGCTGTTCATCCTCCAGGATTGTGTAGCATTCCGAGTAGGGAGTCCGACAGTCCCGTTCGAAGTAGAATTCGCCCATTATACCTTCGCCTCCAGCAGAGGGATGTTGTTTGCTAGCCCAGGACTTGGCCGTTGCCTTGGACTATCCATTTATAAGACGTAAGCTCTCGCAGTCCAAAGGGTCCCCGGGCATGAAACTTCTGGGTGCTGATGCCGACCTCGGACCCCAGCCCAAACTGGCCTCCATCGACAAAACGGGTGCTGGCATTGACCAGCACCGCCGCAGCATCCACCTCTTTCATGAAACGGGATGCTGATGTGTAGTCCCCCGTTACAATAGCTTCCGAGTGGCCCGACCCGTACTTTTCTATGTGCTCCAGCGCTTCGTCCAGGGAGTCCACCACCTTGACCGAAGCTATAAGGTCCAGGTATTCCTGTCCCCAGTCGCCCTCCCCGGCGGGCACCACAGCCTTGCCCTGGGTCGCCCCCAGGATGCTCAGCGCCCGGCTGTCGCACCGCATCTCCACCCCTGCCCGGCTCCACCGGTCGGCGATGGCGGGCAGGTGGGTAGCAGCCACCCCCGAATGCACCAGCAATGTATCCAGGGCATTGCAGACCGAGGGCCGCTGGGTCTTGGCATTGAAGGCGATGTTCACCGCCATCTCCAGGTCTGCCGACCTGTCCACGTAGGTGTGACATACCCCAACGCCTCCGGTAACCACGGGCATGGACGCCTCTTCACCCACGTAACGGACAAAGTCTGCGCCTCCCCGGGGCACCATGAGGTCGATGTACTCCTTGAGTTTCAGCATGCCTTCCACCAGGGCCCGGTCGGTGCTGTCAATGAACTGGACCGCATCTTCGGGGACACCCGCCTCGCTAATAGAGCTCCTGACGACTCCGGTCAGAGCCCGGTTGGAGTTGATGGCTTCCCTGCCGCCGCGAAGGATGCACCCGTTGCCCGACTTAAGGCACAGCGCCGAAATGTCGATGCTGACGTTAGGCCGACTCTCGTAGATGGCGCCGATGACGCCCAGAGGGACACGGACCCGGCCTGCTGAGAGGCCGTTGGGCAGCACCTGCATATCTATCACTTCACCCACGGGGTCCGGCAGGTCCGCAATCTTCTCCACATCCCGCGCCAGACCCTCCAGGCGAGCGGCGTCCAGGAGCAGCCGGTCCAGCAGGGCATCGCTCAGCCCGCTGGCCCTTCCAGCCTCGATGTCCCTGGCATTAGCTTCCAGGATGGGCTCCTGCCGGGCGATGAGGTTCTCAGCGATATTTCTGAGCCCGCGGTTCTTGGTGTCGGATGGGAGAGTGGCCAGTTTGCGAGAGGCCCGGCGTACAGCTAGGCCCTTCTCCGTCAAAATATCCACGGTAGTAGTCATGACATCCTCATAGCAGCACCAGGTTGTTTCTGTGAATTATCTCCTGGCCGTAATGGTACCCCAGTATGCCCTGAATTCGGTCCGAGCGGGCCCCTTTGACTCTCTCCGTATCGGCGGACGAGTAGTTGGCGATGCCGCATCCGAACCTGTCCCCCTTGGGGCCAACGATTCCAACGATATCTCCTCGCTCGAAGGGCCCATGGACACCCTTGACTCCCGCCGGCAGCAGGCTCCGGTTCTCGTTTCCCAGGGCTGCGGCAGCCCCCTGGTCAACTACGATGCTGCCCTTTCCGGACGGCGCGCTTAGCATCCATCTCTTACGGCTCTCCATCTTGGAGGCGGTGGGAGGGAAGAAGGTGCCCACCTTCTTCCCGGTGACCACCTTCATCAGCACATCCTCTTCATGCCCGTTGCAGATGATCATCGCAGCCCCGGCGGAGGTCACCGTCCTGGCAGCCTGCAGCTTGGTGGCCATGCCGCCGCGGGCTCTGGGGTCCAGGTTCCGGCTGGCCAAAGCCTCTATAGCGCTGTCCACCCTGTCCACCCGCTCCAGCTTCTCAGCATCTTGATGTTCCCGGGGGTCGGCGGTGTAAAGTCCATCCACCTGGGTCAGCACCACCACAAGGTCGGCGTCCACCAGGTTGGACACCAGGGCCGACAGGCGGTCGTTGTCCCCGAAAACCTCCCCGATCTCGTCCACAGCTACCACATCGTTCTCGTTGAGCACCGGCACCGCCCTCAGCTCCAGCAGGGCCGTCAGGGCGTTGCGCACGTTCAGATAGCTCTGCCGGTGGGAGAGGTCGTTCCAGGTCAGCAGGGCTTGGGCGGCCATGATATTGTGCTGGTCGAATAGCTCTTCGTATATGCGCATGAGGCGCCCCTGGCCCACGGCAGCCTGCACCTGCCTGAAGGGGATATCCCTTCGCTCCTTTTCGGGGCCAAGGATGTGGCGTCCCGTGGCTACGGCTCCCGACGACACCAGGATGATTTCCGCCCCTGCCTGGTGGAGCTTGGCGATCTGGTCCACCAGGGACCGCATCACGTCTATGTCCAGGCGGTCCGAGCCCCGGGTCAGGACGCCCGTGCCCGCCTTGACCACGATCCGCTTGTACGTGGAAGACACGGGGTCCGGGGAGCTATTGTGGATGTCGTTCACTGTGGGAAGCATCGAGCGCAGCCGGTTCCAGGTCGGTTAGCCCTACTGTCCCACAGATTATATCAGCACGGGGCGGATTCACACACCTACGGCGTTGTGGTAGAATTGGCTTCCCTTTCAAATGAGAGACCATCTAGCTGCATCACTCTCCGACTCCCCGGTCGATTGCTCGGCAGGCTGCTGTTGAAGACCAAAGCCGTTTTCTTCGACTTCTACAACACCCTGGTCAGGTTTTGGCCCCCGGTGGACGAGATACAGCAGGCCGCCTGCGCCGAGCTTGGACTCAAGGTTTCCAAGGAGGGTATTCGCAGGGGCTATGTCCGCGCCGACGAGTACATGAGCGAAGAGAACGCCAAGCGTTCCCTGTCGGAGCGCAGCGATCAGGAACGAGCAGATTTCTTCGCAGAGTACGAGCAGATCATCCTTGGTGGCGCCGGCATCAACGCATCCATCTCCCTGGCCAGGGATGCATGGATGATGGCCAGCCTGGTGCCCAAGGACTTTGCCTTGTTCGAAGATGTGCTTCCGGGCCTGGAGCTGCTGAAGACCAGGGGGCTGGTGACGGGGCTAATCTCCAACCTGCGCAGGGATATGCCCGTAATCTGCGACCAGCTTGGTCTGTCACCCTACCTGGATTTTTCCATCACCTCGGCGGAGGCGGGGGCCGAGAAGCCCCACAACCGGGTGTTCCTGGCGGCCCTGGAACGGGCGCGGGTTGACCCGGCCGACGCTGTGCATGTGGGAGACCAGTACAAGGCCGATGCCCTGGGCGCCAAGGCTGTTGGGATAACCCCGGTCCTGATCGACCGGGAGGGGTGGTACGAGCACATCGACGATTGCACCCGCATTGCCAGCCTGCCAGAGCTGGACGGCCTCCTGGCCAACGGTCTATAGCGCCCAGCCGGTCGGTCAAGGCCGGCCGGCCAAGGTCCTCTCCAGGCGCCGGGCAAACTCCAGGAGTCCCTCCAGGGCAGCCACCAAGGCATCCTTCCATGAGTCGCCCTGTCCTAGCCTGATGTGTATCTGGCGGTTCCCTACTTTGACGCCGGGTCCCAGGGCCTTCTCCAAGGCCAGCCTCGCCCCGCGCACTCCCTGCACCAGGTTCAGGGTGGCCATGCTCCCTTGCACGTTGATGCTCTCCACGCCTGCATCCCCCGCCAGCAGCCTGACGTTCACCAGGTAGAGCAGGTCCTCGACGGGTTCAGGCACCGGCCCGAACCGGTCCTGCAGCTCGGTGCGAATATCGTCGACCTCCTGGTGAACCTTCATCTTGGACAGCCTCTGGTAGACGGCAAGGCGGGTTGGCAGATGGCTGACGTAATCTTCAGGGATGTGGGCAGCCAGTGGCACGCTCACGCGGGCTGCGGGAGCTGGTTCTTCCGCGGGTCTTCCCTCGCCGCCAGGTTCCCCGGCTTTTATCTCCGCCACCGCTTCGTTCAATAGCTGGCTGTACAGGTCGAACCCAACGGCGTGGATGTGGCCGCTCTGCTGGGCGCCAAGGATGTTGCCCGCTCCTCGTATCTCCAGGTCTCGCAAGGCGATACGATAGCCGCTGCCCAGCTCCGTTGCTTCCAGGATGGCCTTCAGGCGTTTGGTGGCTGTCTCGGTGATGCGCTGACCCCTGGGAAGCAGCAGGTAGGCGTAAGCACGGTTGGAGCCGCGGCCGATCCTGCCCCTGAGCTGGTAGAGCTGGGACAGGCCGAACCGGTCGGCCCTCTCTAGCACCAGGGTGTTGGCGTTGGGGATGTCCAACCCGGACTCTATGATGGTGGTGCACACCAGGACATCGATATCCCCCTGCTGGAAAGACGCCATCACATCCTCCAGCTCCTCCTCGGGCATCCTGCCGTGGGCAACGCCGAACCTCGCCTTCGGCAAGAGCTTGGCCAGCTCAGCGGCCACCCTGCCGATGGTGTTGACCCGGTTGTGCAGGTAATACACCTGGCCTCCCCGGTCCAGCTCCCGGGTTATCGCCTCCTTAACCACCTCCTCCTTGTGCTGGGAGACGAAGGTCTTTACCGGCTGCCTGTCTTCGGGCGCCGTGTCTATGGTGCTCATATCCCGTATGCCCGACAGGCCCATGTGCAGGGTGCGGGGGATGGGCGTGGCGCTCAGGGTGAGCATGTCCACCTCCCGGCGCATCTGCTTCAGACGTTCCTTGTGGGCAACTCCAAAGCGCTGCTCTTCATCCACAACAACCAGCCCCAGGTCCTTGAACACCACATCCTTTTGCAGAAGGCGATGGGTTCCAATGATTATGTCAACTTCCCCGGAGCGGATGCCCTCGATCACATCTCTCTGTTCCCGCTTGGTCCTGAATCTGCTGAGCACATCGACCTTGATGGGGAAGGGGCTAAGGCGCTGGCTGAAGGTGGCGTAGTGCTGCTGGGCCAGCACCGTCGTGGGCACCAGCAGGGCCACCTGCCGGCTGTCCCCCACAGCCTTGAACGCAGCCCTGAGGGCGACCTCAGTCTTCCCATATCCCACATCACCGCATACCAGGCGGTCCATGGGATGGGACTGCTCCATCTCGCACTTCATCTCGTAGATGGTGCGCTTTTGGTCAGCGGTCTCCTCGTAGGGAAAGGAGTCTTCCAGCTCCTGCTGCCACAGGGAATCGGGAGAGAAGGGATGTCCCTCGGTGACCTGGCGCGCCGCGTATAGGTCCAGGAGCTCCCGGGCCATCTCCTGGGCCGAGTGCTTCACCCTCTCCTTGGTGCGGCTCCAGTCGGCGGTGCCCAAGCGGGTCAGCACCGGCGGACGGTCGGTGGTCGCCACGTAGGGCGAGATGCGGGCAAGCTGGTCCGTGGGAACGTACAGCTTATCAGCCTCGGCATACTCCAGCACCAGGTACTCCCTGGGCTCTCCGTCGCTATCCATCTGCATGGTCCCGGCGAACCGGGCAACCCCGTGGTCGATGTGCACTACAAAAGAGCCGGGGACCAGCTCCGACAGGAATGCCTCCCGCCTGACCGTTCGTCGGGAGCGGGACCTGCGTTCCTTGGCTATGCCGAACAGCTCGGTGTCGGTGAATACGGTGATGCTCGACGGCCCAAAGGGCAGCGTCCAGCCCCTGCCCAGGAAACCTGCAACAACTCTCACCTCTCCCGGGGCGGGAGCAAGGTCCAGCCTCGACACAGCGGAGGCTGGGATTCCCGCATCGGAGAGCAGCTCGACCACCCTGCCGGGATACCGGGTCACCACCACAACCCGGTGCCCCTCCTGAAGGAGCTGGGGCAGCTCCTGGGCAAATCGTTCGGGGTGCCCGAAGTAGCTGTCTGTCGAGCTGAACCCAAGCCCGCCATCATCGTCGGCCCAGGGTTCAATGGGCAGACGGTGGAACGGACCTGCTGCTTCGGAGAACTCCTCCCAGACCTCTTGGGGGAGGGGAAACTTCCGGGGCAGGTCTCCCGATTCCTCCCTGTTGGAACGAAGGTGTTCCGCCCGGCCCGTCAGCTCTTCGATCTCCCGCCGGACATCATCCTGCCGGTCCAGCACGAGGATGCTCCCTGCGGGTGCGTGCTCGAGGAGCCCGCCAGTGTTGACCACGCCGTTGTAGAGGGCAAGCTCCTCTTCGATGGTGCCGACCAGCAGCGACTCCAGGTCATCCTCGAACCTCTGCTGCACATCGGGCCGGCACCCGCCGATATCCATAGCCCGGATGGCTTCTTCGATCACATCCGGGGCCGCCAGGCGCGGCAGGATCTCCCGGGCAGGAATGACCTCAACGCGGTCCACCGTGCCCACCGAACGCTGGGTGCCGGGATCGAACAGCCTCATGCTGTCGATCTCATCTCCCCACAGCTCTATCCGCACCGGCAGATGGGAGTTTGGCGAATAGACATCCAGGATGCCCCCTCGAGAGCTGAAGGTCCCCGGTGACTCCACGTTGTCATCCCGCTGGTATCCCAAACGCACCCATCGTTCCAGGAGGTCCGAAACACGGATGCGGGAGCCTGTCTCCAGAATGTGGCACCCCTCCTGAAAGGCGTCAGGGCTGATGGTCTTGAATATGGCCGCCGAAGCGGACGCTACGATGATGGGAGCCTTGCGTCCAGATGCGCCGTCTGCGGCTTGGTGCAGGGCAGCCAGGGCGGCAAGCCTCTGGTTGGTGGTCGAGGCTTCCGTAAGGATGCGCTCGAAGGGCAGAACTTCCGGCTCGGGGAATAGGTACAACTCAGCGCCATCCCCTAGATAACCCAGCAGGTGGTCGTACAGAGAACGGGCATCTTCAGGACGGGGGGCCACCAGGATAATGGGCCTGGAGGTGTGGTTCCATAGGGCCGCAAGGAAGTAGGGCTTGGCGGCATCCAGCACCCCTAGGGGTTTCGTACCCCCGGGTGATGCCAGCGTGTGCAAAAGCTGCTGGAAGCTGGGATGGTCCCCCAGAAGATCGAGAAGCCCCTTCAGACCAGGTTCGGCGGCGCTGTCTTCAATCCCGCGGGGCGACGGTGGGACCGGAGTTAGAGTCATTTGCAGATTACACGGGATATTGGACGGCAAACCCGGGTGGATGTCAAGGCGACTGACCTTCCTTGACTGGCCTATTTGGCTATGCCACAATGGCCTCCCCGGAGATTCCAGCTAGCAGGCGACTGTGAAGATACTCGTTACCAACGACGATGGTGTGGAATCCCCCGGCCTCTGGGCAGCCGTCGATGCCCTGAAAGGCGCGGGGGATATCTATGTGGCAGCCCCCGACCGGGAGCAGAGCGGGGTGGGTACCGCCCTCACCCTCCACATCCCCATACGGGCCAAGGAGGTTACCCCGCGCGTTGAGAAAGGTGCCGGGGAGTTGAAGGCCTACGCCGTCGAGGGAACCCCCGGAGATAGCTGCCTCCTGGGCCTGGAAAAGCTGGTGGGACCCGTTGACCTTGTTGTGTCGGGGATAAACCAGGGCGCCAACCTGGGGGCGGATGTCCTGATATCGGGCACCGTCGGCGCTGCCCTGCAGGGACATCTACGGGGATATCCCTCCATCGCCATCTCCGTAGCATCCGTCAGGAACACCCGCTACGAAGTGGCGGCATCCCTTCTCGAGGCCCTGGGCAGGCAGCTAGCCGACGGGAAGGCTCTGCCTACCTCCCTGATCAACATCAACCTGCCCAACGAACCCATGGACAGGATCAAGGGAGTGCAGGTAACCACCCTGGGCGCCCGCAGCTACGGGGAGAACGTTAAGGACGGCAACGACGGACGGCGCAGCTACTACTGGATATCCAGGGACAAGTTTCTGAATCCGACGACAGGGGAGAACACCGACAACAAGGCCCTCAAGGAGAACTTCATTTCGGTGACCCCCCTGCAAATCACCCTCACCGACCACGACAGCCTGCCCCAGGTGGAGGATTTGTTCCGAGGAGTCCTGCCCGGGGACTAGGAACATCCCTGCCGCGCTAAGCAACTCCAGGTAAGACAAGATGGCCAACCTATCCAAGTCCAGGTTCCAGTCCGGTCTCCAGTGTCTGAAGAGGCTGTACCTTGAGTGCTACAGCCGGGACCTAGCCGACCCCATCGACCCGGCCACCCAGGCGATATTCGACTCCGGCATCGCCGTCGGCGAGAAGGCCAGGCTCCGATTCCCCGGAGGCAGGCTGGTGGACGAATCCTACCTGGAGCATGCCCGGGCTATAGCCACGACCAAAGCCCTGCTGAGCGATCCCTCCATCCCAGCCCTGTACGAGGCCGCCGTCAACTTCGAGGGCATCCGCGCCAGGTTCGACATCCTGGTGCGGAAGGATGGGCAGGTGTTCGACCTTGTAGAGGTGAAGTCATCCACCAGCGTGAAGGAGGAGCACTACACCGACGTGGCGGTCCAGCTATATGCGGCCGAGGGCTCCGGCATAGCCATCGACAGGGCTTACCTGATGCACATCAACAACACCTACGTTTACCAGGGCGGCGAGCACGACCTGGAGCAGCTCTTCACGTTGGCGGACCTCACCGATCGCGCCAGGACATACGTCGCCGAGGGAATTGCGGGCGACCTGGGCGAGATGTGGGCCACCCTGGACCTGGATGACCCGCCGGACATCGACACCGGGAAGCACTGCACGTCGCCGTACACATGCAGCTTCTTCGGCCACTGCCACAGCGGCGAGCCGGAGTATCCTGTGAGACGACTACCGGGGCTGCGGGACGGCCTGCGGGAAAACCTGAAGGCCCTGGGGATCGATCACATCGCCAACATACCCCAAGGCCTGTCGGGGCTGAACGCCCTGCAGCAACGAGTGCGCAACTCAGTAGCCAGCGGGCAACCCTTTGTTAGCCCCGGGCTTGGGGCCAGCCTGGAGCAAATCACCTTTCCGGCCAGCTTTGTCGATTTCGAGACCATCAGCCCAGCTATTCCCATTTACCCTGGCACACGCCCATACGAAACGGTGCCCTTTCAGTGGTCCCTCCACCTTATGGACGGGTCGGGCGAGCTGACCCACGGCGAGTTCCTTAACCCCGACGGCGGTGACCCCAGGGAGCGGTTTGCCGCCAGCCTGCTGGAGGCCCTGCCATCGGAAGGCTCCGTCGTCACATATTCGTCCTACGAGAAAAGGGTAATCGATAATCTTGCAGAGGCGCTGCCCCAGTACCGGGAGGCCCTGCTGGCGCTGACGGACCGAATAGTGGATCTCCTCAAGGTCGTGAGGGACGGCTACTACCACCCCCAGTTTCACGGCAGCTTCTCCATAAAGCAGGTGCTGCCTGCCATGGCGCCTGGTACCGGCTACGATGAGCTGGCGGTGCAGGAAGGCATGGAAGCCTCGGCGGAATACCTCCGCCTCGTAACCTGCGATGTGCCGGGAGAAGATGATGCCAAGGTCCGCGAAGCCCTCCTGGCCTACTGCAAGCGGGACACCGAGGCCATGGTGCTGGTCTACCGCGCCCTGCTGGCCGCCTCCGGCGGGTAGGGGCGGGCGGACCCCGCGCAAGCCCAACCACGACCGAGTCAGTCTAAAGAGGGGTAGTCATGGCGATTCTGGGCATCAACAATAGGACTGAGAACTGGAAGACGGCGAAAACTTTTGTTCCTCTCATGTCGAATCCCACGGGCCTGACGGCTCTCGCCAAGAGGCTTGGTGAGACAAGCGAACTTTCAGGAAAAGACATCCATCTGGAATTGTTTTGGAAGGGGATGCGGGACTATGTTCATGAGAACGAAACATATGAAGACCTGCGATCCGAATGTGCTAAGGCCTACGAATTACTGTTCCCAAGACTGCGCAACAAAATAAACAAGTTCGCAGTGGAAACGAAAAAACTGAAGTGCCTGGAGGACAAGAATTACGATGTGTCCAATTCCGCAGGTCAGGATGGCTTGTACCAAAATCTCCGCAATACCGAAATCGACATCGTTTTGCAGACGTCCAGCAGCCTTTACATTGGGGAGGCTAAAGAAGAAGCAGGTCTAGGAGCTGACGGGGAGTGCGTGCTGGTGCATCAGCTTATTCGCCAGTACGTAATGGCAAAGATACTCTTGCATTTGATGGGAAGCGAAAAAAGAGTAGTCCCTTTCTTGGTTGTGGAAAAGGGCAACCTTGCCAGCGTGAAGAAGACTGGCCAAGTTAGGTTCATGATTGATGTAAAGAAATGTCTAGTTGAGGACAACGTCTTGACCTGGGATGACATCAATAGCCCCCATCTCTGAACCTTGTCGATTCTCCAAGTCGCCGGAGAGCGAGCCTCCCCGGCCCAATGGTAAAATCATCCTCACACTTGCAGCATTGAGGACGTTACTCATTGAACCTGCCTGAGAGGACCGAAGCGCCTGCTGCACCCGGCGGCCTGATGAGGCTGGTAGCCTTGGCCAAGCGGCTCGTCGAGGCCCCGGGCTTCGAGTACTTCATCATAGCCGTCATCCTGGGCAACGCCGTCGTTCTGGGCTTGGGCACCTCCCCCACCCTGGAGCGCATGTACGGCGACTGGTTCGAGATGGGCAACAACATCGCCCTAGGGATCTTCATCGTCGAAGCGCTGCTGAAGATGTTCGCCGTGGCTCCCAGGGCCCATCGCTACTTCCGCGATGGTTGGAACATCTTCGATTTCCTGGTGATCGTCGCCTCCCTTGTCCCGGTGACCGGCGAGTACGCCATGATCACCCGGCTGGCCCGCCTGCTGCGGGTGGTGCGCCTGATCTCGACGGTCAGGGACCTGCGCCTGATCGTGGCGGCCCTTGTGCGGTCCATCCCCAGCGTGATCCACGTTATGCTGCTGATGAGCATCGTGGTCTATATCTACGCCATCATGGGCTACCACCTGTTCCATGAGCACGATCCGGAGAACTGGCGGAGCTTGGGGATCTCGGTTCTGACCCTCTTCAACATTATCACCCTGGAGGGTTGGACGGTGGTGATGTACGAGGCTATGGAAGCCCACCCCTGGGCATGGCTGTACTTCGTCAGCTTCATCATCGCCGGCACCTTCGTGGTGATAAACCTGTTCGTGGCCATAATCATCAACAACCTGGAGGAGGCCAAGGCCGACCGGCTCCGGGAGCTGGCGGTGCCTCCCAGCAGGGATGAGCTGCTGCGGGAGATACGGGCAACCCAGGCTGCCCTGCAGCGCCTGGAGAGGCGCCTGGACGGCGATGATGAGGAACAGACGGCTGGTCGGGGATGACATTCTATGGCCCGCCGTTTACCTTGACACCTATAGGTGGTTGGGATAGCATTTTTGTGAAACGCCTAAGGCGGCAGCCCGTCGAGGGAGTTCTTGGGGATATAGCTCAACTGGGAGAGCGCGGCGTTCGCAATGCCGAGGTTGGGGGTTCGAGCCCCCCTATCTCCACCAGCGTGCCCCTGTAGCTCAGTCAGGAAAGAGCGGCGGCGTCCTAAGTCGCGCGTCGGGGGTTCGAATCCCTCCAGGGGTACCACGCAGGAGCGTAGCTCAGTCTGGCCAGAGCGCCGGTCTCCAAAACCGGTGGTCGGGGGTTCGAATCCTCCCGCTCCTGCCAATTTCATCACCACCCTTCCTGGGATAACCTGCGCCAACATTGGTCCCCCTCACCCCCGCCCTCTCCCACCAGGGGAGAGGGGGCAGATACTCCCCCCTCCATTGACGGGAGGGGCCTAAGGGGGTGACACATCCTTCCTTGACACTGGTATCCCTTGGGCCTACCATCACCTTGTCAGCCCCCCAATACTCTCCCAACCACGGATTTCCTATCCAAATAGGAGGTGAAGCATGATCAACGGAATCAAGGTTGCCGACATGGACACCCACGTTGACCCCAGCCTGGTGGTGCTGGAGAAGTATGTCGAACCCAGCTTCAGACCCCGCCTCCCGGAGTTGGAACCCTACAAGCTGGTGCGCCAGAACACTCGCAGGGGACCCAACCAGGAGACGGTGGGCGGGGTGCGCTTGACCATGGGCGCCCTTCCCTTGAATCGCTGGCCCGGCAGCAAGCTGGAGGCCGAGCACCAGACCCCGGGCGCGCCGGGGCGCACAGGCGCCAGGGCCGGCACTGTGAGCATGCATCGGGGAGCGGTAACCCCCGGCGTGGAGGATGAGAACTCCGAGGGACGCCTAATCGACATGGACCTGGAAGGACGGGACCTGGACTTCGTGTTCCCCGGCACATGGGCTTCCACACTGACGGGCATCTACGATACCGACGTTACCCTGGCCGAGGGCCTGTACCGGGCTTACCACAACTACATGGACACCTACACATCCGTCGCGCCCGACCGCATAAAGGCCAGCCTCCAGGTGCCCGGCTCCGACCCCGAGTGGGCAATCTCTGAGATCAAGAAGTGGGCCAACAGCAAGTGGGTGGCCGCGGTATGGATACATCTCCCGCCGGGCCTGCCCGTGGACGACCCCGATCTCGACCCGGTGTTCGCCACCATGAACGACCTGGACCTGCCCCTGGTGCACCACAGCTTCTTCATGGAGCCCCCCTACTTCCCCGGCCACCAGGACATCTGGGGCAACTCCGTGGTCGCCCGCACCGCAGCCCATCCCTGGGGCGCAGGCAGGCTGTGCGCCTACCTGATCGTGTCGGGACTCTTCGACAAGTACCCCAACCTGCGGGCTTCCGTTTCCGAGGTTGGTCACGGCTGGCTGCCCAACTGGGTGATTCGCCTGGGATTCAACAAGAGCTACGGACAGGGGCTGACTCCCGAGCTCAAGTACACGCCCATCGAGTACGTCCAGATGGGGCGGTTCCGTTGCGCCGCCGAGCCCTTCGAGGGGCCTCTGATGACCGAGGCGTGCGTGAAGATACTGGGCGAAGACTGCCTCATGCACCAGTCGGACTACCCCCACGGCCAAGCATGGTTCCCGGAGACCGCCAAAGAGGTCATGGAGTGGGACTTCTGGGGTAACTTCAGCCAGGACGCCCTGCAGAAGCACATGTACGGCAACGCCGTGGACTTCCTGCGCATGTCCTAAAAGGGCCGCCGTCTCTAGTTGGGCCTTCGCGCATCCCCTTCTCATCTCGCTGTTGGGATGAGAAGGGGATCCTGGGGGCGTGAGCTACTGGGCGGTGCAGCCTCCGTCGATGACCAGCTCGGTGCCTGTGACGTAGGATGATTCATCGGATGCCAGGTAGAGCACCCCGTATGCTACGTCGTCACAGGTGCCGACCCTGCCCAGGGGCGCACGGGACAGCCTCTCCTGCAGGTTGGCGTTGCCCAGGGCTGTGTGGAGCATCTCGGTGTCTATTGGACCGGGGTGGACGGAGTTGCACCGGATCTTGTCCTTTGCCTGCTGCACAGCCGTCAGCTTGCTGAACACCCGCACCGCTCCCTTGGAGGCGCTGTAGGCAGCCATGCCGTAGGGGCTGCCGACGATCCCGGCAATTGACGAGATGTTGATGATGGACCCGCCCCCGCCGGCGCGCATGGCCGGGATGGCGTGCTTGGTGCCCAGAAACACCCCGCGGGCGTTGACGGCCAGCACATCATCCCACTCTGAAGCTTCCGTAGCCTCGATGCCTTGGGGACTCAGTATGGCAGCGTTGTTGACGAGGATGTCCAGCTTCCCGTAGGTGGCCAGGGTGTGCTCTATGGCGGACTGCCAGTCCTGCTCTTGGGTGACGTCCAGGTGGATGTAGCTGGCTTCGCCTCCCAGCTCTGCGATGGCCGCCTCAACCTGCTGCCCTTCCCTGTCCAGCACATCGCCCAGGACAACCCTGGCGCCTTCCCTGGCGAAGAGCTTGGCTTCCACCTCTCCCTGCCCCCTGGCGGCTCCGCTGATCAGGGCAACCTTCCCATCCAGTCGTCCCATGGGGCACCTCCGGATATAGGTTGGATATCTACCTGAGCCTGCTGGCTAGCGCTCGGTCCAGTCCGGCGTCTCTTCGTTGACGCAGTACAGGAACACAAAGGCCCCCGTGCGTCCGAGGCCGTTGAACCGCTTGGACAGCTCCTTCACCCGCGTGTAGTAGTCCAGGGGGTCCAAGGACCTGAGGTAGGCGTGGAAGGAGCCGTGCTCGGCGGAGAGCACCTGCATGGTGCGGGCGTTCTCTATGGTGGCAAGTATCTTGCGCCTGTTCCGTACGATGCCCTCATTAGTCAGCAGTCGGGTGATGTCGTCGCCCCCGTAGCCGGCCACCTTACCTACATTGAACCCATGAAAGGCCTCTAGGAAGGCATCCCACTTGTTGCGCACCACCTGCCAGCTGAAGCCTGACCGGAAGATGGCCTTGGTCAGCTCCTCCAGGTAGCCGTCGTCGCCGTCGGGCGTGGCCCGGGGCGGTATCTCAACCATAGGCATGGGGCCCTAGTCTCCTACGCCGGTCCTTCAGCTACCGTGCTGGCCGTGGCCGTGCCCATGCTCCTGCCCGTGCCCATGTTCGTGACCGTGGCCCTCTTCTTCGATCTTGGTCGCTACGAGAGCATCGTCGACGGTCTTGAACCCACGCCACTGGTCCACCATCCAGTACCTGATGCCGAATTCGAAGCGCAGCTCCCTGGTCTCGCCGTCGGTGGGGTTGAAGTGCTGGTGGTGCATCATGCCCGGGGGCACATGGACAGCATCGCCCTTCTCCCAGTGGTACTCCTTCCCACCGATCTCCGAGTAGCCCGCCCCCTGGAGGCAGTACAGGTAGGCCTCGGGGTGGGAGTGGCTGTGGCTCTTGAAGTGGGGGTTCTCCACGAAGATGGAGGTGATGCCGGCGGCGGTCATCTTGAAGCCGTTGGACGTCATGCCCGAGCCTTCCCGGCCGGTGCCTCCCAGGGAGTAGGTGGCGCCGTGCCCCGGGCGGGTGGTGAGCACATGTTCATCCTTGCGCATGATGATGCGGCGGCCATCCACGGGCCACATCTGGGACTTCTCCTGGGGGAAGTTCTCCAGCTCCGTCGGGTCGTTGGTCCCGCAGTCCTGGAGCTGCTCCATCTTGCCCATGTTCAGGAAGGACTCCAGGTGCCACGCCAGCGCGGACAAGTACACGACGGGCACATTCCCCGTGTTGTAGAGCTGGTGGGGAGAGCGGAAGGGGATGTGGATGACGGAGCCGGGTCCGAAGTCGTACCTCTCGTCGTCCAGCACGAGAAACCCTTCGCCTTCCTCGACGTAGATGGCTTCCTCGCCGTGAAAATGCTGTCCGGTGTGGCAACCCACGGGAATCCTGGCCTTCATGAGCAGGCTCCCCGCTGTGGGGAAGCCGGTCTCCGGGGATATCATCAGGGCTGCCTCATGGTCCTGCCGTGTCCGTTCCCAACGCAGGTCCTTGTTCCTGGCGACCCTGACACCTTCGTTAACAGCTTTTTCGACCTCCTCGGACTTCTTAAGCCACTCGGAGTAGAAATCGGCCATGCGATACCTCCAATTGGGTCGACGTTGGGCTGGATTATAGCAGTGGGGTAGGTGCGCCACAATCGCAGGGGGAGGGAGATAAGATTACCCCCTCGCCGCTGGGGGCGAGGGCTGGGGTGAGGGGGTCACGCCCGCCCTCATAGCGGCGGAGGCCTCAATCCAGGAATCCCCGGGGAAGCGACAGGCCGGGGGTAGCTAAGGGCGTTGGCTGTCCGTTCCCCTTCGATTTCCCTCAGGGCGAACGGACAGCCAAACTAACGGAGCCAGCCTGGAAGCCAGCAGTGCGCCTGCCTGGATTGCGGCCTTCGCCGCAACAACGAACGGTGTGGCCGATGTGAGGATGGCTGGACTTGGCGCAGCGACTCACCCTCCCCTTAATCCCCTCCCTCAAGGGAGGGGGGATAGAATCGGCCACACTCCCCATAGGATGAGCGAGGATGGTATATTGGACTGACGCATATTTTGGCTGTCCCCCCAGGAAGACAAGGAGGCAACATGCTGCTGGGTATCGACCATATAGAGATCATCGTCCGGGACGTGGAGGAGCACGTAGCCTTTTACGAGAAGCTGGGATTCGAAGTACTGCTCCGCAGCTCCCACCATGGAGGCTCGGCGGAGCTGAAGCTGCCCGGCGAGAACCAGCCGGTAATCGAGATACACAAGGTCTCCGGCGAAGAGAACGTGGGAGTCAACCACATCGCCTTTAAGGTGGACAACGCCCAGGAGACCCACCAGGAGATCACAGGCAAGGGTATAACTCCCGAGAGGGCGCCCCATTTTATCGAATCTACAGGCAGGACCAACATCAACATGCGGGACCCCGACGGCTGGCGCGTCCAGCTCGTGGACGCCGACCGCAAAGAAGCCAAGTAAGCTCCCAGCGCACCTTTCGCGGTACAAACCTTCGTGGGGACCTTCAGACAGACGGACTCCCAAGCCGAGAGGAGGAGCCATGGCAGAAGTAGTGTTGGGAATCGGGGCATCCCACAGCCCGATGATGAGCCTGCCCCCGGACCTGTGGCACGACATGGGAGAGCGGGACAAGAGAAACCCCATGCTCTCCGCCCCACCCGACGGCAAGGTCCTGACCTACGAAGAGCTCCTCGAACGGGCCGACCCATCCATTTCCGGCCAGCTCACCCTGGAACATTTCACCACCCAGCACAACGCCATACAGAAGTCCCTGGCCCGGCTGGCGGACACCTTGGCCCAAGCCAAGCCCGATGTAGTGGTCATCGTGGGCGATGACCAGGAGGAGTTCTTCTTCGACGACGTCATGCCCAGCCTGGCTATCTACTGGGGAGAGTCCATTCGGCTGATTCCCAGGATTCCCGGCGAAGGCGCCCCTCCTTCGGCCCGGGCTTCGGCCTGGGGTTACGGCGACGTGGAGATGGATGTGCCGGTGGATGCCGGCCTGGGCCTGCACCTCATCGAGCACCTCAGGGACTCGGACTTCGACGTCGCCCACTGCCGCTACCAGCGGGACAACTACGGCGGCCACGTTGGCGCCTCGGGCTACCTTCCCAACTTCGACCGCACCACCGAGCCGAGGCGCCAGGGTCTGCCCCACGCCTACTCCTTCGTGGTCAAGAGGCTGATGGACAACAACCCCGTCCCCATCGTGCCGGTGATCCAGAACACCTTCTACCCGCCCAACCAGGTGACTCCCAAGCGCTGCTACGCTCTGGGCAAGGCCCTCCGGGAGGCCATCGAGGCGTGGGAGGGCAGCGCAAGAGTCGCCCTGGTGGCCTCCGGCGGCCTCAGCCATTTCGTCGTGGATGAGGAGGTAGACCGTATGGCCCTGGATGCCATGAAGGCCAAGGATGCCGAGGCCCTCAGAAACCTGCCCAGGCACCGCCTGTACTCGGGTAACTCGGAGACTATGAACTGGGTCACCATCGCCGGCGGGCTTGAGCACCTTGATATGGACCTGCTGGACTACGTCCCGGTATACCGCTCCCCCGCAGGCACAGGCGGCGGATGGGGATTCGCCCAATGGACCTAGTTGGCACAGGAAAGGCGTAGCATGGCCAAGAGCACAAACCCTGTACGTTTCGGAATTCACACCAGGGCCATTCCGGGGGACATGATCGTTCACGTGGGCCAGGTGGGCGAGGCCAACGGCTTCGACTTCATTGCCTTCAGCGACCAGCCCCCAGGGGACAACATCGAGGCATGGACAGCCGCCACCGCAGTCGGGGTGCAAACCCAGCGGCTACAGGTCACCCACTCCACCCTCAACGTGCCGTGGCGCAACCCCGCCCTGCTGGCCAAGATGGCGGCCAGCCTGGACCAGCTCACCCAGGGCCGGGTGGTCCTCACCCTTGGCGCAGGCGGCATGGAGGAGCAGTACATCTCCTACGGGAGCACCTTCGGCACTCCCAGCCAGCGCATCACCGACCTCGGCGATGCCATTGCCATCATTCGAGGTCTTTGGGAAGGGGAACCCTTTGACTACCAGGGAAAGCGCCTCTCCGTTGCCGGGGCCAGGGTGCTCCCTCGTCCCTTCAACGAACGGATTCCCATATTCATCGGCGCGGGAAAGCCGCGAAACCTGCGCCAGGCGGGAGCGGTGGCCGATGGCTGGTTGAAGAACCAGGGCTGGATCGACGACGAAGCGAGCTACCTGTCACAAATACGCATCCTGGAAGATTCGGCAGAAGCAGCCGGCCGGGACCCCCGCACCATCCACAGGGTGCTCAGCGGCTACGGCTACATTGGCGAAGAAGACCCGGCCACCAGGGTTCCCTGGGTGCACGGGATTCCCGGGGGCCTTGTCGGCCCTCCCGACCAAATCCTAAGAGACATCGAGCACTTCAGGGAGCTAGGTGTCGATACCTTCCAGCTGGCCTTTGCCTCCGACGGGATAGATGAGCAGCTCCAGAGCTTTGGCGAAGAGGTGATCGCAAAGCTGCGCAGCCCGGCAATCGCAACTCCATGACACGCAGAGGTGTTACATGTCCGACGTACTGGTAACGGGTGGATACGGCGTAATTGGCAGCCAGGTCATGCGCCAGCTGGTCCGGGAGAACCTCCGCCCTGTGGGCATGTCCCGCAATCCCGACCTCAGCTTCCTGGCGGACATATCCGAGGCCATCGACGTAGCTAAAGGGGACATCACCAACCTGGACGACATCCTCTACGTCATCGAAAGGTACCGCCCGACCCACATCATCCACGCCGCCAACCTTATCGACGCCGAGTCGGACCCATACATGGGGTTTCAGGTGGGCGCAGTAGGCACCATAAACATGCTGGAGGCGGCTAAGCAGAAGGGCATCCGGCGCTTTGTGTTCACCAGCTCCAAGGGCGTGTACGGGCAGATCCGGTCGGGAGAGCACTTCCACCCCACCTACGCGCCTGTCACCGAAGACCATGTACGCAACCCCGAGAACGACCTTGTTTATCCGGGCGCCAAGATACTGGGCGAGAACGTGGGGGTCGCCTACCAGAAACGCTACGGGCTGGAGTTTGCCGCCTTGCGCTTCGGTCACACCTGGGGTCCCGGAAAGCTGGCCCGCCACGGCATCCTATCCCTGTTCAGCACGCTGGTAGAGAACGCCATGCTTGGCAGGCCGACCAGGATAAAGCAGGGGGCCGAGCAGAAGGACGACATCGTCTATATCAAGGATGCGGCCCAGGGGATCGTGAAGGCGTGCTTGGCCGATGAGGTGCCTTCCAACTTCTATAACATCTCCAGCGGACGGCTGACCGACGTGGGCTCATTTGCCGATGCCCTGGGCCGGGTGATTCCGGGGGCGGATGTAGAGATCGGCCCAGGTTTAGACTACATGGGCGGCAACCATCCCCGCTACGCCCTGTTCGACATCTCCCGGGCGCGCAGGGAGCTGGGCTACGAGCCCCAGTTCGCCGACCTGGAAGCCGGTATAAGGGACTACCTGGAGACAATGACCGCCTTCGGCCTCCAGCCCATAGCCAGCATGTAGGTTTCTCTCCAGCGGAGCCGAGGCATCGCTTTATCCCACTCCCTTGATGCGAGGGGACTAAGGGGAGGGTGATACGCCCCGCAATGCCGCTTATTCCACGCCAGCCGCCCTCTTAGTCATTGCGGCCTTCGCCGCAATCCAGGGCAGAGCGACGCGAGGCTCCGGGTAGCGTCCCACCAGGGGCGCCTTGTCCGTTCCCCTTCGATTTCCCTCAGGGCGAACGGACAACCCAGACCTTTCCCCCTCACCCCAACCCTCTCCCTCCGGGGGAGAGGGGACAGAATACTCACCCCTCCCTTGACGGGAGGGGATTAAGGGGAGGGTGAGACTCCAGTAAGCGGCGCATCCCCCATGATGGCCCCCCTCACCCCAACCCTCTCCCTCCAGGGGAGAGGGGACAGAATACTCCCCCCTCCCTTGATGGGAGGGGATTAAGGGGAGGGTGAGACTCCCGGCAAGGCCCACCCTGCCTCACGCCAGCCACCCTCTTCGTCATTGCGGCGAAGAGCCTGCCCCGTACTTGATACGGGGCCGCAATCCGGGACGGAGCGCCGCCGGGCTCCAGGCTGGTTCCAGCAGGGGCAGGTTGTCCGTTCCCCTTCGATTTCCCTCAGGGCGAACGGACAACCTAGGCCTCTCCCCCTCACGCCAACCCTCTCCCTCCAGGGGGGCTTTGCTCCAAAACTACCACTTGTTCCAAAAGTCATGAGCCTGTTCCAAAAGTACTCGTTGTTCCAAAAGTCAGATCATTGTCCTGAAGTAGCCTAAGCCAGTGGAATCTTGACGGCAACCTTACATGAGACGCCGGCTACGAAAGATCATCAATTGCACACTTTCAATTCTGGAAGTCTGATCACACTGAAGTCTCTAGAGGTTCCGCTTCCTGCGATGCCCCTTTTTCAATGAAACGCAAGGCGATGAGAGATCTGCCAGGCGTCTACCCATCGAGGGAGGATCACCAGAGTGTCTGACATTGTTGGTTTAGGCAGAAACCAAGTATTGGCCTCAAGCTGCCACCCCAGCCCCAATTTCATGCCCAAGCGGATCTGCGGACGGCACCAATTGTCTGCCTCAACAAAGCTAGAGCCCTTCGTGCTCCTGTCTGCTCAAAGATGTTGGCCGGCCAACTCGCTATAGGTCTACCCGAATCGACGATGTCGACCAGAGGTCAACGGACTCATCAATCTCTCTGCCGGACGGCAGAAGGCTGATCTCAGATTCAATAAACGTCCCTATGAGACCAGATAGAGCAGCTACCATTACGTGTGCTAACCACGCTAGAGCCGTCACTTCCCTTGGAAGGTCTTGAAGCACAATTCCCCGCTGTTTGGCTGTTTCCGGAAGTATGATCGGCCCCGATGGCGGCAAGGCCCCAAATGTCCTGGCTGACGATGCAGTCGAGGGCATGTTGGCCCCAGAAGGTCTCATCTTCGAGGTTACGTACTGCGGATCTCCCTCGGCGCTCTTCGTGCAGTTGGCTCTGGATGTCGCAGCGATGATATGGGGGAGGCCCTCCAAGAAGTTGTTACCGCGTTCCTTGTGCTCGGATGGCTGGTCTCATCCATCACCTTCGTGGAAGTTCCTAATTGGCATGATGGGTTCCAGCCATGGACCAGAAAGGCCCAAGACGACCGCGGGTGACTCGGAACCAGCCTCCGTCCAATAGCAGATCGGTTGCCCTTCTCAGCACTCAATTCACTTCTACCATGCCAAATCCTCGGTAGAGTTGCTGACGCTTCGAGCGTTTCCCAGGGTAACATCAGGGAAGTTGTATACTTTGAGGGATACTAGATCTGAGGTCTCCAAATATTGCGGCCCAGGAGTTCTTTCTCATATTCTAGTGACGTTAGGCTTTCAGTCATCAATGTTCGTCCAGGGGTGTAGCAATGCCAATTGAACTACCTCGAGAATTGGCCACAAAACTTCTCGAACGAAAAGCATTGCTTTGGATTTGCCAAAGAACCGAACTGACACATGGTATTGAACCCCATGACGAAGCTACCCCCTTTGAAGATGCCGTTGCCCGGTATCGGCAGGACCTGGATCACGAGGACATAGGCTTAGCTAGCGTCTTTTGGGAAGCTTGTTGGACAGAATCAATTGTCGATTTATTCTACGACGCGGTTCGCCAAGCCATAAGCGACCCAAAGGTTGTTGACCCATCGGCTCAGAGCAGGCTTCCTTATCGTTTGGCCACAGACCCCGATAATGAAGGTCAAATAGACCGACGTAGTTTTCTGCCCATATACGAAGTCAACGGAACTAGCCGCGCTGGTGATCCAGAGGGCCGTCACGGGGGCTCGCTGGCTAGGCGTATGGCCTATAAATTGGGCCTTATCCGGCGACTGGAGAGCTTTTCTGGTCGGGCTATTGTAATAGTTGGTGCCAAAAGTACCGCTGACCTAGAGACATTGAAAACAGCCATCGATTTTGTTCCAAGCAACAACGTAGTCTGGGTCCTGTGGCCCTGGGATGTCCCGATTCCAAAGAGCACAGAATTCCCTGGCAGAGTCCCCTTACAATTCCTCCGCGGTTCGCGGACCGAATTAGCTGAAGCACTGATTGAGGCAGGGGCCCCCAAACCCACCCCCGCAGCGAAGCTCGGCATTCGGTATGGACAATCTACTCTCGAATTAAGAGAAGACGATTTGGTGGGTGTTGATCAGGACTTTGTGATTATACGAGCGAGTGACTTTGGCGTTTCAACCGCAGCTGGTGCCGAAGCAAGCTCTCTTGAGCAGCTATGGCGCCTAGATTCTCATGATTGGACGCCCTTCGCATGCGACATGGTATTTCGACGCCACTACAAGCCACTATCAGATTCACAGGACGACCTACCTCAGTATGTGACATCGCAACTACAGGCTTTGGCTCTGTCTGACCGCTTCATAAACCTCACTCTGACTATTCCGGCAACATCGGGTTCTGGAATAACGACCGCAATTCGCCACGCTGCTTTCCTTGCTGCGAATTCCGGTTTCCCAACACTCTTGTGTAAACCATCAAGTCAGAGATTCTCTGTGGAGAAATTGGGCGCCTTCTTGACTAGGTTACAAGAACGTAGTCGAGAGGAGTCTGGAGAAGACGTTCCTGCGCTTATTATCTTTGATAGACAACATAGGGGGATAGAACAGGTATCAGAATTGGCAACGACGCTAGCTTCTCGGGGCAGACATGCCTTCATTGTCGAAGTCATCCCACCTGGGGCATTGAATGCGGATGGCTCCCCCGAACGTCGCCCTAAAGGTAAACACGTAACCGCCCGAGAATTTCGGGGCGTTGTGGACCAGAACGAAATCCGTGGCCTAGCTGAGCATTTTTCCAATATCTTCGAACCCTTGGGTAGGTCCATTCCTACGATTAACGACTGGTTCGCCTATCAAGAGAGCCAGTCGCTGCAGACTATTTCTGGGGAGCGTTCCCCTGAGTCTCTATTTTGGGTCGCTTTGCGCTTTTTTGTAGGCGAGGGCAACCCTCACTTCGACCTAGCGCAGTGGGTCGGTAGAGCATTCGATGAGCGAGTACCGGAGCCCAAGGCCAGGGTCGCAGTAAAATACATTGCTGCGTTTTCTAGTTTCGGAATAGCGGTTCCTCTCGTTCCATTGCTCCGCAAAGTCGGCACCACAAAGATGTTGGACACGAGTATCCTACCGACGCTTCAAGACTTATCCCAATCGGAAGATCTCTTGCAATGGGGAGATTCGGAAGAGCATCTCCATGACCAAACCATTTGCTTTAAGCATAGGCTTATCGCCACCCAGCTCCTGAATCAACTGGGTTCTGCAGGATGGGATGAGAGACTACGAGAATGTTGGGGCCTACTTGAGTCGCTCGAAGCAAGTCCGCTGGCCGATGGGTGGTTAGTTGAAACGATTGTATTTGAAGCACTACGAGCAGACCGCTTCGACTCTGTTCGTCTTCCTGCGATATTGGAGACCCTGGACCATATCCCGACTGTCATCGCTAGCAGAAGCGCCCCAACACAGCACCATTGGGGAAGAGCCCTCGGCTTGCAAGCACGCCAGGCTGAGGACATCACTCAAAAGGTTGCCTACTATTCGCAGGCCATTGAGAAGCTCGCTTTGGCGGCGGATCTGGCCGAAAGTGAAAGAGGTAGGGAACACCCCAGGAACATCTATAACAGTCTAGGCGTGATGCGTTCCGAATTGAGCCGAGTATTGCGCAGTAGCGGAGATGTGGAGCGTGCAGAATATTTTTGGCGCTCCGCCGCTACTGCTTTTGAGTCTGGGTTGCGCCTCGGATCTGACAACTTTGTGGTTCTCTCCTCCTATGCTCGCAGGTTGATCGAACACGCCAGAGAGATTGACGACAAATCACAAGCCCTAAGCGAAGTGGCTAGTGCCTTGAGTTACTTGACCCAAGCGGAAGAGGCGGCCTCCTTAGCGGACTCCCTGTCTGCCGAGGATGCTTCGTACATTCAATTGGAACGGAACAATGCCTGGCGGGTTGTAGACCCATCTGAGGCAGAACGCCAAATTGAAGCGATGGTCAACGCCGGCGAAGAGAGCGGGATCATTCTAAGGGCCTATCGGGTGCTCGAGAATATGACCCGCGAGGGATGGCAGCAAGGAACTGGACTTCAATTGCAGCAGGCCTACGATATTCTCACTAAAGCCAATAACACCTCGATAACGAACCGTTCGTGGCGGTCCGTTTTCTTGCTCTATAGAGTGGTTTCAGCTCTTCAGATGCGGCGTTTTGACTTTCAGTTGCGCCTGTCCCTTCTAGACCAGCTGGATATGCTGGGCTTTCGTTGGCACACTGGGTTGAGGTTTGCCCAAGCAGTCCTTTGTTATCAGACTGGCGATTTCATACGAGGGTTTAACATCTTCCGTACCATAAGGTCCGGAATAGTCTCGGGAGACCTTCAACCCCTACGTCTGACATCATTTTGGCGTGACGAATCGCAGCCCATGACTCCTCGCCAGGCTAGTGTGAGAATCCAAAGGGTGACATCAGACTGGGTCGCATACGGCGAGATTCCTGAAATGGATAGCCAACTCGTATTGGCCCGCCCAAGATGGTTTGAGATCCAGCCCACGATTGGCGATGTCAGACAATGCCATATTTTGTTTGAAATTAACGGACCTCTAGCGGTTCCTACAAATCGACGCCTGACATCGTTAATCGACTAATGACTTCAGGCGAATACTCGGCTCTTCAGCCATCATCTCCTTGGGCAACTGCCTCCGAGCAGGGAAACTCATCCAAAGGCAATTCATCTCCCTTGCTCATTGTCGGCCCTCTTGGGAGTCTTCCGTTAGAGTGTGCCAAGGAGATACATCACGGGAGCGGTGGGGTCAACTTCGAGCGGGTGACATGTACGCCGGACTCTGCGATGCTTCGTGTGCAAGTCTTTGGACCGCCAGTGGAAGTTGATTCTGAATTCCCACCACTCCATCCGGATCCTCCAAACAGTGCCGTAAATCGGGCCGCAGGAGGGACTTTGTTTCTAGACTATATTGATCGTTGCAATCCAGCCGACCGTGACTGGATAGCAACGTTAATCTCCGGCCAACCCGTCAGAGTCAATGGTTGCGTCGCAGAATTAGAATCTAACACCAGAGTTATTGCTGCCGTGACGGTTGTCTGGATAGATGAGATCGAATATGCGGTCCCACAATGGGTGTTGTCACTCTTTGGTGAGCGGACCGTGATTTTGGAGTCGCTGGGAAGTGAACACGGCGATATCTCGAAAGCTGTGGATTGGTTTTCCCTGCAGTCCGCCAGGGAACGCCATATAGATAATCTAGCCTGGACCGATGAGGCGAGAGAATTGCTTGTCAATCGCCAATGGCCGGGTGGCCTTGGCGAGCTTCGAGATGTGGTTCGTTCACTAATCGTTGCTACAGAAGGTGAACTGATCAACCTCGATACCTGCAAACGAGTGCTCGCTAGCTATGAGAGTCCCGGAATGAAGGCCGTTGACAATCATCGACGCCAGGAATGCTACAACTATGCAAACGGAATGCTGTATATGGGGAGATTGATTCGGGCAAGTGAGGTCTACCACTGGATAGAGCAATTCAGTAGAGCGGTAGATGATCGAGATTCTGATCCATGGTTACTTGGTATGAGAATTGTGAGAGAAATATCCAACAATTACTACTATTCTACTGACCGCCTTAGAGTCTTGGTAAGGAAAGCCTATTCTTCTCTTTGTGCTGAATTGGCGAGCCTTGGTTACATTGACGATTTACCCTCGGTAGATTTCGAAGACTATCCTCCAGAGCTGAAGGCACTCCTAGTAAATCCCCTTGGCCCGTTCAAGAGCGCGGCAAGCATTCTGCCCCATGTGTCCCATCTCATTGGTACAAGTCACCAACAAGAAGTAGCACGTATTGATAACTTAGCTGAATTCCTCGTAGACAATGAAAACATCCAAGCAATTCTATTCTGCGACGACTTTGCCGGAACGGGAGAACAAATCTTGGGTCATATAATTGATTCATTATCGGGGGATGGCACACTGCAAGATATCTGCGAACGTAGGTCCCTCCAAGGAAAGCCAATCATTTTAGGCGTAATTGTGGCCGTTGCCTTCACAGATGCACTCGAGAAGATCCGAATGTCGGGACCCAAGTGGCTTCCAGTCTTTGCTCATGCTGGTGACCGATTGAGCGAAAGTGACAGGGCATTCTCAAGCGACAGTTCAATATTTCCTGAACCAGAACTTAAGGCTTGGGCCAAGAATGTAATTGTTGATCAAATTGGGAGCGAGCTTTCTCCTCATTGGCCTGGAGGCTTTCGAGATAGACAGGCACTGGTGGTTACAGCCGACAACACGCCTAACGATACGCTGCCAGTGGTCTGGCGGTCGGGACGGGTTCGAGGAATCGAATGGAAGGCCCTGTTTGAACGTGCTGCCAGTCCGACGGGCTGAGGCATCTGAATTCGAGGTGGAACTCCACAGATTGAGTAACCCAAGAGCACTAGTTGACCCTACCCAAAAGTCAACACTATTATGCATCAAGTGGGCCACTCACGAAGGTTCACATTTGGGGGTGGGGACGACTTTCGCTTGGCGAGAGAATTTGCTACCAGGGAACCGAGGATAGTAGGCTGGGGGCGCCAACGTTTCGAGTCGAGGCAGTTGTCTCTATGAGAGTGAAGCGTCGGTCAAACCGTCGCTGAGTATACTGGCGCAACCTGGTGACCTGACCTGTGGGAGCCGGTGAGGTGTCACCCCGGTGCCTGGATAAGCCCGGAGTGGCTTTGGTTCGGATTGGCGTCAACGTTGAAGGGCCGACGGCCCGGCCCTTACCTCAGTACGAACTACCACTAGACAACGATGCCGACTAGCAGCGCGGCCCCAAGAAAGCCGAGCTTGAAGGCCAACATCTCGTGCCTCTGTTCGCTGCCCGCTCCTTGCTTACACCCTTCTACACCTCCTCATACGCCCGTCCGCTTGCGAACGGGAAGTCCTGAGTTGTGTTGGCTACTCAGGATCTATGAGGTCAGCGTCGGTTCGCTCGAAAGGCAAGGGCATGGTCATGGTCATGGTTCCCGATGAATCCGGCACGTCTGCCGATCTCTCATGAATATGGATCATCTGTGCCAGATACAGGATCGCACGGCGTGTTATCTGGAGCGATTCAAGCGACTCTTCGAGGAGGTCAGCCCAACTGAGTCGCTCAATCCAATCGGATGAGTCGGGTGTCCCTTCAATATGAACAGAGAAGAATCGATGCGTCGCAGCATGGCGGCGCTGGACAAGCGTTCTCAAAGCAGATGGCGATTTCTCCTCCAATTCAGCACTCAAGTCAAATAGTGCGGCCAAACCGCTGTTTTGCGCCTGCAGCTTCAAGGCTTCCGCAAGTGGTGGCGCGAGTTTCTCCTTCGACTTATTGGTGTAGGGGAGAGTCTGAAACTCGATATCGCGAACTCTGCGACCAGAACGAAAGTAAAGGTGCACGAAAGCTGCAATCGTATCTAGAGTGTCCAAGGTAACCTTGAGTGCTTGGATCCCGATGCCCGGTCGCACACCCCAGTAAGCGTAGTTGAGCGAGTCCCAGAACGACGTTCGCCTCGTAATTGTTCTAGCTTGTCCCTGAATCGGACTGTCCTCAGTGGCAGCGAGCCAAACGAGATACCGGGCGACGATATAGTCCTGCTTTATGGTGTTGAAGGCATCGACGATCTCATTGGCGCGGTCCAGAACCTCACCTTCAGCGAGACTCAAGCTGATGCTTTTGAAGGTAACGGCATCAAGGGTTTCGGACTCAGCTTTGATACAATCTGGCGAGATGTGCAGAAAGAGTTGATTGCCCAGGCACCAGTCAAAATGCGGGTCGCCAAGCTGAGGGGAAGGCCCAGTGGCACCGTCGGGTGATTCCTCCGTGGCCATCAGTCTACTACGGTGATGCTTGAAAGTTTCGAGCGCTGGTTGCCCACCGCAGCGCAATACACGATCTTGATCGTTGATCGCGATATCCAGGTCAGAGGCGGCCTCCAGCAGCACGTGGGGTTCGTGGCCGCCCATGAGCGACGCAACATTGAGGAGTGTAATTCCGCGGTTGCCCGCAGCCATACCAAAGGATGAGTCGAGCTTGAGCCCACGCTCATACAAGTCGAGAGCGTCGAGATACCGTCCCATGTGATCGAAGGAGTTGCCGCAATCAGTTAGGGCCTGTAAGCGTAGCTCGGTGTCCGCCTCCTTGTGTTGCGCCACCAGATTGAACAATCTGCGAGCTTCGTGGAGATGGCTACGCTTGTTTAGCCAAGCATCACCCAGACCTGCTTGCTCTACGGCAAGTTGCCAGAGATGCAGATGAGCGCTGGCCACGTTGTATGAGATCGTCACCGAGTCGTGGGGTTCCATTTCGTCCCAGATTCGGACTCCCTCTTGCACTAGAGCAGGGTCCTTGAGCTTAATGCCCGCCTCGGTGTAAACGCATGCACGCAGGTGTCTGACATTTGGCTCTTGACCTTGGCCCGGCACCAGAGCTTCGGCAAGGGCGACTGC
This sequence comes from Dehalococcoidia bacterium, assembly GCA_965116325.1. Classification (GTDB taxonomy): domain Bacteria; phylum Chloroflexota; class Dehalococcoidia; order Lucifugimonadales; family JAGWBF01; genus JAGWBF01. Next base: position 1,751,012 of record OZ220675.1, on the reverse strand, counting down.
CGTACGCTCTGAGCCTTCTTTGCTCAGGAGGTGACTAAGCCTGCGCCGAGCTCGCTCGTATGATTTGATGCTGTCAATTACCACTTGTTCCATGAAATTCAACGCCTTTCATTGGGCGAGGTTGCAGAAATCACTCTGGTGCTGCTGGATCGGAAGGTGCATAGCCCTGGCCCTCCTCGAACTCCCTCAGGATAGGCTCCACCTGCCCGGCCTTCACTATACTCGCGGCACAGGGACTGTAGGGGTACGGTTGTTCGCTCAAACTGGTCCTGCCCAGGAGCTCGTACCGCAGGCGCTCCAAGACCCTCTTAACCGCCAGAGCCATTGCCAGTTGACCAACGTCGCAGCAGAATCCCGGCTTGCTCTCGTATACGTACGGCGGTAGCGATCAAGAACAGGTTATTTCACAGCCGTTGATTCCTATGAGGCGAGTCGAGATTTGGGTAGGAACATCAGAAGTACCGGACGCTTCACCCACACCATGATTGCCCCCGTAGCAATCTATGGCTACATATCAAATGCTACATCCTCCCTGGCGCCTGAATCTAACACCTCGAGTGCGAGAATTCTCTACAGAATTCTCCAGAGCATCTCGGCGCCTTCGTCGAGGCCGTTGAGCTGCCATGGTGGAGTCTGGCCCGCCGCATGAGTTCAAAACCTGCATCGTGCGCCATTGGAAGGGAGTGCGCATGAGATGGTCTGGCCAATTGATCGACCTGGCTGCAAGGGTGGGCCCCTGCGCATCGCGCTGTTCTGGGTGGGAGAACCAAATGGCGCGGACGCGATGGAGGCTACCACGGGTAGGGACTGACGGAGCCTGGCGGCGGCTAATGCACTCTTCTCGGACCTCCTGTCAATCTGATCCACTCGTTCTGGAGAGGTCCAATGTCAAATGGTCTGAAGCCGCGCACCACTCTTATCCAATTCACTCTTGCATTTCCTCCAAGCCGCGAGGCCGTCAAGGTCGAAACTCAACAACTCCTTGGTGTGCAGCATCTTGACTGGGAAGTAGTTGAGGGTGTTCAGTACGAGAACGGGGGCGTTGAAGGCGAACATCACCACGTCAAGCACAACTTCTGCGTACAGTTTCCAGAACTCAGCTATGATGGCTTCGTCCTGCTCCGTCGAAATAGTAAACTCCGATCCCTTTGAATCGACCGCCGCAAGCCACATCCAAACAGATGTGGCGCCAGGGTGTGTAAGATCACATAAGAACCTATAGCATTGCGCCGCCTTTTCCGCGTTCAGACTCTCAAATACTTTCAAGTATTCATGCACGGAGCGTGCCTTGTGAGACTTTGGTGTGTTGGCTTGCTCAGAGTTCTTGATGTGTCGCCCGTGGGAGTAGTGGATCAGTTCATCTTCCAATTCTTCGGCTATGGAAACGCTGGCTGCCGAACCCGACAAGCTAATTGCTATTTCCGGGTAATGGCGGGCCAATGCGAGCGGAATGCCGTTTAGGGCAGTGGTCGTATCTCCGGCTGATTCCATGAGCCCTCGAAATGCGGCGGCAAACGCAAGCGCATTCTTCTCTGTTCTTGTCGAGAGCACGGCGGATAGCCAGTGTCTACTCCTCAAGATTGAAGTGACAGCAGCGATGTGCGCCCTCTCCAGAATCTCGAACCAGTACACCTTCATGCCTGCACCGATATCGTTATGCGAAAGGTCCGAATGTACGTCCGCCTCCATGAATCTGTATCGGGTCGTGACGCCTTTCAACCCGAGATCATCTACCATTCGAACGAATTGCATCACTTGTTGGTCCAAGACTGAGTCCATCTCTGACCTCCCTCCTATGGCCGCCTCTTTCAGGTTACGGAGTTAGTTCCGATGATTTGTCACTAATCGAGTACCAGCGGGAACTTTTTCAGCCACCCGAATGACTGATACATCTCGGGAGCTGATGAGTCCCTTTAACCTTAGTGATTCTCGAAGCTGTTGAAAGGGGTATCCAACGCTAAGTGCGCATAGACTTCAAGAATTGTCTGTTCGATCGGGTCTTCAACGTCGACGACGCGTACTTGCATTCTCCTAACTCGCTCTTTGGCAGCGTCGAAAAGAGGCCCGAACTCCTTGGCTCGTTGCAAGTCCCTTCTGGACATAGACTCCCGGGCTGGGAAACCTTCCTTAGCGATGTTGAATGCTAGTGTGGCTGTCTCAGAGTCGCCGCTCGGCTGTCCATGCTCCAGCAATCGGTTAGCTAGGTTGTCTGAACGGCCCACATACATCGGTTGCCCATGCTCATATAGAACGTAAACTCCATTGGTAGCAGGGAGCTTGCCGCGAAGCCCCCTCCGATCGGCCATCGTGTACATGCCAACGGGTTCGCAATTTTCAAGGTTACCCATATACTTGGGCATTTTTTCTATCACATCATGAAACGTGGTCTTCCCCGTCACTTGCTTCTCCTCTGCAATCTAAGGTCTGACTTACAAATTCCAGATTTATCAACGTTCTTTCTTCTATACCCATAGCCTGACTTCTGGATTGGGGCAAATTAGCTTTCTCCTGCGACGCTTTCTTGAGGGGCTAACTCCGCCTACTGCGGTGTCGGTGTATCTTATCCCCACGACGAAACCAAGTACAAGGGACGACTTTTGCGGCCCAGTGAAACTCGCACTTCATCATCCGCCCGAGAACCGAGGCGGGTGTTCAGGGACGGCCCTTCAAGGGAAAACACAAATCGCCTCTAGCACCTCTGGACAACGCCATGCCTAGCCCAGTTTGGCCCCGAACTCGGCAACCAGCCTCTCGGTCTCGGCGTCCTCGCGGCGATGGTCTGCATCTGGGCCTGCGGGTAGTCGGGTTGATCGGACCGAAGTTCCGGTGCGCTGGTGGGCTATGTAAGCCTCAATGATCGTAGACCCCAACCTGACTCTGCTGACGGGGATGGAACCCCTGGACGATACGAGGAGGGCCGATCATCTGCGGTGGCGTGAGGGTACTTTGCCGGAAGTCAGACAGGAGTTGACGCAAGGAAGTGCACGCGGTGGGTGCGAAGGGCGTTGCCCTGGGATTGGTGCGGAGTAGACGCCGGTGGAAGGGTGGCTTCGGAGAGGATACTCGGAGGTGCACTGGTTACCTCGACTGTTGCCGAGGGCAGTTCTGAATCCGTCAGTCAACCTGGGCAGAACCCGAAGAAAGGTCTTCGTCGATCTCCTCCAGCTGCTCCAGGGCGGCGCGCAGGTCCTCGACAATCTCCCCGGCGATCTCGTCGGGCGGCGGCAAATTGGCCGAGTCCTCCATGCTCTCGTCCCGCAGCCAGAAGGTGTCCAAATTCACCTTGTCCCGCTTCACCAGGTCTTCGTAGCTGAACCGCCGAAAGTGCTCCGTTTCCTGTCGCTCATGGCGGGCTTCCGGGTTGTAGCAGGCCACAAAGTCGTCCAGGTGGGCGCGGGTCAGCGGGTTGGCCTTGAGGGTGAAGCGCCGGTTGGTCCGCAGGTCGTATATCCACAGTTCCCGGGTCCACGGCGTTTCGCTGGCGGGCTTGCGGTCGAAGAACAGCACATTGGCCTTGACCCCCTGGGCGTAGAAAACGCCCGTGGGCAACCTCAGCAGGGTGTGCACATCACACTCCGCCAACAGCTTCCGGCGCACCGTCTCTCCCGCGCCTCCCTCGAACAGAACGTTGTCGGGGACCACAATCGCCGCCCGGCCATGGATCTTCAACAAGGACCGCACATGCTGGAGGAAGTTCAGCTGCTTGTTGCTGGTGGTCGCCCAGAAATCGGGGCGCTCCACGATCAGGCTCTCCCGCTCCGACTCTCCCTCACTGTTGACGAATGTCAGGCTGGACTTTCGTCCAAAGGGCGGATTGGTCAGCACCATGTCAAAGTAGGTGCTCGGACGGTCCCGCAGGCTGTCGTCAACCTTAATGTTCGTCTCATCTCCGCCAATGCCACGGAGGTACAGGTTCATGACCCCCAGACGGGCCGCGCCGTCCACGATCTCCCATCCGTGCAGGGCGTTGTGCTTCAGATGCACCTTCTGGCCCTGGTCCATCAACGGGTTGTTCTTCTCGATATGGTCGTGGGCCGCCAGCAGAAACCCTCCCGTGCCGCAAGCAGGATCGCAGATGGTGGTGCCCGGCTTGGGGCCCATGACATCCACGATTGCCTGGATCAGCGGCCTTGGGGTGAAGTACTGCCCCGCTCCTGTCTTCACATCCTGGGCGTTGCGCTCCAGCAGCGACTCGTAGGCGTCGCCCTTCACGTCAGCGCTCAGGGCCGACCAGTTTTCCCTGTCGATCAGCTCCTTGATCAGCAGGGTGAGCATGGCTGGCGCCTGTATCCGGTTCTGGGCCTTGCGGAAGATGACACCCAGGGTGCCCTCCTGCCGGCCCAGGGTCTCCAAAACGTTGCGGTAGTGGGTCTCCAGCTCCTGGCCCTGCCTCTCCAGCAGGCTGGGCCAGTCGTAGCCCTTTGGGACGGGCGGCGGCACGTAGTCCGCCAGCCGTGTGTAGGGCGGGCGGCTGCGCTCATCCATCATCTTGAGGAAGATCAGATAGGTGAGTTGCTCCAGATAGTCTCCATAGGACAACCCCGCATCCCGCAGGACATTGCAGTAGGTCCAGAGCTTCTGCCCGACGGTCGTGGAAGTGGTCATCGAGCTGCCTCCGGGACCTTGCGTGTGGATGCGCTGGTGGACTTCGACTCCCGGCGCGCGGGCTTGCGTTGGGATTTTGCATCCGCCTCTGCCGCCTCCCGCTCCTCTCGGATGCGCTCCAATAGCAACGAGGCTGGCTCATCGTTGGGGTCCTGGGGGACGAGCCTTCCCGTGAACGCCAGCTTCAGGATGCTCTGGCGCAGGCGTTCGGCCCGCTTCAGGTTGGTCTCGATAATGGACTCAGCCTGCTGGATAACCGAGAGGCGTCGATCAACCTCGGCCACGATGCGCCGCTGCTCAGCAAGGGGTGGGAGAGGTAAGGGGATCTCTTGCACACGCGATTTGTTCAATGCAGGCTGATTATTCCCAGACCCAATCTCCCTTGTCTCTCTGTATTGGCCCCAAAGGTAGCAAAAGACGTATTCCGGGGAAGTTCCAGCTTCAGATACTCGAATAGCCGCGGAGTTCTGGCTGTTGCAGGCGGGTATATCGAGAATGGAGACTTGTCCACGGGTCTTGCCCTCCCCAATCATGCCTAACAACACTGTGCCAGGGGGATGCAGGTAAGTGCTACTGTTGTTCAACCCTTCGGTGGTAATAGATTCTCGCGTCTCCACTACCCTGTTAAACGATACCTCGCCACTGCTAACCCACGCTATTTCTCCATTCCAGTAGTCCTGTCTGGTTCTACGAGGTGTGGCTCCTACATAGACTTCAAAGCATTGACCCAAAGAACTCCACGTCCATCCTTTTGGAACTCCCGGCAGCGCCGAGGTGTCCGGTGCTACAGGCTCTTTGTACTTGCCGCGGCGCTGCTCCTGGGACTCCCAGCGGGCGCGGCGCTCGGCCAGGATGCGCTTCAGGAGCTGGTCGGCGGGTTCGTAGTCTCGGCCCTCGTCCCGGGCAAGCTCCGCCTCGGTGGGCACCAGCTTCCCTTCGAAGGCAGCCTTCAGGACGCTGGCCCGGTATCGCTTCAGGTTGGCCTGCACCCGCTTCAGCGCAGCAACAGAAGCGTCCAGCCGGGTGAACTGCTTCTCGATCTCCGCCACGATGCGGTGCTGCTCAGCGAGAGGCGGAAGGGGCATAGTCGTCTCTTCAATATGCTCCCGCTTGAGATTGTTTATATTCACACCAGCGGAGAGTTCCGAAACTCTGTTTCGATAGTCCTGCGTTTGGAGAAACCACGCCATGTATTCTTCAATTGGTACCCCATCTGGCCTCAAAGTAAAGCAAAAGGCTCCGAATGAACCCTCCCAGTGGTGTTTCAATTGAGCAGCTTTTCCGACTACTGCTCGGCTACCACTTGAGGCGGCAACGATCATGTCCCCGACTTGCAGCATCTGTTCGTGCTTCACATACTTTTGAGGGACATAAATGAGGTTTTGGAAGTTCAACGCCTGACCAATGTTCGTTGCACGTAGTATGGGCACGAGTCCCTGTCCTGACCCGCTACGGGCATCCATTTTCTTGTAAGAAACACCTCGAACTACCCTAACTAGATTTCCAAGTGTCGTATCGACCCAGCCGTCGGGCAGGCGATCTGCATCAAGTTCTCTAGTCGAATTCTTGCCCGGCATAGGATTTTGCTCTAGTCCTTGTTCTCCGTATCAGATGTAGGATCAGTTGGAGTAGCCCCGCTCCTCTGTTCGATGAGTTGTTCCTGTTCCTTGCGGTAATCGTCGACAGTTTGAGTAATGATTCGGGGCTTATTGAAACCAGTCAACAGATGATGTACGTCTTTTCGAATAGATTCCAGATGTCTGTCAATTTTGACCAGAGGAGAGTCCACAAGGATCAGGCCGGCAAACTGAGAGAAATCCACAACGAACTTTTCGGAGATGGAATCCCCCACAGCGTTCTTGTACTCTAAATTGAAGATCCAAGGCTTTTGGATAGCACGCTCGTAATCTTCTCCGAACAACCATCCCAGGATGATTCTGAACCTACGGTATGGTCCAAGGTGTTTGAGACCGTTCTTAATTGCGGGTAGCTGATCAATTGGACGATCACCGTCGAAGTAAGTCGGGTCACCCTCGAATCCTATCTTTATGTCCTCAGCATGGCCCGAACCTTCATTCTCAAAAACTAAGTCCATTCGGCCATTGCCGGCCTGTTCATTGAGCTCTGCGTACACACTGACACGCGGCTCAGTCTGCGCCCTCCTGAGCTTTTGGGTTTCCGAGACAAGTTTCCAAGTCAGGTAGGCATAGGCACCTGTAGACACAGCAACTACGCCGGTGAACACTATGATTAATATCTCACCCAATTCCATATCCGCCTGTCCGTTCCTCCGTTTGATGGTATGCTCATGAGTGACCCTACTGGCGATCCACCCGCACGTACTCGTCGTGGCCGCCAATCCACAACCACACGAAGTCTCCGCCGTCCTGCCTAAGGGCGCGCCGTAGCCGGAGCTTCAACCTCAATCCCAATGGCGAAGCTGGATGGTTCTGGGATGGCCTCTTCGTCTTCGGCCATCTCTTCCAGGTGGAAAACAGCAGCTTCGTGGATCAAACGGCTGGTTTCTTCGAAGTCTCTTCGGCAACTACACAACCTGGCAAGTCCGGCAGATATGCCGAATACCCGTTCCTAGCCTTCACCACTATTGCCACGTACTTCATTGGTTCTCTCTTTTTCACTCTACTCCACAAGGGCCGTGTTCATCTCCTCCAGAAGTCCATCCAGTTCATCCCCAAACAGCTCAGCCAACTTAGCCGTCGTCCACGATTCGGGAATTACCAAGATCTTTTTCATGCTCCTTAGCGGTCACTGCCCGGCGTAGTGGGAAGACTCTCTTCGCAGGCGTGTTCCAGCAGATCTATGGCATACGAGCATCGTTCCTCATATTCAGACGCTAAGATTTCTCCGTTTTCGATTGGCCAAACTTTCGTCAGTCGCAAGGTGATGCCCTCTAGGTATTTGGCTACTTCGCAGGCAGCCCAAGCAATGGAATCGTCAGCAGTTTGTCCGTAAAGAGCGCTGGGGTTTAGGTCTTGAAATATGGCATGGATTGGCGGCTGTTGGGCAGCGTATTCGCTGCTCAACCAGGTGGATGGATCAGGGTGGATGTATTTGCTGGAGCGCTTAAAGAGAAGTTCATACATTTGTCCTAGCCCTACTGCCTCAGCCATATCTCTAGTCGTCCATCTTTTCCTACCATCTATTCCAGACGCCCAACCGTGCTCCTTCGCATCTGGGTAATGGGCTGCATACTCGGCATAGATTAGCTTTGTATCTTCCGAAATCCCACCATCCGCAAACTGAATTGTTATGCTCCCGACATAACGTTCAGCGGCGTCTTGTTCATCATACTTGAGCAAAAACTCACTTACGATGTAGTTCTCTTGCAAGGTTCTACAGAGTGCCAGCGCCGAAAAAGCGTATCCATATTGCAAGACAGCCAGGATAGCACCAGCGCAAGAGGAGCTCTTTACCTGTAATTCACCTAGGGCAAAGATCAGATTCCGAGCTCGCTCCTTCGGACTAGTTCTCTCCGTTGATTGGGCTTTGCCAAGGGACTTGAGGGCCGAATATACGTATATTCGGCCAACCGAAGAGCTAAAGTGAATAAACCCTTCGAGGTTTCCTAGTTCCACACTCCAACGATCTGCTACCTTCAGATAGAAACTCCGCCATTCATCTAGAGGATCGTATTCGGCATGTGCCCCACTCTGTTCCGAGGACTGACTAGCCTCCAACGCCTCAGCCGCCATTGCGTCCAGCTTGCCGGCTAGAACATCCTCCTCGAACTCCCGCTCCCATCGCTCCCAGTCTTGGTCCAGGAGCCAGCGGCACAGCTCAGCGTAGTCTGCCTCGGACAGATTCATAATGGCCTGCTTTATCTCATCAGCAGTGGTCATGCCTAAGCCTCCCTTCGAAGGATGGGGTCGGGACTCCCCCGGCCATTCAAGCTCCCGGCAGGGGCTTGACGTGCTCTTCCAGCCACTCCTTGAGCTGGGCGAAGCGAAAGGTGTTGGTCTCGAACAGGCCCATGAAGTGCCCGTAAGCCTCTTCACCTTCGCAATCGATGGAGCTGCCGTTCATCCGGAGAAACACCTCGGTAACGACAAAGGCCACCCGCATGTTCCCGTCCACGAAAGGATGGTTCATGGCCAGGCTTTCCAGCAGCGCGGCGGCTTCCTCGACCAGGCCGTCGTAGTAGCCCATCTGAGGGCGCAGCAACGCTGATTCCAAGGCGCCCATATCCCGCAGTCCCATAGAGCCCCCGAACCGTCGGACCTGGTCCTCATGCAACACTAAGACTTCGTTGAGAGTGGGGAAGCTGCGGCTCATTGAGCCAAAAGTTCGAGCAGACGATGATGTTTCTCTACGCTGGCCTGGTAGTGGGCCATCACTTCGGGGCGCACCCTCTCCTGGGACTTGCCCTCGATGTAGCTGGTCAGGGCATCTTCCAGCACCGCCTGGAACTGGCGGCCCTCCTTCCGGGCGATCTCCCGTATTCCCGCCAGTACCTCCGGCGATGCCTGGCTGGAGAACTTCTCGCGAGCAACGGCCATCGAAGGCGCCTCCTCTTCAGTATCCTTTCATTATCGGCCCGAGGCAGCCTGTGGTCAAGAAATATCTTGACAAAAGTGGAGAACCCGCGAGGGTACCCCCCTGGGGTGGGCGCTACCCCACGAGGACCGTGTTCATATCCTCCAGAAGTCCCTCCAGCCCATCCCCAAACAGCGTGTACGCCCTGCCCAGGCCGCCCTGCTGACTGAAGGGGGCGTAATCGAAATCCGTCATCGCCATGCTGACGCTGCCCGCGATGTGGTCCCGGATGGCTTCCAGCCACCGCACCTGCTCCTCGGTGAAGGTGCGTCCCGCCGTCTCCTGCATAGCCAGCCAGCCTTGGAAGCGTTTATGCACGCCATCGGCGAAGGGCGCCAGCACATCTGATCCACCCATGGCATAGCGCACCACGGACACGATATCGGCAAGCGTCCTCTGGCCCGAGCCGCGCACCTTCGACTTGTCCAGCTGACGGTAGGCCTCCCACAGCCGGTCGGTTGTCCACGAGCGCGGGGGCGATACCAGGGTGTCGGCCAGGGCCTTGATGTCGGCGAATCTCAGCCTCTGCCCATAGGGGCGGGAGTACAACACCTGCAGGGCGGTTATCTCGTCCTTGTGGGCCTCGATGTACTCCTGGAAGGAGTGTACGATGCCCTTCGCCTCCTCGTCGGAGTACCCGGCCTCTATGAGGGTGTCGGGGCTCATCTTGTCGATGGTCTGCTCGTGGGACCGGTGGATGTCCACCAGTCGCTGTCGCAGGTCGGGGTTCGATGCTAAGGGCAGTGCCGCCTCTTCAAGAAGCTGCTTCCGCGCCTCGGCAACCGCCGATTCGGGCGGATCATCCTGCCCCGTCGTTTGCCGGGCGGCATCCAGGGCAGCATCGGGGTCTGCGGCAGCGACGAGGCCCGAGACCAGCTCCCTGAGCGGCGCCCCATGAGAAGCCTCTTCGATAGCCTGGCGGTCACCGGTTGTCAGGTGGCGGTCCAGCCTCGCCAGGCGACTGGCCAGGGACGAGAGGACCTCCGGGCTCCGGTCCCCCATGCCCACCAGGTCCAAGAGCTTCTCGAAGGGCACGGTGGGTTGCCTGTCGATGGAGTAGGAGTCCGGTAGCTCGGTCTCGGTCACACCCACCGCATCTACAATCACGAAGCGGTCCTTGTTGCCGGCGTCCGTGGTCACGGCGTTGAAGTCGGTGGAGGAGATGGTGCGCACGCCCCGTCCCTTCATCTGCTCGAAGAAGCTGCGGCTGCGCACGTTGCGCATGAAGAACACCACCTCAACCGGCTTGATGTCCGTACCCGTGGCAATCATGTCAACCGTCACAACTATTCGGGGGTTGTAGCTGTTGCGGAAGGAGGTCAAAAGGTCTTCCGGCTTTGTCCCCGTGGTCTTGTAGGTTATCTTCTGGCAGAAGTCGTTGCCCTTGTCGAAGACCTCCCGCACTATGCGCACGATGTCGTCGGCGTGGCTGTCGTCCTTGGCGAAGATGATGGTCTTGGGCACATCCCAGCGGGTCGGGAATATCTCCGTGAACAGCTTGTCCCTGAAGGTCTGGATGACGGTGCGAATCTGGTCCTCCGCCACCACATCCCGGTCAAGCTGGTTGGGAGTGTATGCCAGGTCCTCTTCCAGCTGCTCCCACCGCACCTTCCGCGTCAGCCGGTCCCGCCGGTCAACGTAGTACCCGGCGTCCACCGTCCCACCCTGCTCTGTGATCTGGGTGCGAATCCTGTAGGTGTCGAAGTCGACATTCACCCCATCGACCACCGCCTGCTTGTGGTCGTACTCCATGACCAGGTTCTGCTGAAAGAACCCGAAGGTCTGCTTGGACGGGGTTGCCGTCAGACCTATGAGGAAGGCATCGAAATACTCCAGCACCTGGCGCCACAGGTTGTAGATGGAGCGGTGGCACTCGTCGGTGATGATGACGTCGAATGTGTCGATGGGTATCTCCGGGTTGTACTCTACGGGCGCTGGGTCGCGCCGAAGGGAGGAGGCGTCAAAGCCGGAAAGCTCCTCCAATTCAGGGTCCAACTCCTCGCCCTTCAGTATGGAGTAGACCCGCTGGATGGTGGAGATGCACACATTGCTCACTGGTTCGATGCGCTTGGACTGGAGGACCTGCACGTTGTACAGCTCGGTGAACTTCCGCCCCTCGTCGGGGGTCGTAAAGCCCTGGAACTCGCGCAGGGTCTGGCGTCCCAGGTTGCTCCGGTCCACCAGGAACAGCACTCGCTTGGCCCCGGCGTGCTTGATCAGGCGATAAACCTGGTTGCAGGCCATGAACGTTTTGCCGCTTCCGGTTGCCATCTGTACCAGGGCCCGTTGCCGGCCTGCGGCCAGGGACTCCTCCAGGTTCCTGATGGCCCTCTCCTGCACCGGCCACAGGCCGGAGGTGTTCAGAGGAGGCATAGCCCGCAATTTCTGGCGCAGGTTGTCGACGACGAGGTAGTCTCCCCCCTCCTCGGATGCTTGCATCGGTGCTGTACCGGGAGTTTCGGAGGCGCCCACCCACCGCGCTAGCGTTTCGGGGTTGTGGAAAGCGAAGACGTTGCGGCTTCGAGGCTCCGGGTCCAGCCTGTTGGTGAACTGGGTCTCTGCGCCGGTGCTCTCGTACAGGAAGGGAAGGGGACGGTGGTGGGCCGGAAGGTTGTCGGGCAAGCCTGTGCTGTACTTCTTGGATTGCACCTCCACGCCGGTTAGGGTGGACCCCACGGGCTTGGCTTCTACGACGCCCGCTGCCTTTTTGTCGACGTAGAGCAGGTAGTCGGCCGTGCCATGCCCGGACTTCAGCCCGAACTCGCGCACAGCTACACCCCTGCTGGCAGTCGGGTTCAGCGAGCTAATGTTCTGCACAGACCAACCCGCCTGCTCCAGCAGCCGGTCAATGTTTGCCCGGGCCTCTTGCTCCGGGGTCATGTTCGTCAAGTGGACAACTCCTCAACGCCATCCGTGCAGCATTCACTGGGAGGGCAGGTCAAGCCTCCATCAGCCATCGGCGACCATCGCACTCACGGGTTGGGCTAACCATGCAGGCATCACCGCGCGGGTGGCCGCCAGCTCCTCCATGTCTTCGGACGAGAGCTTATGCCCAAGCGTCTCCAGGTTCTCCTCTACCTCTTCGGGTCCAAGCCAGGCCAAGGCGCGGACCGCATCGCCGGCTGGCCGGTGGGGTGCCACAAGCTGCCAACGAGGGGCATGGCGCAGTTCAACTGCCAGCCCACCGAGCTTGAGCTTGCGTTTGGGTCCGGATGTCAGGTAAACCCTCTGTACCGGCGTCTGCGTGGTGAGACCCAGCGCATTCGCTGCGGTGTCCCCGCAGGGCACAATCGTCTCACCCCAAAGGGCGGACAGGGATGCAAGCACCTTCTCGACGGCGGGGGGGCGAGACCCGGATCCGGTCTGGATGTGCCGGACGTAGACACCCTGGCAGACCCGCATGAGCTCGCCCTTGCGGGCAAGCCGGGACAGCGCCTGGTCCACCGCCGCTCTGCTTCCCAGGTGCAGCAAAGCGCTTGGACACAACAGGGTGCCCTCAGGCGACTCGGCGGCGTGGCTCACTATCTGCGACGGAAGGCTTGGCACTGAGAGTTCTCCATGCTAGAATGTCAGAAATATAGCATGTACGTCTGACCAGATGCAAGATACGCATACAAAGGCCGTGACAACATCGAGCGCATATTGAATGACCACATGAATGTGCCAAGCCCAATCGCTACTGGCGGAGCTGGACCGACGTTCGAGCAGCATATCGGTGCGATGTTTCTTGGTTTGCTGCTGATCCGCGGTGTCCCCGCAATCTTTAGGGACTGGCAAGTGGATGAAGTTAGCTTCCAAACACGGCATCTCGGTTGGGAGACAGACGACCTTTTAGTTTGCTGCTCAACGGAGACTGGTCAGAAACGTCAACTAGCGATTCAAGTGAAGCGCAACTTCACAGTAGGCCCTAGTTCAGCGGACTGCGTACAGACATTTCGGAGATTCTGGAAGGACTTCAACTCATCTAAATTGTTTAATCCTGGGCTCGATGTCTTTGCATTGGTCACCCTACCTGGGAGCAAGACCCTGATGAAAGGTCTTGGCAGTCTCCTAGAGTGTGCCCGCAACTCATCAGACTCAGGAGACTTCCATCACAGGCTCGCTACTTCCGGCCTCATATCCTCCCAAGCGAAGAAACACGCAGATGTCATCAAGTCCATCTTGGACGAGATCGACTCGTCGTCTCCAATAAAGGACCATGATTTCTGGAGCTTCCTAAAGTCCATCCATATCCTATTCTGCGATTTCACCACGTCAGCGGCTCAACATGAGGCTTGGATCAGGAACGCGCTAGCCCAAGGGGCAATGGGCGGGGATCCAGCGGGAACAGCGAATACAACTTGGCACGAGCTCCTGAAGATTGCGGCAGATAGCGCCTACGGGGCGAGAGTGCTAAAGCGCTCAGACTTGCCGCAACCCATGTGCTCGAGGCACAGCATAATTGAGCCCCCCAGAACAGTTCTACAAGTCATCCGAGAACACTCCGACGTTACTTTGCAGGGAATCCGGTCCACCGTCGGCGGGGTAGTGACGCTTCCTCGGCATGGGCTTCTCACTCAATCGAACGATGCCCTTGCCGAGAGCCAAGTGACTATATTGACAGGCTCTCCAGGCTCCGGTAAGTCCGCCTTGGCGAAAGCAGTGGTTCAATCGCAGGCAAGTGACTACGTTTGCCTTTCCTTTAGGGCAGAGGAGTTTGCGAATAGCCACATTGATGGAGTGCTCCCAGGCCTGACGACCGGCCGGCAGCTTGAGACGCTGTTGGCTGGCCAGGAACGCGTTGTGGTTCATGTCGAAAGTCTTGAACGTCTCCTCGAACATCCAACACGCGACGCGTTCTCTGACCTAATAGGAATTGCAGAGCGGTGTAACAACATCCGCCTGTTGTTGACTTGCAGAGACTATTCGCTGAATACCGCCATAATGTCGTTCATAGACCAGAGCACCTTGGCCTATAACGTAATTGAATTGCCGTCTCTCAGCGACACAGAGCTCCAAGAGGCAGTCCATTCTCTGCCAAGTCTCGCGAATGCTCTTTCCAACTTCAGGCTCAAAGAACTCTTGCGTATTCCGTATTTTCTGGATATGGCAGCGCGCATGGACTGGACTCCCGGTCAAGAGATGCCGTCGGACGTTAGGACATTCCGTCGAAGGTGCTGGAATCAAGTTGTCCGGCGTAATGATCTGACAACCGGAGGGCTACCAGACAGGCGCGAGCTTGCTCTAGTGGAAGTCGCAGTACGCCGTGCCCGTGAATTGCGTCCCGCTGTTCCAAGCGAAGGAATGGACGTTGAGGCACTGGAGGCGCTACACAAAGACGGAATCCTATCCAAGGACACGCATGGCCTTGTCGCTCCTGCGCACGATGTGATAGAGGACTGGGCCGTCATTCATTGGGTGGGGTCGGTGGCAGCGACTTGCCGATGGGAAGCTCCACACTTAGCGGAATCCATCGGCGGCCACCCTGCACTTCGCCGGGGTTTCCGGGAGTGGCTTCAAGAGATGCTGGCGAACGATACCGATAAGGCAGATCAGTTCGTGCTCACTGTCTGTAATGATTCTTCCCTGCCACAACATTTTCGCGATGACACACTAACTTCCCTTTTGCTCTCACCCTCTGCGAGGAGTTTCGTGAAGAGGCAAGGAGAACAGTTGCTGGCTGACGATGCAAGTCTTCTTGTAAAGCTGATTCATTTGACCCGCGTCGCCTGTAAGGGAGTTCCGCGATGGCTTAGCGACTCCAATACACCCCCATCTGTACTCTTGCAGCCGGAAGGGGAAGCCTGGCCGGCCGTGCTCGAAGCTGTAGCCGATCGTGTTGATTCCCTGTTGCCCTTGCATATTGGAGCTATCGTGGGGTTGCTAGAGGATTGGTCACTCGGAGCCAATTGGAAATCATCGCTGCCCGATGGAGCTGTGACGGCAGGCAAGATAGCATTCAGTTTGCTTGAGGGACTAGGTGGCTACTGGAACGATGACCTGCGGAAGCGAGTCTTGAAGGTGATTGCGCGAGTGCCCCGGGCCAACGAGGAGGGGTTTAGTGATCTGATCCAGCGGACCTTGGACAAAGCCACTCGACGTGATTCTGAATCGAGAGAATTCGCCGAATTCTTACTGTACGGGATTGAGGGAGTACCCGCGTGCAGGGACTTCCCGGAACATATGGCGCAGCTAACCTTATCTTGGTGCTGTCTGTCAGATGAAGACCTAGAGCACATGGCAGGTTATTTTGGGGGCTTTTCAGACATTGAACTTGAGTTTGGTCTACCAGGCTTCCTCCATCTCGATTTTTTCCCATCTAGCGCAATCCGGGGACCTTTCCTCACATTGTTGCGGTATCACCCCGAAGTCGGTGTCCAGTTAGTATTGGACCTTGTGAATCACGCTGGGCGTTGGTATGGAGAGAGGAAGTGGCCCGCTGCTAGGTTGGAGCCAGCAATGCCCATTAGAGTCTCCGTACCAGGAAATGGCGATGTCGAACAATGGGCCAATAACCGGCTTTGGGAGTCCTATCGGGGAACTCACGTCAATCCTCACATTATCGAATGCGCACTCATGGCCCTCGAAGCCTGGCTGCTCGAGATTTGCGAGGGGCCCGAGGAAACCGCTGAAGTTGAAAAAAGGCTCTTCGCGATTCTCTTGAATAGCAATAGCGTTATGACCACAGCTGTCGTGGCGAGCGTCTGCAACGCTCATCCCAAGCGTGTCGGCGCGGCGGCACTCGCTTTGTTGACATGCCGAGAGGCCATCGACATGGACCGCATGAGAACAGTCAGGGAACCGCCTGCCTCCGTCCGAATGGACATCTCAGGGCCAGATCCAATGCAGAGGTTCTACACCGATGAGCGAAAGCGGTCGAGTGCACTGGCGCATCGCTCTCACGATCTGGAAGCTTTGGCTTGAAAGCTGCAACTTGGAGGCAAGGCAGAACAGACTTGGCAGATAATCGACGCCCACCGCGCCGGGATTCCGGACGAGAACGAGAGGATAGACCCAGACAGGTCTTGGCTTTTGGCACTGCACAGAATGGACATGAGAAACTTCGAACCAGAAGCGTTAATCTCTTCTTCAAAAGACGAAGAACTAGGGAACGGAACCGATCGGAGTAGAACAATTGGGTTTAAGAGCAAGGGGATCGATACTGACCTCCAAGGCTTTGTAGAAGCCGGGGCTGAAGAAAGGGTTCGCTTCTTCACCGACACTCGATTGGCGACTTGGGGACTCCAACAATGGGAACAACGTTCTAACAAGTGGGACGCGGATGCTTGGGAGACTGCTCTCAGACAGGCAAAGGAAGTGCAGAGCGCAGGAGTCTCAGAGGCCTTGGGATTGGCAGATAGTGGTCCCGGGTTAGTGGCAGCCCTCTATGCCAGAGATCATTGGGGAGACTTGGGCCCCGATGACCAGCGATGGTGCTTCGACACGCTCATCGCCGAGATCGAAAGAGACAGCGATACTGAAGACTTCATGAAGCAGGTAGCCAACGATCCGATGAAGGCTGATCGACACAGCGCCTACGTTCTTCCGAAGTTCATTTCCGAGAATCCTGACTCCGCTGGTGTCCTCAAGGTCATTGCAAGGGCAATTACGCATGCTTGTGACCAAGTTGCGTTATGGGCTGCCGAAGGAGCCGGCGAGTATATGGTCCCTGACTCTGAAGACCTAATCATACGCGGCGTTGGGGCCCTTGCGATGCAGGCTAACCTTCTGACCGGACTAAACAAGCACCGGACACCCAGCAATAGCCAGAGCATTGAGTCGCAAGCAGAATATAGCTCTGCTGTTCAGCAGGTGAGAGATCAGGTCAGGGACGCATTCGTCGCAGGAGCAATCGACGTCGATACGGAGCTGAGGGAACTGGATCTCACGTCATGGACGGGCATGGATGCGTGCGTGAATATGATGGCCATGATGGGTAAAGCGCGGAACACGCCCCTGTCTAAGGATTTCTTTGTGAGGGCTGCTCAGGCACTGATCGCTTCTTGGATGACCGATCATGAAGAACGGAACAGCGGGAGGGATTTCGTTCGCGAGAACGCAGTAATGACGAGATTGGCGGCGGTGGTACTGGCGCTACCCCCTGATGAGGCCACGTATTGCTGCGGGCCATTTCTAGATGCCGTGGAGGACCATCCAAGAGAGGTAGCGACCTTCGTAGATCTACTCATTTCGCAGGAGGACCGTTCTTCGTCCGACAAAAGCAGCTTCTGGCATGTCTGGCAGGCTTTCGCCGACCAGGTTCTTGACGCTCGATGGGTCTCCAGCATTAGCTCCGATTATTCAGCTGGATCCGACTTAGTAGATAAGTTGCTATTCAGGGTGGGTTGGAAAGAAGGCATACGCCGTTGGCATCGGCTGGACGGACATGAACACAGAGTGGACGGATTCGCCACCCATCTGCCAGTTGTCGCACCGGTTCTGGCGGCGTATGCCAGCTACCTCTATACGATCGGGGAAGGGGCGTTGCCAAGCGCCTTCATGGTGGTAGCCAACCAAACCAAGGCGGGCGATTCAAACGACTTACTCGGCGATGGAAATACCATGTTTTGCCTGGAATCCCTGCTTAGGCGATATGTCTACGGTCAGCCGCTGCTCTTGAGGACTGAACCTAACCTGCATAAAGCGGTCCTAGTCATCTTGGACAAGCTCGTCGACGCAGGATCATCAGCAGCGTACAGGATGCGCGACGATTTCGTAACGCCATTGTCTTCCAGCTAGGCCTCGGGCTGAGTAGATGCAAAACTTGGTGGGGCGGGATGGTGGCCAAGGGTACTGGCCTTGAGCGCGCGTGGGCAATGCCTCATTGACGGGCCAATCTGGGATCATCACTGAAATGATTGGCAAGATTACAGTCCCAGTCGCATCTCGAAGACGGTTCTGCCTACCGTCAACTTAGGCCCGACATGCTTGATAGAATGAAGGACCTTAATGCTGGGCTTCGGGCAGGCTCTGTATGTACCCGAGTTGTCGTGAGCGAGAGTTGGAGCCTTGCCAGGTGGCGACCCTTGGATATCCCAGTCGTTTGGAATGGATTCAGTCCGGCTGCTCCTTATATGCCTTCTGGTAACATCCGGCCGAGGGTCGGATGAGCTCTTCCTAAAGGGAGTAGTGCTGCCTTGCCGCTAAATGTGTTGGATCATCCAGCCTAAATGTGTCTGGGTTTCTGCCTCGATCGAGCGCCAGCCAGTATGTGAACAGCTGAAGAGGCACTAGGTAAACGATTGGTGACAACCCTTCATTCATCTCTGGCAACGTCACCACCTTATCCGCTACCGTGACCATATCATCGTCTTCCTCAGACACCAGAGCTGTCAGTCCAGCTCCGGTGGCCTTCACCGCCCTGCCAATCTCCAACGATCTGTTATAACCAGGCCCAGGTGGAGAAACCAGAGTAACGGAGGCCTGGAGCCCAATAGCGGCGAACGGACCGTGTAGGAACTGCTCAAGCTGAAACGCGGTTGTAACATCGTAAGTCGCTTCATTGATCTTCAAAGCTGCTTCGTACGCAGTGGAGGCGTTGGGACCCCAACCAGCAAAGCAGTACCAGCCATAGTGCTTAACGATTCCTACTAGTTCCTTCACCTCCGGCTCCCTCTTCAGCGCGGAGGTCACCAAGTCAGGCAATCGATTCAGGTCTTGACATATTCCTTCGCCACCCGGCATCCGGGAAGCTATCAAAGCCAGAGCAGTCATTGCACCAGTGTGGCTAACTGTGTAGGACGATGACCTGTCCCGGTAAGTAGTCCTCATTACAACGTCCACCTGATCAAATCTCGCTTCCGACGTTAAGCCCGTGATAATGGCCGTTGAGGCCCCTGATTCTCTCGCCAAGTGTAACGCCTCACCTGAGTAATGCTTTCTTCCGCTATGGGCCATTACTATCACGAGGTCCTCGTTGGTGAGCGCCTGCGGATAGGAGGCGAACTCGAATGAATTCCATGCGCGAGTCTCAGACATTCCCACAGACCTGAATAGGTGTTCACCTACTAGGGCCGCATGCCAAGACGCCCCAATCCCACACACGTAGATCCTTCGCGCCTTAAGTGCTAGGGCTGCCAGTTTGTCCGAGGCTGAACCCTGGGACTCCAGGATCTGAGCGATAGCTTCAGGTTGGTCCTGAATGCAATCGTACATGTGGTAGGGGTGCCCTTGTCTTGGTGGAGGTCTATTCGTCATTCTCATACCTCTGAGAAAGGCTAAGTGTGGGCAGTATAGTCCAGCATTTCTTCACCTGCCAATGCAATCTCTCTCCTCCCTAGCCACACCACTGCGTGTGGCAGCATGACCCAGCAATCGCCCATTTCTCAAGGTTCTTTGCCGGACTCGGGCTGTTACGCAATTTAGGACGGTACATTCAGCTTCCGCTCGCACGATATGTACGAGGTCACGACTTGCTAAGCTGCATCATAGCAAACGGCAGTCATAAGGCCTGAGACACCCCGCCCATTAACAGTTATTTCCGATGGTAGTACTGAGGCCTGCCCAATCATCCGACCCAGGTACAACAGATTTGCCAACACCAACGAGAACCCGACAAACTGAAGTAGCTACTCAGCTAGAGGTGAAGAGAGAGCATGGATTGGCAGGATCACATGAAGCAAGTTGCCGTGAATTGGCTATCTAAGGGCGACCCCAACATATCATTGGAGCCAGAGATGCTGATGTTGTTCGGCAACCCAGACCTGTTCCAAGAAGAGCAACTGCTTGGCCTTTTCGGCTCCGTAACACCTGTGGGGGTGTTTTGCAGAGGCACATATGAAGGAAGGACACTGACCTACTGCCGTCCACTTTTTGGCGCTCCCATTGTAGCGATGTATGCAGAAGTTGCCGCTCTATTGGGAGTGAAGAAGGTAATAGCCTGCGGGTATGTCGGTGGAGTCCTCAAGGACATTGAT
Organism: Dehalococcoidia bacterium; assembly: GCA_965116325.1. GTDB lineage: Bacteria > Chloroflexota > Dehalococcoidia > Lucifugimonadales > JAGWBF01 > JAGWBF01. The sequence goes on along the minus strand of OZ220675.1, from coordinate 1,730,958 downwards.
GTAGGGAGCTACGTGATCCCTTCAGGTGCCTACGGTTTCGATGGATGCACGCGAAACTACACAGCTGATGAGCCCTTTACCGCTTCAAGTGAATCTCTGACCTCTAGCCTATCCAGGGTTTCGGATCGCAATGGAGCTAGGTATGCTGTGGGCCCGATTGCGAGCATCGATACTCCAATGCTTGAGAACGATGCAATGATCAGGGATTTTGAGAGAAAGGGTTACCTTGCAGTAGACCTGGAGACTGCTTGCCTCTATGCAGTGGGGGCTCAATTGGGTTTGGAGGTTGCCGGCATTCATATCGTTAGCGATAGCCCGGAACGGAAGGACGTTGACAAAGAGTTACGCCACGAGGCGTCATTTATCGAGCAGGTTGAGATTGCCATCCAGGGGCTATTCATCTAAGAAATTGGGGCAGCCCCAGAGATACGTAGTTCACGGCACGGTTTGGCGTGCCTTGGATGAGGCGCCAAGTAACCCGTCATGTTGTAAGCCAGAGAATTTGAGACAGTCTTCGCCCTGAGAGATCTAGGATCAGCTAAGGTTGCTTGAGGTCAATGAGGACCTGGGATGCTGCCTTCCACAGCTATCGCTCTACACTAACCTCCTCGCCCCGCGGCAACATGTCCTTTCGCCTAACCCGCAGCACGCCCAGCAGTTTCATCTTGCCCAGACTCTTGTCCCTTAACCAATAGGTGTATCGGGTGGAGTTTTCCCCCTAGATCAGGTCGTTCCTGGAGTTCCTTACACCCTGCAGAAAGCTGGTCCCCTCTAGAGCGTTTCTGATTCCTCTTGTCCCTCTGTTGGTCCCGCCCACGGTGATGGTAGCTAGAGAGTCAAGGAAAAGCCTAATTGTTGAGGGGAGTTACGCCACGAATCGTAGAATGTCCCGGGGCGTATCTACAACCGTGTCGGGATTCGCGCGTCTGGCTCGGTCTGGGCCGTCAGGAACCCCCCAAGTAGCTAGACAACTCCAACAGCCGGCCGCCCTCGCGGCTTGAATGTCTGCGACGGTGTCTCCGATCGCCAATGTTTGTCCAGGCGGAATGCTCAGCTGCTCTAGTGCCCTCAGGATACCCTCGGGATTTGGCTTGGGTTCCTGTACGTCATCAATTCCTATCACAACTGCGAAGCGTCCACTGACCCCTAAATCCTCCAACTCAGCCAGCGCCCCAGCCCATACACCCTCCACGTGGAAGGAACGTGCCTTAAGGGTCACCACCGCCTGAAGTACACCCCTTATCTCAAGGTCATCGAGAACTTCCTCCACGCCAGGGTACAGCCGTAGCGCCCCAGGCTTCTTTGCCCAATAGATCCGCTTGTAGCGTTCAAACAGGTCTGCAGGTCTGCCGAGGCTCTCTGCCAGATGGGCTAGAGACGCCTCAAAGGTGTATCCTCCCAGGTTCGACAGGAAGAACTCCGAATCCACGTCTCGGATGTCGGTGTCCCGAAAAACCTGCGTTAGCGCGTGAGCACGGGCTGGCAGAGAGTCCACCAACGTGTCGTCTAAGTCCCAGATTACGGCAGAGATCCCGGATGGCGTCATGGAGTGTTCCACGACCTGTCAGACCTCCTATCGCACAGCCGTACTTATCAGTCAGGCGCTAGTTTAGCCGCGTTTAGCCGGAGTCACCCGTTGGGCGCACAGCGGCGCTCTCAGAAGTTCAATTGTCCAACTCGTGGGTAGAATCATAGCGTTTGACCACTGAATTTTGCCAAGACTAGAATAGCATCCATGGTCCAGATCGCATTAATCGGTGAATTCGACCCGACTTTTGAACCTCACACAACTATAGCTTCCTCCGTGGCACACACCCATCGTAGACCTGCCGAGAGACTTGAGGAGATAGTTTGGCTGGACACGATCACTTGCAGCCATATCTCGGATAGTGACCTCTCCAGGTTCGGAGGATTCTGGATCGCCCCAGGCAGTCCCTATAAGAGCATGGAAGGTGCCATGCGGGTCATAGAATTCGCCCGAAACACGGACATACCGTTGTTGGGAACCTGTGGAGGGTTTCAGCATATCGTGTTGGAATATGCTCGAAATGTGATGGGATTCACCGATGCACAGCATGCAGAATACGACCCCTATGCATCTCGGCTGTTCATCAATGAACTCCAGTGTTCGCTGGCCGGCCAGTCAATGACGGTCGATATCCAAGCAGATAGCGTGGCAGCTAGGGCCTATATGGCCTCGGTGACAATCGAGCGCTACTACTGCAACTTCGGTCTGAACTTAGCATACCTGGATGACCTGAAGGCAGCAGGAATGGTTGTATCGGGGATAGACACTAATGGCGAACCCCGCATCATCGAGATTCCGGGGCTTCGTTTATTCGTGGGGACCCTATTTGTGCCCCAGGCCAGCAGCCGTATGGGGTCGCCCCACCCGATCGTGTCAGCCTTCACAAAGGCTGTGAACGACCTTCATGGTCAACTCCCAGGTTGACCGGTAGAAGCCGATGGCCTCAAGTGAGAGCGAAGACAGCCAACAACCAGGGAGCGGGATCAGGGATACCTTAGCCCACCGGGACTTTACCCTCCTTGCTGTTGGTCAGATGTTTGGCCAGGTTGCTGTAACGATGCAGCAGGTGGTCGTCGCCTGGCAGATCTACGAGATCACAGACTCGCCGCTCAGTGTGGGTCTTACCGGTCTGGCACGGGGAATCCCCATCATTCTTTTCTCCCTCGCGGGTGGGGTAGTGGCAGATGCGATGGACCGCCGCAAAGTCATTCTGTATACCCAGACGATCACCCTGGTATGTGCCGTCATTCTGACAGTCCTCACCTTGGGTAATCGCATAGAGCCATGGATGATCTATGGAGTTGTCGCCATCCTGGGTATCGTAACCTCCTTTGATTTCCCAGCTCGTAGGGCCTTGATCCCTACCCTGGTTGATTCTCCTCAAATACCCTCAGCCGCGACCATGATGCTGGTGGTACGGAGGGGCTCGGGCATTGTGGGACCAGCCATCGCAGGTCCGGTGATTGGCTTCTTTGGGGTTGTAACCGGCCACTGGGCAGTGGTGGGTTGCCTGGTCTTGCTGATCCTGTGCGTGTTACTCATGCGGACTCAAGGGTGGGTTCGCGAGTCCCGCTCTCGGGCAGGCTTAGGAATGTTCGCTGAAGGCTTTAAGTTTCTCTGGAGCGTTGGCCCCCTGTTCAGCATCCTGGTCATCGCCTTTTTCCTGTTCCTCTTCACCAATACCAGGAGCGTATGGCCCGCTCTGTCGAGGGACATCTTCGAGGCAGGGCCCACAGGACTGGGCCTATTGGCCTCCTCAGCTTCTATCGGCACCGTGGTTGGGCTCACGATTGCTCTTCGTCTTCACAATTTCTCACGAAAAGGGCTCCTGGCGATACTCTGTGCGATGGGCATGGGATGTACTGTCCTAGTCCTATCTGCTGCACCGGTTCTAGCTGTTGCAGCGATTGCCCTGGTGTTGTTCGGCATCCTGGACTCCATCAACGACAGCGTGCGCCACGTCCTGATCTCCACGGTGACTCCTAATGCTCTTCAAGGACGGGTGAACAGCGTGGCAACTGCCTTTGCCAGCGGTGGTGTGAGCCTAGGTGAACCTTGGACCGGCTTCCTGGCAACAGCCCTTGGCCCGCGCCACGGTCTGGCTCTGGCTGGCGGTGTGGTCATGGCTGGGACTGTCCTGCTTCTCCTGCTGGGCCGGCCTCTGGTGGGCTACAGGGGCAGCGAAGGTCAGGGGCACGAGACTGGCAACGGACCCTGACCAAGAATCGGCCTTGGAGTATCCGATTACTTCGATGCGGCTGTATTCTATAGAAACTGACAGAGCCACCAACCGAGTGGGCTGAAGTCCTGTGTGTTCAGCGCTTCTTTGGGAGCCTAGAAGTTGCAGTTGATATTCATCTATGGTCCACCAGCAGTGGGGAAACTCACAGTTGCAATTGAGCTTGGACGAATTACAGAGTTCCCAGTATTTCATAACCATCTCGTAGTAGATGTGCTGCTACCAGTGTTTGCCTTTGGAAGTCCACCTTTTGTCGATCTCAGGGAAGCTATCTGGATGCAGGTAGTGGAACGAGCCACACGGGAAAAGGCGGATGGTCTAATTTTCACATTCTGTCCTGAAACGACGGTACACCCGGATTTTGTCAATAGACTAACCACCGTAGTTGAAGGCACAGGAGGTGAAGTACTTCCAGTCCAGCTTATTTGTCCAGAGGACGAGATAGAAAGACGTTTGGTCAACGAAACGCGGGCTCGGCATAAAAAGTTGACATCGCTTGGGCTCTATCGAGAGTTGCGGGATGAAGGTTCATTTGTTTTTGAAGAGCCAATTGATGTAAGGCTAACTATAGACACATCTACCTTGCGTCCCGATCAAGCAGCTCGTCAGATTGTCGAGCACTATAGGCTACCCAGCGTTGGCTGACTAGGTTGGGTAGGTTGTCAGGATTAGATGAACCCAAAATCTGTTCCTGACCCGGATGCAAATGAGGTGTTGATTCTAGCCACTGGAAGTCGGAAAGTTGCGACATGAACACCTGGGGGATCAAGGTCTATGGGAATCCGTGCAGGGAATGTGGATTCGATTGGTCGATAGCTGTGGACACTGCGAGGGAAGTGCAAAACGCACTACCTAGAATATAGCACACTGCTTTGGAGTCAGCCTGACAAGGGCTATGGGGCCTTCGCTTTCGACTGAAGCAACAGAAAGGACTTAAGGAAGCTAGATCTAACGACTGAGATGTCAATGGTGCTTTTCGAAGAAGACCCGACCGGGTCCCCTTTCGTGGCGACAATGAGTTGCCACTGAACCGGGAGTTGCTGGCAGGTTGGGCAGGGCCGGTTGAGTTGAGGGTCGTCGGGTGGTACAAACATTGCCCAGTGCTCCGGGTGGCACGTAGCTCGCCAGATGCCCACATCCAGGCGGGGGCTTGGGCTTTTCCAGTCGGACATCATTATTCGTCTAGGACCTTGCGGGCGCGGTCTACCTTACGCCCAAGGCGCTTTCCCCCGTAGTAGAGGTAGTTGATGTATGCCTTGACCTCTTTGGAGAGTTCCTGTCGTATAGCAGGGTCAGTCGCGCTGACAAGCCTATTGATTCGGCGGGTAATCATGGATTTGGTGCCCTGCCAGGTTTGAGGCACGAGGTTCCACACCTCCCAGTAGTCGATGTCGAGTTCTTGGCTTATTTCCATGGCGTTCCTGCCTTCGTTCGCCATCCTCTGAGCTCTTCCCCTGAGGGTGTCTGCCATCGTACATCTCCCCCGTGTGGTGTTAGGGCACTGTAGCACGCCTTTCCCGACGGTGCCATAGTGGCCCCGGCCACGGCAGTTTGCCAATCAGCTCAAATAGCAACTAAGAGGCTGACAGGATTAGGGCCATCGTGCCCCCTTGTTGGTTGCTGTCTATGTATCGACTGCCCTGGCTCGAAGCCCATTATCTTGACCCACAAGGAAGAGGGTTTCCATTGACCACGTTACTTCCCCTAGGTGACCTATGTGAAGACTCTTGTGGCAATGTGTTACCATACAGGAGCTACAGATACCTGACTATGCCAGCTTCAAGGTATGGGCATGGGTTCAACTCATGCCCCCTCGTGGTCTTGGAGTTGGCAGCGATATCTGTAGCAAGGACCCTGTCCACCACAAGGGGGCTCTCTATTGGCGGGTCTGCGCGACCAAGCCTTCCTTGACTGGTGTACAGCACACTGGAATATGGGAGGAGCCCCGGAAGTGCGAACGTCCCCCATCCCCTCTTCTCTTGAAGTTTTCTCCCCCCACAGAATCAAGAAGCTGGGTTTCTTCTTAATTCTCGGCATCCTTTCGATATCTGCAGCTTCAGCATGCAGCGACGAAGCTCAGCCCAATTTGACCCATACGCCGACTCCGTATGCAGGCGGCACTACCGAGACCCAGAGCACCGACCCCCAGACGGCCTCGCTCAACCCTACCGACCCTGGTGAGTCAGTGCCTCGGTCCACGAGTGAGAATCTACTCCGGGATATTCCCCAGTCCCAGCACGACCAACTCGACTTGCAGATATCTGAATTAACAGAAAACATTGAGATCCTAGCTGAGTGCGCCGTCGAAGCAGGGGATGCTGTGCCCCAGCCAGGTTCACTTGGAGAGCCCGAGTGGTACGCCAAAGCGGCCATCGTCTATAGCGCCTGCGCCACCAGTAAGGCTACAGGCGTGGATTTCACGGGAGGGAGCTAAGTAATGGTGAGGAACGGGCTGAGCCTCCCGCTGGTATTGTTGACGTTGCTCCTGGGTCTAGTTGCATCCACCCCGACGATTCTTGCTGAACTTCCCGTGGAATGCGCACCCGGGGATCGGGAGATTGAAGGCAACACAAACTCCCCATGCAAATGGAACTACCATTTCGACGAGATCACATCTGTGAGGTATGACGTTGTGGAAAACACCGACGGCAACACATGCCACGAGGTGCTTACTTTCAGCCCTTACGACATGGAGGTTCACCTGCCGGTTGAATCACCTGTAATCTTATTCGTGGGAAAACGAGATGAGCAAGGGGTGATAGGGGGCTCCGGGAACTGGGCGGAGTTGGATAGAGTGAACGTAACCTCTCTTGGCATTACCCCCCAATCCTCACCGTCGGTTGATTCAGTCGGAAGTGACAACTATAGGTACTTCTACTCCGTGGACGACCCAATACCAACAAGAAGGGCGTGGACGTTACGTTGGAGGTGGGGTGGGATCAATCCAGATGAGTATCATGCCCTGCGAATCCAGGTATCTACGGATGGATACGAAAGTCGATCGGGTATCAATAGTAGATCTGCCTGGTTGCCGATGCCCAAGAATATTGCCGACTTCAACCTGCTGATGAACGACTGCTTGTCTGGAATCAAGCAGCGCCTCGAGAACGAGGCCAAGCTGGAGGAAGCCCGGCAGAGAGTTGAGGCTGAGCGAGTGGAACTCAACCGGGCTGCCACCGCCGCCGCTGCCGAAGCAGACCGTCAACAATTGGAAACAGAAGCCGCTCGTGAAGCCCTTAAGTTGGCCCGCGAAACCGAACTAGCAAAGACCCAAGCTCTTATTGAACAGCTTGAAAGAGAGAAGATCATCATAGGTATTTGGCAGGAGGTCGTGGATGAGAAGCTGGCAGGGGCGAAGGGCCGAGCAGAGATTATGAACACCTATCTGGCCGATATTGAAGCGAATGTCGCTGAATTCAAGGCCAACGTTGTTGCCAAGGTCGCAGAGGTCCGCCGTTTGGAGGCAATCAATGATGCCATCGTAAGTGCCATTGAAGCGCACAACCAGGAAATTGAACAGCAGCTGGTAGCACAGGAAGAACGAGAGGCAGAACAACGGAAGAAGCTAGATGAGCTTCACCCGGAACCTGAGGTTGGTATGAATACTCCGTCGCCTGAGCCCACAACTGCTCCTTAGAACAACGCTTTGGGTTTCGTTTGCTCTAAGCGTTAGGTGCGCCGATGGCCAGATTGTCGAAACCTCAGAAGCAAACTAACGTAGGAGGTTTCATATGGTGGACCAGAAGCAGGTTGATGCCATTAACTCTTGTACCAAGAGCCTAGGGGCGTTCACTCGCGGAGTTATCGGAGATCAGATAAGGCATGTGTCTGGCATCCTTCAAGAGAACGAGTTGCCGGAAAAGATGCTGGTGGTAGAGTACAACTCAGACGACACCTGTTTGATGGTAGTCACCAACATTCGGTTCATGTTCATAACCCAGAAGTTCTTCTCACTTGGGAAGTTCAACGCCCGGGACTATCCCTACTCAACAATTACCGATGTCGAATGGGCGCCAGGACGGTTCAGGCACCGCATCACCATCCACATGGAACGCAAGAAGGAAGCCTGCTACGGCCTGTGGCGGGATGGCGAGTTCCCAGCTCGGAAGATGGCCGAGCACTTGCGATCAAAGATTCCAGATGGGCAGTGTTCTGTCGCAAGTGACGACAAAACGGCCAAACTCCACGCGATTGAGGATTTCGTTCGCAACATGAGTGAGTGGTCTCGGGCAGGGATTCGTGGCGCTGAGGTCAAACAGCTCCCGGACATACTGGAGGCAGACGAAATGCCGGAATGGCTTATGCCCGCACAGTATGATGACCGCCATGGTCTTAATGTCAGCAGCGTGGACAACCCGCATGGACTACTAGTCGCTACCCCCCGGAGGCTTATCTTCGTAAGTAAGACCCTGGGATCCCGGGCGCGTGTGAATTCATTCCTCTATGATGCCATTGAACAAGTGGAATTCTCCAAGGGATGGCTATCCAGCGAGATGACCATCGTGGCGTCCGGCCTTCAAGAGATATTCACCACATATGCTAGCGACGGCGAGGCGTTCGCTTGGTATCTGGAACAAAAGGCTAATTACGTACATAGTGAAAGGAAGCAACAAACAGATAGCTGATGCGATCCCGTTTGCCCTTGCTGGATGGCTTATCTGAAACGTAGGACCACTGTGCGGCAAAAGGAAACGGACCTAACGCCGCGCTATACAGCCAGTCTCCAATAGGTTCAATCAGCCTTGATTCTGGGGTGAACCGGGAGGAATCTGCCGAAAGCCTTGAGTTGAACAGCCGACAATCTAAGGGCATCACTCTCATCGCCTTGGTTGCGCTAGAAAATGTCGGTGGTTTCCTCCGAGTTCATCGCATCCTGACGACGCTCTGGACAATCCAGTAAGGAGATTTCGCAGCGGCTGCACTCCCAAGCGCTGGGAACCCTGGCGGCGGGCTCCACAGATGCGAGCCGTTTTATCAGTGCTAAGGACCTGGCGACGAACTCCTCATCTATAGCAGAGGCTGGAATCTCTACTTCCCCATTGTTGTACACGACCTTGCCATCTAAGGTGACTCCCTTGTGTAGTTCGTGTGCCCGGGGAACAGCAAACATGTAGAGCATGACTTGGAGCACATCGGAATGCTGGGGAGTCCCGGTCTTCACATCGATGATGGTCCCGGTGCTGCCTGAGTGGTCTTGCCTGGATATCAGATCTGGCTTTCCGGAAAGGACAGCTAGGCGACCTCTCAGCTTGAAGAGGTTCTGGCTCTCAACCCAGACCCGGTAGCCTTCGGTTTCAAGCCGCTCCCTGGTGTACCTAACGGCATCCGTATGCTCCATCATCCATCGGGCTTGATTGAACCCGGTTGCCACCCTGCTCCAGCTCTGGGATTCGTGCTGGGATTTGAACCATCCTGCCCACTCACACATGCTGTCTCCCACAAGGAGTTTCGATAGCCAAGTTACCCAGATGTAGGGCCCAGCACTCCTCTTCACTGCCATTTGAACTTCCCTCGTACAGTATGGAGCGGAGTATAGCCGTGCCATCCCCTTGTTAATCTACCTGAGGTTGTCATGGTCCATGTTGCCCGACAGCTCTCTTCTTGCTACACATCTTTCGTCTTCCACTAGGGAGCTTCTGTTGTCGGAACCTGAGCAGTCCTGACCATGTCCTCCAGCCGAATTGGTCGGGCGATTAGCCAGCCCTTAGGGATTGCCTTAGTCGACTTACTTGCGTTAATAAGGGACTTGCGTACATACGACAAATCGTCTATCATGTGCAGCATGATAATTCCGACTCCATCCACGGGAATCAGGCTGGCCGTTGAGCAGTTGGCTCAGATACTTGATACTCCTGATCTGGCCGAGGGAGCCCGATACGAAGTTCTGACAGACGGTGGTCATGTGCTGGACGCTGTGGTCACTGCCAGGGGCCACACCTTTGTCTTGGAATGGTCGAGGTGCGGCAATTCTGCCAATGTCACTGCAAAGATCCAACAGCTGGCCACTTACCTGAGCAGATTGCCAGCCGATTCAATTTCCATCCTAGTGGTGCCCTTCATGCCTGAGGGAGGCCGTCGACGTTGCTCAGACGCCCAGATGAACTGGCTGGACCTCAGTGGAAACTCTACAATTGTTTCATCCAATTTTTTCTACAAGAACCTTGGACATCAGAATCGCTTCCCTCGGTTGGGCCGACCGGCGACCGTTTTCGGGGCCAGGGGTTCCAGGTTGGCACGGCGACTTCTGATGGATCACTCCACTCCGTTAAGTCAGCGCACGCTGGCCCTTCTTAGTGGAGTTAATGAAGGGCACGTTAGTCGGCTCGTCGGAAAGCTCATTGAGCTTGGCCTCATTGAACGTGGGGCCGAAGGGATTGGGGTTCTCGATCCTGATGCGTTGCTCGATGCCTGGGTCGACGACTACCGCTTTGACATGCACCACATCACCCGAGGCGAAATTCCTGGCCTCGGAGAGGAGGACCTCGTCCGCTTTATTGCTGAGGTTCTGTCCAAAGCTGGGCAATCATACGCAATGACAGGTCTTGCCGGCGTATGGCAATGGACTCATCGTTACCCATCTGACCTCGCAACGGTGTACATTGCGGAACGACCATCAGAAGAGTTGAAGAGAGCTTTGGGCTTCAGGGAATCCCGGAATGACGCAGTCAACTGTTGGCTGGTGACGCCGACAGACTTCGGCGTCTTTGACGATACGGGATTGGTCAACGGAATTGTGTGTGCCAATCCGTTGCAGCTGTACCTTGACCTTAAGGGTCTCCCTGAGCCAGCAACAGACGCAGCTGCTGAGATTTGGAAGTTCCTGCCATGGAGGAGAAGTAATGAAGTCTAGACCATGGACCTGGGAAGGCCGCGAAATCGAGCGGCTGGGACAGGTCGGATGGGCATCATCCGAAAAAGAAACCACCACGAATTGTGCTCAGCAATCCACGGACGAGAACCTAACATCTAATGACCAAGTCCATAATAGCTGGCCCCTAGAAACTCTGCCACGTCATCTCCATGGGTGTGGTTCGAAAGGCCGGCCTGGCTTAAGCCAGCGCCGCTCAATGAGACTCCTCATTGAGCGGTCAGAGCCAAGACTAACATGCGGCAACATATATCCAAATCCCGTAGATCACAAGGAGCAGCAGGTTCCCCGAGCGGTGATGCAGCTTTTCAGCTTGAACTGATAGGCGACATCAGCGAAGATTCTAGTCACGCGGGAGCGAACGGCGCGACTACGCCGCCGCCCCCTGATCATAATGGAGGTGTGAGCTCCACCATGACTAATATAGATTCTAGCACCGCAGGTACTCCCCCTCAACCTCGTCGGACCTACTCTCAGGATTGGGCAGCTTACAACGCCGCCCAGACAAATGAAGGGCGATTGTTTCCCATTCTGCTCCGTCAACTGTGCGACTATGTTGATCAGCCGTTGCATTCAGTAGGCAGGCCTAGATTGCCTATGTCAGACATGTTGTTCTCGATCGGACTCAAAGTCTATTCAACATTGTCCGGCAGGCGGGCAATGACCGAAATTAACGATGCACAAGTACAAGGCTTTCTGGAAAAGGCACCGTCATTCACAAGCGTTTTTCGTTACCTCGAGAATCCTGATATCACCCCCATCCTTCAAGATATAGTTGGGCGAAGTTCGCTCCCAATGAGCGTCATGGAGACTAACTTTGCTGCCGACAGTACCGGTTTCTCAACGTCTTCTTACTCTCGATGGTTCGACCACAAGTGGGGAAAGAATCGCTCTGAGCGGAAGTGGATCAAGACCCATCTCTTGGTCGGAGTCAAGACCCACATCGTCGTTGGAGTTCTAGCAACTCCGGGAGAGTCGGCCGATGCACCTCAGCTCCCGGAGTTAATTAGACAGGCCCAAAAACACTTTACTATCGATGAAGTCTACGCCGACAAAGCTTACTCAAGCAAACAGAATCTTTGGACTGTCCATGCATCCGGCGGCGTAGCTTTCATCCCGTTCAAAGCCTATGTCAGAGGAACTCAGCGACATGGTGATCACGATATACTCTGGCAAAAAATGTGGCATTATTTTCAGTTTAGGCAACCAGAGTTCATGCAACATTACCATCGGCGCTCAAATGTTGAGTCGGCAATCGCTATGATTAAGCAAAAGTTTGGTAGCTCGGTAAGAACTAGGAATCCGATTGCACAGGTTAATGAAGTCCTCTTCAAGGTCCTCGCGCACAACATCTGCGTACTAATCGAAGCTTGGTACGAACTTGGGATAGAGGCGACGTTCCAAGGAGACTGTTCCAAAATAGCAAACTGTTCCAAAAGCCTGGATTCTGTTCCGAAAATGGCTTGGGAATAGGTCTTTTGGAACAAAGCCCTCCAGGGGAGAGGGGGATACGCCTCGGTTACGACACGGCCTTTGTCCTGGAACGCGCTTGCGGTTGTAACGACAGGACTGGTCGAATAAGATAGGGGCAACTTAGCACCCGAGGCCCTTGGGCCGGGAGGTACCTATGGCGCGAGATTACCGGCTTGTTTCCAGCGATGGGCACCTAGAGGTGACCCCGGAAACCTGGATGCACCGCGTTCCCCAGAAGTACAGGGATCGGGCGCCCCACACCGTCAAGCTGCCCGACGGCGGAGATGCGATCCTGGTGGAAGGCCAGCCCCTGCAGGAAGCCAACTTCCTCGATCTGCGGGCAGGCAGGTCGGCCGCCCAGTGGCAGCCCTTCGGCATCACGGTAGATGGAGCTGCGGGCGTAGGCCCCCCGGAGCAGCGCGTGAAGGAGCAGGACATTGACGGCATCGATGCCGAGGTGCTCTTCACAGCCATGGTAGCCGGGCCTGTCCTGTGGCGGAACATCAGCCACGATGAGGTGTACAAGGCCGTCATCCGCGGGTACAACGACTGGCTGGGAGAAGAGTACTGCCCCGTGGCCCCGGACCGGCTCATCGGCATGGGTGTCATACCATGGACCAACGTCGATGATGCCATCGCCGAGATGGAGCACTGCGCCAAGCTGGGCCTGAAGGGCGTGGTGCTGGGTGTGCTGCCCAGCGCAAAGGGCTACCCCACCGCCGACGATGACCGCTTCTGGGCGGCCGCCGTGGATATGGACATGCCCCTGACGTGCCACGTTGCCTACAACCGCACCGGGGCCCGGGCCAACCACCCCACCTTCGTTTACCCCAAGGAAGACCCCAAGGTGATGTCCCGCTTGCGCCGTCCCTTCCTGGAGTGGATCACAAACTTCGGGCTGCCCCCCGCCGTGAGCATCACCCAGATGGTGCTCTCAGGGGTCTTCGACCGCTTCCCCAAACTGAAGATGTTCTTCGCCGAGACGCGCCTGGGATGGGTGCCCTTCTGGCTGGAGCATGCCGACCTGTGGTATGAGCGTCACAGCGGCTGGGCCCAGGAGCAACTTGGGTTTGTGCCCCTGAAGCGCCTGCCCAGCGAGTACGTGAGGGACCACATCTACTTCAGCGTGCAGTACGAGAAGGTAGCTGTGGAGCTGCGCCACCACATAGGCGTGGACCATATCCTGTTCGCCACCGACTTCCCCCACATCGAATGCGAATGGCCCAACTCACGCTCCTTCATCAACGAGATCTATGCCGAAGTACCCGAGGATGAGAAGGAGCGCATCTGGGCTAGGAACACCGTCGAGTACTTCAAGCTGGATGCCCAACGGGCCCATCAGCCCGAGGCGGCGGCTGCCACAAGCGCCTAGATGTGCGTGGCTCAGCGGCCTTGCCAGCGGCTCCGGCGCCTCCTCCACTAGGAGTCCCTTGCGTTGTCCCGGCGTCCCTGCGCGCCCTTTTCGCCGTTCCCACGCGCCCTTATCGTCGTTCCCGCGAAAGCGGGGACATACCTTGGCCCAAACTACTCTTGTCCGTTCGCCCTGAGGGAAATCGAAGGGGAACGGACATCCCAGCCTCGCGACACGGCGGTGAAAGGCGTAGGCTCCCGCTTTAGCGGGAGTGACGGGGGAGAGGGAGAATAGCAGCGATGAAGTGGCAGGAGCTCAGCATACAGGTCCCTTACGAGTACGTGGAGCCCATCTCCTACCTGTTCGGCCGCTACGGGCGCGGCGTATCTATGGAGACTGCCGGCCCGGGACGAATGTTGCTGCGCACCTACCTGACGAACACATCCAAGCGCCGCATGGCCCATATCGAGGTTGGGACCAAGCTGGTGCAGGTCATCGAACCCCTGGCCAAGCTGACGGTGAAGGACCTGGACGACGCCGACTGGGAAACAGCCTGGAAGGCCCACTTCACCCTGCTGAATGTCGGCAAGAGGCTGGTCATCAAGCCCTCATGGCTCAGCTACGACCCTTCCGAAGGTGAGGTGGTCATCAAGCTTGACCCTGGGATGGCCTTCGGCACGGGCTATCATCCCACGACGAAGATGGTGCTGGAAGCCCTGGAGGAGGAGGTCAAGCCGGGGATGCGCATGCTGGACCTGGGCACCGGATCGGGCATCCTGAGCATCGCCTCAATACGCCTAGGGGCGGACAGCTCTCTGGCTTTGGACATCGACCCCACGGCGCTGCGGGCCGCCCGCAAGAACATCCGGGATGCCCGTCTCACGGAGCAAATCACCTTGGTGCGGGGCAGCCTTCCCAATCGCGCCGCCTCCTCTGCATCCTTCGACCTGGCGGCTGCCAACATAAGCAGGAAGACCGTGGAGGAGCGAGGACCTGCCCTTTACGACATCTTGAAGCCCGGAGGCAAGCTCATCGCGTCGGGATTCCTGGCGGAGCAGGCCGACGAGACGTGCGCATCCCTTGGCGAAGCAGGACTAGTCGCGGAGAAAGTATCCACAACCGACGATTGGGCTGCCGTCACCCTGGTAAAGGGCGCCTGACCCCGACTAGGCGCCTGCGGGACCAGGGGAGCTGCCGCCGTCACCCTCCGAGCGGGGAGGGCGTCCCATGAGCTCCATCACCGCTTCCGCCGGGTCCAGCTTCTCGAACAGCACCCTGTACACAGCCTGGGTGATGGGCATCTCCACCCCAAGCCGTCCCGCCATCTTCAACGCCTCGGCGGTTGTCTGCACCCCTTCGGCCACGTTGGTCATGGCGGACAGTATCTCTTCGGTGGTGCGCCCCAGGGCAAGCTGCTCCCCTACGTATCGATTGCGGCTGAGGGGACTGAAGCAGGTGGCTACCAGGTCCCCCATTCCCGCCAGCCCTGCAAAGGTGGCAGGATTGGCCCCCGCCGCCGCTCCCAGGCGCGTTATCTCGGCCAGCCCACGGGTGATCAGGGCAGCCTTGCCGTTGTCGCCGTACTTCGACCCATCGCAGATCCCAGCGGCGATGACGATGATGTTCTTCAGGGTCCCTCCCAGCTCCACCCCAATCACATCATCGTTGGTGTACACCCGGAAGGTGGATGACATCAGCGCCTCCTGCACCTGGCGGGACGCTTCATCGGTCCTGGAGGCAACAACGCTGGACGAAGGCCTGCCATCGGCAATCTCCCGGGCAAGGTTGGGACCCGACAGCACGCAGAAGAAGGGATGCAGGGCCGGCGGGACCTCCTCTTCCAGCACCTCGCTCATACGAAGGGTCGAGTCCGGCTCCAACCCCTTGGTGGCGCTCACAAGGACGACCTCACCCCGAAGAGCAGGGCGGATGATGCGCAGGTTGCTTCGGAAGTCCTTGGCCGGAACGGCAACTATGGCTATCCGGGCTGAATCCAAGGCCTCCTCGGGGTCTGCCGTCATCCTCAGGCCGTCGGGTAAAGAGATGCTCTGGAGGTGGCGCGGATGCCGGCGTTCCGACTGCATGCGGGATGCTTCTTCGCCGGTGCGGGCCAGAAGGACCACCTCGATGCCATTCCGCGCCATGACTATTCCCAGGGTGGTGCCCCAGGTGGTCGAGCCTATGACCGCGACCCTGGCCAAGGCGGGCTGCCTACCCTTCCCCTGGAGAAGGCTCAGATATCCTCTTAGCGGGCCTGCCCAGCCTGTTTTCGGTCCCGTTGAGCATCCTTTGTACGTTTCCTCGGTGCTGCCAGATGATCACAACTCCCCCGATGCCGGTGTAGTACAGGTACGTGGACGAGGTGTCGCCGACCATCACCAGGACCAGCATTGCAACGAAGGCGGTTATCACGGCACAAATGGAGCCAAGGGACAAATACCTGGTGAGCAGGGTGATAGGCAGAAAGACCGCTATGGCGATTGCTCCTGACAATGACGACATCATCAGGAGGCCTCCAACCCCTGTCGCAATCCCCCTACCTCCCCGGAAGTCTAGGAAGATGGGCCAGTTGTGGCCCGCCAGGGCTGCCAAGCCCGCCGTCACCTGGGCTATCTCCGTGTCGGCCACCACCCTGGCCAGAAGCACAGCCAGCACTCCCTTGCTGACGTCCAGTACCAGGGCTGCCGCAGCTAAGGCGCCACCGGCGGTGCGAAGCACGTTGGATGTCCCGGTACTGCCGCTGCCGTACTCGCGGACATCCATTCCTTTGATGGTCTGGGTCAGGAGGTAGCCCCATGGGACGGAACCCAGGAGGTAGGAGATGGGCAGGAAGTAGGCGTACTGGACCGCGGTCTGGTCCATGTCCAGGACCAGGGGCACGATGATCATGTAGGCAGCCACCATGGGCGCTATCGCCAGCTTGAAGGCTACGACGGTCATCTCTCTACCTGCGTCCCTTGAACACCAGTCTCAGGTGGGTGTGGGTAAATCCCAGGGAGGTCCTCAGGCGGTTCTCCAGGTACCTGTGGTACGAAAAGTGCACCAGCTTGGGGTTGTTGACCTTCACAGTGAAGGTTGGCGGGTTGATGTCCACCTGGCGTATGTCTCCTATGCGGAGGCTCTTGCCCTTGCGAGCGGGGGGCATATGGTCTCCCAGGGCATCCATCAAGGCATGGTTCAGCCTGCTGGCCGGGACACGTCGTGTACGTTCGCCGTACACCTCGAAGGCCAGGGCCATCAACTCGGCCAAGCCTTCCCCCTTGGTCGCCGAGGTGAATGTAATGGGAGCGTAGGGCATGAAGTGGAAGCGCTGGCGGATGGTCTCCACAGCTATCTCCCGCTCCCCCGGGTCCTCCTTGGGCACGAGGTCCCACTTGTTCACGACCACGATGATGCCCTTGTACTCATCCCAAACATCCCCTAGGATGTGGGCATCCTGGGCGGTGGCCAGCTCCGTCGCGTCCATGACCATCAGGGCTATGTCGCTCCGCTGGACCGCCCGCATTGCCCGGAGCACGCTGTAATACTCGATGCTCCTCCCCACCTTTCCGGGCCGCCGGATGCCTGCGGTGTCCACTAACACAACGGGCTTGTCCTCGTAGAGGAAGGGGGTGTCCAGGGCATCGCGGGTGGTGCCCGGAATCTCGCTGACGATGGCCCGCTCCTCCCCAAGGATGGCATTCACTAGCATCGACTTGCCGACGTTGGGCCTTCCCACGATGGAGAGGCTCATGCCCTCTGGAGCATCCTCGGTCTCTTCGGGTGAAGCGCCTATTGTCGGGATGACCTGCTCCATCAGATCGTAAATTCCCAGGTTGTGGTACGCGCTGATCAGCACAGGCTCCGACAGGCCAATCTGCTCGAACTCGGCGGCAGAGGACCTGCGCTTCAGGTTGTCGACCTTGTTGACAGCCAGGACCAGGGGCTTCTCTCGCTGGCGAAGCCAGCCGGCGATCTCCAGATCCATCGGCACCAAGCCATCCTCCACATCGACCACGAAGACGATCATGTCAGCCTGCTCCACCGCCGCTTCCACCTGGGCCTTTACCTGGTCCCGGAGGACATCCTGTGGGTAGGGTTCCAGCCCGCCCGTGTCCACCAGGATAAACCGGTAGTCATCCCAAGCCACCTCGGCAAGGAGCCGGTCCCTGGTCGTGCCCGGGATGTCGGTGACGATGGCATCCCGCCGGTTCGCCAGGCGGTTGAACAGGGTGGACTTACCTACGTTGGGTCGTCCTACGATTGCTACCAGTGGAAGGGGCAT
Organism: Dehalococcoidia bacterium; assembly: GCA_965116325.1. Classification (GTDB taxonomy): domain Bacteria; phylum Chloroflexota; class Dehalococcoidia; order Lucifugimonadales; family JAGWBF01; genus JAGWBF01. The sequence goes on along the minus strand of OZ220675.1, from coordinate 1,713,235 downwards.
TGGAGGTTTCCTGCGGATGTTGCTGCCGGCTGGAACTTTGACTCGTGCTACCCGGTCACGAAAGGACCAGTTCCAGGAGGGCCTTCTGGGCGTGGAGCCGGTTTTCTGCTTGGTGGAACACTACCGATTGGGGATGGTCCAGCATCCCTTCAGCCACCTCCTCCCCGTAGTGGGCCGGGAGGTCGTGCATGAATATGGCGCCGGGTTTCGCCCGGGAGAGGAGGGCGGAGTCCACGGTGTATCCCGCGAAGTCCTCCATGCGGGCTGCAGCGTCCTTCTCCTGCCCCATGCTGGTCCAAACGTCGGTGTACACTACATCGGCCTCAGCCACGCCATCCCCGGGCTTGCGCACGCAGCTTATGGAGCCCTTGGAGGCCAGCTCCCGTGACCTATCGAGAGTCCCCTGGTCCAGGTCGTAGCCTTCTGGACAGGCGATGGTGAAGGAAGACCCTACGGCCGCTGCGCCCAGGCACAAGCTGCGGGCGACGTTGTTGCCGTCGCCAATGAAAGCGATGCCGAGGCCTTCCAGCGCTCCCTTGTGCTGACGAATGGTCTGCAAGTCAGCCAGGGCCTGGCAGGGATGCTCCCAGTCGGAAAGGGCATTGATCACCGGCACGCTGGAGTGGTGGGCCAGCTCCTCCAGGTGCTCGTGGGAGAAGACCCGGGCCACTATGCAGTCCACGTAGCTGGAGAGCACCTTGGCCACGTCCGACACCTCCTCCCGTACGCCCAAGCCGACCTCGTCGGGGCCCATGTAGAAGGGGTGTCCCCCCATCTGGTGTATACCCACCAGGAAGCTGGCCTTGGTGCGCAGGGACGGCTTCTCGAAGAGCAGGGCCACGTTCTTGCCCGACAGGGCCGAGCTGGGCTGCCCTTCGGACATCTGGACAGCCCTGTGGACGACTTGGGTTATCTCCTCGGGGGTCAGGTCAAGAATAGAGAGGAAGTCTCGTTTGCTCATAGCTGCATCTAACGGCCTGAATAATATCCCAAGGAAGCTGGGTATTCAAGGCAGGGCCGGAGTCCGGCCTCTTGTTCCCCCTCATCCTAACCTTCTCCCTCCAGGGGAGAAGGGACTGGACTCCCTCCCTTGACGGGAGGGGGCTAGGGGAAGGGTGGATTTGGCACTCCCCCCAAGATAGAATAGGTGGGCGTTCCGAGGCTGCCCAGGATTTCTCGCCCGGGCAGTCCAAATGCCAGCCAGGAGATTGCCGGATGGTCAGTGAGAAGATAGTCCCGGGCCTGGAGGCCCGCAGCGAGACTGTTGTGTGCGACCATAACATCGCCCAGCATGTGAAGAAGTTCAGCACCCCCTCCATGATCCACCTGATGGAGAAGGCAGCCAGCACAGCCCTGGAGCCTTACCTGAACGAAGGGCAGGTGTCGGTGGGGTACGAGGTGAACATCCGCCACATCGCCGCTGCGCCCCTGGGCGCCATTATCGTTGCAACGGCCGAGGTGACCGAGGTGTTCCGTAACCGGGTCAACTTCAACATCAACGCCTACGACGGCGAGACCAAGATCGGGGAAGGCACCCACCAGCGGGCCATCATCACCCGCAGACCCTGACCATCCTCCCACCGTTCGTCCCGGAGGAGTATCTCCGGATTCCCCTCCCCTCCGTCGTTCCCGCGACAACGGGAACCTACCCTGCCTCAACTCCGGCTGTCCGTTCAGGAGAGTCCATATACAACATCTTGGCGAGAAAGAACACCGTCAGGATGGAGTCAACCAGGATCCCCAGCGAAAACAGGACCATAACCCCCTGAAAGGTCGGTGTCCAAGCCCCTAGGGTGTAGAGCAGAAATGCCGATAGATACACCGTACCGTTGGTTAGGATGGACTGGTAGGCCAAGTACTTTGTCTTTCCCACGCCGTAGAAGACGCTGTCGATTACAACGTTGAAGGAGAGAAGGACGTAAGGGGTGAACAGAATACCAAACGCTACAACGGCCCACTCCACGGTTTCCTTGTCGTCGTTAAGCGCCCCGGCAATAGCAGGAAAGACCGGGACCAATCCAATCCACACAGCCATCATTGCCGCTGTGATGAGCATGGAAGCATACCAGAGTGACCTTACCTTTTGAACGTCCGCCGAAGCGTTGGCGACCAGCGCCTTCGCTGAGTCGGCGAAGGCTAGGATCGGAACCAGCATGAAGCTCCACAGAATCTGCATGGCAAGGTAGTAGCCACCAATCTCGGTGGACCCTATGCTGTTGATCACTCGCACGATCATGAAGAAATAGGCAGTATTGCGAACTAGGCTGTCCACTCCGCTTCCAAGTCCTACTCGAAAGTAGTCTCTCATCTGAGAAAACGAGGGCCGGCTTGTCAGATATCCTGCAGGAAGTTCCTTGGCATAGAGCAATAGCGCCAAGCCGACCACCAAGAGTCCTGCGCTGGACAGGAGTGTTGCCCACCCAACCCCAACTACATCGGCCTCCAGCGAGAACTCATGGCCTCCGAAGAACAGGCTGTCAAAGACGAACCTAAGGGCAATATTCACTAGGGCCATGATCAAGACCAGGCGACGGAGACCTAAAGATTCAAATAGGACTACGATTGCAGCGGCCAATAGGGTAAAGGGAATGCTGAATATGCTGACGCCCAGAAAGGCTCGTGTCTGGGCTTGGATAGTATCCGAGGTCCCTATGAAGGAGATAAAGGCGTCGCGAAAGAGGAACACTCCCACCGCGAAGGCAAGCGAGGCAATAAAGATAAAGGTGAGTACGCTCTTCGCTCGATCAAGCTGCAATCCGCTGGCGCTACGAATCTGCGATCCCAGAAAGAAGAAAATCGCCAGAACCGTAGCTTCCTGGAAAACCTCGACGACCAGACCAATGAACTGCCACTGAGAAACTATTGCAAGGCTTCCTGGGTCCGGCAGCTCGGTCCCGATGAGCCTTACTCGATAGAGCTGGTAAACGTTGGGAAGCCCGAGGAACAGGAGAATGAATGTGAACAGTCGCCAGTCCCAAAGGGCTGCCCAATAGGTCGCGATTCTGGTGGCCAACATCACTGCGATATTGCTCGGATCCCAAAAGTCATGAGGTCATTGTTGGTTACCGTTCGGCAATGCGAAGGGGCGGGTCTGCAGACCCGCCCCTCTTGGTTCCAGCTTATCTTCCGGCTGAGCCGGGCTTCCCCTTACGCCTCTTCCGGCGGGGTCATCATATCGACGACACCCTGGGTGACGTACTGGGACACCTTGTCCTTGAACTCCCTCAGCTCGGCATCCCCCTCGGGACCTTCAGGGATCTCGCCCTTGCAGACCTTCTCCTTGAACTGCTCGAACACCATGTCCTCGGACTTGCCGTGGGGGATGGCGAAGAACTCCTTGTCGAAGTGGGGGAGCTCGCCGGGGCCGTAGTAGCCCTTGTCTCGAAGGTTGAAGCCCTCCAGCAGGTGGGTGCCCTTGCCCAGGATCTGTCCCGTCTCGTTGTAGTGGTCCAGCACCGGCTTCATGCCGTACCGCTGGATGGGGCACACCTTCATGCAGACAGCGCATCCCTCGTACTGGGCCATGACGGGGCGGCAGCGCTTGTAGATGAGCTTGTTCTTCTCCACGCCCCTCCACATGACCTTGTCGCGCATGAGGGCACGGCCGGGGCAGCGGTTGACGCATATCTGGCAGATGTTGCAGAAGGAGTGCATGCCGTAGTCGATGGGCTTGTCGTAGGTGACCTTGGCATCGGTAGAGATGAGCATCAGCCTGGCCCTGGAGCCGAAGTGGGGCGACAGGAGCTGGCCGTTGGCGCCCAGCTGGCCCAGCCCGGCTTCCACGAACATAGGGATGTAGGCGCCGCTGTTGTCGTTAGGGCTGTGCACCTGGGCATAGTAGCCCAGGGTGCGAATGTAGTCGGCCAGGTCGAGGGCAACGGCACCCATCGTCCTGTACACGCCGAAGTGGGGGCCTTCAGCCTCGATGCTGGGGGCTGTCTGGGTGGGCTCGTAGTCCTGCTCCCAAGCCAGGCAGATAGCGTGGGGGAACTTGGCCCACGACTTCTTGTACTTGAAGATGTAGCGGAGATCCAGCTTGGTGATGCCGACCTCGCCGAAGCCCAGCTCCCGCGCCTTGGTCCTGATGACGTCGGTCACATCCAGGTCCGGGTCAGCCTTGCCCGTCGGCTCGATCTCGCCGGTGTTGAGGGCGGCGGCCACGATGGGGCCGTTGAGCCGGTCATGCTGCTTCCGGTCCTCCAGCACCTCGTGGGTATAGACCGTCCACACCCACTCCCGGTCGGCGGTCAGCTCGATGTTCTGGCTCTCGAGGGGATACTCACGGCTGTAGAAGTCCACATCCGCCTGGTTCTGGTTGACCCCGGGGACTGTTTCTAGCTCCTCGGGAACGTTGATTTCGATGGGTTCGTCACCGTGATTTCTGCCGGGGCGATTAACCTTGTGGCCTATCTTCAGCATGCTACTACCTCCCCTTCTGATGTGGGTGCCGGTCCCTTAGACGGGCGACGGATGCAATTCCGCCATGGTAGGGAACATATCTGCCCATTCTGACCACCTGTGAGGTCAATGTCAAGCTAAGCACAGGTAGCAATTCCTGGGTATCAATTCCCAGGAAGGCCCCCTTCTTGGGACAGCCTACCCCGCCCTGGCGCTCCGGCGGCGGGCTACCATGGCGTCGGCCAGGGGGCTCTGGGCCGAGCGGATCTTGATGTTCACCAGCGACGGCCTGCCGGACGCCAGCGCCCGCTCGACGGCCGGCGCTATGTCCCCAGGCTGCTCCACATACTCGCCGTAGCCCCCCAGGGTCTCCACGATCTTCTCGTAGCCGACGAACCTCAGGTCCGTGGCAACCGCCCGCCCGTAGTAGGCAAGCTGGAAGTTCTTGTCGATGCCCCACGCCGAGTCGTTGCCCATGACGACGGTGATGGGCAGGTTGTGGCGGACGGCGGTGTCGAACTCCATGGAGTAGAACCCGATGGAGCCGTCGCCGATGAACAGGAACACCTTGGATTCAGGCTGGGCCAGCTTGGCCGCCAGGGCATAGGGGAGCCCGCACCCCAGGTGGCTCAGCGGGCCCAGGCGCATCCAGTGGCCCGTCTTCCTGGCGCTCAGGTAGGAGCGTCCCCACTGGGCGTAGTCGCCCCCATCGAAGATGATGAATGAGTCATCGTCGGTCAGGTGCTCGATCTCCTTAAACACCTTCATGGGGTGAATGGGAAGCTCGTCGGACGCATTGGATTCCAGGGTGTCCTTCCATGATTGGCGGTCCTGGCGAAGCTGATCGACCCACGGGGCCAGCTTCTGGGGGGACCAGGTAACCTTCCCGGCCTCCTGGGTGATCTGCTCCACCACAGCCCCGATGTCGCCCACGATGCCCACAGAGACTCCCCGGTTGCGTCCGATCTCCGCCGGGGAGGGGTCCACCTGGATGAGGTTGGCGGCGCCGTCGAAGTAGGGGGGCTGGCCGTAGCGGTAGCGGTGGTCGAAACGCTTCCCCAGCAGCAGGACCGTATCGGCCTCACGGAAACGGCGGGCTGTGGCGTTCAGAGCGCCATCGGCGTAGCCGAAGCACAGGGGGTGGTCGTCGGACACAAGCCCCCTGGCCTGCTCCACGGTGAAGACGGGTATGCCCGTGGCCTCCACCAGATCCAGCAGCCCCTGGGTGCTTACCGAGTAGCGGGCGGCGTTGGCGGCGATGATGACGGGTTTGCTGGCCGAGGAGAGCATCTGCACCGCTTCGCGCACAAGGGCCGGGTCTCCATGGGAGCGCCCCCTGTTGCGGTACTGGCCGGGGGTGTACTCGGGCAGGTCGTCCTCGGAGCACTCGGCTTCCTGGACGTCGATGGGGATGGTCAGGTGCACCGGCCCCGGACGGCCCCCCATGGCGGTGCGGAAGGCGGTAGCCACGTAGTCGGTGATGCGCCGGCGGTCATGCACCAGCCACGAACCCTTGCTCATAGGGGCGGCGATCTCCACCTGGTCGATCTCCTGGAAGGCGTACATGCCCTTTTCGGGCAGCTCGGCGGCCCCGGCGATGAACACGACGGGGCTCTCGGAGGTGTAGATGTTGGGCAGGGCGGAGATGGCATTGGAGAAGCCGGGGCCTCCGGTAAACAAGGCCACCGCCGGTTCTCCTGTGACCCGGCACCATGCATCAGCCATGTGCATGGCCGCAGCTTCGTGCCTGGTATCGATGAACTCCAGACCCTCGTCTTCTATCGCATCCACCAGGGGGAGGATGGTGTCGCCGACGATGGTGAATATCTTCTTGATGCCTTCCTGTTTGAGGGCCCTGACCATAACGTGGCCCCCCGTCAGCTTTGCCATATCTCCTCCTCGCGGCCGTCCCGGTACGCTTCAGCTTTGGAATCCCTAGAGCTTACAGGCTTGAAATGGGCATAGCAAGGTCTGGCTTGCCTAGCCCGCCTTAGACTCCTGATGGCCCACATGGGCCATTGGAGAAACTAATTGCGAAGCTGCTGCCGCGAGGTTCAATTGCAGGGTTGCACAAGGAATTCCCGAACCGATCTCGAGGAAATCTTCTTGTCGACACATCGATGAACTGCTGTGTCGATAAGCGATTGCCAGCTTTAGGGTATAGCTGTACACTGCTGAATCACGCTGGAAGCGCCTGTCCCACTCTGGAACTGGTCGAAAGGCGTCACGAAATATTCGGGCAGAAGCCCGCTATCCATCTCCAATCTACTCTATGCGTTAGGCGCGAAGACCAATTGGGCATAAGATGCCTTATCCGGAATGGGTTTGGACGTAGATCCTATGTGACATCTGTCGAGGGCCTGCTCTTGTGGAGTGCCATGGTTCCCATTCCGGATTGCCACTACTGCGGGCGTATCTCTTAATCTTAATCTGAGGCGTAACTACGCCTGTGCGATGTGCCAACGAGAGGTCTGTGATAACGATATGCAGGCATGCCAAGAGGAAGATTGTGACATGACAGCCTGCTTTAGTTGAACCGACTCGCACATGGAAGCGAATCATCTCGACCCAAAGGCACTTAGGTAGAAGAGGAGAATCCCCACATATGAATGACGACGCGACCGCACTAAGCGAGGCTCAGGATGGCTTGAAGAAAATCGAAAATGCTATTCTCAGATTGCTCGACCAGAACCCAGGAGGTCTTCGCAATTCGGAAATTGCAGACCTCTTGCACCTGCGTTCGGATTTCCTGGGCCGCCAAAAGGACTGGCTGACTTACTCTCTATTGGGCGGATTAATTGCGCAAGGCAGAGTCTCTCACCGGCGCGAATCTCGCTATAGGGTATTCACCAAGGCCTAGAACCAAAGACAGCCATTCCCTAGACTACCCAGTGATTCTGAGTTGGCCATGACCCTATTTGACTTGGTTTCAGGATTGAAGACTCAACAATGCTCTGGGTTTCACCTAACTAGCAAGTAGAACAACGACGGAGAATCTAGCTAATGGCGAAACCACCGCAACCGCCTCCCAGGATTACATCCAGGGACGCGGTTCCGTACACTCCTTTGCATGGTGTGTTGCTTGTACACCCTTTTGAATTAAAAGGGCCGTGTTTGCTCTGGAAACATAAACGCGACCGCCAGGGATATGGACTGATTAGCGGGATGAGGGCGCATCGCTTGGTTTATCAGCAAGAACATCCAGCTGTTTCCATGCCAAAGGGGTGTACGGTCAATCATCTTTGCTTGCGCCCATCGTGTATTCAGCCATCCCATCTGTACCTCGGGGACCGCAAGACGAACAACCAAGACCGCGTCCTGCAAGACAACAAAACACTTACGTCTCTATATGGATATACTCTGACTGAAGACGTAATACGCCGTGTGAATGAAATCGCCATCGCAAGATTCCGCTGGCTAGCAGATGCCCAACGGATGGAGGGTCTGGTGTGCCGTCCTTGGCCCGCTTCAGAAGCACCTACGTTGCAAGCTCCGTGTAGACATCCTAAGGCCATAAATCTGGGGCTAGAACGGGTTTGTCGATCCTGCGGAGAGTCAATGTGGACTAAGGGCTTCAAGATCACCCCTTTGACGCAGAATGTGTTGATGGGTGTCAAGCCAGCCTATTTACCAGCTAAGGGTTTGGGAATGGTGTTCGTTCTGATCAACTCCACAGAGGACATGAAGGAGATGATGGCGTCAACGTTTCGTGGACACTGCATTGGGGCAGAATCATTCAGGGTGCCCCAAGGTCAGGCGCACTATATTACGTTGGAGGAACAGAACCACTAGCTCCCTATACAAATATACGGACTCATGTTATGTCATTTTCTAACGAACTAACTCTGGTGGATACAACCGTGTTGGAGCACACCTAACCCCGGAGGTTCTGGATGCGAATAGCCATTGTCGGCGCCGGCGCGGTGGGCGGCTACTTCGGCGGGCTCCTGGCAAGGGCCGGCAACGAGGTGACCCTGCTGGCCCGGGGTGAGCACTTGGACGCTATTCGCAGGAACGGTCTGGAGGTGCGCAGCAACTGGGGCAACTTCAACGTTACCGTCCATGCCGCCGACAACCCTGCCGAGGTCGGCCCAGTCGATCTGGTTTTCCTGACGGTGAAGACCTACCAGAACGCAGCCGCCATTCCCTCAATGGCGCCTCTGGTGGGCAGCGCAACCTCCGTTATCACCCTTCAGAACGGAGTGGAGGCGTACAAGGAGGTGGGCAGATCCTTCGGCATGGAGCGGGTGCTCCCCGGAGCAGCCTACATCGAGACCCACGTGGCCGAGCCGGGGGTTGTGGAGCAGGTGGGGGAGGTGGTGCGCATCGTCTTCGGCGAGGTCGACGGTTCCACCACCCAGCGGGCCCAGGACATCCAGGAGACCCTCCGGGCCGCCGATATCAACTCGGAGCTGGCCGACGATGTTCTGAAAGCCCTGTGGACCAAGTTCGTCTTCATAGCCACCCTCGCCGGGGTCACCAGCACCTCCAGGGCATCCATGGACCCACTGCTGGCCGACCCCGAATCACGGGCTATGGTCCTTGCCTGTTTGCGGGAGATCGAAGCGGTGGGTCGGGCCGAGGGCGTAGGCCTGGATGACGATGTGGTCGACAAGATCATGGCCTACATGGAGTCCACGGCCAAGGACCTCCACGCCTCCATGCACACGGACCTTGAGCTGGGCAGGCCCCTGGAGCTGGAGGCCCTGAACGGCACTGTGGTGCGCCTGGGCAGGGAGCATGGCGTTCCGACCCCGGTCAACGATGTCCTGTATTCGCTCTTGGTGGTGCACAAGGACGGGACGCGATAGGGGCCCCCGCTCAGGGGTCCCATTGTTCAACGTAGGCTGGCCTGCCCGTTCCCCTTCGATTTCCCCCTTCGAGAACCTCAGGACAGGCTCAGGACGAACGGACAGGCGAAGAACACTGCTGACACTAGATATGCGCACAACAGACCCAAACAAGATTCGCATCAGTAGAGAGATCCTGTCCGGCGGGCCGGGCTATATGGCCTATCGCACCGGGCGGAGCTTCCGGGGCAGTGAGGATGTCACCAAGAGGCACATGGGCCGGTTCGTCGAGATGGCGTACATCCCTACCACGCCGGAGTGGGAGCCGCCGGACTATCTCCTTGGTAAGTGGTGGAAGCTGGTCAACGAAGCGGGGAACCCGGTGGGTCTGAAGGCTCTCATCCCCCTCCCGGAGAGGCGGTGGAAATACCAGCACCGCGAGATGCAGAAACCGTGGAAGCCTCCCTTTGGGGATAGCTGGCCGTCCCTTGATATTCATTGGCGGTGGACGCGACATCAGCCCAAGCGTACAAGCAAGCTGCTGGTGAGGAGGCGCAGCCTGGCGGAGAAGATCGGGTTGTTGCGGCTGCTGGCTTTCTTGAAGCTGAAACGCTGAACGCCCGCCTGTCCGTTCGCCCTGAGGGAAATCGAAGGGGAACGGACAGGTGTAGTTACACCGTCGACCAACGCCATTCCCACGCGTGCGTCAGTCCAGGGCTATGATGGAGCTGGACTTGATCACCAGGTAAATGTCCTGCCCTTCCCGCAAGCCCAGGTTGTCCAGCGCTTCGGGCGTTATCTCCGCCATGATGGTCGTTCCCACGTCGGCGTAAACCAGAACGTTGCTGTCTATTGGGTGGATGCTCTCCACACGTCCGGGAAGGATGTTGCGGGCGCTCATGCGGCTGGGAGCGTCCAGGGCCACGATGATGTCCCTGGCAGGAATGGCAATGGATATTGGGGTCTCAGGGGCCATCTCTGCGGGGACGCCGGATAGCCAGAGAAGGGCATCCTCCGACCTCACGGAGGTCAGGCTGCTGTCCGCCTGATGCTCCGCCACCTGGCCGTCCAGCATGTTTTCCAGGCTCCCGGACCCCACCAGCGAATGGACATAGGGCTCCAGGAGCACCTTGCGAGGCTGGTCGAAGGCCAGCTGCTTCCCGTGGGAGAGCACCAGGACCATGTCGGCGATGGCCATCACCTCGGATATAGCATGCGAAACGTAGATCATGGGAATGGACAGGTCCCTGTGCACCGCCTTCAAGTACCGCAGAATCCTGCCTCGCAGGCCCATGTCCAGGGCGCTTAGGGGCTCATCCAGGAGGAGGAGCTCCGGGGAAGTAGCCAGCGCTCTCGCCAGAGCTACCCGCTGCCTTTCGCCCGAGGAGAGGTTGGCGGGCCGACGGTCGAGGAGGCCTCCCAAATCCAGCAACTCCACCAGGTGCTCGGGTTGTATCCGTCTCCTCTCCTGGGGGGTGCGCTTGTAGCCGTAGGTGATGTTATCGATGACGCTGTAGTGGGGGAACAGGAGCCCTTCCTGGAACATGTAGCCGATGTGGCGCTCCTCGGGCTTCAGGCGTACCTTCCTGGTCGAAGAGGCCAGCACTCGCCCGTTCAGGGAGATCTCCCCATCTTCGGGGTGCTTCAGCCCGGCGATACAGTCCAGGACCGTCGTCTTGCCGCTGCCCGAAGGCCCGAAGATGGCGGTGATTCCCGGCGGCACCGAAGCATCGACCCTCAGCTCGAAGGTGGGGTACCTCTTGGTTGCCGCTATTTCCAGAAAGGCTTCAGCCACTCCTATCTAACTCCTGTCTTCTTCAAGCCCGCGCAGGCTGCCTTCTCACCAGGTGCTGGTGCACCAGCAGGGCCAGGAGGGCCAGCACCATGGAGGCTACTATGAGCCTGATCGCGGCCGCATCGTCGCCCACCTGGATACGGTTGAACACGAAGAGGGGTATGGTCTGGGTGCGCCCCGGTATGTTCCCCGCCACCACGATGGTAGCCCCGAACTCCCCCAAGCCCCTGGCGAACCCCAGGAGCACAGCGGCGATGATCCCCCGCCGGGCAAGAGGAGCAGTGATGGTGAAGAAGGTCCATATGCGACCGGCCCCCAGGCTGCGGGAGGCGAACTCCAGGCGCGAGTCCACACCCGCCATGGCAACCTCTATGGCCCTGACCATCAAGGGCATAGCCACCAGTCCCGCCGCCAGGGCGGCCGCCACCCATGTGAACACCACGTCGACGCCGAACCAGCTCTGCAGGGCTTTCCCCACGGGGCCTTCCCGGCCCATGATGAGGAGCAGAACGTAGCCCGTGGCTACCGGGGGCAGCACCAGGGGGAAGGACACCAGGGTGTCCAGCAGGGCCTTGCCCGGCAGGGACGACTTGGCCAGGAACCACCCCATCCACACGGCAAAGGGGAGGGCCAGAAGGGTGCCTACGGCCGCTACCTGGAGAGAAAGGGCAACAACCTGCAGTTCTTCAGCCGAGATCACCTATGCTGCTCCCGCGATTAAGGGTTCGAAGGGAATTATAGCAACCCCACAGGACAGCAAGGTTGGCCCGGGACCCGGGCTACGTTGCGCGCGACACTATCTTGGCAGGGACCTAAAGCCGTGGCTTCGGAATATCCGGCTTGCGGCGTCGCTAGCCAGGTACTCGACAAAGGAGGAGGCGTCCCCCTTGCCCATCGCGAGCGCCGCCGCGGGATAGGTTATGGGGGAATGGCTATCGGCAGGTATCTCCTCCAGCACTCGAACCTCATCGGCGGCCCGGAGGTCCGTCACGTAAATGATGCCGACGTCGGCGTTCCCCGTTTCGACGTAGCTCAGGGCGGCCCGGATGTGGGGGCTCGGAAGGATAGATAGCTCCAGGCCCTCCCACATCCCCAGGCTCACCAGCGCCTCCCTGGCGTACTGACCGGCTGGCGCCAAATCGGGGTCGGCGATGGCGAGGCGTATGCCCCGGGCCCCACGCAGGTCATCCAGAGAGGTGACGCCTATTTCACCGGCCACAGACAGTCTGCCCACCAAGACTAGACGGTTGGCCAGGATGTCCCTGCGGCTGGCTGGGTCAATCAGGCCCGCCTCTTCCAGCACATCCATGGGCGCGGCCCCCGCCGAAAGGAACACATCCCCCGGCGCTCCCCTCTGGATCTGCTGGGCTAGGGCCGTCGAGCCTCCCAGGTGGAGCTCCACACCCACCCCCGTCTCCTCGGTGTATCCGTCGGCTATTTCCTCCACAGCGTCGGCGAGGCTGGCAGCAGTGTAAACGAGGATGCTTTCTTTATCTGGAGAGCCGCAGGCGCCAGAGGCGGCGGTGAGGAGAACAGCCAGCAGGACTCCAAGGAGGAAAGAGCGCATGATGCCTGTCCAGGGGCGCTGCCTAGATGGCCCCGTCACGCCTCAGCGCCTGGACCTCTTCCGTCGAGTACCCCATCTCCCCCAGCACCTCTTCAGTGTGCTCCCCCAGCATGGGAGGGTGACGCCTGACCGTTGCAGGGGTCCCGTACAGCTTCAAAGGGCCTGCCGGCACCTTGAGGTCCGGGGCTTGGGGATGGTTTACGGAGACCAGCATGTTCCTGGCCTCCACCTGGGGGTTGGCCACCACGTCGGCGATGGTGTTGATGGGCCCGCAGGGGACACCCGCTTCCTCTATCAGGGACAGCCAGTGGGAGGCAGGCTTGGTCTTAAACAGGTCGTACAGTATCGAGTTCAGCTCCTCCCGGTTCTTGACCCGGGAGGTGTTGTCCTTGAACCTGGGGTCGTCGGCCAGGCTTTCGCAGCCTATGGCCGGGCAGAGCCTCTGCCACAAGCCGTCATTCCCGCAGCCGATGATGAAGTAGTCGTCCGCCGAGGGGAAGCACTGGTAGGGCGCCAGACTGGGATGGGCGGAACCCATTGGAACGGGGACCTGGCCTGTGGCGAGGTAGGCGACGGCATGGTAGCTCATGTTGGCTATCTGGCCTTCCAGCAGGGATGCCTCCAGGTACTGGCCTTCGCCGGAGCGCTCCCGGGCAAGGAGGGCGGTGGATATGGCGCCGTAGGCCATCATGCCCGTGAAGATATCCACCACCGAGTAGCCGGCGCGCAGGGGCGCTCCTCCCTCTTCCCCGGTGGTGCTCATCAGGCCTCCGTAGCCCTGGATGATCAGGTCGTACCCCGGGCGGTCCGACAGGGGGCCAGTCCTGCCGAAGCCGGAGATGGAGCAGTAGACCACCCTGGGGTTGGTCTGCTTGATCTTGTCGTAGCCGATGCCCATGCGGTCGGCGGTGCCCGCCCGGTAGCTTTCGATCATCACATCGGCATCCTGGGCCAGCTTGAGGCAGACCTCTACAGCCTCCGGCCGCCTCAGGTTCAGCGTGATGCTGCGCTTGTTGCGGTTGAAGGAAGCAAAGTGGACGCCGACCCCATCCCAGAAGGGAGTCCAGGAGCGGGTCTCGTCCCCCTTGGTCGGCTCCTCCACCTTTATCACGTCGGCGCCCATGTCCCCCAGCATCATGGTGCAGAAGGGACCGGCCAAGGTGCGGGTGAGGTCGAGCACTCGAAGTCCGTGGAGGGCAGCTTCCAAGATATCCTCCAGCGTAGGGTGGCGGGTCGTACATAGCTGACCGGCAGACGGGATTATACCAGAAGGGGCAGCTGAGAAGCCGGGGCTGCGGTGGCTGGTAGCCTCAACTGAGCGATCGGTTAGGTGGGCTAGCTTGCCTGTCCGTAGGCGTTCATGATTTGTTCAAGAATCCCGCCTGACTGCTATGCTATCCTGTATCTATGGTTATGCTGGCTAGACCCGCTAGTCGGTCCGGGGTTACAGGATGAGCGTCGGACCCTTCCGGTTAATGTTGGCCTCTGCCATAGCAGTAGCCGCTCCGCTGATGGCGGCGGCCTGCGGCGGCGCCTCCCAGGTAACTGAACCTCCTCCCGAGACCACCCAGCAAGCCAGTCCTTCTCCCACAGCAGCCCTGGAGGCTCCGTTGGATGCGTTCAGCCCCTTTGCTGCGGTGGCGGCCCTCGAGCACGTCATCCGGTACATCTACGAGGCATCCCTGCCTTCTATCACCCACATCCGGGTGGTACAGAAGGTAGAGGCCCCCACTTCATCCTTTTTCTTCCCCAGCACCCCCGAAGACCAGTTCCGTAGAGGCGAGGGATCGGGCTTTATCTGGGATGAGGAAGGGCACGTCGTCACCAACTACCATGTGGTTGCCGACGCCGACGAGGTGATTGTGGTGATGGCCGACGGCACCGAGCTGGAGGCCCGTGTACTGGGATTCGATCCCGACTCGGACCTGGCGGTGTTGAAGCTCAATGAGCTCCCCGAGGAGATAGTGCCTCTATCTATGGGCGACAGCGATGTCGTTACCATAGGCCAGTTTGTGCTGGCCATCGGCAGTCCCTTTGGACAGGAGTTCACCATCACCAGCGGCATCGTCAGCGCCCTGGGGCGCACCATCAATAGCGGGAACAGCGCCTTTTCCATTCCCCGAGTCATCCAGACCGACGCTGCGGTCAACCCTGGGAACTCGGGAGGCCCGCTGCTGGACCGCACAGGCCGAGCTATTGGCATCAACTCCCAGATCGCTACTCGCAGCGGCTCCAGCTCGGGGATAGGTTTTGCCATTCCCATAAACGCAGCCAAGCAAGTGGTGCCGGAGCTCATCGCGCAGGGACGCTTCGACCATGCATGGCTTGGAATCGCCGGCCAGTCCGTAAACGCCCAGATCATAGACCTTATGGACCTGCCCGAAGACACCAGCGGGGTCCTGGTGGCGGATGTTGCCGTCGACAGCCCGGCGGACAAGGCTGGGCTTCAGGGCAGCAGCGAGACCCGCACCGTTCAGGGGTTGAACTTCGCCCTAGGGGGCGACGTTATAACCGCTATAGATGGCGACCCGCTGGACAGCTTGGAAGACCTGATAGACCATTTGGGTCACGCAGCCCGGCCCGGCGACCGCATCACACTGGATATCCTCCGAGATGGGGCGGAGAGCCTGACTATCGAAGTGGAGCTGGGGTCCCGTCCCCAATTGAACCTGCGGACATCCAACGTCGCCTGAGGGCTGGGATATAGGGGCTAGAGGTACCTCCGAGAGCCGGGCGGGCTAGCTAACCTTGACCCCGGAAACGCCGTACCTGCGTTCCATCTCGTAGATCTCGTTAAGGCCTAGCACCGCGGCTGCTTCCATCCTGCTGGCGTACCGGTTGGGGTCCACCATCCCCGTCGCCTTCAGCTCTTTGAATGCGTCCTTCACCGCCTTGTACACCAGCCAGATGGTGCTGCCACAGATCATGATCTTGTAGCCCATGGCCTCCACCTCCTGGGTGGGAAGCAGGTCGCCGTTGTACAGGCGGGGCACATCCCCCAAGTCGGAGGCGTAGGCCTCCAGGTCCTCTACCGTCTTGATGCCATCGACGAACACCATGTCGGCCCCTGCCTCCATGTAGGCCCGGCAGCGTGCCACGGTATCTTCCCAGCCATTCACAGCGTAGGCATCGGAGCGGGCAATAATCATCAGATCGGGGTCGCTGCGGGCGTCCAGGGCCGCGTGTATCTTCTCCACCATCTCTTCGGCGGGTACCACATCCTTGCCCTCAAAGAAGCCGCACTTCTTGGGGAAGACCTGGTCTTCGATGTGGATGGCGGCAACCCCCGCTTTCTCGTACTCTCGGACGGTGCGCCACACGTTGATGGGGTTGCCGTACCCGGTATCGGCGTCGCACACAACGGGCACAGACACAGCATTCACGATGTAGCTGGCGTTTTGGACCATCTCGGTCTGGCTGAGGAGGCCCACGTCGGGGAAACCCTTCTCAGCCGACGTCCCGGAGCCGGTCATATAGACTGCCTGAAAGCCGGCGGCTTCAGCTATCTTGGCGTGGAAGGCGTTCAGGACGAAGGGCGCGACGACCATGCCTCCCGAATCGATGAGCTCCCTGAGCCGGGAAGTATGCTTCATGTTGCCCTCCTGACCTATTCTGCAGGCCGGGTTTGGGAACGACTCCGACCTACCTTCCGGAGCCTTGCTGAGAGCTTATGTACCTGAAGGCTCCGATGGCAGCAGTCGCTCCATCTCCGGCAGCGCTGACCAGCTGGCATGCCGAATGCTGGCGGATATCCCCGGCTGCGTACACGCCGGGCACATCCGTCTCCATGTTTATGTTCACGGGAATGTGCCCGGCGGCGTCCAGCTTCAGAGCATCCTTGAATATGGCTGTGTTGGGCTCCAACCCAACGTAGATGAACACGCCCGAAACACGGAACTTCTGGGCTAGGTTGGTGATCCGCTGTCGCACCTCAACCGCCGACACCGTCTCCTGCCCGGTGATGGCTTCGACGCTGGTGTTCATCATCAGCTCTATTCGCGGATTGGACGCCAGCCTTTCCCGCAGCACCTTTTGGGCATTCAGGCGTTCATCCCTGTGAAACAGCGTCACATTGTCGGCATATTCAGCCAGGGTAAGTGCTTCGTCGGCTGCGGAATCGCCGCCGCCCACAACACACACACTCTCATTCATGAACAAGGGTCCGTCGCAGGTCGCACAATGGGAAACACCGCTGCCCAGGTACTCCGACTCTCCAGGGATACCCAGGGACTTGAGGTTGGAGCCTGCAGCTATGATCACACACTTAGCAGTGTAATCTCCCTGGTCGGTCGCTATGGTCTTGACGGGCCCCTTGAGCTGCACCCCGGTGGCCTGTCGGAGCGCTACGTCAGCCCCGGCGGCTATCGCCTGCTCCTGCATCTGGGCTGCCAGCGTGGAGCCAGCGATGCCTTCGGGAAATCCAGGGAAGTTCTCGATCTTCTCCACGTTGATGATCCCAAGACCGGGGATCATCTGCTCAATGATGATGGTTTTGAGGCCGTACCGCCCTGCATACATCCCGGCGGTGAGGCCCGCCGTGCCGGCGCCCAAGATTGCAACATCGTACTCTTCAGCCACTTCATCCTCCCGACCTAGCCCGCCAGCTTTCCGAGGGAATGCTCGACACCACGGGAGCAGGCTCTTCTATAGGGCAAATATATCTTTGGCCCAATTGGGGTGTCAAGGAAGGCGAAGCCGTCGTGCGCCGGGTTTCCTACAGCCTTCATTCGACGATGGGCTGTCCGATAATCCACAGGCTGACCATGGTGTAGAGCACCATCAGAAGAAGCATCGGATACTGGCTGGCGATGGCCATCCGACGATCGTCGAAGGTTCGCATGGCGATCCTGTGGGCCAGGTACACCGCTACCATATGTCCCACCACGATGACGGCCACAGATAGGAACCACACCGCTCTTGCACCGAGGACCCCAACGTTGATGTTGTACAGGGCGGTGCCGAACAGGTCCCACCCCCACCCAAAGGGGTCCGAGGCCAGCGGGATGATCCGTTGGCCCGATGCCAGTAGCAACGGCAGGAAGTGGGCGATGTTGTAAGCCAGTGCGATGGGTATCAATGAATACACGAACACCCGCGCCAGGGCCGTGGGTGACAGGGTGCTCCCCACCATGCGGGCCATCAGGTGGGAAAAAGCCAGGTACACCGTGTAGAAGACGAAGGGGAACAGCAGCAAGCCGATGCTGTTGGCTATAGTGACGCTGTTCAGGATGGGGTTATTCAATCCAGGAGATACGTCTGCGGCGAAGTTCTGCACATGCACCCAGGCAGAGGTTGCGCTGAATCCATCGAAGGTCACAGTAGCCAGTAGAAGGATAACCACCGCCAGCATGCTGCTGTCCACCCTCTCCGGGCGGGCAAGGCTCACTGCATAGGGCCTGATGCTAAGCTCCCTGGGAGGCCCATCCTGCCAGGCTGTAGAAGGGGCTTCCAGTTCCTCCTCTTCCTCCCACAACTCCTCGGCCGTTGCCTCGAAGCACTGGTAGCAGTCGATGCACCGGCCATCCTCGTCCAGGCACACACCATCGCAGTCGGCACACACATCGGTAGAAGCTGCCCGCACCTCGATGGGAGAAAATCGCGCCAGGAACCCAAAAACCACGGAAAATCCCTCGCAGTTCCTGAGCCATGTCTGCTTTCCGAAATAGACCATGCCCCCCAGGGTGAGCAGGGAGTAGGCCACTATCATCACGGAAATGCGGGCGGGGAGGTCGTTTTCCGAGTACACGTTTTCCACCCAGGCAAAGCAAAAGAAGGTGATGGCGGCGGGCCACATCCTCCAGCCGTCAGGGTACCTTTCGTTCAGGGAGAGGCTCCCCTCGGGGACGAAGCGCCTGTAGAGCCACTCCGCCCCCTCATAAATGGCGGCCCACGGGTTCACCAGCGCCCACAGGTTCCCCACCAGCGCCACGAAGAAGCCCATTCCCACCCACCAGATGATCCAGATGAAGGTTGGGGCCAGGTTATCGCTGGGGTCGCTGTCCCCGAAGAATCCCGCGAAGGTGAGCAGGCCCAGAACAAACACCGATGCCAGCTTTATGGGCGCGATAAGCAAAGGGCTGGTCAGGATAGCCCTGACAGGCCAGTGTTTCAGCAGGTTGTAACGGGGATAGTCCGATGTCCCCGAGCCCCCCCGCATGAATAGGCCCACCACTACGAAGGAGAGGGCAACAGCCAAGCCCGCCCCAACCACGTAGTACCCAAGGGGTACAGGCAGATCGTACCTTTCGCCAAAGCCGTGGGCGTAAACGGGCTGGGACAGCAGGGCTGTCCCTACCAGCAGCAAGGGTATGAGCACCCTTGGACGTATCATTTCTTGACCTCCAGACCCGCCTCTCAGGGCCGGAATGACCTACCTGGGGTGTACCTCCAGCACGCCGATCTGGATCTCATCACCCGGACCTGTATCCTCGGGGCCGTGCCCATGTTCGGCGGGGCTCCCGGCATGGACGGTCTGGAGGGCGCTGCTATCGTTAGTCCAGCGTATTGTCGCGCCCGGGGCGGCAGCTACCATATGGGGGTGCATCCCCTCATCGGTGATGCGCACCTCGATCGTCCCTTCCTCACCATCATCGAGGGACACCATAACAGAGCCGGTGAGTTCCGACTGTAGGTGGCTGTGATAGGGGATGGCTGTGGCGCTGGCAGAATCCGGGATGGTGTAGCTGAAGCTGTCCCCGGTCTCCAGGATCCCCGACTGAAACAGGGAGGCAAACTCCGGATGGAGGGTCATCATGAACCTGCCCTCCAGGGATGCGACGAACTCCATCTCAAGGACCTTGCCAGCCTCCACATCGGCCGTGATGTCGTAGCCGTGCAGGTGCAGCTCCCCCGCTTGGTGGGCCTCGATCTGAAGGGTCACCGTATCCTCATGGCTCACCACGATTCGCCCGGGTTCCAGCATGTTATCTGCCAGCTTCAAGTCAAAGGTCCTTTGTTTCGGCTCACCCCCGCCGCCGCAGGCAGCAACGAGAAGGGCCAAGGTCCCAAGGGTCATGGCCAGAAGGCCCAGCAGGGCCTGTCTTACTTTCATTTCTTTCTCTCCGAACGTTGTAGGTCATCGTTTTCTTTGTTGGCGCCGTCGCCTGCCCTTAATCCTGTCCCAGCTCCAGATGGACACCGCCAATATGAACACCAGAATCGCCGCCAGTAGCGCCAGGCTTATCCCCCCCGAGGTCACCTCCAAGGGCACCTCCTGGGTGGCCAAGCCCTGGGCCGCGTCTATGTGCATGGTTACAACCCAGCTTCCCTCAACATCCAGCCATATATCCGCCTCGTAGAAATTCTGGCCGGTCAGGGGGCTTTGGGCCTCCGTCGACGGGACGTTGGTCGCGTCTTCAGGCCCGACAGCCGAGACGAAGACCCTGGCGTCGGTCACCGGCGCTTCCGAAGCGGCATCATAGACCTCGATGCTCAAGTGCAGGTTCCCCACCTTGGGGCTTCCGGGGATGATGCCCACCTGCAGCAAGTAGGGCCCGGCCTGCACATCTTCCAGCACCAGCTTGGTAGCTCCATTAGCCAGGACCGTGCCCTGGCCAAGCAGTAGCGCAAGTAGGGCTACGGACAGGACCATGGCCATTGTCCTGAAGGAACGCCACAGACCACCATTTCGTACGAAATTCATTACCAGCTCCGATGGCGGCAACAGAAATCCACTGTTTCGGGACAGGAATAGAACATCCGGCGGGACGAGGAAACAATCACCGTTGCTCCCCCATCTAGACCCCCTGAGGGGAGAGAGAGGCTATACGGGAGGGCGGATGGGTTGACGAAGGAATGCGTCTTCCGGCGCCCGCAGCTTTGTCAGCCGTCGAAGGAGCTCAAGAGGGGGCGGACCGACGGCTATCAGATACCCCAACAGGACGATCCCCAAGCTGAGCAGGGCCCAATAGCCTGCGCTGGCGTAGTTGGCGCTGATGGTTACGACATCCGAGGGGGCAGGTCCGTGGCTGTGGTCATGGTGCTGGTGCTCAGCACCATACTGGTGAGTGTGTTCGAAGAAGCCTTGGCCCGAAAAGATATGGTCGTGCCAGGGTTGGCGGTCGGCGTAGTGGTGGTCCAGGGTGCCTCCCAGCAGGCCCGCAGCCAAGACGGCCAGCATGACCCAAGCCAGAAACCTATGTTGCGAAGCACGGAGCATCACTGGTTCATATCGCTCGGAGCCAAAAGTGGGTTCGTGTAGAGTCTCACCAGGCCATCGTATCACCACACAAACAGGACTTCCATAAGGGCTTTGGCGGGTTGTAACATTTCAGGCTGAGGTCCTAAATGCTCCCTTCTCTGGTTAGAGCCGCCGGTCGCCCAATCACCCTTGCCTTTGTAGCGGGAATGCTGGTGGGACTCCTCGTAGCATCTTCCGCCACTGGCTATCTCCTATCACCTGACCCAGGAGGAGCCTTTGTCGACGCAAGGGTCGTCCGGGTAATCGACGGAGACACTGTGGAGCTGGCCTCGGGAGAGCGGGTGCGCTACGTCGGGCTGGACACACCGGAGATGGGTGAGCACCCGGAGTGCGGCGCCCAGGAAGCCACGGATTTGAATCGACGCTTGGTGGAAGGGAAGCGGGTGAAGCTTCTGGCCGGGCCGGAGAACAGCGATGCCTTCGGCAGGTTGCTGCGCTACGTGTTCGTGGACGACACCTTCGTCAACGCAGAACTGGTGAGGACGGGCCACGCCATTCCCAGGATATACCACGCCGAGGAACCCTTTGGCATGCTGTTCGCCCAGCTAGGGCAGGATGCCAGGGCCGCTGGCCGAGGTTCCTGGGCCACGTGCGCCTGGTGAGCGGGCAGGTTAGAGGCCTAGCACAGGCATGTACAGCCTGCCCCCGCGCCTACGCCTCTACGTAGTAGTCCATGCCCAGGTGGGTGATCTGCTCCTCCCCAGCCATCCAGCGCAGGGTGTTCTTCAGCTTGGTCTGCTGGATGAACAGGTCGTGCTCGGGGTACAGGTCTCGGGAGTGGTGGGGGCTCTTGAAGTAGAAGGATAGCCACTCCTGGATGCCCCCCAGCCCGGCCCGCTTCGCCAAATCCATGAAGAGGGCCAGGTCCAACACCAAGGGCGCCGCCAGTATGGAGTCGGAGCACAGGAAGTTGACCTTTATCTGCATATGCCGGCCAAGCCAACCGAAGATGTCGATATTGTCCCAGCCTTCTTTGTTGTCACCCCGAGGCGGGTAATAGTTTATTCGCACCTTGTGATAGGCATCCCCGTACAGCTCCGGGTAAAGCTCCGGCTGGAGGATGTACTCAAGCACTCCCAGCTTGGACTCTTCCTTGGTGCGGAAGTTCTCGGGCTCGTCCAGCACCTCACCATCCCGGTTCCCAAGGATGTTGGTGGAAAACCACCCTTCCATACCCAGCATGCGGGCTTTCAGCATGGGACCCAGGACGGTCTTGACCAGGGTCTGGCCCGTCTTGAAGTCCTTCCCGCCTATGGGCACTCCCGAATCTACTGCGAGGCGCTCTAGGGCAGGGATGTCCACCGCAAGGCTGGGGCTGCCGTTGATGAAGGGGATTCCCTCCTGGATGGCGGCGTAGGCGTACAGCATGGACGGAGCGACCCTGTCATCGCTGTCCTGCAGCCCGCCTACAAAGCTCTCAATGTCCTGATGCAGATCGTCTTCGGTAATGAATTTTTCGGTAGAAGCGGCGTAGATCATGACGAGACGGTCGCACCCGTGGGTGCTCTTGAAGGTCCGGATATCCTCCCGCAGGGCTTCCACCATGTCGAGCTTCGATCCTCGGCTCTTAACGTTGAGGCCGGTGATGCGCTTGACGTAGTCGCCGTCGAAGGCGGCCGGCATGGGCTTGATGGCCTTAAGGAAGTCGGCTATAGGCTCGATATCCTCGTACCGGTTGAGCACCCCGCACTTGATGGCCGCCTCGTAGGCATCATCAGGTATAGGGTCCCATGCGCCGAAGACCAGCTGGTCCAAGCCAGCCAGGGGGACCAGGTCCTTGATCATCGGGCTGCGATGCTCGGTGCGCTTACCCAGCCGGACGGTGGCCATCTGGGAGATGGAACCTATGGGCAGTCCCATACCCCGGCGCACATGCTCCACCCCGGCGATCAGGGTAGAGGAGACGGCGCCAAGTCCCACCAGGAGCACCCCCAGACGACCCTCGGAAGGCTCAATATAGGGGGCCGCGGGCGATATAAAGTCCCGGGCCTCGAGGGATATGCCTCGTTGCCGCGCCAGCGAAATGAGGGTCTCATGCCACTGGGAGGGTACTCGGCCCGTCTTCGCCCAGTGCTGCACGGTGCTCTGGCGCTTGCCAATAAGGTTGGCCAGGGCGGACTGGCCGCCGAATCGCTGGATGATCTTTTCTGCTGAGTTAGGTTCTTTGTTCATGCGAGAGATTCTAACGAAATTTTTGTTGCATGTCAAGGCTAGGGAAGGTATTTGCCCCTCTTCTTTGGATCTATCGTCATTCCCGCCTCCCCATAGCGTCACTCCCGTGAAAGCGGGAGGCTGGGGCCGGGGCCGCGCTGTCCGTTCCCCTTCGATTTCCCTCAGGGCGAACGGACAGCGGTGCTTGTGCCTTGATGGGTTCTCCTTTCTAGAGAACGATGAGGGAACCGGGTCGTGGCGTCATTGGCCCGGCGTACCTTGTACGGGCTATAATGGGACGGAGAGGCACAGGCCAGGTACTCTGCCATCGGCCAAGGCCAAAGAACTGGGAAAGTGCGCCAGGCCGCATAGCTAGACGGCAAGGCCAACCGAACGAACGAGTTTCTATGAAATACAAAGACCTGCGGGACTTCATCCGGTTCCTGGAACAGAAGGGTGACCTGAAGAGGATTACCACCCCAGTCAGCTGCGAGCTTGAGATAGCCGAGATTTGCGACCGGGTGGTAAAGCAGGGCGGCCCTGCCCTCCTATTTGAGAACGTCGATGGCTACGACGTCCCCGTGCTCATCAACATGTACGGCACGGAACAGCGCATGGCGTGGGCCTTGGGCGTGGAGAAGCTGGACGACCTGGTGGGGCGGATAAGCGAGCTCCTGGGCATGGTGCAAGGCGCGCCCGAAGGCATCATGGAGAAGCTCCGGACCGTGGGACAGCTCGCCCGCATGGCATCGTACCAGCCCAAAAGCGTGGGAAGCGCGCCCTGCCAGGAGGTGGTGCACACCGGCGCGAATATCGACCTCAACAGCTTCCCCATCCTCAAGTGCTGGCCTTTGGACGCGGGCAGGTACATCACCCTGCCCATGGTCATCACCAAGGACCCGGACACGGGCAGCCGCAACGTGGGCATGTATCGCATACAGGTCTATGACAGCCACACCGCCGCCATGCACTGGCAGACCCACAAGGTGGGAACCAGCCATCTCAGGAGCGGCGCCCGCCAGGGACTGGAACGCCTGGAGGTAGCGGTGGCCCTGGGTGGCGACCCAGCCAGCATCTGGACAGGTTCGGCCCCCCTGCCCCCGGGAATGGACGAAATCATGGTGGCGGGCTTCCTTCGGGAAGAGGGTGTGGAGATGGTCAAGGCCCGGAGCGTCGATCTGGAGGTGCCCGCCCACGCCGAGATCATCATCGAGGGCTACATCGTGCCCGGCGAGGAGGCCGTCGAGGGGCCATTTGGCGACCACACCGGCTACTACTCCATGGCCGACACTTATCCCGTCTTCCACGTGACCTGCATAACCCACCGACAGCAGCCCATCTACCCGACCATCATCGTCGGACGACCTCCCATGGAAGACTACTTCATGGGTAAGGTCACCGAGCGGGTCTTCCTGCCCATCATCCAGACCATCCTCCCCGAGGTGGTGGACATGAACATGCCTGCCGAAGGGGTGTTCCACAACCTGGTTATCGTGTCCGTGCGGAAAGAGTACCCGGGCCATGCTCAGAAAGTGATGTACGGGCTGTGGGGAATGGGGCTGATGTCCCTCGCCAAGGCCATCGTGGTTGTGGATGCCAACGTGAACGTCCACAACCTGTCCGAGGTTACCTGGAGGGTAACCAACAACATGGACCCGTCCCAGGACATCCTGTTCGCCACCGGTCCCCTGGACGACCTGGACCACGCCTCCCCGACACCCAAGTTCGGCAGCAAGATCGGCATCGACGCCACTAACAAGGGGCCGATGGACGGGCGCGCCAGGGAGTGGCCCCCGGATATAGTCATGGCCCCCGAGGTGGTCGCTTTGGTGGACCGCAAGTGGGCAGAGTACGGCCTATGACCTTGGCGGCGCCCCTGCGGGGCCTGCACAAGGCCCACTTGTTCATCCAAGCGGTGCGTTTCGAGCACACGCTGTTCGCCCTTCCCTTCGCCTATCTGGGCATGTTCCTGGCGGCGGGAGGGTGGCCCACCTGGGAGCAGTTCGCCTGGATCACTATCGCCATGGCCGGGGCACGCACCGTCGCCATGGCTTCCAACCGGCTCATCCACCACAAGGAGGATGCCGCCAACCCCCGTACCGCCGAGCGGCACCTGGCCAAAGGCACGCTCAGGCCCTGGGAAATGGGCGCCCTGGTGGTTGTGTCCCTGGGGATCTTCATGTTCGCAGCCTCCCAGCTGAACACCCTGACCCTGATCCTGGCGCCCGTGGCCGCCGTCTATGTGGTCGCGTACTCCTACGCCAAGTACTACACGTGGAGCAGCCACCTCATCCTGGGGTGGGCCGACGGCATCGCCCCTGCCGGTGCTTGGATAGCTGTCACCGGGAGCCTGGACCCCCAGGCGGTCCTTCTGGCGGGCGCCGTCGCCTTTTGGATCGGCGGGTTCGACATCATCTACTCCTGCCAGGACTACGAGTTCGACGGCAAGTACGGCATTCACTCCATCCCCCGACGGTTCGGCTTGGTGGGCGCCTTCTGGTGGTACAGGGGACTGCACCTCTTGACGGTGGCATGTTTGGTCGCCCTGGGGGTCTGGATGGACCTGGGGGTCTTCTACTACGCAGGCATCGGCATAGCCACAGCCCTGCTGGCCTACGAGCACACCTTGGTGAGGCCGGGCGACCTGTCCAAGCTCAACAGGGCCTTCTTCACCGTCAACAGCTACGTGGCGGTGGCGCTCCTCGCCTTCACCATGCTGGAGGTGCTACTGTGAACGACAAGAAGGCGCCCGCGCCGCCGCTGGTGGTTGGCATATCCGGGGCCAGCGGCTCTATGATCGCCAGGGCGTCGGTGGACGAGCTGCTGCGCAGGGATGTGCCCGTTGCCCTGGTATGCACCAACGATGCCCGGCTGGTGTGGCAAGACGAGATGGATGAACCTTACAAGGATGTGCTGTCCCAATGGCGGGAGCATCCCCACTTCGTCGACTACGCCGTTGGAGACACCCGAGCTCCCATAGCCAGCGGCACCTACCCGACCCGAGGCATGGTGGTGGTTCCCTCCAGCATGTCCACCGTGGCGGGCATCGCCCATGGCATGGCCAACAACCTGCTCCTGAGGGCCGCCGACGTCTGCCTGAAGGAAGGGCGGAAGCTGGTGGTCGTGCCGCGGGAGACTCCCCTGCACGCCATACACCTGGAGAACCTGCTCACCCTGGCGCGAATGGGGGCGGTGGTGCTACCTCCCGAGCCGGCCTTCTACCTGCGTCCCGCCAGCATCGACGATATGGTGGGCTTCTTCGTCAGGCGCATCATGGTGGCTGCGGGCATCGACCAGGACATGGGAGACGACTACCGGTACACCGGACCAGTGGCCTAGCTGTGGGCAGCCCTCCGCGGCGCAACGAGCAGGAATCCCTGGACCAGCGACGCTACGTAGGGGAACTGTTCCACAACATCGTCCCCCGCTACGACCTGATGAACACCCTCATGACCGGCGGCTTGCACCACCGTTGGCGCAGAGCAGTCGTCAGAAAAGCCACCCAGGGCCTGGAGGGGGTCGCCCTGGATGTGGCAGCGGGCACCGGCGACCTGACCCTCGCCCTGGCGGACGCCCCGGGGATCAGCCAGGTCGTAGGCCTGGACCTTGTGCCCCTGATGCTGGATTCGGCAAGGTCGAAGGCGGCCCGGAGGGGTCGCGAAGACCTCTGCAGCTTCATGGTGGGGGATGCCCTGTCCCTGCCCTTCCCAGACGACACCTTTGCCTGCGCCGCCACCGCCTGGGGACTGAGAAACATGCCCGACCTTGGCAGTTGCCTGTCCGAGATGGTGCGGGTGGTGAAGCCGGGAGGCCGGGTGGTCTCCCTGGAGTCCTTTCGGGTGCGCAAGGGCGCCATGAAACTGGTGGTCCCCCTCCTGTTCCATCGTCTCGTGCCGCTGCTGGGGCATCTGGTGGCAGGCCAGAGGGAGGCCTACACCTACCTGCCGAGGTCCGTGGAGGCGTTCCTGACGGTGGAGGAGATGGCGCGCCGGTTCGAGGAAGCAGGGCTGGTCAACGTAGGCTATGCCCGCCGGGGCCTCGGCGCGGTGGCCCTCCACTGGGGGACGGTGGCGTGACGCGACCTCACGGCAGCTTTGGGGCGTGCGTGCTCCCGTCGGAACCTAGCTACCGCTTGGGTCAAACCCCCTGAAGGTCAAGAGGGTTGCCCACGGAACTACCGCCGTACGAACTACCGGCCTCAACTGTCCCCCAGGTCCGTAACCCTGACTGTGTACGTACCTATATTATCGTTGTAGCCGTCCACGGCAAGGTAGTACACGCCGGACTCGGACGCCTTCCAGGAGCGCACGAACTCCCCGGGGCCCTCTGCTTCGTCGTCGGGATATAGATTGTTCCAGTTCCAAGGGGGGGCGTTGTTGGTTGTATACAACCTAGTACGAAAATACTGCAAGGTCCCGGGCATAACCTCTATCTGATACCTTCGGCCTTCGGCAGCATCGAAACGGAAGTGGTCGAGGTCGAAATCATCATCCACAACGCCAGCAACACCCGCCCCAAACGATATGTTGGTAGCAGTGGACAGTAAGTCGCCATGGTCGTCCTCAACATCCTCGACCTCAGATATGGTGATGGTGTATTGACCGGTTTCGGCCCCGAAATTTTCCACCGCGAAATACCTCTGAAAAGAGCTGGGGGCCACCCAGAGAATCTCGGGACCCGAGGGTGTCTGCCGGCGGGACTTCCATGTCCACAGCTTGGGAATTAGATTGTCGGGCTCACGAATGAACGCACTATCATGATAGTGAAGATAGAGAGATAAGGCCGATATGCCCAAGCTTTCGTGGTCCACCTTCACAATGTATTTTCGGTCTTTCTCCGGCTTGAATCGGAAGAGGTCCAGGTCCGCAGGATAGTCCAGTGAACCATCTACCGCCTGCCCTACGTAGAGATCTGTGGCGGTGAGGGGGTAGTTGCCATGGTCGTCATCTGAAACTATTTCCGGAAAGACTAAAGCCCCACCGTGGAGACTCCTGTACACATCCCGGACATCCCCTTCCCGGTCCGGCGAAGTGTACTTCAGGAAAGTGTCGTATATCTCTTCTTCGGTACGATTCGGCATCTCCTCCGTATCGTCCGGACCGGTTGTCGGGAAATACGTCCTTGCCGAAGTGTGCAGTTCCCTCAACGCTGCCGCCATCGCAGGCTGCCCCATGGCGTCAGTCAGGTTGTGAAGGAGATGTTCTCCAAGCTGATATGGGGCAAGGGCAAAGTTCATTCGGTAATATCCATCGAGTTGATGGTAATGTATGAAGTGCGCCACATTCTCAAGTCCCCTCTCGTCAGCCCAATAGGCAATATCCTGTGAGAGATTTGCCCTTCGGTCAGCAAGCGTCTGCACACCCATTCTGTCTCTCACATGCCCCTTTACAAGGTCGGCCGCCCCGCTATTGAGCCAGCTGGCATCTCGGTCATAGAAGTAGTATTGGGCTATCACCCGGGCCAAATCATAGACGTCACAATGTCCCGCCCAAAGTATATGAGTCCCGTCATGTCTACAGCCTCGATAAATATCAGCCAAACGAGGGTTCAAGATGTCGATTATTATGTCCGTCGTGGGGAACGGCATTCCCAGGAGCTCTTCGGAAAAGCGTGCCGCTTCTTCCACGACCGCCAACATTGCATCTTCGGAGACCTCAACGCCATCCGCATTAACCAACCAGACCCTGACATCCCCGGCGAGGGGCAGGGATATCGTCAAATACGGTACCAAAGGGGTTTCAGAACGCCCCGAATAGAGGCTCCACCCGCCGATATCAGTCAAGTAGATTGCGGCCCGTGCAGCCTCCATAGCATCGAGTCCGTCCCTCAACCAAGGCTCCGATATCACCTCATCGAAGATTCGCTCAGAATAGCTTCGGGAAAGAACGTGGACGAGCCCATCAAGTATGCGGGGGTCCGGAGCCTGATTTGTCCAGGCCTCGATCAACGCCTCGACCACATTGAACAACTCCAAGTTATTGGATCCAGCAAATCTACCCCTTGACCGAAGTTCCAAGTACCGGGGAAGCACTGACAACAAGACCGATTCCGCCGGGTCGACTCCGTCGACGAACCATCCGGCGGTTGCCATTCTCACGGCCAGCGCCCTATCTATGTCTGCGATAATGTGCAGCCCGTCGAAAACGTCGGCAAGGGGCACTTCCCTTTGGCCCGGTCCGTCAGCAACCCATGAGTACGAAATCAGGGATCCCAGCAACCGGGAGTTGACCTCTCCGGCCAAGAACAGCCCCTCAAAGGCGGCCTGTTCCTGGTAGTCCACCCCGTCGGCAACCCAGGGGAAACTCAAGATGGTCTTCACCAGTTCTGGCTCAATGCGCGAAATGAGGTCCAGAGCATCCAGGGCCTCCAGCTCCGTGCCTGTAATGCCATCGACTACCCACGGGGCTTGGGTAATGACCTCCCCTGATGCAGCGTCTCGAAGCCAGATACTTGTTATCTTCTCCTTGGCTTCAAGGTGGATGGAGTCGGGCGGATCCCCGATCCACGGTATGGCCACGGACAATTGGGCAGCCAGAACTTCACCGGCGGTCGGTGTAGATGTGGGGGCCGGGGTTCGAGTAGGCGCCAGCACGACCGGGATCGGCTCAGCGGTCCGTGTAGGTGTGGGAGCCGGGATTGGAGTCGGTTCCAATACGGCCGGGGTATTTTCGGCGGTAAGTTCGGGTGAGGTTGGCAGGGTTGGCACCGGTGTGAGCGGGATGGTCGGAGCAGGGACGGTTGCCTGTAGCAATGAATGGCTTGGCGTTGGAGTAGGTGTGGGCAGAGGCCTTGGGCTTGGCGGCGGCGGGGGTGCGAACCAATCGCTGCACGCCGACCCCAATACCCCGACCAATAAGAAGACCAGGGCAGACGCTGCGAGCCTGCCTGCAATCCATTGGCTGTTCCGCTCACTCCGGGACTGGAATATAGCTATAGCGCTCCCATGGGCCCTTTGACAGACCTCTACATCTCCCGGCTATCACCTTTGGCCAGATTATAGGCTAATCTCTCTGGCCCCTGCACAGAAGCTCTGCCACATGAGATGCCTTGCCCGGAGGCTGCCCCAGCTATAGAATTTGCCTGTCAACAAAAAGAAGAAGTCGTCAAGGAGGAGACATGCCCATAATCGATCACAGGACCGATCCGCCTCCAGAAGATATGGGCGGTCGCACCAGCAGGCGGTTCATCAACAAGGCTGCCGGTGCCCACAACCTGACCATCGGGGAGCTGGTGATGCACGACGGCTCAGCCCTCAGGCTGCACACCCACCCCACCGACGAAGCCATCATTCTCCTGGAGGGTAGCGTGGAGATGGTGGTGGGAGATGAGAGCCGCGTCGTCGAGCCGGGGCACACCCTGCTGGCCCCGCCGGGCACGCCTCACCGCCTCATCAACAACACGGGCGGCGACGCCAAGATGTTCACCGTCTTCCCCACCGACAACCCGGAAACCACCTACGTGGACTAGGGGGCCCTCCTACTCCTCCGGCGCGCCCCAGCCGCCGCCGCCGGGGGTGCGGATGCTCAGCACATCGCCGGGCTCCACATCCAGCACCTCTTTGCCCGACAGCTTCACCTCTTCGTAGCCTCCCCTGAGGAGGACGTTCTCCCCCGTCGTGCCGTGATGCCCGCCATGCAGGCCATAGGGCGCCCGCTTGCGCCTCTCCGAGAGCACCGTCACCCGCGCCGGGGTCAGGAACTCCACGTCCCTGGTGAGCCCATCGCCTCCCTTGTACTTGCCCGCGCCACCGGTGCCCCGACGCACTGCATACTGCCTCAGGCGCAGGGGATAGACGAACTCCATGGCCTCGATGGGGGTGTTCATGGTGTTGGTCATGTGGGTGTGGATTGCCGAGACCCCGTCCTTGGTCGGGCGTGCGCCCATGCCCCCCGCGATGGTCTCGTAATAGACGAAGGGCTTCTCCCGCACCGCATCATGGCCACCGATGAGCAGGTTGTTC
This sequence comes from Dehalococcoidia bacterium, assembly GCA_965116325.1. Taxonomy (GTDB): domain Bacteria; phylum Chloroflexota; class Dehalococcoidia; order Lucifugimonadales; family JAGWBF01; genus JAGWBF01. The sequence continues at coordinate 1,682,374 of OZ220675.1, read as the reverse complement.
ATCGTCCCCTGGCTGGCGGCGGGGATGAGCATGGGCAGGGCTTGGGCCATGGCCGCCAGCAGCACGTCGGTGATGCGCTGGGAGGTCTCCACGTTGCCCCCGGCCACGCCGTGCTGGGGCTTGGGGTTCACCAGGGATGCTTCGGGGGCCTTGACGGTCACCGGGCGCAGCACCCCCTGGGTCGGCGGGACACTGGCCCCGGAGATGCACTGCACGAGGTAGAGCACCGCCGAGACGGTGACGGCCAGGGGTGTGTTGATGCAGCCGGGGCGCTGGGCCGATGTGCCCTCGAAGTCCACCACCATCTCATCGCCGGACACGCTGATGGCCACGGAGATGGGCACGGGCTGCTCGGTGAGGCCGTCGTCGTCCATGTAGTCGGTGAAGCTGTAGGTGCCGTCGGGTATGCGCCCGATGGCGGCGCGGGTCAGACGCTCGGAGTAGTCCAGAAGGGCATCCATGTGCTCGAAGGCGGTGTCGGCGTTGTACCGCTCCACTATCTCTCGCAGCCTCTGGTCGCCCACCCTGATGGAGGCGAACTGGGCCACCAGGTCCCCCTTGCGCTCCTCGGGGGTGCGGGAGTTGCGGCAGATGAGCTCCACCAATTCCTGGTTCAGCCGGCCCCTGCGGGCCAGCTTGAGGGGCGGAATAATGGTCCCTTCCTGGTACAGCTCGGTGGACAGGGGCAGCGAACCTGGCGTCATGCCTCCCACGTCGGCGTGGTGCCCCCGGTTGGCTACGTAGCCCACCAGGATGGGGATGCCCTCCCTGCGGATGTACACGGGGGCCACGAGGGTGATGTCGGGCAGGTGCGTGCCGCCCAGGTAGGGGTCGTTCAGGATGACCACATCGCCGGGGCCGAAGGTGCCCGAGTGCAGGCTGATGGCCGCCTCCACCGACGCTGGCATGGCGCCCAGGTGCACCGGCACATGGGCGGCTTGGGCGACCATCTGGCCCTTGGGGTCGAACAAAGCGCAGGAGTAGTCCCGGCGCTCCTTGATGTTGGGGGAGTAGGCGGTGCGCTGGAGGGCCACACCCATCTCCTCGCAGGTGGAGATGAACAGGTTCTTGAACACTTCCAGGCTTATGGGATCGACCATCTTGCTGCCTCTCGGTTAGTTTCCCCTCTCCCTCAAAGGAGAGGGGATGACTGGTTGCTCTCCTTTGGAGAGGGGACTGGTCTTTAGTTCTTGGCTGCGCTGGCGCCCGTCGGGACAGCCACCAGGTTGCCCCAGCCGTCCATTTCTGCTTCCCAGCCCGGCGGGAGCACAGTCGTGGAGTCCATCTGGATGATTAACGCAGGACCGGGGACCCGGTTCCCGCAATGCAGGTGCTCCCGCAGCACCAGGGGCGCTTCCATGCCCTTCCCGCCAAATACCAAGGTCTTATGTCCGGCGACCGCCCCTGCCCAGTCCTCACCCTGGGGCGCCTCCGGGGAGGGCGCAGGCTTCTCCACCGGCACCACCATCTTCAGGCGCAGGTTCACCACCTCCACGGGCTCCTTAGGGTCCGAGTAGCCGAACCTCTGCCGGTGGGCCTTGTTGAAGGACCTGGAGATGGCCTGGACGAAGTTACGGGACCGGGCCGGGTGGTCCACGTTAAGCTCGAAGGACTGGCCCACGTAACGTACATCCAGGCTGCGCTGCCCCACAGCCCGGTCCAGGTCCAGCCCCTCGCTGAACATATCTTCCCTGGCATGGTCTTCCAGGAGCCGGTACTCCTGCTCCAGGCGCTGGGGAGATATGTCATCCCCACGGAGCATGACGGTGCGGGAGAAGTCCTTGACGATGTCGGCGATTGCGACTCCCAAGGCGGACAGGATTCCCGGGTTTGGTGGGATAAGCACCCGGGAGATGCCCATCTCCTGGGCCAGCTCGCAGGCGTGCATAGGCCCCGCGCCTCCGAAGGGCACCAGGGTGAACTCTCTTGGGTCGTAGCCCCGCTCCAAAGAGATAGCCCTGATGGCCCGCTCCATGCTGGCGTTGACCACGCGGACGATGCCCGATGCTGCATCCTCCACCGACAGCCCCATCTGTTGTGCGAGGCGCCCCACCAGCTCCCGTGCCCGGTCTTCGTGCAGGGACAGCCTTCCTCCCAGGAACCGGTCGGCTTGGAGCCTCCCCAGGATGAGGTTAGCGTCGGTGACGGTCACATGCTCCCCCCTGCCGTAGCAGGCCGGACCGGGGTCCGCCCCCGCCGACTGGGGGCCCACCAGGAGGGCGCCGCCCTCGTCAATGCGGGCGATGGAGCCTCCGCCAGCCCCAACGCTATGGATCTCGATCATGGGTACGCTCAGTGGGTAGCCGCCCAGGTTGGATGTGGTTGTCTCCTTGATCCTGCCGGGGCACAGGGACACATCCGTTGATGTCCCTCCCATATCCAGGGTGATGATGTCCCGATAGCCGGCCATCTCCCCCAGGTAGTAGGCGCCGACAACGCCCCCCGCCGGACCGCTCAGGATGGTGCGCACCGGCTGGCGGGACGCCAAGGACGCGGTGATGCTGCCCCCCGAGGACTGCATAATGCGCAGCCCGCTGCCCAAAGACCCTTCCAGGTTGCCCAGGTAGCGGGCCATGGACGGGCCGACGTAGGCATTGACCACCACCGTGCTGGTGCGCTCGTACTCGCGGAACTCGGGCAGCACCTGGCTGGAAACCGAGTAGTACAGGTTGTCATTCACTTCCCGCAGGGCCTCCAGGAGCATCTCCTCGTGGAGGGGGTTCAGGAAGGAGAAGAGAAGGGAAACAGCCACAGCCTCGGCGCCCGAGGCTGCAACAGCGCCGGCCAGCTTTCGAATGTCTTCAGGTGAGGGTGACTGCAGCGCCGAGCCGGTAAACTCCACCCGCTCAGCCAGGCCGAAGCGAAGGTCGCTGGGAACCAGGACCGGAGCCTTCTCCAGGTCCAGATTGTACAGCTCGGCCCTGCTCTGGCGCCCTATCTCCAGCACATCCTCGAAGCCACCGGTGGTGACCAGGGCTGTGCGGGAGCCTCTGCGCTCCAGGAGGACGTTTGTAGCCACCGTGGAGCCATGCACGAAAGAGGCCCCGTCCACGCCCAGGTCCTGGACGCCCTGGAGGACCGAGCGGGAGGGATCGGCTGGAGAGGAGGGTATCTTGTACACCGACAGGGTGCCGTCGGACAGCACTGCAAAGTCGGTGAACGTACCTCCCACATCGATGCCCACGATGGTGTGGCCCATAGAGTTCCTCTCCGTGTCGTAGCTTTTCTCGGCCCGTGAGATTATATCACCCACCAAGGTAGGGACTGGGAGGAATCAAGGCCGTCCCGCCTCAGCTCGATCTACGGAACAGGCTGGGCACACTCTCGTTGAACAGGTAGTAGATGATGGGGACCACTATCAGGGTCAGCGCGGTGGAGGTCATCAGCCCGCCTATGACCACGGTGGCCAGCTCGGCGCTGATGATGCCCCCCGACCCCCCGGAGAAGGCGGCCAGGGGCAGCAGGGCAAAGCTGGTGGTCAATGCGGTCATCAGTATGGGGCGCAGGCGAACCCGGCCTCCCATGATAAGGGCTTCAAACACCGACATACCCCTGGCCCGGAGCTGCTCCACAAAGGCGATGAGCACGATGGCGTTGGTAACCACGATGCCCACCAGCAGCAGCACTCCCATCATGGCAGGCAGCCCAAGGGTGCGGTCGGTGACGGCCAGGGCTACCAGCACTCCAACCAAGGCAAGGGGAAGGCTGGAGACGATAACGACGGGGTTCCGCAGAGACCCCAGGGCGGCCACCATGACCAGGTACATCAGCACTATGCCCACGGCCATGGACAGAATGATGGACTGGAACCCCTCGGCGATGTCGGCAAATATCCCGCCGCTCTTGACGCTCACTCCCGGCGGGAGGGAGAGTTCCTCGATGATTGCATCTATCTCGGACCCCACAGCCTGAACATCCTCCCCGATGGTGTCCCCCGTGATGCTGGCGGAGCGCTGACCGTCGGTGCGAACGATGTTCACCGGTCCCTCCTGGATTTCCACACTTGCGAGCTCCCGTAGGGGCGCTGCCCCGCCCGGCCCAGCGATCACCAGTTCCCTGATCTGGTCGATGCTTCCAAGGGCCTCCTGGGTCCCGGACAAGACCACATCTGTTGCCTGGCCGTCCAACTCTATGGTGGTGACGGCCCTTCCGGCCATAAATCCACGCAGCTGGAACCCGACCTGGCGGGCAGTGAGCCCTATGCTTGCGGCCGCGGCGGGGTCCACCAGTATGGCGACCTCATCGCGCGCTTGAACAACGTCGCTCTCCAAGTTGGCGACCCCCTCCAGGGTGGTGAGGGAGGTTGTAAGCTCTTGGGCAACCAGTCGAATGTCGTCGTAGTCCGGCCCGGTGATGCTGATATCGACCCCGCTGGTTGGTGGCCCATCTATCTGTTCGGTGATTCTCACCACGCGGTCCGGTTTGTCCAGCTCCTTCCTGAGCACATCAGCTATGTCTTCGGGCGCGTCCGGACGCAGAAATACGAGGATGGCGGCCTCATTGAATCCCTTCGGTTCGGTTATGATGCCGAGATCCCTGGCCCCAATAGTTGATGTGTGGGTCTCGGCCAGGTCGCTGACCCGGTCTTCTATCTCCATCACCTCGGCTAAGGTCTGCTGGGCCGATGCTCCCGGTGGAAGGCTCACCTCGATGGCTAGGCGGCGGGCGCTGTCCGTTGGGAACAGGGTGATGGGTATGAGCGGCAGCAACGCCAAGCTGAGTCCGATCACCACCACGGTCCCAGCCAGGGTAGCGGCCTTGTGCCCCAACACCCATCGCAGCACAGGGGTATAGGCCCTCTGCATCCACGTCTCGTGGACGAAGGCGATGTCATCTTCCTCGCCTGCCCCCTCGGGAAGGTCGCCGGGCCGCAGCAGGTATGCTCCCAGCACCGGAACGGCGGTCAGGGCTACCACCAGGGATGCCACCAGCGCAAAGCTGATGGTCATGGCGAAGGGCAGGAAGAAGGCCCCCACCAGCCCCTCGATAAATGCCAGGGGGATGAATACCACGATGGTTGTCAGGGTGGAGGCGAAAATGGCCGGCCCTACCTCTGCCGTGGCATCCAGGGCCGCCCGCCACCGCTCCCGCCCCGCCTGTATGTGGCGGTACACGTTCTCCAGTACGACGATGGCATCGTCCACAACCCTGCCGACGGAGATGGCCAAGCCTCCCAGGGTCATGAAGTTCAGAGACATGTCCTGCCAAGCCATGAGGAGCACCCCTGTAAGTACGCTCAAGGGAATGCTCAATGCGATGACGACCGTTGGACGCACGGTGGTGAACAGCCCGCGCGTGATGGTGGGCCTGATGGTCAGCATGAAGATGAATACCACGGTCACAGCGAACAGGAAGCCGAACCCCGCCTCTTTAAGCAGGGCATCTATCTGCTCCTGTATCTCCGGCCCCTGGTCTTCGACGATGACAATCTCCAGCCCGCTGGGTATGGGCGCAGTCTCCAGCAGGTGCCGTGCCGCCTGGGTTATCTCTACCGTGTTGGCTTCCGGCTCCTTGATAATGGAAACGTTTATGGCTTGCCGGCCGTTGGTCCGGGAGATGCTGGATGGGAACTCGTTACTGAGCTCCACGCTGGCCACATCGGACAGCAGGACCGGCCCCGAGGGAGACATCCCCACCACAAGGCTGCGGATATCTTCGACGGAGGTGAGGACGTGAAGGGTCTTTACAGGCATTGCCCCGTCGGGGCCGGTCAACAGGCCTGTGGGCACAGAGGTGTTGTTTTCGCCAAGGACGGCTGCCACCTGGGCGAGGGGCACGCCATTGGCCTTCAGCCTCTCCGGGTCCGCGGCCACGCGCACCTGGGGCAGAAGCTCCCCGGCAACCTGCACCTGCATCACCCCGTCGATGGCCTGTAGATCGGGAAGGAGGATGTTCTCGACCGTGGAGACTGCCAGATGCTGAGGAGCGAAGCCCGAGGCCCCTCCGTCAGGGGTTTGTTCCGCTATAACACTGAACTGCAGGACCGCTACCTGGTCGGGGTTGAAACGCCCTACGTCGGGCTTTTCCACGCCGGGAGGAAAGGGAATGCTGCCCACCGCCGTTTCGATGGCGCTCTCTGCTTCGGCCATATCGGTCCCGTACCGGAAGTTGGCCAGCACCAGGGAGTTGCCCTCGAAGCTGGTGGACTGGACCGATTCCAGTCCATCGGTGCCGGAGATGGCCGCTTCGATGGGTGACGTTACGTCGTCAACGACAGCTTCAGGGCCGACGGATGGATAGGAGGTCGAGATAGCCACAAGGGGAAACTCGATCTCGGGGAACAGCTCTACGTTCAGGGAGTTGTAGGCGTACACCCCACCAGCCAGGACCATAACTATGGCCAGCAGGGTGACCGTCCGCTTGCTTATGGCGAAAGCGGTGAGAAATCTCAATCGTTGTTCCTTTCCGTCTCAGCAACTGGCGCCTCTCGGACATTTCCGGGCTGGTGCTGAAATGCCGGAGCGATGGTACACGACTATGCCAATCTAATCCACAAGAAAAGATGAGGAGGGGCGGGCCGGCAGCGGCTCACCGCGGCCCTTCGGTTGACACCATATGCGATTGCCTGTAGTATGAAATCTCGGCCTGACCGATGCGGTTGCGCCGAAAAACAATCGAATAAGTAGACCTACCTTATCCAGAATGGCTGAGGGAACGGCCCTGCGAAGCCGAGCAACCGGTTCGACACTGCGCACCAATCCTTAACGTAGTGCGACACGGTGCTAATTCCGGCCCCGAATGGTCGGGGAAAGATGAGGGTGGCCTTAGAAATCTATGAGCTTCTCTCACGAGAAGCTTTTTCGTTTTCGGCCCCACACCCACCCGCAGTTGGCATGATCGCCCTCACCCGTACCCTCTCTCCTCCCTTGAACGGAAGTTGATCGCAAGAATCCAAGGCTGGTGCAATGCCCGAAATCAAGGCCATAGAGTGGGAAGCAGGCAAGCTCAAGCTCCTTGACCAGACTGCCCTTCCCTTTGCAACAAACTATATAGAGCTGGAGACCTATCCCGAGGTCATTGACGCCATCCGGCGCATGAAAGTGCGCGGTGCGCCAGCCATCGGTGTGGCGGCAGCTTACGCTATGGCAATGGCGGCTAAGGATGCCAATGCAACGGACAAGGCATCCTTCCTGGAAGCCCTGAGAGTGGCTTCCCACCGAATAGGGCAGGCCAGGCCCACCGCTGTGAACATCACCTGGGGCGTGGAACGGATGCTGCGCTTGGCGAAGAAAATCGACGATGTGGGGCAAGCGCCCGACCTGCTCCTGGAAGAAGCCCACCGGGTACAGCGCGAAGATGAGGAAGCTAACCGGCGCATTGGGACCCAGGGCAAGGGCCTAATTCCCGATGGCGGATCGGTGCTGACCCACTGCAACACCGGGGCGCTGGCAACGGCCGGCTACGGCACAGCCCTGGGGGTAATCCGGGCAAGCTGGGAAGCGGGAAACCGGTTCCAGGTGTTCGCCACGGAGACCCGCCCCTTCCTGCAGGGAGCACGCCTCACCGCCTGGGAGCTAGTGCAGCTGGGCATTCCGGCCACCTTGGTGGTCGATTCCTCGGTTGGGCTTCTAATGAGCCGGGGCGAGGTGGGATGTGCCATAGTTGGCGCTGACCGCATCGCCGCCAACGGCGACGTGGCCAACAAGATCGGCACCTACCAGGTGGCTGTCCTTGCCAAGGAGAACAGGGTGCCCTTTTACGTCGCCGCTCCCACAAGCACCATCGACCTCACCCTCGCGGCAGGGGACGAGATTCCCATCGAGGAGCGCCACCCCGACGAGGTGGCGACCTTGGGCAGCATTCGCACGGCCGCTCCCGGCATCGGCATACGCAATCCGGCCTTCGACGTCACTCCCCATACGTATATCGCCGGCATCATCACCGAGGAGGGGGTAATCAAGGCCCCCTACGTAGAGAACCTTGCCAAGGCCGTCGCCCAGGCCCAGGGAGGCGCTCGTGGCTGAACCTTTGATCGGCATCATGGGAGGCAGTGGTCTGTACAACATGGAGGGCCTTTCCAACGTCCAGGAGCTGGATGTGGACACCCCCTACGGCAAGACCAGCGACAGCATCATGATAGGTTCCCTGGAGGGGAGGCAGATCGCCTTCCTGTCGCGCCATGGCCGGGGGCATCGCATCAATCCCACCCAGCTTCCGGTGCGGGCTAACATCTACGCCCTCAAGAGCATCGGTGTGGAGTGGCTCATCTCCATCAGCGCAGTGGGCAGCCTAAAGGAGGAGCTGGCCCCAATGGACCTGGTGGTGCCCGACCAGCTCATCGACCGGACCCGCCTGCGGAACAACACCTTCTTCGAGGACGGGATAGCTGCTCATGTGGGCTTTGCAGACCCCTTCTGCTCAGCGCTGGGAAGCATACTGCATGAATGCGCCCTCCAGGCAGGAGCTACGGCCCACCTTGGAGGCACCCTGGTCGTGATGGAAGGGCCCGCCTTCTCCACCAGGGCCGAGTGCGCGGTGTACCGCTCCTGGGGGGCGGACATCATCGGCATGACCGCCCTCCCCGAAGCCAAGCTGGCCCGGGAAGCGGAGATGTGCTACGCAACCCTGGCCTGCGTCACCGACTACGACTGCTGGCGGGAGGCGACCGAGGTGGTGACCGTCGAGATGGTGGTCGCCAACCTGATGAAGAACATCTCCGTTTCCAAGCAGGTCCTGAGGAGTGTTGTGAACCGCATTTCCCCGGGGCGTACCTGCCCCTGCGCATCGGCGCTGAAGGACACGATAATCACCGCCCCGGACAGGATTACCCAGGAGCTGAAAGAGAGGCTGAAACCCCTGGTGGAGAAGTATCTATGAACAAGGAGGGCCGAGATGCCCAGACAAGAGCCAGGTGAACCCTTTTACAGGGTGGATTCCAACGAAGCGGCGCAGATGGTGGAGGCGGCCGGAGCAGAGGCGTCCATCGTAGATGTCCGCCGGGATGATGAGTGGGTGTCGGGCCATGCCAGCGGGGCCATGCACATACCCATCGACGATCTGCTGGGACGGATGGATGAGCTTCCCACGGACAAGAAGCTGTTCTTCATCTGCGCGGCAGGCGTCCGCAGCGGGCTGGCATGCGAGATGGCTGCATCCATGGGCTACTCGCCGGAGAACCTGTTCAACATCGAGGATGGCACACCGGCGTGGATCGAGGGGAACAACCCAACGAGCTACGGAGACGACCCTTAGCTGTGCTCCAAAGCCCATGTTTTGCTAGAAATGGAGGTAGCAGCTAAGAATGTCGATTCTGGTAGTAGGGTCCGTTGCATACGATAGCGTAATTACGCCGGCAGGAAGCCGGGAGGATGCCCTGGGTGGGTCTGCGACCTACTTCTCCGTATCCGGCGGAAGGTTCGCCCAGGTGCACATGGTTGCGGTAGTGGGGGAGGATTTCAAGGAGGACCATATGACCCTCCTGCGCCACCACCAGCTGGACCTGTCCGGCCTCACAACCCTGCCCGGAAAGACCTTCAGGTGGGCTGCCGAGTACCACATGGAGGATGTGAACAGCCGCACCACGTTGGACACCCAGCTGAATGTTTTCGTGGACTTCAAGCCTGAGCTGACCGGCAATCACCGGCGTCAGCCCTACCTGTTCCTGGCGAACATAGACCCTGAGCTACAGCTAAACGTGCTGGAGCAGATGGAAGAGCGTCCCAAGCTGGTGGCCATAGATACGATGAACCTGTGGATCGACATCAAACGGGAAGCTCTGGCCGAGGTGATAAAGCGGGTCGACGTGGTCTTCATGGATGAGAACGAGGTGCGGATGTTCGCTGGCCCACACATAGCAGGCAATAGCGTGATGAAGGCGGCCCACTACCTGCTCAGCCTGGGGCCCCGCATGGCTGTGGTGAAGCGGGGAGAGCATGGGGTCGTCCAGTTCACCCGCGATTCGGTGTTTGCGGCGCCTGCATTTCCGGTGGAGTCCGTCATAGACCCAACAGGGGCGGGAGACTCCTTCGCCGGGGGTTTCATGGGTTATCTGGCCTACAGCAACGACCTGAGCGACCGGGGATTTCGCAGGGCCAGCGTATTGGGCTCGGTGATGGGGTCCTTCGCTGTGGAGGACTTCAGCGTCGACCGCCTGCACAAGCTGAACAGGGCGGAGACGACGGCCCGGTTCCGGGCGCTAAGCGACATGATCCGTTTCGATGCCCTGGAAGAAACGGAAGTGCTGGCGTGGCGGGAAGGGGTCATCTTCGGATGAGAATCACTATATCTTGCGGCAATTGCGCCAAGACAAACCAGAAAGGAGATGGTTGAGCGAGTTAGGAGAGCGCGGCCACATTAAGGACCCGGGCCTGGCGCAGGCGGGGGTAGCCCGCATCGAGTGGGCTGCTCGAGAGATGCCTGTGACCAAGCTCATAAGCGACCGGTTCAAGAAGGAACGGCCCCTGGAGGGGGCAAAGTTAGCGGCGTGCCTGCACGTCACCGTGGAGACGGCGAACCTCGCCCTTGCCCTGAAGAACGGCGGGGCGGATGTGACGCTGTGCGCCAGCAACCCCTTGAGCACCCAGGACGACGTAGCAGCCGCCCTAGTGGAGAAGTACGGCATACCCACCTACTCCATCAAGGGAGAGGACAACGAGACCTACTACAAGCACATCCACGCTGCCCTGGACAAGGAGCCCCAGGTAACCCTGGACGACGGCGCAGACCTGGTCACCACCCTGCACACCGAACGCCAGGGGCTGATGGCCAACATCATCGGCGGGACCGAGGAGACCACCACGGGCGTCATTCGACTGGAGGCGATGTCAAAAGAGGGGAAGCTGAAATACCCCATCGTTGCCGTCAACGAAGCCGACACCAAGCACTTCTTCGACAACAGGTACGGCACCGGCCAGAGCACCCTGGACGGCATAACCCGGGCCACCAACATCCTGTGGGCGGGACGCAAGGTCGTGGTCTTCGGGTATGGCTGGTGCGGTCGCGGTGTGGCGATGCGCGCCCGCGGCATGGGTTCCAACGTCTCCGTGGTGGAAGTGAACCCCATCCGGGCCTTGGAGGCTGTTATGGACGGCTTTGCGGTGGCCCCCAGCGTGGAGGCCGCCAGGACGGGAGAGGTGTTCATAACCGTGACCGGCGGGTTCAAGGCCATTGGACAGCAGCACCTGGACGTTATGCCCGATGGCGCCATTCTGGCCAACAGCGGCCACTTCAACGTGGAGATAGACATCCCCGCCCTTGAGGCTATGTCCGTGTCCAGGCAGGAGGCCAGGCCGTACGTAGAGCGGTTCGAGACCAAGGACGGGAGGAGCATCTTCCTGCTGGCCGACGGGCGCCTGATCAACCTATCGGCTGCCGAAGGACACCCGTCGGCAGTTATGGATATGAGCTTTGCCAACCAAGCCCTCAGCGTTGAGATGCTCGTAGCTAAGAAGGGAACGCTCTCACCGGGCGTTTACCCGGTGCCCAGGGAAACCGACGATGAGGTGGGGCGGCTGAAACTGAAGTCGATGGGAATAGAGATAGATTCTCTATCTGCCGAACAACAAAAGTACCTGGACAGCTGGGACCAGGGAACCTAGAAACGAGGAGGATAAACAAAATGGCATCTACCTTTATGGACCTACCATCCTACCTTCTGACCTCTGAGTCGGTTACCGAGGGACACCCGGACAAGCTGTGCGACCAGATCTCCGATGCGGTGCTGGACGCGGTGCTGACGGAGGACCCCGAAGGGCGCGTGGCCTGCGAAGCCTGCGTAACCAACGGGCTGGTGGTTGTGATGGGAGAGGTTACGACAGACACCTACGTGGATGTGCCCCTGATAGTGCGGGACACACTGAAGCAGGCCGGATACACCGACGCAGAATTCGGCATTGATTACAAGAGCTGCGGTGTGGTCGCTTCAATACAGGAGCAGTCCAAGGACATTAGCGCAGGCGTGAGCCAGTCCCTGGAGCTGAGGCACAGAGGGTCCAACTCCAGCAACCGGGAGGACCTGGACCAGATCGGCGCCGGCGACCAGGGCATGATGGTGGGCTTCGCCTGCAACGAGACCCCGGAGCTGATGCCCCTGACGATGAGCTTGTCCCACAAGCTGTGCCTGAAGCTGGCAGCCCTGAGGAAGGACGGGGTGCTTCCCTACCTGAGGCCCGACGGCAAGTCCCAGGTCACCGTCGAATACGCCTACGGGGTGCCCAAGCGGGTGCATACGGTCATCATCAGCGCTCAGCATGACCCCGACGTGGACAACGACAAGATGACCCAGGACCTCATCAACCTGCTGATCAAGGATGTCATTCCCGCCGAGCTGCTGGACGACCGCACGCTGTTCTACATCAACCCCAGCGGCCGGTTTGTAATAGGCGGGCCCATGGGTGACACCGGATTGACGGGCCGGAAAATACTGGTGGATACTTACGGCGGGATCGCCAGGCACGGAGGAGGAGCTTTCTCAGGCAAGGACCCGACGAAGGTGGACCGTTCCGCCGCCTACGCTGCCAGGTACGTGGCAAAGAACCTGGTGGCCGCAGGGCTTGCGGACCGGGCGGAGATCCAGGTCTCCTATGCCATCGGCAAGGCCAACCCCATCTCCGTCAGCGTGGAAACCTTCGGAACGAGCAAGGTTGATGACCAGGTAATTCAAGACCTGGCTTCCAAGCACTTTGACCTGCGTCCCGGGGCAATCATCGAGGACCTGCGCTTGCGGAGGCCCGGCTACAAGCAGGTAGCTGCGTACGGCCACTTCGGCAGGGACGATCTTGACCTCACGTGGGAGCGGACGGACAAGGCTGATTTCCTCCGGGCGGAAGCGGGCCTCAGAAGCTAGACTCGGTCCGGGACAGCTAAATAAATCCTGTTTCCGAAAGGACGGCATGGCCGGGAGAATACGATTCGGCACCGATGGCTGGCGGGCGATCATCGCCGACGAGTTCACTTTCGGCAATGTCGCCCTTTGCGCTCAAGGGGTCGCGTCCTACCTGCTGAAGGAAGGAATCGCCAAGCAGGGCTTGGTCGTGGGTTACGACACCCGCTTCGCCTCCAGGGAGTTTGCGGAACGGGTTGCAGAGGTGATGGCGGGAAACGGCATCCGCACCTACCTGTCGGCGGAGCCGGCGCCCACGCCCGCCGTCAGCTACAGTATCCTGCAGCACAGCGCAGCCGGGGCTTGCGTCATCACTGCAAGCCACAACCCGGCTGCATGGAACGGCCTGAAGTACAAGCCCAGCTACGCCGGAAGCGCTTCGCCCGAGGTGATAGCCCGCTTGGAAGAGGAGATCGCCGGGGCGGAAGTGAGAGGCGTTTCTTCTCTCCCACTGGATGAGGCTCGGGACTCCGGTCTCATCCAGACAATGGTCCCCGGCCCGGCCTACCGGGCGCAAATGGGGAGACTGGTTGACCTGGACCTGATACGCCGGTCGGGCCTCAACGTGGTCGTGGACTCCATGTACGGGGCAGGGGCCGGTTACCTCGCCCAGCTTCTCACTGACGATGTGGCTGAGGATGGCGCCACCAGGGTCATGGAGATTCACGGCGAGGTCAATCCGGCCTTCCCCGGGATACAGCAGCCTGAGCCCATCGCTGCCAACCTGGGCCACCTTTCCCAGGCAGTCGTCGAGCAAGGGGCCAGCGTAGGCATAGCCCTGGACGGCGATGCGGACAGGCTGGGAGGCGTGGACGAAAATGGCGTATGTCTCTCTACGCTGCAAGCCTTCGCTCTCATCGCCTACTACCTGCTGGAGTGGAAGGGACAGAGGGGCGCGTTGATCAAGTCCCTCACATCCACGAGAATGATCGACAAGCTGGGAGAGCGGTACGGGGTGCCCGTCATTGAGACCCCCGTCGGCTTCAAGGACATAGGGACCGCCATGCTCCGCGAAGATGCGCTGATGGGCGGGGAGGAGAGCGGCGGGTACGGGTACCGGGGACACATTCCCGAACGGGACGGTGTGCTCAGCGGCCTCCTGTTCCTGGAGTACATGGCCACGACCGGTCAGTCGCCCTCCCAGTTGCTTCAGCAGCTATACCGCAGGGTGGGAGAGCACCACTACCAACGCAGGGACGTCACCTTTGCGCCCGAGCGCCGGCAGCAAATACAGGCCGAGCTGGAAGGGGCGAAATGGACCCTCCTGGGAGGCCTTCCCGTCGTTTCTTCCGATTTTCTGGATGGGCGTCGGTTCCTGCTGGCCGGCGGGGCTTGGCTGGCTGTAAGATTCTCGGGTACCGAGCCCCTGCTGCGCATCTACGCCGAGGCCGCAAGCCCCGACCAGGTCAAAGATATGATCGACGACGCCGGGGCCCACCTGGGATTGTAGCGGGCAGCCGGACCGGCCAATACGGGCACTCTAGGAGGCTCTAAGGATGATGCTGGACGCCCTCGACGACCAGGAAACTTATGCCAAAACCGACCCATCGGGTCTTCGCTACCGCTTGCGCGATTTTCCCGACCAGTGCCGCCGCGCCTGGCGGGAAGCCTCAGAGTTTCCCCTGTCCCTGGATGTGGGGGGCTGCAAGCAGGTGTTGGTAGCCGGGATGGGCGGCTCGGCCATCGGAGGCGACCTCCTGGCGGACCTGGCTTCCACCTCGCCTGCGATCCCCATCATCGTCATCCGCGGCTACCGGATCCCGTACGTCCTGGACCAGAACACGCTGGTGCTTTCCTGCAGCTACTCGGGCAACACCGAGGAGACCCTGGCCACCTTCGAGCAGGCATCGTCCCAGGGAGCGCCCATCATTGCCGTGTCCAGCGGGGGTGCCCTGGGCCGGGAAGCCCAAGCCCGCTCTCTTCCTTTCTTCCGGATCGACTACGAAGGGGAGCCGAGGAGCGCCCTGGGATACAGCTTCATCGTGCCCGCCGTCCTGCTGGCCAAGCTGGGGCTGCTGGATGGGGATAATATCGGCTTCGAGGAGGCCTTCGAAGCCGTGGACTCCCTATTGCCCACCCTTAGCGAGGATGTTCCCTCGGCGGACAACCCGGCAAAGCAGCTGGCCCAAGCCCTGCTCAACCGGCTGATAGTGGTCTATGGGTCCGGCATATACTCGGGCGTGTCCCGGCGGTGGAAGACCCAGTTCAACGAGAACTCCAAGGTGCCCGCCTACTTCGAGTCCCTGCCCGAAGCCCACCATAACGCGGTGGTGGGGCTGTCGCTACCCGACGCGGTGAGGGACGTGACGACGGCGTTGCTGCTGGAACCTTTCGACATTTCACCGCCCATGGCCAGGCGGTACGACGTAACGAGGGAGCTTCTGGACCGGGACTCGATTCCCCACCACACCATAAGGGGTGTGTCGGGCGGCCCGCTGGCCCAGATGCTTACTACGACGCTGATCGGGGACTACACCAGCTACTACCTGGCGATACTGCAGGGGGTGGACCCATCTCCGGTGAACCCCATCGCCTACATCAGGGAACGGATGGGGCAGCCCTACCGGGGCTAGGAGCCTGGATGTAAGCCGGGCGCTGGGTGGGTTAGCGCTTGGTGTACTGGGGAGCGCGGCGGGCGCGCTTCAGGCCGTACTTCTTGCTTTCCTTGATGCGAGCGTCCCTGGTCAGAAGCCCGTTCTTTCGGAGGATGGGCTTCTGGGTCTCGTCATACACCACCAAGGCCCGGGAGATCCCATGACGCACAGCGTCTGCCTGGGCAGAGACTCCCCCACCCAGCACCTTGGCGACCACGTTGAACTTGCCCACGTTGCCGGTGACTCGAAGGGGTTCCTGCACGCTGTTCTGCCATGACTGCCACGGGAAGTACTCGTCCAAGGGTTTGCTGTTGATCTGGTACTGGGCCGCCGCAGATGTGGCGCCCCCGCCTGCGGCGACGTACAAGCGCACCTTGGCGATGGCCGTCTTACGCTTGCCTGTCCCGTAGTAGTACCTTTCCCTGGCGCTCTCTTGGACCACTAGATTACCTCCCTGGACTAATGGGCTTTCGACGATTTAGGTGACTACCAGCTTGCCTTCAACAGGCTGCTGGGCTTCATGGGGGTGGGACTCCCCCTTGTAAACGCGGAGACGCCCCAGCATCTCCCTTCCCCGGTTGGTCTTCGGCAGCATACCCTTGACGGCTAGCTGGATAACCCTTTCCGGATGAGTCTCCAGCAGGTCCTTCAGCAAGTAGGTCTTCAGGTTGCCCACATACCCACTGTGCTTGTAGTAGGTCTTCTGGGTCGTCTTGCGACCTGTGACCCGGACCTTGGATGCATTGACGACTATAACGTAGTCCCCTGTGAGCATGTGGGGGGTGTAGGTGGGCTTATCCTTGCCCTGGAGGGCGCGGGATATCCGGGTTGCCAGCCTGCCCAAGGTCTGACCGGTCGCATCCACCAGGTGCCACTGGGGATCGAGGTCCGCGGTTTTAGCCATGTATGACTTATTGCGTTTCATTGGTGTCCTTATCGCAGAAGAGGCTTTCTTCGTATTTCACATGCATCAGACACAAGCCCCTGGCTGGGAGGGAGGAGCGCTGTTCCATCGCCTCTGTTTGCCCGTTCAATGCTGCTTTCACCGCCTCTATGGGGACCTTACCCAGTCCTATATCCGCCAGCAGCCCGTTGGTGCGCCGTATCTGGTAGGGCAGGAACCCGTTGGCCTCAGCATCTATGCAGACCAGGTCGCCCTCTTTATGCACCGTCCAGCTGCTTACTTTCCTGACCGGCGACCTTCCGGCGAGAAGGGTTGTGGTGAATGCCGAAAAGTTGTGTTCCCCTTCCAGGCTGGAGGCAGCTTCCTGCATGTCGGCGATGTTCAACGGATATCGCACCCAGCAGGTTGTGGTGCGGAGCAGCGGGGACGGCCACGAGCTGTTTAGCAGCGTGTAGCGGTACCCCCGGGCAACCGCGCTCTTCCTTGCATGGAAGCTGAATGGTGTTTCGCGCCCTCCTCTGATCTTTATATCTTCGGGCAGATGCCAGTTCAAGGCGTTCACAAAGGTGTCCACCGGGTAGGAGGCGCACGTTGCGAAATCTACCACCTGTCCCCTGGCATGGGCGCCCGCATCGGTGCGACTGGCGCCCCTGACCCTGACATCCTCTCTTGTTAAAGCCTTCAGTGCCTTTTCCAGCTCCCCTTGTATCGTTGGAGCGTTGGCCTGAAGTTGGAATCCGTTGTATCTGGTGCCTTCGTACTCTACCAGTAGGGCAATCCGGCGTGCCGGGACTTGGTCGGAGCTGCCCTCTTCTATTCCTTTCATTGGACCATTGGAGCCCATCGGGGGAATCCCATCCCCTAGCACGGGCTTGGTAAAGGTCGCTGGGCTCTACACAAGCTCCAGGAGGGCCATGGGTGCGGCATCCCCTTTTCGTGGTCCCAGTTTGATCAGTCGGGTGTAACCGCCGGGCCGGTCGGCGTAACGGGTGGCCAGGTCGTCAAAGATCTTTCTGACCACCATTAGATTCGGCACCTGGGAGAGGGCCAAGCGGCGGTGATGCAACGACCCTTCCTTGCCGTGGGTGATGAGCTTCTCCACAAGTCGCTGGGCCTCCACCGCCTTGGGCTGGGTTGTGGTGATTCGCTCGTGCCGAATCACATCGGCCGCCAGGTTCCGGAGCAGGGCTACCCTCTGATCTTTGGGCCTACCCAGTTTCTTCCCAGCTACGCGATGTCTAACCATGAAACTTCCTATTCGTCTTCTTCGTCATCATCGTCGTCGACGTCGTTGTCATTATCTTCATCGTCGTCTTCGGGGTCGTTCTCGCCATAGACCCGCCTTCTGGCCTTCGGCGCTCTCGCAACGGGCTGGTCCTCTTCTTCCTCCATGTTGTCCCAGAAGACCTCATCCTCGTCGGTAGCAAGAGAATCGTCTTCACTTACGAAGGTCGCTGCCACGTCAGTATCTACGGGACCGCCGGAGTCATCGTCGGAAGAGGGCTCGCCGAGGAACATTCCATCTTCCTTCAGCTTTTCCATCAGCTCAAGAAGGGACTTTTCCCCGAAGTTCCTGATCTTCAGAAGCTCCTCGTTGGTCATCTCAAGCACCTGTCCCACCCGGGTTATGTGGGCCCGCTTCAGGCAGTTGAGGGTCCTGGGAGAAAGCTGAAGTTTCTCGATGGGTGTCTGGTAAACCTCGGGGGAAACCATCCCCGTCGGCCTTTCGGGACCGGCGTCTCTCTCCCTCCCCACGTTGGAGAAGGCGAAGAAGTGCTTGACCAAGATATCCGAGGACGCCCTAAGGGCTTCGGGCGGGGTGATGGTGCCATCGGTCCAGACCTCCAGCACCAAGCGCTCGTAGTCAGTCACCTGGCCCACGCGGGTTCGCTCCACGGCGTAGTTGACCTTGCGCACGGGGCTGAATATCGCATCCACCGGAAGGACGCCTACCATGGGCCCCAGCATTGCGTCGCCCTGGGGCACCGGCTGGTACCCCTTGCCCGGCTCGACGTTGAACTCAACGACCAAGGTCGCATCGTCAGAGTCCAGGGTTGCCAGATGCAGCTCCGGGTTGACCACCTCGAAGTCCGCCGAGGTTGCGATGTCGCCGGCGCACACCCTGCCCTCGCCCCGTATATCGAGGCGCATCTTGCCCGGTCGGCCCGCCCGCGAACGTATGCGTATCCCTTTGACATTCACCAGGAACTCCATCACCCCTTCCTTGACGTTGGGTATGGTGGAGTACTCGTGGAGGACGCCGTCGATCTTGACCCAGGTAACGGCCGCCCCTTCCACTGAGCTGAGCAGGATGCGTCGGATGGGATTGCCGATGGTTATCCCGAATCCCCGCTCCAGCGGTTCGATGGCAAACTTGCCGTACCTGTCCCCCGTCTCCAGCACCTTGATCTCCGGGGAGATCGCCTCGGGACTGTGGGGGGTGACTCCCTTGGAAAGGAGTGAGGTTTCCAGCATTGCTAATACTACCTCGAGTAATACTCTACGATGAGGCGGGTGTCGATGCCCGACTCCAGGTCCTCTTCGGCGGGCTGGCTGATCACCGTCCCCGTCATATGTTCAATGTCGAGGGTCAGCCAACTGGGCACCGGCCTCTTGGGTATCCCGCTTACGAGGGCCTTGTAGAAGTCCTTTTCCTTGCGGGTCTCAATCCAGGCTATCACATCCCCAGTCCGCACCATGTAGGAGGGGATGTTGGTCTTCCGGCCGTTGACGGTGAAGTGACCATGAAGCACCAGCTGCCGGGCCTGCCTTCTAGACTCGGCGAAGCCCAGCCGGTATACCGTGTTGTCCAGCCGGCGTTCCAGCAGCTCCAGCAGGTACTGGCCTGTGACGCCCGGCTTCTTGAAGGCCAAGCTCATGTAGCGCCTGAACTGCTTTTCCATCACGCCATGCATGTAGCGGGCCTTCTGCTTTTCCTTAAGCTGCAGTCCCCGGTCGGAGACCCGGCGCCTGCGTCCCGAGTGGTCCCCCGGTGAGGTGCGCCTCTTTTCGATGGCGCAGCGGGGCGTGTAGCACCGCTCCCCTTTCAGAAAGAGCTTCTCTCCGACCCTACGGCAAAGCCTGCATGCAGGTCCTGTATAGCGTGCCATCGGTCCTCCTACACCCTGCGCCTTTTGGGAGGACGGCAGCCATTATGGGGGATGTGGGTCACATCCCTGATGCTGGTGATGACCAGTCCAACCGCTTGAAGGGAACGTATCGCTGCTTCTCTTCCTGCACCGGGGCCGTTGATGAACACCTCCACCTGGCGAAGGCCCTGGTCCATGCCACGCCGAGCTGCCTGTTCAGCCGCCCTCTGGGCCGCGAATGCAGTCCCCTTGCGGGAGCCCTTGAAGCCCACAGTGCCTGAGCTGGCTGCGCCGATCACTGCACCCTGGGGGTCGGTTATGGTTACCAGGGTGTTGTTGAAAGTAGAGTGGATGTAGGCCCGACCCCTGGGAACATTCTTTCGTTCACGACGCCGACTTCTTGGTCTAGGCATTAGCCTCCTTTACTTCTTCCCGCCTGTGCGACGCCCACGTCCAGCGACAGTCCGCCTGGGGCCCTTGCGGGTCCGGGCGTTGGTGCGGGTGCGCTGTCCCCGGAGGGGCAGCCCTCGGCGATGGCGCAGTCCTCGAAAGGAACCTATCTCGATCAGCCTCCTGATGTTGCCGTTGACTTCCCGGCGCAGGTCCCCTTCAACCTTGTAGTCCTGGTCTACGATCTCTCGTATGCGGTTTATCTGGGCCTCGGAGAGCTCGGACATCCTGGGCCTCGGCGTGCCGATAACCTCCGCCTTGTCCAGGATCTGTACTGCAAAGGCGGGGCCCACGCCGTAAATGTGGCGCAGAGCTGCATCGGCCCGCTTGTTGTCTGGTATATCGACGCCTGCTACTCGTACCATTGCATCCCTCCTGGAATCAGCCCTGCCTCTGGGCGTGTCGAGGGTTTTGGCAAATGATTCGTACCGAACCTTTGCGCCTTATGACCCGGCAACGGTCGCACCGGGGTTTTACTGAAGCTCTAACTTTCATTGCCGCACCTATTTGAAGCGATAGGTAATGCGCCCCCTGTTGAGGTCGTATGGAGAAAGTTCCACCAGAACCCGGTCACCCGGGAGAACGCGAATGAAGTGAAGGCGTATCTTGCCCGATACGTGGGCCAGCACCTTATGGTCGTTGGGGAGCTCGACCCTGAACATGCCGTTGGGAAGAGCTTCCGTCACCGTCGCCTCAACTTCTATCGCTTCTTTCTTGGCCATGGCACCTCTGGGCGTATTCTGTGTCCCACCCGCAGCGGATGAAGACTAGCTCTCCCTAGTAAGCACCTCTGCTTCTCCATCGGTAATGGCGATGGTGTGTTCGAAGTGGGCCGACAGGCTTCCGTCAAAGGTGACCACGGTCCACTGGTCTTCGAGAAGACGGGTGCGCCAATCGCCTATGTTTACCATCGGTTCTATAGCGATGCACATTCCCTTTCGGAGCATAGGCCCTCTTCCGCCGGGCCCGTAATTGGGTATCTGGGGGTCCTCATGCAGGAACCTGCCCACCCCATGTCCAACGTATTCCCGCACGACGCCGTAATTGCCACGCTCGGTGGCATACTTCTCCACGGCAGCTCCTATGTCCCCGGTGCGGGCCCCATGGGTGGCAGCCGCAATCCCAGCCTCCAGGGAGCGCCTGGTAACATCGATTAGCTCTTTGGCTTCGTCGGAGATGTTTCCCACACCTACCGTTATGGCTGCATCTCCTATCAAACCCTCGCACACAGCTCCCACATCCATCTTGATCAGGTCACCCTCCTGGAGCACCTCATCGCCTGGTATGCCGTGCACAATCTGCTGGTTTATGGAGGCGCATATGGATCCCGGGAATCCCCGGTAACCCTTGAAGGCGGGAACGGCGCCCATCTTTCTGATATTGCGCTCTGCTATAGCATCCAGTTCTTTGGTGGTTATACCCGGCTTCACCGAGTTCCGCAGCAGGGTCAGAGTTGATGCGACAACCTTGCCCGCGGCCCTCATACCCTCCATTTCCTGGGCGGACTTTATCGTTATCCCCCCGGAGTAGGTGGTTGGAGAGTTGGATGCCGTTGTTATTTTCTTCGGGTTGGTCATTTTTGTATGCACGGTGCGGGCCACATGGCTTTGCCCAAAGGGAACTCGGAGCCGTATGACCGGACAAACGTATATTTTACGACATTCGGCTGCCTTTTGGAAGAGGGCCCTTCACTGGATGTTCTAGGCTCGAACACTTTCCACCAGCCTCCTACTGACATCATCGACGCTTCCTGTCCCCTGAACCTCCACCAGTTTGTCCGTGCGCTTGTAGTACTCTATGAGCGGCTGGGTCTGCATCTCGTACACCTTGATGCGCACTTTTGTTGTCTCCGGGACATCATCCTGCCTGGTGTAAAGCTCTCCTCCGCACCGGTTGCAGACTACCCCTGCGTCGGGAGAAGTCCCATTTAGGTTGTAGGGAGCCTGGCATCTGCGGCAGACCACACGCCCACCCAACCGGCGCACCAGCTCCTCTATGTCATCTATCTTGATGAGCACAACCTGGTCGATTCTCGTACCCTGTCGGGACAGAGACTCATCAAGCACCTCGGCCTGGTGAATGTTCCTGGGAAATCCGTCCAGGATGAATCCGCCCTCATTTCTGGGGGGCATGACCTCCTTGAGCACCATTTCGATGGCTATATCATCGGGTACCAGGAGCCCCTGGTCTGTGTAGCCCCTTATCTTGCGACCCAGGGGGCTCTCCTCTTCCTGGTGGTGACGCATCAGGTTCCCGGAGGATACAAAGGGAACCCCCAGCTTATGGGACAGCATCTCTGCCTGGGTGCCCTTCCCCGACCCGGGGGGACCCAGGAGTATGATGCGGCTTGTGCCTTTTGATGCGCTTTCTCGCACCGGAAAGTCCTTATCTCAGGAATCCTTCGTAGTTTCGCATCAGGAGCTGAGCCTCCAGCTGGCGCAGGGTGTCCAAGCCCACGCCCACGACGATCAGCAGGCTGATGCTGGGCAGAATCAGGGCTTGGATATCGGTCAGCAGCGAGGCCAAGTAAGGGACAAAGGCGATAAACCCGAGGAAGATTGCTCCACCCCAGGTGATGCGCAAGATCACCCGGTTCAGGTAGTCCTGGGTGGGCTGCCCCGGCCGGATGCCGGGGACGAATCCCCCGTTTCTCTGCAGGTTTTCGGCCAGGTTCTGCTGCTGGAACACTATCAGCGTGTAGAAGAAAGCGAAGGCGATGGTCAGTCCGGCAAAGAGAATCCAGTAAACGATGTTGGTCGGATCGAACAGCCCCACAAAGAAGTCGGCTACGGAACCAAGCCAATCGCCCCTCACACCAACGAAGTTGGCGACGGTGCCGGGCAGAATCACCAGGGAGGATGCGAAGATCAGGGGAATCATGCCCGCCGAGTTCACCCGTATGGGCAGGTAGGTAGCCCCCGATTGCCGGTACATCCTGCCCCCCCGAAAGATGCTCCGACCGTACTGTACCGGGATGCGACGATGCCCTTCGTTGAACACAACTATGAGGGCGATGATGGCGAAGCCGAAAACCAGCAGCCAGAGCATTCCGAGGGCATTGGTCTGGTCGCCAAATTGCTGCAGCAGCCCCGGAAAGCTGGCGACGATACCGCTGAAGATGATCAGGGATATTCCGTTGCCGATCCCCTTCTCGGTGATGAGCTCTCCCAGCCATACAAGGAACATGGTCCCGCCGACCAGGGATGCCAGCATCGCAACCGTGGTCAGGGGGTCCCCGCTGCTGCCGGGCCCGGACCACACTCCTTCTATAACCCCCGCCTGCTGTATGAGCTGAAGCTGACCGAAGCCCTGGGCCAAGGCGATGGGCACGGTCATGAAGTGCACGATGCGGTTGATCCGCTGCCTACCCATCTCCCCTTCCCGCGAGAGGCGCTGGAGGGGGGGTATGACGGGAGTGAGAAACTGGATTACGATGGACGATGTGATGTAGGGAAAGACGCCCAAGGCCGCGACGCTCATGTTGCCAAGGGCACCGCCGCTGAACAGATCAAGGAAGCCCAAGAGCTGGTTTGATTCGAAGAGGGAGTCGAGGCGTCCCTGGTCTATGCCGGGAAGGGGCACCTGGGCCATGAGGCGGAACACCACCAGCAAGGCCAGGGTGAAGAGAATCTTGGATCGAAGGTCCGGGATCCGGAAGGCATCGATTGCTGCTTTGAATAGTCGCGGAGGTCCCTCCGCCTCCCGGGTCATCATGTCTAGATCACCTCTGCCCGGCCTCCGGAGGCTTCGATCTTTTCCCTCGCGGAATGGGTGAACCTCTGGGCGTACACGGTCAGTGGCACCTGGAGCTCGCCGTTACCCAGCACTTTGACGGGATGCCTGAGATTCTTGATGAGTCCCGCCTGCACCATCAGCTCGGGTGTGACTTCTGAGTTCTGGGGCAAGCGGTTCAAGGTGTCCAGCTTCACTAGTGAATACTGCTTCTTGAAGATGTTGGTAAATCCCCGCCGCATGGGAAGCCCCTTGATGAGGGGCATCTGGCCGCCTTCGTAGCCGGGCCGGGGGCCGGGACCGGACCGGGACTTCGCGCCCTTCATACCTCTACCGCTGTAGCTGCCGTGGCCGCTGGCATCGCCGCGTCCAAGGCGTTTTCTCTTCCTTCTTGTTCCCTTGGGCGGTGCCACATCGTGCTCCATCATGGCTAAGCGTCCTTTCCTTGCACATCCTGCCCCTCGGTCCCCTCTTCGACTTGGAGCATATGGCTGACCTTGCGGACCATGCCAAGGATCGTGGGGCTATCCTGGTGCACCACCGTCTGGTTCAACCTTCGCAGCCCGAGGGAGCGGACGACCCTCCTTTGGGCTTCAGTGGAGCCGGCGTAGCTTCGTTTCAGGGTGATCTTAAGACTTCCCATGGTTCGTTCCTGTCATCTGTGGGTTAGCGGGCCGGACGGGGCGCCTTTCGACGGGCGACCTCTTCTTCCGGGTCCTTGAGCTGCTTCAGGGCCTCCAGGGTGGCATAGACAACGTTTATTGGATTGCGAGAGCCAAGGGACTTGGCCACCACGTCCTTCACCCCGGCCAAGTCCAGCACCGCCCTAACCACACCGGCGGCGATAATGCCGGTGCCCGGCGGAGCGGGCTTGATCATCACCAGAGAAGCGCCCTTCTTCAGCGTGGTTGCCTGAGGAATGGTGCTGCCTTTTATCGGGACCCGTATCAGGTTCTTCTTGGCGACCGCATTCCCCTTTCTAACTGCATCGGGAATAGCCAGGGCTTTACCCAGTCCCGCGCCCACAACGCCTTCGCCGTCACCGACCACCACGAGGGCGTTGAACCGGAGGTGTCTTCCTCCTTTGACCACCTTGGCAATTCGACGGGTGTACACAACCCTTTCGTTGAGCACCAAGGTGTTGACGTCGAATGACGATTCTGCGGGACTAGTCAGCAAGCTTACCATTAGAAGGTTAGTCCTCCTTCGCGAGCCGCTTCTGCAAGCATCTTCACGCGGCCATGGTACTTATAACCGCCGCGGTCGAAGACTACTTTATCGATCCCCTTGGACTTGGCCCTTTGGGCGATGGCGGTGCCCACCAGCTTGGAGCGCTCCGACTTCCCAGCCTTGGAGGCGGAAGGCACCACCTCCGCTTCCTTGCTGGAGGCGGATGCCAGGGTGAACCCCACGCTGTCATCGATCACCTGGGCGTATATGTGATTCAAGCTTCGAAACACGCACAAACGGGGCTGCTGAGGAGAGCCAGACACCTTGTTGCGCACCCTCCGGTGCCTGACGACCCTCAGTTTCCGCGCATCTTTATCCCTGGGCATTGTCCGGTCCTCTACTTCTTCCTGGCTGCGGCTTTTCCGGGCTTGAGTCGCAGCACCTCATCGGAATACTTGATCCCCTTCTCTTTGTAGGCGTTGGGCGGCCGCACCCGGCGTATCCTGGACGCCACTTCGCCCACCTTCTGCTTGTCCATTCCACTCACGTGGACGCGGTTGTTGCCTTCTACCGTGATGGTGACCCCATCTATGGGAGACAGCTCTACGGGGTGGCTGTACCCTACGTTGAGCACTACGCCATCTCCCGACTGCTGGGCCCGGTATCCAACTCCCATCAGCTCCAGGGTCTTCTGAAAGCCTTCGGACACTCCTGTTACCGCATTTGCCACCAAGCTGCGGGTGAGGCCGTGAAGGGAGCGGTGGAACTTGCGCTCCGAGTATCGCTCCACAACTATCTGGGAATCTTCCACTCGGACGGTCACATCGGGGTGCAGGGGCTGGACCAAGGTCCCCCTCGGCCCGTTGACCGTGATCTGGCCATACTCGGTGGTTACCTGAACGCCGGCAGGAATAGGTATGGCCTTGCGTCCAATCCTGGAGAGAGTGCGTTCTCGACGTTGGGTCGTTACATCACCAGACATAGCAGAGCAGCTCTCCTCCTATCCCCTTATCCCAAGCTTCCTTGCCGGTCATGATGCCGCTGGATGTGGACAATATCGCTATGCCCACTCCTCCGTACACCCGGGGGATCTCGCCTTTGCCCACATAGACCCTGAGGCCGGGCTTGCTAACCTTCTTGAGGCCGGTGATGGGCAGGCCTTTGTTCTCGCGGTAGGTCAGGTGAATGCGCAGCTGGGGGTGGGGCTGGCCCCGCAGCAGGTCGTAGTCCCGTATGAAACGCTCCTCTTTCAGAATCTTGGCGATGGCCACCTTGGCCTTGGAAACGGGCATGACCAGATGATCATGACGCATCTGCTGAGCGTTCCTGATGCGGGTCAACATGTCTGCTATTGGATCGGTTACCGGCATTTTTGCCCCCCGGCAATGCGTTGTTTTTCTTTAGGATTCATTTTCTGCTACCAGCTTGCTTTGCGCACTCCGGGAAGCTCCCCAAGGAGGCTCAACTGCCTCATGCATATACGGCACAGACCGAAGTAGCGGATGAAGGCCCTTGGCCTGCCGCAACGATTGCACCGGTTATGGTTCCGCACGGGGAACTTGGGGGGCTGCTTCCACTTTGCTATCTTGGATTTCTTAGCCAATACAAGTACCTCAGTTCTGCCTGACGAAGGGCATCCCCATCAGCGCAAGCAGGCGGGTTGCCTCGGCGTCGGTCCTTGCTGTGGTGTTGATCGTTATCTGTAGCCCCCGTATGCGCTCGATCTGCCCGTAGTCGATTTCAGGAAAGATTATCTGCTCCCTGATACCGAGGGAGTAGTTGCCCCGCCCATCAAAGCTGGTGGCGGGCACTCCACGGAAGTCCCTGATACGGGGCAGGGCCGCATTCACCAAGCGGTCCATGAACTGGTACATACGCGCGCCACGCAACGTCACGCACATACCTATGGGGTTTCCTTCCCTGAGCTTGAAGCCTGCGATGGACTTCTTGGCCCGGGTGATGATCGGCTTCTGGCCGGATATGGTGCTCAGGTCTTTTGCCGCGCTTTCCATGGCCCGGGGATTGGTCAGCGCCTCTCCCAAGCCTATGTTCAGCACTACCTTCTTCAGCTTCGGCACCTGCACCACGTTCTTGTATCCAAACTCCTGGAGCATAGCCGGCACTACCTCGGTCTGGTACATCTCCTTGAGCCTGAGTGTAGGGCTGGCCTGGGGCGGCGCGCTGGCGGGTGGAGCTTCCTCTTCGGCGGCAGGAGCTGCGGTAGCAGCCCTGCTACCTCTTGCGGACGAGCTCCTTGTCGACGTCCCGCGCTGAGCCCTGGACGCACCACTTCGTGGGGCCCTCGTCCTGGCGGGCTGGGCCTGCTCAGCGCTCGTTTCGGTGGACGAAGCGGCCTTCTCCGCCGTGCTCTCGTCCGCCGGGGAAGGAGCTTCCTCTAGTCTATCGTCTCCCTGCACTTCAGACATTCCCGTACCTTTCTGCCGTCTTCCAAACGATTGGTCCTAACCCTTGTTGCTCTGCTGCACTTGTTGCAGACCAACATTACGTTTGACATATGAAGGGGGGACTCCTTCTGTATCCTTCCTGCCTGCCTGGCCTGGCCCGTTGGGCGCATATGCTTTACAACCAGGTTGAACCCCTCGATGGTCACCCTGTTTTGCTCAGGAAGGACCTTTTCCACCTTACCCCGGCGGCCCTTCTCCTTGCCTCCGATGACCAGCACCGTGTCGCCCTTGCGGATGTTCATCACACAACCTCCGGAGCGAGGGAGATGACCCGCATGTAGCCGCGGTCCCTCAGCTCCCGAGCCACAGGGCCGAATATCCGACTTCCCCGGGGGTTGGTGCCGGTGACCAACACCGCTGCATTGTCGTCGAAACGCACATATGTGCCGTCGGGCCTCCGGTGGGGCTGGGCAGTGCGGACGATAACCGCCCGTACCACGTCACCCTTCTTCACCGCCGCCATAGGGGTAGCTTCCTTAACGGCGCCGACGATGATGTCGCCGATGGATGCGTACCGACGGCGACTGGAGCCCGGTATGTTTATGCACATGATCTCCCGGGCGCCGCTATTGTCAGCTACTACAAGTCGGGAAAAGGTCTGGATCATTGCCTTGTCTCCGATTCGGGGTCTGCTTCTTCCTGGGCAGACTCTGTCTCTGCCACAGGCTCCTCGGCAGCTTCTTCTACGACAGGCTCAGCTTCGGCAACAGGCTCCTCGACTGCTTCTTCTACGACAGGTTCTGCCTCAGCCACAGGCTCCTCGATAGCTTCTTCTACAACAGGTTCTGCCTCGGCAACAGGCTCTTCCGCAGCTTCTTCTACAACAGGCTCTGCCTCTGCCACAGGCTCTTCGACTGCCTCTTCTGCAACAGGCTCTGCCTCTGCCACAGGCTCTTCCACAGCTTCTTCTACAACAGGCTCTGCCTCGGCAACAGGCTCTTCCACAGCTTCTTCTACAACAGGCTCTGCCTCTGCCACAGGCTCTTCGATAGCTTCTTCTACAACAGGCTCTGCCTCGGCAACAGGCTCTTCCACAGCTTCTTCTACAACAGGCTCTGCCTCTGCCACAGGCTCTTCGATAGCTTCTTCTACAACAGGCTCTGCCTCTGCCACAGGCTCTTCCACAGCTTCTTCTACAACAGGCTCTGCCTCTAAGGTTTCGACCTCATCGACTGCCTCAACAGCCGGCGCCGCCTCAGCCTCTTCCTCAACGACTGTTGGAGCGAAGGCCTCGGTCAGTACAGCTTGGTCCAGCTCTACAGGTTTCACCTCCGCGACCTCATGGCGCTCCAGTATGGCCAATACTCTCCAGCGCTTAGTCTTGGAGATAGGGCGGGTCTCTTCGATGCGCACAAGGTCACCGAGAAGGCATTCGTTGCCCTCGTCGTGGGCGTAACACTTGGTTATCCGCCGGAGGCTCTTCTTGTAGATGGGATGGCGCTGCTGCCAGCGGACTTCCACCAAGGCTGTCTTGTCCATCTTGGTGCTGATGACGCGGCCCACCCTGACCTTTCGAAACTCCTTGACCATACTAAGATTCTCCCAGTTCCCGCTGCCTGATGATGGTGTTGAGGCGGGCTATGTTCCTCTTCACGTACCTTACCTGCGAGGTGTTGGCCATCTGCTTGGTTGCGAGGCGGAAGCGGATGTTCATAAGCTCCCTGTAGGATTCCTCCAGGGTCCTTTTGAGCTCCTCATTGTCCATTTCTCGTATTTCGTGTGCTCGCACTCCGGTACGCTCCCGTTGACCTGGTTATGCTTCGGCTATATCGCCGGACCCATCCCGACGGACCGCCCTGGTGGCGATGGGCAGTTTGTGGGATGCCAGCCTCAGGGCTTCCATGGCGACCTCTTCCCGGACGCCGCTAACCTCGAACATGATCCGGCCCGGCTTGACGACGGCTACCCAGTGGTCCACAGCCGCTTTGCCTCCGCCCATGCGCACCTCTGCCGGCTTCTTGCTGACCGCCTTGTCCGAGAACAGGCGCACCCAGACGTTGCCTCCCCGGCGCATATGCCTGTTGATGGCGATACGGGCGGCCTCTATCTGCCTAGCTGTGATCCATGCGCACTCCATGGCCTTCAGGCCATACTCTCCAAAGGAAACCGAGTTTCCGGATGTGGCAACGCCCCTCCGGTGTCCCCGGTGCATCTTGCGGTACTTGACCCTTTTAGGTTGTAGCATCGGCCAATTCCTCGAGGTTTACTGTAGGGGTGTCCTCGGCGTGCACCGTCACCTCTATGGTCTCCAGCTCTTCGGCTATCTCCTCGGGTGGCGGAGGCAGCACCTCGCCCTTATATATCCACACCTTCACGCCGATGCGTCCCATCAGCGTCCTGGCTTCGGTAATGCTGTAGTCGATGTCGGCCCTCAGCGTGTGAAGGGGAAGCCGTCCATCCATGAGCTTTTCCCGGCGGGCGATCTCGGCGCCGGTGATACGCCCCTTGATACTGATCTTTATGCCTTGAGCCCCAGCCTGCATCGCTCTCTGCGCAGCTTGGCGCATGGCCCTGCGGTAGGAGACCCTTCGCTCCAGCTGGTCGGAGATGTTTCGGCTCACCAGGAATGCGTTCAGCTCCGGCTGGGATATCTCCAGGATATTCAGCTGGATGCGCCGCACGGTCAGCTTTTCCAGGCGGGAGCGCAGCTTCTTTACCCGCTCTCCATCACGTCCGATGAGGATGCCCGGCCTAGCCGAGTGCACGTTGATGACTATGTCCTGGGAGCCCCGGTCGATCTCGATTCGAGCGATGCCGGCGTTGCCGAACCCCTCGTACTCCTTGGCAATGCCATTGCGGATTGACAGGTCCTCCAGCACCAGCTCCCGGTAGTCTCTACCCCGGGGAGCGTACCAGTGGGTCTGCCAGTCCTTTACGATTCCCAGGCGAAAGCCCGTAGGATGGGTCTTATGTCCCACCTAGGACACCTCCTCAGCATCGTTTACAACCACCGTGATGTGGCTGGAGCGCTTGGCGAT
Source organism: Dehalococcoidia bacterium (assembly GCA_965116325.1). Lineage (GTDB taxonomy): Bacteria > Chloroflexota > Dehalococcoidia > Lucifugimonadales > JAGWBF01 > JAGWBF01. The sequence goes on along the minus strand of OZ220675.1, from coordinate 1,652,172 downwards.
GCGACCTATGCGTCCCCTAGCCCGGGGACGGAAGCGCTTCAGGGACCGGGCCCCGTCGGCGACTATCTTTACGATAACCAGGTTGTCAGGGTCCATGAGCAGGTTGTTCTCGGCATTTGCAGCCGCCGACCTGACGACCTTATACACCGTCCGCGCCCACGGTGAAGGCAGGAGCCTCAACGTGTCCAAAGCTTCCTCCACAGGCCTACCCCGCACCAGGTCGGTGATGGGCTTGAGCCTCTTGGGGGAAGCCCCGACGTCCCTTGCCGTTGCCTTTACCTCGGGCACCTGAAGTCCTCCTCGAAATGAGCAGCCATGGCCATCTACCTGCGTCCCCCGCCTCGGGGTTGGGTCGTCCTCTCGGAGCGGGCCACATGCCCCCGGAAGGTGCGAGTGGGAGCAAACTCTCCCAGCTTGTGGCCCACGGTGTTCTCTGTAATAAAGACGGGCACATGGCGCCTGCCATCATGCACAGCTATGGTCAGGCCGACCATGTCGGGCATTATGGTGGATGCCCGGGACCATGTGCGGATGACCGACTTTGTGCCAGCCCTCTGGACGGTTTCCACCTTCTTGGCCAGCTTGGGATGCACGAATGGGCCCTTCTTGGTAGAGCGGGACATCCCTTACCTCCTCCTTGTCCTCACCATGAGGCTGCTGCTGGCTTTCTTCTTCTTGCGCGTCTTATAGCCCAGGGCAGGTTTGCCCCAAGGAGTCTTGGGGCCCGGCATGCCTACGGGCGAACGTCCCTCGCCTCCGCCGTGGGGGTGGTCTCTGGGGCTCATGGCCACACCGCGCACCTGGGGTCTTCGCCCCCTGTAGCGTGTCTTCCCGGCCTTCCCCAGCTTTATGTTCTTGTGGTCCGGGTTGCCCAGCTGCCCGATGGTTGCCTGGCAGTCCACCAGCACCCGTCGCACCTCGCCCGATGGGAGGCGGATCAGCACGTAGGGATCTTCACGGGATAGCACCTGGGCCGCCACACCTGCGCTGCGCACAAGCTGGCCTCCCTTGCCCGGCGTTATCTCCAGGTTGTGCACCTGGGTGCCCGCCGGAATGTTCCGCAGGGGCAGGGTGTTTCCGGGCTTGATCTCAGCGCGAGGTCCCGATTCTATTCGGGCCCCAATCTCCAGGCCCAGGGGCGCCAGGATGTACCGCTTCTCGCCATCGGCATAGACGATCAGGGCGATGCGGGCCGATCGGTTGGGGTCGTATTCTACCGACCTCACCTTGCCAGGAACTCCGACCTTGTCCCGCTTGAAGTCGACGACCCGGTACATCTTCTTGGAACCGCCGCCCCGATGGCGCAGGGTGACACGTCCCCGGTTGTTCCGACCACTGGTCTTGCTTTGGGGACGAAGCAGAGACTTCTCCGGCTTGGAGGTGGTAACCTCGTCGAAAGACGGGAGAGCTGCATCCCGGGTACCCGGCGTTTTGGGGTTAGGTATCTTTAGTGGCACTCCCTTAGACCCCTTCGATAATCTGGATTCGGTCCCCCTGCTTCAGGGTGACCACAGCTTTCTTGATGTCGGGTGTTTTCTTCATGCGCGGGCCGAACCGCTTCATCTTGCCTCGGTTCTTGGTGATGTTGACGTCGAGAACTGTGACGCTGAAGGCGTGTTCGACAGCCTGCTTTACCTCAACCTTGTTTGCCCGCGGATCGATATGAAAGACGTACTTGCCGCTTTCCTGGGCGATTGTGCTCTTCTCTGTGATGAGGGGCTTGACGATCACTTCATTCTGTTTCATCGCCGCCATCCTCGGAAACCTGGATTTCCCTCTCCCCGGTGGCCAGCATCTCTTCGGCCTTCCTGAGAGCATCCAGGGTGATTACCATCTTTTCCTGCTTCAGCACCTGCTCAGCGTTCAGCAAATCCACGGGCAGGGTCCATATCCTGGGCAGGTTTCGTGCCGAGCGCACCACGCTGGCTTGGGGCTGTTCGGTGACGACCAAGGCTGATGCGCTGATCCCCAGGTTCCCCAGGATCTCCTTCATGGCCTTGCTCTTTGGAGCATCCATGGAGAGATCATCCAGCACGATCATCCCCCCGCCCCGGACCTTCTCGGAAAGTACGCACTTCAGGGCCAGGCGGCGCATCTTCTTGGGCATCTGTTTCGTGTAATCGCGGGGGTGGGGGCCGAAGGCCACTCCGCCATGGCGCCAATGAGGAGACCGGGTGCTGCCCTGCCGGGCGCGTCCGGTGTACTTCTGGGGCCACGGTTTCCGACCCCCGCCGGACACGTAGGCGCGGGTCTTGGTCTGGTGGGTGCCCTGACGTCGGTTCTGCTGGTACATCACCAAGGCTTGGTGCACCACGGACTTGTTCATGGGGACGCCAAATACGCCGTCGTTGACCTCGGCGGTGTCCACCACTTCACCCTTTAGATTTCTTACCTGTACTTCCATACCGGCTTCTCGTTCAGTCTTGCAGGCTTCCCTTCCGGGAAGCCTATTTTGCCTTTCTTATCATGAGCAGGCTGTTGGGCGCTCCCGGTACGCCTCCCTTGAGAAGGATCAGGTTCCGCTCGGCATCCACCTGTACCACCTCTATGCCCTTGAGGGTGACCCGGGCGCTGCCCATATGTCCTGCCATCTTCTTGCCCTTGAGCACCCGGGCGGGGTAGGTTGTGGCGCCGATGGAGCCGGGCGCCCTGGCCCTGTCCGATTGGCCATGGGTCCGGGGCCCTCCACCGAAGCCGTGACGCTTCATGGTGCCCTGGAATCCCTGGCCCTTGGACTTTCCTATTACATCGACCTTTTCTCCGACCTCGAACAGGTCGCCTGCGTTGAACTCCTGGCCCACGTTGAGACCTTCCACCGAGTCCACGGGCATCTCCCGGAGGTACCGGTAGGAGGCTCCCCTGCCGATATGCCCCCGCTTTGGTTTGTTCAAGTTCTTGGAGGTGCCAAAGCCAACCTGGGCTGCTTCGTAGCCATCTAGGTCGTCGGTCTTGACCTGGGTGACGGTGCATGGCCCGGCCTGTACAACGGTAACGGGAACCACCCGCCCGTTGGGCTGGAAGACCTGGGTCATCCCTATCTTGGTTGCCAAGATGCCCTTGATCAAATCTGCTGCTCCAAGTGGCCTGTCATGTTTTCTTCAGCGCCGGTCAACACTTACGTTGGACCAGGCTGCATTCTCCTACAGCTTGATTGCGATATCGACGCCCGCCGGCAGATTGAGCCGGGTGAGGGCGTCGATGGTCTTGGAAGTGGGTTCCACGATGTCAACCAGTCGCTTGTGGGTACGTATCTCGAAGTGCTCCCTCGAGTCCTTGTCTACGTGGGGGGAGCGGATCACGCAGAAACGCCGGATGTGGGTGGGCAGGGGCACAGGCCCCAGGACCACTGCCCCGGTGCGCTCGGCTGTATCCACGATCTGCCCTGCCGACAGGTCGAGGGACTTATGGTCGAAGGCCTTCAGTACGATCCTTACTTTTTGACGGCTGGTTGTCATTTCCTACCTTACCTACCCTGCCTAAGCAGAAACCCCGCGAATTATACCTTGAACCATACCTTCGGGTACAGGTTCGTAGTCCCGGAACTCCATGGTGTAGGTTGCCCGCCCCTGGGTGACCGAGCGCAGCGTTGTGGTGTATGCGAAGGTCTCTCCCAGGGGGATCATTACTCGCACCACCTGTATCCCTTCATGTCCTTCTATGTTGCGTATCTGGGCACGGCGGGAGTTCAGGTCTCCCAGGACATCGCCCAGGAAATCTCCGGGGGTTACGACCTCCATGTCCATGACGGGTTCCAGGAGCTGGGGATGAGCCTTCCTCACACCATCCCGGAAGGCGATGGACCCGGCTGCTTTGAAGGCGATCTCCGACGAGTCCACCGTGTGGAAGCTGCCGTCATACAAGGACACCCTGATATCCACCATGGGATATCCTGCAATGGGGCCGTTGTTCAGGGCCTCTTTGACCCCCGCCTGGACCGCAGGGATGTACTCCCTGGGGATGACTCCGCCCTCGATTCGGTTCTCGAACTTGAACCCTTCTCCGGGTTCGGCCGGCTCTATCTCCAGCCAGACGTGGCCGTACTGGCCGCGCCCACCCGACTGGCGAACGAAACGACCCTCGGACCTTATGGATGTGGTGATCGCTTCCCTGTAGGACACCTTCGGCTTTCCGACGTTGGCCCCTACGTGGAACTCCCGTCGGATCCTGTCCACCAGCACCTCAAGGTGCAGCTCGCCCATGCCCGAAATCAGGGTCTGGCCCGTCTCCTTATCGTATTGGACGAAGAAGGTCGGGTCCTCTTCCGCCAGCTTGTCCAGGGCATCGCTCAGCTTGTCCTGGTCTGCCTTGCTCATAGGTTCGATGGCCACAGAGAGCACCGGGGAGGGGAACTTGGGGGGTTCCAGGACCACGGGGGCTTCCCGGGTGCAGATGGTATCGCCAGTGAAGGTGTTCTTCAGGCCGACGGCTGCGCAGATGTTGCCCGCACCCACCTCTTCGATCTCCTCCCGGCGGTTAGCATGCATCTGGAGGACCCGGCCCATGCGTTCGTTTATGTTCTTGGTTACGTTCACCACAGAGGCGCCCGACTTGACGGAGCCCGAGTACACCCGCAGGTAAACCAGCCGGCCCACGTATGGATCGGTGGTGACCTTAAAAGCCAGGGAAGACATCGGCGTGTCATCCCTGGCTTCTCGTACAACTTCCTGTCCATTGTGGGCTAGGACTCCCGTAACCGCCGGTACGTCGGCTGGCGACGGGAGATAGCTGATTATGGCATCCATCAGGGGATGGATGCCTCGACCCGTCGGAGCGGTGCCGCACAGGACAGGTATCAGCTGCCCTGCGATGGTGGCTTTTCTCAAGCCCGTCATAAGATCGTCGACGCCTATGGTTTCCCCCTCCAGGTACCGGATCATCAGGGAATCGTCGGTCTCGACTATCTTCTCGAGCATGGCATCCCGGTGCTGCTGGTAAGCATCCTGGTAGCTATCGGGGATGGGCTCTTCATGAGGGGCCATGCCGTTGTTGTCCTCGTACACCAGGGCCCGGCCCTGCATCAGGTCAACGACGCCCCGGAAGTACTCATCCTCCTGAATCGGAAGCTGGATGGGTATGGCATTGGCCTTGAGCCTGTGGCGAATGGTGTCTATGGTCCGCTCGAAGCTGGCGCCCAGGCGGTCCATCTTGTTGACGAAGCATATCCTGGGAACGTTGTACTTGTCCGCCTGTCTCCACACCGTCTCGGACTGGGGCTGAACGCCGGCCACGGCATCCAGCACCACAATTCCGCCATCCAGCACCCGCAGGCTGCGCTCTACCTCGGCGGTAAAGTCCACGTGGCCGGGGGTGTCGATGATGTTGACCCTGTGGTCTTCCCAGAAGCAGGTAGTTGCAGCAGAGGTTATGGTGATGCCCCGTTCCCTCTCCTGGGGCATCCAGTCCATCACGGTGGTGCCTTCGTCCACATCGCCAACGCGGTGAATGCGCCCAGCAAGGAACAGCACCCGTTCGGTAACGGTGGTCTTACCCGCATCGATGTGGGCGATGAAACCTATGTTGCGTATCTTATCTATGGAAGACTTATCGGACATGACTACACGCTACCGCTGGACCTGACCTTCTGTGGAGACCCGGCGCCCTGGGCGGAAGGCTACATGCTACCACCTGTAGTGGACGAAGGCCCTGTTGGCCTCGGCCATCCGGTGGAGCTCTTCCCGCCTGCGTACCGCAGCCCCTTCGCCCCTGGAGGCATCCATCAGCTCATTTGCCAGCTTCCGCGTTGTGGGCATGCCCTTGCGGGCCCTGGCCGACCTGATTAGCCACCTCATAGCGAGGGCTTCGCTGCGGTTGGTGCGAAGCTCCGTTGGAATCTGATAGGTTGCTCCACCCACCCTCCTGGGTTTGACCTCCAGGAGAGGTGTAGCATTTTTCAAAGCCTGCTGGAACACCTCGAGGGGTTCCCTACGGGCATCTCGCTCCACCACTTCCATCGCCCCATACACCACCCGCTCGGCAGTGCTCTTCTTTCCCCACTTCATAATTTTGTTGATGAAGCGGGCCAACTCGGGACTGTTGTACTTAGGGTCGGGAGGCACAACGCGCCTCTCAGCCCTTCTGCGCCTAGACATATCTTCCAGGTCCTTAGGATTGGGCTAGGCAGTGATACCGTAGAAGAGAGGGGAGCTAGCGGTTCCTGGGTCGCTCGGAGCCGTACTTGCTTCGGCCCCGTTTCCGGTCGCTAACGCCTTCGCAATCGAGGGCACCACGCACCACATGGTAACGAACACCCGGCAGGTCCTTGACTCTGCCACCCCGCAGAAGCACCACGGAGTGCTCCTGGAGGTTGTGCCCTTCACCGCCGATATAGGCGGTAACTTCGAAACCATTGGTGAGGCGCACCCTGGCGATCTTGCGCAGTGCGGAGTTGGGCTTCTTAGGCGTCATAGTCCGTACTTGGACGCAAACCCCTCTGCGCTGCGGTGAGCCCGGGCCCCATGTGACCTTGTTTCTCAAGGAGTTCTGGAGCCAGTGCATAGCAGGGGACTTGGTCTTCTTACGGACCTTGGTTCGACCTTTTCTCACCAGCTGATTTACTGTTGGCATAATCGTTCCTTTGCCAATAGAGGCACTAGCGGGAAAGTGTATCAACAAACGAAATCAGTGTCAACAATTCAGAAGGGATTGTGGTACCACAATCCGTAGATACTGAGAGCCGCGCATTGCAGGAGAGGGGAACGGGGCTTAGAGGGAGATGCGGGCACGCAAGGACGCGGAGGAGGCGCCAGTAAGAAACAAGGCGTTTGCACCTGCCTCAAACTTCGGGTCTATAGGAGTGCCCCCGGCTCTTGTGCTATGCTAGGCGGCGGTTGGAAACTGATCCCCACTGTACCCAAACCACAGAGCGAGGGCAGATAGTGGTCTCCGATTTCAACGTGCGCGACAAGGGGTACACCCGACGCCAGATGCGCCAGGGCGGCGGCAGGGGCGAGGGTGTGGCCGACGACCATTTCGACGACCTTGTCGGCAGCACCGAGTTCTACATTTACCGCCCTCCAAGCCGCAAGATGGACGGCTATGAACCGCTGAAACTGCTGTTGGAATCCGAGGGCTGCGAGGTCGTCTATCTGCTGGAGACCAATTGCGCAGCAGGGCCGGGCTACGAGACCATCCGCATCACCAGGAAGGCCGGCCCCATTCCCAACCCCGTCCTGAAAAGGGCCCATGCGTGGGCCCACAGGCGCAACTTCCTCCACCTGTTCTACAAGGGCGGCTCCACCTCGGTGGGACGCTTCAACGTCAAGGAAAGCCTGTAGGGTCTGGGACTAACCCTACCGGAACGGGAGCCAAGTCAGTCCCGCCAGGGGCTAGTACTTGGAGGCGCCCGTCTCTTCCATCTTCCCGGTCACCAGGTAGATCACCCGTTCGGCGATGTTGGTGGCCCGGTCGGCAATCCGCTCCAGGTCGTGGGACACCCATAGCAGGTAGGTGGCCCGCCGAATGGTCTTGGGGTCCTCGATCATGAACAGCAGCAGCTCCCTGTATATCTGATCGTACAGGGCATCCACCTCATCATCTTCGGTGCACACCTGCTGGGCCGCGACAGTATCCCTGTTCACCATAGCATCCAGGGCTTTGTGCAACATTCCCTGGGCTTTATCAGCCATCCTGGGTATATCGATGAGGGGCTTCAGGGTGGCTTCCTCCCCCATCAGGAGGCTGATGCGGGCTATCCCTTCGGCATAGTCTCCCATGCGCTCCAGCTCGACGGTGATGTGGAGCATGGCTATAAGGATGCGCAGGTCCGTCGCCATGGGTTGCTGGGTGGCTATTAGGTCGATGCACCGCTCTTCGATGTCGAAGCGCTTGCGGTCGATCAGGTCGTCCTCTTTGACGACCTGTTCGGACTCCTCCAAGTCCCTGCGTGAGAGGGCATCCACCGCCCGCGCGGTGGACTTTTCTACCATCCCCCCCATCATCAAGACCTCGTCCTCGAGCATCTGGAGCTGACGGTCTAACCCTGATCTGACTCGCACGTTAACCTTCCTTACCCAGACCGGCCGAAGGCTGGGATTTCAGGATAGGTGCGCCTCATCCGAAGCGCCCCGTAATGTATGCTTCCGTGCGTTCATCCTGGGGGTTGGTGAATATCTGGCGGGTGTTGCCGTGCTCCACAAGATAGCCACCCTGGTCGGGACCCGTGGTCAGGAAGGCTGTCTCGTCGGAGACCCGGGCTGCTTGCTGCATGTTGTGGGTGACGATAATGATGGTGTAGGTGCCCGCCAGGGAGCGGATAAGGTCTTCGATAGCCAAGGTTGCGATGGGGTCCAAGGCCGAGCAGGGTTCATCCATGAGGATGACCTCAGGTTCGACAGCCAAGGCCCGGGCGATGCACAACCTCTGCTGCTGACCGCCGGACAGGGTGAGCCCGCCCTTCTTGAGTCGGTCCTTCACCTCATCCCAAAGGGCCGCCCGCTCCAACGCATTCTGCACCATATCATCCATGTTGCCCTTGAAGCCGTTGATCCTCAGCCCGAAGGCAACGTTGTCATACACGGACTTGGGGAAGGGGTTGGGACGCTGAAACACCATGCCGATGCGGAACCTGATCTCGGTGGGGTCCACGCCCGTTGCGTAAAGGTCCTGGCCATTAAAAAGCAGCTTGCCCTCTACGGAGGCATCGGGCACCAGGTCGTTCATCCGGTTGAAGCACCGGAGAAGGGTGGACTTGCCACAGCCCGACGGGCCAATGATGGCAGTGACCCGGTTGGCCGGAATGTCCATGCTGATGTCCCGCAAGGCGACCACGTTCCCGTACCTGACTTGCAGACCGATGGTTTGCAGCTTTGACGGTCCGGCGTTGGGCGGTGAAGGTTCGCGCCCGGGGGGAAGGTCTTCACCGACGGATATCCTGATGTTGGTCATTGTCGGCGCTTCCGCCTGTGTGGTGGTCATATCTGGAGATTCCCCCGTGTCTGCGGATGTGCGGGGTACCTGGACCATAAAGTTTCTCTCCAAGGGTCAGGTTACCATGTCGACATCCCACATGCTAACGCAAGCACGGAGCCAATTGTTTAACAATAGTTTAACAGTAGTGCGTCGATATGCCCTAGCGTCTGCGCAGGAGAGACCTTTGTGAGAGAGGGCCCAGGTCAGCCCGTTCCCATTCGATTTCCCCCTTCGAGAGCCTCAGGACAGGCCCAGGGCGAACGGACAAAGGGACAGGCTCGTCCGTTCCCCTTCGATTTCTCTCAGGGCGAACGGACGAGGGCACGGGCTGGGGAGGAGGGGTGAGGGACGGGGGACGACTTACCGGCCTTTGCGGGCGAGGAAGTCCTTGAAGGCCTCTTCCACTCCCATCTCCTTGACCTTGGTGGAGAGGATGTCCCTCTCGTTTCTCCACATATCTTCCCAAGTGGAGCCTATGTTCGTGGTCAGGAGGTGCTTTGCGCCCTGCACCGACTCAGCCCGGTTCTCAGCTATGGTCACAGCAATCTCCGTGGCCTTGTCCAGGACCTCGTCGGCAGGCACCAGATGGTTCAGCAGGCCGATGCGGTAGGCTTCCTCAGCCTCAACAATCCGGCCTGTGAAGAGCAGCTCCTTTGCGACGGGCCAGCCCACCTGCATGGGCAGGGTCCATGTGCAGTTCAGGCGCCCGTAGGCAGCGGCCAGGAAGCGGAACTTGGTACGCTCGCAGCCAACCCTGATGTCCATGGATGTGGCGACCACGCATCCACCCCCGTAGGCCAAGCCGTTCATGGCCCCTACGGTGGGCTTTGTGCAGTTGGCAAGGTGCCAGCTGTAGCCGGCCCTGATGGCCTTGCGTCTCTCATCCTCTTCCTCGGTTAGCTCCACAGCATCCCGTCGCTGTTCATGGATATCTCCGCCGGCTGAAAAGGCCCTGTCTCCAGACCCCGTCAGTACGACGGCGCCGATATCCTCGTCTCGCTCGGCGTCTGCAATGGCATCGTCCAATTCGGATGTTAGTTGGAAGCTAAGGGCGTTGAGGACTTCGGGACGGTTCAGCGTAATGATAGCCACTCCCCGCTCTTTGGACACCAGGATGGTTTCGTAGCTCACGGTCTCGCTCCCAGTTAAGTGATGACGTGCTTGGCAGGTGATCTTCCCAAAGAAAACGCAATGATGGGTGGTACAAGAACCCCTTAATTCTAATGGGCCGACGCAGCTAGGTCAACGAATAGGCGCTGGTCGAGTCGTTTGACACCAAGGCGCAGCCAAATCTAAAATTGGCCCATCTCACCCACCCTTTAACCTGTTCGATAGGGTGGTCCCCCGAGCGCCGCAGATGGAAACGCTTATCCGGTTGGCGCCCAGGATCCCTCATCTTCCTGGAGCAGGAGGCATGAAATGACATCCAGCACCAAGGCTCCGGTCCTCGTCGTGTTACAGATCACCGGGGGGAACGACTACCTCAACACGGTGGTCCCCTTTAATGACCCCTTGTACTGGGACAATCGCCCAGCGGTGCACCTGCCCGAAGACCAGGTGATTCTCCTGGACGACAGCTACGCCTTTCATCCCAGCCTGGCTCCCATAAAGGAGCTGTGGGACCAGGGCAGGGTTGGCATAGTGCACGGCGTCGGGTACGAAAACTCGCCCCGTTCCCACTTTCGCTCCATGGACATATGGCACACCTGCGAGCCCGACAAGGTAGGCACCGAGGGCTGGCTTGGGCGCGTGGTCAGGGAGATAGACCCGAACAAGGAGAACGTGCTGACCGCCGTGAACTTCGGAGCGGGTCTGCCTCGGGCGTTGGCCCTGCCCGGGGTCTCGGTAGCTTCCGTGTCGGACCTTGCCACCTACGGCTTGCTGACGGGCATGGCTGAAGACCAGCGGGCAACGGCCCTGGACCGGTTTGCCAACATGTACGCACCCACCATCGGGAGCGACTACGTGATGGACTACCTTGGACGTACCGGGCTGGACGCCCTGATGGGCGCCGATATACTGCGGACGGCCCCGGAGCAGTACTCCTCCAGCGTGGAGTACGCTCCTTCCTCCATCGGGCGCAAGATGCGCGACATCGCCCAAGTTCACTTGGCAGACTTGGGCACCAGGATTCTCTACACCTCCCACGCCAGCTTCGACACCCACGCCAGTCAGCTTCCCGTCCATGCCCAGCTCTGGAAGGACGTTTCGGCGGCCGTGGGAGACTTCTTCGATGACCTCAGGGAACACGACGCATCGGACAATGTGGTTCTGGTCATGTTCTCCGAGTTCGGACGCCGGGTCCATGACAACGGCTCGGGCACCGATCACGGCGCAGGCGGGGTGGCTTTCGTCATCGGCGACCATGTGCAGGGCGGTCACTACAGCGAGTACCCTTCCCTCAAGCCCGAGGACCTGCAGACGGGCGACCTGGTCCCCAACTACGATTTCCGGGGCTTCTACTCGACCCTACTGGAAGACTGGCTGGGACTGGATGGCGCACCCATTGTCGGAGGCCGATTCGAAAAACTGGACTTCATTAGCAGCTAGGCCGGGCGGGACTCCCGGCCCCCTTCGTTGACCTCTGCATGGAAAGCACCGACCTCTAGAACGGCGGTGCTTTCTGTTTTGCATAGACCGACCTCCGGCATCCGGGGGTTGGTCGCTAACAGCCCTGGCCGGACGGGCCATATTTGCAGCAGGATGATTTGATGCTTTCAGCAGGAGCGCTGGCACTGGCGCTAGTGGTCGTACTGGCCGGCTCTATGGTGATGGGACTGGTCAGCTTCGGCCTCGGGATGGTGCTGTCTCCCCCGCTGCTCCTGATCATGGAACCCCAGAGCGTGGTGGTCACCATAAACAGCCTGACCATCCCCATCCTGGCCATCGTGCTGATGCGGACCTGGCGCCTGCTGTCCTTAAGGGATGTGCTGCCCATGGTGCTGGCGGGAGTGGCAGGGGTTCCCGTCGGCGTGCTGATCCTGGACTCGGTAAGCCCCGGTGCCCTGCGTATCGCCATCGCCGCGCTCATCCTGCTGCTCTTGGTGCCCATATCCCTGAAGCTGGAAAGACCATTCACCCGGACCACGCTCACCACCCCCATCTTCGGGTTCCTTGGCGCGATGCTGGTTACGGGCATGGGTGTGGGCACACCCCTGGTAGTCCTGTACCTGGTGAACCAGAGGTGGGGCGTCAGCGCAGTCCGGGCCTCAATCGCCTTCTACTCTTTCGTGGTCGCTATCGTGGCTGCCGTGCTTTATGCCGTCATGGGGTTCTACACCGATGAGCGGGTCGATACCCTGTTGAAGCTGACTCCCATGGTGGTTCTGGGAGTAGTGGCGGCATCCTTCATGGCGAAGCACATCGACGACAGGAAGCTCAGGCAGGTTGTGCTGGTGGTGGTGGCCCTGGCCAGCATCACCCTGCTGGCCAGGGAAGCAGCGGGGCTCAGCTAGTACGGGCTGGTAGAGGGGCTAGCCTTCGTTCAGATGCCTGTAGGCTGCCAGGGCGGCGGTGATCCCGTCTCCCACCGCTGTGCCCAGCTGGCGGAAAGACGAAGCCCTGATGTCGCCTGCCGCATACACGCCCGGGACCCTGGACTCCATATCGATGTTTGTGTAGATGTGCCCTGCGGCGTCGGTGGGCACCTGGCCTCCCAGGAACCCGGTGTTGGAGTGAAAGCCGATGTATATGAACACTGCCGACGTTGGGTAATCGTAGGTCTCGTCCGTCTTCAGGTCCTTCACCCTGACGCCCTGGACCCCGTCGCTCCCCAGCACCTCCTCCACAACGTGGCTGTACAGGAACTTGAACTTGGGGTTTTCCCGCACCCTCTCCTGGGAGATGGGCTTCGCCCTGAGCTCATCGCGCCTGTGGACGAGGGTTACCTGGCTGGCCAGGTTGCTGAGGTACAGCCCCTCGTCCAAGGCCGCATCCCCTCCTCCTATGACGACCACCTCCTGTCCGCGGAAGAAGTTGCCGTCGCACACCGCGCAGTAGGATACTCCCCTGCCAGCCAGCTCCAGCTCGCCCGGGACGCCCAGCTTGTTGGGTGAGCCTCCCGCTGTGATGATCAGGGCCCTGGTGGAGATGGTGCCCGAGTAGGTGGTCACCTGCTTGATCTCCTGGTCCAGGTTTCCGACCTCCAGGACCTGGTCGTGCTCCATTGTGGCGCCGAACTTCTTGGCCTGGGTGCACATGGCGATGGACAGGTCAGGGCCCTTGATACCGTCGGGGAATCCCGGGTAGTTCTCGATAACATCGGTGGTGAGTATCTGGCCGCCGCACCCGATGCTGTCCAGGATGAGAGTCTTCAAGGAAGCGCGGGAGGTGTAGATAGCGGCGCTGAGCCCCGCGGCTCCACCACCTATGATGACGACGTCGTAGTCCACCGTCCGGGCAGCCTGCATCGGGGTTACCTTTCGACGGTAGTGCCTTTGAGGGTGGTGCGGAGATAGTCGACGGTCTGGACGAGGCCCTGTTCCAGGGAGAGTTTGGGCATCCAGCCCATCTCCCGTTGCAGCTTGGTGCTGTCCAGGCTGATGCTGAACACCTCTCCCGGCTTGGCAGGCCCATAGGTCGGGGCCCACCGGTATTTCAGTATTCCCTTCAGCATCTCGAAAATCTGATTGACTGAGGTGGCGGTACCGGTCCCTACGTTGTATTCGCCCTGACCTTCATCCATAGCCGCGATGTTGGCATCTATAACATCGTCCACGTGGATGAAGTCCCGCTCCTGGCGGCCGCTTCCATATATCTTGGGCTGCTTGCCCTCCAGCATGGCGCGGGCAAATATTGCAATAACGCCAGCCTCCCCGTGAGGGTCCTGGCGGGGGCCGTATACGTTGCCGTACCTGAGGGCCACATAGGGGAGCCGGTAGATGTTGTGGTACATGCCCAGGTAGCCCTCGGCCGAGAACTTGGAGAGGCCATAGGGGGAAATCGGACGGATGGGGTGCTGCTCGTTGCACGGGTTCTGTTCGGGCTCGCCGTAGAGCGCCCCTCCCGAAGAAGCGAAGATGAACTTTCCCACGCCGTAGCGCCGGGAGATCTCGATGAGGCGCAGGGTCCCCTGGATGTTTATCTCTGCATCCCGGATGGGGTCCCGCACCGACTCGGAGATACTAACCTGGGCGGCATGGTGGACGATTATGTCCGGCTGTTCGTTGCGAACGATCTCCTCTACCGAGGGATGGTTTATGTTGGTGTGGTACAACTTGGCGCTGCGGTCCAGGTTCTGCAGCCTGCCCGAGCTAAGGTCATCAACCACGACCACGCGATGTCCAAGGGTGATCAGCCTGTCGACAAGGTGGGAGCCAATGAATCCGGCGCCACCGGTAACCAGGACGGTCTTTTGTGTCAAAGCCGGTTCTCTACCAATCTGCGCGCATGTTTCGCAGGCGCCGTACGCGTTCGGCTATGGGTGGATGGGTGGAGAAAAGGCCGGAAATGCCCGAGCCGCCGCCCAGGGCGCTCACCTGGTGGTCTCCTACGTGTTTTCCCTTCAGCGGGTTGACAATGTAAAGGTGCGCTATGGCGTTGTTCACTTCCATAGCTTTACGGCTGGTACCCATCTCCAGTTTCTCCAGGGCACTGGCCAGGGCATTGGGGTTGCCCGAGGTACGGGCCCCGGTGGCGTCCGCCTGGAACTCCCTGGCCCTGGAGATGGACATACGCACCAGGGTTGCAACCAACGGCAGCACTATGGCCACTATCAGCAGGCCAACCAGGGCCACGACCATTCCATAACCGCCTCCCCCACCGCCACCGACCCGACCGCGGCCGAAGCCTCCGAACCACATGGCGAACTGGGCAGCCATAGCAATGAATCCTATCGCCATGGCCATGGTCGCCACCATGGTCATTATCAGCGTGTCCCGGTTCCCGACGTGGGCCAGCTCATGGGCGATCACCCCGCCTAGCTCCTCCCGGTTGAGCAGGCGCTTGATGCCCGTGGTCACCGCAATGGTGGCGTTGGCTGGGTTGCGACCGGTGGCAAAGGCGTTGGGGGAGTCGTCTTCGATAACGTACACCTTGGGCATTGGTATGCCGGCCCGCTGCACCTGCTCTTCGACGAGCTGGTGCAGCTCTTTATCTTCTTCGTAAGTGATCAACCGGGCATGGGCCATGCGCAGGGCTATCTTGTCGCTGTTCCAATAGGCGAAGAAGTTCAGGGCCATCGCTATGCCTGCTGCGACAATTACGCCATTGACGCCAAAGGTGAGCATCCCCGCCAGCAGCAGGAGCCCGGTCATGACTAGCATGAGTACGAAGGTCTTGAGGGTGTTCATCTCAGGTTTTTTTCACCCCTCCACAAAGCAGTATTGCGTCTATAATTATATCACTTTATGTAACCTTGGCATGCCGGTAGGGCGCCTTTGTTCCCCGCCTTCCCCTTTCCCGGGCGGAGACCGCGCCTCTACGCCACCAGCTTGCGACGGCTGGTCAGGTAGTCCACGAGGATGTACTCTCCCAGCTTGGTGGGGCTGGTGTAGAAGACCTTACCCCGGTTTATCTTGTTCATCTGGCTGACGAACTGTACCAGGGATGAGTTGCGGTCCAGCATGAACATGTTGATGGTGATCCCCTGCCGGGTGCAGCGCCGGACCTCTTTGAGGGTCTCGGTTATGGTGCGGGGGGCGGGTGGGTACTGGCAGACCAGCTCTTCACCCTCGGTATGGGCCGTGGGCTCCCCGTCGGAGATCATTATTATCTGCTTGGTGTTGCCCCTGGCGCCGGCAAGGAGTTTGCGGGCGGTGGACAGGCCGTGCTGGATGTTGGTGTAAGGATCGAACTGGTCCCAGGCAAGGTCCGCTACCTGCTCCGGCCTGATCTCCCTTGCATAGGTGGAAAACCCCACTACGTGGAGGGAGTCGTGGGGGAACTGGGTACGTATCAGATTGTCCATGGCAAGGGTGACTTTCTTGGCTGCGGGGAAATTGCCCCGGGTGGCCATGGACAAGCTCAGGTCCAGCATCAGCACCGTTGAGGTGGGGGATACCTGATCCATCTGTTGGACCTCAAAGTCATCGGGGACCAGGTGTACGGGAGAACCCGGGGAGCGCAGGACAGCGTTCAGAAGGGTGCGCTGCAGGTGCAGGTTGAAGGGCTCGCCGTATTCGTAGGGCCGGGTGTCTTCAGAAGGGTCTCCACCGCCCTTCTCAAGGGTGCGATGGGCGCCGTTGCGCTCCTTGCGTATGACCCCAAATATCTCCTGCAGGGCCCTCTGGCCGATCTTTCGCACTCCCTTTGGCGTCAGCTCAAGGCGGCCTCCGCTCATGCGGAGGTATCCCGACTTCTCCAGCTCCTCTGCCAGGGAGCACATCCGGCCCCAAGCCTGGCAGGTCTCCTCTCCTAGGTGCTTCCCCAGGAGGGCCATATCGACGCTCGCTGCAGCGCCCTGGCCTGCCTTCATCATCCCGGCGTGCAGGTCTCCCAGCTCGCTCAGCTCCTCGAGGAGTTCCAGAGCCTGCTCCAAACCGGCATCCTGGCCTCCCCTGAAGTCCAGGCCCTCCGCAGGCTCCATGGTGGGCGACATGCGCTGTAGAAGCTGGGACAGCCTGGCCATTTCCTGGTGCAGACCATCATCTTGCAGAACGGACCTGATGACCGATTCAAGCTGCTCCCGAAGCTCGGTCGGAAGGCTCCGGAGCAGCATGTCCATCTGGGCCTTCCGTCGCTGCAGGAGGTCTGCCAGCTCTTCTACCGTCGATGGCTTCCCCAGGTCGAGGGACGGGCCGTACTTCTGCATAAACCTGTCGAAGTTGGACCGGGCGTCGGGGCTGCTGCCATCCAGGTGTTCGTCGAGGAGTTCGTTCAGGTCGCGGAGCATCTGCTTCAAGCCGGACATCTGCTGGGAGCCTGCCTCTCCCAGCCCCTGCAGCATCCCCTTGAAAGTGGCGTCCAGCACCTGCTGCTTCAGAGAAGTCATAAGGCCATCGAAGTCCGACCGGGCTTCGTCATCCATGAACTCGTAGTGGCGTAGCTGTTCTAAAGCTTCAGCCGGGTTGGTGGAAAGATGGTCGAGGGTCTCCCGGTTGCGGGCCCCCATCCACGCCAAATGGTCCAGCATGCTGGCCATCTGCTCCGGGGTCGGGGCCGAGGCGTCGCCAACTTCGCCGGAGAGGCGTTCCCGTGCCCGCTCCAGGCGTCGGGCTATCCCAGCCCTCTCGGACTCCACGATCCTGCGGATACGTTCTTCGATATCCTCCAGGATGTGGTCGAGGTTGTATCGGTCCAGGATATCCTGTTCCAGGGACTTCAGCCGGCGGAGTATCTCATCGACGCCGGCAACATGCTGGCCGTCTCTGGTGCGCAGGCCGTCCTTAGCCAGGGCTTCCAGTGCTTTTGCAATGTCGCTGTGGTTGACCAGGTGATCGGACAGCTGCTCCATCACATCTTCGCCATCCAGATCGAAGACCTGCTGGGCGCCATCCCAACGGGAGTACCGAAAGTCGGGCACGACTAGCTCCTGTAACGAAAGCTTCCACCCACCTGATCCCTATTTAATCTGCGGTTGAGATGCAGTCCCTCGAGGATAAACTCGGAAGCCGAAGCAACCAGCTCGGGGCGCTTCCCAGCTCCCAGGCTACTTACGTGCTCCCCAAGCTCGCCCATCTGCTTCCGCAGCTCCACGTACCTTGGAGAGGGCAGGTCGCTGCCCACCTCTACCTCCATCCCTTCCTCAAACCGCTGGACGACACCTTCCAGATCCGTAACGTTGAAGTACCTTCCGAAGACGTTGAGGACCGCCTTCTTGGACAGGTCCTCCATCACCTTGGACTCCCTGCCCTCTTCGAAGGTCTCCAGCTCCACCTTCCCGGAGAAGGAAGCGATGATGAAAGGCAAGTCGCTGATCCTGGGGCTGGCCTTCTTCTCACCTTGGATGATGGACCGGCGCACAGCATTGCTGATCATGGTCTCGTAGTTGGCTATGGAAACGCGAACGCTGACTCCGGACCTTTGGTTGATGTCAGGGCTGCGCCGGGCCAGGGAAGTAACCTCTGCCACGATCTCCTTCATGTAGGGCGGGACGCTTATGTCCTTCTCGTTATCGAAGGTGACCCGCTCCTGCTCCATGATGGCGATCTCGTCGCGGAGGTCCCTGGGGTAATGGGTCCTGATCTGGGCGCCGTACCGGTCCTTCAAGGGCGTGATGATCCGCCCCCGGTTGGTGTAGTCCTCGGGGTTGGCGGTGGCGATGGTGTACACATCCAAGGGCATACGTATGCGGTACCCCCGTATCTGCACATCCCGCTCCTCCATCAGGTTGAACATTCCCACCTGTATGCGCTCAGCCAGGTCGGGAAGCTCGTTTATGGAGAAGATGCCCCGGTTGGTGCGGGGGATGAGGCCGTAGTGAATGGTCAGCTCGTCGGAAAGGTACCTTCCTTCGGCCACCTTGATGGGGTCCACCTCGCCTATAAGGTCGGCGATGGAGATGTCGGGGGTGGCCAGCTTCTCCGAGTAGCGCTCATCACAGGGTATCCATCGGATCTCAACCTTCCCGCCGTCCTTTTTGACCCAGTCGCGGCAGCTTCGGCAGATGGGGTCGTAGGGATTGTCGTTGATCTCGCAGCCTGCTATGGCCGGGACCTCATCGTCCAGCAGACTGACCAGCATTCGCACAAGGCGGGACTTGGCCTGTCCCCTCTCTCCCAAAAGGACGATATCCTGGCCTGCCAGGATGGCGTTCTGCATCTGGGGCATAACCGTGTCATCGAATCCGACGATGCCGGGGAAAAGGGTTTCCCTGTTGCGGAGCTTGGCCACCAGGTTCTTTCGCAGCTCCTCCCTGACTGGCAGGACCTTGTAGCGGCTGTCTCGCAGAGCCTTGATGGTCTTAGGCTTGGCGCTAGCTGGCATGCAAGGGCCTCCTTGGTCCCGGCACGAAGGAAAGTGCGACAGAAGTAGGTCTAGATGTCGGTTTGTGCAAGGTCGTCAAAACGAAAACGGAAATCGCTCCGGGAAGCCCGCAGGTCTGGGCGGGGCAGGGGGAATATATAGATGGGGGTTTCCCAGTGTCAATGTGAACGAGACACGTTTCCCAAGCAAAAGAGGGCGGGGGGCTTAGGTCCTCAGGCCAAAGTTGGGCATCTCCACAGATGCAGTTGGCCCCCCAAGAACGCACAATCCCAAACCAACGGTCAACTATGTCCTGATCAGGGCGCGTGATGTCCAACAACATGATGCACAAATCACACCTAGGTGATTTGATATCCTGGCAAAGGGAATTGCTCTACCTACAAAGAGTTTCACTTCCTGATTTGCCTGCGTGCGCTTGACGTATTGGGCACGAGTTCTTCTAATGTTCCTATAGGCCCAATTGTCTTGGAGGACAACAGAATGACGATGCAAGAAGCGGACGAGATTGTCGAGATAGTAGAATCCGAGGTTGATGACGCTACTGCAGCGGTTCCTATCTACACAATAAACTCCTACCCTACGGACCCTACTCTTGAAGTACTGCACATGCGCTGGCAGCGCAGCGAAATCGAGATTCCTAATTTTCAGCGTGGGTGGGTTTGGACTCATACACAAGCCAGCCAACTCATCGAATCGTTCCTTTTGGGTCTTCCAATACCCGGAATATTCCTATATCGAGAGCCAACGAGCCACAAGTTGCTCGTAATCGACGGCCAACAAAGGCTCAGGGCCATCTGGGGGTTTTTCGATGGGCAGCTACCCAATACCTCGGAGTTCTACTTGCGCGATGTCGATGCGCGTTGGGAGGGGAACAAATACGCTGACTTAACTGAGCCCGACCGCATAAGACTGCGCGATGCGGTCTTGCGAGCAACTATAGTCGAACAAACGAGCCCGAACGATGACTCAAGCATCTACCATATTTTTGAGCGTCTGAATACAGGTGGAACTCACTTAAATCCTCAAGAGATACGAAATAGCGCTGCACATGGGACCTTTAATGAACTAATAAAGGAACTGAATAAGAACCCCGATTGGAGGAAAATATTTGGACATCCGCAGCCGGACACTAGAATGCGCGACGTTGAACTTGTCGTGCGCTTCTGTGCTTTGCTTGAAGGTTCGGAGCAATACTCAAAGCCAATGAAGACCTTCCTTAATGACTTTATGAAAAAGCATCAGACCGATGTCTCAGATCAGCCCTATAGACAGAATTTTGTCTCAACGGCTGAACGAGTTGTGGCAGCCCTTGGTCCGCGGCCATTTCACGTTAGGAGAGGCCTAAATGCAGCGGTCTTCGATTCCGTGATGATAGCTTTTGCGCGTTCTGCATCAACCCCAACAGATGTCCAGACACGCTGGCAATCCTTATTAAATAACCCAAGTTTCGACAAAGCGACCCGTTCGTCGACGACAGATGTCGACACCGTAAAGAGACGAATCGAGATTGCTATGCATACGTTGTTCAGTTGAATGCCTAAAGACCCACAAATCTCCAACCGCTTCACGGAAATCGAAACTTTTATTTCAGATGCTCAAACGTGGTCCGCAATAGAACCTCGGCTTGAAGCTCACTTTGCGTCGTACGCTTGTGTGTTGCTGTCAGGGGCAATCGAAGCGGCCGTGGAACGAATTGTTGCTCTCAAGATGAAGGCCGTGGGCGACATCGAGGCAGAAACCTATGTAGTTAAGGCGGTTGGGCAACGATTCAGAAACCCCGATTGGAGTGCCATAAACGGATTGCTCGGCGAATTCAGTGCTGACTACAGGGCTTCATGGGCAGACCAATTCCCTAGCGGCGGCAAAACAGGCGATTCTCTACAAAGCATCAACACAATCAAAAACGATCTGGCCCACACAGGTGCCACATCTCTCCACGTAACCCTGAGAGACATAGAGTCTTATTTGAACAGCGTGATTCCGGCCATCAACCACTTGGAAGACCTACTAGTACCAGCCATCATTTGACCGACCTTAGTTGAGCAGTCTTGAGAGGTAGTTCAAATCTATCCGAGAACCAAGCGACTCCAGGGCGATGCTAGTCCCACTATTCAGTCAGGGACAATGCACCGAAATTCTCGCGGTTTTAATTCGAACCAGGACGAGGCCAATCGACCGCGACTCTCTAGAGGACCTCGGCCCCCCTACGCCCGGGCGGCTTCCTTGGCCTTCTTGGCTTCCTCGGTGACCTTCTGGGTGACGTGGGCGGGCGCTTCCTCGTACCGGTCGAACTCGATGACGAAGGACCCCCGGCCCTGGGTCAGGGAACGCAGGTCGGTGGCGTAGCGCAGAAGCTCGCTCTGGGGGGCTTCCGCCTCGATTATCGTCTCGCCGTTCTGGGGAGTCATCCCCATTATCCGGCCCCGCTTGCTGTTCAGGTCGCCGATCACGTCGCCGTTGAAGGCGTCGGGGACCCTCACGGACAACCGCATGATGGGCTCCAGTAGCTTGGGGCCCGCTTCGGAGACGCCCTTTCGCAGGGCGTAGGAGCCGGCTATCTCGAAGCAGATGCCAGAAGAGTCCACATCGTGGAAGCTGCCGTCGTACAGGACAGCCTTCACGCCAACTACGGGAAAACCCCCAAGGACACCCTCCTGCAGCGCTTTTGCCACACCCTTTTCGACGGAGGGGACGTACTCCTTGGGTATGGACCCTCCCACGAGTTCCTGTCCGAACTCGTAGGTCTGGTCGGCGCTCATGGGTTCCAGGCGCAGCAGCACATGCCCGTACTGGCCATGCCCGCCCGTCTGCTTCTTGTGCTTGTATTCGGCCTTGGTCATGGTGCTTATGGTCTCCTTGTAGGGGACCTTGGGCAGGTGGAGCTCCAGCTCGGTGCCGAACTTCCGCTTCACCCGCTCCATGGCGACTTCCAACTGGGTTTCGCCAAAGCCGGAAACCAGGGTCTCGCCGGTGTTGGGCTCCCGGGTGAGGTTCAGGCTTGGGTCTTCTTCCAGCACCCTCGTCAGGGCCATGGACATCTTGTCCACGTCAGCCTTGGATTTGGGCTGGACGGCCATGGTGTAGAAGCCCGAGGGGAAGTCTATGGGCTTCACCACGATGGGCTTTTCCTTCTGGGTGAGGGTGTCGCCCGTCACCGTGGCAGCGAGCTTGGAGAGCGCCCCCATATCGCCCGCTCCCACCTCGGCGGTCTGCTCCTGGTTCTTTCCCCGCATTGTGTAAACCTGGCCGATGCGCTCAGAGCTGTTCCGCGCCTCGTTCCACACCTCGGAGTTGCTCTTCACAGTGCCGCTGAAAACACGGAACAGGGACAGCTTGCCCACGAAGGGGTCGGCGGTGGTCTTGAAGACAAAGGCGGCCAGAGGGCCGGAGCCGGCGTCTACGGACGCTTCCAGGTCCGAGTCCACCAGGGTCACCTTTCCCCTCTCCGCGGGAGAGGCCATGTACGCCTTCACACCCTCCAGCAGCTCTTCCAACCCTATGTTCAACGTGGACGAACCCACGAAGACGGGGGAGATGCTTCCCGAAAGGATGGCTTGCCGAATGGCCCCGGTTATCTCCTCCTGGGTCAGCTCTTCACCCTCCAGGTACTTGGTGGCCAGGTCGTCATCGGTCTCGGCGACGGCTTCGATGAGCATATCCCTGGCTTCTTCCACCTGGGAGGCCACTTCCGCGGGCGCTTCGGCGCCCATGTCCAGGACATTCACCACCCCTTTGAAGCTCTGTTCAGACCCCAGGGGTATCTGGAAGGGCACGCAGCCGCGGCCGAAATTGGACCGGATGTCCTCCAGGCAGCGCTGAAAGTCGCTGTTCTCCCGGTCCATCTTGTTGACGAAGAACATGCGGGGGATGCCCGCCTCAGCGCACTGGTTCCATCCTCGCGCGGTGCCAACCTCGACACCTGCCGCTGCTGGTACAACTATGATCGCGCCTTCTACCACCCGGAGAGCGGCGATGACCTCGCTCACGAAGTCATCGTACCCGGGCGTATCCAGCACATTTATCTTGTAGCCATCGGCGATGCAGGGGAGCAGGCTGGTCTGAATACTGCTGGAGCGTTTCGTTTCCTCGGGTTCGTAGTCTGAAACCGTGTTCCCGTCCTGAACGTTGCCGAGGCGGTTCACCGCCTTGGTGTTGAAGAGAAAGGCCTCGGCCAGGGAGGTTTTCCCCGCGCCAGCATGGCCAAGAATCGCCACATTCCGTATCTTGTTGATGTCCGTCATATCAGAAGTGTTCTCCCTTCAGCATCGCATCCGGTGGAGCACCGGCGAAGGCCAACATGAAACCCGGCAAAGCAGGTATAGTGGCCGACCGACAGTCATTCCCCATTTTAGCCAATTTGGCGCGCAGGGCGCAACGCCAGTGACGGGGCGCCTCGCTTCCCCGACTGGCAACCTGTATCCCAGCCGCTATGTTATCCTGTGCTAAGGCGTATGCACCTTCTTTCGAGAGCAGTTGCCACTCTCTTCCTCTCCCTTCTCTTGGTCTTTGGCAGCAGCGGAGACCTCAAGCTGTCAGCCCTGGACCTCGTCATCCTTCCCCACCAGCACCAGCTTGTGTACTGGGAGCTGACCCACCTTCCCGACAAGTGGACTCACAAGCTGTTGAGCTATTTCCCGTGGCGGTCCATGGGAGAGGAGGAACGCCTGGAAAACGTCCACGAGTTCTTCGAGCTGAGCGCGCAGGTGCGTTCCCTGGAGGACGCAATCCTGCGGGGGCAGACGCCTGATGAGGCCGAAATAGAAGCCGACAGCCTCAGGGATGCCAGGGAGCGGCGCGCCAACCTGCGCCTTGGTGTGGAAGAGACCCTGGAATCCTACATAAGTGAAGTTGCCAGGGATGAGGGCTTGGACGGATGGCTGGGCATCATCTTTCCGCCCGTGGATGTGGCCCTGGAAAGCCCACCCCTGCTGCTGACCACCTCTCCCAGGCACACTATCCAGGTCGATAGGTCCATCCTACTCAAGCCCGGGATGTCCCTGGAGCAGAGGGAAGTCCTGGAAGACACCATAATGCAGGAGGAAGACCTGTCTGCCCTCGTGGAGGGAATAGGAGGGGTGGCCACCTATCCCTCGGTGGTAAACCAGGGCTCGGGTCTTCGGGGGGCCGCCATCACGGCCGCCCACGAGTGGCTGCACACCTACTGGTTCCTGCGACCCCTGGGGTGGAACTACTGGAGCAACCCGGAAATGACCACCCTCAACGAAACGGCCGCCTCCCTGGCGGGTCGGGAGATAGGACTGCGGGCCTACTCAGCCATCACTGGAGAGCCCTATGAGGCGCCGGGCAGAAGTGAAGCTTCTATAGAAGAACCCCATGGAGACCTGCCGGCTGCGAAGGAAGCTATCTTCGACTTTCGCCGGGAGATGCACGACACCCGCCTCAGGGTGGACGACCTGCTAGGGCAGGGACACATCGAGGCCGCGGAGGAGTACATGGAGTCCCGGCGCCTGTTGTTTATGGAAGAGGGGTACCCGATCCGCAAGCTGAACCAAGCCTACTTCGCATTCTACGGCACCTATGCCGACAACCCGGCGTCGGTCAGCCCCATCGGGCAGGAGGTGGACCACCTGCGGGAGATAAGCGGCTCCCTGGGGGAATTCGTGCGGACAATGTCAGGGTTTGGCAGCTACCAGGAGTTCAAGGCATACCTGGCGCTCCACGACGGCGGGCCGAAGGATCGTGGGAAGGCTGTACCGTAGTGCAGGCGATCAGGAAGCGTGGGAGCCGTGGCCCTTCACGGGCGCCGCATCCACCAGCAATCCATGAATTATCCTGATCCTGAGGGGAAGGGGGTTCAGACCAGGCGCCGGAGAACACTCCGCATGGCCTTCGTGATACTGAGGGTCCCCAGGCACCTCCAGCACCTCATCTGCTTCATGGTATGGACAGCGAATCCGGTACTCCATCTCGATGCTCCTGCCGCCTCCGGTGTGGATGACTGCCAGCCGCAAAAGGTCAGGCTGGCCGACCTTAGCCAGGTTCACCTAGTCTTGCTGAATTTTATTATAACGAGCCCCCGCCGCCTACGGCAAATGCGGGCCTTCAGGTCTTGCTCTCACCCCGGCGAACCGGGTCTAATCGTCATTGATGAGGGTGGGGGGCTATGCTATCATGTCGGCTGCAGGGATTGACCATGAGCAAAGCCCCAATCCCCCGGGTCGATGTCACAATTTCCCCAAGCTTCAGAGGCGAGGTAACTCCAGCCTGGCTGCGCAAGATCGCCAAATGCGCCCTCGCCAACGCCCTTCCCAATACCGCCTGCCAGATGGGTCTCGTCATTGGCGATGATGCAATGTTGAAGGAGCTCAACCGCATGTATCGCGGCTTGGATGAAGTGACCGATGTGCTGTCCTTTTCCGCTGGCCATGGGGGCCATTGGGAAGGGGAAGAGGAGCCTCCGCCGCCATCGCCCGATATATCGGGCTTCTTTCAGATGCCGGAGGAGCCCCAACACCTGGGCGAGGTCATCATTTCTCTTCCCCAAGCGGAGAGGCAGGCCCTCGACGCCCAACACTCCAGGGAACGGGAGCTGGCCCATCTTGTAGTCCATGGGACCCTGCACCTCCTTGGATATGATCATGTCGAGGATGCAGAAAGCGTCGCTATGCGCTCCAGGGAACAGGAGATAGTGAGGGCCTTTTTCGGACCGGGTGCGCCGTGAGCAGCCAGGTCTTTTACCGCAAGTGGCGTCCCCAAGGATTCGACCAGGTGGTCGGGCAAGAGCATGTGACCACCACCCTGGCCAACGCCGTGACCCATGGCAGGATAGGGCACTCCTACCTGTTCTGCGGCCCCCGGGGAACAGGGAAGACCAGCACCGCCCGCATCCTGGCAAAGGCGGTGAACTGCACCGGCCCCGAGGAGAGCAGGCCCTGCGGTGACTGCTCTCGCTGCACATCCGTCCAGGAAGGGCGCTTCATGGACCTCATCGAGATGGATGCCGCCAGCAACCGGGGCATCGATGAGGTGCGAAACATCCGGGACAAGGTGAACTTGTCCCCCGTGGAGGGCCGGTACAAGGTATATATCATCGACGAAGCCCACATGCTGACGGAGCACGCTTCCAACGCCTTCCTCAAGACCCTTGAAGAGCCTCCTCCCCACGTCGTCTTCATCTTGTGCACCACCGAACCCCACAAGATACTTCCCACAATCATCTCCCGGTGCCAGCGGTTCGATTTCCGGCGCCTTACCTCGGAAAGCATGCTGGAGCGGCTGCGCCTCATCTGCGACATGGAGGGGATCGAGGCCGACACCTCCGCCCTGAAAATCCTTGCCCACTTCTCCTCGGGCAGCCTACGGGACGCGGAGAACCTGCTGGAGCAGGTGGTGGTCTCCCACGGCGGGACGGTGGGCGTAAACGAGGTCAACCAGATGCTGGGGCTCGGCCATGGCCGGCAGGCCCTGGAGCTCATCAACTACCTGCTCATGGGCAACACATCGGCCTCTGTTGCATCCATTAACCGGGCCGCATGGGACGGTGTGGACCTACGCCAGCTTCACAAAGAGGCGGTGGATTTGCTCAGGTCCCTACTGCTGCTCCAATGCGGCTCCAGGGACTCCCTGGACATACAATCGGAAACGTCTCATGCCCTGGAAGAGCTGGCATCCAGGGTGCCGATAACATCCACCATGCTGTGCCTGAAGCACCTGGCGCCCGTCAACATGAAGCTGGACTCGCCCTCTCCCCTTCCCTTGGAGCTGGCGGTGGTCGAAATCAGCCTGGAGGGCGCTCCCCGGGAAGCCCCGGAGCCTGCACCCAACCCACGGCCCACTCCGACCGCGCCCAGCCCCAGAACGGTCGCTCCTCCCCCAGCCGAATCCAAGGACAGGCCGATGCCCAGCGATGCAGTCCCCAAGCCTGTAATGGCCGACCCTGAGCCGACTCCCGTACAGGTCGAATCCCCAACGGTCGAGGCCGAGACATCCATAGCGGCAGCTCCCGTCATGAGCAACGGGGCATCCGATGGGCTGACGGGGACCCAGTGGTCCTCCCTCGTCAGGGCCCTGAGCCGGTACAAGGGGAAGCGGTTCAACATCGGAGCACTGCTACGGGACTGCAAGAACCAGTACCTGGATGGGGACACCCTGGTCATCGCCTTCTCCCATAAGTCGCACCTGGAGCGTATGCAGGGAGAGCTGGATGACCCCCAAGGCATACGCACCGTGGAGGAGGCGATGGTCAAGTCCCTGGGAACAGCCTACAAGCTGAGGTTGGATATGACCGAGGGTGCTTCAGCCTCCTTTACCCAGGGGCCGGACCAGAGCCCCCTGGTGCGGGCAGTGCTAAACTGGGGAGGACGCATTTTGGAGGAACGGGCAGAATGATGAACCGGCAGATGCGGCGCCAGGCAAAGCGCCAGCAATCGAGGTCCCAGGACGGCGCTCCGGCCCAGCCGTCCATGAACATGCTCCAGCAGATGCAGGAGGAGCTGGAGACCATGAGCGTGGAAGGCACCGCCGGCGGCGGGGTGGTCAAGGTGGTTATGAGCGGAAAGCAGATCGTGGAGTCGGTGGAGATCGCTCCGGAGGCTGCCGAAGATGTGGAGCTTCTCCAGGACCTGGTGGTTGCGGCGGTCAACGATGCGCTGAACAAGTCCCAGCAGGCAGCTTCGGAGAAGCTGAGCACCCTGACCGGAGGCCTGAACCTCCCAGGGTTGACCTAAGGACTCCGGATACCTATGACCGGCTGGCCCGTACCCTCTGCAGCGCCCTCGGTGGCAAGGCTGATCCAGGAGTTGAACAAGCTCCCGGGCATCGGCTCCAAGAGCGCCCAGAGGCTCGCATACCACATCATCAAGCTGCCCCCCGAAGAAGCCCACATGCTGGCGGAAGCAATCACCGTGGTAAAAGACCAGGTTATCTTCTGCTCCCGCTGCCAGAACCTGTCCGACACCGATCCTTGCCCCATCTGCACCGACGACCGGCGGGATGCCACCCAGGTTTGCGTGGTGGAGGAACCCCTGGATGTGCTGGCCCTGGAGCGCACCCATTGCTATCGGGGTCTGTACCATGTCCTCCACGGGGTTATATCCCCCATCAACGGGGTCGGCCCCGAGGACCTGAAGCTGAAGGAGCTTATCTCCCGGCTGGACGGCGCCTCGGTGCAGGAGCTGATAATCGCCACAAACCCCACCTTGGAGGGGGAGGCCACGGCGATGTACATACGCAGGCAGGTCGGCCAGCTTCCGGTGAAGGTCACCCACCTTGCGCGGGGCCTTCCCGTAGGCGGTGACCTGGAGTACGCCGACGAGGTTACCCTGAGCCGGGCTTTCCAGGGCAGGCAGGAGCTCTAGAGAGGTGAGCCGGCCAAGGTCATTCCGAACGGAAGGGGTCGTCATCCGCTCCACTCCCCTGATGGAGGCGGGGCTGATGGTCACCCTGTTCACACGGGAGTGGGGCAAGCTCCGGGTGGTGGTGCATGGCGCCCGTAAGCCGTCCAGCAAGCTGGTAGGACACCTGGAGGTGCTGAACTGCGTTGACCTCACCCTGCACCGCGCCCGCCCCGGAAACCTGGACATAGTGTCCCAAGCCCAGATAGTGGAAGCCTTTCCTGCCTTGAGAACGGAGCTGGAGGGGGCTACCGGCGGTATGTACATGACCGAGGTGGTGGACGGCTTCGGCGCTGAAGGAAGTCCCAACCAGGAGATGTACCAGCTTCTCGTCGGGTGTCTGCGGGCGCTGCACGGGGGCGCTCCCAGGGACCACGTTCTCCGCTATTTCGAGATGCAGGTGCTGGACCACTCGGGTTTCATGCCCGAGCTTCAGCTCTGCGTAGATTGCCGTGAGGCCCTTGAGCCCGGCCAGCACCTGTACAGTCCCGAAGCCGGTGGCACCCTCTGCCCATCTTGCGGCAGGAAGGGGCAGCAGGTGTACCAGATGTCCGTCAACGCTCTCAAAGCCCTCCGATATTTCCGACGTTCCAGCTTGGAACAGGCCTGCTCCCTCAGGCTGGAACCCCAGCTTACCCGGGAGTTGACAACCCTCTTATCAGGTACGCTAAAGTACTGGCTGGACAGGGAAATCCGCTCCAGGACGTTCCTAGATCGCCTAGCCTAGAAAGGGCGCCGAGTAGTATAACGACACTAAGTGTCAATGGCCTTGCGGGAAGCAAAGTGAGGGATAATACGTGTTCAAGAAGCTGCTGATTGCAAACCGGGGCGAAATCGCCTGCCGGATAATCCGCACCTGCGAACAGATGGGCATCAAGACCGTGGCTGTGTACTCGGAGGCCGATGCGGAGGGACAGCACGTCCAGATGGCCGACGAAGCCTACCTGCTGGGTGGGGCCGCTCCCCGTGACAGCTATCTGAAGAAGGACAAGATCATCGAGATCGCCCTTCAGTCGGGCGCCGAGGCGGTACATCCTGGCTACGGATTCCTCTCGGAGAGCGCTCCCTTCGCCCAGGATTGTCAGGATGCCGGGATCCGGTTCGTGGGGCCTTCGCCCGAGGTCATCGAGAAGATGGGGGACAAGCTCCAGGCCCGCAGGATGGCCAAGAGGGCGGGCGTGCCCGTTCTGCCCGGTTCCAGCAAAGCGATCGACGACGCCCATGCCACCGACATGGCTTGGTCCCTGGGCTTCCCTCTCATGGTAAAGGCCGCCGGAGGGGGCGGGGGAATCGGCATAAAGATCATCCAGTCCCTGGCGGAGCTGGAGTCGGTGGTCCACCAACAGCGGGCCCTGGCCGCCAGCGCCTTCGGGTCCAGCACCCTCTACTTCGAGCGCTACATGGAAGGCGCCTCCCACATCGAGGTCCAGGTGCTGGGTGACGAGCACGGCAACCTTGTCCACCTTATGGCCAGGGACTGCTCCATTCAGCGCAGAAACCAGAAGATCGTGGAGGAAAGCCCGGCGATCAAGCTGACGGTCCAGCAGAGGCAGCGCCTCTGGAACTACGCCGTCCGCTTTGCCAAGCACGTGGGCTACACCAACGCCGGGACCATCGAGTTCCTGGTTTCCCCCGACGGGGGCATGTTCTTCCTGGAGATGAACACCCGCCTGCAGGTAGAGCATGGCGTGACGGAGATGATTACCGGCCTGGACCTGGTGGATCTGCAGCTAAGGGTGGCTTCCGGCGAGGAGCTGCCCATCAAGCAGGAAGATGTCCAGTGTAACGGCCATGCCATCGAAACCCGCATCTATCCCGAAGACCCGGTAACCTTCCTCCCCACGGCAGGGGTTATCGAAAACTACCATGTACCCTCCGGAAAGCATGTGCGGGTTGATAGCGCTTTGCGTCCTAACTACGAGGTGACCACCCACTACGAGTCCATCATCGCAAAGCTGATCTGCTGGGGAGAGAACCGGGAGGAAGCCAGGAAGCACCTGCTGGACGCCCTGAGGGTGTTCCGGCTGGAGGGCATAAAGAGCAATATTCCCCTTCTCAGCCGCATTGTGGACCATCCCACCTTCATCGACTGCACCTACCACACCGACTTCCTTGCTTCGGTAGGCCCGGGCTTGGGAGGCCCGGACACCAACGGCGAAAAGGATAATGGCGAGCACGACAAAGAACTGGCATCGGCCATTGGAACGGCGCTCCTGATCTCCATGTCCAAAGGGGCGATGCTCGGCCAGAACTTCGGCGAACGGGGACCGGGGGCGTGGAAAGAGGCCGGAAGGCGCGGGCAGGTCATGAACCGAACCCTCGGTTCCAGGGCCTGGCGCTAGCCCTTCCGGCCTGAGTTACCTTTCCCTCTACCTTTCGGTAGAGGGCCCTAGGTGAAGCGCCCAACCAGGGCGGGTAGGTCTGCTAGTTGCCGCCTACCCAACCATCGGCGCTGATGTCGAATATCTGCCCGTCGGGGCCCTTGTACTTCAACTCGAAGTAGGACTTGCCGTCGGCGTTGGTCTGGGTGGCTGTATTGACTGCCGGGATTGCAGACTCAGCGCCCGCATCCTCCAGCTTCTTGCAGGTCTCGTCCATGTCATCGACCAGGATGCCGAAGTGGTCGATGCCGGTGTAGCCTTCCACATCCCGCGGAGTCTCGCCGTGGGCGGTCTCAAGCTTGCTCAGTATGGCGACGTTCAGGTAGCCGTCAGAGAGATAGAAGCCGGTGCGGGCCTTCCCTACCTCTTCCAGTCCGAAGACTTCCTTATAGAAGGCGGCCGTCTTTTCGGGGTCGTCGGCCCTGAGGGCGATATGCTTGATCCTTGCCATATCTGTCTCCTTTCTTGGGTCTGGCAGACGCATTGGCCACTCAATGCTGGCCTTATTGTACAGGCGCCACGCTTGAGGGTCAAAAGGCGAGGGCGATCCTACCCCAAGAAGGGGTGAGTCATCCCCGTCTCGGTTAAGGAGACCATTGGGCCACCAAGGCCCGGGCTGTCCGTTCCCCTTCGATTTCCCTCAGGGCGAACGGACAATGCTCCTGACCTTCCCCTCACGCCCCCACTTTGCGTCCTGCCCGAGGAGCTGCGCACGGATCCCCTTTAGCAGGAGCGCGGGGCTGCTAGGGCCGGGAGAAGAGTCGCCTAGCTGTTGCCGTTGCGGAGTAGGCGGTAGCCGGCGGTGCCCAGCAGGAAGGGCAGCGTGGAGTCGATGATGATCCAAACCAAGCCATCGTCGTTTCTTGGCTCCACGAACTCAACACCTATCCAGTTCCAGAGCAAGGCTATGAGCATGACACCGGAGACGTAGAAGCCGATCTGCGCCTCCAGGTAGCCCCGCGTTACGGGGTCCCCCTGGCCGCCGCCAACCCGGAGCTTGCAGCAAGTCGCCGCTGCGAAGGCCATGGCCGTTGCAGCCACCATCAGCGGGTCCATGATGCGCCATACGGTGAGGGCTGTATCCGTAAGGGCAGGGTCATAGAACTGGGTGACGATGAAATGTACGGCCACCGCGGCTCCCACGATGATCATGTACACGCCCGCTAGGCTCTTAATCGCGCTCATTGCCGACCTCCTTTGGAGGAGAATGCGGGAATTATAGGATTGCACCTCGATGAATTTCGCCGACACAGCCCACAACTTTTCGGCGAAATACACAGCATAATCCCTGTCCCCCAAAACCTTCACTTCGTTTGACCCTGCTATGGGTGCGTGCTAGACTTTCCCCGCTTTCCAGGGGGCCCTCAGCGGCTCCTATACCCACATTGCAAATCTGAGAGGTGGACTATGCACCACATTGAGCGAATTCACACCGACCAGGGGCCTCCTCCCCAGGGGCCTTACAACCAGGCAGTCAAAGCGGGCAACATGGTGTTCACCGCTTCCATGGGGGCCATCGACCCGGCTACCAATCAGCGGATAGCGGGAGATATACCCGAGCTGGCAGAACAGCTTTTCAAGAACATCAAGGCTGTGCTGGCGGCGGCGGGGGCCAGCCTGGATGATGTGGTCAAGGCAACCGTTTACCTGACGGTGGGCGATGACCCGGCCCAGCAGAGGGCCCACTTTGAGGCGTTCAATAAGGTGTACGAGACCCACTTCACCGGGGTAAGGCCGGCGAGGGCATTTATCAACGTTTACCGCCCCAGCCAGGTCCCCAATGTGGGAATGGACGTCATCGCAGTAACCCACGACGGCCACGAACACTAAAGTACCAGACCCCAACGGCGGAACAAAAAAGGCAGGGTAGGAAGTGTCCTACCCTGCCTTTGCTTTACAGCACATATGCGCTAAGGGAGCAGTGCTCCGGTACCCCTGATGCGGCCCGCTGCTACCGGAACTTGGGGATCAGGTCCTGGGCGATCATCTCCAGTTGGGGCATCAGGTCCTCCAGCTTGCCCATGGGGCTGAGCATGAACCAGCTGGCCCCGGCGTTGATAAACCTCCGTATCACACGGGCGCAATCTTCCGCATCGCCTGCGCAGACGTAGTCCTCCACCAGCTCATCGAAGGGCACACGGCCTCCGTCCCCAAGGATGGCGCGGGCATCGCTCCGGGCCTTCTCCCGGTCCTTGTCGATGCGGATGCCCAAGCTGTGGATCCCCTGGAAGCTGCTCATGTCGCGGCCCATCTCTCCTGCGAACTCGTGCACCTTCTCCATGTTCTGCTGCCACTGGGCAGAGCTCATCTGGGTCGAAGTCCAGCCGTCGCCGAACCGGGCCGCCCTGCGCAGGGCGGCGTCGGAGCTGCCGCCCACCCAGATGGGGATGCCATCAGGGGCTTGGGACTTGGGCTCCATGGAGATGTCCGTAAGGTCGTAGAAGCGACCATGGTGTTCGATCTGGTTCTCTGTCCACATCTGGCGGATTATAGCCAGGGCTTCGTCGGCCCGCTTGCCCCGGTCGTGGATGTTCTGCTGGGCAGCCTCCCATTCGTTGGGGTACTGGCCTCCTACTCCGACACCCATAATCGCCCTGCCGCCGGACAGAAAGTCTATGGTCAGCATGCTGCGGGCCACCACCGCCGGGTTGTACATGGGAAGCTGGAGCACACAAGTAGCCACCTGTATCTTCTGGGTGACGGCTGCCGCAGCGGCCAGTACGGGGAAGCACTGAACAATGGGGGCGATGCCTGCCCTACCGCCGGCGATGTGGTCTCCCGCCACCACGAAGTCGTAGCCCCACTCTTCGCACTTCCGGGGTATGTCGAGAAACTCCTGGGTCGAAGGGATGCCGTTATGCCAGTTAGCTCCAAGACGGGTACCAAATTTCACATCGGACAAGTTGAACGCTCCTTTCGCATCAGCAAGAGTGGGCAGGGAGTCCTTCAGGCTGGGCTTGATCCGGCTAGGATGCCCCAAACTCCGCGACCAGCTCCGCTATAGCCTTGCCGCTTGTGCGCCGATGGGGGTCGGACATCTGCTCCACCCGCTCCTCGTGGGTGCGAATGCTGGGGTGGATGCTCACGCTGACCATGACCGGCCCATCCTGGGTCAGGATATCCTCGGCGCTGCCGGCAAAGTCTTCCAGATTCTCGAACTCGAAACTCCGAGGGTACCCGGCGGCCTTGGCCATGTCGGCAAAGCTTGCCTGCCCGCTTCCGGGTACGCTCTGGCCACCGGTGGTGGCGTAGACCTTGTTGTCCATGACGAAGTGATAGAAGTTCTTGGGCAGAACGCCTCCGATGGTCACCAGGGAACCAAGGTTCATCAGCAAACTGCCGTCCCCATCGAAGAGAATGACCTTGATTTCCGGCTGGGCAAGGGCCAAACCCAGGGCCATGGATGATCCCTTTCCCATCGCGCTCCAGAAGGGAAGGTCCCGGTGGGGGTTGGTGGTGACCTTCGCCCACGCAGGGTCGGAGCGGTAAGCCGCCACCACGATGGCATCGCCCCGATACTTCTCCACTATGCGCATCATATCGGTCTGCTCGAACATCAAGCCTCCTATAACTGCTCTGAGATCGGGGACCCGCAACGCAGGGTCCTGAAGCCTTATTGGATGGGCCAATTCTAGCACACCGGGATACGCCGGCACACCCACAGAGAGGCCCTCATCATAGCTGGCGAAGGTGCGTTACCCTTGACTACAACCTTCCTTCAGAAATATACTCGGACAATCCAAGCTTCCACCCTTTCCCTTTCAGGAGGTGTGCCCTTGGCTCCGTCTCGCCCCTCACGCAGCACCGTCTATGGCCGTAATGGGATGGTGTGCTCAGCATCTCCCCTTGCAGCGTCCACAGGCATAAGGGTGCTTCAGGAGGGTGGGAATGCCTTCGATGCGGCCCTGGCCCTGGCGGCGGTGGAAGCGGTTACCCTGCCGTCCAAGTGCAGCGTAGGCGGGGACACCTTTGCCATCTTTTACCAGCCTCCCAAGGGCTCTACCAAGGCAAGGCTGCGCAGCATCAGCAGCAGCGGCGTGGCGCCTACAGGGGCAACCTCCGCCTACTACCAGTCCAAGGGCCACGAGTTCGTTCCCAGGACAGGCCCCCTGGCCGCCACTGTCCCCGGGTCCATCGCCGCATGGGAAACTATGCACCGCGAATACTGCACCATGCCCTTTGCCAAGCTCCTTGAGCCTGCCATCGGCTACGCTGAGGACGGCTATCCCGTGACCCCCCGCATCGCGAGGGAGTTCAAGATATTCGCCGAGACCCTGGCGGAGTACCCTTCCACGGCAAGCGTCCTTCTGAAGGATGGCCAGCCCTACCAAGCAGGGGATGTCCTCGTGCAGTCGGACCTGGCAGCCAGCTTGAAGAAGATTGCCCAGGGAGGCGCCGACGAGTACTACAGGGGCAGCCTTACCCAGCAGCTGATCAAGGGCCTGCAGGCGTCCGGAGGCCTGTTCACCCAGGAAGATTTCGCCAACCACACGCTGCAGTTCCAGGAGCCGCCTCTATCAGGCACCTATCGCGGGCACACTGTTTACGAGACCAGCTTCCCATCCCAAGGGTTCATCGTGCTATCCACCTTGAACATACTGGAAGGGTTCGACATGGCTTCCCTGGGCCACAACACCCCCGAAAGCGTTCACCTGATGGTGGAGGCGAAGAAACTGGCCTATGCCGACCGGAACACCTACGCCGGCGACCCAAGCTTCGTATCCTGGCCCCTGGAGAGGCTGCTCTCCAAGGAGCACGCCGAGGAGCAGCGGAAGCGGATCGACCTCAACTCCGCCGCCACCACCCGCATAGATGCCCCCGCCCCGGTGGCGGCAGGCAACGACACCGCTTACTCGTGCATCGTCGATTCGGAAGGAAATGCTGTCTCCTACATCCACAGCATCTTCGCCGGGTTCGGCTCCCAGTTCATCGTCGAGGGCACGGGAATCCTGATGAACAACCGGGCTACCAGCTTCTACATCAAGGAAGGCCATCCCAACACCATAGCCCCGGGCAAGCGCACCATGCACACCCTCAACTGCTACATGGTGTTCAAGGATGACCTCCCTGTTATAGTTGGGGGTACGCCGGGCGCTGACAACCAGCCCCAGAGCAACGTGCAGGTCCTCACCGGGCTGATCGACTTTGGCTTGGAACTTCAGCAGGCCGTGGATGCCCCCCGGTGGAACAGCACTCCGGGCACCAACCCCCGGACCGTCGAAGACGACTACGTGCTCCAGGTCGAGCAAGACGCCCCCTTGCCCGAGGAGACCATCGAAGGTCTGAAGTCCAAAGGGCATAAGATAACCCCGATAGGGGCCGACCTGTTCGGCCGGGTGAACCTCCTTGCAATCGATCATGAACGGGGCATTCTAGCCGGCGCATCGGACCCCAGGGCCGACGGCGAAGCCATCCCCCTCTAGAGAACAGCTTTCGCCGGGGGCATCCGCTCCTTTTCGACTCATGCCCTTGGGGTCCTAAGTCCTACAAAGGGGTGGAAGAACCGTGATTATCGATACCCATATACATATGGTAGGTGCTTCGGCTTCCGTTTCGGACCTATCGGACAAGATCAAGCGGGTGGAGGATGTGGTAAGCCTCAACGTCCGCTATCCCGACCTGATGAAGGCCCGACTGAGCGAGGATCCGATAGATATATCGGACCAGCTCTTCGAGGACTGGGAGCGGCACGGCATTCACAAGGGCGTCGTCCAGACCACTCCGGGACGGGCTACCAACGAGACCGTC
Organism: Dehalococcoidia bacterium; assembly: GCA_965116325.1. GTDB lineage: Bacteria > Chloroflexota > Dehalococcoidia > Lucifugimonadales > JAGWBF01 > JAGWBF01. The sequence continues at coordinate 1,615,919 of OZ220675.1, read as the reverse complement.
GCCCAGACGGCGGCCGACCATAAGGGCACCCTCTACGGGCTAATCAACGTGGGCGGATACCACGTCAACCAGAGGCGGGCCTTGGATCCTTGGTCGGAAGAGAAAGAGGATGCCGGACTTACTGCCGCGAGGGAGTGGGCAGCCGGTGAGATAGAGCGGTGCGTGGAGATGCCGGGCATGGTCGGAGTGGCCGAGATTCATGCCGAGAGGTTCACAGTCTCCGCCCATCCCGAAGCCATCGCCAGGGACTTCAAGCCCATCCTGGATGTGGCTTCCAGGTACAAGCTGCCTATACAGATAGCTACCGGGTGGTCCCAGTTTCCTGGGGGACTCTACTACGCCGACCCGGTGTGGACCGACGAAATAGCCGGCCGGTACCCCGATGTGCCAATTATTCTCACCAAGATGGGCCGCGGCTTGCACTACTTCGACAACGCCCTGGCCGTGGCCATGCGCAACACCAATGTCTTTTTCGACACCGTCAGCACCACCGGAGAGCATGTGCGCATCGCCGTGGACAAGCTGGGCGCTGACAGGATTATGTTCGGCTCCGACTGGTCGCCAACCTGGAGGTGGGTGACGGAGCCGATGGACCTCTACTCCATGCGCAAGAAGCCCCTCAACGACGCCAACCTGACTCCTGCCGAGCGGGAGCAGATCGAGTGCAGGACAGCCGAGCAGGTGTTTGGGATTGGGGAATAGCTAACATGGAGGAGATGCCATGATTATAGACACCCACATACACCTCGTAGGAGCAGGTCGGTCGTTTACCGACCTACGGGACAAGGTTTCGCGCATCGAAGATGTGATTAACCTCAACTCCCGGTTCCCCGAGCTGTACCAAGCCCGCCTGACGGAAGACCCGGTGGACATATCCGACGACCTGGTAGCCGACTTCGACCAGCACGGCATCGACAAGGGGCTAGTCCAGCTTACGCCGGGCAGGGGGACAAACGATGCCACGGCAGAGCAGGTGGCCAGGCATCCCGGAAGGTTGTTTGGGCTGATCTACCTCCCCAACAACTCTCCCACCCAGCGCAGGGCGCTGGACCCCTGGACCCAGGAGGCCGAAGCTGCTGGCCTCCAGAAGGCCAGGGAGGATGCGGCCGCAGAGATAGTGCGGTGCGTGGAGATGGCGGACATGGTGGGGATCGGCGAGACCCACGCCGAGGGCTATACGGTGGCGACCCACCCTGAGAGGATAGCCAACGACCTGAAGCCCTTTCTGGATGTGGCCGCGCGCTTCAAGCTGCCCATACAGTTCCCGACGGGATGGTCCCAGTTTCCGGGAGGGTTGTTCTACTCGGACCCTGTGTGGACCGACGAGATAGCGGGCAGATACCCGGACGTGCCCATCATACTGACCAAGATGGGGCGGGGACTGCACCATTTCGACACCGCCCTCTCGGTCGCCATGCGCAACACCAACGTCTATTTCGACACAGTGGGCACCATAGGCGAGCATATTCGCATCGCCGTGGACAAGCTGGGTGCCCACAGGATCATGTTCGGGTCCGACTGGTCTCCTACATGGAGATGGTTGTCCGATCCCACCGACCTCTATTCCATGCGGAAGAAGACCCTGGATGATGCCAACCTGACCCCCGCCGAACGGGAGCAGATCGAATGGCGCACTGCTGCCCAGGTGTTCAACCTCAAGGTCAACTAGGCTGAGAAATCGCGGGGGTCGGCTAATCGCAATTAACTTCGAGGGCACACCTTAACCTTGGCAAGTACTCCCACTCCCGGCTTCCTGGGCCGGTTCTCGGCCATCTCAGCCCTCAGGCACAGGGACTTCAGGCTCTACTGGACTGGCTTGGTCTCCTCGGTGACCGGCTACATGATGGTGGTCAGCTTTTCCCTCAACTGGCTGATCTACGATCTGACCGAGGAGGCCATCTACCTGGGGTACGTGGGCCTGACGCTGGCGATTCCCTCCATCACCCTGAACCTGTTCGGAGGCGCTTTCGCCGATAGGGTGAGCCTTAAAGCGCTGATAGCAATCTGCCAGTCCTCCACCGCCTGCGTGGTTCTGGCGCTCATGGCGCTGACGGTCAAGGGGTTGGTGGAGCCCTGGCATGTGCTGGTAGCCGCCTTCCTGGTCGGAGCTGTCCAAGCCTTCGATTCACCGGCCCGGCAGAGCATACTGCCCCGGCTGGTGCCCCGGGATGACATACCCAGCGCGGTGGCGATGCACAACTTCGCCTGGCAGGGTATGGGGATAGTCGCCCCGTCCCTGGCAGGCATTCTGGTAGCCACCGTCGGCATCGGCGCCACGTTAACCGTCGGGGCCTGCACCTTCATATTCATGACCATAATCGCCCAGACTCTCAAAATACCGGTGCTGGACCGGCAAAGACGCAACGTTCTCCGGGAGATCGCCGACGGGTTCAGCTTTGCCCGCGCTCACGGGGTATTCGCCATCTTGCTGAGCACGTCCTATTTCAACGGGTTCTTCGGGATGTCCATCGCCTTCTTCATGATGCCCGTTTTCGCCGGCGAACGGATGCTGGACGTAGGACCCGAGGGCATGGGTTTCATGCTTGCCGCCTTTGGATTAGGGGCTGTGATCGGTACCATCATCACCGGCAGCGTGCGGGAGTCCTACCGGCAGGGGCAGCTCATCGTTCTTGGCATGACAATTTCGGGCAGCTTCTTCCTGTTGTTCGCCCTGTCACCCTGGTTCGCGCTGTCCGTCCCCATCCTCTTCGTTGCCGGTGTGGGAAACTCCCTTGCCCTGGTTTCGATAATGGGGTCCCTGCAGATGCTGGTCCCTGACAACCTTCGGGGACGAATAATGGGCCTCTTCAGCATCACCTTCAGCATGCCCGCCCTGGGGTCCATCGTCCTGACCAGCATCGCCGACACGGTACACCCCAGGCTCGCCGTGGCCGTTGGCGGGGTCTGTCTGATCAGCTTCATCTGGGTCCTGGCGTTGCGCAGCCCCAGGCTCCGCGGCTTGGGCGGCGAAGTACGCCAGGCAGCCGCCGAACGCCGCCGCGTCCAATAAAAAAGGGGCCAGCCTGCATGGCTGGCCCCCTGGTTTCCGTGATTTGATCCCCCGGCTTAGTTCAGGCGGAGCATCTTCTCGGCGTTGCCCGCCATGTGCTTCTCCAGCGCGTTGGGGCCGAGGCTCGGCCAGAAGTCCCAGTCCATCACTTCTTGGGCTGTCTCCGGGAACCAGCACTGCCCATGAGGGTAGTCGGACTGGTGCATGAGGCAGTCCTCACCCAGCACATCGATGGTGGCCTTGGTCATAATCGGCCCCTCGAAGGGCTCGGCGGCGCAGGCGATCCTTCCCATCTGGGCATACTCTAGGGGAGTGTACTTCAGGTCCTTGGACGCACCCTGCAGGTAGCTCTTGTTGAAGCCCAAGCGCAGGAGCATGTTCGGCAGCCATCCGTGACCCACCTCGGAAGCGAAGGCCCGGAAGTTGGGATATCGGTCCAGCAGACCACCCAGGATCATGTAGGCGAAGAGGCGGGATGCCCCCCAAGGATGGGCGAAGGTGCGGGCTGCCACTGCGTTGCCCCACACATCCTTGTAGCCTGGGAAGTAGGGGGGCTCCATGTAGAAGCTGTGGTGGACCGAGGGAAGGTCGTACTCGCTCATGGTGGCCCAGATTGGCTCAAGGTCGGGATGGTCCACGGGCAGTCCTTCCTTCAGGTGGACCCAGACGCCCGCCACCCACTTTTCGTTGCCCCACATCTTGATCTCGCTAACCGCCCACTCGGGGTCCGCGCCGGGCACCTGGATGGCGCTCTTCAGCCGGTCCGGGGCAGGGGCGGAGTACATCTGCATGTAGTGGTGGTAGGCCCGGTAGTAGCCCTCGGAAAGGGTGACGTCGGGCAGACCGGTAATGGATGTGATGGACGTACCGGGGAACAGGAAGTCAATGTCCCGCCCCTCCAGGTCCATATCCTGCAAACGGCCCTCCACGTTCTCATCCTGCACCTGGGGCTGCACCGGCACCCTGTGCATGGAGTGGGAGCGTCCTTCGTTGCCTCCCCGTCCGCCTGGGGTTGCCTTGGTGTCCTCTTCCCTGGGCGCCTCGCCTGGCATCCGGTCATAGGGAATGGGGCCCACAGCCAGGGTCGTAGTAGATCCCAGGTAGTTCTCCCTGGTGCGTCGGTAGGGATCGAACTCCGCCAGGCGTGGGCGGAAGCTGGGTTCCACGTACTTCTCCAGCACATCAACGGTGGGCTGGACGTGGGTATCCATGTCGACGATCCTGATTCCGTTCCTCATAGGTCACCCCCAGTTTTGTTGTGGTACAAGCCGCCCGAAGCCGAAGAGGCTACTGGGCAGGCTTTCCTCCACCCGAACCTGTCGGGTTGCCCAACACATCCCGGTCGGGGAAGAGGGCGCCGTAGTGGGCCATGTAGGGGCTGTCCTTGTACTGTTCCCGGCGGGCATCGGATGCTGCGAAGCCCCGCTGGTTGAAGTCTTCCAGGAACTCCCATCCGGCCGAGTGCATCACCATTTCCAGCTCGTAGGGACGGCGCACCTCGCAGAGGCCCAAGTCCCGGGCTAGGTCGTAGGTCATCCAGGTGGCCGGCACCGTGCAGGGTATGTTCAGGCCATCCAGGCACTTCTTGGTATCCTCAGGCGTCTCCACGCCTCCCAGGTAGAGCACATCGGCCCCAGCCCGCTCATAGGCCTGCAGTCGCTTGATGGTATCTTCCAGGGGAGTGCCCACGTGGAAGTCGTAGCACCGCACCCGGAGGACGAAGTCGGGGTCGAGGGACTTCATGACGTCCTTGGCCGCCCCGATGACGTCGGCCATCTGCTCGATGGGCACGCACTCGGAGATGCCGTGCTCCCGCTCGGTGCGGGCGGCCCCACGCACCTCGAACACCACACGGTCGTCGATGTCCATGCCCGCCAGGCCAATATCGACGTACTTCTCCACAGCCCGCTCCACGATGGCCGGCCCGCGACCGCACACTTCGTCGCAGTCCATGAGGACGGGGATGTTCACCGCATTGACGTAGTACTTCGCGATGAAGGTCTTTTCGGTGATGTCCATGTAGGTGCCGGGAATGCCCAGCATGATGCCGAAGGTGGCATCCCCACCCAGGAATATGTACTCGAACCCTGCCCGTTCATACATGCGGGCATCGTGCACCGAGGGGGCGCTGGCGATATGGGTGATAGGCCTACCCTTTCGGTAGAAAATCTCCCTCGCCTTTTTGCTCATTACACCCATGGGACTCACTCCTTGAACGTGATGGGGATTGCTGGGTAAATCCTGCGGCGAAATGCCGTTTCAGCTAGCTAAATTATTAGCCAATGGAGCTAGCTTGTCAACGGAAGGAGACTGGGGCAGGGCGAGGGCGGGCCTAGAATTCGGGGAGGTCGCCACGGATGGTGCGGACGGTGGCTATGAAGCTTCTGCCCTTCACGTAGTCAAGCTGCCACCGCTTGTCCACCTTCTCGGTACTGATCCCGAAGGCGGTCTTAATCCGATCGAGGGCCACCTCCATCTCCGTGGGCGGCTCGGGGGATGGTCCGGGAGGAGGCTGATCGACGTGGAGCTGATAGTAGGAGTTGTGGCCCTTGGAGCCGTACAAGACCATGGCGAGGCCACCGGCCACTGCCAAGAAGGCCGTAACAAAGATCAGGCCCGTTATGGTCATAAAGATAGCCCCCAGGACCGCGAGCACTCCCAGCGCCATTATGGGATGGCTGGCCTTGCGCACCACTTCGACGCCGGTGAGCTGCTGATAGGACAGCTCTTCTAAGGACACCCTGCCCCCCTGCCTTTCGTATCGCAGGAGCCTGCGGGAGGTTGCAAAGAGAAGCCCACACTGGGACAGCACCCGTTCGCCGGGCATAAGCATGGTCTCCAAGCTGGAGGGTTGAGCGAATAGGACGGACTCTTCGGGCACTATCTTTTCCTTGTCCTGGACGACACCACACCTCTTAATGGTCACTTTTTGGGTGTGTCTGTCGGACTGTTTCCATTATATAGCACGTATTCAAGCTGCACCACGAGCTTGCTCCGCCTTTGGGGCATCCGCCGCGATCCAGGAAACGCCAAGGACAGGCCCCCGTCTGGGCCGTCCGTTCCCCTTCGATTTCCCTCAGGGCGAACGGACGGACATAGTACCGCTCTTGACTCTTGGCCTGCCAGGAAGCCGGCGATGCACCGCCCTGGGTTGCGGCCTTCGCCGCAATGACGAAAGGCGCGTCTGTCCCTGGGGGCCCTAAATGTTTTCGATTTCCTCCATTCAAGAGGCTCAGCACGAACGGACAGTCCGGGGGTGGGGCAGGTTGCTCCCACTCTCCTTGACGATGAAGTTAGGGCTGGGATAGCATTGACGGAGAGGTCTGTATGCCTATCTACGAGTACATTTGTGCTACCTGCGACCACACCTTCGATCTGCTCCAGGGGATGAGCGCCGACGGTGCTGAGTGTCCCAGGTGCAGCCAGCAGGCCAAGAGGCGCATATCCCTTTTCTCAGCAGCTATCACCACCGATGACGGCGAACTGAGCTACATTCCGAGCGCGGGCGGTGGAGGCGGGTGCTGCGCGGGTGGGGCTTGCGCCTGCGCCATGGGTTAGCCCCATCCTCACCGAGACCTGCCGGATAGCAGCCCCTTTATCCGTTCCCAGGGTCCCCCACCAGCATCGCCATTCAGCTCCATGTCGTCCTCCGATCTGACGCCACTTGGGCCGTCCCTTCCCTCCCTCATGCGGCGGGCAAGCAGGTAACCGCCGGAAGCAGTGCCGGTTACCACCGCTCCCATCACAGCCAAAAGGCCGACGAACATGGTGGCGTCGTACCAGAAGCCCTGGGGGAAGAGGATAACCAGGTAGTCGGACCGGGGGTCCAGCATCCAGAAGTCGTTTGCGAAGCTGACCTCGTGGAAGAACAGGAAGAGCCGGTCGAACCCCACAAGGGCCGCCAACCCCACTCCCAGCACAAATCCCGTCGTGACGGCGCTTCCCCAGAGCAGGTCCCGGACCAGAGTCACGCTATAAGAACGGCCTCTCCGCAGGAATCCGAGGGCGGCAATCCCCAGCAGGTAGGCCAGGGACAGCCCGCCAACCACGTACACCCCCCAAATCAGGTCTTTCACATCCTTCATGTGGATGATCTCCCGTTGGTTAAACAGGTCCCGTTTCTCGGAGAAGATGGTCGCGCGAATCTCCAGGGGTTCGGTGTGAGAGTTGAAGTAGGCCCGGATCTGGCGGGCTATACCTGTCAGCTCATCTCTCTCGATGCCGGTCTTCAGGGAGATATCCCACTTGTCGAAACCATAGCCGTAGAGGCGCAGCTCGTTCACCGCATAGGTCACGCTGGCTGTGATCAAAAGCAGGAATACCGCAATCACAAAGAGGACCGAGGGTCCGATGCGCAGGAGGGGTTCCAGCTTGGCTCGCATAGCCCAACGGTACCATCTAGCTTCCTTGACCTTCAACAATGGGCGGCTTTATGGTGATGCGGTTCCAGCGGACAAGACCTGCAGTGAAGGTGCAAGGATGACGACCGACGTTTCGGGCTTCGAGGAGCTTTTGAGAGTAGTTTCCCAGCTCAGGGGGCCGGGAGGCTGCCCGTGGGACAAGGAGCAGACCCACGCTTCCCTGAAGCGGAACCTGCTGGAGGAGTGCTACGAAGCCCTGGAGGCCATCGACGACGATTCCCCCGACAAGCTCTCGGAGGAGCTGGGGGATGTTCTGGTGCAGATAGTGTTCCACGCCCAGATCGCCAGCGAAGCAGGAGATTTCGCCATGGCCGACGTCGTCGACAAGATACGGGACAAGCTGGTGCGCCGCCATCCCCATGTGTTCGGCGGCCCAAAGGCCGCCGACGCCGATGAGGTAGAGCGCAACTGGGAGCAGCTCAAGGCCTTGGAAGGCAATCGAAAGTCGGCCACCGATGGCATACCTGCCGGTATGCCGGCCCTAGCCCATGCCCAGCTTCTTCAGGACAGGGTGAGCCGGCGGGGGTTCGAGTGGGAGGACATATCCGGCGTCATCGACAAGGTGTCCGAGGAGGTGGAGGAGCTGAAGGCTGCGTCTACTCCCAAGGGGCGGGAACAGGAGCTGGGGGACCTGCTTTTCTCGGTGGTCAACCTGGCCCGCTGGTTGGGCATCCAGGCCGAGGACTCCCTGCGTCGCACCAACAACAGGTTCCGCAGCCGCTACACAGCCATGGAAGAGATTGCGGCGCGAGAAGGGCTGGAATTCGAGCAGCTACCCCTGGACCGCAAAGAGGAACTTTGGCAGAGGGTAAAGCGAGAAAGTAGCTAAGTCCTTCGTCTCTTCCGCTACAGCTCCCACCTGGAATTAGCCACGGCGGGAGAGGGCGAAAGGTAGTAAATTCCTCCCATCATCGCCCGCTCCATCTCCTGGACCAGGTAGAGGGTCGACCCTGACCCGCCCATCCGGCCCAGCATCCGCTCCAGCAGGGGACGCTTGGGCTTTACCCACTGCACCCTGGGACGTATGCCAGCCATGGATGCGGCGATGGCTACAGCCCGAGGGGCGGTCCCCACCTCGTCAATAAGCCCCAGCTCCAAGGCCTTTCTGCCGGTGTATATCTCACCCGTGGCCAGCTTCTCGGCATCCTCTGTTTTCAGGTTGCGCTCCCGGGCCACCACACTCACGAAGTTGCCGTATATCTCGGCGATAAGGCCCTGCAGCCTCTCCTCTTCTTCGTCCGTGGGCTGCCTCCAGGGACTCCCCATATCCTTCAGGTGTCCCCCTTTGTACACCGACACCCCGACGCCCAGCTTGCTCAGCATCTGCTCCATAACAGGCCGTACCAGGATCACGCCGATGGATCCCACCAGGGCTGTGGGAAGGGCGACGATCCTGTGGGCCGCACAGCTCAGGTAGTAGGCGCCCGACGCTCCCGTGCCCCGAATGTAGGCAACGACCGGCTTCCGGCTGGCGACCTGCTTCACCGACTCGTACAGCATCTCCGAAGCTGAGGCGCTGCCACCGGGGGAATCTATCTCAAGGACGAGGGCTTTAATCCGGCGACTGGTGCGGACGCCATCTATCGTCTGGGCCAGCTCGGAGATCGAAGAGCGACCGCCTATGGTCCCGGCCACCTCCAGGACACCGACCCGACCCCTGCGGAGAGAAAATCTGAGCATTGAGCACCTCCTTGGAACCATGTGTGTTTGGCAAGAATACTACACGAAGTCCAAGGAGGTGTTGCCCGCGAAAGCTCTGCTGACCTGCGATCCCGGGACAGGCCCGGGGGATGAATCAGCCGGCGGCCCGGGTTGTGCCGTGGGGCGGAATCTGGAAGGGCGGCGCCAGGTGAGGCATGGTCACGTCAACGATGACGGGGCCATCCTTGGCCAGGGCATCCCGCAAGGCGCCCCTTAGTCCTGTGGAGGGATCATCCACCCTGATTCCGTAGGCGCCGAAGGACTCCGCCATCTTCACAAAGTCAGGGTTGTGGACGCTGGTGCCATAATACCGCCCTTCGAAGCGGGTTCCCTGGTCCATGCGGGACGCTCCGAAAGCGCTGTTGTTGAACACCAGGGCCACCAGGTTGGCCCCCTCTTGTACCGCCGTGGCCAAGTCGGGAATGCCGAACATGAAACCGCCGTCGCCGCACAGGGCTACAACCTGCTTGTCGGGGTTGCCGATCTTGGCGCCCACAGCCGTGGGGAAAGCGTACCCCAGGGTGGCGAAGTAGGAAGAGGTCACGTAAGAGCGGGGCTTGAGCACCGGAAAGGAAAGATGGCACCAGTAGGCGACGTTGGTTATCCCGCCGACGACAATGGCATCATCATCCAGCTCCTGGCGGAGCACCTCGCCCATCTCCACCTGGAGGGGGGCCATACTCCTGATGTCTTGCTGGGTGGCATCCCTGATGGCATCGACATCCTGGGGAGTCCACTGGCTGGCACAGGTGCGCCCTTCCAATTCACCTACCAGGGCAGCAAGGCCGGTCTTGGCATCGGCGGCGATGCCCACGACCACATCGTGGTTCCTGCCGACCTCTTCAGGGTCGGCATCTATCTGCACCAGCTTCTGCTCCGGGGTGAAGGCCCACGGCACACTGGGCGTCAGGTGCAGGCGGCTGCCCACAGCCAGTATGACGTCGGCCTTGGTCATGGCATGGTAGGCGGCGCCGTGGCCGGAATAGAAGGCGCCGACGGACAAGGGCTGGTCTTCGGCAATAGCGCCCTTACCCTCGGGAGTGGTGACGACGGGCGCGCCCAGAAGCTGGGCCATCTTGGTCAGCTCCTCGGTCGCATCGGCATTGATGACCCCGCCTCCGGCCCAGATAATCGGGTTGCAGGCCTCCGCCAGCACCTCGGCCGCATCCCTGGCCTTGGCAGGGTCGGGCTGCACCGGTGTGATGATAGCCCGCTCGGGCAGCTCCACATCGTCGGACTGGGGCAGAACATCCCAGGGTATCTCTATCTCCGTGGGACGCTGCCGTCCGCTGGCGGCGATGGTCATGCCCCGGTGGACGGCGTCGGGTATCTGGTCAACCTCCAGGATACGCTCGGCTGACTTGGTTATCGGGCGGAACACATCAAGCTGGTCCTGCACCTCATGGAGGGCGCCTCGGTACTTGCCCAGGGCGGAGCGCTCCATCTGGCCGCTTATGAGCATGACGGGGAGGGAAGAGGCGTAGGCTGTTCCCAAACCCGCCGAGGCGTTCAGGGCACCGGGACCGGGGACGACCAGGGCTACTCCCACCTTCCCTGTGGTGCGGGCGTATCCCATTGCCATGTAGGTGGTGCCCTGCTCGTGGCGGACGGTGACCAAGCGGATGCTGGGTTCCTTGCTCAGGGCATCGAATATGTGCATGATCTGCACGCCGGGAAGGGCGAAGACCACCTCGACCCCTTCCCGTACCAGGGAACCCACCAGCGCTTCAGCCCCGGTCATTCTGGGCATGCTTCCACCTTTCGTCGATAACCTTGCCCGCCTGGCGGCGGATCACACTGCCCAGATATGGCCCACCTGGTGCACCAGGTCCACCTTGTGGATAGAATCGTAGGGCCAGCCCACCTGGTTGAGCCAGTCCTCGAAGTGGGCCTGCTCCACCGCTTCGCACTCGGACACCATCTTTCCGTCACTGAGGTTGCAGTAGATCTTCACGATGGTGGTGCGCCGGTCGGGCCTCCAGTTCTTGACATCCTTCAGGGCGCTTTCGAACTTCTCTTGGGACATATCGGGTATCGTGTGCAAGGCCATGAACCTGGCCATAGGCTCCTCCTCTGGGGCGCAGGCAAAGGGCGCCCCCCGGCCATCGTATATGCGGCTAAGCTTCGGGGACGGGCGTCACTAATCTTCGGGCGGAACGAAGGGGTAGGGTATGGGTTTCCCGCCGCGGATGGGGAGCACCACCGTAGCGGTGCCGGGCATGCTCTCGATGCCTTCCTGGTTCTTCATCCCGATCTCCAGGTCCACCAAGCCCATGCCACCCTGCTCTCTCTTGCCGGTGACCTTGCCCCACATTATCAGCACATCGCCGGGCACCAGCATGGCCCTGTGCTCGAAGTTGGCCTTCCAGGGCCACCCGCCGGGCAGGGTCCAGTCCTTCAGGTACTGGGGAACCACGCTCTGCTTCCACGACCCCTGCACCAGGATGCTGGGCAGGCGGTCGTGGTTGATGGCGAAGTCCAAGTCGTAGTGGATGCGGTGCCAGTTCTCTATGGCGGCGCTCCACCGGAAGAGGTGGGTCGGCGTGGGCTCGTAGATGTACTTGGGAAGCTCCATGCCTTCGGCCACATCGTCGTAGTACAGCTGCTGCTTGTTGCGGAGGGCCTCGGAGTTGGGCCTCTCGTTGTGCTGGGCCATCTCCGCCGGTGGCAGCTTCAATAGCTCTTCAAGTTCCATGGCGTGGACCCCATCTTCTAGGATTCCAGGTCGGGATAGTCAGTCCGGGCCGGGTGGCGCCCTGGGCTACCGCCGGATTGACGAAGCGTGGGTTATACAGAGCACCTCGCCCTTCTGGTTGCGGAAGATGGTCTGCCGGGTGACGATCAGGAATGCTTCTCCGTCTCGACCCACCCGCTCTCGTATATCCGAGTACTTGTTCTGGAAGTAGATCTTGTCGCCGATGCTGGGGTACTTGTATATCTCCAAGCCGTTGCCGGCGTTCAGCACCCGCACCAGGTCGGTGGGTATGGAGGGTAGCTCCCCCTGGCGCCGGACCCCGCCTATGCCGTCGGAGTGGGGGTTCTCCCTGAAGGCCCGGGTGATGGGGTCCTCCTCTTCGGGGGGAAGCCTGCCCGACATGTAGCTGACCATGATGGGCGGGGCGATGATCTCGCCGTAGTGGGTGCTTGCCGCAAAGGCCGGGTCCCAGTAACGGGGGTCCGGGTCCATGACAGCTTGGGAGAATCGCCTCAGGTACTCCTTGTCCACCACCCCCCAGCACTCCACCACCGGCCCTTCCACACCGATCATCGCTTCCACCTCGGGGGTGAGGGCTTTTCTTGCCTGCTGGGTCATAACGTGCGGTTCCTTTCTGATGCCTGGCTAGCTACGGGAAAGCTGGGAGGCACAGGCGGATACTACCCCAGCCCCAAAACGGAGTCAACCCTGCCTCTATGCTATAATTGGCTAGCTGCGGGGTGTAGCGCAGCGGCTAGCGCGCCACGTTCGGGACGTGGAGGCCGGTGGTTCGAATCCACTCACCCCGACCATGCCCATTGCCCATTCGACGTGCTCCCTCCTTAAGCGTCATTCCCGCGTGCGCGGTAACCTGCCTCTGACCAACAACAGATGTCCGTTCCCCTTCGATTTCCCTCAGGACGAACGGACATCCCAGGATCACAGCACAGTGGTGGGGGCGTAGACTCCCGCGAAAGCGGGAGTGACGAAATTAGTAACCTCTCACACCCCGCAGATTTCCTGGATTGCGGCCTCCGCCGCAATGACGGCGTGGCAAATACGGTAGCCCGTTCCCCTTCGATTTCCCTCAGGACGAACGGACATCCCAGGCTCACAGCACAGTGGTGAGGGCGTAGACTTCCGCTTTCGCGGGAGTGACGATACTAGTAACCTCTCACACTCCGTAGGTTTCCTGGATTGCGGCCTCCGCCGCAATGACGGTGTGGAACCCCCTCATCCTAACCTTCTCCCGCCAGGGGAGAAGGGACATCGCTGGGGAGGGTGCGCTACGTCAGCGCCAGTTGGTACTGGTAGGGCGTCGGGGTCTGGGCCGACCTGGGAGGCCGGTCCTCGAGATCATAGGTGCTCTTCAGCTCGTTGATGGTGTTCCACACCTGCTGCTTCATCCTGCGCGGAGGGTAAGCCCCCGGGTACAGCCCCTTATAGGGCACCACCAGGCGAGGGTAGTTAGCTTCCAGGAAGTTGAAGAAGTGACCCTTGGTGCCTTCCTTCAGGTGCAGGATGCTCCCGCTCAGGAACCTGGCGCCGTGCTCCGACGCCTGGCGGACCACCTCTCTCAGCCCGGCTTCATCGTCGGTGACTCCCGGCACGACGGGGGCCACGAGCACGCCGGCATTCACGCCCGCCTTGACCAGCTTTTCCAGCACCTGCATCCTCTTCCTCGGAGGCGGTGTGCCCGGCTCCAGCTTGCGCCATATGTCTTCGTCCATGGTCGTGATGCTGAAACACACGGCCCCCTCCGCCTGCGCGGAAAGCTGGGCCAGCAGGTCGGCATCCCTGAGGGCCAGGGTGCCCTTGGTGACCAGGAACATGGGGTTCTTCCTGCGTGCCAGCACCTCCAGGCACCGGCGGGTCAACCTGTACTTGCCTTCGATGGGCTGGTACGGGTCCGTCGAGGTCCCGATTGCTATGTTCTCCCGCTTCCATGAGGGCTTAGAAATCTGCTGGGCCAGAAGCTCGGGCAGGTTGCTCTTTATCAGCACCGAGCCTGAAAAGTCCTTGCCAGGGTTGAGGTCCATCAGGTAGTGGTAACGCCGGGCAAAGCAGTAGTGGCAGTCATGGGCGCACCCTTGGTAAGGGTTCAAAGACCACTTGAAGTCCATGCCCTGCACCCGGTTCAACGCCCCCGAGGCACGTTTTTCTGTGTATTCGACAGCGTTCACAAGCAGACCTCTTTCATAGAACTACTAGAACATATGTTTCTAGGCCTGTCCAGGGTCCGATGTCACTCTCTCCCCTTGGGCCGCCTTTGTTGACGCACCTGTGGCAGGGCAATATGCTGGTGGCACCTTCAGCTACGAAAGGGAGAGGGCTATGGTGAATCCCCTGGCCGACCAGAACAAGGTAATCATCGAGAAGAACGTGCCGGCAGCCATGCGGGACGGGACCGTGCTCAAGGCGGACATCCTGCGCCCCGATGCCCCCGGCACCTTTCCTGTGTTGGTCAACAGGGGTCCCTACGGCAAGGAGTCCACATCCAACGATGAGACCCGCTCACCCCGCTTCTTTGCCAGCCACGGCTACGTGGTGGTCAACCAGGACTGCCGGTCGCGCTTCGAGTCCGATGGGGACAACTACTACCCGCTGGTCGACGAAGCCAAAGACGGGTACGACACTGTCGAATGGGCCGCGGGCCTGCCCTGGTCCAACGGCAAGGTGGGCACCATCGGCCAGTCCTACCTGGGAGCCACCCAGTACCTGCTAGCCCAGAGCAACCCCCTCCCTCCCCACCTCAAAGCCATGTCCCCCATATCGGCTTCGGCCAGCTTCCAAGATAGCTGGGTGTACCACACGGGCGGCGCCATGGAGTGGGGGTGGATGGTGCCCTACGCCATCCATAAGGGGCGGAACACGCTGACGCGCAAGGGGTTGGGGGAGCAGATAGCGATCATGGACAGCTACGTGGAGGGGGGCAACAACTTTGCCATGCCCCTCACCGCCGAGGCGTACGCCCATCTCCCCTTGAACGACTGGACCGAGCGCCTGAAAGACGCCGCTCCCTACTTCGGCGACTACATGGCAAACGCCAACGACGGCCCCTACTGGAGGGGCATCAACCTGCTGGACAATCTGGCAGGCATAACCGTGCCCATGCTGCACATCAGCTCCTGGTACGACATCTTCCTGGAAGGGGCGCTCAACGCCTTCTCCGCCATCACCCAGCGGTGCCCCGATCCCTTGGCACGGGCCAGCCAGAAGCTGTTCATCGGGCCCTGGGCCCACCTGCTGCCCTACAGCGTGCCCACCTCCAAGGGGGCGGGGGAGGCCGACTTCGGCCTGGATGCGGTGGTGTCCATCCACGAGATGCAGCTTGGCTGGTTCGACCACTGGCTAAAGGACCAGCGGACGGGATTCATGGATGAGCCTCCGGTGTCCCTGTTCGTCATGGGAGAGAACAAGTGGCGCCGGGAGTGGGAGTGGCCCCTGGCCCGCACCAGGTACACACCCTTCTACCTGCACAGCCAGGGCGATGCCAACACCGCCGACGGGGGCGGGACGCTATCTCAGGAGCAGCCTGGGGAGGAGCAGGCCGACTCATACGTTTACGACCCGGCAGACCCGGTGCCTACCCAGGGAGGGGCCACGCTGATCATTCCCCAGGGAGTGTTCGACCAGCGGTCCGTGGAGTCCCGGCCCGATGTGCTGGTGTACACCTCTGAGCCCCTGCAGGAGGAGATAGAGGTTACCGGGCCTATCGTGGTGGAGCTTTACGCAGCGTCAACGGCGCTGGACACCGACTTTACCGCCAAGCTGGTGGATGTGCAGCCCGACGGCTACGCGCGCAACCTGCAGGACGGGATTGTCCGGGCCCGCTACAGGGACTCCCGGTCATCCCCTTCCCTCATAGTGTCCAACCAGGTGTACAAGTACAGCATCGACCTGTGCGCCACCAGCTACCTGTTCAAGGCGGGGCACAGGGTGCGCCTGGAGATATCCAGCAGCAACTTCCCGCGATTTGACCGCAACCTGAACACGGGCGGCCGTTTTGGCGAAGGAAGCGTGGGCCAAGCCGCCAAGCAGACCATCTGCCACTCCGCCGCATACCCATCCCACATCCTCCTGCCGGTAATACCAAGGTAGGAGGGCGCAAGTGTTATCTCCTAGTGGGTTTCGAAGTCGTTGTATTTGGGAGCGGTTCCCATCTCGATGATGGCGTAGGTTTCAAAGAGGCTCTGTTCTAGTTGGTCGGAGATCTGAACTGCCCGGAAAGTCATGTCTCGAACTCTCTCCCGCTGCTTTCGGTATTCCTCTTTATGGTTCTTTTCAATGTCTTCAGCTCTGCGCGATGGGAAATCCAATTCTTGGCGTAGTAATTTGAATGCGAATGTTGCTGAATATCGGGCCGAACTCTCTGCCCCGTGTTCCCGAATGCGTCCCCGCATGTTGTTGGAACGACCAACATATATCGGGTCACCATTCTCATAGAACACATAAACTCCCCTTTGGGGTGCAACGCCGTACTCGTTCCAGCGCCGTTCTTCGCTCGCTTTAAGCTGGTCCATAAGCGGTTTCATCTTTTCGATGGCTTCCCAGAAAATTGTGTCCATGTTGGATGCCACTTCCTCCATGGTGTTATCTGAATTCATCGACACTTGTATCGCAAAATGACATCGGGAAAAGTGTTGAGTTCACTGGTATGGCTAGCAGTGCCCATGATTTAGCCCCCCTCCTCGTCCATGTTGGAGAAATTGGTGATGGCGACCTCACCTTCGGGGAATTCCGCCACGACTTTCAGCTTGCCGCCTGCAGCTTCGATGTAGGACCGCAGGCTGGAGACGTACACGTCAGCCCGCTGCTCCAGCTTGGATACTGCAGGTTGATTCACCTTGAGCATCTTCGCCATGTCCCGCTGGGTCAACGCCCTCGCCCGGCGCAGCTCATGCAGCGGCATCTCCTCAAGCAACTCCCTCTTCAACTCGTCGATGCGCTGCCGGCGCTCCCGGGTAAAGTCCTTGGTGAGGTCGCTGAACGGACGGCGTCCACTCATTCGATCAGCCCCTCCTTTCGCAACTCTTCCAGATGCTCATCGTATAGGTCGTCGGCTACGGGCACATACTGTTCGTCAAGGGATCAATGCACAGAGGAATGCTATTCCACACAAGGAATAGTTGGCAAGAGTTCGATCCTTCAGCCATAGTCGTCCCCCGGATGGAGATCTTTGCCCAACTCCCCGGACCGGACACATCGAGGAGGTGGGAAGGGCAATGGTCAGAAGCAAGACTACGGTTGTCCGTTCCCCTTCGATTTCCCTCAGGGCGAACGGACAGAGGGCGTAGACTCCCGCTTTCGCGGGAGTGACGACAATGGGGTCGCGGCAGGGCCAAGGGCCTCCGCAGCCTGTTGGGTCTGTTGCAGGCGTGGTGCTTCTTCCTTGACAGGCTGATGCCTTCTTCTTACGATGAATCAACTTTAGATACGGAAGGCTACCCGGTATGTTCCCCACCCACGTTTTCCCCGAGACGGCGACCGCCGATGCTGCCGGCCGCCTCCTAATCGGCGGCTGCGACGTTGCAGCCCTGGCCGAGGAGTACGGCACCCCCCTGTACGTTTTCGACGAAGCTATGCTGCGGAACCGGTGCCGCGAGTTCCTTAACGAGTTCCGCAGCCTCTACCCAAACACCGACGTGGTGTACGCATGCAAGGCCTACGTTAACCCCGCCCTGGCGACCATATTCATGGAAGAGGGGCTGGGACTGGATGTGGTGTCGGGAGGCGAGCTGGCCATAGCCCAAGCCGTGGGATACCCCGCCGACTCGGTCTGCTTCCACGGCAACAACAAGGGCCCCCAGGAGCTTCAGGATGCCGTCCGGTGGGGCATCGGCACGGTGGCATTGGACAGCTTCCACGAGATAGAACTCCTGGAGCAGATCGCCGGTGAAGCGGGCGTGACCCAGGAGGTGCTGGTGCGGGTCTCACCGAGTGTCGATGCCCACACCCACTCCCACACCACCACGGGAATACTGGACAGCAAGTTTGGCTTCCCCATAGAGACGGGACAGGCCGAAGAAGCGGTGCACAAGGTGCTTCGATCACCCCACCTGAAGCTGAAGGGCCTTCACTTCCACCTCGGCTCTCCCATTTTCGAGCTTGAGCCTTATCGCATGGGCTTGGAGGTGGTGCTGGAGTTCGCATCCCGCCTCCGGGAGGATGGGCTGGACCTCCAGGAGCTCAGCCCGGGCGGCGGGTTCGCTATCGCCTACACCCGGGACCAGGAGCCTCCCACCATCGCTCAGTACGCCGAGGCCATCACGGGCACCCTGTCCTACACCTGCCAGTCTCTGGGCATGGACCTGCCCCAGCTTGTCGTAGAGCCGGGCCGCTCCATCACAGGCCCGGCAGGGGTGGCCTTGTACAGGGTGGGCGCGGTGAAGGACATTCCGGGCGTCCGCAAGTACATATCGGTGGATGGGGGCATGGGCGACAACATCCGCCCCGCCCTCTACGAAGCCGCCTACGAGGCGGTGGTGCCCGGCAAGCTCAACATCGAGCCCTCGGACCTGGTTACCATCGCCGGCAAGTACTGCGAATCAGGAGATGTCCTGGTGCGGGACGTCAAGCTTCCGCCAGTGGAGGCGGACGACATCATCGCCATCCCCGCCGCCGGGGCCTACTGCCTTGCCATGGCCAGCACCTACAACCTGAATCCCCGCCCGCCCATAGTCCTGGTGAAGGACGGCGACGCCCGGCTCATCCGCCGGCGGGAGAGCTACCAGGACATGATGCTGTGCGATGTGGTCTGATCCGAACCACCTTTCCCAGCCCGTACAGCTACCCCTAAGGACCCCATAGCAGTGTGGCAGCTCCGGGGACATGATTCGCTGGTAGAGCAGTTGGATCGCGCTTTTCGCGATGGCCGGGCGCCCCACGCTTACCTGGTAGTTGGTCCGCCCCACATCGGCAAGGGCACCCTGGCCCTCAACATCGCCCAGAGGGTGAACTGCACCAGCCCCGGGGATGCCCCCTGCGGTTCCTGCACCCAGTGCCAGCGCATCGCCTCGGGCAGCCACGCAGACATCCAATGGATCAGCACAGCCGGCGATGCGGACGGAGCTTCCCGTAGGCAGATCGGCATCTCCACCATACGGGAGCTTCAGCACCAGACCAGCCTGAAGCCCTATGAAGGCACGACCCGGGTTTACATCTTCGACGGCGCCGAGGAGATGAGCACCGAGGCCGCCAACGCCCTGCTCAAGGTGCTGGAAGAACCCCCGGACCAGGTGCTGTTCCTCCTGCTGACCGCCCAGGAGGACGCGGTCCTGCCAACCATAAGCTCCCGGTGCCACCGCATCGAGCTGCACCCCCTACCCATTCCTGCAGTAGCCAAGGATCTTACCTCCTCGGGCGTGGCAGGCCCCGAGGAGGCAGAGGTGCTTGCCCGCCTGTCCAGGGGATGCTTGGGGTGGGCTCTGTCGGCCGCCCGGGAACCAGCGGTCATGGAGCACAGGACCGCCCAGGTGGAGCGCATCTCCCGACTTTCGTTCGCCACCCTGGAGGAGCGCTTCGACTACGGCGGGGAGCTGGCAACCCGCTACTCCCGCGACCGGCAGGATGCTGTGGGGGAGCTGGAGCAGTGGCTACGGTGGTGGCGGGACATCCTGCTGATCAAGGAGGGTGGCGAGGAGCACGTGAGCAACGTGGACCAGATGGATGGGCTGCGCCGGGAGGCAGAACAGGTGACCACCCAGCAGGCTGTCAAGACCATCACCGGCATCCGGGACACCATCGAAGCCCTGGAGAGCAACGCCAACCCAAGGCTGGCCCTGGAGTCGTTCATGCTGGCCCTCCCCGCCAGGGAAAAGAAGCGCTGGCAGGACCGGTAGCCCAGTATAGCCCCCTCTCCCTTGAGGGAGAGGGTTGGGGTGAGGGTGATGGCAATCAAGGTGAACATGAGCCAGCAAAGTACAGACCAGATAAGTCACCTACCGGACGACGGGCTGGCCCGCTGCGCCTGGGTCAGCAGCCTCGTCTCCTACCCATACCATGACGAGGAGTGGGGTGTTCCGGTGCACGACGACCGCACCCTTTTCGAGATGCTCCTCCTAGAGGGCGCCCAGGCCGGGCTGAGCTGGGAGACCATCCTGAAGAAGCGGGACGGGTACCGGCAGGCCTTCGACAACTTCGATGCCCGCTTAGTTGCCAGCTACGGCCAGGACAAGATCGACGTGCTACTACAGGACGCAGGCATCATCCGCAACCGGCTCAAGGTACATGGCGCCGTCCAGAACGCCCGTTGTTTCCTATCGGTGCAGGATGAGTATGGCAGCTTCGATGCCTATCTGTGGGGTTTCGGCGAGGGCGCTCCCCGGGTCAACGCATGGCGATCCATGGACGAGGTTCCTGCCCACACCGCCGAGTCCGATGCGATGAGCAAGGACCTCAAGAAGAGGGGCTTCAAGTTCGTTGGGAGCACCATCTGCTACGCCCTGATGCAGTCCGTCGGAATGGTCAACGACCACACCATAGACTGCTTCCGCTACAGCCAGATCAACGCGATGGGGTAGGGGCTGCCCCCCGACGCCCCTCTCTTTTGTTTGATTCCCGACATACCCGATGCTATCCTGACTTCAGCCTCGCTCAAGGTTCCGACCATGTACGTCATCGGCACCGCCGGACACGTCGACCATGGCAAGTCCACACTGGTCAAAGCCCTCACTGGCATAGACCCCGACCGCCTTCCCCAGGAGAAGGAGCGGGAGATGACCATCGACCTGGGCTTCGCCTGGATGTCCCTTCCAGGGGGCCGGGAGGTGAGCATCGTCGATGTTCCGGGGCACGAACGCTTCATCAAGAACATGCTGGCCGGCGTGGGCGGCATAGACCTGGCCATGCTGGTGGTGGCCGCCAACGAGAGCGTCATGCAACAGACCCGGGAGCACCTGGCCATCCTTGATATCCTCAAGATCAAGCGGGGCCTCGTGGTCATCACCAAGGCCGACATGGTGGACCCGGAACTGGTGGAGCTGGTGAAGGCCGAGGTGGAAGACATCGTGGCCGGCACCATCCTGGAGGGAGCGCCCACCCAGGTGGTCTCGGCCTACACAGGCGAGGGAATGGACTCCCTAATCGCTACGATAGAAAGCATGCTGGACGAGACCGAGGCCAGGAAGGATTTGGGTCGCCCCCGGCTTCCCGTGGACCGGTGCTTCAGCGTTGCGGGATTCGGCACCGTGGTCACCGGCACCCTCATCGACGGCACCCTGAGTGTCGGCCAGGAGGTGCGCCTGGCCCTGTCGGGCGAACGGGGGCGTGTCCGAGGTCTGCAGAGCCACCAGAAGAAGACGGAACGCGCCGAGCCGGGGATACGCTTGGCGGTGAACCTTTCGGGCCTGTCACGGCATGATGTGCAGCGGGGAGAGATGCTCACCGCGGGGAGCTGGCTGCAGCTTACCAACAGGATCGACGCCCGCATCAAGATGCTGAAGGGGGCCAGCCAGTCCCTGTCCCACAACGAGAACGTCACCTTTCACCTGTACACGACCGAGGTTCCAGCCAGGGTGCGCCTGCTGGATGCCGATGCCCTGGGGGCGGGCCAGGAAGGCTGGGCCCAGATGCACCTACAGGAAGCTGTGCCCGCCGTCAAGGGCGACCTGTTCGTCATACGCTCGGCCGACACAACCCTGGGTGGCGGAACGATCATCGACCCCCAGCCCAGGAGGCGTCACCGCCGGAACATCCCCTCGGTGCTGGAACAGCTCGCCGCCATGGAGGCGGGCAGCGGCCTGGATGCCGTCGCTGGGGCGGTGGAGCAGTGGGCCCCCTGCGACCTGAAGAGCTTGTCCCAGAAGGCCAACCTTCCCCTGGAAGAGGTGCTGTCGGAGGTGGCAGGCCTCGCTGAGGAAGGCCAGGTGGTTGTTCTGGGGAACGGCCCGGCGTCGCCGGACTCGACGGTGTACTCGCGGGAAAGCTGGAGCACCCTGACCCGGCGCGCCTCGGATGTCCTCCGCCAGTACCATGGGCAGTACCCTCTGCGGCGGGGGATGCCCCGAGAGGAAATGCGGAGCCGCCTGAGCATCGCCCAGGGCGCCTTTCCCCTGGTGGTGGAACAGCTTGCCGGAGAGGGGGTGCTGTCCGAGGATGGCGCCTCGCTGCGAACTCCCCAGCACGCGCCGACCCTGACTTCATCTCAACAGAAGCTGGCCGATGGGTATATCAGCTCGTTGGAATCTAACCCCTTCTCCCCTCCCACGGACCTGCCCCTCGACGGGGAGGTGCTGGGGCTGCTCATCGACGAAGGCAAAGTGGTCAAGGTAAACGATTCAGTGGTGTTCTCCGCCGAGGCCTACAAGACAATGGTGGACCGGATAATCGCCCATACCAAGGCCAACGGGAAGATAACCGTCGGCGATGGACGAGACATGTTCAACTCGAGCCGCAAGTATGTACTTCCCCTTCTGGAGCACCTGGACCAGGAGCACATCACCCGCCGGGTCGGCGACGAACGGGTCCTTCAATGAGCGTCGGCAACGATGAAATCCCCCTCACCCCAACCCTCTCCCACCAGGGGAGAGGGGAGATGATGAAGTTCCCCTCACCCCAACCCTCTCCTCTCAGGTGGAGAGGGGGACACTAGGCAAGCCCCTTGGCATTAGACATAGCCAAAACGGCAGCGCAGATCGATAGCATGGCCGGGCACCTGGCCGACGCAACCTACTCCCGCGCCGAGCAGGTTGCCAGGGTCATGGCTGCCCTGGCCTCCGCCGATGCGTCCGAGCTGGCCCGCAGGGTGGAAGCCTCCCGGGCCAGGCCCTTCCTGTGCGCAACCCCCGAGGATGCCCTGGACGCTCGGTACCAGCCCGCCAGCCTGCCTGCCGACTTCTCCGTGGCCTCGGTGGACGGCTCCCACATCGACGTGGACAGGCACCTCCCCGTACGGTGCTACCTGATCAACATCGGCGGGTGCGTGCTCACCTACGGGTTGAACCCTGACGCCCGCCTCTTCAGCCAACCGGCCCTCTATGCAGCCGAGGAGGACATCTTCCTGAACGCCCCTTCCACGACCTCCAACGATTCTGTGGCTGTCCAAGGAGCGGTGCTGGGCATGCTGCGGGCGATCAAGGAGGTCGAGGGGCTGGCAGAAGCTGCCCAGAGCGCGGACCCGGCGCTGCCTCTGTTGGCCTTGTTGGACGGCTCCCTGGTCATGTGGGGCTTGGCCGGCCGGGGCTACCCTCCCTTCCTGCGGGAGAAACTGCTGGGCGAAATGCTCATGCCCGCGCTGGATGCCCTGCACGCCCAGGCGGCGCGACGTCCCCTGGTGCTGGGGGCCTACATCAGCCTGCCCCAGACCACCGAGGTGGTGAACACCCTCAGGCTGGCCCTGTGCCAGCAAAGGGAAGACATCTGCCAGCAGTCGTGCTCCAGCTTCCGCTCCGCCTACAGCCCCTGCGACAACGCCAACGGGCTCCTGGACAGGCACATCTTCCAGGAGCTGCTGGCCCCAGGCGAGCGGTCGGGCATCTTCCGCTCCAACTCCTCGGTATCCAGGGAGTACTACGGGCCTCACCAGGTGTGCTTCTACTACCTTAACACCGGCAGCGAGATTGGGCGGGTGGAAGTCCCTCTGTGGGTTGCCCAGGATGAGAACAGCCTTGCCCTGAGCCACACCCTGGTCATGGACCAGGTGAGCCGGGGCATGGGCTATCCGGCAGCCATCGCCGAAGCCCACGAGCAGGCAGTTGTCACGGGACAGGACAGGGAGACCTTCAGGAAGATGGTGGATGCGGCCCTGGAGCGCCGGCATCTGCCCGTGTACACCTCGGAGAAGAACCGCTCCAAGGGGACCCGGTGGCTGTGAGTAACCACCACCCCATGGACAGCTCCACCCCCCAGAGGGTCGGCGAGGTGGTGGAATCGGCCTCCCACCGCTTCCAGGCCCAGTGCTATCAGCTCTACCAAGCGCCACCGCTGGGTTCCCTGGTAAGCGTTGGCGGGCAGGGCGAAGCCGGAAATGGGTCTCCCAGGGTGTACGGTGTCCTGACGGGCATCGACACCCAGGGCTTGGAGCCCGGACGACCGGTGATCGCCCGGGGTGCCGAAGCCCAGCGGGAAGAGGACATATACCGGGAGAATCCCCAGCTGGAGCACTTGCTGTGCACCCGGTTCGAAGCGGCCGTGGTGGGCTACGAGAGGGGAGGCTCCTTCATCCACCACCTTCCCCCGGAGCCTCCCCGTATCCACGCCTTCGTCCACTCCTGCACGCCACAGCAGATCATGGAGTTCACCCGCTCGCCCGGTTTCCTGGACCTGCTGATGGCGTCGGGCGGGGGCAGCCAGGCGGTCTCCGACGAGTTGGTTGCTTCGTGCCTGCGCTTGGCCAGCGTCCACCATCCGGACCCCAGGTCCTTCCTGGTGGGTTCCGGCAAGGTGCTCGCCCTGCTCCTGGCATCGGAGCCTCCCAGGGTCAACGCCATGCTGCGGAGATTGTCCCCGTGAACGGCATGGGCACCCCCCTTGGCCTGGTCGTCGATGGCTCCCTGGGACAGGGGGTGGAGGTGCGGCTGGACCCGGCAACCTCGGTGGAGGAGGTTAAGGTCGGAACCTTCGTGACCCTCCAAGGGGAGAAACTGCGCTTCTTCGGCGTGGTGACCGACGTCAAACTGGGGGCCGCCAGCCCGGGCCTGAAGTACAACCTGCCCGACGTGAGCGACCCCTTCATATCCGAGGTCATGGGGGGCACCGCCGTCTTCGGCGCCATCGCCGTGCTTCCATCTTTGACAATGCCCGCCGTGCTGGGCGATTCGGACTCGCCGGCCCCTGCCAAGACCATCCCTCCCCACTTCGCCCGCGCCTACCTGGCCTCGGAACGGGATGTGCAGGCGGTGTTCGGCAACGCCGACGACCAGCACTTCTGGATCGGCAACCCCCTGGATATGGAAACCAAGGTGTGCCTGGACCTGAGGTCCCTCACCGAGCGCTCCATGGGCATATTCGGCAAGAGCGGAACGGGCAAGACCTTCCTTACCCGCCTGCTTCTGGTGGGCATCCTGCAGAGCGACCTGGCTTCCACACTGATCTTCGATATGCACAGCGAGTACGGCTGGCAGGGCCGTGATGCCGAGCGAAACAGGCAGGTCAAGGGCCTGAAACAGCTCTTTGGCTCCAAGGTTGCTGTGTTCTCCCTGGATGAGAAAAGCTCCCGCCAGAGGGGGTTGTCTCCCGATGAGGTGGTGCGGATCAGCTACGGTGACATCGAACCCGAGGACATAGAGGCACTGCGGGAGAACCTGGGCTTGTCCGACGTGGCTGCCCAGGCCGCCTACAACCTGAAGCAGCGCCTGGGGGCGGGAAAGTGGCTGGAGGAGTTCCTTGGCATGGGGGGCCGGGACGACCTGTCGGAGCTTTCGTCATCGATCAACGTGCAGCCCCAAGCCCTGGCGGCCCTCCATAACCGGCTGTCCCGCTTCAAGCGATACGAGTTCATGGTCACCAAGACGGAGAAGGACTCGGTGCAGCGCATCCTGGAGCACCTGGACAGGGGGATGCACGTCGTCCTGGAGTTCGGGCGCTACGGCAACGACCCCCATGCCTACATCCTGGTGGCCAACCTGCTCACCCGGCGCATCCACGAAAGGTACGTCCAACGCCACGAAGAGGCGGAGGGGACCGGCGGCCCCGGGCCGCGGCCCCTGGTCATCGCCATCGAGGAAGCCCACAAGTTCCTCAGCCCCGGGCTGGCTTCCCAGACCATCTTCGGCATTATCGCCCGGGAGCTGCGCAAGTACAGCGTCACGCTGATGGTCATCGACCAGCGTCCCGGAGGCATCGACCAGGAGGTGTTAAGCCAGGTGGGGACCAAGCTGGTGTGCCTGCTGGACAACGAGCGGGACATCGATGCTGTTCTTGGGGGGGCGCCTGGAAGCCGGGAGCTGCGCACGGTCCTTGCCCGGCTGGAGTCCAAGCAGCAGGCCCTGATTTACGGCCACGCCGTGCCCATGCCCGTGGTGGTGCACACCCGGGAGTTCGGGTCTGCCGACTCCTACGCCGATCTTAGCAGGACACCTTCCCGCGTCCGCTCAGGGGACGGCTCCGCCGCACGCTCGTCCGAGGATGAGCTTAAGGACCTCTTCGGGTAGGGTGCCCCACTTCGCGCCGCCCCAATTTCGGTCACTCCCGCGCCAACTACCGTCACTCCCGCGGAAGCGGGAGTGTAAGTCAGCTACTGCTTATTTGCTGCAGCTCGGGGCTGTCCGTTCGCCCTGAGGGAAATCGAAGGGGAACGGACAGCCGTGTGCAGGCCAAGGCTGGTTCCCGCTTTCGCGGGAGTGACGGTGCTCTTTACGTCGTTCCCGCGAAAGCGGGAGTCTAGGCCCCAGTATCCTGGGAGGCGGTACCTTTAGCCGCCGATGCGGTCAAGGGGGGCCGGACCTGCGATGGCCTGGATCTGCTCAGGGGTCTTGTCGTGGCGCGTGGTTCGTTCCCACTTCCTGTTCAGGTCGTCCCGTACATGCACCGTCAGCCTGCCCAGACCGTCGGTTTCAAGCTCGATGCGGTCACCGTTCTGCACTCCCGAAAGACCCTGGTGGTTGGTGCCGGCGGCAACTATGTCCCCCGGCTTCAGGGTGGTGATCCAGCTGACCCACTCGATGATCCTGGGTATGGCGTTGGCCATGTCGCTGGTCGGGTAGTCCTGGTACAGGTCGCCGTTGATCCAGCTCCGGATGTTGATGTTCATCGGGTCGGCTATCTCATCGGCGGTGACGATGGCGGGACCCATGGGCCCGAAGGTGTCCCAGGTCTTTCCCCAGAAGAAGCTGCCCCGGTTCTCGGGACGGAACCCCCGGGCCGAGACGTCGATGAAGTTGGTGTATCCGAAGATGTGGTCATAGGCGTTTTTTGGCTGCACCCGGCTGGCCGTCTTGCCGATGACGATGCCCAGCTCAGCTTCAGCCTCGAATATGGTGGCCTGGCACTCCGGCAGCACCACCGTGTCGCCGGTGCCGATGACGCAGCTTGGGGACTTGTGGAAAGCGTCGATGTCGGCGGCCCGCTCCCGTGTGCCGTACTCCATGTAGTTGACCGCCATGGCAACGATGCGGGGCGGCTCGGGCAGGGGAGCGCGGAGCCTCACCTGGGAGACCGGCACTCCGGCCGAGTCGTTGATGGCCTTCTCGATGGCCCCTTTGTGGCTGCCGAAATCGGCGATGACCCGGCTGATCAGGTCCTGGGGTGATGTGTGGACCACGCCGCTGACGGCGCTTCCTATGTCCACTACGTTATCACCCTTGAGGGCACCCAGTCGAAAATCGTCGAAGAATACTAGCTTCATGGCTCCTCCCAGCTTTTGAAAATGATAGCAGGAACAGGGCCTGCCCTTGGAACAGAGGGTATTGTATGGTGCAGCCCATAGGCCGTCAACGCAACGAACAGCCCGGCATAGCGCTGGGAAGTGGGCTGGAACCGTACCAACAGCCCGTTATGGGGACGGCTGCCTCTGTTCTATAATTGCCCTAAGGAGGTCGGATATGGACGTTCTCAGCTACATGCATGACAACGGGCACGAGCAGGTGGTGGCTTTCTCCGAAGAGTCAGCGAACCTTCGCGGTTTCATAGCCATCCACAACACCACCCTCGGCCCTGGACTTGGAGGCGTGCGCATCTGGCCCCACAAGTCTGAAGAGGATGCCCTTACCGACGTTCTAAGGCTCTCCAAGGCTATGACCTACAAGTCGGCAGCCGCGGACCTGCCCTTCGGCGGAGGGAAGGCCATCATCATGGCCGACCCAAACAAGGACAAGTCCGAACCGATGGTGCGGGCCTACGCCCGGTTCCTGGACTCCCTGGGAGGGCGGTACATCACCACCACCGACGTTGGGTCCACTATCCGGGACTTGGAGTACATTCGCCTGGAGACCCGCCATGTGGTGGGTTTGCCTGTATCCGAAGGGGGAAGCGGAGATACGTCCATCATGACGGGGCTGGGCGTCTTCATGGGGATGAAGGCCTGCGCCAAGCACCTGTGGGGCACCGACTCTCTGGCCGGCAGGACCGTGGCCTTCCAGGGCTTCGGCAAGGTCGCCTACCACACCGCAGGCCATCTGCGGGAGGAGGGGGCGCGCATGGTTGTGACCGATATCAACGAAGCTGCCCTGGACAAAGCCCGGGAGATGGAGGCCACCATCGTCCCCGGCGAGAGCATCTACGACCAGGAGTGCGACATCTTCGCCCCCTGCGCCCTGGGAGGCGTGATCAACGAAGACACCATACCCCGCCTGCGGTGCTCCATAGTGGCGGGGGGCGCCAACAACCAGCTCCTGAATGACCACGACGGGCTGGCACTGCAGGAACGGGGGATACTATACGCTCCCGACTACATCATCAACGCCGGTGGGGTGATCAACGTCTCCTGCGAGGTCGGCGCCCAGTACAACGAAGACCGCGCCAGGGAGAAGACCCTGCGCATCTACGAGACCATGGAGAAGGTGCTGGACATTGCGCGCCGGGACGGGGTCAGCACATCGCAGGCCGCCGACCGCTTAGCCGAGGAACGGATCCACGCCATGGGCAAGCTCCGCCGCATATACCGGGGCTAGGAGCATCTTCTGCCAAGCGCCCACGTTGCCCGTGGGTTATAGCGCCGGACGAGCAGCTACCCTGGACTAGGTTGCCTTGGTCGGGGCGTCGAAGAGGGAACCTTCGTTACGGTGGGTCAGGTCGCAGAATGGCTTGGTCTGGGACAGACCGCACCGGCAAAGGGCGACCCTCTCCCCTTCGGGGATGGTAAAGGCGTTTCCATCCTGGTCCACCAGGTCGAAGGGGCCTTCCACCCAGTAGGACCCGTTCATTCTAACGATGATCTTGGTATCCGCCATGTAGCCTCCTATTTAGCTTGTGTCCGATGTCCACAGTGTACCCCTGCAGGGCTAGGAACGATGTGCTCCGGGGCATGAAGTACCGGCGTATGTGTCGGGTGCTGGCAAAGGTTATAACACGGGGCTGAATGGGGCACAAGCGCAGGGAGTAACCTAGCCGTACCCCATCTCCTCCAGGTCCTCCTCACCGAAGCCCATATAGTGCCCTACCTCATGCAGCAGGGTGGTACGCACTTCCCGCACCACATCCTCCCAGGTGGCGCACACATGCTCTATGGGCCTCTTGAACAGGGTGATGCTGTCCGGGAGCATGGGCACGAACTCCCCCCGCTCAGGTAGCGGGACTCCCTTGTACAGGCCGAAGAGCTGGTCCCTGCGCTCTATGCCAGCGTCTTCCAGGTCTTCCCACGACGGCCAGTCCTCCACCAGGATGGCGACGTTCTCGATGGACGCCATTATCTCGTCGGGCAGCTCATCGTAGGCCCGGCGGACCAGGTCGTGGAAATCCCGGTGGGACAGGTGCATCAGTCCTCGGGGACAAGCCGGGAGCGCATATCCTTCAGGATGTCCAGGTTCTCCCTGTCGGGGCCCTTGCCCTCCAGCCCGGGCACCTCCAGAAAGAAGGGAATGTCCTTGAAGGCAGGGTTGGCGATGATGTTCTCGAAACCCTCCAAGCCGATGTACCCCTGGCCGATGTTCTCATGGCGGTCCACCCCGGCCCCCAGCACGTACTTGGAGTCGTTTGCGTGGACAGCAGCCAGCCGGTCTAGGCCGATGGTCTCGTCGAACTCGGCCAGCATAGCTTCCAGTCCATCCCTGGTGGCTACGTCATAGCCGGCCGCATAGGAATGCTGGGTATCCAGGCATATCCTCAGGCGGTGTCGGTAGGCTTCATCGACTCCCCTGATGATGCGCCCCAGCTCCTCCAGCTTGGCCCCGATGTGCTGGCCCATCCCGGCGGTGTTCTCCAGGGTCAGGTACGGTCCCTCGGGGCTGCTTATCAGCACCTGCTCTATGGCTGCGATGACGCGCTCCAGGATGCCTTCGTAACCAGCTCCCTTGTGGCTGCCGGGATGGAAAATCACTCCTCCCGCATCTATGTCAGCCGCCAGGTGCATGTAGTTGATCAGGGAACCGATGCCTTTTTCAACCAGGTTTGGGTCGGCGGAGCCCAGGTTCACCAGGTAGATGCCGTGGAAGAATACGGGGCCAATGCCCTGCTCGTGGGCCTTCTCGCGGAAGGCGTCGGTCTGTTCGGTGGGAGGCGGTTTGTAGGCCCAAGCTTGGGGGGAGGAGCCGAATATCTGGATGGCCTCGCACCCGATCTCCACTCCCCGGTCGATGGCTTTGTCCATGCCGCCGGCTGTGGACACATGGGCGCCCAGCTTCATAATGAGCCTCCGAGAGGATTTAGTCGGTCAGGCCCGGTTACGCCTCGCTGGCCTGGCGGGCCAGCCTGAGCTTGCTCAGCACCTTCCTGATCTCTCCCCGGTCCCAGGCGACGAGGAACTGGCTGGCGATGAAGATGGAGCTGTATGTCCCGATTATGACTCCTATGGCCAGCACCAGCAGGAACTCCCGCAGAGTGGCGCCGCCGAATAGGAGCAGGGCCAACAGCACAAAGGTTGTTGTCATGCTGGTGTTCAGCGAACGGCCCATGCTCTCCATAATGCTGGCATTTACGACGCCAGCCAAGGGGCGGTCCACGTTGCGGGCCACGTTCTCCCGGATTCGGTCGAAGACGACGATGGTGTCGTTAACGCTGTACCCCATGACGGTGAGGAGGCCGACTATGAACATAGCGTTGACCTCCAGGCCCATAACTTTGCCCAGAATGGAGAATATGCCCACGATGAGAAGCAGGTCATGGACAAGGGCTACGATGGCGGCAACGCCATACCTGAATGAGTTGGGAATGGCACGAAAAGCCCAGGTCACGTAGATCAGGATGCCGCCGGCGGCAATAATCACCAGGATAATGGCATAGACCACCGTCTCCCCGGCCACGATCGAGGAGACGGTATCCACCTCCTGGACATCTACCCCCAGGCGGTCCATCAGCTCCTCTTCCACCAGGGACAGCTCGGAGACCGCGGTGCCGTCCGGCTGGACCAATCCCTCTTCCAGCACATCGGTGCGGACGAAGGCGGTTGTAGAGCCGGTCTTCTGTATCAGAGCTTCGGGATGTCCGAGATCGTTGAAAACGACGCGGAGGTCGGCCTCGGACACGGGCGACTCGGCCACGATGGTTATGGCCGTACCGCTGGTGAAGTCGATTCCAGGCCTCAGGGCCGGCGGAATGATGAGAGATATGATCCCCGGCAGCAGAAGCAAGGCGGAGATAAGGAAGTACCATCGCCTGTTTCCTACGATATCCATCTACCTGTCTCTCCCCGCTGCGACGCCCGGCTGCCTTCTAGGCTCCGGCGAAAATAAGGACATGTGCCTTCCAAAGGGGGTCAGGGCCGATATCTGCAGAAGGTTCCTGCTGACGGTGTATGCCGTGAACATGCTGACCACCACCCCGATACCCAGGGTTATTGCAAACCCGGTGACCACCGGTGTCCCACCTCCCAGGCGGGAGCCGAACAGGAACAGGATCAGACACGTGATGATGGTCGAGAAGTTGCTGTCTCGTATGGCCCGCCAGGCCCGCCGGAAACCTATCTCCATGGCCGAGCTAAGGGTGCGCCCTGCGCGCATCTCTTCCTTCATGCGCTCGAATATCAGGATGTTGGCGTCCACCGCCATACCTATGGACAACACCAGTCCTGCCAGGCCCGACAGGATAAGGGTTATGCCCACCACCTTGAAGACCGCCAGGATGATAACGGCGTAGACCAACAAGGCGACCCCTGCCACCAGACCTGCGAACCGGTAGTAGCTGACCATGAAAAGGAGCACCAAGCCCAGCCCGATCAGCCCGGCAATCAAGCTCTTACGCAGGGAGTCGGCCCCCAGCAGAGCGTCTACGGTGTTTTCCCGAATGAGCTCCAGGGGCACCGGCAAACGTCCCGATTCGAGCTGTATGGCCAAATCCCTGGCCTCTTCGTTGTTGAGGCCGCTTATCACTCCCCGGCCGTCCAGGATGGCGGCTTGGACCGTTGGGGCGCTGATCTCCCGCTGGTCCAGGAAGATGGCGATGCGCTTGAATTCATCCCCGGCCAGGCGGGTCGTCAGGTCGCGGAATATGGATGCTCCCCGGTTGTTGAAGTGCAGGTTCACCACAGGCAGTTGGCTCGTAGGGTCTCGTCCGCGGAAGGCCCGGTCCAGGTCTCGGCCCGTCAACCCGATGTCCTGATCGGTAAAGGAGAAGCAGTTGATATCCTGGCAGGTGCGCTCCTTCAGCTCCAGCTCGGCGGTCTGCTGGATCAGCCCCTTGGCCCTTTCGAAGCCTCCCTGGGCCAAGTAGCTGTCCAGCCTGGAATCGATGGTCTGGAGCTCCGTCCTGATCTGTTCATGGAAGGCGTCGCTGACGGGATCATCCAGGCGGACGATGAACTGGTTGCTGGCTGACATCTCCAGGGTGTAGCCTTCCAGTCCCACATCATCCAGCAATGCCGAGATGTCACCCTGGCTTGGAGGGGGTACGTAGGTTATCAGGGCCACGTTCCCGTCGCCGGTTATCACGAAGGACTCCAGGCTCCCCGGCACCCCCATGGCTTCCCGGAGCAGACCCTCTTCGTCGGGGGTAAATGGTTCAGGGGCGGTTATCGAGTAAGTATTTATCTCCGGGGCCAAGCCCACAGAGTCCCCGGTGCGCTGAAGGGTATCGAGGACTGTCCGCACATCCAGACCCGACGGTATGGGGCTGAAGGTCATCTCTATGGTGCTAGGCTCGGCTCCCGGTATCTGGACGACCAGCCGGTCACTTCCCAGGTTCTGGATTATGGGTTCGGTGGTCCCAAGGGCGTTGATGCGGTCTTCTATGATGTCCCTGACACCATCCATCTGGTCGGGAGTCGGCTCTATCACCTCGACGTTGACACTATTCAGAGTGGCCAGCGTGGCCAGAGACGACTCGAAATCTGCCTGGTCCTCGGGAGCGATGGACAGCTCCTGCAGGTCATAGGAAGTCTGGGCGGGGATCTCCACCAGCGCCGTAGGTGCGATGTCGATCAGGGCGGTCTGCACCTCGAAGCGGGCTAGGCTATCCACGAAGGCCACCTCCAGGGAGGGCTCATCCAGCTCGAAGAAGGTGGTCGGCGAAAGCTGGGATAGGGCGAAGCTGATCCGCTCCTCGGCCCGGGGTTCCACCCGCAAGCCGCTGATCCGGTAGCTGTCCTCGCCGGTGGACTCAAGGACCGCGTCCACGTAACCCAGGGTGTTCAGGACTTGGCGAAGGGCCTCTTCCGTCGTTGCTACAGGGTCATCTCCCGTGCCGGGCTCCTCGGCTGCCTCCTCGTCCGTTCCGGGGGCTCCACTAGTAAGGGTGAATTCCAGGGTCCCGCCGGTAAGCTCGAGCGATTCCACGACACCCAGCACCTCGATGCTCTCTCGCAGCTCCGCCTCCGATATATCTTCGAGGGATATGCCGGTTATGGTGTATTCCCTCTGGGAGGTGGTCGCCCGGTCCTGTCCGGCATCGGCAAGAAGGGCCAGCAGGTCTGCCTCCTCCACGGGATCAGAGAAGGTCACGCTGGCCTGGTCCGGCAGCTCAGCTTCGTAGATAAGGAGGCTTCCCCCTTGGAGGTCCAAACCCAGGGTCAGCCCCAGAGGGCCGCCGCCAGCGGCGTTGCTGAAGGGAAGTTGGTCCAGGACGAGGGCAACGACGGACAAGATGATCAGCACGGAAACCAGGACGAATACCTGGAGCCCCCTTCTACGCATCTTGGGCTCCTGAGGGGGTTTCCTCGTGTGCGCCCATCGAGCTATCGGACGCCAAGCTCTGGGCCAGCACCAGGGCGCCATCGGCGTCGTTGACCGTCCCCGATGCTTGTGCGCCTCGGACTTCTTCCAGGATCCTCCCCACCAGCGGCCCGGGCTGCAGCCCCAGCTTCCTCATGACATCGTGCCCTGTTATCAATCGAGGCATGTTCTCCGGGGATTGCTCCCGGGTCCCCACGTTCAAAATATGCTCGGTTATGTCTATATGCTCTTTCCAGCCGTCCATGGTGATCGTCGGACCCCTGGCGGCCAGATGATCGGCCAAGCTCAAGTACAGGGTGTCGATGGCTGCATCTCCCACATCGCGGAAGTACCTGTAGACAGCCCTGCGGGTGGGCATGTCGCCCCCCTGGCGCATCTGGGTTGGGCGCAGGTGGTTATCCACCAAGGTAGACAGCATGTCTGCGCCGCGATTGGAGACCCGAAGACGGCTTGCAATATCCCGGCACACCTCAGCGCCTATGCTGTGGTGTCCGAGGAACCGGGTCTTCCCCTTGGGGTCTACCATCTTGGTCTGGGGTTTGGCCACATCGTGAAGCAGGGCGCCCATCTTCAACATGGTCGCCCTGGTGTAACCGTCGCTGACCTCTTCGGCAAAATGATCATCTATCTCCGGACTCCATGGTACCAGGCCCGCCAAGGTGTCCGTCCCGGAATTTCGGGACCCCGAACTCAGGACTCTCTCAACCGCGCCCACCGTCTCGATGGAGTGGTCGAAGACGTCCCAGTAGTGTTCCCTGGGCTGGGACACACCCTTGGCCGCTTGCAACTCGGGGATTATAGCGCAAAGCAGGCCCAGGTCGTCCATTGTGCGCAGGTGCTCTTTGACATTTTCGGAGGCTAGGATGGCCAGCAGCTCATTCCGGATTCGCTCCCCAGCCAGGCTGGAGACCAGGTGGGAGTCCGGGCGCATAAGCTCTAACGTATCCATATCTACGTGGAAATCAAGCTGGGCCGAGAGACGCACCGCCCGAAGGAGGCGCACTGGATCATCGCGGAACACCTGGGGTCCTACTGCCCTGATGATGCGGTTGCCCAGGTCTGCCCTGCCTCCCGTGGGGTCGATGATGGAGTCCGGCCAATCGGGGCTGTCCCATCGGTCAAAGGGGAGGGCGAGAGCATCGATTGTGAAGTCCCGCCTTTTCAATTCGTCGTGCAGGGAACCCTGGATACCCGAAAAGTCCAGGCTCCAGCGCCCGTGGTCGGGGCCATTTATTACCACCCTGGCGACATGGTGTTCGTGGCTTAGTGGCACAAAGGCGCCGCCAAGGCGCCGGGCCAGGTCCTCGGCCAGGGGCATGGGGTCGGCGGTCTGGACAGCCAGGTCGATGTCCCAGGTCTGCCTGCCGAGAAAGGCATCGCGAAGGATGCCCCCGACAAGGAAAGCGGGCAGGGAGCAGCTTTCGAAGATGCTTCTTAGGTCGCCAAGAATCCTTGGCATCTGGAGGTTATGGTTCAGCAAAGGTGATTCAGAGAGGATACGGAAGGTGTCCGGGGCTATGCTGTGGAAGCGGCCTCCACGGCAGGGTTTTCCGATGGCTCATCCGCGCCGGGCTCTTCCTCATGGGGTTCCAGCTTCCATATCTGGTCCTTTTCGACAAGGTGGTCCACATACAGGGTGCCGTTCAAATGGTCCAGCTCATGTTCCAGGGCTTGGGCCAGCAGTCCTTCAGCCTTGATGCGCACCAGCTTCCCATGCCGGTCCAGGGCTTTGGCCCGCACCTTCTCCGATCGGGTCACCATCCCCCGGTAGCCGGGTATGCTAAGGCAGCCCTCGGTGACCTCTCGGCTGCCTTCCCGGCGGGTGATCTCGGGGTTGATGAACACGCGGGGCTCTTCGTCTTCGGGGAGCTGGATCACAAACACCCTCTGCAATACCCCTACCTGGTTGGCGGCTATGCCCACGCCATCCTCTTCATACATGGTCTCCACCATGTCGTCGATAAGCTTCTGCAGGGACGGAGTGATGTTGCTTATCCGCTTTGCTCTTGTACGCAGTATGGAATCCGGCACGATCCTCATGGGAAGGCGGGCCATGCATGCACCTCGCAGGCAACTCTGGACCCTGGATGCCCGTCCGGCTCAGGCAGGGCCTGGAGGCGATTATAGCCGTACCTACGGGAGGGTGTAAAGCTGGAGAGGAGCCTTTCCCTGGCCAAAGGCGGTGTCCTCCCCCGCGGCTCCACCATCGTCACCCTCGCGAAAGCGGGTACGCCTGGGCACCCGGGCTGTCCGTTCCCCTTCGATTTCCCTCAGGGCGAACGGACAGTGGGGACAGGGTAGGACCGCTTTTGTGCTCCCCGTGAATCAAGGCCGTCCTGGGGCCCAGCAATGCTCCGTCCTAGATTGCGGCCTCCGCCGCAATGACGGATAGGGAGCAGGGCGAACGGCTGGCCAGGTTGGGCGAAGGGCTACAGGGTGCTTATGGGGTCCACGTCAAGGGTCCAGCCGTCGGGCAGGGCCATGCTTTCGAGGAGGCTGTGCAGGTCCCGTCCCCGGAGCACCAAGTGCCAGCGGAAGGCGCCCCGGACGCGCTCCCGGTAGGCCGGAGCAGGCCCCAGCACATCGATGTCCGTTAGGCCTGCGGCGTCGATCCTGCGGAGCAGGGCCCGCTTCAACCTCTCTGCCTCCTTTTGGCACCGGTCGGGGTTGGTGTGGGTGTATGCCATGTTGACCAGGTCACAAAAGGGGGGCTGCTTGAGCTCCCGGCGGTTGTCCAGCTCCCGGCGGTACATCTCCAGGTAGTCCTGGGCTGCGGCTGCCTCGACGGCATAGTGCTCCGGGTTGTAGGTCTGGATGATCACCCTGCCGGGGGCATCGCCCCTGCCTGCCCTTCCGGCAACCTGGCAGAGGAGCTGAAAGGTGCGCTCCCCGGCCCGGTGGTCGGGCAGGTTCATCCCGACGTCGGCCAGCACGACGCCCACCAGGGTGACGTTGGGCAGGTGAAGGCCCTTGGCTATCATCTGGGTGCCCACCAGCACCTGGGCATCCCCCTTCAGGTACTCGCCCAGTATCCGTTGATGGGCCTCAGCGGAGGGCGCGGCATCCCGGTCCCACCGGAGCACCCCGGCTCCCGGGAGGAGGGTTTCCAGCTCATCCACGACCCGCTGGGTGCCCAGGCCGAGGTAGCGTATGTGCTCGCTACCGCAATCCGGGCATGTGCGGCGCAGGTTGGAGCGCCTGCTGCAAAGGTGGCACAGCAGCTTCCTGCTGGTGGTGTGGTAGGTCAGGGTGGCCCCGCAGCTACGGCACTTCAGGATATGGCCGCAGTCCCTGCACTGGATGATGGTGGCGGCGCCCCGGCGGTTCAGGTAGAGGATGGCCTGCTCACCCCGGCCCAGGCAGTCGGACAACTCATCGGCCAGCGCCCTGCTGAAGATGCTCCGGTTGCCCGCCTTGAGCTCCTCCCGCATGTCGCACACCTGGGCCTCGGCCAAGCTTCCCGGCGAAGATGAGTCCCCGGCAGCGATCCTTTCAGGCAGGCGGTGGAGGGCCAGCTCACCCCTGGATGCATGGAAGTAGGTGCAGAGGTCCGGGGTGGCGCTCCCAGCCACAAACACAGCCCCCTCCAGGGCTGCCCGTCGCATGGCGACTTCCCGGGCGTGGTAGCGGGGAGCTGCATCTACCTGCTTGTAGGCCCACTCGTGCTCTTCGTCCATTACGATGAGGCCCAGCCTGGGCACGGGGGCGAAGACGGCGCTGCGAGGACCCACCACCACATCGTACTTGCCGTGCTTGATTCCCCACCACTGGTCCAGGCGCTGACGCGGAGTGAGCTGGCTGTGCAACAGGGCAACCCTGCCGGGGAAGCGCTGGTTGAGCCAGTGCAGGGTCTGGGGGGTGAGGGCGATCTCCGGCACAAGGAATATTCCCTGCCTGCCCAGGGACACGCACCGCTCCAGCGCCTGCAGGTACACCTCGGTCTTGCCGCTGCCGGTAACGCCATAGAGAAGGTGCTGCCTTTGGGAAGTGGTGCCATCCAGGGCGCCGGTGATGGAGGAGAGGGCCTCCTCCTGGTATAGGGTCAGATGCTCCACCGCCTCCGCTCCCAAGCCCGCCAGGTCCTCTACGGGAGGATGCTCCTCGGTACGCACCCACCCCCGGCCTGCCAGCCCCATCTCGAGTAGTCTATTGACAGCAGGCGCGCCGAAGTTCTTGTTGGCTGTGACAGTGGGAACGGGCTCGCCGGCTTCCAGCAGGTAGGAGTACAGGCCTGCGGCTTTGACCGTAAGCTCCGGCAGAGGCGGCGGGCCAACCGTGCCTTCCCTGGACGACATGGGAAGGCACAGATAAGTGGCGGTCCGATGGATTGCCCTGGGCCTGGGCAGCTCCCAGCGGCGCGCCAAGTCGCCCCTGTTCAGCATCCTCCGCAGGACGTTGACGTAGCTCTTTCCCAACCCCTTCAGCAGGTCTTTGTCCTCCACCTCTTCGGAATCGCCGAACTTGGCAAGTACGCTCTGCTCGTTCTCACCTAGCTTCGGCGTGTCCAGGGACGCGGACCTGCGCAGGTAGGAGCGCACCTGGCCTTCGAACTGGTGAGGTAGGTGCAAAGCTGCCGCTTCGTACAGGGACGAAAGGTAGTACCTGCTGATCCACCTGGCCAGGTCCAGGGAGGCTTGGGTAAGCAGGGGGCAGGGGCCAACGACGGACCGGATGTCCTTGGTGTAGTAGGAATCGGGCTGGGACACCTTCTCGAAGATGATGCCCTTTACAAGCCTGCTGCCCAGGGGCGCCCACACCAGGTGTCCTGCCTCGGCATCCATGCCAGCCGGCACCGAGTAGGAGAGGGTCCGGTCGGGTCCCATGGGGGCATCGACGGCAACTTCGACGAAGCTCATGCCCAATGGGCTCCTATGGTGTCATGGTGGATGCGCGCAACCGGACTCAGGCAGCAGCCGTCGCCTATGGGCGGAAGTGCGGGAAAGAACCTTGGAGAAAACCGCGGGGGCAGGTCTGTGGGCCGGTACCGGATGCCAGCAGGCTCCGTCCTAAGAAGACCCCTTCTTGCCCTTGGGGCCGAACTGGGACCGCTCCTTGATGCGGGCAGCTCTGCCCGAAAGGCCCCGCAGGTAGTAAAGCTTGGCCCGGCGAACGGCGCCCTGCCGGACAACCTCTACCGAGTCCAGCAGCGGAGAGTGCAGGGGGAAGGTGCGCTCCACCCCGACGTTGTATGTGACTCTGCGGACGGTGAAGGTAGCTCCGATGCCGCCTTCCCGCCGGCGAATGACGACACCCTGGAACCCCTGGATGCGCTCCCTTTCACCCTCGCGGACCCGGAAGTTCACCTTCACGGTATCTCCGGGGAGAAACTCCTGCACCTTGGGGTTGGGTGTAACGCTGACTAACGCGCGTACGTCCATGGTCTTCTAACGATCCTTGCGAATGGCTTTCAACGGCGTATTCTACAATCACACGCTCACAGAATCAAGGCTACCCGGCCCGGTCTGCGGCGAGCATGTCCTGTATCTGCTCCTCCAGAGCATCGGCTGAAAGAAAGCCCCCGAACTTGCGCACGATGTTGTGGTCGCGGTCCAGGAAGAAGGTGGTCGGGAAGCTGATGACATCGTAGCCCTTGAATATTTCGCCATCGGGGTCGGGGCCGATGGCGTAAGTGATGCCCAGCTCGTTGATGAACTTCTGGCCCTCTTCCGCCGGGTCCACATCCACAAGCTGGATGCCGACAAAGCTGATGCCATCGTCCCGATACTTGTGGGAAGCTTCCTCCAGGTCGGGCATCTCCTCCCGGCAGGGGGCGCAGGACGGGTACCAGAAGTTGACTACCACCATCCGATCGGCGAAGCGTTCCAGGCTTATCTCCTCGCCGGCTTCGTAATTCTCGTTGCCGAAGGCCGGGAAGCTGAAGCTGGGCGCCGGCTCGCCTTCGCTGGAACCTCCGCAGGCGCCCGCCGCTAGCAGCACAGCGGCTATCATCAGCGTCCAACCTGCCAGGCGCAGCCTGTTCATCGATCCGATCATTGTTTGCTATTCTCCAACGTCCTGTTGCCCTTAATTCTACCAGCCGATGGCGTAGCTTTCCCGATGGGGCGCCGCGCCGGCGATCAGGGCGCCCCGCTCATGGTCCACCACGATGGCGCAGGGGCTTCCAGCTATGAGCATCCAGTCGTCCCTCACATCGACTTTGTGTCCCAGTTCCTGGAGCTTCTGGGCCACCTCGGTATCCATGCGGCCCTCCACGCTAAGCTCGCCTGGGGCGTAGAGATGGGGCCAGCCGGAGCCGGGGAAGCTGGTGCTGCGGAAGCGGGGCTCCTCCACGGCCTGTTGGGGGTCGAACCCGAATTCGACTATGTTTAGCAGCACCTGCAGCTGGGCTTGGACCTGCATATCTTCTCCGGGGCTGCCGAAAGGCATGAACAGGCGCCCGTCCTTCAGCACCATGGCCGCGCAGGGGGTCATGCGGGGGCGCTTGCCG
Source organism: Dehalococcoidia bacterium (assembly GCA_965116325.1). Taxonomy (GTDB): domain Bacteria; phylum Chloroflexota; class Dehalococcoidia; order Lucifugimonadales; family JAGWBF01; genus JAGWBF01. The sequence goes on along the minus strand of OZ220675.1, from coordinate 1,575,949 downwards.
GGGCCCAGGCAGTTGGGGTTCTCGGGGTCCAGCCAGGACTGGCCACCACGGCCGGATATGGACACACCTACCCCCGGCACGATGGGAGTGCTTGTGAAGGCGTCGCTGGGGGTGGCGGAGAAGGCGTTGCCCCACCTGTCAACCACGCAGGTGTAGGCGGTGTCGGGTTCCGGGAGCCCCGACCTGGGCACCGCGGGAATGGGGTCTACCGTCCTGTTCTTCCCTTCGTAGGGCCATGGGTTGCCCGGAGGAGGCATCTCGGGCCATGCAGCCTTGGAGTCTATGCCTCCCCTCCTGTGGTCGGCGTACTCCTTGGTGGTCAGGCCGGCGATGGGCACCTCGATGATGTCCGGGTCGCCGTAGTACTGGTGGCGGTCTGCAAAAGCCACCTTTATGGCCTCGGCGAGGGTGTGCACGTATTGGGCCGAGTTGTGGCCCATTGCCTGCAGGTCAAAGCCTTCCAGAAGGTTCAGCACCTGCACAAGGGTCGGGCCCTGGCACCACGGTCCGTTGGTGTGCACCGTGTAGCCGCGATAGCTGGTTGACTGGGGAGTCTCCACCTGTGCCTGGTAGCCTGCCAAGTCATCCATTTCCAGGAGCCCGCCCTGCTCCTGGCAAAAGCGCACCATCTCTTCGGCGATCTCGCCCTTGTAGAAGAGGTCCCGGGCAGCCCGGATGCCCTGCTCCCGGCCCTTGTGGGCGCTCCCCCGCTCGGCATCGATCATCCTCCGGAAGGTAAGGCCCATATCTTCCTGTCGGAGGCGCTCGCCAACCCGGGGGCACCTTCCCGCAGGCATGAAGATGGCGGAGGAGGTTGGATGCTCGGAGATGAACTCCGTCTGCATCTCGATTATGCGCTCCATCCTCCGGGATACGGGCAGCCCCCTTTCGCACAGCTCGATAGACGGCCCCACAACCTGCTCGAAGGACATGGAGCCGAAGCGTTCCAGGGCGGTCAGCCAAGCATCGCAGGCCGCGGGTACCACAGCCCGGGCCATCCCCCGGGGAATGGTCCCGCCGAACCGCTTGATATAGCTTTCCAGCTCGGCAGCCTTGGCCCACGGGCCTACGCCTGTGATGCTGTGCACCTGGCCGGTTTCGGCCATGTACACCATGACGGGAGCAACGCCTGCGATGTTGGTCTGCTCCGCGATCGTAATGTTCAGGGCGATGCCCGAAGCCACCCCAGCATCGATGGCGTTGCCGCCCTGCTGGAGCACCTGGAAGCCGGCGGATGTGGCCAGATAGTTGCCCGTGGCGATCATGTGCTGGGTGCCCATGACGGCCGGCCGGTAGGACGATATGCCCTTGGGAGGCAATCAGCACCTCCGGTTTGGATTTCCGTAGGATACTCTCCCAGCCTGGGATTGGAAAGGCTGAAAGCAGGTGCTTCAGGTTGACAGCATCTAGCTGGGTTTCTAACATGAAACCACCACAAAGACCGCATGGGAGCACACTTGTTCAAGCTGGGCATCCTCACCATAAGCACCGCAGGGTTCCACGGCCAGCGCGAAGACACCAGCGGACAAGCTATCTCCAGGATGCTACCCGCTCCCGACTACGAGCAGGTTCGTTACGAAATCGTCTCCGATGATATTGGCATGATCACCGACCGCCTCAAGAGATGGGCCGACGATGATCATCTCGACCTGATAGTGACCACGGGCGGCACAGGCGTGGCGCCCACAGACCTGACCCCCGAAGCCTGCAAGATGGTGTTCGACAGGGAGGTGCCCGGACTGGCGGAAGCCATGAGGTCCGGCACCTTGAGCAAGACACCCATGGCTATGATCAGCCGGTCCGTGGCCGGTACCCGGGGCAGCACCCTTATCGTTGCCCTGCCCGGCAGCCCCAAGGGTGTCGTCGAGTGCCTGGAGGTTGTTCTGCCGGTCCTTCCCCATGCCATCCAGCTTCTCCGGGGCGATGCCCAGGGACATCCCCACCTTCCAGGTCAGGGGGGCGGTACCAACTGAGCAGCGGCACCCCCGGCGTCATGCGATGAACATCCACATCCTGACCCTGTTTCCCGACCTGTTCCATGCTCCCCTGCACACCAGCATGATCGGGCGCGCCCTGGAAAGCGGGCTGGTAAGGGTGTCCATCGACGACATCCGCCAGTTCACCACCGACCCCCACAGGACTGCCGACGATTACCAGTACGGAGGCGGTCCCGGCATGGTGATGAAACCCGAGCCCATATTCGCCGGGGTGGAAGCTGCCTTGGAGAGCCTTGCCCCGGCAGATGCCGAAGATGTACCCGTCATCCTTCTGTCTCCCCAGGGGCGGGTCTTCTCCCAGAGCGTGGCCGAGGATCTGGCAGGCAAAGCCGGTATGGTGCTGGTCTGCGGCCACTACGGCGGGGTGGATGAGCGGGTGCGGGAGCACCTGGCGACCGATGAGGTGAGCATCGGCGACTACATCCTGACGGGCGGCGAGCTGGCCGCCCTGGTGGTGGTGGATGCGGTGGTGCGTTTGGTCCCGGGGGTTGTGGGGTCCGAGGACAGCGTTTCGGAGGACTCGCTGACTACCGGCCTGCTGCAGCATCCCCTTTACACTCGACCCCAGAACTTCCGAGACGCAGAGGTGCCTCCGGTGCTGCTGTCGGGCAACCACGGCGAGATCTCCCGGTGGAGGCGAAGGCAGTCCCTGTTGAGGACGTTTCATAGCCGACCCGACCTTCTGGAGACGGCGGACCTGGGGAAGGAAGACCTAGAGTACCTCCGCTCCCTGGGCTATCGGCCCGAGTAGCCTAGCTGTCTCCGCACAGGTGGAGCCACCGGTGTCCGTCCCGGGCCAGCAACTCATCGGCAGCATCGGGGCCCCAGCTTCCCGGCCAGTAGTACTGGAGGGCCGGTGCGTCGGGCCTTTCCCAACCTTCGAGAAGGGGATCGACTATGCTCCATGCCTCTTCTATGTGGTCGTTCCTGATGAACAGCCTTGCATCCCCCTCCAGGGCATCCTGCAGCAGGCGTTGATAGGCTTCGGGAATCTCGTGCCCTCTGAAGGCGTCGTCATAGTGGAACTCCATGTCCACGGGCCTCAGGGGCAAGTCCTGGCCGGGAATCTTGGCATCCAGGCGCAGGTGCGCCCCCTCATTGGGCTGGACGCACACCGATAGAATGTTTGAAGAGGAGCGATCCTCACCCCCCAGGGAGAACATCACGTGAGGCGGCGCCTTGAACTGGATGGATATCTCCGACACCTTGGAGGCCAGGCTCTTGCCCGACCGCAGGTAGAAGGGGACTCCCTGCCAGCGCCAGTTGTCCACGTACAGGCGCATGGCGACGTAGGTAGGTGTGGTTGAGTCCGGGGCCACGCCCTTCTCCTTGAGGTAGCCCATGTATTGGCCCCGGACTGCATTGGCGGCAACCTCGTCGGAGGACCCACGCCGGATCGCCTTGAGCACTTCGACCTTCTTGTCCCGCAAGGACTCGGCATCTATGGCGCTGGGGGGTTCCATAGCTACGATAGACAGAAGCTGCAGCAGGTGGTTCTGCACCATGTCCCTTACTACGCCCGACCCGTCGTAGTAGCCTCCCCGGTCTCCCACGGAGAGGTCTTCGGCAACGGTGATCTGGATGTTGTCCACATAATTGCGGTTCCACACCGGCTCGAACACCGCATTTGCAAACCGGAGCACCAGGAGGTTCTGCACCGTCTCCTTGCCTAGATAGTGGTCGATGCGGAAGACCTGCCGCTCATCGAATAGCTCCCGGACGGTGTTGTTCAGGTGCTGGGCCGATGCCAGGTCCCGGCCAAAGGGTTTCTCGATCACTGCCCTGCGCCAACCTGTGTCTTCCCTGGCGATCCCACAGTCGCTGAGGCTGCGAATGGCCCCTTCGTAAAGGCTGGGGGCAATGGACAGGTAGAACAGTCGATTGGAGGGACGCAGGTCGCCCTCAAGCTCCAGCAGCCGGTCCAGCAAGCTTCCCATATCCTGCTCCGAGTCCACGTTTCCCCGGACATAGTGGATGTGCCGGGCGAACTCAACCCACTCTTCGCTGGAGGCGTAGAGGGAGCCGATCTCGGATATCTTCTCCCAGGAGTACTGCCTGAAGGTTTCGTCGGAGTAGTCGGAGCGGGCGAACCCAACGATGCTGAAGTGCTCGGGAAGCCTGCCCTTGCGTCGCAGGTTAAACAGCTCTGGGAGGAGACGCCTTTGGGTCAGGTCCCCGGTGGCTCCCATGATGACCACAGATGTGGTGCTTTCGGCCATCTCTCCACGCACCTCCGGGGCTAGCGATTAATCAAGGATGCTGGGCTGGGAGCATCGAATGCAGCGGGTATCGTACCCATCTGGACGCAGGGAAGTCAACGAAGTACCCTTCTCACAGAACAGGTTGAGGGCAGGTATGAACCAGGTGCATGGAAGAGCAGCCAGGAACAGCTTTTGGCGGTTGGTCCTGGCCATAGTGATAGGCATGGCTGTAACTGGAGTCGCGGCCGGATGCGGGTCGGGGAATACGTCCGAGGGAGCTGCTGCGACGGAGGTCTCCACGGAAACGCGAGAGGCCCCGAGTACCCAGGGCGCGGAGAGCACCACCCTGCCCACCGATGAGGGCACCCCACCTGCGACCACTCCGGTACTCCCACCCCTGGTGGAGCCAGACCCGGACTACGAGAAGGCCCTGGAAGATGCCCGGTTCAACACCAGCTACTGGCGCGACACGGACTTCAGCCGATACACGGTCCCCCTGAGCGAGTTCAGGTCGGGAGGCGTGCGCCCCGACGGTATCCCGCCCATCGACGACCCGAAATTCGTCTCCCTTAACGAGGCCAATTTCCACCTGGACAACGAAGAGCCGGTGATGGCCTTCGAGCTGGACGGCGATGCCCGGGCTTACCCGCTGCAGATCCTGATATACCACGAGATCGTCAATGATGTGGTTGCCGGGGTGCCGGTGGTGATCACCTACTGCCCCCTCTGCAACTCGGCCATCGCCTTCGAACGCACCCTGGAAAGGGTGGTGTTGGACTTCGGCACAACGGGCAACCTGCGCAACAGCGACCTTGTTATGTACGACCGCCAGACCAAGTCCTGGTGGCAGCAGTTCACCGGGGAGGCCGTGGTCGGCGCCCTTGCGGGACGGCAGCTGACCTTCCTCTCGGCACCCATAGTCTCCTGGCAGGACTTCAAGGACGCCTACCCCGACGGCATGGCGCTCTCCAATGACACCGGATTCCGCCGGGAGTATGGGACAAATCCATATATCCAGTATGACCTCCCAAACACCGATCCCTTCCTGTTCGACGGGGATAGCGACGGACGTCTGCGTCCCAAGGAGAGGGTTGTTGCGGTAACCATCGACGACGCTGCTACGGCATTCCCCTTCTCCACCCTGGAGGATGAGCGGGTGATAAGCCATCGGGTCGGCGGGATGGAGATCGTGGTCTTCTTCCAGGACGGCACAAGGTCGGCCCTGGACTCGGAATACTTTGCCTTCTCCAGGAATGTGGGCGCCACCGGGGTGTTCGACCCTGTCCTGGATGGCAGGACGCTGACCTTCGGTTACGAAGACGGGCGCATCGTCGACGACCAGACGGGCAGCACCTGGAACATCCTGGGCCATGCGGTGGATGGGGAGCTGGCAGGCAAGGTGCTTAACCCTATCGTCCATGGCAACCACTTCTGGTTCGCCTGGGCTGCCTTCAATCCCGACACCGCCATCTACCCCGGCGGCGGCTAGACTCTCGCGGCCCGCCAAAGCTCCCCATGATCGCCCCACATGCCTCGCTGGAACAGCTTCCGGGAGCGGGCGATGGAACGTCAGGGCAGCCTGTTTCGCGTTGACTTTATCCACTAGGAAGATATACTTCCCTTGTTCTTTCCGGCCAATCCGACCAAAGCAGAGGAGTATAGACATGCCCGATACGAAATTTGGCGTTCTGATGGGTGGTACGTGGACCCAGGGCCTGCCTTCAGGAAGCGAGCTGCTGGCCCTAGCCCGCGGTGCGGAGGAAGCAGGTTATGATTCGATACACACCAGCGACCATATCTCCAGCCCGCCCGAAGGCTTGGCTCCTTCGATCAACGCCTTCCCCTTCCTGGCGGCGGCAGCAGCAGTGACCAGTCGGGTCAAGCTGGGGCCTTATCCCCTGGCGATGCCCCTCTACAACGCGTCCATCGTGGGCAGCATGATGCTCAGCGTCCACCACATCTCCAACGGGCGCGCCATCTTCTGCACAGCCTCAGGGTTCGGATACCCCATAGAGCTGGAGGCGGTGAACGTCGCCCTACCTGAGCGTCCCATGAGAAACACCGAGGGCATGGATTTGGTTGCCAAGCTGTGGACCGAGGATGATGTGTCTTTCGAGGGCGAGTTCAACAAGACGACCAACCTGAACATGACCCTCAGGAAGTCGGTACCCAACTCCATCCCCACCTGGGTGAACGGCCGTCACGACTCGGCCCTTCGCCGCGCTGTAAGCTCCGGAGAGGCGTGGGCGGTGCCCATGGTCACACCGGCGGAGTTCGCTGAGAAGCGTCCCTTGGTCCAGCAGTATGCCCAAGAGGTGAACCGGGACATTCAGAGCGGCTTCGACTGGGTGGTCGAAGTGGGCTTCAACATGAACGCGGACCGAGGCAGGGCCGCAGCCGAGGCGGAAGCTGCCGTGGAGCTGCGTCCCGATAAGCAGAGCACCACCGGCCAAGCCCCCACTGAGGACTTGGTTGGGCAGGCCGCCGCACTGGGCAGCGCCGAGGAGTGCATCAGCAAGGTGCGCGAATTCGTGGATTCAGGGGCCACCTGGATTATCGCCACACCTTTGTGCCCCCTGTCGGGCTTCCAGGACCAGATGCTCCAGTTCGCCGAGAAGGTGATCCCCAGCTTCAAGGCGGTGAAGGCCGGCGTCTAGCCCCCTGCCTGCCTAACGCAGCCCTTTCGGAAAGCCTGGGCCTTCATGCCCAGGCTTTTCTTTATGGGCGAGGCGATGTCACAGGCGCCATGGGCCGGGAGGCGAACCAGATTACTGCCCCTCCCAGGGCTGTCAGCCCTGCAAACACCGAAAAAGGGATGAGGTAGGACCCGGTGGTGTCGAACATGTACCCGGCAAATAAGGGGGCTACGATCATGCCCAGGTTGTTGGGGAACTGGGACAGCCCCATGATGGTGGCGAAAGACTTACGCCCGAAATAGTCTCCCCTTATGGCGGTGAGTAGAGGCACCCGGCCTCCAAACCCGATACCGTATAGCACCGCGAACAGGTACACCATAGGCAAGCTGTCCGCCAGGGCGATCACCATGATGCCCACAGCCTGGAAGGCTATGAATATAAATATGGCAGCCGTCTTGGGCATCCGGTCCGCAATGTACCCTGCAAAAGTCTGAGAGGGCAGCGCGATAGCGGTGTAGGTCAGCACGACGATTCCGGCGGAGCTGAGAGACATTCCCATATCGGTCAGCTTAGGGACAAGATGAAGAGCCAAAGAGACGATAGCTACGCTGGAAGAAAGATGCACGAAGGCGATTATCCAGAAGGCCCGGGTCTGCAGCGCCTGCCTCGCGGTAAACTCCGGCTCGCCCAAGGTCGTACTTGGGCCGGATGACGCCGGCTGGGGGGTGTTGCCATCGGGCTGAAGGCCATAGTCTTCGGGGCGGTTCCGAATGAACTTGGTCATCGGCAAACAGATCAGCAGGACGAACACCCCTATGCCCGTGGTTGCGTTGCGGAAGCCAAAGATATCCACAACGATGGCAAGGACGGACACCAGCAGACCGGCGATGTGGATGCCGGACATGGCCGACGACATAGCAATGGACCGCTTTCTTACGAACCAGTTGTTGACGATGGTGACGCACGCCAGCCAACCTCCCAAGCCAGACCCCAGGGTGAGGATGATGAAGCCCAGGTAGAACTGCCATATCTCCTCGGTCCTGGAGAGGAAGAGGAAGCCCACGCCCATGATGGAAAAGCCTATGACTATCATGCGACGGCACCCGAAGCGGTCGATCAGGTATCCCTCTACCGGGCCGATGGCTGCCCCCTGAACCCTGGAAAAGGCAAAAGCTCCCGACAGGGCAGTCCTACTCCAGCCGAATTGCCTCTCCAGGGCCACCATGTAAGTGCCCACACCCTGGAACACCCCCAGGGACATGACCGCTATCAAGAAGGAGACGACGGCAACCATCTTCCAGCCATAGAAGACGTTGCTCAGCTCACCGATAGTGCGGGGGAATCGGCGCGGGGCCCCTTGGGGTGGGGCTTCGGCGCCAGGGTGATCAGAGGCCATCGACTGCCAGCGTAGGTAAAGGAAGATAATGCAAGGCGCCCGCAATTATACAATGCGAGGAGCATATGGAGAACGGGCTCTCGGCCCGTTCCTCGTATAGCTGGGGTTGCGGACTGAACGTATCCTAAGCTATCATATGAGCGGATTTCCCGGGACCGTCGGGCCGCGATGGCAACGGCCGGGAGATGGATCGAAGGCACTGGCTAAGGAAGGAAGTCAACTTGCTGCGATTCGCTGAGGAAATAATTCTGCTCCTGCTCAACGACAAGGACGGCACCTTCGCGCGGGTGCCTTACTGGTCGTTGAACTATGCCCTTGCAGGCGGGGTTCTTATGGACCTGGCCCTGGAGAATCGCATCGACACCGACCTGGAAAAGCTGGTGCTGGTGGATGAGTCACCCTTGAACGACAACCTCCTGGACCCGACCTTGGCCGACATTGCAGCTAATGAGCAGCGCGACGCCAAGTACTGGGTGGAGCAGACTGCCAGCCACGCTGAGACCATCCGCGAGGAGGCCCTTGCCAGGCTCGTTGACAATGGCATCCTGGAGCGTCGGGATGACCGGTTCCTTTGGGTGTTCAAGTCCAGGCGCTACGTAGCGGTCAAGGGCGACGCTGAGCGCGAGGTGAAGCGTCGAATCATGGAGGTCCTGTTCAGCGATTCCATCCCCGATCCCAGGGATGTGGTGATAATCTGCCTGGCCGATGCATGCGGCATATTCGACAAGCTGCTGACCAAGCAGGAGCTGGAAAAAGCATCGGACAGGATCAAGCAGGTACGACAGTTGGACCTCATCGGGCAAGCCATGTCCCAGTCCATCCAGGACATCGAGATGCTGGTGTCCTCATCGGTCCAGGCCCACCTCTACTAGGCTGCCCCAGGCCCAGGTCTCCCCGGCTCTTCCTCTCTCAGACTCACGGGTTTACTACCGGGTAGTAACTCGCGCCCCAAAGCTCCTCAGGGTGGTCCAACATCACCTTGACGAAGGTGGGGACAAGAAAACCCAGGATCGCCGCCCCGTCTCTCACCTGGCTCCGGTTCACGCTGCTGTTCCATGTAGCCCCGCCGTGCAGGATCTGGTTCCTCAGCACGTAAAGCCGGTCAAAGAGCATCGCCAAGATGAGGGATGTGTCCTGGCTGACGAGGGCCTTTCCAATTAGCGCCTGGGAATCCTCGAAGCGTACCTTCCATTCGGCGTTACCCGGGACCCCATTCAGATGCTTCCAAAAGGGCTGGAAAACGAATTTATTGTCCAGCAGGACTCGCACCGGCCCGGAGAACCGCTCCCAGATTGCCTTGTAGATGGCCCGTTCTGTGTCCAGCCTCAGGATCTTGCCGAAATATCCTTCAATGAGTGCCCTTACGGACGATTCAGCGGTGTCAGATGTGTCTTCTGCGTAGGCTGCATTGAATGCGATCCAGTAGCAGACGAAAGCTATATCGGGATCATCATGGGCCATCTCGGCCCGCCTGACCCAGCTAATGGCCCGGTGAGCCCGGAGGTCCAGGTTTTCAGGACACGCATCGCCCATCCGGTCCTTTTGAGCCCTCAACACATCAGCCGTCAGTTGTTCCGTGCTGCTGCTCGTCATAGGACCTTCCTTGCAAGTAGTGTCAGCTTATTCTAGAGCAACTCCCATGCGGCGAGTCCATCTGGTGAACTGCTGACATCTTCCTCTTTTCAACCCAGGCGGCGCCCCGATACCATGCCAGGGCAATCATCAGGCCTGCGCCTGATCAATGGCGAGCGCGTGGAGAGAACGGCAGAAGCAGGGTACCGGCCGACCATTCGAGACCTGCCCCAAGGCGAGAGGCCACGGGAAAGGCTGAAGCACTACGGCGCCAAGCAGCTTAGCAACTCGGAGCTGATCGCCATTCTGCTTCGGACGGGCATTCAAGGAGAGAACGTCCTCTCCCTGGCTTCGCGACTCCTTGCCCAGTTCGATGGCCTCGCTGGGCTGGGGCGCACCAGCTTCGCCGAGGTGTGCGCCATCAGGGGGTTGAGTGAAGCAAAGGTGTGCCAGCTCATGGCGGCCCTGGAGCTGGGCAGGCGTATGGTGTCCCTTGCACCTGCGGAACGGGCGACCATCAACTCTCCCCAAGATGCAGCCAATTTGCTTATGGGCGAGATGGCATCCCTGGAGCAGGAGCATCTAAAGGTGCTGCTTCTCAACACCAAGAACGAGGTGCTGGGCATCCAGGAGATCTACGTGGGCAACGTGAACACCTCGGTGGTGCGCCCCGCGGAGGTGTTCCGTCCTGCCGTGCGGGAAAACGTGCCCTCGGTCATCGTTGTGCACAATCACCCTTCCGGGGACCCTGCGCCCAGCCCGGAAGACATCAGCATCACCCAGCACCTGGTCTCGGCAGGGAAACTGCTGAGCGTGGAGCTGCTGGACCACCTGGTGATCGGGAGTGGAGGGCGTTTCGTGAGTCTCAAGGAGCGCAACTTGGGCTTCAAGTAGCTGGCTTGCTGGGCACCTTGGCTACTGCCCTTGCCACTCCTCTCGCAAGATGGCATAGATGAAATGGTCCATGGGCACTCCCTGCTTCAGCTCGACCTGGCGGAGCAGGCCCTCCCGTTGGAATCCCGTCTTCTCCAGCACCCTGATGGAGGCCATGTTTTCCGTCAGAACCAGGGCATCGATGCGTAGAAGGCCCAAGTCCCGGAACCCATAGGCGGTGACTGCCTGTGCCGCTGCTGTGGCAACTCCGCGTCCCCAGTAGGCCTTGCCCAGCCAGTATCCCAGCTCTGCCGAATGCTGAAGGTCTCCATCTCGCAAGGTCAGCCCTATTCCGCCTATGGGACCATCATTGTCGCAGATGGCGAAGTTCTCTATGGGGTCCCGGCCATGCTGCAAGGCGACCCACTCCTCGGCATCTGCCGGTGTGTACGGGTGGGGGAAACGGTCTCGCAGGTTCAGCCAGATGTCGCGGTCATCGGCCAGCTCCACGAACCTCGTCCGGTCCCCATCGTTCCAGACGCCAGGCCAGTCACGAAGGGAGAATCCGCCATGCAGCGAAATGTTCACATCTTCCTTCCGCTGATCGGACTTCTTTGAGCCTTGGCCTGCTAGCGACATGCTACGAGACTGCCCTTACAGTCGGGTGTCGGTAATGTCCCGGGTCATCTTCACGCTGACATTGAGGGTGCCTTCTCCGCCCCCGATCAGCACACCCTTGGTGGGAGCAACGTCCTGGTAGTCCCGCCCAGACGCGATTCGCACATACCTCTCGTCGATGTGGCCCTCATTGGTGGGATCGAAGCCGACCCATCCCACTTCGGGCAGCATACATTCTACCCATGCGTGGGTAGCAGTTCCCTCCCACTCTAGCTCGGACCTGCTCCCATGCAGGTATCCCGATACGTAGCGTCCCGGTATCCCCCAGCCTCGCGCGACCGCCAGCATCAGGTGGGCATAGTCCTGGCACACACCTTGGCCGGTCTCGATTATGTGGTCGATGGTGGAGACCACGCTTGTACTTCCCGGCACGTATTCAAGGCCAAGGCGCAGGGTGTCGGAGAGGCGTAGCAGAGACTCCAGGGGGTCATCGCCGGGGGAAATGACGCGGTCCTCGATAAACTTGGCAAGGGCGGGGGAAGGGCTGGTCAAGGGGGTGGGCTGCATGAATTCCCAGCAGAAGTAGCCCCCTGCCCATGAACGAATCTCTTCCCAAGCCCCGGTGCCCAGGCGACTCGAGGGCGTGCTCGAAGTATCCTTATCGACCGTTGAGTGGGCCACAACCTCCAGGGTGTCGTGCATCCGGTTGATAGTGAAGCTGTGCCTGGTGTTCCCGAAGCCATCCACCTCCTCAATTAGGGCGGCAACAGGAATCGTGGAGAGCCGAAAATATATGCACTCTTGATCGGCATAGGTGCACGGTTCCAAGCAGAGGGACATGGCGCAGCGCTGCACCGGCGTCGAATAGATATAACGGGATATGTGCTCTATCTTGTAGCGCACAGGGGAATAAACAAGTCAGCCTGCCGGTTGCGTTTCCAGGGGATAGCTGAAGTAGGATGCAGACACAAGCTGATGGAGCTCCCGGCACCGTTCGTTCACTCTTTTCAATAGGGCTGCGCGGTTCCCCTGGGGGGTCGGGTCCTGATTGACCAGATTGTTCAGGCGTATCTCCGCCTGCCGGACCGCCGCGTTGGACCTCGGATCAGGTCCGGACTTTAGGCCACCCAGCTGGGCCGACATCTGGTCTATGGAGCGGCGCAACGACCTGGGTAGCATGGAGTCGTTGAGCAGCAAATCCACCACCTGGTTACCGACGACTTCGACACTATGCCTTCGGTGGTAGGTTTCGGTGGCATGGTAGGCGCGCAGCAAAATCGTCCAGTCGTCTTCGAGGCTTTCCCCGGAGTCGGCTTCACTGATCAGCTGGGCCAACAGAAGGGAGGTCAGGAGCTGGGACCGCTCTATCGAACATCCCAATTGCAGGAAATGCCATCCGTCGTCCCGATACATGGTATAGAACGCTACGCCGGTAAAGGTATTGATCTCCGCAAAGGTCTCAGCGTAGAAGCTTTCTGGAGCTGTCCAGATGTCCTGGATGGATAGGTCCTGGATGCGTAGGTAAGCCAAATTCAGCGACGTCCACATGTCGGCGCTGATGCTGTTCCGCATCTGGCGGGCGTTTTCACGGCCCATGGCGAAGCACCGCCACACCGAGTCCGGGTTGGAGCGCTCGAAGGTCAGGTCGTCGGCCAGGGTGTAGGAGTCCGCCAGAGTGAACTCATCTGTGTCGCTCAGCGCAAGGCTACCCCCCGGAGGCTCCCTCCCTATGCTGTCGTAGATCCGCTTCCAGCCCGCGTAGATCTCCCGAATAGGCCGGTCCACCAGGGCCTCCGTTTGCAGGCGCAGCAGCCCGCAAACATGCTGCGCCCGCTCCAGGTAGCGCCCCATCCAGTATAGTCCCTGTGCGCTGCGTGACAGCACGGGGTTAACTTTCCTCGTCGTCCGGCTCGGGCATCAGCACAAACTCGGGGTACGCTTCGATGCCCAGCTCTGCAACGTCTTGACCCAGCCTCTCCACCGAGGGTGACACCCTGAGTCCTATCAACCTGTTCAGTCCGAACCACAGCAGGTATGACACTCCGAACACAAAGGCGCCAATGGACACGACGCCAAGCAGTTGAATGTGGAACTGGCCGCCCGCAGCGATGCAGACCGCCAAGGTACCCCAAACACCAGCGAACAAGTGCGCTGGAATGGCGCCTACCACATCATCCAGCTTGACCCTCTCCATGAGCTTTATGGCGCCCACGCAGATAGCACCGCCGACAGCTCCGATGACTATTGCCCAGTAGTGGTCAACAATATCCGGTGCCGCTGTGATGGAAACCAAGCCTGCAAGGGCGCCATTCAGCCCCGCAAACAGGTCCATGCGACCCAGGATGGGCCGGGACACCGCTAGAGCAACTACAACGCCAGCAGCGGCAGCCAGGTTGGTGTTGACCAACACATTGCTCATAGCCACAGCATCGAATGCAGACCCCAAGGCCAGCTGGGAACCGCCGTTAAACCCAAACCACCCCAGCCACAAGATGAAAACGCCAAGAGTTACCGACAGGATGTTGGATGGCGGGGTAGCCCTTGCGGTGCCGTCGCGCCGGAACTTACCCAGCCTGGGACCTATAACCATCACTCCTGCAAGGGCGGCCCAGCCGCCGGTGCTGTGCACTATGGTCGATCCGGCAAAGTCCTGGAAGCCTCGCTCTGCCAGCCATCCCCCTCCCCAGGTCCAAGCTCCCACGATGGGATAGATAAATGCTGTGAGCACAAGGATGAACAGGAAGAATATCCACATCCTCACCCTCTCAGCTATGGCCCCCGAGACTATCGAAGCTGTGGTTGCAACGAAGACCATCTGGAAGAACCAGTCGGACATCACCGAGTAGTTGTTGTTTACTACCTCCTCTACCCCGCCTGTTCCTGCAAGCAAAGCGCGCTCGGCATCCGAGGAGCCGTACAGCAGGCTGAACTTGCCTATGACGCCCGCGACAGTGTCACCGTACATAAGGTTGTAACCGATGATAAAGAAGGCCAGACCGGCGATGGAGTAGAGTCCGATGTTCTTCAGGCAGATCATCGATGCGTTCTTGGTACGCACCGAACCCGCCTCCAGCATGGTGAACCCGGCGCACATCCACATCACCAGTGCCCCCCACACAAGGAAGGCAAAGGTGTTAAGGACGAACTGGGTCTCTGGGTTGACCCCGGCCGTCTGGGCGAGGACCGGCCTTACGGCGAATATCCCTAATGTCAGCAGGACCAGCATCGCCAGTATAAGAACGCGATGGCGCTTGAACGGGACCATTACGGCACTCAATTCCCCATCCTCCTATATGTGCAATCTCCCTGGGTTGCCTCCGTCTCATCTTCCCCAAAACGGTGAGACAGCGTTAGTGTTGTGCACTCCACCCGAGGGTTAGCTCCTCCTACCGGGAGTTACTCATCCATGACCCAGAAGTCTTTGCCTCCACCACCCTGGCTGGAGTTGACGACCAAGCTCCCGCGGCGCAGGGCGATTCGACAGAAGGCGCCAGGGACTATGCGGGTGCTCTGTCCGTGGAGAATAAAAGGCCGCAAGTCCACGTGCCGGGGCTCGAACTCGCCATCTATGAAACAGGGCGAGCGGGAAAGGGCAAGCACAGGTTGGGAGATGAAGTCGGCTGGGTCGGAGCGCATCTCCTTGGCGTAGTCCTCTCGCTCCTCGCGCGTAGAGTGGGGCCCGATGAGCATCCCATACCCGCCGGAGCCTCCAACCCGCTTCACCACCAGGTCCTGCAGGTTGTCCAGGGTGTATTCCAGGTCTTCAGGCCGACGACAGAGCCGGGTATCTACGTTGTTGAGCAAGGGTTCCTCGTTCAGGTAGTAGCGCACCATGTCGGGGACGTAAGCATAGACGCTCTTGTCGTCAGCGACTCCGGTGCCGGGGGCGTTCACGAGGCTGACGTTGCCCTGCTTGTAGGCTTGCATAAGCCCTGGAACGCCGAGGAGGGAGTCCGGGCGAAACACCAGGGGATCGATAAAGTCGTCATCCACCCGGCGATATATCACATCCACACGCTGCAGGCCGGTGGTGTTGCGCATGTAAACGAAGCCATCGTTCACCACCAAATCCCTGCCTTCCACCAGCTCGGCGCCTATCTCCTGGGCCAGGAAAATGTGCTCATAGAAGGCTGAGTTGTATACACCAGGTGTAAGAAGGACGATGGTGGGGTCCTCGCAGCCCTCCGGGGCCAGCTCCTTCAAGGTTTGCAGCAGCACACGTCCATAATGTTCCACCTCCTGCACCCGGGACGACCGATACAATCGGCGCAGGTTGGCCTTGACAGCCTTGCGGTTAGCGATCATGTAGGAGACCCCCGAGGGGACTCGGAGGTTGTCCTCCAGTACCTGAAAACCCTGGTTAGTGCGCACAAGGTCGGTGCCGCATATGGCAACCCAGGTACCGTATGGCGCAGAGAAGCCCTGCATTTCCAACCTGTACTGGGGGCAGCCTCGCACCACATCGACGGGGATTACTCCATCGTGAATAATGCGCGGCTCTCCATGGCCGTTTTCTCCTGGGGAGCCACTGTAAACATCTTCCAGAAAGAGGTTGAGGGCCTTCAGTCGTTGGGTCAGCCCTGCTTCGAGGAGGCGCCAGTCGGACTTGGCCATCAACCGGGGCACGCAGTCGATGGGAATAATGCGCTCGTCAGCCTCCTCATCCCCATACACGGTGAAGGTGATGCCCTCGTTCCTAAAGGAGCGGGCAACCCGCTCCTGCATGCTCCTGGTTTCCTCGGCTGAAAGCCGGGTTAGCTCTTCGTAAAGTCGACTACAATGCTCCCTGATGGTACCATCGGCCAGGAACATCTCATCGTAAATCGAAGGCTCTAGTTCATAGCTGTCGAATTTCACCGCAGAAGTATATGACCAAGGGTATATTCATGTCCAGAAAAACCCAGTGTGGATAATAGGCAGATACTATTGTATTGTATGGATGCGTTCTTCCAGGCAGGCACCGACGCTCTCGCACATCCTCCGAGGCAGGTATCGTTAACGAAAGATAGATCCCCCTAAAGCTAGTGGGTGAGGCCATTACCACCAATGCCTTCTAGAACTAACGGATGTCTCCCAGACTAAAGCAAGACCTGCTAACCCTCCGAGGTGAAGTATTTGGAGGGGTAACAGCCGCAGTTGTCGGACTTCCGGTCGCCCTAGCCTTCGGCATAGCATCGGGGTTGGGCGCTGCCGCCGGCATATATGGAGCGGTGGCCGTTGGATTCTTCGCGGCCCTGTTTGGCGGGTGCCGAGGCCTCATATCAGGGCCGACGGGATCCACCACGGTTGCGATCGCCGTCATCGTTTCAGCCCATGCAGATAGTTTGGGCGAGGCGTTCACCATCGTCATCATGGCGGGATTCATCCAGATCCTGCTGGGAATGCTCAGGGTCGGACGCTTTGTGACCTATACACCCTACTCGGTCATCTCCGGCTTTATGACCGGAGTGGGAGTCATCATCATCCTGGTCCAGACTCTGCCCTTCCTTGGGGCTCCTGTAGTCGCTGGGGGGCCCGTTGGGACCATCCGGAACTGGCCGGAGGTGGTGAACCATTTCGAAGCTGGGGCCCTCATAATTGCTGCTTCAACCCTTGCTGTGGCAGCGCTGTGGCCTGCAAAATTTCAAAGGTTCCTGCCAGCGACCCTGGTAGCTCTCCTGGTTGGGACACTCCTGGGAGTGCTGTGGCTCACCGATGTACCTACGATAGGCTCTGTGCCCACCAATCTCCCCTCGTTCCTGCTGCCTGACATCTCTCCCGGAATTCTGGTCAGGGCCGTAGAACCTGCGCTGGTCATCGCCCTTGTGAGTTCCGTAGATACGCTGCTCACAGCTCTGGTGGCTGACTCCATGACACGGAGCAACCACAACGCTGATAAGGAGCTCCTGGCTCAAGGGGCTGGCACCGTTTTCGCTGGTTTTATCCGCGCTCTTCCAGGAGCGGGAGCCACTCCCAGCACCGTGGCGAACATCCAGGCCGGCGGTCGCTCCTACGTTGCGGGGCTGCTTGCGGTAGGAATCCTGGCGGTCATGGTGATGCTCCTCGGGGACTACGTCGCCAGGATTCCAGACGCTGTTCTTGCCGCCATCCTCGTAAAGGTTGGGTGGGACACTGTTGACTGGCGTTTTGTTGCCCTGATGCACCGAGTCCACCGCGAGCACCTGCTGGTTATGCTCCTCACCTTCGGGCTGACCGTGTTCCTCGACCTGGTAACCGCTGTTGCGGTGGGGATGATAGCCGCCGCGGTTACCAACGCTCGTCAGTTTGAGCGCCTGGAGCTGGACAGCGTGGTCTCGGTGCCTTTGCTGGACTACAGCTTCCTGGGAAATGGAGAAGGGGAAGAGGAAAACGGGGAGGAGTCTTCGTCAGACGAAGGTTTCTTCTCGGCTCGAGTTGGACTGGTTGCCCTGCGGGGAAGCTTCACTGTGGCGTCAGCTGCCAAGCTGAACAACACCATAGGAGCGGACATACGGGAGCATGAGGTGGTCATCCTCGACTTCAGCGACACTCTTTACGTGGACGACAGCGCCGCCTTGGTGGTGGAACAGCTCATCGACACCGCGATGAAAAATGATGTTCAGTGCATCATCATCGGTCTTCAGGGGATCCCTGAAACCACTCTCCGGGCGCTGAATGTCCTGCGCAACGTCCCTCCCGAGCACTTCAAGCCCAACCTGGAAGAAGCTGCGAGGCTGGCCAGGAAGCTCCTCTCGTAAGGTCAACGCTCAGAGTATCTGGGACAGGAACAGCTTGGTGCGGTCGCTCTGAGGGTTCTCGAATATCTGCTCCGGGGACCCATCTTCGACAATCGATCCCTGGTCGAACATCATCATGCGGTCCGCCACTTCCCTGGCGAACCCCATCTCGTGGGACACCACCACCATGGTCATTCCCGAGCTGGCGAGCTCCTTCATCACCTCCAGCACCTCTTTGATCATCTCCGGGTCGAGGGCTGAGGTGGGCTCATCGAACAGCATGATGTTCGGCTGCATAGCCAGGGCCCTGGCTATTGCCACCCGCTGCTGCTGTCCGCCCGACAGCTGGGTCGGGTACTTGTCTGACTGCTCCGTAATGCCAACCCGGTCCAGCAGATCCAATGCTATCTGCCGGGCTTCGTCCCTCGGCATCTTGCGCACCTTTATTGGCGCCAAGGTGATGTTGTCCATAACGGTCAGGTGGGGGAACAGGTTGAAGGACTGGAACACCATTCCCACATCCCGCCTAATGGCATCGATGTTGCGAACATCGTTGGTGAGCTCAATCCCGTCCACGATGATCTGGCCCCGCTGGTGTACCTCCAGCCGGTTGATGGTGCGAATGAAGGTGGACTTTCCGGACCCTGATGGGCCAAACACCACTACAACCTGGGCCTTGCCGATGGTAGTGGTGATGCCCCTAAGGGCATGGAAGTTGCCGAACCACTTGTGCACATCCCGGCAGATGATGATATCTTCTGCGCCGTTTTTTGTTTCTTGCGCTTCCATGGTCCCTCCTGTCTAAGCTACCGGCGTCCCACTCCCATGTTCTCTTCCACCCGTCGACTCACATATGACATGCCATAGGTGAACACCCAGAACACTAAGCCCAGGAAAAGGAACAGCTCCCTGGCGCTGGCCAAGTATTCGGGGTTCCCCTGGATGAAGGCCCGGCTGATCTCAACTATGTCGAGCATACCGATGATGTACACCAGGGTGGTGTCTTTGAACAGAGCGATGAACTGCCCCACTATGGCTGGAATCACGTTGCGGATGGCTTGGGGCAGGGATATGAATAGGGTGGTCTGCCAGCTGGGCAAGCCCAGGGCCCGAGCTGCTTCAGCCTGGCCGGGGTGCAGGGCCTGGAGCCCACCACGGATGTTCTCCGCCATGTATGCGGAGCTGAACAGGGTTATGACTATGGCCGCACGGAAAAGGGAGTTCTGGGGGAAGTTTTCGGGGAATGCCAGCGGCACCAGCACCTGGGACATGAACAACAGGGTGATGAGGGGCACCCCGCGAAACACTTCTATGAACACCACACACAGCAGCTTGACCACAGGCAGCTGGGAACGGCGCCCAAGGGCCAAGGCAATGCCGATGGGAAAGCTGAAGGCGATACCCCCTACCGCCAGCACCAGGTTCAGTGTCAACCCTCCCCATTTAAGCACCGACACCGGTTCCAAGCCGGGGATACCTGGGATTCCACGCAGCAGGAGCAAGGTCAGCACGAACACGACGATGGCCGACAGCGCAATCCTGCGCGAAGTACCCAACGGCGTGTACCGGGCGAGGGCCCATCCGATCCCCAGGGCAGGGATATTTGCCGCCAGTAGCAGCCGGACATCCATGCCCATACGTTCGAAGCTGTAGGGAAGGAAGGCGAAAGCAGCCAAGACCACGGCGACACCTATCCCGATGCGCTTTGGGAGACCGCCTCCCACAACTCCCCACATCATGCCCAGAAGACCCGTCACCAGCAGCAACGACGCCTGGGGTCTCCAGAAGCAGTTCTGGCTGGGGCAGGCCGCCTCGGTGTTGTACTGGCCTATTATCATTTGCCCGCCCAGGACGCCGATGACCGACCAGTCGGCCTTGAACAGCACCCAGTTCGTGCCGAAAATCGCCGCGACCACCACCACCAATGCGGACACCACGGTAAGCGCACCGCTTAGCTTTGTGCTGAAGAGGTTGGCATGTGCCCATCCAACGACGCCCCTCTCCAGGAGCGGTGGCGGAAGGGGGGCATTGCTGGCGGGTCTTACTTCAGCCATTGCCTACCTCCTCCCCACGTTGATGCGCTTGTTGTACAGGTTGCCAATGAGGGAATAGGTCAGGCTCATGGCGAGATATGCCACCATGATCAACAAGAAAATAGATACGGCAGGCGCCGTCTGAGTCATGGTCTTTGCTACGGCGGTAAGGTCGGGATAGCCGATGGCGCCCGCCAAGCTGCTGTTCTTGGTCAGGTTGAGGAATTGGCTGATCAGAGGGGGGATAATGACCTTCATAGCCTGGGGGAGGGTGACCTGCCGCAGGGTCCTCGCATTTGAGAGCCCCAAAGCGCGGGCCGCCTCGATCTGTCCCCTGTTTACAGATTGTATGCCCGCTCGGACTATCTCGGCGATGAAAGAGGCTGTGTAGGTGACCAGCCCCATCCAGAGCGCCATGAGTGCCCCGGGCATGACAAACCCACCGGAGATACGACCGAAGTCGCCCTCGGGCGCTGGGTAAGTAATTGTGAAGGGGGCTGTTCCCGACGAAAAGGCGATGACAATCCAGCCGACGGCGCCGATGATGAAAACGGTCGCAAGTCCCACCAAGAGGGGGTCCGGCGCCGACCCGGTACGTACTTCCCGAAAGACCAGCCAGCGCCGGATCAGTATGCCGGTACCGATGGCGGCGGCGACCAAGCCAATCCACGTCAGGGTGGAGCCAACACCGCTTGCTGCGAGCCAGGGGATGGCCAAGGAGGCATTGTTCAGGTACAGGCGGTCGGCGACAACGAAGCCATCCCGCTCGCTGGGCAACACAAGCACGAGGTAGAACCAGAAGAACAACTGCACCAAGAGAGGTACATTCCGGAACAACTCAATGTAAACGAGGGCAGCCTTGGAAACGATCCAGTTGCCGGAGAGGCGGGCAATTCCTATGAAGGTGCCCAGCAGGGTTGCCATCACAACGCCGGCGACTGACACAACCATGGTGTTGGTGATAGCGACTATTAAAGCGTGAAGGAAGGTGTCCGAGGACTCATAGGGAAGGAAGTGGTGACTAATAGGGGTCTGGTACTGCCTGGAGAGAAAGTCGAATCCGAATGGGATGTTGCGGTCATGGATGGCGTTGGCGATATTCGCGAAAAACCATGTGACCAGGACGACCACCAGTATCCCGGACACGAACTGGGCCGTCCACTGAAGGACTTGGGCGTGCCGCCAGACGGGCACGCCCTTGTAGGTTAGGTTGGGGAGCTTCACTGCCTCCACTACCTAGGGGATTTGCGCCTGATTCTAGTCTAACGACGCTGGGTTTGTCGAGGTTACCTGCTCTTTTGCCTCTCCGTAGAGCCGGTATATGCCGTGCATATGGGATGTGTACCAAGGTCTCCGGAGCAGCGATGTCCGGCGGGGCCACGGCAGAGTCATTATTCCGCAGCAGCCCATATAAGAAGGGGACCCCCGGCCTAGGCCGGGGGTCCCCTTCAACAACCTACTTGAAGTATGGGTCTGCGGCTACCTTAGAGGAGCTGCGTATATCTGGCCGCCCTTGGGGCAGTCGCTGCACGGAGCATCCGCCCACAGCGCGTTGCGTCCGCCCTCTCGCGGAAGGTTGATCCCATCAGGACCAAGGTTCCTGGAATATATCTCGCCGTAGTTGCCAACGGCCCTGATTACATCCTGGGCGACCGTCTCCTTGAGGCCCAAGCTGTCCTGGCCGAAGGAGCCTCCCAAGCCGAACAGCCGGTCAACCTTGGTGTCGCCGGTCGCGGAGGTCGGCACACTATCTTTCGTGACCCCGTAGGCCTCGGCGTAGATCAGCATGCCCATGACGGTCTTTACGATGTCGAACCACTGGTCGTCGCCGTGGGGGACCACAGGACCGAGGGGCTCTTCGGAGATCGTCTCAGGCAGAATTACATGATCGCCCGGGTTGGACAGGGCTGTGCGCAAAGCTGCCAGCTGGGACCGGTCGTTGGTGAAGGAGTTGCACTGCCCTGCGTCGTATGCCGCGACCACTGCGTCGGTGTCTTCGAAGGTCAGAACGTTGAGGTCCAGATCGTTCTGGTTCGAGAAGTCCTGCAGGTTCAGCTCAGTGGTCGTTCCCTGGGTGACGCAGACCGTGGAGCCCTTAAGGTCCAGGGCGCTGCTCAAGCCTTCAGCCTCCCGTACCATGAACCCTTGGCCGTCGTAGAACATGGTCTGGGCGTAGTTGCCCCACTGGGCATCCCGGGAGGTTGTCCATGTCACTGTGCGCACGAGCATGTCAACTTCACCCGACTGGATGGTCGGCCCACGCTCGGCAGCCGTGATAAGCCGGATCTCTATGGCATTCGGATCACCTAGTACAGCCGCTGCCAGCGCCCTGCACAGATCGATGTCAAAACCTACGTTGTTCCCGGAGGCGTCTAGCGAGCCATAACCGGGGACATCGTTCCTGCTGGCGCAGATGACTTTGCCCTCGTCCTGGACAGCTTGGAGCCTGCCGCCCTCTTCGCCATCGCCATCCCCACCGCACGCCGCGAGGGTTGCAGCTAGGGCTACGAGGACCGCAACCATAATGTATACCTTGTACTTCAGCATCTTCCGATCCGTTCCTTTCCTGAAGTGAAGTGTCTGCTCGCAGACTAGCGACTTCGTGACAGTCTGCCAAACAATTGACCATTATAACGCAACTGTTAAGGGAAATCTTGGGTCTGCTGAGCATTTTTGATGCTTCTTAGCAACATTTGTCCCAGGCACTATTTCCCGCCCCCTGGGCCGCCGGGCGGCCTATTGACAGGCACCTACGCGGATGCTTGAATCCTGTCATCCTCTGGCCCGGCATTTCCCATAGGCTCCGGAAGGACCAACATGTCCCCTACAACCAGCGTCGGCCACGCCGTCGTGGAAGCCCTGAGGCAGGAAGATGTGCGCCATGTATTCGGCATCGTGGGCGCCGCCTTCCTGGATATCCTGGATGCCATGTACGACCGGACCGACATCCAGTTCGTCGGTGTCCGCCATGAACAGGCGGCAGCTCTGATGGCCGACGGCTACGCCCGTGTCACCGGCCGGCCCTCGGTCTGCCTGGTGACCAACGGCCCTGGCGTCATCAACCTTACCTATGGCGTAGCGGCGGCCTACGTTGCCCATTCGCCCATGGTGATCCTGGCCCCATCACCCTCCAGGGAGCACCAGCACCGCGACTCCACCCAGGAGTTCGACCAGGTATCCCTGTTTCGACCCATCACCAAGGCGGCTTTCCAGGTAACGGTGCCCGGGCGAATTCCTGAACTTCTGCGACACGCCTTCCGGGTAGCCATCTCCGGTAAGATGGGACCGGTGCTGGTGGACCTGCCCAGGGACATCATGGTGGGCACGGAGGTCCATACCACGGCCCTCGACCCGGGGAGCTACCGAATCGGTCAAAGCCGGGTGCAGGGAGACGAAGAGCTTGTGGAGCGGGCTGTCCAGGTACTCCTCTCCGGCGAGCGTCCCGTCATCATGGCCGGAGGCGGCGTGGACTGGAGCTTGGCCTCCCAGGAAGCTGTGGAGCTGGCGGAGATTACCGGCGCCGCACTGGTCACATCCTATGGGCGGGCAGATGCCGTACCCAACAACCACCCCCAGTTCCTGGGACACATCGGTCGCTTGGGCGCCCCCGAGGCTGCGGAAGCGGTCCGCAAGGCGGATGTGCTGCTGGCGCTGGGCACCCGCCTGTCCCACAGCACCACCTTCTACGACAACCGCTACATCCAGCCGGAGACTAAAATCGTCCAGGTGGACATCGATGCCAGCGAGATCGGCAGGAACTACCCTGTGGCAGTGGGCATCCAAGGCGATGCCAAGGGTGTAGCCACCCAGCTTCTCCGTGCCCTCCAAGCTGCGCAGGCGCCCATCCGGGGCGAGTGGCTGGAGGAGGTCAAGGAGCTCTCCCGGCGCCGTTGGGAGCGCCTGGACTCGGAAGGCTCCCTGGACACCATGCCCTTAAAACCCCAACGCGTATACCATGAGCTGCGCAAGGTGATCCCCACCGACGCTATCGTATCCCTGGATGCTGGACTGACCCCCGCCTTTGGGCAGGACAGGCTGGTGTTCGATAGTCCCCGCAGCCTGCTCGTCTCCCTTGACCTGGGTGGGCTCGGCTTCGGGTTCCCGGAAGCCCTGGGCGCCAAGTTCGCACTGCCGGACCGAACAGTGGTCAACATGAACGGGGACGGCGGGTTCCTGTTCAACGCCCAGGAGATGGAGACGGCGGTGCGCTATGGCCTGAACGTGATCACGGTGATAATGAACAACGGCTGCTGGGGGTCCGAGAAGGCCTACCAGAAGTACGCCTTCAACGAACGCTACGTTGGAGCGGATGTGGGCAGCCCCGACTTCGAGCAGTACGCTCGCTCCTTCGGCGCCCTGGGAATCAGGGTGGAGTCCGCCGACCTGATAGGTGACGCCTTCAGGGAGGCGATGAACGCCCGGGTCCCCAGCATCATCGAGGTGCCCGTGGACCCCGATGAAATGCCCCGCCCCGCCCGCTTGGGCGATGTGATGAAGCAGCCCCAGCAGTAGGAGCTGAGGAGAGCCCATGTCCCCCATCGACTACATACCGCGCACACGGGAGATGTACGCCAGCTACCTGCCCTACCGGTGGGTGGTCAACGAAGATGTTGCCTGGACGCCCTTGAAATCACCTGTAGCCGAGAGCAGGGTAGCCCTCCTATCCACGGGCGGCATCCACCTGGAGGACCAAGCTCCCTTCCACTACAAGGACGACACATCCTGCTACGAGATACCAAAGGATGTGGACTACGCCCGGCTGCGAGTGTCCCACTTCGGCTACCTCACCGACGATGCAGGCATCGACCCAAACTGCGTGTTCCCCCTGGAAAGGCTGCGGGAGCTGGAAGCCGACGGCACCATCGGGGAGCTGGCGGACCCGGCCTACTCGTTGATGGGAGGCATCTACTCAGCCCGCCGGGTGCGAAACGAAGTCGTGCCCATGGTGGTGGAGCAGGTGCGGCAGCAAAGGGTTGAGGTGTTGTTCCTGGTGCCCGCCTGACCGGTGTGCCATCAGTCCGTGGGGCTGATCGCCAGGGGTGTGGAGGAAGCTGGGATAGCTACCTTAGCCATGACGTCGGCCCTGGACATCACCCAGGCGGTGAAGCCTCCCCGCTCGGTGTTCGTCAACTTTCCCCTAGGGCACCAGACGGGCAAGCCCAACCAGCCTGAGCTGCAACGAGCCATTCTGAAAGATGCCTTCGCGGCGCTGGATGCCATGACCGAGCCAGGCCAGATCATCCACCTGCCCTATGTGTGGGACCCCTACGACCACTCATGGGAAGAGCGCGACTACCGGCCGGGATATCTGCCGGCCTACTCCCGCTAGCCCGGCTCCAGGATATCCCAGGGGAAGTCTTCGAGAGAGCTGATCACCCTGTCCGCGCTGGCAATCTCGGACTCGGGAACCGGACCGGTGCGCACCGCAACCACGAACATTCCCGCCCTCTTGGCGCCCTCAACTCCCCGGGGAGAGTCCTCAACCACGACGCAATCCTCCGGCTGGACCCCCAGCCTTTGGGCTGCCAGGAGAAATATGTCCGGGGCAGGCTTGCTGGCTGTTGCCATGTCTCCGGACACCACGACCTCGAAGCTGTCCTTGAAACCAAGTATCGCCAGGGTTCCATGCACGATGCCGCTGGCTGAGGATGAAGCCAGCCCCAGCTTGCAGCCACGCTGCTTCAGGTCATCCAGCAGGCGGGCTGCTCCCGGGCAGGGCACACCCTCCTCCGACAAGCGACCGAGTATGCCTTCCTCGAACAGGGCGGCGTAGTGCTCCAGGGGCTTGTCCAACCCAAGGCGGTCGATCAGCTCCCCCATCTGGGACTGAAAGGTCCTCCCCAGCCCATCTTGCAGCACTTCTTCCGGCGGATAGTCGAAGCCCTCATTGGCCAGCATCCGGTCGAACACCGCCGCATGGATGTGTTCACTGTCCACCAGGACGCCATCCATATCGAAGATGACTGCCTTCATGGATGCTAAGGGACCAGCACCAGCTTGCCTGTGGACTCCCTGCCCTGGAGCTGTCGGTGGGCTTCGTGGGCCTCGGACAGGCCGAAGGTGCCCCCGATGCGCAGTTTAAGCTGCCCGCTAGCCACCCATCCCAGCACCTCGGAGGAGCGCCACTCCAGCTCTTCGCGGGTGGCGGTGTAGTCGCCCAGGGTGGGACACGTCAGGTAGGAGGAGCTTCGGATGCTGGCCCGGCTTACGGGCGGGACGGGGCCGCTGGCTTGGCCGTACAACGCCAGGTAGCCCCGGCGGGACAGGGACGCCAAGCTCCCATCGAAGGTGGTCTTTCCCACAGCATCGAAGACAGCCTTGGCCCCCTTGCCTCTAGTACCTTCCATGACCCGCTCGGCGAAGTTCTCCGTGGTGTAGTTGATCACCACGTCCGCCCCAGCTTCCCTGGCCAGGGAGGCCTTCTCCTCGGTGGAGACGGTCGTATAGACGGTGGCCCCGGTGCGCTTGGCCATCTGGATGAGGAGTCGTCCGGTGCCTCCCGCTCCAGCGTGCACCAGCGCCGCGTCGCCGGACCCCAGAGAGCAGATGCTGAAGGCCAGGTAGTGGGCTGTCATGCCCTGGAGGAGGGCTGCTGCCGCTGTCTTGGTGTCTATCCCCTGGGGCAGCTTGACTAGGGCGCTGGCGGGCACAGCCACCTGCTCGGCGTAGGACCCGGTGACCCCACACCACCCGACGGCATCGCCCACCTGGAACCCGCTCACCCCGCTGCCCAGGGCTGTAACCACGCCTCCGGCTTCCCGGCCCAGTACCGCCGGCAGGGCGGGAACGGGGCTGGCCCCGGACCGGCTGTTGACGTCGGTGAAGTTGACACCTATGGCCTCCACCTTAACCAGGACTTCCCCTTCGCCGAGAGAAGGTTCGGGGCTGTCCTCGTACTTCAGGACCTCCGGTGGACCCTGTTCGTGAATACGGCTGACCTTCATAGCGGCTCCTCCTGCACGATGACTGATAGTGCTGGGAGTATACACCTTGAGGGGATGCCGGACTCGGTAGCGAAGGGGGGTCTGGGGGTTGGAGAATTAAGGGGAGGTTGGCCGGGGCACACCCTTGAACCTGAGCCTCATCAGGCCCTTGATATCTTCCCAGGCCGTTGCAACCACTCGCACCCGGGAATCGGGGTCGTCATCCCACTTCACGGGGATCTCCCGGATGCGGTACCCGCCCTTGGCGGCGATTATCAGCATCTCGGTGTCGAAGAACCAGTTGTTGTTCTGAACCTGGGGGACGATGGCTTGGGCAGCCCTTCGGGTGATGGCCTTGAAGCCGCACTGGGCATCCCGGAAGGGGGTGAAGAACATCATCCTGATCAGGGCGCTGTAGGAGCGGGATATGAACTCCCGCTTGAGGGAACGGGTGACCCTGGAGTTTTTGGAAAGGCGGCTTCCTATGGCCAAATCCGCGCCTTCTTCGATGGCCCCAACCAGTTGGGGAATGTGGGACAGGTCCGTGGACAGATCAACATCCATGTAGCTAAGGATGTCGGCGCTGCTTTCCAGCCACACCTGGCGCAGGGCGCGACCCCTGCCCTTTTGGGGGATGTGCACACTGACCACGCTGGTGTGGCGGGTGGCCAGCATGTCGGCCACGGCGCGGGTGTTGTCCGTGGAGCCGTTGTCGGCAATGATTACCTGCCAGGGGTTCTGCGTTAGATGCTCCCTCAGGTACTTGCTGAGGATATCGATGCTGCGTGGCAGATCATGCTCTTCGTTATAGACCGGTATAACGAAATCTACGGTGTCTGCCATCTACCCGCTCCCCCACTGACTTCCTGAATCCAGCTAACCCTATTTGTTGCGCCAACTTGGTGTCAAGCAAGAATCAGTGCTTGAAGTGGCGCACCCCGGTGAACACCATGGCCAGGTTGGCTCCGTCGGCGGCCGCTATCACCTCATCATCCCGAATGGAGCCTCCCGGCTGAACAATTGCGGTGGCCCCGCCCCCGGCCGCCAGCTCCACGCCGTCGGGAAAAGGGAAGAAGGCGTCGGAAGCCAATACGCTTCCCGGGGCTGTATCCCCCGCCGCCCGAACAGCCAGGTGGACGCTGTTCAGCCGGTTGGGCTGGCCCGCTCCCATTCCCAACAAGGCCCGGTCCCTGACCAGCACGATGGCGTTGGACTTGATGTGCTTGGCAACCTTCCAGGCGAAGGCCAGGTCCGACATCTCGCGGTCATCGGGCTTTCGCTGGGTGACAACCTTCCAGGATGACGCATCCTCGGCCAGCACATCCTGGGACTGGGCCAGGATACCCCCGGACAGGGGCCTCAGGTCGTAGTCGTCGCTGCCACCTTCAGCGGGCGCAACTTCCAGTATCCGCAGGTTTCGCTTCTTCTTCAGCTCCTCTAGGGCTTCATCTTCATAGCCCGGGGCCACCACCACCTCGTAGAAGACGCTGCTCATCTCCCTGGCCGTTGCGGCGGTGACGACGGAGTTGAACCCGACGATCCCCCCGAAGGCCGACACCGGGTCTCCGGCGAGGGCCTGCTGATAGGCCTCGACCTGGTCGCTGGAGACTGCCAGACCGCAGGGGTTGGTGTGCTTGATTATGGCCACGGCTACACCATCGAAATCGGTGGCGGCGCGCCAGGCTGCGTCGGCATCCAGCAGGTTGTTAAAGGACAGCTCCCTGCCATGGACCTGCCTTGCTCCCGCCAAGCCTCCGCCACTCTCCCCAGCCACGTACAAGGCGGCCTTCTGGTGGGGGTTCTCCCCGTAGCGCAGGTCCAGGTGCTTCCGGTAAGACAGCTCCAGCATTGCGGGCATCTCTTCGTCGCCAGCCCTACTTTCGCTATCCGCTT
Source organism: Dehalococcoidia bacterium (assembly GCA_965116325.1). GTDB lineage: Bacteria > Chloroflexota > Dehalococcoidia > Lucifugimonadales > JAGWBF01 > JAGWBF01. The sequence goes on along the minus strand of OZ220675.1, from coordinate 1,547,112 downwards.
GGTTCCCTAGGTAAGCAGCGACGGCGGTATCGTAAGAGGAGACGTGCTGAAAAGCCTTGAAGGCCAAGCCCTGCCTCTCATCCAAGCTCAGCCCGCCCCCAGCGATGCGATCGGCTATCCACGAATAGTCCGCAGGGTCGACAACCACCGCCACCGATGGGAAGTTCTTGGCTCCCGCCCTTATCAGGGTAGGCCCGCCGATGTCGATGTTCTCCAGGGCCTCGTCCAGCCCTACCCCCGGCTTGCTAACCGTATCCATGAACGGGTAGAGGTTTGATACAACGAGATCGATGGGTTGTATGCTCTGTCTTTCCAGCTCCGTCATGTGGTCCGGAGCATCCCGCCGGGCCAGCAGGCCGCCGTGGATGCGGGGATGCAGGGTCTTCACCCGCCCGTCCAGTATCTCGGGAAATCCGGTGACGTCGGATACCTGCTGTACGGGCAGGCCGCCGTCCTGGGCCAGCGCCTTGTATGTGCCCCCGGTGCTGATAAGCTCAACTCCGGATTCCACCAGGCGTCGGGCAAAATCTACGATACCGCTCTTGTCGTAGATGCTGATGATGGCTCTCAAGGGACTCCCTCCCGCAGAGATATAAGGTGTCTATCGGGGCAGGGAACCCAGTATAACCCGATCATTGCCGGGCTGCACCACCACTTCGCCCACGACCAGCGCGTCGGCCACCTCAGCCAGCACATCTTCCACCCTGTCCTGGGAGCACACCATGACCATGCCCAAGCCCATGTTGAAGACGCGGTACATCTCGGTGGGGTCTATCTCTCCCCGATGTTGGAGCATCGTGAATATAGGCGGTACCTGCCATCTGCCTGTATCGAACCGGGCCGCCAGTCCCGCAGGCATAGCCCGCGGCATGTTCTCCAGGACGCCTCCGCCGCTTATGTGGGCCATGGCCTTGATGCTGCCCAGCACCTCCGATAGCACCGGGTAGTATGACCGGTGGGGTATCAGCAGCTCCTCGCCGAGGGAGTGGCCCAGCTCCCTGTGATGCTCGTACAGGAAGTTGGGGTTATCGTCAATGTCGAACACCTTGCGTACCAGGGAGAAGCCGTTAGTGTGGACACCGCTGGAGGGAACGCCAACCAGGACATCCCCAGCTTCCACGGTGGAGGAGTCGAGCCTCTGCTTCTCCTCGACGACGCCCACGATGAAGCCCGCGAGGTCGAAGTCCCCCTCGGCGTACACCCCGGGCATCTGGGCGGTCTCGCCGCCGATCAGGGCGCAGCCGGCCTCCCGGCAAGCCCAGGTCATTCCCCGCACCAGGGAGTCGATCCAGTCCAGCCCTTTGTCGCTGGTCGCCACGTAGTCCAGGAAGAACAGGGGCTTGGCGCCCTGGGTGAGCACATCGTCGACGTTCAGGTTTACCAGGTCGATTCCCAGGGACTCGTAGTGGCCAAGTAGGGAAGCTACCTTCAGCTTGGTTCCGACGCCGTCTGTGCTGGCTACCAGTACGGGGTTGTCGTAGCCCTGGAGCTGGAAAAGGCCGGCAAAGCCTCCCGCGCCTCCCAGCACCTCGGGGCCGTGGGTCAGGCGAGCGAATCCGGCTATGCGGTCCTTAATGCGGTCCAGGGCGTCGGTGTCCACCCCCGCTGCCTGGTACGGGTTGTCAGCCACGGTCAGCCCCCGGACTCAGGATGCGTTTCTTCAGCGGCTTGTTAGGACGGGTGAGAGGCAACCGGCTAATGGTGCTCCAGCATGAGCTTGTCCATCTCCAGCTGCACTGGTATGGGGTACTTGCCGGTGAAACAGGCGTCGCAGAACCCGCCTGAACTTCCGCCAACCACTTCGAGCAGCCCCTTCACGCTGAGGTAGCCCAGGGAGTCGGCGCCGATGAACTTCCGTATCTCCTCGTTGCTCTTGTGGGAAGCGATCAGCTCACCCTTGGTCGCCATATCCACACCCAGGATGCAGGGGTGGCGTATCGGCGGGGCGCACACCCGCATGTGTACTTCTTCAGCTCCGGCCCGGCGCAGCAGACCGACCACATGGGGAGTGGTGGTCCCTCGAACTATGCTGTCATCCACCACAACGATACGCTTTCCCTTGATCACCTCGATCAGGGGATTGAACTTGACCCACACCCCCAGCTCCCGGAGCTTCTGGTCCGGTTCTATGAAGGTGCGACCCACGTATCGGTTCTTGACCAAGCCCTCGCCGTAGGGGATGTTGGACTCGTGGGCGTAGCCCACGGCGGCGGCTCCCGCCGAGTCGGGAACGCCGATAACCACATCGGCATCGGCGGGATGCTCCCTGGCAAGCTGGGCCCCCATGGCGTTGCGGCTGGCATAGACCAAGCTGCCTTCCATGGTGCTGTCGGGCCGGGCGAAGTAGATCAGCTCGAAGACGCACAGGGACCGCTTGCCATTGCCCCCCTGCCATACGTAGGACTGGAGGCCGTTGTCGTCAATGAACACCAGCTCGCCGGGTTCTACATCCCTGAGATAAGAGGCGCCAAGGTGGTCCAGGGCACAGCTCTCCGAGGCGAGCACCCAGCCTTCGTCCAGGCGGCCGATACAGAGGGGCCTGACCCCCATAGGGTCACGCATGCCCATCACCCCGTCCTTGGTCAGCACCACAACCGAGTATGCGCCCTGGACGTTTCTCATGAAGTATGCAGCGCGCTCTTCCCAGGTCTGCCCGGAAGCATTCACCAGGAGGTAGGCCATGACCTCGGAGTCCGTGGACGATGTGAAGGTGCAGCCCCAGTCCTTCCTGAGCTGGTCCTGCAGCTCGGCTGCGTTGACGACGTTCCCGTTGTGTCCCAAGGCCAGCTGGCCGTGAACGCCCTCAACCAGGAAGGGTTGAGCATTGCACTCCTGGCTGGAGCCGGTGGTGGAGTAGCGGGTATGGCCGATGGCCATCGTCCCCTGGAGGGGGCGCAACTCTTCCTCGCGGAATACTTGGGTGACAAGCCCCATGTCGGTGTGTACACGGATGGAGGAGCCGTCGGTAGCGGCGATTCCAGCGCTTTCCTGGCCTCGGTGCTGGAGAGCAAAGAGGCCGAAAAAGGCGACGCGCCCGGCATCGCGACCCGGGGAGTACACCCCAACGACGCCGCACTCTTCCCTGGGGCGATCGCCGGAGGCCCGAGGTTGAAGAGAACCGGGATTCTTCTTCACATATGGATTATAGGGATGCCGTTTGGAGGGGGTCAATAGCTTCCTATTCGGGTATTTCCGCTACCATATCTCCGGTCAGCTCCACGGCGAAGGCCGCCAGCACCTGCCCCACCAGGAGATAGTGGCCGATAAGCCCGGTCAGCTCGACGGTTCCCTTCACGCCAAACCGGTCCTTTACAGCACCGAAGGTGGCCTCGGAGATTTTGTGGTCCCGCAGCAGCTCCTGGACGTACCGGACCACCAGGGACTCATCCCCTGACAGGCCGTTGGGCGCCGTCCCCTTGGCTATGCCCTGGATAGTGTCCTCGGAGACACCCTCGGCCCTGGCCAGGCGGGCATGGGCGGCGAACTCGTACTGGCTCTTTATCTCCCGCGCCGTAGCAAGGACCACCACCTCGCGCAGGGCATTGTCCATATCGCCCTCGAAGCGCACGTAGGTTCCCGTGGCAGCCACACATGCCGCCAGCTTGGGGCTGTGCAGCAGGACGCCGTAAGGCCCCCTTATACCCCCGCGGCTCGCTACTATCTCATCGTAGTAGCCCTGCTCCTCAGCGCTCAGGTCTTCCCTGGAAACATCGGGTATGCGCGCCATATTCCAACCTCCGCAAGTATTCTTAAATGGTACTGGACGTTCTCACCCTGTCAGAGGCAGCTCTGGCACAGCTCCCGGCGCCAGCTCCACCTCCAGGGACGTTAGAAAAAGGTCAATCATCAGGTAGTGACCGACTATCACGGTCAGCTCGACGACGCCCTGCCGTCCGAAGCGCTCCATTGCAGCCTCAAAGACGGGCTCAGAGATGCTGCCTCCTTGCAGCAACTCCCGGGAGAAGGATAACGCCACCCTTTCCCCATCGGATAGCCCCTCCGGGTCTTCGCCAAGGGCGAGGGAGCGGATTACGTCGTCGGGCACACCGGCCTGTCGGCCCAACCTGGCATGGGCCTGGAACTCGTACTGGGAGCCGATTTCGCGAGCGGATGCCAGGATCACGATCTCCTTGAGGGTTGTGGGAAGGGGACACTCAAACCTGACGTAGGCTTCTGTGGCTGCCATGCGTGCAGCCAAGGCTGCGCTGTGGAGCAGAAGGCTGTACAAGCCGCCTGCGCCTCCACGCAGCTCGACGATCCTGTCGAAGTGCGCGACATCGGCGTCATCCAGGTCTCCTCTAACCAGCCGGGCCAACCTTGCCAACGCTTTCCCCTCCCCAGGGTCGGTTATGGGCTGCGGGGCTCCGGGAGATCCACCGGGTTATCGACGCCAGTCCATCCCCTCAGTGGCATCGAAGAAGCTCTGCACTATGCGGGGGCTGGATGCGATGACGCTCCCATCTTCCAGGCACCGGCTGCCTCCTTGCCGGTCCACCACCAGCCCACCCGCTTCCCGGGCCAGGATGATCCCCGCCGCTATATCCCATGGCGAAAGCTTATGGTGGAAGAACAGATCGACCCGACCGCAGGCAGCGTAAGCCAGTCCCAGGCCAGCCGAACCCATCACCCGCACCGCCTGCATGTTGGGCCACAGCCCGCCGACCAGCTTCAGGGCCTTGGATGCCATATCGTCGATGTAGCCCATCTCAAAGGCCAGCACACACTCCTCCAGGGAGCTGCGTTGAGTGGCTTCCACCGCTGTGCCGTTCAAAAAGGCGCCCTTCCCTTTCTCGGCGGTGAACATCTCCTCGCGCAAGGGGTCGTAGGTAACTCCGACTATCGGCTCGTTGCCGTGGGCCAGGGCTACCATGACGCAGAAATGGGGCACCTGCAGGGCGTAGTTCCGCGTCCCGTCCAGGGGATCGACGATCCATGTAAAGCCGGAATCGCTGGCTACCGCAGGCGACTCCTCGGAAAGGATGCCAAAGTCCGGGTACTCTTCCCGGAGCAGGGCAAGAATCTCTTTTTCGGCCGCCAGGTCCACGTCGGTGACCACGTCGGCCCGGCCCTTGTAGCTGATGGACTTCTCCGAGTGGTAGCGCTCCATCAGCAGGCCCCCGGCCCTTTTGACAGCCTCCAGCGCCACATCGAGGGCTCCGAGACGGCTGGCTGACTGGGGGATTTCGATGCTCTGGGCGCTCATGGGGCGAAGCTAGGCCAAGCCCATCTTCTCGTTGACTTCCGCCATGGTGTCCTTGGCGATGGCGCGGGCCTGCTCTGCGCCGTGCTCCAGCACCTCTTTCACGTAGCCGGGACGGGCACGGAACTCTTCACGTCGTTCCCTCAGGGGCCCCAGGTAGGTGTTGATGTTGGAGGCCAACTCGCGCTTGCAGTCCACGCAGCCTCGCACAGCGCCGGTGCACTCCTGGTAGATCGTGCTGACGCCGGTGGAGGGGGTGAAGGTCTTGTGCAGGGAATAGACGTTGCACACCTCGGGGTCGCCGGGGATGTTGCGGTGGGTGCGCTTGGGGTCGGTGAATGCAGTGAGCACCCGCTTCTGGGTGTCCTCGGGCGTGAGGGCGATGTCGATATGATTGTCCAGGGTCTTGCTCATCTTCTGCTGGCCATCCAGGCCGACGATGAGGGGGACTTCAGTGAGCTTGGCCTGGGGCTCGGGGAAGGTCTCTCCGAACATGTGGTTGAATCGCCGGACGATCTCCCTGGCCAGCTCCAGGTGGGGCACCTGGTCTTCGCCCACGGGCACCGCGTCGGCCTTGTACAGGATGATGTCGGCCGTCTGGAGCACCGGGTAGCCCACCAGCCCGTAGTTGACCGTCTCATCGGTCTCCCCCATCTGGCGCACCTTCTCCTTGAAGGTGGGCACTCGCATAAGCCAGCCCAGGGGGGTGACCATGCTGAGAAGGGTATGGAGGCTCATGACCTCGGGGACGTGGGACTGGACGAACAGGATGCTGCGCTCGGGTTCCAGCCCTGCAGCCAGCCAGTCCAGCACCATCTCCTCGATGTTGCCTGCGATATCTCCGGTCTCCTCACCGGACGAGATGGTGGTGAGGGCGTGGATATCTACGGCACAGTAGATGCACTCGTATGAGTCTTGGAGGTCGACCCAGTTTTTGAGAGCGCCCAGGTAGTTGCCGATATGAAGACGGCCCGTGGGCCGCATTCCGGAAAAGATCCGCCCGGTCTGCTGCATTAGGTGATTTCTCTATCGTGTTTGGGCACGTTGTCCGCCCGCCGATTTGCGCGTACGAGTATAAGAGGAACCCCTACGCACCGCAACCGCGGCGGGGGCAAACCAATCGTCGTTCCCCCGGAAGGAGGACCTGCCTAGGCCCTATGTCGGCATGGTTGGCGGACCTACCTAGTGCTTCGGCCCGTTCCCCTTCGATTTTCCCCTTCGAGAGCCTCAGGACAGGCTCAGGGCGAACGGACCTTCTGCCCTGCAACGTGAACAATCCTGGTGGACAGCAACGCTCCGTCCTGGATTGCGGCCTTCGCCGCAATGACGAAAAGCGCGGTCGGCAAGACGGGGTTCGGGGGCGTAGATTCCCGTTTTCGCGGGAGAGACGGTGAGTGGGAGGCGGATAGTGGGGACGAGCCCCTAATCGGCGGGGGTCTTCTCGGCCTCGGGGGTCGGGGCCGGCTCCGGATCGGGAGCGGCCTCGGGGGTCGGGGCCGGTTCGGACCCGTGGGCAGCCTCGGCGGTAAGGGAGGCGGGGCGACCGCCCTTCAGTATGGACAGCGTGACGGCGATGAGCAGGAAACCGCCCAGGACCAGCAGAGCGGCCTCTGTAGCCTGGGTGAAGGACGACAGCAGCGCCGTCTCTTCGGTGTCCAGTATGTCCCCTATATTCACCGCATACCCGGCGGCCGCCATGCTCAGGGTGACCACGACGGTAGCCAGGGCTATGCTGACCGTCTGGGCTGATGTGCGGCTCAGGCTCAGCAGGCCCGAGACCACCCCGTACCTGCGGGGGTCGACGGTGCTGAGCACCGAAGTGTGGTTGGGGGAGTTGAATATTCCCGTCCCGCAGCTCTGCAATACCATGGCAAATATAAGGAAACCGACGGAAGCCGACCTGTCCACGAAGAAGGCCAGCAGGAATATCCCCCCTGCCGACATCATCGAGCCTGCCCCGTTGAACCTTCCCCAGCCGTAGCGGTCCGAGAGCCTTCCAGCCATAGGCCCCATGAGGATCATCGCAATGGCGTTGGGCACCATGATAAGTCCCACTTGGGCGATGCTGAATCCCATTACTGCGTGCAGGTAGAAGGGCATCACGAAGCGCATCCAGTGCATGCCCATGAAGGCGATGAACCCGGCCGAGACGCCCATGGCGAAGAGGCGGCTGCCGAACAACCTGAGGTCCAGCATTGGCGCTTCCGTCCGGAGCTCCCACCAGATGAAGGTGGATGTCAGGGCGACGAAGGCGACCGCCCCACCGATAATCGGGGCCGAGTCCCAGCCCAGTCGATTTCCGTTGGTCACCGTCAGCAGCAGGGCCAACAGGGTCCCCGTGGACAGGGCGGCTCCCAGCCAGTCGAACTTGGGGCGTTGGGCATCCCGGGCATAGAGCCGGGGGTCCAGGACCACAACAGCTACTATGAGGGCGATGATCCCCACGGGAATGCTGGACAGGAAGACCCAGCGCCACCCCAGGGTGCCCGCCAGTATGCCCCCAACCACAGGTCCCGTTATCCCGCCCGTGCCCACAACGCTCATGTTCAGCCCCAGGGCCTTTCCCCTCTCGGCGCTAGGAAAGCTGGAGACGATCATCGCCATGGCTGTGCCCTGGCTCATCGCCGAACCTATCCCTTGCAGGGTCTTGGCCAGCACAAGGGATGTGATGCTGTTGGAGAGGCCCGCCAGGCCCAGCCCCGTCAGGAACACTACCAGCCCGACGGTGTATACCTGCTTTCTGCCCACGATGTCCGACAGGCGACCCATGGGCACAAGCAGGCAGCTGAGCACAGTCAGCTCGGCCAGGACAACCCACTGGACGGTGGACATGTCCGTATCAAAATGGTCGGCAATGACGGGAAGGACAACTATGATGCTGTTGTGAGCGATAACCGACTGAAAGGTCCCTATGCCAAGGGCGGCGAACGCCCACCATTTATACGATGGCCTGGATGCGATTGAGCTTGTGATGCGATCTAGCATAGGTTCGAGACTACTCGAGGGCCAAAAAGAAGATGAGACCTTGCCGTTGGTCTCATCTTACACTGCTTTGGCCTTAGGAAACGGGTTTCGTGAGGGCAATACCCCCATTTATCGACACTGGGGGACCACCTCCTGGGCGAAGAGCTTGATGGAGCTGAGGACCCGGTCCCGGGAGTTCCTTCCTCCGACGTTCACCTCAGCGATCACCCCCGAGAGCTTCAGCTCCTCCTTCAGGTGTCTCAGCTTCTGGGCCACCTCATCGGGAGTGCCGTAGGCCAAGCGGTCCCTAAGCAGGTCGTCGTAGGTTATATGCCCCAGCTTTTCGCCCCGGCTGGCCCGGTCTTCATTGGCTGTTGCACCGGGCAGGCTGGTTGACTTGGAGTAGTTAGCGCCCAGGCGCCGGTAGGACTCAAGGGTGCTCTCCATAGGTTCGGACAAGGCCGCTTCCGAGGAGTCAGCCACATAGACGGGAATGCGCAGGATCACATCCCCATCGCCCTCGTGGCCGGCTTCATGCCAAGCGTCCCTGTAAGTCTTGAGGGCCGCCGACAGCTCCGGCACATCCATCCCCCGGAGGCCGACGAAGATGCGGGAGCCCTGCTTGCCCACGAAGGGGAAGGTCTCCCGGGTGGTCGCCGCGATTCGGGGCATCGGGTAGGGCTTCTGGTAAGGCTTGGGGACCACACAGACATCCTGGTACTGGTAGTACTGTCCCTCATAGGAGAAGTACTCGTTGCTCCAGGCAGCCAGGATCACCTCCAGGCACTCCCTGAACCGGTCCCGGCTCTCGTCGTAGGAGATGTTGTAGCCTTGGTAGGCCCGGGCGAAGCCGCTGCGCCCGACGCCGAACTCGAAGCGTCCCCGGCTGATGTGGTCCAGGGTGGCTATCTCTTCGGCCAGACGAACGGGATGGGCCAAGGGGAGGACATTGACGGCCACGCCGACCTTGATGCGCTCGGTGCGGGCGGCGATGGCGGTAGCGATGATCAAAGGAGCGGACACCACCGAGGGGATGCCGGTGCCCTGGAGGTCGAGCTCAGCCCTCGGGGCTGCAAAGTGTCTTTCGGCCAGCCACACCCCATCCAATCCCCAGTCCTCGGCAGCCTGCATCTGGTCGAAAGCCTCGTCGAAAGCATCTACAGCGGTGGTGCCGTACCTGTAATCGCATTCCATAGTGAGACCGTAGTGCATGGCATCCATCCTTGGGAGCGTTGATAGCTTCGCTAGGGTCTGGATTTTTGAGGGAAATCGGAGTCTAGTAAATCACAGGCCAGCTAGAGCGTCAAGAAATCCCAGGGACCGTCCAAGCTACCTGGACGGGTAGTCTGGGAAGGCTAGCGGCGAGATTCGTAGTCGAACACCGCAGCTACCTGGGAGGGGGTCTGCAGGGAGCCGGGTCTCAACTCCCGGACGCGCTCCACGGCGCTCCTGGCATCGTAGCCCTCATCGACGAGGTAGCACGCCAGCACCGTTCCCGTCCGTCCAACGCCGGCATAGCAGGACACGCCAACGGCGACTCCCTGCTCAACCTGTCCGTGGATAAAGGCCAGTATGCGCTCCAGTTGGGACGGCAGGGGCGGTGTCATGTCGGGCACCAATTCGGCCATATCGACCAGCCCAACGCCCTCGCCCGATATGGTGCGCTCCTCCATGCGTAGGATGGCGCCCACGCCCTGGGCTTTGAGGAAGAGCAGGTCCTCCCGGCTCATCGGACCCCGAGACCCGGCCAGGACGTCTGGGATAACCCAGCTGAAGTGCATATTGTCCATGACGCTCCACCTCTCGCAGGCCTGGTTCGGCCATTGGTACAGGCCCTTCACAGCATTATACTTGTAGCTCGGAACTACGGGCGAGGAGCAGGAATGTGACTTTCCAGTGCATCAGGCTGACGGTACAAGATCGGGTGGCAAGGCTGACCCTGGCGCGCCCCCAGGAGCTGAACGCCGTGAACCCGGAGATGATCGGGGAGGTCATCGACGCCGTGGCAGGCGTATCGGCGATGGACGATGTTAAGGCCTTGGTAGTCGCAGGGGAGGGCAGGGCCTTCTGCGCCGGGGCCGACCTAACCTACATGGAGGGCATACTGCATGACCGGGAAGCATTGTCCGGGTACCTGGGCAGGTTCAACGAGATGCTATTCGCCCTGGAGGAGCTGCCCATTCCCGTCATCGGGCTTGTCCACGGCTACGCGCTGGCGGGCGGGCTGGAGATACTGCTTGCCTGCGACCTCGTCATCGCCTCCGAAGATGCCCGCATCGGGGACCAGCACATCAACTTCGCTCTCATCCCGGGTGGAGGGTCCACCCAGCGCCTGCCAGCCAGGGTTGGGCGCCAGCGGGCCCTGGAGCTGCTATTCACAGGCCGCTGGTTGACGGGATCCGAAGCCGCGCAGGCAGGGCTCGTCCTGCGGGCTGTGCCTGCGGACGAACTGGAGGGGGAGCTGGAGGCCCTGCTGGCGGACCTTCGGATCAAGAGCAGGCATGCCCTCGCCCGCATCAAGAAGCTGGCGCTGGAAGGCAACCGCGGCTACCTGCGGGAAGGTATCGACCAGGAGACCCGCTCTTTTGTGGAGCACGCCTCCAAGTCGCCCCATCCCGCCATGGGCATCGCCGCCTTCAAGGCCAAGGAGCAGCCCAAGTTCTGACCTTTATGAGACGAGCACCGTTCCCGACATCCTAGAACCAGGAGCAGAACAGCTATGCCCCGCTACGACAACTACCAGCACCTCCGTGTGGAGGTTAAAGACCAGATCGCCCTGCTGACCATGGACCGCCCTGATGTGCTCAACGCCACCAATGCCCGGCTCCACTACGAGCTGAGCCGCATCTGGGTGGACATCGGCGATGACCCGGAGGTGCGGGTGGCCCTGATTACCGGCGCGGGCCGGGCCTTCTCCGCCGGAGGGGACCTGAACGATCTGCGGGGCACGGTCGGCAACCCCCAGGAGATTGCCAGGAGCATGAAGGAGGCCCGGGACATCGTCCACAACATGGTTGCCCTGGACAAGCCCATCGTGTCCGCCATAAACGGCGTAGCGGTCGGGGCGGGCTTGGCCGTCGCCCTCCTCGCCGACATCTCCATCGCATCGGACAAAGCCCGGTTCACCGATGGCCATGTGCGCCTGGGAGTCGCCGCCGGCGACCACGCCTGCCTCATCTGGCCCCTGCTGTGCGGGATGGCAAAGACCAAGTACTACCTGTTGACCTGCGACTTCCTGGACGGCACAGAGGCCGAGCGCATCGGCCTGGTTAGCAGGGTGGTGCCCCACGACGAGCTGATGCCCACAGCTATGCAGGTGGCGCAGAAACTGGCCAACGGGCCCCAGCCGGCTATCCAGTGGACCAAGCGTGCCCTGAACCAGTGGCTGCGGATGGCGGAGCACACATCCTTCGACTACTCGCTATCCCTGGAGATGCTCGGCTTCTTCGGCGATGATGTGAAGGAAGGGCTGGATTCCCTGCAGGAGAAGCGGGACCCGGACTTTCCATCAGCCAGGTAGGCCTCTGCTTCTAGTCGCCGGCCAGCTTTTCCAGGAAGGCATTCACGGGGACAGACTTCTGCTCGCTGCTGGCCATGTCCCGCAGCGTAACCTCGCCCTTGCTGATTTCGTCTTCCCCCAAGATGACGGCGTAACGGACGCCCAGGGCGTTGGCTTGGCGGAGCTGGCCCCTTAGGGCCCGGCCGGCTGTGCTGAGAATGGCCCCGGCTCCGGCCCGGCGAATCCTGGCAGCCAGCTCCAGGGCGGCGTCCCGGGTGCCCTCGCCGGCGCTTATGACCATGTAGTCGGGGGACGGCTCGTCGGGAACGGGCACCTCCTGGCGCTTCAGGTTCAGCACCAAGCGCTCCATGCCCGTGGCGAACCCTATTCCAGGGGTGGGCTTCCCGCCGATCTGCTCGATGAGTCCGTCGTACCGGCCCCCGCCCAGGATGGTGCTCTGCCCGCCCTCTTCCCTGGGCTGGATCTCGAAGACGGTGCGGGTGTAGTAGTCCAACCCCCTCACAAGGTGGTGGTCGGTCCGGTAGGGCAGGCCCATGGTGTCCAGGTAGCGCTGGAAGCTGTCCCAGTGGGCTTGGCATTCTTCGCACAGGTGGTCCACCGAGCGAGGGGCTTCCATGCCCAGTGCCTGGCAGGATGCCTGCTTGCAGTCCAGGAGCCTCAGGGGATTGCGGTCAAGGCGATCCACGCAGTCCCTGCAGAGCTGACCTTTTGCCCGGGTGTAGTGCTCCTTGAGCTTTTGGATGTAGGCGGGGCGGCACTCCTTGTCCCCGATGCTATTGATTATGAGGGTAGTGTCCGCCAAGCCCAGGGAGCCGACCAGGGACCAAGCCAGGTCCACCACCTCGGCATCTACGGAAGGGTCGCAGTCTCCCAGGGCCTCCACGCCGAACTGGTGGTGCTCCCGGTAGCGCCCCGCCTGGGGGCGTTCGTAGCGGAACACGGGGCAGAAGTAGTACATGCGCACGGGCTGGGGTAGGTTCTGCATGCCGTGTTCCAGGTAGGCCCTGCACACAGGCGCGGTGCCCTCGGGGCGAAGGGTGTTGGAGTCGCCACCCCGGTCGAGGAAGGTGTACATCTCCTTTTCGACGATGTCGGTGCCTTCCCCCACGGAGCGCACGAACAGGCCGGAGTCTTCGAAGACAGGGGTGTCCAGCCGTGAGTACCCGAACCTGCGGGACAGGTCGCGGGCCTTACCTTCGATGTACCGCCAGTACTTCTGGTCCGAGGGCAGGATATCTGCCGTTCCCCTGGGCGCCCGGTGCTGCATAGCCATCTTCAGGGTGGAGGATACCCCAGCCCTCAACGGGGTGTAAAGGAAAGGGGAGCGGGGGAGGGAAAGACTTCAGCAAGGAAGGTTGAGGACTAGAGATTGCCTTGGTTGGCCAAGCTGGCAAAATTGATGACGTCCATGATCTTCACTAGCTCCCCATAACGGAGATGATCATGCAGGCCTCCACCCAGATAGAAGTCCTTTAGGCTCCAACCCTCGCCCCCAAGCACAAGGTACGCCCCAGAGAATTCCCCTTCACTAGTTCTCAGGGAGTGGGCCAGGCAAACAACCTCGTAGGGTATTTTCTCCTCCGCCGTGCCTCCAACCTGCTGCCACTTCAAGGAAATCAGGAACTTCTTCCCGTCTTTCCTGGTAGCCAGAACATCGATGCGGTGTCTCTTCCCACTTGGCCTGGGTCCGATGACAACATTCGACTGACATTCATAGCCACCGAGGTTCAGTGCCGGAATCACCATCTGCTCCAGCATCTTTCCGGTCAATGTGTTTCTAGGAGACATGATTTAGCCTTGATTCCGTATTAAGCCCTTGGCGTCACTGCCTTCACTGAATCTTGTTTCAAGCCGTGCCTTCAGCACTATCCAAGCGTTCTCGAAGCTCCTCCAGGCTCAGCCAGTGCTGCGCGTCGCGGTGCACCATACGATGGCAGTTGGCGCAAAGTGGGATGAGGTCCTGCGTGGGGTCTACTATCTGCGGCCCCTCGGAGAGCGACGAGATATGGTGCACCTCAATGTATCCTCTGGCATGTTCTCTCGTATACGCTGCGTCAAAATCAAATCCGCATCCCAGGCATACGCTCCCGTGGTGGAGAATGGCGAGAGCCCTATTGCGGCGACTTCTCTCCCGAACCCTGTGAGTACGATATACGACATTCCCCTCGATTTCACCTGACATATCCGTCTCATCTGGCTCGGATACGGGCAAAATCTCTTCATCCGGGTCTGCCGCACTATGGCTCAAGCCTTGGAAGAATGCGCACACAGTGCACCTGTGACGGGCGGGATTGCCCTGATACTCGGGCAATTCCGAAAGCACCTGAGTTGGCGCAACGCTTCCGTGAGCACAGGTTTCCCGATCTGTGTGATGGCTGGTGTAGGTAAAGCCTCGGGCAAAGGCGCAGACTGCACACCGGTGCCTACCGCTACCCCCTTGGGATTCTTGGAGTCCGGCAACCAGACCATCCGGCATCGAACTTCCATGGGGACAATCCGCCATCAGGCCAAACTCCTAGAAGTTACGCGGGGTGCGCCGTACGGGACGCCTCAGAGTACGCCCCAGCCCTACCCCTCTCAAGGAGCCTGTGTTGCTCAGTTGTGGTTGCGGATGAAATCGATTGAACCACACCGTTCCGATAATCGGCACCCGGGTGATTTCCATTCGTGTGCGCGCCAGGAGTTTCCGCCTTTAACCTGCGGACGATCAGTCCCACATATTCCTGGTCTTGCTCATTAACAATGAACCGACGATCAAGGCGATGAGCCGCTACCGCAGTTGCCCCGGAACCTGCAAATGGGTCCACGACGAGGTCGCCAGGATTGGTGGAGGCGCGAAGACAACGATCGATAAGGGCTACCGGCTTTTGCGTCGGGTGCTTGCCAAACGTCTTTTCATTCTTTCCAGCCGTTGTGAAGCGCCAAACGGTCTTCATCTGTTTCCCGCCGTTTTCTTCCCGCATCGCCTTGTAGTGAAACGTGTGCTTGTGGGGACTGCCCTTTGGGGCTTTAGTGGCCCAGAGAACGGTTTCTGTGGAGTGGGCAAAACACCTGCCTCCGAGGTTTGGCGGAGGGTTAGGCTTTTCCCAGATGATGTCATTTAGGATACGGAACCCAAGCTGGAGCATAGCCATCCCCACACTGAGGTAAACATGGGCGGTTCCGGTTACCCATATAGTGCCGGCCGGTTTTAGGACTCGTTGACAGGCGGCAAGCCACTTGCGATTGAAGTCATGATCCAATTCAATCCCGTTGCTTCTATCCCATTCACCCTTGTTTACGGGGACACGCTTTCCAGCTACACACGTTACTCCGTCATTGGAAAGCAGATAAGGGGGGTCGGTCCAGATGCAGTCGACACTCTCGGGGGCCAAAGAGTCCAGGAAAGCGACGGCATCATCATGATGAACCTCTGACACCTCATCACTCGAAACCCAGTAGGGCTTCATGCCTGCCTCCCATCCCGCGCCAGGGCAATTCGCCGCGCGGCCTATTATAGGGCATCTTCATCTGTATGCAACATTAGAACATTCGTTTCGCTACTGTCAAGCCTTCTGCAGCCATACTTAATGATAATCAAGCAATTGAGACTAGGTCAGACACTACCTCTTCTTCTCCTTCTAACTCTACAGGCTCGTCGCCCTTGCCTGTAGCTGGAGGGCTGTCAATACCTCAGCAGGTGCGCCCGACACCCCTGAACTCGGCGACTAAGCGCCTCCCTCGCTCCTAGACTTCCCGGTGCTCCAAGGTTATGATTTGCTGCAAGGGTGGCCCCATGACGACCGTTACAGATAGTGCGGAAAAGCTAATCACCAAGGTCGGCTCCTACCTGCCCGCCGACAAGGTGGCCATGGTGGAGCAAGCCTACCAGTTCGCCACCGAGAGCCACGCCGGACAGACCCGCATGTCCGGCGGCCCCTACATAGAGCATCCCCTGGAAACAGCACTGTTCCTGGCAGACCTGCGCCTCGATGTCACCACTATCGCCGTCGCCCTCCTCCACGATGTCATGGAGGACTGCGGAGTCACCTACAGCGACATAAAGGACGCCTTTGGCGATGATGTGGCAAGGCTGGTGGATGGGGTAAGCAAGCTCAACCGCATGGACGCCAAGACCCTTGCCCACGAAAGCTCCTCCAACTCCACCGAGGACCGGATACAGGCCGAGAGCCTGCGCAAGATGCTGGTGGCCATGGCCGAAGACATCCGGGTGGTGCTGGTCAAGCTGGCCGACCGCCTCCACAACATGGAGACCCTGGATGCCCTGCCCGAGGTGCGGCGCCGGGCCATAGCCCAGGAGACCCTGGATATTTACGGCCCCCTTGCCCACCGCCTGGGCATCTGGAATATCAAGTGGCGCCTGGAGGATTTGGCTTTCCGGCACCTGGAAAACGATATGTACCACAAGATTTCCAAGATGCTGGCAACCCGCCGCCAGGAGCGGGAGTCCTACATCGAGAAGGTGATGGATGTGCTCCGGGAGCAGCTTGAGCTCGCCAACCTGGAGGCCCAGGTGGTCGGGCGCCCCAAGCACATTTACAGTATCTACAAGAAGATGCTCAAGTACCAAGCCCAGGGGATGGAGTTGAGCCAGATACATGACCTTTACGCCGTCCGGGTGCTGGTGCGGTCCAAGGCCGACTGCTACAACGCCCTGGGGCTGGTGCACGACCTGTGGCACCCCATGCCGGGGCAGTTCGACGACTACATCGGCAGCCCCAAGGACAACCGGTACCGCTCCCTGCACACGACGGTGATGTGCGAGGGAGGCAATCCCCTGGAGGTGCAGATACGCACCTACGAGATGCACCAGGTCGCCGAGTACGGTGTGGCTGCCCACTGGAGGTACAAGGAGGGCAGCTCCGGGGATGTGCTCTTCGAGGACAAGATGACTTGGCTCCGCCAGCTCTTGGACTGGCAGCGGGAGGTGAGCGGCACCGAGGAGTTCCTGGAGTCGGTCAAGACCGACCTGTTTAAGGACCAGGTGTTTGTTTATACGCCAAAAGGCGACATCGTGGAGCTGCCTTCGGGGTCCACTCCCCTGGACTTCGCCTACAAGATACACACCGAGCTGGGGCACCGCTGCATCGGCGGCAAGGTCAACGGGCGCCTGGTGTCCCTGGACCGGCAGCTACAGAACGGGGACACCATCGAAATCCTGACGACCAAGGTCGCCCGCGGACCCAGCTTGGACTGGCTCAATCCCAACCTGGGGTATTTGCGGTCGGCCAGCGCCAAGGAGAAGGTGCGCCAGTGGTTCCGTAGACAGGAGAAGAGCGCCAACATCCAGCGGGGCGGAGACCTGCTCCGCAAGGAGCTGAAGCGCCTCAGCGTCACCATGGACGAGGAAGAGGTCGCCAGGACATTCCGCTACGACTCCACCGACGATTTCCTGGCCGCCCTGGGATCAGGGAATATCTCCGAGGTTCAGCTGGTAGGCCGACTCTCATCCCAGCAGGAAAAGACGACCAAGAAGGCGCAGTCCAACCTGCCCATATCCAGCCCCACTACCGGTGTCCAGGTGCTGGGCGTGGGAGACCTGCTCATCCGCATGGGCAGGTGCTGCAACCCCCTGCCCGGCGAGGAGATCATCGGCTACGTCACCCGCACCCAGGGCGTGACCGTGCACAAGATCGGCTGCCCCAACCTGCGCAACGAGGATGAGCCCGAGAGGCTGGTGAGCGTGGACTGGGGAGAGGCCCGTTCCCTGTATCCGGTGCGGGTGGACATCCAGGCGTGGGACCGGGTGGGCCTCCTCAAGGACATCACCACCCTGGTGTCCGACGACAAGGTGAACATAGCATCAGTGGTGACCACGGAGAACTCCGACGGCACGGCCACCATCTCCCTCACCCTCTACACCACCGGCGTCGATCAACTCTCCCGATTGTTCAACAAGCTCGAAGGTGTGCGGGGTGTCATAAGCGCAACTCGCAGCACAACGGATGCTCCTACCCCTTCACCCCGCTAGCCAAATGGTCTATAATGTCCCCAGTTTGCTTTGACTGCCGAGGAGGAAGCTTTGCCCAGCGCCAGGTCAGCCCGCTCCGCCGAGCGCCGTAGATTGAGAAACCGCCACGTTCGCTCCACAACCCGCACCCTGATGGGCAAGGCGCTGGATGCTGTCTGGGATGGCGAGGCCGAATTAGCCGAGCCGGCGGTGGCCCAAGCCATCCGCGCGCTGGACAAGGCTGTTACAAAGGGCATCCTCCACAAGAACAACGCAGCCCGCAGGAAGTCCCGTCTGATGGCCAAGCTCCACGGCCTCCAAGACCCAGGTTCCTCTTAAAGCCCTCCGGCAACCCCGCTTCCGATTTCCTTTCATGATCCGTCAGCCGTGTGTTGACACGCCATGGTCTCTTTGCTAGTCTCCGCTCAGAACACATGTTTCGAGGCGAGCTATGATCATGCCCCGCAGGAAGAAACTCTCCCCCCGGCAGGAGCGCATCATGGAGTTCATCAAGGATTTCATTGAAGCGAACGAAATGCCTCCGACGGTGCGGGACATCCAGATGGCGTGCTCCATCAGCTCCACATCGGTGGTGGACTACAACCTGAGGCTTCTGCAAAAGGAAGGCATAATTCGGCGCCGGCCTGACGTCGCCCGGGGCATAGAGCTGGTGGGGATGCGCGTCAACGCCCCCAGCTTGCCCCGTATTCCTGTGCTGGCTTATATCGCCGCTGGCGAGCCAGCCCTGGCCCTGGATGCCGAGGGCTGGTCCGGCGAACCCATGGACACTATCGAGATTACGCCGGACATGGTAAGCGGAAAGAGAGACCTCTACGCCCTGAAGGTCCGGGGCACTTCCATGATCGATGCCCTCGTGGCCGATGGGGATATAGTCCTGATCGAGCCTGCCCGGCAAGCCAACAACGGCGCCATGGTGGTGGCCAGGCTCAAGGAAGAGAACGAGACCACACTGAAGTACCTGTACTGGGAGGGGGACATGGTCAGGCTCCAACCTGCCAACGAACAGATGGACCCCATCTACTCTCATTCAGAAAACGTGGAAGTCCAGGGCAGGGTTGTGGGTGTGATCCGACTCATGCGCTAACATTCCCCCAGGCCCGGTATCCGGGCCAAAAGTCCCTCTTTGCGGTCCCGGGAGCATCCCTCAGGCAGGCTCCGCGGCAGCCGTCCTCAACGTTGACAGCCTCCAGGCGAGGAATTAAAATCCGCCCAAGCTAGGGCGGTGGTGGAAAGGGTGCGGGGAGCTATCCCAGCGGATCACCGCAAGTAGGAGGAATCAAGTGAGCAACTGGCCGACCGTGAACTACAAGGAAGAGGGAATGCGGGAGGGCATGCAGATCGAGGATGCCAACATCCCAGTCGAAGACAAGGTCAGGCTTCTGGATGCGCTCTCCGAGACGGGTCTGAAGCACATCGTCGTAGGCTCCTTCGTTAGCCCCAAGTGGACACCCCAGATGGCCCGCATCGACGAGATCGTGACCAAGTTTCACCCCAGGGAGGGTGTGAAGTACACCGCCCTGGCGCTGAATGCCCGGGGCATCGAGCGAGCCAAGGAGTACTCTCCCCCCCTGACGATAGAACGGGACCGTTATCCCAGGCTCCAGTGCCACATGTGCGACGTATTCGTTCGCAGGAACACCAACCGCTCCCAGATGCAGGAGATGGAGCGCTGGCCCCAGATCGTCGCCCAAGCCCAGGAGCGCAACGTGGAAGCGGCGGGCATCGGCACCAACGCTAGCTGGGGTTCCAACTTCCTGGGCGACTTCCCCGTCGATGCCCTCATGACCATGCTGGAGAAGCAGCACCAGCTTTGGGACGAGGCCAACATCAAGGTTGAAAGCGTGAGCATGGGGGATCCGATGAGCTGGTGCCGCCCCGACAAGGTCGAGGAGAGCATCGTCCGCGTCAAGGAGCGGTGGCCCGAGATCAAGCACTTCCGCATGCACTTCCACAACGGGCGCAACATGGCCCTCCCCTCCGCCTACGCTGCCCTGCGGGTGCTGGAGAAGGAAGACACCCTGGATATCGATGGGAGCATCGGCGGCTTCGGCGGATGCCCCTACTGCGGCACAGGGCGGGCCACAGGTCAGGCGCCCAGCGAAGACATCCTCCACATGATGGATGATATGGGCATCGACACGGGCGTAGATATCGACAAGCTTATCGACTGCGTCTGGATGTGCGAAGAGATCGTGGGGCGCCCCCTGTACGGGCATGTGTCCAAGGCTGGCCCCAGGCCCACCTACGACAAGCTGTACGACATGAACGCCCCCTTCATCGAGACGATGGAGCAGGCCAAGCACTTCAAGCTCGGCTCCCAGGCGTATGAGGGAGGAATCTATCCGTACCAGGAGCCGGTGACCAGCCCCTACCGGGACCGGCTGGACCAGGGCAAGCCCGCTTTCGATGATGCCGACGGCGAATGGCCATGGAAGCAGGACTGGTTCCCCGTAAAGGACTAACGGGGACCGACAATACTTCGGTCAGGAAGCAAGGCAGGGCGAGGTGTAATCCAACCTCGCCCTGCTGCTTTTTGCCGATAGTGCGCATTGGTGCTCTTGACAATGGCTTATAAATGGTCATAGGATGATACTGGAAGGCTTCCTCCCACCCCGTCCGCCCTCCTGCTTCCTCTTACGCTTCCGCAAGATGGTGTAGCATTTCCCCTATGCGAAAACGCAGCTACTAATACATGGGTGCCAAGTATATCTTTGTGACCGGGGGAGTCGTTAGCTCGGTGGGCAAGGGCATCAGCGTCGCTTCCATCGGGCGAATACTCAAGAGCCGCAACGTCTCCATCTCCGTAATGAAGCTCGATCCTTACCTCAACCTGGACCCGGGCACCATGTCCCCCTACCAGCACGGCGAGGTGTTCGTCACCCGGGACGGCGGGGAAACGGACATGGACCTGGGCCACTACGAACGCTTCACCGACCAGGAGCTGACAAGGTCCTCGAACCTTACCGCCGGCCAGGTGTACGTGTCCCTGCTGGGCAAGGAGCGCAGGGGTGACTTCCTGGGCGGGACCATCCAGGCGGTACCTCACGTCACCAACGAGATCAAGTCCAGGATCACGGACCTGGCCGACGAGTCCCAGGCCGAGGTCGTCGTCGTTGAGGTCGGAGGCACCGTCGGGGACATCGAGGGCCTCCCATTCCTGGAAACCATACGCCAGATGCGAAACGAAGTGGGTAGAGACAACGTCTTCTACATACATTGCACCCTGCTGCCCCACATGACGGCGACGGGTGAGCTCAAGACCAAGCCAACCCAGCACAGCGTCAAGGAGCTTAGGAGCCTCGGCATCCAGCCCGACGCCATCATCTGCCGTAGCGACCACGAAATCCCGCTGGGCATCAAGGACAAGATCTCCCTCTTCTGCGACGTGCCCAAGGAAGCGGTCATCCCCCTGCCCACGGTGCACCGAGTGTACGAGGTACCCCTCATCCTGGAGGAGCACGGCCTCGGAGACCTGCTGGCCAGCTCACTGAACCTGGGGGGAGACAGCAAGGACCTCAGCGATTGGGCGAATATGGTCGAGCAGATGAACCAGCCCAGGGATAAGGTGCGCATCGCCCTTGTGGGCAAGTACGTGGAGTTCCCCGACTCCTACATATCCGTAAATGAAGCCCTGAAGCACGCCGGTCTGTACCACGACCGGGACATCGAGATGGAGTGGGTCCACTCCGAGACGGTCGAGAAGGAAGGCCCCGACAACCTGCTGAAGCACGCCAGCGGCATCGTTGTGCCGGGCGGCTTCGGAATCCGTGGCGTGGAGGGGATGGTCCAGACAGCCAGGTACGCCCGGGAGAACGGCGTCCCCTACCTTGGTCTGTGCCTGGGGCTCCAGGTGATGGTGGTCGAGCACTCCCGCAACGTGCTGGGCATAGCCGATGCCAACTCCTCGGAGGTTGATGCTTCCACACCAAACCCGGTCATCGACATCCTGCCGGAGCAGCGTTCCATCACAGACAAGGGCGGCACCATGCGCCTGGGAGAGTACCCCTGCAGGGCCATGGAAGGCTCCATCACCCGGCGGGCCTACGGCGTCGAGATGTTCAATGAACGCCACAGGCATCGATTCGAAGTCAACAACGCCTACCGGGAGTCCCTGGAGAATCACGGCCTCATGGCTGGCGGGGTCTCTCCCGACGGCAAGCTGGTGGAGATAGTGGAAACCGCCAATCATCCCTTCATGGTTGGCGTCCAATTCCATCCGGAGTTCCTTTCCCGTCCCAACCGCCCTCATCCCCTCTTCCGAGAGTTCATCGGCGCTGCCAAGGCCACGTTCCGGGAAGGTTCCCAGGTGCCCCTAGGACTGAACGGGGAAGCGTCAAGCTGATAGATAGCGTGCAGTTTGTGCTGATACCTCCCCCAGTTTCACCCCTCGACATCGTGCAGTATCCGGCGACATATGCCCGGTTCGCCGCAGTCCCTCCGCGAATCATGAAGGAGGAAAGCCGATGAAGATATTCCTGGACACCGCCAACATAGATGAGATACGCCAGGGGGCCCGCATGGGTGCGGTGCATGGCGTGACCACCAACCCGTCCCTTGCCGCCAAGGAAGGCATAGGGGCCGCAGATGCCTACAAGACCGCTGTCCAGGAGATAGCCGACATCATCGACGGGCCCATCTCCGTCGAGGTCGTCAGCACCGACGTTGAAGGAATGATCAGCGAAGGCAGGGACATAGCGGAGTGGATTCCCAACCCCTGGGTGAAGCTGCCCAGCACCTCCGAGGGGCTGGAGGCTATGGCAACCCTCACCAGGGACAACATCAAGGTGAACCAGACCCTCTGCTTTTCGGTCAACCAAGCCCTGCTGGGTGCCCACTGCGGCGCCACCGCGGTCAGCCCATTCGTGGGACGGTTGGACGACATCGGGCACGACGGGATGCAGCTTGTCAGGGACATCGTTGACATCTACAGGCAATACAACATCAAGACTGAGGTGCTGGCAGCCAGCCTGCGCCATCCCCTGCACTGCATACAGGCGGCCAAGGCCGGCGCCGACATCGCCACCATGCCCTTCACAGTCTTCGGCCAGATGCTGAAGCATCCCCTGACCGATGCCGGGCAGGCCCGATTCCTGCAGGACTGGAACAAAGCTTCGAAATGACCAGCTCGGAAGTTCCTGAAGATCTCCGAGCTCCCACCGCCAAAGGCGTTGGAAACAAAACACTCCACTGAGAGGTGAGACCTGTGACAACGGAACAAGCAGTTGATATTGGTGAGCTGGAGCGCAAGAGCAAGGATGAGCTCCTTGTAGTCGCAAAAGACCTGGGTTTGGAAGACAGCGCTCCCCTCGTCAACCTTAGAAGGGAAGATGTGCTCGGGCGCGTCTTCCAGATGTGCTCGGAGCAACGGGGCCTGATGGCCACCGGGGTCCTGGATGTGATGCACGAAGGCTATGGATTCCTTCGGCAGCAAGGGCTTCGTCCAGCCGCGGGAGATGTTTACGTCTCCCAGTCCCAGATAAGGCGCTTCGGCCTGCGCACCGGCGACACCCTGGCCGGCCAAGTACGACCCCCCAAGGAGGGAGAGCGCTACTTTGGACTGGTCCGGGTTGAGCAGGTCAACGGACTGGAACCCGAGGACCTGCGCTCACGCCGCTCCTTCGAGCATCTGACCCCCATCTTCCCCGACCGTCAAATCGTGCTGGAACTGGAATCGGAACCCAACAACCTGACCAACAGAATGGTGGACCTGTTCGCCCCCATCGGCCTGGGGCAGCGGGGCCTTATCGTGTCTCCTCCCAAAGCAGGAAAGACCACCGTCCTGAAGAACATCGCCCGCGGTGTGTCAAATAACTGCCCCGAGGCCGACATCATGGTTGTGCTCATCGGGGAGAGGCCCGAAGAGGTAACCGACATGCGCCGCTCGGTTAAGGGCGAGGTGTTCGCCTCCACCTTCGACGAGTCGGTGGACGACCAGTGCCGCATCGGGGAGCTGGCCATGGAGAGGGCCAAGCGACTGGTGGAGAGCAAACGGGACGTGGTGATCCTGCTGGACAGCATCACCCGCTTCACCCGCGCCTACAATCTGTCGGCCCCCACCAGCGGGCGCACCCTTTCCGGTGGCATAGACCCCATGGCCCTGTACCCGCCCAAGCAGTTCTTTGGCGCAGCCCGCAACGTGGAAGAGGGCGGCAGCTTGACCATCATCGCCAACTGCCTCGTGGACACCGGCAGCCGCATGGATGAGGTCATCTACGAAGAGTTCAAGGGCACCGGGAACATGGAACTGCACCTGGATCGACGGCTGGCGGAGAAGCGATTCTTCCCTGCCATAGACATCCAGCGCAGTGGGACCAGGCGGGAGGAGCTATTCTTCGATGATGCCACCCTCCGGCAGATCTATCTGCTGAGGCGGATGGTTGCCCTGCTGGCTACCGACTCGACCAATGCCGCCGACGCCACCGAGCGCATTCTGGAACGCCTGGGACGCACCAAGAACAACGCCGAGTTCCTGACCAACCTGTCCAAGGAAGCGTAGGCCCTACTCTGCCCCTGCTCCCATAGGCCCCCGGCCTGTTGCCCTCGTCGGAACCCTACCCCATCCCTGCATAAGTGTCACATCAGGCCCATTGCGCCCTCCGATTGCCCTTCGGGACTCCCTTGTCTGCACCGCCCCGCTGGTTGTCCGTTCGCTTTCGATTTCCCCCTTCGAGAGCCTCAGGACAGGCTCAGGGCGAACTGACAAGGGCCCGTCATTTCGGCGCACAATTCCACCTCTCCCCTGGTGGGAGAGGGTTGGGGTGAGGGGGATTTCAATCCTGCCCCTGCAGGGCCCTTTGTGTTGGTGTCAGCCATCCCGCGTCCGGCAATGCTCCGTCCTGGACTGCGGCCTTCGCCGCAGTGACGAAAGGCGCGGCCCGTTCCCCTTCGATTTCCCTCAGGGCGAGCGGGCAGGCGCGTAGGCGGCAGGCGTCCCAATATCAGGACAGTGGGAGGAGGGACAGACTCGAGTGAGGAGGGCCGGGGAAGCTAGCCGTTGACCCGCTTGCGCCGGTTGTTCACGTAGTCCACCAGCACGTACTCTCCCAGCCGGTCGGGGGCGCTGTAAAAGGCCCGCCCTTGGTTGATGCGGGTTAGCTGGTCCACGAAGTTCACGAGCTGGTAGCTGTTCTCCAGCATGAAGGTGTTGATGATGATGCTTTCCTGAGTGCACCGGCGGGCTTCCTTCATCGTCTCCATGATGGTCTGGTAAGCGGGCGGGTAGCTGAAGTATGACCGATCCCCCTCCAGGTGGGCCGTCGGCTCCCCGTCGGTGATCAGGAGCACCTGCTTGGTGCAGCCCTTCTCCCTGGACAGGAGCTTGCGGGACAGCATCAGGGCGTGGTGGAGGTTGGTGCCCGGCGCCCAGGTGTTCCAAGCCACCTTGGGCAAATCCTCCTCCTTGATCTCCCGGGCGTAGTCGGAGAAGCCGATGACGTAGAGGCTGTCCCTGGGGTACTGCATGTGGATCAAGGCATACAGGGCCATCGCCACTTTCTTGGCAGCGTAGAAGCTGTCACAGAGGCCCATGGAGCGGCTCTGGTCCAGGAGCACCACCGTGGCGGCCCTGGTCTGGCTCTCGCTCTGGTACACCTCCAGGTCCTTCTTGCTCAGCTCCACCGGCGTGCCCGGCCCTGCGCGAAGGACGGCGTTCTTGACGGTAGCCTGCAGCTCGAGCTGGAAGGGGTCGCCGAACTCGTAGGGCTTGGTGTCGGTGAGGTTGTCCCCGGCATCCCCCCTTCTCGTCAGCTCATGGTCGCCCAGCCGGTCCTTCTGCAGGCTCAGGAACACCTCCCGCAGGGCTTTCTGGCCGATACGCCGGATCGCCCTGGGGGTCAGCGAAGGTTCATCGCCTTCGGTAATGTAGCCCCCCTCACGGAGGGCTTCCAGCAGCTCGTTTAGCTGCTCCCAGGTGCGCCGTGCCTCCTCGCCCAGCAGCTCAGCCAGCTTGTCCGGGTCCACGTTGTCCAGATCGCCGGTGCGGATGGCCTCCTGGAGGGCGCGGGCCATCTCGTCGCTCTCCTGCAGGTGCTTCATCAGCTCCATGGCCTGATTCATGGTGAGGCTGTCGTCGCCCAGGAAGGGGTACTGGCGCCGGAGGCTGTCCATGGGCATCAGCTGCTCCATCCATGAGGCGAGCTGGGCCAGCTCCCGTGCCAGGCCCGGGTCCATGGCCGCTGCGAGGGCCTCTTCCATCTCCCGCCGGGCCTCGGGGGACATGCTGTCAAGCATGGACTGCATTTGGGACATCTGCTGCATCATCTGCTCCAGCAGCTCATCCAGGCTCTGAGGCGGGTTCGGCCCAAAGGCATCCCCGAACCGGTCCATGAAACCCTGGAAGTCAGGCTGCCCGCCCTGGGCACGCTCCTGGAGCATACGGTTCAGCTCCCGGATCATCTCCTGGAGGGCCGACATCTGCTCAGGGGACATGTTCTGCAGGTTTTGCAGCATATCCTGGGATATGTTCTGGGCAGCCTGCCCCCGCAGCATATCCAGGAGCTCCTGGAACAGGCGCTGGGCTTCGGGGTCCATGAAGTCGTACTCGAGAAGGTCGCGGATGGCGCCCCCGGTGCTTTCGGGGAGGGCGTCCAGCTTATCCAGGTTGCGCAGGGCCCGCTGCTCCAGCAGATCGTTCAGGGCCTCCATCTCGGCCCGCTCAGCCCCCTCAGCTTGGCGTATCTGCTCCAGGGCTTCCTCCAAGCGCTGGTTTATGCCCTGCCGTTCTCGGCTGAGCACCTCCTCCAGGCGCTTTTCAATGTCTTCCATGACCGAGTCCATGTTGTACTGCTCCAGCTGCTGTTGGCGCTGCTCCCGGAGCTGCTGCATCAGGTCGCGGAGGCCGGGCATCTGCTGGCCGTCCCGGTCCTGCATGCCGCGCCGCATCATCTCCCGCAGTGCGCGCATCAGGTCGCCGTGGGCCATCAGCTCGTTGGAAAGGTGGTCCATCACCTCTTCAGCATCGGCGCCGAAGATGCTCTGGGAGCCATCCCACCGGGTGTAGCGGTACGGGCTGTTCAACATAGCGATTCCCTGGGGGTGCCTGGGGCAGGTTGCGGGTATAGTACTATCCGAGGAAGGGTGTGGCAAGGACGGCCGGATTTCCAGGACCGGGGCTAGCGTCCCTTGAAGGCGGGAGGACGCTTCTCCAAGAAGGCCTGAACCGCCTCAGCGTGGTCCTCGGTGCTCCTGGCCACCTGCTGGGCGGTATGAGCAAGCTCCATGCTCTCCCGGAAGCTCAGGTCCAGGGACTTGTGCACCAGATACTTGATGAGAGACATGGAGCGGACGGGACCCTGGGCTAAGCGGAGGGCCAGCTCGAACGCGGCGTCCATGAGCTGGTCGTCTGGATAGACCTTGCTGACCAAGCCCAGGCGGTACGCTTCCGCGCCGTCGATACGGTCGCCGGTGTACTGGAGGAGCAGGGTGTTGCTGAGCCCTATGAGCTTGGGAAGCTGCCAGCAGCTCCCGTCCCCGGGGATGAGCCCCATCCTGACGAAGGCTTCGGAGAACACAGCCTTCTCCGAAGCCAGGCGTACGTCGCAGGCCAGGGCAAGGCCCATACCGACGCCCACGGCGTGGCCGTTGACGGCGGCGATGGACGGCTTCTGGAGCTCGTAGATGCGCAGGGGCACCCGGGCTGCCAGGGCGCGGTCGGTCCGTTCCCTGCTGGCAAGCTGGGCTTCCATGTCTCCCCAGGGCAGGGGGTCGGGCGCGGAAGAGCTGCCTTGCTCCGAGATGTCCTTGCTGAAGCCCCGAACGTTGGCGCCCGAGCAGAAGGACGGCTCGGTCCCGGTGAGCAGCAGCACCCGGCTTTCAGGGTCGTCCTCGAACCTGTCCAGCTCCTCCATCAGCTCCTCGGCCATCTCCTGTCCCAGGGCGTTGCGAGTATCCGGGTCGTGCAGGGTGATGGTGCGCACTCCGTCATGGGTATCGACCTTCAGGTAGCTGTGGGGCATGTCGCTCCTTGGTGGGTGGCAGCAGGTCCGGGGCAATGACAATTCTAACACCTGAACCTATAATCTTTAAGAGCAATCCCCCTTCCAGCATGGAGGTGAACCGATGGAACAGGGAAAGGTGCTTGCACTGCAAATCAGCACCCAGAGCGGTCAACCCATGTCCCCCGTAGAGGAGGCCACCGCCATCTCCGGTGTGGGGCTGGACGGGGACCGGCACGCCGAGCGGGGCAACCCCCGCCAGGTGCTCCTGATGGACAAGGAGACCCTGGATATGCTGGCGCTGACCACCGGAGTGATCAAGGAGAACATCACCCTGGAGGGCATCGACCTGTCGACGGTCAAGCCGGGGAACGTGTTTTTCATAGGCGATGATGTGACCTTGGAGGCCACCGGCCTGTGCGAGCCCTGCGGCCGGATGGACATGCTGCGTCCCGGCCTGCAGGAGGCCCTCCAGGAACGGCGGGGTGTGCTGGCCATGGTGTTGAACGGCGGCAAGCTCCGCGTCGGAGACAGCGTCCGCCTCGAGCCGTAGGGGGCGGGGGCATCCATTTGGGGACAAGGCTGGGATGCGGGGGGTTACTCCGAATTTGGGCGTACTATGCCCCGCGGTGTCAAGTTGGGCAGCGCTAGATCACGACCTCTAATGGCGATACGCGTTGGTATTTTGGCAGTGAAACAGGAAACAAGGGATTACTGAAGGAGAATACGGGCCCGTCAAATTGATTGGCGCCAAGAATTAGAAAACTATGCATTGCGACAATAAGTTTCTGGTACCAATGAAAGGAGCAACAGATAGCGACCAAGAGAAGGGTGTTCTTCAGCTTCCATTACAAGATCGATGCATGGCGGGCGGCCCAAATCCGCAATGCTGGA
This sequence comes from Dehalococcoidia bacterium, assembly GCA_965116325.1. GTDB lineage: Bacteria > Chloroflexota > Dehalococcoidia > Lucifugimonadales > JAGWBF01 > JAGWBF01. The sequence goes on along the minus strand of OZ220675.1, from coordinate 1,518,631 downwards.
GTTGTGGAGGGAGATGCCCCTCTCTCGGATAATGACTGGGAGAAAGTCACTAAGGGAGGAGATACTGCGATCCAAAAATGGATTGACGGGCAGATGGCCGGCAAATCCTGTGCTGTGATTCTTATCGGGAACCAGACCGCGGGACGAAAATGGATAAAGTACGAGATCGCAAAGGCATGGAATGACAGGAAAGGGCTAGTAGGCATTTATATCCATCATTTGAAAGACATCAATGGGAATCAGGCCTTGCGAGGGCGAAACCCATTAGATGATGTGAGCCTTGAGGGCGTTCCCTTGTCTAAAGTTGTCAAGGCCTATGACCCTCCATACAAGACGAGTACAACGGTGTACGAACATATAACCAGCAACATCGCTGCTTGGATTGAAGAAGCCGTCAGGATTCGGGGCAAGTATTAGGGGCAAACCGGATTTGCTAGAGAATCCACCTCTAAATGAAAACTCCTCTGCCGTCCAGAAGCATCTTGACATCATGCAAGGTGTGATTGCACGGATGGCAGAAAACAGCCGCTACTGCAAGGTATGGTGCGTCACTCTCGTCGCGGCGTCTTTGGTGTTGGTTGCGCGGACCGGAGAAGCTCAGCACGCGCCAATAGCACTTGCGCCCACATTATCGCTCTATCTGTTGGATGCCTACTACCTGATGTTGGAGAAGAGATTTCGCTATTCGTACGTGGCTTTCGTGAAAAAGGTCCATTGCGGCAATACATCCACCACAGACCTCTTCACCATCGCTCCGGCTGGCTCGAGGGCACGTGAATTCCTTAAAGCGCTGTTCACTTCCTTCTCTGTGCTGCCGTTCTACTTGGTGGTCGTTGCCACAGTCTTGCTGTCGTGGCTATTGATTTTCTGATCGGAGCAGACCCATGGCTTCCAAGGGACCCAGACACAAAGTGTTCCTCAGTTTTCACGAACAGGATATTAAGTACAAGGAAGCCTTTGTGCACATGATGGGCAAGCGCATCGTGGACAGGTCAGTTAACACGGGGAATATTAATGATGCCGGCGTGAAAACGACGACTGTCCGCCAGAAGATCCGCGACGAATTCATCAGAGACGCAACGGTGACCATAGTTCTAATAGGCCCTCGCACTTGGCAACGGAAACACGTGGACTGGGAGATAGGCTCTTCTTTACGGGCGACGAAGCTAAATTCTAGGTGCGGTATATTGGGCATTCTGTTGCCTAACCATCCCCACCACGGGAAAGAAACATACAATCCTCACTTGATTCCCCCTAGAATTGCTGACAACTGCGAAGCGGACGATCCCTACGCGTTCATTTATGATTGGCCAATTCCATGGACACCCGCCAAAATCGCCGAATGGATCCACCGCGCCTTTGTTCGCCGAAACGGCACTCCTCCCAATAACGCCCGAAGGCCGTTTGGGCGAAATCACACGAGGGACTATAGAAAGGGCTGGAGCAACTAGAGCTTCTCTTGAGTTTCCGCACAAAGGAGACGCTCCAAGAAACCGAGACGCCGCTGAACAATGACAGATAGTTGCTACAGAACGCGGATCAAGCCGAAGGCAACCCTATTTCGGGCGGGGCTAGCGGGCATGCTTTTGGCGCCTCTGCTCGGGGGGATGGCGTGCGGCCAGCCCGAAGCGCCAGTGGCATGGGGTTACTCCGGACCAGGCGCGCCGGAGCACTGGGCCTCGCTGTCAGATGAGTTCGCAACCTGCGCCAACGGCCGCCAGCAGTCTCCCATCGATATCTCCGGCTACGTTAGCAGCGATGCTCCGCCCATCTCCTTTGGCTACAGAGGCGAGGCCACGTCCATCCGCTACGACGGACTCTTTGTTCATGCGGAATTCGGGCCTGGCAACACCATGAAGGCGGGGGAACGTACCTATGAGCTAAAGTCGGCCCACTTTCATTCGCCCTCGGAACACCTGGTAGAAGGCAAGAGCTTCGCGGCAGAGCTGCACCTGGTCCATGCCGACTCCAGCGGCAACCTGGCCGTTGTGGGCCTGCTGCACACGCTGGGGGCGCCAAGCCCCGCGGCCCAGGCGGTACTGGACGCCTCTCCCGCTTCAGCCGGGTCAGTATTTGAAAGCTTCGCCCTTAAGGCAGGGCTATTCATGCCGGGGGATGTGGGCCACTATCGGTACGACGGCTCGAAGACGACACCCCCGTGCGATGAGCCCGTTGACTGGTACGTGATGCACAAACCGGTAACCATCTCCCAAGCGCAGGTTGATAGCATACTCAGCTTGAGCGGTGGTCCCAACAATCGTCCCGTCCAGCCCTTAGGCGACAGAAGGATAACGGCTTCGCATAGTGCGGAGAGTCCTCCTTAGTAGGCTCCACCTGCCCGGGCGCTAGACACTTAGCTGCTCCAGCCAGCCCTTATCCCTCAAGGCCTTCAAGGTCTGCTTTATATGCTGACCCGTGAACTGGCGCTTGTTCGGGCCCCATGCATACGTGTAGGCGATGATCTCTTCGTCGGTGCTGGACGGATGCTCCGTCGCCACCCAGTACACTGTCGACAGCAGCTCAAGGGCGCTGGACGAGTCGATTCCCTCGATTAGCTTCGCCACCCGCCTCAGGCGTCCCTTGGTCCTCGGAAATCTCTTGAGGAAGGCAGTCGAGTCCCTGATGGCGCCCCGCGCAAGCTTCAGTCCTTTGTCCGGCGCGGCCCCTCTGTCCCGGAAACCCGAAATGAGATGCCCGTCCATTTCGGTAAGGAACTGCCGTACCTCCTCGGCGTATGGGCCGTGATGGGCCTTCTGGAACCTCAACCGCAGGGGCTCCCCTGCTTCCTGCAGGAAGTACATGAGCTTGTGAACTTCCAGGAGAGTGATTCTGGGTTCGGGCAAGCCCCGCAGATAGCGGTTCATGAGGACGGCCAGAGCCGCCTGCCCACGGGTCATCTTGGGCGCATTGCTGGAGCGCTTGGGACGGTCGTCGGCCAGCAGGCTGCCCATCTTGTACTGGACCGCGCCCCGCTCCTGGCTAGCAGCAACCATCCGCCCGAATCTCCCCTGGCAGTCGATTTGAGGAACCCTGGATCGCTTCTATAACTGTAGCATATGTCGACCAAGACCTGACTGCTGTGGGCGACGCCAGCTACTGAGAAAACGCATGACGGGGAGCCGGGCTTGCTAGGGTGACGTCGGCGCATTGGGGGCATTGTCCCAGCCCGTGAGACGTGGAACGACCCGCACTAAACTAACATCGGAATTTCAATCTTACAGGTTCCAGCTTAAGGGAAGGAGTGCGATCGCTCTCCCAACGACTCTTTGTTGTCGCCTTAAGCCAATGAGCTTAGCTCGATATGCGCACCCGGGTGCCTCACCTGCCTTGTAGAGTTAGCTAACAGCCTGCTTGAGCCACCCTTTATCCTTAAGTACCCTAAGTGCGAGCCTTATTTGGCGCTCCGAGAATTGGCGCTTACGAATGTTCCAAGCATATGTGTACTTGATGACTTGGCTGTCGTCGGCGACGGGATGTTCGCTCGCCACCCAATGGACAGTCGACAACAACTCAAGGCCAAAAGACGACTCAAATCCCTCCACAAGCTGCGACACCCGTCTCAGCCTCTCTAGCGTCTTGGGATATCTTTCAAGATATTGGCCCGCGTCCTCGACCGCACCCGGCACAAGCTCCAGTTCCTTGCCAGGCGTGTCGCCACCATCCCGGTATCCAGAGATTAGATGCCCGTCGATTTCGCGTAGAACGTGGCGCATATTCTCGGCATACGGGCCGTAGTGGGCCTGTTGGAAGTGCAACTTCAGTGGCTCGCCCGCCTCTTGCATGAAATACATGAGCTTGTGGGCTTCCAATAGTGTGACAAACGGGTCGAGCAGGCCGCGTAGATAATTATCCATCAAGGCCACGAGGGCGGCACGTCCACGGGTCATTGTGGGCACATTCCTTGAGCGATTGGGGCGATCGTCAGATGGCCCACCGCCAGGCTCGAACAATAGAACAGTTAGGTTCTCTACGGGCGCTAAAGCCGCCTCTATACGAGGGCGCACATCATTCCAATTCAGTCCACCGAGATTGGTTCCAAGAGGAGGAATGGCAATGGAGCTAATGTTCCGCTCTCTGATCTCTTGAACGAGAGAGTGAAGCCCGGTCTCAATATCCTCCATCCGGCTCTTGCCGCGCCAGTGGCGCTTGGTGGGGAAGTTGATGATATAGCGGGGGTTTGACAGAGTGCCGGTCTCGTAGACGAACATCCGACCGGGTGCGACCTCGTTTCGCTTACACGCTGCGGAATAGGCCTTAAAATTTGCAGGGAACTTCTTCTTGAACTGTAGCGCAATTCCCCGCCCCATTACTCCCACACAGTTGACGCTGTTGACGAGGGCCTCGGCATCTTCCTTGAAAATGTCACCAGTCTTACACTCGATCATGCCGCCCTCCTATTGGTAGTAGTACCAATCCGGCTTGATCTCTACAGGCGGAAGGTGTGTTGCTCCTCGCAGTGCGTTCTGAACTGCATCATATGTTTTTCGTACCCTGATGCCAACCCGGGCGACCAATTCCCAGGGGAACGATTTCTCGAGTAGATACTCTGCCTGCTTGCCTTCCTGCCGGCCTTTCCAGTCCAATGCTTGAATGGCATCCCAATCCAGCTCATTGAGATGGTCAAGATTCGCATAGTCTTCGAAGTAGGTGGCACCAGCATTGGATGAGGTAAAGGACCAGCGTCGGTCGTTGGCGTTGGCCCAGTTTACTGTTTGACGTAAGTCGGCTTCCATGTGGACTATCGCGTCTTGGCCGCCTGTGTAACCCAACTCAGGGTTGTTGGCCCTATGGAGCACATAGAGCATAACGGAACGAGGACAGAAGTAGAAGGGGACACAGTCACCCACATGCAGGCCGGAATGGCTGGAGAGCTCATTGGAGAGCCTCCGCTCCTTGATGTCGGCAATACCGATAGTGGTTCCGCCTACCCCACGTTTTCGAGCTTCGGCATCAGACCACAGGTACCCGTCCTCGACTACCGAGGCCAGCCGGTCCACATGGAGTATATGGTATATCTTCGGCTCTGTGGGTACTAGCAAAGCTTGCTGCAAATCCGTGCCAACGACTAAATGCCGTCAGCACCCTCAACCTACCACCTACTGTGACCTTTCTGGCAGATGAATGCAAGGGCCATTGGCTTCCCACTGGTGAACGAAAGATGGAACTTCAATCCCAGAAATACTGGCGGAGGGGGTGGGATTCGAACCCACGAACCCCGCAAGGAGTTAGCGGTTTTCAAGACCGCCGCCATAGACCGCTCGGCCACCCCTCCATGCATCTGAAGGAAGCCTCAAAGTCGCCGGGGCTTCGAACCTGTAACCTTCCTGGCCCTTACCGGGCCTCTACGCTACTGAGCTGCGTCCGCTCAACCGCGCATTGACCAGTCGGTTCAGGCTGACCCCTTCTTCCGCAGCCCGGAGAACAAGCTCCCGATGGGTCTCTGGAGGGACCCGCACCATGAACTTGCCGCTGTAGCTGCGTTTGGCCAACGGTTCAGGTAGTGACTCCCGGATATCCCCTAGAACTTCGCTGACTAGATGCCGAATTCCACTGAAGGCTTCATCGGGCGACGAAGCAGTCCAGCTTAGCGTCGGGAATTCCGCACAAAAACCACGGTACCTTTCTTCTTCAGGAGACCAGGATACGCGGTAGGTGTAGTAGTCAGCCATTCTCCTCCCCCAACCTCACGATGACTTCGGGCACCTCCCTGACTACGGGTGCCCCTGCATAATAGTGTCATTAACGGTACTACTCGTCAACCATTGACACCAAATTCCCCGCTAAGTCGCCCCCTGGGAAGTTGGTGGCGGTGCGGGGGCCGGGTTGTAGATCTCGAAGCCCAGGGTGGCGGGTACCACGCGTACCAGCTCCTCCACTGTCCAGCGACCTTCCTTGTGGATGGTCTTCACCGGCTCCGGCTCGTTCAGCAGCGTCACCAAGCCCTCGGCGACGTGGAAGATGTGACCGTTCACATGCTTGGCTTGGTCTGAACCCAGCCACACCGCAAAGGGCGCGATGTCCTCGGGCTCACCCCGGATGGCCTCGACGGTGCCTCCCCCGGAGCCTATCCCCCGCTGGGTGCGGAGCTCCCGGGCTTCGTCTGGGACGCTCACCGTCATGCGCGTGGCCGCGCTTGGAGATATGGCATTGGCGGTTACGCCGTACCTGCCCATGTCCCGGGCCACCACCCGGGTGAGGCCGGCGATGCCATCCTTGGCTGCGCCGTAATTGGCCTGCCCCGAGTTGCCGTACAGGCCCGACGTGGAGCTGAAGGTGACGATGCTCCCGGAGCGCTGCTGTCGGAACAGTATGCAGGCATGCTTGACGACGGTGAAGGTGCCCTTCAGGTGGACGGCGATCACATCGTCCCACTCCTGCTCCGTCATATTGAAGACCATGCGGTCCCGCAGGATGCCCGCCACAGTGACCACGATATCCAGCTTGCCGAAGCTGTCCACCGCGGTCTGGACTATCTTCTCTCCGCCCTCCATGCTGACAACCGACTCGGTGCATGCAACAGCGGAGCCTCCGGAGTCGCGTATCTCCGAGGCCACCTGCTCGGCTATGGATGTATCGCCCCCCGATCCGTCCACGTTGACGCCGGGGTCGACCACCACCACGCTGGCGCCCTCCTGGGCCATCAGCTTGGCGATGCCCTGCCCGATGCCTCGACCTGCACCGGTAACGATCGCTACCTTGCCTTCGACCAGACCAGCCATATATCAGGCTCCTTGTATCTGCGTTGATCTTGCGGGGCGGGAATTGCCCCCATTCATCCCTCTGGTGGACCCAAGCACCCCTGGATTCCGGCCTCCGCCGGAATGACGGCTATGAAGAATCCCTACCGGGCAGGCTGGGCAGGCGCCGGGTTTGGGATGTCCTTGGTCAGGTAGCCGGCCGCCAGGGGGGCCAGCTCCTCCGTGGGCCAGTGGCCGTCGGGGTTGTAGATGGACCGCTCCGGCCTGGGCTGGGACATGAGGGACACCTCGCCGCCCCACACCAGGAAGGTCTGACCGTTGATGTTGGATGCGTAGTCGCTGGCCAGGTACGCCACGAAGGGGGCGATGTCGTCGGGGTCCAGCTGCTCGAGCTCGCCCTCTTCGGACAGGCCGGATACTCCGCCCCGGGCCCTTATCTCGTTGGCGCTTTCGGGGATGGCCCCGATCATGCGGGTAGCCGCCCTGGGAGCTATGGAGTTGGCGGTGATGCCGTACCTGCCCATGTCCCTGGCAACTACCTTGGTGAAGCCAGCGATACCCGACTTGGCAGCGCCATAGTTGGCCTGCCCCGAGTTGCCCACGAGGCCCGACTGGGAGCTGAAGGTGATGATCCTCCCGGACCTCTGCTGGCGGAACAGGATGCAGGCATGCTTGACCACGGTGAAGGTGCCCTTCAGGTGGACGGCGATCACATCGTCCCACTCCTGCTCCGTCATGTTGAAGATCATGCGGTCCCGCAGGATGCCCGCGCAGGTGACGACGATGTCCAGCTTGCCGAAGCTGTCGATGGCCGACTGGACTATCTTTTCGCCGCCTTCCATGGTAGCCACCGACTCGGTGCAGGCAACGGCGGTGCCCCCTTCGCTCCTGATCTCCGAGGCCACCTGCTCGGCAAAGGAGGAGTCGAACCCGGAGCCGTCCACGTTCACGCCGGGGTCCACCACCACCACGCTGGCGCCTTCCTCGGCCATGAGCCTGACTACGCCACGGCCCACTCCCCGGCCTGCGCCGGTGACGATCGCTACCTTGCCTTGGAGGATGTCCGACAATGTTCTCTCCTGGAAAGTGTTCGCAGTTATCTGATGTACCGTCGGAACGCCCGGCGCCTATAGAGTGTGGAGATATGGGCCGGGCGCTCGACGCCTACCTGGGCTTGCCTACTTGGAGGGCTTGGGCTCAGGCTTGGGCTTTGCCGTTTCACATCCGCAGGTTGCGCACATATCGTTAGCCCCTTTCTGTAAATTGGCAGCCCTATCTTACACCGGGGCCGCCACCTTGGGAAGGAGCGGCCCCGTAGCTGGTGCAAGGGCTTGGGGTTAGATGCCGGGCTCGCCGGAGGAAAGACCTATCCCTTCAGGTGCTCGTCGAAGAAGGCGATGGTCTTGTTCCAGGCATCCCTGGCGGCTTCGGGCCTGAAGCTGGGCCGGGCATCGCAGTGGAAGCCGTGGCCGCACCCGGGGTACATGTGGAAGCTATAGGTCTTGCCCTGCTTCTTTAGCTCGGCCTCTATGGTATCCACGTCGGCAGGTGTGGGGTTCCCGTCCTCCTCACCGAACAGGCCCAGGATTGGGCAGTTGATGTTGGCCGTCCTCTCCAGGGGTGACGGGCCGTCCCCGCCCAGGGGCGCCAGGATGCGCCCGCCGTAGAACACCGAGGCGGCCTTCAGGTCGGGTATGGCGCAGGCTGACAGGTAGCTGACGCGCCCGCCGAAGCAGAACCCGACGATGCCGATGCGGTCGCCATCGACGAAGGGCTGGGCCTTGAGGTAGTCAACGGCCGCCTGGACATCGGCGATGATGCCGTCGTCGGTGCATCGGCCCAGGCGCTCCAGGGCTGTCGGGAACTCTTCGTGGAGGCCGATGGTCATGGGACCTTCCCTGTGGAACATGGCCGGCGCAAGGCCAACGTACCCCAGGGAGGGCATGCGGTCGGTGACGTACTGGATGTGGGAGTTCACACCCCAGACTTCCTGGATAACCACCACGGCAGGGTACTTTCCATCCTCTACGGGTTGGGTCAGGTACCCTTCCATGTTCTGGCCTTGGACATTCATGTTTACCCAGCTAGGAGGCATAGCGGTTTCTCCTTCAACTATTGGAGTCAAGCAGTACCACCTGTGGTACTACGGAGACCATTCTATCACGATTTTGAATGTAGCTATCCGTGCCGGTTCGCCCTGAGTCTGTCCTGAAGCCCTAGAAGGGGAATTCGAAGGGCGGACGAGGGGTGGGGCATGGGGGTCCTTCATAGACGGCCTGGTCTCCAGCCTGGGTTTCCTGGATTGCGGCCTCCGCCGCAATGACGGGGCGGTGTCCGCTACGCCTCCGCGACAACGACCGGGCATGTCCGTTCGTGCTGAGCCTGTCCGTTCGCCCTGAGGGAAATCGAAGGGGAACGGACAGCCCGGGCTAGCAGCCTACCGGAGAGGGGCGTAGACTCCCGCTTGCGCGGGAGCGGTATAGGACAGCGGGAGTGACGGCAATTGGGTCGCCAACATAGTTCGTCATGCCCAGCCCGTTCCAAGCCCCGACGCTCTTTATTCCACGACTTTCGTCATTGCGGCGCAGGCCGCAATCCAGGACGGAGCTTTGCCGGATGCTATGGTGGCTGACACCAACACCTTGATTCCCCGTTCCCCTTCGATTTCCCTCAGGGCGAACGGGGGATGGGGCATGGGGGACGGGTGAAGCCTGGGGAAAGGCGGGCCGGCTAGGAGTCGCCGACGGAGGCGGGGGCTGCTTCCTCCAGATAGAACTCGTTCTCCCACAGGTCGTCGATGAAACGGGACTCTTCCTCGGTAAGGTCGGGGGTCTCGGGGGCTGCGGTGTACTCCTCCAGGTCTTCCATGTTGGTGATGTTGGGCAGCACCGTCATGATGGTCCCTTGGGCTAGGCAGAACTTGATGGCCGCTTGGGCCATGGTGCGTCCCGTGTCCTCCCCCAGGAAGTACACCTCCCTTGCCTTCCGCAGGGCCTCGGTCATCCATTCGTGCTTGCGATGGGCCCGGTGGTCGCTGGGGTCGAACTCCGGGGGTTCGGTGAACCTGCCCGTCAGCACCTCCGAGGCATGGGGCACCCTGGAGATCAGCCCGGTGCCTTCGCCCTCCTCGGCTATGGGGAAGAAACTACGGGCCGGATCCTGCTCCAGGATGCTGTAGATGATCTGGAGGGTTTGCACCTGGCGCTCCCTCATGGACGCTTCGCCCTCTTCGTACCATCCTATGTCGGGGCCGAGGGCCACGCCATAGTGGCGTATCTTGCCTTCTTTGACTAGGGTGTCCAGCAGGTCGAACACCTCGTCCTTCTCCAGGGCGTCCACCCGGGGATTGTGGAGCTGGTAAATGTCGATGTAGTCGGTCTTGAGACGCCGGAGGCTCTGCTCGCAAGCGTAGCGGATGAAGTCAGGCTCGAAGCGCTGGGTGCGCTCCTGGTGTCCTATGCGCTCGATGCTGTCGTAGAAGTCGTAGCCGAACTTGGTGGCGATGACGATGTTGTGTCGCTCATGCTTCAGGGCCTTGGCAAGTATCTCCTCGCCGTAGCCCTTGCCGTAGGTGTCCGCTGTGTCGTAGAAGTTCACCCCCAGGTCGAAGGCTGACTCCAGCAGCTTAACGGCGTCGGGCTCCTGGATGTGTCCCCACCAGTCGGTGGCCACGGTCCAAGCGCCGAAGCCTACCTCGGAAAGCTCAAGGTCTGTCCTGGGACAGTTCCGGTATTTCATGGAAGGTACCTCCGATGGGCAGAGCCGGAAGCGGAGACCGGTCCCGGCTTGGCAATTTCAGGCCACAGGGCTGGCGGTGGTGTTCAGGGCATCCTCGATGGCCCGCACCTGGCTGTCGAAGCGGGCATCATCCAGCACAGGAGTGGGGCTGCCCAGGGCCACATCTTCCTCCAGGTCCACCCATGACCTGCAACCGCCGAAGTGAGGCTTGTATGGCACGCCGGTGGGCGTTGGAAGGCGATAGACCCTGAGGATCATAGCCGTCAGGGCGTGGCGGGGTTTCCAGCGCAGCCGGGAGTGGGCGTAGTCGTCGGACCAGATGTGGTAGGGGGAGAGGGAATGGAGCTGCTCCTCCTCGGATAGCTCTATCGTTCGCTCCACCTGGGCCCAGCAGTCAAAGGTGATAGTGCCGGCATCGTTGCCCTCAGCGAGGAGCCGGGCAAGGCTGTCCCGGTGGGAGGGCTTAAGCAGTTCTTCCTTCTGGTGCTCCAGGGTCGGGTAGAGCAGGAACCGGTCGTGCTCGACCCGGAAGTGCTTACCGACCTCGCTGATGCCGCCCTTGCGCAGCAGCAGTACCTGCTCCCCGCAGCCCAGGGCTTGGACAACCACCGCCCACTCCTTGAAAGCCATCCGGCAGGTGTCGGGGAGCATATGCAGCAACCTCCTTGGGCTTACCCAGCTTCAGACGCAGTTCTTTCCTGAAGGTAGATGTTACCACCAACGAGGCGCCCCCCTCAAGAACGGGGGCGTCATCCTCGAACATGCAGAAATCACCCGACCCTCTCACCTATACCGGCATCGGGAAATGGGTGTAAGCTATCTTGGTTGTATCAACTACGATCTAGAAAGGGTGGTCCCTGAATATGGTTCAGTCCAAGAAGATGGTGTACAGCTTCGATGAGGGCGATGCTTCCATGCGCTCCCTCCTCGGCGGCAAGGGGGCCAATCTGTGCGAAATGGCCAAGCTGGGGCTCCCCGTCCCCCCAGGCTTCATCATCACCACCGAAGCCTGTCTCGACTACTACGACCTGGACCATGAACTCCCCGCAGGGCTCTGGGACCAGGTGCAGGAGAAGCTGCACGGGCTGGAAGCCACCCTCGGCAGGGAGCTGGGCTCTACCGACAACCCCCTGCTGGTCTCGGTGCGATCGGGCGCGCGGATCTCCATGCCCGGTATGATGGACACCATCCTCAACCTGGGTGTGTGCGACGACAACGTGGATGCCCTGGCGCGCCACATGAACGACGAGCGTCCGGCCTACGATGCTTACCGGCGCTTCCTGCAGATATTCGCCAGCATCGTCTTCGGAATGGAGGCCTACCAGTTCGAGATCATCCTCGCCGGGCACAAGGAGCGTGTGGGCAAGACCCTGGACCATGAGCTCACCCCCAACGAGCTCCGCGCCGTCATAGCCGATTTCAAGGCCGCGGTCCGGGAGCACACCGGCCGGGACGTGCCCCAGGACCCCCAGCAGCAGCTCTTCGAGGCGATGCAGGCGGTGTTCCAGAGCTGGAACAGCCCCAGGGCCATCAGCTATCGCGACCACTACAACATTCCCCACAGCTGGGGCACCGCCGTCAACGTTATGGGCATGGTTTTCGGGAACCTGGGCGACGACAGCGGCACAGGCGTGCTCTTCACTCGCAACCCCGCCAACGGCGCACGGGAGCTGTACGGAGAGTACCTGGTTAACGGCCAGGGTGAGGATGTGGTGGCCGGGATACGCACTCCCGAGCCCTTCTCGGTGCTTTCGGAGCGCCACACCGAGGCCCACGCTTCCTTGACGGGCTTCGCCGGTCACCTGGAGAACCACTACCGGGACATGCAGGACATCGAGTTTACCGTCGAGCGGGGACACCTGTACCTGCTCCAGACCCGCAACGCCCAGCGCACCGTGCAGGCGGCCGTCCGCATCGCCGTAGAGATGGTGCAGGAGGGGCTGATCAGCCGACAGGAAGCGGTGCAGAAGGTGGTGCCCGAGGAGATGTCCCAGCTATTCGTGCCCCGCTTCAACGAAGGGGCCAGGGAGCAGGCCATCGCGGGTAGCGCCTACATGGCCCAGGGGTTCGGCGCATCGCCGGGGGCCGCCACGGGCAAGGCTTATTTCGATGCAACCCGTGCCGCCGAGGCCGCGGCCCAAGGAATTCCCGTCATTCTAATCCGGCCCGAGACCAAGCCCGACGACATACACGGCATCCTGGCGGCCAAGGGTGTGCTCACCAGCCGGGGAGGGGTAACCAGCCACGCGGCCGTGGTCACCCGGGGGTTGGGTGTGCCTTGCGTGGTCGGGTGCGAGGCCCTGCAGGTGGACATCCAGACCAGGTCCTGCTCCGCCTCGGGCCACACCATCAACGAAGGCGACGACATCAGCATCGACGCCACCAGCGGCGAGGTGCTGGCGGGCGCCATTCCCACCTTCCAGCCCCAGCTGGACGAGGTGCACGAAGCCCAGGTGCTCCTGGGCTGGGCCGACGAGTATCGCAGGCTGGGGGTGTTCGCAAACGCCGATACCCCCACCGACGCCCAGCGGGCCGTCGCCATGGGGGCCGAGGGTATTGGCCTGTGCCGCACCGAGCACATGTTCCTAGGCCCCGAGCGGGTGGAGGTAGTGAGGCGGATGCTGGTCAACGCCCAGGAGGCCACAGCTTGGGCCAAGGAACACCCCGAGGAGGCTTCCAGGCGGGCTCCGCTGCCCGGCCAGCCCGACGGCGTCCAGACCTTCTACAAGGCCCTTGACCATCTGAAGGGGCTGCAGATCGAGGACTTCACCGGCATCCTGCGGGCCATGGGCAACCACCCGGTGATCATCCGCCTGCTGGACGCTCCGCTGCACGAGTTCCTGCCTCGCTACGAGGATCTGGTGCGCCGGATCATCACCCTGGAAGCCCAGGGCGCGCCCGACGGCGAGGTCGAACCCCACCGGCAGCAGCTCCAGATCGTGGAGTCCCTGCGGGAAGCCAATCCCATGCTGGGGCACCGGGGATGCCGCCTGGGGCTGACATTCCCAGCCATCTACGAGATGCAAGTGGAGGCCATCATCACCGCCAGCGCAAATCTGATCAAGGAAGGGATCATGGTGCACCCAGAGATCATGATCCCCCTGATCTCCCACGTGAACGAGCTGAAGCAGCTCCAGGTCAACCTGACCGGCGTGGCCGAGGCGGTCCAAGCCGCCATGTCCACCGAGGTGGACTACAAGTACGGCACCATGGTGGAAGTGCCCAGGGCGTGCATGACCGCTGACGATGTGGCCCAGGTGGCCGAGTTCTTCAGCTTCGGCACCAACGACCTCACCCAGATGGCCTACGGCTTCAGCCGGGACGACGCCGAGGGCAAGTTCCTGAATCAGTACATCCAGGATGAGACCCTGCCCTCAAATCCCTTCATGACCATAGATCCCGAGGGGGTGGGCGGCCTGATACGCATAGGGGTGCAGAAGGGGCGGAGCGTCCGGCCCGACCTGGAGGTGGGCATATGCGGCGAGCACGGGGGAGACCCGGCCAGCGTCGCTTTCTGCCACCAAGAGGGACTGGACTACGTTAGCTGCTCTCCCTTCCGGGTGCCCATCGCCCGCCTCGCTGCCGCCCAGGCTGCCCTGGAGGGCGCTGCCGGCGGTGACACCCGCTAAAGGTCCAACTAGAAATCGTACCCTGGAGGTGGGCCGTGTCCCTGAACATAGGAGATAAGGCGCCAGACTTCGTGCTGCCCGCATCGACGGGCGAGGATATCGCGTTGAAAGACCAGGCCGGCAAGAAAGTGGTGCTCTACTTCTATCCCAAGGACGACACCCCCGGCTGCACCAAGGAAGCCTGCGGGTTCCGCGATGCCTCCGACGAGCTTAGGGCCCTGGGTGCCGTGGTGCTGGGCGTGAGCGCCGACAGCGTGAAGTCCCACGAGAAGTTCGTGGGCAAGTACGAGCTGAATTTTCCCCTGCTGGCCGACACGGAGAAGGTGGTTGCCAACTCCTACGGGGCGTGGGGCGAGAAGAAGCGCTACGGGCGCACCTACATGGGTATGAACCGGATGACCTACCTGATCGACGAATCGGGGAACATCGAGCGCATCTGGCCCGCCGTCAAGGCTGACGGTCACGCCGCCGAGGTAATTGCGGCGCTGAAGGGGTCGTAGGCGCTGCCCCGACTTGGTTCTCCTGGATAGCGGCCTTCGCCGCAATGACAGGACGGCCTTTCGTCGTTCCCGCTCTCCCAGGAACCTACGCTGACACAGGTACGGCCGTCCGTTCCCCTTCGATTTCCCTCAGGGCGAACGCACAACCTAGGCCCCGGGTTACCCGGAGGTCTGTGCGCGCGGGAATGACTGTTAGCGGTAGCTGCAGTGAAAGCATCGCTGTCAAGGTATAATCATGTGAAGTCAAAGTCGGAGGTCACTTCATGGCCACCATTACTGTGCGCAACCTCGAAGAAGGACTGAAGAGACAGCTGCGCGTACGAGCCGCGGAGAATGGCCGGTCCATGGAAGAGGAAGCCCGCGACATTCTGCGGACGGCCCTGGGGGAAGGGCCCAGCCTACACCCCCGAAAGGGCTTGGGAACGCGGATCCACGAGCGGTTCAAGGCCCTGGGCGGTGTGGAGTTGGAGCTTCCGCTGAGATAGTCTTTCCAAGTATCGGAGTTTCCTGGATTGCGGCCTTCGCCGCATTGACGCCAACAGAAGCCGCAGTTACGGGGCGGTGCATCACAGCACACTATTAAGGTGTTGCACTTCGTTTGTGAGTCTAGCCAACCTACCCTGAGGCTGTACGTTCGCCCTGAGGGAAATCGAAGGGGAACGTGCAGCCCAGACCACAGATTCCCGCGCATGCGGAAATGGCGTCCTCGCCTTTCGTCGTACCGGCGTAGGCCGGTACCCAGGACGGAGCGATGCCGGATTCCAGGCGGGCTACTCCATCGCCATGAACAAGTCAGTGGGGAACCTGTGTCCAGCGTGGGTTTCCTGGATTGCGGCCTTCGCCGCAATGACGGAGCGCCCGCTCCCCCTCATCCTAACCTTCTCCCGCCAGGGGAGAAGGCATACATCTTTCACCACCCGCGCGGAATAGGCTAGCCGGCCAGCTCTTGCTCCAGGCGGTCGATGTCCGATTCGTCCAGGTTGAAGTACTTGGCGTCGGGGTGGGAGACCACCAGGGCGGACACCGAGCCCTCGGGGTCCATCATGTAGCCCTCTGTCAGCTCGCAGCCGATGTTGCCCGCCACATCGAGCAGCCGGAACAGCTGCTCCTGGTCCTCCAGCCTGGGACACGCCGGGTAGCCGAAGGAGTAGCGGCGCCCCCGGTACTGGGCCCGGAAGAGCTGGGGATAGGTGATGTCCGCGGGGTCTGCGAATCCCCACATCTGCCGTATCTGCTGGTGGAGCACCTCGGCGAAGGCTTCGGCCCCTTCCAGGGCCAGGGCCGCCAGGATATGGGACTCCAGGTAGCGTCCCTCTTCCTTCCAGGCGTCGGCCAGCTCCCGCACCCCCGGCCCGATGGTGGTGGCAAACATTGCCACGTAGTCCAACCGGCCCGAGCCCACCGGCGCAACGTAGTCGGCGATGCACAGACCATCCCCCTTGCCTTGACGCCCGAAGTGGAACCTCTCCAGCACCGTCTCCCCGTCGGGGGCGTAGATGAGCAGGTCCTGGCCGTCGGAACGGGCCGGGAAGAACTTGAAGACAGCGTCGGCGCGGATGTCATCGCTGGCTAGCATCCGGTCTTCCACGCGGCGCACCGACTCCCGCAGGTCCAGCGCCGCCTTTTCTTCCTCGGCCAGGGCTTCTGCGAACCGCCCCTTGTAGCCAAGGTGCCGGACGTAGAGCATCTGGGGGTTTATGTAGGGGAATATCTCGGACAAGTCCCGGTCCTTGATCACGTGCAGCCTCAGGTCCGGAGGCACGCCAACGGGGTGGTCGTGGGACACCTGGGCGGGGGAAGCAGGCTGGGCAGCTCCAGTTTCCCCGGCATCCGCAGCCGCCCTCCTGGACTCCAGGAGCTCCTCGGTCTCCCTGCGCAGGGAGGCCGCCAGCGACTCCCGCTCATCGGCCTCCAGGATGGTGTTGGCCAGGGCCAAGCCCGCCATGGCATCCTGGGCATAGGTGACCAGCCCGTCGTACTCGGGAGCGATGCGCATACGGGTGAACCTGTTGCTCAGGGCAGCGCCCCCCACCATCACAGGGCAGGAGACCCCTGCGCCTCGAAAGTCCTGGACCGTCTCGACCATCATCTGGGCAGACTTCACCAGCAGCCCCGACAGGCCGATGATGTCCGGGTTGTGCTCCTGGTAGGCTTCGATCAGGTCCTGGGGAGGCACCTTGATACCCAGGTTCACCACCTGGTAGCCGTTGTTGGACAGGATGATCTCCACCAGGTTCTTGCCGATGTCGTGGACATCCCCCTTCACCGTCGCCAGCACCACCTTGCCCTTGGCCGCATCGTCCAGCCGGTCCATGTGGGGTTCCAGGTGGGCGACGGCGAATTTCATGGCTTGGGCCGACTGGAGCACCTCGGCAACGATGAGCTGGTTGGCGTTGAACTGCCGACCCACCTCATCCATTCCTGCCATGAGGGGCCCGTTGATGATCTCCAGGGGCGTCCGGGCTGTCAGGGCTTCATCCAGGTCCTCGGAGAGGCCTTCCCTGATACCGTCTATGATTGCCAGCGCTATGCGTTCGTCCAGGGGCAGGCTCTGCCTCTCCTCGGTGGTGGACTTAACGACCCGGTCCCGGAAGTGGGCCGCAAAGGCCGCCACCGGGTCTTCGCCTTTGAACCAGATCAGGTCCTCGGATAAGGCCCGTTCCTCCTCTGGGATCAAGGTGAATCGCTGCATCAGCTCCGAGTTGACGATGGCCATGTCCAGCCCGGCCTGGACGCAGTGGTACAGGAATACGGAGTTGAGCACCTCCCGCCCCGCCTGGGGCAGGCCGAAGGAGACGTTGGAGACTCCCAGGACCGTCTTGCACTCGGGCAGGGCTTCCTTGATGAGGCGCACTCCCTCGATGGTCTCGGCGGCCGACCCAACGTACTTCTCGTCGCCCGTTCCGCAGGGAAAGACCAAGGGATCGAACATGATGTCCTCGGGCCGGACTCCGTACTTCTCCGTAAGGAGCTTGTGAGAGCGCAGGGCTATCTCCAGCTTGCGTTCTTTTGTAATGGCTTGGGCCTGCTCCTTGTCGTCGTCGATGCAGCCCACCACGAGGGCTGCTCCGTAGCGCCGGGCCAGGGGCACGACCCTTTGGAAGCGTTCTTCTCCGTCCTCCAGGTTTATGGAGTTGATGACCGACTTGCCCTGCAGGCGCTTGAGCGCCGCTTCAATGACGCTGGCGTCGGTGGAGTCAATCATTATTGGTACCTTGACCTTCTTGGTCAGCACATCCAGGAAGCCCAGAATGTCAGCCGTCTCGTCCCTGTCCGGGTCCTGCAAGCAGACATCGAGGAGGTGGGCGCCTCCCCTGACCTGGCGCCGTCCCACCTCGCCGGCTTCATCGATGGCGCCCTCGGCGATCAGGCGTCGGAACCTCCGGCTGCCCAGGACGTTGGTGCGCTCGCCGACAATGACGGGGCGGGTGTCTTCGTCCACCACAAGGGCTTCGATGCCAGAGATGCGGGTCTCATGTCGGCTGGGCAGGCCCCTGGGTTCCTTCCCCAGGGCGGTCTCTGCCAGCAGTTGGATATGCTCTGGCACGGTGCCGCAGCACCCACCTATCAGGTTCACCCAGCCCTGCTCGATAAACCGTCCGACGGTCTCAGCCATCTTCTCCGCCGTCTCGTTGTAGCGTCCATCTTCGTCGGGAAGGCCGGCGTTGGGCACACAGGCGACGGGGAACCTGGAGAGCTGGGCCAGGGTGCGAATGTGGTCGGTCATAAAGTCGGGGCCGGTTGCGCAGTTGAAGCCGATCCAAAGCAGGTCCCGGTGAGCCAGGGAGGTGTAGAAGGCCTCGGCATCCTGCCCAGCCAGGAGGGTGCCCATGGCCTCGACTGTGCCCTGCACAGCGATGGGGACATCCATCCCCAGCTCTGCCAGCGCCCGGTCGATGCCGTCCAGGCCCGCCTTGACGTTCATGGTGTCCTGGCTGGTCTCCAGCAGCAGGACGTCCACGCCCCCCTCGGCGAGGCCCAGGGCCTGCTCATAGAAGGCCTCCACCAGCTCATCGAAGGTGACGCCGCCGGTAACCGAGATTGTCTTGGTGGTCGGGCCCATGGAGCCTGCCACGTAGCGAGGCTTGTCCGGGCTGGAAGCTTCATCGCACAATCGCCGTGCCAGGGCTGCAGCTTCCCGGTTGATGCGACGGGCTTCGTGGGCCAGATCGTACTCAGCCAGGACCACGGATGTCGCCCCGAAGGTGTCGGTCTCCACGATGTCGGCCCCGGCGTCCAGGAATCCCTGGTGCACCTGGGCTATAGCCTCAGGTTTGGTGAGCACGAGGTACTCGTTGCAGCCTTCGTACTGGAGCCCTCCGAAGTCCTCGGGGGTCAGGGCCTGGTTCTGAATAGAGGTACCCATGGCGCCATCCAACACGAGGATGCGCTGTTCAAGGGCAACGGCTATGGAGGGTCTGGAAGCTTGGTCCACGACAGTAGTTCCTTTGGAAGCAGCATGGCCTGATGTGGGCCATGTGTGCGGGGGTAGCCTTTGTTGAGAGCTACGCCATTATAGCATAGACGCCCGATGCGGCTTGTTGCCCGGCATTTAACGCTCCATAGCCGTGGCAGCGGGCCTGTCTTATTGAGGCCTTGTTGTGTTATCAATTACCGGAACTTAACTCATTAAGGGAAGGCGGGGGCAGTCTATGAAGTCCAAGGTTAGTGTATGGGTGATTCGGGCTGCATTTCTTGCCCTCCTCCCCCTGTTTGTCGCGCTCCTTATTCTTCCCTGGCCCAGGGGGCCTCGGTCCTTCGTAAAGACTCTGCTGTTCGTCACCCAGGTGCTGCCTCTGCCGGCCAAGCCCCTTCAGTGGCTCACCCAGTCGCCGGTGCGTGAGCAGGTGACGTACTCTTTCGCCGAGGGTGAGGGGTCAGGCGACCTCTACCGTCCCGCCGGTGGCGGGAAGCGGGCCGGGGTGCTGGTGTTCCTGGGGATAATCCCTGTGCCCCAGGATGACCCCAGGGTGGTGAACCTCGGCACGGCGCTGGCCCGCCTGGGTTTCATAGCCCTGTTCCCATGGTCCAGGGCCATGATGGACAAGCGGATCACCCCCGAAGAACCGGGCAATATGGTGGAGGCCTTCAACCGCCTGGCGGACATTGAGGAAGTGGACGGCTCCAGACTGGGCATGGTCGGTTTCTGCGTGGGAGGTTCGGTACTGGCCCTGGCTGCCTCAGACCCCCGGATAAACGACAAGGTGGCCTTTCTGAGCGCCTTCGGGGCCTACCACGACATAGGCGATGTGATGGCCCAGATTGCGAGCCACACCAGCGCCTTCCACGACGACCAGGACCCCTGGGAAGCGAACCACCTGTCCAAGGAAGTGATGGCAACCCAAGGAGTGGAAGGCCTGGAGGCCGACCATGACAGGCAGGCTCTGACTAAGGAGTTTCTGGAGGGTGAGGCGGTCACGACCCAGGTCCCCGAGGGGTTGTCCGCCGACGGCGACATCGTCTTCCGACTCCTGCGCTCGATGACAGCCACTGGGCTGGAGACCCGTCTCAGCATTGAGGATGCCCGGGAACTGGTATCCCGGCTCTCCCCATCCTACCGGGCACGCCTGGACAGCATTTCGCCCGCGTCCGCCATCGGCAGCCTCAAGGCCCGGGTGCTGATAGCCCACGATCTGGAGGATAACCTTGTGCCGGTAGAGGAGTCCCGGCGTCTCGCAGAGGCCCTGGCAGCCAGGGGCAACGTGACCCTCACCGAGTTTTCCCTGTTCAGCCACGTGACCCCCGACAAGAGGGTGGACAAGGTCACTTTCTTTAAGGAAGCCACCAAGCTGTTCCGCTACGCCTACAGCATCGTTAGGCTGGCGGGCTGAAGGCGCCGGAGACCCATGTGCTAAAATTGAACGAAAGCGGTCTCCCAGAGGACGACAATGGCCAAGAACTACTGGATGATAGTTACTACCCCGGAAAACTACCGCATAACCAAGGACATGGGCTTTTCGGCCCAGCCCTTGAAGGGCCAGCACCCCCGCAAGGTCCAGAGAGTAGAGCCCGGCGACCGGATACTCTTCTACGTGGGCACAGCCCGGCGCTTTCCGGCAACCGCCACCGTCACGTCAAAGTACTACGAAGATACGACGCCCACATGGAACAAGGACGGGGCAACCGACTGGAAATACCGGGTCGGCATCAAGGCAGGCCTGGTCCTGGATGATGAGCGGGAGATCGATGCAAGGCAGCTGGCCCCAAGGCTGGAGTACGTGCGCAGGTGGGCGCCTGAAGATTGGTACATTGCCTTTGCTCAGAGCGACTTGCACCTGCTGCCCAAGCGGGACTTCCTGCTGGTGGAAGAGGAGATGCGGAAGCTGAAGGCCCGTTCCTCCCGCAGGAGGCAGCGCCCCGCCCGCGCTCCGGCGACCACAGCCCCGTCCAGCTAGCCGGGCAGCGGCCTACCTGGGCCGGCCTTCCCTCGTGCTTGATCCAGTGCCGCAGCGACCTCACTCAGCACGTCAGCACCAGGCTCAACGCGGGCTGCCTCTTCCAGGGCCCGGACTGCCTCCCCGCCGCCGATCTGCCCAAGGGCCCAGGCAGCGTGTCCTCGCACCAAGGGTTCTCCCTGAGTCAGAGCCTTAGCCAGGGGCCCCACCGACGCCGGGTCGCCCGTGTTGCCCAGGGCGACGCACACGTTGCGCTGCAGTCCGGTCCTGGTAGCCCTCTTTATGGGGCTGTTGCGGAACCGCTCCCGGAAATCCTCATCGGTCAGCTCCAGCATCTGCGCCAGATCCAACAGGCCGAATCTCACAGCCCTGAATGCCTCTTCCCCGGAGTGGGCCGCCTTGAAGTTGACGGGGCAGACATCCTGGCATAGGTCGCACCCAAACACCCAGTCGCCCACAAGGGGCCGCAGATCCCTGGGTATGGCCCCCCTGTTCTCTATGGTCAGGTATGAGATGCAGCGCCGGTTATCCAGGACATAGGGGGCGACGATAGCCCCCGTGGGGCAGACATCGATGCAGCGCACACAGCTTCCACAGGTCTTCTTGAGGGGTTCGTCGGGGGCCAGCTCAACATCGGTGACCAGCTGACCAAGGAACACCCAGGAGCCGTGGGTGCGGGTCAGCAGGTTGGTGCTCTTGCCGAACCAGCCGATGCCTGCCCGGGCTGCGGCCGCCCTGTCCAGCATGGGGCCATCATCCACGTACCACCTGCTGCGAGCCCCGTCGGCCAGCTCCTGGGACAGCTTTTCCGCCAGCAGCTTCAGCTTTTTCTTCATCACCTTGTGGTAATCGTCGCCCCAAGCATAGCGGGCCACCTTGCCCGCAGGCGCCGGTGGTGCATCCTGGGGGTCATCGACGTAGTAGCTGAGGCCGACGGTGATAATGGACCTGGCGCCGGGCAGAAGCTCCTCGGGGCGGCAGCCCCGGCGCACCCTGGCCGGGGTGTACCATGGGAGGCCATCCATCAAGCCGTCGCCGATGCGCTCCAGGGTGACGGACTCGTGGTCGTGGAACGCCTCGGCGGAGGCAACGCCCACCAGGTCGAATCCAAGCTCCCGGCTCCAAGCTTTAACCTGCTCTTCCAGGGACATGGGGTCGGCCCGCCCTACTCCAGCTCTATCAAGGGTTGGTCTGCGCCAACCTGGTCCATGGGCTTGACGCGGACTGCCTTGATGGTGGCGTCGCGGTGGACGCGGATGCTCTGCTCCATCTTCATGGCTTCGACCACGCACACCTCTTGCCCCGCAGAGACTG
The DNA here is from genome assembly GCA_965116325.1 of Dehalococcoidia bacterium. Lineage (GTDB taxonomy): Bacteria > Chloroflexota > Dehalococcoidia > Lucifugimonadales > JAGWBF01 > JAGWBF01. The sequence continues at coordinate 1,496,357 of OZ220675.1, read as the reverse complement.
AATCGCCGGGGGAGACCTTGATGGCAACGACCCTGCCCGGCATGGGGGACAGGAGGACATTCTCGGATGCGCCCGGCCCGGCAACGGGCTCAGGAGCCTGGGACTGCCTGGGCTGCCTGAGCTGGGAGGCATCGGGCGACCCTGGGCCGGACGGGCGCTGGCTCTCTATTTCGACATACACGGTCTCGCCATCTACGCTCACCTCCAATGGAGAGGAGGAGAGGTCCTTGATCTCCACCGTGTACCAGTGTTCTCCTACCTTTACACGTATGCTGTTCCCAGCCAAGGTCATGTGTCCTGCTGCACTACCTGGACATCGCCCTCGGGCGTAGCTTCCATCAGGGCCACGAAGTCGTAGCCCCGGTTCCTGATCTCGTCGCTCCCGCCCTGCCGGCGATCCACTATGGCTATTACCTTGGCCACGGTGCATCCTTCACGTTCGGCCGCGGTGATGGCGTGGAAGATGGCAGACCCGGATGTACACACATCATCCACGATGGCGACCTTGGAGCCGGGCACCAGGGGGCCTTCCACGCCCCGCTCGGTGCCGTAGGGCTTAACGGTCATGCGCACGATGAAGGCAGGAATGGGCGACCCATCGTGATGGCTGGCCATTGCTACGGCCGCCACGATGGGAACGGCGCTCATGGTTGGCCCTCCGATGGCCACCGCCCCCGATTCCCGGATGATGGGGATGAGCGCCTGGCTGATCAGGTGGGCCCCCTCGGGGTGCAGGCTAAGGAGCCTGCCGTCGAAGTAGTACTTGCTCTTCAAGCCCGACGACAGGGTGAAGTCCCCGTACTGCAGGGCTCCCCCTTCTATTGCGAGGTTGAGAAGCTGCTCTGATATCGATGCCACCTCACCTCCCATCTCGATACAGGCCATGGGCATCTATGTATTTCTTCACCTGGGTTGGGACACCTTCCACGTCCCGGTTCCCCTGGGCTATGCTCTCTCGAATCCGGCTGCTGCTGATTTCAAGCACAGGATGCTCCAGCATCACGATCTCCCGGGATGCGCCCGGACGAATATCCTCTAAGGCGGATATATCATACTCCCCCAGTTCGGGCCTTGGAACACCCACCAAGGTGCAGAGGTCCAGAATGCGGGCCGGGTCCTTCCACCTCGGAAGGGTGCAGAGCGCATCGATTCCAAGTATCAGCCAATATTCGGTCCCCGGTTCCCCTTCCCGGTGCAGGGCGGCCAGGGTGTCCACGGTGTAGGTCGGTCCTGGGCGGTCGATCTCCATAGATGAGACCCGGAAGGCGGGATAAGGCTGTATGGCCAAGCTGGTCATATTGAGGCGATGATGGGCCGGGGATATGTCCGATCCGGCCTTCATCCAGGGTTCGCCGGCAGGCACGAACAGCACCTCATCCAAGCCCAGCTCCCTTAGGGACTCCTCCGCGCACATCAGGTGGGCGTCGTGGACCGGGTCGAAGGTGCCTCCCAGGATCCCCACCTTCACCCTAGTACCACTCCAGCTCGACTTCCCCTATACGCACGGTGTCGCCCGGCTCCACCCCCTGCTCCTCCAGGGCTTTGACCGCACCCAGGGTCTCCAGCTCCTTCCACACCTGAACCATCGCCCGCCAGTCCTTCAGGTCGGCCATGTGCAGCAGTCTTTCGACCCTGGTCGATTCCACTACATAGGTCTTTCCATCCCGGTAAACGCGGAAGTTCCGGTCCCACCTGCGTCGGGACCGGGCAGCGGGCAGGGGAGCCTCGAGGGATTCGGAATCATGCGTACTCTTAGGGATGGCATCCAGCATCCCCAAGGTGTTGCTGAGGAGGGTATCCACACCCTCGCCGCTGGCTGCAGAGATGAAGAACACGGGGCGCCCGAGGGGCTCCAGGGCATCCTTCACCCTCGCCATCTCTTCCTTGGCTTCGGGGATATCCATCTTGGTGACCACTATCACCTGGGGCTTGCTCCCCAGGTCGGCATCGAAGGCGCTGAGCTCCTCGTTGAGCTGCCGGATGTCGCCCAAGGGGTCCGCGGCAGTGCCGTCCACCAGGTGCAGAAGAAGGCGGGAGCGCTCGGCATGGCGCAGGAACTCGTGACCCAGGCCCGCCCCCGTATGGGCCCCCTCGATCAGGCCGGGCACCTCCATGACGACGTAGCTGCGGTCCCTGGTCTGGACGACGCCCAGGACCGGGTCCAGGGTGGTGAAGGGGTAGGGTGCGATCTTGGGTTTGGCTGCGGAACACACAGAAAGCAGGGTTGACTTGCCGGCGTTGGGCTTTCCCACCAGCCCTACGTCAGCCAGGAGCTTCAGTTCCAGGCTCAGGACGCGTTTTTCCCCGGAGGCTCCCCTTTCAGCCAGGACCGGTTCCTGCCTCGTTGCGGTGGCAAATCGGGCGTTGCCCTGCCCTCCTTCACCACCCTGTGCTACCAGGACCGGATTGGTGTCGGTGATGTCCGCCAAGAAGGTCTCCACCCCGCCGTGGCCTATGTTTCGGACGACAGTGCCCAGCGGTACAGGTATGCTTATGGGACGGCCGTTAGCCCCTTTCCTGTTCTGGCCCCCTCCGTGCCCGCCCCGATTGGCCCGCCATGTACTGTGGTACTTGAGATGGAGGAGGGTGTTCAGGGAAGGGTCGCCATAGAGGAAGATGTTGCCCCCGGGGCCTCCATCGCCACCGTCTGGGCCTCCCCTGGGGACGAACTTCTCCCGCCGGAAGCTGACGCAGCCGTTGCCCCCGTCCCCTGCCTTTACCGATATCTTCGTAGTATCAATCATTCAGGGTCATTTCCACTCATTTGCAGGCATTTACGGAAAAAGCTGTAGGGACGCAGCTACGCCAAGTCGGGAGAGTTGGGGTACCCTGCTATTCTAACACGTGGCCTTCCCAAGGCTCGTGGTATCAAGGAGGCGCTAAACCTAGGATTAGGGAACGAGATGAGATTTTATCTCACTCCTGAGGCCGGGCGTAAAGACACAGGGAAACCCGAAAAATCAGGGCAAAGACCGGGCTTACGAGCGCAGTATCTCCAGAAGCTCGGACAGAGGCTCCTCCCCTTAGAGCTCCCCAGAATAGTGCTCACCACACTACCCATCCCCGCGCGGGGGTACACACTCCCACCAGCATTATTCTGAGGAGCTCTAAACGGAAGAGCTCCTGCCTGCTAGCTGTATAGCGCTTCCTTGATAGCCAGGATGTCGCGCCTTAGCTGTACATCAATGTTGATCTGGGAACGGATCTTCCGCAAGGCGCTGCTGACAGTCGAATGATCACACCTGCCCAGGTGCCTGCCGATGTCCGTGTCTCTCATGCCCTTCTCCTCGTGGAGGAGGTACATCGCCACATGGCGCGCCCTGACCACATCCTTCTTGCGGCTGGGACCGCGCAACTCCTCGGCGGTCATGTGGTAATAGCCTGCAGATTCATCCACGATGGTGTCAGCGTCCAGGGCGCGGCGGTCCGGGGTGTGGATCAGGTCTGCTACCAGCTGGGACACCAGGTCCAAGCTCATAGGCTGCTGGGTCATCTGGGCATAGGCAACGACCCGGTTCAGGCTTCCCTCCAACTGCCTCACGTTGGTCTGGGCAACCTGGGCCAGGTACTCGATGATAGGGTCATCCAGCTTGACGGACATCTGGTCCGCCTTGGACCGCAGGATGAGGAGGCGGGTCTCCAGGTCGGGCTGCTGGATATCGGCTACCAGGCCTCCCTCGAAGCGGGATACCAACCGGTCCTCCAGCAGGTGCATGGCCTTGGGCGGGCGGTCCGCCGTCAGCACCACCTGATGGTCTGCGTAGTGAAGGTCGTTGAAGGTGTGGAAGAAGCCTTCCTGGGTCTGCTCCTTGCCGCTTATGAACTGGACATCATCAATGAGGAGGACATCCAGGTTGCGGTAGCGGGCCCTGAAATCATCGGTGGTCTTGGTCCTGATGGCGGCGATGAACTCGTTGGTGAAACGTTCGCTGGTGACGTACAAGGTGCGGTGGCCTTTGGCGATGCAGTGCTGTCCTATGGCTTGGAGTAGATGGGTCTTGCCCAAGCCGACGCCGGAATAGATGAACAGGGGGTTCGAGCCGAACCCGGGTGACTCCGCCGCTGCTATGGCGGCGTTGTAGGGAAGCTGGTTGGAGGGACCTACGACGAAGCGTTGGAAAGTGTACTTCCGGTTGAGGGTGGGAGCCGTTTGCCGCGGGGCGACCGGCTGGCGGTCTTCTGGCTCATGCACCGGCCCTTCATCGGGCGCCTCGGCTGCTGAATCTCCTCCTGCTACCCGGAACTGCACCTCCACGGGCATCTCGGCGACCTTGGTGGCCGTCTTCTGGATGAGGTGGTACATGCGCTGCTCGAGCCACTCACTGGAGAAAGAGGTCGGCACCTCGACAGAGAGCACATCCCCATCCATGGACACCCCGACGGTGTTCCTTAGCCATGTGTCGTATATCGGCCTGGAAACTTGTAGCTGCAAATCTCCCAAGACTGCCTTCCAAATATTAGCGGCCCCTGCATCCACCATCCCACCACCCGGCCCGGACTTTGGCCTGCCCGCAGGCCAAATTGGCAAAGCTCTACTACGGAATTACAAGGCTTCTGAAAGTCCCAGCGGGAAACCCGCTACTGGGGAACCCTGCGGGTCGCCGGAACTTCACCTTCGGGTTATCGGGCCTCCCGCTGTGAACCACGGTCCGACGCACCCGGAAAACTGACTCGCAAAGGATAACAAACTCGGCCCAAGGAAAGTCAAGGCGGGAAAGCCTCAATTTTCAAATCCGACGCGAAATTTGTGGCATTTCTAGTAATTCTTTTAGACAAGGTCTATGGTTTCGACAGATGTAACGTTCTAAAAACAACGTAATTCGTCGCCGGATGTCGGTCCCATCCACGCTAAGTGCTATAATTGTGGCACGCCGCAAATACGTTTAGTCAATGGTCTTATTGTCATAGGCATTTATCGGAATCAGCCACAGCAGCTATGCGAATCGTCTTCATGGGCAGTCCAAATCACGTGGTCGGGGTCCTCGATGCAATCATGAGCCTGGACCACCAGGTGGTTGGTGTATATACCCAACCGGACAAGAACGCCGGCAGGGGCAGGCGTTCTGTGCCGACGCCGGTCAAGTCTTTCGCCCTGTCCAGGGGCCTGCAGGTGTTCCAACCGGCTTCCTTCAGGGCCGACGATGCCCAGCAGGAGCTTGCCCGGCTGGAGCCCGACCTCGTGGTGGTGGCTGCATACGGCAAGCTCCTCCCTCCCGCGGTGCTGGAACTCCCTGCCCACGGGTGCTTGAACATCCATCCGTCCCTCCTGCCCAGGTTTCGAGGTCCCTCGCCGGTCGCATCCGCCATCCTGGAGGAAGAGGAGCCGACGGGCGCCGCCATAATGCTCCTGGACGAGGGCATGGATACTGGCCCCGTACTTGCAGCCCGGGAGCTTTGGGGCTGGACAGGCTCCGCGACCGCCCAGCAGCTCACCGAAAAGCTGTTCGAAATGGGGGCCGACATGATGTCCGAGGTGCTGCCCGCCTGGCTCGAGGGCGCCATAGTCCCCCAACCCCAGGACCATGAGCTAGCTACCACGACCCGGAAGTTGGAGAAGGCTGACGGCGAAGCGGACTGGACGCTGACCGCGCGGGACCTGGAGAAGCGTTGCAGGGCCTTTACTCCATGGCCGGGGCTGTACACAACCTGGGGAGGCAAGGTGCTGAAGGTGCTCTCCGCCGAGGTGGTGGATGCTTCTATTGGGGCGGGACTATCAGGTCATCAGGCCGGGACGGTGGTTTCGGACCCGAGATTGGGCATAGGTGTGACAACTGGGGATGGGGTGCTGGCGATATCATCCCTCCAGCTGGAGGGAAAGCGGGCTGTGAGCCCCGGGGAGTTCCTGCGGGGCTACCCTGAGATCGTCGGCTCGGTCCTGCCAAGCTGACCGGCCGCTGAAGGCACCGGGCTATTCCGATTCTTCCTCGGACGCCTCGGGCGCAGCCTCTTCCCCTTCCTCTACCACCACTTCCTCTGCGCGCACGGGCAGCTCTATGCGGGCGACCATCTCTTCAGGGTCGGTGAGAAGGGTTACGTTGCCCGGCAGGGACACATCTCCTGCCCGCAGGACATTGCTGTCGTCGGTCAGCACCGACACATCCACCCGAAGGTCGCCGGGCATATCCAGGGGCAGCGCCTCCACGCTGAGGGTGCGCAGGACCTGGCCGACGGTTCCGCCGGCTTCCCTAGCCGCCTGAGACTCGCCCTCCAGCAGAATGGGGACCTCGGCGGCGATTCTCTGAGACAGTTCCGTCTGCAGCAGGTCCACATGAAGCAAGGTACCTCGCAGCGGGTCCCACTGCACTTCCCGGACAAAGGCCAAGTGCTCCTCGCCGCTGTCCGGCAGGGTAACGAATACGGGAGTGTTGCTGCCGGCTTGGACCAGCACCCTAAGGAGATCGGGCGTGGCGCACTGGAGAAACCGGGGTGATATGGAGGGGCCGTAGAGGTGCACAGGCACGGTGCCGGCCTTGCGAAGCTTCTTCACCTGTTTTCCCATGATGGTGCGGGTTTCAAGCGAGAGGGTGATCCTGTTTGCCACTTTGTGTCCCTTCTACTTCCCCGGGATGTACATGGTCCGATTCCCAGGCATTATGGTCTTCATCCGCTGATGATGGTCAACTGAGTACGTTACTGCCCGACAACGGCCAGCGTCAAGGCCTGTCAGTGCCCACCCGACGCCATCGCCGGGAGGCGTGTCTGTGTTCCTCACCAGGGAAAGCAACCTGGGCCGGACGCACCTCCCTCGATTCTCCCATTGATGGCTTGCCCCGGCGTTGCTAAGCGGTGCTTCGGGTGCTAGAATCTGCCAAAGGGCCCTGCCGGAGGTAGGAGCGATGAAAGTTCCGATGCGCGTCGATTACGGCGTCAGGGCACTGGTCGAGTTGGCCGACCACTACGGGAGCCGTCCCGTGCAAACGGCCGAGATCGCCACCAGGCAAGCTATCCCCCAAGCCTACCTTGACCAGCTTCTGACAATCCTGCATAAGTACGGCCTCATAACCAGCCGCCGTGGACCCTCCGGCGGCCATATGCTGGCCAAGAACCCCTCGGACATCAGCTTGTGGATGGTCATGTCCACCCTGGAGGGCAACACCCCGTCCATGGACTGCCTCATCGCACCCAACGAGTGCACCCTGTCGGTCTGCTGTCCCCAGCGGAGCATCTGGCAGACGGTGGACGAAGCCATCCAGGGCCTGCTGAGCTCCACGTCGATCGCAGACCTGCTGGCACGCCAGCACATCATGGCAGCCGAGGGGGGCCACCAGGCAAGGGAGCAGGCACCCGCCGCTGCGTAGTCCCGGTACCTAATCTACCTTGACACTCGGACACCCGCTGGGATACATTAGAGGGTGAAATGAGGCTGGAAGACGACCTTTTTCACTTGTGTTTGCGCCCTCTGATGTAGAGGGCATGCCGGCCACATAAGAACTGCACAGGCTGCGTCCTCTCAAGTCAGATGAAGAGGGCGCATGTTTTTTGTCCGAAGGCACAGGAGGAGCACAAATGACCCAGACACAAACCCAACCCCTTAGCTTGACCCCCGACCAGGTAAAACGCTACAGCCGGCACATCATCATGCCCCAGGTGGGGAGCCGCGGTCAGCGCAAGCTGCTGGAGTCCAAGGTGCTTATAGTCGGCGCGGGCGGCCTGGGTTCCCCGTCAGCGGTGTACCTTGCCCTGGCAGGCGTGGGCACCATCGGCGTCGCCGACTTCGACGTTGTTGACGTATCCAATCTCCAGAGGCAGATACTCCACCACACCGACGATGTGGGCAGGTCGAAGGTCCAGTCGGCCACCGACAGCATCCACGAGTTCAACCCGGACACCAACGTCGTGGCTCACGACACCTGGCTGACCTCCGAGAACGCCATGGAGATCGTCAGGGGCTACGATGTGGTGATCAACGGGGCCGACAACTTTCCCTCCCGGTACCTGATCAACGATGCCTGCTACCTGTCCAACATTCCCCTGGTGGACGGAAGCATCCTGATTTTCGACGGCCAAGCCACGGTGTACCTCCCCGGCAAGGGCTGCTACCGCTGCCTGTTCCCATCGCCGCCGCCGCCGGGCATGGTGCCCAACTGCGCCGAAGCCGGTGTCCTGGGCGCCCTTACGGGCTTGGTGGGCAGCATCCAGGCGGTGGAGACCCTGAAGCTGATCCTGGGAATTGGAGAGAGCCTCTCATCCCGCCTGCTGCTTATCGATGCCCTCAGCATGGACTTTCGCCAGGTGCGCATCCCCAAGAACCCCAAGTGCCCCCTATGCGGAGACAACCCGACGGTGACAGAGCTGATCGACTACGAGGTGTTCTGCGGGGTAACGGCCCCCGCCGACAACGGAATGCACAAAGGCTAAGATGCCCAGCGGGATACTGGACACCATCGGCAACACCCCCCTGGTGGAGCTGCAGAACATGGACCTTAAGAAGGGGGTCCATGTCTATGCCAAGCTGGAGGGAAGCAACCCCACGGGCAGCGTCAAGGACCGCATCGCCCAGTACATGCTGGACAAAGCGGAGGAGGACGGGGCCCTCACCTTCGACAAGACCATCCTGGAACCCACCAGCGGCAACACGGGCATCTCCCTCGCCTTCGTGGGAGGGCTGAAAGGGTACAAGGTCAAGGTGGTGATGCCGGAGAATGTGAGCGCCGAGCGCACACACCTGCTGGAAGCATACGGCGCGTCCATCGTTTACTCCGACGGTGCTTCGGGCACCAACGGCTCCATCCTGGTGGCCCAGGAGATGATGGAGGCGGATGGCGACAAGTACTTCATGCCCTACCAGTACGGGAACTCGGCCAATCCCGGCGCCCACTACGACACCACCGGCCCCGAGATAATCCGGGACCTGCCCGAGGTGGATATGTTCGTCGCAGGCTTGGGCACCGGCGGGACCCTCATGGGAACGGGACGCCGCCTCAAGGAGTACAATCCCGACCTCAAGATTGTCGCCGTGGCCCCCGAGCTGGGTGACGTCATCGGAGGCCTCCGAAGCTTGGAGGAAGGCTTTATACCACCCATTCTGGACCTGTCCCTGCTGGACTCCAGGATGATGGTGCAGAGCAGCGATGCCTTCCATATGACCAAGGACCTTCTCCGGCTGGAGGGCATCTTTGCGGGCGTTTCCTCGGGTTCGGTGGTGTATGCTGCTATGAAGATGGCACAGCGAATGGAGCAGGGCCACATCGTCTGCCTCCTGGCCGACGGGGGCTGGAAGTACCTAAGCACCGGCCTCTGGACGAAGGACTACGTCGAGATGGAAGAGCAGGCCAGGGGCAAAATCTGGTGGTAGCCAAAACCGGGAGGGTCTCATGACAACCAGCCAGTGGGATCCAACGGGCGTCTACTCGGGCTTGGGCGTAAGCCCCATCATCAATGCCGGCGGCCCTATCACCCGGCTGGGAGGCAGCCGCACCCGCCCGGAGGTGCTGGACGCCATGTCCAGGGCCGCCACGGTGATGGTGGAGGTCAACGACCTTAACCAGCGCGCTGGGGAACGCATCGCCCAGCTCACCGGCGCCGAATCCGGCTTCGTGTGCAGCGGGGCCGCCGGCGGCCTGGTGCTTCAGGCTGCTGCGTGCATCGCGGGCACCGACCCCTTCAGGATGCGCCAGCTCCCCGACACCACCGGGATGAAGAACGAGATAATCATTCAGAACTGCCACCGTTTCGCCTACGACCAAGCCTACCGGGCGGCCGGGGCCAAGCTGGTCGGCGTGGGCGACGGTCGGCGCACCCAAGCATGGGAGCTGGAAGGGGCCATCACCGAGTCCACGGCGGCTGTGGCATACCTTTTCTCCAACCACCTGAGCCGGCGGGCCATGGGACTGGAGGAGGTCTGCCGGATCGCCCACAAGCACGATGTGCCGGTGATCGTCGATGGAGCATCCATGCTCCCTCCCAGGGCCAACCTGACCCGCTACCTGGAGCAGGGCGCGGACATGGTGGTGTTCAGCGGGGGCAAGGGTATTCGGGGCCCCCAGGGTACTGGGATACTCTGTGGGCGGGCCGATCTGATTGCAGCGGCCGCTGCCCAAGCCAACCCCAACCAGTTCCTAGCCCGCCCCATGAAGGTGTCCAAGGAAGAGGTCGTAGGGCTTGTGACAGCCCTGGAGCTGTTCGTCGAAGAGAACGACGACACCGAATTCGCCGAGTACCGCAGCCTCCTGCAGCCCGTCGTGGATGCCCTTGTGGAGATCCCCGGCATATCCGTTTCCATCGAGCTGGACGACTTCGACTACTTCATCCCGACGGCGGTCATCAGGTTTGGTCGCGATTGGAGGGGGCCCAGCAAGGATGAGGTTGTGAGCACGCTGGCCAACGGCGACCCGCCCATCTACTTCGGAGGGCTGAGCGACCCCGACGAGCTTACTGTTGATCCAACGAACCTGGTCGAAGCGGAGATCGAGGTCCTCAGCCAGCGTCTCAGGGCTGAGTTGACGAAGTAAGCCGGGGATAACTCGCCTCATCCTGGGGAAAACTAGGCCCTGCTGAACGAGCAAATCCGCTTCAATTCTGAGGATCTGTCGCTCTATCCACAGACCCGACACTAGTTTTCCACAACACGGACAGGATCAGCTAGAAGCCGCCCGGCCCATCACAGCATCGTTCTCCTCATTCTCCCCACTCATACTGTTGCTCCCTCTACCATACTGTCTCTAGAAGTTACTTACCTATTCATTATAAATAGAACCACATGATCCTCTTGTCATATGTTAGTCAAGTTGACACCCCTAGGGGGCGATGGTACCATTCCCATGCAAGCTTCCCTATATCGGCTATCCTTTAATAGTCGATCTGTTAGATAGGGATATGCGCCACACCCGGGTTACTTGGCTGGTCCATTTGGCATCGCTTTCAGTATCTCTTGGGATATCTCTTTGGATAGCAAGGAGGAGCTTAGGTGACTTCTGAAAAGCCGGACATCAAGCGTGGTCTGAAGGATGTTGTATTTGACACTTCCGAGGCCAGCTTTGTAGATGGGCAGGCCGGGAAGCTCCTGTACAGGGGCTACAACATCCATGACCTTGCCGAGCGTTCTACCTTCGAAGAGATAGTCTATCTGCTCTTCTACGGGGAGCTGCCCACCCAGAGCGAGCTTGATTCCTTCGATGCGCAGCTCAGGGCCAGCCGGGGAATTCCCAAGCAGGTCGTAGATGTGATCCGGGTGGTGGCTAACAGCCACCCAATGGATGCGCTGCGGACTGCGGTTTCCGCCCTTGCTGCCTTTGAGGCGGAGGTGAACGACAACTCCGAGGAGGCGACCCTGCGCAAGGGTGTGCGCTTGACTGCCCAGGGGCCGACCATCGTTGCCGCTCATCACCGCATCCGCCAAGGACTGGAGCCTGTGGCCCCGAACCCGGACCTGAACCATGCCGGCAACTTCCTGTACATGCTGTCGGGGGCTGCGCCCGACGAAGAGACCCAGAAGCTGATGGATGTGGACTTCATCCTCCACGCCGAGCACAGCTCTAACGCATCGGCCTTCGGGGCAAGGGTGGCTGCTTCCACCCTTTCGGACCTGCACTCCGCGGTGGTCACGGGCATAGGCGTCCTGAAGGGACCATGGCATGGCGGGGCGGCAGAAGAAGTAATGAAGATGGCCATGGAGATCGGCCAGCCCGAGAATGCCGACGAGTATGCGCGCAACTTGCTGGAAAGCGGCGGGAGGGTAATGGGCTTCGGCCACAGGGTGTACCGGGCCGAGGACCCGCGGGCCAGGCACCTGCGGGAGCGCTCCCGTGACCTGGGAGAGAAGATGGGCCAGCCCCACTGGTTCCAGATCCTCAGGTACCTGGAAGAGCAGATCATGGTGCCCTACAGGGCAAAGGGCATCTTCGTGAACGTGGACTTCTTCGCCGGCTCCATCTACAACCTGCTGGGAATCCCCGAGGACCTGTTCATATCCATCTTCGCCCTGGGGCGCATACCCGGCTGGACCCTGCAGTGCGTGGAGCAGTACAGGGACAACATCCTCATCAGGCCCCTCCTGGACTACCAGGGTCCCATGGACCTGGAGTACGTGCCCATAGACCAGCGGGGATAAGCGCAGCCCCGGAGTTGGTCCATGGACGCCGAAGGTGAGATACGCCGTCGGATCGCCGAGCAGGGCCGCATCACCTTCGCTGAGTTCATGGAGGTCGCCCTCTACTGGCCTGTAGGGGGCTTCTACAGCACTCGCCACTGGCTCAGCCCCTACGAGAACTTCTACACGGCCGCCAGGGCGCACCCCGCTTTCGCTACGCTGCTGACCCTGCAGATCTTCCAGTTCTGGCAGCTCCTTGAGCATCCGCGTCCTTTCTGGGTGGTGGAGATGGGAGGGGCAGATGGCATGCTGGCCAGGGACATCCAGAGGTCCAGCTCCCACCTGCCTGACGGCTTTCAAGACTCCTTGAGATACCTGTGCCTCGACCGGTCCCAATCTCAGGGCCGCCCGGGAGGAGTGCAACGCATCACCTCCGAGGGGGTCCCGCTCAAGGGCGTTGTCGGCTGCTTCCTGTCCAACGAGCTGGTGGACGCCTTCCCGGTGCACAGAGTCACTATGGCCGACGGGCGCTTGCAAGAGATATACGTGACGTTCCACGGCGGGGCCCTGGCTGAGGAGTATGGCGACCCATCCACTCCGGCCCTTGAGGACCGGCTGGCTGAGGTGGGCACCGTTCTGGAGGATGGCAGGGTCGCCGAGGTGAACCTGGGTGCGGCTAGGTGGGCCGAGGGGGTTGCCGGGGCCCTGGAGCGGGGGTTCGTCCTGACCATCGACTATGGCGGCTCAACCCAGGAGTTGCAAGCTACGGCAGGCCCCAGGGGGACCCTGCGGTGTTACTACCGGAATACGGAGGTTTCAGACCCCTACGCCCGCATCGGCAGGCAGGACATCACCTCCCACGTGGACTTCACCTCCCTGGCCCTGCAGGGTCGGAAGCGCGACCTGGAAATCGTGGGCTATGTCACCCAGGGGCATTTCCTCAGGGCCCTGGGGCTCAATCGCATGCTGCGCCGCCTGCGGGCCTTGGGGCTGGAACAGAGGCAGGTGGAAGCCAACTCCATGGGCATGCTGGACCTGGCAAGGGCGGGAGGCATGGGTGACTTCAAGGTGCTGGTGCAGGGCAAGAAGGTCGGCGCGCCCAGCCTGTGGGGAATCGACAGCTCGGACGAGGCGGCGGCCACCCTGGACAGCCTGCCCTTACCCCTGCGGTCCGAGTCCCACATGCCCCTGCTGGAGGGACGGTACCCTCACGCTGGGCAGCAGTGGAGCTACAACGGGGAAGGGCAGCAGGAGAGCTAGCTGCCCTCCTGGGGTGTCCCGGTGTTCAGGCCTATCCGCTCCGCCACAGGCTTCAGCGCCTCGATGATGAAGGTGATGTGCTCATCCAGGTCCACGCCCAGCTCCTCGGCGCCCTGGTAGATGTCGTCCCGGTTCACATCCCGGGCAAAAGCCTTGTCCTTCATCTTGCGCCTCACGGATCCGGCCGTGACCTCGTCCAGGCTCTTGTTGGGGCGCACCAGGGTCACCGCCCGGATGAAGCCCGACAGCTCGTCCACGGCGAAAAGGGTGTGCTCCATCAGGCTCTCCCGCTCGATGCCCGTGTGGTTGCCGTGGGTCAGGACAGCCCGGACCATGTACTCGGGGTATCCCCGCTCCCGGAGCAGATTAGCGCCGTAGTGGGGATGGTCCTCGGGGGTGGGCACGATCTCCCAGTCGAAATCGTGGAGCAGCCCCGCGATGCCCCACACCTCCTCATCCTCGCCGTGCTTGCGGGCGTAGGCGCGCATCACCGCCTCCACGCCGAAGAGGTGCTTCATCAGCATGTCCGTCTTCACGAACTCCTGCAGGTCCTTCAGGGTGCTTTCCCTGTCCATAGGCAACCTCCTTGGTGTGGGTGACGTCTACACTTCGGATGCTGGCTCTGGTCGCCCCCTGGGTGAGCACAGCCGGGCGGTGGTGATGAAGCCGGTGTGGGCGACCATGCGGTGGTCGGGACGGGCGCTGCGGTCAGCTATGTGCCAGGGCCTCAGGAGCAGCTCGAAGGTCTCCACAAGCTGGTACCGCCCATCCGCCTCCAGGGCCTGGACAAGCTGGTGTACCTGCAGGACCGTCGGCAGGAAGCTCAGGAACACCCCGCCGGGCGCCAGGGCCCCTGCCGCCAGGGGGACGACCTGCCATGGCTCGGGCACATCCAGCACCAGCCGGTCCACATCCGTCTCGTCTATGTGCTCGTAGATGCTGCCCAGCTTCAGCGTGTGGTTGGGAGCATCTCCCGCCAGGGCGGCGATGTTCCGTCGACCCCTGGCCACCATGTCCTCTCGTATCTCGTAGGTGGTCACCCTGCCCGACTCGCCGACAGCCCTGAGGAGGGCCGACGTCAGGCCGCCGGACCCCAGACCCGCTTCCAGGACAGTGGCTCCGGGGAAGATGTCGGCGTAGAGGAGGATTGCCCCCAGGTCCTTGGGATAGATGACCTGGGAAGCCCGGGGCATCTCCAGGATGTAGTCGGAGAAGGTGGGCTTGACCGCCAGCAGGATTTGGCCCCTCGAGGTGCGGCACCAAGTGCCCTGCTGCTGCCCGATTATCTCGGCGTGGGGCAGGGTGCCCACGTGGGTCTCGAAGAGGCGGCCCTGCTCCAGGGTGACCTGGTAGCGCCGGCCCCGGCGATCGATGAGGAGGGCCAGGTCGCCTTCGCGAAAAGCTCCTTGGGACAGGTCAGCCAAGGCGAGCAGCTCCCGGAAGGGCTGCTATCCCAGCTTGTCCAGCTCGGGAAGAATCTCCTCCGCCAGGGGGAAGGTGGGATGCTCGTACTCTTTCCTGAAGCGGACGATGCCCTCTTTGTCGACGATGATGACGGCCCGGTTGGCGGTCCCCCGGCCCTCGTTCCACAGGCCGTAGGCCTTGATCATCTCCCCCGCGGGATGGCGGTCGGAAAGGAGGGGAATGGGGACGTTCCCCAGGCTGGTGGCCCACATCTGGTGGGAGAACTGGCTGTCGGTGCTTATGCCCAGTACCTGGGCATCCTTCTCCCCGAACTGGCCGGCGGCCCGGCCAAACGAGGAGGTCTGGGTTGTTCAAAGACCGGTGAAATCAAAGACGTAAAAGCTGAGGACTACATGTTTTTCGCCCTTGAACTGGCTCAAGGTAACCCGCTCCCCGGTGTTGGAGGGTAGGTCGAAGTCCGGGGCCGGCTGTCCGACATCTGCTGGCATCAATGGCCTCCGTTGGCAAAGTGAGCCCTGCTGAGAGGGCTGTGGGGATTATAGCGCATAGGTACACGCAGGCGCTATTGCTCCTACCGTCATTCTCACGCCCGCGGGAATCTAAGGCGCGCGCTCCGTTCGCCCTGAGGGAAATCGAAGGGGAACGGACAGTGACGCGCAACGGCAAGACATAAACTGCTTCCATTGATGTGACGCTGGATTATACAATCCGTACGAGCGGTCCACACCGGTGTGGGCCCATACGGTGAATCGCAGAGAGGCAGGTTGTCCAAGCATCTATGGCGGGAATCGGAAACCAGCTAACGTCGGCGGTTGAGGACTATCTTGCCGCCCTCCGGGATATCAGGGCTACCGGAGGTGCGACAGGCGAGCAGTCGTTCTATCCAGCGTTATCCAAGCTGCTTGACGCCGTCGGAGGTGTGCTCAAGCCGCTAGTGTTGTCCGTAAGCCAGCTAGCCGAGCAAGGGGTGGGCCATCCCGACTTTGGGCTGTACACCAAGCATCAGCTGCAGAAGGGGAAGCCCAAACAGGGGCAAGTCCCGGAACGCGGGGTCGTGGAGGTCAAGGCCGCCAGCGATGACGCATGGCTGACGGCATCGGGCGAGCAGGTCAGCAATTATTGGAACAAGTACAAGCTCGTAATGGTAACGAACACGCGGGACTTTGTGCTGGTAGGCAAGGATGCCCAAGACAATCCCGTGAAGCTCGAGGCTTTCCGGCTGGCGAATTCTGAGCAGGAATTTGAGGCCAAGCTGCAGAAGCCTCGGGCCTTCGCCCGGGAAATGGGCACTGGGTTGGGAGAGTACCTATGCCGTGCGCTCTCCCACCGTGCGTCCATTGTTGAACCCAAGGACTTAGCCTGGCTCTTAGCCTCCTACGCTAGGGAAGGTCTGGCAAGGGTGGAGGCCTCTGGTGACCCGTCGTCGCTCAACTCGGTCCGCTCCGCACTGGAGGAGGCCTTGGGCGTTCGCTTCGAAGGCGACAAGGGCGCGGCATTTTTCCGCTCCACACTGGTCCAGACCCTCTTCTACGGGGTTTTCTCCGCGTGGGTGCTGTGGGCCCGCCAGTCGAGTTCGCCCCCCGTCCCCTTCGACTGGCGCACTTCCGCCTGGTACCTGAGAGCGCCCGTCCTGGGGGCATTGTTCCAGCAATTGTCCTCGCCCACACAGCTTCAGTCCTTGGGTTTGGTCGAGTTGCTGGACTGGACCGCGGCGGCCTTGGACCGGGTGGACCGCACAGCCTTCTTCAACCGCTTCGACGCGGGCGAGGCTGTGCCCTACTTCTACGAGCCCTTTCTTGAGGCTTTCGATCCCGACCTTCGCAAGCAGCTGGGCGTCTGGTACACCCCCGCAGAAGTGGTGCGCTACATGGTCACCCGCGTCGATATGGCGCTGAAGGACGACCTCGGCATTGCGGATGGGCTGGCGGCCGAGAACGTGTATGTCCTCGATCCCTGCTGCGGCACGGGGACGTACCTTGCTGAGGTGCTGCGCCGTATCGCCGCGAATCTTCAGGACAAGGAGTTGGGCGCCCTCGTCGGCGCACATGTAAAGAAGGCGGCCACCAACAGAGTCTTTGGATTTGAGATCATGCCTGCGCCTTTCGTAGTGTCCCACCTGCAGGTAGGCCTGACCATGCAGGCGCTGGATGCTCAGCTATCCGATGATGGGACGGAGCGGGCCGGGGTGTACCTCACCAATGCTCTCACCGGATGGGAGCCTAGCACGCAAAAGCCGCTGCCCTTCCCGGAGCTTGAGGAAGAGCGGGACCGTGCCGACAGGGTTAAGCAGGACACGCCTGTCTTGGTCATCCTCGGGAATCCGCCCTACAACGGATTTGCCGGCATGGCAGTCGACGAAGAACAGGAGCTAACCAAAGCCTATCGCGCCACCAAGAACGTGCGGAAGCCGGAGGGCCAGGGGTTGAACGACCTGTACGTGAGGTTCTTTCGCATGGCAGAGCGCCGCATAGCGGAGAAGACAGGCCGGGGTGTCGTCTGCTTCATCTCCAACTACTCTTGGCTGGACGGCCTCTCCTTCACGGGCATGAGGGAGCGCTATCTGGAGGCCTTTGATGCCGTCCGCATAGACAACCTTAACGGCGACAAGTACAAGACAGGCAAGACAACGCCCGAGGGCGCACCGGACCCGAGCATCTTCTCCACGCCTGACGATCCGGTGGGCATTCAGGTCGGTACGGCGATCACGACCCTAGTGCGCAAGACCGAGCACAAGCCTGCTGAGACGGTCGAATTCCGCGAGCTGTGGGGACAGGACAAGCTCTCCCACCTGACGGCGACCGCCAAAACAGAGCCCGCTGAGTTATACGATGCCATTGAGCCGAGCCTGGCCCTGGGCCTGCCTTTTGCGCAAATGGTTGTCAGCAGCGGGTGGTCCGACTGGCCAACACTGGTGAGCTTGTTTCCCACAGCGTTTCCAGGCGTCAAGAGCGGGCGCGACCCCTTTGTCACTGACATAGACGAAGACCGACTCAGAACGCGAATCCGCGACTACTTCGATGCGGGACTGAGTCATGACGAGGTGGAACGCAGATACCCGCTTTCCATGCGGAATCCCAGGGAATACGACTCCCGCGAAGTCCGAGATGCCCTACTCAAGGCTGGTGACCCGGTTGGAGATAGTTTCGTCTCATACGCGTTCAGGCCCTTTGATACAAGATGGCTATACTGGGAATCCAGGGGAAAGCTTGTAGACCGTCCTCGCGCAGAATGCAAACCTCACGTCTTTGAGGGGAACAAATGGATGGTAGCGCAGCAAAAGCCCCGGCGAGATTGGTCATGTCCACAGGTGATCACGAATATGGGTTGCATTGACCTCATGGATCGGAGCGCTTCTTGTATTCCAGCCTGGCTGTACGAGGAAGGCATGGCCCTGGACGGCGGCGGAGAGCAGCGCCGCCCCAACCTGTCGGAGGAGGCGCGACGGTACTTGGACCGTCTGGGCTTGGGGGTGGAGGACCTGTTCCACCATGTCCTCGCCGTGTTGCATGAGCCAGCCTATCGGGAAGCCAACGCTGGGGCTCTCAGGATGGAGTGGCCTCGCATTCCGCTGCCTGGCTGGCCGGACGGTGACACGCCGGGAGCTGCGGAGGATCTGAAGGTCTCGGCTGCCAGGGGCCGGGAACTCGCCGCGCTCCTGGACTCGGAGACGCCCGTTCCCGGAGTAACAACAGGTACACTGCGGCCTGAGATGGCGTCGATCGCCGTTCCCACAACGACGGACGGAGGCAACATGGTGGGAGACGACTTCTCTCTTACAGCGGGTTGGGGCCATTTAGGCCAGAGCGAGGCCGTCATGCCTGGCCAAGGGCGAGTTGTGGAACGCTCATACACCTCCGATGAGAAGGCCGCGGTGGGGGATGCCGCGACAGTCCTTGGTGGGACGACATTCGATGTGTACCTGAATGACCGGGCCTACTGGCGCAGCGTGCCCGCCGCCGTGTGGAACTACAAGCTGGGCGGCTACCAGGTGCTCAAGAAGTGGCTCTCCTACCGGGAGCGTGGCGTGCTGGGCCGCGCGATGAAGCCGGAGGAGGTCCAGCACTTCACCGACACAGCGCGGAGGATAGCAGGGATCCTGGCATTGGTGAGCCAGTGTTGAGACACCTACCGGAGTCCGGCTATTTCTGGCTCGTCTTGGCTGCCTTAGTGCTATTCGTTAGCGTCGGCCTTGCCTTCGGGTTCTGGGACTGGTTGCACCCTGAAGGTTCTACAACCGTCTCGAACAGCGACACACTTAGAAACGTAGGACTTCTGGTTGGTGGTGCCCTAGCCTTCGTTTTTGCTGGGTGGCGTGCTTGGGTAGCGGAACAAGACAAGGCGACGGCTCAGCGTCAGGCAGATATAGCACAGCAAAGCCTGTTGAACGAAAGGTACGAACGAGGGGCGGAGATGCTGGGCAGCGATGTCCTCTCTGTGCGCCTAGGAGGAATTTACGCGCTTCAAGGCTTGGCCGAACAGTATCCTGATCAATACCATGTGCAGATTATGCGCCGACTATGCTTCTTCGTGCGCCATCCGACTGAAGTCGTGGGTCAGCCGAGTGTTGTTTCGAGAGAGGTGGATTTGGGAGACGTTTTCGGCGCTTCCACGGCAGATGACTATGCTGCGGCTGGATCGGTAGAGCGTGAGGTAGTCCGGGAAGACATTCAGGCGGCAATGGATTCCATCGCTTCGTGTCACGCGCGCAACCTCCAAACTGAAACTGTACGCAATTACTGGATAGACCTTCACGGTGCAGATCTTCGTGGCATTGATCTTTCGAACAAGGACTTGTCTAGGGCCCCTCAGTACGACAAGATGGCACCTTTGGATTCCACCATGGGCACCCTCTTCAGCAATCTACAGGGTGTTAAGTTGCGTCATGCAAATTTGTCCAGAACAAACCTGACTCGGGTTGACCTTTCATATGCAGCAGGGATTAGTCAGTTCATGCTGGACCATGCTATCTCAGAACCCGGCCGTCCTCCTCTTTTGAGCTACGCCTTTGATGCTCGAACGGGCAATCCTCTAGTTTGGCAACAAGGCGCCGACCAATCGCGATGAAGTAGCCCACCGGGAAGCCGGCAGCGCTCCGTCCTAGATTGCGGCCTACGCCGCAATGACGAATGTCGCGGCGGGATGGAGGAAGGCTAGTCTTGGGGTGGGTCTCACCCTCCCCTTAATCCCCTCCCATCAAGGGAGGGGGGAGACAGAGGCCATCAAGGGAGGAGGGAGAAACGGTGCACCTTCGGCATGTCCGTTCCCCTTCGATTTCCCTCAGGGCGAACGGACGGTCTCGAGCAGCCATCTTATAGCTGGCGTATCACCCTCCCCTTAATCCCCTCCCACCAGGGGAGAAGGTTAGGATGAGGGGGAGCTAAGGAGGCGGGCCAGGGAGCGGGTGACCAGGTTGCGGGCAAGGGTGACCTTGTAGCGGTTGTCATCGAAAGGCTGGGCGTCGGTTAGGGCGAGGGCGCCGGCTTGTTCGGGGGACGCATCGCCGGTCCTCTTGCCCACCAGGTAGGTTTCGGAATTCCTGGCCCGCAGAGGCGTGGGAGCAACACCGCCAAGCGCGATGGAGGCGGCCTCGATGGCATCTCCGTTCAGCGTGACCACCGTCGCTACGCTGGCCAACGCAAATCCGCCTGCGACCCGCTCCTGGGCCTTCAGGAAGATGCTCCTGGTCCCGTCAGGGGGCTCGGGCAGGGCAATGCTCTCCACCACCTCTCCCCGCTCCAGGGCATTCTCCCGGGTGATGTCCACCTCGGGGCCGGTGAAGAACTCCTCCAGGGGCATGGTGCGGTCCTCGGCAGGCCCGGCGATGTTGACGACGGCCCCGAAGGCCACCAGGGGCACCGCAGCGTCCGAGGGATGGACCATGTAGCAGCCGTTCCCGCCGGTTACGCACATGTACTTGCTGTAGCCCTCCAGGACGTAGCAGGTGTCCCCGCCCCGCTTCAGGCAGGGCGTCAGGGGGTTCCTGTAGTACCAGCAGCGGGGACGCTGGCACAGGTTGCCCGCCAGGGTGCCGACGTTGCGTATCTGGGGTGTCGCCAGCCTCTCGGCAGCCTCGGCCAGGGCGGTGTAGCGGCGCCGTATGCCCGGGTGCTGCTCGATGTCGGTGATGGTGACCATCCCGCCGATGACGACCCCCGAGGGACCCTCAGTGATCTCGGTGAGACCCGGAACGGCGGCCAAGCCGAGAAGCATTCCCGGGGAGGCGACGCCGTCCTTCATCTCGGCCAGCAGGTCGATGCCCCCGGCCATCACCTGGGCATCCCAGTAGGCGGTCAGCAGGCCGACGACATCCTCCATGGTGGAGGGTTCCCGGTACTGGAAGGGGTTCAAGCCGCCCCTCCGGCGGGGGACTCCAGGGCGTGGAGGATGGCATCCGGAGTGATGGGCAGCTCCTTGATGCGCACACCGATGGCATCGTAGATGGCGTTGGCCACGGCGGGGGCCACGGCGGCGCAGGGAGGCTCCCCCAGGGACTTGGCCCCCATGGGCCCCACGGGGTCGACGATGTCGGCGAAGATGACCTGGATGTCGTTGTAGTCCAGGATAGAGGGGCACTTGTGCTCCAGGAAGCTGCCGTTCAGGGTGATGCCCGTGGGTCCGTCGGTGATCAGCTCCTCGGACAGGGTGTACCCAAGCATCTGGCTGATGCCCCCCTCGACCTGGTTCAGGGCGGCTGTGGGGCTGAGAATGCGCCCCGAGTCATGGGCGGCCACGTAGCGGCGGATGTACACCTTGCCCGTCAGCGTATCCACCTCCACCTCGACAAAGTGGGCCCCGAAGGCGTTGACGATGTACTCGGTGCTGCCGGGCACGATCTCGGCGTAGGCCGTCAGCTCATCGCCGGGGATGTGGCGGGCCACTTCCGCCAGGGACATGCGCCTTTCCGGTGATCCCTGGACGTAGATGTGCCCACCCCGGGCTTCGAGCTGGTCGGCGCTGACCTCCAGGCCCACGGTCGCCAGCTCCAGGACCTTGGTCCTTAGCTCCCCGGAGGCCTGCACCACCGCCGTCCCGGTAGAGAAGGTGGCGGTGGACCCGGCGGTTATGGGGGCGGTCGGCGTGCGGGAGGTATCGGCCGAGACCACGTTTACATCGTCGTACCCGACGCCCAGGGTCTCGGCGGCTAGCTGGGCCAGCACCGTCTCGGCTCCCTCACCCACATCCATGGTGCCCACCAGCAGACTGATGTGCCCGTCCCTATCGAGCCTGACCTCTGCCGAGGAGAGGTTCCCCGGCCCTCCCCGGTAGATGAGCATGGCCATGCCCCGGCCGATCTTGCGTGTGGGGTCGGGCATGGCCTGCTTCGGCTCGCCCCATCCGAAGGCGGAGGCGCCTTGCCTTAGGCACTGCTCCAGACCGTTGCTGGAGAAGGGGATGCCCCCCTCCACAGGCTGGGTGTCCACGATGGCGTCGGCTGGGGTCGTACGGGCGCCGGGCTGGCCCTCGGGTGGCACCCGGTTCTTCAGGCGGAACTCCAGGGGGTCCATGCCCAGGGTCTCGGCCACCCGGTCCATGGTGCTCTCCAGGGCGAAGTGACCCTGGGGCGCTCCCAGTGCCCGGTAGGAGCCTCCCACGGGGCGGTTTGTGTACACCAGGTGGCCGTCATAGCGGGCGTTGGCACAGCGGTACAGGTACAAGCTGCCTTGCCCCAAGCGGCGGGTCACGCCCGGCCCTGAAGCAGCGTAGGCCCCGCAGTCCACGTAGGCGGTGGTGTGAACGGCGGTGATGGTGCCGTCGGATTTGACACCGACCTTGGTACGGATGCGGGCGCCGTGGCGGGTGCGCCCGGAGACGAACTCCTCCCTGCGCCCGAACTCGATGCGCACGGGACGGCCGGCCCTCTGGGAGAGGACGGAGGCCAGGGATGCGGTGCGGGACTCATCTTTGCTGCCGAAACCAGCCCCCAGGTAGGGGCCTATGACCGTGATGTCCGACTCGGGTACCTGGAGAGCCCTTGCAAGGGCTGCCCGGTCGGGGTGGACGCCCCGGGTGGACTTCCACACCGTCAGCTTGCCATCCTCCCACGTTGCCAGCGACGCCCGGGGCTCCAGGGCTGCGGGACCGTGGGGTGGGACCAGGTACTCTTCCTCCAGCACCAGGTCCGCCTCCGCGAACCCCTGCTCGACGCTGCCGCGCTCCAGGGATATGGGCTGCCCACCCACCAGGTTGCCGCCGGGGTGAATCTCCGGGGCGTCAGGCTGCAACGCCGCGTCCGCATCCAAGATGAAGGGAAGAACCTCGTACTGGACATTAAGCAGGCCAAGGGCCGCCGTGGCCCTCTCAGGGGAATCGGCGGCCACGGCGGCCACCTCGTCGCCCTCGTAGCGCACCCGCGTGTCCAGGATGGGCAGGTCGCCGTCGATCCGCCCGGCGGGGACATCGAAGGGAGTGACGATGGCATGGACTCCCGGCAGGCCGGCTGCTGCCGAGGTGTCGATGCTGAGCACGTTGGCGTGGGGGTGGGGGCTGCGGAGGACAGCGCCGTAAAGCATGCCCGGCAGCTTCAGGTCCGCCGAATAGCGGGCCTCGCCGGTCAGCTTCTCGCGGAGGCCCCGGCGCACGACCTTTTTCCCCACGACGTCCAGGGTCAAGATGGCTTCCTCAGGGAGGCAGCCGTCTTAACGGCGGCGATGATGCGCCCGTAGGCGTTGCAGCGGCAGAGGTTGCCCGCCAGGGCGAACTTGATATCCTGCTCCGTTGGGTCGGGGTTGGCATCCAGCAGCGCCTTGGTGGTCATGAGGAAGCCGGGGCTGCAGTAGCCGCACTGACCACCGTCTTCATCCAGGAAGGCCTGCTGCACCGGGTCGAGGGCGCCGTCCCGGGCGAGGCCCTCGACGGTGAGGATAGGGCGCCCGGCCGCCTGCACCGCCAGCATCTGGCAAGCATAGATGGGGAGGTCTCCCAGGAGCACCGTGCAGGCCCCGCACTCCGCCCTGTCGCAGCCGACCTTGGACCCGGTCAGGTCCAGCACCTCCCGCAGGACGTGCAGCAGGGTCCACCGGTGTTCGACCTCAAGGCGGCGCTCGACGCCGTTGACCTGCAAGGTGATGGTGGAGGTTGGGGAGTGAGACTCTTCCTGCAAGAACCCTTCTCGCAGCTAGGCCACGTCCAAGCCGTACAGCTTGGCGCAGTTGCCCCGAATGATGTCCAGCTTCTCGTCCTCGGGGACATCCACCATGTGCCGGTCCACCACATCGTGGGAGTTGGGCCAGGAGGAGACGGTGTGTGGATAGTCCGAGGACCACATGATGTTGCCCACGCCGATGCTGTGGCGTTGGTCTATGCCCATGGGGTCGTCGATAAATGTGGCGAAGAACTGGCGTCGGAAGTATTCGCTGGGCTTCATGGTCAGCTTGGTGGGATACAGGTACTTATACTCATCCTGGGCTTGGTCGAGGCGCTGGAGGAGGTATCCGAGCCAGCCCACCTCGTTCTCAGCCGACACAAACTTCAGGTCGGGGAACCGCTCCATCACCCCGCCGAAGATGAGGGTGGTGAGGGAGCGCTGCACCTCGTGGCACAGCACCGTTGAGCGAACGTACCGGTCGATGGGGTCTTTGACCATGAGGCGGCTTTCGGGGCCGAATCCGGTGATGCTGTGGAGGCTCAGGGGCATTCCCAGCTCCTGGGCTGCATTCCAGAAGGGGTCGTAGCGGGAGTCGTGGTAGGGGATGTCGTCGGGGGGAGAAGCCCATATCATCGCGCCCCTCAGGCCGATGCCGGCGCACCGGCGGAGGCCCTTCACCGCTTCGTCGATATCCGACAAGGTGATCATGGCCAAGCCCACCAGCCTGTTGGGGGCGTAGGAGCAGTACTCGGCCAGCCAGTCGTTGTAGGCCTTGAAGCAGGCCCTCTGGAAATCGCCGTCGGTGAGCCAGAAGAGCCGGAAGCCCAGGGTGGTATAGATCACCTCGGCTTCCACCCCGTCGATGTCCATGTCCTTGATGCGCTCGGCGGGGTCCCAGCCTCCGGGACGGGCATCCTTGTAGGTGGACTCCTGGAAGAACTGGGGGAGCTCCTCGGGCTTCTTGCCGGCCCCGGTGCCCTGGGCCATGTGGATGGGTGGGACCCCTTCCACCAACAGGTAGGAGCCCGGCCTCATATTCTCCGGGTTGTGGATCATGCGGGGTGCCCGGTCTTTGAACTTCCTGTCCAGTCGCTCCTCCCACAGATCAGCCGGTTCGGTCACGTGGGAGTCGGCGGAGATCAGCTTCACATCGGCCATGATATGCCTCCATCGGGCCTGGCAGCCGAGGGGTGAATTGGGAGGGGGCTGTCGGTGTCGAGTGTAGTCACGGCCCCCAAGAGTGTCAATTATTGACACCCTCAGCAGGTCAACCTATGATATTGCCGCCCCGCCGTCTAAGGTAAGGAGGTCTCTATGCCCGACTTGAGGAAGTCGGCCGCCATAGTCGGCATCAACGAGCACCCGACTCGCTACGCCCCGGACAAGAGCGAGCTGCAGATACAGGGCGAGAGCGCCATCGCAGCCATCGCCGACGCAGGGCTGACCAAGGACGATGTGGACGGCCTGTTCACCTCCTCCTCCACCGTTCGCATGAGCGCCTTCGCTCTGGCGGACTACCTGAACATCAACCCCAGCTACGTGGACAACACCTCGGTGGGGGGAGGCTCCTTCGAGTTTCACCTCTCCCATGCGGTGACCGCCATCGCTGCGGGGCGCATCAAGTGCGCCCTTATCACCTACGGGAGCCAGGCCCGCTCCGGAGGTGTTTCCGTGGGCACCGGCGGAGTGGGCCGGTTCGGTCGCAGCGCCCTGGAGCCCTCGCCCGACAGCTTCGAGGAGCTGTACGGCCTGACCACCGTGGGCCTGTACGCCATGGTGGCCCAGAGGCACATGCACCAGTACGGCACCAAGGCAGAGCAGCTTGCGGAGATAGCGGTGACCATGCGACACCACGCCGGCATGAACCCCCATGCCATGTTTCGCAACCCCATCACCGTAGACGAAGTGCTGTCCTCCCGGATGATCTCATCGCCCCTGCACATCCTGGACTGCTGCGTAATCACCGATGGCGGGGGAGCCGTCGTGGTGGCATCCCCGGAGGTTGCCCGCAACTGCAGGCAGGCCCCGGTTTGGGTGCTGGGTGTGGGCGAAGCGCTGGCTCACCAGTCTGCGGGCAACCGGGACCTGGTGTATTTGGCGGCCAAGCAGAGCTCGGGGCCCGCCTTCGCTATGGCGGGTGTGACCCACGACGATATCGACATGGCCATGATCTACGACTCCTTCACCATCACCGTCCTCACCACGCTGGAAGACCTGGGCTTTTGCGCCAAGGGTGAGGGAGGCGATTTCGTGACTGGAGGCAGGCTTGTGGTCGGCGGCGACTTGCCCATAAACACCGACGGGGGAGGCCTATCGTCCAACCATCCAGGAATGCGGGGCCTCTTCCTGCTCCTGGAGTCTACCCGTCAGCTCAGGAACGAGTTCGCGGGAACGCCCCGGCAGGTAGCGGACTGCAAGATTGCCCTGGCCCACGGAACAGGGGGCACCATCGGGTCCCGCCACAGCGGCGGCACAGTCATCCTGGGAAAGGACTGATCATGCCTGAGTGGACGAAACCCTTGCCCTCGGTTGCGGGAGAGACCAGGAGGTTCTGGGAGGGCTGTCGCCAGGGCAAGCTGCTGGTCCAGAAGTGCCCATCCTGCGACAAGTTCCAGTGGTACCCCCGGGGCATCTGCGCCAACTGCTGGGCTACGGAAGTGGAATGGGTGGAGTCCAGTGGCAAGGGCACGATATGGACCTTCACGGTGACCAGCCAGAACCGCACGCCGGGCTTTGCCGATGATGTGCCCTACGTGGTGGCCCTGGTGGAGCTGGAGGAAGGTGTCCGGATGTTCACCAACATCGTCGAGTGCCCGCCCCGGGATGTGTCCATCGGCATGGCTGTAGAGGTCACCTTCATGCGCGCCACCGACCAGATCTCCATCCCCTACTTCAAACCAGCGGCCTGATTCCTTACCGGTACTTCGCCTGGACCGTCCCTTTCGGTCTCTGAGTCATGATCCAGGGCAGACTGTTTACGCCCGATCTCCGATGATTAGGATCTCGTGGGACCTCTTGACGTGATGATTGGCCCCGTTCTCTATCCGGTTCTTGCCGATGCGGGTCTCTCCCTGGCCCAGGGTGTACTGCCAGCCTACCTCGACGATGGGGTAGCCTGCATACATCTCCCGGATGGCTGAGCAGTCGTTGTAGGAGAGGATGAACCCTCCCTGGTGCTCCCCCAGCAGCTCCCGCAGGGCCGCGTGATCGAACCGGTTGTGGTGCACGGGAAAGTTGCGCTGAGGATAGATTCCCCGGAACATCCGGCTGTCGCCGTTGAGGTAGTAGGGAGGGTCGCAGTACAGGAAATCCTCCTGGTGCTGTGGGATGGTCTCCTCGAAGGTGCCCTGATTCACTTCCAGAGTCGGGCAGTCGAAGGACTCCACACGCCCCAGCAGCCTCTCGTACCGGACCGGGTCTTCGTAGATGCGGCTCATCCAACCCAGGAAGCCCGGACCATAAGACAGGTTGTGGTTGAACCAGTAGTGAGCAGCCACCTCTTCTGGGTCACCCAAAGCCACCTCCCCTTTCCAGTGGGCCCGCAGGCGCTCCTTGACCTCCCGATAGGTCTCCTGGGCTGGCGCCCACTCCCGCAGGCGGGCCGCCAGGGCTTGGGGTTCGGAGAGCTGGACCTGCCAGTAGGTGCAAAGGATGTCGAAGAGGTCGTAGGCGACAACGTCCAGCCCCAGCTCATTGGCGCAGGCGATTTCGACGGAGCCCCCGCCGATAAAGGGCGATACAATGCGGCCGATGTCCTGGGGGATCCGCTCTACAACATAGCCCACGGCAAGGCTCTTTCCCCCTGCATACCTAAGGGGGGAGCCTACGTACCGCTTGTAGCCCGGCTTACCCCGTGCCTTGAGAGAGGCCAGGAGGGCATCGCGCCTGGAGGCGTGCCGGTCGTTCATGGCCGCGGCCATGGTGGCTCTTGTGGAAACTTGCATAACCTCCTTGCCTCAGTCCTATGCACCAGGGATGCCAGACATGCACCTACTAGACTAGGGCAAGGGGTCGAGAGTCAAGGAGTTTTTGACCGGAGAGTTTACAGCTTCAGGAGCTTTTGGAAGGGACGGTCGCTGCGGTGGGGGCCCACCACAGCCAGCTTCAGGTGCTCGTCGCGCACAAGATCTGCGGCCACCCGCTCCACATCCTCGGTCGTGACCTCATCCATCAGGGCGACGACTTCATCCACGGTGTGCACCCTGCCCGTGAGCTTCTCCTGGGCGCCCAGCCACATGGCTACGCTGCGGCTGTCCTCCATTCGCAGCATCAATCGTCCCTTGGACAGCTCCCTGGACTTGTCCAGCTCACTCTGGGGAATGCTGTCCTGTAGACCCTTGAGCTGCTCCAAGATGGCGGACACTGCGCCGTGGCTCTTCTTGGGTTCCACGCCGCAGTAGATGCTCATGGAGCCGCAGTCCCGGTAGAAGCTGATGGAGCTGTGCACATCGTAGGCCAGGCTCTGCTTCTCCCGGAGCTCCAGGAACAGTCGGCTGCTCATGCCTTCGCCCAGCATCACGTTCATCAGGGTCATGGCGTACCGGTCGGGATGGTCCTGGGGCAGCCCCGGCAGGGCCAGGCACAGGTGAGCTTGGTCGGTGTTGCGCTGCTCGACCCTGACGGGGGCGGAGCCGTTACTGTCTTCCACGGGGAACCAGGGAATGGGTTCCGCATCCTTCCAGTCCTTGAGCAGGTCGTTCAGCAGGTCCACCACCTCTTCGTGGGACACATCGCCCGCCACAGCGGCCACCACGTTCTTGGGGGTGTACTGGCTGCCCATGTAATCAATGATGTGGTCGCGGGTGATGGCCTTGACCGAGTCCTGGCTGCCTCCCACGTCGCGTCCCATTGGCTGGTCTGGCCAGAGGGTTTCGTCGATGAGCAAGCCGACGCGGTTGGATGGGTAGTCGTTGGTCATCCGGAGCTCCTCCAGGATTACCTCCCGCTCCTTCTCCAGCTCCTCAGGGTCAATGATGGGATGCACCAGCATGTCGGCAAGCACAGACAACGCTGTTCGGAAGTGGGGTCTGGCAACCTTGCACCAGTAGATGGTCATCTCCCGGTCGGTGCTGGCGTTCATCACCCCGCCGACGCCTTCGATGGCCTCGCTCACCTCCCGGGCTGTGGGCCAGCCCTTGGTCCCCTTGAACAGCAGGTGCTCCAGGAAGTGGGAAGCGCCGGCCATGTCGTCGGTCTCGTAGCGGGAGCCGGCCCCCACGAACAGGGCCATGGAGACCGAGTGGATGTTGGGCATCGTTGAGGTAAGAACGGGCAGCCCGTTGTCGAGCACAGTCCTCTGGTACATGTTATCTCCCTGGCGTGTGTCGCTGTAGTGTTGGGGTTGCAGTCAGGTCTTGCGTGCCCGCCCCGACTATAGGCTGCCAATAGGCCACCGCTAGCTCTTCAGCCACTCCACATCACCGCACAGGTCGTCGGGATGGGTCTTGGAGTTGAATACGGCGATCTCCTTACGGGCATCGCCGATCATGGTGTCCGGGCCATGGCCGGTGAGGACGGAAGTGGCATCCTCCAGGGGGAGGAGCTTGTCTTCTATGCTCGCCTTCACCTGCCTGAAGTTATCGGGGGAGCCGGTGCGCCCGGGTCCTCCCTTGAACAGGGTGTCCCCGGAGAAGACGTGTTGGCCGATGACCAGGCACAGGGCGCCGGGCGTATGGCCGGGGGTGTGCATTGCCAGCAGGCTGAGGTCGCCCACGGGCATGGTGTCGCCATCCTCCAGGAGTATGTCGGGAGGCATGGGCAGGGCGGGCGCATCGTCGGGATGGGCAGCCACTGGTGCGCCGGTGCGCTCCTTGAGGCGGCGCAGACCGGCGGTGTGGTCCCCGTGCCTGTGGGTGATGATTATGGCCTTGACGGTGCCGCCGCCAGCCTCGTCAGCCAGCCTGTCGGACTCGTCGGGAGCGTCGATTATCACCTTCTCGCCCGTGCGGAGGCAGGTGAGGATGTATCCATTGTTGTCCAGCATGCCCATATGGGGGACCTTGATGATTTGCATCTCGCTGTCTTCGAAATGAACGGACAAATCATGCCTCCCAGAAACGAGCTAACGTACATCTTAGCAGAAATCGTCTACAGGACAACCCGGCCTCCGGCCCAGGCCCGGAGATCCGCTACTCGTACCTGAGGGCGTCCGCAGGGGTGACCCGGGAAGCCTGGCGGGCAGGGAAGTAGGTGGTGAGCATGGCAAAGATGTAGGTCGCGATGATTATTCCCACGATCTGTATCCAGGGCACGGAGAAGCTGATGCCCTCAAGCTGGTCCTCGAACCCGGTTACAAGGTTGTTGGACAGCACAAATCCCAGGGTCACGCCGATGGCCACTCCCAGCAGGGTGACAAAGGAGGACTCCAGCAGGAAGCTCAGCTGCACCATCTGCTGGCGATAGCCCAAGGCCCGCAACACCCCTATTTGCTGGCGTCTCTCCACCACCGCCCGCATGGAAACGACACCCAGCGCGGCGATGCCCACGATCAACCCCAGGCCCATGTAGCCAATCAGCAGGTTGTAGAATGACCTGAAGAAGGAGACAAAGTCGGCGATCTGGTCCTCCAGCACGACCGTCTCCATGCCGTTGGCCAGGAAGGCGACCTCCAGGGCCTTGGACGCTTCCCTAACGTCAACTCCTTCGGCCACCATGAACCTGTAGGTGGTTATGGGTATCTCTGGCGCCTCGGGCACATCTATGCCGGCGGTGGAAGCTATGATGCCCGCGGGGTCGGCCGCCGGGTCCAGGATGGCGATAATGGTGTACTCCCGCTCCCAGCCGGTGAGAGTTTCTGACACTTCAACGGTTATGGGAGCCTCCAGGTCTTCGGTGAGGGAAACCCCCTCCAGAGTAAAGCTGCCCGCATCGTTGAAGTCCTGGTCGGCTTGATCGATGGCACCGGAGTCTATCACCGCAAGACTGGGGTCCCGTCGCAATGCTTCCCACACTGCCTCGTCGTCTCCCCTGTATTCGGGTATAGCAGTTCGAATGCCGTACTCGTTGGAGGCCAGGTACCCGTCGTCCGAAGCCTGAAGGACGTAGCTCTCCCACGCCTGGCTTTCCGCTCCCAACTGGCGCACTGCAATGGGGGCGGAGGTGTAGCCTCCGATAGCCTCGAAATCGTCCACGGACAGAGATGAGTCATCGGCGATGGAGGCACTGATATCCTCAATGGGACTGGTAAAGGTGACCCTGCCCTCGATATCCCAACCGCCTGCTATCCGCTCGGTGTCGCGGAAGGTGTTTGCGAAAGAGTCGTTGAGCAGGGACATCACCACCATTGTGAATATGACCAGGGAGAACATGGCCAGGGTGAGGCCGGTGCGGAACTTTGCGCTCATGGGGTAGGCCACGGCGGTGACCACCACGGGGCGGAGCTTCCCCACCCGGGAGGTCAGGATGGTAAGGCCCCGCAGCAACAGGTCGGCGTTGTACATTACCGTCCACACCGCGGCGCCCACCATGCAGATGCCGGAGATGAAGAACATCTCTATGTCGCCATCCAGCTCCCCGACCCAGTGCTCCCCAACGTCCTCAGGCAGCAGCCAGAAGGCCAGCACCAGAGCTCCCACCAGGGTGAAAGCGTGGCGGTCTATAGTCTGGGGTCTGCGGGGCACCTTGCCTCTGACCAGGGGAAGGACCATGGATGCCCCTGCGATCAGCAGCAGCGCGCCTAGCGTGATGACTATCCCCCGCCCGTTCAGGATGCCGTAGGGCACCAGCAGCACGCCGGACAAGGCCAGGAGGAGACCGAACACCTCGGTGAACTGGGGCCGCGCCGCCACCAGGAGGCGCATCATGAGTCCGAATCCCAGGATCATCAGCGTCATGCCCAGGGTGAACGCCGCGGCGGACTTCCAGCTATAGGCGCCCCCCAAGTACAACACTCCTCCGATCAGGAAGACCAGCCAGCCGCGGCGCAGGTAGGGCAGGGAGAAACGTACGACTGCAACGGCAAAGTCCACGATCCAAATAGGGAAGACGATAACCCACAGGATGCTGGCGAGGGAGCGGACGGTCCCGCGCAGGAACCTGCCCCGGACAATGGAAGAAAGGCCCTGCCACAGGAAGACCAGGGGCCGACCGAGGGATATGGGCAGAAGCTTTGCCCTGTCTCCCAGGGACGGCTCGCCGCCCAGGACGATATTCTCGGGCACGCCGCGGACCGCCTCGGCGATGTTCATGCGGCTTACCCTGGTGGCAGAGACCACGGCGGTGGCGAAGACGATGATCATGCCCATGCAGAAGGCGGCGATTATGCTGGTGGCCTGCACCGAGTAGGTGAAGGAGAAGTCCACATCGATGCGCCCGATGATGTAGTTGAGCAGGCCGATGATGCCGTAGCTGATCACCAAGCCCAGCACGGTCCCCACGGCAGCGGCCATCAGGTCGTAGGCTGTGCCCTCGAAGACGAACATCTGGACCAGGTGGCCTCGCTTTGCCCCCACTGCCCTCGCCATGCCCATCTCGGTGCGTCTGGCGGCGGCCAGCATCACGAATATCAGGAATATGAGCAGTATGCCCACCATGATGGAGAAGAGGCCGAACATCACGAACAATGATGTGATCCCGCTTCCGGCCACGTCGGCGATGTCCAGCAGGGAGCGCTTGATCTCGAACACCCTGAGGGGCGCCAGGTCCTCGAACAGGTCGAAGGCTTCGCCAAACATCGTCCACTTGCGATCATCTGGAATGGGCAAGCCTTCTATTGCCGACAGCACCTCGCCTTCCACAGAGGGGTTTGATAGGACATCCAGCAGGTCCTGGGACACTCCCGGTTCCTGCAGCTCGCGATGGAGGATGCTGAGCTCTTCCCTGGCAGTGCCTTGAGGCGCAGCGCTCAGCTCGTCGATAGCAGCTAGCAGCTCAGGTGTGGCGAGCAGCTCTTTCAGCTCGGCGGCCACTTCTTCATCGGCCAGCAGCCCTCTGAGGCGCTTTGTGACGTCTCGGCTAAGGTCGGCTCCGCCCCGGGAATCCCCCCGGTTGGAGACGGAGATGATGTTGATCTGCCCCGGGCGGTCGAAGAGGGCCTGTCCTCGCTCCAAGGCGATCAGGGCTGTGGCGGAGGTGCTTTCTCCCGCCATGCCTCCCGGTCGGACAATGCCTGCAACGTCGAATTCGGCGGCCTCTCCGCCGATGTGCAGGGTGATGCGGTGGCCTGCCTGGGCAGACAGCTCCTCGGACGCTTTTTCGTTGAGGTAAAGGCTGTCGTCCGCAAGCCCATCTACGGATACGACTTCCCCGTCAATGGTGGTCAGGGGTACAAAACCGTCCATCCGGGACGGGTCCAGGGCGGTCACCCGCATCCGCCCCTCGCTGAGGGATGTAGTCTGGCTGAAGGCTGGCACGGTTTCGGCCATGTGGGGTACCATGCCGTCGATCTGGGCGTAGCCTCGCAGCGCCTCCTCCAACCGGAGGAACTCGTCCTGGGAGAAATAGGGCGGGCCGGGCTGACCGAAGCCCTGGGGATCCTCGGAGGAGGTGATCACCTCGTCGATGTTCCCCAGCTCCACAATGGCGTCGCTGCGGATGGAGCTGCTGATGGTGTCGCCGGTTGCGAAGGCGGCGGTGATAATCACGGCGCTCAGCATGGAGCCGACAACTATGAGCACCGACTGGGACTTGCGACGGGGTATATTACGCAGACCAAGGCGCAGCATGACACGGTTGCGCCACGCCAGGATGCCCACGACCAGCATGATGGCCAGGAAGGCTATCAGCATGGTCGCTGCTATGTAGGTCATCGATAGGCCGAAGAGCTCATCCATGGTTCACCCGCCCCTCAGCCCTGGGACCTTGCGCGGCCCCGGGCTGTCAGGGAAGACGTGCCGTCATCCACCACCCTGCCGTCCTGCATGCGCACGATGCGGTGTGCCCTGTCACCCACATCCTGCCCGTGGGTCACCATGACGAAGGTCTGTCGGTTCTCATCGTTGAGCCGGCACATAAGTTCCATGATGTCGTTAGTCGTTTCGCTGTCCAGGTCGCCCGTCGGTTCGTCGGCCCATATGATGGCTGGCTCGTTCACCAGGGCCCGTGCGATGGTCACCCGCTGGCGCTGTCCTCCGGACAGCTCGCCGGGCAGGTGGTGCGCCCTGTCGGACAGCCCCACTATGTCCAGGTGTTCCATGGACTTGCGGCGGGCCTCGCCGGGGTTCATGCCTGCAACCAGGAGGGGCATCTCCACGTTTTCCACCGACGTGAGGACTGGAATCAGGTTGTACAGCTGGAAGACGAAGCCCATCCGCCGTGCCCGGTAGTCGCTGCGTTCGTCGTCGGGGAGCTCATGGAGCCTCATGCTCTCGATGAGTATCTCCCCCTGGTCCACCGTGTCCAGCCCGGACATGCAGTTGAGGAGGGTGGTCTTGCCGCAGCCGCTGGGGCCCATGATCGCCAGCATCTCGCCCCGCTCCACGGTGAGGTCCACGCCCTTCAGCGCCTCCACCTTTATCTTCCCTGTATCGTAGGTCTTGAACACATCCCGCACTTGAACGGACGGAACCTCCACTGGACCCTCCTAACCTTGACATTGGCGTATGGGGCGTCTTAGCTTCTGAAAAAGCAAGCGCCGTACATCATATATGAGGGGGAGACCTGTGGCTAGGGGAGATGCGCCCCTGGGGGAAGTCGCAACCAGGGTGCTGTTCGAGAACAACAAGGTGAAGATATGGAGCCTGGAGATAGCCCCCGGAGATGCCAGCGACTGGCACCTCCATGAGTGGAACTACGTCACCGTCTCCGTGGAAGGAGAGCACCTTATCCGGGAGCTGGAGGACGGGACCAGGGAGGATGTGGCCTTCGAGCCGGGGCGCTGGACCTATCACGCGGGCCCCGAAATTCACCGGGTGATAAACGACAGCCAGGTCCCGTGGCAGAACCTCCTCATCGAGATAAAGGACTAGCTGCCGGGCCGAGTTCACAGGGGAACCTTGGATTAATCTCCTTATCAACGTAAGCTGTATGTAAGGAGACACGCGATGTTGCTCAAGGTCACTTCCAAGAGACAGGTAACCTTCCCTGCCCGGGTGCTGGATGCCCTGGGCGTTGGGCCGGGCGACCATATCGAGCTGCTTGAAGGCCCGGACGGTTTCTTCCTGCAACCCCGCCAGATAGACTTCTCCAAGCTGGGCACCCTCCGAGACAAGATTTCCCCCGGAATCCCGCCAGTCGACATCCGCAAGTTCAGGGACGACGGATATGATCCGTACTCGTGCGGCTCATCATTGAACCGTCCCCAGACCTACTCACCCGATGTGTCTAAGCCTAGAGTGGTACCATGTCCCTATATCCATATGAGGCGCAACACTATCTGGCATATTGAAGGCATACTGGGGCTCCCCGAAATGTGCGATACTATGCCATCAAGAGATCACGGACTAGCCGTCGGCCCGCTGCTCGGCGCGGCAAGGCAGAGGAGGAGATATGCTTACCCGTGAAGATAACGAGATCCTGACTCGCACCAACGCAGGCACACCCCTCGGCGAAGCTATGCGCCGCTACTGGATGCCCGCCTGCCTAGCCAGCGAGATTCCCGAGCCCGACTGCCCACCGGTACGGGTGCGCCTTCTCGGCGAGGATTTGATCGCTTTCCGGGATACATCGGGTCGCATCGGCCTGCTGGACGAGTTCTGCGCCCACCGGCGCACCTCCCTGTGGCTGGGCCGCAACGAAGAGTGCGGCCTCCGGTGTGTCTATCACGGGTGGAAGTACGACGTGGACGGGAACTGCGTCGATATGATGAACGAGCCGGCGGAGAGCAGGCTCAAGGATGAAGTGAAGCTCACCGCCTACCCGGCCATCGAGATGGGGCAGGTGATCTGGGCCTACATGGGGCCGAAGGACAGGATGCCGGCAGCGCCCCGGTTCGAGTGGACCCAGGTGCCCGACACCCACCGACTGGTTACCAAGAACCGCCAGGAGTGCAACTGGCTGCAGGCCCTGGAAGGGGGAATAGATACCGCCCACGCCCCCATCCTCCACCGACTGCTCACCAAGAACACCACCCGGGTAGGCATAGGTGCCGACACGGAGCTGGTCAATGCCAAGCCGCCCACGTTGGAGGTGGATATCACCGACTACGGGTACCGTTACGTCGGCCTCCGTGATGTGCCCAACGAATCCACCCTGGTCCGCACTTACCACTTCATCATGCCATTCCACCAGATCCGCCCCCAGCAGCTCAGGTTCCGAGGAGGAGACTGGCACAACATCATCGCCGGCCACATGTGGGTGCCCACCGACGACCAGAACGTCATGATTTACAACTGGATCTACAGCTTCGACGAGCATCCCCTGGTCATCGGGGAGGAGATCGAGAGGGAGCTGGGCAGAGGTCCGGGTGACGTGAGGCCCGATTATCTCAGCATACGGAACAAGAGCAACAGCTGGATGATCGACCGCCAGGTGCAGAAGACAGAGACGTTCACCGGCATAGATGGAATTAATACCCAGGACCAGGCTGTGCAGGAAGCCATGGGGCCCGTCGTCGACCGCTCCCGGGAGGTGCTGTCCACCAGCGACATGGCTGTCGTGAGCGCCCGACGCCTGCTGCTGCAGGCCGCCCGCACCGTTGCCGACGGAGGGGACCCTCCGGGGGTGGGCACCAGCTACTACGGGGCCCGGGCCATCGACGAGATAATACCCAACAACCTGAAGTGGCGGGATGTAATGTTGCCGAAGATATACGCGGAGCCCAGGGGACAGGGCTAAGGGCACCTCGAACTCAAGGGAAGACATGTGAAACCCCTACCTTGGGCATAGTCGATATGCCCCGCGTGTAGGGGTTTCATTGTGCAAGACAGGCTCTGCCACGGCCGACCCCTGCGACCCCGCCAGCCCTCAGTTCCGAATCCAAAGCGGAACTAAGGTGAGAGGCCCAAGGATCATGGGGTTTGGGGAGGACGCCCTAAGGGGCCCGTCCTCCCCCCGATGGTGTAGGGCTTAAGCCTTGCCGATACGGTAGAGCTTGGTGCCACAGACTGCGCAGGTACCCTGGGTAGCAGGCCTGCCGTTCTTGAGTGTTACCGCTTGCGCGCCCTTGATCTCTTTCTTGCTACGGCACTTGAAGCAATATGCGTCCATTACGTCTCCCTCCCATCAGTCACAGCTACGCTCTAGCTATAACTAGCATAGCTAATATCTTTTTGTCAAGTAATACAAGGTAGCGGCAGAGAAATTGTTGAGACTTCAAGGGCTGGCAAGGCGTCCATTGATAGCTGAACGGGTAAAAAGGGGGGGTCTGGGGCGTTCCTATGCCCTGCCGGAAATACTGGGGGCGTAGGGGGAGGCGGAGTCCAGGCTGAAGAGCTTGTGGGGAAGCCACTTGTTCTTGGGGAGGTCGAAGGACAGCACACCTACGAATCGCCCATCCTGGGCGTAGGCCCTGTGGCGCTCCATGTAGCGGACGTAGGCGCTCACGCCGGGGGGCAGCGTCACCGACTGCCCCGCCCTGAGCAGCCTCTCGGCGTCCCTGCCGATGGTGAGGCTCTTCAAGTCCAGGAGGGGGAAGTCCACGGGGTACAGGTGGCCTTCCCACTCATCCCGCGCCTCCTGAGAAAGGTCTTCCATGACGACGGCATCCTCGGACCTGAAAGCACCGGACCGGGTGCGCACCAGACCGCTCAGGTAGGCGCCGCAACCCAGGGCTTGGCCAAGGTCGTGGGCGAGGGACCTCATGTAGGCCCCCCTGCCGCTTTCCGCCAGCAGCACCAGGGATGGATATGCGAACTCCAGTATCTCCAGCCGATGGATCTCCACGGCGCGGGGCTGCCGTTCCACCTCGATCCCCGACCGGGCCAGCTTGTACAACCGCTTCCCATCCACCTTCAGCGCACTGTACATGGGGGGCACCTGCTGTATCGTCCCCCTGAACCCTTTCAGGGCATCCTCAACCATCTCCAGAGTCAGGCCGGTCGCTGGGGCAGTGTCCACCACTTCCCCTTCGCCATCGTAGGTAGTTGTGGTGGCGCCCAGGCGGACCTCCATCCGGTACTCTTTCCCGCTATCGACCAGCAGTTCCATGAGCCGGGTTGCCTGGCCGAAACAGATGGGCAGCACCCCCTCAGCCTGGGGGTCCAGGGTGCCGCCATGCCCCACCCGCTTGCGATGGCCCGTATGCTGCTTGACCTGGCGCAGGACATCCATGGATGTGGGACCGGGGGGCTTGTATATGTTCAGGAAGCCGTTGACGGGACTGATGTTGTTCTTCATGTCGCCTGGGACGGAGGTCCGTCGCCTATCTTGTCTATGAGTTCCAGGATGTGCTCAGCCTGGTCCAGGGTGTCGTCCAGGTAGTAGCTGATCTCGGGGATCTGCTTCAGGGTCAGGCGGGAGCGCAGCTCCCTGCGGATGAATCCGCTGGCCGATTCCATGCCCTGGAGCACCATGTCCTTGGCGTCCCGGTCTCCCATGATGCTGACGTACACCTTGGCATAGTGCAAATCCTCGGAGGTTTCGACGCGTGTGATGGTGACCAAGCCAGACAGCCGTGGGTCGTTCAGGTCCCGGGACACAAGCTGGCTTATCTCCTGGCGTAGTATGCCGTTGATGCGGTCGGTGCGCCTGGTCATGGGTGGGAAATCCTATACCGGGAGCGGGATGGGACGAAGGGAGTTGCGAAAAGGCCCGGAAAGGTCCTCAGCCTCGGCCCTTTTCCTGGCGGTAGGACTCCAGAATGTCCCCTTCCTGGAACTCGGTGTAGTTGGCAAGACCGACGCCGCATTCGTACCCGTTGGCTATCTCGTTCACCTCTTCCTTGAAGTGGCGGAGGCTGGATATGGTGCCTTCGTGGACGACTTGGCCGTCCCTGGTAACCCGCACCATGGAACCCCGGGTGATACGCCCGTCGGTGACCATGCAGCCAGCGATCTTTCCTCTCCGGCCCATGGGGAAGATGGCCCGTATGGCAGCGCGTCCCTGCACAACCTCGTGGAATGTGGCGTCCAGAATGCCAGCCAGGGCTTTCTCTATATCTTCGATAAGGTGATAGATGATCCCGTAGTGCCGTACTTCGACACCTTCCCGCTCGGCCAGGCGTTCGATGCCCGGCTGGGTGGTGGTAGAGAACCCGATGACAATGGCATTAGAAGCGGAAGCCAGCAGGATATCGCTCTCGGTGATGGTACCGCTGGCGGCGTGGAGGATGCGGACACGGGCTTCGGCTTCGTTTAGCTGCTCCAGGGCCTGGCAGACGGCTTCCACGCTTCCCTGAACATCGGCCTTAAGGATCAGGTTAAGCTCCTTTATCTCGCCCGAGTCCATCCGCGACTGGAGCTCCTCCAGGGTCAAGGCGCGCATGCTGACCCGCTCGATCTCCTTCTGGCGCAGACGCTCATCTTGCTGATCCCTGGCGGCCCTCTCGCTGGAAGCGACGGAGAAGATGTCGCCGGCTTCGGGCAGGCCGCTAAATCCCATCATGACCACAGGCGTAGATGGGCCGGCTTCCGTCAGCCTCTTGCCCACGTCGGAAGCCAGGGCACGAACCTTGCCTCCCGTGGTGCCTGCGGTCACGTAATCGCCTACCCGCAGGGTACCTGACTGCACCAGGAGGGTCGCCAGGGGTCCCCGGTTCTTATCCAGCTTGGCCTCCACCACAGTGCCCGTGGCGGACTTGCTAGGGTCGGCCTTGTATTCGGATATCTCCGACACCACGAGGATGTTCTCCAGGAGGTCGTCGATGCCGTCGCCCTTCAGGGCGGAAACCGGGACCACGATCGTGTCCCCTCCCCACTCCTCCAGGAGCAGTCCCTGCTCTCCCAGCTGGCGCTTCACCCGATCCAGGTCCGAATCGGGCCTGTCTATCTTGTTGACCGCCACGATCATGGGAACGCCCGCAGCCTTGGCATGGTCCATGGCTTCAACCGTTTGAGGCATCACGCCGTCATCGGCCGCCACAAGGAGTATGGCTACGTCGGTGACCTGCGCTCCCCGGGCCCGGATGGCGGTGAAGGCCTCGTGGCCCGGAGTATCCAGGAAGGTGATGTCCTGGTCTTTGTAGTTGACCATGTAGGCACCGATGTGCTGGGTAATCCCACCGGCTTCCGATTCGGTGACCTTGCTCTTGCGTATAGTGTCCAGGAGGGTGGTCTTCCCATGGTCCACGTGCCCCAGGATGGTCACGATCGGGGGACGGGGCTCCAGGATACCAGCGTCCTCTTCTACGGTGCCGTCCGCGCCCGTGTTGGCGCCGGCAGCGCCCTGCTCTTCCCGCCTTGTCTTTATGCCGAAGGCTGATGTGACCAAGGTTGCCACATCGTAGTCGATCAACTGGTTCATGGAAGCCATGATGCCGTTCCGCATCAACTGCTTGATGACATCCACCGAGCTGATCTGGGTGATCTCCGCCAGTCTCTTTACCGACAGGGTGTCGGGAATAACGTACACCTTTGGTGCGGCCTTGCGGGCGGGAGAGCGCTTATCTCCCCTGGGGCTCCGCCTTCCCGCGTCGGGAGCAGATGTGCGCCTTCCGGCAGTTGTCATTGGGCGCTCCCAGCCAGAGCCAACTCCGTCTTCTCCCTGAAGTAGCTCTGAATGTTTTCCTTATCTTCTTTGTTTATGGCAGATCGGAGCACACTGTCCAACCGGTTCTTGGCGATGCCGCGGTTCCAGCACTGGGGGTTGGTGCACAAATAGGCGCCCCTTCCCGATACCTTCCCCGTGGGGTCAACCTGGACCTTACCCTGGGGAGTGCGCACTATGCGTACAAGCTGGCCCTTAGGCGACTGTTCCCCGCAGGCGGCGCACCTTCTGAGCACCGGGCGTTTCGTGCGGGCCGCCATGCTACGAGCCTTCTTCCACCGGGGTGCGGGCCTTCTTAGCGCGGGCGCCCTTCTTCCCTTTGCCCGACTGGACGCCCCGACCTCTCCGTCCGCCACCGCCACCGCGGAAGTCGCCCAGGATATCCTCGGCGAAGCGTATCTGGCCGGCCCCGGCAGCCACCGCCGGAAGGGTCCACACTTCGGCCTGGACTCCCTGGTCTTCCTCTTCGTCTTCCTCGTCCTCGTCTTCCTCTTCCAGCTCTTCGAGGGCAAGCAGGGCCAGCTCCTCGGGACTGAGCCCCGACTCTTGGGCCTCGATACTCTCCTCGGTCACTTCATCTGGCGCCGATGTTTCTACCGAGGCGGCTACAGCCACCTCCAGCTCTGCCGCTGCAGGCCTGGTAGCCTCCTCCAGCTCCTCGAGGGTCAGCTCTTCGACGGCCAGATCTTCGTCGGTGATGACAAGCTCGTCCACCGATGCGACGGCTTCCACCTCCGGAGCTTCGGGCTCCTCGACCACAGCGCCGGCCGCGGCTGCCCTGCGGGCTTCCTCTGAGGCTTGGCGCTCGGCTCGCAGAGTCTCCCATTCGGTCATGCTCAGGATATCAAGCCGGAAATTGGTGAGCTTGGCGGCCAGGCGCGCGTTCTGGCCTTCCTTGCCGATGGCCAGGGAGAGCTGGCGCTCGGGAACGACCACGAGGGCCGAGCCTTCCTGTTCGTTGATCTCTACGTGGATGACCTCCGAGGGGCTGAGGGCGTTTGCGAGAAACACCTTCGGGTCCTTGTCCCAGCGGACCACGTCGATCTTCTCCCCCTGGAGCTCGTTGACTATGCTCTGGATACGGTTCCCCCGCATGCCGATGCACGAACCCACGGGGTCAATGCCTTCCTGGCGGGATGTGACGGCGACCTTGCTTCGCGAGCCGCCCTCCCGGGAGATGGCCTTGATCTCCACCACGCCGTTGAACACCTCGGGAACCTCGATCTCGAAGAGGCGCTTGAGCAGGTTCTTGTGGCTGCGGGAAACCAGGATTTCAGGCCCCTTGGCCGAGCGGCGCACCTCCACGACGTAAACCTTGAGGCGCTGGCCCTTGCGGTAGCGTTCGGTGGGCACCTGCTCCTCGGGGATGAGGATGGCCTGTGCCCGCCCCAGGTCAATTACGACGACCCTTCCCGGCTCTATCTGATCGACGACGCCGGATACAACATCGTCGGTGCGGTCGATGAACTCCTGGAAGATCAGGTCCCGCTCCACCTCCCGGAGGCGTTGCAGGACAACCTGCTTGGCGGTCTGGGCGGCGATGCGGCTGAACTGGAGAGAC
Source organism: Dehalococcoidia bacterium (assembly GCA_965116325.1). Taxonomy (GTDB): domain Bacteria; phylum Chloroflexota; class Dehalococcoidia; order Lucifugimonadales; family JAGWBF01; genus JAGWBF01. The sequence goes on along the minus strand of OZ220675.1, from coordinate 1,454,480 downwards.
AGGGCTTCGGTGGCGACCTCCTCGCCGACCTCGGCATCGGGCTTCAACTTGCGGGCTTGGTCTAAGCTCAGCTCGCGCTGGCTGTCCTCGACCTCGTCAACCACCAGTTTCAGGGCGTAGACGCTTACCGGCTCGCCGCTGCTGGGGTTCAGCTTGACGGAGATGTTCTGGCCCACATTCAAGCTGTCCTTCTTGAAAGCTGAGGCAAGGGCAACCTCGATGGCTGACACCACTTGCTCCCTAGGCAGGTGGCGCTCCGCCGCCAACTGGGTAAGAGCAATCAAAAAATCGCTTTTCATGTTACCTTTGGCTCCCTTAGAAGGATGGGGCTTGCGGTGGTCCTTGTCTCTACCCTATTCCGTCACCCCCGCATACTGGTTCACCGCTTACCGCCTCCCTGCACCTAATTAAAAGCCCCGAAAAATCGGGGCTCCCAACGAGGTCGAGCGTGTGCAGCGAGTATAACATCCACCCATGTCAATTGCAACTGGACAGATAGCCAATCCAAAGTGGTAAATGCGCTTTTATGTCTTCCCGGCGGGAGTGAGACCCCAAAGTCAGCTTGCCCGGCCATGGGCCGGAGTCTATAATCTGCCCAATGAGACCCATCCGCTCCAGAGGGTACGCCGGGGCGCGTTCAGTGAGCTGAGGAGTAAAGTTCCATCATGGCACATCCCACCCACATGAAATTCGGAATCTTCATGGCTCCCTTCCACCGCCTGGGAGACAACCCCACGCTGGCGCTGGAGCGGGACCTGGAGCTTATCCAGCGCCTGGATGAGCTGGGCTTCGATGAAGCCTGGATCGGGGAGCACCACAGCGCAGGCTGGGAGACCATCGCCTCCCCCGAGATATTCATCGGCATAGCCGCCGAGCGCACCCGCCACATCCGGCTGGGCACGGGAGTGATCAGCCTCCCCTACCACCATCCCCTCATGGTCGCCAATCGAATGGTGCTCCTGGATCACCTTACCCGGGGACGGGTAATGCTGGGAGTCGGTCCGGGGGCTCTGGTATCCGATGCCGTTATGCTGGGCATCGACCCGGAGCTCCAGCGGGAGCGCATGGACGAGTCCCTGAGTATCATCATGCGCCTCTTCAACGAGACCGAGCCCATCACCTACAAGAGCGACTGGTTCGAGCTCCACGATGCGGTGCTCCATCTTCGCCCTTACCAGAAGCCCCACATACCGGTAGCGGTAGCTTCGGTCCAGTCGCCCTCGGGGGTTGCCCTGGCGGGCAAGCACGGCGCTGCAGTGCTGTCCGCCAGCATACCCAGGGACTCGTCGGGGGAGGCCCAGCTATCCTACCTGTGGGATGTGGCCGAGGAGTCGGCCTCCAAGCATGGCAAGACGGTCAGCCGTGAAGAGTGGCGCCTGTCCATACCGGTGCACCTGGCGGAAACCCGGGAGAAGGCCTTTGCCGAAGCGCGCCAGGGGGCCGGCCAGTTCCAGAGGGAGTACTTCGAGGACACCATTGGCAGAAAGCCGGAAGAGCCCCTGCCCGTGGACGAGATCATCGACCACATGGCGGGCCTGGGGCACTGGATAATCGGGACCCCCGACGACTGCATAGCGGGCATCGAGAAGCTCATGGAGCGCAGCGGCGGGTTCGGCGGACTGCTGGTGATGGCCCAGGATTGGGCGCCCCGGCAGGCCATACTGAACAGCTACGAGCTGATGGCCCGGTACGTGATGCCCCACTTCCAGGACAGCCTGGCGGGTCTGGAGACATCCAACCAGTGGTCCAGGGACCGGACCACCCAGCATATGGCGGCCCGGCAGGCCTCCATCGCCCGGGCCCGGGACAGCTACGCCCAGCAGCGGTAAGCGGTCCTCGGCTACCTGTTGGCGGCAGGCTGCTCCGAGCCGCTTTCCTGCTCCAACCTGCGCTTCTCTCTACCCCGCACCGAGGTCAGCACCTGCTCGATGGCGATGCGCCCCAAGGGACCGGAGGCGTACATGGAGCCGAAGGCGGTCCCTCCCCGCAGCAACAGGAACTCCATGGGCTGAAGGTACCGCCCGCGGTGGTCTTCGGCCCACCATGGGTCCAGCTCCCGCACATCCTCTTCGGTGATGCCGTAGGCCAGGGGGAAGGTAAGCCCGTCTTCCTGCACCGTCTCGGTGGCGGTTTCCTTGTCTTCCACCGTGGCGCCGATGACCTCTACGCCAAGCTGCTGTAGCTCTTCCAGGTTTGCCTGATAGCTGGCTAACTGCCGGCGGCAGTAGGGTCACCACTTGCCGCGGTAGAAAAGGAGGGCCAGGTAGCGCCCGGACATATCGCCGGGAAGCTGGATGCTTCGGCCATCGGTGAGGTTCAGGGTCATGGCAGGGAACTTGTCTCCCTGCACCAGCTTGCTAGCCATCGGCTACCTCCGACACGTCAGTAGATTCAAGCCCCCCTCCCGCCACGTCCTCAGCCCCTACGGTCACTCCCGCCGCCTCCATCGTCACTCCCGCGAAAGCGGGAGTCTACTCAGCGCTAATCCCTTGCCCCGCCGCCCGTTCGCCCTGAGGGAAATCGAAGGGGAACGGGCAGGCTCAGTTTTGCTACCGACCATAGCCCTATCCGCTGCCTCGCTTTGGGCCAAGTAGGTTCCCGCTTTCGCGGGAACGACGATTTTGCCTAATGATTTCTCTCCCGCCAGGGGAGAGGGGGCCTGTCTATCCCCCCTCCCTCGATGGGAGGGGGCTAGGGGGAGGGTGAAGGCTCCTAGCTCCCCTTCGCCTTCAGGGCGGCCAGGACCTTCTCAGCGGTGATGGGCAGGTCTGTGATGGGCACGCCGATGGCGTCGTGGACGGCGTTGGCGATGGCCCCGGCTGTCGGGATGTTTGCGCTCTCGCCGATGCCCTTGCTCTCGAAGGGCGCCGGCCCCGGCGTTGGCTCCAGCAGCACGGTGACCAGCTCGGGGATGTCCCTGATGGTGGGCACCTTGTAGTCGCCCATGCTCAGGGTGTTCACCCGGCCGTCCTCCACCAACATCTCCTCCATGGTGGCGTAGCCCAAGCCCATGATGGTGCCACCGTCTATCTGGCCCTGGTGGGCCATGGGGTTCAGCACCGTGCCCACATCGTGGATGGTGGTGATCTTCTTGACATCCACCTGTCCCGTCTCCGGGTCCACCTCCACCTCGGCCACCTGAACGCAGAAGGAGGTTATCTCCGGGGGTTTGGAGGCGAAGGTGGACTCCCCCGCGAGGGGCTCCTCATCGGCGGCGAAGGCTTGGGCAGCCACCTGCTGCACCGAGACCGGGCCGCTGGGGGTGATTACGTTGCCGTCGCGAAGCTGAACATCATCGGAGGAGCAGTTGTACAGCTCGGCCGCCCGGGCAATCAGCCGGTCCCTAAGCTCGTTGGCGGCGCCCACGACCGCCGGGCCCGACGTGTAGGTGACCCGGCTGCCGCCGGAACCCGAGTCGAAGGGCACAGCATCGGTGTTCTGGGTCAGGTATTCGACCCGGTCCACGGGAATGGTCAGAACCTCGGCTACCATCTGCCGGAAGATGGTGTGGGCGCCGGTGCCCGTATCCCAAAGGGACATCATGAGGGTGGCCTTGCCGTCGGCGTCCAGGATCACCTTGGCGGTGGACTCCCCGGTGCCCTGGGGAAGGTCCGAGATGGCCATTCCACGGCCCACGTAGGGCCCGGCCTTGGGGGTGTTCCAGTTGGAGGCTTCGGCGGCTCGCTCCAGGCACTCGATGCCCCTGATGTGCTCGTACTCTTCGCCGATGGGCGAGGAGTCTCCTTCCCGCAGGGAGTTCTGCAGGCGGAATTGGTAGGGGTCGATGCCCAGCTCCCGGGCGATCATGTCTGTGTGGGCTTCCACGGCGTAGATGACCTGGGGTTTGCCGGGGGAGCGCATGTGCCCGCACGGGACGGTGTTGGTGTAAACCATGTAGCTGTCGATGCGGGTGTGGGGGATGTTGTAGTCGCCGCAAACATGGTCGGCGCCCCGAATGAACACGCCGGGCTTGAAGGCCCCGGAAGCGCCGCTGTTGAACACGACCCTTGCCTGCCTGGCAACCAGGGTGCCGTCCTTCTTGAGGCCCGACTTCAGGGTGATGTGGGTGGGGTGCCTGGGGTTGCCTGCCAGGAACTCCTGGATGTAGTCCATCACCATCTTGACGGGCCTGCCCGAGTGGAGGGCCAGGTAGTAGCAGAGGGGGCCGTCCATGAAGTCGCCCTTGCCTCCGAAATCGCCCCCGATGCTGGTCACGTTCAGGGTGATGTTGGTTTCGGGCATATCCCAGGCGGCGGCAAGCTGGGCGCGGAGAGTGAAGGGGGCCTTGTTGTTGATCCACATCTGGACCCGGCCGTCGTCCTCCACCTTGGCAACGCAGGCGTGGGGCTCGATATAGACCTGGTGCACCATCTGGGTTGTGAAGGTGTGCTCGAAGACCAGGTCCGCTTCGGCGAAGCCCTGCTCGATGTCCCCCTTGGACCAGACGTTGTGGGCAAAGACGTTGTTTTCGGCAATGGTGGAGGCGGGGGCGGGAAGGCCGATGTAGGATGCCAGGTCGGGATGCAGGACGGGGGCGTCGGGCTGCATCGCCTCGAAGGGGTCGAACACCGCCGTCAGGTCTTCGTACTCCACGTCGATGAGCAGCAACGCCTCTTCGGCTATGTCCGGGGTCTCGGCTGCCACTGCTGCCACCTTCTCCCCGACGAACACCACCCTGTCCCTGGCCAGCACAGGAAAATCCTTCAGCCTTCGGCCCACCCTGCGGTCCGGGATATCTTGTCCCGTTATCACGGCGTGGACGCCGGGCAGGGCCTTGGCCTTCGAAGTGTCGATGCTTACGATTCTGGCGTGGGGGAAGGGGCTCCTGAGGACCTTCCCCCACAGCATCCCAGGCAGCAGCACATCGGCGGTGTAGCGAGCTTGGCCGGTAACCTTGTCGGGGCCTTCACCCCTGGTGACAGATTGGCCGACAGCAGAAAAAGCAGTAACCACGGGAACCTCCTCAGAAGGGGAGTAGCGCTCCCCAGTATAGCACCGGGCCTTGGCCCCCAGCTATTGCTCGAAGGCGGCGTAGTAGGTCTCGTGGCGGGGTGGGGCTTCGGACATCCCCTTGCGGGCGTAGGCGGCCTTGGCAACATGGTTATCGTGGACCACACGCAGGCCTATGCCTATGGAGTCGGTGCTGCTCCGAGCCCACTGCAGCACCTGGTCATACAGGAGGCTGAACACTCCCCGCCTCCGCCAGTCGGCGTGCACATACACCGCCTCGAGCCACCAGGTGGTGCCGCTGCGGTAGTAGCTCCAGAGGTAGGTGACGACCACGATTCCCACCACCTGGCCTCCGGCATCGGCCACCAGGCAGAAGCCCTTGGCTGGGTTATCGAAGAGCTGGGTGGTGCTCTTGATCAGGCGGTCCTTGTCCTGTTCCCGGCCTTCAGTCTCCCAGGTGATGGCCGCCACCATGTCCACGATGGTATCCAGATCGCTAGTCTCGGCAAGCCGGACTCTAACTTCGGGTTCCGTCGTCAAGGCTCACCTTCTTTCCGGGGCCGGGGCAAGTCGTAGTCTCATGGGAATGAAGGCTACCAGCACCGCGGCCAGGGCGGTCATGGCTGCCGCATAGTAGAAGATGGTGCCGTACCCGCCCAGATATTCAATGATAACCGAGGCGACAAAGGGAGACCCAATTCCGATGAGGCCGTTGATGCCGAAGATCAGCCCGATGGCCTTGGCTTCCGTCCCCTGGCCCACCACATCCAGCACGGCAGCCAGCATTATCTGGTGCAGGGCGAAGCTGAAGAGCCCCATCACGGCAAATAGGGGAATGAGCAGAAGGCTGTCCCCCGTGGGCACGACGAGATAGGACAGGACTGCTGCAGCAGCCAGGCCCGGGACCAGCACAGCCTTCCGTCCGTACCGGTCGGAAAGGGACCCCAGCACCGGTGTCGAAACGATGCCCATTCCCGTCACAAGGGCAACGTAGAAGCCCGCCTATGTTGCCCATGCCCATTCCCGTCACAAGGGCAACGTAGAAGCCCGCCTCTATGTTGCCCATGCCCAGGCCGTCTTCTGTTCCCTTGAGGTAGAAGGGGGTCCAGCTGAAGATGGCATCCAGCCCGATGCCTCGCAGCATGGCCGCCACGGTAAGGCCCACGACCACCGGCTCCTTCAGCAGCGCCAAGGCCTCCCGGAACTGCACGCTCAGCCGGATGCGCTCGGTTGCTTGGCCGTACTTGCCCAGGTCCTTGAGGGACCACCAGACGAAGGCTGCCACAAGGACGCAGGGAATGGCATAGATGTAGTACACGTAACGCCAGAGAAGTATCCCCAGCAGGGTCCCGGCCAGTATCGGACCGATGGCGTTGCCCATGTTGGCGCCAAAGCCATGGATGGATATGGCGAAGCCTCGCCGGTCGGCGAACCGCTGGGACAGGGCCGCCCCTGCTGGAAGGTGCCACAGGGAGCCGGGAATGGAGAACACTGCCACCGCAATTGCCAGCACCCAGAGGTTGGGGGACGCGCCCATGAAGATGAACCCGGCCGCCGCGCCGATCATGCAGCAGGTCAGGATGGTCCCCCAGCGGGGCTTCATCATGTCCACCACGGGCCCGCCTCCCAGGCTGACCAGCGCCGACCCTCCCTGGCGTATGCCGAACAGGAGGGCCTGCTGTAAGCTGCCAAATCCCATTGTGGCGGAGATCTCTGTCAGCACCAAGGGGAAGCCCTGATCGAAGAGATGGGACACCCCGTGGCCAAAGGACAAGCTGCCCAGGACAAAGCCGCGGTTGCTGCGAGCGCTAGTGGACTCACTGGTAGAAGCTTCTACCAAGCTAAGCTCCCTGTGGAGATTACGGGCTTACTAGGGTCACCGTTTCAAGGGAAGTATGGCCACCATCAAGGCGGTTGCCGCCGTCAGGATCCCGGCATAGTAGAAGATGGAGCCATAGCCCCCATAATTGTCGATAATTAGCGAAGCGATGAAGGGCGTGGCTATGCCCAGCATTCCGCTGAAACCGAACAGCAAGCCTATGGCCCTCGCTTCGGTGCCCCTTCCGACCACATCTAGGACCGATGCCTGCAGCAGCTGGTGGAGGGAGTAGGCGAATATCCCCATGGCGGCCAGAACTATGCCCAGCATCCACCTGCTGGACTCTCCCGCAGGCACCACCAGCATCGACAGGATGGCTGCGGCGATGAAGCCTGGCAGCATCACCATCTTGCGCCCGAACCGGTCCGAAAGCTCACCCAGGACCGGTGTAGACAGGATGCCGATGCCCGTGAGGATGGTGAGGAAGATGCCGGCCTCCAGGTTCCCCATGGCCAGGCCTCCTTCGGCCAGGGGCTCCTTGAGGTAGAAGGGGGTCCAGTTGGTTACGGCGCTCAGCCCAATGGTGCGGAGCATAGCTGCTATCGCCAACCCTGCTATCAGGGGATTTCTGAGCAGCCCGACGGTCTCCCGGATCTGGGCGCCCAGCTTCCTGGAGCCGCCGTATTCCCCTCCCGAATGCCCCAAGCCCTTCAGCGCCCACCAGACCAGGAGGGTGGCGACGAAATAGGGGGCGGCGTAGATGAAGAAGGTGGGTCTCCAGGTGATCAGCCCAAGGATGCCCCCGGTCATTATGGGACCTAAAACGTTGCCAATATTGGCTCCAAAGCCGTGAAGGGTGACGGCAAAGCCCCGCCGGTCGGGGAACCGCTGAGATAGTGCTGCCGCGGCCGGGAGGTGCCACAGGGAACCCGGAACGGCGAATAGCAGGGAGACAACAACTAGGAAAGCGTAGTTGGGCGTGGCCCCCATGAGGGCGAAGGTGATGCCATGGAAGAGCATGCAGCCCGTAAGGATGAGGCCCCAGTGGTACCTGAACATATCGACCAGGGGCCCGCCTCCCAGGTTGATGAACCCGGACCCAACCTGGCGCACCGCGAACACGCTGGCGTTCTGGACGTTGCTGAAGCCCATGGCGGCGGAGATTTCGGTGAGAAGGAGGGGGAAACCCTGGGAGAAGAGGTGGGAGATGCCGTGGCCTAGAGATAAGCTGCCTAAGACGAAACCGCGTCGTTCTCTTAAGTCCGTGGAGCTTTCTCTGTCGGTTTGTTGCAACTAGGCCTCTTGAGGCAGTGAATGAGAAAGCTTGATTCTAAGCCCAACCCACGTAGGTTGCAATCCCTTTCGTCATGCCTTGAGGGAAGCACAGAAGTGCGGAGTCGTCATGTTGGCTAACGTAGACCAACTTGCAGCAAACCCTGGAGGAGTTAGGAAAGAGCTTGAGAATGTACGTGCACCATTTGTCGGCTATTGCCATGAGAAGTCTCTCTAGTGATTCCCACAACACAACAGGAGAAAGTGGAGCCGATAACAGCGTGTAAGGAAGTTCCGTCGCCCTCAGGAAACAGTCAAATCGCAGAGATTCTGGCCTGCGCTTCTCTTGCGAAGCGCAGTAAGAGGATTGGAACAAAGGTGCCCGTGCAGATTGCCGGCGAGCGCACATCGAGATACAGGCAGGACCTGGACAACGACAAATCTAGGTTAGGCTAAGATACTATGAAGGTAGTGTTGCTAGTGTCGGGGTAAGGTCGGCAGCGTTTAAGGAGGCGCTCGGAGCCGACTCTAGCATAAGCATGACAGTGCAAGTGGGTTACTGTGGAATTTGGAATCGGTAGTGATGATGGTTACGTTGCCTGGACCGTGGCGTTCCTGCAAGTCCATTGCGGTGGCCAAAATCACCATGTCTCTTGAATCCTCCCACAAGTCAGGCAATTTCTGAACTACTGTCAAGGTAAGTGTCTCCACGAGTATTCCCCTCGACCTTATCAGCCTATTGACCTGATTGTAGTCCGTGAACTGCCGTCGCTTTTTTCGCGCCACATCCCAAGCCTCGACCAAGCAAATCGATGGTATAGCAAGTTTGTCCCCAAGATCAGGGCGACTTATGACAGAGAGTGCTCTGCGGGACAAATGAGGAAACCCGACAAGGAAACCCAGCAAGGCGTTGGTATCGAGCAAGTAAATCAAAGCCTATCGGGCCCAAACTTAAGCTTAGCGTCAATAGCATCCTGGGCAGTGATGTCAAGATCCCTCCAAATCCCATAGAGGTCGGCTAATCCTCGACCCCCGGGCTCTGGAACGTCGAGATTGACTTCTCGCAACATTTGATAAGGGGAAAGAAACCTTACTCGTCCAACGAAACTTTCGCATACCTCGGCCAACCCGACAGGGCGAATCGGAGACGAGACAGCTACAACCGCGGGGGGTACACGTAGGAAACTCGTCTGTTCATGGGTTAGGGATATCGCTAGGGCTACAGTGAATGGGACGGCATCAGGTAATTCTGAGTCAAAGTCTACAAGACCACTAAAGTCATCCGAATTGACAATCTCCCTGGCAAGAGCTATTTGGTTGCGATCAAGGGGTTGGAACAATGAGCGATTGTCAATAGCCCATGAATAGGCACCGTTGTCGTCTTTTGATTCCAGTTCCCGCCGCACCTCCCTTGCGGCAACAAGGTCTCCCCTCTCGGTCAACGCTGCCAATGTAGTCCAAACTTCAGGGAAGGCATCAGCAGGATATGCATCCGCAATGAAGAGTAAAGCGCTTGTGTCGACGCAGTATAGTTTTTCCAACTGTTCTAGAGCCATCCGTCGTTACCTGTGCGCTTCCCGGCGAATGCTTTCCAAGTGCTTCGAACGCACGCCAAGGTAATCTGATACATCTGATCGTGTCAGACCACCTTGGTCAAATGCTTGCAATATTGCACGAGTAAAAGTTGGGCCCCGCTCAGCAACAACTTCTCGTGGGATGTTGCGTCTCATCTGCTCGGATCGGTTGTCTCGCTTGGCTGACTTGGATAGATTCTGTTCACTCATCACCCGGTTGAATTCGTGTCGAAAGTTGGCAGTCGTTAACAGACCCATATGGCGCATGCGATACAGCGCAACTTGTTGACTAACCCGGAAATGTCCGGCTAAGCGCCGAAGTGCGTTCTCGTATCCCGGAATACGATTAATCACAGCGTCTGTTTCGGGTCTTTGGGCCAACAAGTCCCTGTCAACAAGGACGGACTCGGCAAATCGGTTGCACCAATCTTCCACCGACTGCAAAGGTTCAACTGGTTCATCCGAAGAGTCATTTCCAGAGCAAATGCCTCCATTTCTCAGCAGCAAGTGGCCCAACTCGTGCCACAGAGTAAAGGACCTGGCCGATGGAGAGTCCTTTGCGCTTACGACAATGACCCAGGGTTGTGTGTCAGAAATACTGAATCCTTGAGCCTCCTCCCGTAGAAAATTGGAACTGAATACCAATATATCGAGTTCTTCAATTACGGAGCGCCATCCTCTAAAAGCCCCGAACGAGTCTCTCCACCTGCTATGGATATCTTTGGGGAACGCCAGCAGATCTCGCAATTGACTTGCAGCCTCGTCAGGAGCTGCGGTCCCTTGAGAAAATTGAGGCAGCTCGGCAACTCGGGTCGGGTTTACCGTTTGGAGTAGTCCGGAAGCCAACTTCTGCAGACGCCGTGCTCGACGAGCGGCCAACCGCAATTCCGGAGAATAACTCCGTGATCGATAGTCTGAACGTCTGAAGTCTGTGGGCATCGTGGCGTCTGGGGGAGGCTGGTTCAGAAGAAGTGAAATCACGGGGCGCCTAAAGTGCTTGGCAAGTGCCTCAATTTGAACAACCGTCAACTCTGTTCTTGAACTGTCTCGTTCCCACTCTGCTATGACGTCGCTTTCCACCTTCATCAGCGATGACAAAGCACCACGTGACAGACCGCTCGACGTCCTGGCCCAAGCCAGGACCTTAGGAACAATATCGACTGTCGCAGACCTTGTTGGCATTCGACGAACTCCCTTTCGGCAATCCGAGACTACATTTACTCATCTGTCAGCGTAGCGTGCAAGGCTTGCAAGAAATCCTTTTGGAAGTCAATGGTTTGGCCCAGGAGGATCTATTTTGACGGAGATCATAGACGAAAGGCTAGTATGGGAAGCGGATAAGCCATGCGCTGTTTCTCGACGGGAGTCAACAGCCACAAGATCTGATGCTCAGCTCGGTCATGGGCGAGTTGAGAGACACTTGGAAGAAAGTTGGATTCCTGAGGGAGGCGCATTTGTCACGCACTGAGAAAGGACGCTCCGGGCGTCTATAATGCAGAACTCCAACTCCTATGGAGGATGAACTCTTATGAAAATCACACACGACAACCGAGAGGTAGATCCACAGACCGTGGAGATAAGAGAAATCAACCTGGATTTCGACAATGTCCTAGAGATCGTTTTCAAGTTCAGCATAGCATCATTCCTTATCTGGACGTTGCCAGGATTCATCATCGGCGTAGCCCTCGTCACCTGGGTTGTGTAAGGCCCCCATCACCCCGGCGGGGGGCCGTCGCCCCAGGGGACGTCGGGCAGGTTCTGGGAGCGCCGGACCTCGTTGATGGTCAGCACCCCACGGTCCAGCAGCATGGACTGACGGTTTACCAGGCTGTCCTCATCTTGGCGCAGGGCTTCGATGTTGCTGGTCTCGAAGCGCAGCACGATCTCCGGGTACCCGAGCTGGCGCAGCAGCTTATGGTCCAGCTGCTCCTCGATGAAGCGCATCTCCGGGATCATGGTGTTGCGCCAGAAGAGCTGCTCGGCCGTCTTTATGTTGGTGAAGGTGGCCCTCTGGTAGTCGGACAGCAGGGGCAGGGGCACGCCGTAGATACGGCTGACATCCTCCAGGCTCCAGCGCAGCCCCTGGACGAACTCCATCTCCCGCTGGCTGAAGCCGATGGGCTTCACGTCCTTGATGAAGCTGGCGATGGCCGGACGGTGGGCGTTGGCCGGCCCCTGGTAGCGGGACTCCCAGCGCTGGTAGAAGGCCGTCACCTCCTGGTCGGACAGGTTGGTCTCGGTGGTGAGGATCAGGTCAGGTCGGGCCGAGTTCTGGTAGAAGCTGCGGTTGAACTTCAGGGCATCCATGCCCATGTCGATGGACAACCTCAAGGGCGCGATGGGAGAGAGGCCGGAGAAGTCGTCCAGGGGGTTGTAGTAGCGCAGCCAGACTATCTCGTCGGCGGTGTAGGGGACGGCCCCGTTGGCCCCGACGTAAACGTACCCGCGAATGTGGCGCTCCCTGTCGGGGATAACCTTCATCCGGTCGGACCGGAGCACCCATATCTCCATCCGGCCTTCTTCGTCGGGTTCCAGGGCCAGGAAGGCCGACCCCCACAGGCACAGGTTGGTCTCGATGGCTGTCCAGAGCTGGCCGCGGGTGGTCCAGCGGTTGGCCCTGTCCAGCAGCACCTGCACCGGGTGATGGTCGGGCACGGGCAGGTCGTCCTGCAGGGCCAGGAGACGCTGGCGGCTCAGGGCTTCGGTGCGAATCCTGATGGCTGCGTGGATGGCGACGGAGGTGGCGTAGTAGCCCCCGTAGGCCGGCAGGGCCCACTGGGGACTCCCTCCCCACAAGTCCCTGCGCCCATCCATCTCCACGGCGGCGGCCCGGTTGGCTTTCCGTACCCGCGGGAGGATTCTCCTGGCCGCAAGCCACCGGGATGCCGATTTCAGTAGGGAGTCCCTGCCGGACCTACCGTTGTTCATGAAAATACCTCGGTTGGTGTTTTTGGACCGCCTGCTATCCCCAAAGCTGCACCCTGCGTCGCTTGGCCAGGAAGGCCAGCATCAGGGCATCGGCCTTGTCGGGGGAGGGCACGCCCCGCCGGCGCATGTCGTCCTTGGACTCGATGAGCACCTTGCCCATGCTGTTGAAGCTGTACTTCAGGGCGGCGAGTTGGCCCACCAGCTCGTTGTCCTTGGGGAGGGCGACGCAGCCGTCCAGCAGGAGCTGGCGCAGGTCCCAGTAACTCTCCGCCCGCAGGTTGGCGTAGTGTTCATGGTCCAGGGCGGCGGTGCCGACGTTTACGCCCTGCACGCTGTAACCCTGTTCTTTCAGCCTGTCCACCACACCCGCGCCTATGCCCACCTCATCGATGACCACCTCGTCAGGCTTGTGCTGGTCAATGGCGTCCACGATGTGACCCACCAGTTTCATGGTGTCCAGGGAGTGGTAGCTGCGTATCTCCTCCACGACCAGGCCCCGTCTCCTGAGCAGCACGCTGGCGTCGAAGCCGTAACGGGCCACATCCACCGCCAGCACCAGGGGCTTGCCCGGGTCCGAGGGCACAGCTTCCCGCTCCGTCGCCCGTTCTATGGCGGACAGCGGGATCAGGGTGTCGTCGCCCTGGTCGGGGAACTCGCCCAGCACCCGGGCTTGGTAGATGGGGTTCTCGGCTCCCCACACCCTCTGCCTCTCGGACACCCACCGCTTGGTGGCCAAGCCCTTGATGACCGAAGAGCCTTCCACCACGTTGGGGCTTTCCAGGGCGGATATGGTGATGGTGCTGTAGAGCTCCCGGTCCTGGTAGAAGGCTCGCCGGAAAGATCCTCCCATGGTCGTGGGGTTGCCGATGAGCAGCAGGCGGCAGTTCTCCGAGGTCATAACGCCCTCTATGGCCTCATAGATGGGCTCCTCCACTCCCTCGGCCTCGTCCACCACTATGAGCATGTTGGGGCTGTGGAAACCCTGGAACTCCTCGTCGCTGTCGGCGGACAAACCCAGGGCGTAGCGGTTCTCAGACAGCTCCAGCCGCGTGTCCAGGAGCTTGGCCCCGAAGCTGTAGGGGGCGCTATTGTAGAGCTTGCGCACTTCCCGCCAGAGGACATGGCGCACCTGCCGGAAGGTGGGGGCTGTGCTGAGCACGATGGCCGGGTCATGGCAGCAGAGGAACCATAGCAGGGACACTGCGGCCGAGAACCCTTTGCCCAGGCCGTTGCCCGACTTGACGGCCACCCTGGGGCCCTGGCCCAGGGCGTCCAGCACCTCCTCCTGCTTGCTCCACAGGCTGACGCCCAGGGCTTCCCTGGCGAAGGCGACGGGCGAGGCGCGGTGATGGTCCGAGGGTGTGTAGAGGGGCTTCTTCGCCTGGGTCACAGGGATGTCCCTCGAGGCTGGCGTGTCTTGTCCGGTCCGACGTCTTTCCCCAGGTCAGGGGGTGGGCTGAAGATGTACCCGCACTCGGCGCAGCGGTAGACGTCGTGGTCGTCGTCCCGCATCTTCTGGAGCTTGATCAACCTCCGGTACCTGCACCGGCGGCAGCGCTGGCTTTCCACTAACATCATCTACCTCGGCTAGCTGGGAAATAAAGATAGGGACGGACCCTCCACTCCGCCTGTTGAAGCCTTTGGCGCCGGGACCTGCGACGACAATCCCGTGCCAGGGTCTTCAGGCGGAGATGGTGTAAGGGTCCGTCCCTAGTCGGTTCCAGCCTAGGCTTTGGGGTGCGGGGGTGTCAACGCGCCGGTGGCACTGACTTGAATGGGGGCGTATCACCCTCACCCCAACCCTCTCCCTCGAGGGAGAGGGGGCAAGAATGTCCCTTCTCCCCTGGCGGGAGAAGGTTAGGATGAGGGGGACATCTTTTCGTCATTCCGGCGGAGGCCGCAATCCAGAATAGTTCGGGAGTGGGACAAGCTGCCCGTGGCGGGGGTATCACCCTCCCCTTAGTCCCCTCCCGTCAAGGGGGGGATATCTGGTTCACCCTCCCCTTAATCTCCTCCCATCAAGGGAAGGGGAATAGAAAGGGTGGGAGAAGGTTAGGATGAGGGGGCGCCTTACGGCCTGTGCTGCTCTATGGCCGCAACTACGCGAGGGTCGATGTTCTTGTTGGCCAGGGGAACGTTGGCGTCGGAGTAAGCCACGCCCAGGTGGGCCTGCCGGAGGATATCGTCCCAGTCGCTCTGCTCTCCGTACTTGCCCCGCAGGTCGTCAAATAGCTTGTCCAGTGCTGCTTTATCGAACATGACTGGGGCCAACCTCCTTTGGCTGAATGGATGGCTTTACGGGTCCTGGGGAGCCCACTTCAGGAACCCCTGGGCCTCTCTACGTAAATGACGTTCTCCCGGCCCACGTACCTGTCCCGCATCTCCTGGAACCGCTCCAGCTTCGCGGGCTGGAACTCGGCGGGGTTGTCGTCGTCGTCCATGTAGGGGTTGGGGAAGTAGCAGCGCACCAGGGTATCTCCCGCGGCATCGGAGAACCGCACGTAGTAAAGGTAGGGGACGCCGTGGTCCTCGGCCTCCACGAACTGGATGCCGGAAACCGACCCCATGTTCAGGTGGAAGTGCCACGCTTCGGCCCGCACGGTGGCGTAGCCGTCGGTGAAGTCGGGCTCTTGCATATCCACCGAGGAGTTCTCGCTGACGACCTCCCCGCCGCCGACCACCCACAGCATCCCTGGGGTGACGGACAGCTCACGTAGCAGCATCTCGAGGACAGCCAACGCCGTACCTCCCGGCCCCGGTTTCCCCGATAGTCGGCTGTCGGGGAGGGGTGTCGCTCGCATTATACCCGATGATACCCACCCGTGGACGCCGCTGTCTTTGGGCAGGCCTGCTTTCGGTTGACGCTCCTGGGGTGGTGTGCTATACAGCCTCCAAAGCCAGCGCCCGCCAATACGCGGGCAGGAGGTGCACCGTGGCGGAAGCCCCGGGGAGCTTGGTGGATGCGGAAAGGGGCTTGGTCAGTCGCCGCATCTTCGTTGAGCCGGACATCTACCGGCAGGAGATGGAGAACATCTTTGCCCGGTGCTGGCTGTTCCTCTGCCACGAAAGCCAGATCCCCCGCCCCGGCGACTTCACCACCACCAGCATGGGCGAAGACCCGGTGCTGGTGGTCCGGGATGATAACGGCAGGATCAATGCCTTCCTCAACGTGTGCCGCCACCGGGGGAACCGCCTCTGCCGGGCGGAGGACGGCAACGCCGCATCCTTCACCTGCTCCTACCATGGATGGTCCTACGCCAACGACGGCAAGCTGGTGGCGGTGCCCAACCTGGACGATGCCTACTACAGGGAGCTGGAGCAGGGCCGGTGGGGGCTGATGCCCGTCGCCCAGCTTGACAGCTACAAGGGGTTGGTGTTCGCGACCTTCGACCCCGCAGCCCCACCTCTTACGGACTACCTGGGGGAGATGACCTGGTACCTGGACAACTTCTTCGACCGCCGGGAGGGGGGAGTCGAGGTGGTGGGGGGAGTGCACCGGTGGAACATCGGGTGCAACTGGAAGTTCCCCTCAGAGAGTTTCGGCGGGGACAACTACCACACCTTTTGGACCCACCTGTCCGCCATCAGGGTGGGCATCGGCGCCGGCGTGCCCCCGGCCAGCACGGGCGGTGGCAACGTGGTGTCCAGCGACGGCGGTCATGGATTCCAGACCATAGGACCCTCGGACGTGAAGGATCCGCCGGTGCCCGAGATACTGGAGTACGAGGCCTCCATCCTGCCCGAGGTCAAGAAGCGCCTGGGTCCCAGGCGGGAGCTTCTAAACCCCATTGTCGGCACCATCTTCCCCAACTTCTCCATGCTCCGGGCCACATCCCACACCTTCCGGGTGTGGCAGCCCAGGGGCCCTGAGCAGGTGGAGGTGCAGGCCTACGTGTTCGTGGATGCCAACGCCCCCGAAGATGTGAAGGAAGCGACCCGGCTGATGAGCATCCGCAGCTTCGGGCCTGCCGGCACCTTCGAACAGGACGACATGGACAACTGGGAGGAGTGCACCCGCACCTGCCGGGGGGCGATGTCCCGGGACCTGGAGCTGAACATGCAGATGGGCCTGGGGCACGAGAGCTTCGATGAAGACCTGATGGCGTATGCCAGCGACTTCCGGATCAGCGAGAGCTTCCACCGGCGCTTCTACGGGCGCTGGGCAGAGCTCATGGCCGACCCTCCCGGCCGGGCCTAGGACGATCTGGAGGTCAGTATCCCCGGCGCTGTGTAGGGACGGCGCAGGTTGGGCCATGCCACGGGCGCGCCGGCCTTCTCTATCGTCTCTTCCAGGGGCAGGGTATCGTCCCACAGGTACCCATTGAACCGGCGCCCGTTCACCCCGTCGGAGGCATCGGATGCCAGCCACACCACCGGCTTGCGCATCACGTCGGGCTGGATCAGGGCCTCACGGTCAAAGCTGCCGTCGTCGGGGAGCATGGCTGTGTTTGTGGGGCCGCCGGGCACCAGCACGTTGGCGGTCACTCCTGTGTCCTCCAGGTCCTTGGCGAGCATAGCCATCAGGGCTTCATGGCCTGCCTTCGCAGGCCCATAAGGGGCATTGCCCTTGCGGATCATCGTCTCGAAGCTGGTGGTCACGCCGATGATGCGCCCCCATCTCTGTTCCAACAGGTGTCCAATAGCCGCCTTGGTCATGTAGAAAGGGCCGGAAAGGTTGACGGAGATAACCTTATTCCAGGCCTCCAGGGAGTTCTCCCATGTATTGACTAGGGCGTTGGGGCCCAAGCCGACGGTGCCCGGGTTGATGCCGGCGTTGTTGACCAGGATGTGCAGGCCCCAGGTGTCCACCACCCTGGCGACGGCAGCTTCAACTGAAGCCGGGTCGGAAACGTCGGCTTCGACGGCCATCACAACATCATCCCCGGCCAGCTCGCGCACATCGTTGGCGCTCTTTTCCAGCCAGTCTAGATTGACATCGACCATGGCCACCCGTGCTCCCGCCAGCACCAGAGCCTCGGACATAGCCCGGCCAAGCCCGGTGGGGCTGCCGGCCCCGGTGACCAGCGCGACCTTGCCTTCCAGCTCCTTCGTCAGCATGCCCATGTGACCCTTCCTTTCCTTCCCACAGTTCGCCTCTCCCCTGGAGGGAGAGGCCGCCGTAGGCGGGTGAGGGGGTTTAGGCTACCCAGTCTATCACAACGGGCGGCGCACCCCATCGCCCTGCCCCAACTGTCCGTTCCCCTTCGATTTCCCTCAGGGCGAACGGACAGTACGGGTGTTGCGAAAGGCTGCTCCGTCATTGCGGAGGAGGCCGCAATCCAGGAAACTCCGGACTTTGAGCAGGTCCCCTATTGCCATCCCCTATCGTATTGATGGGAGCCAACCTCGAGCCCGGCAGCGCTCCGTTCTGGATTGCGGCCTCCGCCGCAATGACGAAATGCGCTGCTGCCACAATTGACGTCAATCCCACGAAAGCGGGAGTCTACAACCCATCTGTTCGCCCTTCGATTTGACTCAGAACGAACGGACAGGACGCGGTTGTTCAAATGGCTAAAGGATGCTGGAAGGCGCTCTCGTAGGTGGACAGATTCCCTAGCTGGCAGATATGATTGTTGGCAATGTGGGGCGGGAATTCATGCCCCCGTGAGGAAGCCGATGAAGATAGATGTGCGCCTGTTTGCGCTGTATCGGGAAAGGGCCGGCACCGGGCACCTCACCCTTGATCTGCACGAAGGCGCCACCCTGGCCGGCGCAGTGGATGAGATCAGGGCCCGGTACCCCCAGCTTGCCCCCCCGAAGGTGGATATAGTGGCAGCCGTCAACGCCGAGTATGCCGAGGGTGAGATCGCCCTGAAAGAAGGGGACGAGATCGCCCTCATACCCCCGGTCAGCGGAGGAAGCCCCATGGTCGTCATCACCTACGATGTGCTGGACCCCGAAGAGGTAACCGCCAAGGTGCGCAAGGAGACCAACGGCGCCGTGGTGACCTTCCTGGGTACAACCAGGCTCTATGCCGAGGGCCGGAAGGTGCTTCACCTGGAGTACGAGGCCTTCACCGAGATGGCCCTTAAGAAGCTGGAGGAAATCAGGGTGCAGCTCCAGAAGGAGTGGGACATCGAGGACATCGCCATCTCCCATCGCATCGGGCGGGTGGACATCGGTGAGATCAGCCTTGTGGTGGCGGTGGCATCCCCCCACCGGTATGAGGCGTTCATGGCCTGCCACCAAGCTGTGGACCGGCTGAAGGTGATGGTGCCCATCTGGAAGAAAGAGTACTTCGAGGGCGGCTACCACTGGGTCGCCTGCGAAGGACACGAGCACTCCGCCCCCACCCCCGCCAGCGCGTAGGGCCGTTCTGCCCGCCGTCACTCCCGCGAAAGCGGGAGTCTATCGGGAACCGCTCCGAGCTTGTTTCCAGGGTTAAGTGGGGTTCATGCCGTTATTGCGGCGAGGGCCGAAATCCGGGGAAGGCCAACGCTGGGCAACGTCATCTGATTGGAACCCAGCATGGAGAGGCGCGTTTCCGCCAAAACTAGCTCTCGCCGGTGCGACCAATAGGTGACGCACTCTCAAAGAAGCGTAATTTCCCTCTGCGACAGATGCGAATTCCTACCGCGATGGTTATCGAGATTGACTTAGAACAAATGGTCTAGTAGAGTGTTAAGGAACCACACTCGTCGGTCGTCGACGAAATTTCAGGAGACCTGATGATACAAGACCACAGAGACTTTGGGGACTTTGTTAACGAGACACTGGAAGCATTGCATACCTGCTTTGCCGACACCGAACGACGCGGTGGGAACTTTAACGACAACTGGCTTGAAGTGGACCTGATACTCTCAAGACTGGGTTCCGTTTTGGAGGACCTTGAAAACAGAGTTCAACAACTAGAGATAGGCCGCCCTGCGGAATCTTCCTGACGATGTTCTAGAGAACGAATAGCATGTGGGTCCATCGCCAACTGCTGCCACAAATCGCGCCCCACTCCCGCACGAGTGGGAGAGGACGTGATCGTATAGCGTGACCTTGATAAAGGGGTTCTTGCTTGTAGTCAGTTATGCGATATTGGGCTTCGTCGTGGGGATGGAACTTGATGACAAAGTCAGCTGAACGTTTCTTGGCCTGTTCAAGCCCTTAAATGGCCATCCCCAATTGGAATACGACCCCCTTCCCACCATGCGGTTTCCTGTGACTAGATACCGAATTGCCATGCCGACACTGCACAAGACAGGCAGCCTTCTTCGTCACCTGCTTCTTTCCGCTATGAACTTCCTCGCTGATGTCTTTTTCTGGGTAAACCAGCCAATCTATCCCGAACCTCTCGCAGGGTGGGGAAGCTCTCCACTTTCACTTGACTAGCCTTTGAGACATTCGTGTAAAGGAGGAAGTATCTGGGCCCGGGGGATTTGGCAATCTCGTCCGTTATGGCGTCCAGCTTATTCGCAAGCATTCTCAAGATGTCCTTCATTGTCGCGTGGCGTCCTACGGATGATCGTCCCTTCCCTTTTCCGTGAACCAATCCGCGAATCCAGACGACACTAATGCCGGCAGCGGACAATAGACCCTCATGTTCGGTCTTGGAGCGGTCGTCTTTTGTTATCCATGCCTGACCGAGTAGTCCCATCATCGGTATCAGGTCTTCGTCCGGTGTTCCTTTGGTAGCAAGTTCCACTGGAAATCCGACTGCTTTGAGAGCTTCGCCAATTATCGGCGGCAAACATTCGTCATAACAGTATGAGACCTGTCTATGTTGCGAGCTTGCATTCCCAGGCAATCGCTGCCTCTACTTGATCCACGGGCAAATGATACGCCAATGCCACTCTATCTGAAGGGTCACCAGCCTGCGCTAGAGCCCATAGGACTTGCGTGGATATGCGAGTTCCTTTGAGGCACGGTTCGCCAAAGGAGATTTTGGGGTCAAGTACAATCCCCGTTTGGGGCTCCCATTGTTCTGGTGCCTCGTCATCGCCAAACACCATATTGTGCATTGGGCCTTGAAAGAGCTCAACAAAGTTAAGAGCTGATTGCCAGTGTTCAGTGATGGCTATGGGAATATCGTTCTCTTTGATGTAGATATGCAAACCAGAAATCCAGATCGGTTCCATAGCGAATGGGTGCGACCATCCCCGGGCGGCCTGCAGTTCATGATGTGCATTTCGTATTTCCAACGAGGTGACGCCATATGCACGGAATAGAGCTATCATTCGTAAGCTCACAAGGTCAAGAAAAGTTAGGGCTACATCGTCTCCTCGCAGTCCAGTAAGATAATGCCCAGTGAGCCCGTCTCGAACCCACCGAAACAAGTGGCGAGAAGTAACATCCTCACGAGGCAGGTCGAGTTCAGGAGAAGTCGCTTGGATGAGGGCGACGGCATCGGCAACCGGGTAAACGCCGGAGTGTATTGGCCTATCGGAAGTAGCTACCATAATTGACCTCCCGTCCTCGTAAGCTGCCGACCTGAAAGGACGGATAAGGCTCAAGCGGGGGGACATCTCTTCCCGTTGAGCTATGCGGCATACTTGTCAATGAATCATCTGAGGCCAATCCGTTGCAAGGGAACGGATGCGTCAATTATCCAGGCTTAGCGGCATTTGAGTCAACCGACGCATGTTGAAACCTCGGCGATGGGGCTTCACCACCCTCTCTTTCGTACCTGTCCTATTGCCAAAGGGCGCGTCAGGGTGCATAATTAGGGGTTAGAAGTCCCTTGGTGGTTGGAGCGGAGCGGACCCACCCGTTCCCATCCCGAACACGGAAGTGAAACGCTCCAGCGCTGACGATACTGCCCCGGCGACGAGGTGGGAAAATAGGTCACTGCCTGGGGGCTTTTTCTTTTCCTACCCAGACCTCTCGGCAATCTGGATTATCGACAGATAGGCCCCCGTCGAGTCCTGGATGAAGGAGAACCGGCCCACGTTCTCCACCTCCATGACCGGGCTGACGACCTTGCCGTCCATCTCCTCCACCAGCTTCAGCGACTCCTCCAGGTTTTCCACCGCCAGGTAGATGGACCAGTTGGAGGGCATCTCGCCCCACTCCGGGCGAATGGCCATCATCCCGCACGCAGGCTGCCCGCCCAGGTCGAACATGGTGTAGTCGCCCCCGTCGGCGGCCTTGACCGGGTTGGGATTCCAGCCGAAGAGGCCACCGTAGAAGGCGGACGCCTTTTCCACGTCGTGGGTGTACAGCTCGTTCCAAGCCAGGGCGCCCGGCTCGCCAAACACCTCGGCCCCGATGTTGGCTCTTGGCTGCCATATGGCGAAAACAGCCCCGATGGGGTCGATGATGATTGCCATACGTCCCGCGTCGAACACATCCACGGGCTCGTACACGATTGTGCCGCCCAGCGCTTTCGCCTTCTCCGCCGAGGCGTCGACATCCTCCACGGTGAAGTAGCTCTGCCACCAGGCGCCGCCCCGCTGGTCCATGGCCTCCTGGCTCACTGCGTACAAGGCGCAGCTGCTCTTGCCTGCCTTGTCCAGCATCACGTAGGTCATGTCTGGCCCTACGGGGTTGGATGTGGCATTCAGACCCAGCAGGCGGGTGTAGAAGTCCTGGGCTTTGTCTATGTCCAGCACGGGCATGTCCGCCCAGCTGAACATTCCCGGCTGATGCTTCGCTACGTCCATGGATTCTCCTTTGTCTTCTCGTTCTGTATGGGCCCTGCACAGGAATAGATACCAGGGGACCCATTTTACACCTCCCGGCGAGGGGCTAATGGCACACCCTTTTCCTGGGTCGGGCGGTGTGCTAAAGTGGTAGGGCCGACTAGATTGTTACTTCCTTCACAAACGCCAAGAGGCCGCTAATGCAGCGTAAGGAGTAGCCAGTCTCCTTTACTTTGGAGGGCAACCTAAACTATAATCAGCTGGCAGGCTCCCGCCCCCAGAAAACTTCCAGGATATGCGCATGGCATGATCTTCCTAGCTGGAAGGGTTTCACCGGGGTGATGGCGGGAGCCTCTGGATCGGGCAATCGGGGTTCTTGCAAAAGTAGCATTTTTACTGGGGACACAACCACCCAAGGGATTGCCTAAACGAAAGGTGCGATAGATGGGCAGCAGGTTCGAGAAGTTCTCCGAGAGAGCACGCAGGGTACTATCCCTAGCCCAGGAAGAAGCCCAGCGCTTCAACCACAACTACATTGGCACCGAGCACATTCTTCTGGGACTGGTGCGCGAGACCGAAGGTGTCGCCGCCCGTGTGCTGGCCAACCTGGGCATCGACCTGACAAAAGTGCGGTCCGCCGTGGAGTTCATCATCGGCCGGGGCGAGAAGCCCGTCCAGGGTGAGATAGGTCTCACCCCCCGGGCAAAGAAGGTCGTCGAGCTAGCCGTGGATGAAGCCCGGCGAATGAACCACAACTACATCGGCACCGAACACCTGCTCATCGGTCTCCTGCGGGAGGGCGAGGGCGTGGCTGCGGGCGTGCTGGAGAGCTTGGGCATCACCTTGGACAAGGTGCGCTCCGAGACCCACAGGATCCTCAGCCAAAGCGCCCCCACCAGCTCGGGCTATGGCACCCGGGGCCAACAGACCAAGACTCCTACCCTGGACCAGCTTGGCATCGACCTGACCCAAGCCGCCAGGGCCAACAAGCTGGACCCGGTCATTGGCCGGGAAAACGAGATGGAGAGGGTCATCCAGATCCTCAGCCGTCGCACGAAGAACAACCCGGTGCTCATGGGCGAGCCCGGCGTGGGCAAGACCGCTATCGTGGAGAAGCTGGCCCAGAAGATCGCTGCCGGAGATATCCCCGAGACCCTGCAGGGCAAGAGGCTGGTCACCCTGGACATGGGCGCGCTGGTGGCGGGCACCAAGTACCGGGGAGAGTTCGAAGAACGACTGAAGAAGGTAATCGAGGAGATCAAGGGCTCCTCCAATTGCGTCCTCTTCATAGACGAGATGCACACCATCGTTGGCGCCGGCGCCGCCGAGGGCGCGGTGGATGCCGCCAACATTCTCAAGCCGTCCCTTGCAAGAGGCGAGATCCAGTGCATCGGCGCTACCACCATGGACGACTACCGCAAGCACGTGGAGCGGGACCCGGCCCTGGAGCGCAGGTTCCAGCCGGTCCAGGTGGTCGAGCCTTCGGTGCAGGAGACCCAGGAGATACTGGAGGGCGTCAGGCACCGCTACGAGGAGCACCACCGCCTGGACATCACCGACGATGCATTGAAAACGGCGGCCAACCTGGCTGCCAGGTTCATATCGGACCGCTTCCTGCCCGACAAGGCTATCGACCTCATCGACGAAGCCTCATCCCGGGTGCGCCTGCGCAGCAGCACCACCCCTATCTCCGTCAAGGAAGCCATGAAGCTCCTGGAGAACGTCCGCAAGGAAAAGGACGATGCCATCGCCTCCCAGCAGTACGAGTACGCAGCCGAGCTGAGGGAGCGGGAGCTCCAGCTTGTGGAGAAGATGGAGTCCCTGGAGAAGGAGTGGCACGAAGAGCTGGACAACGAGCGTCCTGCCGTCGTCAGCGAAGATGTGGCCGAGGTGGTCAGCATGTGGACGGGAATCCCCGTCACCCGGCTGGCTATGGAAGAGACCTCCCGTCTCCTGCACATGGAGCAGGAGCTCCACAAGAGGATCGTGGGGCAGGAAGAAGCCATCGTCAGCATCGCCAAGGCGGTGCGCAGGGCGAGGGCGGGCCTTAAGGACCCCCGGCGGCCCATCGGCGCCTTCCTGTTCCTTGGACCCACCGGCGTGGGCAAGACGGAGCTGGTGCGGGCCATGGCCGAGTTCATGTTCGGCAGTGAAGAGAACATGGTGCGCCTGGACATGTCCGAGTTCCAGGAGAGGCACACCGTGGCCCGGCTCATCGGGGCGCCCCCCGGCTATATCGGCTACGAAGAGGGAGGCCAGCTCACCGAGGCGGTGCGCCGCAAGTCCTACTGCGCCATCCTGCTGGACGAGATCGAAAAGGCCCATCCCGAGGTGTTCAACATACTCCTCCAGATATTCGACGATGGGCACCTGAGCGACGCCAAGGGCCGCAAGGTGGACTTCCGCAACTGCATCATAGTCATGACCTCCAACCTGGGGTCCGACCTGATCCGCAAGGAGACGGCGCTGGGCTTCTCCATCAAGACCGACGAGGCCCAGACGGAGCAGCACGCCTACGCGGCCATGAAGGACAAGGTGCTGAACGAGGTGAAGCGCTTCTTCCGCCCAGAGTTCCTGAACAGGGTCGATGCAAACGTGGTGTTCCATGCCTTGTCCAAGGAGCACATCCTCTCCATCGTGGACCTGATGATGAACCAGGTGCGCCTGGAGCTGGCCGAGAAGAGCATCACCCTGGGGCTCACCGATGCCGCCAAGGACTACCTGGCCGAGAAGGGCTACGACCCCAGCTTCGGCGCCAGGCCCCTGCGCCGCCTCATCCAGGATGTGGTGGAGGACAAGTTGTCCGAGAAGCTGCTGAACGGCGATATGAACGAAGGCGACGAAGCGGTCTTGGACATCGAGGAAGGCGAGACCGTCATCCGCGTCAAGGAGATGGCCGCCGCCACGGCGTAGAGAATCTAACTGGCGATGATTCAAGAAGAGGCTCCGATACACGGAGCCTCTTCCTTTTGGGCGCCAGATAAGGGGCTGCTGGCCCACCACGAAGGGCCAGCCCTGCCCTGAATGACACCTATCTGGCGACGGCCACGCCCCGGTGCGCTACAATGCCAGCAAGTTCCTCCTTGATAGCTCATACAGCTGTCCGTTCCCCTTCGATTTCCCTCAGGGCGAACGGACAGCGCAGGTGCCGGCTAGAACAAGGAGTCACGATGCAGAGGAGCCGAGGGTGAGAGTGAAAGGTACGGTCAGGTGGTAAAGGAACGGGCGGGTTCCACCTTCTTCTGCCAGGGCTGCGGCCATGAGAGCGCCAAGTGGATGGGCTTCTGCCCTGCCTGCGGTGACCGCACTCCCCTGGTGGAAGCACCCAAGCCCCAGCGCAGCAGCGCTTCTCCCCGCCAGGCGAGCGCCTCAGCGCCGCCCCAGGAGCTGGCCCAGGTGTCTTCCGAGGACGGCATCCGCATACCCACGGGGTTCGCCGACCTGGACCGGGTACTGGGGGGAGGCTTGGTCAGCGGTTCCCTTGTGCTGATGGCCGGTGAGCCCGGCATCGGCAAGTCCACCCTCCTTCTGCAGGCCGCCGAGCATGTGGCCCGCGGTGGCGGCAAGGTGGCCTACGTCACCGGCGAGGAGTCTGCCCACCAGATAAAGCTCAGGTCCGACAGGCTGGGCCTGACCGGCCGCGATGTGTACCTCTTCTCCGGGACCGACGTGGATGAGACCATGGAGCGCCTGGACGGCTTCAGCCCCGGTTTGGTCATCATCGACTCGGTCCAGACCCTGCACAGCGCCGATGTGTCCTCCTCCCCCGGGAGCGTATCCCAGGTGAGGGAGTGCGGCCTGAAGCTGGCCCGCTGGGCCAAGACCGGGTCCACCCCTCTGATTATGGCCGGGCATGTGACCAAGGACGGCAACTTGGCGGGCCCCAGGGTGCTGGAGCACATGGTGGATGTGGTGCTGTACATGGAGGGCGAAAGCTTGAGCACCTACCGCATCGTCCGGGGTGTCAAGAACCGCTTCGGGTCCACCAACGAGGTAGGCATGTTCGAGATGGCGGGGGATGGCCTGCGGGGGGTGGACGACGCCTCCCGGGCCCTCATATCCCAGAGGCGGGAGGGAGCGGTGGGCTCGGCGGTCTTCCCAGTGCTGGAGGGCAGCCGTCCCCTGATGCTGGAGATACAGGCACTGGCATCGCCGTCCTTCCTCAGCGTGCCCAGACGAGTGGGGAACGGCGTGGACTACAACCGGCTGCTGATGCTGGTGGCGGTGCTGTCCCGTCGCATCGGCCTCAGCCTCGCCAACCAGGACATCATCGTAAACGTCGTCGGAGGTCTGGACGTCCATGAGCCGGCGGCGGACCTGGCGATATGCCTGGCCGTCGCTTCCAGCCTGCGCAACACCGCCCTGCCGGCGGACTTGGTGGCCCTGGGCGAGGTGGGGCTGAGCGGGGAGCTGCGGAACGTTCCCCAGACGGACCGGCGGTTGGATGAAGCGGCCCGCCTGGGATTCAGGCGCTGCCTAGTGCCTGCGAGCTCGGCCGACAGGCAGTCTGGGGACGGCATACGCATCCTCCGGGCCGGCACCGTGAGGCAGGCCCTCAGCTTGTGCTTCCCCCGCGGGCAGAAGGGCCAGTCCGGAGATTTCCAGGTGGACGAAGGGGAGGCCTTGGAATAACCCTGACACCCTGCCGTTGACCAGCGTCGATGGTGGGGATAGCCTGAACTGGACGCCAGCGATGGCGCCTGATGGGACAGACCTTCAAGGGTCTGTCCTTTTTTGTTGTCTGCTTGGGAGGGTATTAGAAACATGGTTCACGACGGCGAAAGGTGGGAACGGGAGCAGCTCATGGAGGCGCTGGAGTGCTACCGGCACGGCACCTCGGAAGCTCCCAGCATCAGGAAATGGGCCGGCCGAGCCCACGATGGTCTGAGTGGGGGCGAGATGGCAGGCTCCCTGACCTTCGTGGCCTCCACCGAGGATGAGGACCGCCACGGCGATGTCATCCTCCAGGCGGGCTGGAAGCTGGATGCGTACATGAAGAACCCGGTGTTCCTGTGGGCCCACCACTACAGCCAGCCCGCCATCGGCAAGGCCCTGGAGGTGTGGACCGAGCCCCGCAGGCTGCTGGCAGCCGTCAGGTTCGCTCCCACCGAGTTCGCCCAGCAGATCGCCGCCCTGTACGAGGGTGGGTACCAGAAGGGTGTGTCGGTGGGGTTCCGGCCCCTGGAGTTCGAGATGCGCAGGGATGCAAAGACGGGCCATGTGCTGGGCATCAACTTCATCAGCCAGGAGCTCCTGGAGATCAGCGCAGCGCCCGTTCCCGCCAACCAGAACGCCCTCCGGAAGGGGCTTAACGGCGCCCCCATGGAGGCAGAGTTCCCCCACTGGGAAGCGCTGGACCCGGACCTGGAAGGGGTTCTGGAAGTGATACGGCAGTTGAATCCGACAAACATGAGGAGGATAGGATGTCTATAGGTACCCAGGAACTGGAGGTCATCAAGAAAGAGGTTGCCGAGGTTCGCAGCTTCTACGATGAGCGAATCAAGGAGTCGGTGCAGCCCCTGAAAGAGGAGAACGAACGCATCGCGGGGCAGATCAGGAGTATCCAGGAGCGCTGGAAGGCGGCCGAGAAACAGGCCATCCTGGCCCAGCACCGGAGCCCGGAGCAGGCCAGGGTGCCCTTCGGCAAGTACAAGGGCTTGGACTTGCTGGACCTTGCCCTCGTTCGAAGCCTGCTGAACGCCCAGGTGCGCCAGCCCAGCGGCCTGAACCCCAGGATGCTGGAGGAGTGGGACCTGGCCCTCAAGAACGCCATGGACAGCACCACCGGAGGCTCGGGCGATGAGCTGGTCTCCACCCAGGAGGCGGCCGCTCTATGGATGGACGTCAACCTGGAGACCATGGTGCTGTCCCTGTTCTCCAGAGTGGATATGCCTACCAATCCCTTCGAAATCCCCCTGCAGCTTGGCGATGTGAACTGGTACCCGGGCGCGGAGAACGTCTCCCCGACGGCCACGGCCCTGGCTACCAGCAAGCAGACTCTGACCGCCTACGAGCTGGTGGGACAGGTGCCCTGGTCCCTGAGCCTCGACGAGGATGCGGTGATCGCCATGGCCGAAGAGGTGCGTCGCTCCCTGGTGCGCAACACCGCCGAGGTCATCGATGACCTGCTGCTCAACGCCGACACCACCGTCACCAACAATATCAACGCCGACGGTGCCACCATATCCGCCTCGGACGCGGGCAAGGGGCACTGGCTCATAGGCTTCGACGGGCTGCTGCACCTGCCCCTGGTGGACAACACCAGCCAAGCCAACAACCACGGGGCGGGCGTGTCCGACGATATGTTCAACGAGGTGCGGGTGAAGCTGGGCAGGTACGGGGCCCGGCCCTCGGACCTGGCCTACATCACCGACCCCAACACTTACATCCGGGCCCTGAGCACCGAGAACTTCCGCACCCTGGACAAGCTGGGGCCCAACGCCACCCTGCTCACGGGACAGCTTGGCGCGGTGGAGGGCATACCGGTGCTGGTGTCCGAGCAGATGAAGCTGGCCGACATCGACGGCAAGGTGACCAGCGGCAGCGCGGGCACCACCGGACGCCTGCTCCTCGTCAACCGCACCCAGTGGAGGGTGGGCTTCCGGCGGGAGCTGTCCATCGAGACCGAGCGGGACATCCAGAAGAGGCAGAACGTCATGGTTGTGTCCATGCGTCTGGCCTTTGCCGAGCGCTCCGGCAACCGGGCCACAGCCACCCACACTGCCATGCAGTACAACATCACCGGCGTGGCATAGCCGGCCCGAAAGACATCAGCGAAAGGAGCAGCAATGAGCGGGTACCCTGAAGGCAAGCACGATGAAACGGTGGGCAGCTCGGACCGGCTGGTGAGGATCGGATCCCGGTACCGGGCCGAACCGGTGGAAGTGGACGATGGTGACAACATCTACCTGCTGGTGGACTCGGTGGGCCGGGTGCTCATATCGGGAGCAGCCCCCAGCAACTCGAGGGCGGTGGGCAACCCGGTGCAGATAGGCGGGACCATCGACGACCTCTTTCCCCGGTCGGGCAGCGAGGGGGATGTCCGCACCTTCAGGGCCACCGCCAGGGGGAACCAGATCGTCGAGCTGTACAAGGACAACACACCTTTGCTGCCCCTGGCGGCCATGCCGGGGGCCGGCGAGGTAAAGTCGGCCACGGCGTCTATAGGCGCCACCTCGGTGAACCGGGCCACCCTGGCGACCCCCGCCACGGGCAAGAAGATACGGATAATCTCCCTTGAAGTGCTGAGCTACGGGCTCGCCACCGACCCGGCGGCGGTGTACTTCTGGTTCGGCACGGGGGCGCGGTTCACCACCACCGCCGGCAAAGCCATCGCATCCCCGGCGCCGGGCGTGGGTGGGAGCGCGTTCCTTGTCTGGCCCGACGGCGCCGGTCCCGTGGGCGGAGTCGATGAGGTGGTGTCCTGGAATACCCAGGTGGAGACGGAGACCGGCCTGCGGGCCAACCTCCACTACCGCGAGGAGTAGCCGGGCTGACCCCATATTGGTCCCCCCACCCCAACCCTCTCCCGCCGGGGGATCCATTCTCCCCCCTCCCTTGATGGGAGGGGACTAAGGGGAGGGTGAAACGCCCCCACGAAAGCGGGGGTCTACGCCTGGGCGTCACTCGGACTGCCCGTTCCCCTTCGATTTCCCTCGGGGCGAACGCGTATTGGGGACAGAGTAGGAACGCCTTTGTGCTCCCCGTGAATCAAAGCCGGGCTGGGGCTCGGCAATGCTCCGTCCTGGATTGCGGCGAAGGCCGCAAAGACGGATTGAAATCCCCCTCACCCCAACCCTCTCCCCCCTCCCTTGATGGGAGGGGATTAAGGGGAGGGTGATACGCCCCGCCAAGGGCTTCCCCATAGTGGTCCCCCTCACCCCAACCCTCCCACCAGGGGAGAGGGAGTGTATTGTCCCCCCACCCTGGTCACCCCGCGAGAGCGGCAACCTAAGTCTGGGCACCCGGGGCGTCCGTTCGCCCTGAGGGAAATCGAAGGGGAACGGACAGGCTCAGGGCGAACGGGCTGGGGGGCCATTCCCAACTGACATTCGGGTTGACAGCTGGGAATACGACAAGCCATGATTGGTAGCTGGCTGGCAGGACGCCGAAGGGAAAAACCCGGCCTCGACCCACCACAAGACGGAGCACGCGCCATATACGGACTCGGCACAATCAGGATTCTCGCCACACTGGTCCTGACCTTCGTCATCCTTGTGGTCTTCCTTGTCTACCTCCTCAGCAGCACCATCTTCGGCAACCTCTTCGATGCCCGCTTCTACACCGCCAGCTTCTCCGAGAACCGCATCTACGAGCGCTTCTACGACGAGGTTCTCGTCGATGAAGAGGCCGAGGAGGTCAGGGCCGACCTGCTCGGCAGCATCGATGTTGTGTCCAATGAAGACATCGTGCGCGTGTCCAGGGAGATTCTTCCCCCGGGCTACCTCCAGGAGCAGGTGGAGACATCCATCGAGTCCCTGATCGGATACCTCGATGGGGACGAGGACTCCCTCAACCTGTTGATCGATGTTGGCCCCCCGCTGGAACAGGTAAATCCGGTCTTGCTTGGGTACATAGATGAACGCATCGACCAGGTCCCGGAGGAGACGGTAAGGGACCTGGATGAGCTGGAGGCGAGCTTAGATCTCATCTACAGCGACCTCGGCGAGGGACGGCTGCCTTCATCGATACCCAGGATAGAGGATCCTCCTGCTTTTGTAGTGGCGTCGGTAGAGGGTTCCCTGGGTGACCTTCCCAGTGTTGAAGTGTCAGGCCCCCTGGAGCTAGCCGAAGAGCTCAACAGAATCTACGTCAGCTTGGCTTCGGGCCGAATTCCCGACTTTATTCCATCCATAGAAATCACATCACCGATCCAGAGGGAACTGTTCGTTCAGGCGTACGACCCGGCCGTTGCCTTCCTGTCAGTCGCCCCAACCATACCTGCAGAGGTGCGCCGCGGCGCCGTCCAGGCCCTGCAGGATCATGAAGAAGCTATCAAGGAAAGCATACGGGCTGGGGACATAGCAGGCGCCATCGTCCCAGTTGTGAGGCCCTTAGTCGAAGATGCCGTAGAAGAGTACATCGATATGGTCTATGACGAGGTGGTCCGGTCCCTGGCGGATGGAGGGAGCCTCCCCCAGGAGTCCCTGGACGGCCTGGAGGGGCATGAGGATGCGATCAAGGCCCTGCTGGCCGTCGGGGATGTCAAGGGCTCCCTGAAGCTGGCCAGCCGCAGTATCGCTGGGCCGCTTATTGACGAGTCCACGGAGGAGGTCAGGAGCCGGCTGGTGGACCCCGGGAATGGAAGCGAGCCCAGGATGCTGGACCTGGTGCAGTGGGCGGCCGATGAGGAGGGAGTGACCAGGGAGGAATTGTTGGAGGACTGGGGAGTGGAGGAAGCCCACAACTTCGCAGGTCGGGTGGGACAGGGAGAAGCCGTAGTCCTGGCAGTCCTTGCCCTGTTCTCCATCCTGGTGGTGCTGGTCTACCTGCCCCGCGTGTCGTCGGGCTTGGTCTGGCTGTCGGGCATTGTGATGACCGTGGGAAGCATCGGCCTCATCTTCGGTGTCG
This sequence comes from Dehalococcoidia bacterium, assembly GCA_965116325.1. Classification (GTDB taxonomy): domain Bacteria; phylum Chloroflexota; class Dehalococcoidia; order Lucifugimonadales; family JAGWBF01; genus JAGWBF01. Next base: position 1,422,798 of record OZ220675.1, on the reverse strand, counting down.
TCATGAGGGCCTTGCTCCCGGCCCAGGTAGATGCCTGGGTCAACGAGATGCTGCTGGAATCCAGTGATGATGTTCCCGCGAGCGTGGTGAACATCGCCGGCGATGTGCTGCGGTCCATGGTAAAGGATGCAGCCGCTGACTGGGTTATCACTGCGCTGGCCATGGTGGTGGCGGGGTCGGTGCTGCTGGCTGTGGCCCTCCTGGGAAAGAGGCTCAACGTCCCCCTGTTGAGCAGGTAGGCTGTCTACTCTTCCAGCCAGGTCTTGGCCCAGAAGAAGTACTCGGAGGCCGCGGTATTGGGATGGAAGCCCCTGACCTTGGAGTGGAACACCCACATGTCCCCGTCGGTCACCGTAGCGATCATGTAGGCCTGCTCCAGCACCCTTCGCTGTATCTGGCGCACCATCTCCCCCCTGGCGGCCGGGTCCCGCTCCGTCGCCTGCTCCGCTATTAGAGTGTCTAGGACCTCGTCGGTGTGCCGGGTAACGTTCAGGGCTGAGGAGCTGTGGAGGATGTTCAGAAGGTAGCTGTTGGTGGTCACGGTTGGGGGAAGGGGCCCCACAGCCACCTGGTAGTCTCCCTGCATCCACACCTTGTCCCGGTACTCGGGAGGAGTGAGGGCCACGGGGTCTGACAGGACGTCGAACCCGACGGCCCGCAGGTCTTCGGCTATGCTGTGCCCATACTCCAGGTGAAGGTCGCCAAAGTCTCCCACATCCAGCCGGAAGGGCGCGAGCGCCCCGGCATCGATGCTCTCCACGATGTTTCGCGACCTTGAAGTCGAGGCCAAGTAGGTCCCCCGGACCTCTTCCTCCCCCAGGAGCCACTTGGGACTCCTGACCGGAATGCCCGCGCTCACGTAACCCTGGCCCTCCCATAAGATGTCCAGGTCCCGCCATGGGTCCAGCGCCAGCAGCACAGCCTGCCTCACCCGGAGGTCGTCGAAGGGGGGAACCGAGGTGTTCATAGTCAGAACCAAGCCGGCCCCGCTCTGCCGGGACAGGAAGGAGTTGTAGTGGACCCCCGTCTCCTCCAGGGATGCCCGCAGCCCGGGCGGGAGCCTGTAAACATCCACCACACCCGTGGCAAAGGCAGCCAGCCGGGCTTCGTCGCTGCCTTCTATAACGCGGATGAACAGCTCGTCGGCGTAGGGCAGTCCCGCTTCGAAGTAGCTTTCGTTGCGTTCCAGCAGGGTGCCAACGTCCTCCCTGGTGCTAATCCATCTCCAGGGGCCTGTGCCGATGACCTCGGCTTCCTTCAGGTCTCCCCTCATCTCCACAACCTCGGGGGCCACCACCTTGGCGTGGCCGTCGGCCAGGGACACCATGAAATCGGCATCGGGGAAGCCCGGCGCCAGAGATACGTTTATGGTGTGGCTGTCCACCACATCGATGCTGTCAATGTTTCGGAGCAGGCCTGCGTTGGGCCAGCCAGGCGTCCGCAGGCGCTCCAGGCTGTACGCAACGTCGCCGGCAGTCAGTTCCCGCCCGTTCACCGGCGAAACATCATGCCAGCGTATGCCCTCCCGCAGCTTGAAGCTGTATGTCAGGGGGTCCAGGGCCTCCCAGCTTTCGCAAAGGTCGCACTCCACCAGCAGGCTGGGTTGGGGGTAGTCGCTCTCTGGGCCAGTTGACAGGCGCATCAGCCGGCTGTAGGCCAGCCCCGGCCCCATGGAGGCGAGGGTCTCCTGCACCTCCTGGTGGACATCCAGGTGGGGCACGTTGACCTGGGTGAGGGTTGTCAGCCGTCCGCCGCGGACGCCGGTGGGCGTGGGTGTGGGCGAGAGGATGGGCGCCGTCACCACAGTTTCTGAAGGCAGCAGGGTAGGTGGTGTGGGCGGCGGTGTAGGTGTGGGGGAGGCTTCGCTACAGGCGACGATAATCAGGAGCAGGGCGAAAGCGGGGAGAATGAGCCATGCCCGCCTCATTCGTCCCCAGGGCTTCCGGGGGTTGCCAGTACCGGGGAAGTCGTTATCTCGGCACCCTGCACAGTCCGCTTGAACGGGTTCAGCCCCAGGGTGCCGAACAGGGCGAGGGCCACCACGATGGGCGGAAGGAAGACCACTGCATGGATGACGACGGCAAAGCTGAAGGCCGAGGCTTGGTCCACGTCAAACAGCCTAAGCACGTACACCACGGCAAACTCGAAGGTTCCCAGCCCGGCGGGCAGCGAGGGCACTGACGTGGTGAAGTACAGGGTCCCCAGGATGGTCAGGGTTGCTACGACGGGGCTGATCCCCAGGTCCATGCCGAAGGCGAGGACCCATACGGCCAGCCCCAGGAGCAGCCAGTGGGCAAGGGTGAGCATAAAGGACTGGACCAAGGCCCCTCTGGTCTGCCTCAGTTGGGAGAGGTATTCGACGGTAGCCGACAGCAGCGAGATCCGGCTGAGGAATCCCGTTCCTGCCAGCTTCACGAACACAGGTATGGCCAGCACGGACAAGATGGCAAAGACGAAGGCCCCAATAACGTAGGGGCGGGCTTGCCCGACGTCGGGTATGAGGAGCAGGCCGGCCATCAGCAGGCTGGCAGTGATCACCATGTCCAGAACGCGCTCGATGCCCATGGTGCCCAGGGCTACGCCGTTGTTGACTTTGTACCGTAGGGTCAGCAGGGCGTACTGCACACCTTCGCTTATTACCCGCACGGGCACCACGTTGTTCAGGCCGATGCCGGTGTTCTGGACCATGAACAACCGCAGCAGGGATACCGGCTCGCCAATGAAGAGCACCCTCCACCGGTACGCCCGGAAGACATTGGCCACGACCACGGTCAACAGGGAAATGAAGGCCCAGATGATCGGGAAGGTCTGGAACTGTTCCCAAACCAGACCCCAATCGATTCCTCTGACCGCCAGCCAGCCCAATCCGCCGCTTATGGCGAATCCCAGGACAAGTTGGACGCGGGTGTTACGGAGCCATTGGATGGGGAGCCGAGAGGTGCTTATCCGTGGCAGTGGATGTTGCCCCCTTAGGTTGAATGCCGATTATTGTAGCCTCTTTCGGGCTAGTATATAGTAGCCGTACAAACACGTACAAGGAAAGCAGCATTGATCCTGGCCGATTCCCACACCCACCTGGACCAGTACCCCGCCCAGGAGATCCTCGAGATCCTGGAAAGGGCGGAGGGCGTCCAGGTAGGCCCCATCATCTGTGCAGGCACCACCCTTGACTCCTCCAGGGTTTGCGTGACGATGGCCGGTGAGCATTCTCTGCTGTATGCGGGAGTCGGCATTCATCCCATGGAGGTCTGCACCTCCATGCCTGGAGATGAACGGCTCCTCTCAGACCTGGAAGAGCTAGCCAGGAGCAGCCCCAAGGTCATCTGCATCAGCGAGATTGGCTTGGACTACCTGCCCGAGTCCCCCGATGTGCCCAGCCAGCACCTAATGTTCAGGGAGCAGATACGTCTGGCCAAGGCCCTGGGCCTGCCCGTAATCTTCCATTCCCGTGATTCCCATTCCGACGTCTTCAGGATGCTGCGGGAGGAGGGTGCAGGGGATGTGGGCGGCGTGATGCACTACTTCCAGGATGATGAGAATACGGCCAGGGAAGCCATCGACGGGGGATTCTTCGTTTCCCTGGCCCGGCCCCTGCTCAGGCTGCCCCACCTCCAGGAGGTCGCCAGGGACCTGCCCCTGGAGAACATCGTGTTGGAGACCGATGCGGCCCCCCAGCCCTTCAAGAAGTACCGGCACAACTGGACGGAGCCCAGGCACGTGAGGGACGTTGCAGAGAAGCTGGCGGAGCTTAAGGGCATCAGCGTGGAAGAGGTCGCGGAGGTCACCACCCGCAACCTGTCGGGCCTGCTAAAGCTGCCCGTTTCCCCCTCATCCTAGCCTTCTCCCGCCAGGGGAGAAGGGACAACCGTAGTTCCGTTCTTGGCTATTGCCTTTCGTATCGTTACGCTGCCCAGTTAAGGGCGGGGCTGTCCGTTCCCCTTCGATTTCCCTCAGGGCGAACGGACAGCAAGATCTGCGAGGGGGCCGGTATTTTAGGAACTTGGGGTGCCACGAACTCCCCCCGGCCGTCATTGCGGCCTACGCCGCAATCCAGGACGGAGCATTGCCGGATTTCAGGATGGCTATTGAATCGCGGTGGTCAGTGCAGCGTGGCCTGTCCCATTCCCGGACTTTCCTAGATTGCGGCCTACGCCGCAATGACGAAGAGGGCGGCCGGTGAGCCCGGGCTGTGGACGCGATGCCCCCCGGGTTTGTCCGTTCGCCCTGAGCATGTCCTGAGGCTCTCAAAGGGGGAATTTGAAGGGGAACGGACAGCGGGATTGCGAGAGAGCCTGGGCTTTAGGAACTTAGGGTGCCACGCACTCCCCCCGCCGCAATGACGAAAGGGGCGCCCTAGCCTTGGGAGCGGTACTCGGTGATCCCGTCTTCCAGGGTCGCCCATGGCAGAAGGGCGCACTTTATGCGCACGGGGAACTTGCAGACCCCCTTCAGGGCCTCCAGGTCGCCGATCATGTCCAGCTCTTCCTCGGTAGGCTCCTGGCCGGACATCATCCGCCGGAACACCTCGGATAGGGCGACCGCCTCTTCCAGGGTCTTGCCCTTCAGCAGGTCCGTCATCATCGATGCCGAAGCTTGGCTGATGGAGCATCCCTGGCCGTGAAAGCCGGCCTGCTGGACGGCGCCGTCGGACAGCTTGAGCTGCAGCACCACCTCATCGCCGCAGAAGGGGTTGAAGCCGTCATACTCGATGTCCGGCGAGGGAAGGGGAGTATTGTTGCGGGAGTTGCGGTAGTGGTCCAGGATCACTTCCTGGTAGAGCTCGTCCAACTCCTCCATGGGGAACTGCTGCATGTTGTTCGTCTAACCTCGTCAGGCCCGGCCATGGGCCGTGGAAATAGAAGCGCCCTGCAGGTGGCCTAGGATGTCCGGCCCTTGAAGAATCTCAGTGCCTGCTTTAGGGCCTCCACGAGCTGGTCTACTTCTTCCTCGGTGTTATAGACGTAGAAGCTGGCCCGGGCGGTGGCCGCCTTGCCCAGCCGGTCTCGCACCAGGGGCATGGCGCAGTGATGCCCGGCCCTGATGGCGATGCCCTCCCGGTCCAGCATTGTCCCCAGGTCGTGGGGGTGCACATCGTGGGCGTAGAAGGAGACGATGCCGCCCCGGACGTTCAGGTCCTCGGGCCCGTACATCTCCAGGTCTTCCTTAAGCTCGCGAAATGCCTCCAGGGCGTAGGCGGTGATCTGGGTCTCGTGCTGGCGCACCTGGGCCATGTCCAGGGCCTGGAGATAGTCCACGGCGGCCCCCAGGGCGATGGTGTCGGCGATGTTGGGAGTGCCGGCTTCGAACTTCATGGGCAGGTCGTTCCAGGTGGCATCTTCCAACCACACCTGCTTCACCATCTCTCCGCCCCTGAGGAAGGGTTCCATCTGGTCCATAACGCTGGGCTTCACATACAGAACGCCGATGCCTGTGGGGCCCATCATCTTGTGCCCCGAGAACGCCATGAAGTCGCAGTCCAGGTCCTGCACATCCACGGGCATGTGGGGCACGCTCTGGGCCCCGTCCAGGAGCACCAGGGCGCCCTTGGCCCTGGCGGCCTTGGTCAACGCATCCACCGGGTTGATGGTTCCCAGCACGTTGGACATGTGGTTGAAGGTCACCAGGCGCGTGCGCTCGTTCAGCAGGGAGTCCAGATCGCTGATGTCGAGGGTTCCCTGGTCCGTGACGGGCACGAACCGGAGCACGACGCCCTTGTCCTTGGCCAGCTTCTGCCAGGGAACCAGGTTGCTGTGGTGCTCCATCTCGGTGGTGAGTATCTCGTCGCCCGCCTTAAGGTTGGCGACTGCCCAGGTCCCGGCCACCAGGTTGATGGCCTCGGTGGTGTTGCGGACGAAAATCACCGCTTCGGAGCTTCCCGCCCCGATGAAGTCTGCGATCTTCTGGCGCGCCTCCTCGTACCGCTGGGTTGCCTCCATGCTCAGAGCGTGGACCCCCCGATGGACGTTGGAGTTGTAGCCTTCGTAGTAGTCCACCAGGGCTTGGATCACCTGGCGGGGCTTCTGCGAAGTGGCCGCATTGTCAAGATAGACCAGGGGTTTCCCATACACCATCTTGGACAGGATGGGAAAGTCCTCGCGGATTTTGGCTACGTCGAACACAGTGCCCCCTTGCCGGCCACCGTCGATTTCATCTCACCTTCAGTCCGACTTCGATGTTGTCGTCGGTTATTCGCACTGGGAAGGTGGGTACGGGCTTCAGGTGTTTCCAGAACCCGGTTGCCTCGCCGCAGGTGACGTCGAACTTGGCGAAGTGGCGGGGGCATTCGATGAACTTGCCGTCCATCTCCCCGAATCCCAGGATCGAGCCGTCATGGGTGCAAAAGTCCTCGATGGCGTATAGCTCACCCTCCACGTTGCACACCAAAAGGTATTCACCCTTGGTGGGACGCACCCTCTTGGTGCTCCCTGGGGGCAGCTCCTCAACCTTGGCTACCGGAAAGTACTGAAGCTCCATCTATGCACGTTCCCTTCGTGAAAGTGGCGGTCAGGCGGCGCCCAACTGCAGTTGAGGGATAGCCTTCATCACCTGGCGGTCTATGTAGTCCCGCAGAGGGGCAAGGTCGATAAGCTGGATAATCTCCCTGGCGAAGGCCCGGATGAGCATGGCCTTGGCGGCGGCCCTGTCGATGCCCCGGGCCTGCAGATAGAACAGAGCGTTCTCATCGAGCTGGCCGTTGGCGGCGCCGTGGCCGCACTTCACGTCGTCGGCGTAGATCCAGAAAGCTGGCTTGGTGTCCGCCTCCGCCTGCTCGGAAAGGAGCAGGTTCTTGTCTGCCTGGCTGGCGTTGACCTTCTGGGCGTCCTTCCTGACTATGATGCTGCCGTGGAACACCGAGCGGGACTTGCCATCCAGGATGCCCTTGTACAGCTCCCGGCTGCTGGTGTTCGGCGAGGCGTGGTCAATGATCACCTCGTTGTCCACGTGCTGGGCATCGCCCACCAGGTACAGCCCGTTCAGTGCAGCGTTGGCCTGCTCCCCGGTCATGGCAACGCCAAGGTTGTTTCGGGCCAGAGATGCTCCCATGTCCACAGCCGCTGAGTCGAAGTAGGCCTCGCGCCCCACCTCCGCCTTTATGGTGGCGATGTGGTAGGCCTGGGGACTCTGGCGCTGCACCCGGAAGTGGTGCACCGTTGCGCCGGGAGCAACCGCCACCTCGGTGACGGCGTTGGTGAAGTACCGGCTGCCCCGCAGGGCCGAGTGCATCTCGACGACCGTGGCGTCGGAGCCTTCCTCGGCGACAATCAGCGCCCTGGGGTGGTTTACGCTGTCGGGCTGCTTCCCCGAAGACAGGTTGATAATCAGGACGGGTTGCTCGGCATCGTAGTCCTTGGATACATGGACGAAGGCGCCGTCGTGGACAAAGGCTGCGTTGAGGGCAGTGAACCCGTTCTCTTCCTGGGAGGCCAGCCGGCCAAGGTGCTGCTCCACCACCTCGGAGCGCTGGGTCATAGCCTCGGCCAGGTTGCATATCGTTACACCGGAGGATGATCCGGGCAGGCTGGAAAGCTCTTGGCTGTAAGCCCCGTCCACAAACACCAGCTTGGGCCATTCGCCAGGGCCAAAGGATGCGGTCCTTAGCTGGCTCGCCTTAACCGGCGCTCCCCTCGATGGGTCCGGCAGGCTAAAGGGTATCCGTGCCAGAGGGCCGACATCGGTGTACTTCCACGCCTCGTTGCCCCTGCGGGCGGTGGGGAAGCCCATAGCGCCGAAGCGGTCGATGGCCTCCCGGCGGTGGGCTTGTATATAGGCCGGGTCAACCGAGGCATGCCCTTCTGAAAGGCGTCAAAGGCCTCCAGGTAAGGTGCTTCGTAGGCGGTCTGCTGCATGGAGGTGGTACGTGCGCTAGGGGCCGACCCCAACCCGGTCTTCCGATTCCTGAATCCAGTCGTAGCCCCGGGTTTCTATCTCCAGGGCCAGCTCCCGGCTGCCCGACTTTACGAATCGCCCGTTGTTCAGGACGTTGACCACGTCGGGGACGATGTATTCCAAAATACGCTGGTAGTGGGTGATGACGACGACGGCATTGTCGGTGGTGCGCAGGTGGTTGATGCCTTCGGCCACAACTCGGAGAGCATCCACGTCCAGGCCAGAGTCCGTCTCGTCCAGGATGGCGAGGGTGGGTTCCAGGATGGCCATCTGTAGTATCTCGGTGCGCTTCTTTTCGCCCCCGGAAAACCCTTCGTTCACGGAGCGGCGAATCAGGGCTTGGTCCAACTCCACCAGATTGGACTTGCTCTTGACCAGGCGGTCGAACTTCAGGGCGTCCAGTTCCTCCTCGCCCCTGCTCTTCCGGACGGCGTTGTAGGAAGCTCGCATGAACTGGTCCAGGCGGACTCCCGCTATCTCTATGGGATGCTGGAAGGAGAGGAAGAACCCGCGCCGGGCCCGCTCTTCAGGAGGCATGCTCAGAAGGTCTTCTCCCCTGAACAACATTTCTCCTTCGGTTACCTCGTAGAGGGGATGACCCGCAAGCACGTTGGCCAGGGTGCTCTTGCCCGAGCCGTTGGGGCCCATGATGGCGTGCACCTCGCCGGGCATGACCCGGAAGTTGACACCCTTGAGTATGGGCGCATCGGCCACGTTGGCCCAGAGGTTCCGCACCTCCAGGAGGGGGCTGTCTAGGACCATATTAGCCTACCGCTCCTTCCAGGTTTACCTCCATAAGCCTCGTGGCTTCCACGGCAAACTCAAGGGGAAGCTGCCGGAACACCTCTTTGCAGAACCCGTTGATTATCAGGGCGTTGGCCTCTTCGGTGGACATGCCCCGTTGGTTGCAGTAGAAGAGCTGGTCTTCGCTGACCCTGGAGGTGTAGGCCTCATGCTCCAGCTGGGCGGAGCTGTTGCGTACCTCGACGTAGGGTGTTGTGTGAGCGCTGCACTGGTCGCCGATGAGAAGAGAGTCGCATTGGGTGAAGTTGCGGGCGTCGTCCGCCTTGGAGTTGACACGCACCAAGCCCCGGTAGGTGTTGCTGCCGTGCCCAGCCGAGATGCCCTTGGAGATGATGGTGCTGCGGGTGTTCTTGCCCATGTGCACCATCTTGGTGCCTGTGTCGGCCTGCTGGTAGCCCTTGGTCAGGGCTACCGAGTAGAACTCGCCGATGGAGTTGTCCCCTTGCAGGAGGACGCTGGGGTACTTCCAGGTGATGGCGGCGCCCGTCTCTACCTGGGTCCAGGATATCTTGGAGTTGATGCCCTGGCAGCGTCCCCGCTTGGTGACGAAGTTGTAGATGCCGCCCTTGCCCTCTTCATCGCCGGGGTACCAGTTCTGGATGGTCGAGTACTTGATCTCGGCGTTGTCGTGGGTTACCAGCTCGACCACGGCGGCGTGAAGCTGGTTGTTGTCCCTCTGGGGCGCCGAGCAGCCTTCCAGGTAGCTTACGTAGCTGCCCTCGTCCGCCACGATAAGGGTGCGCTCGAACTGGCCCGACTCGGCGTAGTTAATGCGGAAGTAGGTGGTCAGCTCGTAGGGGCAGCGGACGCCCTTGGGTATGTAGCAGAAGGAGCCATCGGAGAAGACGGCCGAGTTCAGGGCAGCGTAGAAGTTGTCTGCGTAGGGTACCACCGAGCCCAGGTACTTCTTCACCAGGTCCGGGTAGTTCTGCACAGCTTCGGAGAAGGAGCAGAATATGACCCCGTGCTTGGCCAGCTCCTCTTTGAAGGTGGTTACGATGGACACGCTGTCGAACACCGCATCCACGGCAACCCCTGCCAGGCGCTTCTGCTCTTCCAGGGAGATGCCCAGCTTTTCGTAGGTGGCCAGCAGCTCCGGGTCCACCTCATCCAGGCTCTTCAGGGTCACCTTGGGCTTGGGAGCTGCGTAATAGACGATCTTCTGAAAGTCGATGGGCGGGTAGTCCACGTTGGCCCACTGGGGAACCTGCTCCTGCTCCACCAGGGTGAGGAAGTGCCGGTAGGCCCGGAGCCTCCACTCCAGCATGAAATCAGGCTCGTTCTTCTTTTCAGAGATGAGCCTGACGATATCCTCGTTTAGGCCGGGGGGAATGACCTCGGATTCGACGTCGGTTACGAAGCCATACTTGTATCCCGAATCACCGAGCCCCGTCTCCCGGGAGATAACCTTAGGCGCCGTCATCGGCCCCCCTTTGCCCCTTTGATAGATTGGCTTTCGCTATCTAAATGCTACTAAAGTTGACCAATTTAGTCAACAATTAATTTAGGTCGTGCTGTGGCATACCCGGCGCCCCCTTGACTACAATAGCCCTACAGGCGCTGCCAGCCCTTTCCTTCAGCGAGGAGGATCCATTTCATGCCCGGTCCCAAGGTGTTCGTCACAAGGCGCATCCATCCCGATGCCCTGGATGCCATAGCCGCCGAGACAGAGATGGAGGTGTGGCCCGACGATTATCCGCCCTCGCCTGCTATCCTGAAGGCGAAGCTGGCCGATGCAGCCGGGGTGCTGACCAACATCATGGACACCATCGACGCTGATTTGCTCGATGGAGCATCAGGCCTCAGGGTCGTTAGCCAGATGGCCGCCGGCACCGACAACATCGACGTGGCGGAAGCCACCCGGCGGGGCATACCCGTCGGCCATACGCCGGGAGTGCTCTCCCAGTCCACCGCCGACCACACCTTCGCCCTGCTCATGGCCGCGGCCCGCAGGGTGGCCGAAGGGGACCGGTGGGTGCGGGAAGGAAGTTGGAGGCTGGCGTTCCATCCCATGCACTGGCTGGGGGCCGACGTCAGCGGGGCAACCATCGGCATCGTCGGAATGGGCAAGATCGGCTTGGAGGTGGCCAAGCGCGCCCGCGGCTTCGACATGAAGGTGCTCTACGCCTCCCGGAGCAGGAAACCCGACCTGGAAGCCAGGTACGAGATGCAGCACGTGGGGCTACCCCAGCTCCTGGCTGAGTCGGACTTCGTCACCCTCCATGTGCCCCTGACGCCGGAGACCCATCACTTCATCGGCGAGGCGGAGCTGTCGGCGATGAAGCCGTCGGCCATCCTTATCAACATGGCCCGGGGGCCCGTGGTGGACCCCGCCGCCCTCTACGCCGCCTTGAAGGAGGGCCGCATAGCAGCAGCGGGCCTGGATGTCACCGTGCCGGAGCCGATCTCCTCCGACGACCCCCTACTGGCCCTGGACAACCTGGTGATCACGCCCCACGTAGGAAGCGCATCCCATGGGGCCAGGAGGGCGATGTGCATGCTGGCCGCCAGGAACCTGCTGGCCGGGATCAAGGGGGAAAAGCTGGTGGCCTGCTTTAACCCAGAGGTGTATGGAAAACCCTAGGACGGTAGCTGGTTACCACCATCGGTAGAAGTGGTTAAGGGGTCCGTGCCCCTCGCCCACCTGGAAACTCTGGCGGATGGCCCCGGTTACGTACTCCTTGGCCGCAGCCACAGCATCGGGAATCTCCATTCCCTTGGCCAGCCCGGCGGCTATGGAAGCTGCGAAGGTGCAGCCGGTGCCATGGGTGTTCCTGGTGTCGATGCGCTCGGCGGTCAGCTCCCGGAACTCCCTGCCAGCGTAGAGGGTGTCCACCGCGGGCCCTTCCAGGTGACCACCCTTGACCACAACCGCGCGGGCACCCATTTCAACGATCTGGACGGCCGCGCGATGCACATCGTCGGAGGTGGATATGGTGGAGCCCGTCAGCACCTCGGCCTCGGGGATGTTGGGGGTCACCACCTCCGCCATTGGGAGCAAGCGCTTCCGCAGAGCATCGACGGCTTCCTCCTGCAGAAGGCTGTCGCCGCTCTTGGCAACCATCACCGGGTCGACAACCAGCCGGGTCACCTGGAAGCGGTCCAGCTCTCCGGCGACGGTCTCGATGATGGCGCTGCTGGATAGCATGCCCGTCTTTACAGCATCGGCCCCGATGTCGGTCAGGACCGCCCTCACCTGGGAGGCGATCATTTCGGTAGGTATCTCGTGTACGCCGGTAACGGCGATGGTGTTCTGGGCGGTGATGGCTGTCAGCACCGACGAGCCATAAACCCCCATGGCGGCGAAGCTCTTCAAGTCGGCCTGAATCCCGGCGCCGCCGCCGGAGTCGGAGCCTGCTATGGTCAGCGCCCTTGGGACCCTTCCTAGCTCGGCCATTCTTCTCCCCTGTAGGCCATCTCCCAGAACAGGAACTCGTACCTGAGGACGTCGCCGAACACCCTTTCCAGGCCCGAGGTATCGGGGATGTCGGCACCGTCCAGGATGCGACGCATCCACGTTACTAAGCCCGCCAGGTCTGGGCCGGCGTGGAGGTCTATCCATGTCTGGTAGTATTTGTCTCCCGGCTGCTTCCCCTGGCCGGCCAGCCACTTTCCCCAGTCCAGGTAGGGCCACTCGATGCCCAGAAGGGCTGTGATGATCTCGTGATAGCTGCCTTCATGCGCGATCTTGTCCAGGTAGGTGCAGTAGGCCAGTGTGGTCGGCTTGTGCTCCAGGCGCTGCACCTCCTCCGGGGACATCCCTTGCTCGCGGAAATACTCCTGGAAGAGCCCTTCCTCACCCCCCAGGGCCAGGTGGACGAAGGCCGCCAGGGGGCGGGCGCCGTCGAAGTCCGGGGCCTTGGCGATCCCGGCGCACATGAGAGCAATCCAGCTCTTGAGGAAGAGATGGTCCTGCTCGAAGTAGGTCCTGAATACGCCGGAGGGAAGGGTGCCGTCCCCCAGCTCCGTTACGAATGGGTGGAACACCGTCTTTTCCCACAGCGGCCCTACGCTGCTGCGCAGATCGTCGCTCCTGCTCATGGGCGCATCCTCCAATCCAACTTCCCCTCTCCCTAGAGGAGAATCTCGTAAAGCTCACTAATTCCCGGTTCCCACGGTCACTCCCTCAGTACCGGCTGTCCGTTCGCCCTGAGCCTGTCCTGAGGCTCTCGAAGGGGGAAATCGAAGGGGAACGGACAGCCATTGCAAAAGGCCTGGTTAGTCAGAGACGCGGGTTACCGGCCGCTGGCTTCCTCCACGAACTCGTTGGTGAAGGCCGCGCTCGCATCAACTGCCTCCTCCACCTGGCCGTTGTCCAGCAGCCACTGGGCGAAGTTGGCCCACTTCTCCTCTGTCTGCCAGCCCACGGGGTCGCCCTCGGTCCATAGGGGTGCAATCACCTTGATGCCGGGGCGCTCGATGTCTTCGTCCACTCCTGGGCCAGCGGCGGTCAGAAGTATCTCTATAGCCTCGTCGGGGTCGTTGGCAGCATCGGTGTAGCCCCGGGTTACAGCACGCACGAACCGCTGGACGATCCCGGGGTTGTCTCTCAACATATCTTCGCTGGTTACCAGCACCAGCTCATAGTAATCGGGCACGCCGAACCTCTCCAGGCGCATGACATTGACCGGGTATCCCTGGTTCTCCATCAGGATGGACTCGTGGCTGAAGTAGCACCCTATGCAGGCATCCACCCGATCGTCGATCAAGGACTCGGCCAGGTTGAATCCCACGTTGACCAGTTCCACGGCGTCCAGGCCTTCCTCAACCCCGTCGAACCTCAGCATGGTGTCCAGCAGAGGCTCGTTGGTGGGGATTCCCGGATAGCCCACCTTCCTGCCCACCAGGTCACTGGGCCTCGTGATGTTGGATGCAACCAAGCTCTGCACCGAGTTCAATGGATGCTGCACGATCCCGGCTACGGAAACCACGGGCACACCCCGGGAGCGGGCGATGAGAACGTCGGGCTGGTAGTTGATGCCGAAGTCGTCGGACCCGGCGGCAACGGTGGCGTTCACCGTCGAGGGGTCCGAGGGGGTGTACATCTCCACTTCCAGGTTCTCATCCTCGAAGTACCCCTTCTCGAAGGCCACGTACAGGCCGGCGTGATTGGCGTTTGGGTACCAGTCCAGCGCCAACTGGACTTTGGTGGGCGCTACAGTCGGCGCCAAGGTCGGAGGAGCCGTGGTAGGTGTTTCTGTCGGAGGAACCATGGTGGGTGCTTCTGTAGGGGGAACCATCGTGGGATCGTCACCGCCGCAGGCGACGGCTATCCACAGGAGCATTGGCGCAATCAGCCACAGTACCCAACTCTTTCTCTGGAAAGTCATCATGACACCTCTCATTCCGTTACGTATTTGGACCACCGCGCTGGCGACCGTGCCAGGGCACAAGGACTCTCTGGGCGAGCCCCGCCGCAAGAAACAGCCCCACCCCCATTGCGCCCAGCAGGAAGATGGCGGCGTACACCCGTTCCGTGAGGAACTGGGACTTGGACCTGAGGGCCAGGTAGCCCAGCCCTTCGCTGGAACCGACCCATTCGCCCACGACGGCGCCGATGACGCTGGCCGTGACAGCAATCTTGATTCCCGAGAACATGTAGGGCAGCCCGTGGGGCACCTGGGCCTTTAGGAACATCTGCCACCGGTTGGCGCCCAATGCCCGCATAAGGTTAAGCAAGTCCCCGTCGGTGGACCTGAGCCCGTCCACGGTGTTGACCAGTATGGGAAAGAAGGAGATTAGGGCGACGACGATGACCTTGTGCTGGAGGCCATATCCCACCCAAGCCAGGAGCAGGGGTGCGATGACGATTATGGGCAGGGTCTGGGAGGCGATTGCCGGAGGATAGATGACCCGTTCCATGATGCGGGACATGTGGATGAGGGTTGCCAGCATCAGCCCCGCTCCCAGGGCGATGCCAAAGCCTATCAGCACCTCCTCCAGGGTCACCCACGTATGTTGGGCGAGGTCGGCCCGGTCTCCCCAGAGGGCGTCGGCGACGGCGGAGGGGGCGGGGAGCTTCCAATTAGGGATGTCCTCCAGGGCTACGACGGCCTCCCATATGCCGATGGCGACGACGGCGATGATGGCTACGGGCGCCCATCGGACCAGAGAGGCGCGAATGCCGTTTCCCACGCCGGGACCGCCGTAGGGGCCTGCGTCCTTGTCCGCGCTGTTGATGCTCAGCGGCCCCTTCATCCTGCCCGGCTCCCCAGACCGCCCAGCGCTGACAGGAGCTCCAGCTTCAGCTCCACGAAGGCGGTGTCACCCACCATCTCCATGCTCCGGGGCTTGGAGAGCCTGATGTCGGCCACCGTAGAAACGGCGCCCGGGCTTGCCGTCAGCACATAGACCCGGTCCGACAGGAGAACAGCCTCATCCACATCGTGGGTTACCAGGACGATGGTCTTCGCCAGCCTCTCCCGCAGTCCCAGCAGCCAAGACTGCATTTGGGAGCGGGTGAGGGCATCGAGGGCGCCAAAGGGTTCGTCGAGGAGAACCACATCATGGTCCAGGAGCACGGTCCGAAGGAAGGCGGCTCGCTGGCGCATCCCGCCCGAGAGAGCGTGGGGGAAGTAGCCCTCGAATCCCGCCAGTCCAAAGGGGCCCAGGAGGGCCCTGGCCCTGGTCCGGGCCTCCCGGCGGGGTATGCCCCGTATCTCCAGGCCCAGGATGCAGTTGTCCAGAACACTGCGCCAGGGCATCAGCAGGTCCTTCTGCTGCATGTACCCGACGGTCCCCAGCCGTTGAGCGGTGGCGGCGCCGTTCATCTCCACTGTGCCCGAGTCGGGCTGGTCGAGGCCGGCGATGATGTTCAGCAGGGTGCTCTTGCCGCAGCCGCTGGGGCCGATGATGCTGACGAACTCCTGGTCGTGGGCGTGGAAGTCCACCCCAGTCAGGGCAGGCACCCATGAGCCATGCTCATTGAAGGCCTTGTGGATGCCGGTGGTCCGTATCTTGGCGTGCGTCGGTTCCATAAATCAAGAAGCCGCCAGCAGGAGTGGCAGCTTCTAATTCATGGACACCAATGTGCACCGTTGCCAATTCCCTACGCTGGCATTACCCAGATCAGGTTCGCAAGGGTCGGCGGCATCCTCGGCCGCCCTCTCAGCCTGGCTAATCCAAGCTCCCCTACGGGCCTAGATACATCGATTTCCGATATTCTATCCGGGCGCACTCAGGGTGTCAACCTGGATTGGACGCCGTGCGCTCGGCGCCGGTGGGACACAGGTCCAGGAGGCAGCAGGAAGGGCAAAGAGCCTCTTTGCGGCAGGCGACCTTGGCGTGCTGGTCCAGAAGGGCATGGTACTCGTTGAACAACTCGGCATCGGCGGGCAGGCCGTCATGGAACACCGCCTGGTATCCGGCGTAGTTGTTCGTAGTAGGTGAAATCCGCAGGCGCTGCATGATCCGCCGGGTGTAGCTGTCGATCACGAAGGATGGATGCCCGGCTGCATAAAGGACGATATCGTCGGCAGTCTCCTCGCCGATGCCGTAAATGGAGAGGAGCTCGGCCCGCAGGTCAGCCGTGTCTTTCGACAGCATGGCATCCAGATCGCCGTCATAGCAGTCCCACAGGTGGCTCACGAAGGCCTTGACCTTCCGGGCCTTGGCGTTGAAGTAGCCCGATGGCCGGAGCAGCAGGGCCAGCTCCCCTTCCGGGATGGCTTGAAGGACATCCACGGAGGTGCACCCGGCTTCCTCAAGGTTGGCCAGGGTGCGCTCCACTCCCCTCCAAGCCACTGACTGGGTCAGGATGGCCCCCAGCACCACCTCCAGCTTTGTGTCCGCCGGCCACCACCCCTGGGGGCCGTAGGCTTCCAGGAGGCGGTGGAATATCGTAAGGAGCAGGCGGTCCCTATCCGGGTGTGGCAAAGCTGGTGATGTCGAGCCCGCAGGCCTGGGCTGCGGTCATCATGCCAGTCATGGCCTCCATTGCCTCTTGGGAAGGCGGTTCACCCCCAAGCTCGCCTCCGAAGGAAAACAGGAACGTTTCTACGACCATGGCCAGGTTCGCTATGTCCGTGTGCTCGGCGATGCAGCGCAGATCGGAAGGCTTGGCCAAGGCCGCGGTGGGGTCTGCCGGGTCCACCAGGGCCTCGGCTTCTTCGTCGGTGAGGCAGAGATTAAACCTCAGGCCGTATTCGATGCCCGCTGCCAGGTCTTCCAATTCGGGTTCAACACCGTACTCCGCAAAGAAGGCCTGCAAGCAGGTCTGGCTTTCGGGGGTCAACCCTCCGATTTGCATGGCCATCATGGCTACGCTCAGGCCTATGGCCGACTCCTGGCTCAGGCATTGGATGGGGAACATGAAATCGGGGCCAGCGGCCGACACCGGTTGTTCCATGAGGGCTTGAAAAGCCTCGTCGCCCAACTCGGCGCGGATGCAGGAGATCTCCTGCTCGGTGAACATTTCAAGTATCGCGCTGCCCGGCATGCCCTCGCCCATGCTGGGTGGTTCCATTACGTCAGGAGGTTCGGTGGGCTCAGGTGCGGATGTGGCTGTTGGGGCAACGG
Organism: Dehalococcoidia bacterium; assembly: GCA_965116325.1. GTDB lineage: Bacteria > Chloroflexota > Dehalococcoidia > Lucifugimonadales > JAGWBF01 > JAGWBF01. The sequence goes on along the minus strand of OZ220675.1, from coordinate 1,405,590 downwards.
TGGGAGCTGGTGTAGGAACAGGCGTGGCTGTCGGCGTCGGAGTGGGGGTGGGTTCGGGTGTGGGAGTAGGTTCGGGTGTAGGCGTTGGCGTGGGGATGGCGGTAGCCGTCGGCGGGGGTGTGTTTGTGGGGTCCGGCGAGCCGCCGCAGGCAGCAAGGGTCATCGAGGCGATGGCTAGTACGACAAGCAACAGGACTATTCTAAGTGCCATGGGTTTCCTCTCAAGAATGATTGCCAGCCGCCTCGTAGGAAGGGCGCCAACACGGTTGGGGCAGGACCCCATCGCCTTCCCGGTGGTTTCTGACAGCTATGCCAGCGTAGCCATCGGGCAGAATGCCTGTCAATGGAACCAGGGGCGGGATTGTGAGGATTTGGGTGCCCCACCGGCGCATGTTCATAATGCAAGACTGCCTTTAATATGCTGAGAATCCTGGTCTTTATTAAATGTAGCCTTTAACATGTTTTGATTTCTGTGTCTCGTCGGCTCTTAGCCCTTGTTCCTACCCTGTTCAGGGACTTCCGCCCACTTGCTGATGCTAGTCTATATTAAAGAGAAACACCTATTTGCTTTAGTAAGAGAGGTTCTCATAGAGACGACCTTTAATATAGGTGACTTTAGCGTCTGCCAGACCATCGGTTAACATCCCGGAATCTGTAACGGCTCCCCGGGCAATCTGCTATTATTCCCCTTGTTGAACGGTGTGTGAGGAGCAGCTATGAAAACATCCATCGACTTTCAAGCCAGCTATGCTCTGTTGAACGTGGAGTTGCAATCAGGGGAGGGGATCAAGGCAGAGCCGGGGGCGCTGGTAGCCCAGCAGGGTGTGGAGATGAAGACGGGGATGGGTGGCGGAGGCCTGTTCGGTGGGCTGAAGCGCATGATCGGCGGAGAGTCCTTCTTCGTGAACACCTTTACGGCGGGGACCGAGGGCGGATGGGTGAGCCTCGCCCCAACCTCGCCCGGGGATATCGTGCCCTTCGATGTGGAAGGCCAGGAAAACCTCTTCGTGCAGTCGGGTTCCTTCCTGGCTTGCACCCCCAACGTCCAGCTGGACACCCAATTCCAGGGATTTCGGGGGTTCTTCAGCGGTGAAAGCCTCTTCTTCCTCCGGGCTTACACCGAGGGAGACCGGGGCACCATCTATGTTGATTCCTACGGAGGCATCAAGCAGGTGGCTGTGTCGCCGGGGCAGGAGCTGGTGGTGGACACGGGGCACCTGGTTGCCTTCTCCGACGACGTGGAGTACTCCATTGGCAAGGTAGGGGGCCTTCGCTCCCTGGTAGCTGGGGGTGAAGGACTGGTAATGAAGTTCCGGGGTCATGGGCACGTCTGGGTGCAGAGCCGCAACATGGCTTCCTTTGCCGAAAAGCTCATCCCCTTCCTCCCCAAGGACTCCAAGTGATCCTCGAAATCCCCGCCTGGCGCCGCCCGGGGGATGCTGGAGGCTGACGCGTGCTCATAGACCTGCACACCCACACCTTCCCAAGCTCCGACGACAGCTTCATGTCCCCTGATGAACTGGTCGAAGCCGCCAAGGATGCAGGCCTCGATGGCGTGTGCCTGACCGAGCATGATCGCTTCTGGAATCAGGACGAGGTGGATGCCTTGGCGCACAAGCACAGTTTCCTGGTGATTCCCGGGTGCGAGGTAAACACCGACGCGGGGCATGTGCTGGTCTTCGGGCTGGACTCCTACCAGTTTGGTATGCACAAGCCCGATTTCCTGCGGAGGCATGTCGATGAAGCGGGCGGGATCATGATAGCGGCCCATCCCTACCGCCGCAGGTACCGCAGGGAACGGGCACATCTGGAGGCCGAATACGCAGAAATGGTGGAGCAGGCCTGCGCCGACCCCCTTTTCGGCCTGTGCGATGCCCTGGAGGGCCTGAACGGGAGGGCCACCAATGGCGACACCGCCTTTGTGGCAGACCTGGCCGGGCATCTGAACTTGGGGATGGTAGGCTCCAGCGACGCCCACCGGACGAGCCACGTCGGCTCGGCGGCCACCAGGTTCAACATCCAGGTGAAGGGCGTGGAGGACCTGATCCGGGGCATCAAGGGCGGGTTGTACGAGGCTGTGTGCCTGCGCGATTCACCCACCATCGCCCACGTTGGGGGGAGCTAGATGGCCGCCGTTTTGGAAGCAAGGGATTTGGTCATCCGCTTCATCACCGGTGAAGGGGAGGTCAAGGCTGTCAATGGAGCCAGCTTCAGCCTGGAGGAGGACAGCATACTGGGCTTGGTGGGAGAAAGCGGTGCCGGAAAGAGCACCATCGCCCTGGCTGTCCTGAAACTGCTTCCCAGCACAGCACGGGTCGAAAGCGGGTCAGCCACCTTTGGCGGTCTGGACCTGATGCAGGCCGGTGATGATGAGCTGCGCAGGATCAGGGGCAAAGACATCGTCTTCATTCCCCAGGACCCCCGGGCTGCCTTGAACCCGGTGATGCGGGTGGGGACCCAGGTGGAAGAGGAGATACTGGCCCACACCGAAATGTCAAAAAGGGAGGCTACCGACCTGTCCCTCCATACCCTGCGGGAGATGGGACTGCCCGAACCCAGGGAGGTGGTGTACCGCTACCCCCACGAGCTGAGCGGCGGAATGTGCCAGAGAGTTGTGCTGGCCATGGGCCTAGCCCTCAAGCCCAGGGTGATAATAGCCGACGAGCCGACATCCAGCCTCGATGTGACCATACAGGCGGAGATCCTCAGGTACCTGAAGGCCTACTGCAAAGACCAGGGCTCATCCATGGTGCTGATCACCCATGACCTTGGCGTAGTCGCCCAGATGGCGGACCAGGTTGCCGTCATGTACGCCGGGGACATCGTCGAGCGTACCGACGTCGTGAGCCTTTTCCATTCTCCCAGGCACCCTTACGTTGGGGCCCTGCTGGGCTCGCTGCCCCGAATGGACAGGGAGGAGAGGAGGTTCGCTCCCATAGGAGGGAACCCCCCCGATATGCTGAACCTGCCCGCCCAGTGTCCCTTTCTGCCCAGGTGCCCCAAAGCCATCAACCAGTGCCGCACCGAACCCAAGCCGGACCTGGTGGAGATGGACCCTGCCCACTGGGTGGCGTGTTACAACCCCCACGAAAGCGCCAGCGTCGCAGGCGTGCCCTAGCCCCTGCTGCGGGAGGGGGCGCCACGGGCCCGGGACACGAAGGCAGACATCTCGCCCACCATCAGCTCCAAGGCCACGTCCTGGGGAACATCCCCTCGTTTCACCGACAGGTCCGCCTTCAGAAGGGCTGCGTACATCTGCTCCAGCGCCTGCCATGGAAAGCGCCTAGCCTGCTCCAGGGTGCGACGCTGGGCAAACTCGTGCGTGATTCGCAGGCGACGCCCAATCTCCTGGGGAGGACAGGCGCCTTCCAGCAGGTCCTTGGCCAGGGTTACCAGCCTCAGCTGGCGGGCGATCATAACGACAAGGTAGGGAAACTCCGCACCGTCGGCTACGAGACGGTGCATGATCTTGAGGCAGTTGCCGGGACGGCCATCCAGCAGGGCATCCACCCCCGCAAAGATGCTGGACTCCCGCGCCTCCGAGACCAGCAGATTGACGTGGGACTCCTGTATGGAGGAGTCGCCGGCGTAGAGGGCAAGCTTCTCCACCTCATTGTCCAGCATCCACAGGTTGTTGCCGATGAGCTGGCCGAGGATGCGGATGGCGCCCGGTGTTATCTGGGCGCCTTTATCATTGGCCGTCTTCAGGATCCACCGGGACAGTCCCTCACCTGCGGGGGTCGGATGCTCTTGCACCTGGCACACCCCCTGGAGGCTTGTCAGCAGGGGGTTGTTGTGGGCCAGCTTGGGTTCGGCGAACACCAGGAGGGTGGTGGGGGGCATCTCCTCCCCGATGTACCCTGCAAGGCCTGCCCACTCTCCAAGGTCCTTCCTGTCCTGCCCGCCCTGGCCCCTGCGCCTGGCTTGGGCTCCGCCCCCCTGCCGTCCGCCCGATGAACCCTCGAACCCCTCCAATAGACCCTGCACGATTACGAGGCGTCGGTCGGCCAGGAAGGGTATGGCCGCGCAGATGCCCTTGAGCTCGGCAATGTGAGCTTGGTCGCCGGACAGGCGGTGGCAGTTGGCATCCAGGGACTCGGGAGGCCCGACCTGGACCTCCATATCCTTCAAGGCCCGGGACACCAGGTAACCGTCGCCGTAGATCACGTAGCTGGGCATGGCAAGGGGGCTGCTTCAAAGTTAGGATGGAGAAGATTATAATTCATTATCAAGAAGAGAGCGTGAGGGACTTCCGATGCCGTGGCGCTTAATCATTCACATCTTGCTGATGATGTCCCCCTTCGTCCTGCCCAGGATGATCAGGACGGCGTACCTGGTGTGGAAGCTCACCTTCGACTCCAGGGTCCCGCTGCTCCTTAGGCTGCTTGTACCCACGGCCCTTGTCTATTTTGTGATTCCCGTCAGCATCGTTCCCGACGTGCTGCCCTTCGGTGTTGGACTTATCGAGGATGTCCTTCTGCTGCTCCTGGCAGTATGGGCTCTCATCAGGTTTGCTCCGGCCCATGTGGTGGAAGACTACGCCCCGTGGAGGTCCTCCTCGAAACCATCCAGTAGCTCTCCCGGCGGCGGTCCATCCAAGGTCGTCGATTCAACCTACCGCATAGTGGACTAGGGGGAAGGCGACCTGTAGCCCGAGCAGTATAGCGCCCATTATTGCCGGGTCCTGTAGCGGGACCGGGAACTCTTCGGGAAGTCCTCCCGTCTTAGCTTCTGAGGCGGCGCGCCCGCCGCGCAGAAGGAGGTACCCCGCTATGAAGAAAATGCTACTGCTGGCGCTTATGGCCCTATCTGTCATTTCTCTCGCCTGTGGGGGAAGTGATTCGCCGCAGGAAGAATCTTCGGCCGTGCTCTCTTTGAACATGGACTATGCCGACGCCAGCGACGACCGCATAGCCCGCATGGATGAAGCTATGGAGATGGGTATGTCGGGAGCCTTCGAAGCTGAGGCCAAGGAGCTGGCTGTAGAGACATCGGCGGCCGAGTTTCAGGACGACCAGCGGGATGTGATATCCACCGCATCCATGTCCATAGAGGTGGATGTCGTTACCGAGGCGACAGCCAGCGTCAGGATGATCGCCGAGGCCCACGGCGGCTTCATCGAGAACCTTTCCACATCGGGTGTGGGTAACCGGCAAAGTGCAAGCATAACCGTGAGATTGCCCCAGGACCGGTTCGACGCCGCCGTGGAGCAGCTTTCCCGGCTTGGAGACGTGCCCAACCAGAATATCAACAGCGAAGATGTCACCGAGGAGTTCATCGATCTGAAGGCCCGCCTCAACGCATCCACCCGCGAGGAGCAGAGCCTCCTATCTCTTCTGGAAAGGGCGGACAGCGTGGCTGATGTCCTGGGAATAGAGCGGGAACTCAGCCGTGTGCGTTCCCAGATCGAGCGCCTCCAGGGACAGATCAATTTCCTCCAGAACAGGATAGACCTGTCCACCATTCACATCTCCCTGTTCTCACGGGCCAGCACAGGCACACCCCCGTCGGCACACCTGGAAGTGGAATCCACCGAAGTTGCTGCCACTACGGAAGAGATCAAGGGCTTGGTGGAGAGACTGGAGGGCGAGCTGGAGCATGTGTCCGTTACCATCGACGATGGAGAGGAGCGGGCACTCATCGTGATGAGGCTCCTCAGGAATGACTTTCGGGGTGCCCTGGCAGCTATCGAAGGCATGGGAGAGGTGGTCTTCAAGAGCCTCCAGGAGGGTACTTCCCTGGATGAGGAAGACCTGGAGTATCTGGAGGACCCCGACGCACTGGTGGAAGTCAACCTGATGGAGCCAGGCGGCACCAGCGTGGGCATCATCGTCGCCATAGTTGCTGGCAGCGTGCTCTTCGTCGGGGCAATGGCCGGATTCCTTTTCCTGAGCTACCGCCTTGGGCGGCGACGGCGGAGCTCCACGTAGGCCAAGCCGATCGGCTGCTCCCGGGCCTTGTGGGCCTCCAGTAGCAGCTTGTATGCTTACTGATCGTGGAAATCGGGATTATCGGGTTCCCTCAGAGCGGCAAGAGCACCCTGCTGTCGGCCTTGACCCGCGGCAGGTCCGAGGCTTCGACCGCGGGTAGCTCCCGCCAGGATGTCCTGGTGGGGACGACCCGCATGCATGATGCGAGGCTGGACGTCCTGGCCGGCATTTACAAGCCCAAGAAGGTCGTCCATGCCGAGGTCACCTACTGGGATGTGCCGGCCGTTGCCGAGGGCGCTGACCGTCAGGGTATCGGAGGCCAGTACCTGAACCTTCTCCAGGGGGCCGACGCCTTCATCCTCATGGTACGGGCCTTCCACGACCCTGCGGTGCCCCACATATCGGGCAGCGTGGACCCCCTCCGGGATGTGGAAGCTATGCAGGCTGAGCTTGCCCTCTCGGACCTGGTGATCCTGGAAAGACGGATCGAGCGCATCGAATCTGCGCTGAAAGGCGCTCGCGCCGGCGAGAGGGACAACCTGCTCAAGGAGTCCGACCTGCTGGGCAGGGTCAAGGAGAAGCTGGAATCGGGTGTGCCCCTACGGGACCTTGGTCTCTCTCCCGACGAGAGCATGCTGCTCTCCAACTACCAGTTCCTAACCGGCAAACCCCTGCTGCTGGTCTTCAACACCGACGAGGATGCACAGGAAAGCCAGCCAGACCTGACACCATGGACGCAGGCAGGGTCGTCCATGGTTTCGGCCCTGAGCCTCTGCGCCAAGCTGGAGATGGAGCTGACCCAGCTCCCGCCGGAGGATGAAGTTGAGTTCCGGAGCAGCATGGAAATGGGAGAGCCAGCCTTGGAGAAGGTGGTGAGCGCATCCTACAGCCTCCTGGGCCTGATCTCCTTCTTCACCGTGGGACCCGACGAGGTGCGGGCTTGGACAGTTAAGGCGGGGACCGAGGCGGTGGGGGCGGCCGGCAAGATACACACAGACATAGAGCGGGGTTTCATAAGGGCGGAGGTGGTGACCTACGATGACCTGGCCCGCTGGGGCTCCATCGCCAACGTGAAAAAGGAGGGCCGCTTCAGGCTGGAGGGCAAGTCCTACATGGTGCAGGATGGCGACGTAATGAACATCCTGTTTAACGTATAGGCTGCTATGACGGCTGCGACGCGTCCTGAAGGCGCCAGGTATCCCCGCGGCATTTCCTTGTACGTGCATGTGCCCTTCTGCCTCAGCAAGTGCCCCTATTGCGACTTCAACACCTACCAAGGCATCGAGGAGCTGAGAGGGCCCTACGTAGATGCCCTGGTGCGGGAGGTCGGCCTTTGGGGTAAGCTGCTGGAGCATCCCAGGATGAACACCATCTTCTTCGGGGGAGGCACCCCCTCCTACATGGCGCCGGGGCAGATCGAAGCCATCATGGAAGCCATTCGAGCCAGCTTCCGGGTCGGCGACGATGCAGAGGTCACCCTGGAGTCCAACTCGGGCGATGTAACGGCTGCTTTCCTGGAGTCGATGCTGTCTCTGGGCATGAACCGCCTCAGCATCGGCGTGCAGGCTCTGGACGACGGCCTGTTGCAGATGCTCGGGCGACGCCACACAGCCGCCCAAGCCAGGGAAGCGTTCCTGCTGGCCCGAAGCGCCGGCTGCTCAAATATAAGCGTCGATCTTATGTACGGGCTGCCTAAGCAGACCCTGGAACAGTGGCAGCACAGCCTGGGGTCGGCCCTGGACCTTGCGCCCGATCACCTGTCCCTATATTGCCTTACCCTGGAGGAGGGCACCCCCCTGAAGAGATGGGTCGATGAGGGGAGCCTGCCCACACCCGATCCTGACCTGTGCGCCGACATGTACGGCCAAGCCAGGGCCGCCATGAAGTCGGCGGGGTACGACCACTACGAGATATCCAACTGGGCAATGCCGGGTCGCCAGTCCGTCCACAATATGGCCTACTGGGAGAACGGCCCGTACCTGGGGGTAGGGCCTGGCGCCCACTCCTCCCTGGAGGGTAGGCGCTTCTGGGATGCGACCTCTCCCCGCCTCTACATAGAACGCTCCGGGCAGTGGGAGCCGGGCACGTTCCCCTGCGATGGAGGAGTGGACTGGGAGATGCTGGAAAAGCGGGGGCCCCTGGGTGGCAGCGAGATCATCGAAAGCCGCCTGGAGATGGCTGAGACTATGGTCCTGGGCCTGAGGCTCCTGGATGGGCTCGACGGGGAGGGCTTTCGGAAGCGGTTCGGCCGGCTCCCCGGGGATGTCTACCCGGACCAGGTCAGCGAGCTAGTCCGCGATGGTCTGCTGGAGAACGACCGGGGTGTGCTGAGGCTGACCGAACGCAGCCTGTTCCTCAGCAACCAGGTGTTCATGCGCTTCCTGGACTAGCAGCCTCCCTGCAGTCCCCACCCGTCACTCCCGCGAAAGCGGGAGTCTATGTCCCCTACGCCTGCTTGCTGTTATCCTGGGCTGTCCGTTCGCCCTGAGGGAAATCGAAGGGGAACGGACAGTCGAGTTTGTGCCACGGTAGGTTCCCGCTTTCGCGGGAACGACGGAGTAGGGTCGGAGGTTTAAGAGAGGGCGGTGTCTGACGGAAGGCGCGGCGGTATGAGGAAGGCTGGGCTTGGGGAGGGACTCACCCTCCCCTTAATCCCCTCCCATCAAGGGAGGGGGGATAGTGTGCCCCCTCTCCCCTGGTGGGAGAGGGCTGGGGTGAGGGGGAGATATTTGATGTCACCCTCCCCTTAATCCCCTCCCTCAAGGGAGGGGGGATAGTGTGCCCCCTCTCCCCTGGTGGGAGAGGGCTGGGGTGAGGGGGACTAGAGAATTACAGGGGTGGCGGTTCGCTTACGTACTGCTCGGCTACTTCCCTGGCGATCTTGCGCAGCAGCTCCCGGTCCTCCTCCTCGGTGGCCGCTGGCCCGACCTCGCGCACGGTGTTGTTGGCGTAGGTGCGGATGATTTTGTCCCCGTCGCGCACCAGCCCCGGCGGGTCTTCCCCGCGTTTCACAGCATCGATGCCGTTGCGGATCAACCTGCGGAAGGTTATAACCCCCCGGTCCGTCTCGGCCAGGTGCTCCAGGCCGTGGCGGGACATGCCCCAGTGGATGCTCATCTGGGCGTCGTAGTCCCCGGGCACCCTCTGGCGTTCATCGTAAGGCCGGTCGCAGGCTTGGCCGAAGGTCTGCACCGGCGGACGCTTCTCGCCCCGCTCCCACTCCTCGTCGGTGTAGTGGCGGAGCCGGTAGTTCATCGTGTTGTGGTCATCCACCGGCACACCCCACTGGGTCAGCCACGGGCGGGCGAACTCGTGGGCCCGGCTGGCATCCTCAGTGTCGGGGGCTACCTGGTGAAGGCTGGGAAGGATGAAGTCCTTCATGCGCACCCACACATAGTTGCCGATGCGCCGGGTAGCCATGTACACCATGCCCGTCGGGGTTTCCATGTAGTCCAGCTCAGGCAGGACGCCGAACTGCTTGGTGAACTGGGCGCCGCTGATGATGGTGTGCAGGAAGGCTGTGTGGATGGGGTCCATGCTGTTCTCCTTCACCTGCAGCCAGTTGCATGGCAGGAGGAACTTGCCTCCTTCCACATCCCATTTCCTGTAGCCCGGCTCACCGTCGATGGTGAGGGTGTCGTACTTGGGCATGGGGGGTACCTTGTCCGGCGGTCCCATGTAGGCGAACACAAGGCCCTTGTGCTCCTTGGCGGGGTAGGCGCCGTGGAAGAGGCGGTCCTTCAGGGTGCTATCCGCCGGCTCGCCAGGGGTCTCCAGGATGGTGCCGTCCACGTCGAACAGCCAGCCGTGGTAGCAGCACCGGATGCCCTTCTCGGAGACCAGCCCGAACTCCAGGGAAGTTCCCCTGTGGCAGCAGTGGAGCTCCATCAGCCCGACCCGGTTGCTCTTGTCGCGGAACACTACCAGGTCCTCGCCCATGACCCTGGTCTTCACGGGCACATCCTTCAGCTCCGAGGAAAGGGCGACGGGCTGCCAGAAACGTCGCAGGTACTCCCCCAGGGGGGTGCCGGGGCCGACGTGGGCCAGGTCCGCGTCCTCATCGGGTATGTCCCTGTGCTGGTAGGCCCCGTAGGCCTGTCTTAGAAACGGCGCTCTTGTGGTCATAGCTTGGCTGCTCCTTTCCGGGAAGAGCTAGTGGGTAACATGGGTCAGTCTGGGACTCCCATCTGTGCCCAGGGAATGAACTTCTGCCACTCATCGTAGATTGTGCGGTTGTGCAGCAGGTAGTAGGGGCTGGGATATGGCGCCTTGGGGATGCGCATCAGGCGCATCCCGGCCTCCTCCGGGGTCCTTCCCGCCTTGCGCCGGTTGCAGGGCCCGCAGGCGCTGACGATGTTCTCCCAGCTGTGCACCCCATCCTGCCTCCGCGGCTTCACATGGTCGAGGGTGAGGTCCTTCATCTGCACACCGCAGTACTGGCATACGTACCGGTCTCGGAGGAAGACCTCTTTCTTGGAGAGCTTCCGCTGGACGAAGGGGCGACGCACCAGGTACACCAGGCGGATCACCGAGGGGATGATCATGCTCAGCTTGGCGGAGCGTATCTCTCCCCGGCCATCCTCCAGCAGCTCGGCCTTACCCTTGCTGAGCAGGACGACAGCCCGCCGCACATTGCACACGTTGATGGGCTCGTAGTTCAGGTTCAGTACCAGAACCGAAGAACTCAACATGATGGACTATTATAATGCCAGTCCCCGAGGATTCAACCGGGGAGGTCACTCCCCCAGGTCGTCAGGGATGAAGCCTATGCCCTTCAGCACCAAGTCGAACCTGTCGGCCAGCAGGGTGCCCAGCGCAGACTCTTCCACGGTGCTCTCCAGCCCCAGCACAGGATGACTCTGCACGGTCGATAGCAGGGTGGACCAAACGGCAAGACTGACGATCAGCCCAAGAGCCGCTCCGATGGCGTTGTCCGCCCAGCCGATCTTGAGGCGCCTGGACATGAATCGCAGCATGGACCCGGCTACCAGGGCGGCAGCCAGCGCCATGAGAAATATGGCGATAAAGGCCGCGACCTCAGCCCAGTTGTCCCCTAGGCCCAGGGCAGAGAAGGCTGGCTCTACCTCGTCCTTGAACCGGCTGGCCAGGATGATGCCCAGGAAGGCGCCCACAGCTACCACCGCAAGGTGCACCACCCCCAGCTTCCAGCCCAGCAGAAGAAGCACTCCCGTGGATACGATTATTGCTATGTCCAGCCAGTTCATGTCCCACCCCGAGGAGCCGCCTGGCGACGGCCAATGGGGGCGAGTCTAGCATCCTGGAAACGAAGGGGCCTAGCTTCGGCGACTGCCGAAAGTGAGCCGTTTCCGGGCCCACAGGACCGCCCATACCCACAGCGCCCCCAGAAGGAACCCGCCCACCACATCGCTGGGCCAGTGCACCCCCAGGTAAACCCTGGAAGCGCCCATCGCCAGGATGGCCGACACCAGCACGATCCTGAGAGGCCACCTCAGCCAGCGAGGCCCCACCAGCTCACCTACCAGGTAGATCAGCAGCAGAAAGAGCAGAGCCGCGTACTCCGCATGGCCGCTGGGGAACCCGGGGCTGGTAGGCGGAGTGATTAGGATGGTCATGTCGGGACGGGGCCGGTCGATGATCTCCTTCAGCGCCATGTTGACCAGCACCGGCGCCAGGACTGATACGAACATCAGGGCATCCAGCCACCGCCTGAAGGCCAGGAGGGCCAGGACAAGAAGTGTAACTGTAAGGGCAGCCACCAGCCTGTGACCGGGCATGGATGCTACCTGGGCCGCATCGTCCAGAAAGCTGCTCCGGTGGGACTGCAGCCACTTTATCGCCGTCGCATCCCCGGGGAAGGTGTCGTACAGCCCCGCTAGTATGCACATGGCAAGGAATGCCAGCACCCCTGCTGCAAAGACCCGCTTCCTTTGTAACGTAGGGCACCTCATAGAAAAGAGTCCAAAGATTAGGGAGGGTATTGTAGTATAATGCCCTCCAAGGTCGCCCTATCTACACCCTCGTATTCACCCCAGGTCCGCCCTGCCTCAACATGGAAGCACCCAAGACAATCGCTATAGACGGCCCCGTGGCTGCCGGGAAAACAGCCCTGGGCAAAGCCCTGGCCGAGAAGCTGGGTTACCGCTTCCTGGACACGGGCCTGATGTACCGGGCTGTGAGCTGGCTGGCCCTCCAGCAGGGAGCGGGAGCCGAAAATGAAGCCGCGGCCATCAGGATAGCCCAGGCCAACGCCATCCGGCCCAGCGCCGATGATGGCGCATCCATGGTGATCGGCGAGCATATCCTGGGCGAGGAGCTGCGCCTTCCGGAGGTGGACCTGGCATCCTCCCAGGTGTCCACCTACCCGGATGTGCGCTCTGCACTGGTCAAGCAGCAGAAGCATATAGCCGACGAAGGTCCTGTGGTGATGGTGGGAAGGGACATAGGCACCGTTGTGCTGCCCGATGCTCCCCTGAAGCTGTTCATCGTTGCATCCCCCGAGGTGCGCGCCCGGCGCAGGTACGAAGAGCTGCTTGCCCAGGGAAAGGACGTAGAGTTCCAGGAGGTGCTAGACGACCTGCTGGCCCGGGACAACCGGGACGAAAGTCGGGACGCATCCCCCCTGAAGGCTGCCCCCGATGCGGTGGTTGTGGACACCGACGACAAGACGCTGGATGAGGTGGTCCAGGAGGCTTGGTGCATAGCGACGGGGAGAGAGTAATGGGGCTTCTTCACCCAACTACGCCCTTGGTATTCCCAACAGCCTTGATCGCTTCGGCTGGGGTGCTCTGATGGGAGTCTATTACGGCTTGGGAAAGTCGCTGGCCCAGGTCTGCTTCTCCCTGTTCAGCAAGTGGGAGGTCGAGGGGAGGGAGGCGGTCCCCCCCAAAGGTCCCCTGATCGTGGTGTCCAACCACCTGAGCAATGCCGACCCACCGGTGCTGGTGGCCAGCATGAAGCGTCCCATGCACTTCATGGCCAAGGAAGGCCTCTTCTCCAGCCCTGTGTCGTCCTACTTCCTGCGGGCCGTCGGTGTACATCCCACAGCCAGGCATGGGGCCGACGTGGAGGCCCTGCGTTGGACCATGGGACTCCTTCGGAGCGACAAGGTCATCGGCATTTTCCCCGAGGGCACCCGCAGCCTCGACGCCCAGATGAAGCGGGGGCATCCGGGTGCAGCCTACATCGCCGCCCGCTCCCAGGCCCCCATCCTGCCCGTGGCTATCACGGGTACCGAGAACATCCCCGGTTTCCTGCGAATCGCCTGCCCCATGACGACCATAAGGGTCCGGTTCGGGGAGCCCTTCACCCTGCCCGTCGTGGAGGGGAAGCTTAGCAAGCCTGTGCTGGAGAACCTGGCCGACATGATTATGGGAAGGGTCGCTGGACTGCTGCCTCCCAGCTACCGCGGCTACTACTCCACCCCTGGCGCCCAAGACTGATACGTCCTCCGGGGGAGAGGCGACAACATTCCCCCTCCCTTGATGGGAGGGGCTAGGGGGAGGGTGATACCCGGCCCCAGGGAATGTGTCCCCCTCATCCTAACCTTCTCCCTCCAGGGGAGAAGGAACATAGGGGCCCCTTCAGTCCTTGGGCAGGGGAGCCAGGCTCCGGATCTCCTTGTTGACTAGGGCGGGCACCAGGACGAAGGCGATCACCAGCGCACCTCCGATTGCGACAGCGGCCGGCGGGCTTATGTAGTGGGCGAAGAAACTGGACTGGAAGGCGCCCAGGGCGGTCATGCTCCAGGTCATAGTGAAGAAGCCCATGACCCTGCCCCGGAAGCGGTCGGGAACCCGGGTCTGAAGGTTCACCATCACCGACATCAGGTAAACGTTGTTGCTGCAACCGGCGAAGAAGAGCACCAGCAGCCCAAGCTCGTAGGAGCCAAGGTGGGTGACCACGCCGAAGGCCATCAGGAACAGGGCAAAGAGTATGCTCCCTCCCATGAGGGCCTTGGCATCGCAGAGACGGCTGCCCATCTGGGCGGCGATCAGGGTGCCGGTGAGGGCCCCTGCCCCCGATGCTCCTAGGAGCCAGCCGGTCTTCTCCGCTCCCACATCCAGCACCTCCTTGGCAAAGACGGGCATCAAGAAGATGTAGGACATGCCGAACATGCCGTTGAAAAAGGTCATCCCCATCAGGTACATGAATACGGGATTGTCCCTGACGAAGACGAATCCGGCCACCATCTGCTGGAACATGGAACCGGCGATCCTATCGCTGGTCGGGAGCTTCAGGGTCTGGGCGACAACCGAGAGGATGTAGAAGCCGCTGGCGCTGACGAAGATTGCGGCCGCAATGCTGGTCCGCCCGATTATGATTCCGGCGATGGTGGGAGCAACTATGCGCGTGCCCGTCCAAATCACCGAGTTGAGGGCGACGGCGCTGGGCAAAGCTTCCCTGCCCACCAAGCGGGGCCAGATGGACTGCCGGCTGGGAGTGTCGAAGGCTTGCATGGCGCCGATCAGGAAGGCGGCCGCCAGGACGTGCCACTGGTTGACCGTTCCTGTCATAACCAGCACCGCCAATAGCACGGCAACCGTGGCTGTGAGGAATTGGCCGATCCCCACCAGCTTCCGGGGGTCCAGCCGGTCGGCAAAGACACCGCCGAACAGGTTAAGCCCAATGGCCGGGATGGCAATGGACAGACCCACGTACCCCTCGAAGCGGGCATCGTGGGTGATGTCATAGATCAGCCAGAGCAGGGAGAAGTTGACCAGCATCTGGTACCCGGTGACCGATGCCAGCAGGGCCATCCAATAGTTGCGGTAGCTCTTGTACCGCATGGCCGGGGGCAGCCGGAGCCTTCGCCTGCTGGGGGAAGGGACTTCCGGCGCCGAAGTTGTGGAGGAGTCGGCCAAGTTCTAGTCCTTCAGGGGGATCCTGCCCCAGGTGATATCGCCGGCGTCGGAAACCAGGGCCTTTTCCTGAGCCATCTCCCTGATCTGGAGCAGGGTTGCATTTACTTCGGGCGTAAGGAACACCCAGTCGGGCTCCTCGGGAATCCAGTAAGGGGAGTTTATGCGGACGACCTTGCGGTCATTGGCATTCAGATAAATGCCGAACTTGGAACGATGCTGCATACGACCGATTCTCCTGTGGGGGTACTGCCAGATCATTGATGATACTTGAAAGGGCACTTGGGAAACCAGACCCAGGACTGCCCAACGCGCCCGAGGGCGCCCAGTTCGATTGAGCGCATAAGGGGTGGAATATTGGCACAGCATGGCTTTTAATGGAGGTGTATGGGTGTGGTGGATGACATAAAGGGCCGACTTGATATAGTCGACCTGGTATCTGCATACGCTCCCCTGACCAAGTCGGGGAACAGCTACAAAGCCAACTGTCCCTTCCACAGCGAGCGCACACCCTCTTTCCACGTCTTCCCTGAAAGGCAGTCCTGGCGCTGCTTCGGCGCGTGCGCCGAGGGCGGAGACATCTTCTCCTTCTGGATGCGCATCAACAACCTGGAATTCAGCGATGCCCTGAAGCAGCTCGCCCAGCAGGCGGGTGTTGCCCTGTCGGAAAATCCCGGACGCCGGAAGGAGCGGAACTCCCTCCACGATGTGAACGAGGCGGCCGCCGAGTACTTCTGCAGCCTCCTGGCGACTTCCCAGAAGGGCGCCGAAGCCAGGGCCTACCTGGAGAAGCGAGGCCTCACCAAGGAAACCATCAAGGAGTTTCAGATAGGGCTTGCGCCGGCAGGGGGCGATGCGGCGAGAGACCACCTGTCGGCCAGGGGATTCGCAGAAGAGGTGGTCGCCCTGGCGGGCTTGGTGACCAAGGGCCGGGGAGACACCTACCGGGACATGTTCCGCGGACGGCTGATGTTCCCCATACGGGACGCCGAAGGCAAGCTGGCGGGATTCGGGGGCCGCTCC
The DNA here is from genome assembly GCA_965116325.1 of Dehalococcoidia bacterium. Classification (GTDB taxonomy): domain Bacteria; phylum Chloroflexota; class Dehalococcoidia; order Lucifugimonadales; family JAGWBF01; genus JAGWBF01. The sequence continues at coordinate 1,389,797 of OZ220675.1, read as the reverse complement.
ATGGATGGGTCCGAGCCCAAGTACCTCAACTCCCCCAAGACCCCCGTGTTCGACAAGGGGAACATTCTCTACGGCATCCACATAGCCAAGGGCGCCGTCAGGGAACATGGCATTGTGATCGTCGAAGGCTACATGGATGCCGTGGCGTGCCACCAGGCAGGGTACTCCAACGTTGTGGCATCCATGGGGACAGCCCTCGCTCCAGGGCAGGTGTCCCAGGTGTGCAGCCTGCTGCCTCGGCCGGGGCAGGGGGAGAGGGGAAAGGTCACCCTGGCATTGGATGCCGATGCCGCGGGGCAGGAAGCCACCCTGCGAGGGCTGCAGGTGCTTTGGGAAGCGGTGCACCAGGGGAAGAGCAGGTCCACCAACAGGCCATATGCGACTTCCGAGGTGCCGGACATCAACGTGCTGGTGCTCCCCGATGGACGGGACCCCGACGAGGTGCTGCAGGAGGATTCCCAAGCTTGGCCCAGCCTGGTAGAAGGCGCCGTCCCGTTGTTGGACTACCGCTTCACAGCCGAGGCGGCCCGGGTCGACATCAGCTCGCCCGGCGGGAAATCGGCCTTGGCGGGAATGTTGATGCCCCTGATATCTGCGACCTCGGACCCTTTCCAGCAGGACCACTACTTCCAGAAGCTGGCATCGATGCTGGGCGTCAATGAAGCTACGCTCAAGGCCAGCGTGGAGCTGTCCCGCCCACGCGCTGCATCCAGAGGCGGACGGGCACCGCAATCCGAAGCTTCAGCGACGCCCTTCGACCGTCTGGAGCATGATCCGATGGAGGAGCACTGCCTTGCCCTTCTGCTCCAGGAGCGGGAATGGGTTGCGGGAGATGTGCAGGTGGACTCCGATGGGTACTGGCTGACCGAAGCGGCTGGGGGGTTAAGGCCCGAGCATTTTCGCCGTGTGGATAACCGGGAAGTGTTTACAAACTGGGCAAAATGCTCCACACTGGAGTCACTGCAATGGGCGCTGGACGATGAGCTAAGCGCTCACCTTGAACACCTGCTGGGGAAGACCCTCCCCCCAATGGACCGCAAGGTCCGCGAGTCAGACCTCTTGAATTGCATCCGCCGTCTGGAGGAGCGTTATTTGCGGGAGCTAAAGCAGGAAGAAGCTCTCAGGCTGAACGAAGCATCCTTGGACGACCTGCAGGAGCAGCAGGATACCATCCTGGACACTAACGAGCGGATGAGACAGGTATTCCAGCCCTAGAGGCAGCCCCTTAAAGGGGGCCCGCCCCCTCGAGAACCGGCGAATTCGAGCAGAGCGCCCATCCTGGCATCTGAGGTAGTGAGAGTATCCGTATGATGAAACGAAGAAACAACCGTCGCACCAACTCCGACGACCTGCTTGAGACTCTGGTGGGTCCGGAGGAAGAGAGGACCAACGAGGACATCCTCGGTGTGGTGGGACAGGTTGGCGCATCCCAGGCTGTGGCCGAGGAAGGTAAGGAAGAGACCACCGTCTTTACCAAACAGCCCGAAGAAAACTGGGATGGCCAGGCGGCCGTGGCAACCCAGCCGGCCAACGGCTCCGAAGATGCCGAGACAGACAACGACGAGCAGGAGTGGGAGCACGATGTCGAAGGGGCGGAGGTGCTGGACGACCCGGTTCGCATGTACCTCCGGGAGATCGGGCGGGTCAACCTCCTCACATCCAAGGACGAACGGGTCCTTGCTCGAAAGATGGAGGGTGGCCGGCATATCGAGAAGATGGAAAAGATGCTCTCTGAGGCGTACGACAGGAAGCCCCACGCCTGGGAGATATGCATCATGCTCCTCCAGCAGATCAGCCAAGCCTCGACCCTGGTCAACGCCTTGGCCGAAAACCTGGGCCTCGCCAGGGGGATGACCCTTTCCCAGATAACCGACCATCCGATGCTGCGGGCGGCCATAGATGCGGAGCTGAAGCCGGAGATGCTGGACGCAGTGTCCGAAGAGACGGGGCTGGAATACCAGGAAGTCAGCAAGCAGGTGGTCCAGCTTTCGCTGAACAGCTGGGTGCTGCCCACCGACGTCATTGACGTGCTGGAGGACTGCACGCTGGACCAGCTGTCGGCGATGGTGAACAGGGGCGACGACTACCAGGAGCTCCAGCGGATGGAGCGTGTGTTCCAGCGCTACCTGAACCGCATCAAAGAGGAGGGCCTGGGAGCCCAGGGACACCTGACGGAGGCCAACCTGCGTCTCGTCGTCAGCGTGGCCAAGAAGTACATCGGCCGCGGCATGGCCCTCCTGGACCTGATCCAGGAAGGGAACATCGGGCTCATCCGCGCGGTGGAGAAGTTCGACTACCGCAAGGGCTACAAGTTCAGCACATATGCCACCTGGTGGATCCGCCAAGCCATCACCCGTGCCATAGCCGACCAGGCGAGGACCATCCGCATCCCGGTGCACATGGTGGAGACCATCAACAAGCTGATGCGTCAGCACCGGCGCCTTCTTCAGGAGTACGGACGCGAGCCCACCCCCGAAGAGATCGCGCTGGCCATGGACGTCAATTCGGAAAAGGTTGAAGAGATACTCAAGATATCCCAGGAGCCTGTGTCCCTGGAGACGCCCATTGGCGAGGAAGAAGACAGCCACCTAAGCGATTTCATCGAAGACCGGAGCGCTCCGGCGCCCTCGGAGGTGGCATCCTACCAGATGCTGAAGGAGCAGATCCAAGAAGTGCTGGACACGCTGACCGAGCGGGAAAGCCGAGTGCTCCAGCTCCGCTTCGGCTTGGAAGATGGCCGCAGCCGTACCCTGGAAGAGGTTGGCAGAGAGTTCGGGGTAACGCGAGAGCGCATACGGCAGATCGAAGCAAAGGCCCTGCGCAAGCTGCGACACCCCACCAGGTCCCGCAGGCTCCGGGACTTCCTGGAGTAACCCACCTCCCGGTTTTCCTCCCCCGTCCGCTTCATGGACCCCGTTTACGAGCTGGTCCCTAGAGCTGGCATAACTTTTCATAATTCCCAAAATCATGAAATGGTATTGCCTTGCACCTTTTCTTAAACAACTGCTAGGCTTTGTACACGCTGGCTAGGGAGGAAGATTCGGTGGGAGACACTGGCACTCCTAAGTGCTTAAAATGCGATGTGGGCCAACTGGTACCACTGTCCGACTATGGCAGCCAGGGAGCTGCCGTCCATTACAAAGCCTGGGTCTGTATCAATCCCGAATGTGGTTTCAACATTAAGATTCGGAATGGCGATATATATCTGAACGAGCCGATCTCCAGCGGAGCAATGCACTCGCCCAGATCTCGCTGACTCAGCTGTGTAACTAGATGGCAAGAAGTGATAGCCCAAGGGGTGGGTCTTTTTAGCTTGCCTGCCTTCCCGCCAAATGTGAGCGCCAAGATACCGAGCTAAGAGAGGTAATGGGGTATGCAAATAGGTTACGACTACCTGATATTGCGAAATAGGTATATGCATCGGTTCCTCAAGAACACCGGGATGTTTCTTGTGGTCACCGGTGCTACACTTCTTGCATTGGGGTTTGCTTACTACCTGTATGCCGAAGGGGTCGGTTTCTAAGCAGTCCGATGCCCGCGGGTAGGAATCCCCACGTATAGCTTCTAAGAGTTGTGGGGTATGCTGATGGGCGGCAACAACCTGCCCGGACCCTTCAGGTTCCTTCAGAGATCGCCCCATCTTTGGGCCGCCCTCTTCATCATCCCCGGCGTAATTCTGATCGCTCTAGCAGTCGCCTACTACATCTACGCAGCCCAGGCGGGCGCCGGCCTGGGAGACCTGAACGTAAAGCAATCATCCACGCCCGAGGCTTCCTCGGTGGTCAATGCCCCGGATGCGGCCACCCCTACCCTGACTTCTCCAACTAACAGCGTTGCGCCGACGGCAGAGCAGCCTACCCAATCGGCCTTTCTCTCCGACGAAATCATCGCATCCCAGCAAGCTTATCCTGGGGAGCTTATCAGCCCCTACGCCTGGGAGGACCCGGGGAAGTACGACCCCTCGTCGTCCGAGGGGGGAAGGCCCCAGGGATATGTGCCGGTGCACGCCTCCCAGGGATCGCCGGCGGGTTCCCTGACCGACCCGGAGCGCATAGTCATTACCTCCATACGAGTGGACTCGGAGGTCAAGGGGCTGGAGATCATAGACCTGGGCGACAGCCGGGCGTATGAGACTCCCAACAACGTGGTTGGACACATCCCCCTGGCTTCCAACCCGGGAGAGGTGGGGAGCTCCTGGTACTTCGGACACCTGGAAAGCCCTGTCGCAGGTGAGGGCAACGTATTCCGCGACCTGCCCAGCATCCCCGATATGCTGCGCCGGGGCGAGGAGGTGTACGCCGAAGTCTTCAGCAGCTCGGGTGCCTACCTGTACCAGATTACCGAGTCCCTGGTCCTGGAAGCGAACGACCTGAGCCTCAGCTATGCTGATATCCAGGAGGCTAATCCGGAGTACGCGGGCCTGGACCCCGGAGGAGCCATCTTTCATCTGGTGACCTGCGTTCCACGGCTGGTGTACGACCACCGCCTGGTGGTCAGCGGCCAGCTAGTGGGCATCCGGGTATCCTGATCGGAGCGCTCTGGCTCCGGGCCCCCGTTTTCCAGGGAACCCAGCCGGCCTGTGCCAAGCTAGCCCTACCCAAGGAGCTTCCAGGGCTATAAAATCAACGCTGCACTAACTCTTCTTTCCAGGAGGTGTGGAGCGTGACCGCCGACCAACCCGTCCGCATAGAGCGAGACTCTATGGGTCCTATGGAAGTCCCTGAAAGCGCCTACTATGGCGCTTCCACCAGGCGGGCCCAGCTGAACTTTCCCATAAGCGACCTGCGCTTCCCGCGCAGCTTCATTCGCGCCCTGGCCACCATCAAGCTGGCCGCCGCCCGGGCGAACATGTCCCTGGGGTTGCTGGAAGCCCACGTCGGGGGAGCCATCGTGGCCGCCGCCGGAGAGGTGGCTGACGGCGCCCTGGACGACCACTTCGTGGTGGACATCTTCCAGACCGGCTCGGGAACATCCACCAACACCAACGCCAACGAGGTCATCGCAAACCGTGCCACGGAGATCATGGGCGGCGAAAGGACCTCCCGCATGGTCCATCCCAACGACCATGTGAACATGGGGCAGTCCTCCAACGATGTGATCCCCACGGCGATCCATCTTTCTGCCCTTGTCCAGATACAGGACGAGCTGGTCCCGGCCCTCAGGGCCCTCCACGAGGCCCTGGAGGAGAAGCAGGAGGAGTTCTGGCCCATCATCAAGACGGGACGCACCCATCTCCAGGATGCTACGCCCATACGTATGGGCCAGGAGTTCCGGGGCTTTGCAGGGCAGGTGTCCGAGAGCCTGCGACGGCTGGAGCATGCCCAGGGTGAGCTTTCGCAGGTCGCCCTGGGAGGCACCGCCGTGGGCACCGGAATCAACACCCATCCCGAGTTTTCCGAGAGGGTGTGCGCCCTGCTGACGGAACTAACGGGCGTCCAGGTGCGGGAAACATCCAACCACTTCCAGGCCCAGAACACCCTGGACTCGGTGGTCGAGGCCAGCGGTGCGCTTCGCACCATAGCCATCAGCATGCACAAGATAGCCAACGACATCCGTTGGATGGGATGCGGCCCCCGGGCCGGCCTGGGAGAGCTGGACCTCCCCGAGGTACAGCCGGGCAGCTCGATCATGCCAGGAAAGGTGAACCCGGTTATCGCCGAGTCGGTGATTCAAGTGGCGGCCCAGGTGGTGGGAAACGACACCAGCATAGCCTTCGCAGGCCAGGGCGGATACTTCGAGCTGAACACTATGATGCCCGTGGCTGCTCACAACCTGCTCCAGTCCATCGACCTGCTGGCCGCCTCGGCCAACAACCTGGCCGAGCAGTGCATCAAGGGCCTGCAGGCCACCGACGTTGGCCCTGCCATGGTGGAAAAGGGCCTGATGCTGGGCACAGCCCTCTCCCCGGCCATCGGCTACGACAAGGCCGCCGAGGTCGCCAAGGAGGCTGCGAAAACGGGCAGCACAATCAGGGAGATGGCCAAGGCCAAGACATCTCTCACCGATGCCGAGCTGGATGTGCTCCTGGACCCCGCCAAGATGACCGAGCCCGGCGTCTCCACCGGCGGCGGGGGAGGCTGATGTCCACCAGGGCCCAGCAGACTATGGAAAGCCGGGGGCAGAGACCCGCTACGGACCCTGGGCAGTTCACCCTGCCGGACCGCATCGAGGGGGACATCCCCATAGACCTGGACATCGGGACGGCGGGGAAGCGGTTCCTGTTTATAAGCCGTGACCAGCGCTCCTACACCCACGCCATACACAAGTACCCCGCCAAGTTTTTCCCCGAGCTGCCCCGCTGGATCATCCAGCGATTCAGCGAGCCCGGGGAGCTGGTGCTTGACCCCTTCATGGGCAGCGCCACCACAAACCTGGAGGCTATGCTGGCGGGCCGGCCCAGCGTGGGGGTTGATATCGACCCCTTCTCCCGCTTCCTGGCCAGGGCCAAGACCACTCCCCTGAACGGGGAGGACCTGCAGGAGGCCGCCGACCACCTGGTATCGGCAATCGACGCCTACGACGAGTCGTTAGAGGTGGACAACATCCCCGACTTTCCCTACAGGGACAACTGGTTCCTGCCCCATGCTCTGAAGGAGCTAGGCTATCTGAAGGGAGCGATAACCGGCCTGGACTGCGCCCCGGCCATCAGGGACTTTCTGCTGGTCACCTTCTCCTCCATCATCCGGCAAGTCTCCCAGGCCGATAACAACTGCACCAGGACAGTCATCAGGCAGAAGCTGAACAAGCAGGTGCCGCCCGGCTACGCCCTGAGCCTCTTCCGCAAGCGTCTGGACAGCAACGTGGAGGGCATGCTGGCCCTGGGCGCCGATGCACCGACGGCCGCCGTGGATATCCCCGTGGGTCCCGGCGCGACGGACCTGTCAGATTACCCCGAGGAGACCTTCGCCCTGGCTCTAACCTCGCCGCCCTATGCCAACGCCGTTGACTACCCGCGCACCCACCAGTTGGAGATGTACTGGCTTGGCCTAGCCAATGGCTCTCTGGTGGACCTGAAGCGTCAGCACGTGGGCACCGAGACGGTACTCAAAGAGGAGTACGAATCCCTTCAACGGGCCGGAATCGCCAGCGCCGACAGGGTGATAGAGTCCATCTACGAGAAAGACCCAAGGAGGGCCTATATCGCCTTCAAGTTCCTGCAGGATATGGTCAAGAACCTGGTCGAGGTGCGACGGGTCCTGGACACGGGTCGCCACTACGTAATCGCCACGGGGTGCAACCAGGTCAGGGGCCACACCTTCGAGACGTGGCGCTACCTGCTGGATATTGCCCCGATGCTGGGCTACCAGGTGGACTCCTGGTTCGTGTCGGGGATCATCAACCACTTCATCAAAGTGCCCCGCAAGGAACGCATCGACGATGACTACGTCCTGGTCCTGCGCAAGCGGTAGTTCGTCGCGCCATGAAGCTATGTTTTCGTGGTTAGCCCAAGTAAGGTTCATTGACCAGCGCTTGCCAGAAGACCTATACTGTTACCGATAGTTAACGGCTGGGAAGAGGAGTAGTAGGCTTCCGACCGAAGCTCAGAGAGCCGGGGAAAGCCCCGATGGAGGGGCTGGATGGTGGGAACCGGCGCTTTAGGAAGAAGCTGAATGGGCCTCGGAGCTGCAAGCTAAGAAGCCTGTCTTGGGGCCGGCACGGAAGGCCAGAGAGAGGCAAAGCTGGGCCGGTTTGACCCCGTTAAAGGTCTGCGGTATCCGGGATGCGCGGCGTCCCGGCGCCGGATGAGTTAGATCGAGCAGCGGGGACCGAGTCCCTGAACTGCTGGTCTAAGGGTGGCAACGCGGGAATTCCCGCCCCTTGAGGGCGGGATTTTTTGTTATATGGCCGGAAGGATATGAGCGCATATTACCCGACAATCGAGGAAGCCGAGGCCCTGGCGGGCAGTGGCAACCTCCTGCCCATTTACCGGGAGATCGATGCCGACCTGGAGACCCCTGTCTCGGCCTACCTGAAGGCCGCCCGGGGGGCCTACTCCTTCTTGCTGGAGAGCGTGGAGGGCGGTGAGCGCCTGGGGCGATACAGCTTCATCGGCACCGAGCCCTACAAGGTGCTGAAGACTGGGGCTGGCCAGCCCGAAGGGGCGGTGGACCCCCTGGTGCCCATCAAGGCCGAGATGGACAGGTACACCCTGGTGCCTGTGGCGGGCCTGCCCCGCTTCCACGGCGGGGCTGTAGGCTACCTGGCCTACGATGCCATCCGCTACTTCGAGCCAAGGGTGCCCGATGCGCCCGCCGACCCCCTGGGACTTCCCGAGTCCGTCTTCATGTTCTACGACACCCTGCTGGTCTTCGACCACATCAAGCACAACATCAAGGTGGTCAGCCACGTCCACCTGGACGGGGATGTCCGCCAGGCCTATCAAGATGCCGCCACGAAGATCGACGAGCTGGTGGACAGGCTCTCCTCTCTCCTGGAGCTTCCCCGTACCATGAACGTTCGGGAGAATGGGGAAGCGGGAGCTGAAGTAACGTCCAACTTCACACCCCAGGGGTTCGGCGAAGCGGTGATGCGCGCCGAAGAGCACATCGTCAACGGCGACATCATCCAGGTGGTGCTCTCCCAGCGCCTTGCTCGCAGGACGTCCGCCCATCCATTCCAGATATACCGCTCCCTACGCTCGGTGAACCCCTCTCCCTACATGTACTACCTGGATCTGGGCGACTTCCAGATCGTCGGCGCCTCCATAGAGACGGTGGCCCGGGCCGAGGACGGCCTGGTGGCCACCCACCCCATAGCGGGCACCCGCCCCCGGGGAGGGACCGATACCGAAGACATGGCGCTGGAGGATGAGCTTAGGAACAGCGAGAAGCAGCGGGCGGAGCACATCATGCTGGTGGACCTGGGACGCAACGACATCGGAAGGGTCAGCCAGCCGGGCACCGTCCAGGTGACCCAGCTCATGGATGTGGAGCGGTATTCCCATGTGATGCACCTGGTCTCCCATGTCGAGGGCAGGATGGTGCCGGACATGACGGTCTACGACCTGCTGCGGGCCTGCTTCCCCGCCGGCACGGTGTCCGGCGCGCCCAAGGTGCGGGCCATGGAGCTGATATCGGAGATCGAAGGTGAGCGCCGGGGTCCCTACGGAGGCGCCGTTGGCTACTTCAGCTTCTCGGGCAACCTGGACACGGCCCTGACCCTGCGAACGGCGGTCATAAAGGACGGCGTGGCCTATGTGCAGGCGGGCGGGGGCGTGGTGTACGACAGCACCCCCGAGGATGAGTACCAGGAGACGCTGCACAAGGCGGGCGCCCTGTTGCGGGCCATAGACAAGGCCGAGGGGCTGCCGTGATCCTCCTCATCGACAACTACGACAGCTTCACCTACAACCTGTACCAGTATCTGTCCGAGCTGGGGGCCGAGGTTGTGGTGCACCGCAACGACAAGATCACCCTGGAGGATGTGGAGGCGCTGTCTCCCCGGGGCATCATCATTTCTCCCGGCCCCGGCACACCCTTGGACGCCGGCATCTCCAACGATGTTATGAGGCGTTTTGGCGATGAGGTGCCCACCCTGGGCGTCTGCTTAGGCAACCAGTGCGTCGGCTACGCCTTCGGGGGCACGGTGATCAACGCCGGGGAGATCATGCACGGAAAGCTCTCTCCCATTCACCACGACGGGAAGGGCCTGTTCGCAGGGCTGCCCAACCCCCTGGAGGCCATTCGCTACCACTCCCTGGTCGTGTCCAGCGAAGACCTGCCTGACGAGCTGGAGGTCACCGCCTGGACCGACAACGGCCTGATTATGGGCCTGCGCCACAAGGAGCTGCCCATCGAAGGGGTGCAGTTCCACCCCGAGTCCATCATGACCGAATCGGGCAAGTCCCTCCTGCAGAATTTCCTGGACGTCGTGGGGCGAGTACTAAACTAGAATCTTGGTATGTGGCTTCCTGGAAATGTTCTTCATCGCCATCATCGGGATGGCGCTCTTGTTGGTCGGTGCTAGTGGCTAGCGGACTGCAATACTTCTTCGAGATGCACACCTCTTGCGGAACTGAAGTCTTTGACAAGGCCCTGAGCCTTCTGTTACCTTCCCCCTATCTACTTGGCCCGTGCGGCACCAACACGCACTAGCTAGGAGGAGGCGCCCATGGCAAATAGCTTACGGGCGAGTAACACTACCACTGAAATTACATTTACACTGAACATCGCAGTCGAAGACGCTCGAGATGAATACATTTCTTGGTGCCCGGAATTAAATGTCTATAGCTGCGGCGACACACCCATGGAAGCATTCGAGAATATTACCGATGCTTTGAAGGTACATTTGGGTAATCTGGTCGATAGCGGGATCATTTCACGGGTGTTTAAAGAGAAGGGTATCGTGTTCAGTGTGGCTCAACCACGCTCAAAGTTGAACACATTGGCTAGGAGGCTTCTGCTGCGTGATCGCCATGATACCCTACATCATGCTGTCCGTAAGATAGGGGGACAAAGACCCCTTGTTGGGCAGCAAACCGCCGTTATACATCGCATTCGCGTTCCTGCTGGATAACGAATCCACTTTTGTCGTCCTTACCGCTTAGTTCCATCCCCGACTGCTCCAGCAACCAACTCCAGAATGCACTCCAACGACTTAACTGCAATAGCAAACGTCGTCGGAGTGGCAGCCATGTATCGTACTCCCGAATAGACCCCTCAACAGGTGAGGAATGTCTCGCAACAGTCGTGTTGGGCAAGCGATCACTAAATAAGGTCATCATCCGATCTGTACTACAAGAACTCCGAATCCCTCTTGGTGATTTCCTGGAGGCTCTGCGCTAGTCAACTATGACTTTTGACCTTCCTTCTAAACGAGTACAATGAAGCAGATCGCGCCGGGGCTATGGCGCTCATCAAGGACAACTTGCACCTGGAAGTAGGCTTAGTGAACCCAGACCTCAAGCAAGGGGGCTCCAGGAAGTTGTCTGACGCCGCTAATTTTGTGAACCGGATCCACAGAAATCACTTGCTTGGGAGCCAACTCCCATACTGACTATCGGATCAGAACGGAGAAATTGCTAAACCTGCCGGATGGTGATTCCTTATGGTAGGAAAGAGGTGCTAGGTAGAGAGGCCAGAGACACGATGATCCGCGAAGCTATAGATAAGCTGGTGGAAGGCTGGAGCCTCGGTATGGAAGAGGCCTCTGGTGTGATGCGGGAGGTAATGGACGGCGAGGCCACCCCGGCCCAGCTCTCCGCCTTTCTCGTTGCTCTCCGCATGAAGGGCGAGACCGCCGAGGAGATGGCCGGCATGGCGGCTGTCATGCGGGAGAAGGCCATCCGGGTGGAGGCAGAGGGTCTCCTGGTGGACACCGCCGGCACGGGCGGCGACGGCAAGGGCACCTTCAACATCTCCACCGCTGCCTCCTTCGTGGCCGCCGGCGCGGGCATCAAGATATCCAAGCACGGCAACCGAGCGGCCTCGGGCTCCTGTGGCAGCGCCGATGTTCTGGAGGAGCTGGGTGTTGCCATAGAGCTGGGCCCTACAGAGGTAAAGCGCTGTATCGAAGAGGTGGGCATCGGATTCATGTTCGCCCCCGCCTACCATCCCGCTATGAGGCACGCTGTGCCGGTGCGCCGGGAGCTGGGGATACGCACCGTCTTCAACATCTTGGGCCCCCTCACCTGCCCCGCTGGCGCCCAGAATCAGCTTGTGGGGACGCCCAACGCCGAAATCGCCGAGAAGATGGCCCAGGTGCTCCTCCTCCTGGGGTCCCGGCACTCTATGGTGGTGCATGGCGAAGATGGGCTGGATGAGCTAACCCTGGCGGGCGACACCATGGTGTGGGAGGTAAGGGAAGGGGCCATCCGCCACTACCGGGTTTCCCCTTCCGACGCAGGGATTAGCGCCTCCCCTACCAGCGAGGTCCAGGGGGGTGACAGGGCCGCCAACGCCCGCATCCTGCGGGAGGTGTGCCAGGGGAGCGAGGGCCCCGAGCGGGATGTGGTGCTCCTCAATGCGGCGGCCATGCTCGTGGTGGGCGACGCTGTGGACACCCTGGCCGAGGGCGTCGATGCAGCCCGGAAGGCCATCGGCAGCGGGGCGGCCATCCGGTGCGTCGATAGCCTGGTAGCCCTGAGCCAGCAGTTGGCTGCGGGGCAAGCCCCCAAACAGTAGCGAACAAGACCAGCTATGCAAGGTTCTACAATCCTTGACGAAATAGTAGCCCTCAAGAAGGATGAGGTAGCGTCCAGAAGGGCTGAGGTCTCCCTGGCCGACCTGGAAGCCGCCATTGCCGATCAGCGACGCCCCCTGAACATGTCAGGGGCGCTCCTGGGTGACCGGGTGCGACTTATCGGCGAGATCAAGAAGGCCTCTCCGTCCAAGGGCCTGCTGTGTCCCGACTTCGACCCATCCCGCCTGGCCTCAACCTATGTCGGGAACGGCGCAGCCGCCATATCGGTGCTCACCGACCCCCGCTTCCAGGGGTGCTTGGAGCACATGGCCGAGGTAAAGGCCGTGACCTCCTCCCATGGCACACCAGTCCTCCGCAAGGACTTTGTGTTCGACCCCTACCAGGTGTATGAGGCCCGGGCGTGGGGCGCCGATGCCATCCTGCTGATCGTCGCCATCCTGGACCCATCCCAGATCAAGGAGCTGGTCGAGGTGGCGCGGCAGTTCTGGATGCAGTGTCTGGTGGAGGTGCACACCCCCGAGGAGCTGGAGACGGCCCTGGACGCAGGGGCGGAGATCGTAGGCATCAACAACCGGGACCTGCGCACCTTTCACACGGACATCGATGTTACCCGGCAGCTGGCAGGGCAGGTGCCCAGGGGCAAGGTGATCGTCAGCGAGAGCGGGATCAGCACCGCTGAGCACATCCGGGATCTGAAGGGCATGAAGGTGAACGCGGCCCTGGTTGGTGAGGCCATTGTGACTGCGCCCGACGTTGGCGCCAAGGTCCGGGAGCTGGCGGGGTAGGGACGGGCTATGATCACCGCCCTGGCGGGAGTCACCCTCTGGACCGACAACCTGGAGCGCCTGGTTGCCTTCTACCGCGACACCCTGGGCCTCAAGAGGCGCAGCGACCACGGGGACTTCGTCAACTTTGAGCTTGGCAGCGCCCGCCTGAACCTGGGCCTCCATGACCGGGTGTCGGGCCAGTCCAGGGACCCCTTCAGGGTCATGGTGCACCTGGAGGTGGACGATATCCATAACCTGCATGGGCGTCTGGCTGAGCAGGGCGTGGAGTTCATCAGGGTGCCCGAGCAGGAAGAGTGGGGCGGTTGGATAGCCACCCTGCTGGACCCCGACGGCAACGTCCTCCAGCTTCTCCAGCTGCCCACGTAGCCTGTCCCGCCGCACCCGCCTACGGCGGCCTCTCCCTCTAGGGGGAGACGCGGCAACTTCCCCCCCCCCCTTGAGGGGAGGGGGTTAGGGGGAGGGTGATACGCCGCCCCGGGGAAGATATCCCCCTCACCCGCCTACGGCGGCCTCTCCCTCCAGGGGGAGAGGCGACAACTTCACCCCCTCCCTCCAGGGGAGAGGGAGGCCAAAGGGATGGCTACAGGATGAGCATGGCGTCGCCGAAGGAGTAGAACCTGTACTTCTCCCGCACAGCCTCCCGGTAGCAGTCCAGCACCAGCTCCCTGCCGGCGAAGGCGCTGACCAGCATGATCAGGGTCGAGCGGGGCAGATGGAAGTTGGTCACCATGGCATCCACCATGCGGAAGCGATGTCCGGGTAGGATGTACAGGTTGGCAAGCCCGGCCGACGGCAGCAGGTCCGACGACCCCATCTGCTGGGAGATCAGAGCCCCCTGCTCCAATGCCCGGACCGTCGTGGTGCCCACGGCAACCACCTTCCCGCCCTGGGCCTTGGCTTCGTTTATCTTGCCCGCCGACGCTTCGTCGATGCTGAAGAACTCGCCCTGAATCTTGTGCTCCATAGGGTCGTCCTTCCTGACCGGCAGGAAGGTGTCGGGCCCGACGTGGAGGGTGAGCTGCACCACGTTCACGCCCTTGGCAGCGATGGAGTCCAGCAGGCCCTGGGTGAAGTGAAGGCCAGCGGTGGGTGCAGCGACGCTGCCGGTATCCCTGGAGTAGATGGTCTGGTAACGCTCGCTGTCTTCAAGGGACGCGTGGATGTAGGGCGGGAGGGCCAGCTTGCCCGCTCGTTCCAGGGATAGGCCCGGAGAGAGGCGCACGGTGCGGATGCCGTCCCTGTCCACATCCAACACGTCTATCCAGCCTTCATCGCTGCCTTCGACCTCCAGGCGCCGGCCTGGACGGAGCTTTCTTCCGGGCTTGCCGATGGCTTTCCACACATCGCCCTCCACCCGGTGCAGCAGGAGAAGCTCGATTCGCCCATCGGAACCCTCCTGTTGGGCGTAGATGCGGGCTGGGAATACCCGGCTGGTGTTCACTACCAGCACATCTCCCGGGTCCAGGTGTTCCATCAGGTCGGGGAAGCGCCTGTGTTCCCAGCTTCTGTCCTGACGGTGGAGCACAAGTAGACGTGAGCTATCCCGGGGTTCCAGGGGGGACTGGGCGATGAGGTTCTTGGGCAGGTGGTAGTCGAAGTCGCCGGTGTTCATGAAAGCAAGGCTAGAGGCGGGCGCTGGGCATCATGTCGCTATTCGCCGTGGATGCTTATGCGGGCGGCGGTCAGGGTGTTGACCAGGAGCATTGTGATGGTCATGGGGCCCACCCCGCCGGGCACCGGGGTTATGGCCTCGGCGACCTCGGACACCGACTCGAAGTCCACATCCCCTTCCAGGCGGTACCCCGATTTGCGGCTGTCGTCGGGCAGCCTGTTGATCCCCACGTCTATGACCACGCAGCCTTCTTTGACCATGTCGCCTGTGATCGCCCGCGGCCTGCCAATGGCCGCGACCAGGATGTCGGCCTGCCGGGTCAGCTCGGGGAGGTTGCGGGTACCGGTGTGGCACAGGGTGACCGTGGCGTTGGCTCCCTCCTTTTTCTGCATCAGCAGGATGGCCAGGGGCTTGCCCACGATGTTGCTCCGCCCGCAGATGACCACGTGCTTGCCCGAAGGGTCGCAGTCGTTGTGGATGAGTATCTGCTGTATCCCACCCGGGGTTGCCGGCACGAAGGGGGAGTTTCCCTGGGCCAGCCTGCCCAGGTTGATGGGGTGGATGCAGTCCACATCCTTCTGGGGACTGACGGCCATAAGCACCGTGTCCTCGTCGATGTGGTCTGGCAGGGGAAGCTGCACCAGGATGCCATGGTAGCGGGCGTCCCCGTTGAGGTTGTCAATCAGGGCCAGCAGCTCCTTTTGGGTCGAGGAGGCGCGCAGGTTGAAGGTCTCGCTGACCATCCCGGCATCATCGCATGCGCGGCGCTTGTTGCGGACGTAGATGGCAGAGGCTGGGTCATCCCCCACCAGCACTGCCGCCAGCCCAGGGGTGACCTTGTGCTTCTCCTGCATCTCCAGCACACCGGCGGCCACCTCGTCCCGCAGCTTCTTTGACAGGGATGCTCCATCCAGGAGCTTTGCCATTGAGCGCCTCCCTATGGGCCCTACCTTCAGGCGTATCTTAACACCCGCCCATGGCCCCATCAACGAAGCAGCGTGTCCCTTCTCCCCTGGAGGGAGAAGGTCAGGATGAGGGGGACCAAATGAGGGAAGCTGGAACCGGGGTTCGTTTCACCCTCACCCCGAGCCCTCTCCCTCAAGGGAGAGGGAGAATAGTTGCTCCCCTGCGTCGGGTTGCGGTGGCTTCCAGGGTGAATTACAGTAGGCCTACGCCCACGAGGAGATGACATGCGGTTCGGCCACTTCTTCTATCCCACATGCCTGGACCCCGCCCAGGACAGCCGGGTGATCGACGACTGCCTGGCGGAGGCCGAGCTGGCGGAGGCCCTGGGGCTGGATGCTATCTGGATGGCTGAGCACCACTTCGTAGGCGAGGTGGCCTACGGGGACCCCCTGGTGTTTGCCGGGGCGGTAGCTGCACGCACGTCGAGGATCATGCTGGGGATGGGGATCGTAGAAATGGCCCTGCACAACCCGGTACACCTCGCCATCCAGACCGCCCTCCTGGATGTGCTCAGCCACGGACGCCTGGTCGTCGGGACAGGCCGGGGTTCCAACTACAACGCCTTCGAGTACGTGGGCTTCGGCACAAGCGTTGAGGAGGGACTGGAGCGCCTGGATGAGGCAGAAGAGCTGCTGGTGAAGGCGTGGACCACCGAGGACCTGGACTTCCAGGGCAAATACTGGCAGGTGTCCTTTCCCCTCTTGCGGCCCCGGCCCTACCAGAAGCCCCATCCACCCCTGGCCAGGGCATGCATCAGCGAGGATTCCATCGCGGCCATGGCCAGGATCGGGCGCCCCGTGCTTCTCAGGTACCGCTCCGTCCCTGTGGTGCATCGCACCCTCGACCTGTACCGGGACACCATGCTGGCATCGGGCTTCGATGAACCCGCTGTGGAAGCGAACCTGGACCGGATATGGTTCTGGTGCGAATGCCACGTAGCCACGTCCGACGAGCAGGCCATGGACGAGTTCCTGGGCCCCTTCCACGAGGCCAGCAAATACATGGCTGATGTGCGGGTGCGCTGGAACCCGCCTGATCAGCCTGTGCCGAAGCCCCCGCCTCCCCTGCCCCGCTCGGCATACGGGAGCAGTCCCGACCCCGATGCCTCCGAGGTGCTGCTGGGGTCTCCCCGGCGGGTGGCGGAACACATCGCCATGCTTAGGGATGCCGGCGCGCGCAACCTGATGCTCACCAACCGAAGCGTAGTATCAAGGGAGCAGTCGGAAGCTTCCCTCCGGCTGCTAGGCACGGAGATCATGCCCTTGTTCCGGTAGAGGCGACCTCCTGTTCCCGATGTCCTCACCCCCATCCCCTTCAAGTGGGGTGAAGATGGGGAGACGATTCCCTTGAATTACCGCCACCTCCGCTCACCAATTCCCCTTGTGCGGTGGTAAGCTGGGATAGAGCGCCCACCATAGGGCGTGGCTGAGAGATCGGGGGCGGAGCCTGGGCCGGGAGGTTTGGCGCCATGGGTCAGACAACAGCCCATGTAGTGGTCAACAATGTGTGGAAGGTGTTTGGAAAGAAACCTGAAGCCGCTATGCGTCCGGAGTACTCCTCCAAGAGCCGCGCGGAGATCCGCCAGGAGTTGGGTGTTGTGGTGGGTCTCAGGAATGTGTCCTTCGTGGTGAATTCGGGGGAGATATACGTTGTGATGGGACTGTCGGGAAGCGGGAAGTCAACCCTCCTGCGCTGCCTCACCAGGCTCATAGAAGCCAGCGCGGGCCAGATATGCTTCAACGGGGAGGATATTCGGGACTTCTCACCGAAGCAACTGGTGGAGTTCCGGCGCACCAAAGTGGCCATGGTTTTCCAACACTACGGACTTCTCCCCAATCGCACCGTCATCGACAACGTTGCATACGGCCTGGAGATCCGGGGCTTGGACAGGGAGGCCAGGTACGACGTAGCCATGGGAGCTATCGAGACGGTAGGGCTGGAGGGCTGGGAACATAACTACCCAAGGGAGATGAGCGGCGGGATGCAGCAACGAGTCGGCCTCGCCAGGGCCTTGGCGATGAACTCTGAGGTGCTGCTTATGGACGAGCCTTTTAGCGGGCTGGACCCCCTCATACGCAGGGAGATGCAGGATGAGTTGAACTCCCTCCAGACATCCCTTCACAAGACTATCGTGTTCATTACCCACGACCTCAACGAAGCTCTGAAGATTGGTGACCGCATCGCCATCATGCGCGACGGAGCCATCATCCAGGAGGGGTCCCCCGAACAGATAGTCACCCTGCCAACGGACGACTACGTCACCGATTTTGTCCGCGATGTATCCAGGGTCAAGGTGATCCAGGCTAGGACTATCATGCGAGAGCCCGATGTGGTGATTTATGAACGGCAGGGCCCCAGAGTGGCCCTCCACGCCATGCAGAGCTACGGCATGGACTCGGTGTTCCTGATAGCCCACGACTTCACCCTGAAAGGACTTCTGACGGTGGATCAGGCCAAGACCTTGGCCGCCCAGCAGAATGAGACCCTGGAGAATGCGGAGTTGCTCCCACCCAGAACCACAGTCCCCGATGCCTACATTGAGGAGATAATCCCCATGGCTGCCCAAACCGAATACCCCATCGCCGTTATAGCCGAGAACGGCAGCTTGCTAGGGGAGATCGACAGGGGAGCGCTTCTGACGGGCATGGCGGTCTAAGGTATTGCGCCCCTGCGAGGGGCTACGCCGAAATACTGGGCTTTTCTAGCATTTCTGCCTAACGCCCGCCGCATCTACTATGAACTGGATGGAGCGTCTTCGCTAAGCGGAGGATCAGCCCGGGCCCTGGTCCTCCTGGGTAGATGGGTCGGCGTCCTCGGCATCCCTGCCTCTCTGTGACCGTCTCGGCCGGGCTGGCGGCTGCACCAGCTGGGCCTTGTAGAGAAGTATGGGGACGGTTATGACCAGTACCGCCAAGGCAATGAAGTGGGCTTCTCCCATGCTCCATACCCACTCCTTGTCCATGAACAGGTCCCCTGGCCCATCGGCGATTCGAAGGAAGCTGATGAGAAACTTCCCGATGGAGTAGAGGGACAGGTACAGGGCGAAGAGCATTCCGTAGGGCCTGAGCCTGTTCCTCAGGGGCCACACTATCCCCAGGACACCCAGGTTCCACAGCATCTCGTACACCACGGCCGGGTGGCTGGCCGCCAAGCCGTACTGGATGTTGCTGGGGCTGGCTGGATGGGCGTAGATCACACCCCAGGGCAGGGATGTCAGCGTTGCCACATGCTCACCGTTGATGATGTCGCCGATGCGCCCGATCATCATGGCGATGAGCAGGGCCGGCACCGCAATATCTGCCAAGCGACCTACCGGGGGCAGTGGGGCCTCTTCCAGCTTGCCGGGGAAGAACTTGTTCCAGCGTTCCAGGAACCCGGGGTGGTTCCTGATCAGCATGTAGCCCCCGCCGGTGATGAAACCGCCCAGGATAGCCCCGTAGATGGTCACACCACCCGTCCAGACCTGAAATGCCTGGAGGGGGTCGTGGCTGTAAACGTCACCCCACCGGTCGATGACGTGGGTTAGGCGGGAGAACACGATCCCGCCGATGATGGCCCATACAGCCACGGTGTAGATGGAGTCCTGGTCCAGCCCCTGCTGCTTTCCCCAGCGTCCCACCAAGACGGTGGCGGTAGCTACCGCCACCAGGGTGAAGAAGCCGTGCCAGGTGAGTACCAGGGAGCCTATCGTGAACAGGTCCGGGTCGATGTCGATGGTTATGCTGAGAAAGAAAAGCTCCATGCGCTAGCTATTGGCTCCTCTCCTGCCCGACATTTGGTGGGCAGGCCAAGATGATGGTTGCACCGTGGGAACACAGTACGCCCATAGGCCCTTGTCTTTCAAGGAAGTATATACCCGTCGAGCTTCGTCTTCGTTGGAGAACAGGCTGAAAAGGGCGGGGCCCGACCCGGCAAGGCCCACGTTTCGAGCCCCGGCTTCGGCCATAAGACCCTCCAACCGGGTGAATTGGGAAGATGCTCCTTGAGAGGCACGGCGGAACCCGTTGAACAGCAGGCCATCGATGGGCCGGCCATCTTCCAGCGCCTCTATCATTTGCCGGGTAAGGCCGCCGTCGGTGAAGTCCCCGGGTCTCAGCAGTGAGTACATGTGGGCTGTCTTGGGGATGCCCGACATTGTTGCATCCGCCTGGGGACAGACCAGGACCACCCAGGAGCGCGGCGGGGCCGGTAATGGAGATGTCTTGCCACCGCGGCCCGTTCCCAGGCAGGTCCCTCCGGTAAGGAAGAAGGGCACGTCGGAGCCCAGGGAAGCCGCCAGTTGGTGAAGGGCAGCTTGGTCCAGCCCCAAATGCCAGTGGGTGTTGAGGCAGACGAGGGTTGCCGCTGCATCGCTGCTTCCCCCGCCCAGACCCATGTTCATAGGAATGCGCTTCTCCAAGCGAATCCGTGCGCCGTCGGGGTGGCCTGTGGTGCGCTTGAGCAGCGCGGCTGCCCGCCAGACCAGGTTGTCTTCGCTGGAGAGGGATGGGTCCGAGGACTCCACCGAGAGGTCGGCCGCATCTTCGAAAGAGATGCTGTCGGCCAGGTCTACGGTCTGCAGTATGGTCATGACCTCGTGGTAGCCATCCTCCCGCCGTCCCAGCACCTCCAGGGTCAGGTTTATCTTGGCGTAGGCGCTAGCTTCCATCTTCGCCTTCGGTTGCCCCCCAAAGGCTGACCGCCCGATGCAGCCCGGCCCACTGGTCAAGGGTCAGGGTCTCTGCTCTGAGGGTTGCATCCAGCCCTGCTTCCCCCAGGACAGCCCCGGCTTGCTGAGGTGTAACGTCCAGTCCCTGGCTGAGGGAGTTGCGGAGCTGCTTCCGGGGGGCGGAAAACCCTGCCCTCACCACATCGAAGAACCCGGCGATATCATCGACATCCACTGCGGGCCGCGGGAGTGTGTCGATGCGTATTACTGCAGAGGCGACCTTGGGCTTGGGCCGAAAGGCGCTGGCGGGAACATCGCAGACGTGGGTGGGCTTCCCGTAAAGGTGCACAGCCACCGCCAGAAGGCTCATGCGCCCATCGGCTGCCAGGATGCTCTCGGCAACCTCCTTCTGGAGCATCACAACCATGGGCGATGGCTTGGGGAGGCTGTCCTCCAGGAAACGCCGCAGGATGGGAGCCGCCGCATAGTAGGGCAGGTTGGAGACCATCTTGTAACCGGCGCCTTCGGGGAAAAGCTGGGATAGGTCCGCCGTCCGGGCATCGTCGTTGACGACAATCATGTTGGAGGGTTTGCCCAGCCTGCGGGGAAGGGCTGCCGCCAGGGCGGGGTCGATCTCGATGGCGACGACGCGCCCCGCCTCGGTGACCAGGTGCTTGGTCAGGTTTCCAAGGCCCGGTCCAACCTCGACTACGGCGTCAGCAGGTGTCAGGTCTGCGGCTCGTACTATGGTGTGTACGATGTCCTGGTCCAGCAGGTAGTGCTGTCCCAGGGCCTTTCGTGGGGAGGGGGTCTTTTTGATGAGACTAACCATAAGTTGGAAGCTGTGCACCCCTCTTCGACCGTAGCTGATGAGCGTAGCTGCAAAGACAGCTCCAGCCAGGCACTCCCTCGGCACCCGAAGGGTTCTGCTTACCGTTGCTTCCTTCCGGACCTGGCGGGGTTCACAGACCTCCGTCGCGCGGGACCCAGCTATCAGCACTGCCCAGTGCGGTTAGAGGCCTACCAACTAAGCCTTGGAGAGGAGTTCAACCCCGCTGCAGCGGATTGCGGGTATAGGGCACCGCTAGCTCCCCGTCTAGCACAGCTCCACCTTTCATGGTAGGTTCCTGCGTCGGGGTCTGTCAATGCAAAGGCCTCCGCCCATGACGGATCGTGGGCGGGTGATTGGGCCTTGGGGCGGATGGTAGAATAGCACCCGTGGCAAAGCTGGCGCCGATACGCAAAGCCGTAGTTCCCGCTGCCGGACTGGGCACTCGCTTCCTCCCCACCACCAAGGCTGTTCCCAAGGAGCTGCTTCCCATCCTGGACAAGCCCATGATCCAGTACGGCGTGGAGGAGCTGGTCGAGGCCGGGGTGGAGCAGGTAGTCCTGGTCACATCCCCCGGTAAGGCGGGCTTGGAGCAGTTCTTCAGTCCGTCAGCCGAGCTTGAGGACAGGCTTGCTGCCAGCGGCGCAGTCAAGCTGGCGGAGATGGTCAGAGGCATCTCCACCATGGTCAAAATTACCACCGCTTTGCAGGAGCAGCAGCTTGGCTTAGGCCATGCTGTGCTAACCGCCAAGGAGTCTGTCGGAGATGAGCCATTCATCGTGGTCCTGCCCGACGATGTCATAGTGGGAGATGTGCCCGTGAGCCGCCAGATGCTGGAGGTGTACCGGCGGTACGGGGCCAGCGTGGTCGCGGTGCAGGAGGTGCCCAAGGAGGCTGTCAGCGCCTATGGCGTGGTGGATGCCCACGAGGTAGAGAGGTGCATCTACAAGGTGAGAGGGCTGGTCGAAAAGCCTGCCCCGGAGGATGCTCCTTCCAACTTGGCGGTGGTGGGCAGGTACATACTCACCCCCGAGGTGTTTTCCTGCCTGGAACGCACGGCGCCTGGGGCCATTGGCGAGATACAGCTTACCGATGGCATGGGCATCCTCCTGGAGGAGCAGCCCATGTATGCTCTGCTTTTCCAGGGCACCCGCTACGACGGAGGGACACCCCTGGGCCTTCTCAGGGCATCCCTGGAGATCGCCCTGAGCCGGGAGGACACCCGGGAGCGCACCCTGGAGATCATCAGGAATCTTGACTTGGAGCAGCTATGAGCGGCGAGAAGGAGCAGTACTTGGAGCAGGTAGCGGCGCTGAAAGATGAGCTGTCGGAGTTGCTGGACGGGATAGACTACTGCCTGGACTGGAAGGACTCGGAGGAAGAGTGGTGCATCAGGGAGGTAGTCTGCCACCTGCTGGATACACCCCCTGGAGGCATGGCCACGGTGCTGAAGCAGGTGCTGGATGGGAGTAAGGATGAGATCGTCATCCACTCCAGCATGACCAACCTGACTCCAGAGCGGAAGTCCAAAGACCTAGCTGAACTTCGCCAGGACCTGGAGGAGCTACTTGAGGAGGTGGAGGCCAGCTTGTCTTCCGTATCCGGATCGGACCTGCAACTCAGCACCGCGCCCGTTCACCTGGTCAGGTCCGATGTTCACGAGGAACGCACGGCCGCGGGTCTGGTTGAGCGAGCCCTGCTGGGCCACTGGCGCGAGCACCTGGGCCAGATAAACGAGATCCGGCAAGCCTTGGGATTCGGGTAGCCAGAAGAGACCCCTAGAAGGGGAAGCCCCCTCAGACTGCCGGGGAGATTGCGACTACAGCTTCCTGCCTTGGGAAGGGTGAATCATCTGGTACCACGACTCACCCTGTATGCTGGCGGCCACTTGGTTCAACATCTGCCAATTGCTGCTGAAACTGCTTTCGTCACGGGGCTGGTGACGCGATTTCATGCCCCTAAAAATCCTACCGACGGGAGACCGCCTGACTTTCATTGCCGTAGCCTTTCGTAGATTTGGATAACCTGGCGCAGAATATTATGCGCTTCCAAAATCAAAAATGCATCAGTTTTGCCACGAGTTTATTGGAGCTGAAAAATACTAGTGCTTTTCGTCACAATTTGGGTATGACAATCTAGTTGCGGCCGGTATCTAACTCCTGGGTTCGGATGACTCTCTCCCGCCTTGTGGTAGAATCGGCAGTATCCGGCTTAGGTCAGGAGGCCGCAATTGGAAGTGTTCCTGGGAATACCGAGAGGATTTTGCGCCGGGGTGGTTCGGGCCATCAACATCGTTGAGCTAGCCCTCGAAAAGTACTCTCCCCCCGTTTACGTCAAACATCAGATAGTGCATAACCCCTACGTGGTCCAGTCCCTTGAAAGCAAGGGCGCCAGGACCGTTGAGGATGTGGACGATATTCCCGAAGGCGCCACCGTGGTCTTCTCCGCCCATGGCTCCCCGCCGGAGGACTTCGAGAAAGCCCAGCGTCGCGGCCTGCACGTCATCGATGCCACCTGCCCGCTGGTGACCAAGGTGCACAACGAAGCGAGGCGATACTCCAGCGGTGGACGCAGGCTGATCCTCGTCGGACATCATGGGCACCAGGAAGTCCGGGGCACCATGGGACAGACGAGCATGCACCTTATGGATGACCGGGAACTTTCGTCCCTGCCCGGGTGGGAAGATGATACGCCCGTGGCGGTACTAACCCAGACCACCCTCTCAGTGGATGACACAAGCAAGTCTATATCGGAGATCACGGGGCGTTTCTCCGACGTGGTCGTCCGAAACGACCTCTGCTATGCAACAACCAACCGGCAGGAGGCCGTAAAGCAGCTTTCGCAAATGACCGACCTCATCCTGGTCATCGGCGCCGAGAACAGCTCCAACTGCAATCGCCTGCGGGAAGTGGCCGAAGCCAATGGGGTGAGGGCCTACCTGATCAATGGCCCCGATGAGATGGACATGGGATGGTTCGATGGTGTGGCGAGGGTTGGCATAACGTCCGGCGCATCCACTCCGGAGGACATGGTGCTGGCGGTGATAGACGCGCTGGCCCCCGATTCAGTGACAACCATTGACGGGGTGGATGAGGACGTCAACTTCGTGCTTCCCCGGGAACTCAGGGACTGAGGGCCACAGCCCGCCTAACGGACTGACTTGCCCGCGTGAGACGAGGCTGCATCAGTGAAAAAGGCTCCCAGGACCTGCTCGACTATGCCCTGGGAGTCGAGGTGAAGACGTTGCCTCTGGGCTGCTGCCGTACCGTGCTCCACAAAGGCATCGGGCATGCCGATGCGGTGGACGGGGATATGGTCCAGCCCAGCTTCAGCCAGGGCTTCCAGGACAGCTGAGCCGAACCCTCCGGCCAGCACATTCTCCTCTACGGTTACTATCCGGCCGGTGCTCT
The DNA here is from genome assembly GCA_965116325.1 of Dehalococcoidia bacterium. Taxonomy (GTDB): domain Bacteria; phylum Chloroflexota; class Dehalococcoidia; order Lucifugimonadales; family JAGWBF01; genus JAGWBF01. Next base: position 1,365,403 of record OZ220675.1, on the reverse strand, counting down.
GTGCGGCCTGGGTGAGCAGATCAATGTCGAGGGGCTTCACGAAGATGGGATTGACCACTCCGCAGGCTATGCCATAGTCAGCCAGCTTCTCGGCCGCCTCCCGCGCCGCCGTCGCCGCCTTCCCCAAGCCGAAGATCACCACATCGCGCCCTTCACGAATGATGGAACCCCTGCCCAGGGGCAGCTCCTTCAGCTCGTCGCTTAAGGGTGTGCCGATGGCGGCGCCCCTGGCGATGCGGATAGCGAAGGGGCCCTGGTGCTTATACGCTGTGTACACCAGGTGTTGCAGCTCGTTCTCATCCATGGGGGCTGCCACCACCGCGTTGGGTAGGCAGCGCAAATAGGAAAGGTCGAAGGCCCCGTGGTGGGTCTTGCCATCTTCGCCGACGATGCCGGCCCGGTCCACTATCAGGGTGACGGGAAGGTTCTGCAGGCATACATCGTGCAGGACTTGGTCGAATGCTCTCTGCAGGAAGGTGGAGTATATGGAAACGAAAGGATTGAGACCTGTGGACGCCATGCCGGCAGCCATGCTTACGGCATGCTGCTCGGCGATACCCACGTCGAACACCCTGCCGGGGAACTCCTCCTGCAGCTCGGCCAAGCCCGTGCCCTCCAGCATGGCCGCGCTGATGCCAACCACTGACTCATCTTCCCGCATGAGACCACCCAGGGTCTGGGCGAACACATGGGAGTAGGTGGGAGCACCCGATGTGTCTCCCAGGGGGGAGCTGGGCTGATGGAACTTGACGGGGTCGTCCTCGGCAGGCTCGTAGCCGTGTCCTTTGTGGGTCACCACATGAACCACGGGGACGGAGCCCGATGGGCTTTTCGCCTGCTGAAGTGTCTCCTCCAGCTGCTTGAAGTCGTGCCCATCCACCGGTCCCAGGTACTGGAAGCCCATCTCGGTCCAGAACATGGTGGGTACGATGAGCCCGTCCAGACCGGTGCTGAACCTCTTGACCAGGCGGTACATCATCTCTCCCGTGGGCACCTTCTTGGAGAGGGCCTTCATGCGCTCCACCATGGGGGCATACTCGGGGTGGGTGATAACGCGTTTACGCCAGTTGGTCAGGAAACCTATGTTCTCCGATATGGACATCCCATTGTCGTTAAGGATGATGATGAGCTTTTCGGGGTTCAGGTGGATGATGTTGTTGAGGGCCTCGAAGCTGGAGCCGGAAGTCATAGCCCCATCTCCCACCACCGCCACCGTCCATGAATCCACCTGCCGGTTCACGGTCGCTTCTGCAATACCCAGGGCGATGGAAAGGCCTGTACCGGCATGGCCGGCGCAAAGGGTGTCGTGGGGGCTCTCCATGGGTTCACCGAAACCGGAGAGTCCTCCCTCCAAGCGGATATTCTGGAACTCGTCCCGCCGTCCGGTCACCAGCTTGTGGGTGTAGGTCTGATTGGTGGTGTCCCACACGATGCTGTCTCTCGGGCTGTCAAACATCCGGTGAAGGGCGAGGGTTAGCTCGACGACTCCAAGGTTGGAAGCCAAGTGACCCCCCCGCTGGGTGATCACCGAGATGATGGTGTCCCTGGCCTCCTGAGCTACCTGGGCCAGCTCACGATGGGTCAGGTTCTTCAGGTCTTTTGGATCGTTGATTCGGTCTAAGAGGCGGGTGGCCACCAAGGTCTCCTGATAGATCGTTGACTAGCTCAACTTTATAACACCTTCGCCGTATACCTGACAAGATATCCCAGGTATCAAACCTACACGTTTCATTGCAACGAAGTCTGGCTACAGTAGCGGTTAGAAGAATGTGCTGATGTTCTTGGCGGAGAGACTGCTCTGGTCGAGGACGACCTTTCTCCGGGCGAGTCTCCAGGCACCATCGATGCTGCGGAGGACATCCTCCCGGCCTCCCACGTACAGGTCCGCCTCGGGCCCGCCCCGGGTGCGATATACCACGTAGTTGGAGAAAACGACCACCTCGGCATCGGTCTTGCCCGGCTCCACCTCTATGTTGGATATGGTACGCCGGGTTGTGGATGGGGGGTCTTCGGCCCATGCCATCCCGGTTTCCAAGCGGTCCACCCGGAGGGCCAGGGAATTCTTGGTCTCTTCCATGAGGGGTAGCTCGTTCTCGATGCGCTCACCCATGGGGCGCTGGCGCTCCCTTTCCCTGGTGGTCATAGCTTTGCTGGAGGCTGGATAGCGGAACCGCCGGGAGACCATTCGATAGTCCAGGTCTTCGGCCAGTAGGTCCAGCCACTGCCGGAACTCCCGGCTGTCCAGCAGACGCGCTTCCCTGTAGAGAAAGTGCTGAACTGAGGATAACGTGTCGTCCTGCATACGCCCCTTCCCTCTCCGCTGCATATCGGCCTTCAGGGGCTGGCGGAGTTGGACGGCAACATTCTGCGGCAACTTGCGCTCCCGTGCAACCATATCCTGGCCTGCCGGGGAATGGAGAAATAAGGTGCCGCGAGATTTTCGCAAATTAGAAAACTCGTTCTAATTCTGCCGAAAATGCCTTGCATTATTAGAACATATATTCTATGATTCCGTAGTATCACATTACGGGATCGAGGTGTAGATATGGTACAACGCGGTTCGGCAGCAGTCCTTGATGCGGTGCCCGAGGAGTTTCCTTATCGTGATGATGGGTGTGAGGTGTCACCATCGTGCTTGAGATGCCCCCTTCCCTTGTGCAAGTACGATGATCCGGTATGGTTCCAGAGGGAAAAGAGGCGGGAGAGGGACGAAGAGGTGCTCTCCGCAATGAGGATGCAGAAGCTGACGGTGCCCGAAGCGGCAGCCCGGTTCGACATCAGCCAGCGCACCATCTTTAGAATACTCCAGCGATGCGGATTCAAGAACATTCAAGCTGTTCAGGCTGCCTAGGGCTCGGCCCTGAAGCTTGACGCCCCCCGGAGGGGTGGTATCATGTAGTTGCCATCTACCTTTCCGGGGGTGAGCTAGTTGATGGGTCTTGGGGCTGCCCGGACCGTTACCGGCCGGGACGGCAAAAACAGAGGGTTGTCTTTTGTGCACCTTCCCATGCGCGGGAAGGTGCTAATCTTTTTGTTCACGGTGCGTCCTACCGATGAAGGGTAGTATCACCCAGGTCGCCGGGATAGAGGTCGGACATCACACCGACCTCGGCGGAGGCACCGGCTGCACCGTTGTTCTGTGTCGCCAAGGCGCTGTCGCCGGGGTCGATGTCCGGGGAGGCGCTCCGGGCACCAGGGAGACTGACCTTCTGGGCCCCGGACGCCTTGTTCAGCAGGTCCATGGAGTGCTCCTGAGCGGCGGGAGCGCCTTCGGCCTGGACGCGGCGGCCGGTGTAATGCAGTACCTGGAGGAGCAGGGGGCGGGCTACACCATGGGCAGGCGGGTCATACCCATAGTGCCCGCTGCCATAATCTTCGACCTGAACCTGCTGTCCGATGCCGCGCGACCCGGCCCGAAGGACGCCTATGCAGCTTGTGAGCGGGCATCCGCTGAGGCCTTGGAGGAAGGCAGCGTGGGGGCGGGCACGGGGGCAACCGTGGCCAAGGCCCGCGGTATGCGCTGGGCCATAAAGGGCGGTATCGGCACCGCCAGTTATGACTTGCCCGGAAATGTACGGGTTGGGGCGATCATAGCTGTCAACTCCTACGGAGGCATCTGCGACCCCGGCAACGGGAAGGTCATAGCTGGCCCGAGGCTTGAGGTGGGCACCGAGATGATGGACCCTGTGGAGGCCATATTGCATCTCCCGGAAAGTGAATCGCCCCAGCCCGGCGCCAACACAACCATCGGAGTCGTAGCGACCAACGCCACGCTGAGCAAAGATGAGGCCCACTACCTGGCCAGGGTCAGCCACGACGGCCTCGCCCTGGCCATACGCCCCTGCCACACCATGGCCGACGGGGACTCCATATTTGCATTAGCTACGGGCGCCGTTCCCGACCGGCCCAATCTCACCCAGCTGGGTGTGGCTGCAACCCAGGTTGTAGCCGAGGCAGTGGTGCGGGCTGTGCAATCTGCCGTAGGCCTGGGTGGCATCCCTGCCGTAGAGGAGCTATAGGATGGAAGCTCCTGCCATCGGCATCATCGGCGCGGGCACCCTGGGCAGAGCCTTGGCCCTCTGCCTGAAGTCCCATGGCTGCAACGTTGCTGTGGTCTGCAGCCGCAGCGCCGGGTCGGCTGAAGCGCTGGCAGCCCTGGTGGAGGGCTGCCGCTGGACTGAATCTCCCCAGGAAGCCGTCGACGCAGCCGATGTCATATTCATCACAACTCCCGATTCGGCCATCGCCGAGGTTGCGGGCGGAGTGCACTGGTCATCAAGCCACGGCGTAGTTCACTGCAGCGGCGCCCATACCCTGGATATCCTGCAGGGCGCGTCTCTCCAGGGCGCTTCCGTCGGCTCCTTTCATCCCTACCAGACCTTCGCCCGCGTGAGCTCCCCTGAGGATGCTGTTCGGCGGTTCCGCGGGGCTGGTGTAGCTATCGAAGGTGACGGCTGGCTAGCCGGCTACCTGGAAGACCTGGCCGGTCTTTTCGGATGCAGGGTGGTCCACATCGAGCCCCAGGACAGGGCCTTGTACCATGCCTCGGCGGTGATGAGCTGCGGGCACTTGGCCGCCCTGACCAAGGTGGTCGCCGACATGTGGAGGGAAATGGGAGTGCCCGAGGAGGATGCCCTGCCCATCATTGCGCCCATCATGCAGGCGACCCTCGCCAACATAGCGTCGGCGGGAGTCGCCGCCAGCCTGACAGGCCCTGCGATCCGCGGTGACACCGAAACCGTGGGCAGGCACCTGGGCGCCCTGGAAGAGAGGCTTCCGGGCCTGGCTCCCCTGTACAAGAGCCTTGCCCGTTACTCCTTGGAGGCTGCGGGACCGGACCCATCGTGCCCAATGAGCGATGAGCTTGCCAACCTGCTGGAGGACCGGTAGGTGGCAGGAGAATCGCGCATCTATTTCATGATGATCGCATCGGCCGCATACCAGACTCACCCAAGAGGAGACCCGAAGAATGCGTCGCACCAGCGTTAGAGACATCGCAAGGATGAAGGCCGAGGGGCGTAGGATACCCGTTGTGACAGCATACGACTACACATCCGCGCGCATCGCCGACGATGCCGGCATACCTGTGCTGCTGGTGGGTGACAGCTTGGGCATGGTGGTGCTCGGGTACGAGTCCACCATCCATGTGACCATGGACGACATGATCAGCCACACAAGGGCTGTAAGCCGGGGGTCCCGGCAGGCCCTGATAGTTGGCGACCTACCATTCATGTCCTACCAGGCCAGCGCCGAGGATGCCCTTCGCAACGGGGGACGCCTTCTCAAGGAAGGGTATGCTCATGCGGTGAAGTTGGAAGGGGGCGCGCGGGTGGCCGATAGCGTGCACCACATGGTGGAGGCCGGGATTCCTGTGATGGGCCACATAGGGCTGACTCCCCAGTCGGTTAACGAGTACGGCGGCTACCGGGTGCGCGGCAAGGACAAGGGTGAGGCCGGGGAGCTGATGAGCGATGCTTTGGCTTTGCAGGATGCCGGGGCCTTCTCGGTAGTGCTGGAGCTGGTGCCTGCCCCGCTGTCGCGGGAGATCAGCCAAAGGCTGTCCATTCCTACCATCGGCATCGGGGCCGGGCCCCACTGCGATGGGCAGGTGCAGGTCTTTCACGATATCATGGGGCTCTACACTGACTTCGTTCCCAAGCACACTCGGCGCTATGCCCAGGCAGCATCCCTAATGTCCGAGGGGATGGCCTCATACGCCTCCCAGGTCATGGACGGGAGCTTCCCCTCGCTGGATGAGAGCTTTTCCATGGACGAGAGCGCGCTGGAAGGCCTCGAAACCCAGCGATAAGGCGCCGACACCGGGGTCTGCACAGCTTGCAAGTTCTCACCACCATACAGGAGTTCAGGGCCGCCCGCTGGAGCCGCGAAGGCGCCTTGGGGCTGGTCCCAACCATGGGCTCCCTCCATGAGGGGCATCTTGCCCTTGTCAGGCAGGCCCGCAGAGAGAACAGGGTGCTGGCTGTCAGCATCTTTGTGAATCCCAGCCAGTTCGGGCCCAGCGAAGATTACGGCACCTATCCCAGAGACATGGAACGGGACCTGGACCTCCTCGAGTCGGAAGGCGCGGACCTGGTGTTCGCCCCGCCAGCAGAGGAGGTCTATCCGCCGGGATATGCGACCTGGATAGACCTCCCCGATATGGCGTACCGCTTGGAGGGAGACCACCGCCCCTCCCACTTCAGGGGGGTCGCTACCGTGGTTTGCAAGCTGTTCAACATCGTGGAGCCGGATGCCGCCTACTTCGGCCAGAAGGATGGGCAGCAGGTGGCGGTCATACGACGGATGGCGGCCGACCTTAACCTGGATGTGCAGGTGCAGGTGGTCCCGACGGTGCGGGAAGCCGATGGCTTGGCGTTGAGCAGCCGAAACGTTTACCTGTCTGAGGAGGAGCGACGGGCCGCACCCATCATCTTCAGGTCCCTGTCCCGAGCCCAGGAGATGTGGGGTGGGGGCGAGCGGTCGGCGGAAGTTCTGCGAGGCGAAGTGAGGAGGATGCTGGAAAGGGAACCTCTTGTAAGCGCCATCGACTATGTCAGTATCTCCGACCCCGACACCCTGGAGGAGATGGACACTGTAACACCCCCGGCCATGCTCTCCACAGCGGTGCGCATCGGGCGCACCCGGCTCATCGACAACGTCATCCTTGCCTGACGGGCGTTCCTGCCCCTAAGAGGCCGAATGGGCGCATCATTTTCTTCCCCCTCCCTTGACGGGAGGGGATTAAGGGGAGGGTGAGACGCCTGCCAGGGGCAGCTTCTGTTGTTCCCCCTCACCCCAACCCTCTCCCGCCAGGGGAGAGGGGGTAAATGGTCCGCCGCAATGACGGGGATGCTAAAGGAATAGGAGTATAATAGCCTTTTATACATTGTGGGGCCGGTAACCCGCTTCCCAACCTGGAAAGGACTTGTCCATGGATGTTGCGCTGTACGTTAAAGATTTCGTCGATGACCCCAACTCCTCAATGCACCAGCAGGTCGAGGATGTCGCCGACGTAGCCCGCCGGGCTGGTCCCTGGGGTTTCATGGGCCTGTACGCTCCCCAGCATTGGGTGTCATACCCTTCCGTATGGATGCAGCCCCTGCCCTTGCTGGCCCGGCTGGCGCCGGAGGCCCCAGGCCTGAAGCTGATCACCGGCGTTGCCCTCCTGCCCATGCTGAATCCCGTGGAACTGGCCGAGCAGGTTGTGACCCTGGACCACATCAGCAACGGCAACTTTGTGCTGGGGACGGGTATCGGCTACCGGGAAGTGGAGCTGGAGGCTGTGGGCGCCACCCGGTCCCAGAGAGTTGCGCGATTCGAGGAGTCCTTGGAGCTGTTGAAGCTCCTCTGGTCCGGCGAAGAGGTGAACTACGAGGGCGCCTACTGGCAGGTGCATGGCGCCAAGATGGCCCTCCGGCCCCTCCAGGACCCCCATCCCCCTATCTGGATCGCCGCCCAGAGCCGCGGGGCGTGCCGTCGTGCCGCCTTCAAGGCTGACTCATGCCTGCTGGGCCCCCAGCCGGCATGGGCCGATGTGGCGCGGATGGCCGGATACTACTGGGAAGCCATCGGGGAGAAGGGCGCCCCCTCCGACGGGCTCCTGGGCGCTCAGAGGGTGATGGCCATCGCCAAGGACCGGGAGACCGCCCTGGCCGAGGCCCGGGCGGCAGCCGCGCGCAAGGCCAACATGTACGGGGGCTGGAACATGCAGGAGCGCTCCACTGTCGACCTGGGCCTGTCGACCGACCGGAGCCTGGAGGACTGGGCCATTGTGGGAAGCCCCCAGGACTGCGCCGAGACCATATCACGATGCTACCACGAGATGGGCATGCGGTACCTGGGGATGGGCTTTCTGAACCTGCCGAGGGATCACAAGGCCCGCCTGGAGAAGCTCCAGTTCATCTCCGAGGAGCTCTTGCCCCTGCTGCCCTAACCCCGGCCACAGCGTTGACCGAGTTCAGCAGCCTTCCGTATAATCGCCCACTGACAGCGCCCGTTCCAGGAGAGACTTCTCAATGGCGAACCAGACAGGAAAGCGATACTTTTGCGCGGTGTGCGGGTCCGAGTTCATCGTGACCAAGGCCGGGCCCGGCGCCATGTCCTGCTGTGATCAACCCATGCAGATGAAAGGCTGAGCGGCCAGCCTGCGCCCGAACAATGGCTAACCAACTGGGTAAGCGATACGTTTGTGCCAAGTGCGGCACCATGGTGCTCTGCACCAAGACCGGGGAAGGCTCCGTGATGTGCTGCGAGGTGGAGATGGAGATCCAGCAGCCCCGGCAGCTTCCCTCTTCCGACTAGCCTAAGCCCTTCGGCCTACCTGGGGACCGGCACTCCCGCCACCTTCATCTGGATGCGACGCAGCGTGTAGAAGGTGGTGAAGAAGAGGGTCTTCCAATCGTCCCCGCCCCATGCGCAGTTGGTGGCATGGTCGCCAGGGACGGGGATGGTACCCAGGTGGCGCCCCGCCGGGTCGATGATCCACAGCCCGCCGGGTCCCGTGCAGTAGATGTTCCCCTCCAGGTCCAGCTTCATGCCGTCGGGGTTGCCCTCGCCTTCTCCCTGCACCTTGCAGAACTCTCTGCCGTTTCTGATGCCGCCGTCGTCAGCCACATCGAAGACATGGATCAGGCCCACCCTGGATGAGTTGACGTATAGCTGCTTTTCGTCCACCGAGAAGGCCAGCCCGTTGGGGAAGTGGATCTCGTCGGTCAGGAGGTGTACACCGCTGAGGTCCGGGGGCACCATGTACACGCCCAGGAAGTCCAGCTCCGGCTCGATACCGCCGGTGATGGGGTCGGTGAAGTAGATCGTACCGTCGGAGCGCACCACAAGGTCGTTGGGCCTGTTGAACCGCTTGTCCCGGAAGCTGTCGGCGATTATGGTGATGCTCCCGTCTGCTTCCTGGCGGGAGACCCGCCGCAGCGACTGCTCGCAGAAGACCAGCCTCCCCTCCAGGTCTCTGGTCATCCCGTTGGTGAAGTTGGAAGGCTCCAGCTCCACGGTTACCCCCAGGCCGGGGGTCCATCGCATACGGCGATTGTTCCTGATGTCGCTGAAGAGCAGGTAGCCGCCCTCCCGGTACCACAGAGGCCCCTCGGCAAGCTGGTACCCCGAGCCCAACTCCTCCCACTCCTCATCGGGAGAGACCAGGTCGGCAAGCTCAGGCAGGAGCATCTCAACGGGCATGGCGACTCCCTTCTACGTTGCTATAAGCCATCGGGCAGCTCTACGATCATGCGGTTGTTCCTGGTGTCCACTTCCAGGACAACATCCTCCAGGCCCGGCACCAGCACCTCTCCCCCATCTCCCCGGACCACGTACACATCATTGTCTCCTACGGGAAGCACATCGACGACGCTCCCGATCTTCTCGCCCCCTGGGGTCAGCACCTCCATGTCGATGATCTGGTAGTGATAGAAGGTCCCCTCGGGCAGCTCCGGGACTGAGCCCTCGGGAATGGTCAGGAGCTTATCCCTGAAGCCATCCGCCTCATCCCGGTCGTTGATGCCCTCCAGCTTCAGGTTGATCCGGCCCTTGTGGACTGCGGATGTCCTCTGTATCCGGCGCAGGGCGCCGTCCAGCAGGACAGCCCTCCCAACTGAGAACCTGTCGGGTATGTCGGACATGATCTCCACCTGCAGTTCGCCATGTACCCCAGTGGGTTTGATGGCCTTGCCAACGACAACCTGACCCACAGGGATATCGGGATCATTCACAGGTCTAACTCCTGGAGGGACGGGGGTGCAACCATGGGTGGTCTTGAGGATGGGGATGAAAGAGGTTCCGGGGGGAAGGCTGGATCAGACTATCTCCAGCACAGCCTTTGTACCGTTCTTGACGGCTGAGACGCGAAGGAGGATGCGCATTGCTTGGGCTACTCGGCCCTGCCGGCCGATGATCTTGCCCTTGTCCTCTTCAGCGACCTCGAGCTTAAGTACAACCCGGTCCTCTTCCATCTCTTCGGTGACTACCACGTCGTCGGGACGGCTGGCCAGGTTCCGGGCGATGTACTCGATCAGTTCCTTCATGCTGCTTTAGCCTTCTCGTAGATTCCGTTCCAGTTGAAGATGCGCTGTACCGGCTCCGATGGCTGGGCGCCCTTGTTGAGCCAGCCGACAGCCTTTTCTTCGTTCAGCACTACGGCGGGGGGGTCCATCAATGGGTCGTATTGACCGATCCAGTCCACGAAAGCGCCGTCCCTGGGCGCCCGGGAGTCAGCCACCACGATCCGGTAGTAGGGCCTGCCCTTTTTACCGACGCGGCGTAGTCGAATTCTTAGCATAAGTTAGTAGTCCCCTCTGTATGCAACATACCCTTTGAAAAGGGCCGCTTAGGAAGGGATTGTAAGCCTACAGCCTCTGCCTTGTCAACGCTGGAGGCGTATTGCCACGCCCATCGGCCGCCCTTATAATGGGGAGGATTTCTGTAGCTTAGGAGGTGATCGGTGCGCCCCTTTGCCTTCGTTTCCCCGCGCACCTTGGACGAAGCTGTTCAAGCTATGGCCGGAGCAGGCGGCAACGCCCGCGCCCTGGCCGGAGGCTCCGACCTGGTGGACCAGATGAGGGTGGGGCGCAGAACCCCCAGCCTCGTGGTGGACATCAAGAACATACCCGACATGCAGCGCCTGGAGTACATACCAGGGGAAGGGCTCCACATCGGCGCCGGGGTCTCCTGCACCCGCACCGGGGAGTATGCTCCCGTGGCGGAGCACTACCCGTCCATCAAGGAAGTCTGCGGGCTGATCGGCTCCACCCAGATACAAAACCGGGCCAGCATCGCCGGTAACGTGTGCAACTCGGCCCCCTCGGGCGACACCATACCGCCCCTCCTCACCTACGATGCCAGGTGCATTGTGGTGGGGCCCAATGGGCGCAGAGAGGTACCCATCGCGGAGTTCTTCGCCGGCCCGGGGCAGAACGTCATGGCAGCCGACGAGCTCCTGCTGGAGATAGTTGTCCCACCTCCGCCCGCCAACAGCAGCGGGCGCTACCTGCGGTTCATTCCCAGGGAGGAGATGGATATCGCCGTAGCCGGCGCCGCCAGCATGATCGCTGTGGACCCCGCCTCCAAGCGCTGCACCACAGCGCGGATCGCCCTGGCATCGGTGGCCCCGACGCCGGTTAGAGCCCGGGATGCCGAGGCGGCCCTGGAAGGGCAGGTGCTGAATGCGGATGTGGTCAAAGCCGCATCGGACCTGACGCCCAACGCCACCAGTCCCATTTCCGACGTTCGGGGTTCCGTCGAATACCGTAAAGAGCTGTGCAAGGTGCTCACCCAGAGGACCCTGGAGCATTGCCTTGCAGATCTTGGGATGTAAGGAGCAGACGTGGAGCAGACCATTAGAAAAGCGCCCCTGCAATGCAGGGTGAACGGACAAAACGTAGAGGTGCTGGTAAAGCCGTGGCAGACCCTCCTGGAGGTGCTCCGTGACGAGCTCAGGCTGACAGGCACCAAGGAAGGTTGCAGCAACGGCAACTGCGGCGCCTGCACCGTCATCATCGACGGGCAGGCTGTTGACTCGTGCCTGACCCTGGGCCTGGAGGCCGATGGGCATGAGGTGACGACGATTGAGGGCTTGGCTGACGGGGCCGAACTCCATCCCGTACAGCGGGCGTTCATGGAACACGGAGCCCTGCAGTGCGGTTTCTGCACTCCCGGTTTCATAATGTCAACCAAGGCCTTCCTGGACAAGCACCCCAAGCCCACGGAGACCGAGCTGAGGACGGGAATTGCCGGGAACCTGTGCCGGTGCACCGGGTACGACAAGATCATCAAAGCAATAATGTCCATTACCGAGAAGTAAGGAGGAGCTATGGCAACGGTCCAGGATCGGAAGTACGTAGGCCAGCCAATCGAAAAGGTCGATGCCCTGGAACGGGTAACCGGCCGTGCCCAGTATGGCGCAGACCTGTACCTGTCCGGGATGCTCTACGCCAAGGCGCTGCGCAGCCCCCATGCCCACGCCCGCATCAAGAGCATCGACACCTCCCAGGCTGAAAAGGTGGAAGGCGTCAAGGCGGTTATCACCCACAAAGACCTGCCCGTTCCCAGTGACACCGCCACATCCTTCGGCGGCGAGCTGATGATCGCCCTCAAGGACCTCCAAAGGCTCACCATGGCCCATGACAAGGCGTTGTTCGACGGCCACACCGTCGCCGTCGTTGCGGCCACCAGCCAGGACATCGCAGAGTACGCTACAAGCCTTATCCAGGTCGATTACGAACCCCTCCCTCCCGTGGCGGACGTGGTCTCAGCCATGGATGAGAGTGCTGCCCTTGTGCACGAAGACCTGTTCACCAAGACCCTGGGCGAGCCTCCCACAAAGGCAAGCAACGTGGCCACCTACCTGGAAGACGGCCGGGGAGACATGGACCAGGCGTGGAAGGATTCCGACGTCGTCGTGGAAGACACCTACGACACCCTCATGGTGCACCAGGGCTACCTGGAACCCCAGGCCTGCGTGGCCCGGGTGGACGGCGACGGCACCGTCAACATCTGGACCAGCAACCAGGGCACCTACAACGTCCAGCGCCAGCTAAGCGCCCTGCTGGACCTGCCCCAGGACAAGATGATCGTAACCCCGATGGAGATCGGCGGTGGGTTCGGCGGAAAGATTTATACCATCCTCGAACCCCTGGCCATCCTCCTGTCCAAGAAGAGCGGTGGCGCCCCTGTCAAGATGGTGATGGACCGCAACGAGGTGTTCCGTGGCACCGGGCCCGGCTCACCTGCCCATCTGACTGTCAAGGTCGGCGCCAAGAACGATGGGACCATCACGGGCTGCTACGTCCGCATGGTCTATGACGCAGGCGCCTTCCCCGGTTCCCCCATAGCCGGCGCCACTGTCGTGTCCTTCGGCCCCTACAAGTGCGAAAACATGAAGCTGGAAGCCTACGATGTGGTGACCAACAAGCCCAGGGTGCAGGCATACCGCGCCCCCGGCGGCACTCCCGTAGGCTTCGCAGTAGAGACCGTCATGGACATGGTGGCCGAAAGAGTCGGGATGGACCCCCTCCAGTTCCGCAAGCACAACGCTGTGGTGGAGGGCGACCTGATGACCAACAACCGCCCCCTCAACAGCATCGGCCTGACGGAGATGCTGGACCAGATAGAGAAGCATCCCTCTTGGACCTCACCCCTGGAAGGGCCCAACCGAGGTCGCGGCCTGGCCGTGGGCTTCTGGCTGGGAGCTACCCTGACGTCCAGCTCGGTGATCATGGTGCACGCCGACGGCACCGTCACGGTGACCACAGGCCAGGTGGACCTCACGGGCATTCGCACCACCATGAAGCAGATGACTGCTGAAGAGCTCCAGATACCCATCGAAGATGTGAACGTACGGGTGGTAGATACCAACTCTGCCCCTTACACCGACCTCAGCGCGGGCAGTCGCTCCACTTGGACCCAGAGCATAGCGATCCAGAGGGCTGCGGAAAGCGCCATATCCCAGATGAAGGCCCACGCCGCCGAGCAGCTCAAGGTGGAGCCCGAGGATGTGGAGTACGCCGACAGGCGCTTCTGGGTAAGGAACGATCCCGAGCAGGCCATGGGCTGGTTCGACGTAGCGCGAAACAGCGTGCGCCGGGGCGACGGCCCGGTCTGCGGAGAAGGGTCGGTAACCAGGGTGCAGAGCGCCCCCACCTTCGGCGCCAATGTTGTGGATGTGGAGGTGGACCCGGGCACAGGCAAGGTGAAGCTCCTCCGCTACACCTGCTTCCAAGATGTGGGCTGCGCCATCAACCCGGTACAGGTGGAGGGCCAGATCCAGGGTGGAGCCGTCCAGGGCATCGGCTGGTCCCTGTACGAGTACTACCACTACGACGACAAGGGCGTGATGAGGAACCCCTCCCTCCTGGACTATCGCATGCCGACGGCGTTGGACCTGCCGATGATCGACATAGTCCTCACGGAGAAGCCGGCCTCCGAAGGCCCTTACGGGGCCCGGGGCGTCGGAGAGGTCCCCATCGTGCCACCGCCGGGCGCCATTGCCAACGCCATCTACCAGGCGACGGGGGTGAGGATGAACAAGCTGCCGATGACGCCGGAGAACGTCTTCTGGGCGCTGAAGGACAACGGTAACGGCAAATAGGCGGCCGAGACACTAAGAACGGTCAAGGAAGGGCGGCCACTCGGCCGCCCTTCCTTATTGCAACCGCACCCCGCTCTCCTCTGTCCGTTCCCCTTCGATTTCCCTCAGGGCGAACGGACAGATAGGGCCCGCAATGAACAGGCAGTAAGGAACGTAGACTCCCACGAAAGCGGGAGTGAAGACGTTTGGGCCGTCAGAGTGATGGTAATGGGGCACGCTTCTCGTCATTGCGGCGAAGGCCGCAATCCAGGGCGGAGCATTGCCGGCTTCCAGAATAGTTCGATCAGCACGGCTGTCCGTTCGCCCTGAGGGAAATCGAAGGGGACCGGACAGCCCAGGCCTGCCTCTAGTCACACCCGATCGGTTCCATTCCCCAAATTTCCTGGATTGCGGCCTACGCCGCAATGACGGGGGGTCTTTCGTCATAGGACGCCCCATTGCCGGCTTCCAGAATAGTTCGATCAGCACGGCTGTCCGTTCGCCCTGAGGGAAATCGAAGGGGAACGGACAGCCCTAGGCCGCTTAGGGCAGGAAATGGGGCGCTTGAGTGAGGGTGAACGCCCCCAAATTGAATCTGGGGGCCTGCTCTGGTAACATGGAACCAGATAGCATAGCTTTGGACAGACGATGAGAGAAGCTATACAGGAAGCCGTCAACCTGCTGGAACAAGACCAGCCCTGCGTCCTGGCCACAGTGGTCAGGACCAAGGGTTCCACGCCCCAGAAGCCGGGGGCCAAGCTGCTGGTGCGCCAGGATGGCAGCGGCGTCGGCACCCTGGGCGGGGGTTGCGTGGAAGGGGACATCTGGTTCGCCGCCAAGGAGATCCTCAGGCGCAAGACTGGCCCCGAGTACAAGGACTACCTGCTCAACGAGGACATAGCAGCAAGGGACGGACTGGTCTGCGGCGGGACTATGTACTTCTTCCTGGAGCCCTTCTGGGACCCCAGGGAGTTCCTGGACTACGGCCATGCCATGCTGGGGGCCTACGAGAGCGGCAACCCCGTGGCGGTGGCGACGCTTATCAAGGCTGACGGGGGCAGGGGGGTCCAGGGGGCCAAGCTGCTCCTGAAAGAAGACGGGTCTGTCTTCGGCAGCCTGGGCGACGGGGACTTGGACGAGATTGCCCTGGAGGGCGCTCGCAGGGTTGCCGACCTGGGGAACAACGAGCACATCGCCACGCCTTTCCGCGCCGAGATCTACGTCGAGGGTTTCACCACCCCGCCGACCCTGGTTATTGTTGGGGGCGGGCACGTAGGTAAAGCGACTTACGCCCTGGCCCTCATGCTGGGCTTCCGCATCTACGTGGTGGATGACCGCGCCCAGTTCTCCAACCCCGAGCGGTTCCCCGGCGCCGAGGACACCATCGTGGTGCCCGACTACACCAAGGCTATGGACCAGGTGCCGGTCAACGCCAACACCTTCATCCTCATAGCTACCCGGGGCCACTGGTTCGATGATCTAGCGTTGGAGTCGGCGGTACGCACCCCGGCCAGGTACGTGGGCCTCCTGGGGAGCCGTCGCAAGACCATAATGATCTACCAGAGACTGGTGCAGCAGGGCATACCGGTGGAGCGGCTCAGGGATGTCCATGCACCCATCGGGCTGGACATAGGCGCCCTCACCCCCGAGGAGCTGGCGGTGAGCATCATGTCCGAAATCATCATGGAGCGTCGCAGTGGCTCCGGCGGTCCTATGAAGATGGACCGGAAGTACTTCGAGCGGGCGGTGGGTAAGGGACAGGCTGCTGGGGTAATGTCCGACTAGGACAGCCGGTGGCGTCCCCCAGTCCCAATACTGCAGGGCCCATCCTTGCCCTCCTCTTGTCGGCAGGTGAGTCCACCCGCATGGGCCAGCTTAAGGCGCTCCTCCCCTTTCAAGGCTCCACTCTTATCGAATACCAGATCAGCTCTCTCAGGAAGGCCGGAGTAGCCCGCACTATGGTCGTTCTTGGACATGAAATATCCCAACTCTCGCCGTTACTGGAAGGAACTCCGGGCGTGGATTGGGTGGAAAACCCGGACTATCGCCAGGGGAAGACCACCTCCGTCAAGGCCGGTATCGACTCCCTGCGGGACGAGGCGACTGAGGCCGCCGGGATCCTGGTGCTGAACGTGGACCAACCCCGCACGTCCGAGTGTGTGCGGCGCATCATGGAGCACCACCTCGAACACCAGGATGGAAGGGATGCTCCACGCCTGATTACCATCCCCACGTACCGGGGCAAAGGCGGGCACCCCATAATCTTCCATCCTGCCCTGGTGCCGGAGGTGATGGAGATCGAGGAGGGCGGTCTAGGCCTGAAGGCCTTGGTCAGAAGGCATGAAGACCGCACCCTGAGGCTGGAGACGGACAACCCGGAGGTGCTTCTCGACCTCAACACCGCCGAGGACTACAAGGCAGCCCTTGCCCACTTCGGTTAGCTAGACCACCCAAAGGCGGCCTTTCCCCTAGTGGGGGCCAAATCCAGAAACCACGGACCACGATGAAGCTATGAAAATTACCGAGCTATTCGAATCAGGGAAGCGCACCATCTCCTTCGAGTTCTTCCCGCCCAACACGGAGCAGGGGACCGAGAACCTGTTTCGGAACATCCCCACCCTTAGGCAGATGGAACCCGATTTTGTGTCGGTGACCTATGGGGCCGGAGGTGGCACACGGGACAAGACCATTGGCATTGTGAGGCGCATCAAGGAGCAGACAGACCTGGAGGTGATGTGCCACGTGACCTGCGTCGCCCAGACCAAGGAAGAGGTTGAAGCCGCCCTGGACCTGCTGGGTCCGGCGAAGGTGGAGAATGTGCTGGGGCTGCGGGGAGACCCGGGTCGGGGGGAGGACAGGTTCGTTCCCCCCGAAGGAGGCTACCAGTACGCTTCGGAGCTTATCGAGCACATACGGGCCAATCACAGCTTCGCCGTGGGAGGCGCCTGCTTTCCCGAAGGACACCTGGAGTCCCCCAGCCTGGAGGCCGACGTGGCCTTCCTCAAGAAGAAGGTGGATGCCGGCGCCGAATTCCTGGTTACCCAGCTATTCTTCGACAACGACGACTACTACCGCTTCATGGAGCGCACCCAGCGATGGGGCATAGATGTGCCCATTGTTGCGGGAGTCCTGCCCATCCTCAGCACCGGCCAGATACGGCGGTTCGCCTCCCTCTGCGGCGCCCGCATACCCGATGACCTGGATGCCAAGCTGGAGCAGTATGCCGAAGACGACAATGCGGTCCGGGAAATAGGGATCGAGCACTCTTCTATGCAGGTGGAGGACCTGTGGCGCAACGGCGTGGCCGGTCTCCACTTCTACACCTTGAACCGAACCTATTCCACCCTCAAGGTGCTGGAAAACCTGAACGTCAACAAAGCCCCGGCCCCATGCTGATCTCGGGGGTGGATATCATCGAGGTCTCTCGCATAGGCAGGGTGGTTGAACGCTTTGGGGACAGGTTCCTCCGCCGCATCTACACGCCCGGCGAGATCTCCTACTGCCGTGGCAGGGCGGGCAACCTGGCTGCCCGCTTCGCAGCCAAGGAGGCGACCATGAAGGCCCTGGGCACCGGGGTGCGGGGCGTGGGTTGGAAGGACATCGAGATCGCGCGCAGGGAGAGCGGCGCTCCTCACATCCTGCTCCATGACCGCGCCCAACGTCGGGCCCAGCGCCTGGGCGTCGAGGAGCTGTCCCTCAGCATGTCCCACTCGCGGGAGTATGCTGTGGCCTTTGTTGTGGGGTATCGCAGGGATGAAGATACTCAGCGTTGACCAGATGAGGCAGGTGGAGGAGGCCAGCGCCAGCGCCGGCGCCGGCGTCCCGGCCTCTGCCCTCATGGAAAACGCAGGGTTGGCGGCGGCCCGCTTCTGCTCCTCTATCCTGAAACCCACGGCTAGCTCTCGGGTATTGGCGCTGGTAGGGCCGGGCAACAACGGCGGCGATGCCCTCGTTGCCGCCGGGCACCTCAGCCGCTGGGGAGCCAGGGTAACCGCTTACCTGGTGGCGGAAAGGCCCGCCGCCGACCCTAACCTGGCAGAGGCCGCCAAGCGCGGCGTCAAGCTTGTATCTGCGGCCGACGACCCCGAAAGGGCAGCCATGCAGGTAGAGCTGGACTCCTGCGCCCTGGTCCTGGATGGAGTCCTGGGAACGGGCCGGGCGAGGCCCCTGGATGGTGTCATGCAGCAGGTCATGCTGGCCTTGGGCCGCGCCCGTCAGTCGGGCAGTGCGCTCACGGTCGTCGCCCTGGATGTGCCCACCGGGATGGATGCCGATTCCGGCGAGGTGGACCCTGCCTGTCCGGGGGCCGACCACACCATCGCATTCGGCTATCCCAAGATGGGCCACTACCGGTTCCCCGGCGCCGACGTGCGGGGCGAGCTGCACATCGTGGACATAGGCATCCCATCCGGCCTGGATTCCGGGATACCCACCGAGCTCCTGACCGAACACTTAGCGGCCAACGCCCTGCCCCGGCGCCCGTCCATCTCCCACAAGGGCACCTTTGGGCACACCTTGGTGGTCGCTGGGTCCGGCAGGTACGTCGGCGCGGCCTGCCTGGCATCCGAGGCCGCGGCGCGGGCAGGCTCCGGGCTGGTCACCCTGGCATCCCCGGAGTGCATCTATCCCCAGCTTGCCGCCAAGCTCACCGAGGTGATCCAGCGTCCGGTTCTCAGCGACCTGGAGGGCAGATTTCACGTTGACGCAGCCCCTTCGATAAAGGAGGCTGCCTCTGGGTGCAGCGCCATGTTGCTGGGATGCGGGTTCGGCTCCTCTCCTGGCCTGGTTGAACTGGTGAAGCAGGTGCTGTTGCAGCATCCCCAGCCGTCCATTCCCGTTGTGGTGGATGCCGATGGACTGAACAACCTTGCCAAGATCGACAACTGGTGGGAAGCCATCACTTATCCCATGGTGCTCACTCCCCATCCGGGCGAGATGGCCACCCTGGCCGGCATATCGGTTCCCCAGGTGCAGGCCCGGCGAGAAGACCTCGCCCTGGAGATGGCGGAACGGTGGGGGCAGACGGTGGTGCTCAAGGGGGCCTACACGGTCATTGCGGCGCCCGATGGGCGCTGCTTCATCAGTCCCTTTGCCAACCCTGCTTTGGCATCGGGAGGCACGGGCGATGTGCTGGCGGGAATGATCGCCGGCCTCATGGCCCAGGGGGCTGAGCCCGTGGATGCCGCCTGCTGTGGGGTGTACCTACATGCGGCGGTGGGCGAAGAGCTTCGCGGGGAAATGGGAGATGCGGGCGTCCTGGCTTCGGACATGCTACCCCGTCTGCCTAGGGCGATGCAGACGCTGCGAATGCTTTAGCCGGCACCAGTAGTTTTCCTGGCAAGGGTGATATAATCTTCCCCGACAATACTGCCTGATGCAGTCTAGGAGATGGACCAATGGACTTGGGTCTCAAGGGCAAGGTTGCCATAGTAACCGGTGGGAGCTATGGCATCGGCCGGGCAGCGGCTTGGCGCATGTGCGATGAGGGCGCCAAGGTGGTCATATGCGCGCGACGGGAAGATGTCCTTCAGGATGCAGCCCGGGAGATCGAGATACGCACCGAGGGAACGGTGCTGCCGATCAGGGCTAACGTTGCAGACCCTGGCGATATATCGCGGGTCATACAGGCCGCGACCCAAACCTTCGGCCGGCTGGACATCCTGGTCAACAACGCTGGCCAGTCGGCGGCGCATCCCTTCGAATCGGTGACCGATGAGGAGTGGCACGCCGATTTCGACCTGAAGCTCTGGGCAGCCATTCGCTTCGCCCGGGAGGCTATACCCCACATGCGCAAGGTGGGCGGAGGCCGGATCATCAACGTCACCAACCTGGGGGCCAAGACGCCCGGGGCCGGCTCCGTGCCCACCTCAGTGTCCAGGGCAGCGGGCATCGCTGTCACAAAGGCCCTGTCCAAGGACCTCGCCAAGGACAACATCCTGGTGACGACGGTGTGCATCGGGCTAATCAAGAGCGGTCAGCACGAACGTCGCTTTGCCCAGGCCAATGTACAGAACCCCAGCCTGCGATTGGATGAGTTCTACGACCAGATGTCGGAAGCCCGGGACCTTCCCCTGGGACGGATAGGGGAGGCCGAAGAGGCCGGCGATGTGATCGCCTTCCTGGCTTCCGAGCGGGCCAGCTACCTGACAGGCATTGCAGTTAACATAGACGGGGGTGCCTCCCCGGTAACCTAGCAGTCCACGCACCGGTCCGGCACCCACAAGACACTATCTCAGGGCAATCAGCAGGCGACGCCAAGACCTGTTGCCATGCCTCTACTATGGAAGGTGATATGAGCAGCTATCTGGAAGAGTTCAGGCCGCCCCACCGCATCCTGATGGGCCCAGGCCCCAGCAGCGTCCATCAGCGGGTGCTCCAGACCATGTCCGCCCCCGTGCTCGGGCACTTGGACCCGTACTTCGTTGGGGTTATGGATGATGTGATGGAGATGCTCAAGATGATGTTCCATACCTCCAACCCCCTCACGCTGCCCGTGTCGGGCACCGGCTCTGCGGGCGTGGAGGCCGCTTTCTGCAACGTGGTCGAGCAGGGAGACATCGTCATCGTTGTGGTCAATGGCCACTTCGGCAACCGGGCAGCAGACACCGCCTCCAGGGTTGGAGGCGACGTCCGGAAAGTGGAGCTGAAATGGGGTGACGCCATCGGCCCAGACCTGACCCCCCTGGAAGATGAGCTGAAGAAGCATGACAAGGTCAAAGCCGTCAGCGTGGTGCACGGCGAGACCTCCACAGGGGTTCTGAATCCCCTGCCGGAGATAGCCAACCTGGTGCACCGCTACGGAGCTCTCCTGATCGTCGATGCTGTGACCTCCCTCGGCGGGGAGCTGGTCAATATGGACGAGTGGGACCTGGACGTCTGCCATAGCTGCACCCAGAAGTGCATAGGCGCTCCGCCGGGCTTGGCGCCCATAAGCATGGGTCCCAGGGCTGTGAAGGTGATGCAGGAGCGGGAGAGCCAGGTGCAGAGCTTCTACCTGAACCTGTCCACCCTCCAGACCTACTGGGGCGACCGCCACCAGTACCACCACACGGCGCCCATATCCATGATCTATGCCCTGCGGGAAGCTTTGCGCATGGCGATGGAAGAGGGTCTGGACAACCGCCTCGCCCGGCACGCGCGGGTAGCCGCAGGACTAAGGGCAGGCCTTACGGCCCTGGGGATCGACCTGTTCGCCAACCCGACATATCGCCTGAACCCCCTGACCACTGCCGTGGTCCCCGAAGGTGTGGACCAAGCTAAGGTGCGCGGACGCCTGCTGAACGACTACAACATCGAGATCGCCGGTGGGCTGGGCCAGATCGCAGGCGACGTCTGGCGTATCGGGGTGATGGGCGGATCGGCTGAAGAGAGCAACGTGCTGGCCCTGCTGTCGGCGATGGAGCGCATCCTGCCCGAGGAGGGCTACGAGGTAGCCTACGGCGCCGGCGTTGGCGCCGCCCAGCAGGCCTTCGCAGCAGTGGCCTAGCATTTGACTCACGCCGTTAGAACCTGCTTCCTGAGCTTCTTAAGGGAATGGAACCACTCGAATCCTTGGCATATGGCTCTCCAATTCCGAAGTTCTTGCAGCCTGGGGCAGGGACCTCGTATGGTTGCACCGGTAATCCTGTTGACGTTGCTAGTGGCGATATCCTTAGCAGCTTGCAACGGTGAAACTCAGCCCGACAGAACAGTACAGCCTGCTCAAACGCGGGAGCCTTCAACAACCTCAACACTGACGACAGATGCTACGGCCCCTCCCACGCCGACACCCGAGCCTACAGCCCCTCCCACGCCGACACCCGAGCCTACAGCCCCTCCCACGCCGACACCCGAGCCTACAGCCCCTCCCACGCCGACGCCCGAGCCTACAGCCCCTCCCACATCGACACCCAAGCCTACGGCCCCTCCCACGCCGACACCCGAGCCTACAGCCCCTCCCACGCCGACACCCGAGCCGACACCTAACGTCGGCTTCGGGCCTGGCACATACCAAGTAGGATCTGATATTCAGCCAGGTATATATGCAGGTATGGCAGGAACACACGTACGCGATTCCTGTTATTGGGCGAGATTAAGCGGAGCCTCGGGGGAATTCTCAGATCTCATTGCCAACGAGAACGCTATAGGGCAGTTTTATGTTGAAGTCTTGAATACAGACGCGTTTCTTGAGGTCAGCTGTGAAATCACGTCCCTTGATCTATGGCCTGCACCGGACACGAAATTGTCCAGAATCGATCCCGGCATGTATATAGTTGGTCGGGATATAGAGCCAGGCACATATCGCGGTGAGGCAGGAACAGACGTACGCGATTCCTGTTATTGGGCGAGATTAAGTGGAGCCTCGGGGGAATTCTCAGATCTCATCGCCAACGACAACGCGAGGGGACAGTACTTTGTGACTGTCCAAGAATCCGATTTTGCTCTCTATACACGTTGCACCCTAGAGCTGAGATGAACTCCCCGAAGCTTTAGCGTTAGGTGATTGAACCCGAATTTGCCTGATACCAACATCAAGGTGAGGCCGCCTCCCGCTGGTAGGACTCGTCCAGGATGTCCACGATGTGGTAAACACGGCGGTCGCTTTCCCTGTCCCTGAAGCCTGACTCCAGCTGGATCATGCAGCCCGGGTTTGCGGTAACTACCGCCTCGGCCCCGGTTGCGTCGATGTACTTCATCTTGGAGTCCAGCAGCCTGCGGGACATCCGGCGATGGGTGATGGAATACATCCCGGCAGCGCCGCAGCACCGGCTCCCGTCGTTGATCTCCGATATCTCCAGCCCGGGTATGGCCCTCAGTATGGTCCTGGGGGCTTGGACGATGCGCTGGGCGTGGGCCAGATGGCACGGGTCCTGGAAAGTCACCTTTATGGGCAGCTTCCCCTCCGGGTGCTCGAAAGGAAGGCCGACCAGGAACTCGGTGATGTCCACCGTCATCGCCTCCATGCGCGCGGCCCGGTCCCGGTACTCGGGGTCATCCTTCAGGAGCTCGCCGTACTCCTTCATCGAGGAGCCGCACCCCGCCGAGGCCACCACCACCTTCTCCACTCCCGCGTATGTGAAGGCGTCGATGTTAATCCTGGCCATCCTGCGGGCCTCCTCCATTCTTCCGTCGTGGCGGCTCAGGGCCCCGCAGCACCCCTGGCCTACGGGCACGACAACGTCGCAGCCGTTGCGGGTGAGGACGCGCACGGCAGCTTCCATGGTGGGGCCCTGCACCAGGGGCATCACGCACCCGCTCAGGAGGCCGACCACGCAGCGCCTTGGCCCCTGGGCCGGGTAGGTGGACCGGCTGGTGGTGAAGAAGCGGGGCGAGAAGTCGGGGAGGCCCGCCTCCATCTCCCTGAGGGCAGAAGGCAGCAGCTTGAAGACGCCTATGGAGCGGAGGAGCCTGCGCATGCCCCAACGCTGGTAGGCCCGGAGGAGGGCTGCGCCTCCCCTGAGCAGCCACGGGCGGGGGAGGATGCCCTGCAGGAAGGTCTTGGCCATCAAGTTGCGCGTCCAGGAGCCCTTTCCGCTGCGCCGGAGCTGGCTGCGGCTGTACTCCATGATCCTGCCGAAGGGCACCCCCGAAGGACATACCGCCTCGCATGCCCGGCACTGGAGGCACAGCTCCCAGTGGGAGGCGACCCTCTCGCTGATGCCCATGCGTCCCTCGTTCACCGCCTTCATGTAGGCGATGCGTCCCCTGGGGGACTCGGTCTCCAGGCCCAGCTCGGTGTAGGTGGGACAGGCGCTCAGGCACAGGCCGCAGTGGACGCAGCGGTACAGGTCGGCCTCCGACGGCACGTCGATGCCGCTGAAGCCTCGCTCCATGTTGAGGGGCAGGGGAGTCCGTGTTTCCATTCTACAGCCCTCCAACAAAGCGCCCGGGACTCAGCGTATGAAATGGGTCCATCTGCTCCTTGATGCGGCGCATAACTTCCAGCCCTTCTGTGGCCTCTCCCCAAACGTCGATGTGCGCCTTCAGGGAGGGAGGGCACCGTTGGACCACCAAGCTTGCGCCTGACTTGCGCGCTTTCTCCCTCACACTCCGCACCACATCTAGCATAACGCTGTCCGGGCCTTCCTGTCCCGGCATCCCATCGTCAAGCCAGTGATAGAGCTTCACCGTGCCCATACCAACGTCGGCCAACGTACCACGTTGCAGTCCGGGATGAGCGTCGTCCTGGAATGAGGCGCAGAATCCTTCGACCTGGGAGGGCAGCATAGATGCCCTGAGAACCATGTCCGGGCCGCCGTCATGCCTCCAGTCAAGGTCGATCAGCTTCTGCCAGAGAGCTTCCTCGTCCCCGGAAGGGACCTCGGCGCATCGGGCATGGCTGCCTTCCAGAATCCTTACGGTATCTTGCTCCTTACGCTTCACCGCCGAGCGGCGGCCCGAGTGGCGCACCAGAACAGACACCTTGCCGCCGGACAGGTCATCTTCATCCAGCCGGCCCGCCAGGTTGCCGTCGATGAGCGCAAGGGAGTGGGGATGGTAGCTCAGGGACAGGAGGGATCCAGAGGCCTGGAAGGCGTCACCGGGGCCGTCGAATACCCCGATGATCGTCGCATGGTCGTCGGGGAGGGGCGCCAGCTTGAAGTTGGCCTCCACGATCACCCCAAGGGTGCCCAGGGAGCCCGAGTACAGCTTGCACAGGTCGTACCCGGTGACGTTCTTCACCACCCTTCCCCCGGCCTTCGAGACGCGTCCGTCGGCCATCACCACCTTGATGCCGATGATCCAGTCCCTGGGCTCCCCGAAGGACAGGCGGGACGGCCCCGAGTAGCCTGCCGCGATTAATCCCCCGATTGTGGCTTGACCGGGGAAGGGGCTGTCCAGGGGGAGAGTCTGTCCTCCCCTTGCCAGTGTGGAGCTCAGGTCTGCCATGGTTGTGCCTGCCTGCACCGAAGCTACCAGGTCGGCGGGCTCGTGGCAGATCACCCCGGCCAGCCTGGATGTGCCCAAGGCTAGGTCGTAACCATGGGGCCGGTTCCCCAGGGATGCTAAGGTGCCCCCTCCCATGGGAAGCACCGAACGGCCATCGCCGGAGGCCGACGCCATCACCCGCGAGACCTCTTTGATGCTATCGGGAAGGACGACCTCACTGGGGACTATCCCATCGACCGCATAGCCGGTCGCATCCGCTGCGGGGCTGTTCATCGGGGAGGGGAAGGTTCCTGGAAGTAATCGGCGGGGGCTGTCATATGAAGTCGCCGGGGGCCGCCCTCATGCCTGCCTGCCCCTGGACCGGGCCAGGGTGCTCCGGCCCGCCGGGGAATACCTTGCCCGGATTGAAGGTGGCGGCCGGGGAGAAGGCGTTCCGCACCCTCATCATGGCATCCATATCATCTTCGCTGAAGACCAGGGGCATGTAGGCCTTCTTCTCCAGGCCCACCCCATGCTCCCCCGACAGGGTGCCCCCCATCCCCACGCACACCTCCAGCATCTCGCCTCCGGCGTGCATCACCCGCTCCAGGGTGCCGGGGACCCGCTCGTCGAAGGCGATGCACGGGTGGAGGTTGCCGTCGCCGGCGTGGAACACGTTCGCCACCATCAGGTCGTGCTCTTTGGCGATCCTGTCCACCTCTGCCAGCATGTCTGCCAGCCGGGTGCGGGGAACTACTGCATCCACCAGGTAGTAGTTGGGCGCCAGGGTGCCCAGGGCCCCGAATGCCCCTTTGCGGGCCTGCCACAGGCGCTCCCGCTCTGCCGGGTCCGTGGCTGTCTTCACCTCGATGGCGCCGGTGTCATACATAGCAGCTTCGATGCCTCCCCTGGTCTCCTCCACCTCTTCCTGCAGCCCTTCCACCTCCACCAGCAGCACGGATCCCGCGTCGGCGGGGAATACATCCTTGGTGACGTTCAGAATGGCCCCGATGGACACCGAATCGATCATCTCCATGGCGGCGGGAACGACTCCCTGGCCGATGATGCTGGAGACGGCGGTGCACGCCGAATCGATGTCGGGGAAGGTGCCCAGCATGGTGCTGACGGACTCGGGCACGGGAAGCAGCCGGACGACAATCTTGGTGGCCAGGCCGAAGGTGCCCTCGGAGCCTACGAAGACGCCCCGGAGGTCGTAGCCCGGCGTCTCGCGGACCTTGCCTCCCAGCCAGACCACGGAGCCGTCCTCCAGCACCACTTCCATGCCAAGAATATGGTTGGTGGTAACCCCGTAGGCGAGGCAGTGGGGACCGCCGGCGTTCTCCGCTACGTTGCCTCCCAGGCTGCACGCCCGCTGGCTGGACGGGTCGGGAGCGTAGCGCAATCCATGCTCCCTGGCAGCCTTGTCCAGGTCCAGGTTGATCACCCCTGGCTCCACCACAGCCAAGCGGTTTTCTTCGTCGATCTCCAGGATGGCCTTCATGCGGGTCAGCACCACCTGGATGCCCCCCAGGGAGGCGATGGCGCCCCCGCTGAGGCCGGTGCCCGATCCCCTGCCCACCACGGGGATGCCTTCCCGGTGGGCCATAGCGATCACCCGGCTTACCTCTTCGGTGTTGGCGGGGAAGACAGCGGCCTCGGGCACAGCTTTGTCCACCGAGCCGTCATATTCATAGACCAGCAGGTCGTCGGGGTGGAAGATGACGTTCTCCTGCCCGACGACGCCCTGGATCTCACGGATCAGTTGTGCCCGGGACAATGGCATATCAACCTGCGTTCACAATGGGCTTGGCCCAGATGCTTGGAGGCCAGATACCCGGATGCCAGGATGATATTACACGGCCCCAAACCCAAGCAACCGCGGGGAGGGGGCCGTAGCAAATATGGAACCGTTGGGAGCAACTGGGGCCGTTCCAAGTAGTTCCCGAGGCCTTCTCCGGAAAGCCTGACGGCCCGGGCGTCGCCCGAAACCTCTAGGCTCTGGGACCCCAGTGCCTAGGCTGGGGCTGAATCCCAGCCTAGGCGTAGGAGGCTCCGATCAGCCTAGAGCTTGCCTCGAAGCTCCTCTGCTTGTTCGTCATTCACGATTCTGATGACCTTGCTGGACGGATCCTCGGCCGCGACACCTCGGACAGCCTTCCGTCCATTCTTCAGGGTCACCAGCTCAGGGTCCTTGATATCCACCATCTTTCGCAGCTTAACCGAATAGGCCTTCAACTCCACCATGTCCCCTCCTTGCTATTGGGTTTCCTACGCGGGTCTCTTCACGGTTGCCCTCGGCGCTCACTTCAATGCCTCAACCATGCGTTCTACGTTCGCTCGCACCATGCCGAGGTATGTGCCGGCCGGGCTGCCCTTTTCGCCCAGGGAGTCCGCATAGAGCTGAGCAAATACTGCTCCAGTCTCCTGTGCCAGGGCCTGTGGTAGCTTACCACTGACCGTCGTTTCGCTAAATACCGCCGGGGCGTTGTGCTCCCGGATCACCTCGACCAGTCCCGCGAGGTGCTCCGCCGACGGCTCCACATCGGGCGCCAGGGAAGGTATGAGGGCGCCTATGACCTCGAATCCGTAGACATCAGCAAAGTATGCGAAGGTGTCATGGGACGTTACCAGAAGCCTGCGCTCCGGTGGGATCTGTTCAACCTGCTCTTGGGTCCAGGAGTGCAGTTCGTCAAGCTGCTCCGCGTAATCTGCAGCGTTCTGGAAGTAGTAGTCTGTGCCCTCAGGGTCCACGGCAGCAAGCCGGGCTGCCATGTAGTTGACTGCGATCTTCACCCGGTTCGGGTCGAACCAGAAGTGGGGGTCCAGGGCGCCGTG
This sequence comes from Dehalococcoidia bacterium, assembly GCA_965116325.1. Lineage (GTDB taxonomy): Bacteria > Chloroflexota > Dehalococcoidia > Lucifugimonadales > JAGWBF01 > JAGWBF01. The sequence goes on along the minus strand of OZ220675.1, from coordinate 1,337,649 downwards.
CACGTGGCCATGCTCGTCCTCTTCATGGCCATGTTCGTCCTCTTCATGACCATGCTCGTCCTCCTCATGGCCATGTTCGTCCTCACCTTCGTCGTGGCCCTCAGGCTCACCCAAAATCCCAACGAAGGCGATCTTGGTGGGAGTTCCTGCTACGTCCCAGTGCCTGACTACCTCGAGGTCGTGGTAGTCGAGCTGCAGCACCTCGCCCCCCACCGAGTCGGTGATGAAGATTGCGCCTGGGGCTGTGGCCAGGTGAGGACGGGCCCAGAACCCAGTCTCCACCGGGGTCGTCAGGAAGTCGTACTTGGACGCCTTCAGGTCCCCATCGTGGGTGTCATACATACGTAGCTCCCCGTCGCTCATGACCACCAACAGAGTTTCCCCTCCGTGGCCAATGTGGGCCTGGATTGGGCGGAGGTCCTCTGTAGCGGGGATAAGGAGCTCCATTGCTTCCTCTTCTGGATCCACGATGTACAACCCCACGTCCGAGCCCAGAGCAAAGAAATGGTCCAGGTCGTGGTAGCCCCACACTGTTGTGAGTCGGGAATCACCGATATCTTCATCGGGTGCTATAAATACATGAGAATACTCGCCATGGTCCGCTTCCAGCGCTAAGACACCCCCAGTGCATCCGAATACGACGATGTGGCCGTTGCCCGCATCACCGTGAAGATTGGGGCATCCCTCGGCCCGATGGAGCACGTTGCCGTCCAGGTCTCGAATCTCCGCGCCAATGGGACGCCTGTACTCTTCGGGGTCCTGGTTATAGTCCGGGTGCTGAATAGACAGGGCGAACAGGTCGTGCGCAAGGGGCACCGCGGCGCCGTGTTGAGCTCCGGCGTTCATTGTTACAGGAACATAGTTGTCCCCCTGCTCACCCAGCTCGTGCTCGTTGATCAGCACCACATCGCCGGAGCCGTCGTAGAAGATCGCTGCCCACTCTTCGCCTACGTAGAGATGCACCGGACGGTCTCCGCTCAAGTCGATGGGGAGCTTACGTATGTCACCCTCGACCAGGTCGAAGTGGTCTCCATGGGGCTCCAGGTATATCCCACCATCGAACAGGTGAGCTGTGTTTGCGTCCGAAGAAACGGCTATCGCGTAGCGACCGCTGCTGGTGGCGTATATCCGGCCGGCCCGTGAACCTACGTCAAAGTGGTCCTGGTCCACGTATCCCGTTTCCAGGTCTATAACGGAGATTTTTCCTTCCTCACCATCACCAACTAGCAGGCGCCCCAGCAGCATCTCCTCATGGTGCTCGCCACCCTCATCCATGTGATCATGGTGGTCGTCGCCTTCTTCCATGTGGCCGTGGGGATCTTCGCCCGCATCCATGTGATCGTCGTGATCGTCGTGGCCGTGTCCGCCCGGTTCCACGAACTCCAGGGGGTCGACCCCATCGCCAAGGGCAACTATCCGGGACTCGTCTGCGCTGGCGTTGTGTATGAGGTCTCCCAACCAGACGGCCTCGAGGCTAAGACCGACGGAGAACACAACGTCTGCGGCGGCCACTTTGGCCACGTCGCCAGCTCCTGGCACAAAACTGTGAGGATCGCTTCCCGGCGGCACCAAGCCGAAGACCTCAACCCTGTCCCCGCCGACCACCTCGGCCCAGTCAGCGACGATGTTGGATGTCGCCACCACCTGGACCGGCTCCTCGGGGGGTGGGGCTGTAGCAGCTTCCGTGGCTGTAGGTACGACCGTTGGACTTGGCGCTTCCTGAGTTGGCTCGGGGCTTGCAATAGTGCTGGTTGGCGTCGGGTCCTGACCGCCTGAGCAGGCAACCAAAAAAGCCATTCCGAGTACTACAAGGCCCAAAGCTAATGTATGGGCTAGACTTCCGAAAGATCTTCTGAGATGTTGTGTCATTTGCACTCCAAGTTCTCCTTCTGTTTTGGGATTTCTCTATGGACCGGATATACCGTGTCTTATGCTGTGATGATATGCAGTATCATGAAGAGCCTCGCGACACTGCCGTTTCAACCGGTTGGAGCAAACCCTTTACTTACCCTTGTCGGCGCGGCAATAGTCGCAGGTCACATGCAGCTCAATGTGGTGGTCGACGACCTGTTCCGGAACGTCGGCACCTAGACCTCCGAGCGATCCATTGAGGATAGTCGCCTTGAACTCGACCATCGCACCGCATTGGAAGCAGACGGAACGGGTAAGGCCGTAAAGGTGGGACCCGTCCGTCATGGGGATCTTGCAGACCATCCCCAACTCAAGGAAGAGCTTGATGGTCCGGAATACCGTTGCCCGGCCCACCGATGGCAGCTTTTCGTTGATGGCCTCGGCCGTAAAGCCTTCGTTGGCCTGCTCCAGAAGCTTGGCTATCGCTTTCCTGGGAGCGGTGGCCCTATGGCCTCGGTTCTCCAGCGCCGCCATCAGGTCCGGTGCGCAGTATTCCACACCTCTTGATGATACTATGTATCTCTTATTGGTACTTGTGTCTTGTAGAGTTATCATAGCAAGCGAGACACCATATCAAATAAAATTTCGGTTGTCAACAACCAACTACCAGTCCTAAAAATACCTATCCCCTGGCTGGTGGAGCAGGCCGGCCGAATAGATCATCTTGAATGCACCGGGGAAGTTTCGCCCGGTGTGGTAACCTCTCTTGCAGGCAGCACGACGCCTTTGGAGGTGCCGGTTTGGGATTTGCAGATGACGCCGAAGCCAAAGCCTCGGGGATACGCCGGTCCATCCTGGAGCACCCTTTCATCACGGGAATCGGTGACGGAAGCCTGGACGTCGAGGCGTTCAAGTACTACATCTGCCAGGACTACGTTTACCTGATCGAGTACAGCAGGATGATGGCCCTGGCATCGGCAAGAGCGCCCGATCTTGAGACCATGGGCTGGTTCGCCAAGCTCCTGGACGGCACACTGAACGTTGAGATGGACCTCCACCGCGGCTACTGCGCCCAGTTCGGCATCACCCCGGCTGAGCTGGAAAGCACCCGGCCCGCCCCCACCACCCTGGCCTACACCAACTTCCTGCTGAACGTCGCCCACCAGGGTTCCTTCGGCCAGCTCGCAGCCTGCTTCCTGCCCTGCCAGTGGGGGTACTGGGAGATAGGCGAGCACCTGTCCAGGAAGGGCAAGCCTGCCCACGCTCCCCTCTACTCCCAGTGGATTGACATGTACACCGACCCGGACTACGTGGCCCTAGCCATGTGGGCGCGGTCCAAGGCCGACCAGCTAGCTGAGGAAGCAACCCCCATGGAGATTGCCCGGATGGAAGAGACCTACCTGACCAGCTTCCGTTACGAGTACCTGTTCTGGGAGATGGCATACCGGGGCGAGCAGTGGCCGGTTTAGTCCAGCGCTAAGTCACACCGGCCACGCCTTTCGTCATTGCGGCCTACGCCGCAATCCAGAAGAGTCAGGCTGATAACAGGCTGGGTGTGACGACGGGCCTCTTGCCTTGTCCGTTCGCCCTGAGGGAAATCGAAGGTGAACGGACAGGGACCCCAGGTTTCAGGCACTCCTGCGAAGTCGGGGGTCAACGTCCCTCCGTCGCGCCGTGGGCCTAGGTAGGTTGCCGCTTTCGCGGGAACGACGGTAGGGGCAACGGGAACGAAGGTAGGAGGCCTCTTGCCTTGTCCGTTCGCCCCAAAGACGGTGCGGCCCTTTGTCGTATCCAGCCTTAGTCCAGCGCTGACTCACACCGGCCACGCCGGTCGTCATTGCGGCGGAGGCCGCAATCCAGAAAAGCCAGGCTGATAACAGGCTGGGTGTGACGAAGGGCCTCTTGCCTTGTCCGTTCGCCCTGAGGGAAATCGAAGGGGAACGGACAGGCCACCTTGATTTGCCGTCACTCCCGCGAAAGCGGGAGTCTACGCTCCCACCGGCGTGCCCTTGGCATAGGTAGGTTCCCGCTTTCGTGGGAACGACGGTAGGGCAGCGGGAACCCCGATGTCCTCCAAAGTCCGCCTCGAGGAATGGGAAGGGAGTCCGCGCCGGCCTAGCGCAGGGAGCGGGGGAGTTGGGTGGAGCCCATGAGGTAGGCATCCATGTGGTGGGCGGCTTCCCGACCTTCCGCGATGGCCCACACCACCAGGGACTGGCCGCGGGCCATGTCGCCGGCGGCGAAGATGCCCGGCTTGCTGGTCATCCGTTGGGCGTCCACCTTGACGTTGCTCCGGGCATCCTGCTCGAGAGCGAGGTCGGTCAGCAGCCCGCCGTGCTCGGGGTGAAGGAAGCCCAGGGCAAGCAGCACCAGGTCCACATCCAGGTCGAACTCGCTGCCGGGAATCTCTTCCATCACCGGCCGGCCTCCGGGTCCGCCGGGCACCCACTTCAGCCTTATGGCGTGGAGCTTCTCCACCTGCCCGTTCCGCCCTGAGAAGGCCTTGGTCAGGATGCTGTAGTCCCGGATTCCGCCCTCTTCGTGGGCGGCCGACGACCTCATGATAATGGGCCACTGGGGCCAGGGGTTGCCGGGACTGCGGCTGTCGGGCGGGGCTTCCAGAAGTTCGTACTGATAGACTACCTCGGCCCCCTGCCTGTGAGCGGTGCCGAGGCAGTCCGCTCCCGTGTCGCCTCCGCCCAGGATGACCACCCGCTTGCCTTCGGCGGTGATCCGCTCCCCGGGGCTGACGGCCTCTCCTGCCAGCAGCTTGTTCTGCTGGGTCAGGTACTCCATGGCCAGGTGGATGCCCTTCAGGTTCCTGCCGGGGACATCCAAGTCGCGGGCGTGGGTAGCGCCTCCTGCCAGGCAAACGGCATCGAAGGTGTCCGTCAGCTCCTGGGCCGGGTAGTCGATGCCAACGTTGACGCCCGTGCGGAACTCGATTCCCTCCTGGGCCATCAGATCTACGCGTCGCTGGACGATGGCTTTGTCCAGCTTGAAGTCGGGTATGCCCAGGGTCAGCAGCCCGCCGATGTAGTCGTCCCTTTCGAAGACGGTTACGTGATGCCCAGCCCGGTTAAGCTGCTGGGCTGCGGCCAAGCCCGCGGGCCCCGAACCCACCACGGCGACTTTCTTGCCGGTGCGTACCGCCGGAGGTTGGGCAGCTATCCAGCCCTCCTCGAAGCCCCGGTCGCTGATGGCCTTCTCGATGTACTCGATGGTCACAGGTTCCTCGTTGATTGCCAGCACGCAGGAACCTTCGCAGGGGGCGGGGCAGATGCGCCCTGTGAACTCGGGGAAGTTGTTGGTCGATAGCAGGGAGGCGACGGCTTCCTCCCAGCGTCCCCGGTACACCAGGTCGTTCCAGTCAGGGATGATGTTTCCCAGGGGGCAGCCCGTGTGGCAGAAGGGCACGGCGCAGTTCATGCACCGTGCGCCCTGTTCACGGATGCGTTCCTCGGGCCACTCTTTGTAGAACTCGTCGTAGTCCAGGATGCGCTCCTGGACGGGCCGGCGCTCCGGTGGTTGGCGGCGGTACTCTTTGAAGCCTGTCGGGTTACCCACGGGAAGCGCTCCCCAGGGCGGCGGCCTCTTCCAACGCCCGGCGGTAAGCCCGCGGGTACACCTTCACGAACCTGGGCAGCGTACGCTCCCAGTCGTCCAGCACCTTCCGGGCTTTGCCGCTGCCGGTGTGCCGGTAGTGTTCTTCGATGAGCCCCTTCAAGTCTCGCTTGTCCCGTTCGTCCTCCACCGGCTCCAGGTCCACCATCTCGGGGTTGTGGCGTTGGTGGAACGTGCCCTCCTCGTCGAGGACGTAGGCGATGCCGCCGCTCATCCCAGCGGCGAAGTTGCGCCCCGTCGGACCCAGCACCACGACGGTGCCCCTGGTCATGTACTCGCAGCCATGGTCCCCGACTCCCTCCACCACCGCCTCAGCTCCGCTGTTGCGCACCGCAAACCGCTCGCCCGCCAAGCCACGTATGAACATCCTGCCGTCGGTGGCGCCGTACAGCACCACGTTACCGACGATGACGTTCTCCTCGGGGCGGAAGGTTGACCTTGCCGGGGGACTTACAACAATCTTGCCGCCGGAAAGGCCTTTGCCGATGTAATCGTTGGCGTCTCCCTCCAGGTGGAGGCTCACGCCCTTTGCCAGGAAGGCCCCGAAGCTCTGTCCCGCGGAACCCTTGAACTCTACCTGGATGGTGTCGTCGGGGAGGCCATCCTCACCGTAGCGCAGGGAGACCTCTCCGCTCAGCATGGCGCCCACCGTGCGCTGGTGGTTGCGTATTGGATAGCTCAATTTGATTGGCGAGCCGTTCTTTAGGGAACCGGCGCACTGGGCGATCAGCTCCCGGTCGATGACCTGCTCCAAGCCATGGTCCTGCTCCCGGACGCAGTGAGTGGACACATCCTCGGGCACCTGGGGCATGTGCAGCAGGTTGGTGAGGTCTATGCCCCGGGTCTTCCAGTGAGATATGACCGCCTCGGTTTCCAGGATATCCACCCGCCCCACCATATCGGCCACCGTGCGGAAGCCCAGCTGGGCCATGATCTCCCGCAGATGTTCAGCTATGAAGAAGAAATAGTTGATCACGTGCTCCGGCTTGCCGGCGAAGCGTGCCCGCAGGTCGGGGTCCTGGGTGGCGATACCCACCGAGCAGGTGTTCAGGTGGCACTTCCTGAGCATGATGCACCCCAGTGTTATCAGGGGCGCTGTGGAGAAGCCGAACTCCTCGGCCCCCAGCAGGCAGGCGATGGCAACGTCCCGCCCCGTCTTGAGCTGCCCGTCGGCCTGGACGACGATGCGTCCTCGCAGGTCGTTCATAACCAGGACCTGCTGGGTCTCGGCTACGCCCAACTCCCACGGGAGCCCTGCGTTCTTGATGGAAGATTCGGGGGAAGCGCCTGTGCCGCCGCTATCCCCGCTGATCAGAACCACGTCGCCGTGTCCCTTGGACACCCCGGCGGCGATGGTGCCCACGCCAACCTCGGATACCAGCTTAACGTGTATGCGAGCGCTGGGGTTGGTGTACTTCAAATCGTATATGAGCTGGGCCAGGTCTTCGATGGAGTAGATGTCGTGGTGGGGGGGCGGAGATATGAGCTCCACCCCGGGGGTGGTGTGGCGCACCCAGCCGATGTACTCATCCACCTTGTGCCCGGGAAGCTGCCCGCCCTCGCCAGGCTTGGACCCCTGGGCCATCTTTATCTGCAGGTCCTGGGCATTGACCAGGTAGTTGCTGGTGACGCCGAAGCGCCCCGAGGCGACCTGCTTGATTGCGCTGTTGCGTGATCTGCCGTCGGCGTCTGGGGTGAAGCGGTGGTAGTCCTCGCCGCCCTCACCGGTGTTGCTCCGGGCGCCGATCTGGTTCATGGCCATAGCCAGGGTTTCATGGGCTTCCCTGCTGATGGATCCCAGGGAGATGGCGCCGGTGGCGAACCGCTTCACTATCTCGGAGGCAGGCTCAACCTCGTCCAGGGCCACGGGAGGCTGGACGCCTTCCTTGAAGCCCAGGAGCCCCCTGATGGTGGCGCACTCCCTGCTCTGTCCATCCACCAGCTCGGCGAACTCCTGGTAGGTGGCGTAGCTGTTGGACTGGGTTGAGTGCTGCAGCTTGGCAATGGAGTTGGGGTTGAACATATGGTGCTCGCCATCCCACCGCCAGTGATAGTAGCCCCCGACATCCAAATCCAGGGTGGCGGCCATCGCCTGCGGCGGGTAAGCCTGCCGGTGCCTTGTGAGGGTCTCTTCCTGAATGACATCCAGCCCGACGCCGCCCAGCTGGGATGGAGTGGCTGTGAAGTACCGGTCGATAACCTCGTCCCCCAAGCCCACAGCTTCGAATATCTGGGCGCCGCGGTAGCTCTGAATGGTGGAGATGCCCATCTTGGACATCACCTTCACCACACCCTTGTGAACAGCCTTGATGTAGTTCTTCTCCGGGCCCTTTGGGTCCGAGCCATTGGACAGGATGGCCGTGCGCTTCAGGTCCTCCAGGGTCTCGAAGGCCAGGTATGGGTTGACGGCGCCCGCGCCGTAGCCGATGAGGAGGGCGAAGTGGGCAACCTCACGGGGTTCTCCCGATTCGACCACTATCCCTACCTTGGGACGGCTCCCCTCCCGTATCAGGTGGTGGTGAACGGCTGCAGTGGCAAGAAGCGAGGGTATGTAGGAGTGACTAGAATCCACGCCCCGGTCAGAGAGGATGAGGATGCTGGCGCCATCGACGACCGCATCGCTTGCCTCACTGCAGAGGCGGGACAGGGCATCCTCCATGGCTGTAGGACCCCCGTCGGCGGGGAAGAGGGTGGAGAGGTTAGCCGACCTGACCGGGCCCGAGTCCATGGCGCGTATCCTGGCCGTCTCCTCGGTGGTGATGACAGGTTCCGGAAGTCTAAGCTGCCGGCAGTGCTCCGGCGTTTCGTCGAACAGGTTGCTTTCGTAGCCGATGAAGCTGCTGGTGGAGGTGACCAGCTCCTCCCTGATGGCATCCAGCGGGGGATTGGTCACCTGGGCGAAAAGCTGTTTGAAATAGTTGAACAGCAGTGGCGACTTCTCCGACAGCACCGCCAGGGGGGTGTCGTTGCCCATGGAGCCCACCGGTTCCGCGCCCGTCGAGGCCATGGGTTCCAGGATTATGCGCAGGTCTTCCAGGGTGTAGCCGAACACCTTCTGCCTTTCCAGCAGGTTGTCGAAGTCGGTTGCTGGCACGTCCTGGGGTACGGGCAGGTCGTCCAGGTCTATCACGTTCTCCGAGAGCCACTGCCCATAGGGCTTCTGCCGGGAAAGCTCGGACTTAATCTCCTGGTCCTGGATGATCCGTCCCTGGGAAGGGTCAACCAGGAACATCCTGCCCGGCTCCAGGCGGGCCTTGAAGACGACATCCTCGGGCGGGACATCCAGCACCCCCGCCTCCGAGGCCATGACCAGCAGGTCGTCCTTGGTGACCAGGTACCGGAAGGGACGCAGGCCATTGCGGTCCAGGATGGCGCCCACACGGACACCGTCGGTAACCGCCAGCAGGGCAGGCCCGTCCCAGGGTTCCATGAGGGCTGAATGGTACTCGTAGAAGTCGCGCTTCTCCCGGGGCATGTCTACCAGATGCCCCGAGGCCTCAGGAATGAGCATCATGAGGCAGTGGGGCAGAGAGCGCCCGGTGGCCAGCAGCAGCTCCAGGGCGTTGTCCAGGCAGGCGGTGTCGCTCTGTCCGGGCCTGATTATGGGGAACAGCTTCTCCATATCGTCCCCAAAGAGGGGGGAGGAGAACATGGCCTGCCGGGCAGCCATCCAGTTCAGGTTGCCCCGCAGGGTGTTTATCTCCCCGTTGTGGCACAGCAGGCGGTAGGGATGGGCAAGGGGCCACGACCCCAGGGTGTTGGTGCTGAAACGGGAGTGTACCAGGGCGAAGGTGGTATCCAGGTCGGCCTCCTGCAGGTCCAGGTAGAAACCGGGTATCTGGTGGGCTTGGAGCAGCCCCTTATAGACGATGCGGTTGGTGAAGAAGCTGGGGATGTAGAAGCATCCCTGGCTCTCCAGGTTGAGGGAGGCGGCGCGGGCCTCTATCCGCTTGCGGACCACGTAGAGCTTGCGCCCCAGCTCCGACTCATCGGTGACGCCAGGGCCTGCAGCCACGAAGGCCTGCTTTATGACGGGGGCCACCTGGCGGGAGTGGGAACCGATGGCATTGTAGTCCACGGGCACATCCCGCCATCCCAGGAACCTCTGCCCTTCCTCCGCCACTACATTCTCGACAATCTCCTGGCACCTTGACGACTCATCCCGGTCCCAGGGGAGGAAGACCATGCCGACCCCGTACATCCCCGGCTCAGGCAGCTCAAATCCCAGGCTGGGCACGGTCCGGCTGAAGAAAGCATGGGGCATCTGGAACAGAATGCCGGCCCCGTCGCCCGTCTCCGGGTCGGCGCCGCAGGCCCCTCGATGGCCCAGGTTTATCAGTACTTCCAGGCTTTTTTCGATAATGGAATGGGAGCGGCCGCCCTTGATGTCGGCGACCACACCCACGCCACAGGCGTCATGTTCGAAGGCGGGATCATAGAGCCCCTGCTTTCTGGGCTCGGGCAAATACCCCATATTTCGATAAGCCTCCCGTTGATTTCAGATATGCGTTGCTTCTTGCATGGGTGCGACGGGACTGTTGCTCATAGCATAGGAAGGTAACGACCAGTCTCGTAGTTGGTTACCTGGGAGCTGAAGCGGTCCCATTCGATCTTCTTGTTCTGGATGAACACCTCGAACACATGGTCCCCCAGGGAGCTGCGCAGAATGTCGCTGCCTTCGGCGGCCAGGATGGCCTCCCATAGGCTCCGGGGCAGCATCCCTATCCCGCGCGCCTCCCGTTCATCATCCCCCAGCTCGAAGACGTTCTCCTCCACCGGTTCGGGGATTTCGTACTCCTTTTCGATGCCGGACAGCCCGGCTGCCAGCATGACGCTGAAGGCAAGGTATGGGTTGCAGGAGGGGTCCGGCGCCCTGTACTCGATTCGCACCGAGTCTTCCCTGCCCGGCTTGTAGTCGGGGATGCGTATCAGGTCCGACCGGTTGTTGCGGGCCCAGGAGATGTACAGGGGGGCTTCGAAGCCGGGCACCAAGCGCTTGTAGGAGTTCACCCACTGGTTGGTAACCAGGGTCAGCTCCGGCGCGTGGCGCATCAGCCCTGCGGCAAACAGCTTGCCGATGTGGGACAGCTTGTAGGGGTCATCCTGGTCGTAGAAGGCGTTATCGTCGCCCCGGAACAACGACTGGTGGGTGTGCATACCGGAGCCGTTTATGCCGAAGACCGGCTTGGGCATAAAGGTCGCATAGACGTTGTGGCGGGACGACACCTCTTTGATTACCAGGCGGCTGGTGATCACATTGTCGGCCATGGTGAGGGCATCGGTGTACTGGAGGTCGATCTCCTGCTGGCTGGGCGCCCTCTCATGGTGGGAGTATTTCACCGAGATGCCCATGTCGGCCAAGCTGAGGACCGTTTCCCGTCGCAGGTCACTGGCGTAGTCCGAAGGGAGCTGGTCGAAGTACCCGCCCTGGTCCAGGAGCTCAGGACTCTCGGGGCTCTCCACGTAGAAGTACTCCAGCTCCGGCCCCACGTAGTAGGTGAACCCCATATCGGCCGCCCTGCTCACGTTGCGCTTCAGCACATTGCGGGGGTCGCCTTCGAAGGGTTCTCCCGTTGGGCTGAGAACGTCGCAGAACATCCGGGCCACCGAGTGCTCCCGGGGGCGCCATGGAAGTATGCGGAAGGTGGTGGGATCGGGCATGGCGACCATGTCGCTCTCGTGGATGCGCACAAACCCCTCGATGGCCGAGCCGTCGAAGCCCACTCCCTGGGTCAGGGCATCCTCCAGCTCTTCCACAGTAATGGCAAAGCCCTTCAGGTTACCCAGGATGTCGGAGAACCAGAGACGGATGAACTTCACCCCGTTTTCCTTGGCGGTCCAAAGGACGAACTCCCTGGCTTCAGCCTGTTCTTTCAGCACTTTGCTAATCTCCGCAATATCAGGGTCCCGCACATGGCGCAATTCGCCCACACCGGTCTTCCCCAACCTCTAATTTAAGGGCGCTGTGTTTCGTAACCTTTTCGAAGCTGTTAAATGTTTGTTACAAAATTCACAACATCGTGGTACTGCGCAGGTGGTGTGCCGGTGGGGGTGGGTGGGTTTTTGAGCGTAACAGCGATGGGGAACGCTTTTGCGTTTTCGAAGCTGGTGTAATATAGTATCACTATGGATAGGACACCCCCGTCCCTCTCCTCGGGCCTTCAATTCAACCGGCCAACAGGATGCCTCGATGCGTAACAGCTTCATCTGGCTGTTGGTCGTTGTCGGGGTGATCGCCGTCTTTCTTTACTACGTCGGAGGGCGCTTTGGTGGGACCACCGAGGAGCCCATCTCGACGGTTATCGAGCTGGCCAAGCAGGAAGGGGCCGTCGAGAGAATAGAGGTCCGGGACAGGGACCTTACGGTGATTACCGCCACCGGCGAGATCAAGAGCCGCCTGCCTGAAGACACGGACATCCTGACTTTGTTCAGGTCCGAGGGGGTTGAGCTGGGCACCAGCGGCATCACCATAGACGCCAAGGGCAGCAGTGGCTTCGGCAGCTTCCTCAGGATCCTTCTGAACTTCCTGCCGCTCATCTTTTTCGGTGGCCTGATCCTGTTCATGATGCGCCAAGCCCAGGGCAGCAGCAACCAAGCTATGGGCTTCGGACGCAGCAAGGCCAAGCTGTGGATGGTGAACAGGTCTACCGTGACCTTCGCCGACGTAGCGGGGGTAGAAGAAGCCAAGCAAGAGTTGGAAGAGGTCGTAGAGTACCTGAAGTTCAAGGAGAGATTCCTCTCCCTGGGCGCCCGAATCCCCAAGGGGGTGTTGCTGGTGGGCCAGCCGGGCACGGGAAAGACCCTCCTGGCCAAGGCGGTGGCGGGGGAAGCGGGCGCGCCCTTCTTCTCCATAAGCGGCAGCGAGTTTGTCGAGATGTTCGTCGGGGTCGGAGCCGCCCGCGTTCGGGACCTTTTCGACCAAGCCAGGCGCAACTCACCCTGCATAGTCTTTGTGGATGAGATCGATGCTGTGGGACGGCACCGGGGGGCCGGTGTTGGCGGCGGGCACGATGAGCGGGAGCAGACCCTGAACCAGATACTGGTGGAGATGGACGGGTTCGATACGGACACGAACATCATCATCATCGCAGCCACCAACCGGCCCGATATCCTGGACCCTGCCCTGCTGCGGCCAGGACGGTTCGACCGCCGGGTGGTGCTTGACCTGCCCGAGCTGGTCGGCAGGACAGCCATTCTCAAGGTGCATTCCAGCGGTAAGCCCCTGGGCCCCGACGTGAGCCTGGAGGTGCTGGCCAAGCAGACACCGGGCTTCAGCGGCGCTGACCTGTCCAACCTGGTCAACGAGGCCGCCCTGCTGGCCGCCCGCGCCAACAAGAAGCTCATCGGCATGACCGAGTTCGAGGAGTCCATCGACAGGGTGATCGCCGGCCCCGAGCGCAAGAGCCGCATCATCAGCGCCCGGGAAAAGGAGATGACCGCCTATCACGAGGCGGGCCACGCCTTGGTAGCCTGGAAGCTCCCCCATGCCGATGTCGTCCACAAGATCTCCATCGTGGCCAGGGGCGGCATGGGAGGATATACCCGGCTCCTGCCCGATGAAGACCGCTACCTGATGACCAAGAACCAGTTTGAGGATATGCTGGCCACTTCCCTGGGAGGACGGATCTCCGAGGAGATAGTGTTCGGAGAGATCACCACCGGCGCCAGCAACGACCTTGAGAACGCCACCCGCATCGCCCTCCGGATGATCAAGCAGTACGGGATGAGCGACACCCTGGGCCTACGCACCTTCGGGCGAAGGGAAGAGCTGGTGTTCCTGGGCAAGGAGATACACGAAGAGCGGGACTACAGCGATAAGGTTGCAGAAGACATCGACCAGGAAGTGCAGGCCCTGATAAACGAGGCCTACACCCGTGCCAAGGACATCCTGACCACCTCCAGGGACAAGCTGGATGAAGTGGCCAACTACCTGATCAAGAATGAGACCGTCGAGGGCGACGACCTGAAGCGCCTGTTCGATGGGCTGCCCCTTGAACCCGAAGCCACCGCTCCGGTGGCCGACTCGGAAGCATCTGAAACGCCTGCTTCCCCCGTCATAGCGCCCACTCCGGGGCCGTTCCCCCAGCCCAACCCCACGATGCCCAGCAGCCAGGACCAGGGCGCCTCCGAAGCCCAGCCCTCCTAGCCGGGGCTTAAGCCCCGGCTGCGAAGGCGCTCCGTCTGAATCAAGAAACTATGTGGCGTTAGTCTGACCACGGCGGCCTCTTGGCCTGTATGATTTAGGTCCACTTAATCCTTGGGACACTCGCTTAGTCGACGCGCAATATAAGAGGATCTAGAATAGCTTGGGTTCACATTGCCAACCGTATTGAGAGAAGGTGCCTTCCGTTTTTTCTTCTATTCTGGCGACCGTAATGAACCCCCGCACGTTCATGTAGCATACGAAAATAGAGTCGCTAAATTCTGGCTAGACCCGGTGAGCTTCAATACAAGCGGTGGAATGAGCCGGGCCCTAATCCGCAGGATGTTGAGAATCATTCAGGAAAATCATATATTGCTAGTAGAGGCTTGGGATGAATACTTCAACGATTGAGATTCGAATACCGGATGCTAAAGATATATCGGTCACCGATGACGCTCTGTTGATCGAACTATCCGACGGACGTAGTATCTCAGTCCCTCTGGCTTGGTATCCCAGGCTTGTGCATGGAACCCAGGCAGAGCGGAACAAGTGGGAACTGATAGGTGGAGGACAAGGTATCCGCTGGCCTGACTTGGACGAAGACATCGGCGTAGAAGGACTGATTGCAGGTCGTCCCTCTGGAGAGAGCCAACGCTCCTTCAAGCGCTGGTTGAAGGCACGACTAGATGGCACAGCTTAAGGATTCACCCTCCTGCTAGTGTTATGAGGGGTCTCGCTCCAGGGTGCTAGCCCCAGGACTGCTGAACCAGCCCTCCTGACCGGAGCTACTCCTTAACTGGCACTCCCCTCGCCTTCCTCTGTCTCCTCCAGGGGCAGGCGGCGGAAGTAGATCCCCCACCTCTGCATAATCGCCTTCACCCTGGGGTCTTCCAGCTCAACCAGTTCGCCCAGGAAGCCGGCCAAGGCATGAGCCGGCATCATCTCCTGGCTACACACCCAGCTCTTCTCGCCGGGCACCATGTACAGCAGCCCGCTTTGGTGCTCGCAGGTTATCTGCAACCTGGTAATGTCCTGTCCTGTCTTTACGTCCAGCCCGTTGGCTGCCATACCTGATCCTCCTTGGTTGCCCCGGTCGCCCTAAGCCTCTCCCGCAAGGAAGAGGGATCAGCGCGACCTCTCGCTGACGTATTTTGCTACATAGTAGCAGGTAAGGGGAGGCTTAATGCAATTGTTCATGCTTCATGATAGAATCTCTGGCGCACCGGTATGGGCCGACACCACCGTATTGACTGGCAGCTAACAGATGTACCGTCCCCCACAAAGAGAGCCCGAATTTGACCTTGACCGCATAATCAACCGGGTCAAAGCATGGTTCGGCGGACTGGGCCAGGGACCGGGTGGCGGGGTGGCAGGGAACGTCGGCGCCAGCGGCAAGAATTTCCTCCCCTACCTCATCTTTGGCATCATTGGAGTCGCTTTCGTCGCCTGGATGGCAACGGGAATCTACCAGGTGAGCCCGGGCGAACAGGCTGTACACCGCACCTTCGGGAAGTGCTGCCGGGTGACCGCCGAAGGTCTTAACTGGTGGTGGCCCGCCCCCATCGGCACCAAGAACATCGAGTCAGTCGAAGAGATCCGAGAGATGAAGTTGGGATTTGCTGAGGAGGGAAGGACCATATCTCCCGCGGTCCTCCTCCAGGAAGCCCAGATGATCGCCGGAGACCTGAACCTCGTGGACGTTCCACTGGTCGTCCAGTACCGCATCAAGAACCTGCAAGACTTCCTGTTCAAGGTGGCTGATCCCGGTGAGACCATCGCCACCAGGGGAGACAAGGACATCGCCCCCGACCGTCCCGAAGGACGCACCCTGAAGGATGCCACCGAGGCTGCCCTCCGCTTGGTCGTGGGCCAGCGGAGCATCGATGATGTCCTCACCGAGAACAAGACCCAGGTACAGGAAGACACCCTGTCCCTTCTCCAGGAGATACTGGACAACTACGGGGCGGGAATAGAGATAACGGCGGTCCTGCTGCAGGAAGTGTCGGCCCCAGAAGAGGTGAGGGACGCTTTCCAGGATGTCAACCGGGCCCGTCAGGACAGGGACACCCTGATCAACCAGGCGGAAGCCTTCGAGCGGGATATCATCCCAAGAGCCAGAGGTGAAGCAGCAAGAATCACCCAGGCCGCCGAAGCCTTCAAGCAGGAGCGTATCGCAAACGCCGAGGGCGAAGCCTCCCGCTTCCTTTCCATATTGCGGGAGTACCAGAAGTCCAAGGATGTAACCCGCCAGCGCCTGTACCTGGAGGCGATGGAGGATATCCTCTCCAGTGTCACCAAGTTCGTGGTATCTCCCGACGTCGAAGGCTCCATCATCCTGAACTCCGGCAGCCAGGTCGTTCCGGTTCCCGACATTCCGGCGTCCGCCAATGTCCAGCCGACGCCCTCGGGCGAGGCAACCGGGGGAGGCAGCTAGCATGAAGTACGCTGTCGCCGCCGTCGCTATAGTCCTGCTGCTGGCCATCTTGGGACCCCAGGCCCTGTTCACCGTCGATGAGACTCAACTCGTAGTGGTCACCCGGTTCGGAGAGATCCAGGAGATACACACGACACCCGGCCTTAAAGTCAAGGCGCCCTTCCTGGAATCGGTCAATCGCTTCGACAGGCGCGTCCTTCGCATCGATACCCCGCCCCGGATACTCAACGACGTGGAGAAGCAGAACCTGGTCATCGATGCATACAGCCGCTACCGCATTACCGAGGTACAGAAGTTCTTTGAGAAATTGCGCACGCTGAACGGCGCTGGGGACAGGATCGGGAGCATCGTCACAAACAAGCTCAAAGAGGAGATAGCTCTCCGGACCAGGGCCGATATCATTGGTGGCAAGACCCAGGCCGGCACCAACCTCGTGACACCCACCAACTCCCGACAGGAGATACTCGACAAGGTTGTGGTGGAAGCTAATGCCGAGGTTGGACCCCAGGGAGAGGACTTCGGCATCGAGATCATCGATGTGCGGATCAAGCGGGCTGAGTTTCCCGAAGATGCCTTGCCCAACATCTTTGCCAGGATGAGGGCGGAGAGGGACCGCATCTCCAGGGAAACCCGTGCCCTCGGAGCCGAGGAGGATGCCAGGATACGGGCCAAGGCCGAACGGGACCGCACGATCATCCTCGCCGATGCCCAAAGGCAGGCCAACATCACCCGAGGTGAAGGTGAAGCCAGGGCCATCGAGATTTTTGCCCAGGCGCTGGAGCAGGACCCTGAGTTCTTCGCCTTCCAACGCAGCTTGGAAGCATACCGGGAGTTTCTGTCCACGGATACCACGGTGCTGCTCTCCTCGGACGCGGAGCTGTTCCAGTTCCTGGAGGATCCTTCCTTCGTTCCAATCCCGTCTTCCGTCGCAGTGGTTGGATCCATAGAAGGCATGGCCGGCAACTCATGGGCCGTGGGGGACCAAGCCGTGAGGCTGACGGGGAACACCTTAATCACCCTTCCTTCGGCCCCCAGGGTAGGCGATGTCGTCTTCGTAGAAGGATCCGCCCAGGATAACGGAGCTATCCTGGCATCCCGGGTCATGGCCGGAGTCAGCGGCCTGATTGAGTCCATATCCATGTCCCAGATCTCAGTGGAAGGCACGACCGTGCTGGTTCCAGCCTCCGCCGAGGTGCTGGTGGACCCGGCGTCCGTAGGGACAATCTACGTGGAAGGTAGTGCCGCGGACGGCGCCTTGGTTGCAGAACGGATATCCGAGGGGGTCAGAGGCACACTTGAGAGCATATTGGGGAATACATGGACAATAGGCACCACAGCCGTGGAGGTCCCTCCGGGTGCGGCAGTGGAAGAGGGAGCCTCGGTAGTTGGCAGCGATGTCCTTGTCTCGGTTACCCGAACCAGCGACGGTACCCTGGTAGCTGCTGAGGTGGCTCTCCAACCCGGGGCTTTAGCCGAGTCCGACGAGGGAGAGACCTCACCTGATGAGGCGCAGACTCAGGGGGAAATCGAGTCGCCCCTGGTGGGCAGCGTCACGTTCATCGTAAGCTCTTGGTCCATATCCGGAGCGCAAGACGTGGTCTTGGTAGATAGCGATACGAACTTAGAGCTGGGCGCCAATCAGGTGGGCTTGGCGGTGCTGGTCGGCTACGAGCTGGCTGCTGACGGCTCGCTGGTCGCCCGGGAGATCAGGACTCCCTAGCCCGGTCCCTGCGGTCCAGCTTTCCCTCCCGCGAGCAGAGAAAGAGTTGGTATGGAGCTTCGTGACCTTCCCAGCGTAGATAGCGTCCTCACCAGCAGGACCATACGTGGGCTCGCCCAGGAGTACAGCCGCGAACTGGTTGTGAATCTTGTGCGGGAGCGCATCGAAGAAGCCAGGAGCAGCGTCCGCGGCGGTGGGTCGCCCCCTTCTGCCGACCAGGTAGCCGACTCCGTCGCTGTCAGCTTGGCGCGGCTCGACCAGGTCTATCCCAGGCCCGTGATAAACGCCACCGGCGTGATAGTGCACACAAACCTGGGCCGTGCCCCTCTCAGCTTGGAGTCCATAGAAGGTATGCTCCAGGCGTCGGAGGGCTACACCGACCTGGAGCTGGACCTGGAGGCCGGCAAACGCGGGTCACGCCAAGCTCACGTGGCGCCTCTTCTAAGACAGCTGACGGGGGCCGAGGCCTCGTTGGTGGTCAACAACAACGCAGCCGCCATGCTTCTTGGTCTCTCGGCATTGGCCCGTGGGAAGGAAATTATCGTTTCCCGGGGCGAAGAGGTCGAGATCGGCGGAGGCTTCCGTATTCCCGACGTGCTCCTCCAGAGCGGGGCCAACCTCGTCGAGGTTGGCACCACCAACCGCACCTATGCTGAAGACTACCGAGCGGCCATCACCGAGAACACCGGAGGTCTGCTTAAGGTTCATGCCAGCAACTTCCGCGTGGATGGATTCGTCCACTCCGCCTCCGTAAGGGAGCTGTCTGACATCGGGGAACGCCACGGCATCCCGGTGCTCCATGATGTGGGCAGCGGCTGCGTCCTGGATACACGGGAATTCGGCATCGCCCAGGAACCCACCCCCCAGGAGAGCATCGCAGAGGGGGCCAGCCTGGTCTTCTTCTCGGGCGACAAGCTGCTGGGCGGTCCCCAATCGGGCATAGTTGTAGGCAAGCAAGAGCTTATCCGAAAGCTGGAATCCCACCCCCTGGCTAGGGCCCTGCGCATAGACAAGGTGAGCCTGGCGGGCTTGGCTGCCACCCTCCTCCACTATGTTCGGGGGGAAGCCCTGTCCAAGATACCCATCTGGAGGATGATCAACACCTCAGTTGGGGAGCTGGAGGACAGGGCGTATCACTGGCAGACGATCATCGGGAGCAGGGCCGCGGTGGAAGAGGGCCGGTCCACCATCGGCGGGGGAAGTCTCCCCGGAGAAACCCTGGAAACCTGGGTGGTGTCGCTGGACTGCGAAGGGCTAGAGGGGAAGAGCCAGGGTGTGATAAAGAAGCTCAGGGAAAACAGCACACCCATCATCGGTCGTATAGAAGGGGACCAGGTGGTCCTTGATCCCAGAACGGTCTTCCTGGAAGAGGAGGACACGTTGCTGCGGACGGTACGGGAGGCCCTGGAGCTACCGAGGTACTAGCTGGGGCTGCCTGCGCCCTCCTTAACGGATTCGGAAATCCCCCTGGCTGCCGTTGCCACGATCTCCGCCGAGGCGTCGTTGTCCACTTTCTCCGTGTTTATGATGATGTGGTACAGGTGCGGGGTTATGGGGTCAACTTTGAAGAACTTCTTGTAGTACATGACCCTGGCCTTCTCGGTATCCGTCACGTACTTCTCCGCTTCCTTCTCGGTCAGGTTCTCCCGTTCCATTATGGTCCTTATCCTCAGGTCGGGTGGCGTGACCAAGCCGACGTGCAGCGCGCCGGGCGTATCCTTCAGGATGATGTTGGATGCCCGTCCTATGATGACCACGTTGTTGGACTCGGCCAGGTCCTTGATGACCGCTGAAGTCACCTCAAGGACACGATCGTCGTTAAGCTTTTGGGCGGCTGTCTGGGGTTCCTGCACCAGCTCCGAGTACTCCTCCGAGGGCAGGTACTCCATTCCGGCGCTGAAGTAGGGCTCGCCGGCAGCGCCGGACATGGCGGAGCGCTCCAGCATGGTCTGCAGAAAGTTGGATATGCGGTCCCGCATCTGCACCGTTCGCTGCTCCTTCATGTGCAGCACTTCCACCGATGATCCGATGCGCTTGGCAGACTCGGCGAGTATCAGCCGGTCAACGTAGTCGGCATTCAGTATCCCCGCCACCTTGAGGCCGATCTCATTCCCACCGGCGCCGATGGGGCCATTGAAGGTCACTACCGGCATAACATGCTCCTTGAGAGGTGCTGGTATCTGTCGGCGAACTCGCCGGCTCGGGCATTCACTGGTACCTATAAGATAAAGTTGTCATCCGGCTGACTTAGGAGCCTGCTGCTTCCAGACTACCCTTTCATAGCTGCCAATGTCAATTGGAGAGGCATTCATCGATGACCCTTGGCCGCAGGGTGGTGGACCCGCGGTTTCGGTTGACCCCGCAAGGGGCCTCTCATATAATGTTTGACGTTACTGGCCAGCCGCCCAGAAACACTGGCGGCTGAAAGGAGAAGGAATGCAGCAGGAAGCAGTGCTTCATCCAGCCTCGATCATTGCGGAGCTGAAGAAGAACAAGGTGACCCATGTGGTGTGGCTGCCCGACAGCGAGACCAACTTTATGTACCAGCAGCTCACCGAAGACCCTGAAGTGGACTTGGTGCCCGTGTGCCGTGAGGGCGAGACCATGGCCATTGCGGCCGGCCTGTGGGTCGGAGGCAAGAGGCCCGTGTGTCTCATCCAAAACACAGGAGTTTTCGAGTCCGGGGACTCCATCCGGGGGCTTGGCCTGGACGTGAACAACCCCCTGGTTATGCTGGTGGGTTACCGGGGTTGGGACAGGCATGGCGTGTGCCGGGACTCGGCGGCTCGCTTCATAGAGCACATTCTCCATGCGTGGGGGATCACCTTCTACCTGGTGGAGACCGATGAGGATGCCAACCGCATCTCCCTTGCTATGGAAGAAGCTGACCGAACGTCCAAGCCGGTGGCAGTGCTGGTAGGAACCGAGTTCGGAGCATAACTCCTAACTCACAGAATCGGTTCCTCTACAGCAAGCTGCCCTTAAGAATCCTGGAGGTATAGACACATGGCAATAGAAAACATCGATGCTGTACGGCTGCTGGATGAACACCGGCACGACGCCATCATCCTGACCACAATGAGCGCCAACAACGTGCACCACGGGCTTCCCAGCGTAAGCAAGAATGAGCACCTGGACTTCCCTATGGGCGGCGCCATGGGCAAAGCCTCTTCCCTGGGGCTTGGCTTGGCCCTTGCCCAGCCTGACCGCAAGGTGCTGGTGGTCGATGGGGATGGAAGCCTGCTTATGAACTTGGGCTCCCTGGTGACCGTGGGCAATAAGGCTCCGGAGAACCTTTACCACTTCGTATTTGAGAACGGCGTTTACGCCATAACCGGCGGACAGCCCGTTCCTGGAAGCGGAGATACCAACTTCGCAGGGATGGCGAGGGAAGCCGGCTACGCCTCGGTGTACGAGATCGACAACACCGAGGACCTGGCTACCAGCCTCGACGGCATTCTGGAGCAGAAGGGCCCGACCCTGGTCTGCTTGAAGATTGTTCCCGTCATCGAAAATACGCCGGTGCAGTTCCGAGACCGGCCCAGCCGGACTACCCAGATCGCCATGAAGGACCTGCAGGGAGCCCTGGCCGACTGAACGACGAACCCGACCCCAAGGGTCCGAACCCTCTACAGCTAATTGCGCGAGTCCTCCTTGGTCGTTTCTTAGGAATCGGAACGGTTGCAGGAGGATTCCTGCTCTTATTCAAGGGTGTCTTCGACGAAAACCCCTACGTGGCTGTGGTGGGGGGCATCCTCATCCCGGTGGGTATGTGGATAATGGTGAACGCCCACAAGGCCCACACGGGAGGTACACCCGACTAGAGAAATGGGCATGATTCACCCCATAACGATGGGGCTGGCCATATCAACTGGCCCAGGAGTGGGAATGTGATTCCTTCGCGACAGGGGATGCAGCTCATAAACGAACGCCGGGGAGAGTCCCTCGTCGTTTCGGCTACCACCGCCCTCCGGGAGTGGGGCAGCATCTCAGGGCGCAGAGACCTGGACCTGGACCTTTCCGACTGCATGGACAAGGCCCCGGGAGTCGGCTTGGGGCTGGCCATCGCCCAACCCGAGCGCAAGGTCCTGGTACTGGACTCCGGCAGCCTGCTGAGGACCAACTTAGGCAGCTTGGTTACCATAGGCAACGCCGCGCCGTCGAACCTGGTGCACTTCGTCATGGAAGATGGAGACCACCTCTCCACCGACGGGCTTCCCATCCCGGGTATCGACAACATCAACTTCGGGGCAATGGCTGAGGATGGAGGCTATGCGCGCATCTACCAGTTCGACAACCTGGAAGACCTGATGTACAGCCTGGAAGAGGTGATGGAAGGCCCCGGCCCGACCTTCGTCTCCCTGAAGGTCTATCACGATGGGGATATCCCGGATTATCCGGCCCGTTCCATGGCCGACTCTCTGAAAGAGGTTAGAGAAGGCCTGGATGGTCCGCCGTCCTAGTGGCGGGCACCCTTCCGCAGGGAGCAATGCGATGAAGCTGGAAAACAAGGTTGCCTTGATCACCGGGGCGGCGTCGGGCATCGGGAGGGCCTCGGCCCTCAAGTTCGCCCGCGAGGGCGCCCTCGTAGTGGCTGCCGATATCCAGGAAGAGGCCGTCGTGGAAACCGCAGGTATGGTCACCTCCGAAGGAGGCCAGTGCCTCCCGGTGCACGCTGACGTTTCCGACAGCTCCTCGGTGCGGCAGATGGTGCAGGCGGCGATGAATGCCCACGGGCGCCTGGACATCCTGTACAACAATGCCGGGCTGGGCGCCCGAGGCACTATCCTGGATATCGACGAAGCTACCTACGACCGTCTGTTTGCTGTCAACGTCAAGGGAATCTTCCTTGGCTGCAAGGAAGCCATCCCCATCATGATCAGCCAGGGAGGGGGCGTCATCCTCAACACCGCTTCCCAGCTGGGCTTGGTGGGGGCCGACGCATCTGCAGTGTATCCGGCGACAAAAGGCGCTGTTATCCAGCTCACCAAATGCCTGGCCTTGGACCACGCCAGGGACGGCATCCGGGTCAACGCCGTCTGCCCCGGCCCCATAGACACGCCCCTGGCCCGCCGGGGCAGGGCCCAGGCTGGGAACCCCGAAGAGGTTCTGCGCCTGCGCCTCCAGCAGATTCCCCTGGGGCGCATCGGCGAAGCTGAAGAGGTGGCCGACGTGGCGGCCTACCTGTGCTCCGACGAAGCGTCCTTCATCACCGGCTCCGCCATTGTCGCCGACGGAGGCTGGACCGCCCGGTAGCGCGCGGGGCCGTATCCCCATGGCCGAGTTTGACGGAAGGGTAGCTGTCGTAACAGGGGCCGGAAGGATGCGGGGCATCGGCCACGCCACCGCCCTGGCTTTCGCCCGGCTGGGTGCCGACGTGGTCGTCACGGGCACGGGCAGGGACCCTTCCACGTACCCACCTGACGAGATCGCCTCCGGATGGAGGGACGTCGAGAGCGTCGCCGATGCAGTCAGGGACCTGGGCCAGCGCTCCCTTGCCCTGACCGTGGATGTTTCCGACGGTCCCCAGGTGCAGGGCATGGTGGACCGGGTTGTAGCGGAGTTGGGCCGTGTGGATTTCTTGGTCAACAACGCGGGTGCGGGCCGGACCGTGGCCCTGAACCCCGTCGCCGAGATTCCTGAGGATGAGTGGCGCCAGGTCATCGACAGCAAGCTGACGGGGACCTTCCTGTGCACCAGGGCTGCCCTGGGGGCGATGCTGAAGCAGAGGGATGGGGGTGCCATCGTCAACATTTCGTCGGTGGAGACCCGCACCAACCGCCCCGGGGGCTCAGCCTACGCCACTGCCTGCGCTGCCCTGCACACCTTCACCGCCATTGCTGCCAAGGAGGTGGCGTCCCAGGGCATCAGGATCAACTGCATCGCGCCCGGCACCACCGACACCGCCCGCAACGACAGCCTGTACGGCTATCCCAGGGGCGACGTGTGGGCGGAGAGGGTGAAGTCCATCCCGTTGGGCAGGGCAGGCTCCCCGGAGGAGATCGCCGGCATCATCACATGGCTTTGCAGCAAGGAGGCATCCTTCGTGGTGGGCCAGTGCATCGGCATCGACGGCGGCCAGGGAGTGTAAGAGGCCTGTTAGGGCCCGGCCCGCTAGCTGGCGACGACGTTTACCAAGCGGCCCGGCACATATATGGTTCGGGCCACATGTTTGTCCCCCAGGTGGGCCTGCACCTTGGGGCTGGCCATGGCAAGGCTCTTGGCCTCCTCCTCAGCCACGTCCGCAGGAACCTCAAGCTTGTCCCTGACCTTGCCGTTGACCTGCACCACCAGGGTGACCACCTCCTCGGCGGCCAGCTCCTCATCCCAGGCGGGGAATAGCTGTTGGTGGATGCTGTAGGAGTGCCCGGTGCGCTCCCATAGCTCTTCGGCAAGGTGGGGAGCCACAGGCGCCAACATCAGGAGCAGCTTTTCGATGCTCTCCCGCCACGTCGCCGGTTCCACGCTCCCGTCGCTCCATGCCCGGCCCAAGTCGTTGGACAGCTCCATCATGGCGGAGATGGTGGTGTTGAATTTGAACCTGTCCAGGCCCTCGTAGCACCGCTTGATGGTCTGGTGCAGCTTGCGCTGGATGTCCCGCACGGCCGTATCGTCGGTGGGGCTCTCATCCAGGCTGCTGGGGTCCTGCTGGCACAGCTCCCATAGCCGATTCAGCCAGCGGGCAGTGCCGTTGATCCCCGAGGTGCTCCACGGACCTCCCTGGTCCCAGGGGCCGAGGAACATCAGGAAGCACCTGACCGCATCGGCTCCCAGGGTGGAGACGAACTCGTCGGGGTTGACCACGTTGCCCCTGCTCTTGCTCATCTTCTCGTGGTCTTCACCCAGGATGATGCCCTGATTGTAGAGGCGACGGAAGGGCTCGTCGAACTCCACCAAGCCCATGTCCCGCAGGGCCTTGGTGAAGAACCGGGCATAGAGGAGGTGCATGACGGCATGCTCTGCGCCGCCGGTGTACTGGTCCACGGGCATCCACTCAGCCAGGGCTTCGGGGTCGAAGGGCCCCTTGTCGTAGCCGGGGCTGGTGAACCGCTCCATGTACCAGGAAGAGTCCACGAAGGTGTCCATGGTGTCCGTTTCCCGAGTGGCCGGTCCGCTGCACCGGGGGCACGGTGTATTGATGAAACTGCTGTCCATGGACAGGGGGGACTGGCCTGTGGGAAGGAACTCGGCATCCGAGGGAAGCAGTACCGGCAGGTCCTCCTCGGGTACGGGAACGACGCCGCACTCCTTGCAATAGACCATCGGGATGGGGGTGCCCCAGTAGCGCTGCCGGGAGATGAGCCAGTCGCGCAGGCGGTAGGAGATGGCCCTGCGCCCCCAACCCTGGGCTTCCACATGGTCGGCGATAGCCTCTTTGCCCTTGGTGTTGGGCATGTCGTCGAAGGCGCCGGAGTTTGTCTGGACGCCCTCCTCCAGGTAGGCCTCCTCCAGCTCCTCGCCATCCCAGGCGGGGGGCGCTATGACGACCCTTATGGGGAGGCCGAACTTCCTGGCGAAGTCGAAGTCCCGCTGGTCGTGGGCGGGCACCCCCATGACAGCCCCAGTGCCGTAGGTCATCAGGGCGTAGTCGGCGATGAAAACGGGCACCTTCTCGCCGTTCAGGCGGTTGACGACATATGAGCCCAGAAAAACGCCCGTCTTCTCCTTCTCGGCAGCCAAGCGTTCGATCTCTGTCTGGCGCCTGGCATCTTCCACGTAGGCCTGCACCTCTGCCTTGCGCTCATCGGTGGTCAGTGGCTCCACAAGGGGGTGCTCCGGGGCCAGCACCAGGAAGGTGACACCGAAGATGGTGTCGATGCGGGTAGTGAATGTCCGTATCTCCGGCTCCTTCAGCCCCAGGTGGGACAGGTCGAAGGAGATCTCCACCCCTTCGCTGCGCCCGATCCAGTTCCGTTGCATGATCAGTATCTTCTCGGGCCAGTCGATGAGGCCGTCGAAGTCCAGCAGCTCCTCTGCGTATGAGGTGATGCGCAGGAACCACTGCTCCAGATCCCGGCGAGTGATGATGGTGTCGCAGCGCTCGCACCGCCCGTTGACCACCTGCTCGTTGGCCAGCACCGTGTTGCAGGAGGAGCACCACACCACCGGGGCGTTGGCGCGGTAGGCCAGACCCTTTTCGTACATCTTGAGGAAGAACCACTGGTTCCAGCGGTAGTAATCGGGGTCGCAGCACACCAGCTCCCGGTCCCAGTCGTACACGGGGCCCATGGATCCCAGCTGCCCGCGCATCTTCTCGATGTTGCCCATGGTCCAGGTGTAGGGATGTATTCCCCGCTGGATGGCGGCGTTCTCCGCCGGCAGGCCGAAGGCGTCGAAGCCCATGGGATGGAGGACGTTGTACCCTTGCATGCGGCGGAAGCGGGCGTGGCAGTCAGACGGCCCCATGGCGTACCAGTGGCCGATGTGCAGGTCGCCCGAAGGGTAGGGGTACATGGTCAGCTCGTACCACTTGGGCCGGGGGTCGTCGTCCCGCACCCGGTGAATCTCATCCTTTCGCCACCGCTCCTGCCACTTCGGCTCGATCTCGGCAGGGTTATAGCGAAGCTCCACCTGTCTCATTGTCATGCAAAATCACTCCGGTCCCGGGGCTGTATTCCGTCCCGGTCTCAACGCAGGGTACATGTTAGGGCATGAGGGCTAGGCTAGCAACCGAATCACCTGCGTTGATGCTATACTTTGCCCAGCTATGAGATAAGGGGTCCCCCACACATGCAAGTGAAGTCTAGCTACACCTTTGATGCGCCGGCCGCCCAGGTCTGGGCCACCATCCTGGACCCGGAGGTCATTGCCGGATGCGTGCCCGGCTGCCAGGCGCTGACCCCCCTGGGAGATGACCAGTACGAAGCGTCCCTGAACGTGGGCGTCGGCTCCATCAAGGCGTCGTACAAAGCGAAGATAACCCTGGCCGACCAAGCCCCACCCACATCCTACAAGCTAAGGGTGGAGGGGCGGGGGTCGCCGGGTTTCGTCCAGGGCGAGGCCCTCATCTCCCTATCGGAGAACGGGGACAAGACCACCGTCCAGGTGGAAGGCGACGCCCAGGTGGGCGGGACCATCGCCAGGGTGGGCCAGAGGCTGCTGGGCACCGTGAACCAGCGCATGATGGACAACTTCTTCAACTGCCTGAAGGAGTCCGTGGACAAGCGGAAGTAGGGGGCTCTACGCCAGGTGGAAGACCTTAGCGCAATATAGTCATTGCGGCGCAGGCCGCAATCTAGGAATACGTGGGGTCAAATACAGGCTTTCATGCGTGAAGCGATATGGGCAGCGACGACCTAGCTACTAGGTCGTAGGCGGAGCCATTCTATGGACTGGAGATGTCCAAATATTCCTTCGTACCCTTTTTCGTTGGGGATCCAATCGGGATAAAGATCTACCACACCAAACGCCTGCTTGATCTGGTGTATCTCGTCGAAGCTCAAGCGACTTGCTCGGCCCGTTAGGATATTTTGAACCTCTCGGTGCAACTCCTGAAGATACGACTTCTGTACCTCATTTTTCGGGATCATTCGTCCGACCGGATGGTCTGTGAAATCTAGGTCGAACGCACTGTAGATCAGGTCTCTTGAATGTTCGATTGTTTTTACAAGGTGCCGGATCTGTTCCCGTCTCTCGGCATTGGCTTGGACTTTATTCTTGAACCATTGGAGCAGTGCCAGCACCACACCGGAGATTAGACCTGCCGAGGCTCCGATCGTAATGCCCTCCACTAGCGCGTCAATGCTCAACGAGGCCTCCTATCTGTTTCGCGGTTGTGGCGTTGTGGGGGCAAGGAAGTCTTTCGTAACGGGGGAGATCAGAGAGTCAGGGGATGTTAGCCCGACAGCTAGAATACCAGCGTCGCGCCCTTGGGGCGGGCCTTGCCGCCGTGAACGGAGGGCTCGGCGCACCACTTGGCGGCGAGACGGCGCACAGCAACGTAGGTATCTTCATCGAGGCCCAAGAGGTCACAGATCACCCGCCGGTCCAGCAGAGCGCGGTTAGGGTCGGCGTCGGCGAGGTAGGCTGGCATTAGCTCTTTGTCCCGGAACTCCTTGAAGATAATCTCAGCCATTAGCAGTTGCTCATTCGTGAGCGTTCGCAAGTCCAACACAGGAAGGGACTCTGCTGCACGAACCGTCGTTCTTCCGCGTCCGGTATCTTGGCGGCTCGATTGCCACCAATACGCCAAGAACCCTAAGGTAGAGTTGGACCATAATGCAAACGCATGATCAAATCGTTGGTCAGAAAATACAACATTAGACCATGCTGAACCGGCCAAACTGTCTAGTTCAGTAATTGCAACAGCGAGAGGTTGAGTGTTGAAGCGAAGTTCGATGTTCAGATGTGAAGGGCTAGCTGTAGCCCACACATCGTGTGCTTTGGATTCCATACCTGGACGTACTTGCAAAGATGAGTCAGGCTCGCAGATCATCTGAGTTTCTCGGCTAGCATCGTGATTCCATAGGGCATGATATGTAGCCGTAGGATTCGCAGCCAGTCTATCGAAAGGTCCGCGGGGCAACGGACCTACAACGTCAAGGTGGTACGTTCCAAGTTTGCCTACCTCCCGGAGTTCAGCTATAGATATGGTTAGACCAGAGTTTCTGCCGGGCAGCCACAAATTCCCCTGGCTCAGGGCATAGGCTGTTTGGGCCAGAGAGTAGTCGGATATGCGAACTCCACCCCAGGGTTCTCCATCAATGGAACACGGGATTGCTACCATTGTGCCCGACAATCCGTCACCCACAGAAAGTGATGTGCCGCCGTATGGCCCATCTTCGATCCGTCGGATGGGGCCACAGCTCACGACGGACTTTGAAATAGAGCTAGAATTGGCTAGAAGTTGGGGCCGTTCTCTCAAGGAGACGAACTGACCCCGGTAACTCGGAGTTTCGGACATCTTGAGTTTGCGGGCGATCACTAAGCATTCTCCTAAGCCAGTATCTGCGGAGAACGAAATGTCCCTAATGGAATCGGCCGCTATGCTAAGCAAAGTCAGGTCGGTGTACTTACGGGCGAGCATCTCCCTAAATCCCTGCCAGGATAACCCTGCGGTTGCCACCAAAGGTAAGACTAAGGCTAAGACTCCCCCGGGCTTGAGCTTTCTGTGACCCAAGGCGCTGAACGCCGAGGCCATGCCTGCGTTGCCATGATAGCAAGTATTAGTCTTAAGTTTTCCCATTTGAGTGGCCATGGCTCTTTGGTCTTCGTCGCTCGCTCCGAAGGCGGCGAAGGCTGCTGCAACTGTATTGGCGGTCGCACCTTGTCGAGTAACATTTCTGGTGAACGGTGGGTTCATTATGATCAGGTCGAAACTCTCGTCCGGAATGTCGGCGAGGATTTGCGCAGCCGTCTCTTCCCCAGTGCTGCCTGTGCTAAGGGCTGGGTCGCTGGTGTTGAACAGGGTGAGCACATTGGACGATTGGAGCAGCTCCAGGGAGCCGATCTTCACGCTCCCGTCTTCTTGCCTGCCGTAGGGCATGGTGTACAGGTGGGACTTTTCGAAGAGCACGGACGGCTCCATTCCCGACAGGGTAGAGCCGGTGATGTGGACAGCCGAGGGCATGACGTCGCAGCCGTACAGCACCTCCTCCATCATCACCTTGTGGAGGGCTGCAGAGTCTCCTCCGGCCCGCTCATGACGGGCTGCTACCTGCTCGTACACCGCCGACAAGAGCGCCCCGGTGCCGCAAGCGAAGTCGGCGACGCGCAGGTTTCGGAGGGATTCCATGTTGCCCCATTCAATGCCTTCCATCTTGGCGACAGCCAGGCGGGCCAGCAGGGCAGCTGAGGCAGGTAAGGTGTAGAAGGTTGCCAGGTACTTGCGGTCGGCGATGAGCCTCTGGAAAACCCGCCCCGTCAAGTCGTGGGCGTTGTCCACATCCGTCGCATCCACGGACTGGGCGGTGTCCCTCAGCTCTCGCAGGATGGCAGCCGCATCCCCTGAGGGCAGTTGCTGCAGGATGTCCCTGGCTATAGCGAAAATAGACCAGTAGTTGATCTTGAGTATGTCACCCCAAGCCGCCAGAACTCTCCCTTGGGGATTGGGAACGTCGTCTCCGCAAACCTTGGCCAGGGATTCAACCTCGGGATGCATGCCCACGATGCGCTCGTGGAAGACAAGGGCGTTGGCGATGATGGCGCAGGCCATGCGCCGAGTCTGGGGCACATCGATCATCCCCAGGAGGCGCGCAATGGAAGCGGTGATGCCTGGCTTGGTCCCCTTCAGATCATCCAGGAGCTTGGACGCGCTTTCGATGCCTTCTTTCAGAATGTTTGTCGCTTCGTCCACTGCCATTTGGGGCACGGAAACCAAGCGCACCATGTCTGCCAAGTCCTCGACGGAGCCGTCCAGCCAGCCGGACTCGGGAAACCGGTCCGGGTCTTCGGGTTCTCCCGTAAAGACACAATAGGAAAGCTGAGCGGACGATAGGGCAGAGGTTAGGTCATGGACATCGCCGATAGTTTCGGCGTAGCGGAGGGCGATGGAGGCTTCGATGATTCGCCCGTTGGACGCCGCCTTCAACCCCAGGCGTTCCTTTGCCTCTTTCTCAACAGTCGCTGCCGGCATGTACTCCGCCTCGACTACCACGGGAGAGCGCCCGGGAGCGGTGATGAGAATGTCGGGCTTCAGACCAGGGCTGCCTGCGATGGTCTGGGTGTTCTCGGCCAGCACACGGCTCTTGGGCAGCATGGCTTGAAGCAGGTTGCCCAGGGCTACGTTTACGTTGGGTTCGGTTTGGTGAGGCATAGCTGCCGCCCATGATAGCACAGGCCCTATAGGATGCCTCGAGGGGTGTGTCAGAGGGGATGTGTCCCCTAAGAGGAGCTCCTGGATTGCGGCCTTCGCCGCAATGACGGCGGGGGCGATCACCCTCACCCCAACCCTCTCCCATCAAGGGCGAGGGAAGAACCTGTTCCGTACATACCTGCTCGTGCAGTTCAAGGGACGTTTGATCTGTAGGCCCCACTCTACGCCAGGTGGAAGCGGCGCATGACGCTGAGGACGGTGGTGGGCAGGGGTTCTATGAGGCGCATGAGCAGGGAAAAGACGTAGGTGATGCACACGCCGATGGCGGCGCCCCCTAGGCCGTCGGACAGATAGAACACTCCGGAGTACATCCTGGATAGCACCCACAGGGATGCCAGTCCTCCCAGGGCCACTCCCAAGGCCCGGTTGTACAGGAACACCCCAAAGGCTATGGCAAAGGCTACGGCCGCCGGGTTGGCTGGGAAGGACGAGTCGGTGGGCTGGTAGAAGAGCAGCTCCAGCTCATGGTCCACGAAGGGCCGGTCCCGGAAGTAGAACTGGTTGATTATCAGCACAGTCAGGTTGGAGAAGCCCACCCCCAGCAGGGCTGTCAGCACCCCCTTCTGGTTGGCCGCCCGGTCCGCAGGGTCCTTCGCCAGGAACCAGGTAGACATGAGGGCGAGGGACAGGAGGGTGGGAATCAGGTAGTCGCTGACCACCAGCTCGGCGGCCTTGTCCAGCACTCCCCACTTGCCCACCCACTGGTTCAACCAGGTGATGATGGCGGAGTCGATGCTCAGGAGCGATTCCACAGCGCTTTCAGGCTCCCGCGCAGGGCCCGGAGGTAGGTGGTGTGTCCCAGGGACTCCAGGCCCGGGCCGGCAGGCTGCCCATCCTTACCCAGGGAGCGGTTGACCAGAGACGAAAGGGCGAGGGTGGTAAACACAGCAAGGGCAGAGGCTGCACTGAACATGGAGGCGGCCCTGTTGCCGTCCAGGCCTCCTTCGGTGTCGGACAGGTTCCTGGGCTCGGATGCAAAGAACCATACAAAGGCTGCTACAACGGCGCAAAGGCCCAGCACAAAGGCTACGGAGGGTGCCGGGACAAGGAGCATTCCTCGGAATTCCCGGCGGGAGGCGATCATCTGGAGGACACCCATG
Source organism: Dehalococcoidia bacterium (assembly GCA_965116325.1). Classification (GTDB taxonomy): domain Bacteria; phylum Chloroflexota; class Dehalococcoidia; order Lucifugimonadales; family JAGWBF01; genus JAGWBF01. The sequence goes on along the minus strand of OZ220675.1, from coordinate 1,305,963 downwards.
GCGGCAACGTACACCAGGATGAAGTAGTCCACGGAGAAGGAAGCTACCAATGCTGGCTGCCGTCGGTCAGCATCTTCTCTTCAACCTCTTGGTCATAGGTTGGAGGCTGGAGTTCCCTGCCGTGGTTTCTGGAGGTCAGGTGGTGGCGCATACCAACGCCCATGGGAAGGAAGATGGTGTAGATGGTGACGGCTACAGGGTAGCCGGATAGCCACACCAGCAGGGGCATGGGCGCCATTATGAGTCCCAGGACCAGGGTGGCGCTCCTGACGAAGGGGAGCAGAGCCAAACAAGCCAGGCTGATGGGCAGGGCAGGTATGGGGAAGAGGGCGCAGTACACGCCCACTGTGGTTGCGGCGCCCCTGCCTCCCCTCAGTTTCATGAATATGGGCCAGGTGTGCCCAGCGACGGCCGCGGCTCCGGCCGCCATGGCCAGTCCATTGCCGCCCCCCACGATGACGAACTTGGCCAGGAGCACAGCGGCAATGCCCTTGCCGATATCCACAGCCCCCACCATAAGGCCTGCCCTGGGACCGATGGACAAATAGACGTTACCTGCTCCTGGGTTTCGGTCTCCCTCTTCCCGGATGTCCTTGCCCATGGCCCTCCGGCCGGCAAGGTAGGCGGTTGGGATGGACCCGACGAGGTAACCGATGATGATAGCCAGGAACCAACTCATGAAGGTTCGACTACCCTTCTCTAGAAAGTAGGGCGAAAGTGACGGTGCCGGAAGGGAGCAGACTTGGCGTCGCCTGGAGGCTACACACCCACCAGTCGGGGGGTAGCAGAGGTGCACCAGTGGAGGAACTTGGGAACGTTGCCGACGACCACATCGAAGTACAGCTTCTGGATCTGGGCCGATATGGGCCCGACCCCGCCGTCGGCGATCTTGCGGCTGTCCACCTCGACCACGGGGGTTACGTGGGCAGCGGTGCCGGTCAGGAAACACTCGTCGGCTATGTATATCTGGCTGCGGTCGATGCGGGTCTCGATGACCTCCAACCCCAGCTCGCCCTGGGCCAACTGCATAACCGTGGACCTGGTAATTCCAGGCAACACGTTATCTTCGATTGGCGGTGTGTACAGCTTGCCGTCTATTGCCAGGAAGAGGTTCTCGCCGGAGCCTTCGCACACATGCCCGTCCTGGTTGAGGAGGATGGCTTCGTCGAAGCCTGCCAGGGTGGCCTCGGTCTTGGCCAGGATGCTGTTTACGTAGATGCCCGATATCTTGAACCGGGCGGGAATCATGGGGTCGTCAACCCGGCGCCATGAAGAGGTGCAGCACCGCAGGTTGTCTGAGCCCAGGTAGTTGCCAAAGGGGACGGCCATCAGGCAAAAATCGCTATCCAGCTCGTGGAGCTTCAGGTTAGCCACGCGCTCGGCGCTCTTGTAGGCCAGGGGGCGGATGTACACATCTTCAGAGAACCCGCTGCGCTCCACCAGCTCGACGGTGATGTTGCACAGGTCCTCCAGGGAGTAGGGGATGTCCAGCATCATGAGACGGCAGCCCTGGAGGAGCCTTTCGTAGTGTTCCCGGAGGCGAAAGATGTAGACGTGGCCAGCCTCGGCGTTCCAGTTGCCCCGTATGCCCTCGAAGACCCCCGTCCCATAGTGCAAAGCGTGGGTCATGATGCCCACCTTGGCTTCGCTCAAGGGAACGTACTCACCTCTTAAAAAGGCGTAAGGGTCCCCGCTCAATGGCCACCTCCTGTCTGCTACCGGGGCTAGGGTATTATAATCAGTCGAAACTCTTCAAGCAATACCAGATTACCTATGGATGCATTCAAGCGGACAGCGCTCATCACCTTGGCCATACTACTGGTGGTCACCCTCTCTGCTGGAGGGGTGATACTATACCGGGGGCTGGACGACGGCTCCGGGTCCCGGGGTGTGGAGGTGCGGCTTCCTGCGCCTACTCCCCAACCCACTCTTAAGGTGTACGTAAGCGGGGAAGTGGCCGCCCCTGGGGTATATGTCGTAGCTCCCGGTGACCGGGTGGAGGATGCGGTGGTGGCGGCGGGGGGAGCGCTATGGGGCGCCGATCTCTCCTGCGTCAACCTGGCAGCCCGGGTGAGGGACGGGTCCCAATACCATGTTCCCTCCGTCAACGACGGCTGCACACCGGATGTTTCCGAACCGACGCCCGACGACCTGCCCGATGGGGTCGAACTGGGGCAGGAGTCCAGGATCGACCTTAACTCTGCTACCGCCGAAGAGCTGCAGGTTCTCCCGGGCATCGGGGAGGTGAAAGCCAACGCCATTGTGACCTACAGGAACGAGGTCGGCCCCTTCTCCTCGGTGGAAGAGGTTGTGGAGGTGCGGGGTATCGGACCAGCTACCCTGGAGGCCATAGCTGACCTCGTGTATGTGGGGCCGGTGGCCGAGTAGGGCAGATGGTGGGACCGGCCAGTGCCTTGAAGGACCTACCTGCCGAATACCACCAGGACAATGCCTCCGACGATCATGAGGGTGCCCAGGACCAGCTGCCAAGTCACCCGTTCCAACCCCCGGAGCACCAGGTGGGCTAGGACCAGGGTGACCAGGGGGGCGCTGGCAATGATGGGAGCGGCGATGATCACCTCGGTGAGGCTCAGGGCAAAGTAGGTCAGGGTTACACCGCCCCCGGAGCAGGCCCCTGCCATGATGATCGGTAGGAGGGAGCCTCGGGACCTGGCTACGGCCTTCGGGACGTCGGCATGGGTCAGGGAAAGCATAATGACCATGCCGAAGAACAGGGCGAAAGCGGACACGAGGAGGGGGTGGGAGTACTCGTCCACCACCAGCTTGCCGATGACGTTGGTGGCCCCGTAGCAGCATCCCGCGCCCAAGGCCATGGCAAAGCCCAGGGCCTTGCTTTGGCCGCCCATGTTCAGTTTAGGAAGGAGCACGAGTCCTCTCCATTACGATCAGGATGGAGCCGACCACGATAGCGGCGGTGCCCAACCCCACCAGCAGGCTCATCTCCTCTCCAAGGAAGATGATGGCGAGGACGGCGGAAAAGAGGGGAGCGGTGGAGATCATGGGGGCTGACCTGGATGCTCCAACCAGGTTAACCGAGGTGTAGTTCATCAGCCTGGCCAGGGGGTAGTTCACGATACCCAGCACCAGGAACCACACCAAGGCCATGGCGGGGAGGGTAAAGACAGCCGACCTTTCTATGGACAGGGCCAGGATGGCTGTCAGGACGAAGCTGACCACCAGGGAGATGGCGGTGCCGGTTGCTGGCTTCATTCCCTGCAAGCCGAGGCGGGCAAATATGGCCCCCGATCCGAACCCCACGGCGGCAAGAAGGGAGAAGATGATGGCTAGCACAGCGGGATTGTATCTGCGCCCACTATGAGGGTCAATGCTGGGACGCCCATCAGGATGGTGGGTCAACAGCTTGTGCCGTACCCTAGCGGCCACTAGAATTGTGCGCACCCAGCTAGCAGCATTTCCCCGGTATGCCGCGGCTAAAGTCCAGTGATTGAGGAGAAGATGGTCGACAACACACTATCCCCCCACGGTGGACGTCTTGTGGAACGGATAACCCATCTCGCCCTCTCCGCTTCCTCCTACGGGGCCCTAAAGTCCATAGCTGTAAATGACCAGATAGCCCGGGAGTGCATCAACATCGCCTACGGCGTCTTCTCTCCCCTGGAAGGGTTCATGGTGAAGGAGGATGTGGATGCGGTCCTGGAGAGGATGGCCTTGGCCAGCGGGTATGTCTGGAGCATCCCCATCGTGTTGGATATATCCGAGCAGGAGGTCGATGAGCTGGCCTTGGACGAAGGCGATACGCTGTTGCTCACTTACCAAGACCAACCGCTGGCAACGCTGGAGGTGGAGCAGGTCTTCTCCTACGACCTGGAGTACATGGCCCGGCATGTGTACGGGACGACGGACCAGGGTCATCCCGGTGTTGTCCGCACCTTCAATTTAAAAGACCGATTCTTAGGTGGGAAGGTCGCCCTGGTTAACGAACCCGGGATTAACCCTCCCTTCGACCGCTTCTGGTACCCTCCTGCCCAGCTCAGGAAGATGCTGGCCGACAAGGGGTGGGAACGGGTGGTGGCCCACCAGACCAGGAACGTACCCCACGTGGGCCATGAGGGATTTATGAAAGGCGCCTGGTTCGCCTCGGGCGCCGATGGTGTGCTGGTGAGCGCGGTCATCGGGGAAAAGCGCATTGGGGACTACATCGACGAAGCTATCGTCTTGGCCCAGGATGCCCTGCGAAACGCTGGCTACTTCGCCGAGGATGTGCACGCTACGTCGGTGCTGATGTGGGACATGCGCTATGCCGGTCCCAAGGAAGCGGTGTTTCACGCCATCGTCCGCAAGAACATGGGCTGCACCCACCACATGTTCGGACGGGACCACGCGGGAGTAGGGTCGTTCTACGATCCCAGGGCTTCCCACCAGATATTCCAGGAGATACCGCCCATCGGCATCATGCCAGTCACAATGGGAGAGTGGTGGCACTGCCCCACCTGCGAAGGGGTGGCTTACGAAGGGCTGTGCGGGCACCGGAATAGCAAACAGGACCTGAGCGGCACGCTGATGCGCCAGACCCTGGAGCAGGAGATAACCCCGTCCTTCCTGACCTTCAGGCCCGAGGTGTTCGATGTGGTCAAGGAGTGCACCCGGGAGTACGGCTCCGGGTCTTCTTTCGTAACCCCCGAATACCTAGCCAACCGCCGGCCCGTCATAACCATGCTCCCGCCGGGGGCAGAGTAGGCCCGGTGCTGGAAGGGCATTCAATGGAAATGTCACGAGGGTGCTTGACGCGGGGATAAGACAATGATATCGTTGTGTTGTGATACCTCAGTTTGATGCCAGGGGGCTCCTACCCGCAGGGGTGCACCTGGCTAGCTGGGGGGAAGTCGCCGATAGGTTTGGGGGCAGCTTGTGGAGGGAGCGTCTCATGGCTGGCCTCAAGGATGCATTGAACGACCTTAAGGGAGCAGGCTGCCGGAGGGTATACGTCGACGGAAGCTTCGTCACCGATAAGGAGTTCCCGAACGACTTCGATGCCTGCTGGGAGGAGGATGGGGTCGATCCGCACCTGCTGGACCCGGCGCTGCTGACCTTCGATGCGGGCAGGGCTACCCAGAAAGGCAGATATATGGGTGAGCTGTTTCCGGCTTCCATCGTTGCTGATGACGACGGGTTCTCATTTCTTGAATTCTTCCAACGGGACAGGGAGGAAGGGGAACCGAAGGGGATAATCGCCATCGACCTGAGAGACCCGAGATGATAAAGAACGAACGGCAGTACAAGATAACGAAGGCCCAGGCGGACAGGTTCTCTGGAACCTTGGAGCGGCTAGAGATGGATGCGGGAGAGGGGGCGAATGTGCACCCCCTCATCGCAAAGGCCCGCAGGGATGCCGTGCGAAGCCAGCTGGCGGACCTGGAGAAGGAGTTGGCGGAGTACGAAGCCCTGAAGAAGGGCGAGTTCGGGATGGAAGGGCTGAACGTGGTTGCAGACTTGCCCGATGTCCTGATCAAGGCTCGGATCGCCCAGGGGCTGACCCAAAAGGAGCTGGCGGACCGTATGGGGCTCAAGGAACAGCAGATACAGAAGTATGAAGCCAGCGATTATGCATCGGCCAGCTTCGCCAGGATACGTGAGGTGGCCGATGCGTTGTATAGGACGGACCAGGGCCAGGAAAGCGAGTAGCTCCGGACCGGCGGGATGAAAGAGGTCGTTATCTACACCGATGGTGCCTGCCAGGGCAATCCCGGACCTGGTGGATACGGCGTCGTGCTGCTGTCGGGAGAGCACCGCAAGGAGCTTTCGGGAGGCTACCGCAGGACCACCAACAACCGCATGGAACTCTTGGCCGTCATCGAGGGACTGGCTGCCCTTCAGGAGCAGTGCAAGGTCCGGGTCTATAGCGACTCCAAGTACGTTGTCGATGCCCTTGCCAAGGGATGGGCGATCAAGTGGCGGAAGAACGGATGGATGCGAAACAAGCGGGAGGCCGCGATCAACCCCGATCTCTGGGCCAGGCTCCTTGATTTGTGCGAAGGGCATGAAATGACCTACAGCTGGGTAAAGGGGCACTCGGGCAACCGGGAGAACGAGCGTTGCGATTGGCTGGCGACCCAGGCCGCCGCCCAGCCCAACCTTCCTGCCGACGAACCTTACGAGCGAGCAGCCCAGGTTACGCAGCGCCCCGGACTCTTCTAGCCGCCCCTCCTCACCAGTATTGAACAGCGTACCCTGTTGGTGATAGCTTATCGGTGCATCCCAACCCCAAGGCAGGTCTTCTGTAATGCAAGCCATCGACATGCACGTTCACGTTCCCCGGCAGCCTGGCCTCCCCGAAATCGGCATCGAAGCCGAGCTGAGAAGCTACTTCCGGGTGTCTTCGGTGCCCGAGGATGCGACGGAGATGGCTGACAAGTACCGGGAACTGGATATCATGGGGGTGATATTCTCGGTGGATACCGAGACGACTACTGGGGAGCCTCCCGACACCAACGACTACGTTGCGGGGATAGTGAAGGACCATCCCGACCAGTTCGTAGGCTTCTGCTCCGTCGACCCATGGAAGGGACACGCCGCGGTCCTGGAGCTGGAGCGGTCGGTGACCAGCTTGGGACTCAAGGGGCTCAAGCTCCATCCCGTACACCAGGCTTTCCACCCCAACGACACCCGCTTCTATCCCCTCTACGCCAAGGCGTCGGAGCTGGGCGTACCTGTACTGTTCCACTCGGGGTTCGCAGGGGCCGGTTCCGGCACCCCTGGAGGCTCGGGCCTGAAGCTGAAGTACAGCGCACCGATACCCTACATTGACGACGTGGCCGCCGATTTCCCGCAGCTTACGGTGATCATGGCCCACCCGGCCTGGCCGTGGACCGAAGAGCAGATCGCCGTGGCCCTGCACAAGTCCAACGTGTACTTGGACTTGTCTGGCTGGTCCCCCCGCTTCATTCCCGAACCCTTGAAACGGGAGATAAACACGCGCCTCCAGGACAAGGTGCTCTTCGGCTCCGATTACCCCTACATCACGCCTGAGCGTTGGCTGCGGGACATCGACCACTTGGACCTGAGGGAGCATGTACGGCCCAAGGTGCTCCTGGATAACGCCAAGAAAGTTCTCAACCTGGCCTAACCGAAACCCGCGGCACCCCAAAGAGAGCATTACCCTCCGCAGATGGGAGGTTCCATGACCGTCCGAATAGGCTACATGCCCGGTGCATTCCCTCAAGGTCCGGAGGGGGTCGCGTATTTCCGGGGATTGCTGGAGGTGGGAGACAAGCACGGGTACGACTCCATCTGGCTGTCGGACCGCGTAGTAGGTCAGAGCGCTGGCCCGGAGCCCGTGGTTGCCATGGGCATGGTGGCCGCCTACTCAGAGAAGATGAAGTTTGGCACCAGCGTCCTCCAACTCCCCCTGCGCAACCCAGTTGTGCTCGCAAAGGAGCTGGCAACCCTGGACTACCTGTCGGGGGGGCGCTGCCTTCCCGCCATCGGCCTGGGGCAGGACGACCCCAGGGACTACGAAGCCTGCGGTGTGGTCAAGTCCAATAGGGGCGAACGGGCCGACGAAGCAATGGGGGTGATGCGACGGCTCTGGCACGAGGACAACGTCACCCACGAAGGAAAGTTCTTCTCCCTCCACGATGTGACCGTGAACCCCAAGCCCGTCCAGGAGCCGATCCCCTTGTGGATCGGAGGCAGGACCGTCGCCGCCCAGAAGAGGGTGGGACGCCTTGGAGACGGCTGGCTGGTGTCCTCGGCGACACCTGAGGAAGTGGCCGAGGGCGTGAGCATGGTCTTCGCCACGGCCGCCGAATTCGACCGCTGCGTGGATGAGGACCACATCGGAGTGCTTATCGGGTACCACATCTCGCCGGACCCTGAGGCTGCGACGGAAGTGGCCGCCTCTTACGTCACCCGCGCCAGGCCCGAAGCCCCCTTCACCGGGTACAGCGCCCTGGGGACCCCCCAGGACATCTGCAGCATGATTGACCGCTACCTGGAGGCGGGCGCAACCAAGTTTGTGATGCGCCCGATGTGCCCTCCTGGGGAAGCGCTGGAGCAGCTACGCCTCTTCGGCGAGGAAGTGCTTCCCAGGTACCACCGTCCGAAGCAGGGGTAGAGATACCCGGCCTCCCGCGGGGAGAGAGCGGATCATTGACCCTAATTTCCTGCGACACTAGAATGCCACTCAAGGTATTCAGCACAGGAAAACGGATACTGGGTCAAGCCCAGGAGGGACGCCGTGGCTGAAAACGAGGTCATCGTCGGGAACGCAAGGGTGGCTTCCTTCTCCGACGGGAAGCTGGAGTTTGACCTGTGCAACTTCTACCCGGCCATACCCAAGGAGAACTGGGCCCGCTACCCAGAAGACCTTACCCCGGACCACAAGGTCAGCCTGAACCTGGCATCCTACCTCGTCAGGTCCCAGGGAAGCACCATCCTGGTTGATACAGGCATGGGGCCTGTGCCCGAAGATGCGCCCGAGAGCTCCTGGGGTGAGCTACTGCACAACTTCGAAGCCTCCGGGGTGCGCACTGACGAGGTGGATGTAGTCGTGATGACCCATCTCCACAGGGACCATGTGGGATGGAACATGGTGTCGGAGAACGACAAGTTCCTGCCTGTCTTCCCCAATGCCAGGTACGTGCTATCCCGGAAGGACTGGGAAGCAACCAGGAGGCCCGAGTATGCCGAGCGCTTCCCCACTGCTTCCACCAAGCTGTGGCCCCTGGAGGAGCTGGGTATACTGGATGTGGTGGAAGGGGAGTACGCCATCAATGGCGAGCTAACAGCCCTGCCCACGCCGGGCCATACGCCCGGGCACATGAGCGTCTTGATCACCTCCCAGGGGCAGAAGGGCGTCATTACGGGAGATGCGTTGCACAGTCCAGCCCAGGTGCAAGAGTGGGAGTGGTGTTCCAGGGCGGATTTGGACCCGGACCAGGCGCGGGCCAGCCGCCGGAAGCTAGTGGAGGATGCCGAGCGGGAAGGCACGCTCATCGCAGCGGGCCATTTCCCGGCTCCTGGCTTTGGCAGGGTGGTTCGCCTGCAGGACCGGCGCTACTGGCAGGCCCTGTAGCACCGCCAGCCCCTCTGGGGGAACTCAGTGGCCGCTCGAACTTCTATGTATGAAAGGGAGATGGTATGCCAGGTGAGATCATAACCAGCCCCAAGGTTTCCATTCCCAATGCGGTGATATCCCATGCCATCAAGGTCCCCGCTGGGAACCTGGTCTTCGTTTCCGGCCAGACCGCCCGCAATGCCCAGCGTGAGATTGTTGGCGTGGGCGATATCGAAGCCCAGACCCACCAGGTCTTTGCCAATATCGTTGCGGTGCTGGAAGAGGCGGGCGCTACCCTGCGAGATGTGGTCAAGGCCAACATCTACGTGATCGACATCAAGGACCAGCCCAAGGTGACAGAGGTGCGTAAGGGCTACTTCGGCGAGACCCGGCCGGCCAGCACCTTCGTCCAGGTGAAGTCCCTGGCTCACCCGGACATCCTTATAGAGATAGAGGTTGTGGCGGTAGTCCCCTAGCAGGTCAGGCTTCCCACACCCAATCCCAGCCGGGAGGTGTTCTAATGGCCAAGAACGTGCTCGAATCCTCGAAGGTGTCGAAGCCTGTCGGGATAATGTCCCAGGGGGTCAAGGCGACCGGCGGGCATCTGATCTTTGCATCGGGGCAGGTCTCCCGCGACGTCGACGGCAACACAGTCGGCGTGGGCGACATCAAGGCTCAGACCCGCCAGGTGCTGGAGAACCTGAAGGCTGTGCTGGAGGAGGGCGGCGCCACCATGGACGATGTGGTCAAGGTGACGGTGTTTGTGACCAACGTGGCTGAGCACTTCGCCCAGATCCATGAGGTGCGGTCTGAGTTCTGGAATGACGGCTATCCGGCCAGCACCCTGGTGGAGATAAGCGCCCTGGCCAACCCGGAGCTGCTCATCGAGATAGAGGCGCTGGCCGTAATTCCCTAGCCGCCGTACGCCCTGGCCCCTCACGTGCGGGATTGCAAAAGAGAGGGGCCTTTGGCAAGATAAAGCTATGAACATCGGTGGTTTCGAGCTATCCGACCCCCTTCCTGAACTTAGAGAACCCCACGCCATGGCTATCGTCCGTCCCTGGGTCAACGTGGGCAGGGTTGGCACCCTGGCGCTGGCACGGCTGGAAAGGCACTTTTCGGCCCGCCAGATAGGGAAACTGTCCCGGCCTGGTAACTACTTCGATTTCACCCGCTACCGTCCCCGCACCAGGATTTCCGGGGACCGCCGCCAGCTAATACTGCCCAACAGCACCATCGGCTATACCCAGCGCGAAGAGGGCCCAGACTTCCTGCTGCTGAACATGCGGGAGCCCCACATGAGCGGGGAAAGCTACGTGGATTCGGTGGTCGAAATCCTCAAGATGTTCGGCGTTAAGAGGTACTGCCTGCTGGGGGGTATGTATGACGTCGTGCCCCACACCCGGCCTCTGCTGGTGTCGGGTTCGGCCAGCGCCCAGAACCTGACCGATGAAGTCAGAAAGCTGCGGGTGCGGGAAACGACCTACCAGGGCCCCACCAGCATCACGACGCTGATCACCCAGCAAGCCCGCAAGATGGGCATCGAGCACATGTCCTTCGTGGTGCATTTGCCCCAGTATGTACAGCTGGAAGAGGACTACTCAGGGGCCGCCCGGCTGATGGAGATTCTGTGCTCCCTGTACGAGCTGCCAATAGAGCTGGCGGACCGGAAGCGGGGCGAAAACCAGTACGCCGAGCTAACGGCGGCGGTGAACCGCAACCCCGAGCTGAAGGCGGTCTTGCAGCAGTTGGAGGGCCAGTACGACCAACGCGAGGAGGACAAGGAACCGGAAGAGTCTGCCCCACCTCCCCTGTCCTCCGAAGTTGAGCGCTTCCTGAGGGAGCTAGACCAGGAAACAAACTAAGGCCGCCCCGGACCATTACCGGGACCGCTCCCTTAGTTTCGCAGCAGGTCCAGGTACTTGTACCCTGAGCCGGTGTTCAGCAGGACGATCTTCTCGTCTGGATCTAGGAAGCGGTCTTCCAACAGACGCTCCAGTGCTACCAGGGTCGCAGCCCCTTCGGGGCATATGAACAGGCCCTCCGCTGACGCTACATCCCGCATAGCTCTCACCATGTCGCTGTCGGACACCGCCAGGGCTGTGCCTCCGGTCTCCCGGATGGCTTTGAGGATCAGGTAGTCGGAGAAGGGGTGGGGCACCCGTAGGCCGTCGGCTATGGTGCTGGCGTTGGGCCAAAGCTCTGATACATCGGCGCCGTCGTTGTAGGCCTTCACGATGGGTTGACAGCCCTCGGGTTGCACGGCGATGAACTTGGGCAGCTTGCCCTCAACCCAGCCCAGGTCCAGCAGCTCATAGAAGCCCTTCCACATCCCTATGATCCCGGTGCCTCCCCCGGTGGGGTAGATGATGCTGTCGGGCATCCTCCATCCGAGCTGGAGGGCTATCTCCAGACCCATGGTCTTCTTGCCTTCGGCCCGGTAGGGTTCCTGCAGGGTGGACAGATCGAACAGGCCCTCTGCCTGCGCCCTCTCCCGGGACAGGCGGCCCGCGTCGTTGATCAGCCCGTCCACGAGGGTCAGGTTGGAGCCCATGATCTCCGATTCGATCTTGTTGGCAGCCGGCGCATCCTTGGGCATGAATACGTGGGCCTCCATGCCTCCCTTGGCAGCGTAAGCCGCGACGGCGCCGGCGGCGTTGCCGGCAGAAGGTATGGTCACCTTGGTGATGCCCAACTCGTAAGCCTTGGAGACGGCCGCCGAAAGGCCTCGGGCTTTGAAGGTGCCGGTGGGGTTAAGCCCCTCGTCCTTGATGTACAGGTTGGAAAGACCCAGCTTGGCCCCCAGTCGGGGTGCTCGGAATAAGGGAGTGTCTCCTTCACCCAAAGACAGCACCTTTTCCTGGTCCATGACGGGCAGAAGCTCGGAGAACTTCCACATGGAGCCGGAGCGCGTCTCGAACTGGCTGCGGTCGACCTCCCGCTTCAGGCTGGGCAGGTCGTAGCGGGCGAAAAGCACCTTGCCGCAGGATGGGCATGTGCGGATGGGCTGATCGTGGGGATGGGTCTCACCGCAGACGGTGCATTCCAGGTGGTCCAGGTAGCTGTACATAGGTCGTTCCAACTCCGGGTGAGCTTGTCCGGCAAGGGAAGGTATTATATCATCCCTACAGCAATTCCCCGGCTGCACCCCCGACCCCAACTGAGACCCCAGATGAAAGGAGTGCCCATGTCAACCATTCTCGAAGAGTATGTCCAGAAACATCCAGGCTCCGCCCGCCGCCAGCAGGAGGCCAACGACATGTTTCCGGGAGGGGTTACCCACGATAACCGATACGTTACCCCCTTCCCCATATACGTTACTCATGGCGAGGGGCCTCTGAAGTGGGATGTGGACGGGAATGAGTACGTGGACTATGTGAGCGGCCATGGCGCCCTGATCCTGGGTCATTCCCACCCGGCCATTGCTTCGGCAGTCGCCAACCAGGTGGGCCGTGGCACGCACCTGGGGGCCAACACCGAGGAGGAGCTTCGTTGGGGGAGGGCTATCAAGAACCTGATGCCCTCAGTGGAAAAGATGCGCTGCCACAGCTCGGGGACGGAATCCACTTTGATGGCCCTTCGCATGGCGAGGGCCTACACCGGCAAGTCCAAGGTCGTCAAGTTCGATGATCATTTTCACGGATGGCACGACTATGCAGTGAGCGTTGCTGGACGCACAGTGCCCGGGGTACCCGAGGCTACGTCGTCATCGATGGTGGTCATTCCGCCGGACCTGGATGACGTCGAGAAGGTGCTGTCCCAGGACGGCGATATCGCAGCGGTTATCCTGGAACCTACCGGCGCCCACTATGGCCAGCTACCCCTGAATGTGCCCCAGTTCCTGACTGACCTGCGTCGGATCACCCGCAGTCACGGGGTGCTCCTCATCATGGACGAGGTGGTGACGGGGTTCCGCATCCACCCGGGCGGCGCCCAGGGCAAGTACGGTATCGACCCTGACCTGACGACCATGGCCAAGATCGTTGCCGGAGGTCTGCCCGGCGGAGTGGTCGGGGGTAGGGCTGACATCATAGATATGATCGCCTTCAAGGATGATCCAGAGTGGAACGCCCGCAGCCGCATCGCGCACCCCGGTACCTTCAATGCCAACCCCTTGTCGGCAGCGGCGGGGGCCACATGCCTGGAGATGATAGCTAACGAACCCATCAACCAACGGGCCGATGAAGCTGCCGCCGCCCTCAAAAAAGGGCTGAACGACACCTTTGCCCGGCTGGAAGTGACGGGCCATGCCCACGGCATATCATCCCTGATCCACATGACCCTCGAGGACTGCGGATGTGATCGGGAGGTCTGTGACATGCCCCACTCGGAGATCAAGTCTGCAGGAGCGCCTGCCAAGACCATCGCCTTGAAGCGGGGTTTCATAAACGAGGGGATCGACCTTATGGGGAGGGGTTCCTTTATCGTCTCCTCCACCCACACCGAAAAGGAGGTGGGACGGACGCTGGAGGCTTTCGAGGGTGTGCTGACCAAGATGAGGGCAGAGGGTATCGTCTAGCCGAGTGGACACGGATGCCACCTGCAAGCTCCGTTGACACTCAAGACTGGCCGATGGTATCCTACCCTGCGCCGAAAAGGGCTGCTGACCGCATGTCCGCTTGCATCTTGAATTGGGGTAGCAGGCGACGCGGTCTCATCGTTCAGAGGAGCGTGAATGCCAGCAGACTTTGACTTCCGATGGGCTGCCGTAATCCTGTCAGCCATCGTGGGGTTCGTTGCCATAGCGTTAATGTTCGTCGGCTCCCGAGTCCTGTCATCCCGCAGGCATTCGGACCGGAAGCTCACTCCCTACGAGTGTGGGATAGAGCCGGAGCCTTTCCGCTGGTCCCAGATCAGCATCCGCTACTACGTCTTTGCCATACTGTTTCTGATATTCGATGTTGAGGCGGTGTTCCTCTTCCCGTGGGCAGTGGTCTTCCTGGGCAACAACCTTGCCTTCTACGCAATGATGATCTTCCTGGCTGTGCTGGCCTTCGCAGTAGTATATGGTTGGCGCAAGGGGGTCCTGGAATGGTGGAAATAAGCACCAGCGGGAACGTTCCCGCGCCGAGCACTTTCAACCAGATTGCGCCGGGAGTGGTGACAGCCAAAGCTGAAGAGCTTTTTGCCATGGCCCGGAAGTCCTCCCTGTGGACGCTGACCTTCGGCTTAGCCTGCTGCGCCATCGAGATGATATCTACCCACATGGCCCACCACGACGTGGACCGTTTCGGTGTTGTAACGTGGCCTTCGCCCAGGCAGTCGGACGTAATGATCGTGGCTGGCACCGTCGTCAAGAAGATGGGGGAGCCTATCAAGCTCCTCTACGAACAGATGCCCGAGCCTAAGTGGGTGGTCGCCATGGGTAGCTGTGCAACCAACGGGGGTCCTTACTATCGCTCCTACTCGGTGGTGATGGGTGTGGACCACCTGGTACCCGTGGACGTCTATGTCCCGGGGTGCCCCCCAAGGCCTGAGGCGTTGATGCAGGGCCTGATGAAGCTCCAGGAAAAAATCATGCGGGACTCGCGAAGCGGTGGCAGAGGGAGATAGGGCGGCTGCCCACAGCCCCGAAGCCGAGGGCGCCCTCGGCCCTGCGGCTTTAGCCCTGCAAGAATTGCTTCGGGAAGCCTTGGCGGGGCATGAGGTTGAAGCCGGGGCCTCGGTGGATATACCCACCATCCAGGTGCCTCCAAAGGATGTCGCCGGGGTCTGTGCCATCCTCAAGGACGATCCAAAGCTGTCATTCACGATGCTCCTATGCCTCAGCGCCGTGGACTACAAGGAGTACATACAACTGGTGTATGTGCTCCTTTCCATGGACCAGGGTCATAAGCTGATGCTCAAGACGGACCTGCCCTACGAAGATCTGCAGGTCGCAACTGTGTCCCCCTTATGGCGGGCCGCCGATTGGTATGAGCGGGAAGCCCACGATCTGTTCGGGGTGGATTTCGAGGGCCATCCTTATCCGCAGCCTCTGCTGCTTTACGATGGGTTTGAAGGATTCCCGGGTCGAAAAGAGCACCCATTCCATGACTACCAGGAATTCTAGCCCCCAAGTGGAAACGCTCTCCCTATCCGGGAATGTGCTGTACCGTGATGGCATGTTTGAGGCCATCGTGGATGCCCTGGAGCTTTGCGGAAGCGGCGAAAGCCCGGAAGAGGCCCAGGACGATCTGATCGAACGGTTCATCAACTGGATTCAGGAGCGAGAAGGACAGGGCGACTTAGAGGAAAGACTGGCCCGGGCGGGGTACCCTGGAGCGGACGAAAGCACCGAGTTGGTGCTGGAGTTCAATGCCACGGCCGAGCCGGCCGGCTAGATGAGCGAACAGGTATCAGTGTGGTAGAAGCTAACGTACAGGACATAAACGCCGACGGCGAATCCCTTGAGATGATGGTCAATATGGGGCCACAGCACCCGTCCACCCACGGGGTGTTTCGGATGCAGCTGTGGCTGGACGGGGAGAAGATTACCCGTGTGGTGCCCCACATCGGCTACCTGCACCGAGGGTCGGAGAAGCTCTGCGAAGGCGAGCAGTATCACCAGATAATCACGCTGTTTGACCGGCTGGACTACATCTCCAACTTCAACAACGAGCTGGTGTTCTGCCGTGCGGTGGAAAAGCTCATGGGCCTGGAGGTGCCGGAGCGGGCCGAATATGTTCGCGTCATCCTGTGTGAGCTGAACCGAGTAGCAAGCCACCTGTTGTTCGTAGGCACTTTCGGGCTGGACATTGGAGCTATGACCCCGGTGATGCTTACGTTCAGGGGCCGGGAGCGCGCCCAAGCCTTCTTCGAAGCCGTCAGTGGCGCCCGCATGATGCACAACTACTTCCGTGTAGGCGGTATCAAGGAAGACCTCCCCGATAACTTTGAGACGATGGTGCGAGAGGTGCTCGACCTGCTCCGGGAAGATGCGGAGGAGGCCGACAGGCTCCTCACGTACAACGAGGTGTTCATCGCCCGCTCCAAGGGCGTCGGGGTAATAGATGCCGACACTGCAATGCAGTATGGCCTGACAGGCCCATGCCTCAGAGGGTGCGGAGTCGACTACGATGTGCGGGTTGCAGACCCCTACTCAGTGTATGACCGCTTCGATTTCAACGTTCCCGTGGGGCTGGACGGCGATTGCTGGGACCGCTACTACGTGCGAGTCCAGGAGATTTACCAGTCCCTGAGCATCATAGAACAGGCGCTCCGGCAGATGTCCCCCGGCCCTATTGCGGCCATGGGCAGACGCCTGATACGCCCTCCGAAGGGCGACGTTTACGTGAGGTCCGAGAACCCGCGGGGCGAGATCGGGGTGTACCTGGTCAGCGATGGCTCGGACAAACCCTACAGGGTCAAGGTCCGGCCGCCGTCCTTCTGTAACCTGAGCGCCCTTGAGGAGCTGCTCAAGGATACGTGGGTTGCCGATGCGGTGGTTATCCTGGGGTCCCTGGACATAGTCCTGGGTGAGGTGGACCGCTGATGGCGGTCCCGTTCTGCAAGACGATGAGCATTTGGAGAAGTTGTACCGGTGCCCGATAGATTCGACCTGCCTCTAGATATAGGCCTGATCGCCCTGGGGCTGCTGATTCTGTTCACAGCCCTGTCGGTGGTGGTGCTGTCCCTTACGTGGCTGGAGCGCAAGTTCCTCGGGCGGCTGCAGCGCCGCCTTGGTCCCACCAGGACCGGCCCGATGGGCCTTCTCCAGCCTGTCGCTGACGCCCTTAAGCTGGTCCTCAAGGAAGACCTGATCCCGGCCTGGGCCGACAAGACGGTCTTTTGGGTTGCTCCCCTCATCGTGATCGTGCCCTCTTTCATGATCTGGGTTACCATTCCGGCCGCCAACAACCTGGTGCTCCGCAATCTGGACATGGGCCTCTTCTACATCGTTGCCTTCTCGGTGGTCACCATCCTAGGGCTGGTGCTGGCCGGCTGGGGTTCGGCGAACAAGTACGGCACCCTTGGAAGCCTGCGCTCGGCCGCCCAGTTGATCAGCTACGAGATTCCGGTGATCATGGTGGTAATCTCCGTGGCCATGCTCGCTCAGTCCCTCGATTTGCGGGAAATATCCAACTTCCAGTTCCCCGGAGTCCAGTCCGATAATCCTGCAGAGGCTGGATTCACCAACATCCCCTACGCCGTGATCATGCCACTGGGGCTGGTAATCTTCCTGATCGCAGGCTTGGCGGAGCTTGGGCGGACACCCTTCGACATCTACTTCGCCGAATCGGAGATCGTGGGCGGTCCCTTTGTCGAGTACAGCGGCGCTCACTGGTCCGTCTTCTTCCTGGCCGAATACATGAACACCTTTGCCATCGCCGCCCTCACCGCGCTGCTGTTTCTGGGTGGCTGGCACGGCCCCTTCCTGCCCGACTGGATTTGGTTCCTGGCGAAGGCCTACTTCGTGGTGCTCTTGATCTTCTGGGTACGAGGCACCTTCCCCAGGCTTCGCATTGACCAGCTCATGGCCTTTGCCTGGCAGGTGATGGTGCCCCTATCCTTTGTCAACATAGTGATAGTTGCTATATATTTGTTCTATGGCTGGCCCTGGTGGGTCGCGACCATCATGTCGTCGGCTTGCACCTTGGTGATAGCCTACCTGGTTTACAAGCACCTCTCCCGTCCGGCTGCACGGGTGGCCGAGGTGTACAGGCGACAGCAGCAAGCCAACCTGAGGCGCAAGCTCGAGGCTGGAGGAACATAACCGATGCTGGGTGGTCTCAAAGGCATGATGGTAACTATCCGTTCTACCCTTAACGGGCTGCGCAGGCCTGTCACTGCCCAGTACCCTAAGCAGCACCTGCCCATTCAGCCGAGGTACATGGGTTTCCCGGCATTGACTTGGGACTACCAGGTCGACGAGCCCTACTGCACAGCCTGCATGGTGTGCATCCGCAACTGCCCGACCCTGTGCATGAGCGCAACCATGAAGGACAATCCCCTTCAGCAGGAAGGCAAGAGCACCCGCAAGAAGATCGTTGACACCTTCGAGATAAACCTGAACAGGTGCATTCTCTGTGGCATCTGCGTCGAGGTGTGCAACTTCGATGCTATAGTGATGAGCCATGAGCATGAGCTGAGCGTGTACGAACGCAACGGAGACCGGGTTGACCTTGAGCCTCTCCTGGACATGGGGAAGCAGTTCCAGCGGGATACTGCATGGGTGCCGCCGTCGGAGTTGGCCAAGAAGAGTGGAGCCAAGGCTGAGGAGGCGGCAGCCACCAGTGACTCTGGCGCTTAAGCCCCTGGCACCGGGCCAGAGGTCGTAGGCACGAAAAACATCTTGGTTCTACAAGGAGGGGGCTATGGCTGACGCAGCGTTGGATGGCAAGCATGTGGTCATATCCAAGCCGATGCTCTACCAGCAGGCGAAGGATGTGACGGGCATCGCCCGGGCCGCCGAGGGTGGCAAGTACATCGTAGAGCCGGACCACGATTTCGAAGAGCACAAGCTAAAGGGCAAGCTCTTTTCCGAGACCGAGCTGGAGATCAAATAGCAGAATGCCGGTTTTGTTCAGATGGGGGCGGTGCGCAATAACTGAGAAGCTGACGCAGGTGATGAACAGACCTGCGTCGCCGGCTGGGGGCAGCCTGTAGTGACCGAAGTGCTCTTTGGGATTGCGGCCGCCATGACCCTGGGAGGGGGCTTGGGAGTTGTAGCAACCCGGAACGTGGTGCATGCCGCCCTGTTCTTGCTGCTCTCCCTGGTGGCGGTTGCAGGGTTGTACCTGCTGCTCTTTGCCGAGTTCCTGGCCCTGGTGCAGGTGCTCATATACGGGGGAGCGATTATCATTGTCCTCCTCTTTGCCATCATGCTCACCAGGAGCAGGGAGTACCCCCGCATATCCGACAACCGGCAGTGGCCCCTGGCCATACTGGCCGCGGGCGGACTCTTTGGCGTTGTCACCGCGGCCATTCTCTGGAAGCCTGGCCCCGATGCCGAACCCCAGGGTCCCGGCCTTGCCAAGCTGGGTGAGACCCTGTTCACCGACTGGGCGTTGCCCTTCGAGATCGCTTCCCTGGTCCTGCTGGTAGCTCTCATAGGGGCTATCATCATCGCCCGGGCAGGGGGTAGGGGCTGATGTCCCTGGAATTCTTCCAGGTGCTTTCCGTCGCCCTCTTCTCCATCGGCCTTTATGGGGTGCTGGCCCGGCGCAGCTCGGTGCTCATACTGATGTCCATCGAGCTGATGCTCAATGCCGTGAACATCAACCTGATTGCCGCGGCCGCCTTCCTGGACTCGGCCTTTGTCGGGCAGATCATCGCCATCTTCGTGATCACCGTTGCGGCCGCCGAAGTAGGGCTGGCTCTGGCGATCATTCTCCAACTGGCCCGCAACAAGTCCACGGTCAATGTGGACGAAGTGGACTTGATGAAATGGTAATAGCCAGCCATTCTGTTGGAGCGGAGGCTTAAGGGTACCCCCTATGGACCTTGCACAGCTTGCGTGGCTGATTCCAGCCTTCAGCTTCATAGCCTTCTTCCTGGTCGTATTCCTCGGTAGATTCCTCCCAGGTCGCGGCGTGTGGATATCCATTCTGGCCATTGGTGGCGGGTTTGTCGTCTTCTGGGTGGTGCTGGTCGGATTCCTGGGAGCGGACTGCCCCAAGGCCTTCGGCCAGGCGACATGCGGCTTCAGCATGGAATGGTTCACCGCCGGGGATGTGGAGCTGTCATGGGGCATCATCGTCGATCCCCTGTCCGTCGTAATGCTGGGAATGGTCACCTTGGTCGGCCTCATGATCCAGGTATACTCCCTGGGCTATATGAAGGGAGACCCGCGCCTGGGATGGTACTTCGCCGTCCACTCCCTGTTCATAGCGTCCATGCTGGCCTTGGTGCTGGCGGACAACTTCCTGCTGCTGTACGTGGTCTGGGAGCTTGTGGGCCTCTGCTCATACCTGCTCATCGGCTTCTGGTATGAGCGCAGGTCGGCCAGCGAGGCAGCCAAGAAGGCGTTCATCACCACGCGCATCGGCGACGTGGGCCTCCTCATCGGGATACTGCTTCTCTTCGACCAGACTGGCACCTTCAGCATGTCGGGGACCTTCGAAGCTGCCACTGCAGGCCAGATCGGCCAGGGCACCCTCACGCTGGCGGCCCTGCTCCTTTTCCTTGGGGCGATGGGAAAGTCGGCCCAGTTCCCCCTGCATGTCTGGCTACCCGATGCCATGGAAGGCCCCACACCCGTCAGCGCCCTGATCCACGCGGCGACGATGGTGGCCGCCGGTGTGTTCCTGGTGGCCCGGGCATTCCCCATATTCGAGGCAGCTCCCGATGCCCTAACCGTGGTTGCCGTCATAGGCCTGATCACCGCCCTCATAGCAGCATCCCAGGCCCTGGTGGCTACGGACTTGAAGCGCATACTGGCCTACTCCACGGTGAGCCATCTCGGCCTGATGATGCTCTCCCTGGGTGCCTTCGGATACACCGCGGCTATATTCCACCTGGTGGCCCACGGGTTCTCCAAGGCGGTGCTGTTCCTCGGGGCGGGGAGCGTGATGCACAGCATGGAGGAGGAGACGGACATACGGAAGATGGGGGGCTTGCGGAAGGTCATGCCCGTTACGGCGTTGACCTTCACCATCGGCGCCTTGTCCCTTGCGGGGGCGCCCCTCCTGGCCGGGTTCTGGAGCAAGGATGAAGTGCTGCTGGCAGTGCTGGACCACAGGAACTATCTATTGGCCTTTGCCCTTATCGCAGCCTTCCTGAGCGCGCTTTACATGGCACGAGCACTATTTGTCGTCTTCTACGGACAGCTTAAGGATGAGAACCGGCATGTGCATGAGTCTCCCTGGGTGATGACGGGGCCCATTGCCCTGCTGGCGGTGCCGGCCGCGGTGGTGGGATTCATCGCCCTCCGGGTGACCGACACCGGTGGATTCGGCACTTTCCTGTTCTTCAATAAGGCCCACGCCTTCGAGTTCAACTACCCCTTGGGGATCGCTTCAGCGCTGCTGGCCCTGGGCGCCCTCTGGCTGGGATGGGCGGTCTACGGGAAAGGGTCCGCTTTGCTGGACCCGTTGAAGGCGCGCCTTGGAGGCTTGACCCGCATTATCGAGAACAAGTACTACCTGGACGACCTTTACCAGTGGACCATCGACAGGATCATCCTGTTGATTGCACGGGTGGTGGCGCTCTTCGACCGGATCGTGGTCAACGATACGGGCGTGGATGGCCCTGCCAAGAGCGTCCGCTGGTCCGGCGGGATCATCCGCTACCACGTAACGGGGCGGATGTACAACTACGCCCTTGGCATGGTCATAGGCGGAATCTTCGTAGCCCTATTCTGGTGGCTGTTGACCACTAGGTAGATCAAGAGTGATGGAGTAGCTTTGTAGGATGGCTTTGTTCGCCACCATACTGATCCCCCTACTTGGGGGCATTATCCTGGCTTTCTTCCCTGCGCACAGGGGAAGAGAGATCAAGGTGTTCGCCATCCTGCTGTCCGTCGCCACCCTTATCCTGAGTATCGTGCTGTTTGCAGCCTACGACTACTCGGCCGGCGGGTTCCAGTTCAAGGAGTCCTTCAAGTGGCTGGACCATCCCATGAACATCACCTTCAGCCTGGGAATGGACGGGATCTCGGCCCCCATGGTGCTGTTAACCGGCATCGTCATGTTCGCAGCAACCCTAATCGCTTGGAACATCGAGCACCGGCCCAAGGACTTCCTGGTGCTTCTCATGATGCTGGTGGCCGGCGTCTTCGGAACCTTCGTCAGCATGGACCTGTTCTTCCTGTTCTTCTTCTACGAGCTGGCTGTGCTGCCCATGTTCCTCCTGATAGGAGTGTGGGGCAGCAGCTCCGACTTCGGCACCTTCTTCCGCAGCAAAGAGTACGGCGCAATGAAGCTGACGTTGTACCTGGTGGCGGGCAGTGTCCTGGTTTGGGTTGCCATCATGGCGATGTTCTGGGCGTCCTACCAGGCGGGCACTCCCACCTTCTCCCTGGAGGAGCTGCGCAGCGTAGAGTTCAACGACAGCTACAAACACTTCCAGAACCTCTTCTTCCCGCTGGTGATGGTGGGCTTCGGGGTGCTGGCAGGCTTGTGGCCCTTCCACACCTGGTCGCCCGACGGCCACGTAGCTGCTCCTACATCGGTGAGCATGCTCCATGCCGGTGTGCTGATGAAGTTGGGCGCTTACGGCATCATCCGTGTGGGCCTGGAGCTTATGCCCGAGGGCGCGGAGACGTGGCTGCCCGTGCTTGTGGGGCTTGGAGCGGTCAACGTCTTCTACGGCGCGGTGTCGGCCATGTCCCAGACCGACCTGAAGTACGTGGTGGGTTACTCCAGCGTAAGCCACATGGGGTATGTGCTCATTGGAATCGCCACCCTGGACCGCCTGGGGATGGGCGGCGCGGTGCTGCAGATGTTCTCCCACGGCATCATGACAGCCCTCTTCTTCGCCCTTGTCGGCGCCATATACGACCGGGCCCATGTGCGGGACGTTGGAGTCCTGGAGGGCTTGGCCAAGCGGATGCCCATGACCGCCGCATTCTTCGCCGTGGCGGGCTTGGCTTCCCTGGGGCTGCCCGGGCTGAGCGGATTCGTGGCCGAATTCCTGGTGTTTGTGGGGGCCTTCAAGACATATCTGCCTGTGGCGATAATAGGCGTCATTGGGGCTGCCATAACGGCGGTGTACATCCTGAGGCTGCTGGCCAAGGTGTTCTTCGGCCCCATCCGGCCCGAGTGGGAGCACTTGACTGATGCCAGCCGGGTTGAGCTGGGCGCCGCCGCCCTGCTGGCTTTCGTCCTGCTGTTCGTTGGGGTCTGGCCCCTGCCGCTGATGGACGTTATTAACGCAGGCGTAATCGAGATTCCCGGAATACTGGGCTCCGGATAAGAGAAATGTCCCTTACTGCTAACCTACATCTACTGCTACCCGAGTTCCTGCTGGCGGGACTGGCTTTCGTTATCTTCTCCGCCGACCTGCTGCTGGGCGAGGGCCGGAAGCACTGGCTGGCGTGGATCAGCGTCCTGGGCCTCATCGGTCTGACGGTCCTGTCCCTGCTCCTGCTGTGGGATCGGGATGAGCTGATGTACGGGGGCCTGTTCCACGTCGATGCCTACTCCCTGTTCTTCAAGACCTTCTTCATGGTGCTGGGGGCCGTCGTCATCCTCAGCTCAATAGATTTCGTCAAGGCCCGTTTCTCCAGCCAGGGGGAGTATTACGCCATCATCCTCATGGCCGTCCTGGCCATGAACATCATGGCGGCCTCGGGAGAGCTTCTCACCGCCTACATCGCCCTGGAGCTCATGAGCTTCAGCTTCTACATCATGGTGGCCTACCTCCGGGGCAACCCCTTCTCCAACGAGGCCGGCATCAAGTACATCCTCATCGGCGCTTTCTCGTCGGCCTTCCTCCTGTTTGGCATCAGCATGGTCTACACATCGGTGCTGGACACCAGGTTCGTAGACATAGCCGATTTCCTGGCAAACGCCGGCGACGTCAGTCCCGCTCTGTGGGTGGGCCTTGGCCTGATGCTGGTGGGGCTTGGGTTCAAGATGGCGGCCGTGCCCTTCCATATGTGGGCGCCCGACGTTTACCAGGGCGCGCCCCTGCCCATAACGGCTTACCTGGCTGTCGGATCGAAGGCGGCCGCCTTTGCCCTCGTGCTTCGCATGTTCTCTGAGGCATTCGCCCCGGCCATCGATGATTGGCGCATCCTGATAGCCGTGCTGGCTGTCGCCACGATGTCCGTCGGGAACCTGGCCGCCATGGCCCAGCACAACGTGAAGAGGCTGCTGGCCTACTCCAGCATTGGGCAGGTGGGATACCTGCTGGTCGGCATCGCTGCCCTGTCCCAGTTGGCGTCCAACGGCATCATGCTCCACATCGTCGGCTACGCATTCACCAGCATGGCTGTGTTCGTTGGGGTGATCGCCTTCTTCAACATGACGGGCAAGGAAGAGATCAAGGATATGGCGGGCTTGGCGGACAGCCATCCCTTCCTGGCTGCGTCCATCTCCATCGGCCTCTTCTCCCTGGCCGGACTGCCCTTCTTTGCGGGCTTTGCCACCAAGTTCTACCTGTTCAACGCAGCCGCCAACGAGGACATGCTGTGGCTGGCGGGAATTGCGGTGCTGAACAGCCTATTCTCTCTCTACTACTACCTGAACGTCATCCGGCAGATGTACATCGAACCCAAGCCGGACAGCGCCGACGAGGAGCAGGAGATGGGAGAGGATGGCCAGGCGATTATGCTGTACCAGAAGCCGTCAATGTTGCTGCTAGGTGTGCTGGCGGCGATGGTGCTGGGTACCATCTTTGTTGGCGTTTACCCCTTCCCCATAGTGGAGGCCATCGAAGCCGCCACCCAAGCCCTCGCCATAACCGGCTAGGCTCCCTACTCTTTCTTGACCTGCCACCTGCTTCAGGATATCCTGTCCCTAGGGCCTCCACCTTTTTTCGAAGCACACCCTCGGAGGAGTTGAGATGGTTTCGATGGACCCCAAGCTCTCCAAAGAAGAGATCGTTGCCCAACTGGTAGAGCAGGCTGTGGCTGTGTGGGGACCTGAGCGGGCCGAAGCCCTGAAAGCCTCCCTGGAGGAAACCGGGGGCAACCTTTGGCTGCTCAACCAAAACCTTCCCAGCCAGGAAGAAGAGCCCGCTTTCTTTTTCAAAGACTAGCGGTTTCCTGCTCCACTTTCGTGACCCATCGACTTTGAGGTTGCCAGATTTCAAGGTAGGTGTACCATGACAAATCTTCACGACCTGACAGTTGGCGAGGCCGCAGCCCAGATCAAAGAGCGGGAGCTCTCCCCGGTAAGCCTTCTCCAGGCTTTCTTCGAGCGCATAGATGCGCTGGAACCCTCTTTGGAAGCCTGGATGTACGTTGACCGGGAGGGGGCCCTGGGGGCAGCCCACAAAGCCGAGGAAGAGATAGCCCGGGGCGAATACAAGGGGCCGATGCACGGCATCCCCGTGGCCATAAAGGACATCTTCCACGCCGATGGACTGAAGACCACTGCCGGCTCCCGGGTCTATGAGGACTTCGTGGCCGACTATGACTCTGAGGTGATCGCCCGGCTGAAGGAATCTGGCGCCGTCATCATGGGGAAGACCACCACAGCCGAGTTTGCCGCCGCCGACCCTCCATCCACGTACTACCCTTGGGACCGGGAGCGCACCCCGGGCGGCTCCAGCACAGGTTCCGCCGTGGCCGTATCTGTGGGTATGTGCCCCATAGCCATCGGCTCCCAGGGTTCCGCCTCCACCCTCCGGCCCGCCTCTTATAACGGCATAGTCGGCTTGAAGGCCACCTACAGCCGGGTCAGCCTCTACGGCATGCTGCCCTACAGCTTCACAGGAGACCATGTGGGTATACTGGCCAAGAACGTGGAGGACTCGGCCATCATGCTGGCGGCCGTTGCAGGGTATGACCCCAACGACCCCAGCTCATCCCGGGAAAAGGTGGGCGACTATCGCGCCGCAGCCCTCTCGTGGTCCAAACCTCCACGAATCGGCAGGCTTCGCGAATACTTCGAAGTCAATGCCGACGATGGGGTGCGGGAGCACACCGACATGGTTGTGCAAAAGCTAGTGGAAGCCAGGGCTGTCGTCGAGGATGTGAAGCTCCCGGCCAGCTTTGCCACTGCCCATGCCGCCCACGGGGTGCTGGGCAGGGTGCACAGCGCCTCCTTCCACCAGGATGCCTTCCTCGAGAAGACGGACAAGTTCGGGCCCGGCAAGAGATTGCAGATCGAAGCCGGTGGGTTGGTGCCTGCCGTACGTTACGTTCAAGCCCAGCGGTTGAGAAGAGAGTTCCGCCGGGACATGGAGGAGATAGCAGCCAACTACGATGTGCTGCTGACACCGGCGACCCCTGGGCCCTCTCCCAAGACGAGGGCCACTACGGGTGATCGGCGTTTCCAGATACCCTGGAGCTACTCCGGTCTGCCCACCATCGCCATCCCATCTGGGCTGCATCCCACCGCCCTGCCCCTGGGACTCCAACTGATAGCTCCCGGCTTCGCCGAGGAGCAGTTGCTGGGTGTCGCCCACTGGTGCGAGCGCGTGTTGAACGTCAGCCTGAAGCCTCCTCTGCCTGTAGCCGTCTCGTGATATGACGGCTAGGCCTTTCCAGGAAACACTTGATGCCTTCAAGCCCGCTTCCGGGCGAAGGCATCGCTTTTTGCATGACGAGAATGACTGCCTTTCCGGGGTAGAGCTATGACCTTCCCCAAGACCGTCATAGCCGTGATCGGTGGCTCCGAAGCCACCCCAGAGGCGCTGGCCCTGGCCGAAGAGGTGGGGCGAGAGCTAGGAAGGCGAGGTGCGGCCGTGGTGTGCGGCGGGCTTGCCGGTGTCATGGAAGCGGTCTGCCGAGGCGCCAAGGAGACCGGAGGCACCACCATAGGCATTCTGCCCGGCAGGGAACACGGGGCGGCCAACCATTGGGTCGATATCCCCATCCTGACCAACATGGGCTATGCCCGGAACGCCATCGTCGTCTATACAGGCCGGGCGGTCATAGCCGTGGACGGAGCCTACGGCACCCTGTCCGAGATAGGCCACGCATTGGGTGTGGGCATACCTGTCGTAGGCCTGGAAACCTGGACCCTCTTCAGGGACGGCGCAACGGACACCGGCATCATCCCGGCCAAGGACCCGCTGGATGCGGTCGAGAAGGCCCTACAGGCAGCGGAGAGCCGCCATGGCTAGCGCAACTATTGAGAAGGCAACAGCCCGGGAGGTGTTGGACTCCCGGGGGAACCCCACGGTGGAAGCGACGGTCCACCTCTCCGATGGCGCTTCGACCTGGGCTATGGTGCCATCGGGCGCAAGCACCGGCAGGTACGAAGCCCTGGAGCTACGGGATGGGGACGATGCCAGGTACGGCGGCAAGGGTGTGCTGAAGGCGGTGGGTAACGTGGAAGGGGTTATCTCCCTCGCATTGAGAGGCGTTTCCTCAGGAGACCAGAAGGCCATCGACCACATCCTGCAGGAGCTGGACGGAACACCTAACAAGGCGAACCTGGGGGCCAACGCAACCCTGGCGGTTTCCATGGCTGTGGCAAAGGCTGCGTCGGCCTCCGAGGGGATGTCTCTTCACCGCCACTTAGCCGGCAGCGGCCCTGCCGGGCTGCCCGTTCCCATGTTCAACATACTGAATGGCGGGAGACACGCCCACAACTCCATCGACATCCAGGAGGTCATGGTCGTCCCCGCGGGCCTGCCATCCTTTGCGGAAGCCCTGCGGTGCGGCGCCGAGGTGTACCACGCCCTGGGAAGGCTCCTGCGGGAACGTGGACTGGGCTCCAACGTGGGTGATGAGGGCGGATACGCCCCCAGCCTGTCGGCCAACCGGGATGCCTTGGATTTGGTCTGCGCAGCCATCGAAGGGTCCGGGTACCGGCCCGGTGAGCAGTGCTTTATCGCCCTGGATGCAGCAGCCTCAGAGTTCTATGAGGACGGTGTTTACAACCTGGCCTGCGAAGGGCGCAGCCTCTCCTCGAACGAGCTTATCGACCTCTACCGCGCTTGGACTGGGGAGTATCCCATCATCAGCATCGAAGATGGCCTGCATGAGGACGATTGGGACGGCTGGAAGGCGCTCAACCGGGCCCTTGGGGCCAGGGTGCAGCTGGTAGGCGACGACCTCTACACAACCAACCCCCTCCGCATCGAGAGGGGTGTTGAGGAAGAGGCGAGCAACGCGGTGCTCATAAAGCCCAACCAGATAGGCACCCTCACCGAAACCCTGGAAGCTGTCTCCATTACGAAAGCGTCTGGCTGGGGTTCGGTAATGAGCCACCGCTCCGGGGAGACGGAAGACACGACCATCGCCGACCTGGCTGTGGGATGGAACACAGGCCAGATCAAGACTGGGGCGCCCTGCCGCTCGGAACGCCTGGCCAAGTACAACCGCTTGCTGAAGATCGAAGATGAGTTGGGAAATGATGCATCCTATGCCGGAATGGCGGCTTTCCCCCATATCCGTTCCCGAACCCGGGGAGCTTCACTATAATATAGTCGGCTGAGGAGTAGTCACGGGAGGGTTTCGATGGTGACACGCATCGGCGTCAACGGGTTCGGCAGGATTGGACGCCAGGTAACGCGGGCGGTCATGGAGCGGTACCCCCGGAAGCTAGAGGTGGCCGCCGTCAATGACCTCACTGATGCCAGGACTAACGCCCACTTGTTCAAGTACGACACCAACTACGGCATCTATCCTGGCAGCGTCGAAGCGTCGGAAGGCAGTCTGATAATCGACGGCGCCGATGTGAGGGTCTTCTCCGAGCGCGACCCGGCCCGTATCCCCTGGGCCGAAGCTGGCGTGGACGTAGTAGTAGAATCGACGGGCATATTCACCGACGCAACCAAGGCGGCGGCCCACCTGGAGGGCGGCGCCAAGAAGGTGATCATCTCTGCCCCCGCCCGCAACGAGGACCTGACCATGGTGCTGGGAGTGAACGACGGGAGCTACCTGCCCGATCAGCACAAGGTGGTGTCCAACGCTTCCTGCACCACCAACTGCTTCGCCCCCATGGTGAAAGTGCTCAACGATGCCTTCGGCATCCGGCATGGCCTCATGTCCACGGTGCATGCCTACACCAACGACCAGAAGATACTGGACCAGGTGCACGACGACCTGCGCAGGTCCAGGGCTGCCGCCATGAATATCGTTCCCACCAGCACAGGGGCGGCCCGGGCGGTGGGCGTGGTCCTGCCCGAGCTCAACGGCAAGCTGCACGGCATGGCCTTCCGGGTCCCTACCTCCACCGTCTCGGTCACCGACTTCGTGGCCGACCTGGAAGCCGAAGTGACCGTCGAGCAGGTGAACGAGGCCTTTCGCTCAGCCGCAGCCGGCGGGCTGCAGGGCATACTGCGCTACTGCGATGAGCCCCTGGTCAGCTCCGACTTCAAGGGTGACCCCCATAGCTGCATCTTCGACGCCCCGTCTACCATAGTGATGGAGGGGAACATGGTGAAGGTGCTGGGTTGGTACGACAACGAGTGGGGTTACTCCTGCCGCACCGCCGACCTGTGCGCTTTCATGGTGGACAAGGGACTCTAAGCCCAGGGAATGTACCAGGGAAACCGGCCCTCTCCGAGGGCTTTAGTGAATAAGCTTGGGTGGGACCGCCTGCCCCCGGTGCCCGCCTCATCCCTCCTGTTGCTGCTCATCCTGGTCGTGGCCTTGGCCCTGCGCCTGTACGGCATAGGCTGGGACAGCTTCCACGGCTACCATCCCGATGAGCGCTCCATCTACATGCGGGCCGGCTGCATGTACGATGTGCTCACCCAAGCCCAGGGCTACGAGCATGGCTCCTGCTACCGGAACAACCCGGGCATGGAGGCGGGAGTCCCCGGCCCCGGTGACTTTCTCGACGCTGAACGCAGTCCCCTGAACCCCCACTGGTTCCCCCTGGGCAGTGTACTGATCTACTTGCTGGTACTGATCCGGTCCATCCTGGAGCCCTTCGGCGATTTCGGCCCCCTGGAGAACATTTCTTACGTTGGGCGCACCCTGGCGGCCCTAGCTGACATGGGAAGCGTTCTCATGGTGTTCCTGCTGGGGAGGCGCATTTTCAGCCAGGGCGCCGGGCTGCTGGCCGCCGGCCTGACGGCGCTGGCGGTGGTGCATATCCAGATAAGCCACTTCTACCGGCCCGAGCCATTCTTGGTCTTCTTCCTGCTGGCTTCCTTCTGGGCGATGCTCCGGGTGATGGACCGGGGCAGGATTCGGGACTCCCTGCTCCTGGGAGCCTTCGTAGGGCTGACGGTGGCCACAAAGGTCAGCGTTCTGCCCCTGGCATTCCCTCTGCTCCTGGCTTACGTGTTCAGAATCCACGGGGTGCTCCGGTCTGCCCCCGGCGCGTCCCCGGCTGATGCCATCCGGCAGGTGCTGCCCCAAGCCTTGGCCGGGGCGGCAGCCTCTCTGGTCGTCTTCTTCCTGGTGACGCCTTATGCCCTGCTGGACATGTTCAACTTTGTGGGAGACCAGGTCTGGCAGGCCAGGAACGTGGCTCGGACGGCAGGCATCGTGCCTTTCACCCTCCAGTACGTCGGGGAGACACCCCTGCTGTACGAGATACGCCAGGTCGCAGTCTGGGGACTGGGCATCCCCCTGGGGATCGTCGCCTGGGGCGGGCTGCTGTTCACCATGGTCAAAGTCGCCCGGGGATGGAGCCACCACAAGGGGGAGATACTGCTGCTGGCTTGGGCAGTTCCTTCCATCATCCTGCTGGCCTTCTTCGAGACCAAGTTCCTGCGCTACATCTTCCCCGTGGTGCCCTTCCTGGTGCTCATGGGGTCCGGGATGCTTTTCGCCGCCCTGGGGTGGGCCAGGAGGCGCCGGGATGAGCCATCCTCCGACGCCTCTGTCCTTTCCCGCGCTGGCGCTGTCCTGAGGCCCCACCTGCCCCGCATCGTCACCGGCGTGATAGCAGTTGTTGTGGCGACGACCGCCTTCTACGCCCTGGCCTTCGAAAGCATATACTCCAGGCCCCACACGGCGGTGCAGGCCTCGGAATGGATCAACGAGAACGTGCCCCATGGCTCAGCCATCCTTACCGACAACCACTGGGATGAGCCCCTCCGCAACCTGGGGCGGTACGATGTGGAGCAGATCGTCAGCTACGAGCCGGACAGCTCTGACAAAATGGAGGTCCTGGCTCGCCAGCTAGCTTCTTCCGACTACCTGGCCTTTTACAGCAGCCGCACCTATGGCAGCATAGCCCGGCTCCCCGAACGCTATCCCCTGACGTCCAACTACTACCGCCAGCTCTTCTCCGGCAACTTGGGGTATGACCTGGAGCGCTCCTTTACATCCTACCCCCAGCTTCTGGGCGTGGCCTTCGTTGACGACACCTACAGCAGGGCCAACCTTCCCGAACCGGAGGCCTCAACTGGCGCAGACAGGGCTCTGATATCCGTGGACCTGGGGTACGCCGACGAGAACGTAATCAACTACGACCATCCCAAGGTGCTGCTCTTCCGCAATCAAGACAGGCTGCCCTTTAACGAGCTGCTGCGGCTGCTGGTGTCAGTGGAGGACCCTCCGCCGGGTTTGTTGCTCTCTCCGGAGCAGCAGGCGGTGCAGCAGTCGGGGGGCACCCTCTCGGAGATCATCCCCAGGGAAAGCTGGACCAACCGGGTGCCGGTGCTGGCATGGTTCCTGCTGGTGGAGGTCATCTTCCTGGCGGCGCTGCCCCTGGCCACCTTTATATTTAGACCATTGCCCGATCGGGGTATAGTGTTCGCCCGCCTTCTGGGAATCCTTGGTGTGAGCTACGTGGCTTGGATGCTGGCCAGCACAGGGTGGATGGGCTTCTCCCGCATGTCGGTGCTGGTGGGTATCCTTGCAGTGGTGGCGCTGTCGGCCTCGGTGCTGGCCTTCCGGTGGCGAGAGTTCATCAGCTTCGTCAGGAGCAACCTGGGTCTGCTGCTGGTTGCCGAGGTGCTGTTCCTGGCCGCCTTCCTGGCCTTCGTGTCGCTTAAGGCCGCCAACCCGGACCTGTGGCACTTCTACCGGGGCGGTGAGAAGCCCATGGACTTTGCCTACCTGAACGCTGTGCTCCGCTCGACCACCATGCCCCCCTACGACCCCTGGTACGCCGGGGGATACCTCAACTACTACTACTTCGGGCAGTTCATCGTTGCGGCCCTCATCAAGGCCACGGGCATCCTGCCTTCCGTCGCCTACAACCTGGCCATTCCCCTGCTGTTCGCCCTGACGCTCACGGCCGCCTACTCGCTGGTGTTCAACGTGGCGGCGGGCCTGCGCCGCCTTGGAGTGGGGGATGGCCCCGTCGCGGAGACTGGGAACGGAATCCCCTGGGGGCCCGTGGGGGCCGGTCTGTTCGCTGCTCTGTTCGTTGGTGTAATCGGCAACCTGGACGGCATCGCCCAGGTGGTCAAGGGGGCTTGGGACCTGATCTTCACCGGCGCGGCGTTCCCCTCCCTGGAGTACCTGTCGGACTTCTGGCGGAGCAGCCGCATGATCCCCTCCCTGCCGGAGGTGACGCCCTCGGCCCTGACCTTCTGGCTGCCTGACCTGGGGAACACCCTGTCCATAAGCCCCCACATCACCGAGTTTCCTTACTTCACTTTCCTGTTTGCAGATCTGCACGCCCACCTGGTAGCCATCCCCTTCACCCTCCTTGCCCTCGGCCTCGGATTGAGCTTGGCGGTGGGGCTGAAGAGAGCCGGCTTGGGCTGGACAGCGGGCGTAGTGCTGGTCCTGGCGGGGACCGTCGGGTCACTTTGGGCCATAAACAGCTGGGACTATCCAACCTACCTGCTCCTGTCGGTGGCCCTCATCGGCGTGGGAGTGCTGATGTGGGAAGGGTCTCCGGGGAGGAAGGCCCTGCTGTTCCTATCCTTGGCTGTGGCAACGGCGCTCCTTAGCTACCTGCTATTCCTGCCATTCCATGCCAGCTACCAGCCATATCCCCTTGGGTTCGAGGTCAGCCGCTGGCAGACGCCCCTGCTGAACTTCATGGGAGTCCACGGCCTCTTTATCTTCCTGCTGGCCGCCTTCCTGGCCTACGTGCAGCGGGATGCGCTGAGGGCCATCCCCGGCGGGATGGCAACCTTGGTGACTGTAATGAGGGATTCCAGGAAGTTCCCGGTGCCGCGATGGCCGGACAGGCTGCCATGCATAGGACTGGCAGGGGCGGCTGGGCTGCTTGTCGCAGCCTACCTGGCGGCCGCCCAGTACTGGACCTCGGCCTTCCTGGTCCTGCTCCTCCTCTCTTTGGGGATCACGGCGGCCAAGCTGGCCAGGCAGGAGGCTGGTAGGAACGCCTATATGGCCTTCGCGGTTGCTTTGGCGGCGATGGCGCTGCTGGTCGCCCTGGGAGTGGAGTTCGTGAAGGTGCAGGATGACATCGGCAGGATGAACACCCAGTTCAAATTCTACGTGCAGGTGTGGGTGCTCTTGGCGCTGGCCTCGGCGTGCATCCTCTGGTTCCTCAAGGAGCGGGGCGTACTTCACATCGGGCGCATGAGCATCGTCAGGGGTGGGTTCCTGGCTGTGCTGGCGGTGCTGGTGGTCTCCAGCTTCTTCTACACAGTCCTGGGCACCAGGGACCGGCTGGCAGACAGGTTCGACACAAGCAACTTCACCCTGGACGGGGCGCGATACATGGCCACGACCTCCCATAATGACCGGACGACGGGCGCCCTCATTGAGCACAACTGGGACTACCAAGCCATTGAGTGGCTCCAGGACAATGTCCAGGGGTCGCCCGTGGTGCTGGAGGCCCACACGGACCAATACCACTGGGGCGCGCGTATCGCCAACTACACCGGCCTTCCGACGATCCTGGGGTGGCCCTGGCACCAGACCCAGCAGAGGATGAAGTATGCCGATGCGATACAGGACCGGCGCCGGGATGTTCTCACCATCTACGCAAGCCAGGATGTGGATGAGGCGCTGGGACTGCTGAAAAAGTACGGGGTGCGCTACATAGTGGTCGGCCAACTGGAGCGGTCCTACTACCCTGCCGAAGGGCTGCAGAAGTTCGACGACCTGGTGGAGTCGGGCAGGGCCAAGGTGGTGTACGAGAACCCGGGCACCAGGATCTACGAGGCCTTGTGGTATAATCCACACATCCAATCCGGCGCGTCACCTTCAGACTTGCCGTTGACTTCGGACCCACCCCCACCGTCAAGGCTTCAAACCAGGTAAGGATATCCGCCCATGATCGACAAGTTCTCAGTCCTTTACGTAGGCCAGATCGAGCTGGAGAACATCGGTAGGGAAGGCACCCCCGCTGATGAGCGGAGCTACCCCAATGAGCGATTGGTGGAAGCCCTGGGCCATGCTACCGACCTGGCCCAGTTCATTGACGAACGGGGGTTCTACGCCCTCTGGACAGCGGAGCACCACTTCCAGAGGGAGGGCTACGAGTGCCTTCCCAACCTGATCCTGCTGGGCACTTACCTGGCTGCCCGCACCCAACACCTGAAGTTCGGCTGCGCCTTCAACATCGTCCCCATGTGGCACCCCATCCGCCTTGCCGAGGACTACGCCATGGCCGATGTTCTCACGGGGGGCAGGATCATCTTCGGCGTGGGACGGGGCTACCACTCCCGGGAGGTCGAGTCCTTCGGGGCGCCCGTCATAGACAACGATGCCAACAAAGAGCTGTTCGAAGAGCAGATAGAGATCATCCTCAAGGCCTTCAACGAGAGATCCTTCTCCCACGAAGGCAAGCACTACACCATCCCTGCCAAGGTGCCCTACAGGGGCTACGACCTGCAGGAGGTCACCCTGGTCCCCCAGCCTGTGAACCGGCCCGTGGAGATATGGCAGCCCATCGCCAGCGCCCGCACCCTGGAGTACATAGCCAGCAAGGGCTTCAAAGCCATGGTCGGGCTTACCGGCGAGAAGCTGGTGGAGAGGCTGTTCCACGACTACCAGGACGCGGCTGGCAGGTACGGGCGCAACCTGAAGCTGGGCGAGGACATGGGCCTCAACATCGGCTTCTACCTGGCCGACACCCAGCAGGAAGCTATGGAGGCGGTTCGCCACAGCCACGACGAGCGGTACAAGTGGTTTGCGCCCTTTGGCTTTGTCCGCTACTCCGACGACGAGGGGCGGCCCTGGGGCACGCCCGGCGCGCCGGCAAGGGTTCCCCACATCGAGGACGGCGTGGACCAGAAGGCGTGGTACTGCGGCCCGGCTGCGGGCTTCATAGACTTCCTGGAGGACCTCCAGGACAAGTATCCCGGACTGGAGCACATCATTCTGCATTGGCCCGAAGGCACCCCCTGGCCCGAGTTCAGGGACCAGCTCGACATGTTCTCCCGGCAAGTGATGCCCCACTTCGCGTCCAGGGCGAAGGACAGCAAGGTAATTGCCGGCAGGGCCGGGTAGCCCGTCGCCCATGATGCAGCTACGACCCGGAGGAGATTCTTGGCTGTAGTCCGCCCGTTCAAAGGTATTCGCTACGACCCTCAGGGCATCCCGTCATTGGGCGATGTAGTTTGCCCGCCCTTCGACACCATCCCTCCCGACCTGCAGGACACATTGTACGAGCGGAGCCCATACAACATCATCCGCCTGGAAGCGGGGGCACGCCTTCCAGGCGATACCCCCGACGACAATCGCTATACTCGCGCCAGCATTATGCTCGCGCAATGGATGTCCCAGGAAGTCCTGCGCAGGGACCCCGTTTCCGCGCTGTACCTGGTAGAGCACACCTTCACCCACGAAGGACGGGACTATCGGCGCTTGGAGCTGATGTCGGCGGTGCGACTGGAGGAGTACGAGCAGAGGATAGTGCTGCCTCACGAGTTCACCAGGGATGCCGACAAAGAGGACCGCCTGGCCCTGATCCGCGCCTGTGCCGCCAACCTCAGTCCCATTATGTCCCTGTACTCGGACCCCTCTCACGAGGTGCGTTCGTTTCTTGACCGCATCATGTCCAGCCAACCTGATGTCGCGTTCCAGGACCCCGGCATGCAGGGATACAGGATGTGGGTGGTCGAAGAGGGAGATGTGACTGCGGGGATATCCCGCCTGCTGGAGTCCAAGGCGATATACATCGCCGACGGCCACCACCGTTACGAGACCGCCCTGAACTACAGGGCCTTGAGGCGAGAGGAGGCTGGCGGCGCTCTGGCCGATGATGCAGCCTGCGACTACGTAATGATGGGTCTTGTGGCCTTCGACGACCCCGGCCTCAGGGTGTTGCCCTACCACAGGGTGCTAAAGGGACTTCAGCCCTCGGCTCTGGCCCAAGTGCGTTACGAGCTATGGAAGTACTTCAATCCTGTGCCCGAGGCCCAGGACGCCTGCGCCGATCTTAAGACCATGCTGGCAGCGGTGGAGGAGTTGGGGAGCAGCGGCCCGGTGCTAGGCATGATGGACCCAGGTGGCAGGGGCAGCCAGGTACTGAAGCTGAGGCCTGGGGTGGACCTGGTGGACGGGGGCGTGATGGCTGACTCCGAGCCCTGGATACTGGAGGAGCAGATACTCCGTCCCATTCTGGCTGAGGAGAGCCGGTCATGCATCGATTATGTGCATGACGCAGAGGAAGCGGCAGCGGGGCTGGCTAGCGGGGAGTTGCAGATGGCCTTTCTGCTCAAGCGCTTCCCCTTGGACCTGTTCAAGGAGATAATCGATGCCGGTCAGAAGCTCCCGCCCAAGTCCACCTTCTTCTACCCAAAGCTGCCTACAGGCTTGGTGCTGAACCCCCTGGACGGCTCTATTTAGAAGTCCTGCCGGGCTTTCGCGCCGAGTAAGTCGGTACTTCCCTACCGGTCCTCCAGGGTAGCGGTGATCGCCCTCTCAGCCACCTTGCTGTATTCGGCTATGAACCCCTCCAGCTTGCGGACCTCTTGCATCTCCGCTTCGTCGAGGGTCCCTTGTGAGGCTTGCTTGGCCTTTAGCTGGCCCAGGGACTCTTTAGCTGCTTCGACCTGTTGAGTGATCTGGAGGGCTTCCAGCTCGGCCGTAACCTGCTGTTTGATGGCCAGTAGGTGCTCCCTGGTGGCCTTTGTGTAGTCCAGACGCTCCTGGACCTCGTTCATGGAGTTGAGGGCAGCATCCAGGGAAGCCCTGCCGTAGGCGGCTTGTCGTGGAAGGCGGGCTAGCTGGGTGTTGAACTGGCGGATCATGGCATCCATCTGCTCTTCCCGCCCCCGGATCTCAGCCAGCAACATACGCAGTTTGGCGGTTGCTTCCCTTATCTGTACCACAACATCACCCCCTTGGGCCTCCAGCCACCCCGGAAGGGTTCAAGATATGTGGGGCTCACATCCTGATCAGCCGGACGTTGTCAATGTGCGGCAGCGCCCGCAGCTGGTCAAGGACGTTGGTTGTGATGGGGTCATCCAGGCCGACGATCATCGTTGCTCTTCCCCTGGGGCTGATGCGACCGACCTCCATGAAGCTGATGTTGATGTCATTCTGGCCGGTAATGTTGCCCACGGCGCCGATGGAGCCTGGCATGTCCTGGTGTTCGATGAAGAGCATGTAGGGGGAGTAGGGCACCACGTCCAGCCAGTGGTCGTTAACCCGCACAAGGTGGGTCTCGCTTCTTATGCAGGCGCCCGTCAGGGAAATGCTGCCCGAGGTGGTGTTGATAGCTATGGTGATCAGGCTGCCGTACTCGGGAATCGCCGTGACCTTGCGCTCGGTGATGCTCAGCCCCCGCTGCTCCGCTATGGTGGGTGCGTTGATTACGTTGATGCGCTCCTCGGAGATGGGGGTAAGGAAGCCCGCCAGCACCGACGACTTGAGCACGGTGGTGTCGTGCTGAGCGATCTCCCCTTCGTAGGTGATGTGCAGGTTCACCAAGCGGCCTTCGGATATTTGGATGAGCAGCTTGCCGAGGGTGTTGGCCACCGGGGCGTACGGGTCTATTACCGCATGCACCTCGGGAGGCAGGAAGGGACCGTTGACCATATTCCGGACTGGCTCGCCCCGCAGGACGGCCAGCACCTGCTCCGACGCTTCCAGGGCCACCTCTCGCTGGGCCTCGCGAGTCGATGCCCCCAGGTGGGGCGTTACGATCACCTTTGGATGGTCCACGAGGGCCGTGTTGGTGGGAGGTTCGGTGGAAAACACATCCAGGGCCGCTCCCGCCAGACGTCCTCCGTCCAAGGCCTCTAGAATCGCATCCTCATCCACCAGCTCTCCCCTGGCTACATTCACGATGTAGGCGGTGGGCTTCATCAGCGCGAGCTTCTCTCTCCCGATGAGATGGTGGGTGTCGTAGGTGTAGGCGGTGTGAAGGGTTAGGAAGTCGCACTGGGTGAGGAGATCCTTCATGTCCATCAGCTCGACCCCCGACATCTGGGCGTATTCGGGGGACACGAATGGGTCGAAGGCTACCGGGCGCATGGAGAAGCTGCGGGCCCTGCGGGCCACCTCGGACCCGACCCGCCCCAGGCCGATGATGCCCAGGGTCTTGTTGCGCACCTCGATGCCCATGAAGGCGCTGCGTTCCCACCGGCCCTGCTTCAGGGAGTCGTGGGCCTGGGGCACGTTCCGGGCCGCCGCCAGGATGAGGGCCATGGTGTGTTCGGCAGCGGCGATGGTGTTCCCTGCAGGGGCGTTCACCACAGCTATCCCGCCCCCGGTTGCCGCTTCCAGGTCGATGTTGTCCACGCCCACGCCAGCCCTGGCGATTACTTGAAGCTTCTTGCCGGCTGCGATCACGGGGCCGGTCACCTTGGTCTCGCTGCGCACGATCAGCGCATCATAGTCCCCAAGGATGTCTATTAGTTCGTCGGCCTTGAGGCCCCTCTTCACATCGACCTCGGCCCTGGACTTCAGGAGATCGATGCCTTCCGGGGCTATGGGGTCTGCGACTAGTATCTTCGTCATCGGATACCGCCCTTAGGTGGATGGGACAAGCCGGTGTCCCAGCTTTGTCAGGGATGTCTCAAGGGCGCTCAGCACCTCCTGGATGTCCTCGCGGGTCACCAGCCCCATGTGGCCGATGCGGAGTATCTTGCCCGCCAGTGGGCCTTGCCCTGCGGCCAGCACCACCGAGTGCTCGGCCCTCATCATCTCCACCAAGGCTGCGCAGTCCACGCCCTCGGGGTTGTTGATGGCAGTTACTGTGTCCGAAGCGTGGGCAGCGTCAGCCAGGAGGGTCATACCCAGCTTCTGCACACCTGCCCGGGTGAAGTCGGCGATCTCCCGGTGCCGCTGGTACACGCTCTCCATGCTCTCATCGAGCATCATGTCCAGGGCCACATCCAGGCCGTATAAGAGCGCTACGTTGGGCGTGAAGGGGTTCTGGCCCCTGTCCAGGTAGCGATGGGCTGATCCCAGGTCGAGATAGTAGCGGGGCATAGTCGATGCTTTGTAGGCTTCCCAGGCTTGTTCACTGACGCTGGCGAAGGACAGGCCGGGAGGCACCATCAATCCCTTCTGGGATGCTGTGGAGACCACGTCGCACTGCCACTGGTCGGTGTGCAGGGGAACACATCCCAGGCTGCTGACGGCATCGACCAGGAGCAGCTTGCCGAACTCACCCTTTACCACTTGGGCGATGCTCTCCAGGTCGTTGGTAATGCCCGTAGAGGTCTCGTTGTGGGTGATCAGGACAGCCTTGATGCCCGGGTCGTCCTGAAGGGCCTTACGAATTACGTCGGGGTCTGCCGGGGTCCCCCACTCGAACTCCAGCTTGGTCACGTCGGTTTGGTAGATTCGAGCAATGTCGGCGAACCGGTCGCCGAAGTACCCGATG
This sequence comes from Dehalococcoidia bacterium, assembly GCA_965116325.1. GTDB lineage: Bacteria > Chloroflexota > Dehalococcoidia > Lucifugimonadales > JAGWBF01 > JAGWBF01. The sequence continues at coordinate 1,266,771 of OZ220675.1, read as the reverse complement.
CTGACCGCCAGCACCTTGTCTCCGGGAGAAAGGGTGTTCACAACCGCCGCTTCCAGGGCGCCGGTGCCCGACGCGGTGAGGATGTACACCTTCCCGGAAGTCATGTAGATGCGGCTCAGCTTGTCGGTAAGGCCATTGATGAGGTCCCGGAACTCGGGGCCCCTGTGGTTGATCATCTGCTGGCTCATCCCATCCAACACCTCGTCGAGGCAGGGGGTTGGACCGGGAGTCCGCAGGTTTTGCTGGGGAACTTTCACTTCTCCTCCTCGGGGTTTGCTGCCTGGTATTGGGGGCAGGCCTTAGGATGCTTCGATGGTCTTTATGAAGCGCCTGCGTCCCAGCTTGATAGTCTGGCCCGGCTTGTGGCCGATCTCTCCCGTAATCTTCGCGCCATCGACCTCGACCGCCCCTTCACTGATGAGTCTCTTCAGCTGGCTCCGACTGGACTCTGGGAAGGCCAGGCGCACCACATCGGATGTGCTGGTGCCCGCGATCACCGGGACCTGCACGTACTGGTCTTCGTCGGTGGGGGCCTGCCGGCCCTGCACCACCCGCTCGAAGTTGCTCCGGGCGTTCTGTCCCTCCTGGGGGCTGTGGAACCGGGCTGTGATGTCTTCGGCCAGGCGCTTTTTGAACTCCATGGGATTCACCGACGTATCTTCCAAGGCCATGGAGATCTCCTCCAGCTCGGTGTCAGGAACGTCGGTCAAAAATCGGAAGTAGTCCAGCACCAGCGTATCGGGCAGGGACATCACTTTACCAAACATCTCGCTGGGTGGCTCATCCACGCCGATGTAGTTCCCGAGGCTCTTGCTCATCTTCTGGCTGCCGTCGGTGCCGACCAGGATGGGCATCAAGAAGCACTGCTGGGGCCGCTGGTCCATCATGCCCTGCAGCTCCCTGCCTACCAAGAGGTTGAATTTCTGGTCAGTGCCGCCGAACTCGATGTCCGATGTGATGGCCACCGAATCGTAAGCCTGCAGCAGCGGGTAGAGGAGCTCGGTGATGGCTATGGGGCGGTGGGCTTGGAAACGCCGTGCAAAATCATCCCTCTCCAGGAACTGGGCGATGGTGAAGCGGCCGGTCAGGTTGATAACGTCGGCGAGGCTGAACTTGCCAAACCATTCGCTCTGCCACACCACCTGGGTGCGCCTTTTGTCGATGACCTTGAAGAACTGCTCCATGTAGGACTGGGCGTTATCCACGACCTCCTCGTGAGTAAGGACAGGTCGGGTGGCTGACTGACCGCTGGGGTCGCCAATCTGGGCTGTCCAGTCACCCACGATCAGGATCACCTGGTGGCCAAGCTCCTGGAGCTGCCTCAGCTTCCGCAGGCCCACCACGTGGCCCAGGTGTATGTCGGGGCGGCTGGGGTCGAACCCCATCTTGAGGCGCAGGGATGTGCCCGATTGCAGGAGCCGTACGAACTCCTCCTCCACGATGATTTCGCTGACACCCCGCCTGAGTATCCTTTGCAGAGTATCCGGGTCGGGGATGGACGCTTTGCTGGCAGATATCATAGTCGGTTAACTTCTTGGTTGGGCGGTCTGTTCAACGGCGAGGATTTCCCTGGCCTGCTCCACATCCAGGTTCATCTGGCCTATCAGCTCATCCACGCTCCCGAAGGCCAGCTCTTCCCTCTGCCTTTCGACAAATTCCAAGGTCAGCATCTTCCCGTAGATGTCCTGGTCGAAGTCCATGATGAAGGCTTCCACCAGCTTGGGGCCTGAGCCGAAGGTTGGGCGCACACCCACGTTGGTGGCTGACGGATAGCGAACGCCGTCCAGTATGGCCCACGTTGCATATATCCCGTTCTCGGGGACCATGGTGGTGGAGGCCAGCTCCAGGTTTGCCGTCGGGAAGCCCAGGGTGCCTCCACGGCGCTCGCCATGCACGACGTTGCCGGTAAGGGAGTAGGTGCGACCAAGCAGCTGGGACGCCTCTGCCACGTCGCCGCAGGCTATGGCCCGGCGGATGGCGCTGCTTTTGACAACTCCCTCACCCAGGTAGAAGGAGTCGACTGTCCGGACCCAGAAACCCATGTCGGCCCCGATACCTTCGATAACGGGAATGGTGCCTTCCCTGTTGTGGCCCATGGCAAAGTCTGGGCCTACCACCATGCCGCGCATCTTCAAGCGGCTGCTGAGCAGGGCCAGGAACTCCCGTGCGCTCAGCTGGGACAGCTCCAGGGTGAAATCCAGGTCTACCACCTTTTCAATCCCCGCATCCCGCAGCCGGGATATTCGTTCCTCCAGGGGGGTGATGTAGGCAACGTCGGCCCCGGGGGCCAGCACGGCACGGGGATGGTTGCGAAAGGTCAGGACGCCGGGGACGAGCCCTTCCGGAAGGGCCATGGAACGTAGCTGGCTAAGGAGGTGCTGGTGCCCGAGGTGCACCCCATCAAAGATTCCGATGGTGAAGGCGGTGTCTACTTCAGATGCAACTCTGGCGAACTCTTCTTGAACTGTCATGCGGGACCTGAACACCCCTTAAGTCCGGACAAGGCAAACCGGCGGAAAGTGAAGGGCGGCTAGCCCATGGGGAAAGACGGATGGAAGCGCCGGACCTGGGGCGATGTTAGCATAGCTACCTATGAGCGTCAAATTGGACGGGGAAAGGAGGCACCCTTTCCCCGCGATCACTCCCGGTTCGAGGACCGAGCTACCAGGATGGGCAGAAGCTGAGGCGCTCCCCGCTAGACAGCCACCTTGACGCGCCCCTTGCCCAGGGCGGAGGCGACGTCGCTCACCTGCTCCATGGTCTGGTGGAAGATGTCGAATGTCAGGGCTTGGGCGCCGTCGCACATCGCTGTCGCGGGATCGGGGTGGACCTCGACGATCAGTCCATGGGCGCCTGCCGCCACCGAAGCCAGAACCATGGGAGGTACCAGGTTGGTCTTGCCGGTGCTGTGGCTGGGGTCGGAGATGATGGGCAGGTGGCTCAGGTTCTTGATCATCGGGATGGCGGCCAGATCCAGGGTGAAGCGCGTGGCCGTCTCGAAGGTCCTTATGCCCCGCTCGCACAGGATGACCTGGCTGTTGCCTCCCGACAGGACGTACTCGGCGGCCAGCAGCCACTCCTCGTAAGATGCTGCGAAGCCTCTCTTGACCATGACGGGCTTGCGTACCTTCCCCACCGCATCCAGCAGGTTGAAGTTCTGGGCGTTGCGGGAGCCGATCTGCAGGATGTCGGCGTACTGGGCGACCATCCCTACGTCTTCGGGGGACATGACCTCGGTGATGACGGGAAGGCCTGTCTCCTCGCGCGCCTTGGCCAGAAGCTGCAGGCCCTGGACGCCCATCCCCCTGAAGCTGTAGGGCGACGAGCGGGGCTTGAAAGCGCCTCCGCGCAGGATCTGGGCACCGGCCTTCTTCACCTCATAGGCCGTGGTCAGCATCTGCTTCTCGTTCTCGACGGCGCAGGGGCCGGCCATGACGACCACTTCGTCGTCGCCGATGGATACGTCACCGACCCTTACGATGGTGTCCTCGGGCTTGAACTCCCTGCTGGACAGCTTGTAAGGCTTGGAGATGAGGACCACCTCGGAGACCCCGGGGAGCAGCTCCAGCTCATCCTTCAGCTCGCGGTAGGTCTGGCCCAATACGCCAACAACGGTCCTCTCGACCCCTTCCGATACTTGTGCCTTGAGTCCGTGGCCTTCTATCCGACCCCTCACCCCCTCCAGTTGCGCCTGGGTGCTGTCTCTTTGCATCACCACGATCATGCCGGTCTTTCCTTTCTACAGGAACGTACAGTGTGCTGGCTTAGGGGGCATTGGATATCCCGCTCCGACCTTCCTCTCTCGAAAGGCCATACAGGGGCCTCTATCAGCCGGACCATCCGTTCTCGAAAACTATTCCCTATTCGTTATCGCTCCTCAGGGTAATTGCATCCCTGAGATATACATGTACGAGGTCGTCGGGACCCTTATCTGTATTTACAAGTATAAGTACGCGGATGCACTTGGACAAGCTGTTTGGCACCGCGATTTCGGGGCTACACAACAGGGCGGTCTTCTCCCAGCCCATCCTCCGCACGGCGGTGGCGGGGAAGGCTGCGTTAAGGTCCTGGGTAGCAGTCAGAAATATTGCTGCAACGTCGGATTCGACGATTTCGTTCGCCGTAACTATCTGTTGCAGCAGCTCCTCAGTGGCGGCGAAGATGGCCTCCCTGGTGTTCTCCGGGGTGGTTGTCGCCCCCCTGATGCCCCGACAGACGCTCATCAGGGTCCGGTCTTTCCGTCGATCATGGCCTTACCCGACAGGGCCTCGACGAACCGGCTGGCGTTTTCGACCATCTTTTCCCGGGGAGATTGGGCTATGACCTCCACCAGAGCGCTACCCACCACAGCGGCCTGGACCTTCCTGCCCAGGGAATCTATGTGCTCCCGTGTGGATATGCCAAATCCGGCGGTCAGGGGAAGAGATGTGTGTTCGCGCACCCGTTCCAGCAGGGGGAACACCCTCGTAGATAGGGAGTCCCGCGCGCCTGTCACTCCCGTCAAGCTGACGCAGTAGATGAACCCTGAGCTGACGCTGCAGGCTGAAGCGATCCGCTCGTCGGTGCTGGTGGGTGCCAGGAGGGAGATAACGTGGATGCCTGCAGGCTGGCACTGCTCCATCAGGGGCTGCGCTTCGTCGGGGGGAAGGTCCACCACGATGAGGCCATCCACTCCCGCTCTGGATGCATCCCTGGCAAAGGCGGACAGGCCATAACGCAGAATCGGGTTGTAGTAGCCCATCAGGACCAGGGGCGTTTCGGGTACCTTAGGACGCAGGTCCGCCACCAGCTCCACACAGTCGCCGAGGGTGACGCCGTTCTGAAGGGCAGTGAAGCTGGATGCCTGGATGGTCGGGCCTTCCGCCAGGGGGTCACTGAAAGGTACCCCCAGCTCGATGCAGTCAGCCCCCGACTGGGCAAGGGCGGGGACCAGCTGCCTGGTCGATTCCAGGTCGGGGCAGCCCACCGTCAAAAAGACGATTAGGCCGGTGCGGTCCTCCTCCCGGATATGCCGGAACCTGGCAGCTATACGGTCCTGGATCATTCGTTTCCATCTTCCGCTAAGGTCCCCTCTTCCCAACGTTAACGTATATTATACGCCCTTCTAGTCCAACCCCCAAGCGAACACAGCTAAAGCCAGGGCATTCTGCGCTCCATGGGCAACGAAAGAAGGCCAGATGGAGCCGCTACGGTGGTACAACCACGCCAGCATGAGCCCCGTTACGAATATGGGGATGATGACCCCGAGCTGTTGGTGGGCAAGGGCAAACAGGGCGGAGGTTACAAGGGCGGCTCTGAGCGGGCCAAAGCTGTTGGAGACGCCAGGGTAGATGAACCCCCGAAAGAGCACCTCCTCGGAAAAGGGGCCGACGAGCACCACGAGTAGAAATATAGGGATGATGAGGGCGCCGGCGATCTCGATGTCGCCCAGGGGAGTGTCGGGAGGTTCCAGCGCATGCCACCCCAGGGCCGATACGATGAGGGTATATGCAATGGTGAAAGCTAGGCTCGCCAGGAAAACCGGGATGGGCAGGGCCATATAAAAAAGCGCTCGCCTCCTGGGCAGCCCCAGGCCCAAAGAGGCGATGGGAGCCTTGTGGGCGCCTGGGCCCATGGCCCACGCGGCCACAAGCATGAGGGCTGAGATGATCATCCCAAGAATGACCAGGTCATGTTCCAGGCCGGGGTCGATGCCCAGACCCCACTTGGCCGCCTCGTACAGGGAGATAGCGACAAGGAGGCAGGCGATAAAGAGCAGCACGCCCAAGACAACGTGCCTCGCCCCCCAGGGCACTCCGGCGGAGCCGGTGTCCAGTGTCAAATCGTCTTCAATCACGCCGGTCGCACTCTTCGGGCTATATCGCAGGTTCGCAGGGGCATTGGCACGCCGGAATCTTACTACCCCTGCGGCTGGCTGGTAAACAAAACGGGGGTGTAATAGACTGGGCCTACTTGGGGGGCATGCCATGGAGCTTTTCGAGCATGACCGCATAGACAGGCAGCGGAGAGGGGCGCCACTGGCCGGTCGGATGAGGCCCAAGGCCCTTTCGGACCTGGTCGGCCAGGACCTGATCGTCGGAGAGGGCAAGGTGCTTCGCAGGGCAATCGAGTCCGACCAGGTGCCCTCCCTGGTCCTGTGGGGCCCTCCCGGCAGCGGCAAGACCACCCTGGCCCACATAATCGCCGGATCCACCAGCGCCCACTTCGAGCCCATCAGCGCCGTAACTTCGGGCGTGGCTGATCTGCGGCGCATCGTGGACAAGGCCCACGAGAGGCTGGGCATGTATGGAAAGAAGACCATCCTGTTCATAGACGAGATCCATCGTTTCAACAAAGCCCAGCAGGATGTGGTGCTGCCCCACGTGGAGGACGGCACCTTCACCCTGATCGGAGCGACCACCGAGAACCCGTCCTTCGAGGTAATCCCGCCCCTTCTTTCCCGGTGCCGCGTGTTCACCTTGCAGCCCCTCGGCGAAGGGGATATCGCGGCAATCGTGAGACGGGCCCTGGCCGACGAGGAGAACGGTCTGGGCAACCTGGGGATCAGCCTGGATGATGAGGCCCTGCAGCACCTCGTGAGCATCTCCAATGGCGATGCCAGGACCGCCCTGAACGGCCTGGAAGCCTCTGTGAGGGCATGCAGCGCCGATGGAGAGTCGATGGTCGACCTTGCCCTGATGGAGGATGCCCTCCAGCGCCGCTCCCTCCAGTACGACAAGGCCGGGGACCTGCACTACGACACCATCTCAGCGTTCATCAAGTCCGTCAGGGGTTCATCCCCCGACGGGGCCATGTACTGGCTGGTGCGCATGATCGAGTCGGGAGAGGACCCGATGTTCATAGCCCGCCGGCTGGTCATCCTGGCGGCCGAGGACATCGGCTTGGCCGACCCAGCTGCCTTGACCCTTGCTGTGTCCGCCCAGCAGGCCGTTCACTTCATAGGCATGCCCGAGGGGGCCATCCCCTTGGCTGAGGCCACCATTTACCTGGCCAGCGCACCCAAGAGCAACTCCGCCTACGCGGCCCTGAACAGGGCGAGGGATGATGTGAGGAGGTCGACCAGCGAGCCCGTGCCCATGCATCTGCGCAACGCGGTGACGGGCATGATGAAGAGCATGGGCTACGGCAAGGGCTATAAGTACGGGCACGACTATGATGACCACTTCGTTACCCAGGACTATCTGCCCCCGTCGCTGAAGGACAAGAGGTACTACGAGCCGTCCGAAGAAGGGCAGGAGAAGGAAGCGGCCGCCCGCCTTCGCGCTTGGTGGAACCAACGCAGTGAGGGAACCTGAGCCGCTTGAAGGACGGCCAGCCCCGCCGGAACTTGACACGCTATTTGACAGCTTATTTGGCACCTATATCAGCTTGTTTTCGTATTTGAAATCGCTATTCCATGTCGCATTCTTGCCCATTGTTTGGCGCACTATTTGACACGTTGTTTGACGGGCGATTTTCTTATCGTTGACCCACGGGAGGCCGGCTAATATCATTTGGGTTGTCCCGTGGGCGAGCCGCACAGGCGACCGCCCCTTGGAATCTTCGATGGCCAGGAGAAGATTATGGATGCTGCCTGGTATCAAGATTTGGACCCCACCGGCTTCCTGGCCCGCAGCCTCCGGGTGTACCCGGACAAGACTGCGGTCATCTACAACGGCCTGCGCTACTCCTACCGCCAGCTCAGTGAGCGGGTGAACCGCCTCGCTGGCGCACTGAAGGGCTTGGGCGTGGGTCGCGGTGACCGGGTCGCCTTCCTCCTGCCCAACATTCCCGTCATGCTGGAAGCCCACTATGGCCCGATGAACATCGGGGCGGTGCTGGTGGCTATCAACTACAGGCTCTCGGCCCGGGAGATTACCCACATCATTAACCACTCGGGCGCCAAGGCGCTGGTCTTCGATTCGGAGTTCTCCCCTGTCGTCAGGGAGGTGAGGGCCGGGACGGACAGGGATTTGGCCTATGTGCAGGTGGTGGACACCGTGCCCATGGCTGAAGATATTCCAGGCCCCGACTACGAGGCCTTCCTTGCTTCCGCGCCACCGGGTGGCCACCATGCCGGCCTGACCTCTGAGCTGGACACCATCGCCATCAACTACACATCGGGCACCACCGGCATGCCCAAGGGGGTCCAGTACAACGCCAGGGGCGCGTACATCAACGCCCTGGGCGAGATAATCGAGATGGGACTGTCTTCGCGGAGCAGTTACCTCTGGACCCTGCCCATGTTCCACTGCAACGGCTGGTGCTACACATGGGCGGTCACGGCCGCCGGGGGCACCCACGTCTGTCTTCGCAGGCCGGACCCCGTGGACATCTACAGGCTGATCCGGGAGGAGAAGGTCACGCATATGTGCGGGGCGCCCACCGTGCTGATATCTATGTACTCGTCGCCGGCCGCCGAGGGCCAGGACCTGTCGGGCCTTACCATCGCCACAGCCGGCGCTCCCCCTTCCCCGCAGGTCATTCGCACCATGGAGGGCATGGGAGCATCGATCCACCACCTCTACGGCCTGACGGAGACCTACGGCCCCCACACCATCTGCGCCGTCCAGCCCGGCTGGCAGGGCCTGGCCACCGAAGAGCGGGCGCGCCTGAAGGCCAGGCAAGGTGTGCCCTATGTGGCCGTCGGTGATTACCTAAGGGTGGTGGATGGGAACATGCAGGATATTCCCGACGACGGGGTGACCATCGGCGAGGTAGTGATGAGGGGCAACAACGTGATGTCGGGCTACCTGGACGACGCTGAATCCACCCAGGAAGCCTTTAGGGGAGGATGGTTCCACTCAGGCGATCTGGCGGTCCGCCATCCCGATGGCTACATCGAGCTGCAGGACCGGGCCAAGGACATCATCATATCCGGGGGCGAGAACATCTCCAGCCAGGAAGTGGAAAAGGCCATCATGGAGCACCCAGGCGTCCTCGAGGTGTCCGTGGTAGCGGTGCCCGACGAGCGCTGGGGAGAGGTGCCCAAGGCCTTCGTAACCAGGAAGCCCGCGGAAGAGGTGTCCGAGGACGAGATAATCGAGTTCTGCAAGGAGCGCATCGCCCGGTTCAAGGCCCCGAAGTACGTGGAGTTCGGCGACCTGCCCAAGACAGCTACCGGGAAGGTGCAGAAGTACGTCCTCCGAGAAGCGGAGTGGAAGGGCTACGAAAAGTCGATTAACTAATGGCCCACCGGGAAGCCGGAGGCCAACGTAGGGCAGGGGTTGCCCTAGCCGCCGTAACTGAAACATAATGGTGCCAAGACAGGCAAGACTCCTTGTGAGGAGGTAGAGATGCCCAGAGTCAAGCTGGTACATCACGTCAACATCCAGATCACCGACCGGGACCGCACCCGGGAGTGGTACGAGAGGGTGCTGGGCGCCAGGTTTCTTGACCGTGGCCCGGCCTTGAATAAACGCCAGCTCCAGCTCCGGATCGGCACCGCAGAGATGCACTTCAGCGAGGTGGACAAGCCGATTTTCGTCCCGGCGGTCCACTTTGCCCTGGAGGTGGATGACTGGGATGCTGTGCTGGCCCACCTGGACGAGGAGAAGATACCCTACAGCCGTACCACCAACAGCAGCCTTGGCAGGAACATCGGCGGCGACGACCCCTATCAAGGGCGCCGGGAGGACAACGGCGAACACTACACCTACATCCACGACCCCGACGGCAACATGATCGAGCTGGTGTACCATCCCAACGGCCTGGAGACCTCGGAGGGAGAGAGTATAGAAGTGCCCCATGATCCCGAGGGCCTGCGCTGGCGCCAGAAGCCGGGCTGGGTGGAGGCGGAGCACGCCAACCCAAGCTGGCAGTACGCCGGCACGCGAAGCTAGAGAGACGGCAGCGAGCCAAGGTTTTGAGGGAGGTCCGGCGCCTTACGTACCAGGGGACTGGAAGCTGGACGCATTCATCAGCCGCCTGATATATTGTATTAGTGAATAGGGTGATAGGCGGTCGGTGCCCGAATCACCCACATGCGTCGCATTGACTTGGCTGAGTCCGGGGACGGAGGGACCCCTTTAGCTGAACAGGATAGAATCGCTCCTGGGGGCTGGAAATGTCTGACAAGTACAAGCAGGAGATAGAGGAGATCCTCAAGCAGGTGGAAGAGGTTCTGCCCAAGGACTCACGCAGGTCGAATTCCTCCTCGAGCGGCTCCGGCGGCGGGCCACTAGGCTCCATGGGCCGCTCTGTCAGAGGATTCAAGCTCAACCTGGGAAAGCTCATGCTGGCCAGCTTTGCCCTGCTGCTCATCGTGTTGACGGTGGGGACCCTGGGTGTCGGCAACCTCACCATTTTTCTGATAGCAGGGCTGGTGCTGTTCGTCGTCGCATACTTCCTGCTCTTCGTGGGCTCCTCCGGTATATCGTCGGGCTACGAGAAGCGGTGGCGAGGACGCCTGATCGAAGAGAACCCGTCTGCATGGGAGCGCTTCAAGAGGTGGCTCCGGGGCTAGCTCTTCCCGCACAGCCCCTCCATCTGCCGGTCCTGCCCCTACAGCTCCGTAGATGATGCTGTCCGTTGCATCTCAGCTTCGGCCAGCAGGCGCTCCAACAAGGGCATGACTTCGGGCTTCCGCATGTCCAGGCACGATATGGATATGGCCCGCCAGAGCACGCCGGTGGATACCCGGGCCTGTACCTGCTCTCCCAGGGCCGGAACCTCGACCCCCAGGGCGTGGGCGGTGAAGCGGGCGGCGCGCATCCCGGTCCTCGTAATGTAGCACCGGGTCAAAGCCCTGCCTTGGTGGAGCAGGGTGACACCGCCTTTGGTGTGGCGCAAGACTACGGGCACGTGGGCCTTGGGCGAGGCCAGCACGCTATCGGCATGCTCCAGGGCCCGTCTTCGGCTAACAGCTACGACGAACTCCTAGGCGGAGCATTCCCCTTCTCCCCGTTCCAGCTTGTACATAGAGGTGTGGCTCCAGTCCATGTACAGGTCCAGGGAGTCGGGGCCCAAGGGGGCGACCTCTGAGAACTCCTGGGCTATAGAGGACACAGGTTCGAGGCCAACCCGTTGCAGGAAGTCGTTGAAACCCTCCCCGTCGTGGCGGTTCTCCTTGTAGTACACAGCCAAACTGCGGACCATCTGGGGCACCCGCTTGGCGGGCACCTTCACCCGTGGGAGACGCTCCCCGATGCGGGTATCTTCCGGGCGTCCGAAGCCATAAGCGCCGCCCAGGAAGACCTCGTAGGCCGGCACCTGCACTCCGTTGGGGCCTTTCATGGCTGCGCCATGGAACCCGATGTTGGCGATGTGGTGGAGGCCGCAGCCGTTGGGGCATCCGCTCATCTTGATGTGCAGCTTCTTGATTTCAGGGTCTTCGAGCAGCCCGTTCCAGGAGCCCAGCTCATCCATGATGGCCCTTCCCAGGCCCATGGAAGAGGTGATGCCCAGCTTGCAGCTATCGGTCCCGGGGCAGGATGTGACATCGACTATGGAATCCACGCCCGTCCCGGCCAGGCCGATCTCCTTTAGGCCCTTCCAAACATCCACAAGGTGAGCTTCCGGCACCCAGCGGAAAGCGAGATTCTGGTTCTGGGTTGCCCTGGCCGACCCGCCGGTGTACTTGGCTACCAGGTCCGCCAGCGCAGAGAACTGCTCGGGATCGATGTCGCCTTGAGGAATGGTGACATAGGCGACGTGATAGCCCGGCTGCTTCTGGGCAAAGGTGTTGCTGTCCTTCCACTCCAGGAACTCTGCCGGCGGTTGGTGGCCGTTGGAGTTGACGGCGGGCAGCGCGGGGGGATGCTCGATGAACTCGTCGTCCAGATCCATCAAGGGCACAGGATCGATGGGTCCGATGCCTGCCAGCTCTTCCTCCACCATCTCTTTGAAGGGCTCGAAGCCGATGCGGTCTATCAGCACCTTTATGCGGGCCATCATCCGGTTCTTACGGAGGACATCCGCCTTGTCGAAGACCTGCCAGATAGCTTGGGCCACCCGCAGGTAGTCTTCCTCCCCTACAAAGTCAAAGAGGGGCTTTCCTAGACGGGGCATGATAGACGTTGCTCCGCCCACGATGACTTTGAACCCCCGTACCTCCGCTCCGTCCACCTGGCGCACCTGGGCGATGTAGGACAGGTCATGGATGGCCGATGCTACCGTATCGCGGTCAGGGCAGCCGGAGAAAGATGTCTTGAACTTCCGAGGGAAGTTCTGCGTCAGGGGATGGCGCACGGCGAATCGCACATATGCGGCCAGGTAGGGAGTGATGTCGAACACTTCATCGGGGGATACGCCGGCCGTAGGGGAGCCGACCACGTTCCGCACCGTGTTGCCGCAGGCTTCCCTGGTGGTCAGCCCTGCTTCTCCCAGGATACGGAGCACTTCCGGGCAATCCTCCAGCTTCAGGTGGTGGAACTGGACGTTCTCTCTGGTGGTAACGTGGCCCTTCCTCAGAGGAGCGTACCTGTCGGCGATGATACCCAAAGCTCTCAGTGCCTCCTCGGTGACAACGCCTCCGGGTATTTTCACCCGCACCATCTGGGAGTCGGCCTGCCTCTGCCCGTACACACCCTGGCGCAGGCGGAAGGGCAGGAACTGGGAGTCCTCGCGCTCGCCCGCACGAAAGGCCCGTATCTCCTCCTCCAGGGCGACTATCTCGCCCTCCATGTAAGGGATCACTCCCTTGGCGGACGGGACTTGGGCTAGGCTGCTCTGATGTATGTCAGCCTGGGAAGGGCGGGCGTCGGACCTGGTTACGGTGCTCAATGGGGGCCTCCTAAAAATGGGCAAAAAATTACCTGCGCTCTTCAAGTAGTCCGGGCATAGGGCGCAGGTCTAAAGGGCTGCTTGGTCTAACCTGGCTCCTACATCAGGAGCCGGGTACACAGGTGAAACAGGTCATCCTCGAATCGCATGTTGGCAATAGTCTACCTTCACACTCGACTTTTGTCAAACGGATATGGTACCGCTTTGCCCGACTTGGGCCAGTACCGGGCGGTGCTATAATTGACGCTGCAGCACAGGTTGAGGAGTGTCCATGAGTCCCGAAGGCGACAGGTACTTCGTAAGGTATTGCTTCTACAAGGTGGCCCCCGAGTGGAAGAGACTGGACCAAGGGGACAAGGAGCGAAGCAAAGCGGAGTACGTGGCTGTCCTGGACGAGCTTTCCCAGAGGATGAGCATATCCAGCTACTCCCTCCTGGGGACCAGGGGCGACGTGGACTACATGCTGTGGGCGATCAGCCCGACGGTCGAGCTCCTGGACCAGCTAGCCGCCCAGACTAACCGCACCGAGCTGGGGAAGTACCTGGAGACTCCGTATTCCTACCTGGCTATGACCCGGCGCTCACCTTACGTCGATGAGCACACTCATCCAGGCCAGGACGGCACCGGGGATTTGGTGCGGACTGTGGGACGCCCATACCTGTTCGTCTATCCCTTTGTGAAGACCCACGACTGGTACCAACTTCCCCAGGAGGAGCGCCAGTCCATCATGTCCGAACACTTCCGTATCGGCCACAAGTACCCGTCAGTGAAGATCAGCACGAGCTACTCTTTCGGGCTGGACGACCAGGAGTTCATGCTGGGGTTCGAGACGGAGAGTCCCGGCGACTTCCTCGACCTGGTTATGGCCCTCAGGGAGTCCCAGGCCCGGCCCTACACCCTGCGGGACACCCCCATCTTCACCTGCATCCACAAGCCCCTTGGTGAGTGCCTGGACGGGCTCGGCTAGTCCCTACTTGCCCCGCATCAGGTTCAGCGCAGCGCCCAGCTTGAACCACTCAAGCTGGGGTTCGCTGAAGGAGTGGCCCAGCCCTATCTCCTCCTCCGACCCGTCGTCGTGGCGTATGCGGCACGTGACCGGTTTGCCGGGGGCCAGGGAGTCCAAGCCCACCAAGCTCACGCGGTCGTTCTCCCGTACCCTGTCGTAGTCGGCTGGGTCCTGGAAGGTCAGCGCCAGAAGGCCCTGCTTCTTCAGGTTGGTCTCATGAATGCGGGCGAAGCTCCGGGCTATGACCGCCACGCCTCCAAGGAGCCTTGGAGACAGGGCGGCGTGCTCCCTGCTGCTCCCCTCGCCATAGTTGTCGTCCCCGATCACCACCCAGGGAAGGCCCTCTCTCTTGTAGCTGCGGGCAACGTCGGAGAAGGACTGGTCCGACTCTCCGGTCAGCAGGTTCGAACCCTTGCCGGCGTTTCCGGTATAGGCGTTGATGGCTCCCATGAACATGTTGTCACTGAACTTGTCCAGGTGGCCCCGCAGGCTCAGCCAGGGTCCGGCGGGTGAAATGTGGTCGGTGGTGCACTTGCCCTTGACCTTGGCCAGCACCGGCATATCCATGTAGTCCTGGCCGTCCCAGGCGGGCCATGGTTCCATCCTCTGAAGACGCTGGCTCTGGGGGTCCACCGCCACCTCTACGTGGGAGCCGTCGTCGGGCGGTGGTACGAAGGTGGTATCGCCCCGGCTGAAGCCGTCCGCTGGCACTTCAGGGGCGTCGCCTGGGGGTTCTAGGATGAATGCCTCGCCGCTGGCTCCCGTCAGGGCATCGGTCAGGGGATTGAAAGAAAGCTTCCCCGCCAGGGCGAAGGCCACGGTGACCTCGGGGCTTGCGATGAAGTTCATGGTGCCCGGCTGGCCGTCGTTCCGCCGGGGGAAGTTGCGGTTGTAGGATGTGACGATGGAGTTGGGCGCGCCTCCCGCTTCCTGGGAACGGCGCCACTGGCCAATGCATGGGCCGCAGGCGTTGGCCAGCACCGTTCCGCCTATAGCCCGCAGGGACTCCATCTGTCCGTCCCGTTCGATGGTAGCCCGTATCTGCTCGGAACCGGGAGTTACCATGAGGGAAGCGTCGGCCTGCAGCCCGTGGGCCCGGGCCTGCTCGGCCACGTCGGCGGCCCTCCCCATATCTTCGTAGGACGAGTTGGTGCAGCTTCCGATAAGGGCCGCCGATACTTCATCCACGAAGCTGTTGGCGGGGTCCTGCACCTCCCGAGCTAGCTGGGATATGGGCCGTGCCCGGTCTGGGGAGTGGGGCCCTACCACGTGGGGTTCCAGGGCGGAAAGGTCAATCTCCACAATGCGGTCGAAGTAGCGGGCCGGGTCGGCCAGCACCTCATCGTCGGGACGCAGCATGTTCACCGCTCCCTCGGCCAGGGGTACCAGGTCTCCCCTTGCGGTAGCCCTCAGGTAGGTGGCCATGCGCCCGTCATAGGGGAAGATGGAGGTGGTGGCGCCCAGCTCGGCCCCCATGTTGGTAATGGTGGCCCGGCCGGTGCAGCTAATGGAGTCTATGCCGGGGCCGAAATACTCGATTATGGAGTTCGTGCCGCCGGAAACGGTCAGGACTCCTGCCAGATACAGGATGACGTCCTTGGGCGCGGTCCAGCCTCCGAGACGGCCCGTCAGGTGCACACCGATGCGCCTGGGGAACAGCAGCTCCCAGGGCAGCCCGGCCATCACCTCCACCGCGTCGGCCCCGCCGACGCCCACCGCGCAGGCGCCCAGGCCCCCGGCGTTGGGTGTGTGGGAGTCGGTGCCGATGATCACCGCGCCTGGGAAGGCGTAGTTTTCCAGATTGACCTGGTGGATGATGCCCGCTCCCGGTCCCCAGAATCCCAGGCCGTACCGGGCAGCCGCCGAGCGCAGGAAGTCGTACACCTCGTTGTTTTCCGCCAGGGACTCCCGCAGGTCCGAAACCCCTTCCTGGCGGGCCTGGATCAGGTGGTCGCAGTGGATGGTGGAAGGAACGGCGGTGCGCTGGCGCTCGGTCTGCATGAACTGGAGCATAGCTGTCTGGCCCAGCACATCCTGCAGTATCACCCGGTCAGGGTTCAGCAGCAGGTAGCTCTCCCCGGGCTCCAGCTCCTGGGTCTCGGGCTCGTCCAGATGGGACAGGAGCACCTTTTCCGTCAAGGTCATGGGCCTGCCCAATCGCCTGCGGACCACCTCCAGGTTGGCTTCCATGGTCCGGTAGGTGTTGGCTACGAACTCGGGGCTGGACTCGATGCTGTTGGCCATGTTGCGACTCCTCTTTAACTGGGGGAATGTAAGGTTGGTGTGGAATGGGACCCGCCGGGGTTGAGCCTCGGCTCCGCGGGCGCTATTGCCCCGCTACATCGCCATCCCGTATGTGCGCTTCTTTATGGAGAGATTTATGAAGGTCTCGGTCTGCATGACCCCCGGAATGACTGCAACCTGGTTGCGCAGGAACGCCCCCAGTTCCTCCGTTGACTGGGCCCTCATCCAGATGAAGATGTCCCATGCCCCGGTGGTGATGGAGACGTAGTGGACCTCCTCCAGATCGCTCAGGGTATCGGCAATGGCTTCCACGCTTGCAGGATGAGTACGGATGCCGATGAGAGCGGTGGTTCCGTTCCCCACCTGGTCCAGGTTGGGGATGGCGACCACCTTGATCATATCGTCCTTGACCAGGTGGTGGAGCCTGCGGCGGACAGTCCCCTCGCTGACGCCAACCTCCCGGGAGATGTGGGAGTTGGAAGCCCGCCCGTCGGTCTGGAGCACCTTTATGATCCTGGCGTCTAGCTCGTCCATCCTTCTCTGAATAGCCCTTTCCCATCAGGGAAAAGGGGTGAGGGTGATACCAATGGGGTCTGTCTAGGTGTTCATATTAGGTTAGGGTACTTTGCCTGTCAACGAAGGCTGACGGGCCTGCCATTGACCGCCCGGCGACAGTGGTACTACATTGGAACGAGCCATGAAAATGCCTGCTTTAGGGGAGAGACTTTCCAGTTCCCTGGCTGCCCTGCGCATCCGCAACGTCTCCCTGATCATCGCCGGCACCATACTGGTGTCCTGGGGCAACTCCTTCGTCTTCGTCTCAGTGGGCTGGCTGGCATACGAGGTCACCGGCTCCGCCACCGTGGTTGCCCTCGCTATAGGCATCAGGTACATGCCCCTGCTGTTCAGTCCCTTCTTCGGGGTGCTGGCTGACCGCATCGAGGGAAGGGTGCTCCTTATCGCCACCTCCGTGTACATGGCCTCCCTGACCTCAGCCTTTGCCCTCTTTGTGCGCTACAGTGAAGTGCAGGACTGGCAGATCTACACCTTCATGTTCCTCTCCGGGGTCGGGTACGCGGTGGGGAGCCCTGTCAGGAGGACCTACCTGGCCCGGTCATGCCCTAGGGAACTGCTCCCCACAGCCCTGGCCCTGTACAGGACGGGATTCGAGGGGTTCCGCATCGTTTCGCCGGCCTTCATCGGGATCATGATCGGGCTGTTCGGTGTCGAGGCGACCCTGTACGCCCAGGCGGTGGTGTATGGGGGCTGCATGTTCCCCTTCTTTGCCTTGAAGCCCGTCCCCCACGACACCGAGGCGGTCAGGAAGTCTACTCCCCTGGCCAACCTGGTGGAAGGTATCTCCTATATCCGCTCCGAGAGGCGCATCCTGGGGCTTACGGTCCTAGAGCTGCTGATGGCCCTCTTTGGAGGCGTCGCCGTCTTTACCCTGCTCCCCGTGTTTTCCGAGGAGGTGCTGGGCGCCGGGGCTGAGGGGTACGGGTTCCTGCATACAGCCGCCGCAATTGGGGGCTTCCTGGCCACCTTGCTCTCGGTGCACCTGGCAAACACCCCGGGCAAGGGCAAAATCATGTTCCTGGGAGCGGGTCTGGCTGGGCTTTTGCTGGTGGCCTTTTCCCAGGTGCCCTGGCTGGCCCTGAGCCTTTTCCTGTTTGCCCTGCTTAGGGGTGTGGATGAGCTGTCCAACATCATGTCCCTCACCATGGTGCAGCTCTACGTGGACGACAAGGTCCGGGGCAGAGTCACGTCCGTCTTTACCATGTTCGTCGGCCTGATGCCCATAGCCGGCCTGCTGGCAGGGGTAGCCGCGAATGCGCTGGGGATTGGGACAGCGGTGATGCTGGCAGGCCTGTGGGCGTGCCTCGTCACGGTGGCAGTTTCAATAGGGTTCCGGGTGCTCTACCAGCCCGTGGAAGCGACCCAGGAAAGCTAGGCGTTCCCTATGGGTTGCCCCCCCGAAGAACTTAGAACAACTTGGGCCCGGGCCGTCCGTTCGCCCTGAGGGAAATCGAAGGGGAACGGACAGCCGTAGTTGTCCCCTTGATTATTGTTCATCTCACTACTCCGTCGAGTCCCGTCTGGCGAGTTGTGCACAGGTCTACTTGCGCGGAGTGACTTGCGTAAGTCAGGGGTCGCGGCTCGCATTCGGACCGCAGCAGCATGCTGTGATTTATTTCACACACTTCGGTTGATTAGCCAAACGCCCCTCTGCTATATTGGCCAACACGGGAGGGATCGCATAGTGGCCTAGTGCGGGCGCCTGCTAAGCGCTTAGCCCGAGAAATCGGGCTCATGGGTTCGAATCCCATTCCCTCCGCCAGTTTCCGGCTTTTCTTCTGAGTAACACATGAAGAACTATCATATTTGGACAATTGGGTGCCAGATGAACACAGCCGACTCTGAGCGCCTTGCAGGAGCCCTGGAGCAGATGGGCTTGGAAGCCTCTTCCAGCCCCAGGGACGCCGATGTGATCGTCCTCAACTCCTGCGTGGTGCGCCAGGGGGCGGAGGACAAGGTCGTGGGAAACCTGGGCTCCATGAAGTCCCTCAAGCAGCGCAGGCCGGGGAGCATCCTGGCCCTGATGGGATGCATGGTGGGCCCAAAGACCGCCGAACTGGAAGCCCGCTTCCCCTATGTGGACACCTTTATGCAGCCCCAGAAATTCGGACCCCTCCTGGAGATGGTGGGAGACCGCCTGGGCTTGGACTGGGAAGGCTGCGTGGGTCCGCTGCTGCCTCCCCAGCCGTCGGTCCGCAGCTACGTGCCCATAATTCACGGCTGCGACCTGATGTGCACCTTCTGCATCATCCCCTACCGCCGGGGGCGTCAGGTCAGCAGGCCTGTGACCGAGGTGGTGGAAGAGGTGCGGGCTCTAGTTCAGCGTGGCGTGAAAGAGGTCACCCTCCTTGGCCAGACGGTCGATGCCTATGGGTACGACCTGTCGGACAAGCCAACCCTGGCCGACCTGCTGAGGGCCCTCAACTCCATCGACGACCTGCTCAGGATTCGCTTCCTCACATCCCATCCCAGCTTTATGACCCGGGACATAATCGATGCCGTCGCCAGCCTCGACAAGGTCTGCGAGCACATCAACCTGCCCGTGCAGGCCGGAGACGACCAGGTGCTGGAGAGGATGCGCCGTCGCTACACCGCGGCCGAGTACCGTCAGCTTGTCGCTGACATTAGAGACGCCATGCCCGACGCATCCATCAGTACCGACATCATCGTGGGCTTTCCCGGCGAAACCAGGGAGCAGTACGACTCGACGGTGCAAATGGTAAAGGGCCTGGAATTCAGCAAGGTGCACGCCGCCGCATATTCACCCAGGCCGGGCACCATCGCCCACCGGTCCATGCCCGACGATGTGTCTGCCGAAGACAAGGAATACCGTCTAAAGAACCTGGACCTCCTCCAGGAAGACATCCTCACCAAGGCCAACGCAGCCTTCCTGGGACATCATGTAGAGGTGTTGGTGGATGGCCACCACAAGGGCAAGTGGCAGGGGCGTACCCGCTCGGACAAGCTGGTTTTCATCGAGGATGAGGATGACTTGCTGGGCCGTATGCTGGATGTCCGTATCACACACACAAGCCCATGGTCACTCCAGGGAGCGGTAGCCTGATGGTCAACGCCGCAAATAGGGAGAAACTCTAGCTGTGAGCACAATAGTTAGACAACCGAGCCGAAGGCTTTCCGTTCCCCTGAGCGAGGTGGAACAGACCGCTTTCTGCCGCAGTGAAGATAGCCTGAGGCCCCAGCCGTTGCTGGATGAGCTGAAGGTCAACGTCCGGTGGCAGCAGATACCCCCCGAGTACCAAGCCCTGGACCCGGAGGCCCTGGACCGGCGCATCGCCGATGCCAAGAGGGAGCTGGGCCAAACAGTTGCCATACTGGGTCACCACTACCAGCGGGAAGAGATCATCAAGCACGTGGACTACCGAGGGGACTCCTACAAGCTGTCCCAGAACGCCGCTTCCCGCCCCGAGGCCGACTTCATCGTCTTCTGCGGAGTGCACTTCATGGCCGAAACGGCCTGCATATTGTGCGCTCCCCATCAGCAGGTGATCTTGCCCAACATGGCGGCTGGATGCTCCATGGCCGACATGGCGCCCATGGATGACGTCCTGGACGCATGGGACGACTTGGCCGATGTGCTGGATGGCCACGGGACCATCCTGCCGGTGGCCTACATGAACACGGCCGCCGGCCTAAAGGGGCTGTGCGGGCGCCAGGGCGGGATAGTCTGCACCTCCTCCAACGCCCAGGAAGCCCTGCAATGGGCCTATGACCGGGCCGACCGGGTGTTCTTCCTACCCGACCAGCACCTGGGGCGCAACACAGCGTTGGAGCTGGGTGTAGGCCCAGAGGATATGGTTGTGTGGAACCCCTTCAAACCCCTGGGAGGCCACAGCCCCGATGACCTGCGCCGGGCCAAGCTGGTGCTGTGGCAGGGCCACTGCTCGGTACATACCCGCTTCACCACCCGGCAGATAGAAGCGGCCCGGAGCCGTTTCCCAGATGTCAACATCCTGGTCCACCCAGAGTGCACCGCTGATGTCATCAACGCGGCGGACCTTAACGGCTCCACGGAGCTAATCTGCAAGGTGATCAACGAAGCCCCGGCGGGGAGCATCTGGGGAGTTGGCACTGAGATCAACCTGGTCAACCGGCTGGCCCAAGCCAACACCGACAAGACGATATTCTGTCTGGATCCGGTGGTCTGTCCCTGCTCCACCATGTACCGCATCCATCCCGCCTACCTGCTATGGGTGCTGGAGGAGCTGATGGAGGGCCGCGTGGTGAACCGGATCACCGTGGACGAAGAAACCCGCCGCTACTCCCGCATCGCCCTGGAGAACATGCTCCGGCTGGCCTAACCTCCGCCTGCCGGAGGGTCGCCGGTTAATACGCCCAGCGAGGGACGAGTGCTTCAGCATATCCCCGAAGTCCAGGCCCTGATCGACAACGCTCTGTCCGAGGACCAAGCCTTCAACGATCCCACAACCAGGGATATCGTCCCCCAGGACCTGCGCGGGGTGGGAGTACTGAAGGCCAAGGCGTCGGGCGTCTTGGCTGGCGTGGATGTGTCAATGGCGGTGTTCCGGAGGGTGGACCCGGACCTCCGGACGGAAGCCCTGCTGCCCGACGGCAGCAGGCTGGCGCCGGGGGACATCGCAGCCCGGGTGTCCGGCAGGGCGTGCAGCATACTGCAGGCTGAGCGAACCGCCCTGAACCTGCTCCAGCGTATGAGCGGCATCGCAACCGCCACAGCCCGGTACGTGGAAGCTGTGCAGGGACTGGGCCCCCGCATCATCGACACCCGCAAGACAGCCCCCGGCATGCGCTACCTGGACAAGTACGCCGTCCGGGCGGGTGGAGGATTCAACCACCGGCAGAACCTGGCCGATGGCATACTGATCAAGGACAACCACATACGCGCTCTCCGCTCCCGTGGGATCTCCCTGAGGGAAACGGTGGAGATGGCCATTAGTCGGGCATCCCACACCATCAAGGTGGAGGTGGAGGTGACCAACCTGGAGGAGTTGGAGGAGGCCCTGGCCGGCGGGGCGCACATCATAATGCTGGACAACATGACCCCCGAGGAGACGCGACGCTGCGTCGAGATCGTGGATGGTCGGGCGGTGATCGAAGCATCGGGGGGCATCAACATGGATAGCGTGCGTGCAGTGGCTGAGACGGGGGTGGACCTGATCTCCGTGGGAGGACTGACCCACTCACCCGACGCCCTGGACATCAGCATGGACTTGGTATTCGAGCAGCAGCCGGCATAGCCGGCAATCTTGACTTAAGAGGTGGAACTTGGCGGCACCCCAAAGAACGTTGAGCGTACTGGAACGGAACTGGAACATGGTGGACAACGCCATAAAGGACCTGGAGGACTCCAACCTGAGAGCTATCCCCGCTGAAGGGTGTAACTCCGTCGCATGGCTGATGTGGCACATGTACCGGGTGCTGGACACCTTCATCAACACCCGCTTCCAGTCCAAGCCCCAGGTGTGGATCGAGGGTGGCTGGCACAGCAGGTTCGGCATGAGCGACGACCCCGAGAACCGCGGTGTGGGCTGGACCGCCGAACAGGTGTCCCAGTGGGATGTCCCGTTCAAGGATGACCTGGTGGCCTATTCGGAAGCGGTGCGGGCCAGCGCCCGGGAGTACCTGTCGTCCCTGGGTGACGCCGACCTGGATGTGGTGAAGGTCATACCACCCGTCGCCGAACCCCGCTCCGTGGGGGATGCTATGGAGGTCATGATCTTCGACAACATTGCCCATGGAGGGCAGATCGCATACCTCAGGGGGTATTTCCAGGGTCGGGGCTGGATGTCTGCCTAGCGCGGCGGGGCTGGGAACGCTCGGCGCTGTCCAGCATTAGGGTTACAGGCCCATCGTTCAGCAGGTCCACCTGCATATACTCTCCGAAGTGCCCCGTTTCCACCCGCAGGTCAGAGGCGCGGAGAGCTTCCACGAAATCTCTGTAGAGGCGCTCAGCATCCTCGGGAACGGCTGCCTCGGTGAAGTCCGGCCGTCTGCCCTTGCGGGTGCTCCCGTAGAGGGTGAACTGGCTGATAATAAGAAGCTCTGCCCCAGCATCCAGGGCAGAGCGATCGAATCTGTCGGAGTCTCCGGGGAATATTCGCAGATTCAGGAGCTTGTCGGAGAGATAGCGGATGTCTTCTTGGGAGTCTTCCTTGGCCACTCCGACCAGAACCAGGAGCCCCTTGTCGATCCTGCCAACCTCCAGCCCTTGCACGCTTACGGAAGCATGCGCTACCCGCTGGAGGAGGAGCCTCAAATAGCGGTCCCCTTCTTGGCGGCTTCCGCCGTCTCCATCAGCTTCTCGGCCTTCTGTTTGTCGTCGGACTTGGCCTTCTCGGCGTCGGCTTGGGCCTTGCCCGCCGAGTCGCCTTCGTCCACATCCTTGGAGGCGGGGCTGTAGCCGGTGCCCTTGTAATCGGTGGTGTAGAAGCCGGAGCCTTTGTAGATGATTGGGACGGCGTGGAACTTACGCTTGGAGTAACCAGAGCAGGTGGGGCAGGTGCCTTCTGGGGCGGAGTCGAAGCTCTGCTTCAACTCAAAGGTGTACCCACACACCGTGCATTCGTAATCATACCGCGGCAAATCGGTCCTCCTAGGCTCATGGAAGCATGGTTGGCAGCTTCATAAGCAAGCTGCTAATTCAGCTACCAATGTATCATTCCGCCTCCTTACGTGTCAACGCGAATAAGGGCTGCCCTTCGCCAAAGCGCCCATGCTCCGCACCCATTAGTGCTAGGCCGGCGTCCACATCTCCGCCACGTCGATCATCCGCATGAATGACACGTTAGGGAAGGCCGATATGCGGGCGATGAGCTTCTCCAGCATCAGCAGTCTTCCCGGACGGCCGATGTACTGGGGGTGCATGGTAAGGGGGAAAGCCCTCCCGTAACGGTACAGACCCTCGAACTCCGCCAGCCAGATATCCATCACTTCGTCGGGACTCTTCATGGGGCTGGTGCGCTGGGCCGAAGGGGCATGGACGAAGTGGGGAGCATCATCCAGCACCCAGCTCACAGGAATCTCCACCAAGCTGCCGTCACCAGAGTCCACGATGTAGGGGGCATCGTCGCCCATCAGGCTGGAGTCGTAGGTGAACTCGTAGCTGGACAGCAGGTCCAAAGACGCCTCGCTCAGCTCCCAGCTGGGAGAGCGGTAGCCGACGGGACGATGGCCGGTCAGGCCTTGGAGGATGTCGATGCCCTTCCGGAGCACCTCCTCCTCTTCCTCGGCGTTCATAGAGGCGGGGGCTTCGTGCAGGTACCCGTGATGGGCCACCTCGTGTCCCCGTTCGCAGATGTCCCGAAGCAGGTCCTGGTGGGTCTCGGCCACGTACCCAGGCACGAAGAAGGTCGCCTTGATGTCATGTGTGTCCAGGATGTCCAGAATCCGGGGTGCGGCTACGCTGGGGCCATACTCCGCCATGGACATCAGGCTGGGCATCCTGGCGAAGTCGGGGTTGCGCCTCAGCCAGGAGGATACCCCGTCCACGTCGAAGGACAGCATTGCCACGCACTGGATTTCGCCGGGCCAGATACCTGACATGGGTCACCTCCCCCTGGTTAGTCCCGGAAATGCGGAATGATCTCCCTGGCGGCGGTTTCGATGTGCCGAGGTACATCCTCGGGCGGGCATGCCCAGTTGAAGAGAAACTGCTCCACCCCGGTATCCACGTACTCCTGGATGCGCCTGACGCACTCGTCCGGGGTGCCCAGGACGCAGTAGCCTCCGACGATATCCAGGAAGTTCCCCTGGTACAGGTACTGGCTGCCCAGGGCCGAAGCGGCCGCCTCGGCTGCCTGCTCCCTGGATTCGCCTATGGATATGAACTGGAAGTTGGCCCATGTGAATCCCGACAGGTCCCGGCCCGACCCAGCTGCCAGGGAGGATATCTGGGAGACGCTGGCCCGGTACCGCTCCGGGCTGTAGAGGTATGGAAGCCACCCATCTCCCAAGCGCACCGCGCGCTTCATGGCGGCATCTCGCCTTCCAGCCACCCACACCGGTGGGTGGGGCTGCTGGTGGGGAGGAGGTTCTATGGTTACGCCCGTCAGGTTGAAGTGGCGTCCCTGGTAGTCAACCCCCCGCGTGGTCCACAGGCTGCGCAGGGCTTCCAGGCACTCGTCGGACCTGCTTCCTCGCTGCTTCACCGACAGACCGGCCGCTTGGAATTCCACGGGAAACTCACCCCCGACGCCCACCCCCAGCACTAGGCGCCCGTTGGTGGCGATGTCCATGGTGGCGGTCAACTTGGCAAGGACCGTGGGGTGGTAGAAGGGCAGCAGGATCACCGAGGACACCAACCCGAGGGTCTCGGTGGCGCCCCCGGCCACAGCCAGAGCAGAAAGGGCAGCCGAAGATGGCTTGGGCGGGTCCCCGCGCATGAAGTGCTCGCCCGCCCCGCAGTAGTCGTAGCCCAGCTCTTCCAGCCATCGGGCCTCGGCCGCCGCCTCGCTAAGACCCAAGCTCAGGACAGCCCCGAATTTCAGCTTACGACCGGTCAACGCAGAAAAGGGCTCCTTCTCCAAGGATGTCCCTTATATACAAGCTCAGAGTTACATGGTCAAGGCAGCTTGGCCGGAACTCCTGCTCTCTCCTTGGTGAGAGGGGAGTAGGAAGAGGGCGAGAGGTACGCTAGGGGCAGCTTGTCGGTTCGTCCTGAGGGAAATCGAAGGGGAACGGACAAGCTGCTGCCCTCGGTCATAGCTGATCTGTCTCAGCCTGGAGTTTCCTGGATTGCGGCCTCCATCGTAATAACGATAGGCGTGGCACACAAACAGAAAGACTTGGGTGAAGTAGATCCACCCAAGCCTTAGAATGACCTGCTAAAGCAGTTATCGCAACAGCTAATCCAATTTGGCTAGCTCAAGCCCAGTATGCGGTTCCTGAAGACAAACACCAGCGTCCCACCGCCTACCAGGAAGACCACAAGGCCAATGAACAACCACAGGAAGATGTTTGTGCCGTCTCCCTCGTCCTCCTCGGGCTCCGGCGTGGGGGTAGGCTCTGGTGTGGCAGTGGCCTCCGGCACTGGCGTGTTGGTAGGCGGCGCTGTCGTGGCCGTTGGCTCAGGCGTCGCCGTGGGCTCCGGGGTCGCAGTCGGCTCGGGCGTGGGGGTCGGAGGCATGGGCGTAGGTGTAGCCGTCGGTTCAGGAGTGGGGGTCGGAGGAACGGGCGTAGGCGTTGCCGTCGGCACAGGCGTAGGCGTCGGTAGAATTGGTGTAGGCGTAGCCGTCGGGATCGAAGTCGCGGTTGGCTCCGGTGTAGGTGCTAAGAGAGTCGGCGTTGGCACTGGAGCCACCGGCAGCGGATCCATGAATGTCAGGTTCTGCTCCCTGTACAACGGCGGGGAAGAATTGAGGTTAACACTTTCTGTGGCTTGTATCCTACCGCCTGCGTTCACTATCCAGAAAGTTATGGGCCTGCCGCTAAAGCTCCCGTCGGGAGGTCCGACGATCAGGGCGTTGTAGCTTCCGCCGACCCCGATCTCCACCGGTTGGCTTTCCCAGCCTGCCGCAGTAGTATCGCACCCGTTGACACATGCGACCAAGCTATAACCAAAGGGATCGGAGCCATCGGCCATGCTGATCGTGCCGTAGTACCCCACTGGCGGTCCGGGAGGGGCGCCTTGGCCTAGCTGGGCGCCCAAGGAGGCAAATATCAACAGGAGGACTAACGGAAGGGCTAACGTGGCCCGTTGCATCTCTGCAAATACCTCCTCACCTCATCGCCATCCCTGGCCCACGTTTCCGAAGATTGTAGCTGGGGTCCTGGTCACCTCCCTTAAGGGGGAGGGGACTTCTATGGCGTCGCGATTTCTGCCCCCTTCTCAAGGGAAGGGGGCAGAAATTCTATTCTTTAGACTCTATGAGCGTCGCATTACGACGTACCCTGCTGACGCAGCAGCTATGACCACAACAATAGCGAGAACTATCAGTATCCACCAGATCACTCCCAGTCCACCCTCATCCTCGGGCTCTGGCTCGGGTGTGGGTGTGGGCGTGGGCGGCACCGGGGTAGGTGTTGCCGTAGGTTCCGGCGTCGCCGTAGGCTCCGGCGTCGCTGTCGGCGTGGGAGTAGGCGTCGGTGTGGGAGTAGGCGTCGGCGTAGGAGTAGGCGTCGGTGTTGGTGTCGGCTCCGGCAGCACCGGCGTGGCTGTGGGCTCAGGCGTTGGCGTGGGCCTGGGAGTCGGGTAGGGAGCGGCCACAGCCTCTTCCTCTTCTGCTTCGCCAGCGCCGACCGTAACGGAGAACCTGATCTGGTTGATCTGGGCCACCACGCCGCCCGGGTCCCTGGCGATCACCGTGATCATGGCTGAGCCTTCGCTGAGGGGAGTAACCCTGACCAGCCGTCCAACGATCTCTGCCGATGCCACATCGGGGTTGCTGCTGCGGGCGCTGTAGGTGAGGGAATCGCCGTCGAAGTCCTCGAAGCGCCCTCCCACTAGCTGGGTAATCGGCTCACCGCCCGCCGTGAGCTCCATCGAAGGGATGGCCCCACGTCGTTCGGGTATGTCGTTTATGGGGAGGATGATGATGTTCACACGCCCGGCATCGCCATCGCTGGCTTCCCACATCACCGAGTCCAGGGCCACCATACCCGCGTCGGCAGGCACGTTCCTGGCCGGGGTGTAGGTCATCGTTTCGCCGTTGATCGAGGCAGAGCCGTTGGTGGGAGCGTCGCCGGTAATGGCTGCGCCTTCGGGCACGACGACATCCACCGGCGTGTCTTCAGCTATGACGGCTATGTCCACCTGTCCGGTGGGATTGTTGCATATGGATGCGCCTGCACGCTCGGGGCAGTTGTCGCCATTGGAAGCTGTTACGGTGGCCATCCAGGGGTCGTCGCCTTCTTCCAGGATTCTTGTGGAAACATCGGCGATGCTGAAGGACAGGACGGTATCCATGAAGGCTGCGGTGCCGTCATTGAATACCAGGTCCGTCGTCGAGAGGTTGTAATCCTCCCCCGAGGCGATACTCACCGTAAGCTCATCACCGGTCCCGAAGAGAGCCTCGTTGGCATCTGTGGACGCCAGAGATACGGTGAGCGTAACCTCTGCAGTGTCGTCGCCACTGAGGGTGATTTCACTGCCCGATAGGTTCACATTGATATTGTGGCCGGCAGCAAGAACGATAGCTGGCACCACGGTCAGGGCCAGCACGATGGTCAACATAAGGGCTATAGCTGCCGGGAAGGGAGACGCCCACCACCGCTTCCCTACATCAGTTGAGTTGCTTTGGGTCGAGTATGCCCTGTCGAACCCTCCCATTGGTCCCCCTTAGAGCGTGCGATTGCACAGATACCTTATTTTACAATTTGGGAGCGTAACACACAACGTTTCCATTCACCAGTCCCTGAAGGCGTCTATTTCCCCCACTTTACCTTCTGCAAAGGCCGCACCGTCGTCATTTCCACGAAAGCGGGAACCTAGGATATGGGCTGTCCGGTCATCCTGAGGGAAATCGAAGGAGAACGGACAGCCGTGCTCTTCGCCAAGGTGGATTCCCGTGTGCGCGGGAATGACGTAGTAATAGCTACGTGTCCAGGCGGGACTCCAGCTTCTCCAGCCGGTCCTTCAGCTTGCGGTTCTCCTCGCCCAAGGACTCCAGGTCCTCCCTCAGCTTCTTTACATCCTCTCCCCGGTCCCGGCCCGCGGAAATGGACGCTATGGCCTCCCGGCACTGGCGCACTACCCGCCCGTCCAGCTCCCTGGGGATGCGCCTTCCCAGGGCGGGAATGGCCCCTGGCTCCCGGATATCCTGCAGTGCCCGGGCCGCTCCGGCCCGCACCCTCAGCCAAGGGTCATCCAGGTAGTCGGCCACCCACTCGGCTATCTCCTTTTTCTGCTCTCCCAGCTTGCCCAGGCAGCTTAGAGCCGCCTCCCGGGCCCGGGAGGGCTTGCCGTACCCGGCCCACTCCTTGGCGACCTCGATGGCCCGCTCATCCTGCAGGTCGCCCAGGCCCACCAAGCCCTGGGCTGTGAAGATGTCGTTGAAAGAGGTCTTCCCCAGGGAGGCGGTCACAGCATCGAAGGCCCCGGCTTCCCGCGTCTTGCAAACCGCCCGCACCGCCTCGGCCTCCACGAAGTAGCTGTCGTCCCGCTCCATGATGGGCAGCAGGGCGTCGAAGGCGGCCTTCTCCTTGAAGTTGCCCAGGGCGGCTACCACCGCCCGCCGGGCCTTGGGATGGGCGACGTCGACGCAGCCCACCAGAGCTTCCAGAGCGGCCTGGGACTTGATCACACCCAAAGCCTTGGCGGCCTCGGCCTGCACTCCCCAGAACCTGTCGTTCTTCACAGCCTCGGCCAGGGCCTCCACGCTCTTGGGGTCCTCCAGCTTGGCTAGCCCCTGGGCGGCAGTGATGCGCCCAATGACGTCCTCGTCGTGGGCCAGCTGGTAGGTGAGCATCTCCCGCGGTAGCTCGAACTCCAAGGTCTTCAGGCACCGGTAGCCGGGGTCGAAGCTCACCATCAAGGGCTTCTCATCGGCGGCGATGTAGAAGGTCTGGTTGGCCTCGGAGATGTCGAGCTTCACCTCCCGGCGCCCCTGGGACGTCTGGTATGCCAAGACGATGGGCACCGCGAACACGGATGTCGTCTCGTCGGCAGCCTGGGTCTGGTTTACGCCCACTCGAGCTGTCTTGGTCTCCTCATCCCACTGGTAGGTCACCTTGAATGCCGGGTGTCCCCCCTTGTACAGCCACTGGCGGAAAAACCGGTCCATGCTCCTGCCCGTGGCCTCCTCCACGGCCTTCTGCAGGTCGTCGGTGGTCACGTTCCCGCCCCGGTGCTTGGTGCAGTAGTGGTTCAGAGCTTTCCAGAACAGGTCGTCTCCCAGGTAGGCCCGGAGCATGTGGAGCACCAGGGCCCCCTTCTCGTACAGGTGGCGGTCGAAGATGTCCACCGGCTGGCGGTACACGTTGTTGACGATGGGGCGCCGGTAGTGCCCGGAGTCCTCCTGCAAGTAGGTGGTGGCGTCCTGGTAGACGGCGTACCGGAACTCGTCCTGGCCCAGATCGTGCTCCTTGAACAGCAGGTCAAAGTAGGTGGCGAACCCCTCGTTGAGCCAGCCGTGGGACCAGTCGCGGCAAGTAACCAGATCGCCCCACCACTGGTGGGCCAGCTCGTGGGCCACGATGCTGTCCGCCGAGTAGTCAAGGTGGGCGCGCTCATTGTGCAGCAGGGCGTCGGTCATGGTGGTGGCCGAGGTGTTCTCCATGCCGCCGAATATGAAGTCGGCCACTGTCACCTGGGAGTACTTGTCCCAAGGGTAGGGGACGCCGATCTTGTCGGCGAAGAACTGCACCATCTTGGGCGTGTTGCCGAAAGCCCGGCGGGTATCCCCCTCCCGGCCGGGAGGGGAGTAGTAGGAGATGGCCACGCCGTCAATGTCGTCCCGGACCTCGGTGTACTCCCCGGCCACCAGGGACATGAGGTAGGTGGAGTGGGGCTTGTCCTGGAGCCAGTGGAATGTCCTGCCATCGGCTTCGGCCTCGGACGACACCAGCCGGCCGTTGGAGATAGCGGTCCAGGAGGCGGGCACCTTAGCTATTATCTCGCTGGTGAACCGCTGGTTGGGATAGTCGAAGCAGGGGAACCAGAAGCGGGAGTCCTCGTCCTGGCCCTGGGTCCACACCTGCCGGGGCCGTCCCGGGTAGGCGTCGTCTGGCACGTTGAAGTACAAGCCCCGCCTGGGCTGGGCGCCGTAGGTAATGGCGATGGTCAACTCCTCGCCGGCGTTCCAGGTTCTTCCCAGGTCGATGTTCAGTTTGCCCCCCGAGGCGGTGAAGGATAGGTCGCCCCCGCCCTCCAGGAGTACGCCGGTGATATCCAGCTCCACGGCATCCATCTCCAGGGACGCCAGCCCGTCGTTTATGGGGGACAGGGTGTGAGTGGCCACGCCGGAGATGCGGCGGGCCTCCACATCTAGGTCGATCTCCAGCTTGGTGTGGCGGAGGTTGCACACCCGGTCCCTGGGCCACTGGGGCTCATCGCCGGGCAGGGGGAAGGCCTTGCTGTCTGCCCACCCGGCCTGGGCAATGGACCCGGCTACCGAATCCTCCGCGAATATGAGACCCCTGCGGCAGCACGCCTCGGCTGCATGCTCGATGCCATATCTGGTGTTCAATGCACGACCTCTTCGAAGAAATAATGTTCCCCTCTCCCCTGGGGAGAGAGGGTTGGGGCTAGGGGACCCCTAACCCCGTCATCTTAGCTGTCCACTGTAATACCGAATGGCGCTGGGAGTCCAGTCTGAAACCTAGCAGCGCTCCGTTCTGGATTGCGGCCTTCGCCGCAATGACGAAGAACGTGGACCATACCAACCACCGTCACTCCCGCGCACGCGGGAGTCTACGCCCTGCTGGCAAACCGGTCGTCCGTTCGCCCTGAGGGAAATCGAAGGGGAACGGACAGGATGTGTTGAGAGCCAGAGTAGGTTCCCGCTTTCGCGGGAACGACGGTAGTGGGTGCGGAAACGGCGGTAGTGGGATGGGCATCAGAAGGGGTTGGTGTGACGTAGACCCTTGTCGTCATTGCGGCGTAGGCCGCAATCCAGGAAAGTCAGGCTGGTAACAGGCACCCCACTGCAACGCCTTATTGTGTTGGTATGAGCCATCCTGGGACCCGGCAGCTCCGCCTTGGATTGCGGCCTTCGCCGCAATGACGAAGAACGTGGCCGCACCAACCACCGTCACTCCCGCGCACGCGGGAGTCTGTGCCCTGCTGCCAAACCCGTCGTCCGTTCGCCCTGAGGGAAATCGAAGGGGAACGGACAGGCCGTGCCAAACGAAAAGTTCTGAACGACGAGAGGCTGCCGTTAAGGCCATTATCGCGTAAGCGGGAATCCAGGGGGGTCCGTGGAGAGACGGGTTGCTACCCGTTGCCGTGGATGCCGACCATCAGGTCGCTCATGAACGTCGACAGGAACTGGACGCTCCCGATGGCGCTGCCGTACTCCATGCGCGTCGGCCCGAGGACGCTTATGGTGCCCGACATCTTCTGGGGCACCCCGTAGCTGCTGATGATGATCCCGTAGGGCTGCAGCTCCTCGGCTGGGTTCTCCCCGCCGATGTACACCCCCACGTCGCTCCCTGCGGGCACCTCGGACAGGATGCTACGCAGCAGAGTGCGCTGCTCCAGGAGCTCCACAACACCCTGGGCGCGCCCGCTCTCGGAGAACTCCGGCTGGTCCAGAAGCAGGCGCAGGCCGTCCACGTAGTGCTCCAGCACATCATCGGCGTCGGCCTCCCGCAGGATCTCCGCCGTGTTCCCCTTCACGATCTCGCCCAATGGCGAAAGCTCCATCTGGACATCGCCGATCTTGTCCCAGGTCATTCCCGAAAGGCTCTCGTTCAGGCGCACGGACATCTCCGAGAGCTGGTTCTGGTTGGTTACGTCGTCCAGGGGGATCAGCTGGTGCCTCAGCCGGGTCTCCTCCAACACCACCACCAGCAGGGCCAGGAACTCCTGAAGATACACCAGGTCGATGTACTTCAGCTTGGCTGTGGGGGTACGGGGCAGGGTCACTATGGCCAGGTTGTTGGTGAGCTGGGCCAGGACCGAGGCCGCAAGCTGCACCCACACATCCTGGGCCCACGCCGCCTGGTTGAACCGGCTTCGTATCTCCTGCTGCGCCTGGGCCGACGGCCCCGCCGTCTCCGCCAGGGACTCCACGTAGAAGCGGTACCCTTTGTCCGAGGGTACCCCGCCTGAGGAGATGTGGGGACGGGTGATGTACCCCTCCTCCTCCAGCTCGGCCATCTCGTTGCGGATGGTCGCCGAGCTCACCTTGCGGGGAAGGCGCTGGACTATGTCGTCCGAAGCCACCGGGGCCACCGTGTTTATGTACTCATCCACCAGGATGTTGAGCACCGTACCGGTGCGCATTTTGAGGCCCCCGTAGCTGGGGAAGCTGTAGTTGGTCATGGTGTTGGCGGGTGTCGAAGCAGTTAACGGAAGTTAACACGACGCCCGTCCCCTGTCAAGGAAACGGCTTGACATATTGAATCGATAATCGTAGCTGAAATCGTTGACTCCCCCCTTGCTCGCCAGCTATACTCCCCCAGCCCTTTTGTCCCCTCTCCCCTCTCGCGAGAGGCTTGGGATGAGGGGAAAACAAACGAGATGAGGCAGGTCAAAACTTGGACTTAACGTGGCTGGGACATTCGTGCTTTCGCATCCGGTCCGATGAGACTTCCATCATCACCGACCCGTACCCGCCGTCCATCGGCCTGGAGTTGCGGGAGCCGGCCCCCACCCTGGCCACTGTCAGCCACCGGCACCCCAACCACAGCTGCCGGGAAGCTTTGGCCGGCGAGCCACGGGTGCTGGATGGCCCCGGTGAGTACGAGCTGTCGGGCATCTACGTCACCGGCGTCATGACACCCAAAGGTGCAGGCGATCCTCCCTCCAAGCGCAACACCGCATACCTGTTTGAGATCGAACGCCTGCGGGTGTGCCACCTGGGCGATGTCAGCGCCCGCCTTACGCCCCGGCATGTCCAGGAGCTGGCTCCCCTGGACATCCTCCTCATCCCCGTAGGCGGTGGGTGCACTATAGATGCTCCCGGCGCCGCCGAGATGGTCCGGGCATTGGGTCCCAGGGTGGTTGTGCCCATGCACTACCGCCTCCCTGGCCTGCGCTTCGCGGCCTCCCCCTCTGAGCCACCCGCCCCAGCCTCCTCTGGTGCCCAGGAGCAACCTCCCACGGACGCCGGGCAGGAGTCCGGACCTGCATCTGGGGAGACCGCAGGCATCAGGCAGCTGGGGCTAGAAGGTCTGATGGGTTCTTCCCAGCCCTCCCCCACCGCTCCCTCCCCGGACGAACCGGCGTCACAACCCCCTCAGGCCCAGGAGTCTCTCCAGCAGGATGCTCCCCCGGCCCGGTCGGTGGACCTGGGAGCTGTGGACGACTTCCTACGCGAGATGGGTCTTCGAGACGTGGCTCCCCAGCCTCGGCTCACCATCTCCGCCACCAGCCTCCCCGCAGAGCTGCGCATCGTCCTCCTCGAACCCCGCGGCCTCCCCCGCTCCGGGTAGGGCCTCCGCCGCTCCCTCTTACCGTCACTCCCACGGAAGCGGGAGTTTGTGCTCCCCGTCCGACTGGCAAGGGCTCGGGCTGTCCGTTCGCCCTGAGGGAAATCGAAGGGGAACGGACGGGCTCAAGACGAACGGACGGGCTTGGTAGTTTCCTAGACTAATGTCCTTCCGACTGCCCTGTTCTGGGCCGAGGCAGGTTCCCGCTCCCCGTTTTCACGGGGACAAGCTCCGCGGGAACGACGATAAGAGGGCAAGCCTTCAGGAAGGCTGGTGGTGACTAGAGCCTGCCCCGTCATTGCGGCGAAGGCCGCAATCCAGGAAAGTCCGGGACTGCCACAGGCCTCCCCTTGTCCGTTCGTCCTGAGCCTGTCCTGAGGCGCTCGAAGGGGGAAATCGAATGCGAACGGACGGGCGCACTACGGGCTGAGGTAGGTTCCCTACTGCGATGACCTATCGTATTGGTGGGAGCCAATCTGAAGTCCGGCAATACTCCGT
The DNA here is from genome assembly GCA_965116325.1 of Dehalococcoidia bacterium. Taxonomy (GTDB): domain Bacteria; phylum Chloroflexota; class Dehalococcoidia; order Lucifugimonadales; family JAGWBF01; genus JAGWBF01. The sequence continues at coordinate 1,232,717 of OZ220675.1, read as the reverse complement.
CCTGGATTGCGGCGGAGGCCGCAATGACGAAGAGGTGGCTGGTTTAAGGACCCCCTTCCCGCAGTTTGCGCCCCTTTTCCATCACTCCCGCCGTCTCACACCGTCATTCCCGCGGAAGCGGGAGTCGGCGTCCCTCGTGTCCCTCTGTGCAGCAGGACCGGCCTGCCCGCTCCCCTTCGATTTCCCTCAGGGCGAACGGACAGCCTGAGCCCTCACTAATCAGACAGGCGAACGGACAGCCTGAGCCCTCACTAATCAGACAGGCGAACGGACAGCCCGCTCGGATGGGGTATCAGTCTCTCTTAAGTCCCTCCCGTCAAGGGAAGGGGATATTGAGTGAGCCCTTCCCGTAGTTCCTTCCTCAAAGGAAAGGCCAAGTTGTTCCCCCTCTCCCCTGGCGGGAGAGGGTTGGGGTGAGGGGGATCGACATGGGGATGCTGCCTCTGGGATACGTATTACCCACCCCTTAATCCCCTCCCATCAAGGAAGGGGGGGTCTAAAGGCCCTGATCTGGGTGCTGGCGCATGGTGACGAGGGTCAAAAAGAGAGGGGCCCCGCCATTCAGCGGGGCCCCTCTTCCGGGTCTGGTGTTGGGTCGACCTGCTAGGAGCAGTTTGCCCTGGGCAGGGATCCTGGGTTCAGGCTTCCGGCGCCTTCGTAGTACACCCAGTAGCCTCTGCCTATCTGTACCTCTCCGCTCTGGAGGTCTGTGCTGCACAGGTCGAAGTTATCGTTCCTGGGGTCGGGCAGGATGGACGACCATCGGTTGTTGGAGAAGGTCCATCCGCTGGTCCACCCGAAGCCCAGGTAGGCGTCCGCGTCCATCACTGACTGGGCGCTAATCACGTTGATGTCGTCCAGGGTGGTCACGGGCACGAAGTTCCAGCCCTGGCTTACCGTCACCGTCGGAGGCGACAGGTCGGCCCTAGCGTTGGGTATGGCTATGGTCACCTTCACGCTACCCGTGGCCTCCACGCCGTAGGCTTGGCTGGCATTTATTGTCGTGAGGGTTCCCATGAACGGGCCTGTGCTGCCCGGTTCTCGGAAGGATGCCAGGGAGTTGGCGGTGCCATCCGTGAAGGTGAACACCGAGGTTATCTGGGCATATTCTCCGAACACATCGTTGATGTCCGTGTTCGCCGGGTCCCTGGGCAGGGAGATGTGGTTTATGCCCCGCCTGAGCTGGATGTCGAAGGACAGCTCGGTTATTTCGAAGTCAATCTCGGCTTCAGCCTCGTTCCCGGCATCGTCCATACCCTGTACTAGCAGGGTGTGTTCGCCCTGGGGCAGGCCCTCGGCGGTTATGGTGAAGATGGTGGCCGGGCCTTCAGGGTCTATGCCCGATGTCAGGATCACTTCGTCGTCGTCGCCCGAGTTCAGCACGGCGGCGGTCAGAGTGACGTTGTCATGGCTGTCGTCGTCGTACTCATCAGAGTCGTTCCACTTAACGCCGAAGTAGTAGGCGTCCGACTCTCCCACCAGCTGGCCGTCGGACAGGGTATCGAAGTCACCATCATCTGCAGTCTCGAAGGCAGTCAGGTTGGTATCTATTTCGAAGGTGATGGCGTTCTTCGCTGAGGAGTCGTCACCACCCTTGGTGCCCCGGTTCCTGGCCTTGTCAAGGGCACTTGCCTCTACGCTGTACACACCATCGGTATCGGTGCCCTTGGATGTGTCGATGTCAAAGGTCCACTCGTTGGCCGTGGCCGAGGTACGTTTGGCGCTGCTTACAGCGGCGCGGTCTCTAGCGCCGTCGAAGAACACTCTAACCGAAGGAACGCCGATTATGGCCTCGTCGGTGGCGACCGTCACGCTCAGCTCACCCTTGCTCAGGGTCGTGGACAGGTCCACGCTGACGCCTGGGTCAATGTCGTCACTGACCTTGATATCACCCGTGGCCAGCGCGATACCCGCCGAGTTCTCAACCCGGTCTTCGACGGTCACCGTCGGGGTTGCATCCGAGGACAGGTCTTCGGCCAGGGTCAGGAAGATGTCACTGCCCACTGCGTTTGCCGATTCAACCGCTATGGACGCGTCACCAACGCTCACCGTGAAATCGCTGGTGTCCACGCTGTCGTTGTTAATGGCATCGTCGAAGGCCAGCCGTATGCTGTTCCGCTGGTTTCTCTCTATCTCCTTGTCATCAGCGTTGTAGGACTGACCCGTGACCGTGTCGTTGGCCTGCGACTTAGGGGCGGTGGTGTCTATTGACAGTGTGTATGGCTGGTTGCCCAGGTCCTTCATTTCCTCTTCATCGTCGGGCTTGGCGTCGCTGGTGGTCATATTCCCGACGTTGTCCTTGACGGTCACCCACCAGCTAATGTTCTGGACCACTCCATCCTCGATGTTCAGTGAGTCCGTCCGCTTGTGGGGGTCATTGATGAGCGGCAGAGACACTGTTATCACGCCGCCGTCTGTACTCACGTCCCCTGTGAAGGTCTGTCCTCCCGTCATCTCCATGGCGCCGGTGGTGCTGACGTAGAACTCAACCTCATCTGAATCTGTGTCCACGCCGGACCCTAGGGGCGGTGCGGGCACATCGGTTATGACGGCCATCAGGGTGGGAGCGTTCTTTGGCCCAAAGGCGCTGCCGCTCGCCGGGGATGCATCGCTGACCGACGGTCCCGAGTTCTCCACGGTGGCCTCTTCGGTGACACTTCCACCCGAGGCATCACTATAGATGGCCCGGACCTCGCCCGACGGGTTGGGATCGACCTTAATGATGGGCCTGACTTCGGCTTCGGCGTTCAAGGCATTCCTGGGGTTGGAAGCCGCGGCTATTACCATGCCGTCGTAATGTATGTAGAAGGACTGGCCATCCGCGACTGGAGTGCCTCCGGTGGGCACTGTGAAAGTAGCCCGTGCCCGGGTTTCGCCGTCTCCCGTGGCTGACGCCGTCAGATTGACCGTCTCTCCTGCGGCGTTAAGTACGGTGATCGAGCTGGGCGGTGAATTATCATCCCGATCCATGAGATCGACTTCGAAGCTCTCTCCCACATCGATCGTTCCGTCTGTGTTATCGATGGTTTCAGTACCCTTGTAGGACACTGCCAGGACCGCTCCATTAGACGGCGTGTTCTGTTCCACACTGAGGGTTATGGTGTCCCTGGTTTCGCCGCGCCAAGTGTAGAAGTCATCGAACCTGCCCGGTTGAGGAACCGCGATGTCAGATTCTGAGAGCTCTTCCTGTGCAGGGCCGTGGTCCAGGTCAATGGTGAAGTGGTCATCACCCAGGTAACTGACCCTGATTGTGCTGCCTTCCGCGATGTCATCGGTGGCTGTAAAGGTGACTATTCCGCTCTCTGCGGAAGCGGCGCTGGATTGGGTTTCAGCCACTTCGGCATCCCCTCCAACGACTTCTATGTCATCGAGGTAGTCATCCCCATCGTCGTCGCCATCGCGAAGCGTCGGGTAGTTAAGCTTAAGGTCGAAATTAGCATCTTCATCTACGCCGTTGCCACCTGTGGTGGTAACCGTGTAGGGCTCACTATAAGGCCTTCCGGTTCGTAGACCGGCGCTGACGTGGTGCTGCTCGCCCTCGATGTCTCCAATGTCTATTGTTACCTTGCTGGCGACTTCGAAGGTCCCGGCGTAACTGCCCTGGTCGCCGAGAGAGGACTCGGACCCACCGAGGACTTCCTGGAGGTTCAGGTACATGGTCCCTTCGTCGCCCTCAACCATGGCGACGGTGCCTTCCTCATCCGAGGTGTTGTAGGACAGGGCGATGATGTCACCGCTGTCCAGGTCGTTGTTGATCTGCAGATCGATTAGCTGCTTGCCGCCCTGCACCCGATCACGGGTTACTTGGACGTCAGGGTTCTTGTCGGTGCCAATGCCGTCGCTTCCATCGTAGTCAATGCCGACACTGCCAACAATGGGAAGCACGTCGTCCATGCTAGGGTTGACGTTTACGGTTCCCGCTTTCTGTGCGTCCTGCCGAGTGAAGGCTTCGCCGCCTGCAATATCGACAACCAGAGTGGTAAACCTGGAGGCGTCGACCCCGGCGGCGTCGATAGTTACCGACACTGTGCGGTCTTCTTCGGGGCCGACGGGAACAGGCAAGCTGAGGTCGGCGTCGGTGACCTTGGCCTCCAGCGTGCAGTCGGACGCGTCAGCCGTGCAGTTGGAGCGCACATGGCTTTCATCCAACGATATGGTCCCTTGGGTTTGTCCGGAAGGAGAAGCAACGGCAGCCACTGCCCACAATATGCCCACTAAGAGCAGGAGCAGTACGCCTATTCCGCCTAGAAAGTACCTGGACCTTTGAATCTTCATCAGTTCCTCTCCCCTTTTGCTTCCTGGTTCACCAGAGCTGGAATATTCTTGCCACTTCTATCCTTCCGGTTCGCAACTCCGGAACTGGGCAGGGTTCGGCGACTAGGATACAACGCATAGTGACACACAAGAAACCCTTTCCAGCGAAGGATCAGTACTATTTCTATCACCATACCATTTTTATTGTCAAGGTATTTTTGCGTCTTTCTGCCCCAAAGTACACTCCCTGCGCAATTTCGCCCTCCCCTTGGTCCCCTCCCTCCGAGAGGAGGGCTGGCCGTTCCCCTTCGATTTCCCCCTTCGAGAGCCTCAGGACAGGCTCAGGGTGAACGGCCAGGGAAAGCTTCATCACTGGCGGGCATCAGGCCTGGTTGGCGCGGTAGGGGTTGTCCTTGTTGCGCTCCCGCCAGTCGTTGATGGCTGCTACGCCCCGGTTCTTTATGTCCACGATGTGGTCCCAGCCGGCAGAGTGCATGGCCCGGAGGAGCTCGTAGGGGTAGCGTATCTCGGCCACGCCCAGCTCGGCCCCCTCGTCCACGTCCATGCCGTTGCCGGGGATGGAGACGGGCATGGGAGCGACGCCCTGGACGACGGTGCGGATGTGCTCCTTGACGTCGCCCTGGGCCTTCACGGCGCTGGTGGTAAAGAGGACGTCGGCCCCGGCCTTGTTGTAGGCCTTTGCCCGTTCGATGACCTCCTCGACGCCCCGGTACCCTTCGGCGAAGTGGCAGTCGCTGCGGGCGATGATCAGGAAGTCGGGGTCCAGCTCGTTGCGGGCATCGGAGGCGGCTTCGACCTTGAGGACCATCTCCTCGGCGGAGGTCACCTCGTCGTGGACGCTGCCCTGGACCTTGTCCCGGAGGTAGCGGACGATGCCGTCCTCGATGCGAATGCCGGCGACGCCGTTGCGGATATACTCACGGACGATCTTGGCGACCTGGGTGGGGCCGCCAAAGCCCACGTCCACATCCATGACGATGGGAATGGAGACGGCGCTGGCGAAGGTCCTGCCGAGCATGACGGAGGTGGTCATGTCGATCTCGCCGGTGCCCTGGATGTCCAGCATGGGGGCCATGGTGGCATCGCCGCCAATGAAGAGGTACTCGAAGCCGGCACGCTCGAGGAGCTTGGCGCCGAAGGGAGTGGGGGCGCTGATGCCGAATATGGGCCTGCCCTTGCGGAAGAAGGCTTCGCGGACGACGGTTGTGGCTTTCTTGTTGGTGGTCATGGCGTACTCCTATCAAGGAAGGGTATTGGGTCTGGCGCCCGATTATAGCACCGGCTGGGACAAAATGCCCCCTCTCCCTGGAGGGAGGGGGCTGGGGTGAGGCTCTACTTCCCTGTCCGTTCCCCTTCGATTTCCCTCAGGGCGAACGGACAGGGGGGCAGGGGTCACTCAATGGGCTCCTTTTCCCTCAGGACGAACGGGCAGGCTCAGGACGAACCGACATTCGCCCCCACCGTTATTGCCGCGAGGGCGAACGGACGAGGGGAATACCAGTCCAAGACCAGGGCTTCGAAAGGCTTGCTATAACCAAGACCCCCCGCCGTCATTGCGGCGGAGGCCGCAATCCAGGAAACCCAGGCTGTAGAGAAGGCCTCCCTGACAAAGGGCCATGCTGCACCCCCTGGCCCCCTTGGAATGACCCACGCTGAAATCTGGCAATGCTCCGTCCTGGATTGCGGCCTCCGCCGCAATGACGAAAGGCGCGCCTAGCGTGAGGAAAAGTGTGGGCGCCTCAAGTGTCGTCACTCTCGCGGAGGCGGGAGTCTATGCCTATGCCGTCCGTTCGCCCTGAGGGAAATCGAAGGGGAACGGACAGGTGCCATCAAGAGAGGGGGGAGGAAGTAGCGTCAAGGGGGGAGAAGTGGCGTCAGGGGAGGGGGGAAGATGAATCGGGGAAGGCGGCGCGAAGGGCCGACTCGGAGGAGTGGGTGAACTGGAAGCCGGTGGCCTGGGTGAGCTTGGCGGTATCCATCAGGATGGCGTGGCGGATGTACTCGAGGCCGATGGCGGGAGAGTCGCCCTGGAGACCCAAGCGCCACGTCAGCTGCACCAGGGGATATGCCAGACCCACAGGAAGAGGGACCAGGCGGCTGGAGGCGATGCGGGCAGCCCGGCTGTAGGGAATGGACCCAGCGCCGGCCACGTTAAAGGTCCCCGCCGTAGGTCGGGTGGCCAGTTGGTGTAGAAGCTCTGTGAGGTCCTCCACGTGGACGAACTGGAGGGGGGGATCATAGCCCATGAGGCGTAGGAGGACAGGCTTGAACAAGGTGCGGGCGACGTAGCTCCCGGCGCTGCCCGGGCCGAGAATGACGCAGGAGCGGAGGATGGTGACGGTGGCGTCGGGGTGGGCTTCGGCGTACTCCAGCATCAGCTCCTCGCAGGCCGCCTTATCCTCGGCATAGCCGAAGCCGGGCAGGGGGTCCGCCGGAATGTCCTCGGTGATAGGCACAGGATTGTGGGAGTGAGAGCCATAGACCGTGTGGCTGCTAAGAAAGATGATGTTGGGCACGCCGGCGCGGTGGCAAGCTTCCAGGAGGGCCCTCGTGCCGGCCAGGTTGTCACGGCTCAGGCGGCGCTGGCGGTCGGTGCGCAAGTGAAAGGCGAGGTGGAGGACGGTGTCGGTCCGGTCCCCGGCGAAGAAGTCCCCGGGCAGAGAGGCAAGGTCTACCCGGCGGTAGGCGACCTTGGGGAGGTCCAGGCCCGGGGGAGCCACATCCAGGGCGATGATGCTATCGATAGATGGGGAGGTGCTGAGGACTGGGAGGAGGTTCTGCCCCAGGAAACCCGATGCCCCTGTGACCGCAACGTTCATTGCTGGCGGCGTCAGGAGGCGGGGGTGTCGGTGAAGTCGAGGGTGAGTTCGCCGAGGCCAGCGACCTCGAAGTTCAGGGCGATGGTGTGGGGGTTGGCATCCAGGGTCTCTCCGTGGACGGTTATGGTGACGTTCTTGTTGACGTCCAGGGTGAAGGGCAGGTCGTTGGACACCCGGTCGAAGGAGCAGGCGCCGTCCTTCATGGGGAAGGTGCACTGTTCCATTGGTATCTCCCGGCCGTCCAGGGTGAGGGGGAGCATGCGCCGGGCGTAGCCCGAGCCCAGGGAGTTGAGAAGCTGGAACTGGAAGCCGTCATCGACGTTTGCGAGGCTTCCCTTGACGTAAACCCTGCGCAGCAGGAAGGCGGGAATCTTAACCATGGCTCCTTTTCACCTCAACGTTATTGCTTGGGTCGGCCCGCATCAGGCGACCGAGGCCCGGCGTTTCATCAGGAAAAGCTCCATCTCCAGCTCCACGTACTCGTCGGGGATGGGGTTGGCCTTTCCGAGGAGGGTTGCATAGATGAAGGTGTGGGCCAGCCTCTCCACCATCTGGCAAATGTCGAAGGCTTCCCAGGGGTTGCGGCCCAGCCCCACCAGCCCGTGATTGCGGAGGAGGACGGCGTTGCCCTCGCCCAGGGTGGCGACAGCGTTGGAGGCCAAGTCTTCGGTGGAGGGGAAAGCGTAGTCTGCGACGGGGATGCTCCCCCCGACCTTGTATACGACCTCGTCCACCAGGGGAGGGATGTCCAGGGCGGCGACGGCTGCGATGGTTGCGTAGGGGGAGTGGGTGTGGATGACAGCGCCGGCGTCGGGTCGGGCTTGGTAGATGGCAAGGTGGAGGGCGGTCTCGGAGGAAGGGATGCTGTCGCCCTCGACGGGCCCGCCCTCCATGTCGATGATCAGAAGGTCCTCGGGGGTCATGGCGCGGTAGGACCTGCCCGTTGGGGTTATGAGGAGGGTTTCACCGTCCAGGCGCATGCTGGCATTGCCGTTGGAGCCGGCGACCAAGCCTTCCCTGGCCAGCTCCATGACCACCTCCCATAGGAGCTTCCGTTCTTCAGGCCGGAGGGTCAAGGGCCTCCTTTATCTATCGTTGGCTGGTGTTTACTCCCAGTCGAGACGCTGCTGCACATCGAGCCATTCCTGGTAAGCGCTTTCGTAGCGAGCCACGGCTGCAGGTGAACTGGGGACGATATCATCATGGTCTGCGCCCGCAATCTCTGTCAACTGATGAGGCGGGATATCGGAGCGGGTTTGGAGGATGGCGCGGAGGACGGCGCCGCGGGCCGTAGCCTGGGGGGTGCGGCTCCGGCGGACGGGAATGCCCAGGACGTCGGCCAGTATGGAAGCCATGGTGTCGCTGCGGGCCATCCCCCCTCCTATGTGGAGGAGGCCCGTGGTCCGTCCGGTGAGCTGGTCCAGGCAGGCCAAATTGGCCTTGGCGCTGAAGGCAACGTTTTCCAGGGCGGCCCTGAAGAAGCCGGCAGCCGTGGGCTGGCGGTAGGCAAAGGGAGTGGGGAAGAGGAGGCCGCCCCGGCGGAGCCCGGCGGAGAAGGCGCTTTCGGGGCCGGGTCCCAGGCAGGCGAGAAGGCCGGAGCTGTCCTCGGGGGCGCCAGCGGCCAGATCGTCGGCTTCGCTCATGGGGGCGTCGGAGCCCAGCAGCAGGTCCTTGAGCCAGGAGTAGGAGGACCCCACCTCCCCCAGGTTCGCTTCGGCCACCCACAGGTCGTCCAGCAGGTAGCGCCCCACCCACGTGGCGCGGTCGGGGTGAAAGCGGGGCTCGGCAGTGATGGCCTGGATGGCGCCGCTCCAGCCGAGCAATGCGCCGACCTGGCCGGGTTGGGTGAGGCCCATGCCCAGGAGGCCGCACTGGGTGTCCGGGCCGGCCAGTATGACCTCGGCTCCTTTCCCCAGGCCCCATTGCTGGGCCAGGGGGCCGGCGGCAGACCTGCGAGGAGCGCCCCTTCCAGGCATGGATGGCAAGAGGCCCCGTGGGAAGCCCAGGCTGTCCAGCAGCCGGTGGCAACGGGCGCCGGTGGAGACGTTCAACAGGCCAGCCTCACCCTCCATGCACCGCTCGCCCAGTTTCCGACCGGTCAGGCGATGCATCAGCCAGCCCGCGACGGACAGGACAGCGTCGATTCGCTGGAAGATGCCGGGCTCATGTTTCTCGAACCAGGCGAGGCGAGCCGGGGCCAGGATGAGGGAGGGAGTGTGGCCGGTAGTGCGGTACACCTGCTCACCGCGCTGCTCGTCGATGGCTGCCCCTTCGAACACAGCCCGGAGGTCGATGTTGGGGCTGCAGGCCAGCTCGACGCCGGCAGAGTCCAGGAGCACCAAACCCTGGCGCTGGCTGGTTAGGACGATTGTATCGATACTGCCGGGGGAGACGCCGGCCCTGCCCAGCACCTGGGAGACCAGCCCTCCAAGTGTGGAAAGCACCTGGGCGGGGTCGAACTCCCGGGCCAGCTCGGGGCCGTCCCTGGGGGTGTGATAGGTGATGGCGGCGGAGGCTGATGACAGGCTGGAGCCATTGTCGTCGGCCAGTAGGCAGTGGCAGGAGCTGGTCCCCACATCCAGGGCCAGAATTGGGTTAGCCAACCCGCCCCCAGACCGATTCGTTGACAAGGCGGCGGGGCCTGCGCCCGCGGAGGTACCTGCGAATGTCCTCGACCATCATCATGGACTGGCGCTCTATGGTCTCGGCGGTGGCCCCACCGATGTGTGGTGTCAGCAGGGCGTTGTCCATTGAGAGCAGGGGGCTGTTGGGCGGGATTGGGTGGGTGCGGTGGACATCCATGGCAACGGAGGCCACCTTGCCCGAGCGCAGGGCGTCCACGAGGGCATCTTCGTCGATGGCCCAGTAGGAAGCGGTGTTGATGATGTTAACCCCGCTCTTCAGGAGGCCTATGTTGTCTTTGTTTACCAGGCCGCGGGTCTCGCCCGTGTCTGGAGTGTGGACCGACAGGTAGTCGGACTCCTCCAGGAGCGTGTTGAGGCTTTCCAGGCGTGCTCCTCCCAGCCTCGTTCCGGGAGCCCCCAGGTATGGGTCGTAGGCGATGACCTTCATGCCAAAGCTGCAGGCCCGCTTGCTCACCGCGCGGCCGATGGCGCCGAAGCCCAGAAGGCCCAGGGTCTTGCCCCCGAGCTCGGTGCCGCGCATGTGGGTGTAGGGACCGACGGGGTCCTCCCACCGGCCCTCGGACACATAGCGGCCTGAAGCGGGAATGCCCCTCGCCAAGGAGAGCATGAGGCCTAGGGTAAGCTCCGCCACAGCGTTGGCGTTGCGGCCCGGCGTGTTGATCACTAGCACGCCGTGCTCGGTGGCTGCATCGACGTCGATGTGTCCCAGGCTGGACCGGCATACGCCAAGGAACTCCAGGCCGGGGGCGTTGGCGAACACTTCTTCGAACACATAGTCGGCTTCCACCACCAGGATGCTGAGGTCCTCGTAGTTGATCCGCCGGACCATGTCGTCGGGGGAGATCAGCTCACCCGTGTCCAGCCAGCTTTCGTAGGAGAACCGGACGTGCTTGCCGAGGCGGTTAAGGGCATCTTCCGAGAAGGGCGCCAGGATGAGGGCCGCCTTATTCAAGGGGCACCGTGGAGCAGACGGCCTCTGCGGCGGCTGCGCCGCTGCGCACGGCACCCTCCATGGTGGAGGGCCAGCCGGTGTCGGTCCAATCACCAGCCAGGAACAGGTTCTTGATGGGCGTGATAGACGACGGCCTCAGGGAGGCCGAGCCGGGAGTGCAGCGGAAGGTCGCCGGGGACTTGATGACCAGGACATCCCTTACCTGCGCTTGGGCTGCTACAGGGAAGGCCGCTTCCATCTCTTCCAGAACAATCCGCCTGACGTCCGCCTTGGACATTTCCATGTAGTCCCAGGCCCCGCTGATGGACACGCAGATGTACTGCCCCGCAGGGCCGCCTGGGTCGGCGCCCTGCATCCTGGTCTTGTCGAACACCCACTGCAGGGGGCTGTCCAGGAATGCCACGAAGGGTTCGCCTTTGGTGTCCATAACCGGTCGATCATACCAGATGTGAACGTTCACGATGGGGGCGGTGGCCAGCTCTCGGGCGCCCCTGAAAAATGGGGAATCGGCGAGATATGGGGGCAGGATGGAGCCGAGGTCGCCAAAGGGAAGGGCGGACACGTAGATGTCGCCCCTCAGGGTCTCGCCATCGGCCAATTGCACCCCGGTCACCTTCTTCCCCGATCCGTTGTCGGTGTCCTGGACTATGAGATGAGAGACCTTCTTGCCAAAGAGGACGCTCCCGCCCGCTGCCTGGATAAGTTCCCTGGCGGGCCCCCCCATCAGCTCTGACAAGCCGACCCGCGAGAACCCGATGTTGGCGCTGTTCCGCCCCTTGAGCACACCTTCTTGGTACACCATCAGGGCCATGAATGCGCTGACGTTCCTGGAGTCGTCGTTCAGTGTGGCAACGATGATGATGTCCCAGAACCTGGAAATCGCTTCTTCGGATTGACCATGGGCCTTGAGCCACTGGTGGAAACTCTGGGCCTCCAGGGTGGGGTTATGACGGCGGGTTAACCTGACCCATAGGAGGCCGTAGATCACCCTGAGCCGGTCCCTGATGCCCAGGTGGGAGTAGCGGAGAAAGGAGGGGAGGATGTGGAGAGGCGGGGGAAGAAAGGGGACGGAAGCCAGGGTGCACGTCCTGGGGGGCTTGCCGGATTCTCGTGCCCGCCGTATCTCTACGTGGAGCTTGGGCTGCAGGTAGGCATGGGAGTAGGAGCCCAGCTTTCTGAGCAGGTCGATGTAGCTGGTGCAGCAGCCCAGAAAGACGTGCTGGCCGTTGTCCACCTGGAAGGCAGGGTTGTTTTCCCTTTGGGGATGGTGGCGAAAAGAGAACGTCCTTCCGCCGAGGAATGGCCTCTTCTCCACCAGGGTTACTCGGCAGCCGCGCTCCAGGATATGGCAGGCCGCTGAGATGCCAGCCAACCCTCCTCCCAGGACGATAACGTGGGGCGCCCGGCTTTCGGGGAGGCTCATTGAGCGGGCAGCAAGCTCTTCACCCAGGTGCGGAGGGTTACCCAGCCCTTCTCGCCCCGGCCCAAGCTCACCCTTTCCTGGAAGACGTTGTAGCTCCTCGACTCGATCTTTTCGAGAATGCGACTGTAGAGAGCGCCGAGCACTGCCGGACATCCCCTGGATCGAGCGGAAAGCAGGGGGAGCAGCCTGAAGCCCTCGTCAAAATGGCTGCGCGCCCGCTCAACCTGGAATGCCATCAGGTCAGTGAAGGGTTCGTTCACCGTGCCTGCCTGCAGGTCCTCCAACGTGTATCCGAAGCGATCCAACTCGTCCTGGGGGATGTACACCCGACCCCGCTCCAGGTCCTCTTTGACATCCCTCAGGATGTTGGTTAGCTGCATTGCCAAGCCCAAATCTACGGCGTAGTCCCGGGCCTTGTCGTTGGAATATCCGAAGACCTGAAGACAGATAAGGCCTACAACACAGGCAACATGGTAGCAGTAGGTGTACAGATCATCGAAGTCTTGATAAGCGGTCTTGGTCAGGTCCATCTCCACGCCGGTGACGACGTCCCGGAAGTGCTGCTCAGGGATGTCATAGGTGGATGCAGCATCGGCCAGGGCTAGGTACACAGGGTTCTGCGCCCGTCCCCCGTATGTAGAGGCGAGGTCTTCCCGCACACCTTGGAGGCTTACCAGCTTGGCGTCCGGGGTCTGTTCGCCGTCGGCAATATCATCGCAGATGCGGCAGAAGGCGTAGGCTGCATAGATCGCGTAGCGCTTGCGGCGAGGGAGGGTGATAAAGGCATAGTAGAAGTTCTTGGCCTCTCGGAATGTGATCCGGCGGCATTCTTCGTAGGCGTCGGTCAGCTCGCTCATCGTGCATCTACCGATGGGAGTTTCATGCTTGTGTATGACTCGGGTTCAGGAGGCGGATGGTCGCCGCGTCATTCTTGCCCATGTCGAAAGGAACAGGCGCGCTTTCTTCCACCGGGACAGGGAAGGCCTGCGGGACAGCACATCGTAGTCCTGGTCCTTTATGGCCTCGAGGACTGCCATTCCGCCCTTGGTGAACAGGGCGACATCGATCCTGGCTTTGCCCTCCAACATATCTACCAGCGGAAGGCCTCGCTGGAACAGATGTTCCGCCCGCTCGACCTCAAAAGCCATTAAATCCCGGAAGCTCCGATTGACGACATGCTGGGCAAGCTCGGCTTCGGTGTACCCGTACCTCTCCATATCTTCCAGCGGCAGGTAAATGCGACCTATCTCGTAGTCTCGGTGCACATCCTGCCAGAAGTTGGCGAGCTGGAGGGCGGTGCAGGTGTAGTCGGAGAGCTCCTGCATACCCTTGTCGCTGTAGCCGAACAGATACAGGAACAGGTGTCCCACCGGATTAGCCGAATGGTCGCAGTAGAAGAGAAGGTCCTCGTAGGTGGAATAGCGAGACGAACTCTGCTCCATTCGATTGGCTTCTATCAGCTTCAGAAAGGGTTCCATAGGAATGCCGAAGGCGTGAACGGTGTCCCGGAGGGCGATCATTGCTGGGTGGGTAGGAGTGCCGGTGAAGCACGATTCCAGCTCCTCTTCCCAACTGTCCAGAAGGGCCATGCGCTGGGAGGGCCCCAGGGGCTCGCTGCCGGACCGGACCTGTTCGTACATCCAATTTGCCCCTGCAAGGGACTCCACCAGCGGCTCGAAAGGCTCATCACCAAGGTCATCGACCCAGCGGCAGTAGGCGTAGATGGCGTGAACATGCCTGCGCAGGGCCTTGGGTATAAGAAGGGAGCCGACGGTAAAGTTCTCGTAGTGGGTCTTTGCCAACCGCTCGCAGTACCGGAAGGCGTCGTCGAGAGAGATGGCATTCCCAGGGATTGTGTGGGCCTCGTCCACGTCGGTCCTTATTCCCCGACTATTTTCACCAGTACTTCCCTGGATCGGGGATGGTCCAGCTCTATGAGGAAGATACTCTGATAAGCGCCGACGTGTATAGTCCCTTCCCTCTGGAAGCAATATAGCTGGGTCTTCATGCTATCTTCTCTGCCTTGCCCGTTTTTCTCGAACTGGCGGGGTGGGACCCATTATGGGCGCCTGCACCCAGGCTTGGCGGGGCTAGAGCCTTGCTCCGGAAGCGTCCAAGGGCCATGAGAGGCCAGCAGTTGCGGTAGCTATGGTATTTGATCATGAACCCGGCTCCCATCTCCGCGCCCTGGTAGCCGGATTCACCGGGCTTGGGAAGGCCTTTTACCCTCCGGCCCACTCCGTAGCCGGGGAAGCCGGTGCCAGTGTAATAAGGTTCCTCCCAGGTGCCGTCGACGTTCTGGGTAGTTGTCAAATAATGGATGCCGTTCCGAGTTGCTATGTGGTCGGTCTCTCCGGCCGCCATAAGGGCCATAAGGGCCCAGGCTGTCTGGGAAGGGGTGCTGGGTCCCTTGCCCCAGGAGGACTCATCCACGTAGGAGTCACAGCTCTCTCCCCAGCCGCCGTCTTCGTTCTGATGGGATATCAGCCACTCCACCGCGCGGCGAACGTAGGGCTGCTGCATGTCCTCCCCGATGGCCTCCAGGGCTGGAAGGACTGCCCCCGTTCCGTATATGTAGTTAACTCCCCACCTGCCGAACCAGGGACCTTCTTCTTCTTGCTCGGCCAGAATGTACTTGTAGGCCCGGTCAATGGCCGGATCGTCCTTTGTGTAGCCCAGCTTTGCCAGGGCTTCCACTGCGTGGGAAGCAACATCAACGCTGGGAGGGTCCAAGGCCTCGCCGAAGTCGCTGAATGGGATTTTTGCGAGAAGGCTCTTGTCGTTGTCCTTGTCGAATGCAGCCCAGCCTCCATTGGAGCACTGCATAGCCAGCATCCAACGGGTGCCCCTTTCGATAGCCTTCTGTTTTCGATTCTCGTCCTCTTCCCGTTCCATGGGGGCCATGTTCAGGGCAATGATGACCTCAGCGGCATCATCGATGTCGGGATAGTTGTCGTTGGCGAACTCGAAGGCCCATCCACCCGGCTCCACGTCCTTGACGTTTACCTGCCAGTCACCTCCTGAATGCACCTGCTCCTCTACCAGCCACTTTGTGGATGCCTGGACTGAGGGATGGCTGGGGGTTAAGCCCGAGTCCAGCAGGCCGATCTGCACAAGGCAAGTATCCCAAACGGGCGAGACGCAGGCCTGGACCCTCCAGGTGGTCTCGTCCTCAATTGCGAATCGCTCGAATCCCTCCAGGCCTTTCTTGATGACGGGGTGGTCCAGCGAGTAGCCCCGGTGGTGGAGGGCTATCAGGGAATAGACCCAGGGGGGCTGGATACCTCCCCAGGAACCGTCCTCTTCCTGGTGGTCAACGGTCCATTCTTCGATCCTCCGCAGGGCCTGCTTCCGGCCAGGTTTGAATGGCAGTGCCTGGTAAGCCTTGATAACCATGTCCACGTAGTAGAAGGCGCGACGCCAACTGAAGAGTTCCTTGGGCTTGGGCAACCTATAGTTGTCTTCGGTCCAATCGTCAGGATAGAGGTCTTGAATGGACGCCCACTCCGGGACAGGTTTGCAGGGCTTGTCGGTGAGGATGATGGTCATCGGGACGATGGTGGCCCGTGCCCAGCTGGAGAACTGGTAGATGTTGAAGGGTGCCCAAGTGGGGAGATACATCAGCTCCGGTGGCATCGTCGGCGTGCCTTTCCAGTCCCACTGGCCGAACAGGGCCAGCCAGATCTTGGTGAACACCCGAACCTCGGGCACCCCGCCCTTTGACAGGATGAACTCGCGGGCCTTAACCATTTCGGGACGGTCCGGGGACACTCCCGCCAGCTTGAGGGCAAAGTAGCACTCCACCGAGGTGCTGACGTCGCCGGGGGCTTCGTAGTACTGTCCCCACGACCCGTCATCCTGCTGTCTCTGGAGGATGTAGTTGGCCAGCTTGCTCCAGCGCTCCTTGTCCACGGCGTCCAGGAAGTAGGTCAAGAGCAGATATTCCGCCTCCATGGTGGGATTGGACTCCAGCTCGCCCCACCAGTACCCATCGGGATGTTGGATGGACAGCAGATAGTCCTGGGACTTCTTGATGGTGTCGTCGAGCTCCGTATCCACCATCTGCTTTGTCAGCGCAGGAGCAACAGGCATACTTGTCCTTTCCCCGGAACTAAGGTCCAATTCGGCCTCAGGCGTAGCTGTGAGCTCTGAACCAGCCCACCGCTTTCTCCAAGGCTTCTTCCACAGGCCTCTGAGGCATTCCCAGTTCCTGGGAGGCCTTGTCGCATTTCACATAGACCGGCTTTCGGGCCACGTTCACCCCTTCCAGGGGAATAGCCGGTTCCCTTCTCATCAGGCCGCCTTCGATGAAGTTGTCCACGTACCCTGCGCCCACTGCCATCCACATGGGTAGATTCCACCGGGGAGCAGGGACCCCGGACACGTCCTGGAGCATTCCAAACATCTGCCTGAGGGTCAGGTTGGCGTTTCCCAGGATGTACCTTTCCCCCGGGACCCCCTTTTCCAATGCCAGGACATGCCCAAGGGCAACATCTTCCACATCGACAACGTTCATTCCTGTGTCGATACAGGCCGGGATCCGCCTGCGGATGAAGTCCAGCACTATGCGGCCGGTGGGAGTCGGTTTGACATCCCAGGGACCCACGGGAGCTGTTGGGTTCACAACAACGATAGGTAATCCCTTGGCGCCGAACCTGCGCGCCTCCACCTCCGCGCGGTGCTTGGACCTCTTGTAGTGCCCCACCATCTCCTCTTCTGACGGCCAGTCATCCTCGGTGCCTAGCCTGTCCGCAGGTGCGTGGACCGTGGAGACGGTGCTGGTATATACGCACTTTTCGACCTTGGACTTCATCGCCTCTTCCAAAACCAACCTCGTCCCGCCGACGTTTGCTTCGTAGATGGGAGCCGGGTCTCGTGCCCAAAAGGTATAGAGAGCCGCGCAGTGAACGAGGGCTTGGCAGCCCTCGAGAGCTCGAGCGACGGATTCCCGGTCAAGGAGGTCACCATAGGCCAGCTCGATGCTCGTTCCCTGGAGGGCAAGGGTGTTGCTCTCCTTCCTCACCAGCGCTCTTACCTGGTAGCCATGCTCCAGGAAGCTGCGCGCCACGTTGGCGCCGATGAATCCGGAAGCTCCGGTTACCAGGACCAACATCCCAGTGACACCTCCCAGGTCCGAGTGGACCCATGATTCTAGGTAGCGGCATAGCTATGAGCGCCCAAGCCACCGGTTAGGAAGTTGACGCCGAAATCCTTTAGGCTTCTCCGCGCGACCCGGTCTTCCTTGAACAGCCGGAGGAGCGACTCCAGCTTCTCGGGGCGCACGATACCCTGTATGGCCACACCCATTACCTGGATGGGTAGCCTCAGCCCTGCCAGCTTTGAGATGAACTCCGGCACTTCCTGGGACAGGGTGTCCAGCACCGACCGGACGCTTACGTAAGGGATGCCTCGGTCATATGCCCACTTGGCCACCCAGTAGTCCTCCATGTTTGCAATGGAAGCCGAAGTCATGGCGGCGACCAGGCGCTTCTCGGCGCGGCTGGTTGCGACTCCGTGCACGGTTACAGAGCTGCCAACGCGGCAGCGATTGGGTTGAACCTCTTCCGTTGCTTGCCGAACCTGGGCGAGAAGGTCCGGGTCGGCTTGGAAGCTGGACTCTTTTCCCGTTGCCCAAAGCAAGTCGGAGATAACTAAATCCCCCGGCTCCAGTCCTTCTTCCAAGGCGGCCGCATAGCCCAGGGACAGGATTCCCGACGGCTTGTCTTCCCATTCATCCATGGCGGCCAGGGATGCCTCTACCTTCTCCCGTCCGACGCCGGTGATGACAAACCGCACTCCCCCCGGATAGTTCTTCACGGAGTGAAGCTTGGCCACCGCCGAAATCTCCCTTGCCATGGATGCCAGAACTGCAATCAAATGATCTCGCCCTTCTTCTTTGTAGCTAATCGGTGCCTAGCTGGCGGTGATCCCGCTCTTCCCTATGGCCCCGGACTTCACCAGGGTTACCCAGTCCCTTGGGCTGGATATGGCATTAAAGACGGTTGCCGACTCGAAGCCGCAGTGCATCATGCAGCCCGCGCACCTGGGGTCCTTGCCGACCCCGTAGCTTTCCCATAGGGATTCTTCGAACAGCTCGTTAACGTCGGTCACGTGTTCGTCAGCCAGGGGATAGCATGGCTTGCGCCACCCCATGACGGTGTAGGTCGGGTTCGAGTAGGCGGTGCACTGGTAATCCCTGCGTCCCCGCAGGAAGTCCAGGTACAAGGGGTTGTTATACAGGCGCATACCCTTTGTGGAACGCTCATCCAGGATCTTGCCGAACTCCCTCTTGGACTCCTCCCTTGTGAGGAACAGGTCGTGGTCGGGGGCATCGCTGTAGTCGTACCCGGGGGAGACCATGCAACCCTCCACCCCCATATCGGTCATGGTGCGGAAAAGGGTGTGCAGGTCTTCGACGTCGCACCCCCGGAAGATGGTGGTGTTGGTGCAGACCCTGTATCCACCTTCCAGTGCGGTCTCTATGGCCTTCTTCGCCTTCTTGTACACGCCCTCCCTGGCGACAGCCTCATCGTGGCGCTCCTCCATCCCGTCCATGTGGACGACCCAGGACAAGTACTTGGATGGGGGGACCTTCTTCAAGACCCGCTCCAGGAGTATCCCGTTGGTGCAGCAGTAGACGAAGTACTTGCGCCGCACCAGCTCGTTGATGATCTGGTCTATTTTTGGATGAATGGTGGGTTCCCCTCCGGCGATGGACACGATGGGCGCTCCCGATGCTTCCACTGCTGCGACCGCTTCCTCGACGGGCATCATTTTGTCCATCACAGGCTTGTACTCATGGATGCGTCCGCATCCGATACAGGCCAGGTTGCACATCTCCAACGGCTCCAGCATCGTGACCAGCGGATAACGCTTCCTGCGCGTCAGCTTGTTCTTCAACATGTAGGCGGCCAGCCGGAGGGATAACTCCATAGGTCTCTTGGAAGTCTTCATATCTGCCTTTCGCTGCTTCAACATCCGGCCAAGCTTCGGTTCCCGGCTAGCTCTGCCTGGCCGTCAAAAAATGCACAAGATCATCAAATTCCGCCTGAGCCCAAGGTTCCACAGGTATCTTCCGGAGCTCTCCGGATGCCAGCTCACCTTGGCCAACCGCCATCTGGTGAGCATGGGCCTCGGCGCCCACATCGTCGAGCACGGTCAGTACATCTTCCACATCCCCTTCGTCAGGGGTGTCTTTTCCATAAGCTTCGAGCAGGCGCTGGCGGGGCGCACCGGTGGCTGTTTCCAAGGCATAGACGATTGGGAAAGACTTCTTGCGACGGCGAATGTCGTTGCCGGAAGCCTTCCCCGTAACCTCCGAGTCGCCCCATATGCCGAGCACGTCATCTCGCACTTGGAACGCTATTCCCAGGTGCGCTCCGGCGTTGGCATAAAGCTGTGTGCTGGCCGTGTCGTCGCAGCCGATGAGGGCGCCCATCTCGGTCCCGCACCGGATCAGCGCTCCGGTCTTCTTGGAGACCATGTCCAAGTAGTCGTTCGAGCCGATATCAAGGCGTCCTTCGAAGGAAAGGTCCATGCACTGGCCCTGGATCATGGACAGGCAGCCCTCGGTGAGAATCCGGGATGCTCGCAGAGCCTTGGCTGGGGGCACTCCCTGTTCCGCCAAGCGCAAGGGGGAGACATCGGCTGCCGCTCGAAGGGCGTTGCCAACAGTGAGGGCCTTGGGCTGACCCCACAGGTACCATACCGTGGGCTGGTGGCGTCGCTCCACATCGCCATCCTGGATATCATCGTGGACCAGGGAGAAGTTATGAATGAGCTCCAGGGCCGATGCCGCAGGAACCGCCCGGGAGCAGTCGCCCCCCAGGGATTCGCAGGCGAACATGCACAGCGTAGGACGAAGGGCCTTTCCCTGGGTGGCAGAGCTTTCCACAACCTGCCCGGAGGCGTCCATCCAGCCCATGTGGTAAGCCATCATCCGGTGAAGCTCATTGGATGCATCATCTTCATTGTCGGGAACACTATTGCCGGGGACGGCAGACCTGAGGCCAGCGAGGATGTGAGCTTGATAACGAGAGAACATGGGAGGAACGGGGGCATGTACGGCCCCCTTGTCGATAGGCTGGGTCTTGGCTGTCCGTTCCACTTCGACGACGTTTATTCAGAAAAGGCGATGTACATCGTAATCCGATGCTCGGAAATCCTAGCAAAGGGCATCTTGGCTGTCAACACAAAAGGAGAGACTAAGGTCTCAAAATATCGACTTAGCTTTTGTTGACTTGGCTTTGACTTAGATGATATGTTCAGCAGCTAGATGCACCCGGGCGTTCCAGCCCCAGGCTCCTTTTCTGCCGTCCCCTCAGCCAAGGAGAAACCAGATGACTCGAGTGAAGCAGCCAGGATACCTTCCCCTATATGCAGCGCTGGTTGCCTGTTTCATCGTGGCCCTCCTACTTCTGCGTCCCGACCAAGCCCTGGGGCTATCAGTGGATGTGGTGGCATCGAAAAACGGCGATGCCAGCCAGACCATGTTTGCCCAGGGTGAGGAAGTGACCATCGACATAGAGGTGGACCTGGAAGGCAGGGAGGAAGAGTTCGTATCAGCCGCCATCGAGGTAATACAGGTGGACGGGGAGTCCGGGTTTACGGGAATCATCATCAATCTGCCAACGGGGAAGGGAGACTACGTTACAGGCAGTCCCCCCGAGGGTGTGGACCCCGACTCGGTGGGAAGCGCCCGGCTGAATGTGGCCCACGAGGGTGTCTCTCCTGGAAGCAGCGGCTCGGCCATGAGCTACACGGGAGGCAAGATAGCTTACTCTATCGTCTACTCGCCTCCGGAAATCGGCGGCGATTACAGGGCGACCGTGAATTTCAGCACAGCCCAGGGGACCCGCACCTCGGAGTCCACCTTCACCATCGAAGACACTCCCGGCAGCGTCGTATCGGCCTTGTGGTGGATCATACCCCTGATCGTGGGTGGCGCCCTGCTCGCTACCGGCGCCGGAATCTTGTTGTATGTAAAGAGCCGACGTGGCCTCTGATACCCCTGGCCTCCTCGGAAGGAGTACGCCGCAGCAGTGCGCTTGATACTGGTAAGGCACGGGGAAACCAAGTGGAACCGGGAAGGCCGGTTTCAAGGCCAAAGCCAGGTTAAGCTCAACGACAGGGGTGTCGAGCAGGCCAGGCAGGTTGCTGGCGCCCTGGTTTCCTGGAAGCCAACTGCCCTCTATTCAAGTCCCCTGCCCCGAACCCTCATGACGGCATCTATGGTCTCCAAGGATGTTGGTCTCCCAGTGGAGCCCAGGGAAGGGTTGAAAGAGGTCAACCTGGGGGAGCTGGAAGGCATAACTGGGAAGATGATGCGCTCCAAGTATGCAGAGCTGTATGCATCCTGGCGCGAGGACCCCTCGGATGTCGTGTTTCCCGAAGGCGAATCTATACGCCAGCTCCAGACCAGGGCTTGGCGTGCCATAGAAGAGATGGAAGGCGCCAACGTTGAAGGTACGGTGGTGGCTGTATCCCACAACTTTGCCATCAGATCCATCTTGTGCGCCTGCCTGGGCTTGCCCCTGTCGATGTTCCACCGCCTGAGGGTGGACCTTGCTTCCATTAGCGTCGTTTCCTTCTCTGCAGGCTCGCCCCAGGTGCTGACCATCAACGAACGGTGCCATCTGGACTCTGTCCGGCCCAGGTAGGGTGTGATGCACCATATCGAAGCACAGGTGCTGGCTGCCCTTCAGCGGCTGGGCTGTCCCACAGGAAACACCGGCATGGTGGTGGCGGTTTCCGGCGGCCCCGACTCCATGGCCCTCCTCCATGCCCTGCTGGCCCTGAGGGAGCATGCCAAACTGGACCTCCACGTCGCCCATCTCGACCATGATTTCAGAGGCGACGAAGCCGAGGTGGATGCCAGGTTCGTTGCCCAGGTCGCCGCAGGCCTCGGGCTGCCCTCCACCATCGGCAAGGCCGACCCGGCGGACTACCAGAGGAAGATGGGCATCTCCTCTTTTGAAGAGGCCGCCAGGGAGGTCCGTTACTCCTTCCTGGGAGACGTGGCGAAAACTACCGGCCTGGGCATAGTTGCCCTAGGGCACACCTTCGACGATCTGGCTGAAACCGTCCTCATGCGCATCATGCGAGGCAGCGGGACGAGGGGTCTCAGGGGGATGGTCGAGCTGTCCAATTGGAGAAGCCGGGAAGGGGACAAGGAAGCCAGACTATTTCGCCCCATGCTGGGAGTCTCCAAGGAGGAGGCCCTCGGTTACTGCTCTGAGAATAGCATCACCTGCCGAAGGGATACCGGCAACGTCATGATGCGCTTCACGCGGAACAGGGTGCGCCACCACCTGCTCCCCGCCCTGGAAGAGTACAACCCAAATATCAAGGGCGCCCTCGTAAGGCTGTCCCGCATTGCCTCCCTGGAAGCCGATTACCTGGAGCAGGCGCTGGCGGAGGCATGGGTGTCCGTGGCAATGGTGCAGGATGGCCGGGTGATGCTGGATGTTCCGTCCCTGCGAGCGTTTCATCCGCTGATGCAGCGGTTGGTGTTGGCCAGGGCCTATGAGGAAGCTTCAGGCAGCCTGAGGCGCCTGGGAGAAGCCCACATCCTGGCCATGGAACGTTTGCTTGGCAGTTCTTCCGTGTCCACACTCAACCTGCCCAAGGGCCTTCGAGTTCTGAAGAGCTATGACAGTTTGGTCCTGGGGAAGGACCTGGAAGCCCTCTGCCCATTTCCCGAGATTGCGGGGACCCACCCGCTGGCATTGCCCGCAGGGGGAAGTCCGTCAATGACTCATATACCGGGCACCCATATACCGGGCTGGAAGGTGACCTTGGCCGAAGAGCCGGCGGAAAGACCGGTTCCTAACGACCCCTTCGAGGCCTGCCTGGATGCCCAGGCTGTAGCAGGAACGCTGGAGGTGCGGGTCCGCAGGCCCGGGGACCGATTCCAGCCCTTGGGGAGCGTCGGAGCCAGGAAGCTCCAGGACTTCTTCGTGGACGAAAAGGTGCCCCGGCACTGGCGCGACAGGATTCCCCTTGTCGTAGGTGAGTCAGGCATAGCCTGGGTCGTGGGCTACAGGCCTGCCCAGTGGGCCAGGGTGAGGCAGGACTCTTCCCGAATTTACCGCATCAGGTTCCAGTCGACCGGCTCTGATATAATGAACCCAGACCGCACGCTTTCCTGAGAAAGGAGGGCCATGTTCATTCCTTCTGGGGCCCCTCTTCCGCCGGAGATTCAGAAGCATGAGAGGGAATACCGCGCTAACAGGATCCGACAGGGTTCGACGTCGGACCCGATTACAGCGCTGCTTTCTATATTCGTCATACTTTGTGTAGCGGCTTTCAAGATGCTCCGATGGGGATTCAGAAAGCTCACATTCAGGAAACCGGCTACCCAAGCCGCCCCACAAGATGCCGCCTCACAGCAGATCGATATGGCCGATAACACCCAGACCTGGAAGACGAGGTCCTGATTGGCGCCCTCGTTCGAGTTTGGGCAATGGGTATCCGATGCCAACTATCGTGATCATCGGACCAGCCTGAACTTTCACCCCTTAGCCCAGGTGGAGTCGGGCAACATGACCCAGGGAGCGGAGAGCCTCTTCGCACTTGTTGCCCTTGCCTCCCGGGCAGCCCTCCAGGGAGCGTTCCTGACGATGAAGGTGCTGGTGAGGCTATCGGCGCGGCCGGCCCAAGCCGTCATAGCTCGCTGGTTGAAGCTGGCGATGTCGCGCCCGGACCCTGCCATCCGTCGTTACATTTCCTGGGGAGTGCGTTCCTAGCAGGCCCCCAATCGGGCTAGTCCCAAGACCCAGACAAGTAGATCAAAGGGGGCGCTTCGCCCTCTACAGACCCAGCAGGCGCGAGGGGTTCTCCTTCACCATGATGCCCGCCTCCACCTCCTCCAAGCCTACCCGTAGCAGGGTGGCGATGCCCATGCGCAGCCCCTCTGCAGGCATGGGATGGAAGTCCTGGCCGAAGTCGGAGCTGATGATGCAATGCTCCGGACCTATAGCTCGCACCGCCTCCAGCAGCTGTGCCGGGTCCTGGCGGTAGGTCAGGGGCATCATGGCGTGCACGGAGTGCTCGATGTAGGCGCCTTTGGCAGCCAGCGCTTTCATGTCTTCTACGGTCATACCGGCAAGGAAGGACATGGTGGAGCCGTTGGAAACGACGATGCGGTTTATACCCAGGCTTCGCGCCTCGTCCACCAAGGCCATGCTCTCCCCGGTTGATATGTGTCCTGTTGCCAGCACCATGTCGTGGAGTTTGATGGTTTCGAGGATGGAATACACCTCGGGAAACAACCGTCCCGATGGGTCCAGCAGGTTGATTCCTCCCTCCAGCCCCCGGCGTTTCCGGTCGACTCCGGCGGAATGGGTGGGCATACACACCACCCGTCCCCCCATATCGGCTGTAGCCTCTACCGCCGTGGGGTTCAGGCCTCCTACCTCCAGGTTAAGCGTGATGCCGCCTATGACGGCGAGGTCCGGCACCATCTGGGCCACGGTGTAGGCTACGGGATGAGCGGGGTATTCGTGGCTCATGAGGACTATGCCTCTCATGCCTGCGGCCAAGGCGCTCCTGGCGACCTCCGAGGCGCCGGCCCGGCGGTCCCCATTGGGGTCGGGAGCGAAGTGGACGTGGATATCCACCGCCCCCTCCATCAGCCTATCGACAGCGGTCATGATGCCTCCTGGTCAGCAAAATAGGAAAGGCCGGGCAGTCCAGCCCCGGCTTGCCATTGGAGAGTAACCGGACATCCCGTGCCTAGGCGCTGCCGAGGCCCTTGATGGCTTGGTTGAGGCGGGCCATCTCGATGGCGGCAACGGCGGAGCTGTAGCCCACGTTCCCCTGCTTGCCCCCGGCTCGGTTGATGGCTTGGTCGATGTTCTCCGCCGAAAGCACGCCGAAGATAACCGGCACACCGGTGTCCAGGGAGGCCCTGTTTATGCCCGAGGCCGCCTGGCTCGACACAAGGTCGTGGTGGGATGTCTCGCCCCGGACCACCGCCCCCAGGCAGACGACCGCATCGTAGCGGCCCGTCTCGGCCAGGGTCTTTGCGCAGGATGGAAGCTCGAAGGCCCCGGGGACCCAGGCGATCAGGATTTCGTCCTCGCCCACACCGTGCCTGGAGAGCCCGTCCACAGCTCCCCGCAGCATAGTGGATGTGACGTAGTCATTGAAGCGGGCAACCACGATGGCTACTCGCAGCCCCTTGCCTTGTAGGTCTCCAGCTATCTCCTGTGCCAATTGCACCCCGCGCTTGCCGTTAATTTATCTTGTGCCGCCCTCGGGTTCGCCCATGCCCTCTTCCAGCACCTTCTCGACGAATTGGGCCTCGGTCACCGCTCCCACGAACTGGATGGGCGGAGCGATTCCGGACATGGGGCCGATGTTTCCGAGCACCGTCTTGGGTACGCTGCGTACCATGTACCTTTGGGCCAAGTTAGGGAACTCCTCCACCTCAATAACGTCGGCTGTGATATTCGGATTCTCAAGGGCGATTGCGTGGGCCAACCTGGCCACACTGGGGCAGTACCCTCAATTGGGTGTGACAAACACCTGGATATGCACCGGCTTCTTGACCTTGCGGAGACTCTTGCGCGACTCCATGCTCAGCGGGCTGACGCCGCGGGATATGGTCTTCACGCTGTCGGTCAGGGCATATAGCTCGGGGCCCAGGGGGATGCCGTAGAACTTCAGCCGGGAGCTCCCGTTGTCTCCCAGGATGATAGCCGGAATGCGCTCTACGCCCAGCTTGTCCCGCGCTTCGGTATCGGTGTAGAAGTTGTACACCTCCAGGTGCAGCTTGGGCGAAAGGCCGGTCAGCTCTTCCATCAGCTCCTGGGTCTGGGGGCAGTAGCGGCACTCCCTGCCGGGCACGGCAAGAAGGGAGGAACCCTGGCCGAAGAACTTGATGGTCACATCGTTTTTCAGGTTCTTCCGAAGGTCCCTCTTGAGGTCGTTCCGGTCCTGTTCCGGGATGATAGCCATCCGGCCTCCGCTACGTGACAGATTGACCTAGTTTACAACGGATCGGTGATGTTATCTACTCGACCCCGAACGAGGAAGAGGCGCTGGAGAAGGGTTATGAAGGAGATGGCGGCTATGACCGCCAGGATGATTTCCAGGGGTCGCAGGCTAACAATGCCCACGATTAGCCCTGCCGACAGCAGCACCACCCGCTCCGGGCGGGTCATCAACCCTGCCCGGGTGTCGATCCCCAGGGACTCCCCCCTGGCACGCAGATAGCTGACCATCTGGGAGGTGATGAGGGCGAGGACAACCGCTACGATGGCGAGGAGGGTGCGCTCCTCGGAGAACTCCTCCCGCAGCACATAGATGGCGATGCCCAGGAACAGGACAGCTTCGCCAAGGCGGTCCATCACCGAGTCCAGCAACGCTCCGAAGGGAGTTGCCTGCCCTGTAAGCCTTGCGAGAGCGCCGTCAAAGAGGTCCAGCACTCCTCCGGCCAGGAACACTATCCCCCCTACCCAGATGTACCCCATGCCCACCAGGGCGGCCGCCACGGCGCAAATGCCGAACCCCACCAGGGTGATCATGTTGGGAGTCAGTCCCAGGCCGTGAAATAGACGTGCCCCTGGTACCTCGAAGTACCTTAGTACGGCTGACCTAAAGCGTTCTCTGCCCGGCAACCGAGCCATTGGGGGCTCCCATCAGATTCTCATAGTGGTCCATGACCATTCGGGCGACCTTTTCCCATCGGTACTGCTCAACTGACTGCCGTCCCATCGATCCCATCTGTTCGCGCAAGTCGCTGTCAGCCACCAGCCTACCCAGTGCCACAGCCAGGGAAGCGCTGTCCTTGGGGGGCACCAGCAGCCCTTGTTCACCCTGGGTCACAACCCCGGAGTACCCCTCGATGGAGGTTGCCACGATGGGGCGGCCCGCAGCCATAGCCTCCAGGAGAACGATGCCGAAGCTCTCCCTTCCGGTGGCGGGGGAGCAGCATATATCGGCGCTGGCGTAGTAGGAAGGCAGGTCCTCGTAGGGCACACCTCCGAGGAACACAACATCCTGGAGGTTCCTCTCCCCCAGCACTCGATGGCAGTCCTTGTCCAGGTTCCCCGGGCCAACAACCAGCAGGCGCACGTTGGGGTGTTCCCACTTCAGCATCCCGAAGGCCTCCAGCAGGTACCGGAGGCCCTTGCGCTTCTCCAATCGCCCCACGAAAAGGATGTTGGTCTTGCCATCCTGCAGCTCGGGAATGGGCTTCCCGGCCGTGGCGAAATGGTCCACATCGATGCCGTTTGGGATGATCCTGTAGTTTCCCGGGAAGAACCGGCTGACGTACTGGTGGGCAGCGGGGGATACGGCGATCAGGCCGTCCAGCTTGTTGAACCATCGCTTGAGCAGCCGGTGGGACCATCCGTAGTTGCGGAAGCGACCGTAGAAGGCGTGGAAGGTTCCGACGTTGACGGTCTTGGAGCACTGGAGGACGGTGAGAGGGAGAACGGGCATAAGGGGTTCGTGGAGGTGGACCAGGTCAAACTCCTTCTCCTCCAGGATCCGCTTGGTCTTCCGGTGGAGCCAGAGGGAAAGGGAGAGGCGGGCTATAGAACCGCCGGTGGGTATGGGGACGGACCTCCCCAGAGGGACGAAGTTGAGAGTGGGCTCGGAGTCCCTGGCGGGGGAGTGGGGCGCCAGTATCTCCACGTCATGACCCATATGGGAGAACTGGTGGGCAAGCTGGGAGATGTGCGCGGTTACACCCCCGGGCCAAGTGAAATCATAGGGTGAAACCAGTGCTATCTTCATGGGTGGTTCAAGGGCCCAGGGTTTCCGACCAAGTTCGGTTGAGAACGAGAGGCGTTATGCAGGTACAGGGGATTGTACCAGCTTGAGGAATGAGGGACAAGGAAGGGTGATGCCCGCCGGCCTGAAATAGCTGGGAGATCAGGTCGCCCGAAATGGCATAGAGACATGGGCAGGTCTATAATCCGGTCATATCGTATCGGAAGCCCGACCCCCTTTATGACTTATATCGTACGAGAATTGCTGGAAGCCCTTGTCCTGGCTTTGATCGTCCTGTTTATCATCCAGACCAGCGCCCAGAACTACCGGGTGCATGGGCAGAGCATGGAGCCTACCCTGGAAGATGCCCAGTACCTGATGGTCAACAAGCTTTCCTACCTTCGCATGGACCTCGAAAGGTTGTCCAATCTGGTGCCCTTCTGGGACGCACAGCAGGGGGCGTCGGAATACACACCCTTCGCAGGGTCACCGGAGCGGGGAGATATCATCGTCTTCCGAAGGGCCGGGGGGTCGGAGATGAACTTCGTTAAGAGGGTCATAGGGCTTCCCGGCGAGCGGGTCGAGATTCGTAATGGGCATGTATTCATCGACGGAGAGGCTCTGAACGAGCCTTACGTGGGCCCTTCAGAACGTGTTGGCAACATGCTCTGCATTCCCCACTCATCCAACTGCAGGGTGGGGGAAAACGAGTACTTTGTGCTGGGGGACAACCGCAACGACAGCCAGGACTCCCGAAGCTGGGGGTCGATACGAGAAGACGACATCGCCGGCGAGGTGTGGTTCACTTACTGGCCCTTCTGCGACGCGCCGCTGGTGGACAAGCTACCGAGAGCCTGCGAGTAAGACTGTTTTGAGGAGAAAGGGTGAATGATGATGACACAAGAACTAGCAAGGATAGAGTTGGTTGAACCTCGTGAGATTTGGCTCAACGAGGCTAGAGACTTCACACCTTGGCTAGCCCAACACATATCGGAGCTTGGAGAAGCGTTAGGTCTGGACCTCGAACTACAATCCGCTGAGGCACCAGTCGGAGGGTTTTCTCTGGATATCTTGGCCCGAGAAGTGGGCAGAGACCGTCCAGTGATTATAGAAAATCAGTTGGAGCCCACGGACCATTCTCATCTTGGTCAATTATTGACTTACGCTGCGGGTTACGATGCCAATGTGGTGGTTTGGATCGCCAAGGAGTTTAGGGATGAGCACAGAGAAGCTTTGGACCTGCTCAATCGTCACACCGATGAGAGAATTGACTTCTTTGGGGTGGTGGTGGAGGTTTGGAAGATCAAGGACTCCCCACCTGCTCCGCATTTCCGAGTGGTGTCCGCGCCCAATGATTGGCGAAGGCAGACAAAGAAAACGACTGACAAGGGACAACCAATTGAGAGCGAAAGAAGTAAGCGGTACAGAGAGTTCTTCCAGACGCTCCTGGATGTGTTGAGAGTCCAGCATAGGTTTACAAATGCGCAAAGGGGGCAGCCCCAAAGTTGGTACGTTTTCTCCACTGGCTACCGCGGGGTTCAATACGGAGCAAATTTTGCTCAGGCGGGGAGGGCTAGGGTCGAGGTTTATATCGATGGCGGTGACAAAGGCTGGAATGAAGACATCTTCAACAACTTAGAGTTGCGAAAAGAGCAAATTGAGACTGACCTGGGTGATTTAGAGTGGGAGAGGTTGGACAACCGAAGAGCCTGCCGAATTGCTTCAGTTCGCCTCGGGTCGATTGACGACAACTTGGAGACGCTCCAAGAAATCCGAGGCTGGATGATAGACAAACTCTTGGCCTTCAAGCAAGTGTTCGGCCCACACTTGCAAGAGATGGTGAGCTTCCCGAAGAAATAGTTCCTCCCATGAGCCCTCAACTCAATCTTTATCCAGCGCGGAGGTGGATCCAGTTTGTTAGATAAAGCTGAAGGGTACCGTAAATTCTGGACTCCCTTAGAGCAGCAACTCAAAGATAAGGGGTTAGAGATCAAGGTCGAGAAAAAGAAAGCAAACCTGAGGAAAGTTTCCTTTGGAATCCCAATGGTAGAGTGTGATTTACGATGGAAATATCGTTTGCAACAGGACAAAACAGAAGAAGCCATCGTTGACCTGCGAATGAAAGGGCGAAAGGAGCGGAACAAGGAGTTCTTCGATATGCTCAAGGAATCGAAGTCCCAAATTGAACAACAACTGGGTTATGAGTTGATTTGGAATAGGCTAGATGATCAGATTGCGAGCAGCGTGAGCGTTAGGCGTCCTGGCTCAATCGAGGACTCGTCGCAGCATCTTGAGAAGGTACAACAATGGATGTACGGGAGCACAATTCAGTTTAGTAAAGTCTTTCCACCATACTTAGAGAGAGTGAGGCTCCAAATTTCGCATTAGAACCACAGCACCCGGTTGGAAGTCTTGACTCAACCGCCGCCCTCCCAGCAAGGGCCGGGAAATTGCCCGAATCTCGGCGGGAGTGCGCAGGGAATCCACCCAAGCTTCCATGTACCATTTATTCATATTTGTTGATCTTCTGACTTACCGGGAGTCGAAAGGAGTTAATCTGTGGAAACTTCGCAGGGATTGGGTTTACTGGAGAGGGTGGAGCTAAAGGAAGCCTGGGAACTTGAGGGAGACCATTTCACATCATGGCTTGGGGAGCATATCTCATTGCTTGGAGAGGCCCTGGGGTTGCACCTGGAGAGCATGCCCAGCGGTGCCTCGGAGGAGGATCTCCAAGGATACGTCGCGGCTTGGGATGTGGAGAATGATCGCCCAGTAATTATCCAAAGCCGCTTGGAGCCATCGGAACACTCCCACTTTGGCGAATTGCTGGCCTGCGCCGCCGTCCACGATGCAGATGTGGTCATCTGGGTCGCAAAGGAGTTCAAGAGCGAACACAAAGAGGCCCTGGAGATGCTCAACCGGCGCACGGACGAGGACACCGAGTTCTATGGAGTCGCCGTTGAGCTGTGGCGAATCGATGGCTCCCGCCCCGCCCCCTACTTCCATGTGGTCGCGTCTCCCAGCGAGTGGGCCAGCGAGTGGGAAGGTGAGCTGATCGGAATCAGCCCTTCCTCCAATGAAGAGGGCGATGAAGAGGCCGATGACCAGTCCGGCGCCTGGGAGGAAGAGGAGAGGTACCACTGGTTCTGGGAGCCTCTGAAGCAGAAACTGGAGGATGCAGGACTCAGCCTCCGGTCCGGGAACGGGCAAGGTTATCACTGCCCCGTCAACCTTGGGGTATCCGATGTGTGGTGCGACATGCGCTTCACCGATTCCAATGAGGTGGCGGTGGACCTGAAGCTGCACGAGAACGGGAACTGGGATGACTCCCACCTTGAGCTTCTAATGGAGTCCCAGCTGGAGATCGAAGCAGAGATGGGAATGGACCTGGCGTGGGACGGGACCGACGACCACGGCGACTGGAGCGTGAGCGTCAGCGCCGGGGGTTCCATCGATGAACCACCCCACCGCCTCGATGAGATACGCGACTGGATGTTCGAGAACGTCGTTAGGTTCAACGAGGTCTTTCCCAGGCACTTGCTGAAGGTGCGACACCAGCTTTCCCAGGAAGAGACCGTGGAAGTTCCGGAAGGCAGCTACGAAGGCATCTTTGATGCTGAAGAACCGGAGCCCGAAACTGACTTTTCCTGGGCCTTCGGCGCTGTGGGGTCTTATGACTCTGTCGAATCCGACGTCGCCCCGGAGCCTGTGTTCTCTCATGAGCCCGTGGCGCCTGCAGCCTCCTTCGAGTCGGCCGACTCCTATGAGCCAGCCGAGCCTGTGATCGCCTCTGAGGCTACAGGGCCGGTTAGCTCGTACGGGGCTGTCGAGTCATATGAACCCCCGAATCCCGAACATTCCTACGGGGTTGTGGAGCCGGTTAGCTCTTATGAAACCTCCGAGACAGGCGAGCCGCAGGAGTCCTCAGAGCCCGGAGACTCCTTCGGGGTGGTCCGGTCCTACGGCTCAATCGAGTCGTCCTACGACACCACGGAGGTAACAGGATACTACAGGGTCGTTGATCCTTCCGAGAACTATGGCCCGGTAGGGTCCTACGGAGTCGCTGACTCCTACGAGTCCACCCCGCCTGCAACAACCGAAGAGGAGTAGCAGGCCCCGGCCCTTATCCAAGTAAGGTGTGGCATTCGGTCCCCCACACGGGGGACCGAATGCTTTTTACCGGAATGCCTCCGCATTGTCCTCCGGCGCGTACCCCACCACTTTCCTGGCGTGCTCTATGTCCCGGTAGTTCCACTTGTTCCCCGATGTCCCGAAGAAGATGTCGAAGCGTAGATCGTCGGGCGCTTCCACGCACCGCTCCACAAGCTGGGCGATGTCCCTCTGGCTGGACCAGTGGGAGAAGCGACGGGTGGAATTGGCCATGTCCTCATCGTTGACGTAACCCACCCGGATTACGATGCATGACATGTCGAAGGTTTCCGAGTAGTAGCGGGCCAGCGCCTCTCCCCACAGCTTCGTGCAACCATACAGGCTCTCGGGGCGCACCGGGGCGCGGTTGTCTATGATGGGGAAGTTGGCAGGCACCTCATCGTACCGTCCTTCCACGATGGCCTTATACGGCTCGTCCCTTTCGTAGTTGGAGATAACCCGGCCCGAGCTGGCGTATATGACCCGCTTTACGCCGGCTTCCCGGGAGGCTTCGAAGATGTTGTAGGAGCCGGTCAGGTTGGAGAGGAACATGCGGTCGTTGCCCTCCCGGTCGAACCCGGCGGCCATGTGCACCACAGCATCCATCCCCGCGAAGGCGGGCTTGATGGCGTCCAGGTCGGCGATGTCCGCCCTGGTGGTGGGGACCCCCGGCACATCCCTGCGGTTCAGGGCGTACATCTCGTGGTTCCCCTCCATTCGCCGGCGCACCGCCGAGCCGATACGGCCGCTCATGCCTGTTACCAGAATCTTCATATTCTTCTCCTCTGCGTGTCCAAACGTCGACGCTTTAGGCCCAGCCGTCCCTATAGACCGGGCCACGCTGCACCCTGTTATTTACACCACAGGCCTCAATACGACAAGACCGGGCTAGTCTCCGTACAGCTTGACAGGGCCTAGTCGCTATCCAGGGATTCGGCCGAGGGTCGGCAATGCCCCGAACCTGCCAATCCAGCTAGGCGGAGTTACAGCCGTGCTGGCTTCGGTGATATAATGGCTATTTGATTGCAAGGAGCTGAAACGCTGGCTGATGACGACGAAGCGGGACTACTACGAGGTTTTGGGGGTTCCCAAAGGAGCCACCGAAGAGGTGGTGCGGAAGGCGTTCCGCAAGAAAGCCTTGGAGTACCACCCCGACAGGAACAAGAGTCCCGATGCCGAGGGTAAGTTCAAAGAGGTCAACGAAGCTTACCAGGTACTGATCGACCCCCAGAAGCGGGCCCAGTACGACCGCTTCGGCCATGCCGGAGTCAGCGGAAACCAGTCCCAGGACTTCGCCGGCTATGACATCTTCGGCGGCTTTGGCGATATCTTCGACTCCTTCTTCGGGGACATTACTGGCCGGGGCCGGCAACGGGCCGCCCAGCGAGGCGATGACCTCCAGGTCCGTCTCACAGTGGACTTCGAAGATGCTGTCTTCGGGACCGAGCGGGAGGTGGAGGTGGCCAGGGTGGAGCGGTGC
The DNA here is from genome assembly GCA_965116325.1 of Dehalococcoidia bacterium. Taxonomy (GTDB): domain Bacteria; phylum Chloroflexota; class Dehalococcoidia; order Lucifugimonadales; family JAGWBF01; genus JAGWBF01. Next base: position 1,199,251 of record OZ220675.1, on the reverse strand, counting down.
CAGCGCTGCCAGGGCGCTTGCAGCGAGCCCGGCACCGGCACCTCGTCCTGCACCACCTGCCGGGGCGTGGGCCAAGTGCGACGCTCCCAGCGCAGCATGTTCGGCCAGTTCTCCCAGGTGACAACGTGCCCTTCATGCAAAGGCAGGGGATCCACCATAGATTCCCCATGCACCCAGTGCAATGGCGGGGGGACCGAGAGACGGAACCGCAAGATATCGGTGAAGATCCCCCCCGGGGTGGATGATGGAAACCAGATCCGCCTGAGCGGCGAAGGTAATGCGGGCATGAATGGAGGGTCGGCGGGAAACCTGTACATCTACCTGACGGTGAATGACCACGAGATATTCACAAGGGATGGCAGAAACCTCATCTACGAGCTGCCGTTGAACATCGTCCAGGCGACCTTGGGGGATGAGGTTCAGATTCCCACTCTCAACGGGGCAGAGACCCTGAAGATTCCTCCCGGCACCCAGCCCGGTGCGGTCTTCCAGATCAAGGGTGAGGGCGTTCACCAGGTGAACGAGCACCGCCGGGGCGATATAGTCGTTCCGGTGCGAATACAGGTGCCAGCATCCCTGGACTCCCGGCAGAAGAAGCTCCTGGAAGAGCTTTCGGAGACCCTGGAAAAACCCAACGACCCCGCGGTCAGGGACAAAGGCCTGTTCAGCAAGATTAAGGACGCCTTGAGCTGACCCTCTCCCCCGGCTCATAGTCCCTCCCTGGCCGCCCCTCCCCGGGATGAGGGGCGGGGATTGCTTTTTCCCCAGGCGCTGGCTATATTCTTAGTCAATCAGGCGGGGCTATAGCTTTGTCCGGCCCCGCTGTCAAAGGGAGGAAAACATGGTCAAGCCGAAGCGTGTAGGGCATGTTGTTCTCAATGTCAGTAACGTAGAGGAGTCCACCAAGTTCTATACCGAGGTGCTGGGGTTTGAGGTCTCGTCCAAGCGGGACATCGGCACCTTCTTGACATGCGGGAAGATCCACCATGATCTGGCGCTGTTCCAAGCCCCCGAAGACGCAGCGCCCGTAAGCAGGGGCCAGATTGGGCTGAACCATGTGGCGGTCCAGGTGCCCGACTTCGATGTGCTGAAGGAAACATACCGCCGCCTGAACGAGTGCAACGTCCCCATCGAGGGCCTCACGGACCATGGCATGACCTCCAGCATTTACTTCACCGACCCTGACGGCATCCGCATCGAGTACTTCTGCAACACCACCGAAACGGCGGAGGAGGGGCTGGCCATCATGCGTTCCCCGGACCGCACGAACAAGCCCCTGGTGCTGGAGGAAGCCGCGGTATAAGGCAGCCAGGCGCCCGCCATTCACGGCGAACCTTCCCGGAGAGGGCAATCCATACCCACCGAAAGGACAACCATGTCGCAGCTAGAGTTCGGTATATGGGACAGCTTCCAGGCATTCGAGATGGCCAAAGGTGAAGCGGCCGATATTTACGATGAGCACATCCAAGAGGTGCAGCTAGGCGAAGAGATCGGCTACAACTATTACTTCACCATCGAGCACCAGAACTCCCACGTGGGCCAGATCTCCTCGCCCAGCGTGTTCCTGTGCGCCGTAGCCCGCGCCACCACCAAGATACGGATGGGGGTGATGATCTACCAGCTGCCATTCCACAACCCGATGAGACTGGCCGAGGAAGCAGCTATGCTGGACCACCTCTCGCGGGGCAGGCTTGAGTTTGGCACAGGGCTTGGAGTCCATGAGCATGAGTTCATCCGGTGGAACCTGCCCTTCTACGAACGCCGGGAGATGTCCGGAGAGGCATTGGAGATAATCAAGAAGGCGTGGACCGAGGAGTATGTATCCTACGACGGCAAGTACTTCAAGTACGAAGAGGCATTACCGGTGCCCAAGCCCTTCCAGAAGCCCTACCCGCCTATCTGGGTTGGCGCCCATAGCGCCACTTCGCTGGAGTACGCTGCCAAGAACAACTACCACATTTCCCAGAACATCGACGTGGACTCGGTGATCGCGGAGAAGTTCGACTACTACCGGGAAAAGTGGCGAGAGTGCGAGCACGATGGGCCTATGCCCAAGACGTTCCTGATGCGGAATGTGCACGTGGCCGAAACCGACGAGATCGCAAGGGCTGAGGCTGAGGAGCCTCTGATGCAGGGACGACGTATGACCAGGGAGGGCCTTTCCAAGACGAACGTAGGTTTCAAGGGCCACGAGGACTCGCCGTCCAACAGGGAGATCGATCGAGTGTTCCAGGGGATGAACAGCTCCTACGATTTCTGGATCGAGAACGGCCTAGCGCTGGTGGGAAGCCCCGAGACGGTCATTCGACAGTTGAAAGCCCAGTACGAGAATATCGGCTACGATATCTTCTGTGCTAACCACAGGTTCGGGCCTATGCCGACAGCCCTTTCCCACAAGTCCCTCGAGCTATTTGGCAGGGAAGTCATCCCGGCCTTTACCTAGGCTTCCCTGAACTCCCGGGTGCTATCCATCCAGCCCTCTCCAGGCGTGGTGTGGAAGCACCCAAGGCCTTGACCGACCCGGTGCCCCTTGGGGCACCGCTACAGGTTGGAACTGCTATGCGTGGACGGTAGCTCCCAGGCTCTCCAGGCCCTTCCGGACGCTTGAGAGTATCCGTGTCAGCTCGTTTTCAAGGTTCCGCAGGGTCTGGGCTACGTAGGCGTCGGCATCGGACCGGGAGGTCCTTGCTTCCAGCTCAGCCTGTTCGGTCATGCGGCTGGCCTTGCGCTCTGCTTCGGACACGGTCTGCTCCGAAATCTTGCGGGCTGCCAGGACTATCTCATTCTGGTCCACCCGGGCGCTGTACTCTTCTTCGGCCTCGTTGCGGGTGCGGCGGGCGTCGATCTGGGCTTGGTTGAGGATGTTGTCCTTCTTTTCGATAACCTCTTGGGCTGAGCGAATGTCCTGGGGGACCACCAAGCGCAGCTGTTCCACGAGTTCCATGACCTTGTCGGCATCTACCAACCTTGCCCGGGTGGTGGGCACCCGCCGGCTGGTGTCAACCAGGGCTTCCAACTTGTCTATAACATTGATGATATCCATCGAATACTGCTCCCCTTTCTCTAGCTTTGAACTTCCAGGGCCATCTTCTCCTTGATGGCTTCCACCGAATGGTGGGGCACCAGGGAATCCACATCGCCTCCCAGGGCGATAACTTCTTTAAGCAGGCTGGAACTAACGTATTGGTATGGCAGACTAGCCATCAGGCAGACCAGCTCCACATCGGGAGCCAGGTTCTTGTTCATGAAGGCCATCTCAAACTCGTAATCGAAGTCCGACCCGCTACGCAACCCCCTTACAATTACTTGAGCACCCAAACTCTTGGCCCGGGCTACCACTAGCCCGCTGAATTCCGTCACTTCTATGTTGGGCAGGTCCCTGACCGATTCCTGGAACAGGGCTACCCGCTCCTGGGTGGAGAAGAGCAGGTTCTTGGAGGGAGTGTCGTACACTGCGACCACCAGACGCTCGAAGATGCGGGCGGACCGGGTTGCGATGTCCACATGTCCCCAGGTTACGGGATCGAATGTGCCGGGATAGAGGGCTATCGTCATGGCTCCGCAGTCCACCTGTAGCATTCGACCAAGCTGTCCCCGTAGCGGTAGCTTCCCATGCTGACCAGCTTGCTGTATTCAGGCGCCAGGGGTCGGTGCTTGGAATGACCCACCACCAATGTGGCGCCTTCGTTGAATATTCCCGAGTTGGACACATTTTCGACAATCACATCCAGTCCATCCAGCTTGTAAGGCGGGTCCATCATCACCAGATCATATTTCCCGGATAGCTGGACTATGGCCCTCTCCACATCGATGCAATGTACCTGGGCATGGTCGGCAAGGTTGGTTTCAGCCAGGTTGGCCCTGATAGTTGCGCACTGGCGGGGATGACGTTCCACAAAGTCTGCCCAAACTGCCCCCCGGCTTAGCGCTTCGATGCCCAGGGAGCCGGAGCCGGCATATAGATCAAGTACGCGTACCGGCTCGAGATCAAGAGAACCAAGGATATTGAAGATTGCTCCCCGCACCAGCTCAGACGTCAACCGGACCCCCGAAACCCTAGCGCCCTTTAACCTCCTGCCCTTCGCAACACCACCTACCACACGTATCATTGGTTCGTGGGATTATACATAACGTTTCACCAAGCATAATAGCAAAATCGCCGCTTCTTTTGACTAATTTTAGAGATTTTCAAAGCCTCTTATGACCCATCCGGAGGGGCTCCGTCCTGGTGCTTTCTGCTTTACAATCGGGTTCCTTTGATTTAGAATCTTTGCAATCGAGCTGCGGCCCCTCCCAGGGGGCTCGTCCTGTTGCCTTCAATGCGGTTCCCGTCCTGTAGAGGTGCGCCATGGCCCAACCAACTTATCTCACAGCCGAAGGCCTTTCCAAACTTAAGGATGAACTGGACAGCTTGTTGACCCAGCGACGCCCGGGAGTGGCGCTGCGTATTCAGAAGGCCAAGGAGATCGGCGGGACGGTAGATAACGCGGAGTACGATGAAGCCAAGAACGAGCAGGCCTTCATCGAAGGCCGGGTACGCACCCTGGAGAACCTGATTAACAACGCCGTCCTCATCTCCGAGGATGGCGGGCCCAAGGATGTGGTGCAGATCGGCTCCAAGGTCACCGTCCTTAACCAGAAGGGCAAGAAGGACCGGTACAGCATCATCGGGAGCACCGAGGCGGACCCTTCTAAGGGGAAAATCTCCAATGTTTCGCCCATTGGCAAGGCCCTTCTTGGCAAGAAAGTGGGAGATATAGCCGAGGTGAACATCCCGGCCGGGAAGATCAAGCTCGAGGTAGTTGAGATAGCCTAGCCGGCCCCGAATCCGACCTATGCCTGATAGAGAAGATGAGCTTATTCGTAGCCGGCGCGATAAGCTGCAACGTATCCGCGACAAGGGTATAGACCCCTATCCGACCCGGTTCCCCCGCACCCACACCACCCGCCTGGCCGCAGACCTCCTCCTTGACTTGGAGGGTTCTGCCGGAGAAGGCGCCCGCACCTCCTCCGTGTCTGTGGCCGGCCGCGTGATCACCTCCCGCATTATGGGGAAGGCCGCCTTCCTCGACCTGCGCGACGCCACGGGAAAGATCCAGCTTCACCTGCGCCACGATGTCCTGGGCGACGACTACGAACTGGTAAGGGACCTGGACCTGGGGGACTTCCTGGGTGTCCATGGCCCGGTCTTTCGCACGCGGACAGGCGAGGCCACGATACAGGTGGAGCAGTTAACCATCCTGTCCAAGTCCATGCACCCTCTTCCAGAGAAGTGGCATGGGCTGCGCGACGTAGAACAGAGGTACCGACAACGCTACGCCGACCTCATCTCCAACCCTGAGGTAGGCCAGGTCTTCGTCCAGCGCAGCCAGATAATCAACAGCATACGCAATTTCCTCAACCATCGGGGATTCATCGAGGTAGATACCCCCGTCCTGGTGCCCATCGCCGCCGGGGCTTTCGCCAAACCCTTCGTCACCCACCATCACACCCTGGATGAGCAGCTGTACCTGCGCATTGCCACAGAGCTTTACCTCAAGAGGCTCGTCGTGGGTGGGTTCGACAAGGTGTACGAGCTGGGCAAGGTGTTCAGGAACGAGGGTATGGACCAGGACCACAACCCCGAGTTCACCACCCTGGAAAGCTACGAGGCGTATGCCGACTATAACGATGTGATGCAGATGGTCGAGGAGATGGTTTCCACCGCAGCCATGGAGACCCTGGGAAGCTGCCAGGTGCAGTTCGGCGAAGATTGCATCGACCTCACACCTCCCTGGAAGCGGCTCTCCCTCAGGGATGAGATCCTGAAGCGGGGGAACATCGACATTGAGGAGTACAACACCGCCTCCTCCCTGGAAGCCCGGGCCCGTCAACTGGGCCTCGATGTCCGCGCCGAGGGGAGTTGGGGACGTTTGGTGGACAAGCTGCTGTCCCTGCTTGTGGAGCCTCACCTAATCCAGCCCACCTTCATGGTGGACTACCCCGACGAGATGTCTCCCTTGGCCAAGCCGAAAGCGGACATGCCCGGCTACGCAGAAAGGTTCGAAGCCTATGCCGTCGGCATGGAGTTCGCCAACGCCTACACCGAGCTGAACGACCCGGACCTGCAGAGGGAGCGTCTGCTGGGCCAGGAGGAGATGCGCAGGTTGTACCAGGACGACGAGGTCGAAAGGCTGGACGAGGACTTCCTGGCGTCTCTGGAGCTAGGAATGCCCCCCACCGGCGGCCTGGGGGTGGGCATAGACCGGCTGGTGATGCTCCTGACGGGACAGACATCCATAAGGGATGTGCTGCTGTTTCCCCAGATGCGCTCCATCAAGTAGCGCGAGACCCAGAGGCTGAACGCGGACATGCTTTCTATAGACATCATACGCAGGCAGACAGACCAGGTTAGGGAAGCCCTTGCAAGGCGAGGGGAAGAGTTCCCCATCGACCAGGTGCTGGAGCTGGACGAGAAGAGGCGCAGCCTGATCCAGGAGATAGAGTCCCTCAGGGCTCGTCGCAACGAAGCCAGCCAAGCTATGTCCCGCATGAAGGAGCGTCCCCAGGAGCTGGTGGAAGAGATGCGGGAGGTGGGGGACCGGATCAAGCAAATGGAGGGCGACCTCCGCCTGCTGGAAGAGCAGGTTAACGCCGTCCTGCTGGAGCTCCCCAACCTGCCCGAGGATGATGTACCAACCGGCTTGGGCGAGGAGGACAACGTACTGGTCCGGGAGTGGGGCCAACCCAGGAGCTTCGACTTCACCCCGCTGCCCCACTGGGACCTGGGCGAGTCCCTGGGCATAATAGACTTTCAGCGCGGCACCCGCATGGCCGGCTCCCGATTTTTCATCCTCACGGGCATGGGGGCCAAGCTGGAGCGGGCCATCATAAGCTGGATGCTGGACCTCCACACCACCGAGCACAACTACCGGGAGGTGTACCTGCCCGCCATCGTCAAGCGGGAGATCATGGAGGGGTCGGGCAACCTGCCCAAGTTCGGCGACAACCTATACCATGACGAAGAGGACGACCTGTGGCTGGTGCCCACCGCCGAGGTGCCCCTCACCAGCATGCACCGCCAGGAGATACTCGCCGCCGCCGACCTGCCCTTGTACTACACCTCCTACACACCCTGCTTCAGGCGGGAGAAAGCCGCCGCTGGCAGGGACACCCGGGGCATCAAGCGGGTGCACCAGTTCGATAAGGTGGAGATGTACAAGTTCGTGGATCCGGACCAGTCGGAGCAGGAGCTGCAGAAGCTGGTGCAGGATGCCGAGGCTGTGTGCCGGAAGCTGGAGCTGCCCTACCGGGTGGTACAGCTTTGCGCCGGGGAGCTGGGCTTTGCCTCGGCCAAGTCCTACGACCTGGAGATGTGGGCGCCCGGGTGCAGGGAGTGGCTGGAGGTCAGCTCCTGTTCAAACTGCACCGACTTCCAGGCCCGGCGCTCGGGGATACGCTACCGCCCCGAAGGCGGCGGCCGGCCGGCCTTCGTCCACTCACTGAACGGGTCGGGCCTCGCCCTGCCAAGGGTGGTCATATCCATCCTGGAGAACTTCCAGCAGGCCGATGGCACAGTCGTCATACCCGAGGTGCTCCGGAGCTACACCGGCTTCGATGTAATAGCTCCAGCGAGCGGCTAGTCCCCGACTCCCGCCATCACCGTCCCAGGCCCCCTGTTCGCCCTGAGCCTGTCCTGAGGCTCTCGAAGGGGGAAATCGAGGAGTAACAGAGGGTGACGCCCTCCTTCGTTGCGCCCATGGGGAAGCTCTGCTATATTGAGGTTCCTCGTGGGGCTGTAGCTCAACCGGGAGAGCGCTTCAATGGCATTGAAGAGGTAGGGGGTTCGAGTCCCCCCAGCTCCACCAACGTCTACGGTAGACAGAACCGTCTTCGAGCTCTGGCTCGGCGGGCTGTAGGCTGCAACAGACGCAGGCATCGGCTAGGAGTCAGAAGGCCCGGGCCGGAGATCAGAAGACAGTCCCATCTTCAAGCTGAGGGTGGGGCTGTGAGCTTCTCGGCGGGATTGCTGCGGTCCCCCCGGATGGCTTCTGGCTCCGAAAGACAGGCACGCCTGCCAGTTAGCTGTTGGGCAACATCCTTTGGGCGCGGTCGATTCGCTGGCGAAGGCTGTCCTGAAACGCATCATCTTGCTTGCGTTCCTCAATATGGCCAGCGATAGCCTCGCGGATGATCTCAGACACTGGCTGTCCATCGACAGCCGCAACCACGTTTAGTTCCTCTGCTTGGTCGGCAGACAGGCGAATCGTCATTGCCTTGACTTTCTTCATATCTGGATTGTATGGGATGGTATTGTGGTTGTCAACAAGTGTGGTATCATGGTATCATGCAATATCGGAAGAACCAACACGATACCGCAAGGAGGCACCAACATGGTTGCAGAGAATAGACTAGACCCGGAGGGACTGGATAAGCCTGAAGAGGGTGTGCCTGGTCTCGACAAGCCCGATGATGACAAGACCTACACTATCCAGATCGACCGTACACAGTACGAAGTGAAGGGCCAGCGCCTAACGGGTGCGGCCCTCCGTGAAGTCCCTACGCCGCCAATTCCACCCGACAGGGACATTTTCCAGATTATCCCTGGGCGCCCTGACAAGAAGATTGAGGATGACGACAGGATACTCGTCACCGATGGTCTGCGCTTCTTCACTGCGCCCAACACCATTAATCCTGGCGTCGGCTTGACCAGCTAAGGGTAGGGCGCGACATGAGCCTCCCGGAGATCGACATCAAGTTCCTTAGTGAGCGTGGCATTACGCACGAGATAGTCGTCGAGTCGGGTATGACCTGCGTCGTCATATCCGACTGGCCGCTTCCAGAGGGATTCGACCAAACCTCAGCGGACCTCTTGATCCGACTAACGTCCGGCTATCCAGACGTGCCCCCTGATATGTGGTGGTTCGATCCTCCGGTTCTGAAGGCCGATGGTCAGGCGTTACCCGCTACGGACGCTAGGGAACACTACTTGGGTCGCACTTGGCAGCGCTGGTCACGCCATTTCAGTGGACAGCAGTGGAAATCAGGCTTGGACTGTCTCGAGAGCTACCTCGCTTTGATCCGGCAGGACTTGGAACGTGGAGTGAACGGAACCCGATGACAGTAACACTAGTGCTGCCCCAGAGTATTGCCGAGCAGCTGCTTGAGGCTGTTGAGGCCGATGTAGAAAGCGCGGGCGTGTTGCTCGCCCGACCAATGGAGACGGACAATGGGAATCTTCGTCTCCTCGGACGCGACATGCGCTGGGTGCCGGATGATGCCTACTCGGTGCGCAACGAGAAGTCGCTGAGTATCCCATCTCATGGCTACGTTCCTGCACTCGCTTCTGCGGAGTCCGATAAGGCTGTCCCGATTTGGCTACACACACATCCTGGAGGTAGAGCGTCTCCCCGGCCTAGCAAGTATGACGAGATAGTCGATCAAGAGTTGTCTGACCTGTTCCGCCTCCGCTCGGGGAGCCCGCTGTACGGAGCTATAGTGGTTGCCAACACGCAAGGGCAATTCTGTTTCTCCGGCCATATTGAGTCCGAGCACCAGCGGTTCGATATTGACCGCCTCTGGGTGACCGGACGACGCTTCAGGCTTGAGCAGAACTGGCTGCACGATTCAACACTTCCATCTGATCAGTTCGACCGCCACATTCGCGCCTTCGGCGGCGGGATTCAACAAGCCCTCGGAGATATGACAGTGGCCGTCGTTGGCTGCGGTGGTACGGGTTCAGCGGTCATTGAACAGCTAGTTCGATTAGGTGTCAGGAGCTTCATTTTGCTCGACCCCAAGACCTTAACTGAGAGCAATCTTACTCGTGTGTACGGCTCCTTCTCTGGGGACATTGGAAGGCCGAAAGTAGAGCTGAGCGCTACTCACGTGGGCCGGATTGCTCCAAGCGCCTCAGTAGTCACTTCTCAATCCAAGATCACTCAGGAGGACACGGCGAGAATGCTCATGGACGCCGACGTGGTCTTCGGTTGCACAGACGACAATGCAGGAAGACTCGTCCTCTCCAGGCTCGCTACTTATCTTCTGACTCCTGTCATCGACTGTGGTGTCTTGCTAAGCAGCGATGAGGATGGGAAGCTGGTTGGAATTGATGGACGGGTCACGGTTCTCGTCCCAGGCGCTGCGTGTCTTGTCTGTCGAAACCGCATTGACCTCCAGCGTGCTGCCGCTGAGACTCTTCCCCCCGAGGAACACTCACGGCTGGTCAACGAGGGTTACGCACCAGCCCTCGTTGGCGTAGAGCCTGCCGTGGTCGCATTTACAACACAGGTTGCGGCAGCAGCCGTTGGAGAATTGCTCGAACGACTGGTCCACTACGGTCCCGATGTAGTGCCCACCGAGGTTTTGCTGCGCACTCACGACCGTGAGGTATCGTTCAATGACCAGTATCCGCGTGATGGACACTACTGCCACGCCGATGCGGGCAAGCTCGGAATCGGAGACACCAGCCCCTTCTTGGATCAGACGTGGCAAGAATGAACAAGCTACTCTCTCTGTGGCGGTCAATCGCGCGGCTATGGCGTCCTTGGGGGATTGCCGGATACGTCGGAGCTGCTGATGAAATACCCGAGGAGATACCCCCAAAAGGGATCATTCTGGTCGGTGCCGAGGCCAACCCGACATGGGCTGCTCTGGACTGTCCTTGTCGAGGAGGGCACCGTTTGTTGGTGAATCTTGACAGGTCCCGTCGCCCCGTCTGGAAGATAGATTCCATCAAACCTCTGACAATCCGACCTAGCATCGACGACATCACGTCCGGTCGCCAGTGCCACTTTGTGATTCGCCGAGGGCGAATCAGGTGGGCTTAGAGGAAATAGGAGATAGTCCATGAACCAACAAGGAGTCCCAGACGAAACGCAGATTCATTCGACGGAGGAATCGGAGTCTCGCTCAGAGGGCGACTCAGCAGTCGACAATAGAACACCCCTCTTCAAGGCGTATCACTCTGAGCGCTATCAACGCCAGGATATCATTCGGCAAATTCAAGAGATCACAGAGCGTCGGTTGATTTGTTACGTAGCTGGCAGCCACCGCAACTGCCTTATCAGCCGAAACGACACAATGCCCTTCATGGATCTGCTCCATAACGTCGGGCAGGGCGAGCCTCTGGATCTATTGCTGCACACGTCGGGAGGCAGTGTTGATGCTGCGGAGAAGCTCATGCGGTTAGTCAGAAGCAGAGTCGGAGAAGACACGGAAGTCAGGATAGTAGTACCCGAATACGCAAAGAGTGCAGGTACGGTCATGGTTCTCGGAGCTGACTGTGCAGTGATGAGTGATACATCTGAGCTCGGGCCAATCGACCCGCAAATGGAATTCGCCGACAGCCACGGAAACGTTAGACTCCACTCAGTCCAGACTTACCTTGACGCGTACGAAGAGCATTACCGGATTATTCTGGAGGACCCAGACAATGTTGCGTCCAAGATCATGCTCGGCAAGATTGACCCCGACACTGTCACTCTTTGCAAAGCTGTTATGGCCAGAGCCCGCCAGTCCGCGGAATACCTACTGATGCATGGCATGTTCCGAAAGGGTGGCAACATCACACAAACAGTTGGAAAGCTACTTGACACGAAGCGATGGCTGTCACATTCGCAAATGATCTCATGGGCGGACGCCAAAGACCCAGAGATTGGATTGATCGTTGAACACTTGCATCACGATGACGATCTTTGGCAGGCCTTTTGGCGACTCTATTGCCTTCAACGTCTGGCTATTGAAGACCAGCCCAGGAAGCTCTACGAGTCAGACCGCGTATCGCACATCATTGATGTGAGCTAGTGGAACCAAGTGTATGGTTGGAGCCCTCCCCCCTGGGCATCCGGAAGCCGACGCGGGGCTCGGTGAAGACGTAGGTGGGGTTGGCGGCGTCCTCTCCCAGCTTGCGTCGGAGCTTGCTGACCATGGTGTGCATGGGCCGCACGTTGCCTTCGCCTCGCTCTCCCCAGACTCGTTTCAGCAGGTGCTTGTGGGTCAGTACCCTCCCGGCATGGGCCGACAGCTCGGCCAGCATCCCGTACTCCGTCGGGGTGAGCTGCACCTGGCGGCCGGCCAGACTCACCCTGCGCCTACCGTAGTCGATGATCAGGTCGCCCAGTACGTAGGGTTCGGATGGCTCGACGGTCACCCGTCGCCGCAGGGCCGCCCTGATCCTCGCCGAGAGCTCCGTGGGCGAGAAGGGCTTGACCACGTAGTCTGCGGCCCCCATGTCGAAGGCCCTGGCGACGATCTCCTCTCGTCCGTAGGCAGACAGGAAGATCACCGGCACGTCGGCCACGTCGAGGATGTCCTTCATCAGCTCGATGCCGTCCACGCCCGGGAGCATCAGGTCCAGCAGCACCAGCTCCGGCCTCTCGTCGGCCACGAGGCGGAGCGCCTCCTCCGGCTCCCCGGTCACCACCGGGTCGTAGCCCGACTTTGCGAGGTTCTCTCGGATGTAGCGGAGGTCGTTGGGGTCGTCGTCCACGGCAAGGACGCGCACCCGCCGCTCCTCCTTCCTCTCTCGCCGCGCCGGGTCCGGCTGCAATCCGCCGAGCGCCCCGGCCCCGGCGTCCTCGAAGGATGGAAGCGTGAAGGTGAAGCGAGCCCCCATGCCCGGCCCGTCGCTCTCGGCCCATATGCGGCCCCCGTGCGCTTCCACGATGCCCTTGCAGATGGCGAGGCCCAACCCCGTGTCCCCCGCTTGCTCATCGGACTGCGCCCTGGAGAACTTGCGGAACAGGTCGGGCAGACTCTCAGCCGGGATGCCCCGTCCCTCGTCAGCGACCGAGAACACCACGTGAACGCCGTCCCGCACCGCGCTCACCCTGATGACGGACGATTCCGAGGAGTTGCGGCCCGCGTTGGACAGCAGGTTGCCGAGCACCTGGACGATGCGCCGCCGGTCCGCCATCACCAGGGGCAGGTCCGGCTCGATGTCGATGGCCAGGTTGTTCTTGCCTCCCGCGCTGGTGAACGCACTCCTCGCCCGGTCCACCAGCACGGCCACCTCAGCGGGTTCGAGACCCACCGGGAGCGTGCCCGTCTCGATGCGGGCCACGTCCAGCAGGTCGGCGACCAGGGCGTTCATGTGCTCGGCCTGGTCCCAGATGATGCGCACGAACTGGCGAACGACAGCGGGGTCCAGGTCCGCCTCCGAGTTCATGATCGCCGCCGCCGACCCCATGACGGAGGTCAGGGGAGTCCTCAACTCGTGGCTCACCATCGCCAGGAACTCCGCCCGCAGCCGCTCCTGCTCCTCCAGGTCGGCCATGTCCTGCATGGTGACGACCATCGACTCGACCGCGCCCTCATCGGAGTGGATGGGCGTGGCGTTGAGCAACACGGTGACGCTTCGCCCGTCTGGGACCCGCAGGACGATCTCCTCGGCTCGCAGCGTCTCTCCAATCCTCAGAAGCTCGTCCATTGGAAACTCCCACAGGGAGACCTCCCGCCCGTCGGCCCGCCGGAAGGTCACCACGTCGAGCAGGTCCTGCGGCGACTGGCTTGGGTTCCGCAGGCTGTCAACGATCCTCATCGCCTCCCTGTTCAAGGACTTGGGCGTCCCCGTCGCGGCGTCGAAGACCACCATGGCCACGGGGGAGGTGTCCATCAGCGTCTCCAGATCGGCCCTGGCCCGCCGCTCCTCCCGGTGCCTGCGGGCGTTGGCGATGACCAGCGCGGCCTGGGATGCGAACATCACGACGGTCTCCTCATCCTCCTGGGTGAACTCCCCGCCGCCCGTCTCGTGGCCCAGGTAGATCGTGCCAACCCCTACCCCCAGGTGACGGATCGGGGCCACCAGCAGGGACCTCACCGGCACCGAGGGCAGGAAGCTGGGCTTGTTCAACGCCCGCAAGTGGATGTCGATGTCCGAGACCCGCAGGGGCGTCTCAAGTCCGCTCAGATACTCAAAGAAGCTCCGGCCCTCGGGCATGTCCCACAGCCCTTGGTGCTCCTCCTTGGTCAGGCCAGAGACGATGAAGTCTGGCATCTGCCCGGCCTCGCCGAAGACGGTCATCGCCCCGTAGCGCGAGGCGGTCAAAGTCCGGGCGCTGTCCACCACCTCCTGCAACACCGTGCCGAAGTCCAGGCTCTCGTTTATGCGAAGACTGGCCTCGCTCAGGCGGGAGAGGCGCTCCTCCGGCTCCCGTATCCGTCGTCGGTCTCGCTCATCCGGTCGGTCCAACACGTCACCTCGACTGGCCTGCTGCCGGGGGAAGGAAACGGCGTCAGCAGGGCCAATTCTGCCGCATCTAGACGATAGTAACAAATAGTTACCGAATATTTCAAGGAAAGTGAGCTATTGGAAATACGCCCGGTGATAGAATCGTTAGGGAGTATGCCCGGTAAAGGTGACGATCACACCGCCTCCCTCACTGCAAAAGGAGGGAAGCCAAAATACTTGAACGCATCTTCAAATGTGTCGATATGAGACCGGTAGCGTGGGCGGGATTCGCGCTCGTTACCGTCGTGGCTCTGGCGCTGAGGCCTATCGCCTCGCCATCAGGAGTTGGAGGGATGACGGGGTAAGGCCCAGAGGGAGACGGAGGCGCGTCGATGAGCCTGCATAGCGTAGGCCTGAAACGCAAGAGAGGTCGGCTCGATGCCGCGACAGCGCATCCGTCACAGCAGAGAAACCTACGCAATCCCGGTGGACTTCCCGCAGCGTCTCAGGCGGTTCCAACGGGAGTCGGGCCTGTCCTGGTCGGACATAGCCCGTCGCCTCGGCACTTACCGGCACACCGTATGGCGATGGGCCGAAGGCAGGACGAGGCCGAACTACCAGCACCGCAGGGCGCTGTACGAGTTGGCCGAGAGCATGGGACTCGGGCACCTGCTCACTGATTGAATGGAGGAGTAACTAAGATGGACAAATGCCAACGTCCGTATGCACCGGGACCTCAGGGCCCGTCAGTAGCAGCGTTCATACGTTGGATCCCTGCGCTGATGCTGGTAGCACTGCTAACAGCCACGCTTGTGGCCTGTGGCGGCGGAGACGGTGGCTCAGCCGAACAGCCCTCAAGGGGAGGGGCTGGGTCTGGCACAACGGAGCCCACAGCTGAGCCAACCCAAGATGCTCAGATGCAGGAGGGCGGGGAGCTAAGAACCGAGGAATACGCGGCTGCCATGGAGGAAATCGCTGCCACCCAGCAGGAGGAGGGCGAAGCGGCGTTCGGCGCCTTCTTCTCCAATCCTCCCTACTCCGCTGAAGAAGCTGAGCGCTTCTTCGCGCTCGAGACCAGCGAATCCTGGTCACAGGAAGACGTGGCGTTCGCGAGCGAGGTCGCCGAAACCATATTGCAGGCAACCACGGGCCTTTACGGCGAGCTCCTGAGCATTATCAGGGACTCTTTCGACGAAATGTCGCGCCTAGCGCCCCCGGAGCATCTCTCCGACTTGCACGACGAATATATAGCGACAGCCAGGGAAGTTCTTCAACTTTTTCAGGAGTCTGTGGAAACCGTGCAGGGCACGGACACAAACATCGGGGATCGGGATGAACTTGCCGACTTCTCTGAGGCGGTCGACTCCCTGGAATCCGGTCCGTCTGCCCCGGAACTGGAGGAGCGGGCTGATGCGGCATGCATTGCGCTTACACGGCAGCTCGAATCCGAGTTGGAGCGCGACGTCAGCATCTGCGACGCAGAGGAGTCCGACGCGACCTCCGCAGGACCGGCCCTTGAGCCCGCGCCCACTGCCGCGCCCGCCGCTACGCCCAAACCTACAGCTGCGGCAACACGGGCACTCATACCTGCGCTCGATTCGACCTCCGCCGAAACGGACCGGGAAGCCCTGATTGCCCTCTACAACGCCACGGACGGACCCAACTGGACGAACAGCGACAACTGGCTGAGCGACGAGCCCCTTGGCGAATGGTACGGGGTGGAAACCGACGCTGGGCGCGTCGTCGCCCTTGTGCTTTCGGAGAACGGGTTGACTGGAGGACTTCCGGCCGAGCTGGGGCAACTCTCCGACCTGGAATGGCTGGACCTCTTCCGAAACCAGCTTAGCGGAAACATCCCGCCTGAACTTGGCCGACTCTCCTCCCTGGAGGGTCTGGCTCTTCTCGACAACGACTTGAGCGGAGGAATACCGGCCGAGCTGGGGCAACTTTCCGACTTGGCCTGGCTGGACCTCCGCGACAACCGGCTGAGCGGAAACATCCCGCCTGAGTTGGGCCAACTCTCCTACCTGGACGGCCTGGAACTCAGCAATAACGAATTAAGCGGAGAGATACCGGTCGAACTGGGCCATCTCTCCAACCTCGAGCATCTGTCCGCCTACAACAACCAGCTGAGCGGAGCGATCCCGGCTGAACTGGGCCGACTCTCCAAGCTGGACTACCTGGACCTTAGCAACAACCACCTGAGCGGGGAGGTACCGGCGGAGCTGGGCCGACTCTCCAACCTGGAGGTCTTGCACCTCGATTACAACGAGCTGAGCGGGGAGATACCGAGCGAACTGGGCCAACTCTCCAACCTGGAGGAGTTGTACCTGGCCGGCAACAATTTCACCGGCTGCGTGCCGGACGCACTACGGGATGTGGATGAGAACGACCTTGACGAGTTGGGCCTGCCGTCCTGCTGATGAGAACTAGATTTCCGTGGAGTAAAGCGCTGGATAGGAGTGGCTGAAATGACAAGAAGACTGATTGCCGTAATCCTCTCCCTGGTTCTTGCCGCGGCTCTCCTGGCATGCGGCACGGATGAGCCGTCGGAATCACTCCCCGTCGATCGAGCCGCGTCTTCACTCACACCCACGCCTGAGACAGCCCAGGCTGAGAAGAACACTGCCACCGATACGTCCACCAGCACACCCCAACTCTCGGCCACACCGACGTCTCAGCCTGAGAGGGACACTGCCACCGATGCGCCCACCAGCACACCCCAACCCTCGGCTACACCGATGCCCACGTTGCAACCCATGGCTTCGCAGGATAGGGACGCGCTGATCGCCCTCTACAACGCCACGGACGGCCCCAACTGGACAGACAACGACAATTGGCTGAGCGACAGGCCGCTTGTCACGTGGCACGGCGTCAGCGCCGACCCCACGGGTAGGATCACCTCGCTGGACCTATCCTCCAACGAATTGAGCGGGGAGATACCCGCTGAACTGGGCAACCTCGCCAGCCTGGAGAGTCTCTATCTCTACGACAATCAGTTGAGCGGAGAGATCCCCCCGGAGCTGGGCAACCTTGCCAGTCTGGAGAGACTCTCTCTCTACCAGAACCAACTGGGCGGAGAGATCCCCCCGGAGCTGGGCAACCTCGCCAGCCTCAAAGGGTTGAAAATCTCCTCAAACGAGCTGACCGGAGAGATACCCTCGGAGCTGGGCAACCTCGCCAACCTCGAATGGCTGCGCCTCTACCGAAACAAGTTGAGCGGAGAGATACCCGCTGAACTGGGCAACCTCGTCAACCTCGAAATACTGGAACTCAACCGTAACGAACTGAGCGGCGAGATACCGCCGGAGCTGGGACAACTCTCCAACCTGGCAAATCTGTCACTACAGGGGAACGAATTGACCGGAGCGATACCCCCGAAGCTGGGCAATCTCGCCAGGCTCGAATGGTTGAAGCTCTCCTCCAACGACTTGAGTGGAGAGATACCCGCCGAGCTGGGCAGCCTCGCCAACCTGCGGTCTCTGGAACTCTCCGGCAATCGGTTGAGCGGAGAGATACCCTCCGAGCTGGGCAACCTCGCCAGCCTGGAGTTTCTGTTCCTCGACCGCAACCGGCTGAGTGGAGAGATACCCCCGGAATTGGGCAGCCTCGCCAGCTTGCGAAGGCTGAACACTTCTGGCAACCGGTTGAGCGGGTGCGTGCCTGGCGAGTTGCGTGATGCGCGCATCTCCACCGACGGCTTGGAGTTTTGCTGATGCTCAGAGGCTTTCTGTGGAATCAAGCGCGAGGCAGCCTTGTCTCGATGGGGGCATCCTGCATGCGGGGGTTAGGAGGGGATGAAATGACAAGAAGGCTGATTGCCATAGGCCTCTCCTTGGTTCTTGCCACGGCTCTCCTGGCCTGCGGCGGAGAGGGCTCCTCGGAGCCCCCCGACGCTGATCAAGCTGCGACTCCAACACTGGCAACCTCCGCCGCGTCTACGCCTACGACCGCTGAAACAACGGAGTCCATCGCCACGCCCGACCAGACCTCCGTCGAAACCGACAGGGAAGCCCTGGTTGCCTTCTACAACGCCACGGACGGACCCAACTGGACGAACAGTGACAACTGGCTGAGCGACAAGCCCCTTGGCGAGTGGCACGGGGTGGAAACCTTCGCCGAGGAATCCGATGTGCCCAGGGACTGGGTCGGCCGCGTAGGCGAAATCACGCTCCAGGCGAACGGGTTGAATGGGGAGGTCCCGGTCGAGCTGGCCCAGCTCTCCCATCTATTCTGGCTGGACCTCTATGGCAACGAGTTGAGCGGAAGCATCCCGCTTGAACTTGTCCAACTCTCCGGCTTGGCCGGGCTGGCTCTCGGCAACAACCGGTTGAGCGGCGAGGTACCAGCCGAACTGGGCCAACTCCCCAACATGCAGCACTTGTCCCTCGGAGACAACAATTTGACCGGAGCGATCCCGGCCGAACTGGCGCAACTCTCCTACCTGGGTCACCTGGATCTCGCGGACAACGGCTTCAGCGGGGAGGTACCGGCGGAGTTGGGCCAACTCTCCGACATGGAGGTCTTGTACCTCTATGGCAACGAGCTGAGCGGGGACGTACCGGCGGAGCTGGGCCGACTCTCCAACCTGGAGGTCTTGCACCTCGATGACAACGAGCTGAGCGGGGAGATACCGAGCGATCTGGGCCAACTCTCCAACCTGGAGGAGTTGTACCTGGCCGGCAACAATCTCACCGGCTGCGTGCCGGACGCACTACGGGATGTGGATGAGAATGACCTTGACGAGTTGGGCCTGCCGTCCTGCTGATGAGAACTAGATTTCCGTGGAGTGAAGCGCTGGATATGAGTGGCTGAAATGACAAGAAAGCTGATTGCCATAAGCCTCTCTTTGGTCCTTGCCGCGGCTCTCTTCGGATGCGACTCCGGTTCACCATCGTTTCCCACCACTCCTACCAGTGAGGGTGAGACGGCGACGACTGTGCCTGAGTCCACTGCCGCCGCCACGCCGGAACCCACGGCCACGGCTGCGCCCGCGCCTACCGTCACCGACACGCCCCGCCCCACGTCAACTGCTGTACCTGAGTCCACTGCCACCAATACGCCGGAACCCACGGCCACGACTGCGCCCACGGCCACACCTCAACCTGGACCTACGGAGACACCGGAAACTGTGCCCGAGTCTGAACCGGACAGAGAGGCGCTGGTTGCCTTCTACCACGCCACGGACGGACCCGAGTGGTCAACCAACGACAACTGGCTGAGCGACAGGCCCATTAGCGAATGGTACGGCGTCATTACCGACGACCTGGGGCGCGTAACCGAGTTGCAACTCGGGAACAACCGCGTGGGCGGAAAGCTGCCTCCCGAGCTGGGCCAACTCTCCGAACTGAAACGTCTGCTCCTGAACAGGGACTTCTGGCACAGCTTCTTCAACTCCAACCCGTTGAGAGGAGTGATACCCGCCGAGCTGGGCCAACTCTCCAAGCTGGAAGAGTTGAATCTCACCGACAACGAGTTGACTGGAGCGATACCGGCCGAGCTGGGCCAACTCTCCAAGCTGAAGTTGCTGCTTCTTAACGACAACGATCTGACCGGCGAAATCCCGGCCGAGCTGGGCCAACTCTCGGAACTGACACGCTTGCACATGGCTCGCAACGACCTGAGCGGAGCGATCCCTGCTGAGTTGGGCCAACTCTCCAACCTAGTGAGCTTGAACCTCGACCTCAACGATATCAGTGGAGCTATCCCGGCGGAACTGGGCCAACTCTCTAACCTGGAGGAGCTGCTCCTCTATGACAACGAGTTGAGTGGCTCGATTCCGGCCGAGTTGGGCCAACTCTCCAACCTGGTAACGTTGACCCTCGAAGACAACGATCTGAGCGGAGCGATTCCGGCAGAGCTGGGGCAACTCTCCAACCTGGTAACTCTGAACCTCCGAGACAACCAACTCAGCGGAGCGGTCCCGGCAGAGTTGGGACAACTCTCCAGCCTGGTAACTCTGAACCTCGACTTCAACGACTTGAGCGGAGCGGTCCCGGCAGAGTTGGGGCAACTCTCCAACTTGGTAACTCTTAGCCTCTACTTCAATGACTTGAGCGGAGCGATCCCGGCTGAGCTGGGCCAACTCTCCAGCCTGATGAAGCTGACCTTCTACCGCAACGATCTGAGTGGGGCGATACCGCCCGAGCTGGGACAGCTCGCCAACCTGGAGGATCTGGACCTCTCCCGTAACCGACTCAGTGGAGCAATCCCACCTGAGTTGGGCCAACTCGCCAACCTGAGAGAACTGAACCTCGGAGGCAACCAACTGAGCGGGGCAATCCCACCCGAGTTGGGCCAACTTTCCAACTTGCAGGAGCTGTACATCACCAACAGCCAACTGACCGGAGCGATCCCGGCTGCACTGGGCCAACTCTTCAACCTGAGAGAGCTGTACCTCCGTGACAACCAACTGAGCGGAGCAATCCCACCGGAGTTGGGCCAACTCTCCAATCTGAGAAAACTTGATCTCGATGGAAACCAGCTGAGCGGAGAGATACCCAGCGCACTCGGCCAGCTTACCAACCTGCTACTGCTGGATCTTGAGAACAACCAGCTGAGCGGAGCAATCCCACCGGAGCTGGGCCAAATCCCCAGGCTGGTGAGGCTGACCCTGGCTGGCAACGACCTCAGCGGCTGCATACCGGAGGCGCTAAGTGATTTGGGCTCTAACGACTTCGACGAACTGGGCCTGCCGTTCTGTACGTCCTGACCCTCAGCGTCAATCAGCTAAACGGGTGCATACCCGCTGTATTGCGAGGCTTGCCCGATGGCGACCTCGACCAACTCGCGCTTCCCTTTTGCTGATGCTTACCTCGTTGGTCCTTTCCGCGGCGCTCGTCGGCTGCGACTCCGGACCGTCCGGGTCGCCGGCGGAGCCCCGAGGCGAGAGCGGCGCGGCCGCGGCTGCGACCTCTGCGCCGGAGACGGTGGAACCTACGGCCGCCGCTGAGACCTCCGCTACGGAGACACCGGAACCCCTCCCCACGCCCGACGAGACGTCCGTTGAAACGGACAGGGAGGCCCTGGTTGCCCTCTACAACGCTACGGACGGACCCAACTGGACCGAGAACACAAACTGGCTGAGCGACGCGCCGCTGGAGGAGTGGTACGGGGTCGTCACGGACACCAGCGGCCGAGTTATATCTCTATGGCTCGATGACAACGGATTGAGCGGGGCGATGCCCCCGGAGGTGGGCAGTCTCTCCAGCCTGGGATGGCTGAACCTGAGCGAGAACCAGTTGGACGGGAAGATACCGCCGGAGCTGGGCAACCTGGCAAACCTGTTCGTGCTGGAACTCCACACAAACCGGTTGAGCGGGGAGATTCCACCGGAACTGGGCGGTCTCTCCAGCCTTCAGAATCTGCGCCTCCAGATCAATCGGTTGAGCGGGGAGATTCCACCGGAGCTGGCAGACCTGTCTAGACTTCAATGGTTGTCTCTCCACATCAACCAGTTGAGCGGGGAGATTCCACCGGAGCTGGGAAGCCTGTCCAGACTTGATACGCTGCGCCTCGGCTCCAACCAGCTGATCGGGGAGATACCCGCGGAGCTGGGCAACCTGGCCAACCTTACCTACCTGGAACTCAGATCCAACCAGTTGAGCGGGGAGATTCCCAGGGGACTGGGATGGCTATCCGAACTCGATTATCTATGGCTCGCCGACAACCAGCTGAGCGGATGCATACCCAACCGATTGCAAGAGACGCGACACAACGACCTCGACGAACTCGTCTTGCCCTTCTGCTGATGCGTGCGGGGGTTTTGCGGATGCCGACTTCGGTTCGAGCGATTCCGGCGATGCTCATGCTCCTGATGGCGGCGGCCGGTGTCGGTTGCCTGGATTCATCGGTCGAGGTAGAGGGGATCCGAGAGGCTGTGGATCCCACTCCGGAGCTGCGGTACATCCACAACCCGGAGGCGCAAGAGCCGATCTCCACGAGCGTCTGGACGCCGATGTTGGAGGCCCCACCGGCTGACGCAACAGAGGGAAGCACGTACACCTCTGTCAGTGTCGGCAGCAATCACATGTGCGCAATCAGGACTGACGGTGTTGTCGCTTGCCTGGGCGACAATGATTTCGGTCAAGCCACGCCGCCCGAGGGCATGTTCACGTCCGTCAGCGCCGGAGACCAGCATTCGTGCGGGGTCAGGACAGACGGCGGTGTCGCTTGCTGGGGCACCAACGTCCTAACCCCAAGCTGGGGAATCATGGGGCCTCCACCATAATTGGCGGCGGCATCGGTTGTCCGCCATCACCAGCGATTGTCTCGACTGGCACAACCATGATAGAGGGAGCAAATTGAAATCCACCAAGTTGGCCGGGGTAGGCGTAATGTTCCTTGCCGTGCTCTTGGTCGGCTGTTCTGATGTGTCAACTCCCTCGTCAACGACCGAGGGGCTTTCCAGTCCCACTGCCACACAGAAGCCTTCGCCCACGGCCAGTCCCACCGCCACACAGAAGCCTACTCTTGCCCATAGCCCCACGGCCACGCCCACTTGGACCGCAATTACAAGCCCACAGATTTACAATGGCAACGTGTTCGTACTGCCCGTCGCGGAAGACCTCGTCAGTCGTGCGTGGGACCTGCCGATGGCGGAATACACTGAGCGATTCTATGAGCACTTCAATGATGAATTTGATTTCCTGGTCTTCATAGGAAACGTGCGCGGCGAGCGGTTAAGGGAAGCAGGTATCGTTCACGGCGCCCAATACACAGACATAAGGAACGATGTACAGGGAATTGGAAAGTCGATCTTTGCCGACGGACAGATGTGGGGGAACACGAAAGAACTTCAGGGTCTGGTCTACATCAACACCTATGACCACGAATGGGGTGGCGACTTTTCCAATGGGGTGCTTCTCCATGAGCTGATGCACCGGTGGGCGAACTTTGTCATTCCACCTTACCCACATTGGGGATTCAAAAGCGCGGACTGCATGCTGGATAGGTATGACATATCCTCCATGAAAGATCACGGCGGCGGGACATATTCCGTTGACTTTGCAGTCCCATCCTTTCAACGATACTGCCCCATCGAGTTGTATTTGGCGGGCCTCATACCTCCGCAGGACGTGCCGGATTTTCGGATTGCGGTGGACGGGGAGTGGTCGTTCGACGAGGCGGGCAATGTAATCGAGGATGACAATGGGTATCGGGTGTTCACCGCGAGCGAGATCAAGACATATGAGATTGACGACATCGTGGCTGCACACGGAGCGCGTATTCCCGACGCCTCGCAGGCTCAGAAGGACTTTCGCGCTGCAGTCGTTCTGCTGATTGGCAAGGACTATCCAGCGCCTCCAAGAATACTGGATGCACTGAGTCAAGACGTAGCATGGTTCAGTCATCCGGGAGATAGTGAGCATCGCTCATCACTCCCGTTCAGCAATTTCTACCAGGCGGCCGGTGGTAAGGGTACGATTGCAATGGGCGAACTGCCGCGGTTCCAGAAGAACGCCCAATAGAGCAAGCACCTCGTCTATCTCTGGGGGCGAAACCTTCTCTCCGCTACGGTTGATGAACTACGTATTCCGGCCCTAATGGTCAACACGTCGTTCCCGTCCAACCTTCCCTTGCCCAGCTACTCCACCCAACGGCGCTGCCGGAGCTTGCGGGGAGCACGGAACACGGCTGGCGCAGAGGCCTGAAACGCGAAAAAGCCCCATACATAGGCGTCCAGGGAATGCCATCCCCTTAAACGCAAATAGGGCCGCATACATGGACGGCGGGGGAAGGACACCGCCATTCGGCATCCTTCCCCCGTGTATTGCGCCCTAGCGTCTCAGCCTAGAATAGTCTCAGCGTCTGCTGTTGCGTATCGGCTTCCTGGCTCTCCGTGGCTGCGTCCTGGGCCGCCCCCTGCTGGCGCCGGTTGTTGCGACGCTTGGCCGGGGGCGCGGGCCGCTCGTAGGCGGGGTGCTTCGGGTTGTCCTCCCACTTCGCCCTGGCCCTCTCAATCACCGCCGCGACTTCCTGCCCCAGTTCGGACAGGGCGTTGGTGTCGAAGGACTCGATGTGCGGGTCCGACGAGGGCTGCTGCACGCCGATGGTGGCCCTGTCTCCTTTCATGGAGACGACGACCTTCAACTCATCGGATGGGGTGGCCTCCGCCTCGGCCTCACCAGCTTCCCCGGCGTCGCCGGCATCCTGCCCGTCCTGTTCGCCCTCCTTGTCGGCGTCCTGCTCCTCAACGATCGCAGCGGGCGTGTCGTCCGCCGAGTCGCCGAAGAGACTGTCGTCGGCGCTCGGCGCGTTGGTGCGCTTTGTCTCTGTTCCGTTCTCGTCCGGCATGGTCTTCTCCTTTCCTTATATGGTTCATCTCCCCTGGCTACGCCGCCATCCGCGACTGCCTCTTGATCTCGCCCAGGGTCGTCGGCTCCCAGTAGAGGTCGCGCTCCACGGCGGGGACGCCGCCGAGCACGGTCACCTCAGCCATCTCGGTGAGGTCGAAGTAGCCCAGCTCCTCCTCGAACCCCTGCACGAGGCCGAAGCACTCGCCGGTCTCGGCGTTCCACTCGGTGATGTACCAGGTCCAGTTGGCGTAGGGCGAGAACAGCTTGACGTGGGCGACGACGGAGTCGTAGTCCTTGACGTTCTCGTTGGCGTAGAGGCCGGGGATCTTCTCCCCGAGCTCCTTCGTCATCAGCTTGTGCCTGCGCAGGCCGCTGTGCTTGTCCTGCCACATGGGCGTTGTCGTTATGCTTCCGTTCTTGTCAGACATGGGTTTCTCCTTCCTTGTTCGGTTCTCAGACTGTGTTCGCGAGCGCCGATCACTCGACGTAGGTCCCCACCGTCCGTTCCACCACCTCCGGGGTGACGTAGGTGGGTGTGACCGTGCCCAGGTCCATGTCCAGGTAGAGGGCCATGAAGGGGCAGGTGCCCGCCACCATGCGGCGGACAACCTGTAGCACCAGCGACGCCATCATCTGGTTGATGGTCGGGTCCTGGTCGGTGAGGTCGAGGGCTGCGGCGCAGTCCACGTCGGGCGGCCTCGTCGACACCGCCGTCAGCAGGTCGGGGCGCTGGAGCGTGGGCGCGGGGGCCAGGTAGCAGGTATCGTCCTCGAACGGGGGCTCCTCCCAGTCCACCCGGCCGGAGACGTTGCCCACGAGGACCTGTCCCCAGTTGGTGTCGTTGCCCGCGTCGATAAGCCAGCGGGCGGGGTGTCCCGGCAGGCACTCGGCCATCGCTTTTCTCGCCAGGGCGTTGTCGGCGCAGCCGATGATGAGGGACTCTCCATAGTCGATCAGGCCGGGGTAGACGGGTCCGTTCGGTCGTTCGTCGTACTCCTTGAAGGGGTAGACAGAGTAGCCCACGGGTCTGTTGTAGGCTTTCGCCAGCCGGTCGGCGAGGGCCTGGGACTTGAACTTGCCCACGTCCTCCGCGTAGAAGTTCTGGCGCAGCAGGTTGTGGGGCTCCACCCTGTCGTGGTCGACCAGGACGATTCTGGCTTCCCGCCCCTGGAAGAGACGGCAGAGACCCTCGGCGACGAAGCCGCCGGTCCCGCCGCAGC
Organism: Dehalococcoidia bacterium; assembly: GCA_965116325.1. Classification (GTDB taxonomy): domain Bacteria; phylum Chloroflexota; class Dehalococcoidia; order Lucifugimonadales; family JAGWBF01; genus JAGWBF01. The sequence continues at coordinate 1,173,584 of OZ220675.1, read as the reverse complement.
CGACCACCGTTATCCAGGGGTTGTCCAGCAGGAACGCGTTGTCCAGGCGGTAAGGCATTCGATCACCTCCTTTGCGATTTCATCGGTCGATTCCGGCTCTTCACCCACCAGCCGGAGGCCGGGGCGCGGGCCGTCGAAGACCTGCGGCCAGTCCACCGGGGCGAAGTGGCCGTAGACGCCCACCCGGAGGCTCAGTTCCGGCTCGGGGTCGTCGAGGCGTCCCACGACGCCGTACACGCGGAACCCCTGCTCGTCTTCGTCGTCGGTCTTCGAGAAGAAGGCGCGGGAGCTTCCGTGGGAGTGGAACTCGGCGACCACCCCTGGGGGCGGCGTGTACTTGAGCCGAGTGGCCGTCCCCTCCTGTTCGGGCACCATCAGCCGGTAGGAGCGCCCGTCCCACCGCACGGCGAAGAACCGCTCGGTGTGGGGGTCGTCCCGGAACCAGCGCAGTCCGACCTCGAAGAGCCTTGCCGGGATGGGGCCGTTCGCAAGCTCCAACTTCTCGGTCACGGGAGCGAGCCCTCGAACCTCGCATGGTGCGACGAGAATCCTCGCCGTCAGGTGTGCGCTCTCGGACTGGACGTAGAGCCCGCCCGATCCGAGCACGTAGTCGAAACCGATGCCGTGGGCGCCGGTCAGCCCGTCCCTGTGATTGACCAGGTAGCCGACCGGCTTCGGGCTGTCGGTTGCGGCAGGCCCGCCGCTAGCGGTAGCCAAGCCGCCTCCCCTGGGAGGCCGCGATGGCCTGGGCCACCGTGCACTGGGGAACCAGGTCCTCAATCGGGTAATCAGTCTTTCCATCTATCTCCTCCCATAGGGCGTGCAGGTTGTCGGGATGCTTCCTCGACCGCTCCTTGCTGTCCCCGGTGCCCGAGAAGTAGGACTGGAAGAAGGACTCCGGTATGAGTCCGACCTCCTCCGGGAACTTGTGGCTCCCGGGGCAGACCCGCCCGTCCCGGAAGACGTTGAAGGCGGGCATCTTGTAGAGCATCTGGTCGGGGTCCGCCGGCCGCTCCTTGGCGGCGTAGACCCACGGGGCGCGGCCCGGCGAGCAGACGAAGACCAGCGCCGGCATGGGAAGCCGGAGCCGTGCGGGGGGCTTGAACGCCTCCCGTTGCAGGGCAACCGGCCAGACCTGCGGCGGCCTCCACAGGGCCACCACCTGCCCGGTCTCGCCCTGGTTCCACCAGAGAGCCTCCCGGGGCAGCAGGCCCGAGGAGGCCCCCAGGTGCTGGATGAACACGTTGGCGATCTCGTCCGCCGAGACGGACCTCACCCAGTCGGTGTCGCCCTCGAAGCCCCTGAGCAGGATGGTTTCCTTGTAGACCTCAAGCTGCAACTTGAGCTGGTCCCTGGGCATGTTCTCCGCGCCCGGCAGGGACCACTCGGTCTTTTCCACTTCGGTGGTCATGGTCGCTGTCCTCCTTTCCTTGTTGCTGCTCCGTGACACGGGGCAGGATGTCGTCCAGCATCTCTGTGAAGCGTGTCGGAAGGTCCTCCTCCAGCCACTCGGCCAGGTTGCAGACCGAGTCCATGAGGGCCTTGGCCCTGCGCCACTCCGCCGTGCCTTCGGCGATGATCTCGTCATCCCACGGGTCGGCGAAGCCGTCGTAGGAGCCGTCCTCATAGCAGTGGTCGAGGAAGAAGTTGCCCGTCTCGCCGAAGACCCAGGAGGCGGCCTGCGCCGCCCCCTCGAACCTCGTGTCCTTCACCATTTCGGTAAGGGCCTCGACGGGTATGCCGCCCTGGGGAATCCTCTCCAGGGTCTCCTTGGGGATGTGCTCGGAGGCCGACTCCAGCCAGGCCACCCGTATCTCGTCGGACTCCCCGTAGAAGGAGTCCGGAGGTTTGACCAGCAGGAGCTGGGCCGAGATGCCGTCCCGGTAGCCGTTCCACAGCTCGTGGACCCCGTCGTAGCCGAAACCCATCAGGTCGAAGGGGATGCCCCTCCTGAGCCACGTCCACGACGGCTCATCCCCGTCTTCGAGAAAGAACTCGAAATAGGGGGAATAAAGGGGGAAGTGCCGCTCGGCAAAGAGCCGGGAGAACCGCTCCACCTTGGTGCGCACGTCCGGGGCCGAGAGCGTCTCCTCCGCCTCCTGCGGGAAGATGTGGCGCACAAGGCCCGTGAACCATGCGTAGTCGTCGGCGTATCCGACGATGGTGACCATCTCCCGCAGCGACGGCGGACGCCGCAGGAGCAGCTCCGGAAGCCCGCTCAGGAGCGGCGGGGCCGCAGCTTCCATCGAATGGCCTCCAGGAGGCGTTCGGTGGTCGAGGCGTAGTCCTGGGCCTGGGCGCAGGCCGCCTCCACCTCCGGCTGACGTGCGGCCGCGGCTTCCAGGTCGAGGGAGCCGTCGGGCCGTGTGAGCTCCGCCGTGAGCTCGATGATGCGCAGGGCCGTTGGTGGGGTCGCCGCCAGCAGACCCGCGAAGGTGCGGGTGTCCATCGGATGCCCTCCTTTAGCTGCGAGCGAAGGCCCCCTTGGTGCCCACCCTGCGCTGGAACTCGTAGATGGTGTCGTCACCCCTCTTGGTCTCCTTGACCGAGGCGTTGGCGATCTCGCCGTAGAAATCGGCGAGGGTTCCCTTCACCTGGTCGACGGTCATCTCCGGGTCGGGGTCCGGGAACTCGCGGTCGTCGTATACGAATACTCTTGCCATTTCTTGGTCTCCTTTCGTGACTCGTCTTGCTGCGTTGCCGTCTGCGGGGAGGGGACGTCGCTCTCTGGCGACGGCCCCTCCCCGTGAACTGCGGCCTAGCGTCCCGCGCCGACCGTCTCCCTCTCCTGCTCCAGCGCCCACTCGAACATCGAGAGGCTTGCGGGCTGGGGCTTTCCGTTGCGGCGCTTCGGCGTGACCGGCTCTGCCATGAACTCGGCCCAGGAGAACAGCGACTGCTGCGGCTCTTCGGCCTCGTCGTCGTGGTGGTAGCCGTTGGCCCCGTTGCCGTTCACGGGGACCGCCGCCGGCTCGACCATCGGGCCGAACAGGTCGTCGTGGCCCCCGTATCCAGTACGGGGCAGGCTGTTGGCGTGGTGGCCGTTGCCGTTGACCGCTATGGTCTCAGGCTCGACCTCGACGGCCTCCCAGCCGTCATCCACCAGGTACTCCTCGGCCTGCGCCTCGGCGTCCCTGGCCTGGGCGAACGCCTCCTCCATCGACTCGTCGTCCTCGTCTTCGTCGCCGCTGACGATCTTGCGGGCTAGGGCCATCATCACGTCGTCCCCGTCGTCCCCGTAGGCGGCCAGCCCGTCCTCGGGCAGCTCACCCTCCACCGCCAGCGAGCTTTGCAGCTTCTTCGCCACCAGCTTCAGGGCGTCGGCCTGCAGAGTGTTCTTGTAGGACATGAACACGACCTTGACCGGGCGGGTCTGCCCGATGCGCCACGAGCGGCGGGACGCCTGCCGCATGACGTAGGTGCTGTAATCGACCTCATCCCACACGATGGTCGGGAAGTCGATCAGGTCCAGGCCCGTCTGCACCAGCCGGGGGTGGCAGACCAGCACGTCGATGCCCTGCTTGATCTTGTCGGCCACCCACGCCTCCCGCCTGTCGGGGGCCACGGCGTCGGCCTTCATCACCGCCACCCGGAACCCGTGGCGGGTCAGGATGTCGTCCATCCGTCCGGTGATGTCCCGCGTCCCCGTGTGGGTGACGTAGACCAGCACCCGGCGTCCCGCCATGCGCTCGGCGGCCACCAGGTCGACCAGCGCCTTCTCCTTGGGGTAGAGCTTCTCCTCGGAGAGGGGAGGCACGGCGACGATGATGTCGCCCGATCTGGGGTCGAACACCGTCTCGCCTCGTGTGCATCCGTCCGGGTAGGCGAGCAGCGTCTGGAGGTACGTCGCCAGCAACCGCTTGGAGCCGGCCTTCAGGGCCTTGGACAGCTCCGCCTTCAACTCCTTGAACACCGTGTCGTAGGCGCTGCGCTGGGAGTAGCCCGTGGCGTCCTCCTCCGTGTCCATGCTGGACACCAGGATCTGCTCGTCGTAGTCGGGCAGGCCCGAGGCGACGTCGGACAGCTTGAGGAAGATCGTGTTGCCGATGATGTGGAAGAGCGCCGAGGGCACCAGCCCCGGCTTCTCCCTCACCACCTTGCGGAACTTGCGGCGCTTGCTGTTGCGGCCGTCCTCGTCGAAGCCGTCGTCGTCCTTGCCGATGGAGACCTCCTCGAAGCCGTACCGCTGAATCCAGCGGTGCTCGTCGGAGCGCCCGAACTCCGTGCGAATCTCCGGCGAGAACCGGTAGAGGAGGTGGAACAGCGTCGAGCTGTACCCTCCCATCATGGTCCCCGTGAGGCTGAGGGACTTGCCGCACGCCTCCGCGAGGGTGCCGGCGGCGATGCCCTGGGCCGAGCCACGAGCCTTGTACTCGTGGACCTCATCCCCGACCAGCAGGTCGAAGAAGCCCTTCATGTGGTGCTTCACGTAGTCGGCCAGCGGGTAGCGGGCCGGGCCGGAGCGGTCGGCCTGCCAGAGCGGGGAGCTGCAGGCGTCGCAGGTGTGCTTGCGGCGGTTCAGGTCCTTGTGGGTCAGGGGCACCCCGTCCTTGTCGACGATCTGCGCCGTACAGTCGGGGCAGCAGGGGACCTTGAACGGCTCCCCAGTCTCCTCCTCCCTGATGAGCCGTCCCTTCGATGTCGCCCACCGGTAAATGACGGCGGGCATCCAGCGGTAGGACAGCTTGGCTCGCTCCCGGCTCATCACCGCGAACAGCGGCCCCGACCCGATGGAGAACCTGATCCTATCCAGGTCGGTGATGGAGGTGACGACGACGCCCCGTGCGCCAGGCACCGTCATCTCTACCTCCCTCTTCCACTTGGGCACCAGGTGAGGCGGGCAGAGCACCAGCACCCTCTTGAAGCCCGCCATGTGCGCGGCGGCCGCTCCGATGAAGGTCTTGCCGGTGCCCATCTCTCCCACGACCGTCGTGCCCCGGTGGGCTTCGAGGGAGAGGGCCGCGCCCTTGATGGCGTCGGCCTGCGCCCCCAGGGGCCTGCGGAGCAGGCGAGGGAGTATGCCGCCGTTCTCCGAGGGCCGGTAGAGCGGCGGGTAGGACTCCACCACCCTCCTGGCGATGGCCTCCTTGAACTTGTCGATGAACTCTCCGAGGTTCATTCCAGTCTCCTTTCGGGAGGGAACCTCGGAGCCCCTGGGAGCGCCTAGCGGAGGGCGCACTTCGCCACCCCCTGGAGGGAGTGACGAGAGGAGCGCCTGCGGCGAACCAGGTGCGCCGTGAGGCGCCCTCTCTTGTCCTGTGTGAGGTCTTCCGGCAGCGTTGCACTGCCTCATTCGCTTGTGCGAGGCCCACCGGCGGACCTCTTGGTGCGGCTCCGTCTGAGCCGTCTATGCCATGGTTCAACTCTTTCCTTCGTCCGGCGTCTCGCCGAGGTCCTCGTAGTAGATGCGCAGGCCGTACTCAGCTGCGTAGTGGGAGCAGAGCTCCTCTAGCTGCGATGCGAGGTCGTCGATGCCTTCCGTGGTATCGCCGTCCTCGTGGTCGGCGTGCGCGGACAGGAGCCATCGCTTGATGAGCATGGCTAGTACCCGCTGTCGCGGAGCGCCAGGTCGTCGTTCCGGTGGGCTTCGGCGATCTGCCGCTCGACTTCCGGCGGCAGCACGGCGTCGTCGTCCCAGGGTTCGTCGTCGTCGCTCGCTTCGTGGTGCTTGATGGCGTCCTCGATGAGTGCCTCAACGAGGGCGGTGGCGTCCTTCCGGACGGCTGCCACGAATGCACGTGGCGATGTCTGGCCGTTGGCGTCGGCCAGCTCCTGGAGCTTGGCCCACACGGCGTCGGCTACCTCACGGTCCCACTTCGTTGGTCGTGGCATGGTTCAACTCCTTCCGTTGATGCGGTTGGTGATTCGGCGAGTACGGCGGCGGCGCAGGAGGCGGGCCCCGAAGCGGGTCTATGCGGCTTTCGGGGACTCCCTGCGGGCCTTCTCGGCGGCCCTGTGGTCCTCGTAGCAGCGCCCGCTGAGGTGGTACGCCTTCACCGGCGAGGACACTGCCCTGCCGTACTCGTCCAGGTCCACCGAGGCGGTCTGCATCGCCGGTTCGCCAGGGGCGATGGGCTGCCCGCACCGCGAGCAGGGTTCCATGACCATGATGGTCTGCGTCTGCATCTTGCTTCTCCTTTCCCTATAGAGGGTGTGTTGAGTGGCGTCCGAGCTAGGCAGCGATGTCCTCGATTACCCCGTCATCCAGATCGAGGGCGACCACCGTGGTCCTGAGCTTCTCGCGGTGGACTTCCTTCTCGGGCGAGTCCTCCACCAGCTCCATCTCCTTGCTGGTGCGCCCCTTGACGAGGATGCGTCTGCCGTCGCCTTCGAGGACGAGGTTGTTGAGGAACCCCGCCGCCACCAGCATGGCTATGTGGCCCTTGCGAAGGGGCATCAGCGGGCGGGTGCGGGCGTCACTGGCGGGCCAGAGGGTGTCGGTGATGTCCGTGTTCGTCCACAGCCCCGACCGCCTTGCCTCGGTCGCCGCGGCGATGGGATCGACGGTGCGGGTGGTGAACAGCACGTCGCCGCTGGGCAACGTGGCGGGGGTGTACTCCCCGTAGGAGTAGCGGTCGTGACGGGAGCGCAGCGGCTCCGGCTCCCCTATCGACCACTCGATCACCATGCTCTCGGCGGCCGCGTCGGGAACGGGGTCTTCCTTCCGGTAGCCCATGAGCACCACCTGGTCGAAGACCTCGCGTTCGGGGCTGGGGAAGGCCCAGCACTGTAACCGCCCGTAGTGGGTGGACAGGTAGCGGGCCGAGACTGCCAGGCGCTGCCTGGGGACGATGAAGACCAGCAGGCCGCTCTCGGCGAGGTATCGCGTGGTGTGGGTCAGGAAGGCGTGCTCCGTCCTCTTGTCCTCCGAATCGTAGTCGTAGGGTGGGTTCAGGAGCAGCAGGCCGAAGGCCCCGTTCGCTATCGACGTGGCGAACAGGTCCGAGGCCAGGGTGCGATGGAGCCGGTTCTCGGCCTCCTCCGCCCGGTCCTTGTGCAGCTCGACGCCGTAGGTCTCGATGGACATCGAGTTGGGCCGGTCGAGGTTCTCGGCCAGCCTCTGGAGCGCGTCCCCGGCCCCGCAGCAGGGGTCGAGGATGCGGATGGTCTCCCGCGCCCGGTGGTAGTAGCCGGAGGGGGTGTGTATCAGCTCGGCGATCAGGTCGACCACCCGCTCGGGAGTCGGGTAGTAGCCGCCCTTCGCCTGTGCAGCGAGTCTCATGTCGTCTCTCCTTTCCTGCTTACTCGTTCGTCGCTTGGGGCCGCACCCAGACGGACTGGGCCTTGCGCTCGCGCGTCTCGAAGTCCCACTCGTAGGTGCGGCCATCGAAGGCGTCCCGGAGGGCGCCGTCCACGAGGGCAGCCATGTGCTTGGTGGTGCCGACGATGCAGTCGCCGTACCGGTGGTGCGCCTCCGTGAACGTGGGCCGCTCTCCCCTCGGCAGGCGGACCTTCCGGAAGCCGTAGACTTCGAGGACGCGGTCCTGGATGCGCCGGGCGGTCAGCTGACCCCTTCGGCGGGGCGCATTGCGGTTGCGCTCCCGTGTGGCGTAGGCGTTGCCGCTGGCGGCGTAGCCGTTGCGCTTCATGTGCTCGGCCATCGTCAGGTAGACCGAGCGGTAGTCCTCATCGGCGCAGATGGCGATGGCGCGGACGACGCAGTCGCCGGTCTTGCCCCGGTAACCCGCCGCCGCCCGGCCGCCGTCGTCGTAGCGGTAGCCGATCATGGCGTAGCCCCTGCCACCGCCGCGATCTCCTCCCTGGGGAGGGTCAGCCTGCCCGACGCCACGGCGTGGGACAGGTCATCGCGGAGCTTCGTGGCCTTGGGGGAGCACCGGTAGCCGAAAACGCCCACCGACTGGAGGGGAACTATCTCCCCCTCGGCGATGCCCCGCTCCCAGAGCCAGTCGGCCCAGGAGTCGTGGAGAGGCAGCGGGCTGCGCTTGTCGAGGAAGCGGTGATGCAGCGCCGGGGCCTCCTCTTGCGATTGGGCCAGCAGGAGGAAGCTATCTTTCTCGTGGCCGAACTCGGCGGTCTTGGTGTAGACCAGGGCGTGCCACCCTCCGGTCGCCGGCAGGCGGGTGATCTTGGTCGTCCAGGTGCCGACGGTCTCGTAGGGGATGACGCAGCGCTGGTAGCCTCCCGTGAGCGCCATGCCGTCCGCGCCCCTGATGATCTGGGCGGTGTCCGGCGGTTGCTTGAGGAGCGAGGCCCAGATCGCCTTTAGCGCCGTCTGGGAGCCGACCATCGAGACGAACCAGAGGCCGTCGGTCTTGTCGTCGCGGGCGAAGGCGTCGGCGGTGGCCGAGAACCCGCCCGCCGAGATGGTGAACAGGTCCTCGGGGTCTATGGTGTGTGTTATGAGCATGATGCACCTCCTTGCCGTGCTGTGTTGAGGAGATGCGCGGGGAGAGTTGTCCCCGCGTGAGGGGCCGGACGGCGTGGGCGGTCCGGTCGTGTAACGCATTTCCTAGAGGGGTATCAGGCCCCGGTCCTTGAGGCTGACGAACCTGTCCCCGCCGATCACGATGTGGTCGAGCATGTCGATGCCGAGGAGCTTGGCGGCGCTCACCAGGTCCTCGGTGACGCGGATGTCCTCCGGGCTGGGAGACGGGTCCGCCGAGGGATGGTTGTGCACGATTATGACGTGGGGTACGGCCTCGATGACCGCGGGACGGAAGACCTCGGCAGCTCGCACGATCGCGGAGTAGGCGTTCCCCTGGTAGATGACGCGCTGGCCGACCACCTTGTTCTTCCGATCCAGCAGGAGGACGCGCACCTGTTCCTGGGCAAGCTGTGACATCTCGCGCCCGACCAGGCGCTGCACGTCCTCCGGGCAGGAAACGGCGGGAACGTCGCCGGGACGCTCCGGGAGAACTTCCACCTGGTGGCGTATCGCCAGCTCTCCGAGAACATCGAGGTTGCGCCGCAGGGCGTCCAGCAGGGTGTCCGTGTGTTGTGCTGTGATGGTGGTCATTTCGGCCTCCTTGGATACCGGTTAGAACAGAAGCGGGGCCGCCCCCTGTGGATTGGAAGCGGCCCCGTGTGCGCCCGTCCGGTGCGGGCGTCTCCGTGCGGTTGTTGTTCGGCGGGCTAGAAGAGAGAGTCATCCTCCGCCTGCCCGGCGCCGTTGCCGTTGCCGTCGAGGAAGACGACCTCGGAGGCGTGGACCTCGGTGCGGTGGCGGCGCTGGCCGTCGTCGCCGTCCCAGGTGTTCTGGACGAGGCGACCCTCGACGTAGATGCGCTGGCCCTTGCCGACGTAGTTGTTGACGGCCTCGGCGAGTCCGGCCCAGCACGTCACGTCGTGCCAGTCCGTCTCCGGCTCGGCGTCCCTGCGGTAGCGGTCGGTCGCCAGCCGCAGCTTGGTGATGGCGGTGCCGCCCGGCGTGTACTGCATCTCCGGGTCCGTCCCGACTCTGCCCAGTAGCGTTACCTTGTTGATGGTGCGTGACATTTCGATGTCCTCCTTGTGGATGATGTGGCGCGGAGTCCCCGCGCCCGTCTTGAACGAAAGCGGGGCCGCCCTCCCGTAGATGGGACGACGGCCCGTCCGGCGCTCCAATGAAGGAGCGTCTAGCTGACCCGCACGTACTCCGACTCGCTCTCCGTCACGATCTCGGCCCTGGTCTCAGGGTCGAGCGCCTCGTTGAGCCTCCGGTGGTTGACCGAGTACCGTGTCGTTTGCACGAGGCTGACCGTCTTGCCGTTGACGGTCGCCTTCGTGTCTCCCTGGCGTCGCATCCACGCCTTCAACGTGTCCAGCGCCGTGCGCTTGGCCTTCTCGGGCTCCCTGATGGAGTCCTGGGCCTCGGCGTAGGTCGCCACCGCCTCCCGCGCCTCTTCGTCCGTCACCTCCTTTCCTTCGATCTCCGTCGCCTCGTCCGCCCCGTCCTCTGCCGCCGTACCCGGTAGGCAGACCGCGAGGAAGGGGCAGGAGCGGCACTGCCATGAGTTGGCGGTGAAGTCACGCTCCGGCAGGGCGTCGGGGTCCGGCCCGTTCTGGACGTGGTGCGCCGCCAGCTCGCCGAGCCAGGCGCAGGCGTCCTGCAAGGACCGCTCCAGCCGGTCGGCGGGGATGCGCTCCCAGTCCCAGGTCCGGTCGCCCGTGTCCATCGTTGCGATGACCACCGGCCGCATCTCCCCGAACTCGCCGAGGGTGTAGAAAGCGGCCTGGGCCACCGCCGCCGGATGGCTGCGTTCTGCGCCCAGGGTCTGCCAGCGCTTGAAGGCATCCGGCCCCCGCGTCTTGATCTCGACGACCATCGGGTCGCCGTAGGCGGGGGTCTCCGGCTCCCCCTCGAAGAGGAAGATCTGCGGGGGCGCCTCGTCTCCCGTCAGGGGCAACCGCACCGTCCCGTCCGGGTGGCCGGTAACCAGCAGGTTGGGGCCGACCCTCACCGCCACCTGCTTCGGGTTCAGGGGGTCGGCGGCGTCCACCTTCCAGCCCGCCCGCTCCATCGCCCTTACCACCACCGGCTCCAGGGCGTTGCCCGCCTCCATCGCTGTCAGCGAGCCGTCGCTGGGGGGATTGGTGGGCTCGTATCCGGTCGCGGCGTACCAGAGGGCGCGGCGGCAGCCCAGGGCCGCCGATGCCCGCACCTCGATGTTGCCGTCGCCGTCGAACTGCGCCGCAGGGCGGGAGAAGACCTCCGCCCTGTCAATCGTCTCTGTCGTCATGTCTTCACCTCCTGAGTCCTGTAGATGGGTGGTCATGCGGCAGCCTTGATGTCCGTTTCTTGCCTCGCCTGCCTCTCCTCCTCAGCCTTCAAGTGGGCCTTGAGGATGTGGGCGATGCCGTCGCCGAGGCCGTGGACGGCGACGCTCCTGCCGTCGTCCAGCTTGTTCCAGAAAGGCTGCATCTCCTGGATGCCCTGCATCTGGTCGATCACCTCTTCGAGAGGAGTCCCCCGGCGCAGGTGCAGGGAGACGAGACGGCAAGCGAGCTCGGTCACGCCGTGCTGGAAACTGCCGCCCTTGCCGAGCCAGCCGAAGACCTCGAAGGGCTGTCCGTCCTCGTCCGTCGAGACGGTGACGTACAGGTTGCCGAACTCCGTTTGCAGCTTCGTCGTCGTGCTGGGAAGACTGCGCGGCCTGGGCCGCGTCGCGCCGCTCATCGTCCTGGCCCTTCCGGCAGACAGAGCGGACGCGTCCGGCTGCACTCGATGTGTTCCATTCGCCCGTACCACCTGACCATTTCCGGGTCGTTGGCGAATGACTCGGCTTCGACGCGGGTGTCGAACCGCTCGAAGGGGTCCGAGCCGCAGCCTCCCCAGTAGAAGAAGACGTGGTAGTGGAGGCCCGGCGGGTAGTGGCGGATGAAGGGGAGCGCGGGAGCGTAGCGGTCGAAGTAGTCCGCCACGATGAGGGCCATCTCCCGGTCCCGGTCGTCGCCGACGCCCAGGAGGAGCCTGACGATGGGCTCCTCGCAGTCCTCCTCGGCGAAGGTGGGGGTGAGCATGGTGTCGCGGACGGCGGTGGGAAGCTCGTCCCACCGCTCCCGGCTGAGCTTCAGCCCGCCGTGCGAGGGCGTCGTGACTCTCTGGATGCCCTCGGCCAACTCCACGACGTCCCTCGTCCAGCCCCAGGGTGTGTAGGTTGCGGTCATGGTCGTCATCGGTCCTGTCCTCTCTTTCCTGTAGTGAAGGAGCGGGGCCGCCCCTCGAAGGAGACGAACCCCGCTCCGTTGCGCCGCATGTCCGGCCCTACTAGGCGGCCTGTTGCGCCTGCGCCTCCTTCATCTGCTGGAGCCTGTTGGAGGCGGCCTCCACCAGTGGCTTGAGCTCGGCGGCCGTCAGGTCGTCGATGCTCTTGCCGGTGCGTTCCTTCACGGCTTCCCGCACCTTGTCGTCGCCGATGCCCTGCTCCGAGGCGATCTCGAAGAGCTGCTTGCGCAGCTTCTCGACCTGGGAATTGGAGCGGCCGTTGGACTGGGCCTGCCGCGTGGAGCGGTTGGCCTGGGACCTGCCGGAGTTGCCGTTGGCCCTGGAGGGGGCGCGCTGCGGCTGAGCCGAGCCGTTCGCCGGAGACTGGTCGCCGTAGAAGCCGTTGCCGAACTGCACGCCGAAGCTGCGGAACGCCCGCTTCATGCCGTCCGTCACCGCGCCCTTGATGGCCGTGTCATGGCCGTCCAGGTTGTCCTCGACGACCGGGTGGACACCGATGTCGGTGCGGGGCAGCGCGCCCGCCACGGTAACTCGCACCGGGGCGCTGTAGGCACGGCCCGTCCCGATCTCACCGGTCTCGCCATCGACCGTTTCGATCTGGCGCAGCGTCACCTCGCCTACCAGCTCGTAGCCCCATCCGCCATAACCGAAGATGCGGTTGGCCTGGTCGATGACGGCGTGCCCTTCGAGGTAGTCGAAGACCTGTCCCCTGCGCCCCTTGCGCTGGGAGGCCAGCTCGGGGTCGAGGGGCTTGCTGAGAGCCTGCGTGACGGCGGGCGAAAGCCCGTCCCAGTAGAGGGTCTGCCCCGCGCTCGATGCGGGGTCGTGCTCGGCGGGGATGGCGGCGTCGGGCTTGTGCCCGTTGCCGTTGACCGTGGCTATGGCGGTGTCCTTGTTGCTTCCGTTGTTGGTGGACATTTCGTGTCTCCTTCCTTGCTGTTCTTCCTGTAGCGAATGACCGATGGGCGGGTTCCCCTACGGGAATCCGTGCGCGGGCAAGGCCCGTCGTGAAATGGGCATAGGACCTCCTGTGACGATGGGTTTGGGATGGGGAAAGCGGAGCGTGGGAGGCTCCGTTAGGGGGGATGGAGAGGAGAGGGGGAAGCCCGCAGAGGAGCGGCGGGGAGCCGCTAGCGGGCGGTGTGGGCCGCCTGGGAGAGCAGGCGGAGGAAGAGGGCGCGGCCCTGGGGAAGGGACGCAAGCTCAGCCACGTCGCCGACGCCTTCGGGGAGGGCAACGGCGGCGGCCCTGCGTCCGAGCAGGGTCAGAAGCCTGTCCGTAGCCTCGCACCCCGCGTCGTCGCTGTCGAAGGCGAGGAAGACGCGGGGACAGCCCCGGAGTGCCGAGGCGATGCGCTCAACGCCCTGGGTGCCCAGGGCAGCGCAGGTGGGGAGGCCCCAGCCGGTGAGGAGGAGCCAGTCGAAGACCCCCTCGGCAACGACGATCCACGGGGGAGCGGGGCCGAGCCTGCCGAGTCCGAGCACGGGCTTGGGGCCGGGAATGGCCTGGAAGCGAGGTTTGACGTTCTCGCTGACCGCCCGGCCCTTCAGCCAGCGGACGAGGCCGCCGGACGCGTCGGGGACGACGACCATGCCGGCGAACCGCTCCGATCCCCGCTCAATGAACAGCCCGGAGTCCCTGATGCGCTTCTCGGAGAAGCCGAGGGACTCGAGGGCGTGCCGCAGACCGCTGCCCGGCGCATAGCCGAGGCCGAGGCGGTCTGCGGCGACGGGGCCGACGCCCCGCGAGGCCAGGTACTCCCGTGCTTCTGTCGAACGCCGGAGACGTCCGGCGTAGAAGCGCGCCGCCGCCGTCAGCAGGGCGGGGTCCCGTGGGGGTAGCGCGGCGGACGCAGGACGCCGCGTTCGGGCTGGACGAGGAGCAGACCGGGGCGCAAGCCCTGGGCTGCCGTCCAGCCGCGCGATGGCCTCCGGCAGCGAGAGGTCTTCCGACCGCTGGATGAAGTCCAGCACATCGCCGCCGAGACCGCAGCCGAAGCAGTAGAACCGCTCGGTGTCTGCGTACACCGTGAAGGAGCCCTCCGCCTCGTCGTGGAAGGGACAGACGCCCTGGCGGACCCTTCCACGACCGTTGAGACGCACCCCGGCCGCCTCCACCGTGTCGCCCAGGTCGTGACGGGCCTTCAGCGCCGCGATGTCCACACTTGCCGTGACCATCACGCGCCTCCGTGCAGGGGCCTGAGCCCCCGGAGACTGCGCTCCGAGACCAGCTTGCCGGCCTTCCAGCGCATCCCCAAGGCTGCCACGACCTCCAGCGTACCGTCTCCGCAGGGCACCAGGGCTGCGGCCCTGCCCGCGCCCTGGGTGTAGAGCGCCGCGTTTCCGCCGCCGAACCGCCGCTTCACCAGCGCCTTCCACTCGGAAAAGGCCCAGCGGACCTCCCTGGTCGTGGCCTTCGCCGGGTCCACACCGCCGAGCACCTCCAGCGCCGTGTCGACGTCGCCCGCCTGCCTGAGCCGCCGGGCCTCGTGGATGCTCCGCGTCGCCGTGGGCTCCTCCGTCTCCGACGTATCCTTGAATCCCATCGCAGCGAAGAGCTGGTCGACCAGCTCCTCCAGGCTGCGCCGGGGCCTCTCCACCGCGTCCATCGTCCCGTTGCCTGCTATCAGTGTCGCCGTCGTCATTACGCACCTCCTTAGTGCTTCAACTTGTGTGTTGCCGTCGATACGCGCCCGCGTTCGGGCAAAGAAGAAGGGCCGTCCCCCGGAGGAGACGACCCTTGTGATTGGGAATGGGTTGTGAGGGGCTGAGGCCCACGCCGTCAGCGACGGAACCTCCGCCCCGGACGCCGGGGCATGAACCGCCTGACCAGCAATGCCAGGATGCCCAGCCCGAACAGGTTGAGGAAGAAGAGCTCGACGTCCAGCGTCAGCAGCGGCGCCGCGACCACCAGGGCCACGACACCGGTGACGATGACCGGCTTGCGCTTCCACCAGGGCTTCTTGGTCTCAGCCTTAGACGCCGCGTCGAAGACCGGCTCGTAGGCCGTCCAGATGTCCAGACCGACGAGCTCCTCCATCTCGGTTATCACCACGCCGGGACCGCAGCCTCCGGTGTGGCACTTGACCTCGATGCCGTTGCCGTCGGGCCGCTGCCGGAACGCCAGCCCGTCCGACTGTGCGCCGTGACAGACCGCCGTCGTCCAGAACCAGCCCTTCTCGAAGCTGACCCGTTGCGGCAGCAGATCTGCAATCCGCCCTGCGCTGGGTCCCGTGTACCGCTCCGTCCGTATCCGTGTTTCGTCCATGTGCCTTACCTCCTTGCTTGAATCTCTTGCCGTGCCGAAGACGCAGCTCGCCCAGGGCGCAAGACGTCCAGGGGGAAAGCTGCGAGACGTGAAGCGGCCAGCCTGCTACTCAACGCAGACCGGCGCGTGTCGAAGCTGCGACCCAACCGCGTGACGGTTGTGCCGCAGGCATGTCGAGCCGGTCGAGGCGCAGGACGCACTTCGACCGACTGGCTGAGGACGAGACGCAGAACGCGTTCCGTCCCAGGTTTCCAACGGCGGGAGCGATCAACTCCGACCGATGAACCGGCGCCCGGACGGGAGAAGGACCAGTGTCAAACTCCAACCCGCCGGACAGGACCGAGGACGAAGGACCGGGGTCAACTCCGTCGATTCGGCCCGAGCTGGTTGCGAAGGACCAACGTCAAACTCCGCAGCGCCAGCATTCCCTCTTGGGCAAAGCCCGTGCAACAGGGATCACGCACCCAGATTTCTAAGGTCGGAAACCTGGAAAAACCAACAGCACGACTATTATTACCGCGCCGGAATCCCGGTGTGAAGCCTTTTGCAACCCAACCGCCCAAATCGTTCAGTCTGGTTACAGCAAACTTCAACAAAAGTTCACTGAAGAACCCCGCGCTTGTTCGACCCGCTCACTTCCGCCAGAGCCCGAACGTGACCTTGTTCAACATCTCAGCCCTCTCACGCTCTCTCCGCGTGTCGGAGAGAGCTGACCTGCGCCACGTGATCTGCCCACTCCGGTCGAGGCCCCGCAATGGCTGCTTCTCCGGGGGCAGCGTCATCCCCTGCTCTTCGAGCAGCGCCAGCTCAATCGTCAACAGGCGCTCCTGGGCCGTCAGCCACGCAAGTCCCCCGCCCTCGTTGGGGTGGGAGTCCTTCAGCTCCCGCCACTCGACGATGAGGCTGTAGGCGTCGCCGAATATCTCCTCGTCGTCATCGGCAGCCTCCCGCGTCACCAGGTCGGCGTACTCCCGCCGCATCGACGGCTTCGACGGAGGCTTTCGTCCAGAGCCCCGCTTTCCTGAACCGGACTGCTCCTCGTCCGCCTGGGAGGGACCGGCGCCGGCATGACCGGCCCCGGTCCCACTGGGTCCGTCCCGACGCAGTGCAGCCACCTCGCCCTCGATGGACGACAGACGTCTGCGCACCTCCTTGCCCAGCTCCTCGTGTCCCTCCTCCAGCGCTGCGATGCGCCCTTCGAGCTCCTCATTGCGCCTGCGCTGCCGCTCCGCAGCCGATCCCACACCCTCCTGCAACGCCCGTTCCAGCGAGTCCCGCACCCGGCGTGACAACCGCCCCGTCTTGGCGCTGTCCGTCACCGTCTGTGGGTCGATCTCCAGCACCCGCGCCGCTCCCTTGTAGCCCTTCTCCCGCACCAGCTCTTGCAGCAGCGCCATGAGCCTCATGTGGTGGACGTTCTCCACGTCCCTGCTGTCCTCGATGCCGTGTTCCGTGGTTTTCATGGCAATTTCCTCCCTCTCGAAAAATGACCTCAGCTTTGGCCCGAACTCGGCTCCCGTTTCCTGCGGACGTTACGCACCCGCACATCCCTCGTCTTTTGAAACACCTTTCTCCGACTCAGTGGCCGAAACTGCGTCCGTCTTGCACCCCCACATCGGCGGAGTTTCCACGCTCTCGACCGGAACCCGGCCTTAACTCCAAGTGTTCACTCTCCACGTCCTGTAGGGGGCGATTTAGCCCCGATTTAGCTTGCCCTCGACCCGGCTGATTGCTCACCGACAAAAGCCAATCTCGTGTACACCCCAATGACAGCACGAACGGGGCCGGATGCCAATGCCCTTATAAGGTGCATCATTTGATGTACCTTCCAGGCGGTTTTCAGCCGGATTTCGCCTGTTCAGACTCTCTGGCGAGGGCCGCGACCCGATGAGGCGCGGCGATTCGCAGAGAGGTGAACGGTTTGGCGCTGAAATCGAGAATCCGGTCGGCAAGGAAGCTGTTTCCACTGGCAACCGCGCTGCTGTTGGCGGCGCTCCTGGCAGTCCCGTCTTCCGGGACCGCCCTGGCCCAATCCCCGCCCGTTGACGAGCTCACTCTCGTCAACGCCGACCGGGACTTCGTTGAGCGCAAGGGCGGCGGCGAGTTCGTCGCCCGCCCCGTGTTCGACCGCGAGATCAAGACCCTCTACTACGGCATCCGGGACGGCGACACCGGCGACTGGCTGACCGACATGTACCGGGTCCAGGGCGGCGAGAAGGAGCGCAGCGACGGCTGGGAGTACAGCTTCGAGTACCCGGCCCTCGACGACCATCCCGGCCTCGACAAGGACCTGGCCTACCTTCTGGTGATGATCGCCGTCGCCGAGGACGGCGAGTCCGGCGCCTTCTTCGGCGTCATCCCCATCCACGAGCCGGGGCGCATCTGGGACAAGATACTCGCCGCCCTCAGCCCCGCTCGCTGGGCCAAAGCCTTCGCGGGCTGGGTGATCGAGGGCGCCCACGGCACCCTCTGCGGCGTCGTGGAGCGGGCGTCGGGCGAAAGCGCCGACAATTGCGGGGACTCCCGCTGATGGCGGACATCCTCACCGGCACCCCCGAGAGCCTCACCTACGGCCACGACCTGGTGCGCCAGGCGTGGATGGTCGTCTGGGCAGTCACGTCCGGCGCATTGATCGTCATCCTCGGCTGGATGGGGCTGAACTTCATCGTGGGCGAGCACCTGGGCCGCCAGCAGGCGGGTTGGCGTGAGATTGTCCCCCGCCTCGTGCTGGGCCTCGTCGCCGCCGCGTCCTCCCTCTGGTGGTGCGCGCTGGTGTTGGACGTCGCCGACGCGGTCTCAGGCTTCGTCGCCGCCTCCCTCAACGTCACCGCCGGGGACATGCTCCGCGCCACCCTCCGCACCCTTCTGACGGCGGTGCAGGCGGGGAGCGTTGGCATGGCCCTGCTCCTCGCCGTCCTCTACCTGGTATACGGCTTCTTCGTCCTCTACGTCATCGTGCAGATGGTCTTGAGGCTGGCCCTCATCGACATCCTGCTGGCCCTGGCACCCATCGCGCTGGGGCTGTGGATTCTCCCGCACACGGCGGGCTGGGGCCGCCACTGGCTCCGGCTCTTCATGACGACCACCTTCCAGCAGGCCATCCAGCTCATCGCTTTGGCCCTGGGGTTCGGGTTCCTCAACGAGGTCGCCGCCATTGCGGCGTTCGAACCGGTGCAGGACCTGATCTGGAAGCTCCTGATGTCCCTGGCCTTCGTCTACATGGCGACCCGGGTGCCCTCGTTGCTCGGCAACGCCGGGACCTTCGATAGCTGGCTCTCGATGCTCTATTTCGGCATGAACCTGCCCGCCTCGATGGTGCGCTCGGCGAGGGTCCTCGGTATGTTCGCGGGCGGTGCCGCAGGCGGGCCGGGAGGCGCGGCGGTGGGGGCGATGGTCGCCAGCGCCGGCCTGTCGGCCGCCGCAAGCGGGCTCAGCTCGGCGGCCTCGATGGCGACCCCATCGGCGGGTGGAGACGGCGGCGGAGCGCCCCGGAGCAGCGGCGAGTAGGCGCAACTAAGAGACCAACCGGCGCAGCCTCGGCGCGCCGCGACCAATACCGAAGCGGAGGAGTAGCGATGTGCAGATGACGCAGTTTTCTGCAAGACCCGACCGGTAGAGAACGAGCGGACTCGCTCGACAAGCAAAAGAGGAGAGAAACGAATGGAAGACCTAACACAGACCATTTCCAACCTTGTGGGGATCGGGCTGGGGATCGTTGGCGCGGTGGGCGTCGGATTCTTCATCTACGGCGCATACCTGTACCTGACCGCCAGCGGCGCGCCCCACCAGATGGAGCGCGGCAAGAGCGCAATGATGACCGCCCTCGCGGGCGTCGTGCTGGCAATGGTGGCCTACGGCGTGGTGGAGCTGGTGATGAACGCCGTCGTGGGTTCGCCGGTTGACCCGACCCTGCCCGACCCCACCCCCGCGCCCACCCCGGACGGCGGATAGGCGGACGAGGAAGGAGCAAGACACATGAGAGAACACGAGGTTCCAACCCACGTGCAGGCCGAGGACAGGGTCCTGCTGTGGTTCACCTTTCCGCAGATCGTGGCGATCACGGCGGTGTGCGCCCTGTCCTACGGCGCATACCGCTACGCCCCGGTCGGCCCGTCCGAGGTGAGGATGGCGATTGCCGTCTTGTTCGGGCTGGCCGGCATCGCAATGGTGGTGGGGAAGGTAGGCGGGAGGCGGCTGCCGTTGGTGGCCGCCGACCTGCTCAAGTACCGGCTGGGGGCGCGGGTCTACGCCGGGCCGGTCTCCCAGCTGGTGCGGAGCGAGGCACCGGCGCCGCCGCAGCCTGTCAAGTCCGGCCCCGGCCCCCTGCGGCTGATGGCGAAGCGGTCGAAGCGCGTCCTCCGCAGGATGCGCAAGAAGAACCGCAAGGACGGAGACCGCCGCGACGGAAGGATGCCCTTCCGCCCCCACACCTGGTTCGGCAAGCGGCGCAAGCGCGGCGAGCGCGGGCAGCGCCCCGGCCACATGGCCGAGACCCTGGAGAGCAGACGCCGTGGGCCCGGCAGGGGAGGAATGGCGGTGATTGTCGGCATCCTGCTGGCGATGGCCGCCACCGTCCCCCAGGCCGTGGTCCTCGCCGACGACCACGAGCCCTGGCGCGACGAGTTCGACTTCGAGATCGAGGAGCCGGTGGAGGGACGGCGCATCTTCGTCGAGGGACTGACCGTCTCCGGCGACCGCGCTTCCGTCACCCTGAAGGCGGCGACGGACGTGGAAATACGGGTCCGCGCCTTCGGGGGAAGCGAGGGCAGCTCCCTCCGCTTCTGGGGCTCGGCGACCCTGGCCCAGGGGGAGCGCATCGACTACTCGCTCCCCCTCAACGGCCCCGTCCCGTCCATCACCGTGTCCTGGGAGGACACCCTGGGGCAAGCCGGTGCGCTGACGGTCGACCACGACCGCATCCCGTACCCGCTCCCCGAGGTGGAGGGAGAGCTCTGCACCGTCAGGCTCACCTCCCTGGGCTGGGCGCCCGGCGCGGTCAATGGCGTCGTCGAGTCGGAGTGCGTCGCCTCCATCGAGCACCCGGTCGAGGTCCAGACGGTGGCCGGGCACGAGAGCGTTACCCAGACGGCCCTCATCGAGGCCGGGGTGACGCAGATCACGGGGGCGGTCAACGCCGTCTATGCCGGGACGAGCGCAGGCGTCGCCTTCATCCCCAACGGCGAGATGCGCTTCACCCTGAGCGTCCCTTCTGGCGAGACGGTCCACAACGTGAACGTGTATGCGAGCGTCACGGCGGACCTGAGCGTCCCCATTCCGCCGCTGACCGTGCTCACTCACCACCCGCAGCGGAATGAGGAGCGCACCGAGACGGTGAGCCTCTACCGCCCGGGGGCAAGCGACTCCGACTACGACAGCGACAGCATCACCGTGACCCACGAGGACGGCACGACGACGACTCACACCGTCTCCGCCTCCGCCTATGCCTACGTGCCCGGCAGGACGATCCAGAAGGACGTGACCATCACCATCCTTCACCCGGAGCACGTCAAGGCCGAGGTGGTGGAGCGCGAGCCCGTCGCCGGGAGCAGGGACGAGTCCCTGGACCTCGCCTCCTACGTGGGGTCCGACGACCCCTACGAGGCGCTCACCCTGCCGGAGCCCGAACCCGAGGACCCGCCCGCCGAGCAGACGCCCGCGGGCGGGCTGCGCGACTGGTTCGAGCGCCTGGGCTGGGAGTGGCCCTGGTGAGGCGGGCGCTGACGGCACTCTTCCTGGCCGGGGCTGCGCTGGTTACGACCGGCGCGGCCCCGGCCGAGGAGCGGGCGATGCTGGAAGCCTTCGACCGCGTCCTCACCGCCATGTCCTACGCCGCCGCCGGTCTCGCCGTCTTCGCCATCGCATGGGCGGGCTTCGTCCTGATGGCCGAGGGGAGCGAGGAGCGCGGCGGCGGCAGGGCCAAGTCCGCCGTCTTCCTGGCGGTGGTCGGCCTGGTCCTCGTTCTGTCGGCCAAGGGCATCGCAGCCCTGCTCAGGCACGGCGTCATCCCGTCCCTCCCCACCCCCTAGAGAAAAGGAAGCCACCAAGTTGAAAGAGTTAGTGGAACGCATCAAGACCGCAGCGGAGACCCTCCGGCGCAGGCTGGCGGGTCTCAAGCCCGGCAGGGACGTCGAGCCTTCCGCTCCTCCGGAAATGAGCGGGGAGACTGCCCCCAAGCTCCCGCCCGACCTCCCCCTGTTCTTCATGCTGTCGCACCTTGAAGAGGAAGGACCGGTGCGTCTTGACGGGGTGAAGCTCGGCGTCTGCGAGCTGATGGGCCTCGAAATAGACGAGCCGAAGCTGGGGGCCTTCGCCGGGACGCTCAACGCCCTCGACTTCCCCGTCCAGCTTCTCATCAGGCAGCACCCGCCGCGCCTGGGACATCTCCGCGAAAAACTCCAGGAGGCCCAGCCGGAGGACCTGCCCCCGCAGACCAAAGAGGCATCCGAGTCGCTCGGTCGCCTCTTGACCGACCTTGAGACCCGCGACGGCATCCTTGACCGGCGCTTCTACGCCGTCTGCGAGTTTCCCCGCATCGACGACCTGCGCGGGCTGCTCGCCAGGGCGGGGCTCTCCGTCCATCCCCTCCGAGGACGGCAGCTTCGGATGTTCCTCGTGTCGTCCGCCCTCGGCGGCTCGCCGGGAGAGTTCGACGGAGACGCCCACGTCGAGATCGAGATGGGCCGACGCGAAATGCGCGTCGGAGACCGCCTCGCCCGCTCCCTCCACCTGGGCCGCTGGCCCCGCTCCCTCGCCCCCGGATTCCTCCAGGGGCTGATGTCGGCGGGAGCGCCGATGGACCTGTCCGTCCACGTCGGCCCGATACCGGCGGAGCAGGCCGCACGGACGCTGGAGTGGCAGAAGGTCCGGTTCGAGTCGGCGCAGAGCCTCTCCTTCAAGAAGGGCCGCACCATGTCCCCCGAGGCGGAGATCGCCCTGGAGGACGTCACCCGGCTCAGGGACGAGGTGCAGCGCGGCCGCGAGCGTCTATTTCACTCCTCTTTATCCGTGACCCTTCACGCGAAGGACGAGGCGTCTCTGAAGGAGATGACCCAGCGGGCGAAGGCGCACTTCGGCGCCACCCTGGGCAAGCTCGACAACCTGGCCTTCCGCCAGCGAGAGGGGCTGCTATCGACCCTGCCCCTGGCCCTGAACGCCGTGGCCGAGTGGCGCACCCTCGACACGTCCAGCCTTGCACGGCTCTTCCCCTTCTCGCCGCCCGACCTGGACACCCGCAGCGGCACCCTCTACGGCATCGACATGCGGGCCTGCTCCCCGGTGGTATACGACCCCTGGGACGGGACGCATCTCAATGCGAACACGGCGGTATTGGCGCGCTCCGGCTCAGGCAAGAGCTTCTCAACCAAACTTGGAATGCTTCGCGGCCTGTGCCGGGGCGTGACAGCCTACGTCATCGACCCCGAGGGCGAGTACGCGGACATGGCCCGCGCCGCCGGAGGGCGCGTACTCAGTCCCGGGGTTCCCGGCGAGGGCATGAACCCCTTTGTCATCGACAAGGGCGATTCCGAGGAGATGCTCCAGCGCATCGGCAGCCTCAGAAGGCTCATCGAGGTGATGGTGGGAGAGAGTCTCGGCGCGGAGCGCAGGGCGTCCCTCGACCACGCCCTGGCGGGCTACTACGCGAAGCCCCGCGAGCGCACCGGCTTCCGCGATTTCTACAAGTATCTGCAGGAGAGCGAGGCGGGAGACCCCGACCTCGCGCGGCTGCTTCGCCCCTTCGCCACCGGCAGCCTCCGCCACCTTCTGTCCGACGAGGGAGACGACCTCCTCAACAACGAGGCGCTGATCACCGTCTTCGACCTTCGGCTGCTCGAACCCGAGCTGCGCCCCGCCGCCGCGATGGTCTGCACCGAGACGGTCTGGGCCGCCGCAGCCCAGGACCCCAAGCCCCGCCTGCTGGTGGTGGACGAGGTGTGGTCGATCATGCAGCACCCCGAAGGGGCCGCGTTCATGGTGTCCATGGCGAAACGGGCTAGGAAGCACCGCCTGGGGTTGCAGTTCATCACCCAGGACGTGCAGGACCTCCTCTCCGAGGACTCGTCCCGCACCATCACCGGCCACTCCGGTCGGGCGCTGCTCCAGAACGCCGCCTTCAAGCTCCTGCTCCAGCAGGACGCGGCGGCCATCAGCACCGTGGGGGACGCCTTCGACCTGCCCGAAGACCTCCAGCGATGGCTCCTGTCATGCCCCCGTGGAGACGGCCTCCTGCTGGCGCGGGGCAACCGTTTCCCCGTCCGCATCGAGGCCACGCCGGAGGAGACGGAGGTCATCGAGTGGAGACCCGGAAGCCACTAGAGAAAGGACTTATCCACACATGAAGCTGAACCCGAGAAACATCCTGCTAGGAGACAAAGCCGACGACCAAGGCCCCGTGCTGCTGTCGGTGACGCCGCCCAGGGCCGGGGAGCGCACCCTGCTGGGCGTGGAGAATCTCCTCCAGTCCATCGCCGTCCCCGAACCGTTCTGCCTGGAACTGGCCGGGGACATGGACGGCGTGACCCTCATGGCCCGATGCCTGGACGACCGAGTGGTGCGCGGCCAGCTCTCGGCCCACTACCCCCAAGCCCGCATCAGCAGGGTCGACCCCGCCGACGATCCACTGCGCCTCCGCGACGGGGAGCAGGCGTGGTCGATCTCCCTCCGGGCCGACGGCCCCGAGTACATCCCGCTCAGGACCTTCCGGGACGACGACCTGCTCGACCCCGGCTCCGACCCCCTCATCGCCCTCATGGGGGCGCTGTCCGCCCTCTACGAGGGGGAGCGGGTGGTGACACGCCTGATGCTGCGCTCCCTGGGCCCCGACTGGTCGCAGCACCACATGGACAAGGCCCACAAGAGGCCCGGCATGGAGCCGAGGGAGCCCGCCTACACCTTCCAGACCAAGCCCCTGCAGATGGATGGCATCACGATGGCCGTCCTCGGCATCGGGGCCTTCGCCGCCCTCAAGGGCTACCTGTGGGTGCAGGACGGCGAGATATGGAAGGCGGGCCTTCTCGGCGTCGGCGCGGCCCTGGGGATGGCCGCCGCCGGCTGGGGCTGGTGGCGCTGGAAGAAGGCCCGGAACCGTGTCGAGGACCCAATCCTGATACGGGAGAAGGTCTCCCGCATCGCCTTCGACGCCGAGCTCCAGGTCGTCGCCGTCATGCCCGCCGACACGGGGCCACGCCGGGCCAGGGAGCTTCTCGACAGCCTCGCCGCCGCCTACCGCCACTACGACAACCCCGCCGGGGCAAGGTTCAAGGTGGGGACGGCAGGGCCGGTCGACCCCGACCCCGCCGCGCTCCACCCAACGAGCCCCGGCCTGTTCGGGAGGCGCAGCGTCCTGGGGGTCCGCGAGGTCGCCTGCCTGTGGCACCCGCCCGGAGCGGGCGACGAGACGCCCCTGGTGGAACGCTCCGGCGCGAGGGCGCTCAGCCCCTCGGCCAAGGGCGTCCGGGGCGGCGCGCTGGTGGGAGACACCACGGCGGGCACCGGCAGGGAGATCCGCTTCCCCGACGACCTGCTCCGCAGGCACCACCTCTACGTCGCCCGCACCCGCATGGGCAAGTCAACCCTCATGCACCACGTCGTCACCCACAAGATGAAGGAGAAGGCGGCGGGAAGGGATCACGACGCCATCGTGGTCATCGACCCCCACACCGACCTGGCGGCCGGCATCCTCGAACACGTCCCCGAGTCCCTCGCCGACCGCGTGCGCCTCATAGACCTGTCCGACCACACCCGCGCCCCCGGCATCAACCTTCTCGACACCCGCATCTTCGCCGACCGGGACCGCACCGCCGACTCGGTGGTGCGCGTCGCCAAGGGCCTGTGGGAGCAGTGGGGGCCGAGGATGCAGTCCATCCTCGAACAGACCGTCAAGACGCTCCACGAGGCCAACGAGCAGATGGAGGCGGAGACCCAGTACACCATCCTCGACGGCCTCAAGCTCCTCTCCAACGATCCCTTCCGCAAGGACGTGCTCAAGAAGGTCTCCGACCCCTACCTCCTCGAATGGTGGGCCAGGGACTTCTCGTCCTGGCACCGGCAGTACAAGGCCGAGGCGCTGGCCCCCGTCCAGACCCGCCTCTCCTACTACGCGTCGTCGAAAAGGGCGCGGGCCATCCTGGGGCAGCGACGCTCCACCATCGACCTGCGCCGCACGATCCACGACGGCGGCATCCTCCTTGTGTCCACATCACAGGGAGTCATGGGGAGGGACGTGGCCGCCCTCGTCGGGGCGTCCCTCCTCAATCTGGTGGACGCCGTGATCCGGGAACAGGGAAGCCTTCGGCTGGAACAGCGCCGGGGAGCCCTGGTCGTGGTGGACGAGATGCAGTCCATGCCCGGCGTCGATTACGAGTCGATGCTCAGCGAGCTGGGCAAGTTCGGGGCGTCTTTCATCCTCGCCACCCAGAGCCTCGCCAAGCTGGACGACCTCTCCAGGACGATGCGCGACACCCTCCTCGCCAACGTCGGCTGCCTCGCCGTGTTCCAGGTGGCGGGCAGCGACGCCCGGACCCTGGTGTGGGAGCTGGGCAAGGAGCGCGTCACCGAGGACGACATCACCTCCCTCCCAGTCCACCACTGCTACGTGAGAGCGACCGTGGGCAAGGAGCGGATGCCCGCCTTCTCGATGATGGTCCGCAAGCCCGAGGACGGAGACCCCGCCGTCGCCGACCGCATCCGCGAGGCAACGACGGCCTACACCGTCTCCGGCAGGCAGGCGGACTACGCCGACGCCGACGGCCACAGGAAGGTGGGCGACTTCCGCAAGGGAGTGGAGGAGATCGAGCAAGCGAAGCAGGAGGACGGCAAGCAGGACGTGAAGAGCAAGGCGCAGGAGAGGGAGGCCGGGGAATGAGACCCGAAGGATGCGAGCCGCAGCTCATACGCGCCCTGGCCTCCATGCCCTTCCTCGACCGGCAGGAGATGACGGCCGTCACCGGCAGGTCAACGGGCGCGGTCTACGAGGCCGTCGAGCGGCTGGCAGACGGCGGCTTCTGCGCCTCCGTGCTCCACGCCATCGACCCCCTTCCGCAGACCCGGAGGTTCTATCTCACCACCGCAGGGCTGAGCAGGCTGGCCGAGGAGGAGGACGTCTCCCTTGACCTGCTTCTGCAGTCCTACCCCCTCTCGGCCCAGTGGCGGCGAAGCCTGATGGAGCGCCTCGACGCCATGCCCGCCATATATTGCCTGGCATCCATCCTCTCTGGCCTCGCCTTCCCCATCCGGTTCCGTTGGTACAGGTCCGTGCGGCTGGACGCCGCCGTGACCCTGCCCGACGGCAAGACCGTGGGCATCGTCAGGCAGGGACTCACCCCCGATCGGTCGGGCTTCGCCAAGCGTCTCTGGAAGATGCGCGAGGAGCCCATGCCCGGCGCGGTGCTCATGCTCATGGCCGACGACGTGCGGCTCAGGCACGCCCGCAGGGTGCTCGACACCACCGACGTGCCTGCCCTCTTCGCCCTGGAGCAGGCCGCTCTCCGGGCTGGAGCGGACGACCGGATTTGGCGCCCCACCAGGGTCGCCGCCACCGTCAACCTCCCCTACGTCCTGGAACGGACCGACGCCGGCGGGGAGATTCCCGTGGAGGAAGGGCCGAGGGTCGTCTCGGTCCCCACGGACATGCCCGACAGGGGCGCGGCCTCGGACATGGCCGACCACCTGCTTCCCGTCTATCTGAAGCCCGCCGAGAAGCGCGCCCTCGACCTGGTGTCCGACTGGCCGTGGATTACCCTCACCGACCTTGCCGGGCTCCTGGGAGTCTCCGTCCCCAGGGCATCCCAACTGGTGAACCCCCTCGAAGGCTTCCGCCTCGTCGACCGCTCCCCCAGCGCGGGGATGCGCCTGGCCCTCACCGACCGGGGGCTGGCCCTCCTCGCCCGCAGGGACCGCACGTCGGTCGGCCTAGCGAGGAAGCGGTGGAGCGCGTCCCCAGAGGACCCCGATGTGCCCTTCGAGTGGAGCAACGTCACGGGTAGGCGCAGCCGTCAGCTGCTCAGGAACGCCGAGCACACCGCCGCCGTCCACGGCTTCCTGGCCGCGCTCACGGCGCAGGCCCCTCTCCTGGGGTGGGAGATCGTGCATCTCGACCCGCCCAGGAGGGCGTCCCGCCACTTCCGCCACGACGAGCGGATGCGCTCAGTCAACCCCGACGCCTTCGGCGTCCTCAGACGCGGCGAGACGACCTGGCCCTTCTTCTTGGAGTGGGAGCGCAGGGCCGTGAGACCCTCAACGATGTCGGCGCGACTCGCCCCCTATCTCCGCTACTACTCGTCCCATAGGCCCACCGACGACCACGGCGCAAGACCCGCCGTTCTGGTCGTCTTCGACGACGAGATCGCCGCCACCCACTTCCTACGCGTGGCGCGGGAGGAGATGCGGGCCGAGGGGGTCGCCGTGCCCCTCTGGGTTTCACACCGGGGAGCCGTGGACGCCCTGGGGCCGCTGGGACGCGCCTGGCGCACCCCCGCCGAGTGGCAGACGCCAAGGGCGCTGCCCCATCCATGAATTTGTAGACGACATCCGAATAGGAGTTAGACGAAGCCATGCGTTCAAGAGACGCCAACGATGCCAAGGGACGCCCGAGGCGTGGAGGACGGACCGTTGTCCGGCTCGACACGGCGGCGCTCTGGAAGCGGTTGGCCGTGCTCAACCGCTCTCAGAACTGGCTCGCCAGGGAGGTCGGAATCAGTCCCGGATACCTCTCCATGCTGGTCAACGAGGGGCGAGCGCCCTCGGGCCGCATCCGACGGCGGATGCAGAAGACCCTCGGAGTGGAGAACTTTCACGACCTGTTCAGATTGGAGGATAGAGATGACCAATACTAACGATCCTACCCGTTTCGACGGGAGACCCGAACTGACCCCGGAAGACGTGGAGCACCTGCCCTTCGGGAACCTGCTGCCGGACGACTTCACCGACCGCCTGGAACGCCTCAGACAGGCCGCCGGCCTCACCTGGGCCGGTCTCGCCAAGGCCATAGGCGTCGACTACAAGCAGATGTACCGCTGGAAGCAGGACGGGACCGAGCCCTCCGGGGGTGCCATGCACTCCCTCATCCTGTTCGCAAGCAGGGTGCCCGGTGGACTCGACATCCTCATGGGCGAGGGGTTCCAGATGACCTTCTTCAGGGACTGAGACCCCATAACCGCCGTCCGGCGCTCGCCCCTTCCGTCCGCGCCGGGCGGCCCATTCCACTCCAGCAACGAGAGGCCAGCGGCCACATGCACTGCCGCTGAGACTGTGAACCATGAAAGACAGCAAGGGAAAGAAGAGACGTAAGAGGCCCGACGAGGACTCCCAGGACACCTTCATGGAGTCCTACACCCCGGAGCAGCGCAGGACCATCCGCAAGGGCCTGCGCATCTGGGCACGGGTCGCCATCCGCTCCTACATGCGAAAGCGGGGAGCAGAGTCCCAGGCCGCGGACGCGGGCGAGGAGGAAGGCCGATGAACACCCCTCCGACCTTGACCGTCCTCAGCCTCGGAGGAGGCGTCCAGTCCTCCGTCATGGCGCTAATTTCAAGGGTCAAAATCAAGACCAGAGCTAGACACTCACGAATACGCATGGCGTATACTGCCTTTACTGGTCTATATAGGGAAGCAGATAGATTTCGTGCATCGTTCACGTTGACCAATGGCCCGATACATAATCCCCATAGAAAGAGCGACTAGCACATACAGATATGCCGATACCACTAGAAGTTGTTATAGAGCGCACACCTCTTTCCCAGCAGGCCAAGCGTCGCCATCTAAGGGCTTGGAGGCGAGTGGTGCAGAATGTTGTGGGAGCAGAGTGGGACACTGAACCGCCCTTCGCCGGAGAGGTCATGGTCGGAATCACGTACTACTTCAAAGGAGAGTCTCTGGACGTCGACAATATGCCGAAGCCAATCCTGGACGCACTGAAGGGGCTGGTCTATGCCGACGATGACCAGATAACCGACCTCATCTGCCGCAAGAGAGACCGGGATAGAGACTTGCAATTCGAGAACCCGTCACCCGTGCTGCTGGAAACGCTCGGACGATCCGACCAGTTTCTCCACATCACCGTGACCGAGGCACTAAGCCTGGAGGTGCCGTCTTGGTAAGAGATGCAACCGAAACCGAATACCTCCTCACCCGTAAGACCGCAGAAGAGTACCGAAGCAAGGGCTATGAGGTCCGATTGGAAGCGCCCCTGGACTTCATGCCGGGATTTAGGGCCGATCTGCTTGTTCGGAAGGGCGATGAGACGAGGGTCATAGAAGTGAAGTCCAGGCCGTCACTGGCGGCCGATCCCAAGATAAGCGAGCTGGCGCGACTCATCGAATCGATGCCAGGGTGGACCTTCGAGTTGGTCCTGGTAGGTGAACCGGAAAAGGTGGATGCGCCGGAAGGCGCACGTTCGTTTGAGAGCGAGAAGATCGTTCAACGGGTTGAGGAAGCAGAGAGGTCCCTCCAAGCAAAGATGCCGGAGGCCGCGTTCTTGCTCGCGTGGTCGGCCTCTGAGGCCGTTATCAGGGTGCTGCTTGCAGCCCAGGGGGTTTCCAGCACGAGCATCACCTCGCCCGGTTACGTCCTTGACCAGGGCGTCTACCACGGGGTCATCTCAAGGGACGACTATGACGCCCTGACCCGCATGCGAAAGTATAGAAACGCCATCGTCCACGGCTTCGGCGCGGATGACTTCGACGAGGGTCTGGTAGCGGACCTCATTGCAACCATAAGGCGAATCATGACGACTCCAGCCCTTCGCGACGGCTCCAACGGTCCGACCGCTCGCTAAGCGGGCTTCCTGTCCGCACCGGGCAGCTGAAGTCCGTCAGCGGGAGGGAGGGCGCACCGTTGCGATGCGCCCTTTTATTGCGGATCCCTACGAGTCGGGGATTTGCTACTGGTCCACGTCGCAGAGCAAGTTAAGCCGATTGTGACGAGGCGTTGGAGACTAGTCACATGCGTAACAGAATCCGAGAACACCTCGCCCGACTCACCGCTGGTCTATCTGACGTGTGGCGGGTCTTGGTGTGTCACGTGCAAGGCTCCTTGGCGGAGGCCCGCAAGCTGTCATGGGAAGACCTGCGCAGGGGATTCAGCTTCAACTTCGCGATGACCCTCGTGAATCTGGCGTTGTTCACCTACTTCGTTTGGGGGTTCGACCATATTGACCGGCTGTATGACAGCATAGTGTTGAACCTGCTGCCCGCGTACTTTCCACCTGTAGCGTTCTATCAGGCGATGCGCCAAAAGCCCGAGGCCCGGCGATTCGATTGGCTGCTTGCCGGGTATGTGTTCTTCATCTTCCTTGCAGTGCTGTTGTCCGTAAGCGACAGGTATGACTTCCACGAGTTGGGAATCAATATAGTCGTGGTGATGACATCAGCTCCCTGGTTGATCGTCTTCGGGATGCTGGTGCGAGGAAAGAGGATTCTCGCGGTTGGTATGGTGCCAGCCGCGATGCTATTGATGGCGTACTGGGTTCTGCCAGACCTTTCGAAGGGGTTGGAGCCACATTACGCCTTGATACCTCTGGCTGCTGTTTCAGTGCTCCTTGCCCTGTGGAGTTTCTTGGTGTGGCTGCTGTTCAAGGGTATTGACAGGTGGCCACAGCCAAAGCACGACACGCTTGGCCCGTTCTTGGAGAGCCTTGCAATGCTGTTCCTGTTCGCTCCAATGATGGTCCTCGCAATATGGGTCCCGAGGGCCTTCCCCGGTGGTGAGGATTGGTCGGTGGTGCTTGCCGCAATGGTCGGTGTTGTGTTCGGCAGCGTGATCTCAGAGCCGCTGACACGCTTCCTGCGGAGTTACGGAAATCTCCCATCCGCTCGTAAGGACGAAGGCGAGCGCCGGGACGCCCCTTGACACCGGTATCTCGATTCGTCCATGATAAGGGTAAGACCTGGTATTACCCATGAAAGGCAAGAGATGGCGAGAACAAGAAAGACCATCACCCTATCCCTGCCCCCCGAGATGGACGAGCAGGTTAGGCAATTCATAGAAGAAGAAGACCGCACCATGAGCGAATTCCTGAGAGAGGCGATTCGCCTCTACTTGGACGAACAAGAGTGGCTGCGGCGAGAGCGCCGTCAACGGGCCGAGACCCGCAGACGCCAGCTACCTGCAAGAGGAGGAACAGATGAACGACCGACTTGACTACACGCCGGTGGCCCTCTACGCGAGGGTGTCCAGTGACAGGCAGGACGTGGACCTGTCCGTGGCCGCACAGCTGCGGGCTCTCAGGGACCACGCGCAAAAGAACGGATACATCGTCGTCCGCGAGTATGTGGACGAGGCCGAGAGCGGACGCGTATCGACGCGCCCCGAGTTCCAAAAGATGATCGACGCGGCCAGCAAAGCCGAAGCCCCCTTCAAGGAAATCCTCGTCTGGAAGTTCTCCCGCTTCACCCGCAAGCGCGAGCACGCCGTCGCCTTCAAGTCGCTGCTCCGGCGCAAGGGCGTCCGGGTGGTCTCAATCACCGAGCAGGCCGACGACTCGCCCACCGGCAAGCTGCTGGAAGGCATCATCGAGAGTGTGGACGAGTTCTACAGTGAGAATCTTGCCCAGGAGGTCTTGCGTGGAATGAGAGAGGCCGCATCCCGCGGCTTCTGGGTCTCCAGCTACTCACCCTTCGGCTACAACCGGGTCATGGTGCAGGACGGGGCCAAGAAACGGCCAACGCTCGTGCCCGACGAGGATGCGTCCCGCATCGTCAAGCGCATGTTCGACATGGCAGAGGCCGGCAATGGAATGGTGGACATCACCAGAACCCTCAACGACGAGGGCATCCTGAGCCCTAGGGGTAAGCTGTGGGGCAAGACCAGCGTCCATGCCATCCTCGTAAACGAGGCTTACACGGGAACACTGGTATGGGGTACTAACTCGAAAGACCACTCCGAGCCGATCCGGGTCGAGAAGGCGTTCCCCGCCATAATCACCAGGGCCCAGTTCAACAGGGTCGGAAAGCTGATGCGCTCCCGCGCCCCCAAGCAGGCGCACCCCCGCAGGGTTGGAAGCACCTACATGCTCAGCGGGCTGGTCAAGTGCAAGGCGTGCAACAGGGCGCTGAGCGGCCAAGACGCCAAAAGTGGGCAGTTCGCCTACTACGTCTGCCAGTCGATCATGAAGCGCGGCAAGGGGGCCTGCCACACTCCCAGGCTCAATGCCCGCCGCTTCGAGGAGATGATCGTCGAGAAGATTCGCTCCAGCATTCTCACCGACGGGAGCATCACCGAGCTGGTGAAGGTTGTGGACGAGCAGATGGACGGCATCGCCAGCGAACAGCGGAAGAGGCTGAAGACCATTGATGATGAGCTTGAGGACGTGAAGCGGCGGCTCAGAGTCATCTGGAACGCCCTTGAGACCTCCAACCTTGACGTCGCCGAAGCCTCGGAGAGGATCAACGAGCACAGGGAGCGCAAGGAGCGCCTTGAGGATGCGGCGGAGGACGCAAGAGCAATTCTCTCCCAGCGCAGGGCGCACCTGGACGACGTAGACACCATCGCGGCCTACGCCAAAGACATGAAGGACTTCCTGCAAGAGAGTGAACTGACCGAGCGCAGGTCCTTCATCGAGTCCTTCGTCAAGGAGATCATGGTCATCCCCGGCGACGCCCTGATTCGGTACACCGTACCCATGCCGGGTGATCGTTTTTTATCCGGGCGGATAACTGATAAAATGGCCCTTGAAGGGTCGGTTCTGTCTACCGTACAGGTCGGCCCACCACACTTGATAAAATCAAGAACCTTCGCCTTCACCTTGACCTTGGTGCTGGACCTGCAGGCTAACTCTGCTTTCCATCCAGCCGCACGAGAGCCGGCGGCGGGGCGAGGAGGGCTTCGCCCTCACTCCTTGTCCTGCACCGACTTCTCCCCCTTGGGCATCCGGTAGCCGACGCGAGGCTCGGTGAAGGTGTAAGTGGAGCTGCCAGATTATGCGGTGGTGAGCGAGACTACAGCACCGGGCATTGGGCTGGCGGCCCGGTAAGTGGGGGCATCCATGCAGGACAGATTCTTACCCGGGGTTCCACGTGAGCAAATCGAGGACATCTACAATGCCGCACCAGGCAAAGAGATCGTGAGCGGAAAATTCGACAGCCCGGAGTCCTCAGCTGCGCTTGCCGCTAACACCTTCGGCTTCTTCCTCAATCGACCAGACGACCTTCCCCCTCTGCCGGGGAGTGAGGATCTAGGGTGGCCCGCATCTTCACTAGCCCTTGAGAGAACGGTATCTCTCCCTTGGCGTGGAGGCACCCATCCTGTTCTGGATGTGCTAATTCCTACATCGTCGGCGCTCTTCGGCATCGAGTCCAAGCGCTTTGAGCCTTTCCGGGATAAGCCCGAAGCACAATTCTCCGATGCCTACTGGCGGGACGTCTGGGGCGATCGCATGAGTGGCTATCAAGGGATCAGAGACGCACTCCGTGACAATGGTAGTCTATACGTGTCTCTCAAGGCCGATCAGCTCGTGAAACATGCCCTGGGCCTGCGGACGCGTACTAGACCCGGCAAGCAATACGCAGCTCTATCGCCCATCCTCTTCTATCTCTACGCTGAGCCCGACGTGTTGCCGAATTCAAGCAAACGTATTTCTGATGAGGCGAAGGCCATCCATCGAAATGAGCTCAGGCATTTTGCCCAGAGCGTACAAGGCGACGAAGTAAGGTTCGTCGCCTGCACGTACCATGACTTGCTGGCGACGTGGACCCGCGATGCAAATCCGGAGATACGGGAGCACGCTAGAGCCATAGTCCGTCGCTATTCGCCATAGGTGGCCGTAGGCATCAACAGGGGAGCAAAGCGTGAGCAAGTGGCGGGAGGTGACGTGGGGCGACTTCGCCGAAATCGTCATGGGACACTCATCTACCGGCGCATTCGAAACTAGACAACACCGAACATTCCAGGGACATCTCCTCGGTGCCTTTTCTCGGAGGGGTGCTCCCACCGTATCCTTAGGAGTTGGGACCTGGGATGGTAAGCTCAAGCTCTCTGCTGAGGCGCCGTTCCCCGCTGCCGCAGGGAGCCCCCGGTGCGTCGCATGGCCGATCTGCGGGGAGCGTAACCTTGAGGTCCTCATTGGTTCCCGGCTCCACCACTATCTCCCAGGTTGTTGTATCTCCGTCGAGCCACCAAGCACTGGTTACCTCTCCGCCCTCCACGTTCAGAAGGTGGGCAAAGTTTGGACCACTGTTGACCCTAACCGGCTCACTGAACTCGATCCTGAAAACAACCTCGCCTCCAGGGCCGCTATGGGATGTCGGCACCATCGTAAATTCGGCAGTTACCGACTCCAGCAGTCCCGGGTCTGTTTCGTTCCTGGCCTCCGAGGGATGCTCACCAAACTCACAAGAATAGGCGTAGTTCCCCTCGGTGTCCTTGATTGCCGGTGTACCGGAAGGTGGTGTCACATAGCGGAATTCCACCACATCGGTGGCCCTGATGGTCCGCTTTGCTGGCTCGTCCAGTGTCAGCACCACGGACCTGCCGGATATGGATACGCCGGTGACGTCTCTCGGGGCGCCGTTTACCAGCACCCAGAATGACTCCTTGCTTGGGATTGAACCGCCGTCCAGTGCACGCTCGTAGGTGATGGTCAATTGGTTGCCATTCACCACGTTATCGGCAATATGGAGGGACTTCTCTTGTGGCATACCGAAGTGTTCGGCGGACGGCTCGCTGTCACCTACGTCGTTCACTGCAATGACGCGTAAGGTGTACGTGGTGTAGTTGCTGAGCCCCGTGATCATGTGGAAGACCTCGGTGTGTCCCCCACCAGAAGGCGGGACATCCGCCTCCTCAACGGTATTCGGGTCACTCCAGCTCTCCGTATCGAGCTTCCACTGAAGCCGATAGTGGGTGATGTCCGAGTTGCCGTCCTTCAAAGGCTGCTTCCAATTGGCAACCAAACTGCCATCGCCAGGGATAATCCTCAGGTATCTGGGCGCCATGGGCGTAGTTACCGCTGGCTCGGGTCGTTCGCTGACCGGGTCTTCGGCAATCATGATTTCGTAGGTGTCTCCGTCGGTCCAGTTGGCGTAGAGGTCCTGCAGCTTCGGATGATGCCATACGAATCTTGTCCCGGCCCCGTTACCGGACACGACATCTGT
Source organism: Dehalococcoidia bacterium (assembly GCA_965116325.1). Taxonomy (GTDB): domain Bacteria; phylum Chloroflexota; class Dehalococcoidia; order Lucifugimonadales; family JAGWBF01; genus JAGWBF01. Next base: position 1,138,568 of record OZ220675.1, on the reverse strand, counting down.
GAAGGGCAGAGCGATACCGTCGATATACAGGGTCCAGTCCCGTTGATGGTCCTGATCGACCCTCAGCTTCAGTTCGCCTCCTACCACCTCCATAATGTGTGTTGAGAACGTCGAATACTCCGGGATTCTCCCAGGGGAACCGGGACTGACATCGGGATGCGTTCCAGGGCTTGTGAACAAGCTCCATACTTGATATTCCTTGCCCCGGAAGGTGAACCGGTTTTCGCTCAAGCTCGAGTAGCGGAGGTAGGGTTCCTGGGGGTTCCGTTTGCTTGTAGCGGATGCTGGACTTTAGTATGTAGAGGATGCGCAAAAGAGCACCTCCGATATTGTACCCCAAGTGGGGGGCGGCAGACGGACTTGGGCTTTCGCTGTACGCATTGGCTGACTTGCCTGATGCCTTGGAAAACGTGAGGGCTGCGTTTTCTATGGGCGAGACAATACTCCACTACATTGTCCTATTTGCTGTCATCTATTTTGGAGGGCTGCTGGTTTGGTGGACTGTACCAACGTCTGTGAAATGGGTAAGGTATCATTTAGCTGATGGCCCAAACGTGGACAGGTTCCGGGAGCTGGAAGCCGACATCAGAACCTGCAAAGAGGAGTTGTTACGGTACTATGACAACCGCCGCCGAACCTTGGACCCTAGTTCTTTGTCCGACGCATCTGAGATTGCGTCCAGCTTGGCTAATTTCGCATGGCTGTGTGCTCAACTCAAAAACCTCAGAATCCCCCTACCTAAATATACGGATTATGACGACCGTAGCCCAAGAGGCGAACGGTTTTGGTTGGGATTCCTAGGGATGTTGGAAAGTTACTCCAAACGTGGTTATTTGCGAGGCGCCCGCTTAAGAAATATACACAGGAGCATTTGGGAAACATCTGCTATAGACAACGAAGAGGACACCGATGGCAGAGCCTAACTTCCACGACAAGACCATTTGGACTGGGGACAATCTGGACATTCTTCGCGGGATGAACAGCGACTGCGTTGACCTGATTTACCTGGACCCACCCTTCAACTCAAATAGGGACTATGCAGCCCCTGTAGGAAGCCAAGCCGCTGGCGCTGCGTTCACGGACACCTGGGCGCTTTCGCCGGAAGATGATGCATGGCTCACCATCATCGCGGAGTCTCAACCCGCCGTTTGTGCAGTAATTCAGACGGCTAGGGCAACCAGAGGGAAGGGTATGCAATCATACCTGACCATGATGGCTGTCCGGTTGTTGGAGATGCGACGAGTCTTGAACGAAACCGGAAGTATCTACCTTCACTGCGACCAGACCGCTAGCCACTACCTGAAGCTGCTTATGGATGCTATCTTCGGCCATAGGAACTTCAAGAATGAGATTATTTGGCGGAGAACGGCCGGACGCAGTGACAGCAGGCGGTTTGGTCGGGTGCACGACACCATTCTGTTCTATTGTGCAGGCGACGCCTACCAGTGGAATACCCAGTGGGTGCCGCATGACAAGAAATACACGAAACGCGCGTACCATAGGACCGATGAAAGGGGGCGCTGGCAGTCAGCTGATCTGACTGCCAGCGCCCCCCGTTCCGGGGAATCGGGCGAGCCATGGCGCGGGATTGACCCCGGCAAGGTGGGCAGACACTGGAGCACGCCGACCCAGGGCGGCATGAATGACTTCATCATCAAGCATGGCCTGATACCGGGTTGGCCTGACCAGTATCCCGGCGTACATAGTCGTTTGGACGCCCTTGACGCCGCCGGGCTGATAGATTGGCCTGCTGACGGTCTGGGGATGCCTCGGCTAAAGCGCTACCTTGATTCCACAAAGGGGACGGCAATAGATGATGTCTTTGCTGACATCTCACGTTTGGAAGCCAACTCCAAGGAGCGTGTTGGGTATCCCACGCAAAAGCCTCTTGCCCTCCTGGAGCGCATCATCAAAGCCAGTACGAATGAGGGAGGCATGGTACTTGACCCGTTCTGCGGTTGTGCTACGGCCTGCGTGGCTGCTGAGAACTTGGGTCGCCAGTGGGTAGGCATCGACCTATCGGCCAAGGCGGTTGAACTGGTCAATGCGCGGTTGCGGAAGTCTATGGGCAGCCTGTTTCACCATGGCTACGTGACCGCCCGCACCGACATTCTCCACCGGACTGACTTGGGCAAATTGCCCCCCTATCAGATGCACAAACCGACTCTTTATGGGAAGCAAGGTGGCGACTGTGCAGGATGCCACGAACATTTCTTTGACCGGAATCTGACGATAGACCATATCGTCCCAAAGGCTAAGGGAGGGACGGACCACATAGAGAATCTGCAGTTGCTTTGCGCTGCCTGCAATTCGATGAAAGGAACCAAGCCCCAGGAATATCTGTTAGCCCGGCTGAGGCATTCCAGCTTGGCCGCATGAACACATGACTAAGCACCGTAGAAAGACCGATGACCTGACCGACTATGAGTTGGCTTGGGTTGTGCGGGAAATCGCCAAACTCACCGATAAGCCTTTCCGTGAGATTAGCGAGGACCTTGCCAACGATATGGCGGAAAACGAGGATGCTCTCTCGAAGGATGACTACACGCTGGGCACCAATGTTGCGGCGACACTGGAAAGGCTTTGGTACAGAGAAGGATTGTGGCGGCCTGGACCGAACGCAGAGCGGGCATTGCAGCTAATCAAAAGGGTGTTGTAGGGGTGCAGGATGGCAAAATTCAGCGTCACTCAAGAATACGAGGTTCACTGCCCGGCCTGCCAGTCTGACAAGGTGGTGAAGGACGGCTCCCAGTCCGGCGAGCAGCGCTACCGGTGCAAGCCGTGCCAGAAGCGCTTTCGGGTTGGGGGCAAGGCTGAGGGCCGCCGGATGGACGCCGAAATGATGGGCTCTGCCATCAGGGACTACTACACGGGCAAGTCCTACAAGCAGATAGCCGAAGGTCTGAAAGAGGAGTACGACCTGCCCAAGGAACCCAGCAAGGCCACGATTTACGAGTGGGTGACGACCTACACGGGCAAGGCCATTCAGCAAATGAAAGACCACAAGGCAAAGACTGGTGGACACTGGGTAGCGGACGAAATGCAGGTGGATGTTGGCGGAGAGAAGATGTGGCTGTGGAACGTCATGGACCAGGACACCCGCTACATCCTTTCGTCTCACTTGACCCCCAGGCGGGACGCCAACGCAGCTCGCGTTGTGATGAGGAAGGCGGCCCTGGCATCCGACGGTCCGCCCAAGACCATTACGACGGACAAGTGGCGATCCTACATCAAGCCCATCAAGGCGCTCTTTCCCGAAGCCAAGCACATCCAGTCCGAAGGCATCCACGCAGAAGTCAACAACAACCTTTCGGAGCGCCTGCAGGGAACGTTCAGGGACCGCACCAAGACTCTGCGGGGCTTGGAGACCCGGCAGACGGGGCAGCGCTACCTCGATGGCTGGGTGCTGACCTACAACAACTTCCGAGGCCATGAGAGCCTTGGGAACAAGACACCATCGCACAAGGCGAAGGTGAACCCGCCGTTCAAGGAATGGGCCGACGTGGTAAAAGCCGGGGCCGCGTCCCGACCGGCCACCAGGACGGAGACGCGGCCGACCTCACGACCGAAACCGAAGTTGCGACGGCCCGAAGTGGCAGAAGAGCCAAAGGTGCACAAGGCAAGAAAGCGAAGCGCGGTCAAGAAACCCAGGCCCGTATATCCGAAGGTGGGAACGGCAAAGAAACGAAAAAGCCCGCTACCGCCACCGTGGGCTGTGCACAGGCCGAGGCTGCCCGGACGCAACTAAAAATCTGAGGCTGCCGCGGCAGCCTCAGATGGGGAGAAAATGCCATCCGCTACAAGCAAACGGAACCTTCCTGGGTAGTGTGGTAACCCAAGCCCAAGCCCGGGCGGCTCCAGTCCTTTGATGCTGCGTCGGCGAACTCCACGGTGGCACACCATACGGCAGTTTCACAGGTCGGCACCTCTGTGTTCATCAGATCTACTGTTGCGACGGATGGGGTTGCTTTGGCTACCCCAGACGGAAGGGTGCCGAACCTGAGCTCTACGCTCTCACCGTCATCCTCTACCTCGTCATCGTAGGCCATGAGGGTGAATGTCTTCTGGGTGTCGCCTGTAGCGAACGTGACGCTTGAGGGCACGCCGGTCCAGTCGGCGCTGGTGGCGCCATTCATACCCGTTGCTGTGATGGGGATGGCAACCTCGAACGGGGAGGGACTGTCCAATTTGACGATAACCTCGGCCCCTGAGCCTCCCTCATAGGCTTCGTAGCGCGAAGCGCCGAACGATACGTGGACGGAGTCTACTATGGTGACGACGGCTTCGGTGTTGTCCCCGCTGGTCAAGCCGGCCAGGAGGTCTCCGAATCCCAAGGTCAGGGTCTCATCGACCTCGTCTTCCTGGTCCTGGACAGCGGTGATAATGAAGGATGTTTCCGCATCGCCGGTGGCGAAGTCCAAAGTAGCGGGCACACCCGAGTAGTCACCGGAAGTTAACCCTGTACCACCTGTGGCAACTAACGGGATGCTGAAGCTGGTCAGAGGGTTCGCGCTCAGAATCACCTTTACGTTTGCAGAGCTCCCCTCACGCGCACTGTAGGAGGCCTGCTCGAAGGTGACCGTTACATCTATGTCCTCATCCCCGAAGATCTCCTTCTTCCCACCGAGGCGTCCGCCGTCGTTGTCGATTATGCTAACCACCGTCTGATTAGTAGTCCCTTCGCTAACAGCCGTGGGCAGCCCACCGAAGGTGAGCTTAACCGACTCATCGTTGTCGTCCTCCTCGTCATCAGTCGCTTCGAAGTCAAACATCTTCTCCGTTTCGCCGCTGTTGAATACGAGATTGGGCGGAACCCCGGAATAGTCTGAGTCAGAAGCACCATCCTCGTTAGTCCTGGTGATGGGAATAGTCACGGTCCGCTCGGGATCAGCGTTAAGGGTGACCGTAACGGTCTCGCTTTCGCCTTCGGCAACCGAGTAGGTAGCCGACCCAAAGGTGACGGTCACGGCCGGCACATCATCGTCGGTTATGGAGACGGTGGTCTCGTCGGTGGAACCCACGGTCACGCCGGTCGGCAGGGAGCTGCCAAAGCCCAGCTTGACGCTCTCACCATCGTCGTTATCATTGTCAGCAGTTGCAGAGAAGGTGATCTCCTTCTCGGTGTCCCCGTTGTTGAACACCACACTGTTGGGGACGCTGTAGTCGGAGGCGTTAGCGCCCCCCTCATTGGTCTTGGTCAGCGGTACGGTCACCGTCCGCTCCGGGTCGGCGTTCAGCACCACCTTGATCGCTTCGCTGCTCCCTTCGGCGACGGTGTAGGCAGCCTGCTCGAAGCTGACCGTGACACTGGGCACATCATCGTCGGTGATGGATATGGTGGCCTCGTCGGTCGTGCCCTTACTCACCCCGGCGGGCAGAGAACTGCCAAAACCCAGCTTCACGCTCTCACCATCGTCATTATCATTGTCATTAGTGGCAGAGAAATTGATCTCCTTCTCGGTGTCCCCAGCGTTGAACACCACACTGCTTGGGACGCTGTAGTCGGAGGCGGTGGCGCCTCCCTGATTGGTCTTGGTCAGCGGGATGGTGACCGACCGTTCCGGGTCGGCGCTCAGCACCATCTTGATCGCTTCGCTGCTACCCTCAGCGACGGTGTAGGAGGCCTGCTCGAAACTGACGGTGACCGACGGCACATCATCGTCGGTGATGGATACAGTGGCCTCGTCGGTCGTGCCCTTACTCACGCCGGTGGGCAGAGAACTGCCGAAACCCAGCTTCACGCTCTCACCATCGTCATTATCATTGTCAGCAGTGGCAGAGAAATTGATCTCCTTCTCAGTATCCCCACTGTTGAAGACCACACTGTTTGGGACGCTGTAGTCAGAGGCGGTAGCGCCTCCCTGGTTGGTCTTGGTCAGAGGGATGGTCACCGTGCGCTCAGGGTCGGCGCTCAGCACCATCTTGATCGCTTCGCTGCTCCCCTCGGCGACGGTGTAGGAGGCCTGCTCGAAGCTCACCGTGACACTGGGCACATCGTCGTCCGTTATCGAAACAACCACCTGGGATGGGCTCGCGGAAGACACCCTCGAGGGAAGTGTCCCGAATGTGAGCCTCACTCTCTCCCCATCATCATCCTCTGTATCGTCCGTTGCGGAGAAGGACAAGGTCTTCTCAGTATCCCCACTGTTGAAGACCACAGACTGTGGGACAATTGAGTAATCGCTCGAAGTAGCCCCATCCATGTTCTTTACAGAGATCGGGACCTCCACCGTCCGCTCCGGGTCGGCGCTCAGCACCACCTTGATCGTTTCGTTGCTCCCTTCAGCGACGGTGTAGGCAGCCTGCTCGAAGCTGACGGTGACCGACGGCACATCATCGTCGGTGATGGATACGGTGGTCTCGTCCGTGGAACCCACGGTCACGCCGGTCGGTAGGGAGCTGCCAAAGCCCAGCTTCACACTTTCGCCGCCATCATCCACCGTGTCCTGAGTTGCTTCGAAAGTGAAGGTCTTTTCTGTTTCGCCGCTGTTGAATACGACGTTTGCTGGCACATTAGAGTAGTCAGAGTTCGATGCGCCTCCCTGATTGGTCTTGGTCAGCGGGATGGTGACCGACCGTTCCGGGTCGGCGCTCAGCACCATCTTGATCGCTTCGCTGCTACCCTCAGCGACGGTGTAGGAGGCCTGCTCGAAACTGACGGTGACCGACGGCACATCATCGTCGGTGATGGATACAGTGGCCTCGTCGGTCGTGCCCTTACTCACGCCGGTGGGCAGAGAACTGCCGAAACCCAGCTTCACGCTCTCGCCATCGTCATTATCATTGTCAGCAGTGGCAGAGAAATTGATCTCCTTCTCGGTGTCCCCGTCGTTGAACACCACGCTGTTTGGGACGCTGTAGTCAGAGTTCGATGCACCGTCCTGGTTTGTCTTGGTGAGAGGGATGGTCACCGTGCGCTCAGGGTCGGCGCTCAGCACCACCTTGATCGTTTCGCTGCTACCCTCAGCGACGGTGTAGGCAGCCTGCTCGAAGCTCACCGTGACACTGGGTACATCATCGTCGGTGATGGAGACGGTCGTCTCGCCCGTGGACCCCACGGTCACGCCGGTCGGCAGAGAACTGCCAAAGCCCAGCTTTACGCTCTCACCATCATCATCAACGCTGTCCGAGGAAGCCTGGAAGGTGATCTCTTTCTCCGTGTTCCCGTCGTTGAACACGACACTGTTTGGGACGCTGTAGTCAGAGGCGCTGGCGCCTCCCTGGCCAGTGGCAGTAATGGGGATAGTGACCGTCCGTTCCGGATCGGCGCTCAGCACCACCGTGATCGTTTCGCTGCTCCCTTCAGCAACAGTGTACGAGGCCTGCTCGAAGCTGACGGTGACACTGGGCACATCATCGTCGATGATGGATACGGTGGCCTCGTCGGTGGACCCCACGGTCACGCCGGTTGGTAGGGAGTTGCTGAACCCAAGCTTCACACTTTCGCCGTCGTCATCCACCGTGTCCTGGGTTGCTTCAAAGTCAAAGGTTTTCTCGGTTTCGCCGCTGTTGAATACGACGCTGCTGGGGACGCTGTAGTCGGCGGAAGTAGCGCCACCCTGATTTGTCTTGGTGATTGGAATGGTCACTGTCCGCTCCGGATCGGCGCTCAGCACAACCTTGATCGTTTCGGTGCCCCCCTCGGCAACGGTGAACGAGGCCTGTTCGAAGCTCACCGTGACACTGGGTACATCATCATCGGTGATGGATACGGTGGCCTCGTCGGTGGAGCCCGCGGTGACGCTGGTTGGCAGGGCGCTGCTGAAGCCCAGCTTCACGCTCTCACCATCGTCGTTATCATTGTCAGCAATTGCGGAGAAAGTGATCTCCTTCTCGGTGTCCCCGTTGTTGAACACCACACTGTTGGGGACGCTGTAGTCGGAGGCGGTGGCACCGCCCTGGCCAGTGGCCGTAATGGGGATAGTGACCGTCCGCTCCGGGTCGGCGCTCAGCACCACCTTGATCGTTTCACTGCTACCTTCAGCAACAGTGTAGGCAGCCTGCTCGAAACTGACGGTGACACTGGGCACATCATCGTCGGTGATGGAAACCGTGGTGCCGCTATAGGTACCTGCTGAAACCCGGTCCGGCAGCGCCCCGAAGCTGATTCTCACGCTCTCCCCATCGTCATTAACATTGTCGGATGCCGCCGTGAAGGTGAAGGTCTTCTCTGTTTGGCCGCTATTGAACACCACGTTTCCGGGCACATTGGAGTAGTCTTGTGCAGAGGCTCCGCCCTGATTAACCCGGAGCAACTGGATGGTAACCGTGCGCTCAGGGTCGGCGCTCAGCACCACCGTGATCGTTTCGCTGCTCCCTTCAGCAACAGTGTACGAGGCCTGCTCGAAGCTGACGGTGACACTGGGCACATCATCGTCGATGATGGATACGGTGGCCTCGTCGGTGGACCCCACGGTCACGCCGGTTGGTAGGGAGTTGCTGAACCCAAGCTTCACACTTTCGCCGTCGTCATCCACCGTGTCCTGGGTTGCTTCAAAGTCAAAGGTTTTCTCGGTTTCGCCGCTGTTGAATACGACGCTGCTGGGGACGCTGTAGTCGGCGGAAGTAGCGCCACCCTGATTTGTCTTGGTGATTGGAATGGTCACTGTCCGCTCCGGATCGGCGCTCAGCACAACCTTGATCGTTTCGGTGCCCCCCTCGGCAACGGTGAACGAGGCCTGCTCGAAGCTCACCGTGACACTGGGCACATCATCATCCGTTATCGAAACAACAGCCTGGGACGGACTGGCAGAAGACACCCTCGAGGGAAGCGTCCCGAAGGTGAGTCTCACGCGTTCACCGTCGTCGTTTTCTGTGTCCTGGGTTGCTTCGAAGCCAAACGTCTTCTCTGTGTCGCCACTGTTGAACACTATCTTTTCGGGCACTCCCGAAAAATCCGCTTGTTCAGCCCCATCTATGGTGGTCACGGTAATGGGCACCTCAACGGTCCTCTCCGGGTCCGCGCTGAGCTTCACCTTGACGGTGACGGTGTTACCCTCGGCTACTGCGTATGATGTTGATCCGAAGCTAACCGTGACAGGCACATCGTCGTCGTCAGTCACGTTTACCAGCACGTCGTCGACGGATATCCCGCTATATTTCGTATCGGTGCTCGAGGCAGTGTGAGTGACCGTGCCGTCCTCATCGTCGTGGCCGTTGTCCTGGGACACCGTTACCGTGACGGTCTGGGCCATATCCCAATTGGTCGAGGAAAAGGTCAGGCTTGCGGGCTCAGCGGTGACATCGGTGTTGGACGGGTCTAGGACCGTGATGACCACGTTATGGGTAGGCTGACTGTCCAGGACAACGGTGTAGGTGTCCGAATCGCCTTCATCTACGTCGAGGGACGTATCGGAGAGCGTCACTCCCGCAGTATCGTCGTCCCGTATGGTGAAAGTCCCGGTTGGAATCGGAATGCTGGCGTTCACGGGGTCGGATAACGCGAGATTGAACGTCTCATCGGACTCGTCTACGTCGTCGTCGGCTATCATTACCGTTACGTTCTTGGTGGTGTCCCCGGGCGAAAAGGTGAGAGACCCCATGGCCGGGGTGTAGTCGGAGCCCGAGGTGGCAGTTCCACCGGTTGTGACATAGTCCACCGTCACGGTCTGCAGGCTTGCGGGGTTTAGGGTCACCGTGAATGTGAAGCTCCCTGCGTCCTCATCATCCTCCCCCGAACCGACCGTGAGGTCGGGCTGGCTGCCCTGGGGAGCCTGCCAGTTCACGGTGACCTTGTCCGAGCCTGAAGTCACGCCCCCCAGAGTGGCACTGGCCTCGTTGGTGACCTTTCCAGCATCAACATCTGCCTGGGTCGTGGTGTATGAGCCCGTGCACGTCAGGAACGTTTCGGGCGCAAGCCCGCCCGTGGGCACCGTTGGGCATGTGATGTCGCCGGAAGCTATCTTGTCGTCATCGATCTCCAGGGTCCCTGACAGGGTGATGGTGCCGGTGTTAGTCACCTTGTAGCTATAAGGAATGCCCTCACCGGCCCCGTCGAACCCATCAACCGAGGCTGTTTTCTCCAGCCCCAGGTCTTCTACCTGGTCCACCACGGTCTCCCGGGTCACGGTCTTATTCGCAACTCCATCGGCGGCGGCTGTGGCAGTGTTCGTAACCGAACCTCTGTCCGCGTCCGCCTGGACTATCGTGTAGGTGACGGTGGAGGTGCAGGTTGCATTTATGGGGAGGGAGGCGCAGTCGGTGCCGCTGGTGTTTATCAGGGCGTCCTTCACGTTGACGTTCTCCAGCGGGAGGTTCCCCGTATTGGTTACAACCGCCCTATAACTTAGCGTGTCGCCAAGGTTCACGTTTCCATCTAGATCTGTGTCCCCGTGCGCCGGGGGCTCCATCGTGAGCGTGAATGCTGGATTTGGCACTTCGTCATCGGTCACCGTGACTACCACGCTGCTAGCGCTGACACCATCGTACTGGGTGTCTGCAGTCGAACTGACAGTGTGGGTGATAGTGACATCTTCTTCGTCTACGGCGTCTTCGTCCTGGCCCGCCGTCACCCTCACAGTCTGGGCTGTGCTCCAGTTGCCGGTGGTGAAGGTCAGCGTAGTTTTGTCGAGGGTCAGATCAGTATCGGAGATGCCCCCGATAGTCACCGTGACGTTCCCTGCAGGTTGAGTGTCCAACGCGACGGTGTAGGTTTCGAAGTCTCCCTCATCTATTTCAAGGGAGGTCTCGGACATCGTCACCCCGGCAGTATCGTCGTCGGTTACGGTCACGGCGACGGTGCTGGCGGCCAGGCCGTCGTAGTCACTGTCACCGGTTGAGCTGACGGCGTGGGATATATTCACCAGTTCTTCATCCACCGCGTCGTCGTCATGCCCCGCCGTCACCCTCACAGTCTGGGCTGTGCCCCAGTTGCCGGTGGTGAAGGTCAGCGTAGTCTTGTCGAGGGTCAAATCTGTGCCGGTGATGCCGCCGATGACCACCGTAACGTTGCCTGCCGGCTCGGTGTCCAGCACCACCGTGTAGTCGTCCGAGTCTCCCTCTTCGATCTCCAGTGAGGACTCGGATATCGTCACCCCTGCAGTGTCGTCGTCCGTCACCGTGACCGGAACGCTGCTGGCGGTCAGGCCGTCATATTTGCTGTCATCGTTCGAACCGACAGTGTGCTTGATGGTAACTACCGCCTCGTCTATGGCGTCGTCGTCGTGTAGCGCTGTGACCGTCACATCCTGCGCCGTGTCCCAGTTGCTGGATGTGAAGGTGAGGGTGGACATGTTGAGCGACACGTCCGTTCCGGTGACTCCCTCGGTAGCGACCGTGACGTCACCTACCGGCTCGGTGTCCAGCACTACTGTGTAGGAGTCTGAGTCTCCCTCTTCTATTTCGAGAGAGGACTCGGATATCGTCACACCGACGGTGTCGTCATCCGTAATGGACACCGTGGTCTGCACCGTGCCACCTTCGCTCACCCCGGTCGGCAAGGGGCTGCCAAATTTCAGCAGCACTGACTCTCCATCGTCGTCCACGTCGTCTTGGGTAGCCGTGAACGTGAACTCCTTTCCCGTTTCTCCGGCGTTGATGGTCAGTTCCATGGGCACGTTGGAGTAATCGGCGGAAGAGACACCATCCTGTTCGATCACCACAATAGGGATGATTACCTGCCGCTCCGGATCGGCATCCAGGGTTACAGTGACTTGCGCGGTCCCACCCTCGGCTGCGTTGTAGCCGGCAGCGCTGAAGCTCACCTTTACTTCGTTTTCATCGTCGTCGGTAATGTTTACCGTAGACTCGGAGGTCGAGCCGGCCGTAACCCGGTCGGGCAGGATACCGAAGCCCAGTTTGACCGATTCCCCATCGTCGTTGTCGGTGTCTTGGATGGCAGTGAACGTTACGGTCTTTTCAGTCTCTCCGCTGGCGAAGGTGACGCTAGTGGGCACGCCGGAATAGTCGCCGGTGCTGGCCCCGCCCTGGTTGTTCGCGGTTACCGGGATGGTCACCGGCCGTTCTGGGTCCACGCTGAGAGTCAGGGTGACATCCACAGTCCCGCCCTCATCCACCTCGTACGTTGCGTCGCCGAAGCTGACCTCCACCAGGGGATCGTCGTCGTCCCTGATGGTCACTGCCACGCCAGGCGCAGACAGGTCCCGGTATAACGTGTCGGTCGAGCTTATCGAATGGGTGATTTGCGCCTCAGGTTCGTCGTCGCTATCGTTGTCGTGGGTGCCTTCGACGAATACGTACTTCCTGCCCCAGCTCTGGGGGGTGAAGGTAATTGACCCCGGGTTCACGGTGAACCCTGCGTTGGCGGGCACGTCGACTGTCAACACCACGTCGGCGGTGGGCTCTGTGGCCAGGGACACGGCATATCTTTGCTGCCGGCCTTCCCGAATGGTCAGGGAGGTGGGGGTGACCCTCACTTCCGACGTGTCGTCGTTGGCAATAATCAGCCGGGTGGAGACCACCATTAGATCTGGGTGGTCCGACGAACCATCGATCGTTACGGTCTCGTCTTCATCCTCGACGTCGTCATCCGTTCCCGACAGGTAAAGCGTCGCCATTCCCGTTGACTGGCCCGCCTCGATGCGCAGGGGGGAAAGCAAGTTTGCGATATACGACTGGGACCGTTGAGTATCGCCCATTTGGGAGACAGTTAAGTTCACGTCGGAAGCCAAGGTACTGGCTCCCTCCAGGGTCGCGGTAATTACCAAGAAGTGAACGTTGCTTCCCTCAGACACCGTATCGCTGGCCATGGACAACGTGATGGTGGTCGGCTTTGGGTCGTTGTCCAGTATCGTGAGCCGGACTCCATTGACCGGAAGGCCCGGGGCGGAGTTGAGCCCCCGGATCGCGATCTGTTCGTTGCCCTCGTAGACGGTGTCATCGACCGGTGTCAGCGTCAGATTAGCGGTGGCGGAGAACTCGCCGGCAGGGATGGTCAGGGTCGAGGAGTCCCAAGCAGCCGTATAGTCCTCGCCTACGGTGGCGGACACGTCGAGGAGGGACAGCGCCACCTCTGTATCCACGCTTCGAGTCCCGCCTCCCAGGAGGGTCACCTGCACCGGAATCATGACCGCGCCGCTGTCCTCACCGATGGGTCCGGTTGTCGCCAAAAGGGAGATGCTCGTGGGTTCTTGGTCGTCATCCTCAATGACCACGTCGGCGGGGGTGACCGTTATGGTGCCGGGGACGGTGCCGGTGACCTCCAGCGTCTCGTCGCCCTCCGCGACGTCGTCGTCCAGCACCTCCAGAGTCATGGACTCGGTGGCTGACATCTCTCCGGCTGGGATGGTCAGGGTGGCCGTGGCGGACTGGTAGTCATCTCCCGCGGTTGCCGTGTCGTCCCCAAGCTCGAGACTCACGACGGTGTCGACCACCCTGGACGACACCCCGGACAGCGTGCCGGTTACGGTCAGCTGCAGGGAGGATGCCGATTCAGCGACGGTGTCCGGGGCCACGGTCAGCGTGACCTCCCCCGGCTCCACGTCGTTGTCTATGATCTTCACGCCCTTCCCGGCCGAACCTGCGAAGACTGTGGACTTGGCCGACAGGCGCGCAACCTCGTCGTCTTCGGACAGAGTGTCGTCAACCGGCGTGAGGGTAATGGTGGCGGTCACACTGGACTCGCCGGCAGGGATCGTTACGTTGGCGGTCGTGGCCGTATAGTCCACGCCCAGGGTCGCGTTGTTCTGGACGCCCGGACGGTCGACCATCTCCACGGTCACCGGCGTGTCGACCGTGAATTGGGTCGTGCCTTCCAGGGATACCGTTACCGTGATGTCGGTCGCCCCCGCGTCCTCGTCAACCTTATTGTGTGAGACGGAAGAGATGGTCAGTCCGGTGGGGGCGGTGTCGTCGTCGGTAATCATCCCCTCGGCTCTGGTGACTCCCAGGGGGACCATCTCGGGCGGTGTGGAGTTTCCGATGGTGGCCTCTTCCAGCACCACCACGAAGGTCTCGGTCCCCTCGACCAAGGTGTCCTGGGTGGTCGTCACGGTGAAAGTGGCCGACCTGTCGCCTGCGGGGATGGCTACCGTGTCGCTGGCGGACGCGTAGTCCTTGTCCGGGGAGGCCGTTTCGCCTACGTCCAGCGTGTCGCCAACCTGTTTCGTGGACCAACCCGCCGACACGTCCCGGTCGGAGACCGTGGACAGGGTGATGGTGAAGGTGGCAACGGCCCCTTCGGTCACGCTCGGGGCGTCCGCGATGGACACCGTCAGGGCGTCATGGTCCAGGATTCTTGTCGTGGCGATGTTGTCGATGGCTGAAACTGAGCCTGACCGCTGGTCCGTAGCGGCGCTGAATATCTCTACCTTCAGGGTTTCATCGCTCTCGCTGACGCCGTCCGCCAGCACCGGAAAGGTGATGGTCCCTTTCGACTCGCCCGCGGAAATCTCCAGGACTCCGGCCTTGCCGCTGGCGTCTCCGGGCGGGAAGGTTATTGCCCCTTTGGGTGCGGAATAGTCGTCCGTGACCGTGGCGGAGCCGGAAGTCTCGAAGGAAACACTGACGTCGTTAGCGGGCACCCCTCCGATCAGCGTCACCGTGAAGGTGGTGTCGTTACCCTCGGCCACTCTTTCGGCATCGGCGGAGATGGAGGCGGTCAGGGTCTCGTTGTCCCTGATGGATACTCCGAAAGACCCCTCGGTGGGGGATATGGTGGTGAGGCGCGTATCGTTGGCCACCAGCTCGACGGTGAAGGTCTCCAGGGCGGCTTCGAAGAGATTGTCGTCGACAACATCCACATCGATGAACCCGGTGTTTTGTCCAGGCATGAAGGTGAGTTTTCCGTTTGCCCCCTGGTAGTCCGCCCCCAGGGCCGCGGTGCCCGGGACCGTACGCCATCCAACGGCCGGGTTCCTCTCGCTAGCCGTGGTGTCTGGATGGGACAGCTGAACGGTGAATCTCACGGGGTCCACCTGGTCCTCGTTCACAATCGAGTAGGCCCGGCTCACGGACGCGACCAAGGCCTGTTCATCGTCGACGATGGTGCCGACGGCGGCGCCGTTGAACAGGCTGGTGAGGGGCGACCACATTCGGGCGGCGTACCTGTTGAGGTACTGAGCAGGTTTGCTGAGCTGCGCCGTGAAGGTCTCGTTCCTCTCATGATACGTGTCGTCCAACGTGACCACGGAGAAGGTCTTGGTCTGTTCCCCGGCCGCGAAGGTCAGGGTTTCAGTCTTGGCCTCGAAGTCCTGGCCCAGGCTGGTGGCGGTCACGTTGGCGTGGGAGGTAGCTTCGCCGTCCACGGTGGCAACGTCGATGGTCACCTGCTGCGGCGCAGGACCGTTAAGGCTGACGGTGAAGTCCAATTGTCCGGCGGACTCGTCGGCCTGGACGTCGTCTATGGAGAACGCCAGGTCGTTGTCGTAGAGGTACAGCGTCCTGTAGGGGGCCCCTTGGTTATGGGAGTCCGGCGGTCCGATATAAACGGGGGTGTAACCCGTGCCCTGGAGTATATTGAAGGTCAGGCTGCCGTCGGCCTCCACAGCGCTGTCGTCCACTGTGGACAGGGTCACGTCCACCACGGCAACTCCCTGGTCGAAGGTCACGGTCGCGGGCAGTGCTCCTGACATGAAGTCTCCCACCTGGGTGATGTCCAGGTTGACCGTTATTGCCTCGTTCGCTGCGTCTCCCGCCGTCGCAATACTGAAGCACTCGCCTCGAATGGTGACGTAGCAAACGCCGCCGCCGGACTCTTGAGGGACCAGGCGCTGGAGTGAAACAAGGACATCGTCACCCTCTTCGGTATGGAAAGTTGACGACCCGCTGAAGGCGATTCCGTAATCGATGTCATCGTCCAGGATCGTGCCCCGGCCGGTGTCGTCCGCCAAAGTCAGCTCCGAGGGGTTGCTGAGCACGACGTTGAAGGTCTCGTCGGCCTCGTCCGCCTGGTCGTCCAGCAGGGACACGGTGACCGTCTTCTCGGTCTCGCCGATGGCAAAGTTCAGCGTGCCGCTTGCCGCGGTGAAGTCCACGCCACCGGTCGCGGCGGTCGTGGAACCGTCCTCAACCGTGGCCCAGTCCACCGAGGCCGCCTGTTCATTGTTGGCCCGGTCCAGCGATACGGTGAACTCGATCGTCCCGTCCGACTCGCCCGCCGAGGCGTCGGAGACGGATACGTCCGGCGGAACGTAGTCGTCGTCGGTAACCGCTGTGGTCGCTGAGCGCACGTACCAGGAGCTGCCGGGATACTCCTTTACGCGGTAGCAGTAGCGGTCGTCCTGGGAGTGGCATGATCCTGGACCCACCCCTGTGTACTGCAGTTCCACTGTGATTCTGCCGTTCGGCTCGTCCACGCCGTCGTCTGTAGTCGGCACGCTGAGGGTGACCGTCGCCTGGTTGGCGGCAAAGGTGACCGTCTCGGGGGCGGCGCCGGAGATGTACTCGCCCTCCTGGGTCACCAGCACGTTTACGTGGAGGGGGCGGGTGATTGAGTCGGGCTTGCCCCCGTGACGGTGCAGGGTGAAGGTGGCGGCATCGCCTTCGCTCACGGAAGCCTTGTCCCGCGTGATGCGCACACCCATGAATCTGCTGTAGTACTGGAAGCTGATGCTAGACGGGGTCCCCACCTGGTACTGGGGATAGTAGCCGCAGTTGGCCGGGTTATTCGGGCAGTAGTGGGACGCCAGCTCGAGGGTCCCGCTCCTGCCAAGAGCTCTGGCGTATCCATACGTCCCGATGTCGACCCCGTTTGAGTCCCCCGGCTCGAAACGCCATCCCCTGACTTCCGACCTGGTAGTTGTTTCATCCTGAAGTGGAGCCGGCGAGTGTTTGACATGGGTGATGTCGGCATTCAGAAACAGCCTGCCGGAAACGTCTCCGGTGCGGCTGAAGGGCAGAACGAGGTGGTCGAACCCATCGTAGAATTCGCTAGTCGTTGTGGACCCGGTCACCGTGGATATGTCGTCGTCCCGGACCCAGATGAAAGCCGATGCGTTGTACAGAGCGACGTAGTCGTCGTCCGCGTCGTTGAGGACCGTGGCGTGGTAGGTGCTGTTGCCGTAGCTCAGGCTGTCGTCGGTGGTCGGGCGGGTAACCGTGACGGTCCGAGTTCGCGCCGGAAAGTCGACGGTGATCTCCTCGGTTTCGAAGTGAATGTGGTTTTCAGGGGTGGTGATACCCCGGGTGGGATCGTCCAGGTCTGCCTGGGTCACACGGTACCTGACCCGGTTCAACTCAAGCCTGGCCTGCAGGGCGCTGTCTGTGGGAGTGCTGCGGGTGACAGTGAAGGACACCGGCTGACCCTCGTTCACCCAGTTCTGGTCCTTGGTGACCGACACCGAAGGCTTCGCCGCGTCGTTGTCGTAGATGGTGAAGGTGTGCGAATTGGGCCAGCCGGCGCGGTAATTCGTACCGTCCACCAGCGTTACGGTCAGCTTGCCGAGGTCCTCTGCGGTTGAGTCGTCCTGGGTCGGGATCGTGACTGTCGCGATTGCTTGTTGTAAAGCAAAGGTCACGGTTTCAGGAAGGGTTCCGGTGGTGTAGTCGCCAGTCTCGGTTGTTTCCAGGGTCACCGTGAGGGGACTCCTGCCCGTCCTGGTTAGTTCCAGAGTTATCGATTCTCCCTCGACCACCCTCAGGTCGGGGGTAAGCAGGATGACCGTCTCTAAATTGGTATCCCGCACCGTCACCGAAACGCTGGACGGCCTATCTCGCCAGTAGGTCCTGGGTTGTCCGATGGTCGGCGGGTCCAGCAGAGTGGCGGTAACTGTATGAGAGCCATTGCGGGCATCATCGTCCGTCGTGGTTATGATGTGCTCCACCGTGGCATCCCCCGCCGGGAACACGACGGTGTCCTGCCGGTTTTCGGCATGGGGAGCGGTCTTGTCGACCTGCAGCCACACCGTCAGCTCGTCGGTCGTGTCGCCGTCGCGGGTCAGGGTCAGGATGACGTCGCTGCCCTCGTCGACGGCCTCCGCCTGGGCTTCCAGCGTGACCACCGATTCGTCGTCCTCGATGACACCGTGATGGATGAGGTTGGCTACGCCATCCTGGAGGGCGGCATTGACGGGGTTCGACAGGACGATGTGGAAGCGTTCCTTGTATCCGGCTATGGAGTTCTGCAGGACTTCCACCGGAATGGCGGCGCTGGTCTCGCCGGGGGCGAAGGTGAGTGTTCCACTAGTCTGGGTGACGCTGAGGCCATCGCCGGTGAAGTGGTCGTGGACGCTGTACTCAACGGTTGTGGTCACAAGAGAGGGCAAGGCCGTGAGCATGTCAACCCAGATGTCGACGGTGCCGTCGCCTTCGCTGACGGTGGTGTTCGTGTCGCGGAATCCCAGCACCGGCAGGGGGTCTTTGTTCCGAACGATGATGGTCGCAGATGGGTACGAGCTGTTGATCTCATAGGCGTCGTCCGCGAGCAGGTCGACCGTGAACTCCGCATCACCGTCGTAGCCGTCGTTGCGGTGGGTAATGTAGCCCGGGGTTATGTTCCCAGACCCTGCGGGAATGGTGAGGGTCTGGTTTCCCAGGGTCGAATCGTGCACAGCATTTCCGTTCTCGGAGTGGTTCACCTCCACCTGGAGGGGCTCCCCGATGTGCCCGTTGTGAGAGACCCGGTAGTGGAGAATGTTCCCCTCGTCGATGCTGCTCCTGAACGCTTCCACGCTGACCACGTACGGGTCGTTGTCCAGTATGGCGCCGTTGACGGTGGCGGTGCTCGCAGGCGTCCAGAATTCGGGTCTCCCGGGCTGAAGTGTCGCCGTGTAGTGGTGGTCCGGGCCCTTATAGCTGTCGTCGGGCTGGTGGTACCTGAAGGTTAACAGGGACATGCCCGCGTCCATGCCGAACACGTGGTATTGCTCGTCACCCACCAGCCCAGCGGTTATGGGAATTTCCAAGGGGTTCTTGTCTTCTCCGATACGTCTGATTTCCAGGATCAGGTCGTCGCCCTCGTCCACCTCGGCGTGATTGAAGGCGATCGACACCTGCGGAGCCACGTCGTTGTCCGCCACCTGCACGGTCAGCGACGTGGAGCCCATGATGTCATAGTGCGGCTCCGCAGCCACCGCGAACGTTATGGCGTTATCGAGAATGTCCCGCCAGTCGTCCGGAGGCGTGATAGTTATCTCCTTGGTCACTTCGCCGGGAGCGAAAACCACGCTGGATGGGACCTCAACCGCCTCCGAAGCAACGTTGCCCTCAAGGAACCCGCCGGGGTCGTCCACGGACACTCCCACGATCAGCTCGTCCGCGGTGTTGTTGCCCCTTGTCAGGGTGAAGGTGGCGGTGTCGCCCTCCGTGATGCTGGTGTCGTCCACCGAGAGGGCGATGGTGGGCCGGTCGTCGTCCAGAATCGTTACCGTCTTCGTAAAGAGCAGTAATATCCTGTCTGACAAGGTTGAGGGAGCGAGGAGACCGGCCATGAGAGTATCCTGAGGCTCGTACTCGGAGTCGTCCCAAGTGGCGACGGTCACCGTCTCGGTCTGGGTAACATATTCCACAAACAGGTCCGTCATTGGGACCGCGGGGAACACCACGTCGTGGACCTGATCCGTTGGGTTGGTTCCGTCGGGCATGCGCTGGTTGGGCTCCCAGGTGCGCACCTGGACCGTATGGGGTTCCAGGGGGTTTCCCCAATTGCGCTCCAGGGTGATGGTGACGTCCTGGCCCTCGGGCAGCTCTTTGGGCTCGACCGACTTGAGCTTGATGTGCACCCCCAAGGTAAGGTCTGGCCAAATGGTCTTCTTCCTGTCGCCGTTCACGGTCCAGTACTGAGCCTCATGGACGGCGCTGAGGGTAGTCCCGTTGGCAGCATCTTCTACCTGCTTGATCTCAGCGGAGTACTGCCACGAGCTGTGGTCGAGGAGACCGTTGTCGAGCACCTCGATTCGCCCGACCACCTGTCTCTGGTTTCCTGTCAGGGTCAGCGGGAACTCCTGGTAGCGTTTTCCCGTTTCGGGATCTGTGGGCCAATCGGAGTGACGAGGACTTTCCCAGTCGCGGTTGTGTTCCACCCGAACGACGAAGGTTGCGGTCTTGCCGGTGTCTTGGGCGCGCCGGCTGACCACGAAATGGGCGGGATAGGGCTCCTTCAGCTCGTGACGGACTGGGAAACTGCGGTCGTCGTCATAGTAAAAGGTCCCCTCCGCCGGGCCGGGGGTGCAATTGTCCCCGTTCTGGTCACAGGCCAGGTAGGATTCTCCCGCCTCCCAGTGCTCACTGTCGGCACTGATCCGGCCCCACTTGAAGGTAAGTTCCTGCGCCGTGTCGTTATCGGTCACCGACAGGGTGGTGAAGGTTCCGGTATTCCCGGTTTGTCCCAGGTAGTAACCCGTTCCCGGCAAGACGTGGACATGGACCAGTCCGGCGGGTTCCAGGTCCCGCTGGTCGTCTGGGAAGGTCATGGTCAGCGTCTGGGTGGTGGAATTGGCCGGGAAGGTAACCTGGGTGGGAATGACGGGGGCCGTATCCCAGTGGTTGCCCCGGAGCCGGTCGTCCGGGTCGTCCACCAGGATGTTCACGGTCAGGGGTTGGACCGTTTCTCCTCCAGTCCGGGTGAAGGTGACGGTCGTGCTTCCGCCCTCGACGACGGAGGTGGGGTTGGCAGCCACTGTTACAAGGGTGCTGTTGCTGGGCGGGTCGTCGATCTCGATATGGAACGTGTTGGGGCTCCCCTCTTGGTAGCGGTTGGTGCCGTCAACCTGGCTGATGCTCAAGATGTCCGCTATCAGCTCGTCAACGCCGGTCTCTGTGACCCCGTCCACATAGGGATAGACGGTAAATTCGGCGTGTCCCCGCCAAGCCTCGATGGTCACGTTGTGGTATACAGTGCTGGGGTTGACTCCGAAGCCCTCCTGGCGGTTGGTCTCACTAGTCTGGATCCTGGCAGTTACGGGCTTGCTCATTGGGCCTTCCAGCCGGTACAGGGTGAACAGGATGCTCTCGCCCTCGGTCACCGTGTTCACGTCGGCGTCGATCGTGATGATGCCATTGCTTGCCCCGCTGTCGGTCGCAGATACAGTGGTCTCCCGGAAACCCGACTTGACACTCCAGTACTGGGCCTCATCGCCGGAGGTCAGCTGGTCTCCTGCATGGTCCTCTATGGGCCTTATAGATGCCCAGTAGTTCCAGTTGGATTCTTGTTCTCCGTTAAATGTGACCCTTAGCTCCTCTTTGACCTCAAGGTCACTTCCCGAGAGTTCGAGCGGGTAGTCCCTGTACAAGCGACCTGTGCCGGCGTCCTCAGTCCAGTCCTCCAGCTTCCAGTCGTCCCCACTGCGGTCGGCCTCCACCCGGACCGTGAAGCGCGCGGGAACGCCGGTGTCCGCGTCCTGCTGACGGCGCTTGACGACGATCCCCAATTCGTCATAGTTGCCCTCGTACACAGAAGCGCCGTTGGTCCCGTCCTTCCCGAAGTTGAGTTCCAGCTCTTGAGCGGTATCGTTGTCGGAGACGGTCGTGCTGGCGCTGGTTTCCAGCCCGTTCTGTCCGAGGAGGTACGGGACCGACTGCCACATCGTTGGAGGATCGACCTCCACTGTGATCTGGCCGTTCGGAACGTCCCGGTGATCGTCCAGGGTTTGCAGGCTGACCGTGGCGGTGGACGAGTTCGCGACGAACACCACGCTGGTTGGCAGCGTGGGGGGTGGGTCCCAGTGGTTGCCCCGGGTGAAACCATTGAGGTCTTCGACGGTGATGTCCACGGTCAGGGGTGACGTGGTGTCGCCTGTACGAGTCAGGGTGAACGTCGCCGCGTCGCCCTCCGTAGTGCTCGTCGATCCGCTCGCGATGCTGATGCGCGGCACGCCGGACGGAGGGTCCAGTATGGTGAATTCGGCTTCATCCTGGACATCGAGCGTGTAGGAGCCATCACTGCTTGCCACGAGCCTGGCCTTCAGGTTGTGGCTCGCTTCGGCAGACTCATCAACGCCATCGACATAGGCGGTAACCAGGATGTCCTTGGTGGGAAAGATTCCTACCGCTCCATGGAACCTGACCCGGTGCGTCTGAAGGCTGGGGTTATTGCCGGTGCCGTCGTCAAGGTTGGGTTCCCAGGTTTCGACCTCCACCGTTATATCTGTACCGAACACGAAGCCGCCAGTCGCGGACACCTGGAAACGGACCTCGGCGCCCTCGTAGACTTGGGGAAGCCCGGAGTAAGAGCCCTCGATCTTGAAGGTGGGCGTCTGGGTCTGCGCGTGGGCTGGTGTCTCGTAAAGGATAGGGACCAGGGGTGCTAACCCCAAGGCCAGCAAAGCCATCAACAACAGGAGAAGGAGGGCCTTGGTGGAACGACTCACCCCAGGTTCCTCCTGAACAAACCGCCCTCTCTCAACACCCGTTACCTACCGGCACTAGAATTCCTCATAGAGCGCTGCAAACATCCAGGCCGCCCATCTACCTCATATGCGACTGACCGAACTCTGTGTAGTTGGCAATCACTCTTGAGGAAACCGAGACGAAGACCGCCATTTCCTCTTCGCTCACACCCACACACAGCGTGGAATCGTAATCTTGGACCCTTTGGTGAAGCTCCTGGGTCAGAGCCATGCCCTTGTCAGTTAGCGTTAGTATCACCACCCGCCGGTCGCTGAGCAGGCGCCGTCTCCGGACCAAGCCCCTGTCTACCAGCTTGGTCACCGCACGGCTTATGCCCGACGGCGCCAGGGGAAGCGTCTCGGCGAGCTGAGTGGTAGTCCACTCGTCGACCCCCAGGAATAGCCTGAGGAGAGCGAAATCAATATGGGTCAGGCCGTGGGGGGCAACTATGTGCGCCATTCCCCGGGCTACAGCGTTCACGAGACCGGTGACGCATGTCCCCAGATCAGCGGGAATTGCCCAGGGCTCTGTATCGGAAGAAGGAGTTGAGGGGTTACCGGCGTGCATACCAACTTGTGCGAGGTAGAATCATTACCATTGAAAACAAAGTACAGACCTCGTGTGAGGATGACGTGAGGATTTCAACAAATGGGCGTGAGAGTTTCCGTGAAGATTGGAGCGAAGGGGCAACTGGGAGAGGGAAGGTGACGGCCACCATGGTAAACCGGGGCTGTAGGTCCGTGGATCAGGCCATCTTTCGGACGACCTGGATTAGGGCGAGGGACTAGGCGGAGGCTGGAAGCTCTGCGGAACCGTCAGGTGCTGCCCGCTGCCTCCAGGCTAGCGACTTACTCTTCGGCTTGGATCAACGAGACTTCAATAGCTCCAGGTCCGGCGTACACTCCCAAAGCAGGTCCGAGGCGGGTAATGTAGGGCTCTGCGCTCTCCGGCAATAGATCGCTCAGATCTTTGGCTACTTCATGGGCAACGTCGGGTGTAGTGCTGTACGAAACAGCGAGTGCTTCGATCGGGGCGAACGCCCGCGCGGCCTCCTTCAGATTGGAGAGAGCCTTTCGGAAGGTCCTGGCCTTTCCCAGCGGGTGCACAACTCCGTCCCGCACGATGATCATCGGCTTGATCTGCAGGACTGAGCCCATCATGGCCTGCGCCTTTCCGATTCGACCGCCCTTGTGAAGGTATTTTAGGGTCTCGAGCAGACACATGCATTGGGCGCGTGCCGCCGCGCTTCGTGTCCGCGATACCACTTCTTCCATGTTTGCCCCCTGGCGGGCGGCCTTCGCCGCCTCCAGCACGACCAGGCCCAGCCCCATGGAGGCTTGGCGGGAGTCGACCACCTCGATCGGACAATTCGACGACGCCTCAGAGGCTCCCTGCAATGCAGAATTCCAGGTGCCGCTGATCCCGGACGAGATGTGGATTGACACGATGCCATCAGCGTCGCGTACCAGCTCTTCATAGACTTCCTTGAATCGGCCCGGCGAGGCTTGGGATGTTGTAGGCAGCTCTACGCTATCGGACAGCATCCTGTAGAATTCGTCTGGCGTGATAGTGACGCCATCTTCGAATACCTGGGTGCCGAAGTGGACACTCTGCGCAACCACGGTGATGCCTAAAACTTCGGCCGTAGTCTGGTCGATGCTGGATGTACTGTCGGTAACAATCTTGACGGTCATGACGCTTCCCTCCAGGGTCGATGGTCATTCTCAGACCTTGGCATGCGATAACCGACACCAGGTTCGGTGTAGATATAGGTGGGACGCCTGGCATCGTCACCTAACTTGTGACGCAGTTCTTTTACGTACGTACGCACTATTCGAGCGTCGCTGGCGTAGAGAGGACCCCAGACCCTCCTCAATAACTGTTCATGGGTCACCACGCGCCCCGCAGAGGCAGAGAGCTCGACAAGGAGTTTATACTCGGTCGCGGTCAAATAGACCGGCCTACCCGCGACACTAACTTCGCGTTCCAAGTAGTCGATGGCAAGGTCTTCGCTCAGATAGGACACCGAAGGCTCCTCCGAACCTGCTGCCGAACTCCTACTAAGGGCCGCCCCCAACCTGGCAAGAAGTTCCGTGGATGTGAACGGCTTGGCGATGTAGTCGAAGGCACCAAGCTGAAAGGCGCGTCCAATGTATTGGTCCCATCCGTGACCAGCCACGAGAATCACGGGCACACCTGATATTCTGCAGATGCGCACCAGTACCTGAAGACCTTCGGACCAAGGCAAAGCCGGTTCCAACAGGACTGCATGGGGCTTCTGGGTCTCTATGATGTCCTCGGCCTCTTCCAGGTCTCGAGTCAGCGCTAGAGAAAGGTCGGCTTCCGATAGAATGTCACGAACATATCTACCTGTCTCCGGGTCTGATACTAACCCCAGCACCCGCGCCGTCCCCTCGCGATAGCCGGTAGCTGACGGATATCTGGGCTCATTCCGCCCGGCAGCGGGAACGGCCTCATCGACCATTGGGACCGTGAATGTGAAGCTGCCTCTGTGCCCTTCTCTTGCGCCTTCTACCGTTAGGCGGCCCCCATGTGCTTCTACTATACCCCTGCAGATCGCTATTCCAAGGTCTCCTCTTCCATCCTTGGCCTTCCAACCCCTGTGGTCGGTTCTTGGACGCCCTTCCAATTCGTTCGCCGAGTTTACTGCGTCTGTGGCTGCGGTTACGTCTCTAACTGAAAGTGCGACGTATGGACCCCAGATCGTAACCCTGATTCCCACCGTAGACGTTCCTGACGAGTACATCGAAACGCTCTCAACCAGTTTGTTGAGTACGTATAAGAGTCGACGATTGTCGGCCAGTACCCTGGGGAGAATTGGCGGCAGCTCAACCTCTACTTTGATTTTGGGAGATCCCGCATGGATATGCGCATCTCTAACTTGGTTTAACAGGTCCGTTACTTCCATTGGTTCGGGAATAACCGACAGCGTCCCGGCCTCAATATGGGTTATATCAACCAAGTCGTTGATCAGATCCCGCATCTGATCGGTCTGTTCGTCGATTACCCTGAGGAACTGTCGAGCCTCGGCGGGGTCGACAGGATAAGGGGAGTTGAGCAACGTAGACGCCGACCCCTTGATTGATGTAAGGGGAGTACGTAGTTCTTGACTTACGTTGTTTAGAAATTCCGCCCGTTGCCTCTTCATTTCGTCCAAGGGAGTAATGTCCTGGATCGTGGCAACCACAGACACGATTTCGTTGCCGTGCCCTCGTATCGGCCTGGCGCTAACGAGGGTGGTGATAGTCCGGCCGTCCTTCAAGTGTATGACCACTTCTTCAGCTAGTACGCTCTCCCCTTGCCTCAAAGCCTTGGTGGTGGGTAGCTGGTCCACCGGGATGTCACTTCCGTCGGGCCTGCGCAGTGATATCACTTCGAGCAGTTGGCTGATGGAGCGTCCCGGAGCATTTAATTTGCCGACAATCCGCCTGGTCTCATCATTCGCCGACAGGAGATCTCCGGTCTCTGCATCAAACACGAGCACTCCCACCGGCGAGATGTTTACCAGTGCCTCCAGATCGGCCTTCGCCTTCTGTTCCTCCCGGTACCTTCGCGCGTTGAACATTGCCGCGCCTGCCTGGGAGGCGAACATCACCAACACATCCTGGTCTTCGTCAGTGAATTCTCTACCACCTTCCTTCTCCGTGAGGTAGATATTGCCGACGTGCTCGCCGCGATGGCGGATCGGCATTCCGAGGAAGGTCTTCATCGGTGGGTGGTTATCCGGAAACCCGACCGAGTTGGGATGCCGGGAGATATCAGCGAGCCTCTGAGGCTCCCGTATTTCGTTCATGTAACCGAGCAGGCCAAGACCCTTGGGCAAGACGTTCAGGCGCTCCTTCTCCTCTGGGGAAAGCCCCGAGGTTAGGAAGTCCTGTATGCCCCCTGATTGTTCGTAGGTGAGAAGAGCTCCGTATCGCGCACCTGTCAGGTCACGGGCATTGTCGATGACTTCCTTGAGGACCTTGTTGACGTCCAGGGTCTCGCTGACTCGAAGGCTGGCCTCGCTGAGCTTTGAAAGCCGGTTCTTGAGCCCCTCTATGTGCTGCTGCAGGCCCTGTAGCTGAGACGGGCCCATCCCCCTTCGACGTGCTTTAAAGGGAGAATCAGCCGAGCCGGGAGGTCTGCTCCCTGGATTCTTAACGTTTGGGTGATCCTGCATCTTTTTCTGATCCATCAATCCCGTCTTCGACTGTTGCTCGCAAACTTGCGTCAGCAACCCCACGAATATCCATTCTTGCGAGTCTTGCGAGCTTCAGTCTCCCAAGTCCTTTCGCAGACGTCTATTGCTAGGCGCCCTAGTTGATGGGAGCGATTCTTCCTGTCAGATGAGGGCATTTGCCCTATCCCAGACGGGCTAGGAATGCTACGGCAGAGCGCTCCTCAAAATCTCGGTCTTTCAAAGGCCCACCAAGCAGGGTGGCAGGCATCTATCTGACGGCTACACCAAATGCACGGTACATAGGTACTTTTGCTACCGCCGCAAGAGCATGTGCCTCTTGCGGCCTTCCTCTAAATGGGGCTAACTTGGCCGAAGTGGCCATAGGGCATCGCCCATCCCACATCGTCAAGCGCCCCATAGGATCAATTGAACGGGGGACAAATGTCTCAGGGACACCGCTATGTGCGGGTCTTGGAGCTAGGCAGGAAAGCAACCGAAGCCTTCTGGGTAGACGACCAAATACCCGGCCAAGAGAACGTGGATGGGCTGCGGTATGTGGCGACCATCGCCGTCAGGGCGCACTGGTTCATACTCCCAGTATTGATTTTTGAACTGGTGTATCGCCCCTATTACTTGTATGTAGGGGTTGTCAGTTTCCTACCCTTTCCGATGCTTCTCATGACGCTTATCGGGTTTAATGGGTATCTTCACTACCGCCTGCTGACGCTTAGGCCAATTGCGTGGAGCATGCTCGTAACCCTCTGTTCCCTCGACGTAATCTTGGTTTCGGCAGCGCTGGCTTTGAGCGACGGCTTCAGCCATGGCTTTCTTCACTTGTTCTATTACCCAGCGCTTGCCGGGCTTGCAGTGCTCTTTACTTCCTTCAGAGTTACGATGGCCTGGGTGACGCTGGCGTCTGTCATCTACCTGGCAATCAGTCTGCTCGTCGGTGATGGCATAGACACGGAGGACAGGGACGAAAAGGCTTTAGTCGCCAGGATAGCGATCATGTACCTGGTCGTCGCTGCGGTCAATTTGGCTACAGGATTTGAGCGGATGAGGTGGAGAAGGTCCGTAGAGCGCGAGCGGGCGCTTCAGCACGAACGAATCGATCTTTCTCGTGCCATTCACGACACGGCAGCACAATCGGCCTACATGATCGGGTTGGGAATCGACACAGCAAAGGCACAAGTTGGAGAGGCTAATTCCGAGGTGACCGCCACGCTTCAGGAAACGTCCCGCCTGA
The DNA here is from genome assembly GCA_965116325.1 of Dehalococcoidia bacterium. Classification (GTDB taxonomy): domain Bacteria; phylum Chloroflexota; class Dehalococcoidia; order Lucifugimonadales; family JAGWBF01; genus JAGWBF01. The sequence continues at coordinate 1,110,918 of OZ220675.1, read as the reverse complement.
CCCGGTCCCTCATATGGGAGCTGAGACACCCCATAGTTGTGGGCGGTATCTTTGAGGGAAGGGAGTTAAGCCAGGCTCTCTGGTCACACGCCTCTAGCTTTACGAATATCACCTCGGTGGCTGCCAAGATGACTCATGCTGGCGTCGAGCCGGCATTCTCGACGGAGGCAAAGAGCCTGCTCTTCTCAATCGCTCACAACGCTCTAACCAACGCTTATCGCCATGCCGAGGCAAACAACGTGACCATAGAATTGGAGTTTTCGGAGGAGCATAGCCGCCTGTCGGTATCGGACGACGGCATCGGGCTTCCAGATGATTACGAGCAACGGGGCAACGGATTCGCGAACATGAACAGCGCCGCCGCGCAACTAGGCGGGAGTCTTATCGTAGATAAGAAAGGTGTCATGGGCGGCGCGACCGTTACCTGTGTGGTACCGCGGCTTTAGAGAGATGGGAGTATCTGAGATGCCGGAACGTGACCGGATTAAGGTGATGATCGTTGACGACCACTCAGTGGTGAGAATCGGTTTGAAGCAAGTACTGGAACAATCCGGGGATTTCGAGGTGGTGGGACAGGCAGCGAACGGCGAGGAGGCAGTCAGAATGGCGGCCGACGTATCGCCGGAGGTAGTGGTGATGGACGTGATCATGCCGGACAAGGATGGAGTAGAGGCGTGCAGGGAAATTATGGAGTCTGCGCCCGAGACTCGCGTCGTCATTTTGACTGCCTCAACGGAAGAGGACGCGGTTGTGGAGGCTGTGGCAGCAGGCGCCACTGGGTACGTTCAGAAGGAGACGGACAGGGAACGTTTGTTGTCGACTCTCCGGGAAGCGGTCCTTGGTGAGTTCAGGGTGCCCATTGAGGTGATTAAGCGGGCCTTCGAATCAATTCGGCGTGCTGGAAAGACCGGGGATGCCGCAATCGCCGCCGGTCTAACCCGAAGAGAGCGAGACATACTGGTTGCCTTCGTCCAGGGCATGTCCTACGCCAAGATAGCGGAAGCACGGGGAGTCAAGCCGGTCACAGTTCGAAATGCCGTTTATGGAATTCAACAGAAGTTGAGAGTCGATACGATGCAGGGACTGGTTCTTTGGTCCGTGCGGAATGGGCTGCTGGACGACTATGAGGCTGGACCATCTGCCGGAGAATCTGGGTTTGAATAAGCTGAAGCGCCGCGAAGTGCGGCGGGAGGCCCCTGAGCCCGCTCAGTGGACGAGCCTCCAAACCGATGGGCTTCTTAAATCAGGATCTCCCACCCAACTTGGCAAAACCGAGAACCCTGTCGTTGTCCTTCAAGCTGGTTCTGTAGGCCTGCTCGTTTCTAGGAACTCCCGGCGACGTCCGGCCCACCAGTAGGATAGGCCGCTGCCCGCTGACCTGCGCATGTGCAGGCAAACCAGCCATTATGATGATTCTACCCGCCAAACCGACACCCCACCTCGGGCGTCGAGGGCGGCAAGGGCTTCCCCGTCGGGCCGCCAGCACAATTCGGCCACTGAGGCCCCCAAATCCTCGGCCCCTATGGGTTCGCCTTTCCCATTTCTTTTCAGCGACCATACAACCACGGAACCATCGCGCCCTCCCGATGCCAGACGCATCGCTCCGGGAGCGAAGGCGAGCGTCGTTATGGGTTCCTCATGAAACTCCAGGACGCCGGGCCTCGTACCTTCGGGGCCCTTTCCGCGGAAACTCCAAACCGTAACCGACTCGCTTCCGCCAGTTGCCAAAAGGGTGCCGGTATCATCAAAGGCCAAGGCTGAGGGCTTGCCGGGATATCCGAACATCTCGGAATCATCCCCCGTGGCGCGACGCCAGAAGTGCACCGAGTTGTCCTGGCTGCCACAAACTACTATACCCCCGTCCGGGCTCAGCACCATTGAAACCAGGGACCCCTGCCACTCCAGCTTCTGGCGAGCCTTCCCAGTGGACGCCTCGAAAAAGGTCACCCGACCATAGCAGGCCGTCGCCAGCTCCTCAACGCTCGACCAGGCGATGGCGCTGACAGTGCTGGGGTGGTCATCAGACCGCCAAACCTCCGCGCCATCCGGTCCATAGGTGTGAACCCGCCGGGAGCAGGAGGCCGCAAGTCGTTGGCCATCCGGCGACCATGCCACGTTTTCCACCCAATCGCTGCCGACCTCGATAGTCTGGCATACCTGGCCGTGGGCGGCATCCCAGATCAAGACCCGTCCGTCTTTGCCGGCTGTCGCGAAGGTGCTTCCGCTTGGGTGAATTGCCATCGACATTACACCACCGTCATGAACTCCGGGCCGCTCCCAGGCGGTCGCGCCGGACTCGCCGTCAAAAGCATAAACGCCGCCCTCGGTATCACCGGCCACCAAGGCTTTGCCACACAGGCTCCAACCCCCAGCGATAGCGTAGTCACCGACCGCCGCAAACCAGTCCCGACGAAGAACACTCACAGGACTGTCGGCACTTAGATCAGACATGCTTCGAACCCCTCCCTCATGCTCTGTCCATCGAGGTTCCGGCCGATGAAGACGAGTTGATTGCGCCGGGGCGATTCTCCCCATTCGCGGTCCGGCTGGCCGTCAAAGAGCATGTGAACACCCTGGAAGACGAAGCGACGCGAGTCTCCCGCCACGCTGATGAAGCCCTTCATTCGGAAGATGTCCACCCCGCGCTCCCGGAGCAGTTCGCCAAGCCAGGCGTTGAGCTTTTCGGGATCGGCGTCGCCGTCTATCTCGATAGAGATCGATCCCACCTCGTCGTCGTGCTCGTGCTGGGCGACCCAGGTCCGCTCGGCTTCGGCGGGAACCGCCGCTCCCTTGATGCGTTGTGTGTCCTCCTCTGTCTCAGCGCAGGCAGGTTCGGAACAGAAGTTGCCCCCCAGTTTGAAAGTCTCTCCATCCGCGTTCCTCAGTTGGATATCGAACTCCTCCCGGAGGTGCTGGGTGAAGATGCCAAACCGACCCGGCGCAGCGACTTCAAAGAAGAACGACTTACGCCCCGAGGAATCGAGCTGGAGGTTCACATGCTTTCCGACCGGAATCTCTTCTCCTGGATGAAGGATCTGCGCAGGTTCGGCATACTGCCGTACACACCACTCCGCGCCCTCCCGGAGGGCAGCGTCGTCGGTATCTTGGTCGGGCACCACAACGAGGGACATCGCCGGATCAGGACCATCGGCGAGGTTGAGCTCGTAGCGGCCGGTAGCGAGGGAATAGACTCCCGTCCATTCGAAGGGATACTCCGGCTCGAGGAAGGTGGGACGGCGCTCGAGAACCTGCTCCAGGTCGAAGGCTGCGAGATCGAGTACAGTGTCGACGGGTACGTTCGCTCGCTCGCTGCGCACAACTCGCGCCATTCGGTTCATGCCCCGGAGACGAGATTCCAGAGTGTCGAGGGCCTCGCCGTTGACAAGGTCCGTCTTGTTGAGCAGGAGAACATCTGCGAACGCGATCTGCTCCGTGCTTTCGTCGCTTCGGCCGAGCTGCTGGTCGATATGAGCTGCATCTACGAGCGTTACGATGCCGTCGAGGGCATATTCAGCACGAAGTTCATCATCCATGAAGAACGTCTGAGCTACCGGGCCGGGATCGGCGAGCCCCGTGGTTTCCACCAATACATAGTCGAACTTGTCCCGGCGCTTGTTGAGGTTGTTGAGCACCCGGATCAGGTCTCCGCGCACCGTACAGCAGATGCAGCCGTTTGACATCTCGAAGACCTCCTCGTCTGCGTTGATGACGAGGGCCTGATCGATGCCAACCTCTCCAAACTCATTTTCGATCACGGCTATGCGCTTGCCGTGCTCCTCGGTCAAGATCCGATTGAGTAGAGTTGTCTTGCCGGAGCCAAGGAAGCCTGTGAGGATGGTTACGGGTACCCTTTGCTGCGTATTCATATAGAACCCCTTTCCACTAATCCTTATCGATACCTCGTATCGATTACGGAACAGATGATTTTACGTTACCGCTTCTGTAAAAGTCAACTAGTCGAATTGGCGGTGTCAGTTCGCAATAGGTGGGTTGAACTGGCGGGATAGAGGGGTACGTGTAGAGGGAGGGGCTCAGTAATGGTAAACCCAGCTCACGGACCACAAACTCGATCTGACTGCCACCGCCCGGGATGCCATATAGGCGGTCATTGTCCGGGAGCGGGCAGCCATTGACCATCTGTCTAGATTCGAACCTCCCAGCCAAAAGCTCGCGAATCGGCATACTTTGGCCCGTTAAGTGATATTGAACTCCGCGCCCTATCAGTGGGTGAGCTAGCACCATCGGATCTCTTACCCAGCTATCGGACTTCGAACGTTGCATTAAGTGCCCATCAAATATCGTTCGATGAAGTTGGAACTTTGAGCGTAAAGCGGCTCGAGTATCTCCGGCCGGTTCAATCCTCCCGCAATTTGCCAGTACGGCGTTTCGCGTGGTTCGCTTAACTACTATAGTGATACTGCATATCATATGTATAATTTGGCAATTTCCCTAGACTCTTTAATATCACTTCTGATATAGTCTTTTGGTTACGCAATCTAATGAGATAACATCTCATTTCTATGAGATCGAGTTAACAGTTTGGTTTGCTCATCCAGACCTGACTTGAAGGGAGAGAAAGCGAATGACCAAGCCTCAAAGCAAATTTAGGACGCGTGGGGTGTCGTTGATGCGCACAGTTTCTTTGGTGGTTGCCTTGATGTTGTTGATGACCCTCGCCGCCTGCGGTGGTGAAGAGGCACCTACCAGAGAGAACACGGCAATTCCTACGTCCATTCCTCCTACGGCCCAGATGCCCACCGCCACCCCCGAACCCACCGCCACGCCCGAACCACCAACAGTTACCATCAGCAACTGCGGTGTACAGACCGTCTACGACACGGTCCCACAGCGCGTGGTGGCCACGGACACGAGTGCCCTTGAGGTTCTGATGGCACTCGGGTTGCAGGACCACGTTATCGGTTACTTCGGAGGCACACCAGATAGGCTCCAGCCTCAGCACCAAGCCCGTGCCGCGCTAGTCGAGCGCCTGGGCGGGAGCTTCCCATACCCCTCTCTGGAGGCAGTTCTCGCTCCCAGCCCCGATATGGTGTTCAGCTACGGATTCAACGAGAGCGCAGGTCTAACGGGGCAGAACCTTCGAGACTCTGATGTTCACAGCTTCTCGTTCACCGAGGCCTGTCCGGACTTCACGGGCAACGTAACCCTTGAGGTGATGTTCGATGACATCCGCTCTGTGTCGCAGATCTTCGACGTGGCGGACCGCGGTAAAGACCTAATCGCTTTGTGGGAGCAGCAAATAGCAGAGGTGGCCGCGGCGATCCCGGCCGGTGAACCAGTTCGAGTATTTTACTTTGACTCGGGCGAGGAGGCCCCGTTCACAGCTCTTGCAGGCTCCGTCATGTCGGACGTCATCAGCCGCGCCGGAGGGATGAACATCCTCTCGGATGTGAGTGGTACGTGGGGCACGGTGGAGTGGGAAGCCGTCGTAGAAGGGGACCCAGAGTTGATCATCCTGGTTGACTATGGGTTTGGAGGACCGGATGCGAACCGAACTTTCCTGGAATCCAACCCGGCTCTGTCGGGTATGTCTGCTGTAGTAAACGGCCAGTACATGACGCTAACGTTCCTCCAAAGTGTGCCTGGGCCACAGAACCTTGACGGGCTCATTGAAGTGGCGACGGCAGTGCGCGGTGTGCACGCTTCCCGCTAGTTCGGGGCGAGCGTTGCCATCGGGAGTAAGCTTCATTCATCCCGAGGTGGTGCTACTCACTGCCTCTGAATGAAGCCACGGGCACAGCATTGGCAAGCCAGAGGGGAAACCTTAGGCGCGTCTTCGCCTTAAGCTACCCGATAGCAGTCGCAAATCTGGCGCACATCGTGCTCGGCGTTGTGGACACAGCGATGATCAGCCGCGTCTCCACAGAGGCGCTCGCTGCTGCTGCTGTTGCCACGACAATCAACATTGCGGGGAGCATGTTGTTCAGCGGTTGGGCTACCGCCGCGCAGGTCATAACGGCTCGCCGTTATGGTGAGGGCCGTCATGCTGACATCGGGCGGTTACTGGACGTCTCACTGCTATTTGGAGTCGGCGCTGGCCTCGGGGTGATGTTCATTCTGAGCATCGCAGCAAGCCTGTTCTTCGCTGTGTTCGGAGTGAGCGAGGCGGTGCGGGCTGAGGGGGTGCCATATCTTCGGGTTATAGCCTTCGCCGCACCGCTAGCCGCTGCAACGGCCATTTTTCGTGCCGTTTATGGTGGCATGGGCGAGACGGCCGTGGCAATGCGTATGACCATCCTCGTCAACGCGATTAACATCCCGCTGAACTATATCCTGATCTTCGTGGTGGGCTGGGGCCTCCTCGGTGCTGGTATAGGGACGGCAATATCAGTAGCCTTGGGATGCCTATACATGGGTCAGTTTGGCTGGAGACGGTTTCGAGGTACGTACGAGGTTTTCCGTGTCGGGCATCTGTGTCAGTCCCGAGATGTGCTCCCTCGGCTTTGGTCTATCGGTTGGCCTGAGACCGCCATGCTCTTCCTGAGCTACGTCAACAACGTTCTTGTGCTGTGGATTGTCGCCTCTCTCGGTACCACCGTCATCGCCGGGATGCAGGTAGTCACAAATGTGCAGCAAATCCTCTGGACGGTGATTTGGGCCCTTTCGACGGGGGTTTCGATCCTGGTCGGCCAAAGCCTCGGCAGCCGCGACGAAAGAGCAGTGGCGCTGACCCAGAGGGCCGGTCTATTGCTGATGGTCGTCATACCGGCGGTCTTGATGGCACCGGTACTTGTTGCACCGTCCATCATGTTGCATTTCCTGACCCCCGACGCTGATGTCGTAGGGGAGGCAAGTCGGGCTCTCCCACTCCTGGCCCTTCAGGTGCCATTGATGGCTTCGAGCATGGTGCTGGCGGCGGTGCTCCGCGCTGCAGGTGACTCCAAGTGGGTTTTCTACACCTCCACGATTGCCAGCTACCTGGTCATGTTGCCGCTGACTTGGCTGCTCGCCGATGCAGTCGGGTGGGGACTTCCCGGAGTGTACGTTGCCGGAATCGCCTTCTTTGCTGCACGGACCGCCGGTGCTTGGTGGCGCCACAAACAAGGAGGCTGGCGGATGGCGAGGGTATGAGGTCGTCCGTGGTCAAGCTGGTCTGCTCTGCCAGAACGCTTCTGCCTGGCGGAGCGTCACTCTTTCATGGGGTAGCCGGGCTCAGTTTCCCTGTGGTTCTGGCGGGGCTCAGCGTTGGCCTGGTCGTGTCGATCGTGCTGGCGGTGACCTTGGGCCCGGCGGACATCTCTCCCTTGACCGCATGGCGGATAGGGATCCACCAATTCTGGCCAGATGCAGTTTCGGAAGACTGGTTGGCGGCCCACGAGAGAATCGTGTGGCACATCCGTTTTCCCCGCGCTCTCCTCGCCGTGCTGGTCGGCGCAACACTCGCTGTGGTCGGCACGGTGCTCCAGGCGATGGTGCGGAACCCATTGGCAGATCCGACGATACTCGGAGGGACCTCCGGCGCAGCGGCAGGTGCCGTTAGCGTCATGGTACTCGGATGGGCATTTGCAGGAATCTACACGCTGTCGATTGCCGCCTTCGCTGGTGGGCTTATCGGGTATGGATTGGCGTTTCTGCTGGCTAACTCGTCTGGCGGTCTCAGTCCGTTGCGCTTGGTGCTGGCCGGAATCGCAGTGGGCTACCTCTTCGCCGCCCTAACCAGCATGCTAATCTTCATCAGTGAGCATAACCAAACGGCTCGCATCGCGCTTTTCTGGATGCTGGGCGCGCTAGGTGGCGCTCGCTGGGACCAGCTCGGCCTGCCGGCGATCCTGCTTGGAGCCGGGCTCGTTTATCTCCTAGCCCAGGCGCGCGCATTGAACTTGCTGCTCTTCGGCGACGAGACCGCGACGAGCATGGGGGTCCCGCCGGATCGACTGCGCCGCGTCTTGTTCGTGGTCGTCGCACTACTCACGGGCACTTCGGTCGCGCTGGCAGGCGGCGTCGGGTTCGTGGGGCTCGTTATCCCCCATGCCGTCCGGATAGTTGTAGGCTCCGACCATCGCAAGGTCCTTCCGCTCGCAGCCCTCGTGGGAGCACTATTCCTGTTGTGGTCAGACGTGCTGGCACGTCTAGTGATCCAGCCCCGTGAGCTGCCGATTGGGGTGATCACTGCTCTCGTGGGGGCCCCGGTATTCGCACTTCTCTTGCGTTCCCGACTGCGAGGATCAGACCATGCGCGGTGAACACCCGGAGTTCGATTCCGTGATGCCAGACACGGCACCTACCAGTCTGCATCCACTTTCTCTCTCGTTGTCCGGGGTAACTGTGGCTGTGGGTTCGGTGGAGATATGCTCGGAGGTCAGCTTGGAGGTTGAAGGTGGCCAGATCGTGGGCATAATCGGGCCGAACGGCAGCGGCAAGACCACCCTGTTGCGCACCATCTATCGGGTGCTGCGCCCGAGACTCGGACGTGTGGTGGTGGGTGAGGATGACCTTTGGGACTTGCGGTCCTCCGAGGTCGCCCGGCGCGTCTCCGTCGTGGTACAGGAGCCGCGGTCCGACTTTGAGTTCACGTTGCGGGAAGTGGTTGCCATGGGTCGCAGCCCTCACCAGTCGGCGTTTGCCAGGGAGTCTGCTGAAGACCGGCAACGTGTCGACGATGCTCTTGCCCGTGTGGGCATTGCAGGGCTGGGTACTCGGTCGTTCGGTACGCTGTCCGGGGGAGAGAAGCAACGAGCGCTGATCGCCCGCTCTCTTGTGCAGGAGGCGCGTGTCCTGATCCTCGATGAGCCCACCAATCATCTTGACATACGCTACCAACTCGAAGTCCTTGAGCTTGTCCGTGGGGTAGGTGTGACCACTCTCATGTCGGTCCATGATATCAATCTGGCGGCGCAGTTCTGCGACAACATCATCGTGTTGCAGGAGGGTCGCGTCCAAGCGACTGGGCCGGTGGATGCGGTCCTGATACCGGAAGTACTCGAACCGGTCTTCGGAGTAAAGGTCGAACGCGTGGAACTGGTTGGGAGACGGCCCATATACTGGTTTCATGGTCACACTCACTGAATAGTTGCCTCTGGCTGCAGACTCGCGTACTGCAACGAGTGACGCCCGATTGTGGACTGTGCTCGGGGTGACGCAGCCAGTGAGGCTCCCACACCCAGAAAGTACGCTAGACGATTTCAGTTGCCCTTCGCGATATGGCGCTCCGCGACGGTTGAGAATGCCCCTCAGTTCCTCTTCCCAGCCAAAAGGTCGCGAATCGGCATACTTTGGCCCGTTAAGTGATATTGAACTCCGCGCCCTATCAGTGGGTGAGCTAGCACCATCGGCGAGTCTTCTTCTTTCCTTCTTTCCATTTATGGGCCATTTATGGGCCATTTATGGGTTTCATGGGCGCATTGGGCGAGGATATTGGCATCCAGGGAGGGCTGGGTGGAGCCGGCTGATGCCTCTCGCGGTTCACTCGACAGACGGATCATAGTCAGCCCAAGGGAGTAGGACCCGGAGAAGCTGGGGTGGGCTGGGTCTCTGTTGGGTCAAGACGCAGCGTTCCAGGTAGCGGACGGTCTGGGTAAAGGTAGGAAGGGGGAAACAGACCTGGGCGACCTGACGGACAAAAGCTTGGGGGCTGGGGGTGGGCCGGTGTTCGGACTGGGCACAGGACCACTGAATACAGAAGTCGGCGGCCAAGCGTTGGACCATCAGGTGAGCATAGGGCAAAGCCATTCTTCGGCGTAAGGATTGGACCCGGGGCCTCAGGGCGCTAGGGTTCATTAGTGTTTGCCTTTGTTGGCCCAGAGAGGAAGGGAGTCTTCCAGAGCTTGGATTTCTTGTTTGAGCTCCTGGATTTCATTCAGTTTTGCGGAGAAGGTAAGGATGGAGCGGACGGCCCGAAGGCGGATATCGGGGTTGGGATGATCCAAGAAGCTACCGAGGAGAAGGGCGGCCTGAAGGGTAAGGCCTTGGAGGTGTCCCTTGGCAAGTTCGGCGGACTGGCGCTGAAAGTCTGCTAGTTGGGATTGGAATTCAGGGTCTTGGAGCCACCGGTGCAAGGTGCGGCGGCCGACCTTAGCCAAGCGGGAGGCTTGGGTGATGGAGGGAGCGCCGGCGAGGATGGGAAGGGCCGACTGCTGCCGGGGGGTAAGGGGGTTCTTAACGGTAGTGCCATTTTGAGTCAAAGTGGGCCATGGGGCCTCAGTGGCCGATTAGAGAGATTGGGCAAGGGTGTAATCATTGCCCAATATCATGGTAGGGAGTGTCCGCCGGGGGAGGCAAGGGCTGGGTGTCAAGAAGGGTGGGGTCCGCGCTTTTCTTGGAGGTAGGAGGTCCGCCCTTGATGGTCCGACAGGGCAACTGAGTTGGTCCTACCAGGCAGAGGCTGCGGTTAATTCTTCACCGGCAGTAGTTGACGAAGTGGTCTACTCAACCTCGACCAAGTATCCTGCCAAACAGGCCATTGCCTCGGCCGCCGAGGTTCCGGCCAAGGAACTCATCCAACTCGGGACGGTTCAAGACTGTCCGGCAGCCGACGAGGGGCTTGGTGAGGCCGCACATGAGAATATCGGCATTGTCGCCTAGCCTTGAGTCCTACTGCCCATCTCCGCAGACCACCATTTGGGAGCACTCGTAGTTGGTATGAACCGCGTATGATGTGCCGTCGAAGTCGAAGCCACTGCTGGAGCCGTCGGTAACCAGGAGTCCCGGTATCCCAAAAACGGTCCAAGGCCGCGGATCTGTCGCAAATTGGGCTGCGCCCGTCTAGCCACCGCTATGTTTTGTCCCCATGGGCGAAGCCGAGGACCCGGACCGCCACTTGCGACTACCCGGACTCACGATTGGAGTCTTCGGAATGGATGTTGGACTGACCCTATACCTAAGCTGGAGTATCTCTGGCTCGTAGGGTCCCACATTTCGAAGACGGTTCGGCATGTGATCAAGGCAGGCCCAGCAATGTGCACGATAGACAGAGCTTGCTCCGGGGGCGAATCGCATGCGGGTGGTCAACTTTGCTATTTGGAGCACCCGCTTTACACGCAGGGGGACCGGAAGCTAGAGTTCCCTATTGCTCTCCAAACCTGAAAAGATTGAAGAGGAACAAAAATGCAAGCGATAAACAATCCTTTCGTGGCGTTAGTCAATGGCACCAAGCAGTTCATAATCCCAGCCTTCCAACGAGACTACAGCTGGATGACTGAGCAGTGTCAACAGCTGTGGAAAGACATATATCGGGCTGGCAGCAGCGACGAAGACCACTTTATTGGATCATTTGTCTATATAGCTGGAAATACGGCTGCGGTATTTAGCAGTTGGCTTGTGGTCGACGGACAGCAACGCCTCACCACATTGACCCTGCTTCTAATTGCACTTCGCGACCATATCCGAGAGGCCGGTTGGACCGGTTCGGAGCCGACCACGGGGCAAATAGACGCCTATTTTCTCATCAACGAGCACGAATCGGGTCACAAGAGGTACAAGGTAGCCCTGAGACGCCACGACGACGCAACGTTAAGGGCCCTCATTGACGGTAAGAACCCCTCCGAGGCGGAAAGCAACTCGGAGTTGGTCGTCGGAGCATACCGCTATTTCCGAGAGCAACTGAATCACCCCGAAGTCGACCCTGAGCTAGTTTATCGGGGGATAGGGCGCCTGAACATAGTTGATGTTACTTTGCATCGCCGCATAGATGACCCTCAACAAGTTTTCGAAAGTCTGAACTCAACTGGAGTTGACCTCACTCAAGGTGACCTGATTCGCAACTATCTCCTAATGGGGCTCCCAGAACCCGAACAAACCCGTATGTACGATGAATATTGGAGCAAAGTGGAAACCTTGTTTCGAGAAGCAGGAAGCTCCTCTGACACCTTCCTTCGGGACTACATCGCGCTCCGTCAGGGAACCGCAACCCAGGCACGAGCGGATCGCATCTACGCGGAATTCCGGGAATTTTGGCAGCCCTCAACCACGGAGGCCTTGGAAAGCCTACTGAAAGACCTAGTAAGGTTTGCCCGCTACTTCGTGCTCTTCTTACAGCCCGACCGAATCGATTCCAAGCCGCTCGGCACGTCGATGCGGGCTGTACGAAATCTAGGACTTGCCCATGCGATCCTTGTCATGGGCCTATACGCACGTTATGAAGAGGGAGCACTCACACATGACGACTTCGTTCGAGCGTTGGACCTAATCTCCAGTTATCTCGTACGTCGGTCAGTTCTAGGGATGCAGACTCGTGGCTACTGGGCGGTCTTCGCCCGGATAGCTCACTCGGTTACAAATGAAGCTCCGTTGGAGAGTTTACAAGTCGCCATGGCGCGGCAGAGTTACAGGTTCCCATCCAACGCAGATTTCGTGTCGGCGTTGCAGGAGTGCGATCTCTACAGGCTCCGCATCTGTTGGCACATCCTAGCGCAGCTTGAGAACGCGGGACAAAGTGAACCAAGCCCAGTCAGCGACTATTCAATCGAGCATATTATGCCGCAGAGCATCGAAGACGTTGAGGAATGGCAAGACATGCTCGGGTTGAACTGGGAAGAGGTCCATCGAAAGTGGCTGCACCGATTGGGAAATCTTACACTTACCGCCTATAACAGCACCTACTCAAATAGGTCATTCCAGGAAAAGAAAGCTCTGAAAGGAGGATTTGAACAAAGCGCCGTGCGTCTCAACGCTTTCGTGAGACAGCAGACGAAGTGGAGTGCTGACGAAATGGAGAGTAGAGGCGGCATTCTGGCACACCGAGCACTAGAAATCTGGCCCCACCACAACGCCGACGAAAATCTGGTCGTTGCTGAGGAGGTCCGAGAGTTACGTAGGCGGGCTGCCTCAACGAAGCCAGACAACCTGACTATGGATGATTCGGTTGCCGAGATCCTTTTCGAGATTCGCGATGCCATACTTGAACTCGGTGAATCTATCGTGATTGTCGAGGGCAAATCTCTGTGTTTCTATAGTGCCCAATCTGCCGATTTCTTCGTGGAAACTCTGCCGATGTCGAGCTACGTTAGAATTCTCCTACCAATCGATTTTGAGGAAGTAGATGACCCAGAGGGCATGGCGGGGGACGTAGCTGCCTGGAAGTTCCTGCCGAACGTGACTCACCGGGACTGCGGCGTGTTTATTGACATCGGGAGCGCGCAGCCAATTCCAAAGGCAGTTGCCATGGTTCGTCAAGCATTTTACGTGGTACAAGAATAGTCCACCCAGCTCAAGGAACTGTATTCACAGGAGCCGACCAAAAACGGGGTGTGATGCCCAATGTTTTCCGCACCTCAGGGCCCGGAAAACATTGGTGGAAACCCACTCCAGAGTCTTGGCATCCTCGCTCGCCTACCTGAGAATGGGCTCGTTCAAGAAACATTCTCCCTCATTGGACGCGATGGCCTCGTTCGGCCAATTCCACAACTCTCCCATCCGCAAACAAATCTATCTAGATGCCACGGTCCTGTGAGGTCGTGGGACCCGCAACGGCCAGACCCCCTCTTCTACAGTAAGCTTGTCCGTCCCGTGGGCGCGGTCCACCCTGAATGCGTTAGGGGCCCGATAGAACAGCGCCCCAGCTCAGGCGTCCGCCCTTCACACACTGTGTTCAAGGCCCATCTCGAACGCCCTTGCTTTTGCGTAGTCCTAGCGAGATATGCTGACAAGCTGCTCTGGCCGGCCTCAGTTCTAAACGTTCCAGCCCCTCCCCTTGATTGCTGACGACTTGGTTCGGGGCGGATATACGATGTTGAAATCCAGGCTCTTAACCTAGATACAGAGTGGGGTGCCTCGGTACACCTCGATCTGGTACGCCAACCATCGGCCACCGATAAGGGCGAGGGGTGAACAGCAACGGTAACTTCCGTCAAAGGGTACAATATGGTAACAGCACAACAGACGACGGCATCCCAATAGCACCGTGAAGGGAATTCGAAGCCGGCCTGTTGGTTGTCGGCGCTTTGGTAGTCTGGAGTCTATTTGTATAGGAGTGGCTGTTACAGTGCACCGGCCAACATCGAGCGCCCATACTAGTTCAAGCCAGTGTTTGGCAAATCTTACTCAACAGCGGACGGACGGCGGCAGAGCTGAATACTTAGAACAAGAGCGGCGCTCTACAGGAACTGAGCCAGAAGTGCCGACCGGCGATTGCGCCGTTGCAGCTTTAGTGCACGCCACCTTCCGGCCTCCAACAGGACATTCGTATAGGAGGGCCATACAAGACCTTACAATGTCAATACGCCCGCAGATGTACGAAGTGAGACAAAAGGACGAGAAACTTTCTGAGTTCCTCTACAGGAGATTACGTCAATGGATACGACCACCAAATCGCAATCCGATTCACGCAACCCCATCGTTGGCCACCGGCTCCTGGATCACTAATATCTTGCGATACGAACACATATACCCCAACAAAGAGAACTCTTGGCATTGTATCTGCGACATGATGTGCACTTACGTACTGGACGTCCAGCTATCTCTAGGCCACACCATGACTGTTCACCAACGAGTAGCATACACAACGTCGCCATTCCATCCAGACGAAACCGAAGTTGTAAATGTACATCGCCTCAACGCCGAAAGAACGGCTTACTTGAAGGCATCGCGGCGATATGAAGAGGCACAGGACATTTGGTTTCAACAGTGGGCAGAAGGCGATAGGCTTCAACTGCTTAACTGGGAGGGCCGCCCTAAGCTGGATGATTTCCTAAAGAGCTAAGGGGTGTCCTCCCAAAATGTTGGGGCACCTAAGGTCTGCAACCGCCAGGGTTTGCTCCTGGAACCGCTTGTTCAGAATAGTGGCCAGCTGACCATGGGAGCCTGCCAACCACTTAAGCTTGCCCTGCTACCAGCGATTCATCCACGGAATTGGCTAGGGGAACCCTGCAGAACTCCTTTTAGCTGGGGACTGGACAGCCCTGCCTGCCCCAACGACGGCTAGGCAGCCCCGCACACCCTACACGCCCTTCTCCGCGCGGTGGGCGATGGCCCTGATCATCCCGCCGAATATCCAGGCGTGGACCGGGTAGAGGGCATACCAGTATAGAAGTCCCATCAGGCCCCTGGGGGCGAAGACCGCCGTCTGATCCAGCCAGGTCGCTCCGTCTTCCCCTTCGCGCATCTCGAACTGGAGCCATGCATCGCCGGGGAGCTTCATCTCCGACCTTAGCCGTACCAGCCATTCCGGCTCCGCCTCCTCCACCCGCCAGAAGTCCAGCGCGTCGCCGACCCTAAGCTCGTCGGGGTGGCGCCTTCCCCGCCGCAGCCCAGCCCCGCCCAGCAGCCGGTCCACCATGCCCCGCAGTCGCCAAGCCCAGTTGGCGAAGTACCAACCCCGCACCCCGCCTATACCGGCGCAGACCTGGTACACCTGCCCGGCGGGAGCGGACACTGAGAGCCGACGTCGCTCGAATATCAAGCCCTCCCTCGTCTCGAGGCTCACCAGTTTCCCGGGGTTCGCCACAGGGCCGGCAGCATCGCTCCAGGAGGTGTCTACGCGTCCCTCGCCGAGATCATTCATCACACTCCCTATGGCCGTGGCGTAGTCTCCCGGCATGATGTGGGGGAAGAGAGCCTCTGCCTTTGTGTCGGTCACCACAACATCGTTTCGGAGCCCCTCTGCAAGGGCCTTGGCGATCCCGGCCGGTATGGGTGTAGTCCAGTGGACCCAGTAGGAGGAAAGGCGGGGTGTGAGCACAGGCACGGGGACCAGCCAGCGTCGCAGACCCCTTGCCCTGGCATACCCCAGCATGAGCCCTTTGTAGGTGGTGACGTCCTTCCCCCCAACCTCGATGGTCTGGCCGGCGGCGTGGGCTGAGCTCAAGGTGGATACCAGGTAGTCCAGGAGGTCGTCCACGGCGATGGGCTGGATCTTGGAGTAGATCCACCGCGGGCATATCATCACCGGCAACCGCTCCGCCAGGTGGCGGATCATCTCAAAGGAGAGGCTGCCCGACCCTACGATCACCCCGGCCCGCAGCTCGGTTATGGGTACGCCGCCCTCCCGCAGCGCCTCCCCGCACTCCTGCCGGGAGCGCAGGTGCGGGGAGAGATTGGATTCCGGGTCGCCCAGGCCGCCCAGGTAGATTATGCGACCCACTCCCGCCTGCCGGGCCGCCTGCCCGAAATTGCGCGCCGCTACGAGGTCCAGCTCCCGGAAGGAGGCCCCGGTGGAAAGGCTGTGGATCAAATAGTAGGCGGCATCCACCCCATCTAAAGCTGCCTCAGCCAAATCAGCATCGATGGCGTCACCGACGGCAATCTCCACCTGGTCTGCCCAGGAACGGGACATGACCCTGTCCCGGCTGCGGACGAACACCCGCACCCGATGGCCATCTTCAAGCAAGCGTGGGACCAGCCTGCCTCCGATGTAGCCGGTGGCGCCCGTAACCAGGATGGTCTTGCCTCTCGTCATTGAACTGCCTCCTCCGCCAGAAGGAAATGCACTGTGAGTCCAGCTTATCACGCAAGGGGCATTTCACCCGCCAATCGCCATCGTCACGGGGGGAGCGAGGACTGACGTTGGGCCGATCGTTGCGCTATATTGGGAGAGCTATACCCAGAGAAGATGAAGGGAGGACTGAAATGGCAGCATACGTGATCGTTGACAACGAGATTACCGACCAAGCCCTGTTTGAGGAGTATGCTCGGGGAATTACGGAGGTTACCGCCGCCCAGGGTGGGAAATACCTGGTGCGAGGCGGAGCCACCGAGGTCGTGGAGGGCAACCGTACCCCCCACCGGGTGGTGGTTATCGAGTTCCAGGACCTGGACGGGGCTCACGGGTTCGTCAACTCCCCCGAATACATTCGACTTTCCGACCTTCGCTCCCGGAGCAGCGTCACAACGACCTTTATAGTCGACGGTGTGTAGCGCCTCCGACCCACAGCTTGCCCAGCACCCTGGGCATAAGTTGTTATCTCTTGTAATCTTCTATTACAATCTCCCCCGAGTCGCCTGGCTCAACGGTGGTTGGCAATGCGGAACTCCGCTACCGCCACAGCGGGCAAAGACAGCGGGGTTCTTCTTATGTAATATGACCCCTTAACCGAAATGCGGTGGCGGGGAATCCTGGTTGAGTGGGTATGACTGAGGTGAAGGGAAATGGCGGTTGAGGGAGAGAGCTGTTGAGAGTCGTAAGGCCAAGAACCAGCCTTACGACCCTGCTGGGTAGCTTATGAATCTCTTGTCCTTACTGTGGAGAGTGTTGACGGGGTGGTATGCCCTTCCAGTGCTGGTGGTCGGCCTGGGCATAGCTGCGGGTGTGCTGGTGTTCATCTATCTCTTCCCCGGCAGGCCCCAGATCGGCGTCATAGACATACCCTTCACCGTCCTGAACGAGAATTCGGCCTTCGTCATCAGCGAGTACCTGGACTACGCCCGCGAGGACGATTCCATCAAGGCTGTGGTCATCAACCTCACCTCTCCCGGAGGGGGCGCCTCTGCCAGTGAGCACCTGTACATCGAGACCCGCAAGCTGCGCAGCGAGAAGCCGGTGGTGATGGTGATGAACGGCTTGGTCGCCAGCGGCGGGTACATGATGGCTATGGGCACCAGCCATACGTATACACAGGCTGCATCCCTGGTCGGGAACGTGGGAGTGGTTACCTCGGTGGACCCGTTGATCCCGGCGTTGCCCGGCGAAGAGGTTGTGTTCAGCGGGCCTCACAAGCTCAGCGGCGCTCCGAGAAGGGACTGGCTGGCGATGGTGGACCAGCTGAAGTCGGTCTTCGGGGAGATAGTGATCAGCGAGAGGGGAGACAAGCTGCTCATCTCCAGGGATGAGTTGCTGGAGGCGCGCATCTACACAGGTGTTGAGGCTGTCAGGCTTGGCTTAGCCGACGAGATCGGGAGCGACACCGACGCCATCCGAAAGGCGGCCGAGCTGGCCAGGATATCTAACTACAGCCTCGTTGATGTCAACCTGGAGGTACAGGTCGAGTTCGTACGCGAGCTCAGGCGGGTCCTCGAACCCCTGGACAGCGAAGGGGAGTCCGACCCGGCCGATGCCCTGCGCCTGCTTGCCACGGACCTGTACGGCGACGACCCTGTCCTGGGGGCAGATGGCGGAGCTGCCGGCAGCGGCACGTCCGAGGTCCAGGACCTGCACAGGCTCCTCCTCTCCGGCAAACTGGAGGCCGGCCAGGAAGACCCCCTCCCCGACTTCCCCCTGGGCATCGGCCGCCCCAACTTCTATTACCTGTACGTGGGCAATGGCCAGTAAGCTGGCCCTGCTCGCCCTGCTGCCCCTGAGCGCCGCCATCGCTTTCGGGATAGCCTTCCTGATCTTCTACCGTGGGGGCTACGAGCCTCCTCCGACGGTGGACCTGCCTGTCCAGGAGCTCACCGCCCCCCAGCTGGATCCGGAGGCCTTCGTGGACTCCGCCGTGCCCGAGGTCAAGCGGGGCCTCCTCCTGGTGGACTTCATGCACGCCAACGCCTTTTCCAAGAGCGAGATACTCACCCTGAGCGCCCGCGTGTCCGGCCGGGGTTACGAGGTGGAGTTCGCCGAGCCCGACGGCGGTCCGGGCAGCTTGGAAGAGAAGCTGCGACGCGCCGACAGCTTCCTGGTCATCCTTCCCCAGGTCCCCTACTCCGAAGAGGAAGCGTCCCTGGTGGAAAGCTTCGTCCGGAAGGGCGGAAAGCTGCTCCTGGTGTCCGATCCGACCCGCACCAGCCAAGTAAACACGCTGGCGGCCCGGTTCGGGCTGGAGTTCCGCCCCGACTACCTCTACAACCAGGAGGAGTACGACCTGAACTTCCAGAACATCATTGTCAGGGAGTTCCAGCCCGAAGAGCTCACCCTCGGCCTGGGGGCCATCACCCTCTACACCGCCGGCTCCATCCGCTCCGCGGGCCCCGGGCTGGCAATCGCCGGCGCCGGAACACGGTCATCGGTGCTGGAGTCCGCCGACCCGCTGTATCCCATTGCCGAGGGAGACAGCCGCAACGTGCTGGCCATTGCCGACTTCACCTTCATGGTCCCCCCGCAGAACTCCTTGCTGGACAACGACAGGCTGATATCAAACGTCGCCGACTACCTGACGTCCAGCGAGCGGGAGTACGACCTGGCCGACTTCCCCCACTTCTACGAGGCCGATGCCCCCGGCGGCGTGGATATCCTGCTGGGCAGGCCATCCCTCTGGGATATAGGAATCGCCATAAAGAACGGCCTGTCCGGCTACCGGGTCTCTTCAGAGATCCGGGCGGTGGAAGACCTGAGCCAGGACACCCTGTTCCTGGGACTCTACGAAGATGCCATCTCCGTGAGCCAGTACCTCCAGGCCGCCGGCGTGCGCATAGACGATGCCCTCAGCACCCCCTTCGCCGAAGCCCTGGACCCCGTGGGGACATCCGTGGTGGTGCTGGACCGGAACCAGGACCGCCATGTGCTGGTCGTCCTGGCCCATAGCCCCGAGGCCCTGTACAACGCCGTCGCCAACCTGCTTTCCGGAGAGTTCAGGGGCGACCTGGTGACCGATTTCGTGGGAGTAAGCAGGTAGCTGATGAAGAAACGAGTAGTCTCCCTTATATCGCCCCTACTGGGGCTCCTGTTGCTGGCTTCGCTGGCGGCTTGCAGCGATGACCCCGATTCCCAGCCGACGACACCGCCCACCGGCCCGGCCCAGGACGAAGGCTCCATGGCCCTGCCCGCCGGCGCCATGATGGTCGTCAACGACTTCACGGACCAGCGCCAGGTCATATATGAGGAGTGGGACCAGTTCCACGAAGACTTCGACAACTGGCGCACCGGCTTGACCTCCTGCGAAAGAAGCGCAGTGCACGCCTCCCTGCAGGGCTTTGCCTCCGATTTCACCGATGTCACCCAGCTTGCCATGGACCTTCCCCGGGCCTCCTCAACCCGGAACATGGCCGACACGCTTATCGATGCCGCCGAAGAGGAGGAACGAGCCTTCCGCCAGCTCCGGGACCGGTGGCAGCCCGGCAACACCACCCTCTTCGAGCAGGTCGAGCAACAGCGCTCCGACTCCGCCCGCGCCCAGCGCAGCGTCGAAGACAGCTTGGCCGAGCTGCGGGAGGGCCTCGAATCGGATAGCGCCCCTGACCAAGAGGCAGCCATCCAGGAGTTCTCGGAAGCCCTCGACGCCCTCATCCTCGACTGGATCGCCTTCCATGACGACTTCGCCAGCCTGCGCCAAGCAGCAGATGGCATGACCGCCTCCCAGTTTCTTGACCAGCTCGAGGGCCTCCTGGCCCAGCTTTCCTCTATCGCCGATGCCATAAACCGGCTCCCCTCCTCCGACGCCACGGCGGGCATGGTCGCGGACCTCCAGCAGGCCGCCAGCGCCGAGGGCAGGACCCTGCTGTCCATCAGGAACGCCCTGGTGGAGGCAAGCACGCCTCCCTCCACCGGCTCCCTGGAAGGGCCGACCCCCGAGCCTCCCCCCACCCCCGCCTCCGGCCCGCCGCCCAGCCTCGCGCTGGACGCCATGCTCCCCGTTATCGAAGGGGTCGAAGCCCTGCTGAAGCAGGTCAGCGGAAACATCGCCATGCTGCTCGACAGCGACCCGGAAAGCACCCTCGCCGAAATCGATGACTTCGACAGCCACTACCAGGACCTCCTGGCTGAGTGGGACGCCTTCCACGACGGCTACAACGACTGGCGCAGGACCGACGGCGGGTGCGACCAGACCGCGGTGCTCCAGTCCCTCGACCGCTTCAACCTGCGCATGGGGGAGCTGGGCCGACAGGTCCGGGACCTTCCCCAGTCCAGCTACCTCCAGCCCATTCATACCCTGCTGGTCGAAGCCCTGGCCAGGGAAGAGGGGTCCATCCGCGCCCTGCGCAACACCTGGCGCCCCTTCACCGTCGATGCCTTCAAGGCCGTCGACCAGGAGCGCCTGAATGCCGACAGGCTCCGCCGCAAAGCCGAAATCGCCCTGCAGGAACTCCGCGACAGGCCCTGACGCATCCCCCCCGCCGGGGGCCGCGCCCACACCCCCTCTCCCCTGGCGGGAGAGGGTTGGGGTGAGGGGGACACAGACCTCCCGGTTCGTGCTGAGCCTGCCCTGAGGCTCTCGAAGGAGGAAATCGAAGGGGAGGGCAGTTCTATCACCGTCACTCCCGCGGAAGCGAGAGTCTAGGCCCCTCAGCGCCCGGCTTGCCCGTTCGCCCTGAGGGAAATCGAAGGGGAACGGGCAGTCCTCGCTGTGTGCTACCGTAGGTTCCCGCTTTCGCGGGAACGACGGTAAGGGGAGGGAACGACAACATGATCTTCACCGTCGCACCCTGGCCACCCATCCCCGCCACTCCCGCCCCATCGTCACTCCCGCGCCCATCCCCGTCACTCCCGCGGAAGCGGGAGTCTAGGCCCCCGGCGCCGAGGGCAACAAATAAGCGCAAGGTCAACCTGAACCATGGCTGGATATCTTGAAGCTCCCTAAAGCCCATGGCTTAGCCATCCTGTTCCTGCTTGCGGTGGCTGTCCTATCGGTCCAGGTGCGGACCGACATCCGCCTGGCCGGGCAGTCCCTGCCCGTCATAAGCCTGGCGAGCGTCCAGCCGTCCTCATCGGTAGAGGAAGGCCAGTCCATCAGGGTCACCGTCAGGATCAACCAACCCCTCCCGGCAGGAGCGACGACAATACGTGGCGGGATCAGGGTCTGGGACACCTACAAGGGCAACTTCGTGGACCAGCTGATAGCCTTTGTATTTTTTCCTGGGGAGACGGAAAAGGTCATGAGCTACAGCGTGGATGTGGCTGATGACGACGGGGAGGTGCAATCGGGGCGGACGGTGCGCATCGACATAAATCCCCTCTTCGATGAGTACTCCGTGGGGAGCCCGTCGCAAGCCTCCCTGAGTGTGCGGGACAAGGACGACACCGGTGCCCCGATTCCTACACCAATCCCTACTCCTACACCCAGCCCTACGCCGACCCCGACGCCCGAGCCTACCGCCACGCCAACTCCCGGGCCGACACCTACGCCCCTTCCGACCCCAACGCCGCGCCCCACTCCCACGCCCAGGCCAACACCCACGCCTGCGCCCACTCCTACACCATCGCCCACACCGACGCCCACGCCATCGCCGACTCCGACCCCGGCGCCCACTCCTACGCCGACCCCGGTCCCAACCCCCACGCCTACCCCAACCCCGACGCCTTCGCCATCGCCGACTCCGACACCGGCGCCCACGCCCACGCCGTCGCCGACACCTACGCCTACTCCAACTCCCACAGCCACACCCACTCCGACGCCTACCCCAACTCCGACGCCGCCACCCACGCCGACCCTGGCCCCCGTGCCCACATCGACCCCCGAGCCGACGCCTACACCTACGCCTGAGCCTACGCCCACGCCCGCGCTGGAGGTAGCCTCATCTTCAGGGATCGGAAGGGAGCTGCAGTCCCCCGGCCTCGCCCTGGAGGAGCCCGCCGTCCCGGTGATAGGCAACGCCATACCCCGGATCAGGGGTGCTCTCGGAGGGATCGCATCCAGCCCACGGCGACGCACGACGCTGATCGTCATCCAAGCCGCCGTCAGTGTCCTGGCCGCCGGCGTCTTCGCCCACCTGATCCTGCGCCAGCGCTAACCCATAGCCCGCGCCGAGCCTGTCCTGAGGCTCTCGAAGGGGGAAATCGAAGGGGAACGGGCCCTCCCCTAGCCTGCGCATCACCCTCCCCTTAATCCCCTCCCATCAAGGGAGGGGGGATAGAAGGGGCGGGGGGACAAAAAACCCCCTCTCCCCTGGCGGGAGAGGGTTGGGGTGAGGGGGATCAACATGAGGAAGCCTGCCCCAGGGGTGCGCATCACCCTCCCCTTAATCCCCTCCCATCAAGGGAGGGGGGATAGTGTGCCCCCCTCTCCCCTGGTGGGAGAGGGTTGGGGTGAGGGGGATCAACATGAAGAAGCCTGCCCCAGGGGTGCGCATCACCCTCCCCTTAATCCCCTCCCATCAAGGGAGGGGGGATAGAAGGGGCGGGAGAGGGTTGGGGTGAGGGGGACATCCCTCTGCCAGTTCGCCCTGAGGGAAATCGAAGGGGAACGGCCGCCCCCCGGGGGCTACCCGAAAGGTAGGGGAGGGATTTCCGGGGCGGTTACATGGGGCAGGGTCATGGTGAACTCGGTGTACTCCCCGGGCGCCGAGTCCACCGACAGGTCTCCTCCCAGCCGCCGGGCTACGTCGGCGGCGATGGGCAGCCCCAGCCCCGCCCCCGCAGCACCCTCCCTAGTGGAGAAGAAGGGGTTGAATATCTGGCCCATCACCTCTTCGGAGATGCCGGTGCCGTTGTCCCGCACCCGCACCTCCACCTCGCCGTTCGCGACACGGGTGGAAAGGGCCAGCCTGGGCTGGTAGCCCGGCCCCGCCGTCTCGCCCTTCTGCCTCATGGCGAAGCATGCGTTGGACACCAGGTTCAGTACCGCCTCGGTGAAGTCCCGCTCCACCAGCGACACCTGGCCGATGCCGGGGTCCAGGTCGTACTCCTGCGCCACCGAGAACTCCGGGTACTCGGCGATGAAGGTGTTGCACCCCACCTGCACGGCCGCCTCCACCACCCGGTTCAAGTCCTCCATGGCCGGGTCCCCGCCCGTGACCCCCAGCCCCCGCATCCTTTCCACGATGGCCAGCGCCCGCCCGCCGTTGGACAGTACCCGGTTCAGGTTCGTGGTCAGCTCCTGGCTGATGTCATCCAGCAGGGCCGAGTCGGCATCGGACATCTTGTCCCGGTAGGTCGTCAGCATCTCCGACAGCTCGCTGTGCAGCTCCAGGGCCCCCTCGGAGAAGTTGTTCACGAAGTTCAGCGGGTTGCGTATCTCGTGGGCCACCCCCGAAACCAGCTCCCCCAGGGCCGCCAGCTTCTGCTGGGCCACCAGCCGGGCCTGCGTCCGCTCCAGCTCGGCGTTGGTCTCCCGCAGCTCGGTGTAGAGCTGCTCCACCAGGTTCAGGCGCTGCACCTCCAACGCCTGCTGCCGGAACACCTCCAGCGCGCCCGCCAGCTCGCCGATCTCGTCGCCCCCCACCTCGGGCACCGGCGTCTCCAGGTCGCCTCCCGCCATGCCCCGCATCCGCTCCGACATCCGCGACAGCCGCCTCACCATCCGGTTCCCTACCCACAGCCACGCCGCCAAGGTCGCCGCCACCACGCTGATCACGCTGATGGCCGTCAGCAGCGTACGCCCCTCATCGAAGCTCCCCACAGCCTCCTCCAGGGACTCGGATGAGTAGGCGCTGGCCTCCGACGTCAGGGCCGACACCGTGGCCTCCAGCGCCGCGCTGGACCCCGCAAAGGACGACGCCAGCCGCCCTTGGGCCTCCTCCAGGGCTAGCTGCTGGCGCCTCACAAAGAAGACGCCCGTGCCGCCGCCCAGGTCGCCCAACGCCTGGTCTATGCCCCGGTCGTACAGGGCGGAGAACTCATCCCACAGCCCGTCCAGCTCCCCGCCGTCGCCCGCCTGCAGCGCCCGCTCCAGCACAGCCACAGCAGCCTCCGAGTCGCCCCCCACCACGACCAGGCCCCCAAGCCGGGTCTGCAGAGCATCGCCGGCTTCGTAAGCATCGGCCAGCTCCCTGCCGTTGGCGTCCAGGCCGTCGATGTCCTCGGCCAGATCGTAGGCGGCGTCGCTGACCGCCTGGGCTTGGTCCGCCAGCTCGGGCAGGCTGCTGGCCTCGCTCAGGGCAGCCTCCAGCCTCTCCAGGGAGCTGTCCACCCCGCCGCCCGGCGAGCCCGCGCCCGTCAGCACACCCTGTCCGATGCCCCGCAGGCGCTCCGCCTCCCTGGCGGCCTCCCACGACGCCTCCAGGGCCGGCACCGACTCGGACCGCACCCTGTCGTTCAGGTTGCCGCTCTGCTCGAAGTAGTACACCCCGACGGCAGCCGATATTAATGTAAGGGCCACAGCGAAACCCAGCGCCAGGTACAGCCGGGTGCCGATGCGCCTCCATTTATCAACAACAAACCGCACTTAAGGGACCCTCACCTGCCTCGGGTTAGATGCGGAGGATAGTATACCGCCTCTCTCCCCCGGCGGAAGTGTCACCCTCCCCTTAATCCCCTCCCATCAAGGGAGGGGGGATAAAATGGCGGGGGGACAACCTACCCCCTCTCCCCTGGCGGGAGAGGGTTGGGGTGAGGGGGAACAAAATAGGGAAGCTCCCTCGGAGGTGTGTATCACCCTCCCCTTAATCCCCTCCCATCAAGGGAGGGGGGATAGAATGGCGGGAGGACAAAACACACCCTCTCCCCTGGCGGGAGACAGAATACCCCCTCTTCCCTGGCGGGAGAGGGTTGGGGTGAGGGGGACACCCACAGGCGTTGACACACACCAATGCCGCCATGTACTTTCGCCCTGTATTATTCGGCGCTGTCCCATAAGTCGCATTAGTAAGGAGGTGCCCCATGGCCGGGTCGGTACGTGTCCTGTCCGATTCCCCCGGTTCCCACGCTTCCATCGAGCGGCTCGGCGGCGCTGACAATGTGATGAAAGAGATCGCCGCCTCGGAGAAGGTGCGCGCCGTCTATGACCTCCTGCGCGAGTCCCTCCTGGAGAAGTTCCCCAACCGCTGGGTCGTGGTCAGCAAGGACGGCCTTGTGTCCGTGGACATCTCCCTGCCCAGCGCCGTGGAGTCGGCCGAGGAGCAAGGGCTCACGAAGCCTTACTACAAGGTGGCCTACCTCAATCCTAACCCGCCCGTGCTGCTCCTATGATCTTCCGCAAGAAGACACAGCGGTTGAGCGGGTTCTTCCGCGAGGGCAGGGGGTATCTCTCTGCCCTCGTCCACATCCCCCGCTGGGACATCCATGACCGCGTCGATTTCCTGGTCGACACCGGCGCCCGGTTCACCTCCCTCAGCCCTGTGGACAGCTTTGCCATGGGTGTGCCCTACCGGGACATGACCTTCTCCCACGAGTTCCGGGGCGCCGCCGGGGCCGTCAGGTATGGCGAGGAGCAGGCTGCCCTGGTCTTCGCCCCGTCCAGCGAGTCCGTCTATGTCCACACCATCCGCCTCTTCATAGTCCGCCCTGCCGAGGGGATGGAAAACCTCCCCTCCCTGCTGGGCCTCGACGTCCTCAACCAGTGGGCCATGACCTGCGACCCCCGCAAAAACCTCCTCACCTTCGACCTGTAGGGGCGCCCCTGCGTATCACCCTCCCCTTAATCCCCTCCCATCAAGGGAGGGGGGAGTAAAGCGGTGGGAGAGGGTTGGGGTGAGGGGGACATCGCCCCTCCGTTCTCCCCGACACATCCCTCCGTTCCCCTTCGATTTCCCTCAGGGCGAACGGAGGGACCGGGTGAGGCGATCAGACAGGCCCGGCCCTGGCCTGTGTATCACCCTCCCCTTAATCCCCTCCCATCAAGGGAGAGGGGAGTATTTGGTGCACCCTCCCCTTAATCCCCTCCCATCAAGGGAGGGGGAGTGTTTGATGTCACCCTCCCCTTAATCCCCTCCCATCAAGGGAGGGGGGAGCATTTTGTGCCCCCCGGCGGGGGTGTCACCCTCCCCTTAGTCCCCTCCCATCAAGGGAGAGGGGATAGAAAGGGCGGAGAGGGTTGGGGTGAGGGGGATATTATCCCCCTTACTCCTCGTCCAGGGCCTGGAAGTACAGGAAGATCAGCTCCCGCACCTCGGAGGCGGTGATCACGCTGCCCACCGGCTCGGTGAACCAGTCGAAAATGGCGTCCCGCACCTCGCTCGCCTCTATCTTGCCGTTCTTGTTGGCATCGTACTTGTCCCCCACCACGCTCCCGGTGGTCACGACGGGCTCAGCGATGCGGATGCGCGAGTACCCCAGGGGATCGACCCCGTCGCTTATGCTCACGATGCGCTGTCCGTCCCGGTAGCCCCGGACGAGGACAACGTAGTCCGTGGGGTCGCCGGCCAGGGGGAACTGGAAGGTCACGCTGAACTCCTGCCCCGACACCTCGTAGGTCGTTGCGACAACGTCGGCGGGGTCGTCGAGAATCCAGCTCCGCCCGCTGATGGAAGGCAGTATGGAGCCCAGGTGGCCTATCCAATCGGCGTGGACCAGGACGAAGCTGGCATACCCCTCCGTCCGCTGGCCTATGTCGGTGAACACCGCATCGCCAAGCAGCGTCCCCTTTAGCGTGACCATGCCGGTCTGGGCATCGTAAGCCGGGCGCTGCTCCCACTGCACCAGCTCATGGGTCGTCCTGTCGATGCCCTCGTCGGGCGGCCGGTTCTCCGGCGCGTTCAGCCCTCCCGACCAGTGCTTCTCCACGATCTCGGCATGAGCGCTGAACGCCTGGCGCACCTCATCGATGCCCGGCACCCCGCCCGCCGCCTGCTCGGCGATGGTCAGGTTGTACAGGTCCAGCATCGCCTCGCTGAACTCGGCCGCGGTCATGGCATCGCGCAGGTCATCGAACAAGCGGGACCCAAGGTAGTAATTGCAAATGAACTCAGGGTTCTCCGACAGCATCTGCAGGTCATGGGCTTCGCATCCCCAGCGGTGGGTCTGCAGCTGCCCTGGGCTCAGGCCGATGCTCAGGCCGTACAGGCGCTCAAAGACCACAGCCATGCCTTCATCTAGCCAGTCCTCGC
Organism: Dehalococcoidia bacterium; assembly: GCA_965116325.1. Classification (GTDB taxonomy): domain Bacteria; phylum Chloroflexota; class Dehalococcoidia; order Lucifugimonadales; family JAGWBF01; genus JAGWBF01. Next base: position 1,083,459 of record OZ220675.1, on the reverse strand, counting down.
TCAGCCTCCAATAATAGTGGGCTACCTCGTGGGCCAAGCCCGTCCGGAACCTCCACCACAGAAGAGTGTTCTCCGGCTGCTCGTAGGCCGGCAGGAAGCTGATGGCAAAGCCGAAGTTGACGCCCGCGGCCCCTGGAAGGACGGCGCCTTCATACAGCACAAGTATCACGTGCTCCACGGGCAGGGGCAGCCCCATGGTCGTCTCGACGAACTCGATGGCCCTCTCCAGCACACCGACGGTCTCCGGCGCCGGGTAGATCCAGCCCGGGCGCAGGATGCTGAGACGCACCCCCGAATTCGTCGCGCCCGTCTGGACGGACATGTAGCCCGGCGTCAGGACCCTGCCAATCTCCCAGGGATATGCCACCACCGTACCGGCGGCCGCCACCAGGGTCGTCTCAGAGTCGTCGATGCCGTCCAGGAACGCCTCGTGGGACGTCAGCGGCGCCAGCAGCTCCGTGATGGCCAGCCAGCGGATGGACCGCAGCGCCAGCGTGTCCGTGACCTCGGCCGTGCTCAGGAAGGGCATGGGCGCCAGTGCTTCCATGGTGGCGATGTCTTGACGGCCCACCTGGAGCAGCGCTTCCAGGTTGGCGATCTCCGCGTCGGACAGGCCGTCGGCCACCCAGTGCAGCGCCTCCAGCTGGCTGTACAGCTCGGGATGGTTGTCCTGCAGCCACCGCAGGTTTTGGGACTCGTGCTCATCCAGCGGGCTCGGCTCATCCGTCGTCGCCCCCGCCGGCTGGACCGTCAGCAGCGCCGCCGCACCCACGGCGACCGCCACGAACACCGCCGCCCATCTGATGTATCGACTCCCTACCGCCATCGCGCCTCCCAGTATAACCCTCCTCCCCCCTTAATCCCCTCCCACAACCTCCCCCCTCTCCCCTGGAGGGAGAGGGTTGGGGTGAGGGGGACATCCCCCGTCATCCCGGCCCCTGCCCGCCCCACGTGGCCTCCTGCCCGTTCTCCCTGACACATCCCTCCGTTCCCCTTCGATTTCCCTCAGGGCGAACGGAGGGATCAGATGCAGCGACCGGGCAGGCTGCCTTGGACAGTCGCGTCAGGCTCTACTTTATCTCCTCCCATATATGGAATGAGAATGCCCGCCCCACGTGAGCCCCCGCCCGTTCGCCCTGACACGTCCCTCCGTTCGCCCTGAGGGAAATCGAAGGGGAACGGAGGGACCATAGTTAGGCCAGGGCTTGTTTCACCCTCAGATAGCCTCAGGACAGGCTCAGGACGAACGGAGGGACCAGATGCGGCGATGGAACGGCCTCTCCCGTCCGTCATTTAGGCCTCTCCCCCTCAGGGAAGCCCCACCACCGTCATTGCGGCCCCTCCCTGCCCGTTCGCCCTGAGGGAAATCGAAGGGGAACGGGCAACCCGGGACCCCCCGTTCGCCCCGATACATCCTTCCATTCGCCCTGACCTTGCCCGCCCGCCCTAAGGGAGCTGCCCTCCCACCGTTCGCCCTGAGGGAAATCGAAGGGGAACGGGCAGGGGCACCAACGTTAAGGGGCAGCAGGGATGCTATACTCCCCCCAATATGCCCTTCTGGATGTACATCCTCCGTTGCTCTGATGGGTCCTTCTACACCGGCCACACCGATGCATTGGAACATCGGCTTGCCGAGCACCAGTCGGGGGAATACTCGGGGTACGTATCCCGCCGACGCCCCGTTGCCTTGGTGTTTTCCCAGGAGTTTTCCACGAGGGAAGAAGCCCTGGACGCCGAGAGCCGAGTTAAGGGATGGTCCCGCACCAAAAAGGAGTCCCTTGTCCATGGGGACTGGCAGGCGCTATCCGCGCTGGCAGTGCGCCGGACTCGCGATGCGCCCCGCTGAGGAAGCAACCCTCCGTTCCCCGTGAGCCCGCCCTAAGGGAGCCGCCCTCCCTCCGTTCGCCCCGACACCCCCCTTCGCCCTGACACATCCCTCCGTTCCCCTTCGATTTCCCTCAGGGCGAACGGAGGGAACAGGTGCGGTGATCGGACAGGCCGCCGTGGTCGGTCGTGTCAGACTCCACTTTATCTCCTTCCTTAGATGGGAGGAGAATACACGTCCCCACCCAGCCCCCGGTTCACCCAGACCTTGCCCGTTCGCCCTCCGTTCGCCCCGACACCCCCCCTTCGCCCTGACACATCCCTCCGTTCCCCTTCGATTTCCCTCAGGGCGAACGGAGGGAACAGGTGCGGCAATCGGACAGGCCGCCTTGGACGGTCGTGTCAGATTCCACTTTATCTCCTTCCTTAGATTAGATGGGAGGAGAATGCTGGGGCCCGCCCAGGGCCCCCGGTTCACCCAGAGGCATCAGCTCACCCAGCCCTCCGTTCCCCCGGACCTTGCCCGTTCGTCCTGAGGGAAATCGAAGGGGAACGGGCAATTGGGGGAGCGGGGGCATATTCCTCCAATATTCGTGCAGAACAGGGCTTGAATAACGCTCGCATTGCTGGTATAAATGTAGGCTGCTATGGGGCTATACCCTTGCCCATAGCGGGGAATATGTCGTTTGGCAGCCGATAGACCATTGCTAACACTGGATATAGGGACCTCACCCAAGGTATACTTTGTCACAACCGCTCCTGCTGAAGGATTCCGGAACGGGCAGGAGCGGTGGACTATGGGACCCGTACCCGGACAACCCACCGGCTTTGGGGGCAGCACAAGGTAATGGCGCAGCACACAGCAGAAAACCCCCTCGGCAGCACAGCCCGATACCGGGCCGCCGGCCGGTATTTGCCATATGCGAGGCTCAACTCGTATATACAGAGAAGCCTCTTTCGGGAACGCCACAGCTCATTGGAAGGTCGTCAACCTGGGGGAGGGGAGATGGTAGCGAACAGAGGCCCGTAGGCCCCGGCCTGCAGGCGTGCTGGCGATTTACGCCACGGCGTGGACCATAGGAAATTCTAGTACATAGGAGAGGTGTGCAACATGGTTACAACTTTCAAGGGCTTGGCAAACAAGTGGGTGGTTCTGGCCCTGCTCCTAGCATCCCTGGGAGCGGTGCTGGCTATCACTCTGCTGCCCGCCGGGGCGCAAAATGGCGATGACGCCATTGAGTTCCCTGAAAACAGCGAAGAAGCCGTCGCGTACTTCACGGCGGTGGACCCGGAGGGTGGGACCGCCAGCTGGGCTGATGATCCCCTGAGCGGAGCCGACGCGGGAGTTTTTAGCTTCGACAGGGATACTGGTACGCTGAGCTTCAACAATCCTCCCAACTTCGAGTCCCCAGCGGACGTTGCGGGGCTTGGCGATGGGACGCCCACGGCCGACGCTGCGGCCGGCGACAACACATACGAGGTGGTACTGACGGCGACCGACGGCACCGCGACGATGACCGAGCATGTCATGGTCAAGGTCACGAATGAGGAAGAGGCCGCGACGACCACCCTAGAACTGTCGCTGGTGCAACCACGGGAGGGTGACTTCATTACCGTCGTGTATGCCGACAACGTGGGGAACCCCTATGTGAACGCTGCCGGTGGAGAAAACACCTCCATAGTGGACCCGGACGGAGACAAAGGGGAGGTTCCCCCCATAAATGCAGAGGCTGCTAATGTAGACAAGATGAACATCACCGAGGTTGATACTACCGAGACACCTCCTGTCGATCTAGTGACTTGGCAGTGGTACCGGGGGCCGAGCCGATCCGGACCTTGGACTGAGATTCCTGGGCCAAATGCCAAGGAGAAGAGCTATGACGTTGTCGACGACGACAGGACCAATTATCTCCGTGTGGTCGCGACATACGAAGACGCCCACGGGCCGAACAAGACCCTGGAAGCGGTTTCCCAGTACCCGACCATTAAACTGGTAGCCGACGCGAAGACGCCCGTGTTCCCCGACTTCGATCCAAGCACCAGTCCTACTCCCATAGATGGGCCAACCGAGGAGGCCGCCGACGGGACCACTAACGAGGCGAACATAGGAAGTCCGGTGCTCGCCAGTGGTGACACCATCGAGCGAGGCGAGCGTCCCACCTACTACTTGGTGGCGACCGATGGTAACCTGCCGCATGCCGACATGTTCCAGATTGACCGGGCCACCGGCCAGGTGAGGGTGGGCATCGGCAAGACTTTGAACCCGGCGAGTGACACGGGAAGACCGGCAAGCGATATAGAAGCCAACCCGGGTGCCCCAGGTACGGGATACATGGTCACCATCAAGATCAACGACGGCAAGGGCGACTATGATGCAGATGGCCGCGTCACCCGGACAGTTGGCGGGGCCGACGACACCTACGATAGTTCGACGACCATGACGATTACGGTTACGGAGGAGGACGAGGCCCCGATCTTCACCATGGGCGAGATGGCCTATGACTACTCCGAGAACAAAATGACCGATGCGGATCCCCCGGTTGATGACCTCAACGTGGACACCTTTGCGGCTTACGACCCCGAGGGCACGACTGTGGTTCTCACCTTGTCCGGCCCTGATGTGAGCAAGTTCGCCACCACTGGAGCTACCAACGTGCTGGATACCGGTGCTCTGACCTTTGTTGCCAGCACCCCGCAAGTTGCTGGTGACCAGCCGGACTACGAGAATCCTGAGGATGCGAACGAGGACGGAGTTTACGAGGTTACGGTGACCGCAACCGCAGGTGCGGAGAACACGCCGCTCCCCGTAAGGGTGACGGTAACTAACGCCCAGGACCCGGGAGAGGTGTCCCTGAGCGCCAGGCAGCCCAGGATCGGGGTGCCGATAACTGCAACGGTTGTCTCGGATGAAGACGGCGACGTGACCGGACTGCGGTGGCAGTGGTCGGCAACCAGACTGGCCACTACGAATTGTTTGGCAGCCACGCTTGAAGCCCTCACAGACACCGAGGATGAGCCCAGGTGGCAAGCTGCGAAGGGTGACGGGGCGGGGACGGCCACCTATACTCCGGAGACTGGCGACTTTAACAAGTGCCTGAGGGCGAGGGCGATGTACACTGATCCCGCGGGATCCACGAGCACCGCCGAAGTGTCGGCACAACGGGCCGCGAAGGCACGGAACCTGTCTCCGATGTTTATGGACGAAAACCTCGATGCCGACGGCATCCAAATCAAGACAAGGTATGTCCTCGAGCCTTCAGGTGCAGGCACGGATGATGCCGGTACTACAGACGTAGATGAAGGCAGGCAGGTCGTCGCAAATCGTGAGGGTGCCGTACACACCGACACCGCAACCCCCAACGCTGACCGCATTGTCGCAACGGATCTCCTCGACGAGGAGACGGCCGACGACGACTCGATAGAGTACAGCCTGAGCGGGCCCGACGCGAGGTACTTCGACATTTACTCCGTTGCCTCCCATTCCGTAGCTGACCCATTCGACTCTACGGATACCACTCAGACAACCAACGCCGGTCAGATATGGGTGAAGCCCGGAGTGAACCTCGACTTTGAAGTCCGGCGTACCTACAGGGTTCAGGTTACGGCCAAGGACCTGGCGGATGACGACGAGTCGAGGAACGACCCATCTATATGGGTGGAGATCAGAGTAGTGAACGCGGAGGAGCCGCCGGAGATCATGCAGGGCAGGCTGGCGGTGGAAGGCGCGCCTCTGGTTGAGTACGACAGCATGGACACGGAGGAAGTGGGCACCTACAGGGCCGTGGGAGTGGACGCTCCCAGCGCCGAGTGGACCCTTTCGGGCGACGATGCCGGCGTCATCAGCATCAGCACAGGCGGCGTCCTGACCTTCAACAGCCCGCCCGACTTCAATAACCCGGACGACCTCAACAGGGACAACGTATACATGGTCACGGTTGTGGCTACCAGCGCCGACAGCATGGACTCCCTGGGTGTCACCGTGACCGTTGGCAGCGCAACTCCTGTCCAAGACAGAACAGATATAGGCGACTATCCCCACCAGGTGCGGTTGGACTTCAACGGCGACGGGACGGTAAGCGATGATGAGCTCTTGGAAGCCATCACCATCTGGACCCTGGACAATCTGGACAACTAGCCCCAAGAGCGGATGTGTGACGGATACACAGATGAGGAGGAAGTAGATTGGTTAGGAGCATAGTAAAATCACCGTCGCTCTTGCTGGCAGCCCTCGTGGCGCTGGGACTGGCCATGGCGGTCGGGCTCTGGCTTCCGGGCCAGGCCGGCGCGCAGGCAAACATGGCCACCAGGTCCCTCTCCGCCATGGCGGTTATGCCCGGGGGCGAGATAATCGTCACCATCGAGCACACCATTAGTGCCGGCTCGGTCGTAGAAACCCTGCCGGAGGACTTCACGTACGATGAGGATGAGGGGCCGTCTACCGCCAGGAGAGCGAGCAATGTCGATGGTAAGCAGCGGTGGATATTCCCCGTAGCTGGGGCAGGCACCTTCAGCTACACGGTCATTGCCTCGGACACCGAGGCGGATGACTACACCTTCGAAGGCATGGTGCTGGTACCTGGCCAACCTAGCAGCGATGTCGCTGGCCCAGACACCGTGGAGGTCGCGGCCGATGCGCCGCCGCCCGAGCCCACCGTAGAGCCCGAACCCACCGTGAATCCCAACCAGGGACCTCCCGGGCCTCGCGGACGGCCAGGCGCCGACGGTGCTCAGGGCCCTCAGGGAATCCAGGGTGAGCCCGGCGAGCAGGGCGACCCCGGCCCCAAGGGCGACCAGGGTGATCCCGGACCTCGCGGAGATGTGGGACCCACAGGCCCCCAGGGACCTGAGGGACCTCCGGGACCCCAGGGCAACCCGGGACCCCAGGGCAACCAGGGAATCCAGGGCAACACCGGGCCCCAGGGACCCCAGGGTAACCAGGGAATCCAGGGCAACACCGGGTCCCAGGGCGACCAGGGACCTCTGGGCAACACCGGCGCCCAGGGCCCGCAGGGAGTCCCGGGCAACCAGGGACCCCAGGGTGACGTGGGACCCGCAGGCGCCGACGGCGGCACAGGCCTGGGCCTCATCGCGCTGATCATCGCCATCGTGGCGGTGGTGGTAGCGGGCGGAGGCGCCTACATGGCCATGAATAAGCGCTAAGACTTAACGGAACGGGCTGGCCCTCCGGCCACCCCCGCCTCCATCCCCCCTCTCCCCTGGCGGGAGAGGGTAGGGGTGAGGGGGAGACCCCGGAGGCCTCCCCTCCGTTCGTCCTGAGGGAAATCGAAGGAGAGCGGAGGGACCGAGGGGGACCAGAGGACGGCCAGCCCAGCACCTCTCCTAATGTGGGGACGCAACGGGGTGAAAACACCACCCCAGCCGCGTCCCCACTGCTTTTTGGGCCACCCGCCAACTACCAAGGGCCCCCACCCCAGCGCATCCCCGTTCGCCCTGAGGGAAATCGAAGGGGAGCGGGGGGCCAAAGGCCCCGTCGTGGCGCTGTCAGCCAACCTGCAGCCCGGCAATGCTCCGTCCTGGATTGCGGCCTACGCCGCAATGACGAATGAGGTGGCCGCCGGGAGCAGCGTCCGGGACGCAGATCACCTCACGGGCTTGTCCGTTCCCCTTCGATTTCCCTCAGGGCGAACGGACAAAGAATCATCAATGCGGCGACGGGCGAACGGACAAGGAATCATCAATGCGGCGACGGGCGTATGGAGAAGAGGCCGTCGTTGCGGAGCTCGAGCAGACAACGGCGTCGCCAGCCATGGCCTCAGTATGGCCGCCCATGACGAAAGCTCCCCACCGTCATTGCGGCGCAGGCCGCAATCCAGGAAACCCTGGTCAGGGAAAGGCCGGCCACTAGAGGAACCCCCTCAGTGAAGGGAGCGTCGGCGCATCCCCCGTTCGCCCTGAGGGAAATCGAAGGGGAACGGGGGCCAAAGGCCCCGTCGTGTCGCTGTCAGCCAACCTGCAACCCGGCAGTGCTCCGTCCTGGATTGCGGCCTGCGCCGCAATGACGATTGTCCTTCCAATGACGAAAGACGTAGCGGACGCAACGCACCACGGGCTTGTCCGTTCCCCTTCGATTTCCCTCAGGGCGAACGGACAACTGCGCCGCCAGCCATGGCCTTAGTATGGCCGCCCATGACGAAAGCTCCCCACCGTCATTGCGGCGACGGGCGAACGGACAAGGAGTCATCATCGGGGCGCAGGCCGCAATGACGAAAAGCGTGGTGTGGGGTTATCATGGGGACATGCATAACCCAAGGAGGAGGTGTCAGCCATGGCAGAGTACATACCCTCGACGGCGGAGTGGGTGAGGGAGCAGGTGGAGCTGTATGAGGGCAGCGGCGGGACCGCGGGGACGACGCTGCGGGACACCGGGCTGCCCGTGATCATCGTGACCAACAAGGGGAACCGCACGGGGGGCATACGCAAGACGCCCCTGATGCGGGTGAAGGACGGGAGCAACTATGTGCTCGTGGGCTCCCGGGGAGGCAACCCGAAGAACCCCTCGTGGGTGTACAACCTGCGGGCCGATGGCAGCGTGGAGATACGGGACGGCAGGGAGGTGCAGGACATGCAGGTGCGGGAGGTGCAGGACGAGGGCGAGCGGGCGCGCCTGTGGGAGCTGGCGGTGGCCGCCTTCCCGCCCTACGATGAGTACCAGACGCGCACCACTCGCAAGATCCCCGTCTTCGTCGCAGAGCCGGCGTAGGGAATACGCCCTCTCCCCTGGAGGGAGAGGGTTGGGATGAGGGGGATGATCATGGGCAGTCTGCCTCAGAGGTGCGTATCACCCTCCCCTTAATCCCCTCCCATCAAGGGAGGGGGAATTTTGTGCCCCCCGGCGGGGGGATTGTTGTGCCCCCGGCGGGTCAGCCTGCCCCCTCTCCCCTGGCGGGAGAGGGTTGGGGTGAGGGGGACCACCATGGGAGATGCGCCCGTGGCGGAAGTATCACCCTCCCCTTAATCCCCTCCCATCAAGGGAGGGGGGAATGGATGGGAGGGAGAGTGTTGGGGTGAGGGGGAGCATCATGCCGTCATTGCGGCGTAGGCCGCAATCCAGGAAACCCAGGTCAGGGAAAGGCCGGCCATGCGGACCACCCATGCCGTAGCAACGTCCTAACGCAACCCCCGTTCGCCCTGAGGGAAATCGAAGGGGAACGGGGGCCAAAGGCCCCGTCGAGTCGCTGCCAGCCAACCTACAACCCGGCAATGCTCCGTCCTGGATTGCGGCCTCCGCCGCAATGACGATTGTCCTTCCAATGACGAAAGACGTGGCGGACGCAAAGTGCCCCGGGTTGTCCGTTCCCCTTCGATTTCCCTCAGGGCGAACGGACAAGGGGCGTCCTGTCCTCCACGGTAGGTTCCCGCTTTCGCGGGAACGACGAATGAAGGGGGTCCGTCACTCCCGCGAAAGCGGGAGTCTATGCCCCCTACCCCGGCTTGTCCGTTCCCCTTCGATTTCCCTCAGGGCGAACGGACAAGGGGCGTCCTGTCCTCCACGGTAGGTTCCCGCTTTCGCGGGAACGACGAATGAAGGCGTGGCCGTCACTCCCGCGGAAGCGGGAGTCTACGCCCCCCCGCAGGTTGCAAGAGAGGAAGGGACGAAGTACACTTCGCCTCGTCCGGGACAATAGACATTGGAGGACCCTCGTACCATGCAGCAGCATAAGCTCCGTAACCGATTTTCGCTGGCCATCGCCCTTGCGCTGGCCCTCGCCCTGTCAGTGGCGCTGGTCGCCTGCGGCTCCGACCCGACGCCGACTCCCACACCAACCCCCACGCCGACGGCCACGCCTACGCCTACCCCGCCACCGCCGACCCCGACCCCCATGCCTGAGCCCACCGAGGCCCCGGCTGCGGAAGACGAGGCCGGCCTGCGGGGCTTCTACATGACCCAGGCAACCACCTTCCAGGATGTGGTGGACAGGATCTCCGGGGAGGAGAGCTCCTGCATCCAGGCTACCGTGGGAGAGGCTGCCTACCAGTTCATGCTCGCCTTCCCCCTGCTGTCAGGGACCACCGACCCCGAGGGCGCACTGCCCCTGCTGGGCTGCCTGACGCCGGAGAACGCTGTGCTCTTTGTCGTGGCGATGCTCGACGCCCAGGCGGGCGGATGGGCCGCGGAGACCCGCGAGTGCATCACCGAGGTCGGCCTGGAGCACCCCAACGCGGTGTTCATCAGGATGGGGCTGGACATGATGGTGTCCCCCGACGCCCTTGAGGAGACGCTGGACTTCAATATCCAGATCCACGAGTGCCAGACCGACGATGAGAAGAAGCAGTTCACCGTGAGCCTGTGGTTGGGCCTGGATCGGAACGCCACGGGCACCGGCCAGGACATATACGACCTGCTGACCGAGTCCGAGGCCCAGTGCGTGAGCGAAGGCCTGCCCGCGGACCAGTTCGCCGCCATGATGGCCGCCTCGCCCCTGGAGGCCACCCAGATCGGACTTCCGGTGGCCCACTGCATAAGCTTGGACACCAACCTGAAGATATTCGCCAACGGGATACAGTGGGCTATGGGCGGTGTCCGCGATGAGACGCTGGCCTGCCTCGAGGAGTTCGGCAGGAACAACCCGGCCTTCGTCGCCCTGCTGGCATCGGGCATCGAGGGGATACAGGCCATGCCCGCGGAGCAGTTCCTGGCGATCACCGCCGCCGGCAACGACCAGTACGCCTGCATGACGGAGGAGGAGATCCTGCGGGTGCAGCAGGCCGCCGGCGCCGCCATGGCCACACCTCCGTAAGGGGCCGCGGCGTCCCCTCTCCCCTGGAGGGAGAGGGTTGGGGTGAGGGGGACCGCCCAATGCCGTCATTGCGGCGCACCCCCCATCTACCCCGGCGCATCCCCCGTTCGCCCTGAGGGAAATCGAAGGGGAACGGGGGCCAGAGGCCCTGTCGTGTCGCTGTCAGCCAAGCTGCACCCGGGCAATGCTCCGTCCTGGATTGCGGCCTGCGCCGCAATGACGATTGTCCTTCCAATGACTAAAGACGTAGCGGACGCAATGCCCTACGGCTTGTCCGTTCCCCTTCGATTTCCCTCAGGGCGAACGGACAAGGGGTCGTCGTCGCGGAGCTCGAACAGACAACAGCGTCGCGAGCCATGGGCTCAGTATGGCCGCCCATTACGAAAGGCCCCCACCGTCATTGCGGCCACTTCTTTCGTCATTGCGGCGTAGGCCGCAATCCAGGAAACCCCGGTCGCAGACCAGGCCGCCCATGACAAACACCCATGCCGTAGCAATGCCCTAACCCATCCCCCGTTCGCCCTGAGCCTGTCCTGAGGCTCTCGAAGGGGGAAATCGAAGGGGAACGGGGGGCCAAAGGCCCCGTCGTGGCGCTGTCAGCCACCCTGCAGCCCGGCAATGCTCCATCCTGGATTGCGGCCTACGCCGCAATGACGATTGTCCTTCCAATGACGAAAGGCGTGGCGGACCCCCCTCCCCGGCTTGTCCGTTCCCCTTCGATTTCCCTCAGGGCGAACGGACAAGGGGTCGTCATTGCGGCGACGGGCGAACGGACATGGCCCCCCACCCGCTTACTACCGGCCACGACGGTGCAGCCCGCAGGTTGCAAGGCGGGGTGGGAGCAAGTACACTGCGGCGCGCTTGGGGCGAATGGGAAGTGCCCCTCTGCGAGCTGTGTATGAGCGCGAACACCACCGGATCGACCCTCCGATACGAGGCTGAAGAGAGGCCTCCCCCGCTGACCGCCCTGGTACTGGGCGTGCAGTCAGCGGCGCTGGTGGTGGCCCCCATCGCCCTGTTCCCCATCATCCTGCTGCAGGCGGTGGGCGGGTCGGCGCCCGAGATCGCCTGGGCGGCCTTTGCTATGCTGGTGGTCAACGGGGCGGCGACCATCCTGCAAGCCTTCCGCATCGGCCCCGTGGGCTCCGGGCTGTTCATCATCACCTACCCGTCGCCATCGGCCATCCCCTTCTGCATCATCGCGCTGGTGGAGGGAGGCGCGGGCACCCTGGCGTCCCTGGTGCTGGTGTCCGGCCTGTTCCAGGTGCTGGTCTCGATGAGGCTCTCCCTCCTGAGGCGGGTGGTGACGCCGGCCTTCAGCGGGGCCATCCTGATACTCCTGGTGATCACGGTGATCCCCGTGGTGTTCAGAAGCCTGAATGATGTGCCCGAGGGCGCCCACTCAGCGGCGGGGCCGGTGTGCATCCTGGTGACCTTCGTCCTGCTGGCGGGCCTGCTCATCAGGGGCAGCGTTGTGTGGCGTGTCTGGTCGTCGGTCATCGGGATCGCAGCGGGAGCGGTTGCAGGTGTGGCCTTCGGGATATTCGACTTCGGCCCCGTAAGGGAGGCTGCCGTCGTCGGAGTGCCCCTGGACGGGTGGCACGGCATCGGGCTCAGCTTTGGCGTCGCCTTCTGGTCCCTGCTCCCGGCCTTCCTCTTCCTGGCCGTCATAGCTGTCCTCCAGGGCACGTCCATAGCCCTGTCCTCCCAGAGGCTGTCCTGGCGCGGCTCCAGGGCCATAGACTACCGGAGGGCGCAGGGAGTGTCCGTCTGCACGGGGTTGGGCAACCTGCTGGCGGGCCTTACGGCAGTGATGCCCATCGCCACCAGCCCCAGGGGCGCTGTGTTCACCCAGCAGACGGCCTGCGCCTCCAGGTACATCGGGATCATCACCGGAGTCATCCTCATCGCGGCAGCCTTCTTCCCCAAGTCGTGGGGGCTGCTGGTGGGCGTCCCGGCGCCGGTGACGGGGGTGTTCCTGGTCTTCATGCTCAGCCCGCTGGTGGTGGAGGGCATGAAGATGATCGTCCAGGACAGCCCCGACTACGCGACAGCCGTCGCCATCGGCGCAGCCATACTGGTGGGGGTGGGGATGCAGACGGGGTTTCTGTCGCTGCCGGTGGGGGACCTGTGGGAGAGCATCTTCCAGCGGGCGCTGACGGCGGGGGCGGTGACCTTGGTGGTGCTGATGGTCATGTCCGAGTTCAGGAAGCGCAAGCTGTGGCGTCTGAGGACGGAAGCCAGCATGGAGGCCCTGCCACGGATCAACGGGTTCCTGGAGGAGTTCTCCAAGGGCAACGGCTGGGAGGCCCAGATGACGGAACGGCTGCGGGCTGTGGCCGAGGAGACGCTGGGGATCATGGCTGAGACGGGCGAAGTAGGGGCGGGAGGGCCGAGGAGGCTGCTGGTGAGCGCCAGCGGGCAGGGGAGCACGGCGGAGCTGGAGTTCGTGGGCGCCGCGGGCGGCACCGAGAACCTGGAAGACCAGCTTACGCTGCTGGACGCGCCGGCGCCCGAGTCGCTGGAGCTGGACCTGGGCGGCGCCGGGGACTTCGTCGAGCGGGACACCTCGCTGCGCCTGCTGCGCCACTACGCATCGACGGTCACCCACCGGCAGTACCACGACATCGAGATCGTGTCCGTCCGCGTCACCTCCCCCTCCCGCCAGTAGGGGGCCTACAGTGGAGGACAGGACGCTCCTTGTCCGTTCGCCCCCGTTCCCCTTCGATTTCCCTCAGGGCGAACGGGGGCGGGGGGTTCCTAATGGCCAGCATGTCTCATGCCAGGTTTTCTGGATTGCGGCCTGCGCCGCAATGACGAAAAGGGTGGCATGAGGGAAGTCAGGCCGGCGACTGGCTGGGTAAGACAAGAGGTCGCACCGTCATTGCGGCGTAGGCCGCAATCCAGGACGGAGCATTGCCGGGTTGCAGGTTGGCTGACAGCGACACGACGGGGCCTTTGGCCCCCGTTCGCCCTGAGGGAAATCGAAGGGGAACGGGGGCGGGGGGTTCCTTATGACCAGCCTGTCTCATGCCAGAGTTTCCTGGATTGCGGCCTTCGCCGCAATGACGGCATGGGGGGTCCCCCTCACCCCAGCCCTCTCCCGCCAGGGGAGAGGGGGTAACGAGGGGCCCGGGGGCTGTCAGCGGATGGCGATGGAGCGGAGGAACTCCAGGGCGGCGGAGGCGCACTCCTCGGGCTTCTCGAGCTGCAGGAAGTGGGTCGCCTCGGGCAGGAAGTCGTAGTTGACGCTGAGGATGTCTGACATGTCCAGGGTGGGCAAGTAGGAGAAAGGCAGGGTTGGGTCCGCGCCGATGACCTTGACCGGGCACTCTATCTCGTCGAAGTCCACGGCAACCCCATAGACGCTGGCGTAGTCGATCATCCGGGCTTCGTACTCCCGGGGGCAGCGCAGCTCGTAGCCGTCGTTGTCCCCGCATTCGCGAAGGGTCGCCTCGGCCATGAGATCGTAGGCGCCGGGCACGAAGCGCTGGAATGGGGGCAGGAAGGCCAGCACCTCGGCGAATTCGGCGCGGCTGCGAAACCGGTCGGTGCGACGGCGGGTCATGCCGGCGGTCCGGATGGCGGCCTCCTCGAACTCCCGGTGGCTGCGGCCGGGCTTGCAGAGGGGAGGGTCGAAGAGCAGGAGGGCAGCCAGGCGGCTGCCCTTGGAGGCGGACAGCAGGGATACCAGGGCGGACACGGAGTGGAAGACGCCGACCTGAGTCTTGTGGCCGTAGTTGCGCTCTATGGCTTCCAGGATGGAGTCGTGGTCAGACACCAGGGTGGGAACGTTGTGAGTCTCCAGGGCGCTGGGGGTGTTCCAGCCATGGTTCCGAAGGTCGTAGATGATGAGGTCGAAATCGTTGGTGAACCGGGACCAGAAGGGGTAGTAGAGGTCGATAGCCAGGCCGTTGCCGTGGCTGAGGATCAGCCGGGGACCGTCGGGGTTGCCGTGCTGCCTCAGGACGACACGGGTATCGGCATCAACCTGGACTTCGCAGACGGAGATGGGTTCCGGGATGTTCCAGACCCTTTTGGAGCTATCGACCAAGCTTCAGGCTTCCTCCGGCGGTGAGATGAGGACGGCTTGGGCCCCGCCGCTTGGCGAAGGCTGGCCCGGGAGCAGCTCGTAGGCCAGGGCGGCGGCGTACTCGCCGGTGCCGAGGTCTTCCAGGGCCCACGCAGTGCCGGGGATATGTGGGAACCTGAATGTCCCGGACTTAGCGCCCAGGCGGATGTCGGAGGGCAGCTCGAACCGGGACGGGTCGGTGGAGAAGCCGGTGCCCAGGGCCTTGATAAGGGCCTCCTTAAAGGTCCAGAACCGGTAGAACAGGTGCAGCCTTGCGTCGGGCTCCAGGGCACCTAGCTCGGCCTGCTCATGGGCGCCCATCACGGACTCGATGAGGGCGTCCAGGCTGTGCTTGGGGACGCGCTCTTCCACGTCGATGCCGAGACGACCCGATGGCGCGAGGGCGATGAGGCCTTGGCTGAGGGTGTGGCTGACGTTAAAGGCGACCTCGGATGCCTTGCCTGCCAAGACGGCGAAGGGCTTGCCATGATCGGACGTGGCGAATGCGAGGCTCTGGTTGCTGCAGCCCAGGTAGTCGCAGAGGAGGGCGCGGAGGGCGGCGCGACATAGGGAGAACCGGCGCCGAGGCCCCGGCATGTATTTCTGCCAAGCCCACCGTTCCTCCCCATCGAGCCACTCGAAGGCTTCCCTTTCGCAGACCGGATCGGGGCTCAGGTCGATGTGGGATATCGCAACACCGGACGTGGTTGGGAGGGGCTTCCACCATGGGCCGGCCAACGCTTGACGCGGGGGGCTGGCGGCCGCCTCATCAACGACTGCCGTCACGAGGTGCCTCGCTTAGTTTTTGATCCTTGGAACGTTAGCTGGCTTTGGTGTCGAGGAATGCCATAAGCTCGCCGACCGTCTTGTACTTGTCACAGTCCTCGGGGACAAAGTTGACGTTGAACTCCTGGGCGACCACCTTGGTGAAGGCGACGAAGTCCACCGAGCTAACGCCCGAGTCCCTCAGGCTGAGGTTCGGGTCCAGGGGCCTGCCGCTGGTCCTGCCTTCGATCTCCAGGTTATCGTCCACCAGTTTTCGCATGCGCTCTTCAGTCGTTGCCACCAGATATCCTCCGATCTTTACCTTTGTGAGTTTATAGGTTCAAAGGACACCAATATAGCAGTACCTGTACCAATGTTCAATTAGTACCAGGAGGGCGCAGCGGACTATCCGGACAGGCTGCGTCCCTGCACCCAGAATCGGCGGCGCTGGAAGGGATAGTGGGGGATGCCGATACGAAGGCGCTGCTCGCCGATGAAGAGCCCTGCGAAGGAGATCCCCGCCCCGGCCTCGTACGCTGAGGCGACCGCGTCCAGGAAACGGCGTTCCAGGGCTTCATGCCTACCGTCGGGGCTAAGAAGGCCTTCAAGGAAGACCGGAGGCGGGCCTCCGTCAGCACCTTGGGGCCAGCAGGAAGAGGCGGCCGCCCCTGGGGACGGGCCTACCTCAACGACCAGGTCAGCGCCGGTATCAGCCAGGGCGTCCATGCAGCCCCTGAAGGCGTTGTCTCCGTCGGACAGGCCCCGCCAGTGAGCTTCGCCCAAATCGTCGGACGGCTGGACCGCGCGCTGGAGCACGTTGCTGATCCAAGTCGAGGAAATCGCGCCCGCCGGAGGCAGGGCCAGCTCAGGGCCTGCCAGGGAGGCCGCGAGACGGCATCCATCCTCCAAGCTGAAGAGGCCCGCAGCCAGGGAGGCAGCGATCTCTCCAACCCCCCGGCCCAGCACCCTGTCGGGCTTGACCCCTACGCTCTCCCACAGGGCGGCGACGGCAGCTTGCATTGAATAGAGGGCCGGGTACTGCCACGTAGGGTCTCGCATGTCGCCTTCTGTGCCTGCTGACCCGAACATAACTTCCAGGAGCGACACGCCCCGGGCATCGCGGACCACCTGGTCGCACCGGTCGAAGACTGCTTTGGCTGCCGGGCTGGCCTGGTAGAGAGCCTCGGCTATTCCCGGAACAAGCCCTCCCTGCCCGGTGTACACGAAGGCCACATTCACCGATGAGGGCCTCTCAGGAGCATCGGAAGCTTCTTCTGACTGGGTCAGGGCACTGAGTCGCGCCTGCAGTTCGGCTGCATCTCCAAAGACCAAGCCGGAGCGATAGGGGAAGTGGCTGCGACCCACTCCTGCCGTCCATGCTATATCTGCGAGAAGGCATCCGGCATTCTCGTCGGAAAGGCCACGGGCCCGGTCATCGAGCCAGGACTGGTAGGACTTCGCCAGGTCCCGGTCATCGAGCCAGGACTGGTAGGACTTCGCCAGGTCCCGGAGGGCAGCAGGGGACTTGCCGGACAGGGGCAGCAGCCTGGCCTTTCCCTTGGAGATGTTGTCCTGAGAATTGGGCTGGCCGCCGTCAACAGACCGGCCATAGCCCTCCAGAATCACGTGGGCGTTAGTGCCCGATAACCCGAAGGAGTTCACCGCCGACAGGGGCCGACGGTCGGGAAGGACAGGCCATTCCGTAACTTCAGAAGTGACCCGGACCGGCATCTTGTCCCAGTCGAAATTGGGATTCGGCTCCCGGAAATTGAGGTGCGCCGGGATCACTCCTCGTTTCATCGCCAGCACAGCCTTCATCAAGCTGGCCATGCCCGCCGCCCACTCAGCGTGCCCGATGTTGGGCTTCACCGAGCCTACCAAGAGAGGCCGCTTCAGCTCTCGGCCCTCCCCGTACACCGCAGCTATGGCGCGAAGCTCGATGGAGTCGCCCAGCTCGGTGCCGGTGCCATGGGCCTCCATGTAATCCACTTCCGACGGCGACACGCCCGCTCTTTCGAGAGCATCCCTGATAAGGCGCTCCTGGGCCGGCCCCCTGGGCACGGGAAGGGCGGCGCTGGCCCCGTTCTGGTTGACAGATGAGCCTCTTATCAGCCCCCAGATCCTGTCTCCGTCAGCTTCTGCATCGCTGAGGCGCTTGAGTACCACCACGCCGCATCCCTCGCCGCGGACAAAGCCGTCGGCAGAGGCATCGAAGGCGCTGCACATGCCAGAGGGAGACAGCATCCCCATCTCGTGGTGGAAACGCACGAGCGCGGGGGAAAGGGTAGCGTTCACGCCCCCGGCCAAGGCCATTTCCACCTCTCCGCGCTGCAGGGCTGCGGCGGCTTGGTGGAGGGCTGCCAGGGAGGATGCACAGGCCATATCCACAGGCATGGCTGGGCCTTCCAGCCCCAGAACAAAGGCGATGCGGCCGATCGCCATACTGCCGGCGGTCCCAAAGTACAGGTCCTCCAACCCCTTGGACGCGATCACGTCCCGGTACTCGCTGGCGCCGATGCCTACGTACACGCCGGTCTGGCTTCCTCTCAGGCTCTCCGGGTCGATTCCCGCATCTTCCAGGGCATGCCATGTGGTCTCCAGCAGCATGCGCTGCTGGGGGTCCATCATCCGGGCTTCTATCGGGGAGATGCGGAAGAACCTGTTGTCGAACTGGTCAATTCCCTCGACGAATCCTCCCCTTCTGTAGAGGATGTCGTCGGCTGCCGGGTCTCCAGTTACCCCAGCCCAATCACCTTCGTCCTCTCGGCCATCGGTCACTGCGATCTCACCGGCTTCCAGGAGGTCCCAGAAGGACCCCAGGTCCGGTGCTCCGGGGAACCGGCATGCCATGCCCACTATGGCTATGGGGTCACCTGTGGCACTTTCTGTCACCTTAGGTCGAGCCATGACAGGCTCATCGATCGTCTCAGGGGTGCTGGTCCCAAGAGCCGAGCTCAGCTCTTCGCGCAAGTGGGATGCCAGGGCGTTTACATTGGGATAGTCGAATACCGCTGTATTAGACACCGTGCACAGCCCGGACAGGGCGCGGTTCAAGCGGTTGCGCAGCTCCACCGACATGAGCGAGTCCATGCCAAGATCGAAGAAGCCTACCGTCGGAGCAGGGGGACTGGGCATGCGCAGCACCGCCTGGACCTCCTTCTG
Organism: Dehalococcoidia bacterium; assembly: GCA_965116325.1. Classification (GTDB taxonomy): domain Bacteria; phylum Chloroflexota; class Dehalococcoidia; order Lucifugimonadales; family JAGWBF01; genus JAGWBF01. Next base: position 1,064,877 of record OZ220675.1, on the reverse strand, counting down.
CAAGAAGGAAACCAAGGCCTCCAGGGTCGTCGGCGCAGGGGCGCCACGGAGCTGGGCCAGCACATCTCCCGACGAGGTGGAAGCATCGGTCTTGTCGCCGTCATCTGCGGATAGCATCTCCTCCAGCAAAGGCGGACGTTCTCTCACAGCCTCTTCAAACACCGACCAGTCCACCGACATGACCACCGATGTGGTTGAGTCCTGGCGCACCAGCCTTTCCAGGGCCTTGATGCCTTGCTCCGGGGTGAACCACCGCCCCCCCAGGGCTGCCCGCCTGCGTTCTATCCTCTCTCGCTGCTCCGCCGCCTCTCCGATCTCCGACCATGCTCCCCAGGCAATGGCCTGTCCCGGCAGGCCCAATGCCCGCCGGTGCCCGGCAAGCTGGTCCAGGAAGGCGTTGGCGGCGGCATGGTTCGCCTGGCCCGGGTTGCCCATGACTCCAACACGGCTGGAAAAGAGGATGAAGAAGTCCAAGTCCCGGTCCATGGTAGCGCGGTGCAAGTGCCAAGCCCCGATAATCTTCGGCCATAGCACCTGTTCGAAGCTTGACCACGTCTGGTTCTCGAGGGCGGCGTCCGATAGCACACCTACGCTGTGGATAACCCCGCCAAGGGGAGGAAGGTCCCCGTCGATGCGTTCCAGCATGGCGTCCATGGCTGCGCCATCGGTGACGTCCGCCAGCTCTACGCGGATGTCGGCTCCTCGTTGCCTGAGGGCTTCGATGGCCTGTTCGGCATCCGGGTCTGGGGGCCGCCGGCCGTTCAGTACGATGACTCCCGCTCCATGGTCGGCAAGCCATGCGGCTACGGCGCATCCAATGCCACCCAGGCCTCCGGTGACAAGGTAGGTGCGGTCGGCACGGAGTCGACCATCCATAATGGGCGAAGGAGTCAACACGATCTTCCCCATATGTCGGGCTGATCGCATGAACCCCAAGGCTGCTCCTGCCTCGGCTAGCGGCCACCTGCTGTGGACAAGGGGCCGTAGTTGTCCCGCCGACAGCTGGGCCATCACTTCCCGCAGGACCTCTCCTACCTCGCCCGGGACGGCCTTCTTCATAACGTCCAGCTCGAGGATCGCGTAAGCCACATCGGGGCGCAGCGCCGCCATCTCCTCCACGCTGAGGATGTCTCTCCTGGCCAGCTCGACAAAGCGACCGCCGTGGGCGAGGCATGACAGGCTGGCATCGATAAAGCCCTCGCTGGTGAGGCTGTTGAGCACTACGTGAACACCTTCTCCACCGGTGGATTCGAGTATCTCCTCAGCGAACCTTGTCTGGCGGCTGTCGAAGACGTGCTTTACTCCGAGAGACCTCAGATATCCCTGCTTTGGTGCGCTGGCTGTTGCGAACACCTCCGCTCCCGCGGCTTGAGCAAGCTGTATAGCCGCCAGTCCCACACCGCCCGCGCCGGCGTGAATCAAGACCCTATCGCCGGCCTCCAGTCCCGAGAACTGGTAGGAAAGGGCGGCCGATACGAATGCGCTGGGAATTGTAGCCAGGGCCGAAGCGGACATACCCGCCGGCGCAGGTGCCACCAGCTCCTCTCGCGTGACGATCTCGGGCCCGAAAGCGCCAAATCCCAGCCCTACAACACGGTCGCCGACCGAGACGCTTGAGACTTCCTGGCCTGTGTCGAGAACGTATCCGCACATCTCCCGCCCAAGGTCTCCCTCCTCGATGAAGCCGAGGGAACGGAACACATCCCAGAAATTCAGGCCGGTAGCTTCAACGGAAACGCGAACTTCCCTTGGGTCGAGGGTACGCACCGGGAGGGGCTTGACCTCGGGGCGGTCGAACACGCCCTTCTGGTTCGGGGCCAACACCCAGTTTGAATCTTCCGGAAGGGCCAGCCTCTCTACTCCCGCTCCGCGCCGGACCAAGCGAGCAGACTGGCGGCGTCCTTGCCGATAGGCGATGTGGTTCTCCGGGTCGGGATACAGCAGCTCATTTACAAGGTCCGACGTTGGGACCGGTGCAGCTGGTTCCAGATCGATCATCCGGGGCTGAAGGTGGGGTGCTTCCAGGGCCACTACCTTGCCCAAGCCCCAAAGGACCGCTCCCGTGAGCTCGCCCCCTTGTTCACGCTCCAATACCTGCGACCCTCGCGTGAGGAACCACACTCCCCTTTCCGGCGTTACCCCCGATTCGCCCACGCCCTGAACCATCGCCAAGGCGCTGGCACCGACATGATGCAGGTCCTCCTCTACCTCCCCGGTGGTCGCTGCTGGGCCATGTCCCTCCATCCCACGAAGGTGTACCATCCCGCTGAAGGGAATGTCCTTTGGCAGTCCCTCGATAAGGGAACGCCACGATTCGCGGCTGTTCATATCCACGGTAGAGTCTGTAATCACGCTGTCAGCCCTTGCCCGCCCTGCACTATCCGAAGCAGCATCCCGCGCCAGCACAACCGTCTGGTTCCGTGCTGCCAGCGCTCCCGCGATCTCCTCGGCAACACCTCCGCGGTCCCCTGTCAGGACCCATAAGCCCGGAGGCTCTGCGACATGTGCCGGACCCTGGGCCACGATCACGCCTTTGTCCAGCATCTCGTAGGTGTAGGAGTCATCCACACCCAGGACCTCGGCTCCCTCAAAACCCGCATCCTTGAGTGCCTGGCGCCACACTGGGGGGCCCGCCAGGGCATGATCCGGGCGATAGGCGTCGGCGAACCGCCACCAGCCGTCAAGTTGGCCGAAGGTAAGGTCCATCCACCCCAGGCCGCGAAGATTTTCCAGGGCTATCAAGTGGCCCGACGGCGCTAAAAGGTCCAGGCAGTGGCCCAGGGTCTCCTCCAAGTACCGGGTGGCATGAAGCACGTTGGAGGCGATCAAGATATCGTAGCCGTGGGAATCAAAGCCCTGGGCTACGGGGTCCCGCTCGATATCCAGCGGACGGTATTCGATGCCGTCGGTGCCGAACCGAGCCTCCGCCTCAGCAAAGAAGCCTGCGGAAATATCGGTGTACGCGTAGTCGAACCGGCCCTCAGGCAGCTCCTGGAGCACGGATGCGGTCGCAGACCCCGTTCCCGCCCCCACCTCGATCACCCTGAGGCGTCGCCCACTTGGCAGGGTCGCCACCAGCTGCTGGACAGCATCGGCCAGCATCCGGTTGGCGGCCCGAGCAACCGGGGCTTTCAGGTACAGGTCGGCGGCAGTCGGTTCTCCGCTGCTGAACAGCAGGGTCAGAGGATCGGCCTCGCCCCGGAGCACCTCGGCAAGGGCCCGCCCAGAACGGAGGAACAGACCGATCTCCGTCTGGCCGTCGGGATACGTACTTGCCATTTTTGTTGCGTACTCTTCCAGATCGCGAGGCATCACTTCCGGTAGTGGGGCATCCGGCCCGATGCACACTACGAACCCTTCCCCCTTCTCTTCCAGCACTCCTGATCGGACGAGCATTTCGAGCATCCGGCGGAACAAGCGGCTGTGCTCGGGAAGGACGTTCAGGCGCTGCCTCAGCTCCTCAACATCCACTTCTTCGCCTTTCACCCGCTGCCAGCCCAGCTCTTCCAGCGTTGCGAGGCTGCGAGACCATGACCACCGCTCAAGGTCCGCAAGCAGATCGTTTCGGCCTTGAGGATCGACGCCCGCGTCGGACAGGTACGTAGTGAACAACGGCGTACCTGCGGCGATTTGGTCGGTGGAGGGGAAGAAAGCTGCTGATTCCATTCCGGCTGGGAGGGCGCGGTCTTGCCAGATCACCTCGTACAGCAAGTCATCTATGCCCTCGACCGCCGAAAGCAGAGCGGCCCGCGTGGCCCGCTTTACCGTGTAACCGTTGATCCCACCCAGGAGAACCCCGGCGGGGTCGTAGATGCGTAACTCTCCGCTCAGCACCTCCGCCGGCCCGACCGACGGCTCTACTTCCTGATCTGCCTCGTTCATACGTACGTGGCAGAGAATTCGGTCGGGAAGACGCTCTGTCAGCCAAAGCCTCTCCCAGCCAAAGGGCAGGTAGGTCGCTTCTTCCGGGCCGATACCCATGTTGCGTGCCACGCCGACGACCTGAAAGCAGCCGTCCAGCAGTAGCGGATGCACATCCAGTTGGTTTCGACCCAGGATCTCGGGCAGGACTACCTCACCCAGCGCCTCTCCGGGGCCCGCCCAGCACCTTCCCAGCGTGCGAAATAGAGGCCCCAGGTCGATCCCGGTGGCAGACTTGGCGCGATAGTATGCCGGCACATCTGCCGGAGACAGGCGTCCCTTAAGCTCTTCCAGATTTCTCCTGTCACCAGCATCCTGCAACCGGGGATCGGATACTATCCGACCCTCAACATGCATCGTCCACTGCTCCTCAGACCCTCTGCTGAAGAGCTGGATTTGGCGGGACGAGCCTTGATCGTTGCTGTCCAGCACGACCTGCATCTTTCGCGACTCTTCGGGCGCACCGCCCTTTGAGGCCTCCTCCGAAAAGACCAGGGGGCTGTGCAGCTGCATCTCATCCACAGCGATCCATCGGCCCCCCTCGGCAAAGGCGGCCGAGGCAGCCATAGCCCCATACAAGGCGCCGGGCGCAACAAGTCGGTCAAAGACCCTGTGGTCCTGCAGCCAGCTTGGCTCCGATGGGGATACTTCATTCTCGTAAATGACCTCGCCGCGAGCGGACTCATGCCGGATGCCCATCAGGGGGTGCCCGGTACGGGGACGCCCCGCCTTCGAAGACTCGATCCAGTAGCGTTCACGCTGAAAGGGGTAGCTCGGCAAAGAGACCCGGCGCCGGGATTCCCCTGCAAAGAGTCCCTCAAAGGAGATATCCAGACCGGCCTCATATGCCTCCGCCACAGCGGAAACAAAGCTGCTCTCAGGACCCGCCGACGAACCATTCCGGGATGGACGCCTCAGGCTGGCCAGCACAATCGGGGCCGCTGATACGGCCTGCTGCCCGTTACCTGCGGGCCAGGTCTGGGCCGCCATTGGGCCCAATACCGCATGCGGGCCTACCTCGACAATAATGTCAACGCCAAGGTAGGCCATCGCCTTGACACTCTCGGAGAACGCCACCGGCTCTCGAGCGTGGCGTCTCCAGTAGGCCGCGTCCAGCATCATGTCGGGGCCCACCGGCTGGCCTGTAAGGTTACTGATGACTGTTAGGGAGGGAGGCATGGTCGCTACGCCCTCCAGGTAGGACTCAAGGGGGTCGAGGGCTGGGTCCAGCAGGGCGCTATGGAATGCGCGGGTCGTGTTCAGCCGCCGAACCCCAATGCTCTGGGACTCGAAGCGGGACGTCGCGGCTTCTACATCCTCTACAGGGCCGCTCACCACGATGTGGCTGCCGTTGTCGGCAGCGATGCTCAACCCAACCCCGTTGGATGCGGAGTTCAATGCCTCAACTTCCGACTCTACGCGCGCCCTTGAGCCAAAGACAGCAGCCATTGCGCCCGGTTCCGTTGCGGACAGCAGCGTGCCCCGTGTGGCGGCGAAACGCATGCCGTCTTCCAGGCTGAACACGCCGGCCGCTTGTGCAGCGGCAAGCTCACCAACACTATGGCCCAGCACCACGCTCGGCTGAACGCCCACGCTGGCCCACAAGGCGGTGAGGGCGCATTCCAGGGCATAGAGGGCGGGCTGTTCCCACGCTGTGTCGGACAGGTCCCCCTTGGCGCCGGGACGGCCGAACATCACGTCCAGCAGAGAGGCGTTCCTTTCACCCTGGAACACGGCCTCGCACCGGTCCATTACGGCCTTGGCCACCGGTTCACTTTCGTAGAGGTCCTGCCCCATGCCCAGCCACTGGCTCCCTTGCCCGGTGTAAACGAAGGCTACCTTGGTGGCCGCCCGTGGCTCCGTGTCTGTGCCAGATTCGGCCAGCGTTTCGAGTCGTTTCCTCAGCGACGCAGCATCGTAGAACACAGAGCCTGTCCGGCGATCCAGATGGCTCCTACCGACCCCTGCTGTCCAGGCTATGTCCGACAGCATCGGCTCCCAGGCCCCACTATCGGTACCATTCTCCTCTTTCTGTTCGTCGAGCCAGGAGAGATATGCCCTGGCAAGGTCCCGGAGCGCCGTCTCCGACTTCCCCGATAGGGGCAGAATCCTTGTCGTGCGCTGCCCCGACCCGCCTTCGTGCAATGGCAGGTCGGCCATGGGCGCCGGCAGGGAAACGGCCACGGCTCGCGGGGAGCCGACCTGATGGAGTCCAAGGGCAGACGCGCCATCCCGTCCGGGGTGTTCCTCCACGACGATGTGGGCGTTTGTCCCCGTTATTCCGAAGGAGTTGACTCCCGCCAGCCGCGGCAGCCCATCCCGGCGCGGCCAGTCCATCATGGTTGATGTCACTTGCAGGGGCTGATTTTCCCAGTCGAAACTCGGGTGGGGATTGTGGAAGTGCAGGTGCTTCGGTATCACGCCCTTCTTCACCACGAGGGCCGCCTTGATAAGCCCGGCGATTCCCGCGGCAGATTCCAGGTGGCCGATGTTTGTCTTGACCGAACCGATTAGAAGCGGGCGGTCGGTTTCACGGCCCGGTCCATATACGCTGGCCACAGCATCGAGCTCGACCGGGTCGCCCACCGCTGTGCCAGTCCCGTGGGCCTCGAGGAATTCGATCTCCGCGGGAAGGACCTCGGCGTCGGAGAGGGCTGTTTCCATCACCTGGACCAGGGCAGGCGTGTGGGGGACGGTCAGGCCTACGCCGGTCCCGCCATTATTCACAGCCGAACCTCTGATGACCGCCCATATCGGATCTCCGTCAGCTTCTGCTTCCCGCAGTCGCTTTAGGACGACGACTCCGCATCCTTCACCCCGTACATATCCGTTAGCAGACGCATCGAAGGTCTTGCACTGACCATCTGGGGACAACATCATGGCCTCGGCGCGCAGCTGGTATACGCGCCCGTTCATGATGGCCTGCACGCCGCCCGCAATGGCCAAGTCCGTCCGACCCTGCTGCAGGTCCGCTACCGCGTCATGTACTGCTACCATGGCTGAGGCGCAAGCGGCATCTACTGCTTTGGCTGGCCCCATAAGGCCCAGGACAAAGGACACGCGCCCGCTGGTGCCGTTCAGGTTGGTGCCGCTCAGGGCATAGAGGCTTCCAGCGGCCTCGGTGGGTTTCATCGTGTCCAGGACCAGCATCCGGTACTCGTCGTTGCTGATCCCGGTGTAAACGCCGGTCCGGCTCCCCTTCAGCGTGTCGGGATTAATCGAGGCATCTTCGAGGGCCAGCCAGCTCATCTCCAGCATCATGCGCTGCTGAGGGTCCAGCAGATTCGCCTCTACCGGCGAAATGCGGAAGAAGGAAGCATCGAACTGGTCGATATCATCAACGAAAGCGCCGTAGCGGCACGCCTCATTCTGGACGTCCGGATCGCGGATGATGTTGCCCAGGCGGCCGACGCCGGAACCGGGTACGCCCTCCGTAATCGCGTTCCCACCCTCCAGCAGCAGATGCCAGAAGGATGCCAGGTCAGGTGCGCCGGGGAACTTGCATGCCATGCCGACGATGGCGATAGGCTCATTCATAGGGGAATCTCCCGTGACGCTCCCTTTCGGAGACGTGTTGGTGCTTACCAGATTTTATCATTCTGAGGAAGCACGGGACAAAAAAGCAGCCTGCCGGCGGTGGACGTTAAACACGCCTTCCCGCCTCCTCCGGTTCCCAAACAGTCCAGAGGAGGGCGAGAGGGTCGGGCTGGGTCTACTCGTACCAGCCCGAAGCGAAGATCAGGCCGTCGTGGAGGACGGCCCAGGTGTGCTTCTGGCGGTTTTCCCCCGTTTCCGGATTGGCGATCACATAGTCAACCCAGTGTCCCGACTCAGTGGCGCTGAGCAGGTCATCCCCGTAGAAGTAACCTGTCGGGTCTATGCGAAGGCTTGGGTCCCGGCGTACATAAACCGGGTTGTGGTGTGAGATGGTGTAGCCGTCTTCGTCGATGATGAAGATGTACCACTGGCCATCAATGCTCTCCCTGGTCGAGTAATAGGCCACGGTGGCCTCGCGCCCAACGGCGTTGTACAGGTCTATGGCTTGGCCCACAAATGCCCTTGTGAAAGCTGGCGCATCGTGCTTTGCGGGACCCTGCTCATACCATCCAGACCCGAAGGTCAAGCCATCGAGACTGACCATCCACGAGTGCTTGGACTCAACCGCGCCCGTGGTCGGATTAGCGAAATTGTAGCTGAACCAAGCACCATCCTCGTCGGCGGCTGCTATGACCGCGTCACCGGCGGGAAAGTTGTTGGGACCAGTTGTTTCCGAGGAGTGCAGGCCAACAAATTCGGGAATGGTTGCATGGGCTAGCATGATGTCGTTCTGGTCGTAGATGACCATGTACCACTGGCCGTCGATACTCTCCTTGGTGTTGTAGTAGGCGACGGTGGCATCCAAGCCTTCTGTGACGTACATGTCGATGGCTGTTCTGACGAAGTGCTTGGTGTACTCTTCCGGATCCCACTTGGGAGGAGGCGCTGTTTCGCTCTCGGCTTCCGAAATAGCATTTGCGATGGCCGAAATAGTGTCCTCGTCCAGGACGGGAATCTCGCCCTGGGGTCCTTGAGGCCCTTGAGGGCCCTGCTCCCCGGCAGGCCCGGCCTCACCCCGGCAGGCGGCAACCAAAAGAACAAGGGCTATGACCGAAAGCATTACTACTAATGCGCGCAATGGTGCTCCTTCTTCTACCGTCTTCTGTGGTGGCAAGGGGTCCTGGCTCGCTGGGTCCTGTGGGCCCAATCAGACCACCCGCCCGATGAATCTCAGTTCCCCGGTTCGCTGTTGTACCAACCCGAACCGAAGGTAACCCCGCCGTACTTTACCACCCAGGCGCGCATGGACTCCATACTTCCCGATTCGGAATCGATGGCTTCCACCGCCACCCAGATTCCCTCTTCGGTGAATATGTGGGTGACCAAGTGGAACAGGTACAGGTCCGTGAGGCTCCGTCCGATCAATTCAGGATTGTTGTGTCCCATCAAGGTGCCGTTTGCATCTGCTATGAAGGCAAACCATTCCCCTGGGACCGTCTCGGAGTCATTGTAGTATTCAATGGTCGCCTCCAGACCTGCCAGGACGGTCTCAGGGCCGGCAAAGTACTCCAGGGTCGCGTTCAGTCCGTCATTGCGAAAACGGTTGACGGCGGTTGCCACCAGAGACTGGGTGAACTGGTCTGCAGCGACAAACCAGCCCGACGCGAACAGCAGACCACCATGCCTTACTACCCAGACGTTCTTAAGTTCAAAGCTGGCAAAGTCGCCACCGGGAACCCCGCTCTCCGGATTGCGGAACACGTAGGAAACCCATTTGCCTCTTTCGGTGGCCGATAGCATCTCCTCCCCAAAGGGGTAGCTGTTGGGATCGATCCCGAGGGGGCCCTTGATGTCTGCATTCAGGAGGCGGGGGTTGTAGTGAGCGATGATTCTATCGTTTGCATCGATAATGAACACGTACCACTGGCCGTCAACGCTTTCGATGCGATTGTAGTAGTTCAGCGTAGCGTCCAGCCCCTCCGAGTCGTACTTGCTGATGGCGTTCTCAACGAAAAACTTCGTGTATTCGGCGGGCGCAGACCTCAGGGGGATGGATGCGACAACGTTTCGTGCTATGCGCTGCACCTCCGCCCGTCCAAGCCTGGGCTCATTGTCGACCACTTCTGCGATGGCATTAGCCACGATCTCTTCGATGTCGGCGCGACTGAGTTCCGTACTAGACTGGGAAAGTCGGGAGCGGGGGTCTTCAAGCAGTTGTACCGCATCGGACTCGTTGGGGACCGGCCCTGCTGTGGGAGCCACGGCAAGCGCTGTGCCCAGCAATTCCTCAATATCCTCTTTGCTCAGGCCGGGGGTGGGTTCGGGTATCTCAGCTATCGCCGATTGTACGATCTCCTCAACTTCCGCGCGGGATAACCCCATGTCCTTATCGTCACCCCCCTCTCCGCAACCCGCCAGCAGGATAGAGGGGAGCACGAACACTATAGTGACAACCGACCACACGAGTTTGTTGAACATCATCACGCCCTCTATTTTACCCCCTATCTTGCTCCGGTCGAAATTGTTCTTTTCGGTCGAAATGTCAGCCTCATTGCCGTTCCATAGATCAGAGAATCAGTTGGGGAATTGTTGTAAGATTCGGGGTGGATAGGGCGTGGCCCTCCCTTGGGAATGCCAGTCCGAAATCCTGATGCACCCTCTAAACTTGAAGGGATGCTATGTCCAGCGGGGCCAAAATCGAACGCCGGAAGCCGTCGGCGAAGGCGCGATCGCGCCTGCTCATCCTGACAGGGGTTTGTGCCATTATTTCCATGATAGCCCTCGCATGTTCATCCTCTTCCTCGCAGGACCTGGAGGAAGGGCGGGAGTTGTTCGTTGCCAACTGCGCAGTGTGTCATGGAGCAGGTGGGGAGGGTCAGCCTGACTGGCACATCAAGAAGGACGACGGCACCCTGCCGGCTCCGCCCTTGAATGGCGAAGGTCACACCTGGCACCACGGCGATGGCCTCTTGTACCGGATCGTCAGCCAGGGAGGAGCCATCTCCGAGGGTCCCGACGTTCCCGGTTTCAAGAGCGCCATGCCTGCCTTTGGTGAGACCCTCACCCGGGAAGAGATTATTTCGGTGCTCACTTACATCAAGAGCTTGTGGGGGGACAAGGTAAAGCTGGGGATCTCGATCCGGGAAGCTCAAGAGATGACCAGCCGGAACGATCCGTTCCCGTGAGACACCCTGGAAGGGCAATTGCATGCGACACAAAAAGAGTGCGATGCCGATTTAAGGCACCGCACCCACTTGCTCTGGACCGCCGGGAACTCGGCTAGTCGCCGGAACTCTAGTCGCTTTGAGAAGCGCCCACCTGGACTTGCAGCTGGCGCGCCCTTTTGGCCTCCGCCTTGGGCACGGTGATGGTCAGGACTCCATGCTCGTAGCGGGGCTCCACCTTGTCTGGGTCTACCGAATCGGGAAGACGCAGCGCGCGGTGGAAAGAGCCGGTCCTGCGCTCGCGCATCAGGAAAGTCTCCCCTTCGTCCTGGATCTCCTTTGTGGAGTGGCCCCTTATGGTGAGCACGTTGTCCTCGATGGACACCTGGATGTCCTCGGGCGAAACGCCGGGCATGGAAGCGCGGATCACGGTGTTTTCGCCTTGCTGGGTCACATCCAGGGGTACGGCCCATGCCTCCATTTCGGGGCTGTCCTCGGAGTTCCGGGCCGAAGTTCCCATCCTTCGCCACATCCTGTCCATACTGTTCTGCATCTGCCGCAGGTCGCTGAACGGGTCCCATCGGTGCATCATTGTTTTTCTCCCTTTCTCTGTCTTCTCTGCGCTTGCTTGCTATCGTTCCCCAGCGTCAACGGTCTAGAACGAGTAGTACCTGACTCCGGCTTGGGGTATCCTGTAGAACCACCCCCTGGTCTCCGTCTGCTCCTCGATCTGTGCCCGTTCCGTCCCTTCCATGACCGCTTCAATCTCCATGGCGAGCTTGGCATCGAGCTCCATGACGGCTGTCCCGGTTCGGGTTTGCCTCTCCATAGTCGCTGCCTCAGTCATGTCAGACCTCCACGTTGAGAATACAATCAGAGTATATGACTTGATATGAATCATGTCAAGGCTATTAAATAATGTGCATCATGCATCGAATATGTAATTGACAATGAGCTCCCCAAAGGGTATAAGGAAGGGGGAGGTTCCATGAGACAGACCCGAGGCATTTACCTGATCAGCGTGGTGGCGGAGACCCTGGATATGCATCCGCAGACCTTGCGCAAGTACGAGCGCGCGGGTTTCGTCCAGCCCCTTCGAATGGGCACCCTGCGGACCTACTCCGATGAAGATGTAGCCCGGCTCAGGTTGATCAAGCACTTTGTGGAAGACATGGGGCTCAACCTAGCCGGCGTCGAACTGGCCCTGTCCACGACGGGCAATCTCCTGGAGATGCGCCGGCGTCTCTCCAAGGAGATGAGCAGTTCCAAGACCGCCGCCGACTCTCTCAAACACGTGGACCGTATGCTGGCGAACCTGGGGGTGCACGTGGTCAGTAGGGAGGATGCCCAAGGCGCGGCTCCTCAAGAGGACGCAGAGCGCACCTGGGCTACGCCGGGCGCCGGAGAGGCCATAGAGCTGCGTGTCCCCGGCTAATCCCGGGAGCTTTGCCCCCTATAAGACTCCCGTCTGTGCCTTTGCTTAGCATGCCCAACTACCCGACGCCGCCTCCCTCCAAGCATCCAGGTATTGATTCCCCGGAGCAAATGGCTGGCTGGCCTGTCTGCCCCGGGCACGGCCCTCTACATCATCTTTGTTGGCCACTTCCACAAGTGGTAGAATGGCGCATGTATTAGCGCGCCTTGAAGGGGGACCAATGAGGGCGTCAGGGACTATAGCGTCCGCCCTTTTGCCCGCTCTCCAGCCCTTTCAAATACCCGGGACTATCGCGCCCCGGCCCATTGACGAGAATGGCCGATTTTTGGGTGGTTTCTTGCCGATAAACTGGGGATCATATACTCCATGCACACATGGAAGCTGACCATGTCTCCCCTCGCATGAGGAGGCACGACGGTAACGCCCGCGGCTGGCACCGACCGGTGTTCCGTTGGCTTGCTTACAGCCTGTTGCTGGTCGCCCTGTGGGTAGCGCTGTCGGGCAAGCTGAATGGCCTGTTTCTAACGGCGGGCATCATCTCTGCGGGAGTCGTGCTGTTCGTGACGGAAGCGATATTTCACCCCAGCGACCCTTTGGGGTTCGAGCGTCCTCCCTCCCGGTTCAGTTGGCTGGCTGCAACAACATCCCGACTGGTAATTTACTTCCCATTGCTTTTATGGGAGATCGCACTGGCGAATGTCCACGTAGCTCGGCTGGTGCTGCATCCACGAATGCCCATCAGCCCCTCTCTAGTTGAGTTCGAATCGCCGTTGCGGACCGAGGCGTCGAATGCAGTGTTGGCCAACTCCATCACGCTCACGCCAGGCACCGTGACGGTAGACATGTCGGCCCACCGCTTTATTGTCCACTGCTTGTCGGAGACTTCGAGGCAAGGCATTCAGGATGGGACGCTGCTCAAACGTGTAGCCCGCGTCTATGGCGAGGCAGTCGAGGTGCCGGAAGTGCGCGACATCACGTCGGTGGATGAGGTGGAGTGGTGAGCGCGGCTTTCGTAACGATAGCATCGGTCATCCTCCTGCTGAGCGCGCTCAGCATGTGGCGCCTGGCGGTGGGCCGGACCATCTATGACAGGCTGCTGGCGGCGGGCGTCGTAGGAACAAATATCGTGGGGCTGCTGGTGGTCCTTGGGTTCATGTTCGAACGTCCCGACATGTTCGTGGACCTGGCGCTGACCTACGCATTACTGAACTTCATCGGGACGGTGGCCGCCTCGAGATACCTTGCGCGCCATCCAGAGGAAGGCGCGTAGTGGACATCGCGGGGACGGTGATAATAGCTGGAGGCCTTTTCTTCATGGCTGTGACGGCCATCGGCCTCATTCGCTTGCCCGACTTCTACACGCGAACGCACGCCGTCTCGAAGACGGACACCTTGGGCATCGGACTGGTGCTCATCGGGCTGGCGCTGTACGAGGGAGCGACGCTGGTCAGCCTGAAGATCGTGCTCGGCCTGCTGTTCATCTCCATCGCCAACCCGGTCGCTGCCCACGTACTTGCGCGCTCGGCGCTGCAAGTTGGCATCGTGCCATGGACCCGCCGGAACGCGGCGCGGGAGCATTAGCGATGGCTTGGCCACTTGAATTCGCTCTGTATGGGTTGCTTGTGCTGACGTCCGTCATCGCCCTATCGGTACGTGATCTGTTGGGCGCCGTGGCCTCCCTGACGGTGTACAGCTTTGTTGCGGCAACGCTGATGGCGCTCATGGGCGCTGTCGATGTGGCGCTGACGGAAATCGCACTGGGCGCAGGCGTGACGGGAGTGTTGCTCATCGGAGGAATCAGCTTGATGCGCCGGAGGTCGTCGGATTGAGGGTGCTAGCCATCCTGCTGGCAATCGCCACTGCCGCACTATTTGTCGCGGCATCGTGGGAGTTGCCTGATCGCGGCGACCCCCAGGCTCCCGCGAACACTGGTGTAGGTCCGGAGTACATAGAGCGGACGGAGGAGGACATCGGCATCGAGAATGTCGTCTCCGCCATCCTGGCCGACTATCGAAGCTATGACACGCTGGGAGAGACCTTTGTAATCTTCACGGCGGGTATTGCCGTGCTGTTCGTACTGATTCGGGGGGGCCGCGATGATCGACAAGCATGACAGCGTCCTGCTTCACTTTGTCGTCAGGGCGGTCATGGTCCCGGCAATCCTGCTGTTTGGCCTGTACGTCCTGGTCCACGGCGAATTGTCGCCGGGAGGCGGGTTCCAGGCCGGGGCGATACTTGCTGCCGGCCTTATACTCTCGCGAATGTCGCTTAGCAGCGCTGAGGGACGCAGGCTGTTCTCGCGGCCACGGCTGGTCTTTATCACCGTGGTGGGCATGCTGCTGTACGCGGGCACGGGAGTTTTGGCGATGGTAGCCGGCAGCGACTATCTCGACTACGGCGCTATCGCATTCGAGTGGATCGACCGCTTTTGGCCGGGTGACCTGGGGCGAAGGCAAATCGGCATATTCATCATCGAAGTGGGTGTAGCGCTGGCTGTGTTCGGAACGCTTGCGCTGGCCGCCGACTACCTGACTGAGCCGCGCGAGCCGGAAGAGCCGGAGGGGTAGCGATGGACGAGCTGGCGGCCCGCTTCCCCTACTTCATGATTGCGATCCTCCTCGCTGTGGGCGTGTGGGGCATGGTCGCTAAGCGCAGCTTGGTCAAGAAGCTCATCGGGCTGAACGTGCTTCAGTCGGCCATCATCCTGTTTTTCATCAACGGCTCGATTCGGGACGGGGGCACCGTCCCCATCCTGTTCTATGGCGAGCATGCCAACGCCGAGGAGTTCGTTAACCCGTTGCCCCATGTGCTGATGCTGACGGCCATAGTCGTCAGTGTTGCCGTCACCGCTGTCGCCCTCGCCTTTCTGACACGCATACACCGCGAATTCGGGACGGTGGACGAGGCGGAAATCCTGAGCGAGATGGAGCAGCAGGCCTAGCAAGTGGCAGCCCAACTACCCGCTCTGATCCCTGTGCCTCTGCTGGTGCTGTCGATTCTTGCGCCCGTGGTCGGCATGTGGCGGCAAGCCCTCGCATTCTGGCTGGCCGTATCGACCATTGCCTTCAGCACAGCTATGTCGGGATGGGCGCTGGCCCACGTCATTGCCAATGGCCCGATGACCTACGAGCTCGGCGGATGGGAGCCTCCCATAGGCATCGAGTACGTCGTCGACCATGTGGCGGCCTTCGTCTCCCTCATTGTCATGTCAGTGGCCCTCGCAGTGGTAGTTGCGACGCGGCGCATGGCCGAGCAGGAGATGCAGGGGAGGCAAGGGTTGTTCTACTCCCTGGTCCTCCTGCTGCTGGCGGGCCTGACGGGAATGATCGTCACAGCCGACCTATTCAACCTTTTCGTGTTCCTCGAAATTTCGTCCCTGGCGGGATACGCCCTTGTGTTCCTAGGCGGCCGCAAAGGCATGCTTGCCGGATACCGCTACCTCATCTTGGGAACCCTCGGCGGCGCCTTCTACCTGCTGGGCGTAGCCTTCCTCTACTTTGGGACGGGTACGCTGAACATGGCGCACACGCTGGAGATATTGTCGGCCTCTGAGGCGACGTTGTCGGTTAGCGCGGGCGCGGTGTTCATCTTCATAGGACTGGGCCTGAAGATGGCGCTGGTGCCGCTGCATCTTTGGCTGCCCGACGCATACACCTTCTCGCCATCGTCGGTGAACACCCTGATTGCGCCCATTATGACCAAGGTGGGGGCGTACGCGATGCTGCGGATGTTTCTGAGCGTCTTCCCCGAGGGCTATCTGATTGATGAGGTCCCCATCGGGCAAGCGCTGGTTGTGCTCGGGGGCATCGGCGTCGTGTTCGGCGCGGCGGCAGCTTTCCGGCAAGAGGACATACGGCGCATGCTCGCCTACTCGTCGGTGAGCCAGCTGGCCTTCATTGCCATCGGCATCGGACTGGCGACACCGCTGGGCTACGTGGCAGCTCTGCTGCACATCATGAACCATGCACTGATGAAGGGAACGCTGTTCCTCGCCGTTATGGCTGTACGCCTGCAGACAGGCGTTTCGGAGGTGCCCGCGCTGGCTGGGCTTGGACGCCGCCTGCCTATCACTGCCGCCGCCTTCACGGTCGGCGCAATCGCGATGGTGGGCGTGCCTCCGACCGCCGGGTTCTTCAGCAAGTGGTACCTGTCCATCGCTGCAGTGGAACAGGACCTCTGGGTGATCCTGGCTGTCGTGCTTATCAGCAGCCTGCTATCTGCCGCCTATCTGTTCCGCGTGCTGGAGCGCGCCTACCTCGCAAATTCGCCGGCTGGCGTGAAGGGCCCGGATGACGAGCCGGAAAGTGAATCCCGAGGGACTAAGCTGCCTCTGCTGGGAGGGACCTGGGAGCCCAAGGTTGACGTCCTGCTTCCTCTAGTCTTGCTGGCGGCAGCTACCATTGTGCTCGGCGTCCTCAACGTCGCCGTGGTGAGACACGTACTGGAGCCGGGGACGTAGTGATCGAATCCTCGCCACTCCCCGCGGTTGCAGTCGCCGTACCCTTGCTAGGCGCAGTGCTGGTCGCCGCCCTGGGAAGCAGGCCCAACGTACGCGAAGGTGTGTGTGTTGCGCTGGCGTTAGCCACGTTGGGGTTGGTCGCCTCGATGCTGCCCGGGACGACGGATGGGCGCATTGCATCGGCAACGCTTCTAGAGTTGTCGCCCGGCATCAACATCGCGCTGCAGGCCGATGCAGCGGGCATGCTCTTCGGAACCCTAGCCTCGTTTCTGTGGGTGCCCACCTCCGTGTACTCCATCGGGTACATGCGCGGGCTGGAGGAACAGAAGCAGAGTCGGTTTTATGCCGCCTTCGCTCTGAGCGTCGGCGCGGCGCTGGGAGTTGCGCTGGCTGCCAACCTGCTGACCTTCGTGCTCTTCTACGAATTGTTGACGCTCTTCACCTACCCCCTTGTGATACATAGGGAGTCCGAGGAGGCGGTCCGCGCAGGCCGGAAGTACCTGCTATATACGCTGGGCGGCGGGCTGGCGCTCATCGGTGGAACGGCGTGGCTCGCGCTGCTGGGGATAGACACGACGTTCTCCGAAGGAGGAGTGCTGGGGTCCCTTGCAGGGCGTGACGCCACGGTTTGGGCCTTGTTCGTGCTGCTCGGCGGTGGCGTCATCGTCAAGGCGGCGGTGATGCCGCTCCACTCGTGGCTGCCCGCTGCGATGGTGGCGCCAACGCCGGTTAGCGCCTTGCTTCACGCAGTCGCAGTTGTGAAGGCAGGGGTCTTCGGCGTGGTGCGCGTACTCATCTTCGTCTTTGGCGTCGACCTGCTGCGCGACACTGGAGCTTGGCATGTGATGGCCATCGGCGCGGCAGCAACCGTCATCCTGGCCTCGTTGCTGGCGCTGCGCCACGACAACCTCAAGAGGAGGCTCGCCTACTCGACGGTGAGCCACCTGTCCTACATCGTTCTTGGAGTGGCGTTGCTCGGGCCGCTTGCCCTGACGGGGGCGCTGCTGCATCTCATCGGGCACGGCGTTACCAAGATAACGCTGTTCTTCTGCGCTGGAGCAATTCACGTCCGGACCCACCGGGAGAACGTGAGTGAGCTGGACGGCATCGGGAAGCAGATGCCCGTGACAATGGGAGCCTTTGCCCTGGCCTCGCTGAGCATGGCGGGGATGCCTCCTTTCGTGCTCTTCGCCAGCAAGTGGTACCTGGGCGCCGGGGCAGTCGATGCATCGGCCACTGCATTCCTGTTCGTTTACATCGTGAGCGGGGTCCTAAGCGCGGGTTATCTGTTCCCCATCGTGGCGCGCGCATTCTGGGGGAGCTCGCCGCACTTCACGTGGTCGGGATGGCCCGGGGAAGCTTCCCTCAAGATGGTCGTGCCTCTTGCGTTAACCGGACTGCTTGCGCTGTTTTGGGGTATCGTGCCGGATCTGCCTTTCAGCTTCCTTGCGCTGGCCTCCCAGGTTGGCAACGGGGCAGGAGGAGGCGCCTGATGCGGCTCACGCGCCACCTTGCGATTGCACTCACCCTGGCCATCATCGCGACGCTCGCGGCAGACGCTGGCCTGACCTTGACCGACAAAGTCAAGGCGCACTTCCCCTACTCGGGCACTATCGGCTTCTTCATAGTCTTCAGCCTGTTCTCGACATTCGCAATCGTGTACGGCTCCAAGTGGCTGGGCGCCCTGCTGGAGCGTGCCGACAACGACGATGACGGCGAGGAGCACACAGATGGGTAGCTTCTTGCCCGCGCTCATCCTCGTGCTCGGCGGCGCAGCGGTCCTCGCCCTGCCCTCCCGCATGCGGTCCGTCATGATGGTGGGCGCCTTCGGGCTCGTCGTTCTTCAGCTGGTCGTTTTCATGGACCTGGATACGACGTGGGAAGCACAGTGGCTCGGATTCGACCTGATGCCTCTGCGCGTCGATGGGCTGAGCCTGGCCTTCGGCAGCGTCTTCGCCATCATCGGCGTGCTCGGAAGCATTCACGGACTGCACATACGCGACCGGGGCCAGCAGGCTGCCGCGCTGTTCTGTGGAAGCGGCGCGCTGGGCGTCGTATTCGCTGGCGACCTCCTCACGCTGGTGGTCTTCTGGGAAGTAATGGCCCTCGGGTCCGCCTATCTGATCAGCCGAGGGGAACGGCCGGCATCCCAGGCGGCAGCTATGCGCTACCTGTTCGTCCACATCGTTGGTGGGGCGATTCTGCTGGCGGGAGTTCTGTGGCACTTTGTCGACACCGGCTCGCTGCTGTTCGGGATATTCGAGGGCGGAGGGGCGGCGTGGCTGATCCTTATCGCCTTTGCAGTGAACGCGGCCATCCCGCCCGTCCACGCCTGGCTGGCTGACGCCTATCCCGAGGCGAGCGCGTCGGGTGCGGTGTTCTTGAGCGCCTTCACAACCAAGACGGCGGTCTACGTCTTGCTGCGAGGCTTCGCGGGTTGGGAGATCCTTATCATCTTCGGCACGGTGATGGCCCTATATGGCGTCATCTACGCGGTGCTCGAAAACGATATCCGGCGTCTGCTTGCGTACCACATCATCAGCCAGGTCGGCTTCATGGTGACTGCTGCAGGCATAGGCACCCATGAGGCTATCGAGGGTGCCACGGCGCACGCCTTTGCCCATGTGCTCTACAAGGGCCTGATGATCATGGCGACGGGCGCTGTACTGACGGCTGCAGGCACGACGAAGATGACGGAGTTGGGAGGCCTCGCGCCCCGGATGAAGTTGGTGTTGACACTATATATGGTGGGGGCGTTCTCCATCTCGGCGGTACCGCTCTTTGCGGGCTTCGTCAGCAAGTCGCTGGTTACGGAGGCCGCCCATTACAGCGGCAACGACATCGCGGCATTCCTGTTGTACGTTGCGTCCGTCGGCACGTTCCTGCACACCGGGCTGAAGCTGCCCTACTTCACGTGGTTCGGCTCCAAGCGTGCAACGCCCGTTGCGCTCATCGCGAAGGTGCCTGCGGGGATGTACGTGGGCATGGCGGGAGCCGCGGGGCTGTGCATTGCCATTGGTCTCTTCCCGCAGACCTTCTACGGCTTCATGAACTTCACGGGACACTACAACCCCTACAACCTTAACGATATCATCCACACGGTTGAGCTGCTGGTCTTTACAGGCTTGGGCTTCTGGCTCATGCTTGCCGCCCTCAAGCCAAAGCCGACGGTTTCCCTCGATGCCGACTGGCCCTACCGCCATGCGGCAATGCCGGTGCGAGTCTTGGTGCAAGAGCCGCTGGAACGCATCTTCGCTGCTGCCGAACGGGCAAAAGATGGGGTCGTGGCTTGGACAACGCTGGCAGCATCATCGCCGGAGACAGCCTTGTATCGACTGCCCCTGGGTGACGGAGTGCGAAGGGCAGCCCTGGTCGCGCTGACCAGGCCTCCTTTGGCCGCCGCCGTTGGAGCGCTGTTGCTTACCTTCGGCGTGCTCATCGTATTCATCGTCCTGCGCACTTAGCCTCATTACGAATTGGGTGCGCGACCAAACCCAGCAGGGTAAGCCTGGGCCCGTTAGTATACTCTGGCCTACTCTGAAGATAGACAGCAATCGTCTTTGAGATGTGGCAGGACCCCACGAGCCGGCGATGCTTACTTCGGTGCAGGGTCAGTCTAACGTATGCTCCGAAGACTCGGATTGTGAGTCCAGGAAGTCGCTGGCGGCGGTCCGGGTTCCTCGGCTTCGTCCAGTGGGACAAAACATAGCGGTGGCTAGAAAGGCACATCCCAACATGCGATAGACCTGCGGCCTTGGTTTCTTTTCAGGAAACCGGGACTCTTGATGGTGAGCGGGATGTATAATCGGGCTATTCACCTCGGAGAGAATTCTCCAACCACAACCGATGCAGAAACGGGAGGCTGTACGATGCCTGATATGGGCGAGACTTCAATGGAGGAATTCAAACTCATGGCCGACCGGGCCGGGCTGGGCATGAGCCAGGAAGAACTGGATGACCTCAAGCCGATTTACGAAATCTACGCCGCCTACGCCCAGGAGCTGCACACCCTGAGCTTTGGGGCCGAGGAGATGGTTGTGGAGTTCCACCCGGACTGGCCGGAGACATAACAGGGGTCTGCCAAGCAATCCTACACCAACCAAGGAAGGACGCAAGATGGCCACTTCCGACATACCACTCTATTACCTGACCATTCGTCAGGCTGGGGAGTTGATTCGGACAAGACAACTCTCCCCGGTAGAACTGACCCGGGCCTGTCTCGACCGCATCCAAGCCACCGACGACAGGCTGCACTCGTTCGTCCTGCTGCTGGCTGACGAAGCATTGGAGCAGGCGCGGACTGCCGAAGCACAGGTCCTTGGTGGTGCTTACAAGGGGCCAATGCACGGCATACCCTTTGCCCTGAAGGACCTGTACGACACCGCTGGAATCCGGACCACCTCCGGTTCCCAAGTTGACATAGACCGGGTACCCACTGAAGACGCCACCACTACCGCGCGGCTCAAGGAAGCCGGTGGCATCCTTCTGGGCAAGCTGGCCATGCACGAGTTCGCCCTGGGCGGTCCGGACTGGACGACGCCTTTTGAGCCGGCCCGCAACCCTTGGAACCTCGATCACATTACCGGAGGCTCCAGCAGCGGGTCCGGCTCGGCGGTGGCATCGGGCCAGACCCCCGGGGCGTTGGGTTCGTGTACCGGCGGTTCCATCCGTGGCCCAGCCTCGCTGTGCGGTATCGTGGGCCTGAAACCGACCTATGGGCGCGTGAGCCGCTTCGGCGTGGTGACGTTAAGCTGGTCCCAGGATCACGCCGGGCCGATGACGCGCACCGTAGAAGACACTGCTTTCATGCTCCAGGCCATCGCCGGCCACGACCCTAGGGACCCGACCTCCAGTCGGGCCCCGGTACCGGACTATTCCCTTTCCCTGCGCGAGGACATCCGAGGGGCCAGGCTCGGCCTTCCCAGGCACTACTTCTTCGACAATGATCCCAGGGTCAATTCCGAGGTGGTGGCCAAAGTGGAGGAGGCGGTGGCGGTGCTCGAAGGTCTGGGGGCGCACGTGGAGGAAGTGACCCTACCCAGCCTCGACTACGTTCGGGCCGCCAATTCGGTGATAATGGTCAGCGAGGCCTTCGCATACCACGAGCCCAACCTGAAGGCCCGCCCCCAGGAGTTCGGGGAAATAGTCCGCGGCAGGTTCCGGATCGGCGGACTGTTGAACGCGTCGGACTACCTCCAGGCCCAGAGGGTGCGGACATGGGCGCGGCGGGAGTTCGCCGAAGTCATGAAGACGGTGGACTACCTGGTAACCCCCACCATGTCCCAACCAGCGGCCGCCTTCGAGGGCTACGACCCACTCTCGACGGCGCGGGGAAAGAGCTTCACCGCACCCTTCAACGTCACCGGTCTTCCGGCCATTTCTGTGCCCTGCGGTTTCACTGAGAGCGGTCTGCCCATCGGTATGCAAATTGCCGGCAAGCCCTTCGACGAGCCCGGCGTTATCCAGGCTGCTTACACCTACCAGCAGTACGCTGGCTGGCACGAGTTGCAACCCAATATATGAACCACTGTGCCCAGCACGGCATACCAGGGCGACGCTCTACACTCATGGGTGCCCTCCTCGTGCTTAGCGAGATGATTTCCAGCCGGCCAGGAGAGCGAACGTGGCTGCGAGGGAGCCTTAGGCGAGACTTCTAAGAGGTCACACCCATCTGGTCGGCGGACCCAGCTTTACCCAGAGGTCGCCCAGCCGTTGCGAATCCTTCAAGAAATCGCCTCTTGACATGCAACTCTGTAGTTGCGTATGGTAAGCGTACATGCATAGAGACCTGGTCTTCAAGGCGCTTGCGGACCCAACACGGAGGTTGATGCTGGACGAGTTCTCCGAGCGCAAGGAGCAGACGCTCTACGAGCTCACGGCGCGTTTGATCATGCGACACAATGTCGCCATCTCCCGACAGGCCTTAGCCAAGCACATCGATGTCTTGGAAGAAGCGGGGCTCGTAAGCTCAGAGAAGCGGGGCAAGTACCGGATGCTTGTCTTCGACGATGAACCCCTCAGGGCTGTCATGGACCGATGGCTCAAGTGGCCCTATGAAAAGACAAGGAGGCCAGATATGCGCATAACGCTCAGCGGCGTTTTCGTAAGTGACCAGGACAAAGCTCTGAGGTTCTACACGGATACCCTCGGCTTTCTGAAGAAGCATGACGTCCCTGTGGGGGAATTCAAGTGGCTTACCGTCGTCTCGCCCGATGACCCAGATGGGACCGAGCTTCTGCTTGAACCAAATGAAAACCCGGTAGCCCAAGAATATCAGAAGGGGATATTTGACCAGGGCATCCCAGCGACGTCCTTTGGGGTCACGGACATCCATGCAGAGTATGAGAAGCTGAAGTCACTAGGCGTAGTTTTCACGATGGAGCCAACAGAAATGGGCAACGTCACTATTGCGGTCTTTGACGACACCTGTGGCAACCTCATCCAGATAATGCAGACGTAACTAAGATCGACCGGGCCGCCCTGTTTGGGACGGGAAGAGGTCCTGCCCGGCGAGGCACTTGGTGGACGTTGTCGTTGGAGAAAGACACAGGTCAAGGCCCTTCCGGATAGAGGTCAACAAGGGTCCCTTCTTCAATCGCTGTGGAATTTATCGTTTTCGACTGCCGTCAATGCGGTAGAGGGACACTATAAGTCTACCGAAAACTACAAATATCATATAGCCGAAGACCCATGTCGTGTGCCACACGTAACCTACGTTCATACGGTCCAGCGCCTCTTCCCGGGAAAAGCCCAGCCCTGCGAGGTTGATTTCCCAGGACCACAGCAGGTTGTGGTCCGGCAGAACGCTAGGCAGGCCCGGCGACAGGTATATCGCCAGAATGGCGCCTATCCCCAAGACCCCCGAGGTCATCACCAAGACCAACGTTGCAGCGAGCAGGAACAACCGGTCTCGCTCGTTGGGGTTGAAGGCCGGGTCCCGCAGCACCAAGAGTGCAGCGAAGGCAACGCCCAACACCGGCAACAGGACCGTCAAGTGTACGGATACCGAAATATTGGTGATCACGACGGCCGTGACGTACGCGAAGATCACCGGAGGCAGCACCACAGAGGCGGCCCGGCGGAGGGCGCTCGTCCCCTCCCGGGCCCCAGAATATTGCCGCTTCCATAGCAGATGAAACGCCAACCCGGCAGTGGATGCGATCAAGAGGTTTAGGAGCAGGGCCAGCATATAGGGCATCTGTGTGCCGGCGAGCATCCCGATCGTATAGAAGCCGTAATGGTCTGTGTGTATCCTGGAAAACTGCAGCAGCGGTGTGGTCATCAGAAAAAACAGCGAAACCCAGAAGAACTCCCGTAGGCCAGCTTCGCGGTCCCTGAACAAGAAACCTTGCGCCAGAACGATCCCCACGGTGAAAGCGATGTAGGCGGTGGGCATCCAGCCGGTGTTCCAGCCGAATAAAGAGAGCGCATACCCGCCAACGATGCACAGGCCCAGCGGGAAAACCCTCAGAATCTCAAAGCGGGCCGCTTCCCCAAGCATTGACCGAGTCTTTCCTGAGGGCGTTGCTCCGGTCTCGTGCCCGACGCTGGAAGCTGGACTGGAGTCGGACATCGCTCCGAGGCTGGCGGCTCCGGCACGCCCCCCGGTGACGTGGCCCAATGCGGTCTGAAAGTCAGCTGCCAGCCCTGCCAACAGCACCAGACCGGCTATCTCTGTCTGCGACAGATTGAGGGCTTCACCAAAGACTTTCAGCCTCTGAAGAGTGGGGCGGGTGTCGCCGGATTCCCACCGCGACACGGTAGCGTGGCTATACCGCTCCGCGTACTCATTGTCTACCGACCCCATCCTTTCCAAAAGGGCTTCCTGCGTTAACCCTCGCCGACCGCCCCCGGGCGAAAAGGACTCGCGGTAAGACTTCATCAAGAGTCCAACCTGGGCCGCTCTAGCCCGCTGCTCGCTACGATTCCACATCAGTCAGCTCACACATTCCAGCTTTGGGGTGTCAAAAAAACTGCAATGCACAGACTTGTCTTCGTGCACAAGCTACTGTCGCAGCGGAGGTCAATAGGAAGGGACGAGGTCTTCAACGCCTCTGAACCTTACGAATAACCGCGACGTCATCAGAAAGGCTCATACAGCAGATTCGGCTGCTCATATTATACAGGAGGTATGACACATGCAAGGTATAGGATCGCTCCTTTGGAACACCCGGTTGGTCCTGGTGTTGCTAATTGCTGCGGTGATTACCGCGGCCGCTTTCCTGGCGCTGTCGCCGCCGGTGGCGCTGGGTCAGGCCAACGATAGTCCAGCGAGCATGGAGGAGTGCAAAGAGGAACTGGCCGCCGGGCGTGCGGTGTCCTGCGCGAGAAATTCCTTCTCGGTTGTCACCACTATGGCCGACGGGACATACCACATCAACTGGAGCCAGTGGGCTAACCGGCAGAGCAACGTGGACCGCTACACCGTCCAGCGTCTCAGGTTCATGTACCGCCACAACTTCCAGCTCGAGGCCGATGGCACCGCTGTGAACGATTGGGAGTACGCCACACCGGATGTGACCAGCTGCAGGCCCTGGGGGGTTGAAAGAGACAGCATGATGGTGGTGACCCGATGGGCCTGGTTCTGCGATGGCATCTCCAATGTCCGCGTAGACCCTTCGGGCGCACCGACTTCGATAGAGCAGTTGGACGACGACTGGACGTCTACGTCCTGGAACGGTTCCTTGTTGGCGCCGGGACGCAAACACAACGTCCAGGTCGAGGCTCTAAGAATCCCAGGCAGCTCGACCGAAGCGCACCCAGACAACCCGCAGAGCGCGACCGACCGGCTGACGCAACAGGAAGTGGACGACAACACCCATGATCTGCTCGCCTCCGAGGTTGAGATGCACCTCTATTTGATAACCGCGCATTTCGATGACGGGACCGCCCGGCGCAGCTACCAGATTATCACCGGCGGACCATTCGACGACAGACAATGAGTGTTGGCTAGCAGGTAGGAATGGACCTGTGTTTCACGCGGAATAGACAGCAATAATGGTCCAGCCGAAGTGGCGAGCGGGCCGTGCCAAGTAGTCTTGACCGGCAAAACTCGCACCAGTATTGGTACAGCCAGTATTGGTACAGAATTATCGGCACCTCACATCCCGCTGAACTGCCACTTCGGCTGGACTAATTCCTGGTGGGCAGATCATCTACATTCAGCCAATTCCACCTCTCGCCCACGTCCTTCGCTAACCTGCCAGCGTGGTTAGCGGAGGGCGTGGGATAAGTGACAACTTTCCCCAAGGGTTCTATTTGGGTGCAGCTCGGATGGAATTCTCACAATGAGGTGGTTGAGTTCCCTTGAGGATATCACTATGCCGGCGACAGTGGTTGGCTTACAGTCTGCCCAGCCGCAACTCAAAGACGGTTCTGCCTAACATGCGCGCTGGTGGGCGGTAGAGGACTCGAACCTCTGACCCCCTGCGTGTAAAGCAGGTGCTCTAACCAACTGAGCTAACCACCCGCGTGCGCCTCGCCTGCCACCTCCGGGTAGAGGCAGCGGACCTGCGTCCGGTCCGGGGCGATGCTGATGTTAATGGCGCGCTTGGCGGGACTCGAACCCACGGCCTCATCCTCCGCAGGGATGCGCTCTATCCAACTGAGCTACAAGCGCACTAGCTATTCCCTCGTTGCTGGGGACATTTTGGTGCCGAGGGTGGGATTTGAACCCACACGCCCGTACGGGCACTACGCCCTGAACGTAGCGCGTCTGCCGTTCCGCCACCTCGGCAATCCTGCTCTAAGCATGGGCAACCACCGCGAACAGCATCCGTCTCAGGGTGCGCCCGAGGGCGCAAATATGGTGGGCGATAGAGGATTTGAACCTCTGGCCTCCTCGGTGTGAACGAGGCGCTCTAACCACTGAGCTAACCGCCCATCGACTGCCGTTCGCCCCTACATTATAGGTAGGCCCCTAAACGGGCGCAAGCCTGAGCGGCCCGGCAGGACCATGGGCAATGGGGAGGGAGAACCTGAGAGTGGGCAGCGTGGTTGAGACGGGAAAGCGGCCTAAGGGCCGTCTTTGACATTGGGCTTGGGCTGGGTGCCCGCCGATGACCAGGTGCGCAGGGTGTCTTCCAAAAACTGCTGGAGGGTGTCGATGACGTCCCGGTCCCGGGTCAGAATCACGGCGCCCAGGCCGTAGGCGCTGTCGCCGCTGGCATCGCTCTCGAATTTGCCGGCCTGGAAGGCGACTTCGGCAAAGTCGTCGCCCTCATAGCCCTCCA
Source organism: Dehalococcoidia bacterium (assembly GCA_965116325.1). Taxonomy (GTDB): domain Bacteria; phylum Chloroflexota; class Dehalococcoidia; order Lucifugimonadales; family JAGWBF01; genus JAGWBF01. Next base: position 1,038,129 of record OZ220675.1, on the reverse strand, counting down.
CCTCGCCGCGCAGGGAGTCCAGGAGGGCCATCATTATGCCCTTGGCTTCTTCGGATTCGAAGGTCGTCATCTTCACGGGATGTTCCTGATCGGTAGTCTGGTGGCAACGGATGGGTTCGAACCATCGACCTAGCGCTTATGAAGCGCCCGCTCTGCCGCTGAGCTACGTTGCCGGAGCCGTCTTCTATTGGAGGCAGCTTTTCAAATATACCTGTGGCGCTGAAGCTGTGTCAACGAGGGGGAAGGGTGCCCAATCGTCATCACTGCCGCCTCTTTTACCGTCACTCCCGCGAAGGCGGGAGTCTGGGCTGTCCGTTCCCCTTCGATTTCCCTCAGGGCGAACGGACAGACCGGAGCTTATTACGGGGAGGGGGAAAGGGCAGCGGTAGACATTCGCAGGCAGGTTTCCGCAAGAGCGGAAACGACGCATGGTCTGGTGGGAGCCAGTCTGAACCCGGCTACGCCCCGTCCTGGATTGCGGCCTTCGCCGCAATGACGAGAGACGCGGCATAACGTGGGACTGGCCCTGAGGGAAATCGAAGGGGAACGGACAGCCCGGAGCTTATTACGGCGAAGGGGAACGGACAGGGTGCCCTGGAGGTGCGTATCACCCTCCCCTTAGTCCCCTCCCATCAAGGGAGGGGGGATATTTGGTGCACCCTCCCCTTAGTCCCCTCCCATCAAGGGAGGGGGGATATTTGGTGCACCCTCCCCTTAGTCCCCTCCCATCAAGGGAGAGGGATATTTGGCGCACCCTCCCATTAGTCCCCTCCCATCAAGGGAGGGGATATTTGGCGCACCCTCCCCTTAGTCCCCTCCCATCAAGGGAGGGGGGATAAGATGGAGGGAGAGGGCTGGGGTGAGGGGGGATGCCTCAATCCGGGGAGGTCCTTAGTTCATCTGCTATACTGGGTGGCCAATCTCTGAACACATGGGGGTAGCTGTGAGCCAGGGGGGCGGGAATGCGCGCATAGATGGCCGGAGGAATGATGAACTCCGGCCGGTTACCATCACTCCGGGCTACCTGGCCTTCGCCGAGGGTTCCGCCCTCATCGAGATGGGTATGACCAAGGTGCTGTGCTCGGCCACCGTGGATGACAGGGTTCCCCCCTTCATGCGGGGCGAGGGAAAGGGTTGGGTTACCGCCGAATACGCCATGCTGCCCCGCTCTTCGGGCAGCAGGATCGCCAGGGAGGGCCTCAGCGGGAGGCCGCGGGGCCGCACCCAGGAGATTCAGCGCCTCATCGGTCGCTGCCTGCGGGGGATCACGGACCGGGAAGCCCTTGGGGAGAGGGCCCTGCTCATCGACTGCGATGTGATCCAGGCCGACGGGGGCACAAGGACGGCGGCCATCACGGGGGCCTACGTGGCCCTGTACCAAGCCCTCCTGGGGCTGACCCGCAGCCGCCTGCTGCCCCGGGTGCCCCTTACTCACAGGATCGCCGCCGTCAGCGTTGGGCTGGTGGACGGTGAGCTGCTGCTGGACCTGTGCTACGGCGAGGATTCCAGGGCCGAGGTGGACTTCAACATAGCCATGACCGACGCAGGGGAGCTGGTGGAGCTCCAAGGCGCAACGGAAGGCGCGCCCTTCCCCCGGAAGCTGGTGGACGATGTGCTGGCTTCGGCTGAGCAGGGAATCGCCCAGCTTTTCGAGGCCCAGACGCAGGCAATAGCGACGCTTTAATCCTACCGACCGGGCGCGGCCCCCACCGGAGGCACTTACACCTGCCGTACGCCCAGGACTACCTCCATGCCGTCCACGCTCTGGGTGTCGTTGTAAGCCCCGTCGGCCGCCTCTCCTGGGACAAGCTGTTCGGAGAGGGTCTCCTGCATGATGTAGCCGGAGAAAGCGGTCATGACCTCGTCCACGCTGGACGGCCCCTGGTAGTAGGTGTGGATATGGTCGGTAATCTCGAACCCCGCCTTCTTCCGCATATCCTGGATGCGGTGCACCAGCTCCCTGGCCAGCCCTTCCAGGGCCAGCTCCGGCGTGATGGTGGTCTCCAGGGCGACCATGTAGCCGCCCTCCAGGCTGACCCAGTAGGGCTCCAAGGGTAGGACTGCTTCGACGTAGCCCGCGGCCTGCTCTTTGCTCTTCTTGAGGTTGGAGGCGGCTTCCAGGGCTTGCTGGTAAAGCTGCTCGCCGTTCCCTTCGTCCGCCAGTATCTCCAGCTCCTTGATGTTCAGCTCATCGAGGATCTGGGGCGCTACTTGACCAAGGTGGGAGCTTTCCCCCGAGGAGCGGGGCCTTACCAGCAGCTTGGGAAGGGGTTGGCGTACCTTGACCCCTGCCCGGGAGCGGGCCCCTCGACCCATGCTGGAGATCTTCATGGCCAAACGTGTGGCATCCATGAGGCCCTGGTCGATGAGCTCCTCGGCGGCTACGGGGAAGTCCGCCAGGTGGACGCTGTCCGCGGCATCAGGCTGCACCGAGCACACCAGGTTTTGGTACATGTTCTCGGCGACAAAGGGCATGAACGGAGCGATGAGCTTGCTCAGGGCTACCAGGCAGGTGTACAGGGTGGCGTATGCCGAGAGCTTGTCGTCGTCGTTCTCGCTCTTCCAGAACCGGCGCCGGCTCCTGCGCACGTACCAGTTGGACAGCCCATCGACGAACTCCTGGATGCGCCTGCCCGCGTCGGTGGGATTGTAGCTCTCCATGTACCGGTCCGTCTGGGCTATCAGATAGTTGACCTCGGAGAGTATCCACCGGTCCAGCTCGGCGGTGGGCTTCCAGTCCTGGGGCACCTGGTCGGGATGGAAGCTGTCCACCTCGGCGTAGGTGGTGAAGAAGGAGTACACGTTCCAGAGGGTCAGTAGGTAGCGCCGGACCACCTCGTTCACCAAGTCCTGGGCGAAGCGCCGGGACTCGCCGGCATGGGAAGCGGTGAAGAGGTACCAGCGGGTGGCATCGGCCCCCTGCTGGTCCAGCACCTCCCAAGGGTTTACCACGTTGCCCTGGCTTTTGCTCATCTTGCGACCGTGGCCATCGAGGATAAGGCCAAGGCAGATGACGTTGCGGTAGCTGGGGCCTCCGGTGAGCAGGGCGGACAGGGCGTGGAGGCTGTAGAACCAACCCCTGGTCTGGTCCACAGCCTCGCAGATGTAGTCGGCGGGGAAGCGCCCGTCCTGCATCATGCCCGTATCTTCGAAGGGGTAGTGCCACTGGGCGTAGGGCATCGCCCCGGAGTCGAACCAGGCATCCATAACCTCAGGTATGCGCTCCATCGAGGAGCTGCAAGTGGGGCAGCGGAGGCGCACCTGGTCCACGTAGGGACGGTGCAGGTCGAGATCATCGACCATGGCCTTGTGTTCGTCGATGGCCAGCTCTTTCAGCTCTTGCCGGGAGCCGACGCAAACCCGGTTGGCGCAGCCGTCGCCGGTGCACTGCCAGATGGGTATCGGGGTCCCCCAGTAGCGTTCCCTGGAGATGGCCCAGTCCACGTTGTTGGCCAGCCATTCGCCAAAGCGTCCGTCCTTGATGTAGTCGGGATACCAGTTGATCTCCTGGTTGCTGCTGACCAGCCTGTCCTTTATGGCGGTGGTGCGGATGTACCAGGAAGGTTTGGCATAGTAGAGCAGGGGGCTGCTACAGCGCCAGCAGAATGGGTACGTGTGCTTGTAGATGCCCTTATGGTATAGATGACCGCGTTGCTCCAGGTCTGCGGCGATCTCATCATCGGCGTCCTTTACGAACTTGCCGGCGAAGGAGTAGCTGCCTAGTACCATGCCCAGTTGGTCCACCGACTGGACGAATGCCAGGTCGCGCTCCCTGCCCACACCCAGGTCTTCGTCGCCGAAGGCGGGGGCGATGTGGACTATTCCCGTGCCGTCCTCCATGGAAACGAAGTCCACGTCGTGCACTTGCCAGGAGTCCTCGAACTCGCCGCTAGGCTGGATGTTTCCCTGGGAGTCCTCGGGCGAGTCCACCAGCATTCCGGACGAAAAGCACCTGACGGCGCCCCTGGGCAGGTCGGAAACGAACGGGTTGTATAGGGGCTCATAGGTCAGCCCAACCAGGTTCCTGCCTGGGAAGGATTCGAGCACCTTGTATTCGGGGCCAAGGACGGATTCCAGCAGGGGGGTGGCTAGGATGAGCCTTTGCTTCTCTGTTTCCTTGGGGCCGTCCACCTCCACCAAGCTGTAGTCGGCCGTAGCGTCTACGGCGAGGGCCGTGTTGCCGGGAAGGGTCCAGGGGGTGGTCGTCCACGCCAGGAGATAGACAGGTTCCCCGTGCCCAATCAGCTTGTCGTAAGATCGGTCGAAGGCTTCCCCGGCGCGGACCGTATTGTTGAATCCCGTAAGCCGGAACTTGATGTACACCGATGGGTCGGGCGTATCTTCCTGGTAGCCCAGGGCAACCTCGTGGGAGCTCAGGCTGGTCACGCACCGGGGGCAGTGAGGCGTGCCTTTGATGTCCTGGTAGAGCAGGCCCTTCTCCCATAGCTGTCCCAGCACCCACCAGCCGGTCTCGATGTAGCTGTTCTCCAAGGTTACGTAGGGGTTCTCCATATCCACCCAGTATGCTATTCGGTCGGTCATATCCTCCCACTCTTTGACGTAGCGGAAGACGCTCTCCCGGCACTTCTGGTTGAAGCGTTCTATGCCGTACTCTTCGATCTCCCGCTTGGAGTGGAGGCCCAGCTCTCGCTCCACTTCGAGCTCCACGGGGAGGCCGTGGGTGTCCCAGCCACCCTTGCGCAGGCAGCGGTAGCCCTTCATGGTCTTGTAGCGGCAGATGATGTCCTTGAAAACCCGGGCCAGTACATGGTGGATGCCCGGGCTGCCGTTGGCGGTGGGGGGACCTTCGTACAACATGAACAAGGGTCTGTCATCCCGGTGCCTCTCAGTCCGGCGGAAGATGTCCTTCTCCTTCCAGAAGCTGAGGACATCCTTTTCAAGATCGGGGAAGCTGACCCTGCTGGATACCTGCCTGATCATCGTAACCTCAGAGGTTTCTTGTCGTGCCCATGCCGATATATGGCGAAGATTCTAGAGGGCTGATTTAGCTTATCAGATATGGGGGACAGTTCAAGATTTCCGTAGGAGCAGGAGGAACTCCCGGTTGCCCTTGTCCCCAAATATGGGGCTGGCCACCAAGCCCCGCAGCCTGTGGCCTGACTGGACGACCCACTGGATGAAGCGTGCCAGCACCAAGGTGTGGACCTTTATGTCCTTGATGACGCCTCCCCGGCCGACTTCATTGCGGAGAGCTTCGAACTGGGGCTTCAGCAGCACGACCATGGATCCGCTGGGGGCCAGGTGGCGGGAAGCCTCGGGAATGACCTTGGTGGCCGAAATGAAGGAAACGTCGACGGTAGCCAGGTGGACTTGGGGCGACCGGTCTTCCCCGTCCATCAGGTCGAAGGGGTGCCGGGCGTTCACCTTTTCCATGACCACAACCCTGGGGTCCTGGCGCATCCGGTAGTCCATCTGACCATAGCCGACATCCACGGCATAGACCTTTGCCGCCCCCGACTGCAGCAGGCAGTCGGTGAATCCCCCGGTGGAAGCGCCGACGTCGAGGGCTGTGCACCCCGACACATCCAGGCCGAAGCGGTCAAGGGCATGGGCCAGCTTAAGTCCTCCCCGGCTCACGTAGGGGAGGGTGTCCCGCACCTCCAGGGAGGCGTCGGTTGGCATAAGGGTTCCCGGCTTAAGCACCCGGCCGCCGGGCTGAAACACCAGCCCTTCCATGATGAGGGCTTGGGCGCGCTCCCGGCTTTCCGCCAAGCCTCGCTCGAACAGGAGTACATCCACCCGCTTCTTGGGTTTGCTCTTGGCCATAATCGACCTGCTGGTCCCTCCGGGTCTCATTGACACTAGGTTCGCCTCTGAATTATAATCCTCGGCGCCAGCAAGGGATGATGCATTGCCAAAACGTACCTACCAACCAAAGAAACGAAGACGCCAAAGAGTACATGGTTTCATGGCCCGCAACAGCACCCGGGGAGGGCGTGCGGTCCTGAAGCGACGCCGGTTTAAGGGCCGCCACATACTGGCTGTCTAAGCCACAACCGGATCTAGATGCAAAGATCGCAGAGGCTTACGGGTCGTAAGAACTTCTCCACTATTCGCAAGAACGGCCGCGGTGTGACCAATCAACTGTTGGTATTACGCACTATCCCCAATGGTCTGGATACCAGCAGGTTCGCCTTCGTGACAGGCAAACGTATCGGAAATGCGGTCGCGCGGAACCGTCTCAAGAGGCGCCTCAGGGAAACTGTTCGTTCCGCCAGCGTAAGGAGCGGTTCGGACGTAGTTTTCATAGCCCGGAAGGGCTCCAGCGATGCCAGCTTCCAACACCTGAGGGATGCTGCGATGAGTCTACTCCGCAGGGCACGTCTTCTTGAGGGGGCAGCCCCCAGCGAACAGGAATCTGCTCCACAATCGTCCTCGCAACTACGACCCAATGGATCCAACCATCCTGCATCGCCGCAGCCCCTTGGGACAGCTTAGAGTTGAGCAGGGTGGCGCTGGGACTGGTCCAGGTCTACCGGGGAGCGGTTTCCACTTTCATACCTTCCAGTTGCCGCTTCAGCCCTACCTGCTCCCAGTACTGCTATGAAGCGATTGGCTCCCATGGAATGCTGAAGGGCACATGGCTGACCCTGAAGCGCTTGTCCAGGTGCCGCCCCCTGGGGGGAAGGGGCTATGACCCTGTTCCTTAGATACCTTTCCTTCCGTCACTCGTTCTCCCTGCTCCCGCGGCTGAGGCCCAATCGACCCCGGGTGCCCTTCGCACACGTACCCATCAAGTCCGTCCATCTAGCCTTGGCTTCATTGGCTGTGCTGGTCTTATTAGCTGTGGTAGGGTGTACCGGGCGCAGCCTGATCACATGGGGAGAGAGCGGTGGAGACGGCTGGACGGTTACCGCCGTAGATGAGAGCAGGTTGTACGTTGTTAGCCGCCAAGGAACTGTGTTTGCCTTGGAGGGAGTGTCCCGGGATGCCAACCCCAGGATATTGTGGACCCACGAGCTGGACCGGTACCATGGCGCCTTCGGCACGCCGGCGGTGGGCCGGGAGCACATATACATCGGCGACAAGGGAGACCTGGACGGGCAGAACGGCCAGCTCCTCGCCCTTTTGAGGGACAGGGAGCCTACCTCCGGTATCACAGAGGGACCCGGCCTGCTGCAGGACGGCGAGTGGAGCGCAGCCATCGAGGGAGGCATAGTAGGGGCCCCCGTCTTGGTAGAGGACGAGAGCTTGGTGCTGGTCGCCTCTGACAATGGCGATGTGTATGCTTTCAGTACTACGGGAAGCAGCCGGGACCGGCTGGTGTGGAGATTCACTGCCGACGGTCAGGTGTGGTCCACCCCCGCCGTCTCCGACGATATAGTTTACGTGGGCTCTCTGGACCGGCACCTGTATGCCATTTCCAATGACAGGGAACTCGCACCGGGGGATAGCAGGCTGCTATGGAAGTACGAGACTGACGGGGCAGTTATGGGCAGCCCCATCGTGTTGGACGGACCTTCGGGCAAGATGGTGGTAGCAGGTTCCGTGGACAGGACCGTATATGCCCTGGGGGCATCCGACGGGGATCTGATCTGGAGCTTCACAGGCGACGACTGGATCTGGGCGGACCCGGTTGCTGACGAGGACCACATCTACGTCTCTTCCATGAGCGGCACGGTGTATGCCTTGGACCGTCAAGGGAACCGGGTCTGGGAGACCAAGCTGGAAGACGGTCCTCCGGTGGTGTCCAGGCCGGTGGTACAGGGAGAGGACCTGGTGGTAGCCACCGATGAGGGCAAGCTGTTCCGCTTGGACACAGGCAACGGTCAAAGGGTAGGCGGCTTCCATGACCTGAGCGGACGGGTGAAGGCCTCCCCAAGTATCCTCGAAGGAAACGTATTTGTGGGGGTGGAAGACAACTCCGTCCGTGGAATAGACCTGGAGGACTGGCGAGAAGCATGGAACTTCTCCACGAAGGACAGATAGCGATGGTGGGTCCTTGGATGCGATAGGGTTCTTTTTCGACAACCTGCTGATCAACCCGATGCTGAACATCATCGTCATGCTGTACAGCCTGCTGTTCAGCAACTTCGGGCTGGCTATCATCGTCTTCACCATTATCGTCCGGGTCGTCACCCTCCCGCTGCACGTCCGGCAGATCAAGCAGATGCGGGCGATGTCGGAGATGCAGCCCCGGATGAAGAAGATCCAGGAGATCAAGGACCCAGGGGAACGCACCAAGGCTATGCAGGCGATGTGGAGGGAAGCTGGGGTAAACCCCCTGGGATGCCTGGGGCCCCTCGTCATCCAGATGCTGGTCTGGGTGGCTTTGTTCAGGGTGCTGATCAAGAGCTTGGGCACCAACCCCGACGATCTGGTGGGACTTGCTCAAAGACTCTACTCTTGGAACCCCTTTTCCGATGTGGCCATACCGCTCAACCCGGACTTCCTGTGGCTGGACCTGGCTGCCCCGGATCCTACCAATATAGTGCTTCCCGTCCTGGTGGGTGCTTCGACTTGGCTTCAGCAGAAGATGACCATGACCCCGTCGGCGGACCCACGGCAGGCCCAGACCAACAAGATGATGCTGTGGATGATGCCCATCATGTTGGGGTTTATTACCCTCACCTTCCCCAGCGGTCTGGCGGTGTACTGGACTGTGTCCAACGTTGCCGGCGTGCTCATCCAGTACTTCATAACCGGTGATTGGGGCCCCTTATTTGCGAAAGATGCCCCCCAGGCCCAGCCCATTTTGCAGGCGGCCTCGGAGGAGGAATCGAAGGAGAATGAAAGCGATGGAGATGGAACAGGTGGACCGGTCCGCAAAAACCGTCGAAGAAGCCGTCGAGATGGCCCTGAAGGAGCTCGACGCAAGCCGGGAAGAAGCCGAAATAGAGGTCCTAAGCCAAGGTAAGCAGGGCTTTCTTGGCATAGGCTCCGAGCCCGCCCGGGTAAGGGTAAGGAAACTTCCACCCTCGGAACATGCAGCTTCCACCGCTATGGAAGTGGTGAACAAGCTCCTGTCCACCGCAGGCGCGCGAACCTTGGCTACCCTCAGGGTGGCCAGGGACCCGGACACTGGCGGTCCCATCGTGGACATCACCGGCGAAGACTCAGGCCTGCTCATTGGCCGCCAGGGAGAGACCCTGCGAGCGTTGCAGTTCCTGGTCAACACCTTGGTCCGCAAGCGGATGCAGCAGGAGTCGGTGCGGGTGGTCTTGGACATAGAACGCTACAGGGAGAGGCGCCACAACTCCTTGCGGGAGCTGGCCTTCCGCGTGGCCGATCGGGTGGCCCAGTCGGGCAAGGCCATACCCCTGGAGCCTATGCAGGCTGCCGAGAGGCGGGTCATCCACGTCGCCCTTGCTGAGCACCCCAGGGTCACCACGGAGAGCAGCGGCGTCGGTGATGGACGGCGGGTGACCATCACCCCCAAGCAAAGCTGAGGATGAATCCCCATGCTCCGGGAGCTGTTCGGCACAACCAAGGCCCTTATAGGGGTGGTCCATCTGCCTCCCTTACCCGGTTCGCCCCGTTGGAGCGGTGACCTCGAGAGCTTGCTGGATTGGGCCCGAAGGGATGCCCGGTCTTTAGCTGAAGGGGGCGTCCACGGGCTGATCGTCGAGAACTATGGAGATGTGCCCTATGTGCCCGGCAGTGTGGGCCCCCACACGGTGGCTGCCATGACCATGGCGGCCCGGGCGGTGCAGGAAGAGGTGGACCTCCCCATAGGCCTAAATGTGCTGCGCAATGACCCAGTCTCGGCTATCGCTGTGGCGGTGGCAACGGGCTGCCGGTTCGTCAGGATCAACGTGCACCACGGGGTGATGGCAGCCGACGAAGGGGTGATCGAAGGGAAGGCCCACGAAACCCTGCGTTACCGGAGGGCCATGGGCGCCGAAGGCCAGGTTAAGATATTCGCCGACCTGCTGGTGAAGCACGCCACACCCCTGGGAACGACCGACCTAAGCTACCTGGCAAGGGAGACAGTGGAGAGAAGCCTAGCCGACCTGCTTATCGTGTCCGGCGATGCTACAGGGGAGAAGGCTTCCCTGCATGACCTGGAGCTGGTGAAGAGGGCGGTGCCCGATGTGCCGGTGCTGGTGGGAAGCGGGCTGGATGAAGGGAACGCACCTGGGTTCCTGGAGGTGGCCGACGGAGCTATCGTGGGGACCAGCCTGAAAGTGGATGGGCGCATTCACAATCCTGTGGATGTTTCGCGGGTGGCGGCATTGTCTCAGAGGTTCTCCAAAGCCCGAAATAACCCTTGACATGGATTTGGGGTGTCCCTATAATACCTTGAACATCATCAAGGTTCGGATATGACCGAAATCTGACGATAAATACAAGCTGGGATCACCTAGGCGGCGGCTTGGGTATGTCCCAGCCGCCGTTTCGCACGTTAAAAAGAGAATAGGGGATACATCTAGGTTTAGAGTTCCTAGCGTAGGTTAAGCTACTAAGAGCCTACGGTGGATGCCTAGGGGCCAAGGGCCGATGAAGGGCGTGGCAAGGCTGCGAAAAGCCTCGATGAGCCGTCTAGCAGGCATAGTCGGGGATTCCCGAATGGGGGAACCCGGCCCGGTGTTGAGCTGGGTCATCCCGGCGTAAAGTCGGGAAGGTAAGCGGGGGAACTGAAACATCTAAGTACCCCGAGGAAAATAAATCAACCGATATTCCCCTAGTAGTGGCGAACGAACGGGGAAGAGCCTAAACCGTTGCGACTTAGTGGTCCAGGGACCTATGTCGTAGCGGGGTTATAGGACGCGTCTGCTCCGACCTGGTAGGAGCAAGGAGTTACAAAGCTTATTTCTAGCTGAAGGCACCTGGAAAGGACCGTCGCAGAGGGTGAAAGCCCCGTAAGCGAAAGGAATAAGTCTCCTGATGCAGATCCTGAGTACCGCGGGACACGGGAAATCCTGTGGGAAGTTGGGGGGACCACCCTCCAAGGCTAAATACCCTTGGCCACCGATAGTGTACCAGTACCGTGAGGGAAAGGTGAAAAGAACCCCGGGAGGGGAGTGAAATAGATCTGAAACCGTAGGCTTACAGCAGGTCGGAGCCCGTTAGTTCGGGTGACGGCGTGCCTATTGAAGAATGATCCGGGGACTTACTATGTGGGGCAAGGTTAAGGGACTGTAGTTCCGGAGCCGAAGCGAAAGCGAGTCCGAATAGGGCGCTTAGTCCCATGGAGTAGACCCGAAACCGGGTGAGCTACCCATGGCCAGGGTGAAGGTTCGATAACACGGACTGAAGGCCCGAACCGGTTGCTGGTACAAAAGCTTCGGATGAGCTGTGGGTAGAGGTGAAATGCCAATCGAACTCGGAGATATCTGGTTCTCCCCGAAATGCATTTAGGTGCAGCCTCGAGGTAGGTGTTCGGAGGTAGGGCACTGGATGGGCTAGGGGGCGTGAGCTTACCAAACTCAACCAAACCACCAATGCCGTTCAACCGTTCCTCGGGAGTGAGACTGCCGGAGATAAGTTTGGTAGTCGAGAGGGAAACAGCCCAGACCACCAGCTAAGGTCCCCAAGAGCAAGCTAAGTGGGAAAGGAAGTGGGGTTCCCCAGACAGCCAGGAGGTTGGCTCAGAAGCAGCCATCCTTTAAAGAGTGCGTAACAGCTCACTGGTCGAGGGGTTCTGCGCCGAAAATTTAACGGGGCTCAAGCTTGTCACCGAAGCTGTGGATGTGTGAGCCGGGTTCTGCTCAGCCAAAGGGGAAGGAGCAATCCCGAACCGGAGGCGGACCAGGGCCCATTGCTTGTGCATGGTAGGGGAGCGTTCCTCTTGCGACGAAGGTGGATCGTGAGGTCTGCTGGAGCGAGGGGAAGTGAGAATCCCGGAATGAGTAGCGTCAATCAAGGTGAAAATCCTTGACGCCGAAAGCCCAAGGTTTCCTACGCAACGTTTATCGGCGTAGGGTTAGTCGGTCCTAAGCTGTAGGCTGAGGCCGAAAGCGATGGATAGCAGGTTAATATTCCTGCACCGCCGTTATCTCGTTTTAAAGCCGAGGGGGGGTGCGGAAGGGTAGACAAGGCTCCTTATTGGATTGGAGTCCCCATTTGTAGGCCATGTCGGGGTAGGCAAATCCGCTCCGGCGTTACGAGCTGAGGGATGGGGCGAACCGGGCCTTCGGGCCCGGGAAGCTGTTGAGCCCATGCCGACAAGAAAAGCCTCGCGAGCTATGGGATAGGGGCGTCCGTACCGCAAACCGCCACTGGTGGGCTGGGATAAGAGTCCCAAGGCGTTCGAGTGAACCTCCGCTAAGGAACTAGACAAAAGGGCCCCGTAACTTCGGGATATGGGGCGCCCTGGAAGGTGAAACCCCTTGCGGGTGGAGCTTTTCGGGGCCGCAGTGAACAAGGCCGGGCGACTGTTTAACAAAAACACAGGTCTCTGCTAAGGAGAAATCCTAAGTATAGGGGCTGATGCCTGCCCAGTGCCGGAAGGTTAAGGGGACGGGTTATCCTGCAAAGGAGAAGCTCGGAACTGAAGCCCCGGTGAACGGCGGCCGTAACTCTAACGGTCCTAAGGTAGCGAAGTCCCTTGTCGGGTAAATTCCGACCTGCATGAATGGCATAACGACCTGGCCGTTGTCTCGGCGGAGGACTCGGTGAAATTGCGGTGCCCGTGAAGACGCGGGCGACCCGCGGCAGGACAAAAAGACCCCGTGGAGCTTTACTGCAACCTGGTATTGGGCTGGGAGCTGGGATGTGTAGGATAGGTGGGAGGCTATGAACTCTCCACGCCAGTGGAGAGGGAGCCGTCGTTGAAATACCACCCTTCTCTGTTTTTGGTTCTAACCTCGTACAACCGAGGGACAGTGCCTGGCGGGCAGTTTAACTGGGGCGGTTGCCTCCCAAAAGGTAACGGAGGCGCCCAAAGGTCCCCTCAGGGCGGATGGAAATCGCCCATAGAATGTATTGGCATAAGGGGGCTTGACTGCGAGGCCAACAAGCCGAGCAGGGACGAAAGTCGGGCAAAGTGATCCTACGGTTCTTTGTGGAAAGGCCGTGGCTTAACGGATAAAAGCTACCCCGGGGATAACAGGCTTATCTCGCCCAAGAGTTCATATCGACGGCGAGGTTTGGCACCTCGATGTCGGCTCGTCCCATCCTGGGGCTGAAGGCGGTCCCAAGGGTCCGGCTGTTCGCCGGTTAAAGGGGCACGTGAGTTGGGTTCAGAACGTCGTGAGACAGTTCGGTCTCTATCCGCCGCGGGCGTAGGAGGCTTGAGGGTTTCTCTCCCTAGTACGAGAGGACCGGGAGGGACGGACCTATGGTGTGCCAGTTGTTCCGCCAGGAGCATCGCTGGGTAGCTATGTCCGATTCGATAAGCGCTGAAGGCATCTAAGCGCGAAGCGTTGCCCAAGATGAGGCCTCCCATCCCAGCGAAAGCTGGGAGTAAGGCTGCAGAGAGACTATCTGCTTGATAGGCCGGGAGTGGAAGCGTGGCAACATGTTAAGCTTACCGGTACTAATCGGCCGAGGGCTTGACCTACGCTAAGAACTCTAAACCGATACATCCCCTGTTCTCTTCATCTCCGACGCGGGGTGGAGCAGTGGCAGCTCGTCGGGCTCATAACCCGAAGGTCGTTGGTTCGAGTCCAACCCCCGCTACCAAAAAGCCTCAAAACAGGAAGGCGCCGATAAACCGGCGCCTTCCTTGCGTTCATATCCATTCCCAGTCTACAGCCCCCTACGTTCGGACTCTTAGAGAATATACGTATAACTGCGACGTCAGGACTAACTACGATGAAGCAGAAGTTGACAATAACAGGGGATTCTGGGCTGCTTCCCACGGCGAAGCGATACGCCTGCTCCCAGGGGATGTCCCTATCGGCTCTGATAGAAAGGTCTCTCAGAGAGGTTGCAATGGAAACTGCACTGTCCTTTTCTGAGCGTTGGCGGGGCAGGTTCCGTGAGGCCGATACTGAAGGTGACCCCCGCTACGATGTGTTGGCCAGGAAATACCTTACGTGATACTCCTGGACACAGATGCACCCATCATCAGACCCTCCACGGGAACCAGTTGTTGCGCCACCGAGTCCACCCCCATGAACGTCGCCTCCAGGGCCAACGCTCCCAACAGAGGCTGCGTTCCTTCCTCGTTGAAGAGCACCAGAGTAACGACTTCTTGCCCTTCCACCCTGATCCAGGTCTGTCCTACGTTCATAACGCGAGTGGCCCCCTGGGCGAAGCGGAACCTTCTCTGGGCTATAGGTTCAACCCCCAGTTCTCGCAGTACTGACGAAGGGACCGCAGTTATCGAGGCTCCGGTGTCAACCAATGCATCCAGGGTGGTCCAGCGCTGCCCCTCTTCGTCTCCAATTGCTATCTGCACCGAAAATGTGCCCATAGGACGTTGTGTCTCCTAGTTGATTGCGGGTGGAGTTGTATTCAACCAGCTTCCAATTGCATTGTACCATTCGAGTTGCTGTAGTGGCCCCGCTACCAGGAAGCCTCAAATGAGAAAGGCGCCGATACGTCGGCGCCTTTCTTGCGTTTATGCCAGGGAGGTTCTTATGGACTATCTATGGCGAAGACTGCTTGGACATCTATGGAAATCTCCAGTTCCCCTGCGGATATGGGAGTGGAATCGACCGCAAGAGACTCCAGGGCAACAAAGTTCCGGGCTGCCGGCACACCGCCCGAGCTCTCATTGATTGACATGAGGCTGCCCCTGGTTACCCCGGCCACAGCTGCCAGCTGGTCTGCCTTGTCTATGGCGTCCATGACCGCCAGCTCCCTGGCCTGCTCCTGGGGCCCTGACGGGTCCTCCAAGGAGAAACGCAGGCTCTGGATGCGAGTGGAGTCTCCACCAGCCTGTGCCACATCATCCACTGTAGCCCCAACTATATCTAGATCTCCGATGTGGACGTTTACCGTGTTGGTCACAAGGTAGCCTACCAGCACACGTTCATTCCGCCTAACGCTGTCGATGAATATCTCCTGGTAGGAGTATTCCGGCGATATGTTGAAGTTGCTGGTCTGGATGTCCTCGTCGGGGATGCCCCGGCCCCGGAGGGCCTCCAGAATGGCGTTCATGGAGGAAGCAGCTTGGCTGCGAGCTTCCTCAACGCTATCGGCCCTGCCTTCGACCCCCAAGCTCAGCAGCGCCATGTCCGGCTCTATCGCCACTGTCCCCCGTCCCCACACCTGGATGCCCGATGGATCCAAGCCTTCTATCTTGATGGCACTTTGGGCGGCCGGGGCTGCTCCGTTCTCTCCTGACCCGTTTCCGTCTGTCTCAGACGCACAGGCAGCAGCTAGGCCCACCATCGCCAACAAGACCATTAGCACCAGCAGCGTTCTTGTCATGTTCATATACCCCCTCGTCAATCTTTTGTCTTTCGGCACCTTCATGCATCAGGACGATGGTATCCCCTCAAAAGTTCCCGAGGGCCCATGCCAAGGCCTGATCCCCTCTCCCGTCACTCCCGCCAAAGTAACCTTTCTCCCCCCTCCCTCGAGGGAGGGGATTAAGGGGAGGGTGATACGCAGCCATAAAGTGGTCGTTCTCTCTATGCTCCCCCTCACCCTAGCCCTCTCCCACCAGGGGAGAGGGGGAATTCTATTACCCCGGCCTAGAGGCTCACCTTGACCTGTCCTTCCCTATCATGGTTAACTGGCTCATGGAAGCCGTTAGTATTCACGGGAGCAAATGCTAGCATGACAGCTTTGAAGAAGGTAGATGCCGAGGTCAGTGGGGTCATCTTCAGCATCCCATGGCTGGTTGCCAGGGATGAGGGCCTCTTCGCCGAGGAGGGCCTGGATGTCAACCTGGTCTGGTCCACTGCAAATGACATCAGCGTCGATGAACCCATCGAAGACCCCGAGGAGGTCCACGCGATAGTGGGCCATGATGCCTTCGAACAAGGTAAGGTCTGCATCTATCGCGCTTGAGAGGAAGGCCAGGTCCGTCGGGCCTATGAAAGCAAGCGGGATGGCAGGATCGTAGGACTGAGGCCGGCCGTTGCCAGCCAAGCCATATACGTTCCACCGGATTCGCCTATCGTTCACCCCGGCGGGCTGGCCAACGAACCCGTTGGAGTGACCTTCTTCGCCAGCTCCCACTATATTGCCCTTCGCCTCCTGGAGGGGTTCCTTCCCAGGGACCAGATCAAGGTGGTGCACGTGGGCAGTCCCCGCAGCCGCTACGAGGCGGTGCGGTCGGGCAAGATCACCGCAGCCGTGTTCCAGGAGCCGTGGATCAGCTTCGCCGACAAGGCTGGCTGGCAGAACCTGTGCGAGGGCCACTTCCTGGGGGCCGACATCGCCAACGACCAGATGGAGCAGGACGAGTTCGATGCCATTAACCGGGCGCTGGTGAAGGCGGTCAGGCTGATCAACAGCGACCGGCGCCGTTACGCTGTGCCGTACCTGGTGGATGAGATCAACGAACTGCCCAACACCCCCGACTTCCCCAAGCTCGATGCTCTAGATTTCCACCTTCCCCGCCTGCGCTATGTGGAGCCGCGACCGTACCCAGAGGAGCTGTTCCAGAACACCTACGACTGGCTGCTCAGCTGGGGGCTGGTAGCTGAGGATGCCACCTGGGACAGGGTCGTTGACAACCGGGTGGATTTGGCTCCTGTGCCTTCCCGGTAGGTCAGCGGGGGCTCCCGGCCGGTGTTTTCCCGACCGTCAGTAAGATGTAGCTTACCGATGGTTTATCCGAATATGGTGTGGGGTCCACCCCCATTGTCGAATCTGGGATTGGTACTCCTTCAGCCCCAGTTGATGCAAATCCAAGAGAGCATGTGACGTAGGAACTTGGACCTTCGACATAAAAACTGAAGCTTGAGATAGCTAAGAACTTGTCTGTACAATAAGAGAGTGGATTACGAATGGGATGAGGCCAAGCGAGTAGATAATCTGGAGAAACACCGAAGCGTTGACTTTGCTGATATGAATGACTTCGAATGGGAAACTGCCATCGCAGCCTTAAGCCCCAGACACGGAGAAGTCCGGTACGGAGCTTTAGGTTACATCCGGGACCGGTTGCACTACGTGGTCTATACAATGCGGGGAGACAAGTGTCGCATCATCAGCCTGCGTAAGGCCAATTCCAGGGAGGAAAGACAGTATGCCCAAGCTTAAGACAACCCACATCAGTCCCACTCCGGAAGAGGAAAAGGATATCAATGAGGGCATAAGATTGGACCCCGACGCCCCGGAATTGGATGGCGAGTGGTTCTCTCGCGCTCGCCCTGCATTAGAGGTGCACCCTGAGCTAGCAGGGCATTCCCTTCATAAACGGGGCAAACAGAAGGCACCGGTGAAGGAACGGGTGACACTTCGGCTGGACGCGGACTTGGCGGCTCATCTCCGGTCCACCGGGCCCGGCTGGCAGACGAGGCTCAATGAGATGCTGCGCCAGATCGTGCTAAAGCAGGTCTAGGTTCCCGTTTTCACGGGAATGCCGAAATATCAAACGTAGTGGGGAATGCCCCCTACATCATGCGCTTGATGAGGTTGTCGGCCTGCTCTTTGCTCAGGCCCAAGGGCCGGCGGGATAGCGGACCACCCTCCCTCAGCACCGGCTCCTGTTCTTCCAGCGATGCTGACTCGGGGTCGCGGAAGAACAGACCGGTGTATATGCTGTCCCCCCACTCCATGGCTTTCTCACAGGCAGCCTTCCAGTCCGTGGGGTCGTGTCCCTCGTCCTCCAGCTTCTTCACCCGGTCCTTGAAGAAGGAGTGGCCGTTGTCGTGGTTGAAGGTCACGCAGGGGCTGAACACATCCACCAAGGCAAAGCCCGGGTGCTGGATGCCCTCCATGATGAGCCCGGTCAGGTGCCTGACATCGCTGCTGTACCCCCGCGCCACAAAAGTAGCCCCGGCCATGATGGCCGAGGTTACGGGATTCACGGGCATTTCGACGCTGCCGTAAGGGGTGCTCTTGGTCTTCATCCCCTTGGCGCTGGTGGGAGATAGCTGGCCGGTGGTAAGACCATATATCTGGTTGTTCATTACTACATAGGTCAGATCGGTGTTGCGCCTGGCCGAGTGGAGGAAGTGGTTGCCTCCGATCCCGTACCCGTCGCCGTCACCCCCGGTGGCGATCACCTTCATGGCGTGGTTTCCCAGCTTGGCCCCGGTCGCCACTACGAGGGAGCGGCCGTGGAGGGTGTGCATGCCATAGGCGTTGAAATAGCCGGGCAGGTTGGAAGAGCATCCGATGCCGCTGACGGTCAGGATCTCGTGGGGCCTCAAGCCCAGTTCGGCGCAGGCTCGCTGCAGGCTGTTGATTACTCCGAAGTCACCGCATCCCGGGCACCAGTCGGGTTCCACCAGCCCCTTAAAGTCCTTGGCCGTGAGCTTTACTACCGGTTCCTCCTTGGCCGTATCCAGCACCGTCGCCATATTCGAACTCCTTTAGGTCATTACCTCTTGGGTGGGAACGTACAGGTCCGATCTCCCCGCCAGTATCTCCTGGACCCCCTCTACGATGTGGTGGGGCATGAATGGCTCGCCGTCGTACTTGCGGATGTGGGCATCGGCCTTGATGCCCGTCTCGCTGCGCAGGTACCTGGCAAACTGGCCGGAGTAGTTGTTCTCAACGATGACAACCTTCTTAGCCTTCTCCAGCAGACCGGTGATGGTCCTCTCATGGATGGGAACGATCCACTTGATGGGAAGCTGGTTGACCTTAACTCCCTTGGCGTCGAGCTGGTCCACCGCTTCTTTGATAACGCCGTAGGTGGAACCCCAGCCCACAAGGGTGACTTCGGCATCCTCGGGTCCTTCGATGGCGGGAGGTGTTATATCTCCTGCCAGGCCGCTCAGCTTGCGCGCTCGCTTCTCCACCATCATGCGGCGCTTGTGGGGGTTGGTGAACTCGTCGCTGATCAGGATCCCGTCCTCGTCGTGCTCATCGGTGGCGACGACGTGGACGCCACCCTCGGTGCCGGGCATTGCCCTGGGGGAGATGCCGCTGGCCGTGTTCTTGTAGCGGATATATCCCCCGTTAGCTATGGGTTCGGAGATAAGCTCACCCCGGTCTATTGTAGGGTGCAGGTCGATAAGATCCGGGTCCACGCTGAACCGCCCCTCGGAGATGAGCAGGTCCGATATTACTATTCCGGGACACTGGTATTTATCGACCAGGTTGAAAAGCTCCGGAATGGTGTTATAAGCGTCTAGCGCATCCTTGGGGGCCACGATTATCCGCTCGAAGTCTCCCTGGCTGGCGCCCAAGGCCTGCCACAGGTCTCCCTGCTCGGTCTTGGTGGGCACCCCGGTGGATGGGCCCGCCCTCTGGACGTTTACGAAGACAACCGGAATCTCCATCATAGCGGCGCTGCCGACAGCCTCGGTCATCAGGGCGAACCCGCCTCCCGATGTGGCGCACATAGCGCGGCACCCTGAGTGAGCGGCGCCGATGGTCATGTTGGCGACGCCGATCTCATCCTCCACCTGGCGCACCATGATTCCCAGGTTCCGGGCGTTCTGGGCCATCCAGTGGAGGATTCCTGAAGAGGGACTCATCGGGTAGGCTGCATAGAACTTGACCCCCGCCGCCGCCCCACCCATAGCCATAGCCTCGTTTCCTGACCAGACGGCCAGGGACTTGCCGTTGGATGGGATGGAGATGGGGAAAGGCTCGAAGTTCTGCTGGGCGTACTCAAAGCCCGCCCGGGCGACGGTCACATTCTGGTCGATTACCGCCTGACCCTGCCTCTGGAACCGCAGGGTCAGGCTGTCCTCCAGGATGTCGAACCCCATGCCCAGGAGGGACATCATCGCCCCAACGGCGACGGTGTTTTGTATCAGGGTGTTGCGACCGCTGCCTGCGATCTCATCCACCGGAATGGCGCATAGCCCAGCTCCCCCGGGTGCGCCATCGGCGTTGATGATGTCGCTGTTGTACATGATCCTGGAGCCGGGCCCCATCAGGCCCTTGTGCCGGTCCATGGTGTCCTGGTTCAGGCACAGGAGCAGGTCAAGCCGGTCGCCATGGCTGTAGATCTCCTCAGAGCTGAATCGGACGAAGAGGAAGATGTGGCCCCCACGGATGATGGACTGGTAGGCGTTGTAGGTGTTGAGGTGGAGACCCCGCCGGACCATGATGCGGGCCAGGATATCTCCCGGCGTGGCGATGCCCTGCCCGGCTTCACCACCGATGGCAAGGGCAAAATCCAGTGTCCCAGGTGCCATTCGTCCTCCCCAAAAGTGCAAAACAACATTATGAGGGGCGAGCCCCTCTTGATACCTGTTAGTTTACTTCTACAGGAAGAATGTAGCAAGCCGTTTGGGAGGAGCGCAGCAGGACAATTGACGGCTGTTCCTGCCAGGGGAAGCGTCAATGGGATATAATGCCCTAACGCCCCCCTTAGGAGTGTCTAGGGCTTCCCGCGGGGTTCTTTCAGAAGGTTAGCGAGTAGGTGATAGAGCCACCAAGAGAGTCGGCGACTGCAACAAACGACCAGCGACGCTCCGGCTTCGTAAAGTCCACCTTTGCGTCTATCCGATACCGGAACTATGCCTACCTGTGGATGGGCCAGAACGCCCACGGCTTTGCCATATGGATAGACATGATCGCCCAGCCTCTGCTGGTGATCTTCCTTACCGATTCTCCCGTCCACCTCGGCATGGTGCTTCTGGCCCGGACCGTTCCCGGGATAGCGCTGGGTCCCCTGGGAGGAGCCATGGCCGACGGGTTCAACCGCCGGGTTGTCCTGCTCCTCTCCAAGGTCGCCATACTTCTTGTGAGCATGGTGTTCGCCGCCGCCCTGGTCTTCGATACCTACGCCCTTTGGACCGTCTATGTCTATGCGTTCTTCAGGGGAGCGACCATGGCCTTCGACATGCCGGCGCGAAGGGCCATGATACCCAGCATGGTGCCCAGGGATCTGGTCACCAATGCTATGGCCCTCAGCACTTGGAGCATGACGGTTACTCGTATTGCCGGGGCCGCTGTTTCAGGGCTGATGGTCGAATTAATCGGCTACGGGGCGGTCTATGTGATCGTCTGCGCCATGTACCTGGGGGCGGTCTTCTTCACTTGGAAGATGCGACTGCCCGACCACAAACGGGAGGAATACCAGAGCATCCGCAGCATGGGAAGCGGGACCCTGGACGGCCTGCGCTACGTCTGGCAGACCCCACCGATCCGGGCTGTGGTCACCTTCGCCTTTGGCTACTTCACCTTCGGCATGGCCTTTATGCAGGTGTTTGCGCCCCTATTTGCCAAGAGGGAAGACATCTTCGACATTGGCGATGGAGGGTTCGGGTACATGATGGCCGTATCGGCCATAGGGGGCACCATCGGCGCCCTGGGCTTGGCGGCAGCCAACCCCCATCGACGGCGAGGGATACTCATGATCGGGGTGATGGGGGCCTTTGGGCTGTTTCTGATGGCATTCGCTATGTCCGCACAAATCAACTCGGTAATACTGGGATTCGTTTTTATGTTCATGCTGGGAATTGGCCAGTCCAGCTTCCAGCCATTGATCAACTCCGTGGCGGTGGAGTTGTCCCCGGACAACATGAGAGGCCGGGTCATAGGAGTAATAAGCTTGGACCGCGCAACCATTGCCTTGGGAGGAGCCATAGCGGGGCTACTGGCAAGCGCCCTTAATCCCGTAGCCGCCCAAGCCCTCTTCGGCTTGGTGTGCGTCGCCACGGCGGTGATATTCTTCGTGGGCTACCCCACCCTGCGCAAGATAGACTAGCGGTCCGCTACTTCTGGAAGGCCGGAAGCACCTCGCTGATACACCGCTCCACCTGGCCGTGAAGGTCGGGCGCCACGAAGCGCATCACCGGCATGGTGCAGCCCGCGTCGATGTAGCTTTGTATCTTTGCGATGACCTGCTCCGGGGAGCCGTAAGCCAGCCACAGTTCCGTGCGCTCCCTGGATATGGCCCCCACGCCGTAGTAGTGAGACATGTATGTCGTTGCTTCTTCGTAGGCTTTGTCCCGGTCCTCGTTGATGTTGACCATGAGGTGCAGGCAAGAGTCCATCCCGCTGGGGTCCTTGCCCTCCTGGGAGGCGTACTCGCGGATAGTGTCGAAGCGCCTCTTGAAGGTCTCCGGGGTTGTGGTGTCCGACTGCCATCCGTCGGCGTACTTGGCCACCCGGCGCAGGATGCGCTCCTCCAGGGCTTCGTCTACCGTGTCTCCCTTGGGGTTCGCGGCGATGAAGATGGGGCAGGGTTGCTGGACCGGCTTGGGTACCAGGGGAACGTCGTGGAAATGGTAGTACTTGCCATGGTGGGTCACCGAATCTTCGCTCCAGAGCCGTCTCAGTACCTGGACTCCTTCGACTACCCGGCCTACCCGCTCCTTGGACTCGATGCCCATGGCTTCCAGCTCGCTGGCGTACTGCGGCCCAACCTGGGCCGAAGTGCCGTTTCAAACAGCCAGTATGGTGCGCCCCCCGGACAGGATGTCCAGGCTTGCCCACTGGATAGCCAGGGGTATGGGGTGGCGCATAGGGAAGCTGGCCATGCAGATGGTCCCCAGCTTCACCTCCTTGGTGTGGCAGGCGATAGCCGATAGGGTGACGATGGACTCCAGGCGGGGCTTGGAAAGGAAATTGTCCCCTACCCAAATGCCGTGAAAGTAGCCTGAGTCTTCGCATTTCTTGGCGGCCTCTGTCAGATCGTCCATCGTTGCCCCGCCCAGCACAACGGCCCTATTGGAGAGGCTGATGCCGAACTTGGCCTTCATATCTTTCATCGCTTCCTCCTGTGTCGTTCCGGCTCCCCGGCCTGGCAAGCTGCGGTGGAGCAGATTTGGCTCACATAAGAACTGGTTGGTAGTTTATCAGGTCAGCAAAGACAAGGCGGTGTGCACCACCACCTTGGCTTCCTTGACCGCCTGGGAGATGGGAACGAAGTCGATCCCCAGGGGGAACTCCCCGGCGCCGCTGCCGTACATGACCGAGGGGACTCCAAGGGCGCAGGGTCCGCCTGCATCGAAGGAGCCGTGGCCATAAAACTTGTCCGGCGCGCTGCCGCACACCGCCGTGTGGGCACGGGTCAGGGCTGCAACGCCGGGATGGTCCGGGTCCACCAGGGCTGGCAGCATGTAGGTGCCGCGTTCCACGCTAACCTCGTAAGGTGAAAGGTCGCCGATGGTTTCTCGTATGTCGGCCACCGCCTGGTCCGGGTCGTCGCCGGGTATCATGCGCCGGTCCACCCTGATTCGTGCTACTCCAGGCAGCGTGTGGGGCGCCACCGGGTCGAAGAGCATCTGGTACGGCACTGCGTGGCGCCCTCCCAGCAGAGGGTGAGTGCCCTCCAAGGGGACCTGATGCAATCGGTCCAGCGCTCGCCGGGCACCCTCGATGGCGTTTATCCCCTCTCCGGGTGCACTGGAGTGAGATGTCTTGGCCCTCACCTCGATGTTTGCATCGACCCGCCCCCGGTTGCCCATGGAGATGCGGAGTCCGGTGCGGTTGAGCAGGATGCCGAACTGGGGCTTATGCTCAAGGGCTGGGATGATGGCTTCCGTGCAGCCGTGGCTGCTCATCGCTTCATTATTGACCGCATAGTAGAGGGTGCCGGGGAAACGTACCTTCTCTTCCACCAGCATCTTCAAGACCGCCAACATGACGGCGTGGTGGGACTTGTTCTGGCCCACACCCTGGGCGAAGAGGCAGGGCTCGTCAAAACCCCAGTCGCGACCACTGGCGATTCGAGGCTCGAAGGGCCGGTCCATCATCTGGTGGTGCTGGGTAGGGACATAGACTTGGAGCAGGATGGCAGCATCCGAGGTGCCCTCCCCCATCTGCACCACCAGGTTGTTCTTGGGCGTATCGATGATGTTGTAAGCCCCGGTAGCCTCGATCATGGGGCGCAGAACATCCTGGACGTAGTGCACGAACTTGGGATGGTCGGGCTGGATGAACGTATCCGGCCCCAGGGGCACGTCGGTGGGAACCTTGCACAGCTCGGTCAGGCGCTCCACCATGAACCGTTCGTCTATGCGGCTGGCAAGGGTTTGGGCATCGTTATATGTGGCGGTCATTTACACCTCTGGAAATGATGAAGATTTGTGAAGGAACTGAGGAGGCAGAGCCTCACTGGGTTACGTGTATGGGGGCTGCATCCTTTGCTGTGACATGTCCGATGATGCAGGCTCCCTCGACTCCCATGGATTCGAGCTCACCGAGCATCCCGTCGGCGCTGTCGGCGGGCACGGACATCAGCAGGCCGCCGGAGGTCTGGGCATCGCACACCAAGAGCTTGGCGTTGTCGGAGATATCGTCTGCCCAGTCCACGTTTTGCCCGACGCCGTCCAGGTTGCGATGGGTGCCCCCGGGAGCGACCCCCCGGTCCAGCAGGTCCCAAACACCATCTATCACGGGAAGGGAAGACAATCGGACGTGGGCCGATGCGCTGCTCCCGACCATCATGCTGTGAAGGTGCCCGGCCAAGCCGAACCCGGTGACGTCGGTGGCGGCGTTGGCCCCGACGTTCCTCATCGCCTCGGAAGCGACACGGTTCAGGGTGCTCATCACCTTCACAGCCCTGGCCATCACCTGGGAGTCGGCGACACCCTGCTTACCGGCTGTGGTGATGATTCCCGTTCCCAGGGGCTTGGTGAGGATGAGCCGGTCGCCCGGCTGGGCCCCGGAGTTGGTGATCTGCTTGCCCGGCTCCACCAGACCCACGGCGGCCATTCCGTACTTGGGCTCCTGGTCATCGACGGTGTGCCCGCCTATGATCAGGCACCCCGCCTCCCTCGCCTTGGAGGACCCGCCCTTCAGGATTTCTCCTAGGACTTCCTTGGGCAGCCCTACGGGAAAGCCCGTGACGTTCAGGCCAATCAGGGGTACACCCCCCATTGCATAGATGTCGCTGAGGGCGTTGGTCACCGCTATGGCGCCATAGTCGAAAGGGTCATCCACGATGGGCGGGAAGAAATCGACGGTGAACACCAGGGCTTGGTGGTCGTTGATGCGGTACACGCCGGCATCGTCCCCGGTCTCCGTCCCAACAAGTAGGTTGGGATCGCTAAGCTGAGGCACATTTTTCAGGACCTCGACCAGGTCCTCGAGGCTGAACTTGGCAGCTCAACCCGCGCAGTGGGCCAGCGAGGTCAGGCGCAGTTGATCAGCTTGCATGCACATCCTTTTCGGCAGGTCTGGTCGCCTTAGCCCCATCAGTATACCTTAATCGAAGGAACTATCAACGGAGGGAGCATCAAGGGACCTTTCGACAGTGCACAAGCTATCGCTGGGACGCAGGTCGGCAAGCAAACAGGGGTGGAGATCTAGACAACCCCTGCTTATTTCAAGTCAAACCAAACCCTAGTATTGCCGAAGTCCTCATCCACCAAGAGTTGAAGGGAGTCAGCATCGGCGGATGGTATTTGCCAGCACGCCCAACCGCTTATCGCCCCTCCGGTAAATAGTTCCGTAAAGGTCGGAAACTCGTAGGAGGCGATTCCGCATGAATGCTCCCATGTTGTGTAGACCACGCCTGACTGACCTACCGTTTTCAGGCTATAGTTCTCGAAGAATGTGGTGGAACCCGGGCCGAGGTATTTGGCCTCTAAATTGACCATGTAGAACTGATTGCCGGGTGCGGGCGCCTCGTTGTACGGATTGGCTGCCAACACCCTTGCCGTGGCATCGGGCTCAGTCTCTGAGACCACGATAGCCCAATGGGCAATATCCCCCTTGAGTATCTCCACAACCTGGCCCAAAGGCACCGGGTTTCCTCGTGATCCCAGCACCGGCTCAGGCGTGGGAGTAGGTTCGGGTATCGGTGTGGGAGTAGGTGTCGGTATTGGCGTGTTGGTTGGGACTGATGTGGCCGTTGGCTCCGTGGTAGCAGTGGGTAAAGGCGTGTTAGTCGGTGCTGATGTAGCCGTAGGTTCCGTGGTTGCTGTGGGTTCCAGTGTATGAGCAGGAGTTGGAGTTTCTGCTACGGCGCCAACGGCAGTAGGCTGCTGAGTGTTTATCAAGGTGGGAGCGGTAGTAGCGACAATCTGCGATGTTGGGGTTGGCGTAGTGAGAGTCGGGTTCGGTGTGCTCGGAGTGGTGACAGTCGATTCAGTGCAAGCTGACACCCAGAGCAAGATGATGAACAGGGAAACCGTAGAATATAGCCGCATGGACACAAGGAACCCCCTTCCAAGGCACTGGACTTGAGGTACTTGTCACCATACCCAAGGCGGCGTAAATCCATGGAAGGGGGCACATGACCCCAGTCCAGTACCAGAGGGACTTACTCCTATTTTGGGTATGGTGACGCCGTTATCTTAGCATAGATCCGAAGCGTGTCCCAGGTTTGATGGCCCCGCTGGCAGGTGGTATCCTAGCGCCAGGCGCAGACCCGGCCCAACGGATAGCCGACGCCCGGGAATCCTGAATGGTGGAGGACGAAATGGCCGATGGCACAGAGCGGACCATCGTCGAAACGAAGGGCCTTCCGTCTCCCCTCGGGGCCTATAACCATGTAATTAGCGTCCGCCCCGGGAAGCTGGTATACGTGGCCGGGCAGGTTGCCGTCGATGAAAATGGCCAAATTGTTGGCCAGGGAGACCTGGCTGCCCAGACCCGCCAGACCTACCACAACCTGGAGCAGGCCCTTGCCAGCGCAGGGGCCGGGTTCAGCGATGTGGTCAAGTTCAACACCTATATCAAGAAGGGCGAAGTCCTTCAAAACTACATGGAAGCCAGGCGGGAGGTGTATGCACGCATCTATCCCGACGGTGATGTACCTGCCCACACCCTCCTGGTGATCGAGGGCTTGGTCCGGGAAGAGCTCTTGATCGAAGTGGAGGCGGTCGCCGCCCTGCCCTAGATCGGGGCGGTGGAGAAGCCTCGCCTCCCAGTTTGGGGACCGGCGTTGTTTATGGTCCGGCACCGATTGCCCGGCCACCTTTGCCAATGAGCCATCCATGGATTACTCACTGATAGCTCCAATGATGGGGCGCTTGTGGGCGCCCATTGCAGCCGTTGGCAGCCACTGGCAGGGACGGAATAATGTGCAGATCGCAGTGGCCATCGCAGCCTCTTCCATCGTGCCGTCCAAGCCCCGGGTGACTGTGCAGATATACAAGACCAACCATAGCCACGACATGATCCACGGCAGCAAAGCCTTTGCCCTCAGCTTCCTTGGCACAGACCAGTTGGACTACCTGCACCGGTTCGGTTTCGTATCGGGAAGGGACTGGGACAAGCTGGAAGACATTCCCCACCACACAGCCATGACAGGCAGCCCTATCCTGGACGTCTGCTGGGGGTACATGGACTGCAGGGTGGTCAACGCCATGGATGGCGGGGATATGACCTGCTTCTTGGGAGAGGTGTTGGACGGGCGCTCCTGGAATCGCAACGGGCCCATGTGGTGGCCCGAGGTACGGAAGACCATGCCCCCGGAGTGGAACGATGAGTGGGATGCCAAGGTCGCCGGGGAGATAGCCCTGTCCCAGGAGCGAATGGAGAGGATAGACTACTCTCCCTGGAAGCCGTGATGGAGCAGAGCTTATCGGCCCTTCCCCGTGGCGTGATCGAGGAGCTGCATGCGGCTCCGGGCCGGGCGGTGGTGGCCGTTTCGGGGGCTGGGAGCTCGGCCTTGGCATGGCTCATGGAGGTCCCCGGGGCTTCTCGCACCCTGCTGGAGGGTATCATTCCCTACAGCCAGTCATCCCTGGGCGAATTCCTAGGGTACGAGCCGGAACAGTACGTCTCCCCCGAAACATCCCAAGCCATGGCGCGGGCAGCTTATGCAAGGGCTTTGGAGCTTCGGGAGGGCGAAGAGCCTGTGATTGGCCTGGCCTGCACGGCAACCATCGCCACCGACAGGCCCAAGCGGGGCGACCACCGGGCGTGCGTGTCCCTGCGAGATGATGCCGGTACCGTTACATACAGCCTGAAGCTGGCCAAGGGGTCCAGGGACCGGAAGGGGGAGGAGGAGCTGGTCAGCCTGCTGGTCCTCAAGACCCTGGGGGAAGCATGGAATATCGCCACGGAGATTCCCCTGGCCCTGCTGCCCGATGATGAGCTCCAGGAAAGGGCGTGGTGCGCCGGTGATGCCATAGACCTGCTCCTGGCCGAGGGGCCCCGCAGGAAGGGCCTGTGGGTCATGGCGCGCCAGGATGGCGACGTAAGGGTGGGAAGCCGTGCGCCGGAGGCGGTGCTGCCGGGCTCCTTCAACCCCTTCCACCAGGGGCATGAAGGGCTGGCCAAGGCAGCTTCCAGGATGCTGGACGCCCCCGTCGTGATGGAGATGTCGGTCACCAACGTGGACAAGCCTCCCCTCGACGAATACGAGGTGCGGAAGCGGGTGAGCCAGCTTCATGGGTCGTGGGACCTGGCGTTGACTTGCGCCACCACCTTCAGGGAGAAGGCATCCCTGTTTCCGGGATGCACCTTCGTTGTCGGATGGGACACAGCCGTACGACTGGTTGACCTTGCATACTACGGCGGTTCCGAACGGGCTATGCAAGAGGCGTTGGGAGAGATTCGGGCGATGGGATGCAGCTTCCTGGTGGCCGGCAGGGTGGAGAATGGTAACTATCGCACCCTGTCCGACGTTGCTGTGCCTGCCGGGTTGGCCGACCTGTTCCGCGAGATTCCGGAGAGCGCCTTTCGGCTGGACGTTTCGTCAACCGAGCTGCGAGCGCAGGCCGAGGGGCGGTCCGATGCTTGACGGCGGGTTGACCCCCTGGGCTGTGGAGGCGGTAGCTGATGCGGCCGTCGATAAAGCCGCCGGTGAGCTGAAGAAGCTGCTCGCGGACCTGGCGGGGCGGATCGACCCCTTCCCCAACTTCACCGGTTCCCAGTCCATCAAGGCCATCGAAATAGAGCCCAGCGCGGTTACGGCAAAGGACCTGGGTTGCGTGGTGGTGTGCCCCGATGGGGAGCTGTATGAGCTGAACCTCACTTCCATACAGGGCCCGTTGGGGTTGTCGCACCTGGACCAGGTGGAGGAGCTTGTGCCCCTGGACCTGCCGCCCGTCCTCTATGTTGCCTACGCTCACGCCGCCGTCAAGTCTTTGGCCGACCACCTGGACTCCCCGGCGAACGCTACCTGAACAGCTTCTCCAGGTCCTTGGGGCTGCGGGCATGGGACATCTGCTTCATCAGCTTGTTGGCCTGCCGGAACTGGTTCAGAAGCTGGTTTACATCCTGGGGAGTTGTGCCGCTGCCCTGAGAGATGCGCCGGCGGCGCCGGCCATCGATTATTTCCGGAGTGTGACGCTCCTGGGGGGTCATCGAGCGGATGATGGCCTCGAACCTGGTTATCTTCTTTTCGTCGAACTGGTCCGGGGCTTTGTTTCTTAGTTGCGACAACCCCGGCACCATGTCCAGCACCTGGGCAAACCCCATCTTCTTGAGGCTCTGGAATTGGGCCAGGAAGTCTTCGAGGTCGAAGCTGGCGGTGCGGAGCTTTCGCTCCATCTCCTTGGCCTGCTTTTCATCGACGACCTGCTGGGCCTTTTCGATCAGCGACAGCACATCGCCCATTCCCAGTATCCGGGAGGCCAATCTGTCGGGGTGAAACTGCTCCAGGGCATCGGTGCGCTCACCGACACCGATGAGCTTGATGGGGATGCCTGTGACCTGGGTGATGGACAGGGCGGCCCCGCCCCGGGAATCTCCGTCCAGCTTGGTGAGCACCAACCCGGATAAGTTGACCCTTTCGTGGAAGGCTTCGGCAGCCCGCACAGCATCCTGGCCGGTCATAGCATCGACGACCAGCAGGGTCTCGTGGGGCTGGATGGCATCCCGCACCTGCTCCAGCTCGTCCATTAGGTCATCGTCGATGTGCAGCCGGCCGCCGGTGTCCACGATGACCCAAGCGGCGCCCGTACGCTGGGCTTCGGCTACACCGGCCTTGGCAACCTTGACGGGCGTGGAGGATGTGTCTTCCCGGTAAACGGGTACGCCCATCTGCTGCCCCAGCACGACAAGCTGGTCTATAGCGGCGGGACGCCGTAAGTCCCCAGCCACCAGCAGCACTTTCTTGCCGCCCTCTCCCAGCTTGGCGGCCAGCTTGGCGGCCGTGGTTGTCTTTCCCGATCCCTGAAGTCCTACGAGAAGCACGATGCCGGGCTGCTTGGATGGCTGGGCCAGGTCATGGTCGCCCCCGGTCAGGATAGCTGTCAGCTCTTCGTTGACTATCTTGATGACCTGCTGGCCGGGAGTAAGGCTTTCCAGCACATCGCTGCCCACGGACCTCTCCCTGATCTTGCCCACCAGGTCCCGGGCAACCCGGAAGTTGACGTCGGCCTCGAGCAGGGCCAAACGCACCTGCCTCAGGCCTTCGTCCACATCCTTTTCGCTCAGGCGGCCCTTGCCCGTCAGGTTCTTGAAGACGTCGTTTAGCTTCTCTGTAAGGGCTTCGAACATTGGACCTTCTTCCCCTTTTCCGGTTCACGGGGGATTCTAAATGGGGCCTGCTACAGGGTCAAGAAAGATGAGACCCGTCTTTTTTCCGTACGGTATGCCGGTCATTGAGGCTGGCCGGTCACCTCGCCTCGCAGGATGACCTTTCCTTCAACATAGTATCATTACCTGCTACAATGCGGACATCAAAAGGGAGAGTGGAAGTTGCTACCCAACAAAGTAGCGTCATCCGTTGAGGAGGCCACAGGGGATATTCCCGAAGGCGCCCGCATAATGGTGGGAGGCTTCGGATTCCCGGGAACTCCCGAAGCCTTGGTGAAAGCCCTGATGGACAGGGGCGTCGGCAATCTCACCTGCATATGCGGTCCTTGGTACGCGGGCGCAAGAAGGTCCATCGGCTCCGCCTCCCTGATCGCCTCCGGGCTGGTGTCGAGGGTCATTACCGCTCCGCCGGTTGCCCCAGGCCCGGACTCCGCCTCGGAAGACGACCGGATGCACCTGGAGATCATGCCGCAGGGCACCTTGGCGGAAAGAATCCGCGCCGGCGGTGCAGGCATCGGGGGCTTCTACATCTCGACGGGTTTGGGCACCGCCTACGAAGAAGGCAAGGAGAAGGTGACCATCGGGGGGACGGAGTGCATCTTCGAGGAACCCATCAAGGCGGACTATGCCCTGATCAGGGCCCAGGCCGCCGATACGATGGGCAACCTGGTGTACAGGCTGGCCCAGCGTAACTGGAACCCGATCATGGCGACGGCAGCCGACGTAACCATAGCCCAGGTGGATGAGATAGTGGCTCCCGGCATGCTGGACCCGGAGCTGGTGATAACCCCGGGGATCTTCGTCAACAGGATCGTGATCGCCGGAGGCGACAATGACCCTTCCTAAGATTCCGCGAATCAGCCGAGAGCTGATGGCCTGTAGGGTTGCTGCCGAGATACAGCCGGGCCATGTGGTGCACCTCGGCCCTGGCCTGCCGGAGATGGTCCCCCCTTACGTGCTGCCTTCCAGGGGAGCGGTGTTCCACTCCGAGAACGGCATCCTGGGATTCGGACCCAGGCCCGAGCACGATATTGGTGATGCCCAGCTTGTGGGATCGGGGGGAAGGACGGTCACCCTGCTCCCCGGCGCCTCCATAGTGGACCAAGCCACTTCTTTCGGCCTGATAAGGGGAGGCCAGGTGGACATCGGCATCGTGGAAGCGTCCCAGGTGTCCGAGTCGGGCGACCTTGTGGGGCCGGTGGAGATGGGCGGCGGGATGGGCAGCCATGCAGCCGCTACCGACGTGGCCGAGGGCGCCAAGCTGGTCATCGCCATGATGGAGCATACCACCCGCAACCGCTCCCCTCGCATCGTGACCAGGACCGACTACCCCGTAGCGGCCAGGGGGTGCGTAGACCTGATAGTGACCGATGTGGCTGTGATACAGGTGACTCCCCAGGGCCTGGTAGTACGGGAGCTGGCCCGGGGCTGGAACCTTTCCGATGTCCAAGCCATCACCGACCCCCACCTGTCGCCTGCTCCAGACCTGGGGTACATGTCCTTCTGGATGATGGGGGGCGAGATCCCCAGCAAGGTCTGGAAGAGCGGGCCGGAAGCTGTGGCCGACATACCCGATGGGGCAACCATCCTTATGGACGGGTTCGCAGGCCCGGGGGGAATGGCCCAGTACCTGATCCGCTCCCTCAGGGAGCAGGGGGCCAAGGACCTGACCTTGGTCAGCAACACCGCGGGAATCGCCAACGTCGCATCCTTCGGCACGCCGACCGGCTTCCTGACCATCGACCACAGCCTGCTGGTGGAAAGCGGGCAGGTGCGCAAGGCCATTGCCTCCTACCCGGTATCCCCCCGGCCATCCCAGCCCAGCGCCTTCGAGCTGGCGTTCAAGCGCGGCGATGCGGAGCTGGAGCTCACGCCGCAAGGCACACTGGCAGAACGGATCAGGGCCGGGGCCTTTGGCATCGCGGCATTCTTGACCCCTGCCGGAGCGGGAACGCCCCTGGCTGAAGGCAAGGAGACCCGCACCATCGACGGGCGCGAGTATGTGCTGGAGCAGGGCATCCGGGGGGATTACGCGCTAATCCGGGCCCACAAGGCCGACACCTTGGGGAACCTGGTGTACAAGGGCACATCCCGCAACTTCAATGCTGTGATGGCCCCCGGCGCCAGGATAACCATCGCCGAGGTGGATGAGATCGTGGAGCCGGGGATGCTGGACCCCGATGCTGTCGTGACACCCGGGGCCTTCGTCCAGAGGGTAGTGCAGCGTCCCGCCGACTTTCATCCCTACGAGCCGGTATAGCGGGAAGGCGAAGGTCTCCCTAGGACAGCTTGCCGAAGACCAGCCCGGCGAAGCCCGTGAGCAGGGGAGGCCATGTGCGTTCCAGCAGCGGAATTGCCCTGTGGTCGGCGGGGAGCACCAGCCACAACAGGAACGACAGCACGGTAAAGCAGGCGACCAGCCAGAATACTATCTTGAATTCGAAGGGGTAGCTTCGCACTTCCAGGGGAGATATTCTCAAGCCCGGGACAGCCGGCCCAGGCGGCGCTCTTCGAAACGCAGGATGCACCCCGTTTCATCGCAAACGTAGACGGTCCTCATTCCCCACCGGGGATCGACCCCATTCACCAGCCCCCGCATCCTGGTCAGCATCTTCAACCAGCGCATGAACGTACCCATCTTCCCATCACCTTGACTTACAGCTATAAGACTGCCTATTATCGGACGGACAACCCCCCTGGGCCTCCATCCACTAGAACAATTCTAGAAAGGGCCCTATGGCCAGTCTAGGGGCAGGTGGCGCCCCAGAGCCGATTTGACCGCGCACCTTTCAGCCATCTGGTATTTCGGTGGAGCGCCAGCCTGGTTTGGGAGAGAAGAGCCAGAGCCATGAGCAAAGAGCGACTGGAACGTGAAGTGGTTGCCATGCGGGTCGCCAAAGAGCTGAACAACGGCGACGTCGTCAACCTGGGGATTGGAATACCCACCCTGGTATCCACCTTTGTGCCCGATGACCGGCAGGTTGTTTACCACAGCGAGAGCGGCGTTCTGGGCTGCGGCCCCTTGGCCGACGAGGGTGAGGAAGACATCGACCTCATCAATGCGGGCGGCCAGTTTCTCAAGATGGTGCCTGGCATGTCCTTCTTCAGCACATCCGACGCCTTCGCCATGGTGCGCGGCGGTCACGTGGATGTGACTGTGCTGGGCGCCCACCAGGTATCGGAGGATGGCGACCTTGCCAACTGGATGCTTCCCGAGCGGGGGGTGGGCAACATCGGCGGCGCCATGGACTTGGCCGCTGGGGTCAAGCGCATCATCGTGGCAATGACCCACACCGACCAGAACGACAGCCCCAAGATTGTGAAAAAGTGCTCCTTTCCCCCGACGGGGCGAAGGTGCGTCAGCCTTGTTGTGACCGACATCGCGGTAATCGAAGTCACGCCCGACGGCCTGGTACTAAAGGAGATGGCCCCGGGATGGACCCCCGAAGAGGTGCAGGCGCTGACCGAACCGGTGCTCAAGCTGGCGCCGGACCTCAAGGAGATAGAGCTGTGAGGAGGAGATAATGGTCAACTCGGAAACGTCGGAGGCAGCCGGCGTCCAGATGACGATGGACTACGTTCTTGCCCGTCTCGCCACTTGCTTTGGGCAGAAGGCGGACAACTTCGCAGACTTCATAGCGATGGGGCTGAGGGCTGAGGGCTGGTACGCCACCGAGGCTGTCAGGTACCTTGCAGGTCCGGCCGCCGGTAACCTGGTCAAGGTAGAGCAGGTGCGCGGCCCAGCCCAGGGAGATACAGGGTTCAACCCCGATCTGCAGCTCAACATCGGGGGCCAGTCCTACCAGTTGGCCATCAAGCCGATGCTGCTCCAGGGCGAGGACAACCTATCCCACTACTTTTCTCAGGAGCTCCCAGACCTGTTCCGCTGGCTGGACAACCTGCGGGACAGGGCAGCCCTGATGACCATTGCCTTCCCCTCCTCAACGGCGGACAAGGAGTGGATAGATGCCGCTGGTGAAGCCGAGGGCGTTTATGGCGTGAAGGTTGCCGGCCAGACGGAATTCGTGGTGCCCAGACCTCCCCTGCCCATGGTGAAGGCCTGCGTCGCCCTGTGGAGGCACAGCTTGGCAGTGCCCGTCGCCGAGGACAGCGCCGACTAGCTGATCCAGAAGGTCGAACCAGCTTCCTCCTTTAGCACCTCGATGCGCACCGGGAACGCCTCCCGGATGTCATCCAGGTGGGAGATCACGATGATCTTCTCGAAGTCGTCCTGGATGGCGCTGATCACGTCCAGTATCCGCTCCCTCCCCATGGCATCCTGGGTCCCGAACCCCTCGTCAATGAACAGCACGGGCAGGGGCGCCCCTTTGCGGTTGGCTAGCACCTTGGACAGGGCGATTCGCAGGGCCAGGTTTATGCGGAAAGCTTCGCCGCCGCTGAACAGCTCGTAGCTGCGGGGGCCAACCTCGTCGCTGATTATGATCTCCAGGGTCTCGATGGGTTCTCCGCGCCCGCTTCGGCGCTGGCGCTGGGTCTCCAGCTTCACGTTCATGCGCCCGTCGGTCATCCGTCCCAGCAGCGCATTGGCCTCATCCTCCACCCGGGGAAGGACCGTTTCTATCAGCATCGCCTGGATACCCCGGCGACCGAAGGCCTCGGCCAGGTCCTGGTAGATGCCCTGGGAGTCCCGAGCATCCTTCAGCGACCGCTCCTTGACATCCATATCAGCGGAGACCTGCTCCAGCTTTCGCAAGGCGCCTTGAAGCTCCCCCTGTCGGCGCAGCATGTCCTCCTGCTGGCGCTCCAAGGAGGCCACAACCCTCTGGCACGTTTCTAACTCGACCCTCAGGTCGCCCAGCCCCGTCGTGCGGGACTCGATCTCTGTTGCGCGGGCCATGGAGCTTTCCAGGTCCTTCCGGCGCAGGTCGAGCATCCCAAATGTCGTAGAAGCGAACTCCCTGGCTTGGGGTAGCTGGACCTCCGCTTCTTCCAGGAGGCGGCTGTTCTCCTCGAAGGCGCGGTGCTCGTCCATCTGCCGGTACAGCTCCCTGTGGCGGCCCTGGTCGTAAGCCAGGGTGTCCATGTCGCCGGTGACCTGCTTTAGCTCTTGGTGCAAGTCCGGGGCGAATGTCTTCTGAGCAAGGTCCCTTTCCTGTTGGGCGATGCTGGATTCCAGATCCGATATCTCCTGGGCAGCGGCGGTGCTTTCAGACAAGCCGAACTGCAGCTTGGTCAGGGTATTCTGTGCAGCTTCCTTACGGCGCCTGATGTCCTGCTGGCGGCGAGGGAGCTCTTCACCCAGGGTCTGGGCCTCCTGTTCGGCCTTCTTGAGGCTGGCTTCTTCTCTCTTGTACTGCTCTAGCTTCTCGTTTATCTGCCTCTGGTAGGTTTCGGCAAGGTGCCTGCATCCCTCCTCGCCCAGGGTCGTCCCGCACAGGGGGCAATCGCCGGCGGACCCGGCCCCAGTGGTGAGGTTCAGCTTGGAGCGTAGCTCCAGCCCCTCAGCCTTGAGCTGCTCGGACATAGCCTTATGCTGGCCCACCAAGCTGGATGCCTCCTGAAGGCGCACCTGGTCCTGGGAGGTTGTGCGTTCTTCTGATTCCACGAGGTCTAGTTCATTGCGAGCAGATTCGATGTGTTCCTGCAGCGAGGCTGCTTGGGAAGCTTTGGGCTTTAGCTGGCTTTCCAGCTTGGTCCGGCCCTGGGAAATGCGCTCCTCCAACCGGGCCTTGGCGTCTGCCAACTGCCTTTCCAGGTCCGACCTCCGCCCGGTCAGCTGGTCGTGCCTTTCCCGGGCTTGGTCCAGCTCGAGATAGGTCAGCCGCAGCTCCTTGTACCGGGCGAGTCCGAGGATGATCTCCTCCCGGCGGGCAACCAGCGATTCGTACCTGTCGATACGCTCCTGAGTGGCTGAGAGCTGGGTCTCCAGGCTGGATATCTCCCCCTTTATGTGGGGGATGCTCTCCAGCAGCTTAGTCCGCTCCTGGGCGATGCGCTCAAGGTCGTCAACCTGGAGCTTCAGGCTGTCTGCCTTCGTCCTGGCATCTCCCAGTTCCTGGGCAAACCTTTCGCTCTGCCTCTCCACATCCTGGAGATCCTGGGATACGCCGTCCTTCCTGGCCACCTCTGCTCCCAGGCGGGTTAGGTCGGCCTCCAGGACCGTCGCTGTGGTCCTGTGCTTGTCGCCGCCTTCCTTTGCCCTGTCCTGGAGACGGTCGTACAGCTCCAGCTCCAGCACCTTGGCTAGCACCTCTTTGCGGTCACCCGGCGACTTGTTGGTGAACTCGTCGGCCCGCCCCTGCAGCAGAAAGGCGCTGTTTATGAAGGTCTCGTAGTCCATGCCGATGATCTGGTCGATTCGGGACTGGGTGTCGCGGATGGTGTTCCCCGTAATGGGAACAGGATTGTCGTCGGACATAAGCTGGAGCTGAAGGTCCGAGGTGGAACTCCGGCGTCGCCCACCGGCTGCGCTGTAGCGCCGCAGCACCCGGTAGGCGCTTTCCCGAGCCAGGAAGTCCAGCTGGACCCACATGTCGGTGCGGCTGTAGTGGACAAGCTCATCGTTGGACTTGCTCCGGGCCTTCCCCCAGAGGGCCCAGGTTATGGCGTCCAGCAGGGCGGACTTGCCGTGGCCGTTGTTGCCGCAGAGGCATGCCACGTGGACACCATCCAGGTCCAGGGTGGGCAGGTTTTCGCCGTAGCAGAGGAAATTCTCTAAGCTGAGCTTGAGGGGGATCATGAAGGGCCACCGCCTCATCACCTTCGGCCGCCTGAGGGCCGGTCAGTCGAGATTCTAACATATGATAGACATAAGAAAAGGGCCTCGAACTTCGAGGCCCTTTTCTTACCTGGTTCCCGTGTTTGCTAGTAGTCCATCGGGGGCATGGGAGGAGCAGGCGGGGTCTTCTCAGGGATCTCGGTGATCATGGATTCGGTGGTGAGCACCATGGATGCTACGCTGGCCGCGTTCTGCAGAGCGGAGCGGGTGACCTTCACCGGGTCCACGATGCCCTGTTCCAGCATGTTGGCGTACTCACCCACTTCGGCATCGTAGCCGTAGTCATCCTTCTGGTTTCGCACCGCTTCCAACACCACGGCAGGTTCGCCATCGGCGTTCTGCACGATGAGCTTCAGGGGTACATCCAGCGCCCTTCGGACGATGGAAGAACCTACGGCCTCGTCGCCGTTCAGGCTTAGGGAGTCAACGGCCCTCTGGGCCCTGACCAGTGCAACTCCGCCTCCGGGCACGATGCCCTCTTCCACGGCTGCGCGGGTGGCGGACAGGGCATCTTCAACCCTGGCCTTGCGCTCTTTCAGCTCCACCTCAGTGGCAGCTCCGACCTTGATCACTGCAACACCGCCGGACAGCTTTGCCATGCGCTCCTGCAGCTTCTCCCGGTCGAACTCGGACGTGGTGTCTTCGATCTGGGCCTTGATCTGGTTGATGCGGGCCTTGATGTTCTCCTCGGAGCCGCGCCCCTCGACGAAGGTACACTCATCCTTGGTTGCGGAGACCCTGCGGCACTCGCCCATGTCGGTGATGGTGGCCGAATCCAGCTTGCGTCCCGTCTCTTCGCTGATGACGGTGGCGCCGGTCAGGATGGCGATGTCTTCCAGCATTGCCTTCCGGCGGTCGCCGAACCCGGGGGCCTTCACTGCCAGGCAGTTCAGGGTGCCACGGAGCTTGTTGACCACCAGGGTGGCCAGCGCTTCGCCTTCCAGGTCCTCGGAGATGAGCACAACGTTCTTCTTGCCGATCTGGAGGAGCTTCTCCAGGGTGGGAAGGATGTCAGCCACTGCCGACACCTTCTTGTCGGTGATGATGATGGAAGGCTCTTCGAGGACGGATTCCATGCGGTCGGGGTTGGTTATGAAGTACGGAGAGATGTAGCCCCGGTCAATCTGCATGCCTTCCACGTACTCGGTCTCGTCGTTCAGGCTCTTGGACTCTTCGACGGTGATGACGCCGTCCTTGCCGACCTTCTCCATGGCGTCGGCGATGGTCCCGCCGATCTCCTCTTCGTGGGCCGAGAGGGCTGCCACCTGGGAGATCTGGTCGCGGCTGTCCACCGTGGAAGCCATTCCCTTGAGCTCGGTAACCACGGCTTCGACGGCCTTTTCAATGCCCCGCTTCAGGGCCATGGGGTTGGCGCCTGCGGCGACGTTCTTGAAGCCGTCGGAGATGATGCCCTGGGCCAGGACCACCGAAGTGGTGGTGCCATCGCCCGCGGCATCATTGGTCTTGCTGGCGGCTTCCTTCAGGAGCTGGGCTCCCATGTTTTCGAACGCGTCGGGAAGCTCGATCTCCTTGGCGATGGTTACGCCGTCGCTGCACACCTGGGGAGGGCCGAACTTCTTGTCGAGAATGACGTTTCGACCCTTGGGTCCCAGAGTAATCTTGACCGCATCGGCCAAGGTGTCGATCCCGGTCTTCAGGGACTTCCGGGCATCTTCAGAATAGGTAAGCTGCTTACCAGCCACGTTTCGCTCTCCTTTCTAGCTTATCTTGGCGAGAATATCGCTCTCTCTAAGGATCAGGTATTCTTCGTCCCCATCCTTGTACTCGGTGCCGGCGAACTTGGAATAGATCACCCGGTCACCCTTCTTTATCTCCATGGGGATCTTGCCTTTGCCATCCTCGGTCGACCGTCCTGGCCCCACTTCTACAACCTCGCCCTCTTGGGGCTTTTCCTTTACAGTGTCGGGCAGGATGATCCCCGAGGCTCTGACCTCTTCTTTGTCCAAGGGCTTCACTACAACCCTTTCGCCGAGAGGCGAGAAATTAACCAAAGTCTCCTCCTTCGCTAAGACCTGATTTCGGCCCATATTTTAGCACTCTGGGTCTCCGAGTGCCAATTTGGCTACCGATCATCATAATTTGGGGGCTTTTTCTTGTCAAGGAGCACCTTTCGACTTACCATATCCCCACCTTCGCCCCGGCTTCGGGACTCTATGCCCTACGCAAGAATCACCTACGCCTATGACCCTCCGGTAGCAAGGGTCGTTCTGAATGGCCCCGACCGAACCAACGCCCCCGACGATGTTATGGCATCTGAGCTGCGCGTCGTAGCTGAACGTGTCAGTGAGGATGGGGCGCACTTGCTGGTGGTGACGGGGGCCGGAGAACGGTTCTGTGTTGGCAGGGCAGAACTCGGGGATAGCCTCGTTGAAGACCCAAGACACAGGTTTGAGATGCACCGCTGCGCCTCCACCCTGGCGGGCATCCCCATCCCGGTCATCGCCGCCATCAACGGCGATGCAATGGACCAGGGCTTGGAGATAGCCCTGGCCTGCGACCTGCGGGTCGCCTCCGAAGATGCCCGTCTCGGCATCACCGACCTGTCCCGCGGTATCGTACCTTGGGACGGAGGCACCCAGAGGCTCCCCCGGCTGGTGGGCAGGGCGTTGGCCATGGAGATGCTTCTTCTGGGGCGGGTGCTGGGTGCTCGGGAGGCCCTGGCCGTTGGGTTGGTGCACCGGGTTGCGCCCCGGGATGACATTGAGGATGCGACAGCAAAGCTGGCCGGCGCCCTTGCAGGGAAGGGGCCTATTGCCCTCCGGTATGCCAAGGAGGCGGTGCTGAAAGGGATGGACGGTTCCATCGAACAGGGGATGCGGTTGGAGGCCGACCTGAGCATCCTTCTCCATACCACCGAAGACCGTGCTGAGGGGATCGCCTCTTTCCTGCAAAAGCGCAGCCCCCGCTTCGCCGGACGGTAGGCCGGCCCAGCCAGTATTTCAAGGAGCTTGCCTTTGAAGGTAAAGATGGACCTGCACACCCACATCTGGGAAGCCACAGGCTGCGTGCCTCCCAGCGTAGAAATAGTTGAGCAGGTCATTTCCCAGATCGATGCCATGGGCATCGATGGAATAGGCATAACCGACCACCACAACAAGGAGTACCCCTTCGAATTCAAGGAGATAGCCGACGCCCACTTCCCCGGGCGGGCCATCTTCATCCCGGGTTGGGAGATCAACGTGCGTCCCCCCAGCAGCCCCTTCGACGAGTACCACATGGGGGAGCTGTTCCTCCCTGGAGGCAAGGTCTTTCGCAGCTACAACCATCCCGGCTATTACACTCCCAACATCATCATGGATGCCAAGATCCAAGCCATAGAGATCGCTAACCCCGGCCACAACTGGCACATCCGCAAGGCCCAGGTGGAAGCTATCGCCGAGGAGCACGGCCTGCTGCTGCTCAGCGTCAGCGACGCTCATACCCTGGAGAAGGTGGGCACCAGCTACACCGAGGTGGACCTGGACGAAATCTACAGCCGGGCGGTGCTCCCCTGAATCGCAATCCGGGGCGGGCATGACGGAGTCATTGGGAGTGAGCAGCTTCGACACTATAATCTACGACAAGAGGGCCGGCGTCGCCCACATCGGGCTGAACCGTCCCCATGTCCACAACGCCTTCAACGTAGCCATGCGCGACGACCTGTTCCAGGTGCTCCAATCGGTGGGGGATGACCCGGGGGTTAGGGTTGTCATCGTCAGCGGGGAGGGCCCATCCTTCTGCGCAGGGGCGGACCTTACCGAGTTCGGCACAGCCCCCTCTCCCACCGTTGCCAGGGAGGTGCGCTGGGAGCGGGATGTGTGGGGCCTACTCATGACCATGTCCAAGCCGGCAGTCGCCGCCATTCACGGTTACTGCATAGGCTCGGGGGTGGAGATCGCCATGCTCTGCGACTTCCGCATCGCCGGTCACGACGCCAAGTTCTCCATGCCCGAGGTGGCCCTGGGCATGGTCCCCGCGGCCGGGGGCACCCAGACCCTGCCCAGGACGGTGGGTGTGCCGGCTGCTGTGGACCTGCTGCTGACATCCCGTGAGGTGGATGCTGCCGAGGCGTTGGCGATGGGCTTAATCAACAGGGTCGTCCCCGCCGGGACCCTGCTGCAGGAGGCAGAAGCAGTGGTGCAAGACCTGTTGCGGGTGGACCAGGGAGCACTGCAGTCTGCCAAGGAGGCTGTGGTGAGGGGCGCCGAAATGGAGATGGAGGTTGCCCTGGAACTGGAGTCCAGGCTGGTCTTGAGAACGATGGGAAAAACTTCCCGGAGCTACGCAGTTGAACACCCTTGAATGCTTGACCATCGCTTCGGCCATCGTCCCCGACCGGACAGCCATACTTTTCGATGACCAACGCTTCAGCTATGAAGACCTACAAGCGCGGTCCAACAGGCTGGCCAACGGGCTGGCTGAGCTGGGCGTCGGAAGCGGCGACCGGATTGGCGTGCTCCAGGTGAACTGCAACCAGGTGGTCGAGGCCTACTTCGCCGCCGCCCGTCTGGATGCCGTTTTCTTACCCATCAGCTTCCGACTCAAGGGAGAGGAGCTTGCCAAAGTCCTAGAAGCCGCTAACCCGTCGGTGCTGCTGGCGGGGAGCCGCTACATCGACTTGGTGGAGGAGCTGAGAGGCGATGGGCTGGTCCCCCCCAACCTGGTCTGCATGGACAACGTCGGTCCGGCGAGCTGGCAGGACTACGAGCAGGTCCTGGAGAAAGCATCCCCGGATGAGCTTTTCTATCCGGAGGGCGATGACGAAGACCTGGCGGTGCTGATGTTCACCGCAGGCACCACCGGTGTCCCCAAGGGCGTTATGCTCACCCACCGCAGCTTCACCTCGTATTTGCTGTCCAACGTAGAGCCTCCGGACCCGGACGCAGAGGAGCGCAACCTGCTGTCGGTCCCCCTGTACCACATCGCAGGGCTGCAGTCGGTGCTGGCAGGCATCTATGGGGGACGCACCCTGGTGATGATGCGCCAGTTCGAGCCCCTGGAGTGGCTGACCCTGGTGGAGCGGGAGCGGCCGTCGCGGACCATGCTGGTACCCACCATGCTCAAGCAGCTAATGGAGC
Organism: Dehalococcoidia bacterium; assembly: GCA_965116325.1. GTDB lineage: Bacteria > Chloroflexota > Dehalococcoidia > Lucifugimonadales > JAGWBF01 > JAGWBF01. Next base: position 995,991 of record OZ220675.1, on the reverse strand, counting down.
ATGACCGATTCCGGGACTTCGACCTGTCCAGCCTGGAGGTGATCACCTACGGCGCCGCCCCCATGCCCCTGCCGGTGATCCGCAAAGCCATCGCAGAGTTCCCCAGGGCCCGCTTCATCAACGCCTTCGGTCAGACGGAGACGGCCTCCACCATCACGATGCTCCCGCCCGGCGACCATGACCTGACCGGCACCCCCGAGGAGGTGGAGGTAAAGCTGAAGAGGCTGACCTCCATTGGCAAGCCCCTGGATGATGTGGAGGTGCGGATCGTGAACGAGGACGGCGCCGACGTCTCAGACGGCGAGGTTGGAGAGATCGTCGCCAGGGGGCCCAGGGTCATGAAGGGCTACTGGAATGAAGAGGGCGCCACTGGCGATGCCATCCGGGGCGAATGGCTCTACACCGGCGACCTGGGGTACCGGGACGAGGACGGGTACATCTACCTGTCGGGGCGGGCGAGAGACATCATCAAGCGGGGCGGCGAGATGGTCTCCCCCGAGGAGGTGGAGCAGGTAATCATGGCCCATCCGGGCGTTGAAGAGGCGGCCGTTATCGGCTTGCCCGACCTGCAGTGGGGAGAGGTGGTGCGGGCGGTCGTCGTGCGCCGCGACCCGGCTCTCACCGAGTCCCAGGTCATCGAGCTCTGCATGACCCGGCTGGCCGGTTTCAAGCGCCCCGAGTCGGTGGTGTTCGTCAACGAACTTCCCCGCAACCCTCTGGGCAAGGTGCTCAAGCGCGAGCTAAGGGGCGAGTAGGGGGGTGGGCGCTGGCCTTCATGGAGGGACTCCTGCCCCACTCACAACCCTTTAGTGAACAGGAGTAACGTTAAATCTCTGTTTCTAGCGAGCGGGCTGGAGTAAGATAGGCAGGGAATTCCGAGAGTTGTATAGTCCAGTCTTTGGAGAGAAAGAACGCAGGATTGCGTCGATGGCTACTCAGAGAGAAGCGGAACAGAAGCTCACTAGGAAACAGGCGAAGCGCATGGCCGTCATAGTCCAGATGCTTGCCGAGCGGGACCTGCGCCAGCAGGTGTCGACGGAAGAGATCAGGAGATTGAGGAACGAAGGCCTCTACTGATGGCCATCGTCATCGATGCCTCTATAGCGGCCGCCTGGTGTTTCCCACAAGAGGAAGGAAGCTCAGCAGCCGATGCCGTAGCGATGCAAATCGTTAGCGACACAGGCATCGTTCCCGGCATATTCTGGTATGAGATTCGCAACGTCCTCATCGGGGCAGAGGTTAGTGGGCGCATTGACAGTGAAGGAACACAACTATTCCTTCGACGCTTAGGCGAGCTTCAGTTTCAGTCTGACCATAACCATGTAGAGGCTGACACACTGAATTTGGCACGTCGGCACCGCCTGACCATTTACGATGCTGCATACCTGGAGACAGCAATTCGTCACGATGCTACATTGGCGACCCTTGACACTGCCTTGGCAGCTGCTACTGCTCGGGAGGGCGTAGGTAATCCGGCGGCTTAGGAGAGTCAGTCTAACTCCGAGAGACTTAAGGGCTTAGAGGGACCCCGAGCTCAGATCCCGGGCATCCCATGCCGTACGCGCCGCGTTTGTCGATGAGCTTCCCCGCAACCCCCTGGGCAAGGTTCTCAAGCGCGAGCTAAGGGGCGAGTAGGGGGGACTAACCCTCGGTAGAGGGCTGTTCCACTTCCAGGCTCTCCGCCCACAGCTCCAGGACGTCCTTGGCCTGCTTCTCGCCGGAGAGGCCCTTGGCTTCGATGCCCTCGGTGAGCATCTGGAGGCAGAAGGGGCACGACACACCCACGGTGTCGGCGTCGGTCTCCAGGAAATGGTCGGTGCGCATGTGGTTTATGCGGGTGCCCCGGCTCTCCTCCAGCCACATGTGCCCGCCGCCGGCGCCGCAGCAGAAGCCCTGCTGACGGCAGTTGGGCGACATCTCCACCAGCTCCAGCCCCGGCACAGCCTTGGCAACGCGCCGGGGTTCGTCGTAAACCCCGTTGTGACGCCCCAGGAAACAGGAGTCGTGGTAGGCCACCTTCCCCTCCACCATCCTGATGGGTTTCAGCTTGCCGTCGTCGATCAACCGGTCCAGGAACTGGCTGTAGTGGAGCACCTCGTAGTTGCCGCCTAGCTGGGGGTACTCGTTCTTCATGGTGTTGAAGCAGTGGGGACACAGGGTGAGTATGGTCTTAACCCCGTAGTTGTTCAGGGTCTCGATGTTGCCCTGGGCCATGATCTGGTACAGGTACTCGTTGCCCATCCTGCGGGCGGGGTCGCCGGTGCAGCGCTCCTCCTCGCCCAGGATGGCGTAGTCCACACCCGCCGCCTTCAGCACCTTGGCCATGGAGCGGGCGATGGCTTGGCTCCTTCCCTCCAGGGCCGCGGTGCATCCCACCCACAGGAGCACCTCGGCCTCGGGGTGGTCGGCCAGCAGGGGGACATCCAGGTCGGCGGCCCAGTCGGTGCGCGTATAAGTGGTCCCCCTCCAGGGATGGCCCCGCTGCTCCATGCTGAGCAGGGCGCTCATGCCCGTCTCGGGGATCTTGGACTCCTCCAGCACCAGGTGGCGCCTCATGTTCACGATGGTGGGCACATGCTCCACAGCCACGGGGCACTCTTCCATGCAAGCGCCGCAGTTGACGCAGTCCCACAGCGCCTCCTCCTGTATCGCGGTTCCGATGAGGGGGTGCTCCTGGCTGGTATCCACGCCCGCCTTTGTCTGGGCGCCGAACTCGATGAGATGGTCCTTCAGGTTCTCGACGATGTGCATTGGGGACAGCACCTTGCCGCTCAGGTGGGCCGGGCAGCTGTTGGTGCATCGCCCGCACACAGCGCAGGCGTAGCCGTCAAGCAGCTCCTTCCAGGTGAAGTCCTGCACCCGGCCCGCCCCGAAATGCTCCGTGGTCTCCAGGTCTATGGCCTCCAGGGCGCCCTTGGGCTTCAAGGAGCGGAAGAAAGCGTTCAGGGGAGCGGCCACCATGTGCATGTGCTTGGAGAAGGGGATGTATATGGAGAATCCCAGGATGACCAGGAGGTGGAGCCACCAGAAGAGTCCCTGCAGGGTATCGGCCGCGCTGAAGCCCAGCCCCAGGTCCACAAGCCAGTTGCCTATGGCGCCGCCCACCAGGGCATCGGCATGGGGGCTGATCTCAGAAACAGGAATGTAGGAGGCCTTGGCGGTGTAGAAGGCTTCGGTGAGAAGGGTCAGCAGCATCAGCGAGGATATGGCCGAAACGATGATGATGGCATCGGGGCTGCGGGTAAGGTCGAAGGACAACCGGTGGGGCTTGGCCAGCCAACGCCGGAGCACCGCCCATCCGAGGGAGAACAGGATGATCACAGCTATCACATCCAGGTAGCTGGCAAAGACCCGCACACCCGTATCTGTGAGGATGGTCTCGGAGAAGTGGCTCCAGGCCGCATCTCCAAATATGAATAACAGGTAGCTCAGGAAGAAGGAAAGGAAACCCCAGAAGACGAAGATGTGACTCAGGCCCGCCCGGTCCCTCAAGGACACTCTCTGCAGCACCTTCCTCTGGGCCATGACGATAGTGAGGAAATTGACCAGGCGGCTCAACGGCTGGTCGAACCGGACTGTTCCCTTCCCCAGCAGAATCATGCTGATGACCCGCCGGTGGAAGACGTACCCGGATATGGCGATGGATGCTGCCAGGGCGAGGAACACGCCAATTGCAATGTGCAGCTCGCCGAAAATGTCACCTGGAGGAACCATGAACCGCTCCCTGTTTCGTGTTTCCCGTGCCCCGGGGTGCTAGCGCAGACCCAATTCTACACCGTGTTGGAAAAGGTGTACCACGATAACATGGGCAGATTGATAAACCATAGGGGCCATCGTATAATTTGAGCACAAATAGCTATCGAAGGTGCATATCCGGGCACATACGATAGTTGTCCAATCATGGGACAGGCGAAGAGTCCTGCTTCCCGACGGAGGGACAAGGTGGCAGATACAGGAACTTGGAGAGTCAAAGCTGGCTTGGCCCAGATGCTCAAGGGCGGCGTCATCATGGACGTAGTCAATGCCGAGCAGGCCCGGATCGCCCAGGATGCAGGAGCTACGTCGGTGATGGCCCTGGAGCGTGTCCCGGCGGACATACGTGCAGCCGGCGGGGTGGCCCGCATGGCCGACCCTACCAAGATCAGCGAGATAATGGAAGCAGTCAGCATACCGGTGATGGCCAAGTGCCGCATCGGTCACTTCGTCGAGGCCCAGGTGCTGGAGGCGATGGGCGTGGACTACATCGACGAGTCCGAGGTACTGACCCCTGCCGACGAGGCCCATCATGTGTGGAAGCACAACTTCAAGGTGCCCTTTGTCTGCGGATGCCGCAACCTTGGCGAGGCCCTGAGGCGCGTTGCCGAGGGCGCCGCGATGATCCGCACCAAGGGCGAGGCGGGCACCGGCGATGTAGTGGAAGCTGTCCGCCACATGCGCTCGGTCATGGACTCCATACGCCAGCTCCAGAACATGTCCGAGGAGGAGCTTCCCACCGCCGCCAAGGAGCTGGGAGTGGACTTGGCCCTGCTCATGGAGACGCGCACCTTGGGAAGGCTTCCCGTGGTGAACTTTGCAGCCGGCGGTGTGGCAACCCCGGCCGATGCAGCCCTCATGATGCAGCTAGGGGCCGACGGCGTATTCGTCGGCTCGGGCATCTTCAAGTCCGGAGACCCGGCAAGAAGGGCCAGGGCCATTGTCGAGGCCACCACCCACTACAACGACCCGAACATTCTTGCCGATGTGTCCAAGGACTTGGGCGAGCCGATGGTGGGCATCGGGGTGCGGAGCCTCAACGAAGAGGAGCTTCTGGCCCCCCGAGGGAACCTGTAAAGAATCCTGTCGGGAGAGTCTGACGTAGCACGTTGCCCTCGCGGCGATCTACGAAGAATTCTATTGGGAGAGTCTGACGTAGCAAATTGAAGGTAGGAGTGCTGGCAGTCCAAGGTGATTTCGCAGAGCATATCGCCATACTGAAGCAGCTGGGTGTGGACACGGTGGAGGTGAGGTTACCAGGGAACCTGGATGGGGTGGATGCGCTGGTCATGCCCGGAGGCGAAAGCACCACCTTCAGCTATCTGATGGACCTCTACAACCTGAGGGAACCTATAGCAGAGGCAGCTTCCGCGGGCACTCCCATCTGGGGCACCTGCGCCGGGATGATCATGATGGCCCGGGAGCTGACCGAAGAGTTCCCTGAACCCCTGGGTCTCATGGACATCGGTGTCGCCCGTAACGCCTTCGGGCGCCAGGTGGACAGCTTCGAGGCCGACCTGCGATTCTCCCCACTGGGTGACGATGCCTTCCGCGCCATCTTCATACGTGCCCCCGGCATAGTGCGCATCGGGGACGATGTCCAGGTGCTGGCGCGGCTATCCGACGGCCGGCCCGTCGCAGTGCGCCAGGGCAGCCTCTTCGCAACCTCATTCCATCCCGAGCTGAGCGATGACCCTAGAATCCACCAATACTTCCTGACCTTTGCTTCCCAAAGGTCAAACTAGGTAGATGAGCCAAGACTTTAGCCCCGCAGCGAACAACGTCCGGACTGGCAGGCCCAATCATCTCCCTCCGGAGGCGATCTGTTGTCAGTAGAGCGGAAGTGGGTCCAGGATGATCTGGCCTCCTTGATGGATTCCCTGCCCCCTCGTGTGGCGAGTCCCCTGAAGGAGCGGGAAGACCTCCATGAGCTGTTGGAGGTCGTGCTTGACCTGGGGAGACCCCCCGAGGCCAGGTTCCCCAGCGGCGACCTTCTCCTGGATGATGTGGAGGTAAGCTGGGATGACCTGGAATACCTGGTCGGCCGCGTGGGTGAGTTTGGAGGGGACAACCGGGCAGGCATCCCCAGGACCCTGCATCGCATCTCTGCGATCAGGAACCGGAAGGGAGACATCGTCGGGATCACCTGCCGGGTCGGACGGGCGGTCTTCGGCACCATCCGGATCATCGACGACCTAGTCGCATCGGGAAAGAGCATACTGCTGCTGGGAAGGCCCGGCGTGGGCAAAACCACGATGTTGCGGGAGACGGCCCGGGTCCTGGCCGACGATGCCAGGAAGCGGGTCATCATAGTTGACACCTCCAACGAGATCGCCGGTGACGGGGATATTCCTCACCCGGCCATCGGGCACTCCCGGCGCATGCAGGTGGCTACGCCTATCCAGCAGCACGCGGTGATGATCGAAGCGGTCGAGAACCACATGCCTCAGGTGATAATCATCGATGAGATGGGCACCGAAGAGGAGGCCATCGCGGCCCGAACCATCGCCGAGCGGGGGGTCCAGCTCATCGCGACGGCCCATGGCAACACCCTGGACAACCTGCTGATGAACCCCACCCTGTCGGACCTGGTGGGGGGCATACAGCCGGTCACCTTGGGCGACGACGAAGCCCGACGGAGGGGCACGCAGAAGACCGTCCTGGAGCGCAAGTCCCCGCCCACCTTCGATGTGGTGGTGGAGATTCAGAGCTGGGAAAAGGTGGCGGTGCACGACGATGTCGCGCGGGTGGTGGACACCTGGCTCAAGGGGTACCCCATAGACCCTGAGACCCGGTGGCTGAACGACGTCGGGCAGGTTATGAAGGAAAGGGACGTAAAGGCCAGCTATCAGCCCAGCCATGCTCTCTCTTTGCCCGACCTCCAACCTGAGCCGGACGATCCTATGGGCGAGCACCTGGAGGGCAGGAGGGTGTTTCTCTTCGGTGTTGGCCGCGAGAGGGTGATACAAGCAAAGCAGAACACCGGACTCCCCGTGGAGGTGGTCAACGAGCTGCGCATCTCCGATGTGGTCCTGACCACCAAATCCCACTACCGGCGGGGCCCCCAGCTGGTCCGTGCTGCGGAGAAGTCGGGAAAGCCGGTCTATGTGCTCCGCAAGAACTCCCTGGACCAGGTGGAGCAGTTCCTCAGGACCATGGCCAAGGAGCAGGATGATGGGAGCCGCCTGGAAGCAGCCCTACAGGAAGCCCAGGACGCGGCCCAGCAGGTGCTCAACGGTGTCAAGTCGGTGGAGCTGACACCCCAGAGAGCCTATGTGAGGCGACTCCAGCACCTGCTGGCCGAGCGCAATCACATTTCATCTACCAGCACTGGTAAAGACCCCCAGCGCCGTGTAACCGTGTTCCGGGTCTAGGAGAAGACCGGCTTGGGTGTGTTTGTAGTATTCGAGGGCGGTGAAGGTGCCGGAAAGACCACGCAAGCCAGGGTTCTCGCCCGTCGCCTCCGGCGGGAAGGCCATCCGGCGTTGCTTATCAGAGAGCCGGGGGGAACGCGCCTTGGCGAAAGCCTGAGACCACGCCTCAAGGGACGTTCCGATGTCACCCCCACGGCTGAGCTGCTGCTGTTCATGGCAGCCAGGGCCCAGCTCGTGGAACAAGTCATAGCTCCCAGGCTGCAAGTGGGCGAGTCCGTAGTTTGCGACCGCTTTTCCGCTTCCACCCTTGCCTACCAGGGCTACGGGCGCGGCCTGCCCCTGAGCACCATTGAAGAACTTGGCCAGGTAGCTACGGGCGGGCTCCAACCCGACCTGAACGTGCTCCTGGATATTCCCGTGGCATCGGGCTTGGCCCGAAAGGGGGATGGGGGAAGGGACACCTTTGAGTCCCAGGCGGCGGAGTTCCATGAGCGGGTCAGGAAGGGCTACCTGGAGATTGCCCGGGGCGACCCTGCCCGGTGGCTGGTGCTGAATGGCGCCGGTCCCAGGAACGCCATCTCCGCCCAGGTGTGGGAAAAAGTAAAGCCCCTCCTGTCTTAAAGGAGGGGCTTTCTGTATTGGAACTCTTTTGGGTGGGTAGAGCTTAGTCGGCTGCTACAGGCATCGCGTCCAGCTTTGCCTGGATCTCCTTCTTCATAGCCCTGACCCTGGTCAGGTCGGGGTAGATACCCTCTTCCAGCTTGTCGAAGATCTTCTCGCCCTCGACATAGACCTCCATGCGGCCCTTTGCGCCGGGGGTCATGGTGATGCCTACGTCTGCGCCGTAAGCTCTGAAGAACTCATTTGCCATCCACGTGGCAGTTGAGTGGTGCTGTCAAGGAACGCAATAGACGATCTCTACGCCAACCTTCCAATCCTGGTCCGCCATCTGGCAACCTCCTGTAGTGCATTGTCCCGGCAGCTGCCCAAGTTAGCGCTGCCCATGTCCAACCTTTAGTGTACGCCTTATTCCCTATGTGTCAATCTTGGCGGAGGCAGTTTTGAGACAACTCTAGCCCGGCTTGAATACCTCCCGTTGACGCTCCCGCGTGGTTAACATACACTTGCGAAACCATTACCGATTGAGGGAGGCAGCTAGAATAGAGATAGGGGAGTAGCCCAATGAGCATTCAAAAAGAGATGCAGGTAGCTGTGTATCTTGACTTAGAGAATATCCGGTATGCAATGCTAAACCTGTTCGGGATGGAGCCAGACTTCAGGCTGATGGTCGATAAGATACGAAGTTACGGAAGGCCATCGGTAATGAGAGCATACGCCGACTTCTCCGAGCACCCGGAAATACAACGAAACCTCCAGATAGCGGGATTCGATCCCATCAATGTTCCAGCAAAAAAAATAAACCGGCCCAATACGGGAGGGATAGTAGAGCGCATAAAGAACGCCTCGGACATGGTGCTGGCCATCGATGCCATCGTGGAAGCATCCGACGCCAATTCATCCGGCCTCCAAAAGACCTTCTACCTGATGACCGGTGATGCCGACTACATTAAATTGGTAACCCAGCTGCGGAACAAGTTTGGCCAGAGGGTGGTTGTGTGCGGGGTGCAGGGCTCCATGAGCCGCGACCTGCGGTCGGCTGCCGACGGCGAGGACCTCCTGGAGGTCCCCTACGTGGCCCCGGCATTGGACGATGATGTGAAGCAGGCCATCATCTCATTGGTCAAGCGCAAGCCCCCTCCCTTGGAGTTCTGGAGCATGAAGATACTGGACCGCTGGTGCCAGGACGAACGGAATGCCATACCTGGGACAGCGAAGCAGCGGCGGGATATGCTGACCCAGCTGCTCAATGAAGAGGTGCTGCTCCAGAGGCAGATAGAGTTCAAGGGCTCTCCCGTGGTGGAGACGTATCTGGATGAAGACAGGGCCATCGACTACGGCTACCTGGAGGAACCCCAACCGCCCTAGCTTCTATTCCCATTCCCCTATGGAGGAGAAGCAATCTTCCCCTCTCCCTTGGGGGCGAGGGCGAAGTCCATCTCCTTGTGTAGCTACGGCCATGTCCATATAATGGGCTTCCGAACCACTAATGCCGCCGACGGGCCTAATCCGGCCCACACACCTGACCTGAGAAAGCATACCTGGGAGGTACCTGTATGGTCGCCACCGGGCGCAGCAACGCCAAGCACCGGAGTTGGGAGATTACCGAAGGGCCTGAGAGGGCGCCTGCCCGTTCCTATTTCCTGGCTATGGGTTACACGAGGGAGGACCTGAAGAAGCCCTTTGTGGGAGTCGCCAACCTGGCCAGTGAGATCACCCCCTGCAACCTGCACCTTGGACGGCTGGCCGCAAAGGTCAAGGAAGGTGTGAGGTCCGCGGGTGGCACACCTTTCGAGTTCGGCACCATAACCGTCAGCGACGGCATCTCCATGGGCACCGAGGGCATGAAGGCTTCCCTCATCAGCCGCGAGGTGATCGCCGACTCCATAGAGCTGGTGGCATTCGGCCAGCGCCTGGACGGATTGGTGACCATCGCGGGCTGCGACAAGAACCTGCCCGGCACCCTCATGGGCGCCACCCGGCTCAACATCCCGTCGGTGTTCATCTACGGGGGCACCATCCTGCCCGGCAGATTTCAGCAGAGGGATGTCAACGTCCAAGATGTGTTCGAGGGGGTCGGGGCCCACTCAACTGGGGCCATGACCGACGAAGAGCTTATGGAGCTGGAAGGCGCTGCCTGCCCTGGCGAGGGTTCCTGCGCCGGGCTTTTCACTGCAAACACCATGGCGGCAGCAATCGAGGCGCTGGGGATGTCCCTGCCCGGCGCGGCATCTATCCCTGCCGTCGATGGCCGACGGTTGTCCACATCTCACATGGCGGGCCAGGTGGTGCTGGAAGCCTTGGAACGGCAGCTGAAACCCAGGGATATCCTGACCCGTAAGGCCTTCGAGAACTCCATAACCGTGGTGACCGCCATGGGCGGCTCCACCAACGCGGTGCTCCACCTGCTGGCCATCGCCCATGAGGCAGGCGTGGACCTGAGTCTGGACGACTTCGATGCCATCAGCAACCGCACGCCCTACCTGGCAGACATGAAACCCGGAGGCAGGTACGTTATGGCAGACCTGGACCGGGTTGGTGGCGTCCCCCTGGTAATGAAGCGCCTCCTCAAGGCCGGGCTCCTGCATGGGGATGCGCTCACCATCACTGGCAAGACGTGGGAGGAGAACCTGGAGCACCTTCCCACCGTGGAAGACCAGGACATAGTGCACCCAGTGGAGACGCCGAGGGCGCCCACGGGAGGGTTGGTGATCCTTAAGGGCAACCTGGCGCCCGAGGGAGCGGTGGTCAAGGTCGCCGCCAGCCAAAACATACGCTTCGAGGGCACTGCCCGGGTGTTCGACCGGGAGGAAGCCGCTTTCCAGGTAATCCAGCAGCGGGGGATCAACCCCGGTGATGTAGTGATCATCCGCTACGAGGGTCCCAAGGGCGGGCCGGGTATGCGGGAGATGCTGGCGGTAACGGCGGCCCTTGTTGGCCAGGGACTGGGGGACCAGGTGGCCCTAATCACCGACGGACGCTTTTCCGGCGCAACCCGCGGCCTTATGGTTGGCCACGTAGCACCGGAGGCTGCCGTTGGAGGGCCCATCGCCCTGGTGCAGGACGGCGACCCCATCGTCCTGGACATTCCCGGGCGCAAACTGGAAGTGGCCGTGAGCAACGAAGTCCTGGAAGAGCGTCGGCGCTCCTGGCAGCCCGTTTCTCATCAATACGTTACCGGCGCCCTGGCGAAGTACACCCGGCTGGTCACCTCGGCCGCCGAAGGTGCGGTGACCAGTTGATGCCCGGCTTTTCATACTCCTCGATCTTGGGAGTGTCCTAATATGCCCGGCACCGTGGACATAGAGTTCCTGGAGAAGGTGCGGTCCCAGATAGCAGTCCTGGTTACCGAAGATGCCAGGAAGCTTCCCAACCTGCGCTACTGCGACGTGCGGATGCAGGTGAAGGAAGAAAAGGGCGCTGCCGCCGAGAACGGCGTCGAAAAGATGAGCGCCGAGGACTACACCTTCGACTTTGGGGTGCGGGTAATTGCCGGTGCCAGGGCCAGCGCTCCTGGGTACCACGGCCGCCTTCTGGGCAACGCCGACGTGGACAACATCGCCCAGGTTGTGATGGAAGGCATCAAGGAGGCCCACCAGAGGGCCGTGGCCAATGCCCGGATGAAGGTCCGTGCCCGCGGACGATTCGGCAGCTTGGGCGACTCCCTCTATGATACCCAGCTCGCACCCGTGTCCATCGTGGAAGATTCAGTGGCTGCCAGCTATGAACAGGACCCGCGGCAGGTCTCCCTCGAAGAGACGGTCAGGATGGCTGTAGACTCGTGCAGGGCGGCGCAGGGAGCTGGCGACCAGATTGTGTACTCAGCCACCTCCGCCAGCACCTTCTTGCTGAGGGAGCTGTTCTGCAGCTCCGAAGGCTCCATCATCGACCAGACCTTCGCCCAGACCGAGGGGTTCGTCATCGCCATCTGCAACAGCGAGCATGGCACCATGGAGATATACGATTTCACCGGCCATCAGCGGGGCTGGGAGATTCTCACCAAGGGCTACGACAACGGCACCATCACCCTGCCCGATTTCGAGGGCTTCTGCCGTAACCTGGCAGCCGATGCTGTCGAGGTTGCCAACGCTCCGCCTCTCAAGGCCCCGGACAAGGAGTGCGTGGTGGTTACCGATCCCCACTTCAACACCCTCCTGGTGCACGAGGTCGTAGGCCATCCGTCGGAGCTTGACCGGGCACTGAAGTACGAGACGTCCTACGCTGGGCGGAGCTGGTTCTTCAGGGACATGCAGGACAACCAGATGGGCAAGCAGGTTGCCTCCCCGCTGGTTAGCGCCTATTCCGACCCCACCATGGAGGGGTTCGGCTCCTTCAAGTACGACCACGATGGCACACCGGCACGCAGGGCTTACCACATCCGCAATGGCACCTTCGAGGAGTTCCTGAACAACCGCCAAACGGCGGCCATCCTGGGAGTGCCACCCAACGGCTCGGCCAGGGCAACGGAAGCCAACCTCATACCGTTGATCCGGATGACCAATACTGTGTTCGAGGCCGGGGAGCAGGACCCCCAGTCCATCATTGGTGAAGTGGAGAATGGCTACTACGTTTCCGGCCATAGGGTGCCGTCTGTGGCGGAAGCCAGGGAGAACTTCCGCATAACCGCCGTCAAGGTGTACGAGATAAGGAACGGGCAGCTGGGACAGCTGTACAGGGACGGAGGCATTACCTCCGATTCCCGGGACTATTTCATGAGCATAGATGCTGTAGGCAGTGACTTTCGGATGTACCCAATCCCCAACTGCGGCAAGGGCCAGCCAATGCAGGCCAAGCGCATGAGCAACGGAGGCCCTACCATGCGGGGCGTGGCCAAGCTCACGGGTCGTGGGTAGCGCCAATTTGGACATGAAATGCTCAGGCCAAGCCTACCTATCCGTACCAACTATCGACAGGAGACCGGGCGATGTCCATCCTTCCCCTTAGCCGGCTGAAAGGCTTGGCCCAGGAAGCCCTGGCCTACCTGAACACCCAGCCCGATATCGCCGAGGCCGAGGTGTTCGTTTCCGCAAACGCCAACCTGACCCTCAGGCTCAACTACACCTCCCGCATTCCCAGCAATGGCGTAGAGGAACCTAAGTCTGTGGAGTCTTACGGGCTGGGCCTGCGGGTTGCTTTTAACTCTCCTGAAGGTGTGAAGACCGGTTTCGGGAGCGAACCCACGGACCTGAGCTTGGAAGGGGTGCGCAAGGCGTTGGACAAAGCCCGGAAGGGGGCTGTCCTTGACCCGGACTACGTGTCCCTGCCCCACCCGACGGGTCGCAAGCCGGCCCTCCGGCGCTACCACGACCCGGCGATTATGCGCATCAGCAACGGCAGGATGTTGGAGGTTGGCTGGGAGACCGTCGAGAGCGCCCTGGAGGTCTTCACCAGCTCCGAGGAGCTTCTGAACGCAGCTGCCTCCCCCGAGAAAGTCAAAGACATCGGCCTCATCCTGGGAGGGGATGTTGTGATGCTCCAGGAGCGCATCGCCATCGCCTCCACCCACATGCCCAAGGTGCAGACCGACGAGTCCACCATGCTCATGACCTTCGTCACTGGCATGCTGGAGGATGAACATGCCAAGGGAACGGGATGGCACGTAAGCAGCCACCTGGCCGACTACTCGGGTCAGCCTGGTCGCGACGCCGCCCGTTCGGCCATCGCAACCATGGAAGGCCTGAGGGTTGGCAGCAATGCCTACAACGTGGTGCTGGGACCCCAGGCCGTCACCGAGATACTGGAGTGGGTGCTGATGCCCAGCCTCCAGCTGGATGTGGTCTATGCCGGCGCATCCACCTTCATGGGCAAGGTGGGCCAGAGGGTGGCGTCGGAGGAGCTGCACCTGTACGACGACGGCTCCATGCCGGGGCTGGCGGCCAGCAGGGCCATCACCGACGAGGGTGTTCCCACGGGCAGGACGGACCTGATCAGGGACGGGGTGCTGGTTGGGTTCCTGTCCAACTACTACGAGCAGCAGAGGATGCTGCGGGATCCCAAGGGCGCCGAGAAGCTGGGGGCGGACCCGGCAAGCCAAGCCGATGCCATAGCTGCCCGCAACGGGTTCCGCACCGGCAGGGGAGGGGGCAGAAACTTCGACGGCATTCCGTCGATAACCCCCACCAACCTGGTCATCGAGGGCAAGACCCCCCGCACCCAGGACGATGTGCTGCGCCAGGTGGGCGACGGGATATACATCGGACGCATCTGGTACACCTATCCTGTGAACGGAATAGCGGCCGGGGACTTCAGCGGCACCATTGTCGGCGACTCCTACATCATCAAGGACGGCAGGATAACGGCCCCCATCAAGCCCAACACCCTGCGGATGAACGAGAACATCCACAACGTCCTCAACAACATACTGGCTGTGGGCTCGGAGCGCAGGGGGACGGTGCGGTGGTCGTCGGACCAGGTGACGTGGGCGCCGGAGGTGGCAGTCGAGGGATTCCGCCTCGACGAGATCGCCGGTTACATGGAGGATGTGTACTAGGGCTTGATCAGCACCACATCCTTCTGGATTTCGGTGGTCGGCTGGGGGCCGTCTTCGGCCATGTACACATCGATCTCTGAGCGAACGCCAAACTCGGGCAGGTAGATCCCGGGCTCTACACTGAAACAGATGCCGGGGACTATACGCCGGGTATCTTCAGTCTCGAAACCGTCCAAGTTAACGGCATCCCCATGCACCTCGTGGCTGATGCTGTGGCCCAGGCGGTGGGTGAAGTACTCTCCATAGCCCCTGTCGTTGATGTACCTGCGGGCCGCCCCGTCGGCCTGGAAACCTTGAGGATACCTCCCAGCCTGGACTTCGGAGGCGAGGTATCTTAGGGCCTCGTCCCTGGCGCCCGTCACTATTTCGAACACCTTGCGGTGTTGTTCATCAACGGCATCTCCCACGTAGGCCACCCAGGTGATGTCAGCGTACATGCTGTCCTCGGCGTCTTCCTTGGCCCACAGGTCGATTAGCACCCAGTCGTTGCTGACGATCGGCCTGCTCCTGTCCTCCAGAGGCTCGTAGTGGGGGTCGCTGGCGTGTTCGTTGGTGGCGACTATGGGGCCGTCGGCGGTGACAAGGCCTTCCTCTGCAAACCTGTGGCGAATGAACTCCGCCACCTGATACTCTGTGGGGCCATCGGCAAGGTTCTGTCCGATGTACCGAAAGGCTTCGATTACGATGGCATGGATCTTGGCAGCCGCCCTCTTGTGGGAAGCCAGCTGGGGCTCCGTCCACCTCTGAGTCGAATACTGCACCAAGTCGGCGGATGACTCTACCTGAACTCCCAAGCTGCGCACCAGCTCAAGTGTCCCAGCATCTACCTTGGATGCCCTGGGAAGGGTGCCCAGCGGCGAGTATTCCATGGCCACCACCGATCCCGCCGGAAGGAGCTTGCCTAGCTCCTCCACCATCGATCGACGGCTGCGATACACCGCCAGGGGGATGTCCAGACCATCGAACTTGCCGGCATCGACATGGTGGCAGAGAACCACAGGCTGGCCCGTGGATGGAATGTATAGATAGACGGGGCGGGTGATCATGCCGATTCCTGCACCTATCGCCTTCCGGAAGGCGGGATTGGAATCGTGGTAGTCGTGCACCAGCCAAGCATCGATCTCCGGGTCGGCTGTATCGCGGAGATAGCTCTGGACTACCGGCAAGAGTTCATGTACAGACATGGATCGTTCCTGTAGCTGGTGAGGTAGTTTGGCCGGGATGGGCCGGGATTAGGAGTGAGTGTTTACCAAGCCCCCATCCAGGGGAATGCTGGCCCCCGTAATGAAGCCGGCTTTCTCCGATGCCAGGAAGGCGACCAGGTCCCCCACCTCTTCGGCGGTCCCCAGTCTCCCCATGGGAATGGCCTTGGCGGAGTGGGAGGCGACCTCCTCGGGTAGCTGGTTCTTCTCAGCCGCTCTGGCCTCATGCTCCGAGGCCAACCGGTCGGTCATGATGGCCCCCGGCAGCACATTGTTTACAGTGATGTTGAATGGCGCCAGCTCTTCGGATAGCTGCCTCGCATATCCGTAGACAGCCATGCGCGTGGACTCGAAGGCCTGAGAGCCCCGGACAGGATGGGGCGACAGGGACGGCAGGCGGATTATGATGCGTCCCCATCGTTGCTGCTTCATGTAGGGGACCACCTCACGGCTGAGCCTGACCACGCTGAGGAAGTGCTGCTGCACATCCTCTTCCCACTCCTCGTCGTTAACATCCAGAAGACCGTCATCGGAACTGGGTCCAGCTATGTTGCAGACGACTATATCCAGCCTGCCGAAGCGGTTGAAGGTGCCCCGGACAGCGCGCCGGATGTCATCGGGGCGGGAAAGGTCGGCAGGGACGGCCAGCACATGGTGCTGGGAGCTGGTCCGAGCTATCTCCAACTCGGATTTGCGCAGGAGAGCTTCATCGCCAGCGCAGATAGTGACGCTGGCGCCCTCCCTGGCAAGGGCAAGGGCCACAGCATGGCTCATGCCTTTGCTTGACCCCCCGACAAACGCAACCCTATCCCTGAGACCCAACTCCATAGTCCTTTGTCCTCCCGGCACCCTTAGGTCAGGGCAATGATAGCATCATCGCCCCGAATAGCAAGCGCATTCCGGCAGAAA
Source organism: Dehalococcoidia bacterium (assembly GCA_965116325.1). Taxonomy (GTDB): domain Bacteria; phylum Chloroflexota; class Dehalococcoidia; order Lucifugimonadales; family JAGWBF01; genus JAGWBF01. The sequence continues at coordinate 979,645 of OZ220675.1, read as the reverse complement.
TCAGATAGCTTCCGAATCCGCCAGGTCCTTTAGCTGATCCTCGGTGTAGCCCATCTCCGTCAGCAGCTCCCTGGTGTGCTCGCCCAGCAGAGGGGGAGGAATCCTGATCTCACCCGCGGTCCGGGAGAACTTTATGGGTATACCCGCCTGCTTGATCGTGCCCAAGGTCGGGTGGGCAATCTCAAGAAGCATATTGCGGTCGAGCACCTGGGGGTCGGCGAACACATCGCTCAGCTCGTTGATGGGCCCGCAGGGGACTCCGCCCGCCTCGATCTGGGCCACCCACTCGGAAGTGGGCTTCTTCAGGAACTCTTCCTGGAGCAAGGGCACCAGCTTCGAGCGGTTTCTCACCCGGTCTCCGTTCTCCGCGTAGTCGGGATTATCTTGCAGGTCCTCCCGGCCCATGGCCGCACAGAAACGCTGCCATAGACGCTCGGACCCCACCGCTATATTGATGTACTTGCCGTCCTGGCACATGAATGCTTGGTAGGGCACCAGGGTTGGGTGGGCGGCCCCCACCTTCTTGGGATTCGTGCCCGTGGCGAAGTAGTAGCCGCCCATGTAAGTCAGCCAGGCTACCTGGAGGTCCAGCATAGACACATCTATGTGCTGGCCCTCTCCCCCTCCGGCGGACTCCCTGTGGTACAGCGCGCCCAGGATGCCGTAGGCGCCCATCATGCCTGCGCCTATATCCGTCAGGGCGATCCCCATCTTTACCGGGGAGCCGTCGGGCTCTCCCGTCAGGCTCATGATGCCACCCAGCCCCTGCATGACCTGGTCGTAGGCGGGCTTCTCCCTGTAGGGTCCTGTCTGGCCGAAGCCGGAGATAGAGCAGTAGATGATTCCTGAGTTGATTGCTTTCACGGAGTCGTAGTCTATGCCCAGGCGGCTAGTCACGCCGGGGGTGTAGTTCTCCACGATGATGTCGGCGGACTTGGCCATCTCCATGAAGACATCCCTGCCCTTGGGGTTTCGCAGGTTCAGGGTGATGCTGCGCTTGTTGCGGTTGATGCTGAGGAAGTAGGCGCTCTGGTCGCCGATGTAGGGAGGTCCCCAGCCCCGGGTGTCGTCGCCAGTGGCGGGTATCTCTATCTTCACCACATCGGCGCCGTAGTCTCCCAGCATCATGGTGCAGTACGGCCCCGCCAAGGCCCGGGTCAGGTCCAGCACCCGCACACCATCCAAGGCTCTCATCGCACCTCCAGCAGACACTCAAGGATTGGCGGACACATGTTACCACAAGGTTCCCGGGACTCCGGCCGCAGTCGCAACGTAGGATGGGGAAGGATGCCAAGCAGACAACCGGAAGGGCAGGAGCAGCCAAGGTCTCAAGCTGGCGTGGTAGCCGCTCCCCTAGGTCCCTAGTCGGCGGTGGCGGCGCTGGGAACGGAGACTAAGCCCGTCCCGATCATGCTGTCCCGGGTCACCAGCTCGGTAAGCTCTTCCTCGGACATCCCTTCGGTGCCGCTGGGGCGCACGGGCAACACGAGGTACCGAATCTCGGCGGTGGAGTCCACCACCCGGACCTCGACATCCGCCGGGACCTCCACGCCGAACTCCCGGAGCACCTGCCGGGGCTCCTTGACGACGCGGCTTCGGTACACCTCGCTCTTGTACCATTCGGGAGGTGGACCCAGGAGGGGGATCGGGTAGCAGGAGCACAGGGTGCACACCACCACATGGTGCACCGAGTTGGTGTTCTCCAGGGTGACAATGTCGTCCAGGCGCTTAAGGGTTATGCCCATCTCGGCCAGGGCACCCTTGCCGTCGTTGAGCAGGCGCTGCTTGAAGTCCGGGTCGTTCCAAGCCCTAGCCACCACCTTGGCGCCGATGGAGGGGTTCAAGGCCTGGTTTTCCTGCAGCACCTCCAGCAGCTCGCCCGACGTAATGATGCCCTTGTCCATCAGCAGGTTGCACAGGGCGATTATGCGCTTCTCGTAGTAGGTCTCCTCATAGTCATCATCCAGATGGGGGTGAAGGAGTTCATGCTCGTCGTTGATCATATCTGTACCTGCCCTGTTCTTGCTTTCCGTGGTTTGGACTATGGGTTATTCGTGGTTGACCATGGGGTGTTCCGAACCCCGGCGTTCGTAGTCCAGCTCGGCGACCAAGCGCCGGGACTCATCGATGTTCATGTACCCCTTGGCGTTGAGCAGGTTGCCAAGGGCGGCGATCCGCCTGTCGTAGTAGGAGAGGCCGTGCTCCTCCCTGTCAATGGGCCTGGTGTCCGTGCGCTCCGGGATGTTGGGTACCAGCCAGTCCTCCCAGACATCGACGACCACCCGGTCAGTCAGGATATCCGGGTCTTCGTCGTACAGGTGGGCCATGTGGAAGGAGACGCCGTAGAGGGGCACCTTTTCTGCGCCGCGGTTGCCGTAGGCCAGCTCCCTGGGGTTGCCCACAGGACCATGGCTGGAGACGATCACACCCTTCTTACCCCGCACGAAAAAGGGTGTGCGGATCGTCCCGCCGGGGACCTGCATGAGCACCTTCACGCGCTGGCCTATCTCATACTTTGGGTCCATGTACGCCTCATTACTTTGTCCTTCTCCCGTCAAATGACTGGGGAGGAAAGAGGGTGGCTTGAGGCCGATTCTACAGAGGCCAAAGGGCATCGTCAACGCACCCCTTGGCCCCGCCGGGGCATTGTGCCAAACATGGCCCTGTGGTATCGTTGGGGTTTGTCGGGGCGTGGCGCAGCCTGGAAGCGCACCTGCATGGGGTGCAGGGGGTCGTTGGTTCAAATCCAATCGCCCCGACCAACTCAACTCTTCCTTCTCCTCCTCGGAGAGCATTGCGTACTTGGGCGCGGGCTGTCCGTCCGTTCAATTCGTCCCGACCAACCTGGCCCGTTCCCCTTCTTCCTTCCGGAGACCATTGTGTGACCTGGGCTACGGCTGTCCGATCGCCCCGATCAACTTAGCTCTTCCTCCTCTTGGTGACCATGGCGTTACCAGAGAGTTGACTGTACGTTCGCCCTGAGGGAAATCGAAGGGGAACGGGTAGCCGTGTTGTTCTTTACACCACTGCCCTTCCCAGCGCGTGGGAGTGAAGGTTCCCCCCTGTCAGGATAGCTGCAGGCCAATAAAGAAGAGGCCCCACACTAAGTGGGGCCTCTTTCTCATTCACCAATTTGGTGGACTGGTTGTTCGGACTATACCCGGAGGTACTTCTCGGCGTTCTCAGCCATCAGCTTGCGCTTTGCCGACTCGCCCAGGGTGTCCCAGATGGGGAAGTCCATTACCAGCTGGCAGGTGTTGGGGTACTCGGACTGGGGATGGGGGTAGTCGGACTGGTACATGAGGCAGTCCTCACCGAGCACGTCGATGGCAGCCTTTGTCATCTCGGGGCCTTCCAACTGGTCCACAGCGGCGCGTACCCGGCCCATCTGAGCATACTCCAGCGGGGTGTGCTTCAGGTCGGGAGCGGCGCTCCTGAGGTGGTTCAGGTTGAAGCCCAGGTTCAGAGCGAAGTTGGGGAGCCAGCCGAACCCTGCCTCGGAGACGGACACGCCGGTGTTGGGATACCGATCCAGGATGCCGGACAGGATCACATAGGCCATCAGGCGCTGGGCGCCCCACGGATGGGCGAAGGTCCTGACCGCGATGATGTTGCCCCAGTTTTCGTCGCCCTGGTAGCCGGGGAAGTAGGGGACGTCGGTCTGGAAGGTGTGGTGGGTCAGGGGCAGGTGAAATTCGTTCATCGCTGCCCAGATGGGCTCCAGGCTGGGGTCGTCGATGGGCAGGCCATGGGGGAGGTGGATCCAGCAGGCTGCTACCCACTCATCGTTGCCGAACTGCTTCAGCTCGTCCACTGCCCACTCGACATCGGCGGCGTTGACCTGGATGCCGCTCTTTATGCGATCGGGGGCGACGGCCGAATATTCCCGCATATAGTTGTGGTAAGCCCGATATAGGCCCCGGCCGATGGTCAGGTCGTCGAGAGCGACGATGGACCTGGCGAAGGAAGCGGGGAAGATGTAGTCAATGTCCCGGCCTTCGGTGTTCATGTCGTTCAGCCGGCCCTCGGAGTTCTCATCCTCCACCGATTCCGACGGCTCGACATGGTGCCGGTTGCCGATGCGTCCTTCCAAGCTGCTCTTACCGCCGGCCTTGGCTGCTACCTCTTCCTGGCCGATCTTGGCGCCGGGGAAGCGGTCGTAGGGAATGGGGGCGATGCGCAGGTCGCTGACGGTGCTGCCGTCCTTCATGGTCTTGGTGCGCTTGTAGGGGTTCAGCTCGGAATAGCGGGAGCGGAAGCTGGGGTCCGAGTACTTCTCAAGTACTTCAAGATGGGGCACCACATGGGTGTCCATGTCAACTACTCTGTAGCCGTTTCGCAAGTTGCACCTCCGGTTTTATCTTCTACAGATGGCGGCAGTATACCACAAAAATCTCAATAATTGAATAGGGCGAGGGATGGGGAGGACTCACGAGATCAGTTACAGCAGTCTGTGTGCTCATGAGGGTCCTCTCTAGGTTTTTCTGAGTTCGAATCTCTCCCTATGGGCTTCGATACTACGCCATATCGGCGTTGCCCTTGACATTGACTCTTAACGCATCCCGTTGGGCTTGGGGTTGGTCTACCCACATGCTGTACCGCACCCTATAATCAACATAGATCTTATAGACTCTGTTTTTGATGTGCCTCTTAATCCACGGCACTCATTTGCATATGCGAGAGGTTCTATGATGGATGTTTCAAACGAAGTTTCCCAATCTGAAGATACTAGAGAAGATGAGAGGTACGAACTCGACCTGGATGAAGACGAACAGGGCGACGATGCCTATCCGATAGCAGAGTATGACTTAGTTTCCACCCCCAATGATTTCAACACTAAGACCCTAGTGGACTTGATGGAATCGGGTGTCGTTATAATCCCTGGTTTTCAACGCAATTTTGTCTGGGATGCGAAACGCGCCTCACGATTGATAGAGTCAATCATCGTTGGGCTTCCGGTCCCGCAGATCTTCCTATACGAACAGGGACAAAACAGGTTCCTTGTAATAGATGGCCAACAGCGCCTGATGTCGATCTACTACTTCGTTAAGGAGAGGTTCCCCCGCAGGGATAGGTTGGCTGAACTGCGGCTTATGTCCGAAGGTCAAAGTTCTATCCCCGAGGATCAACTATCAGATGAGGATTATTTCAGTGACTTTAGGCTTAGCCTGCCGGAAACCGTCCCAGGGCAGCCAAATCGTTTTCACCGGTATCGATACTCAACGTTAGAAGAAAGCTATCAGACTTCATTTAACCTTCGCACCATCAGAACCATCACGGTTAGACAGGTAGGACCCGCTGGCGACGATGCAATGTATGAAATTTTCAATCGACTCAATTCGGGAGGGGTGAATCTGACCCCTCAGGAGATTAGAAGATGTACGTATGACTCCAAATTTTATGACATGCTGTATGTCACAAACACCAGAGACGACTGGCGCAAACTTGTTGGAACCAAGATCCCGGACACCCATATGAAAGATGTGGAAATATTGTTGCGTGGCTTTGCGATGCTCATCAACGGAGAAGCCTATAGCCCCTCTATGGTCAAATTCTTGAACAAGTTCTCCCAACAGGCCAAATCGTTCTCCGATGATCAACGGGAGAGACTTCAACAGTTGCTGGAATCCTTCCTTTACAGTTGCCGAGAGCTTCCCTCGGATGTGTTTCACAGCACTAGAGGAAGATTCAGCCCAATGATATTTGAGTCCGTTTTTGTTGCCGCGTGCCAAGAGGTATACGATAGAGGCCAAGGGGGCATCGGTACAATCGATGCCGGAAGCTTAAGGACACTGAAGGACGACCCGGCGTTTAGAGATGCCACCCAAAGCAGAACGTCGGACACCCCCAACGTCAAGACGAGGTTATCCCGTGCTCGCGAAATCCTGACCCTAATGTAACGCAATGCCTGATACCAAGGCGGACCACGCTAATAACAGAATAGACGAAATATGGAATGACCACGGGGATCTTGTCGCTTACTTGCAGTCCAGTAATCAGCTTCAATTGCAATCGAGGGCGGAAGAAGCCTTCTGCAAAACGCTCATTATCGCGGCAGCCAGTTACTTTGAAGTTCGTTTGACGCACGTCATAGTTGACCTGTTTCGTGAGATGACCCACGGTGCTGAGGCTCTGGCCCAGTTCGTTAGGAACCAGGCAATTGGGAGGCGATTCGCACAACTATTTGATTGGGGGGATGGAACTAGTCCAGGTCGCAATGCGAACGGATTCTACAAATTATTCGGTCCGGAATTCGCGGACTACATGAAGCAAAAGGTAAAGGGTGATCAAACCCTTGACGACTCGGTTAAGGCGTTCTTGGAGATAGGAGACCTTAGGAACCAATTGGTCCATGGAAATTATGCGGACTTCCAACTTAACAAAACAGTTGACGAAGCGTATGAACTCTACCGAATAGCAACGATTTTTGTTGAAGGCTTTTCGGATAGCGCTCGGGAGTTTATTTCGTCTGAGCATCAAAAGGACTGAAGCCACCTCCGGAAACTTGCCCGAGAGGGCGAGTGAGCTTCCAAACTACATTTATATGTATGAAAGTCGGCACATCGGATGGAAGCCATGTGAGAGGGTTGGGTTAGAGTTGTTCCCGCAATTGCGGTGGTATATCACGCGGGAGCAGCTTAACGCTAGGCGAATCAACGGCGTCCTAGGAATCGAATCCAGACGAGAGAGGACTCCTGCTCCCCCCTAAGGCGAATCAATGCTAGCCCAGCGAAGCCGCCACTCGGCCCCTTGACGTGGCGGCCCTATAGCCAAGGCGGCGCACTAATTCGAGTGCCCAAGCCTGCCCTGTATCCTCCCCACGATTACCACGCCCTTGTGATATACTCCGTAGCGGTTCGCAGAGTGCGTTTCAGGTACCATTTTGGCTCAAGGGGACGATATGGCTGGCGAGATTAGCTCCGTTCAGGACGGCACCGTAACCTCTCCCAAAGGGTTCTCCGCAGGCTCCACCTACGCCGGCATCAAGACCTTCGCCGAAGACAAGATGGACCTGGGCCTCCTGGTGTCATCCACGCCCTGCGAGGTCGCCGGTATGTTCACAACCAGCACCATCAGGTCTCCCTCCGTGACCATCAACGGGGAGCGCTTGGCTGGGGGTGGCAAGTTCTCCGGGCTTGTGGTGAACAGCGGCATCGCCAACGCATGCGTGGGCGAACAGGGGTACTTCGATGCCCAGGAGGCGGCGGCCCTGGCGGCCGGCCACCTGGGTCTCCAGCCCGAACAGGTTCTTGTCGGAAGCACCGGCATCATAGGCGTGGAGCTGCCTATGGCCCTCATCCGTGAGGGACTCCGCCAGATCCAGGTTGACGATGACGGGGGACACAACCTGGCCCGCGCTATCATGACTACCGACACCTTCCCCAAGGAAGGGGCGGTCTCCTTCGAGCACAACGGCAGTACCGTGACCATAGGAGGCATCGCCAAGGGTTCGGGGATGATCCATCCCAACATGGCGACCATGCTCTGCTACCTGACCACCGATGCCGAGGTGGACAAGAGCTTCCTCTCGGCTGCGCAGAAGCGGGCTGTCGACTCATCCCTCAACATGCTGACGGTCGATGGGGACAGCAGCACCAACGACACCGTCCTGCTGTTCGCCAATGGCGAGTCGGGTGCCGGTCCTATCCAGGCCGGGACCCCGGCGGGAGACACCTTCCAGGAAGCCCTGACCCAGCTCTGTGTGCACCTGACCCGGCTCCTGGCCCAGGACGGCGAGGGAGCTTCCAGGATCATGCAGGTGGTTGTCGAGGGGGCCTCCAGCGAGGCCGACGCAAGGGTAGCCGCCAAGACCATCGCATCCTCCAACCTGGTGAAATCGGCGGTGCACGGCGCCGACCCCAACTGGGGACGGGTCATGGCAGCCCTGGGGCGGAGCGGAGCTGCGGTCAACGAAGCGAAGGTGGCCCTCTTCATCAACGATGTGTGCCTCGTGGAGGACGGCCGACCTATCCCCTTTCATCGAGACGCGGTAGTCGTATTGATGAAAGGGGATGAGGTGACCTTCCGAGTAAAGCTGAACCTCGGCAATGCGCAGGCTACGGCTTGGGGATGCAGCCTCAGCGAAGAGTATGTGACCATCAACAGCGCCTATACGACCTAGAGAAGGTCCTCTCCGCTACAGGCATCCCGGCCCAAGGTCCATCGTCCATCCCCTCCTACGAGATTCGTTTCCATTGCCTTTGAAACATCCTATACTTGATATGCAGCAACCTTATTTGTGGAGCATCATGTGCCCCAAGGTCCCGTAGTGGTGAAAATCGGCGGAAGCACCCTGGGAAGTGAAGATACAACCCTGGCCGATGTGGTGGCCCTGCAGCAGAGGGGGGTCAAGGTTGTTGTGGTGCATGGTGGAGGGAGCATCATCTCTCAGTGGATGGAGCGCCAGGGCACCGTGCCCCGCTTCGTGAAGGGTCTCAGGGTCACAGACGGCCAGAGCCTGGAGATCGTCACGGCGGTGCTGACGGGGCTGGTGAATAAAGGCCTTGTCGCGTCGGTGCAGTCCATGGGGGGCAAAGCCCTGGGGCTGAGTGGCGTCGATGGTGGGCTCCTGGAGTCCGAGGTGGCCGATGAGGACCTAGGGTACGTGGGCACAGTTACTAAGGTAAACCCCGACCTTATCTTCCAGGCCCTGGACGGTGGGTACGTGCCCATGATCGCACCATTGGGCCTGCATGAAGCCGACGGCTCCCAGTACTCTGGGTCGTTGCTGAATGTGAACGCTGATACGGTTGCGGGGGAGATAGCCCACGCCATCGGCGCCGACCGGCTCGTGTTTCTGACCGATGTGGAAGGGGTGATGGATGGCTCGGGCCGGGTGATTCATCGATTGACCGAAAGAAGCGCAAAGCTGTTATTATCTTCAGGTGTAGTCAAGGGGGGCATGATACCCAAGCTCCAGGCATGTCTCAGGGCCCTGGAGGCAGTGCCGGACACCTGTATTCTGGACGGCAGAAAGCCCGGAGCACTGGCGGCATGTGTAGACGGTGGGTATGCTGGAACATATGTGACGTCGCGAGGGCGCGGCTGAGGCACGGAGAAAGAGCTAGGAGAAACGATTGAACAACGGAGAAGAGCGCATCCACGTTTGGGATGAGAGTCTGCATCCACCCTTCAACTGGAGAAGATATACCAAGCTAGGCATAGTCATCGGTCTCCTGGTCCTTCTCATTGCCTTCCTGTTTGTAGCCAAGGGGATATACACCGACTGGCTCTGGTTCGATGGCCTGGGGTTCCTGGGGCCTTTCAAGAAGGTCCTGGTCATGCGCATCTGGCTCTTCATCAGCGCATTTGTCATCGTAGCTGTGCTGTTGGGGGCCAACCTTTACGCGGCTTATCGGTTTTCCTGGGGAGAATCCCTCCTCCCAGTGCCTGGAGAAGTCATACGCATGGCCAAAGCCGCCATCGTCGTCGGCGCCATAGCCGGGCTGGTTGTTATCTCCCTGATCTTCGCCGCGGTGGCCCAGGGCCGTTGGGAAACCGTCCTCGTGTTCATGAACCGGGTCCCCTTCGATGTGGTGGACCCCCAGTTCGGCCGGGATATGTCCTTCCATGTGGCTGTCATGCCCCTGCTCCATTTCATCCAGGGATGGCTCATGGGGCTGGTGATCGTCATCGTGGCCGCCGTGGGCGCCCTGTACGTCGCCATCTATGCAATGCGGGGCCTGAAGTTCGATATTCCGCCCAAGATTTTGATCCATGTTGCAGTGCTGGGCGTTTTCCTGATGCTGACCATCGCAGTCGCCCACTACCTGGACATTTACGAGCTGGTATTCTCCGGTAGGGGCGCTGCCCCGGGCGCCGGTTACACCGACGTGAACGCGCGCATCCCGGTGTTATGGCTTCTGGTTGCCGTCTCCCTGGTTTCCGCCGCCGGATTCGCTGCGAGTATCTTCTACGGAGGCACACGCACCCTGATAGCAGCCTTTTCTCTGTGGGCTGCCATCGCCATCCTGGCGGGCGGAATCTATCCCACTGCCTACCAGCGACTCAGGGTTAAGCCCAACGAGTTCGAACGGGAGGAGAGATACATCCAGCGGGCCATCGATTCCACGCTGATCGCCTACAACTTTGCGGCCCCAACCAGCGGCCAGGTGAACGGCCCCGAGCTTCTCATTGATGAACGGCAGTTCACGGAATACACGCCCTGGGTGGACCCACGGGAGGTGTTCGACGCCCCCGACTGGTACGGGCTGCCCGATGAGGACCGCAGGGCGCTCATCGATGGAGATGGGACCACCAAGAACATACGGCTCTGGGACCACCGCCCGCTGAGAGATACCTATAACCAGATCAGGACCTTCCGGCAGTTCTACAACTTCGTAGGAGTCGATGTGGACCGGTACGAGTTCGCCGACGGGGAGGTCCGCCAGGTCATGCTCTCTGCCAGGGAGCTGTTCCCGGAAAGGCTGGATGAGAACGCCCAAAACTGGGTGAACCGCAAGCTCTCTTACACCCACGGCTACTCCGTGGCCATGAGTCCAGTGACTGAGTTCACCGAGGAGGGAGAGCCCGAATTCTTCGTCCACAACATCCCGCCCGATCCTCCGCCTGAGCTGGGCCTGAACATTACTAGGCCGGAGATATACTACGGCGAGAACACCAAGGGATTTGTGGTGGTCAACACCGAAACCGACGAGTTCGACTACCCTGGGCCCGAGGGCAACCCCGTATACCAGGACTACTCGGGCGTCGGAGGCGTGAACGTCGGATCGCTTATCAGGAGGGCCGCCTTCGCCTGGGAGATGGTGGACTTCAACCTGCTGATCAGCGGCCAGATAAGCTCCGAAAGCAAGATACAGTACCGCCGCGAAATAGAGGACCGGGTAAGCACTGTCGCCCCGTTCCTTACCCTGGACAGCGACCCGTACCTTGTCATAGGGGATACAGGCAAGCTCTGGTGGATCATGGATGCCTATACCACCACCGACCGCTTTGCGTACTCCCAGGACTACGAAGGTGAGTACAACTACATTCGCAACAGCATAAAGGTTGTGATCGACCCCTATAACGGCACACTTCACTTCTTCGTCATTGAGCCTGACGAGCCCATCGTGCAGATATACCGAAACGCCTTCCCGGACCTGTTCACGGACTTTGAAGAGATCGATGATCTGGACCCGGCCCTGCGCGACCATATCCGCTATCCCATGGACCTGTTCACCGCCCAGTCGGATATCTACCTGCGATACCATATGCGGGACCCTGAGGAGTTCTTCCCCAGCAACGATCTGTGGGCAAAGGCCCAGGAGGTGTTCATCACACCGGTAAATACCCAGGCTGTGGAGCCCTACTATGTGATGATGAAGCTGCCGGGTGAGGATAAAGAGGAATTCGTTCTCTTGCTGCCCTTCACCCCCGGCGGTGAAGAGCGGAAGAACATGGTGGCCTGGATGGCCGCCCGCAACGACGGTGACAACTACGGAAAGCTGGTCAACTTCATTTTCCCGGAGGGGCAGGTTGACGGCCCCGAGCAGATTGAGGGACGCATCACAAGCGACGAAGAGATAGGAAGGGAGCTGAGCCTCCTCTGTCCCGAAGGAAAAGAGTGTATACGCGGCAACCTGCTTGCCATTCCCATCGCCGACGCCTTCCTGTACGTGGAACCCCTGTATATCCAGGCGGAGGCGCTGGCCCTGCCCCAGCTCAAGAAAGTGATAGTCGCCGACGGCGATAATGTGTTCATGGAGGACACGCTATACGCAGGTCTGAACCGGCTCTTCGACGCAGCCCGGGACTCCGGCGCCTTGGATGTGGAGCCCGTGGTTACTCCCACACCCGAGGAACCAGACCCGGTGCCCGACCCAACCCCGTCTCCGCCCGACATACCATCGGAGGGGCTGGCCGGTGAGCTGGAGAAGATCGGCATAGCCGTGGATGATCTGAAGGAAAGCCTGGATGCCCTGGAGGAGGCCCTGGAGCGGATAAACGAATCGATAGGAGGTGAGTCCCAATGAGCACCCAACCCGGCAATGGTGGAACTCAGGAGATGACCTCCAGCCAGTGGATGGACATGGAGAAGCAGTACTACATGTTCACGGTGAGGCGCCAGCCCGTAGTGCTTGCCCGCGGTGAGGGTACGAAGGTGTGGGATGTGGAAGGGAAAGAGTACCTGGACTTCTGCGCCGGATGGGCTGTGGACAACCTGGGGCATTCCCATCCTGCCATAACCGAGGCCATAACCCGGCAGGCCTCCACCCTGATGCAAACATCCAACCAGTTCTACACCCTCCCCCAGCTGCAGCTGGCCCAGCTCCTGGTGGAAAACAGCGTCCTGGACAAGGTGTTCTTCTCTAACAGCGGCGCCGAAGCCCTGGAGGGGGTGTCGAAGCTGGCCCGGAAGTACGGCAAGAAGAACCGAGATGGGGCCTACGAGGTGATCACTGCCTACAACTCCTTCCATGGGCGCACCATGAGCATGGTGGCGGCCACAGGCCAGCCCCACTACCAGGAGCCCTTCCAGCCCCTGACTCCCGGCTTTGTGCACGTGGACTACAACAACGTCGAAGCCATCATGGAAGCAACCACCGACCGCACAGCGGCGGTGCTTCTGGAGCCGGTGCAGGGAGAGGGGGGAGTCATCATCCCATCTCCCGATTACCTGACCAGGGTCCGGGAGTGGTGCGACAGCCAGGGGCTGCTTCTGCTCCTGGACGAAGTGCAGACTGGATTCGGGCGCCTGGGGACCCTGTTCGGGTACGAGTCATTCGGCATCGAACCCGACGGCATGGCCTTGGCTAAGGGGCTGGGAGGAGGGGTGCCCATCGGTGCTTTCATGTCCAAGGACCGGTGCATGGCCCTGGAACCCGGCGATCATGGCTCCACCTTCGGCGGCAATGCGCTCACCTGCGCAGCGGCCTACGCTTCCACCAGCTACATCATCGAGAACGACGTTCCCGCAAACGCCAGCCGGATGGGTGAATACCTCCGGGACGGCTTGGAGGGGCTCAAGTCCAAGTACGGCTTCATCGCCGACGTACGCGGCCAGGGCCTCCTGATGGCAATGGAGTTCGACGACAACATCTCCGGCAAGGTGGTCGCCCAGTGCAACGAGGAGGGGCTGCTGCTGAACCCCGTGAAGCCCAACGCCATCAGGTTCATGCCTCCGCTGAACATTACGCCCGCGGAGATAGACCCGGCCATGGAGAGGCTGGATGCTGCCCTGAAGGCGGTCTCAGCCTAGCCGGCTGATAACCCGACTATCGACAGAGAATCGAAGGAGGCTCATGGCACCCAACCGCATCGTCCTCGCCTATAGTGGAGGGCTCGACACATCGGTAGCAATACCGTGGCTCCAGGAGCGATACGACGCCGAGGTAGTCACCCTGACCATCGACCTTGGCATGGTGGACCTGGAGGAGATACGGGAGCGAGCGTTGGCTATCGGAGCTCACCGGGCATTGACCATAGACGGGCGCGAGGATCTGATGAGGGACTTCCTCCTGCCTGCCCTGCGCGCCGGCGCCATCTACGAAGAACAGTACCCCCTGGCGACCGCCCTTGGGCGTCCCCTAATTGCCCGCTACTTGGTTGAGACCGCCAGGGCTGAGGGGGCCTTTGCCATCGCCCACGGCTGCACTGGAAAGGGAAACGACCAGGTGCGGATTGACGTTGGAGTCGCAGCGCTGGCTCCCGAGCTGAAGGTGATCGCGCCGATGCGAGAATGGGGCATGAGCCGTGAGGAGGAGATCGAGTACGCCTCCGCCCGCAGCCTTCCCATCCGCCTGGGGAGGAGCCCCTACTCCATAGACGAAAACCTCTGGGGCAGGAGCATCGAAACCGGGGACCTGGAAGACCCTTGGCACCAGCCGCCCGAGGATGCCTACGCCTGGACCAGGTCCATTGCCGATTCCCCCGACGAGCCCGTCTTCCTGGAGCTGACATTCAGGGAGGGAGTGCCCGTCGCTTTGGACGGCGAGGAGATGCCCGGCGTGGACATGGTGCGCCACTTGAACGAGGTGGCTGGCCGGCACGGGGTGGGACGCATCGACCATGTGGAGAACCGCCTCGTGGGCATCAAGTCCCGGGAGGTGTATGAGGCGCCGGCAGCGGTCCTTATGCACTCAGCACACAAGGCCCTGGAAGCCCTGACCCTGAGCAGGGAGCAAGTGAGGCTCAAGTCTCGAATTGCCCAGGAGTATGCGGACCTGGTTTACAACGGCCAGTGGTTCACCCGCCACCGGGAGGACATGGATGCCTACATCCGCAGCACCCAGGAGCATGTCGAGGGCACCATTCGCCTAAGCCTGTATAAGGGCAACTGCACCGTGGTAGGCCGGAAGTCGCCCTACGCCCTGTACGACCTGAAGCTGGCCACCTATGACCGGGGTGACACCTTCGACCACAGCTCGGCAGAGGGGTTCATCCGCATATTCGGCCTGCCTGTTCGCACCCAGAACCAGGTACAGCGCAAGGAGCCGGGCGGCGATTAGGGTATAATTGTGGGGTCTGGGTACATCCTGGGAAGCCCGTGGATGAGGTATTCCGCCATCCAGTGGGTTTATAGTCGATAGCGCGCCAGCAAATGAGCACCCACCCTTCCAGCTACACAGTCTCCATCCACTATGACCGGCGTCTCTACCGCCATGACATCGCCGGTTCCATAGCCCATGCCCGAATGCTGGCCAAGCAGGGTATCATCACCCAGGATGAGGCCGAGAAGATCATAGATGGCCTGGGGCAGATTCGAGCGGAGATAGAGGCAGAGACCTTCCCCTGGCGCCCCGAGCTGGAAGACATCCACATGAACGTGGAGCGGAGACTGCATGAGGTCATCGGAGCAGAGACGGCGGGCAAGCTCCACACCGCCCGCTCTCGCAACGATCAGATCTCTCTTGATATGCGCCTGTACCTCCGGGAGGTTGTCCGGGATTCCATTGCTGGAATCAGGGGACTGCAGGGAGCGCTGCTGGAGCTGGCGGAAGCCAACCCCGGCTTGGTGATTCCCGGCTACACCCACGTACAGCGCGCCCAGCCCGTGTTGTTTGCCCATCACCTGCTCGCCTATTTCCACATGTTTCAGCGGGATGCTCGCAGGTTCAAGTATTGTCACGAAGGAGCCGACGCCCTGCCCCTGGGCAGCGGCGCCTTGGCAGGGGTGCCCTACCCTGTAGACCGCCAGTTCCTGGCGGAGGAGCTTGGCTTCAGCAAGATCACCTCCAACAGCATGGATGCTGTGTCGGACCGGGACTTTGTGGTCGAATACCATTCGGCAGCGGCGGTGTGCATGATGCATCTTTCCCGCCTGGCCGAGGAGCTGGTGCTGTGGTCGTCCCAGGAGTTCGGGTACGTAACCCTGGCCGAGGAGTACGTTACCGGCAGCAGCATAATGCCCCAGAAGCGGAACCCCGACTATGCTGAGCTCGCCCGCGGGAAGACGGGACGGGTCTATGGCCACCTGGTGTCCATTCTGACGGTCCTGAAGGGTCTGCCCCTCACCTACAACAGGGACTTGCAGGAGGACAAGGAGGGGTTGTTCGACACCATTGACACCCTGCTGGCTACCCTGAGTGTCTTTAAGGGCATGGTAAGCACCATGCAGGTAAATGCAGACAGCCTTTCCAAGGCCGCTTCCCAGGGACAGATGCTGGCCACGGACCTGGCGGACTACCTGGTCACCAGCAAGGGAGTGCCATTCAGGGAAGCCCACGGGATAGTTGCCCGGTTATCGAGCTACGCAATCTCCCACAACGCCGACCTTATGGACCTTACCCTGGAGGAGTACCGGGATTTCTCTCCCGCATTCGATGAAGGCGTATTCGAGGTGACGGCGGAATCTTCGGTGGCCGCCCGCGATGTGCAAGGGGGAACCGCCCCTCCGCAGGTAGCGAGGGCCCTGCAGGAGGCGCGGAAGATGCTGGCCGAGAGTGGAGAAGAGTAGATGACCGCACCCGTTAAAGGCAAGGGGATAAAGATCGCCCCGTCCATATTGTCTGCCGACTTTGCCCGGCTGGGAGAGCAGGTGCGGGAGGCTGAAGAGGCGGGGGCGGACTACATCCACGTAGATGTGATGGATGGCCACTTCGTCCCCAACCTGACCATAGGTCCGGTAGTGGTCGAGGGAATCCGCTCTACCACGTCCCTGCCCCTGAACGTGCACCTGATGATAGAGGAGCCGGAGAAGCTCCTGGACGATTTCATAAAGGCAGGTTCGGACCACATCTTCGTTCACGTCGAAGCATGCACCCACCTTCACAAGACCGTTCATCAGATTAAGGAGCAGGGCCTGAAGGCGGGTGTTGCCTTGAACCCTTCCACCTCCCTGGCATCGATAGAAGAGGCGCTTCCCTACCTGGACATGGTGCTGGCACTGACGGTTAACCCCGGTTTCAGCGGGCAGAAGATGATCCCCGAGGTGCTGGACAAGGTGGGGCGCCTATCTCTCCTTCTGAAGGAGCGGGGACTAGACGCCGAGATCCAGGTGGATGGGGGAGTGGATGTGGGAACAGCTCCCAGTGTGGTACAGGCCGGAGGGACAATACTGGTGGCCGGCTCCGCTGTGTTCAACAAGCGCACAACGGTGGCTGAGGCGATACGGGACCTGAGGGCTGCGGCCGAGGGAGCAGGGGTATCCTAGACGGTCTGGGCGGTCCTGCCGCGGGTGCGGGGAGGCTTGTGGCGGGTCCTTAGGCAGCGGGTGCAGATCTTCGTCTTCTTCCGACTATCCCCGTCGGTCAAAGTGACCTTGTGCACGTTGGGAGCAAACCAAGTCTTCGTCCGCCGCTTAGAGTGGCTGACGTTGTTCCCCGACATGCCAATCTTTCCGCAAACTTCACATTTCATAAATTGACCCGTATGGATGCTTTCTGTAGAATCGTCCGAGCTAGAATAGCACAGCGACGCCTCGCAAACAAGGATGGAGACCGCCATTGCAGAGCAGTCAAGGCGTCGGTCCGGAAGGCCCGAATCCCCTTCAAAAAGACAACCTGAACGGCGATGACCTGCGGCGTGCTTTCCTGACGGCAGCCCAGTGTCTCGAGACCTATAGAGATGCCGTAAACGCACTGAACGTCTTCCCGGTCCCCGACGGCGATACAGGCACTAACATGCTCCTGACCATGCGTGCCGTTAACGAGGCCGCCGGCGAAAGCCCTGAGGACTCGGCGGGAAATGTGGCGGCTGCCATGGCCCGGGGTGCTCTCATGAACTCCCGCGGCAACAGCGGGGTCATACTCTCCCAGTTCTTCCACGGCCTCGCCCAGGGGCTCCGCTCCAAGGACTCCTTCGGCAGCCGGGACGTTGCCCTGGCTTTCTCTTCAGCCTCCCAGGCCGCAAACAGGGCGGTGAGCAAGCCGGTCGATGGCACCATGCTCACTGTTATAAGCGAGGCTGCCAGGGCGGTCGCGCGCCACACCGAAGACGATGCGAATTCTGAGAGCGTGCTGGCCGCGTGGCAGGCTGCCCTCGGGGCTGCCAAGGATGCCCTCTGTCGGACGCCCTTGCAGTTGGCCGTCCTCCGCGAGGCGGGTGTGGTTGATGCGGGAGGACAGGGCTTCGTCATCCTCCTTGAGGGAGCGTACCGGCACCTTTGTAACGAACCCATCGACGATGGCGATTCGTGGCTGTCCATACCTATTCTGGATGACGATGGGCACATCTTTGGTGATGGGAGCACATCTTCGGTCACATCGGTCAGCCAGGAGTACCTGCAGGCCACCCAGGATGAGCTTTACGGGTACTGCACCCAGTTCCTTCTCGGCGGCGAGGACATTGACATAGAGCAGCTCCGAGATCAGCTTGCCTCCATGGCGGACTCGACGGTTGTAGTGGGGAACGAGTCCGTCGCAAAGGTGCACCTCCACACCCACGACCCAGGCCCTATCATCAGCCTGGCGGTGACCCTGGGCACCATCAGCCAGATCAGCATGGAGAACATCGACCAGCAGCACCATGAATTCGTTGCCCTGCACTCCGAAGCTGCCGAGGGGACCGGCCCCAGCAAGGGGCATACCGACGCAGGCACCCTTGCAGTGGTGACGGTGGCCACAGGGGAAGGGTTCGCCAGCCTGTTTAAGGAGCTGGGGTGTGCCCAAGTGGTGTCCGGCGGCCAGACCATGAACCCCAGCACCGGCGACCTTCTCGAGGCGGCCCGGAACACCGGGGCGGGCCACGTAGTTATTCTTCCCAACAACTCCAACATCGTGCCGGCAGCCAAGCAGGCGGCTGACTTGGCCGGGGGCAGCCCCGCCATCACCGTTCTGCCCTCTCGCACCCTGCCCCAGGGTGTGGCTGCCCTGCTGTCCTTCAACCCGGAGGGCGAAACGGGCGCGAACTTGGAAGCGATGGAACAGGCCCTGGGCGAGGTGCAGACCCTGGAGGTCACCCAGGCTGTGCGCGACGCCACGGTGAAGGGCACCGAGATCACAATGGGGCAGTTCATCGGGCTTCACGACGGAGATGTGGCAGCCACGGGGACTTCCGCTTCCGAGACCCTTGCCGGCGGCATTTCAGCTATGCTGGATGGGCAAGCTCATGGCTCCTTCGAACTGGTAACCCTTTACAGGGGCGAAGATGTAACCGAAGGGGAAGCGAACGAGGCCGCTGTGATGATCATGGGAGAGCATCCCGGGGTTGACGTTCAGGTTGTGCACGGTGGGCAACCCCACTATCACTACATCGCTTCCCTGGAGTGAGAAAGGGCGGTACCTATGTCCATAAGAGTTGTGACCGACAGCACCAGCGATATTCCGCAAAGCTTGGCCGACGCCCTCGGTATCGTCGTCGTTCCGCTGAACATCCATTTCGGTGACGATTCGTACAAGGACGGCATAGACATCACCTCGGAAGAGTTCTATACCCGTCTCAGAGGGGCGGACCAGCTTCCCAAGACCTCCCAGCCCTCGGTGAACGATTTCGTCCAAGCCTATGAGTACCTGACCTCTCAAGGGGACGACGTTATCTCCATCCACATTTCGGAAAAGCTGAGCGGGACGCTGAATTCAGCATGGCAGGCCCGCAATACCTGGGAAGAGGCAGCGGGCAGCCGGCAGGGCAATGGGCGGGTGGAGATAGTTGATTCCGGCATGGCTTCCATGGGCTTGGGCTTGGTGGTCTTGGAGGTCGCCCGCTTGGTTAATGATGGAGCCACCATGGAGGACCTTGGGAAGGCCCTTGAAACCATGGTTGCCAAGACCAATTGCTTTGTCCTCCTGGATACCCTGGAATACCTGGCCAAGGGAGGCAGAATCGGCAAAGCCAACGCCTTTATGGGTTCTCTTCTGAGCATCAAGCCCATCCTTACGGTCGCCAACGGAGAGGTCCATCCCCTGGAGCGGGTGCGTACGCGGGAGAAGGCAATCGCCAAGCTGCTGGAGCTTGCCCAGGCGGCGGCACCACTCCGGAGCGCTGCCATAGTCCACAGCTCCAGCTTGGACGAGGTCCAGCGCGTAAAGGAAGGGCTTTCCTCGTTGGTCTCCCCGGATGATGTCATAGTTGCCGACTTTGGGCCCGTGGTCGGCACATATGCCGGGCCCGGAGGCCTGGGCATCTGTGTCATGTCAGACTACTAGGGCTGGTTGTCCCCGCTGACAACGGGATGCCCGTAACAGGGCGCCAGCTATGATAGACTGTCAACACGATGGCTGTGCGGAACCCTGAAGCAACCTCCTGCCTCGATGCTTTGAGGAAGATCCTTGCCCTGGAAGCCAAGGGAGGCTACTTCGATGCTGTGGTAATGGGAGGTCTGGACAGCTTCGTCCAGCGAAACCGCGCCGAGCTTGAAGAGGCCTCTAAGGCCAAGCCCGGGCTGCTGAAGGTCTCCTACAGCGGGCTGAACGAGGCGGGCAGGAAGAGGTGGGTGGATGCCTGGCTGGAGCTGCTGGCTAAGGAGGAGGACGGCGAAGCCCCAGCCCCCGCACCTGAAGAGTCTCCAGAATCGGGACCGGTTACAGCCAGCAAGAGCGAGGAGTCTTCCAAGCGGGCCCGCTCCAAGACTCCGCCCCTCCCAGCCTCCTTCGACTCCCCAGTAGTCCGCCTCACAGGGGTCAACGACAAGACAGCAGCCAAGCTGAAGCGCCTGGGAATATCCACAATCAACGACCTTCTGTACTTCCTGCCGAGGAAGCATAACGACTACTCCGCTATCACGCCCATCGCCGACCTTGTTCCTGGCGAACACCACACTATTGTGGGCACCGTCTGGGAAGCCCGTCAGATGGGAACGCGGGACCCCAAGCGCAAGGCTGTCGAAGCTGTGGTCGGCGACGAGACGGGCAACCTGCGCATCGTCTGGTTTGGGAACACCTACATAGAGCGTCAACTCAAACCCAATGTTCAGGTTGTGATCAGCGGCAGGGTCGAGGTTTTCAGGGGCCAGATGCAGTTCGAAAACCCGGACATGGAGGTGCTGGAAGGGCGAAAGGACCTGGTCCACACTGCCCGCATGGTGCCCGTCTATCGCCTCACCGAGGGAATCGTGGCCCGGCGCATGCGAAACATCGTCTGGCAGGCTCTGAAGGGCTGGGGGCCCCACATCAAGGACCATCTTCCGAGGGCACTGCTGGATAAGTTGGGTATGCCTCCGCTGTCGGAGGCTATATCCCAAGCCCACTATCCTGACGACCCATCAAAGCTGAACGCCTCTCGGAGGCGCTTGGCCTTCGATGAGCTCTTTATGCTTCAGCTCGTCGTGCTCCAAAAGAGGACCACATGGGAGAGCGTCGCAGATGGTGTCCCCATCAAGACCAACCCTGCGGTGCTGCGGGCATTCCTCGCCGGGCTGCCCTTCGAGATGACCGGCTCCCAGAAGAGGTGCATCAGCGAGATTCTCCAGGACATATCCAGGGATGGCGCCCCTATGAATAGGCTCCTCCAGGGAGAGGTGGGTAGCGGCAAGACCGTGGTCGCGGTTGCAGCCCTGCTGGAGGCGGCGGTGGCAGGATACCAAGGGTCCATTATGGTCCCGACGGAGGTGCTGGCTGAGCAGCACTTTGCCACGCTATCCAACCTGGTCCAGGGGCTGGCTTCGCCTGTACGGGAGGAAAACACAATCACTTTCTACCTGGAGAACCATCCCCAGCCCATTTCTGCGGGGCTGCTGACGGGAAGCACCAAGGCCAGGACAAAGCGGGAACTGACGGAGCGGGCCGCCGAAGGCAACCTGGATATCCTCATCGGGACCCATGCGCTGATCCAGGAGACGGTGTCCATGCCCCGCCTCGCACTGGCTGTCGTGGATGAGCAGCACCGCTTCGGTGTCGGCCAGCGGGCGGCCCTGCGCAAGATGGGCGGGGCCACACCCCATGTGCTGGTGATGTCCGCCACTCCCATTCCCAGGACCCTCACCCTTACCTTGTACGGTGACCTCGATGTGTCCATCATCGACGAGCTGCCCCCGGGCAGGCAGCAGGTGCGGACTCATGTGGTGCCGCCTGAACGCAGGGATGATGCCTATCGCTTCGTCCGCACCGAGGTGCTGAAGGGCCGGCAGGCCTTCATTATCTGTCCCCTGATAGATGAGTCGGAAGCCATCGAAGCCCGGGCCGCCACCGAGGAGTTCGAGCGGTTGTCCATCCATGTCTTCCCCGACCTGAAGGTCGAGCTGCTGCATGGGCGGATGGGCGCCCGCCAGAAGGAAGCGGCCATGCGCAGGTTCAAGGAGGGGAGCACCGACATCCTGGTGTCCACGGCGGTGGTTGAGGTGGGGGTGGATGTCCCCAATGCAACGGTCATGGTGGTGGAGGCAGCCCACCGCTTCGGCTTGGCCCAGCTCCACCAGTTCCGGGGCCGCGTAGGAAGGGGCCGGGAGCAGAGCTACTGTTTCATGTTGTCCGACTACTCAACGCCTGAAGCCAAGGAGAGGCTCAACGCCATGGAGCGGATACACGATGGCTTCGAGCTGGCGGAGGTGGACCTCAGCCTCAGAGGGCCCGGAGACTTCTTTGGCACGCGCCAGAGTGGCCTGCCCAATATGCGGGTTGCCGGCTTTGCCCACCAGGACATCCTTCTCCTAGCCAGGGAGGAAGCGTCGCTGGTGCTTGGAGAGGACCCTAAGCTGGAAAAGCCGGAACACCAGGACATGGCCCAAATGGTGAAGGAGTTCATGGGAAGGGTGCTGGACGAGGTAACATGATGGCGGCGAGTGGGTGTCCTCTCCGTTCAGCAAAGAGCTAGGTTGTGGTAGCATGTCTGCAGATAGAGGATCTGTTGCCCCTGCACTAGTTGCGGCCGGGCCTGATGCCTTAGAGGTGCTCTGATTTGACCAGCCAGATAGTCCGGGAACTGATAGTCGGGAAGGTAGGCGAAGCCCTGGAGCTTGCCCGCAGGGAGGGCGCGCTCAACCTGGAAACCCTCCCCCCGGTGGCGGTGGAGCGTCCAGCCAACGAGGAGCACGGCGACTTTGCCACCAGCCTGCCCCTGCGCTTGGCCCGGGCCTGCCGTATCGACCCCATGAAGATCGCCGAAGATATGGCTGGCTATATCACCCCCGGAGAAGAGATCGAAAGGGTCTGGGCTACTGCGCCAGGATTCGTCAACTTCAGGCTGCGCAACTCCTGGCTTTTGGACCAGGTGGACCGCATCCGGAGTGAAGGACAAACCTACGGCCAGCTGCATCCTTCAAGTCCAAAGAAGACCATCGTGGAGTACGTTAGCGTCAACCCCACGGGGCCGGTGCACGTAGGCCACACCAGGGGGGCGGTGCTCGGAAGCACCCTCGCCCGGGTGCTCGAGGCGGCGGGGCATGATGTCACTACCGAATACTACATCAACGACTCGGGCAGCCAGATGGAAGCTTTCTACGCATCGGTGCATGCCCGCTACAAACAGGCTCTCGGCCAGGACGCGGCCCTTCCCGCCAACGGGTACGCAGGGGACTACATAACGGACTTGGCCCGGGAGATTCTCGCTGAAGAAGGCGACCGCTTCCTGTCCATGGAGGAAGAACAGGCGGTGAAAGAGCTGGGCAGCATTGGCCTTCGCAAGATGGTCGAGCTGATAAAGGATGACCTGCTCCAGATCAGGGTCGAGTTCGACAACTGGTTCTCCGAGGGAGCGCTCTACGAGACCGGCGAATATGACGAGACCATGGCGATTCTGGAGGGGGGCAATCACATCGTGGAGCGGGAAGGCGCACGATGGTTCAACTCCACCGCCCTCGGCGAAGATAAAGACAATGTGCTGGTCAGGTCCTCGGGTTCGCCCACCTACTTCGCCTCAGACGTAGCCTATCACCACAACAAGTTCCTGCGCCGCCAATTCGACACGGCGATAAACATCTGGGGAGCGGACCACCAAGGGCATGTGCCGCGCATGAAGGCTGCTGCTGCTGCCCTGGGTGTGGATCCGGCCAATCTGAACATCACGATAGCCCAGATGGTGACCCTCAAGCGCGGCAAGGAGCTGGTGAAGGCCTCCAAGAGGGCCGGCGAGTTCGTAACGCTGCGAGAGCTGGCCGATGAAGTAGGAGCCGATGCCTGCCGCTACTTTTTCCTGGCGCGCACTCCCTCCACCCACATGGAGTTCGACCTGGAGCTGGCCAAGAAGGAGTCGTCGGAGAACCCGGTCTATTACGTGCAGTACGGGCATGCCCGAATCGCCGGAATTCTCTCCAACGCCCGCCAGCAGGGTATCGACTGGAGCGAAGGGGACATTTCGCTGCTGACGGACCCCAACGAGCTGACGCTGATTCGCAAGATGATCATGCTGCCGGAGCTGATAGAGAGCATGGCTCGCAGCTACGAACCCCACCATCTTCCCCACTACGCCCTGGAGTTCGCCACAGCATTTCACTGGTTCTACGAAAACTGCCGGGTGCTTTCCAGCGACCCCGCCGACTATCCCCTCACCCTTGCCCGGCTCAAGCTGGTGGAAGCTGCGCAGATCGTCTTGTCACGAAGCCTGTACCTCATGGGCATGGAAGCGCCCCAGAAGATGTAGGGGTCCGACGGACCTTGCACGTTCCTGGGGCGCTTATCTGGACCTCTGAAGGGAGAATCATGGCTAAACCCAGGATTGCCGTCTTTTCGGGACCCAACGCTACCATCTCCAACTCCCCCGCCCTGGTTACCAGCAACAAAGGGAGGTTGCCCGGTGAGCGGATGCTGGAAGGTCGATTCGATCATATCGTAGGCCAGCTTCTGTACGAACCGGTGACCGTCAAGATAAAGAAGTTCACCGCCCACCCCCTGGAGGAGGATGCCAGGGAGCTCTACCATGACGACGGCAAGGAATACTACGAGGTGGAGCTAAGGCCCGAGGATGGGCCCTATCCTCTTCCTTACATGGGCCGGCGCAGGGGAGGCCCTGATGGTGTGCCCTTCGAGGCCGCCGACATGTCCAACCCGGACCTGAACTACGGGGGCAGGCAGTTCTTCTACCCCGATGCATCCCGCATTTTTGCCGACATTGACCGCACCATTTCGGGCCGGGACGAAAGGGGCGAGGCCAACATATTGGACCGCAAGGCGGACTTCGACTTCATACGCGCCCTACCCTCGGGAGGATTCACCTCCAAGGGCGAGGTCGGGGGTGTGGACTACTTCCCCTACCGCCCGCCAGCCTTGGCCCGCCGGCCTCGCCACAAGGACCTGGCCCGGATAACCAACGAGGTCAGCGGAACACTGTCCGCCGGCGACTACGAGGGCATGATCTGGCTCCAAGGCTCGCCCACCGTGGAGGAGACAGCCTACTGGCTGGGTCTGCTGCTGGACACCGACATGCCCGTTGCCTGCTGCGCTTCCCAGAGGCCCCACGGTCAACTGGCCAACGATGGTGACAGGAACATCGTAGATGCTGTGGACCTAATAGTTTCAGGCTTGGCCAATGGCCTGGGAGCTGTGGGAGTGCAGGACCAGCAGATATTCGCCGCCAGGGAGTTCAAGAAGGGCGATGCCAGGCCGGGCGGCTACAAGACTACGGGCGGGCATGGAGGTGTGCTGGGCACTATAGGCCCGCCCATCACCATCTGGTACAAGCCGGCCTACAGGCACACCTCCGCCTCCAAGGTCAACCTGTCCCACCAGCCTGAGAGCGTCGAGTTCCAGGACAGGGTGGGTGACAGCGCCACGGTGAGGGTTGCCATCAAGGACGGAGACGGGCGCCTGCGGGGCGAGGCCATTCCCAGGGTGCACTTGGTCAAGTTCGGGTTCCTGATGGAAGAGGACAAGACCCACAACCCGGACCATGAGGTGGACATCATGGCCCGGATCGAACGTTCCCTGTCTGAGCAGTCCAACGCCAGCCCCGACTCCCCAATGCTCCACGGCTTCATCTACGAGGGGCAGTCGCCTTATGGCACCGGCGCCGGCGGTCAGGGCGCTGCCTTGGAGATCGCAACCTATAGTGGGATGCCCGTGGTTGCTGTGGGTAGGTCCGATCCAGCGGGCACCGTGCCGCTCGGCAGGTCATCCTGGATGATCGCCGGGAGCAACCTGGACAGCACAAAGGCCCGGATGCTGCTGATGGCCTCGATGATGAAGCTGGGCCGACTGCCCAAGGCCCAAGACCCACGCAACCCGACTAAGGAAGAGATAAACGCAGTCGCGGCCAAGGTCTCCCAGTACCAGGAGATCTTCTCCAGCCACTAGCCGGGGCTCGGCGACGCGGGCTTTAGACCGCCATGATATGGTAGCCGGCATCCACCGGCACCACGCTGCCGGTGATGCCGCTGGCCATGTCGCTGCACAGGAAGAGGGCGGTCTTGGCCACCTCATCGTGGGTGATGTTGCGTCCCAGGGGAGCCCGCTCGGCGTGGGTCTTCTTCATATCCAGGAAGCCCTGAATGCCCCTGGCCGCCAGGGTCTCCAGCGGTCCTGCTGAAATGGCGTTGACCCGGATGTTGCGAGCGCCGTACTCGGCCGCCAGCTGTCGCACCTCGTTCTCCAGGGCCGCCTTGGCTGTCCCCATGATGTTGTAGCCGGGGAATACTCGTTCCGAGGCTTGGAAGGTCATCGCCACGATGCTCCCGCCCTCCTCGGACATAAGGCCCGCCGCACCCCTGGCCAGGGGTATGAGAGAGAAGGCGCTGATCTCCAAGGCAACGCGAAATCCCTCCCTGTCCGTGCCGGAGAATTCTCCTCCCAGGTCTTCCCGGTTGGCAAAGGCTATGCTGTGCACCAGGTAGTCCAGCCTGCCCAGGTGCTCGCCGATGGAGGCGAAGGCGGAATCGATGCTGTCGTCCTGGGAAACATCGCACTCTACCAGTAGATGCTCACCCTCCAGGGTATCGGCCAGCTTGGCCACCCTGTCCTTAAGGCGGTCGTTCTGGTAGCTGAGGGCCAGCTTGGCCCCGGCCCCATGGAGCATCCTGGCCACCGACCAAGCGATGCTGCGGTCGTTGGCTACGCCGAAGACGGCAGCCACCTTCCCACTCAGGTCTATGGGGTACATCGGCATCCTCCATTGTTGTCCCGGGTGTGGAAGAGCTGGGACCGCCCTTCCAGGTGCATCATTTGAGAGGTTTCTTACGGGGAAAAGTAGGGGGCCACTTCCGACAGGAAGGCCTCGAGCTGCTCCTCCTGGGTGTACGAGGCGAACCGGACGATAATCGTGTCTGCCCCTGCATCGGCGTACTGCTTCATGCGCTCGACGACCTGTTCAGCCGGTCCGAAAGGCCCCCACCGGTTTCCCCATATGTTGGCCCCGTAGTAGGTCAGCAGGAAGCGCTCAGCCTCCTGGGCTGAGGCTTCCTGGTCGTTGGACAGGTTGATGGTCATGTAGAAAGCCGACTCCATGCTTGAGGGGTCCCTGCCCGCCTCGGCCGCATAGGTGTGCACCCTGTCCAGCACCTCGGCATACTGCTCGGGTGAATCGGAGATTCCCATGATCCCGTCGCCGAGGTTGGCGGCCCGGCGGAACTGGGCATCCGTTCCAGAGTGATGGCAGGCCATCAGGATGGGGACGCCGCCGGGCTGTGCGTTGGCCGGTTTCACGGCGACGGAGTCCAGGTCGAAGTGCCTTCCCTGGAAGGACACGCTCTTTCCAGCCCCCAAGCCTTTGGCCACCTCCACCAACTCTTCGAGGCGGCGGGCACGCTGCTTGGGATTGACGCCCGCTGTCGTCCACTCCCGCTTCTGATCATCGTTGAATGCCCCGCCCGCGCCGACGGCCAGCACCGTCCGCCCCCTGGCTATAAGGTCCAGGGTCCCGACGCTGTGGGCCAGGAGAACGGGATTTCTCATAGCTGCCAACAGCACCGCTGTCCCCAGGCGAACCCTGGACGTTCGGCCCGCTATGGCTGCCAAGGTAGTTAACGGCTCCAGCCTGGGTTTGGCTGTCAAGCTGTCCCCAACCCACACGGAGTCAAGGCCTGCCTGCTCCACCCTGTCGGCCATGGACAGGATGAGGTCGGCGCTGTCGGGCTGTTCGGCGTCCATGATCAGCCCGCGGGTGGGCAGCAGGATTCCCAGCTTGGGGGTGCCTTTGCTCACGTGGATGCTCCTGCGGTAAGCCTGTTTAGAAGGCCGGGTTCCATGTACTCGTAGGTGCGGAGGTCATCGTAGGTATCCAGATCGAACCCCATGCCTGGGCTGTAGTAGATAGCGACCGAGATGCCCTTGGAGCTGGCTTGGGCCAAGTGGCGGTTGAAGCTGTCCGGCCCCAGGGATGCTTCGAAGGGCTGGGGCAGACCCGGCACAACCAGGATGCCGTTGGTGCCCCCACCCTGCCTGGCCGGGGCTAGTGTCACGTTCTTGAGGTGGCCGGATGCTCCCACGATGCCGTGGACGTCGCGGGGCTTCAGGAAGGGGAGATCGCCAGGAAGAAACAAGGCGGCTTTTCCCTGGTCGAAGGCCCGCGAGAAGGAAAGGTTGAGGGTCTCGTTGATGTTTGCTCCTTGTTCCTCCAACCAGGCAGCCCCGCAGCTCTCGGCCACCTTGCGAATGGCATCGTCTCCCCCGACTACCTGGATCTCGTCCACCGGTGAGGCCTCCTGGGTAACGGCCAAGGGTTCGCGGAGCACGTTGAGCACCTGCCGAAGGAGATTGGCGCTGAGGGCCATTCTCTGATCATCGGAGAGAGCCTTGGCCAGCCTGGACTTTGCCGACGCAAGGGGCTTCATCGGTACGATGGCTATGACTCCTGAAGGAGGCATCCCGTTTAGCTGACCTTTCCGTTCCACGCCCGGCAAGAGCCAGGTATGCTCAGTCTTTGACGCAGGGGCATCTCTAGGTGGCCAGGGGAATGCCCAAGAGTTTGCAGGTGAGCCTCCCCAGGCGTTCCTTGTCGTCGTCGTTCTTCATGATGGTGGGGGCGACGTGCACCTTCATGCCCAAGGCCTCGATATCGCTGGTGCACCCCTCGTCCACTTCATCGATGATAAAGATATCACACAAGCCCTGGTAGTAGCGTGCCACCCCTACGCAGGAAATGTCGTGGCCCAGCTCTCCCATGAGCTTGCCCGCCGGACCGCGAACAGCTTGGCCTCCCACGATGGGGCTGACTGCAAGGCGGTTCCCCCTGAACCTCTCCAGGCGTTTACGCACTCCCGGCAGGGCCAATATGGGATCGACGCTGAGGAATGGGTTGGAGGGACAGATGGTGAGGTGAGAAGCGGACTCCAGGGCTTCCAGGAATCCTGGCGACGGCCGGGCAGCCTCGGCGCCCTCGTACCGGATTGCCAGGGCCACGGGCTGGCACTGCTCCCGCACAAAGTAGGTCTGGAATGGGAGGACCCCTTCGGGGGTCTCGACCATGGTGCGGACGGGGTCGTCGGTCATTGGCACTATGCGGTCCTGTATGTTCAAGGCGTCGCACAGGAAGCGAGTTGCCTCGGACAAGGTGGACCCGTTTCGCAAAAGCTCGGTTCGGCGAATGTGGGTTGCCAGGTCCTTGTCCCCTAGATTGAACCACACAGGGCTGCCGAAGCGTTTGAGCTGGCCCAAGCTGTTGAAGGTGTCCCCTGCTATGCCCCAGCCCGTTTCGGTGTTGGTGAGCCCCGTCAGGGCGTACATGACCGTATCCAGGTCGGGAGAAACATGGAGCCCGTGAAATATGGTGTCGTCGCCCGTATTTACGACGATGGTCAACTCGTCGGCAGGGAGCACCTTGGAGAGTCCCAGTACCAGTTTAGCTCCGCCGACACCGCCCGCCAGGGCCAAGACAGACCCGGTCATACTCCGTCCTGGAGTTTGCCGGCCCGCTTCGGGTGCTGGTAGCGGTAACTGTCCATCTTGATTAGCTCGTGGAAGGAGCCGAATCTTCCCAACTGGTCCTCTTCGATCAGGTCCAGGGGTTCGACGGGGTCATCCCCGTCATCGTAAATGCGTCGTATATCGTAGGTGGTATAGCGTTCTGCTGGGATGCGCCCGGCGTCGCGGATTAGCTGGCGAAACTGGGAGGGACGCACAAGCTGGCCGTACTGGGCCCCGGCCGCGGTGGAGATGCTCTCGTTAATGAGAGTACCTCCCATGTCGTTTACGCCCGCCGACAGCAACTCCTGTGACAGGGGCAGGCTCTCCTTGACCCAGGAGACCTGGAGGTTGGGAATCCAGTTGTCCAGCATTAGCCGGGACACCGCGTGCAGCTTCACAACTTCATCCCAGGTTGGGCCTTTACGGACTTCCGGGAGCAGCCCCTGGTGGTACATGGGGGCTTCCTCGGCGATGAAGCTCAAAGGGACGAACTCGGTGAACCCTCCGGTGGCTTTCTGAATGTCGCGGACCAGGGCAATGTGGCGTGCGACATGCTCATCGGTTTCCACATGGCCGTACATGATCGTCGAGGTGGTCGGGATTCCAAGAGCATGGGCCTCGGTTATGACCTCGATCCACTGCTCCACGTTAATTCGACCGGGGGCGATCCTGTCCCTCACCTCCTGGTCCAGTATCTCCGCCGACGTACCCGGCAGGCTCCCAACCCCGGCGTCTTTCAGGCCCTGGAGGTACTCCTGGATGGAGCAACGGGAGCGCACCGAGCCGTAAAGCACCTCTTCCGGAGAAAAGCCGTGGATGTGGATGTCCGGGAGCTCGGTCATGATGGTCTCGCACAGCTCGATGTAGTAGCTGCCCTCCATCTGGGGAGGCAAGCCCGCCTGTATGCACAGCTCGGTGGCGCCGAGCTCCCAGGCTTCCCTGCCGCGGCGCAGGATCTCTTCCATGGGCAGGAAGTATCCTTCCTCCTGCCTGTGGTCCCTGCTGAAGGCGCAGAAGGTGCAGCGCTTGATGCACACGTTGGTGAAGTTGATGTTCCGGTTAACCACGTAGGTGACCACATCGCCGGTCCGGCGCCGTCGCACCTCGTCGGCGGTCATCTTCAGTGCGTCTAGCTCCGGCCCCGATGTGCCAAGGAGGTGAATCGAGTCCTCCGTCGTTGGGTCTTGACCGCCCAGGCAGGCATCAAGAATCCGGGCGGTGGCGGGCTCGATGGTCTGTAGGAGTTGTTCCAGGTCCCCGGGACCGGAGCTGGAGGTATCAGGCCGGACCGACATATCCATCTATACCTCCCTTCACGTATCCCTCATCATCGGCCAGGGCTGCGACCTTTCTGCCGACCCTGGGCGAGAGGTAGCCCAAGGAGGCGTCCGCAAACTCCGGGTAGACGGCCAGCCTGGGACGAAGCTCGAAGCCCAGCTCCGCCGACCTCCGCTGCAGGTCGATAATAGGCGGCCAAGGCGCCTCCGGGTTTACGTAATCTATCGTCACGGGGGATATACCTCCCCAGTCGTTTATCCCTGCCTGCAGGCAGACCTGGTAGTTGTCGTAGCTGAGGTTTGGGGGCACCTGGATGTTGACCCCAGGTCCCAGGATCATGCGGGATACTGCTACGGTCCAGAGTAGGTCCTCGGTGGATGGGTCCAGATGGTCTTCCATGGCCGTGTTTTCCTTGGCCCTGAAGTTCTGGATGATCACCTCCTGCACATGGCCGTAACGCCTGTGCATCTCCCGTATGGCGAGGAGGGCGTCGATGCGCTCCGTCCTGGTTTCGCCGATGCCGATGAGGATGCCGGTGGTGAAGGGGATTCTGAGCTTGCCCGCATTCTCCAGGGTCTTGATTCGGACCGAGGGGCGCTTGCTTGGAGCGAACTCGTGGGGGCCTCCCACTTGGTGCAGCCGCTCGGAGGTGCTCTCCAGCATCATCCCCATGGAAGGATTGCTTTCCCTGAGCTGCTCCATCTCCCGGCGGCTCATGGTGCCCGGATTGCTGTGGGGCAGAAGGGAGGTCTCTTCCAGGATAAGTTCGCAGATGGCTTTCAGATAGTCGTGGGTCGTAGCGTAGCCCGCCCGCGACAGCCACCGGGCCGCCTCGGGGTATCGCTGCTCGGGGCGCTCCCCCAAGGTCAGCAGGGCTTCGGTGCAGCCCATGCGCTGGCCTGCTCTGGCCACCTCCAGCACCTGCTCAGGGGACATGTACAGGTGTTCCGTCTCATCGGGAGCTTGCCGGAAGGTGCAATACCCGCAGAAGTCCCGGCACATCCGGGTCAGGGGTATGAACACCTTTGGGGAGAAGGTAACCGTCTTGCCCTTGCCCGAGTCGCGGATCTCGGAAGCGGCGCAGCAAAGGGCCGGCAGATCGCCCAATAAGGAGGAAGCCAGCCCGAGGGCCTGCTCGGTGGTCGGCTCCTGGCCGCCCAGGGCGGTGTCCAGCACCGGCTTCAGGTCTTCGCTGGCTGCTCCAATGGGGTCCTCTACTCGGGGAATGAGCAGAGCATTTCCGGGATGAAGGGCCATACCACCTTCCCTAGCATGAAGGTACATGAAGAACGGGTTGCCTGAAGCTTATCTGGGCGAGTAAGGGGTCAGGCGCATCAGCTTTGCCGTGACGTTTCTCACGATGGGCCCGTTGGCCTCAGACTCTGCCCGCACCTTCTGCCACTCAGGGTCCGCTCCGAAGGCGGCGAAGTTCTTTTCCCTGTCGCCCAGGCTGGGGTAGTCCAACATGTAGATCAGCCGGTTGTTGGTCCCCACATCGTCGGTCCAGTAGCCCACGCTCTCCAGGCCGTGCTTCCTGAACAGGTCGACGGTGTGGTTGGCGAACCGCTCGTTCAGCGCCGGCAGCTTGCCCGGGTTGGCATCGTAGATGCGCAGCTCCTGGACGTTGGAGCGCACCTTCGGCTCGGGAGAGTAGGCCGTAGGGCGCATGATGGTGTTGTTTATCTGGTTGACCAGGGGGCCTCCGGTCTCGGACTCCCGTCTGACCTTTGCCCAGTCGGGGTTGGCCTGGAACTCGGACCACTTCTTCTCCCGGTCCGCCATGCTCTCGTACACCGTGATGTAGATGAGGTGGCTGCCCATCCCGGCCTCAAGATTCCAGAAACCCAGGACTCCTATGCCGTGCTGTTGGAAGAAACCCAGGGTATGGTCGGCGAACCTCTGGTTCACTGCTCCCAGCTTTCCGGGCATAGCTTCGTAGTCTCTGAACTCGTATATCATCCCTTCGGCTCCTTTGCGTTAATGGAGTTTGCTAGAACAGATGGCCCTGGGGGTTGTTGGTCTTGCTGGGAAGCTCCTTCCCCAGGTGGTTGTATGCCAAGTGGGTTGCCAGCCTTCCCCGGGGTGTCCTGTCCAGGAACCCCAACTGTAGAAGGTAGGGCTCGTAGATGTCCATTATGGTGTCAGCATCTTCCCCAATGGATGCTGCCAGGGTGTCCAGTCCCACAGGACCGCCTGAGAACTTGCTGATGATGCTGTCAAGCAGGCGGTGGTCGATCTCGTCCAGACCCAGAGCATCGACCTCCAGCTTCTCCAGCGCTTCATGGGCGGCTTGCCCGGTAATTCTACCATCGCCCTTAACCTGCGCATAGTCCCTGATCCTCTTGAGGAGGCGGTTGGCCACCCTGGGGGTTCCCCTGGACCGGGTGGCGATGCTGTCCACGCCGCCCTCTTCGATGTTGATATCCAGGATGCGGGATGAGCGCTCAAGTATCTGCCCCATCTCCTGGGAATCGTAGTAGTCCATGCGGAATACCGAACCGAAGCGGTCCCTCAGGGGAGGGCTGACCATGGCGTATCTCGTTGTTGCGCCAATGAGGGTGAATGGGTTCACCCGCAAGTTGATGTTCCGCGCCCCCAGTCCCTTGCCGACCACCCAGGACAGGAAGTAGTCCTCCATGGCAGGGTACAGCACCTCTTCCACAGGCCGGCTCAGGCGGTGCACCTCGTCGATGAAGAGCACATCCCCCTCGGCGATGCTGGTGAGGATGGCCGCCATCTCACCGGCCCGTTCGATGGCGGGCCCGGAGGTCACCTTGATGCTGACTTCCATCTCCTGGGCGATAATGTGGGCGAGGGTGGTCTTACCCAGGCCGGGGGGGCCGTAGATGACGACATGGTCCAGGGGTTCGCCCCGCATCTTGGCAGCCTGGATAGCTATGCTCAGGTTTTCCTTGACCTTTGCTTGGCCTACGAAGTCGACCAAGCGCCGGGGTCTTAAAGACGAATCGATAGGTTCATCGGTGTCGGTGGAGGTACCTGAGACAAGTCGGTCGGTCATTCTATCCTGCGGTCCCGGAGTGGCCTCATTCTAGGAGCAAGGCGGAAGGGGAGTCAAGCTGAAAGCGTCTCCCATAAGCTACGTTCCGAGCCTCCGCGGGTGTGTGATAGAATCTAGCTACAAAGCTTCCTCTGGCAGTTACCCTTGGAGAGGAGAAGGAGGCGAAGGGCTTGTCTGGTCACTCTAAATGGTCCACCATCAAGCGGGCGAAGGGCGCCAACGATGCCAAGCGGGGCCAGCTGTTCACCAAGCTGACGCGTGATATCTCCATCGCTGTCAGGCAGGGCGGCGGCGGAGACCCGGACATGAACTACAGGCTGCGCCTTGCTGTAGATAAGGCCAAGGGCAGCAACATGCCCATGGACACCATCGAGAGGGCCATCAGCAGGGCTGCCGGCGGGGGCGACGCGGCAGACGACCTCCAGAGCGCCCTATACGAAGGGTATGGCCCCGGAGGCATCGCCATCATCCTTGAGGCCCTGACTTCCAACCGCAACCGCACAGCTTCCGAAGTACGGGCTACTTTCGCCAAGTCCGGTGGAAGCCTGGGGGAGACGGGCTGTGTGGGCTGGAACTTCGAGTCCAAGGGCATCATCTGCCTTAATGTAGAAGAGGCTATGGCCGAAGAGATCGCCATGGCAGCCATAGAAGCCGAAGCGGAGGATGTCGTAGTCGAGGGCGGGTACGTTGAGATATACACCCAGCCCGAAAACCTGGAGTCGGTGCGCAAGTCCCTGGAGTCCCAGGAGATAGCCACCGATTCGGTCGAGATTTCCATGAAGCCCAAGAACACCGTAGACCTGAGCGCCAAGGAGGCGGAGCAGACCCTCCGGCTCCTGGACAACCTGGAAGACCTTCTGGATGTGCAGAAGGTCTACAGCAACGCCAACTTCCCCGACGAAGTGCTGGAAAAGTACCAGAACGAGGGGTAAACGTTGCGCATCCTCGGAATCGATCCGGGCACAATCCGCATGGGCTACGGCCTTATTGACGACCAGGGTGAGGTTTCGGCGATAGATTGGGGTGTGGTCAGCTTGTCCCGGTCCCTGCCCCTGGAAGCCCGCCTGTTCCAGATGTACTCCCATCTCCTCAACATGATCAGCATATGGAATCCCGATGCAATGTCGGTGGAGGAACCCTTCGTTGGCAAGAATGAAGCCCGGTACGTGGGTCCTGCCCTGGCCGTTGGGCAAGCCCAAGCGACGGCGTTCATCGCCGCTGCCGGTCACTCCATCCCCCTGTTCCGATACACACCGGCCCAGGTGAAGCGATCGGTGGCCGATTACGGGGCCGCCAGCAAGGGACAGATCCAGGAGATGGTGAAGCTCATCCTGAGGCTGGACACACTGCCCGAACCTTCGGACGCGTCCGACGCCCTTGCCATTGCCCTGTGCCACGTGAGGCAAAAAGATGTCGCAGACCTGGCTAGTAGGGAAATCAAGCCCTAGCGCACCCTCAGACCCTGGTCCACCAGTTTCGTATCGATAGGTCCGCTGACAGGAGGTTGAGCTTGATCGCTGGAATCAAAGGCATCCTGGAAGCCAAGGGTCAGGACTGGGTGCAGGTACAGGTAGGGGGCGCCGTCAGTTTCCAGGTGCAGGTGCCCGCATCGTTGGGAGAAAACTTGGGGGACCTGGGCGATGAGGTGTACCTTCATACCCAGCTGCAAATCCGCGATGACAAGGCCGACATCTACGGCTTCGCTACCGCCGACTCCCTCCAGCTTTTCAACCTGCTGAACAGCGTCTCCGGGATCGGCCCGCGTATCGCCCTGGCCATCCTGTCCGACCTAGGCCCCCGCTCCCTGGTGTCGGCCATAGCCGCGGAGAATGTGGGATTGTTGTCGGGTGTGTCGGGTGTGGGCGCCCGAACGGCCGGCCGCATCGTCCTGGAGCTCAAGGGCAAGGTAGCCCAGGTGATGGAAGGAGAGGTGGAAGGCGTTCCCGACCGGGACAGCGAAGTGGTGGCGGCCCTCACAGCCCTTGGCTACTCAGCCAACGAAGCAAGGAAAGTTGTGTCTACCATGGGCAGGGAAGAGGGGGGGACCCTGGAAGACCGCATACGCCTCGCCCTACTGCAGATCGGGAGCGGTTAGCGAAGTTGGGGAAGTACTAGTGCACACAGAGCAAGACCATGCCTGAATTCGAGATAGTGTCGGACTTCCATCCCACGGGGGACCAGCCGGCGGCCGTGGAAAAGCTGGCCTTTGGGGTCGATCGGGGAGACCGCTACCAGACCCTCATGGGGGTTACCGGAAGCGGCAAGACCTTCACCATGGCCAACATCATCCAGTCGGTCCAGAGGCCTTCCCTGGTCATCGCCCACAACAAGACCCTGGCCGCCCAGCTGGCCACCGAGTTCCGGGAGTTCTTCCCCCACAACGCCGTGGAGTACTTCGTCTCATACTACGACTACTACCAGCCCGAGGCCTATGTGCCCCAGACAGACACGTACATAGAGAAGGATGCGGACATCAACGAGGAGATCGACAAGCTGCGCCTGGCAGCTACCCGTTCCCTGCTCACCCGGCGGGATGTGCTGATCGTCGCCTCCGTTTCCTGCATCTATGGTCTGGGGGATCCCGTTGACTACTACAGCTTTGTCGCTCAGGTGAAGGTCGGTGAGGTCCGCAACCGCAGCCGGCTGGTGCGCCAGCTTGTGGATATGCAGTACTCCCGCAACGACACCGACCTGTCCCGGGGACGTTTCCGGGTACGCGGCGACACCCTGGAGGTGCACCCGGCCTACGATGAGACAGCCCTGCGCATCCAGTTCTGGGGAGATGAGGTAGAGCGCATCGTCGAGATCGATCCTCTGACCGGGGAGATTCTCGCCCAGCGGGAAGAGATGGACATCTATCCCGCCCGCCACTTCGTCACGCCCAAGGAGAAGCTGGAGCTGGCCATCGAGGACATCCAGGTGGAAAAGGACGAGCGTGTATCTTTCCTGCGCGACGGCGGAAAGGTTCTGGAGGCGGCCCGGTTGGAGTCGCGCACCAACTATGACCTGGAGATGCTGCGGGAGACGGGCTTCTGCAGCGGCGTGGAGAACTACGCCCGCCACCTGGCGCGCCGGGCGGCGGGGAGCGCGCCCTGGACGCTGCTGGACTACTTCCCTGAAGACTGGCTCCTGTTCGTCGATGAGTCCCACATGACCATCCCCCAGGTGCGGGGCATGTACAACGGCGACATCTCCCGCAAGCAGACCCTTGTAGACTTCGGGTTCAGGCTCCCATCGGCCTTGGACAACCGACCCTTGAACTTTCGGGAGTTCGAGTCCCACCTGAACCAGGTGATCTTTGTGTCGGCCACCCCCGGCCCTTACGAGATGGAAGTAAGCAAGGAGGTTGTGGAGCAGGTGATCAGGCCGACGGGCCTGCTGGACCCGACCATCGAAGTCAAGCCGACCAAGGGGCAGATCGACGACCTCATGCAGCAGATCAAGGAACGGGTGGAGAAGAGTGAGCGGTGCCTTGTCACCACGCTGACCAAGAGGATGGCCGAAGAGCTGGCGGACTACCTGCAGGAGATGGGGGTGCGCACCCACTATCTCCACTCGGACATCAACACCTTGGAGCGCAGCGAGATCCTGCGGGACCTGCGCCTGGGTGTTTACGATGTGGTGGTGGGGATCAACCTGCTCAGGGAAGGCCTCGACCTGCCCGAGGTGAGCTTGGTGGCCATCCTGGATGCCGACAAGGAGGGCTACTTGAGGTCCGATTCATCCCTGATCCAGATGATCGGAAGGGCTGCCCGCCACTCGGAGGGACATGTGATCATGTACGCCGACAACCGCACCCAGTCCATCGAGCGGGCTATCGGAGAGACCTACAGGCGGAGGGGAATCCAGGGCTCCTACAACGAAGAGCACGGGATCGTTCCCCAGGGTATTCACAAGGCGGTCAAGGATATCACTGAGCGGGTAAGAGCCGTGGCCGAGTCTAGGTCATCCTACGTGACCGTCCGCAAGGAGATGTCACGGGACGACATGTTCAAGGTAACCAAGGACCTGGAGCTACAGATGAAGGCGTCGGCCAAGAACCTCGAGTTCGAAAAGGCGGCCATGCTTCGGGATGAGATCTACGAGCTAAGAAGGCTCCTGGCCCTGGGCGAGAAGGAGCATGTGCCCTCGTCCTGGCAGGAAGCCTGACGAAGGCCGGTCGCATTTATAACCCCGGCGCCTGCTCCCTAACCCCTGGGTTCAGCTTCCAGCTCCATTCGATGCTGTTCTTGGAGGCCCTCGAAGGCGTGTTTCCCCTGAGGAGAAAGATCACGTATTCCACCAGATCCTCGGCACATATACGGCAGTAGCCATAGGTGTTGATCAGGCGGTTGCGGGTCGCTGATCGCTTCCTCTGCCACTCGGCGAGCCTCCCCGGAGAGCGGGCCTGCTCCAACTGGGCTCTCAGGACCTTGCGCTCGGGCAGCAGGCGCTTTTCGACGGCGGCCCTGAGGCGAGGCTCGGTTGAATAGTCGAAGGGTGTGCCACGGGACCTGAGGTCTTCGAAGAACTGGTGGATTTCGGTCCGAAAGGCGTTCTTAGCTCGGTCGGAGATGCCTAGGGGCCTTTCCATGGCTCTCATGTTGTTTTCCCCATCCCGTGATGCGCTTCTGCGTGAAGCACCGGTCACCGAGGCCGCCACCTCCGCCAGGTAGGAGGCCATCAGAGATTCGGCGGTCTGCTCGAATCCTTCTTCAAAGGCCTTTTGGACGTCCTTGATGGCACGCTCGTTGTAGTCCGAGATAGCCTCTTGAACGAACCCCAGGTACTTTTCTGACTCCTCTTCGGTCAGGCTCACGTTTTCGTTGCGGCCCTGCCAGATGCTGTCCAGGGCATTGAGCGGGCTCATGCATTCAACGTCCGGGGCGGCGGCTCTAGCGCTCAGGCGGTTCATCACAGCGCGGGGAGAGATGCCCTTCATCCCTTCACCGGGATGGAGACGCCTTTCCTCGGCTGCCTCCTCCTGGGTGAACCCGGCCACCTCCATCCCGTCGTAGGCGTGGAGCTTGTCCAGCACCGTGACCGCCGTCTTCCCCGGCGGGTCCAGGCGAGATAGGATGGCGAAGGTACTGACCGCTGGGAGGGTGAGGGGGGACAGGTGGGCGCTATCCAGGCCTCCACTCTCCAGTAGCTTGTTGTATATTCTCAGCTCATCGCTCACCCTCAGGTTGTAGGGCACGTAGATTCGCACAATCCGGTCCCTGAGGGCCTCGGATGAGGGGTCGGTAAGAAAGGTCTTGAAGTCCCCTTCGTTGGAGTGGCCGATAATGACTTCGTCGGCATAAACGCTGCCGAACCTGTCCATCTTGATTAGCTGTTCCTGGGCAAGCCCCAGGAGAGTTGTAAGCAGATGGGAGTCCGTCTTGAATAACTCCACGAACTCCATGAGACCGCGATTGGCAACATTTAGCTCCCCGTCCAACCTGAAAGCCTTGCCTGCAACCGAGAGCCTGTCGCCCTCGAGCCTCGAGGTATCCACGCTGCCCACAAGCAGGGTAGCGTCCGTGGGATTTGACGTGGCGACGTAGTAGCCGATGCCTATGGCTTCCTGCTCCGAGAAGGTGGTCCTGTTCACGAGGACGTCGGAGATCTTGCCTCCGTACTTGGTGCGAAGAGCATATCGGCACCTGGGGCACAGGTCCCCCTCGACATAGATGCCGTAGTCATCGAAGAGGCGCCTCCGCATGTTGTGGGGAAGGAGGTGGAGGGGCTCTTCCTGCATCGGGCAGTTCTTTATGGAGTAAGCCGCCCCTTCATTGGTGCGGGTAAACCCTTCGAGAGCCCGCTTTATCAGTCCCACGATGGTGGACTTGCCCGTTGCCGGCGGCCCGAGGAGCAGAAGGATTCTCTTGCGTACCTCCAGCCTTCGAGCCGACGAGGCGAAGTACTCGACTATGCTCTCGATGGTGTCGTTTAGTCCGAAAACCTCGTCTTCGAACAACTTGTAGTTTGGTTTGCCGGTATCGGGGGCGCTCTCGACACCCTTGGACAATATGGCGTCGTGCACCAGCTTGTGGGAGAGCCGGTTCATGCCGGGGTTCGCGCTGATCATGGCAAGGTAGTCGGCAAAGGTACCCTCCCAGTCGTACCTGCCGGCTTCCTGCTCAGCCTGCTGAAGGAATTCTTGTGTTGGTAGCTCCCGCGTCGTCATAGGATGCTCTCCCGAATAGCTATTCGCCTCGGTTGCGCAGA
The DNA here is from genome assembly GCA_965116325.1 of Dehalococcoidia bacterium. Taxonomy (GTDB): domain Bacteria; phylum Chloroflexota; class Dehalococcoidia; order Lucifugimonadales; family JAGWBF01; genus JAGWBF01. The sequence goes on along the minus strand of OZ220675.1, from coordinate 940,072 downwards.
TATGCTCCCACAGGCGCTTCTGCCGCCCCTGAACATGGGCCTAGAGGGTGAAAGCGCCGGCCGCCATACCAAGGCCCAAGCCGGCAACCACCAGGGACTGCAGCAATAGCGCCCAGCCGGACACTGTCCTAAGCGGAGCGAAAGGCAACGCCATGCTGAAGAAGAGCAGCGCTCCCATAACCGACAGCATTGCGGCGATTATCATGGTCGGAGCCATGACAACATCCTCGCCGCTGTCCACCCACAGGGACAGGAAGAAGGCCATTGACACGAGGCTGACGGCGGTGAGAGGGATGCTGAAGAAGCCCAGGGGTCTTTCTTCCATATCCCACAGGTTCTGGGCGCCCACCATTGCGGCATATATGGCCCACGAAATGATCAGTACCTGGAGAATGTCGGTCTCCGCTGCCCTCATGGACTGGCTGTCGCCGATGCTCCCGAGGAACTGGGGTTCGAAGACAAAGAGTGTTAGCACCAGCGCCGTAGCGACTCCGGCCATCGTTATGCCCAGGGCGCGAGCGTCGGCGTAGAATCCGAGGAGGGACCAAGAGTGGGAGAAAAGGGCTATTCCGATGAGGATGAAAGCCACGCCTTCCATGTGTCCTCCCTTGGGGCGGCTCCTTCCAGGAGTTTTTTGCATAGAGAGCCGCTGGCGAAAAGAAGGTATCCCAGGCTATAAGGCCAAGTCAAGTAACCCCCTAGGCGCATCCGACACTTAGGTGGAAGGAGTACATCCGTGGCTTCTTGGTTGGGTACTTGTGTGGGCTGATGCGGGCGACCTCTACATTGACCCGGATACCTGTAGTTGCTAAAATCCCCTAGAAGGCCCGAACGAGGGACCCGTTCTTGGGAGGTAATGATGGCTGAGTTGACAGTCGCTGCCACTGATGTAATGGAAGTGCTTAAGACGGTCTATGATCCCGAGATCCCCGTCAACATTGTGGACCTGGGCCTCGTGTACGATGTGCAGGTAACCGAGGGTGATGTGTATGTGCAGATGACCCTCACCGCTCCCGGATGCGGGATGGGCCCCTTCATTGCCCAGCAGGCTGAATGGGCGGTGTCCGAGCTGGATGGCGTTGATGATGTGGAAGTGGAGATGGTGTTCGATCCACCCTGGTCGCCGGACCTGATTACCGAGGACGGACGCAAGCTTCTGGGCATCGACTAGAAGGCTGGCCGCCGAGCCCATTCATACTGAACTGATAAGGACGATCGATGACGACCCCCCAGGAAAAAGCCAGGCTGGAGCAGATTAAGCGGTCCTGGCAGCAGAAACGCCAGATCACCCAGAGGCTGGACCAGATTGGGACAAAGGTCGCCGTTTACAGCGGCAAGGGAGGAGTGGGCAAGACGACCGTTGCTGTCAACCTGGCCGCCGCCCTAGCCCGCGAGGGCAAGAAGGTTGGCCTCCTGGATGTAGACATCGACTGCCCCAACGTCACCAAGGTGATGGGCATCTCCGACGCTCCCAGCGTGATTAGCGGGGAGATCACACCGGCCGAAAAGTTTGGGATAAAGGTCGTCTCAATGGCCTTCTTCCAGGAAAACGAGGAAGAAGCGATCATCTGGCGCGGGCCAATGATCCATAATGCCATCAGCCAGTTCCTCCAGATGACCAATTGGGGGGACCTGGACTACCTGGTGGTTGACCTGCCTCCGGGCACATCCGATGCGCCCCTCACAGTCATGCAGTCCTTGCCTGTCGATGGCTTCGTCGTGGTTACCACTCCCCAGGAGCTGGCGGGGCTGGATGCGCGTCGCTGCATCAACATGATCCGCAAGCTGAAGGTGAACGTCGCCGGGATCGTCGAGAACTTCACTGGCGAGATGTTCGGCGAAGGGGGAGGCCAGAAGCTGGCCGACGATATGGAGCTACCCTTCCTGGGGACCGTCGCCCTCAGGCCCGACTACCGAGATACCTCACAGCCTACGGTCTTGGCCAGCGAGGGCGTACAAGATGAGTACCGGCATATAGTGGACAGCCTCAAAGAAAGCTTGGTGAGCTTGGGGAAAGCCCCCGTCTAGCTGCTGGAGCTGGACACCTTCTGACGCTTGCCGTTGCTGCTGTCCTGGGGTTCCTTGAGCACGATGTGCTCCATCAAGGAAACTTCTCTGCGAATAGCAGCCTGTGAATGCCTCGAGTATTCGCCCATCCTGCGAAACTTCTTGTAACGCTTCTGCACCAGCTTCTTGGATGAAGCCTTGGCCAGCTTGGCGAGCTTAGAGATCAGGACCACACGCAGATAGCGGGCGGCTTCTCCAGGATCGGAATGGGCACCGCCCTCCGGCTCCGGAACTATCTCGTCGATTATTCCAAGCTCCTTGCAGTCCTGGGCAGCAAGGGTTAGCGACTCCCGCTCTTCCGTCCGATGGGGAGCATTGCGGTGGAGTCTGCTGACCGTAGGTCCGGGTGATATGGCCGAGTAGATGGCGTTCTCCAACATCACCACGCTGTCGGTCAAGCTAAGGGCCAAGGCTCCTTCGCTTCCGCCTTCCCCAATGATTGCGGACACCGTCGGAGTAGGAACATCGGCCATCAGGGACAGGGTTGTAGCAATAGCGTTGCCCACCCCCTGCTCCTCGGACTCCAGCCCGGGATGGGCGCCCTGGGTGTCGATCAGGGTAACCACCGGCAGCTTGAAGCGGGCGGCCAAATTGATAATCCTGCGGGCTTTGCGGAACCCTTCAGGGTAGCTGTGGTAGCCACCATCCCGTCGCTGGGCTTTTCGTTCCTGCCCAACGATTACCACCCGCTCGGCGCCAAGGTAGCCCAGTCCACCAATTAACGTACGGTCGTCCCCGCTGACCCGGTCACCTCGCAGCTCAATGAAACTTGCGACGGACTGCTGGACGTATTCCGACGCCGAAGGCCTCTGGGGATGGTTGGAGGCTTCCAGGGCATGCGCTACATCCGATTCCCGAGTCTCTGGGACAGGGATAGCCTCCTTGGTGCCTTTGCCGTTTGATCTGGATGGACGGTCGGGAGAGAGGATGTCCAGCACCGTGCTCAGCCTGTCCCGCAGGTCTTCTCGGTCGATGACGTTGTCCAGCAGGCCCAGGTCTACGTGGGCTTCAGCGGTGTGGGCATTTAGCGGTACGGGCTTGCCCGAAGCTTCCTTCAAGGTCTTCATGGGCGCCAGCCCGATGAGAGAGCCCGGTTCAGCGAATATCACATCGGCCAGGTTTGCGAAGCTGGCGTAGGCTTGTCCCGTGGATGGGTTGGACAGGATGACCACGAACGGCAGCTGCTTTTCGCGGACCTTGTTGGCGGCGGCAACTGTCTTGGCCATCTGCATTAACGACAGGACACCCTCCTGGCTGCGAGCGCCTCCACCGCTTACCATGGCAACCACCGGGTGCCCGCTGGATGCCGCGTTTTCGAAGGCCAAAGCGACTTTTTCACCCACCACGCTGCCCATGCTGCCCCCCATGAAACCGAAGTCCAGCACGATCATCATGGTGCGTATGCCGGAAATGGTACAGCGACCGGTGACGGCAGCTTCGGTAAGTCCAGTGCGCCTCTGGTCCTGAGACAGGCGCTTGGTGTAGGAGCCCCGGGCTGAAAAAGAGATGGGGAAGAGGGACACTATCGACCTGTTGGTCTCCCGGAAGCTGCCCTTGTCGGCAACCAGGTCTATGCGCTCTCTGGCTGTGAGACTGTAGTGAAAGCGGCAGTGAGGGCAGAGGCGATACTGCAAGTACACAGAGGAATCTCGGATCGCCTCACCGCACAGCACACAGTGGTCCCTGAGCACTGACAGGTAGGCACGGTCGAGAACGCTACCGCGGCGCAGCAGGTGGACAAGGTATTCGGACAGGTTCTTCACGGGCGCCCCACTCTAGCATGTTCCCCGCATCACCGGAGATGCCTCTGAAGCGAGGGCATCATCGGCTAGCTATGTAAACATTACACTACAAGGTACTGGGAATTTACAAGAGTATCCAGGCAGCCGAAATCCCGGAACTCTGGATGTCGGCGAAGGATTACCAGGGTGGCTGGGAAGAAGACGATGAAGCCTTGGCAAGCATACCCTCGGCCTCCATCTGGCGGGTGAGCTGAACAGCCTTGGCGTACCCAACCTGCAGACGTCGTTGGAGGACCGATGGGGATAGATTCGGGGTACGCTCGGCCAGCTCTCGGGCCGATTCCAGCAGGCTGTCATCGTCCAGCGCTTCCGCTTCCTGTTGCTCTTCGATTTCCTCGAGAACTATTTCAGGTAGAGGAGGCCCCGACTGGTCCTTCCAGAAGGACACCAACTCCTCTATCTCCTCATCGGTGACGTAGGTGCCCTGGACGCGGACGGGCTTGGGAGAGTCCTGGGAAAGGAGCAGGCATGAGACTAACCACGGGGCCAAATATTGGAAACTACGCTGAAAAACCATTCGCCACGCTTACGTATGTCGTCTTCTGTCCAACCACTCTCCGACCGTTTCAGGAGTTCCTTGTTGAGAAACAGGTTGTCGTGCTCTTGAATTGCTGGTCGCTTTATGCTCCACGAGGCGTTGCTGACAGACGAGTTCAAGGGAGCATTGAGCAAGGTTAGATTACCTATAGTTTTGATTAGGTGGTTACGCTTCTCCGTTGCCAGGGCAGGATCTGTGGAACGGGGTAACGGCCATGGTCTCGGGGCCCATGCACGCGGCATGATGTGCTCGATTTGGACGTTCGGAGACACGGCTTGGTTCCCCGCCTTATCGGGAATCAAGTAGCTTTCGACTGCAGTGAGGACTATTTTCTGAGCATATCGGGGGATGTCCCGCTTCGACAGTTCTTCCTCTAATTCAGTATCGCTAGGCCAAGTGGCCCTGGCTTCCGAATAGTGCAGCAGGTGTTCAATAACGGTGTTTGCGATGCTGCCCTCTGGTTGGCTGTTTGCTGGCAAAACCTTCAACGCTTCAAGAGCGACTTGGTCATAGCTCCGAGCTTGGTAGCCCACGATGATCCGCCGTACGAAATAGCTTTCGAGGGCCGCAAAACATCTGTCTCGTTCCGATTGACTTACCTCGTATCTCTGTATTTGAAGTAGTAAAGGCCAGAAGGCCCCAATTCCCATTTCCAGCCGACGTCTGTGAAACACCCCCTCCCTCCCGACGACGCCTGGGTCTATTTCCTCGAACTTCCTGTAGTATTCGGCATCTTTTACTAATTCCCGCATTGTGAATTCTAGGTTCTCGGTCTCGTAATTCACATGATTTTGAAACTCCCTGAAGACTCGTCTGACCGCTACGGCCTCTTTCCTACGGGACTCTAGCCAGTAGTCAGCAAAAATGTCAGTCCGGGGTCTCTGTTCACCTCTGCCGACAAGTTGGCGCCACCAATGACTGTCGAACTGCTCGAGGAACTGTGCATAGAACTTTTCTTGGTCGATTTCCGGTTCTTCGTCAGCCCTATAGAGCAGAAAATTTTTAATCTTGTCCCATTCGGTAAGGGGTTCACCGCGTGCGTTCAACGTCTCAAAAATTATGTGTTCCCTTTCGTGTGGATCAAGAAAAATGCCCACTACATTGAGCTTCGTCAGTAGCGCAAACACAAGTGCATCCGCAGCGGTGGAGATGTCAGCATCCGGTCTACTTAGCCATCTCCTAATGGCCTGCCTGAAGAAGCTACAGCATTCTGCCATTGGGCCACTGGTGTTTTGTGCTTCGGCGCTATTGATTGAAGTGCGCATCACTTCGGCGAAGTGTTCGTAGTCATGCCCTGGCCTACCACGATGATGGTCTATCTTTAGGGTGCCTTCACTGGCAGTAGCTGAAGGTGGATTCGCAACAAGATTCTTTAGGCGATTGGCTTGATCACTAACTCCCATACTTTCTAGCTCTGATACAGCTGCGGCTAGCAACAGTTGGAGCGTCGTTAGGCGCTGTTGACCATCTATTACCCTCCACTGCTTTGTCAGTTCCAAAGTGCTTCCGGCTACCTTGAACACTAGGGCACCCAGAAAGTGAGCCTCTACCGAGTTCGATTTCGCGACCTCGTCTAGGCCCTTTATCTCGATCTCTCGGTAAAGGTGATTTGCTACGTCCTCTACATCGGACCATAGAGGGTCCCATTGGTTCTCTCGATTCCAGACATACAGCCTCTGATAACTCGGAACTACATATACCAAGTTGCCTTCAAAAATCTGGGCGAGTTCATATTTGCCTGGTTGCAATACGTTACCTCCCAATTCTGAATTGACAGTCTATTCTGTTCGGCTGAAGTGCGGCGAGACGAACAAGGGAGACGAGAGGGGTGTCGCACCACTATACCATAGACGAAAGCCATAGTTACTAAGTGGTGAACGATGTCAGGTTGTATGCTCAAGACACCTTGGCAGCCGAGGCCGAATTAGAAACGTAATTCAACGTTTTCATGCGAAAAGAACCGGGCCCGGAGCCAGTTCGTATGTCTGCCGACAAATGGACGGGAATGGATTCCGGCTTGGAGGAGGGAATAGCTACAGGGCTGCCAACAAGTTATAGGGTGGTGGCGCGATCGGGCCGTCGGGCATTTACCAGGGTGGCTGGGAAGAAGACGATGAAGCCTTGGCAAGCATACCCTCGGCCTCCATCTGGCGGGTGAGCTGAACAGCCTTGGCGTACCCAACCTGCAGACGTCGTTGAAGGACTGACGGGGATAGATTCGGGGTACGCTCGGCCAGCTCTCGGGCCGACTCCAGCAGGCTGTCGTCGTCCAGCGCTTCCGCTTCTTGTTGCTCTTCGCTTTCCTCGAGAACTATTTCAGGTAGAGGAGGCCCCGACTGGTCCTTCCAGAAGGACACCAATTCCTCTATCTCCTCATCGGTGACGTAGGTGCCCTGGACACGGACCGGCTTGGGAGAGTCCTGGGATAGCAGCAGCATATCGCCCTTACCCAGCAGCCTCTCCGCCCCTACAGCATCCAGGATCACCCTGGAATCGACTTGGGAAGCGACGGCAAAGGCTATTCTGGCGGGAACGTTTGCCTTGAGCAGTCCCGTTACCACATTCACTGATGGGCGCTGGGTGGCCAGTATCAGGTGAATCCCCGTGGCCCTGCCCAGCTGGGCCAGCCTCACCAAAGCCTGCTCCACCTCGAAGGCTGCCGTCATCATCAGATCGGCCAGCTCATCGATGATTACCACAAGATAGGGCATCGGCTCCTTGGACTTGCTGTTGTAGGTGTTGAGGTTGCGTGCCCCCGCCTCCTCCAGCAGCTTGTAGCGCCGGAGCATCTCGTTCTGGACCCCCTTAAGCACATCGAGCACCTTGTCCGCATCTACGATTACGGGAAGCACCAGGTTGGGAATACCATTGAAGGGAGTGAGCTCTACCCGTTTGGGGTCCACCATGATCATGCGAAGACGGTCCGGGCGGTTGGTCAGTAGCATCGATGCTATTACAGCGTTGATGCAGACGCTCTTTCCGCTGCCCGTAGCTCCCGCAATGAGCAGGTGGGGAAGGGCGGTAAGGTCCGACACCACGGGAGACCCTCCCGTATCCTCGCCGAGGGCGATGGGAAGGGTGCCCTTGGAGGCTAACTTCTGGAAGTCCGGACTTTCGGCCAGGGACCGGAGGTACACCCTGTTGGCGTGGGGGTTCGGGACCTCCAGGCCTACCAGCGCCTCCCCGGGCACTGGTGCTTCCATGCGCAGGTAGGGAGTCTTCAGCGCAAGGGCCAGGTCCTTTTCCCGGGCAAGGATACTCTGGACCCGTACGCGGCTGGCTTCAGCGCCCAGCTGGGTGGAGGAGGCAGCGCGCCCTTTCTGGGCCTCCCCCTGGCGTTTCATCCAGCCCGGCACCAACCCAAACCTGATGACCCTGGGCCCGGTCCGGATGTCTTCGACTTTCACATCCACCCTGTGGTCCGCCAAGGTCTCCTCTATGTGGCCGGCCATTTTGTTGAGCACGTTTTGGGGAACCGGTGCGGTTGTCCCCTGGCTGAGCAGGTCCAGCGGGGGTAGCTGCCAGGCTGAGCCCTTCGAAGGCCGCCTTGACGGGGGTGATGCTTCCTTTTCGAGCGCGCCGACGCTCTTCTTTGCTGTCGGGGGCTTCTCGATGGAATCCCCTTCCCCCTGGCCGGTCCGGCCCAGGGACCATCGTAGGAAAATGCCCGTGTGGGTATAGGCCGCCTTCACCGCTACGCTGTAGGCCTTCAGCCCCCTCTTGGGGTACAGGAGAAGGGGGCCGGCCAGCAAGATTGCCAGGGCCTTGACGGCGCCCAGGGCTAGGGGAGAGCCTCCCAAGTAGCTGCCCCAGCTTCCGCCGAGGGATACTTCCTGGAGACGCCCAGCATTGGGTTCGAACAGGGACAGAATGGAAAGGGACAGGGCCACGATGATCCCAAAGCCGGCCAGCGCCCGCCATATCCATACTTCTTTTATACCCCGGTAGCGCAGGAGCAGGACAACTACCGAAAACCAGGCCAGGGCAGGAAATAGGCCGAATCCCAATCGCTGGAAAGCCCAGTCGGCGACCGGGGAGGGAATGGTGAAGGCGAGGGCGGGGGCAAGGGCAACCAAAATGGGAAGCAGGTGGACAAGAACCCACCGGCGCTTTGGGGAGCCCGTTACCCGGCTATTTCCGGCAGACTTCCTGCTGGACGCCCGGTCGCGGGGTCTTGTGGTCGAATAAGGGATGGCTTCTTCGGAGTGGGGGGTACTGGGCACCTAGACCTCCAGACATGCCACCACCACGTATGGGGAACGGTGGGCTTCTCGTTGGAGCAGCTGGGTTGCTGCTTCTTTCGCCACCTTGTTGGCAAGTCCCCAGTCTATTGGGAAGTTGTTGGTGTGTTCAAGGGATTCGTTGACGGACTCGGAGATGTTCTGGAACAGGCTGCGGCAGCTCTCATCATCGGTGAACCCTGCCGAGAACACCTGGGGAGGTTTTGCGGGAATACCTGTGTACCTGTCCAAGGTCACCGCGACGACAACAACACCGTCGTGGCCCAGCGAGCGCCTCTCCTCCAGGATCCTGCTGTTCTCTCCCATCAGCTCTCTGCCATCGACATACACATGGCCGGCTGGCACTCTGTCCGTAACCTCTCCCCATTCGGACGTCAGCTCCAGCACATCCCCATCTTCCAGGACAAAGATGCCCGACCGGGCAACGCCCATGGCTTCGGCCAAGGCCGCGTGGGCGAGCATGTGGCGATACTCTCCATGGACGGGCACAAAGAAGCGGGGCTTGGTCAGGTTTAGCATCACCTTAAGCTCTTCCTGGCTGGCATGGCCGTGTACATGCACCAAGGTTATCTTGTCGTAAAGAACACGGGCCCCCTGGCGGAAGAGATTATCGATGGTCCGGCTGACGAGGGTTTCGTTTCCCGGTATGGGCGTGGCTGAAATGACGACAGTGTCCCCAGGGACTATCCGGATATCCCGATGCGTCTGCTGGGCGATTCGTACTAGAGCCGAAGTGGGCTCTCCCTGGCTGCCGGTGGTTATCAGGACCAGGCGCTCATCGTCGAGGTGCTTGGTCTCGCCCAGGGGAAGGAGGACACCGGCAGGGGGCTTGAGATATCCCATGTCGATGCTCATTCTCACGTTTTCTATCATGCTGCGTCCGACAACCCCGACCTGGCGGTCGTGCTGGGCAGCAGCATCCAACACCTGCTGGATGCGGGAGATCAAGGATGCAAAGGTGGCCACCAGCACCCTGCCGGGAGCCTCCCCAATGGCCCTATCCAGGGCGTCCCCGACCACCTGCTCCGAGGGTGTGTACCCCGGGAGCTCGGCGTAGGTCGAATCGGAGCACAGCAGAAGCACACCTTCGCTGCCGTACTTGGCGAGGCGGGTCAGGTCCGTGGACTGGCCGTCCACCGGAGTGTGATCGATCTTGAAGTCACCTGTGTGGATGACCGTGCCAACGGGGGTTTCTATGGCTATTCCCATGGCGTCGGGTATGCTGTGGCACACCCGGAACCACTCAGCATTGAAGTTTCCCAGCTGCAGGGGTTTTCCGGGTTCGATTAGCTCCAGCTTGGCGTCCCGTGCTCCCCTGTATCCCTTGAGCTTTACGGAGATGAGGCCGTGGGCCAGGCGAGGGGCATAAACCGGAACATCGAGCTGGGGCAGGATAAAGGGGAGGGCGCCGGTATGGTCTTCATGCCCATGGGTTATGAGAATGCCCCGGACCCGCTCTCGCCTTTCCAGAAGGTAGGTGATGTCCGGGATGACGAGGTCAATGCCGGGCATATCTTCCTCGGGGAAGAGCACACCGCAATCTATTACGATGATGTCCTGGCCGTACTCCAGGGCCATCATGTTCTTGCCGATTTCCCCCAGTCCTCCCAGGGGAATAACCTTAAGGGCCGATCTGGACACTAACCTGCCTTGGTTCGGATTGGTGGGTAATCATCTTGCGCTGGAATGTCATGGGCGTAGATGCCGGTCGCTAGAACATGGAGAGCTGTTCGGGCTTCGGCGTATCGGGCAGCTCGACCACGGGGGCAGGCTCAGCCTGCCTCAGCAGGGCCGGTATAGCATTGAAGTCATCTTCTATGGTCTTTCGGTTCTCCTGCCGGTGCAGGGCCGCCGCCGGATGCATGATCGGGAAGATCGTCAGGCCGTTAACGCTCCTGGGTCTGCCATGCACCCGGCTGATGCTCTCCTTGGGCAGGAACTTGGACATGGAGAAGCGTCCTAGCGTGACCACCAGCTTTGGGTTGATCAGCTCGATCTGGCGGTCCAGGTACTTGCTGCAAGCCTCGATTTCGCTGGGTAGGGGGTCCCTGTTGTTGGCTGGGCGGCACTTGACCATGTTCGCTATGTAGACTTCTTCGCGGGAGTAGCCTATCGACTTCAGGAGCTCTTCCAGGAACTTGCCCGCGGGCCCTACGAAGGGCCTACCCTGCCGGTCTTCCTGGTAGCCGGGGCCTTCCCCGATGAACATGATTTCCGAGTTCTCCGGCCCCTCGCCAGGAACGGCGTTTGTCCGGCCCTGGCTCAAGGGGCAGTCGGTGCAGGTCCGTACCCGCCTTGCAACCTCTTCCAGGTTGTCCATTTCCGTCATAGTCCGCCCCCGCCCTGCCTGGCTTTCCTTAGAGAGAAACTAACGCAATTCGGAAGAGCGTTTTAACCACGCTCTATTCATCTTTGACACCGTGGCTCTGGAGATAGCTGACCGCATCCTTGATGGTCACTATCTGCCCTGCATCCTCATCGGGAATTTCGATCTTGTTGTCATCGTCGGAGAACTCTTCTTCGAAAGCCATGATCAGTTCCACGAGGTCCAGGGAATCGGCGTTGAGGTCATCCACGAAGGATGCTTCGGGTACCACCGAATCTTCGTCAACATCCAGCTTGTCCACCACAATTGCCCTGACCCTCTCGAAAGTCGTTGCCATCCTTTTAGTTTCCTTCCTGGATTTGGTTTTCTGCCGCTGCCATGGAGGGCTCCATCCCAACGTTATCAGCCCTCTGGACTTCATCTACCAAGGAGCCTAGGACCCCGTTCACAAACCTGGGGGAGCTTTCGCTGCCGAAGGTCTTTGCCAGCTCGATAGCCTCGTTGATCACCACCTTGGTGGGAACGTCATGCACGAAGCATATCTCCATTATTGCTTGTCTGAGAATGTTCCGGTCTACGACGGGGAGCTGGTTCACCGGCCAGAGGGGTGCGTGCAGTCGGATCTGCTCATCAATCTCGTCCAGCCTGTTGGCCACGCCTTGAGCAAGCTTGAGGGCGTAGTCCAGGGACTCTTGGGGAACATCATCTTCGTCCACGAGCCATGAGAAGGACGATTCTGTAGAGTGCCCGGCGATGTCCATCTCGTACAAGGCTTGCACCGCCAAGGCACGGGACTTCCTTCTGAAGTGAGAGGCCCTTTCCCCGGTCATAACACCACGCTGCTGCCTGGGACATCGACTAGCTGTGATGAATCTGGGGGTTCCAGTAGCCTGCTTCCGCCACCTTCGCAACAGATTCCAGGTCGCCTACGTTGTCTATCTCTATGTGGCTGTCCTTGTGGGAAGGCTCGCCACCTATCCTCTTGATCAAGCCGCCCAGGACTCGTCCCGGACCAAACTCGATAAAGTTGGAGATGCCAAGGTCCATCATCAGGTTAACCGACCTCTGCCACTGGACACAGTTGCAGAGCTGGCTCATCAGCTCATCCTTTATGTCCTGGGCTGTGGTGAGGGGACGGCAGATGGAGTTGCCGATGATAGGGACCACAGGTTCTCGAAAGGTCGCCGCATCGACGGCTTCAGCCAGTCCTCGAGAAGCATCAGACATCAGGGAAGAGTGGAAGGCGCCGCTCACCGCCAGGGGCACCGCTTTCCGGGCCCCGCGGATGGAAGCCAGGTCAACCGCCCTGGCGACGCACATCTTGTCTCCACTGATCACTATTTGGCCACCGCCGTTAATGTTGGCAACTTCGGCGCCCGTCTCGTGGCAAACCTCTTCGACCGTCTCTTCATCCAGGCCGATGATGGCAGCCATGCTCCCCGGGTGCAGCGCCGATGCTTCCTGCATCAGCCGGCCCCGCTCTCTCACGAGCCTGATGCCGTCGGCCAGGTCAACTACGCCCGACACAACCATGGATGTGTACTCTCCCAAGCTGTGGCCGGCGACAGCGCCCGGCCTCGGGAGGTGGCTGTTCTTCAGCTCCCCGAGGGCTTGGTAGCATGCAAGGCTGGTAGCCATGATGGCGGGCTGGGAGTTGATGGTCTCGTTCAGGTCCTCTTCCGGGCCCTCGAAGACCATCCTTGTCAGGTGCATTCCCAGCACCTCATCGACCTCATCGAAGATTTCCCTGGCTGCCCGGGACTTACGATAAATTTCCCGACCCATGCCCACAAATTGTGAGCCTTGGCCGGGAAACACGTAGGCCAGGTTGGCCTTCTCGAGGCCGTTGGTAGCTATTTCCATGTATTATCGTCCTTCTCGATGCTTAGCTGTTGGGCGTATTCAGCACCTGGCGGCCCTTGTAGAATCCGCAGATAGAGCAGGCTGTGTGGGGAAGTTTCGCGGCCCGGCACTGGGGACACCGGGAGGGATGCAGGGGCTTCAGGCGGTAGTGGGCCAGCCTTTTGCCCTGCCTGGACTTAGTGAGTTTCTTTACTGGGAGTGCACCCATGAGTTGTACCCTTGTGTTCGCCTTTCTTAGTACTTAGGAACGGGCTGATTCCAGCAAACGGGTCAGGGGCGCCCACCGAACATCGGAGGCTGGTGCATCACATGTGCAGCTCCCCATGTTCATGTTTGAGCCGCAAGTCTGGCAAATGCCCTGGCAATCCGGCTGGCATAGGGGTTTCATAGGCTGGCTGGTCAGACAATACTGACGCGCGGCCTCGGTCAAGTCCAGCATATGGTGGGGGTCAATGGTTGCGGATGGTTCCGCATCTTCAGGAACGTGGAGGGACTGACCGGTGGCCACTTCGACGGTTGGGAAATACTCTTCTTCCAAGCCCATGCTCAGGTGTTGATGGTAAGGGGCGAGGCACCTGCTGCACGTCATGGCTGTGCTGGCTTCCAGGTCGGCCCGCACCAGGATTCCCCTGTCGGTGCGAAGCAGATGGACTTGGCCTTCAGGGAGTATGTAGGTTGAACCATCGTCGATGGATTCGCGGGAATCGATGCGGAACTGGCGGGTAGAACCTACAGGTTCTTTCAGGAGTTGGGCAACGTTATATATTAACGATGGGTTGGTCAACGCCGATCAGTTGGCAATTATAAAGGTGACATAGGTGGTTCTGTCAAGATGTGTGTCCCAGAAAACCAACTGCCTTGGCAATAGATCCACGGCTTTCCGGCCTGTTTCACAGTCAAGTCGGGCGTCAGGGGAGGTCCCGCTTGCGGGCCTGCTTCTGGATGAATGCGACGATGTCCTGGGTGGAGGTGCCAGGACCGAAAATGGCGCTCAGGCCCTGCTGGAGCAGGGGGTCCCTGTCAACCTCGGGGATGATGCCGCCGGCGATTACCAGGACATCGGTCATCTCCTTCTCCCGCATGAGGCGCAGTATCTCGGGGAATACCTCCAGGTGCGCACCAGAAAGGATGCTGAGCCCGATGACGTCCGCATCTTCCTGGAAGGCGGTCTCGACGATCATCTCCGGGGTCTGGCGGATCCCGGTGTAGATGACCTCCATACCCGCATCCCTCAGCGCCCTGGCGACCACCTTGGCGCCGCGGTCGTGGCCATCCAGCCCGGGCTTGGCCACCACAACGCGTATCCTGTCGGTAGTCTGCTGCATCGGAAGCCTACCCTTCGACGCTCTGGACCAGCTCGGTCAGCACGCCATGCACCGAGGCGGGATGGATGAACCCGATGATCCCCGACAGGCCTTCCCTTGGCGCAAAGTCCACCAGCCGGACACCCTTCATGCCAAGCTCATCCAGGCTCTCGCCCACATCCTCTACGTTGAAGGCCAGGTGGTGAAGGCCTTCCCCCCTGCTCTCCAAGAATCGTCCCACACTGCTGTCGGCCTCCAGGGGTTCCAGGAGCTCCAGCCGGGACTGGCCGATGGGGAGAAGTACCGCCCGGACCTTCTGGTCGGGGATGTCCTGGGGTTCCGCCGTGGGCACGTTGAACAGCTCCTGGAAGAGCTTCATGGCGGCGTCCAAGTCCTTAACGGCGATCCCGATGTGGTCGATGTACCGGGCGGTGCAAGATGGTTCCACGATTCCCTGCCTTAAGTGGGTAGGCTCACAACGGGTATTGGGCCAAGAGTTGCCGGGCGATGATCAGCCTCTGCACCTCGGAGGTTCCTTCGTAGATGGTGGTTACGCGGGCATCCCGGAATAACCTCTCCACCGGCGAGTCCTTGAAGTACCCGTAGCCGCCATGCACCTGGAGAGCATTGGAGGTGGCTCGGACCGCCGTCTCCGATGCCAGCAGCTTGGCCATGGAAGCTTCGAACACGAAGTCCAGATTCTGGTCCTTGAGAGTGGCGGCCTGCATGGTGGCGACCCGGGCCGCGTGGACCTCCACCGCCATGTCCGCCAGCAAAAACTGGATTGCTTGGTGCTGGGCGATGGGCTTCCCGAAGGTCTGGCGCTGCTGGGCGTACTTGACCGACGCCTCCAGGGCCGCCTGGGCGATGCCCACGCACTGGGCGGCAATTATGATGCGGCTGGAGTCGAGTATCTCCATGGCGTAGTTGAACCCTCTGCCCTCGTCGCCCAGGCGGTTGGCCTCAGGGACCGCTGCATCCTCCATGGTAAGCTCGGTGGTGGCGGACCCTCGCATGCCCATCTTCCCGTGCTGCTTGTACACGCTGAAGCCCGGGGTGGTGCTCTCCATCACGAAGGCGCTTACTCCCTTGGCCCGCAGGGACCTGTCGTGGGTTGCGAACATCACCACCTGGGATGCTGTATCTGCGTTGGTGATGAAAATCTTGCTGCCGTTCAGGAAGTAGGTCCCGTCCCGGAGAACCGCCGTGGTCTGCAAGGCAGCGGCGTCAGAGCCGCAGGACGGCTCGGTCAGGGCCCATGCAGCCATCTTGTTGCCCTGGACCAGGTCGGGAATGTACCTCTGCTTCTGTTCTTCATCGCCGAACTCGAAAATGGTGCGAGTCCCCAGGCAGAGGTGGGCTATCAGCGATGTGCTGGTTGCAGCATCTCCCCTGGCGACCTGCTCCATGGCCAGGGCGACCTGCCGGTACCCTCCGCCGCTTCCTCCGTAGGCCGGGTCGATCCCGATGCCCGTAAGTCCCAGGGAGGCGAGGCCGCGCCAGTTGTCCCAGGAGAACTGCTCCTTTTCGTCGATCTCCTGGGACCTGGGAGAAAGCTCCCGGTCGGCGAACTCGCGGACTGTGTTCTGGAGCATTCGCTCCTCTTCGGTTAGAAGCAGGTCAGCCATGTATCACCTCTCATGATCATTGGGCAGCGGGGCAACAGAATTCGCCTTCTAGAAAGCCACCAGGTCCTTGTGCTCGCCGAACACATCCCGGAGCACATCGCAAATCTCCCCAAGGGTACAGTAAGACTCCACGCAATCCAAGATGGCCGGGACCGTGCAGTCCTCACCGGATGCCACCTCCCGCAGGCGGGAAAGGCTGGCCTGGACGGCGCCGTTGTCCCGATCTCTTCGCACCTGCTGGAGGGCCTGTACCTGTTTTTTCGTTGACTGGGGGTCCACGCTCAGGAGGTGTTCGATGGGCGGGGTCTCGCCGGTGTAACGGTTGATGCCGACGACGACCTTCTCTCCCTGCTCGACCTCCTGCTGGTGCAGGTAGGCCGCCTGGTTGATCTCCCGCACCTGGTACCCCGACTCTATGGCCGATACAGCATCGCCCATGTCGTCAATCGTCTCGATGTACTTGCTGGCTTCCTCCTCCAGGCGGCCGGTCAGGGTCTCCACGTAGTAGGAGCCGCCCAGCGGGTCCACCACATCAGCCACTCCGCTCTCGTGGGCCAGGATCTGCTGGGTGCGCAGGGATAGCTGGACAGCTTCCTCAGAAGGCAGGGCCAGGGCCTCATCCCGGGAGTTCACATGAAGGGACTGGGTGCCCCCCAGGACCGCAGCCAGGGCCTGGACCGTGGTGCGGATGAGGTTGTTGTCGGGCTGCTGGGCCGTCAGGGTCACCCCCGCCGTCTGGGTATGGAAGCGCAACATCCAGGAGCGGGGGTTCTTGGCCCCGAAGCGGTGGCGGACTATCTTGGCCCACATCCGTCGGGCCGCCCTGTACTTCGCTACCTCTTCGAACAGGTCATTGTGGGCAACGAAAAAGAAGGAGATTCGCCCCGCCACATCGTCCACGTTCAGCCCCGCATCGACGGCGGCCTGCAGGTAGGCTATGGCGTTGGCGAATGTGAAGGCCAGCTCCTGGGTCGCCGTGGCGCCCGCTTCCCGCATGTGGTACCCGCTGATGCTTATGGTGTTCCAACGGGGGACCTCGGCGGCGCAGTACTTGAACACATCCACCACCAGACGCATGGAGGGACGGGGCGGGTAGATGTGGGTGCCCCTGGCGATGTACTCCTTGAGGATGTCGTTCTGGAGGGTGCCGTTAAGGGCGGCCGGCGATATGCCCCGACGTCGGGCCACGGCGATGTAAAAGCACAACAGCACGGAGGCTGTGGCGTTGATGGTCATAGATGTGCTCACCTTGTCCAGGGGAATGCCGTCCAGCAGCACATCCATGTCTCTGAGGCTGCATATTGGAACGCCCACCTTGCCGACTTCGCCCCTGGCCATGGGATGGTCTGAGTCGTAGCCGATCTGGGTGGGCAGGTCGAAGGCGATGGACAACCCGGTCTGTCCCTGCTCCAGCAAATACTTGTACCGCCGGTTCGATTCTTCGGCGGTGGCGTAGCCTGAGTACTGGCGCATGGTCCACACGCGCCCGCGGTACATGTTGGCCTGCACCCCACGGGTGTACGGGTACTCCCCGGGAAAGCCTAGGTCCTTCATGTACTCCCATCCGGCCGCTTCCAGATCGTCGGCGCTGTACAGGACTTCCTGCTCTATGGCCGACTCGCTCTTGAAGCGTTCCTGCCTCTCGGGGAAACGGCGTACCTGGGGCTCCAGGGTGTTTTCTTGCCACTCGCTCTTGCTATTGCTGGTCATTGCGTTCCTTCGACCTGCCCGGCGCCCGCGAATGAATGCGGGCGCTGCCTGGTGCTCATATCACGCGGCCAAGGCCGCGGCAATCTTCGCTACCACATCAGCTAGGGGTACGACGGAGGCATCCTGGGAGCTCCGGGGCTTCATCTCTGCTGAGTCCTGGCCAAGGGTGCGGGGGCTGACCACGATGCGCATGGGCAACCCGAGGAGGTCGGCGTCGTTGAGCTTGGCTCCGGCGGCCTCATCTTTTCGATCATCGTACAGGGTCTCTATGCCGGCCGACCACAAGTCCCGGTACAGGGTGTCGGCTGCGCTGGCCACTTCCTCGTTGGACAGGTTCAGCCCCACCAGATGCACTTGGAAGGGGGCGATTGGGGTGGGGAACACGATCCCCTTGTCGTCGTGGTTCTGCTCCACCGCGGCTGCCAGCAGCCTTCCCACGCCGATTCCATAACATCCCATGATTATGGGACGCTGCTGTCCTTCCGAGTCCAGGTAGTAGGCCCCCAAGGCCTCGCTGAAGAAGGTGCCCAACTTGAATATGTGGCCTACCTCGACGCCCTTGGTGGAGCCAAGGGTTGCAGGGCACTTCGTGCAGATTTGACCCTCCTGGGCAAGGGCAAAGTGCTCCAGGATATCCACGTCGAAGTCTCTGGGGTAGTTGGCGTTGATCACGTGGGTATCAGGCACGTTGGCCCCCACGACAAAGTTGGCCCCCTTGGTGATGGAGGTGTCCGCCACCCGCCGTACATTCTTGATGCCGATGGGAGAAGCAGACCCGGCGACCAGACCTGCGTCCTTGACCTCCTCGTCGGAAGCCAGCCTCAGGGCCTTGCAGCCCAGGGCATTCTTCAGGGCAACCTCGTTGACTTCCAGGTCGCCACGCACAGTTACGAAGACTGTCTCTTCGTCGGCCCTGTAGAAGACCGCCTTCAGGGTCTTGGAAGGTGGAACGTTCAGGAAAGTGCACAGGGCATCGATGGTCTTTAGTCCGGGAGTGGAGACCTGCTCCAGGGGAAGGAGAGCCTCCTCCCCGGCATGGGAGACCTGCCCCCTGGCTTTTTCTGCATTGGCCGCATAGCCGCACCCGGGGCATAGGATGATGGTGTCCTCCCCCGTGGGGGTGGGAAGTATGAACTCGTGGGAGTCCTTGCCTCCGATGGCCCCGCTGTCGGCCTCGGCCATGATCACCGGCAGCGCGCAGCGCTCATAGATGTTACGGTAGGCACGACCCATGGCTTGGTAGCTGGAATCAAGGCCCTCGTCGTCGGCGTCGAAGCTGTAGGCATCCTTCATGTCGAACTCCCGCACCCGTATCAGGCCGGCCCGGGGGCGGGCTTCATCCCGGAACTTGGTCTGTATCTGGTACAGGATCACGGGCAGGTCGCGGTAGCTCTGAACGTTGCCCTTGACGATGTTGGTTACGACCTCTTCGTGGGTGGGGGCCAGCACCATGGGACGGCCTCGCCGGTCCTCAAGCCTGAAAAGGTTCTCACCGAAGCCGGCCACCCGGTCCGTCTCCTCCCAAAGCTCCTGGGGCTGTAGGACCGGCATCCGGATCTCCTGGCCTCCGGCCGCGTTCATCTCTTCGCGGATGATGTCCTCGATCTTCCTGAGGGAGCGCCATGCCAGGGGGAGATAGCTATACACCCCGGAGGCTACCTGGGATATCATCCCGGCTTTCAGCATCAGCCGGTGGTTGGCGGTTTCGGCCTCCGTTGGCTCGGTGCGGAGGGTCTTGGAGACCATCTGGGTAAACTTCATGCGTGTCCTGTTTTCTTGATGTGAAGCCGGAAGGGACGGGAAATTGTCCTGCAGGGGGCGTGATGCCCCTAGGTCTTTTCGACCTCTTCCATCAGCGCCGTGAGCATCTCATCCTCGGCCACCACGCGGGCCTTCTGCCCCTTGCGGAAGATGATGGCCCGGCCTGCGCCGGCGGCGATGCCCACGTCGGCATCCTTGGCCTCGCCGGGGCCGTTTACCTCGCACCCCATCACGGCGACCTTAATGTCCTTGTTCATGGTCTTGAGCATGTTGTCCACGGTGTTAGCCAGCTTGATTACATCCACGTCGGCCCTGCCGCAGCTTGGGCAGGCGACCAGGGTGGTGCCCCGTTGGCGCATGTTCAGGGACCGGAGGATGTCGTAACCCGCCGCAATCTCGTCCTTGGAGTCGCCGCTGAGGGAAACGCGGATGGTGTCCCCGATGCCCTCGTAGAGGAGCATTCCCAGGCCGATGGCGCTTCTTATTGATCCTGCTCGCACCGTCCCCGACTCGGTAATGCCCAGGTGCAGGGGATAGGGCACCATGTCGGCGACCCGGCGGTATGCCTCCAGGGTCGTCGGGACATCGAATGCCTTCATTGATATCTTGATCAGGTCGAAATCCAGGGCCTCGAGGATGCCGATCTCCCACAGGGCTGTATCCACCATGTGGTCCACCAGTGAGTAGTCGCCCTCGGTCGCATCTTCATGCTTGGCCAGCGTATTTACCATGTCCCCGTGACGAGAAAACCCCTTGCTCTTGCCGATTGCCCCTACGGGGGGCAGGCTGCCGAAGTTTACGCCGATGCGTATGGGAATCTGACGCTCCTTGGCGGCCCGAACAACCTCCCTGACCTTGTCCGAATCGCGGATGTTGCCCGGGTTGAGGCGAAGCATGTCCACCCCGCCCTTAAGGGCCTCCAGCGCAAGCTGGTAATGAAAATGGATGTCCGCCACGAGGGGAATATTTATCTGCTTCTTGATCTCCTGCAGGGCCTTGGCGGCCTCCATGTCCGGGACTGCCGAGCGGATGATGTCGCAGCCGACCTCCTCCAGCTCCCGTATCTGGGCCACGGTGGCCTCTACATCCCGGGTGTCGGTCTTGGTCATGGACTGGACCGTTATCGGGGCGTCTCCCCCGACCTTGACGTCTCCTACGTAGATGGGCTTGGTTGTGCGCCGCATGTTCATAACAGCCCTCGACTTTTCATATCGGTTCCGTTGCCTTCTAGGGCAAGAAGCTGTATCCCTCGATTATCCTTATTATATCGTTATATGTTAGGGCGGCCAGCATAGTCATCAACCCAACGAAGCCAATAACGTGCACCAGCCCCTCTTTTTCGGGTGGTATCCGCTTGCCGCGGCGCACCCATTCCAGCACCACAAAGACCAGCCTTCCCCCGTCCAAAGCGGGGAAGGGCAGGATGTTGAAGAAGGCCAAGCTCATGCTGAGCAGGGCGGTCAGGGGGACCAGGGAGATGAGGCCCGCCTCGCGGGCAAGCTCGCCGGTGCCCTGGGCTATGCCTATCGGCCCAGAAAAGGGGGCTTCGCCATCGTCGGCCAGCCAGTTGGCGACCGCATCCTTGGTCGCCACAGCGGCGCCTCCAATCCAGGTAACCGACCGGACCAGAGCTTCCCACGGCGGATTGACGGGGGTGTTCTGCAGGGCCAGGAACTCAACGGTAAGTCCTGTGCTGGCTTCGTAGGGCAGGGCATCAGCCTCGGGGAAAAGAGTGACGGGCCTGCTGACGCCTCCTCTCTGGATTGTCCAGGCGCTTGCCTCTCCGAGACGCTTGTCGACGGCCCTTGCCAGCTCGTTGAAGTCGCCGATAGCCTCGCCATCTACCTCCGTGATGATGTCGCCAGGCAGGATTCCCGCTGCCTCGGCGGGCGAGCCCGGCGCTACATCCTGCACGCGCACATCTCCTGAAACGTCGATGTGGATTCCCGTGGCTCCCTGGCCCGGCGCGGGCGAACTTCTGGGAGTCACGTAGAGAGTGACCGGCGTCCCATCCCGCAGGACCTGCCACTCGATACGCCGACCCCGGTTGTCATTAATCAGGCCGGTGAGGGCGTAGAATCCCTCCACTGAGGAGCCGTCGACTGCGGTTATGATGTCGCCGTCCTGCACGCCGGCGGTGTCGGCTGGGGACCCGGAGGAAACCTGTGTCACATTTATGTCGCCGACAACCTCGACGCTGACTCCTGAAGCGGCTTCATGGGGGAAGCTGTGAGAGATGGGAGGCACGTAGAGCACCTGCTCCTCGCCGTCTCTCCGGACCAGCAACGGCACATCCGTACCCCGGTTGGCGCCCAGAGTCCTGGTCAGCTGCCGGAAACCGGATACATCTTCGCCGTTTACCTTAAGGACGCGGTCCCCTGGAAGCAGGCCCGCTTCCGACGCCGGGGACCGGCTGGATACTTGGGCAACCTCCAGCTCTCCCACCGTAAACATGAACAGACCGGTCAGGAGTAGGAGGGCCAGCACTACGTTCATAAACACGCCTGCGATGAGGATGATGAACCTGGTGCCGATGCCCTTGCTGGCAAAGCTCCGGGGGCCTGTTACGTCGTTCTCGCCCTCCAGCTTCACAAAGCCGCCAATAGGGAGCAGGTTGATGGTGTATTCGGTGTCCCCTTTGCGCCAGAGGGTCAGAAGCTTGGGGGGGAAGCCGATTCCGAACTCGTTCACCTTCACGCCGAAGGCCTTTGCGGTGGCGAAGTGGCCGAACTCATGGACCAGCACCACCGCAGCCAGGACTGCCAGGAACTGGACGATGGTTATCAGGATATCCATGGGGTACGGCCTCGGAGGCCCTTCACATCATCCTGAGAGGACGCGATCGTGAAGGGAGTCAGCCGCAGCTTCGGCATCCAGCCGTGCCGTCCTGTCGGCCTCCAATATCTCCTCGAGGGTTTCGCCGCCTGTGGACGTGTGCTTTGTCAGGACTGTTTCGAGGACCCGGGGAATATCCAGGAACCCGATCCTGCCATCCAAGAAGCGGTCCACCGCAACTTCGTCGGCGGCGCTGAGGGCGGCCGGGTAGGTGCCACCCTTCTGCCCAGCCTCTACTGCAAGGGCGAAACAGGGGTAGCGCGCAGGGTCGAGGGGCTCGAAATTGATGTCCAACGGCGAACCAAGGTCCAGGTGGGGGATCAGCCGGTTGGGGATGCGCTCCGGGTACAGCATGGAGTACTGGATGGGAAGGCGCATGTCCGGCGGCCCCATCTGGGCTTTCACCGAGCCATCGGCCATCTCCACCATGGAGTGAATGATGCTCTGGGGGTGCACCACCACCTCGATGTTCTCCCAGGGAACGTCGAAGAGCCAGTGGGCCTCGATGACCTCGAAAGCTTTGTTCATGAGGGTCGCCGAGTCGATGGTGATCTTCCTGCCCATGTTCCAGGTAGGGTGTTTCAGGGCCTGCTCAGGGGTGACCTTCTCCAGGTCCTGGATGGATGATTTTCGGAAGGGGCCGCCCGATGCTGTGATCATCAGACGGCGAACTGCGCTGGTTTCCCCCTGGATGCTCTGCCAGATGGCGCTGGGTTCGCTGTCCACGGGCATCAGGACGCGTCCCGCCGTCCCCGCCAAGGACCGGATGAGGGGGCCGGCCATGATGATTACTTCCTTGTTTGCCAGGGCAACGGTCTTGCCACACTCCAGGGCTTTCACCGTGGGAATCAAGCCGGCCGTCCCGATGGTGGAGGCCATTACGAGCCCGACTTCGGGGTCGGCGACCATCTCCTCCATGGGCATGAAGGCCCCGCTACCATCGAGCCTCGACCTCCCCGCCTCGTCAGCGCAGTACACCATCCGGGGGCTGAACTCGGAAACCTGGTTGACCAGCAGGTCCACGTTCCTTCCGGCAGCCAGTCCCAGGACATGGAACCGCTCCGGCATCTCCCGGACCACATCAAGGGTCTGCACCCCTATGGAGCCCGTGGAGCCAAGGACTACCAGGCCCTTCATCCATTCACCGCCTTGCACTCAAAAGCTATGCGGAGGTGTCCAGCGCAAACTTGACAAGATAATACACTGCGGGGATAGCCAGTACAATGGAATCCGCCCTGTCCAGGATGCCTCCGTGGCCTGGGAGGAGGCTGCCTGCATCCTTAACGCCGGAGGCCCTTTTCAGCCGGGATTCCAGGAGGTCTCCCAGCTGGGCGGCCACCCCAGCCGCCGCTCCCACGACGGCGGCCTGCCACCCGGGAACCCGAAGCTCCAGAATGGCGCCGAGGAGCAGGGCAATGCCGATGGCCCAGACCATTCCTCCGAAAGCGCCCTCCCAGGTCTTGCCAGGGCTGATGCTGGGGGCCATCTTGTGCCTACCGATGAGCCTGCCGGTGAAGAAGGCCCCCGTGTCGGTAGCAAAGACCACGATTATCCCGAAGAAGAGCCAGTCCCGGCCCAACTCAGAGCCTCCATCCAGCTCCCTGATTAGCAGGGCATGAGCAAGAAGGAAAGCTACGTAGAAGGGACCGAAGACCCGCGCACCCCACCGGAATAGTGCTCCTTCTCCGCGAAGGTTAGCCAGCAGCCAAGGTATCGAGAGAAGGATGCCTGCCCCGAGGAGAGCGTGGGGGAGATACTCCGTCCAGAGTTCTGTGAGCTGCGCGGATACGATGATGACTAAGCCCCAAGCAGCCGCAAGCGCTAAGGGCACGAGGGAGGGTGTTGGGCTGGTCATCTGGTGGTACTCCCGCAGCCCCAAGAGCGCCGCCGCCCCCACGAGGATCGTCAGCCACGGGGTGCCGAGCCAGATGGCGCCAAGCAGAAGGGGGATGCCTACCAGGGCGGTAAGTAGTCTGCCAGCCACGGGGGAGCCTAGCCGGAGGAGTCTTCGGACCTCAGGGCGCCGAACCGCCTCTGGCGTTGGCTGTAGGACTCCATGGCTTCGGCAATCTCGTCTTCACCGAGGTCCGGCCACAGAGATGCTGTGGTGAAGTACTCGCTATAGGCGGACTGCCAAATCAGGAAGTTACTTAAGCGCAGCTCGCCTGCCGTCCGGATAATCAGGTCCGGGTCGGGCAGGCCGTTGGTGTACAGGTACCTGGTGAAGACCTGCTCGTCCAGATCGTCGGGGCATAGGCCTTCGCGCACTATCTGCTTTATCGCCTCCAGGATTTCATCTCTCCCGCCATAGTCGAAGGCCACGTTCAGATTGATTGAGCTGTTGTTCTTGGTGAGGTCCTGGGTGTAGTCGACGGCATCCAAGAGCTGGGCAGACAGGCGGTCTTTGCGCCCTATGTGGCGCACCCGAACATCCTTGCTGTGCAGGGCCTCAGCTTCAACGTAGATCACCTCTTCGAGGATGGACATGAGGCCGGAGACTTCGTCCTCGGGCCTTCCCCAGTTTTCCGTGGAGAAGGCGAACAGGGTCACGTGCTTGACGCCGTAGCCCGCCAGGCAATCGAGCACCCTGTGGAGGTTGTCCACACCTGCCCGGTGCCCCTCCAAGCGGGGAAGCCCCTGCCTGGTTGCCCACCTCCCGTTGCCATCCATGATGATGGCTACGTGGTTGGGCACCTTCACGGCAGGTATAGCCGGCTTTGATTGAGTGGTTCTTAGCTGCATGGGGGATCGGTTCTCAGGATCAGACCTGCATTATCTCCGATTCTTTGGAGGAGGAGAGCTGGTCGATGTTGGCGATGTGCTGGTCGGTGTACTTCTGCAGGGTGTCCTGGGCCCTCCGGTTTTCGTCCTGGGACAGGTCCTTGTTCTTCTCCATGGAACGGAGCTGTTCTATTGCGTCCCGGCGAATGTTCCGGACAGCCAGTTTGCCGTTCTCTGCCTTCTGCTTCAGCATCTTGACCATCTCCCTGCGCCTTTCCTGGCTCAGGGGGGGAATGGGGATCCTGATGATGCTGCCGTCGTTGGATGGGTTCAGACCCAGCTCAGACTTCTGGATGCTCTTTTCTATGTCCCTGAGGGCCTGCTTGTCCCAGGGCTGAACTGTAAGGGATCGGGCCTCCGGAGCGGTGATGGTAGCCAGCTGGCTCAGGGGAGTGGGGGTCCCGTAGTATTCGATGGACAGGTTCTCAATCAGGGAGGGAGTTGCCCGGCCAGTGCGTACCGAGTTTAGTTCCCGCTTCAGCGCTTCGATGGCCTTGCCCATTCTCGATTGCCCTTCAGACAACACATCTTCCGCGAGCTTGGGTGCGGACCCGCCTTCGGTCGTCATATCTACTCTCCTCCTGAAATTCGGGTACCCACCGGTTCTCCCGAGAGAACGCGACGAATGCTTCCCGGCTGGAACAGGTCGAACACAATTATAGGAAGGGAGTTGTCCATGCACAAAGAAAGGGCGGTCGTGTCCATTATCTTCAAGCGCAAGTTCAGGGCATCGAGATAGCTCAGCTTGGCGAAGGGCTGAGCCTGTGGGTTTTCATTAGGGTCGGAGTCATAGACCGCATCTACGTTGTTCTTGCCCATCATCAGCACCTCAGCGCCGATCTCGACGGCTCGCAGGGCGGATGTGGTGTCAGTAGTCATGAAAGGGTTTCCCGTGCCGGCCGCGAAGATTACCACCCTGCCCTTTTCCAGGTGACGCATGGCGCGCCGGCGAATGTATGGCTCGGCGACCGATTGGACCTGCAGTGCGGTCTGGGTGCGGGTGGTCAGGCCCATTCGCTCCAGGGCATCCTGGAGGGCGAGGGCGTTCATGACGGTGGCAAGCATACCTGCGTAGTCTGCAGTGGCCCTGTCCATCCCCCAGCTCTCCGCCTCCAGCCCCCGCCAGATATTGCCTCCCCCTATGACTACGCCAAGCTCCACACCCAGGTCGGAAGCTTCCTTGATCTGCTCGGCGGCGTAGCGGACCGCAAGGGGGTCGATTCCGTAGTGGCCTTCGCCGCTGAGGGACTGGCCGCTTAGCTTCAGGAGCACCCGTTTGTAGCAGGAGTTAGCCAAGGTACCCCCAAGCCGTCATTCCCCCAGGGCAAAGCGGGAAAACCGGCGCACCTTCACATTTTCCCCTACCCTGGCGATAGCATCCTGGATGATGTCGTTCACCGTGCGGGACGGGTCCTTTATGTAGGACTGGTCCAGGAGACTGATCTCTTCAATGGGGCGGTTTTCTTCCTCGTCGACGTCATCCTTGCTGACGTATGAGGTGGAGGGCATCGCCGCTATCTGCATGGCAAGGTTGTGAGCTAGCTCCTGGAATTCCGGGGTGCGGGCTACGAAGTCGGTTTCGCAGTCTAGCTGCACCAGCGCTCCTACGCGTCCGCCGGTGTGGATATAGGCGTGTACCACACCTTCCCGGGTTTCCCGTCCCACCTTCTTGGCAGCGCTGGCGAGGCCCTGCTCCCGTAGGACATCTTCTGCCTTCTCAGCGTTCCCCTCGGACTCCTCCAGGGCCCGCTTGCAGTCCATCACACCGGCTCCGGTCCTTTGCCGGAGGTCTCTGATCATTTCTACACTTATGTCCAAGAATGTTCCCCCGATTGGATGTTCACTTAGTGGAGGCCGTTCGGCCCCGGGATGTTAGGCTGCTTGGGTTGGGGCATCGGCGTCAGGAGCTTCTTCAGCAGCTGGGACCGTCGCCGCGGCATTTTCGATGTTCTCGGTCGGGGTTTGACCAACCGGCTGTTCCACTGGCGGCGCCTCTGCGACGGGTGCATCTTGAGGGGTCGCTCTGAAGGACAAGGCGGACTCCAACTCCTGGGCATCCAACTCCAGGAACTCCGGCTTCTCCTCCTCGTCTTCCTCCTCCATCTCTTCGTCGATTTCCGGCTCCAGGGGCGCCCTTTGTCGTAGCCCTTCCAGGATGGCGTCGGCAACCCTGCCGGCGATAAGTCGTATAGACCTGATGGCATCGTCGTTTCCGGGAATGGGCACCGTAACGAGATTGGGGTCGCAGTTGCTGTCCACCAGGGCCACGATGGGAATGCCCAGCCTGACGGCTTCGGCAATGCAGATATCTTCCTTCTCGATATCTATGACGAACAAGGCAGCCGGCATGGAAGTGACGTCTCGAATGCCTTCGAAGTACTTGTGCAGCCGGTTCAGTTCGTCCTGGAGCTTCAGGCTTTCCTTCTTGGTGAGGCCCAGAAGCGCACCCTTTTCGATGCGTTCTTCCAGCTGGACCATGTAGTTGATGCGGGCCCTGATGGTCTTGAAGTTGGTCAGCGTGCCCCCCAGCCAGCGCTGGTTGATATAGGGCATGTTGCTTCGCCGAGCTTCCTGTTGGATGGTCTCCTGGGCCTGCTTCTTGGTCCCTACGAACAGGATATCGCCACCGCTGGCGACAAGCTGGGTAATGGCTTTGCAGGCGTTCTCCAGAAGGACGAGGGTCTGCTGCAGGTCTATGATGTGAATGCCGTTGCGGTGGGTGAAGATATACCTCTTCATGTTGGGGTTCCACCGCCTGGTCTGGTGTCCGAAGTGGACCCCAGCCTCCAGGAGGGTCTTCATCGTTACCGGCTCCCTCGGAGGAGGGCTAACTTCGGGCGCTTCTACCATAGGACCTGCCTTTCGCCAAGCTCTAGTTCGCTGAGTTCCGTATCTATAAAAGAAGCAGGTTACATAACCTGCTCAAGGACGAACACGCACCATTCCAGGTTACAAATCCGCCCAAAAGTATAGCATAGCCTGCCTTAAATGGGCAAGGCGGGCTATGTGAGAAGGAGGGTTCGAGGCCTCCAGTGGGAGACGCTTCACATCCGGGAGGGGATGCACTACTAAGCATCCATTCCTGACAGGTCCAGCATGGTGTTCCAAGCCGCCCTCGCCCCGGCGGTTTGCGAGATGGACTGGCGCACCTCTTTCTAGGTTCCCTGGTCTACAGGGTCTTCTAAAAGAGACCTTGGAGTGCAGCAGGATTCTCATTGGCTAAGTCCAGCAGCGCTAGAAGTTCGCTTAGCTCAGCTTCCGTCAACCCATCCATAACCCAGGGGAGTCCCACGATCTGCGCAGCCAGGGTGACATCGAATTCGTGGATGCTGGCAATAGCGTGCAGCACCCACTGTTCGGTTTCCGTAACACCATCCCTAATCCAGGGGAGCCGCACGACCTGTGAAGCCAGGGCGCCATCCTTTACGCCGATGTGGGAAATACTCCCCAATCCCCACTGTTCGGTTTCTGTCCATCCATCCCTCACCCAAGGCAATTCGACAATCTGCTCAGCAAGGGAACCATCTTGGTCGGCGATGTCGGCCAGATTGCGCATGGCCCATTTGTCAGCCAAAGGGGGCTCTTCGGCAATCAAGGGGGTTGCTGCGAGTTCCACAGCCAGCGCCCTATTTCTTTTCGCAATGTTTGACATGAATCGCAAAGCCTCACCTTCGTACTCAGCAAGCCCGTCGCCCAACCAGGGGTAACCTATCACCAGACCTGCCGCTTCAGGGGCAATGTCGATGAGTTGCGCCAACGATTCGAGGGCGTTGACTTCAGGCCAGTCTATATACTTCTGCACCCAGGAAATGCCAGCCACTCTCTCGGCAAGGCCGGAGTCCAGGGTGTAGATGCTCCGTAGGTGGGTCCTTGCTTCACTGTGCGTATGCAATGCGGTCCCTGTGTGCGTCCCATGGGGTAGGCCGTACCAGGGGATAACCGTGCGGAAGTAGGAATTGGCTATTTGAGCAGCTGTTTGCGTCGGCGTAGGCCTAGGCGTAGGGGTGAGTGAGGGCGTTGGGGTAACTGTCGGGGAGGGAATAAGAGTGACCGTATGGTTAATGGTAGGCACTGGGGTAAGAGTAGGAGCGACTGTAGGAGTTGGGGTAGGTGTGGCAGCGGGGCTAAGAGTCGGACTTAGGGTGCGTGTCGGCGACGGCGTGGGGGTGAGAGTAGCAGTAAGTGTGGATGTTGGGCCTAGGATGGGAGTCGGCGGAGTTGTGAAGGTGCACCCAGCGACCGACATCAGCACAACTAACAACATCGACCGCAGGCAATTCATTTCCGTCTCAGCACCTACCTCAGCCTTCACTCAAATACCGAACCCGGCGTGCTCACATCTGTCTCTGACTCAGCCGCTACCCCTTTGACCTGCGATGTCAATCGTGGAAGCTGCCTGACTGGCGCACCGCTTCCTAGTTTGCTCCGGACTGCAGGGTCTCCTACAAAAGGCCTTGGGCCGCAGCGGGGTTCTCATTGGCTAAGTCCAGCAGCGCTAGTAGTTCGCTTAACTCGGCATCCGTCAACCCATCCATCACCCAGGGGAGCCCCACGATCTGCTCAGCCAGGGCGACATCAATCCTTGCGATTCTGTCAAGCTTATCCAGGGCGCTGCGCTCGCCATCTGTCAACTCATCGTTCACCCATGGGAGCGCCACGGTATGCCCAGCCAGGGAGCTGTCAGAGATTGCGATTCTGTGTATGGATTCCAGCGGCCTCTGCTCGGATTCCGGCAACCCATCCTGCACCCATGGCAGTCCCACGATCTGCACAGCCAAGGCGCTATCTATGCTTGTGATGTAGGCCAGGGTCTGCAGCGCCCTCTGCTCGGATTCCGTAACCCCATCCTCGATCCAGGAAAACCCTGCTATCTGCGAGGAAAGCGTGCCGGCGATGGATCCGATGCGGCGCAGGTTATTCAACGCCTTCTGCTCGGTATCCGTTTGACCATCCATCACCCATGGGAGCTCCACGATATGAACAGCAAGGGCATCATCTATAGAGCCGAAGGTGTAAAGAGTCTCCAGCGCGGTCAGTTCGGATTCCGTCACGCCGTCCCTCACCCAATGAAGCCCCAAGGTCAGCCCTGCCAGAGAGTTATTTGTACCCATCAAATGGGAAAGGGTCTCCAGTGCGGTCAGTTCGGTTTCCGTCACGTCGTCCCTCACCCAAGGGAGCTCCAGCATCTGATTAGGCAAGGCGCCATCCATTGAACCGATGTAGGAAAGCGTGTTCAACCCCCATAGTTCGGATTCGGTCAACCCGTCCCTTACCCATGACAACCCTACCAATTGATTTGCAAGGGAACTATCTTCTTCCCATACGTCGGCCATGAAGGTGGCAGTCCATCCGATGCCTTCAGAAACCCCATCGGAGATCCAGGGAGTTGATGCTATTTCTACACCTAGGGCCTCATCCGATTTTGCAATTTGGAACAGAAAACTTATGACCCCACTTTCGTGCTCAGCAACCCCGTCGCCAAACCAGGGGTAATCTATCGCCAGACCTGCTGCTTCAGGGGCGACCTCGGTAAGTCGCGCCAGCGATTCGAAGACGCTTACTTCACTCCAGCCGATATAGCCCTGCACCCATGAGAAGCCCGCCACCTTCCTGGCAATCTCGGAGTCCAGGGAATAGATGGTGCGGAGGTGGGTCCTTGATTCCCTGTGCGTATGCCATTCGTTCCCTGTGTACATCCCAGGTCGTGAGTTGTACCAAGGGATAACTGTGCGGTAGTAGGCATCGGCAATTTGAGCAGCTGTTTGCGTAGGGGTAGCCCTTGGCGTAGGGGTATATGAGGGTGTTGGGGTAACTGTCGGGGAGGGAATAAGAGTGACCGTAGGGATAAGGGTAGGCACTGGGGTAAGAGTAGGAGCGACTGTAGGAGTTGGAGTAGGTCTGGCCGCGGGGCTAAGAGTCGGACTCAGGGTAGGTGTCGGTGACGGCGAGGGAATCGGCGTGACAGTAGGTGTGGATGTTGGGGTAAGAATGGGGGTGGGCGGCGTCGTGAAGGTGCACCCAGCAATGCAAACAGCCAGCGTAGCCAGAAGCAGCCCGTACCTGAGAGAAGACATAGTATTTCCGAACTGCGCCCTATTGGTGAGACCGGTTAAACTGGCTGGCGCAGGCAACGTTGAACAAATATACCATAGGGCGATCTCACGCCGATCCGCCCTTGGGAAGCCCTTATCGAGAGAGGAGGTTGAGGCGGCTGTGCTAGAATGCGGATGCATCGAACGTGTGGAGGCGGCGGCATGAATGATCTGCCTGGCGGCGCAGCGTTGAGCCGGCAGTCCATCCTCGAGCTGCTGGAAGACCCCGACCCCCTGATCGCCGGCTACCTGGACTTGGACGTCCAGGTACAGCCCAACGGGTTCGATGTCACGGTGGGAGAGGTGATGGAGTACACCTCCGCTGGAGAGATGACCGAAGCCAGCCGCTCCCTGTCGTCTACACGCCACCTCCAATGGGATGCCTCGGGGAGCCTGGACTTGGCGCCCGGTCCCTATCTTGCAGTTCTTAACGAGCGCATCAGCCTGCCCCTCCATATCATGGCCCTTATGCAGCCCCGGTCCAGCCTCCTGCGCTCCGGGGTGACGGTGCACACGGCCGTATGGGATGCGGGCTATCGGGGCAGGTCCCAGGTGATGCTCACGGTGCTGAATCCCCACGGGTTCCGCCTAGGACGCAATGCCAGGATTGGCCAGCTCATCTTCTTCAACCTGGACCGGCAGGTTCTCCAGGGATACGAGGGACGGTACCAGGACGAGAACCTTGCGCCGCCAGCGTCGAGCAGCGCACCACTAGCCGAAGGGCTAGAGACAAACAGGGCAATACAGGCAGGAAGATATGGCCGATAGTTTCTCGGAGCGCTTAAAGGCGGAAGCCTCCCCCATCTGGCAGCAGATAAAGGCCAACCCCTTCCTGGCAGAGCTTCGGGCCGGCACCCTGCCCCTGGAGAAGTTCCGGTACTACATGGCCCAGGACTACCTCTACCTGGAAGGGTTTGGCCGGACGGTGGCCCTCGCCTTGGCCAAAGCCCCGGATAGCCACAACCTGGAGCTCCTCTCCCACCGGGTTTCCACTCCTGTGGAGAGGCCCCTGCACCAGAAGATGATGTCCCTGGTGGATCTCACACCGGAGGAGGCTGAAGCAGTTGGACGCTCCCCGACCTGCCTCGGCTACGTCAACCACATGCTTGCGACCGCATCCCTGATGGGCCTTGGGCCCACAGCGGCTGCCCTCCTCCCCTGCCCATGGACCTACCATGAGCTGGGCGACATGCTGGGCGAGCTGGACCATCCGGTCTATTCCCAATGGTCGTCCCCCTACACTGAGGGCCTGCTGAAGGACAGCGTGGCTGCCTGGCGCTCTTTTGTGGATGAGTGCGCAAAGACTGCGGGCCCAGTAGAGTTGGAGCAGATGCGGACGGCTTTCGTGGTAAGCAGCCGGTACGAGTGGCTCTTCTGGCACATGGCTTACAACATGGAAACCTGGCCGCCGGGCAAGTAGCGCGCGGTTAGGAAGAGTCCAGCAATGCCCAGATTCGACCAGTCCCACCCGGATAACGTCCCGGGCGCATGGTTCGTGGATACCCGCTGCATACGATGCGACGCGGCCCGACACTGGGCCCCCGACCTGATCGGAATGGATGCCGGCGGGCGCTCTCTCATCGCCAGCCAGCCCAATGGACCTGAGCAGGAGGCCGCTTTGTGGCGTGCCGCCGCCGCCTGTCCCACAAGGTCAATTGGCAATCTCAAAAAGCCCGTCCAACCGCCAGGCATTTTCCCCCACCTCCTTACCGAAGGAGTGTTCGCTTTGGGGAATAACTCCCACGCATCATTCGGTGCCCATTCTTATCTAGTGAAGCGCCCCGAGGGAAACCTCATGATCGACTCTCCCCGATTCAGCCGGCCGCTTGCCGTGAGCGTACATGATTTGGGCGGAATTGCCCACGTCCTGCTGAGCCATCGGGATGATGTTGCTGACTACGACCTCTGGGCCGAGCGTTATGGCGCCCGGGTCTGGATTGGCGAGGCCGACGGGGATGCCGCTCCTCTCTCGACCGATCTGATTGGAGAAAAGGGCGTTGCATTTATTTCGCCCGGGGTGCAGGGAATTCCTGCGCCGGGGCATACCCGGGGGCATGTGGTGTTTCACATCGATGACCGGCTCCTGTTCACAGGGGACACGCTTCACTGGAACCATCGCCGCGGGGAGCTGGATGTTTTCCCAAACCAGACTTTTCATTCTTGGGAGATTCTTGCCGAGACTATGGAGAAGCTAGCCACTCTTGACGTGGAATGGGTATTTCCCGGTCATGGCATGTGGCATCGCGCAGGCAAGGAAGAGTGGGCGCGCCAGATGGCCGCCTTGGGCCCGGCGATGCGAACAATTGGTCAGCAGGCTTGGGCACAACGGCCCCACGCAACCTACAACTGGTATGGAACTTAAGGTCTAGGTGAACTGCATAGCCGCAGTCTCACCTTCTCGTAGGTGCCCCTCTCGTGTGCATAAAATCTGACCGAACTCTCCGGCCGGGCAATTGCAGGCCGAGCATACGAGAAATGTCTCGGCTGGAATAGCAGTATTCTTGACACCTTCCCATTGGGTGGACTAGCCTACCATTCATCTACAGTATGCTACAGCACATCTGTCCGCCTTTGATTTTTCGCTCGTTGGAGATGTTCGGTGCCCGAAGTTCGAGAGCTTAACCTGATTTGCATGTCCGGCCAGGGATCGGTGCAGGCCGGGGAGGTGCTTTCCAAGGTGCACTCCCGGATGGGCAGCTACGTTTCCGTGAACGTCTATCCGGGCACCCGCGCCCGGAGCGCACCCGTCATCAACTACGTCAAGATATCCGATTCTCCGGGGCTGGCGAGCTGCGCCAACTACCATCCCTCCGAAGTGATCATCTTCCAGGAAGAGCTGCTGAACACAGCCCGCCACAACAGCCACGACCTTGTGGCCGATGCTGTGGCCAGGATGAAGGAAGGCACCCTGCTGGTGAACTCCCCCAAGGCTCCCGAGGAGATCGATCTTCCATTCTCTTTCCGAGGCGTAGTGGCCACGGTGGATGCCACGGAAATCTGCCAGAGGCTGCTTCACAGGTACCCTCCGCCCGTCGGTCTGTGTTTGCTGGGAGCTTATGCGCGCATCACCGAGAGCATGGACCTTACCGAGCTCCGGGCCGAGGTGAGGGATGCCCTACCCGGCTCGGTGGGAGATGCCAACGCCAGGGCTGCGGTGGAAGCTTACCAGTCGGTGAAGGCTATCGGGGGCGTCAAGTACGACAGCTCCAACAAAGCCCGAGGGTTTCAGCGAGTCCAGGTGGATGACCTGACCCAGCACTACAGGTTCGACCGCTACGATGAGCTGCCGGGGTACACCAAGGGCAGTCCCTTTGTCTGGCGGGACTCCATTCCGGTGTGCGTCGACAGCAAGTGCATCTGCCCCAGTTCCTGTATCAGCGAGGTTATGTGCCCCGACGGCACAGGTTTCATAGTGCGGGAGGGGCTCCCACAGCAGGGCTACCGCATCGACGTGGACTTTTGCCGGGGCTGCGGTATCTGCGCCGAGGTGTGTGTGGGAGAGGCCCTTACCATGATAGACGAAGATAAGGTGCTGAAGGACCGGCCCAACTACGAGGACATCACCATGGAGCCCCACCACGAGGAGATCTACTCAAAGGCCCGGTACTCCATGGGCGACGAAGAGAAGGACGGCGAGTCCTAGCACCCGTCAGGCGGGCACATCCGGTGCCCGCGGGAGGTTTCATGTCCACAGGGATTGAACTGGAGCGCACCGCCCTTACGGGCAACAAAGCGGCCGCCAAAGCTCTTCAGTTGGCCCGCATCCAGGTGCTGTGCTTCTTTCCCATCGGCCCCTCCGATGAGGTGGGCGAAGAAGCTTCCCGAATGATCTCCAAGGGAGACCTGGATGCCAGGGTGATAGAGCTGCAGAACGAGCGGAGCGTGATGAACGCCCAGTGCGTGGCCACCCAGTCCGGAGTGCGCTGCTCCTTCGCCACCAACTCCGAGGGCCTGCTGTACGCCGCCCAGCAGCTCATTTTCGCTTCTTATGCCCGGATACCCATCGTCATTACCGTTGCCCACCGGGCCCTGGAGCCCCCGGCGGTGGTCCGTACCGATGACCAGGACACGATAATGTACCGGGACATCCATTGGATTCACTACCACTGCGAGAACGCCCAGGATGTCTTCGATACTATCCTGCAGGCGTACAAGGTCAGCGAACACCCGGACATCCTTCTGCCCGCCTTCGTCACCTACGACGGCTGGGAGGTGTCCCACAACAGCTATCCCGTTATGCTGCCGACCCGGGAGATGGTTGACCGGTTCCTGCCGCCCTTCCAGATCCCGCCGGAGATCGACTTCCTGAAGAACGTGGACTTCTCCGGGTACTACTCGGGCGCGCGAATGAGCGGCTACGGCTACGTGGATGTAGACCGGGAGTACATGGAGCGCCGCTACCAGCTTGACTACGCGCTGAACCACACCGCCAAGCAGATGATCCAGGATGTCCACGAGGAGTACCAGGAGATGTTCGGGCGCGGATACGGCGGACTCCTGGAGAGCTATAGGACGGATGATGCCGAGGTCATCCTGGTCGGCATGGGTTCCCTGGTCTCGACGGCCCGGGTCGCCATCGACATGTTGCGGGACCAGGGCAAGAAGGTGGGCCTGGTTAAGATAAGGACCTACCGCCCATTCCCTGGACGGGAGTTGGCCGATGCCCTGAGGGGTTCCAAGGTTGTGGTGGTCATGGACCGGAACACGGTTTCCGCCGTGTTCCATGACCTCAAGAGCGCTCTCTTCGGTGAGGCTGTGCCTCCGACCGTGATAGGGCGAACCGTGGGGCTGGGCGGCCGGGACGTTACCTACTACGACATCCAGTACATGGTAGAAGAGGGGTTCCAGGCGTTGGAACCCGGGAAACTCGTGCCGGAGCAGTCCTGGCACTTCAATGTGATAGAGGATGAAGCTATGCTGCGGCAGGCCTTGGGAGCCGGGTAAAAGAATGGCCGTCAGGGAGTTGAAGCGCTATGCCTAAAATGATGATGGAGACCGTCGAAAAAAAGGTCTGGATGAATGTCACCGCCAACCAGTGCCCGGGGTGTCCCTCCAACCTGGCAACCCGGCTGGTGATGCAGATAATATTCGACATCCTGGAAGATGAGGCACCCATTATCTTTGGGCAGGGATGCGGCATAGGGCGCGACTTTCTCCAGCGCAGCGGGCTCGGCACCCATGACAGCGCCTGCGCAGCCATGCGCACAGCCATGGACATCCGTGGGATCGACCGGCCCATAGTCGTCATCGACGGTGACGGCCAGATCGACATGGGACTTGCAGACATGGCGACGGCCTTCCAGCAGGGTTACAAGTACCTGCACGTGGTGTGCGACAACCAAGCCCACGCCGCCAGCGGCAGCCACGCCACGGGAAGCACCGACCTTCTGGCCCGCACCAGCGTCCG
This sequence comes from Dehalococcoidia bacterium, assembly GCA_965116325.1. Taxonomy (GTDB): domain Bacteria; phylum Chloroflexota; class Dehalococcoidia; order Lucifugimonadales; family JAGWBF01; genus JAGWBF01. Next base: position 903,717 of record OZ220675.1, on the reverse strand, counting down.
CCCTTCGGGCAAAGTGCGGAGTCGCAAGCAGTTCCCCTTGATGCTGATGTTCAGCGGTGCTGAGTACGTGGCAACAGCCTCCACATCCCACCCCGCCGACCTGGAGCGCAAGCTGAAGGCGGCCGTGACCCGCCTCCCAGCCTTCATCCAGATACTGACTCCCTGCAACCCTTCGTGGGGGTACGACGATGATAAGGGCGTCGAGGTCTCCCGCCTCGCCGTGGAGTGCGGTATCTGGCCCTTGTATGAGTGGAAAGACGGGGCCTTCCGCCGGGCAAACATACCCCGCAAGGCCAGCATCCGGGACTACATCGCTCCTCAGAGGCGGTACGCCCAGGCTACCGACGCCCAGGTCGCCGATATGGAAGAGTACGTCCGGCAGCAGGACAGCATGCTGAGCAGCTTGGCTGCCGGCTTCAACGTCTAGCTGCCGTGGGCCGCGTTTAGCCTCCCTTGACATCCTGAGGAAGAAGATGCCAAACCCCTCCTATAGACCGTGGCTTTCCTCCTATTCGCCCGGCATCTCGTCCAGCCTCGACTACCCGGATGTGCCCCTCCACTCTTTTCTTACAAGGTCAGCGAAAGAGTTCCCGGATAGACCTGCGATCATCTTCCTGGGAGATAGCGCCGCGCCGCCTCCTACACTGAGGTACCGGGAGCTGGACAGGCTTTCAGGCTGCTTTGCCGCTGGTCTTGCCGACATGGGGGTCAGCAAAGGGGACCGGGTGGCCTACTTCATGCAGAACTGCCCAGAGCTGGTTATCGCCTTCTACGGGATCCTGAAGGCGGGCGCCGTTCCTGCACCCTGCAATCCCATGTACACCGGGGATGAGCTGATGCGCCAGCTCGATGATGCCCAACCGCGCCTGGTAGTGTGCGATCAGGCGACCAATTCCCTGGTGAGCGGGGCGCTGGGCGGGAAGCCCATGCCCGCCATCGTCGTTGTGGGAGGGGATGGTCCGGATCCGAGTTTCGAGAACATCATGGAGTCCCACAAAGAACCCGGCCCGCCTGTTCCCGTTGAGCCCGCGCGAGACCTGGCCTTGCTCCCCTACACCGGCGGCACCACCGGCATATCCAAAGGAGCAATGCTCACCCACCGGAACATGGTGGTCAATGCTATGCAGTTCGCCGCCTGGTATGGGTACGAGGCAGGCGAGGAGACCTTCATCTCCACCCTTCCCCTGTTCCACATCGGAGGAATCGCAGGCGCCATGAGCGTCCCTATCTTGGTAGGAGCAACCATGCTCCTCTTCCGCCGGTTCGATGCACGGAGGGTGTTGACAGCCATACATGAGTACAAGGCAACCCGGTTTCCGGCGGTGCCCACCATGTACATCGCAGCCCTCGACCTGGAGGGCTCGGATAAATTCAGCCTTGCTTCTCTGAGGCCTTCCCGGACCAGCGCCTCCTCGCTGCCCCCGGCGGTCAAGCGGGCCTTCGATGAGCTGGCGGGACACGAAGTCCTCATCGAAGGGTACGGCCTGACTGAGACCTCTCCCCTAACTCATGCCAATCCCATCCACAGGGCGAAAGAGGGTTCAATAGGGGTGCCTCTTCCGGACACCGAGGCCCGCATTGTGGACCCCGATGATGGCGTGGATGATGTGCCCAGGGGCGAGATTGGGGAGCTGATCATCCGGGGGCCGCAGGTCATGGCCGGCTACTGGAATAGACCCCAGGAAACGGCGGATGTCCTCCGGGATGGATGGCTGCACACGGGCGACCTGGCCAGGATGGACGATGAGGGTTACTTTTACATCGTCGATCGCAAGAAGGATGTGATAAACGCCTCGGGGTTCAAGGTGTGGCCCCGGGAGGTGGAAGAGGTGTTCTTCGAACACCCGATGGTGGAGATGGCGGCCGTCGTGGGTGTAGCCGACAGGTATCGTGGCGAAACGGTGAAGGCGGTGCTTGTGCTCAAGAAAGAGTTCCGAGGCCGTCCTGAAGGCGATGTCCAAGAGGAACTGCGAATTCACTGCCGAAGCAAGCTGGCCGCCTACAAGGTCCCCAGGCTGCTGGAGATCCGCGATTCCCTGCCCGTCAGCGCGGCGGGGAAGGTCCTACGGAGGGAGCTAAAGGGCTAGCGGGCGTTAGCTTTGCCTCGCCTCCACAGGTATCCCCCGGACCAGCTGGGATTCCGGTACCTTTCGGCGCGTGACGTGGCCCTTGCCGGATAGTCCATACGCCGAAGAGCGATTGGGACCGTCGGTAGCCATAGCGGCGGTTCAGGCAGTGGGATTGCGAGCCTGCGAGAACCCGCCATTGCCCCGCTCACGGTGGATGCATTCAGGTGCTCCTGCGGTCGGCATCGGAGAAGCCAGTGGTCTTGGTCGCATCCGGATCTCCTATGTTGTGGACGGCCCTGGGGCTTGAAGACTGAAGCCGGGGGTCTAGTTGTCCTTCCGCACCACTTTCAGGATCTCCGACAACACTATGACTATGAACCCCAAAGCCAGCGGCATGGTGAAGGCGCTCAGAAACACCCAGAAGCCACCGCCGAATGAAGAGGTCCCCGCCTTCACGCTGTAGGCAAAGCCCATAAGTATAACCACTGCCGCCAGAATCCGGCCAACCAGTACGGCGTTCACATCGGCCTTGATCTCCATAGGTCCCCTCCTCTGTTATGGAATAGGAAAAACCATAGTTGGGTTGCGATTGTTTTCGGTGACCGGCCTCTCTGCCTTTAGACGCGCCATACGCCAAAGGCAAACAGAACCGGCTCCATCCCGCCGCCTCGGTCTCGCACCTAGCAACACCTCCTTTGGTGGCCTCAGGTGTCCAAAAGACTCCACTGGACGGGCACCTAGAGCCATCATAACGCTTACTACCCAGGCAACGCCTTCCAGCATGTCCTGTCCGGGTGGAGCATACCGCTTGCCGTGGGGGTGCTTACTGTTTTGCTGAGGGTTCCTTGGGGAGACTGGGACAACTAGCCCGGCCCTCCACCCCAACTGGCTATAACCTCCTGGCACGTTTCCCCAAACTGCACGCTGAAGATGGATTCCACTTCGTCAATTCCGCTTGTTAGCTCCTGGAAACGGGTCTCATCGTAGGGTGCATTGGCGTCCTGCGTTCTAAGTATCTCGACCATTTGCCCGAGTACCTTGATCCAAGGCTCATGGAAATCCTTCCTGAACGCAGCCGAAAGCGGGCCGTCATAGTTCGCCTGATGCGCTCGATGCGCCTCGGCCTTCCTCAGATGATCGCCCCAAGTGATGCTGCCGGGAAGGCTAGTCCAGTTTTGCATAGCGGCCTGGGAGCACGAGTACTCGGCATATGGCCGTATGCCGTGGTCTGAGGGGGAGCTAGGGCCGTCCTCATTGCCATTGCCTCCCCCGCAGGCCATGATGAGCAGGCCAGCCATTATCCCAATGATGGTCCTTGTCATATCCCCCTCCCCGCTTCAACGGATGACAGCATCAGCACCCGTCAACTCGGAGTGCGCTTACTCCCGGCTGTCCTTCATCGATCTCGTGAGCCTTTCGAAGTTCAGGTCGAAGAGATAGCAGGCGATCTCCCGGTCATTGGCGTCTCTCCACCCATCGGGAGTCGGATAGTAGTATGTGATGTCAAGCCGGGAATCCTGGTAGGGAATGCCGACATAGCCGGCAAACGCACCGAGGCAGTATTCTGTGCTAAACGATTCGATGGCAGAGAAACCAGGATATGATCCATTGCTTGCGGGGTAATCGGTTACAGCATAGACCTCGTTGTCATGGCTCTCAGAGCACGGGATGGTTTTGACCTCTTCCACCCCTTCAGTGGTGAAGTTGGGGTCGTTAAAGCAGTCTCCGACATCCAGGGAGAATACGCTCGCTCCACACGCCGCCGTCACAATTACGATGAGCAGTGAAATGGCCACCAGACCCAGGTTGTTCATAACGTCCTCCTTAGGCTAATCCCTGTGTTGGTAAAAGCGTCCACTCCGCCGACGCGGGTTCGCATGTAGCAACACCTCCCATAGTGGCCTTTGGTTTCCCAAAGCTCCCAGCTGCACGGGCCCCTACTCCGCGGCCAGATGCTGCCGGACGCAATCTGCAAGACGCCTGGCTTGGCCTTTGATGCCGGCCTTGTTGTTGTGGTCAAAGTAGAAACTGTAGGGTTCGATCGTGCTGCCATGGAACTCGACTCCAGAGGCAAGCAACCCGTCGTTGTATTCCACAGCATCGATGCGGTCGTAAGGCAGCTCTATCTCCTTGTTGAAGACGACACCTCCCTGCAACAGAAGGACTCGGCGATCAGTGGCTACGGCGATGCCCTCGTGGCCTGACCCAGGGTTCGTTGCCCCGGTCATCGTGAGTTCGAATTCGAAATCGTCGGGCAAGCCCCAGCGGCCGCCGAGCCAGAACTCAATGTTCTCATCGTCATTTAGGACCTCGTGGAGCTTCCTGCGCTCGTTGTCGTAGCTTTTTAGATTCTTGCCTGAAAAGCCTCCCATCATGCCGGCGAGAAAGCCTTGATTCTGTCGCCCGGACATTGAGGAACGCTCCTGCCACTGAGCATCAATACGTTGGGTCTTGGTCATTCCGATGTATTGCCCAGCCGGGGGCGGTGTGGCCGTTGAATGAGGTGCGGTTTGGAGCTTCTGCACCAACTCGGCGAAGCGGCGTCCCTGTTCGCCACGAACATCCCGCACTTGGAAGGGGTCGCCTTTTGCCATCCCAGCCCAGTTATGGATTCCGTCGCCGTCCAGGGTCACTGCTCCGCCGGTGTGTTCCACCCCTCTTATGCTGGGCAAAGGCATCTGGGTCACCAATTTGCTGAGACCCTTGTGGGCGACCAAGTAAACACTGAGATTGGTGGCGACAGCAACACCCTTGAGCCGTTGCTGTCGAATCAAGAGTCCAGCGTCCTCGCGGAATGCCGACGTGGGTCCCCAAGTGCAGCCAACCAGCCCCATGATGCTTTCATTTTCATCCAGGTAGTCGTAGATCAGCTTGCGCTCGCGGTCATGGTTTTCCTGACCCCACGCAGAAGCTTCTTGGCTCCACTGGGCGTCAATATGCTTGCGAAGTTCTTTGCTCGCCATGGTCCAACCTCCTACCTGCGTCGTTTTGCGATTCGGACCGTTTCAGGTCGCTATGCGCTCTTCACGTCTAAGTAATGGTCTCGGCACTCGGAGGCCTCTACAGTTCTCACGGGTCATCTCGCTACAACCCAAAGGGAACATCGCCTCCGGTGCTCCCAGCGCCAACACCACCGACGCCTTCCTGGCGGTTCCTCCTCCTTAACTATTGCCCGGTACGATGCCACATAAGGGGCTTTGACATAGTTGTACATCCTCCCCAATCTCTGTCGTCCATTAGAAGTCGGCTCAGTGTGCTTGTAGGGGATGGCAATATCTTCGGAAGGAATAGGGTCGATTTGCCCTCGAGAGACTTCCCAGGAGCGCCGCATCAAAGCACTATTCGCTCCGATAATACCAACCATTTGTAACAGTGATGTTTCAGTTGTGTAACTATATCTATGACTTTTCATAACTATTCGGGAACTCCGGAGGAACCATGCAAAAACCGCCACAAAGGCTCTACGGGGGAATCCTGCGGTTTCCTGACATGCTAATCCGGGGTTGAAAGGTAGTGTCATTGATCAATCGCGTCAGCAAGATGGTGTCGGAAATGAAGGGCTGCAGAAGGTTGCGCTCACTTTTGGGGTCCTGCAACTCCAGGCTCAGGCGCAGACAATCCCCAAAGACAAACGCAACTACAGCAAGGACTGCCCAGGTGCCTACCAGTATCAGATAGGGCTTGCTGCGTCTCGCCTCCAAGCCCTACCGTGGACGTTCACAGACGCCATAACGCCCGGCCCGGTGCAACAATGTCAACGCTTGGCTATCACTTCATGATGAGGCAATGCCCCAACGGGGCGGGTGCATTTCTTGAGACTGTTGGGTTATACTGCGTGAACAACAGCCCCGGGTTTTGACCATGCCCCATCTTACGCACACCTTCGAAACTATACGGAGCAAGGGATACCGCCTGACCCCGCAGCGGATGTTGATCATGTCTATTGTTGCGGACGGCGATGGGCACATGGGTGTGGACCAGGTATTCCGCAAGGCAAGGGAGGCGTACCCGTCCATGGACCTGGCTACCGTGTACAGGACCCTGCACCTGTTCAGGGAGCTGGGCGTGGTAACTGAGGTTGCCATCGAGGACCGGCGCCACTTCGAGCTGACGGACCCCAACGGCAAGCACAACCACATGGTGTGCCGGGTATGCGCCGGGGCCTTCAACCTCAGCCCCCACTACCTGGAGGAGTTTCAGCGGACCTTGGTGGAAGAGTTCGGCTTCGAACCCGACCTCGACAACTTCACTGTTACCGGGGTGTGCTCCCGCTGCCAGTCGTCCCAGTAGAGATTATTGGGGCGCTTTATCCCTCGTAACCAGCATCAGCAACGATGGCAGAACGACCAGGGATGCCATCAGGGCCAGCCCGATCATGGAAGCCGTCAGGAATCCGTAGGTCGAGATCAGCGGGAAGGGCGCCAAGCCCATGATCGTAAATCCCACCATGCTGGATGAAGCGGAGATCAGCAGGGCGACACCTGTGCCCCCGGCAGACCTGCGCAGGGCCTCCATCTTGCTCTGGGCAGACACCATCTCTTCCCTGAATCTCTGGGTCAGGTGGATGGAGTAGTCGATCCCCACTCCCAGGGATACCGCCCCGATGGTGGCTGTCACGAAGTTCAGACTGAAGCCCACCAAGTGCATCAGCGCGTATAGCCAAACGATGACCAAGCCTATGGGTATGACCGTTATAACTGCGTAGCGTACCGACCGCATGGCGATCAGCAGCAGAACAAGTGCGCCCACGGCGGCGATGGGCAGGGAGCGCTGGATGGTGCGGGTTGCTGCATCGAGCTGGGCTTCCCGGACAAAGGGTGAGCCGGTCAGCCCCGCACGCAGGATGGCGTCCTCCTGTTGCAGCAACGCCAGGTCTTCTCCCAGGGAGGCTCGCGCCTTTGCGACGATTGTCTGCTCCCGGGAACCGGGGATTCCCGTGGTCATCAGGGTTGCGATGTTGTCCTCGTTCGGCTTGAGGGAGAGAATCCCCTTGACCAGATCTGAGCCGTAGATCAGGGTGTCTTGGTCTTGGGGTACACCATTGGCCTCTACGTAGTCGTATATGGCCCGCAATTGCTTCCTGGAGTCGGGGTAGCCGTCCCCGTCCGTGTCTGTGACAGCCATCCCGGCTGCGCTTTCGACTTGCCCGAGGGCGTAAGTGTTTGACATTACGTAGCGAAGGATGTGCAACAGGTTGAATTCCCATAACTCGGCCTGGCCTTCCGTGTCTTTGGAGATGTAGGGATTGTCGGATAGGCCGGCCACAAATCTGTCCATTGCTGCCACAGCCCCGGGATCGGCCAAGTCGCCCTCGATGTACAGGGTCGCTGGCTCCCCTCCCAGCTCCCCAACGTGCTGGTCCAGCTTGTCCAAGCTTATGACCAGGTCCGAGCTGCTGTCGAAGAAGTCCTTCACATCGAACCGGGGCTCCAACCGGAACGCCAGGATGCCGGCCATGATGGTGGCCGCCAGGGCAACGAGAATGACCAGGTATTTCATGTGGGCCAGGGTGGTGACAATCGTGGACACCCAGCGATCTGCTGCCTGTGTGAAGGGACTGTTCCAGGGGTGGTCCACTTCTTGTGGCTCTGGCTGTCTAATTCGTCGAAGCAGAAGGGCTGGCGCTACCACCACGCCCAGGATGGCGCCCGTGAGGATAGCCAGGCCGATCCACTGGCTGACAGCGACCATCAGGATGATGCTTGTGGCGAAAAGGACTGCCGAGCCGGCCCCGGCCAGCAGCCAGAAGACGGAACCTGCCGTTCCCGGCAGGAATCGGCGGGTGGGAGAGGAAACGTCGATCCAGGACAAGACCAGGGGCACACCTATTCCCAGCACCAGGAAGGATGAGGCAACCGCAATCCCGGCGGCGCTGCCGAAGTGGATGACCGCCTCGATGCCTGCAGACAGGTTGGACAGGAAGGCTATGCTGTCACTCATCATCGCCAGCAGCAGCGCTCCCAGCACACCGGCGAAGCCGATCCGGATGGCCAACCCAGGCGCATGGCCGTTGCCCCGCTCCTCCCGGTATCGCATCAGGGCATGGACGGCGAAATCCACTCCCAGGGAGATCATGGCTATGGGCACCAGCAGCTCAATGAGGCTTCCGCCCTTTAGTCCCACCAGGTTGGACAAGCCCCGGAGCCAGATCATCAGGATCCCCAGTCCTGCCCCGGTCAGAACCAGCGCCCAGTAGGACCTCAAGGTCAGGCCCACAACCGCCAGCACCGCCATCATGGTGAACATGATGTAGATGCCGGAGGTGGAGCCTTCCTCCTCGGCTTCCAGGTTCTGGTCAATAGCTATCCCCCAAAGCAGGTAGCTGATCTGTTCGCCCCGCAGCACTGATTGGACGTTTCGGTCGAACTCTTCCTTGTGCAGGACGGCATCGCTGACATCCAGGGCGGTGCGGGAGGGCCCACCTCCCAGCTTGTCGTTGTCCGCTATCACGTTCATGATCAGCGCCGGCGAGTACCATGCTTCGATGGACACGCCATTGACGATGATGGTCCGGCTGGCAGCCTCGGCAGAAAAAGTGTCGCGGAGCCCGCTGGTAATTGGGTCCTGGAGCAGGAAATGGATGGCCAGCTTCACCTCTTCATCGGTGGCATCCTCCAGGTTCGAGTCAAAGAAAGGTGATTCGGCCATGACGGCGTGCACAGCGTCGGCTATGGTGATCACGCCCGTGAAGGAGCGGCCGGCGAAGGTGTCGAAACCCTGGTACAGGTAGGGCTGGCTGGGAAGCCCTTCGGGATTCAGGCGACCTTCCCGGTCCATCGCGCGCAGCCTGCCCTCGTTCCGGTACAGCTCCCAGAGGGCGGCCTGGGTCAGCATGTCACCGTCCCGGGACTCGGCTATGAAGGCGTTGGCGTGGAACGGAAAGGCGAAGCGCTGGTCGATGGTATCTCCCAGGTCGATCACCTCTCCCGGCGGGTCCAGGGACGGGATCTCGCTGGTGGACATGGTCAGCATGGGGATGATGAGCAGCAGGGTGATGCCCATCAGGACCGAGACGACAAGGACCGAACGTTCCTGGAGGAACCTGGCAGTACGTAGGTTGGATATCAATGTTGCCTATTCCCTGGGGCAGACCACCCATAGGGTTGTGAGAGGTGGACCAGCCTGCGGGCAGGCGCCGCTCAGGCTCATCAGGTGGACTGGAACAGACCGATTACGTTGCCTTGAGGGTCGCTGAACATGGCTGCGGAGCCGATCTCGTCAGATATCTTCAAGGGAGGCATGATTGTCTTCCCTCCCAGCCCCTCTGCCTTGTTGAGGTAGGACTGGAGGTCATCGACCTGAACATAGATGGTCACGAAATTGGGGGCCAGTCCTTCGGCGGTTGGGGTTATACCCCCGCCAATGCCCCCCTCTTCGCCGTTTACGAGGCCGTAGTTGCCCATCTGCTCCATCACCTGGACGTTCCAGTCAAACAGGCTGCGGTAGAACTCGTGGAGCCCCTCTACGTTTGGGCCTCCGATTTCCCAGTGAACAACAGGGTTTGCCATTTTGGCCTCCTAAACCTGGATGTGTAATGCCCAGGACATTGCAGAAGCGTATCGTGGTATTTCTGTACAATGAAGGGAGAGTGGCGTCCCAGGCAGGATTCGAACCCGCGACCTAGTGCTTAGAAGGCACCCGCTCTGTCCAACTGAGCTACTGGGACATGGGGAGTAACGCAGACTACCAGTGCCAGATAGAGTCGTGGGAGTCGAACAGGTCGGCAACCTGAGAACGGCCGACCATGTTGATCCCCTTCGCAACCTCGTCGCGGCTGATGCCACGTTCCTCCAGGTCTTCTTGGACCACATATGTGGTCACGCCCGCGGCTATCAGGTTCTCCACATCTTTATCCAGCGTGGGCGCAACCTCGAGCTTGACGTCCCCGAAGGACAGGCCCGTGGCATCCTGGCCCAGCACCGCATAGTTGACCGCATTGCCTCGCAGAAGTACGGAGATATCACCGCCGGCGTTCTTGATCATGTGGCTCAGCCACAGGATCGTATCATCCTGCTCTTCGATGGTGCCGTGGTAAGCCCGCTCGACTATTGACAAGATAGATGCCACCGCTGCCTCCTCTACCTTGTTCCGATGATCAGGGTGTTGTTGCTCTCGTTGGACCACTTGAACAGGTCGGGAGGCCCGCCCCGCCTAGCGCCCTCAATCCAGTTTCCGGCGCCGCGCTCATCGACGCAGAGGCCGCAGTTGATCCAGTCCACCAGCTCGGTCTTGAGAACCCCGGCTACCCACTCGGAAGTGGTGGGGTGGTGCTGGTCCTCCACCGAAGTCCCCTTCACCGGGTTGGGATGGGGCTTCTGGTCGGCCATGGTCAGGTTCACCGCTCCCTCGTAGGCGAATACGTTCACCCTGTGGCCCTTTCGGACAGCGGCATCGATGATCCTAAGGGCCGTGGTCGTGGTTCCCGACTCGTAGGGTGAGTCCATCAATGCGATCGTCAACGTGGCCATTGGATGTTCCTTTCTGTCCTAGTGCCAGACTATCTTTGCCCCGTCCTGCACCAGCAGGTCCACCAGGGTATCGATGCTGGAAACCGATACGCCTTCCACCAGGTTCGCGGCGGAGATGCCCCGCTCCCTGAGGGAGAAATCATCGGCATGTACGGAGACGCCGGGGGCTTTCTGGCGGAGCTTGGGCAGCGGGTTGTCCTTCACCCCGGTGCGGGTGGTCAGGACCCCGTTCTGCACCAGGAACAGGGTAACGTCGTTACCCTTGGCGGCCAGGTCTCCGGCCAGGTCGTAGATGTACAGGGGGTCGCCGTATTCGAAGGGGTCGCGAGACTCGATAAGCACGTACTGGGCCACCGGAGCGCTCCTTTTTAACCATGCCCGGATAGGCGAGTAGAGAGGTAGTACCTGACCGTATTCTACTAACCGGCGATATTTGGCGTCAACAAATCCCCTGCGCCTTTGCTGGTCGTTCAAACAAACCGGGACTTGGCCCAACCCTCGTCGAAGGGTGTCCAGAAGAACGATGTCAGCTTTAGGGTCTTGAACATCCAGCGCCCATCCACCCGCACATACTCCTCATCGTAGCGGGCGGAACCCCAAACCGGGCGCTGGCCCTCGGCATAGGTGCAGGCTTGGAACAGGTACCAGATCCCCGTCGCATGGTCGCCTTCCACTTCGATGATGGGGTTCATCACCATGTGGACCGCGAAGGACAGGCGCTGGGGGGCGCGCACGAAGAAGTCCCTGATGGCTTCCCGACCTTCAGCCTTGCCGCGAATGCCTCCATCCCAGACGGCGTCCTCCACGAATAGTGAGGCGATGCTGTCGGCATTGTAGTTGTCATCGCAGTAGGTGCAGTACCGGGCCTTGAGCTTCTTGATGGCCTCTATATCTTCCAGGGCTTGGATTCGCCTTTCGAGGGATTCCAGCGTCATCGTCTTTGCCTCCTCATCCTATGTGCAGACCGCACCTCTATCGGCGCATGAAGAACTATACGCTACCTTGATGAGGCCGTCCTTGACAAAGGTACTCCCCCACCTAGAATAGGGGACGTTGCTCCTCCGCATTCCTGCCTGAGAGGTCGCTTCTCGTGGACCACACAGCCACCGGTTTCCACATCGGAAGCCGCCGGGATTCCACCATCGATGAGGTTATCGCTTCCGCCAAGCTAGCCGATGAGCTGGGATACGACACTATCTGGGTGGGCGAGTCCTGGGGCTGGGATGTGTTCACCACGCTGACGATGATCGCCTGCCACACCAGCCGGATTCGCCTGGGCACGGGCATCGCCACTGTCTTCAGCCGCACTCCGGCTATGACCGCCCAGAGCATCGCCTCCCTGGACGTTATCTCCGGCGGGCGGGCGTCCCTGGGTCTGGGCACCAGCGGACGTATCGTCATCGAGGACTGGCATGGCGTCGAATACCGCAAACCCCTGGAGCGCACCCGGGAGTACATAAACATCATCCGCCTGGTACTCAGTGGCCAGCGGGTGGACTTCCAGGGCAAGCTGTTCAACCTCGCCCGATTTCGTCTTCCCTTCTCACCGGTTCAGGAGAATATCCCCATTTACATAGCTTCCCTGGGCCCCAGGAACCTGGCCCTGACGGGAGAGCTGGCCGATGGATGGCTCCCCACCTGGCCCCACGTGGGCCATCTCTCCGATATGTTCCGTCATGTGGAACAAGGTGCGGAGGAAGCTAATCGGAGCGCAGCAGATATCGACGTTGCGCCCAGCATTCTGTGCTACGTCTCCCGCAACAGCGAGGAGGAGGCCGAGGCGCGACAGCTGCTCAGCGGTCACATCGCCTACTACGTGGGCGGGATGGGGACCTACTACTACGACCTGTTCACCAGGTACGGCTACGGTGAGGAGGCGTCTCGCATCCGGCAGGCGTGGGTCTCAGGCGACCGGGGCGGGGCCGTTGCCATGGTGTCCCAGGATATCCTGGACAACATCACCATCACCGGTGACGAGGATACGTGCAGGGAGAAGCTGTCCAGGTACAGGGACAACGGCGCAACTTCCCCGGTGATCGGCTGCCCTTACGGATGCGACACCGAAATCGTGCTTCGCACCATCCGAGCGCTGGCCCCCCAACCCTGAATCCCAGGTCCCGACAGAGGCGGCGGTAATGGAGAAGGTATCCCTGGACAGGTTCCGGTTGGAAGGTCTCCTGGGTTCAGGGTCGGACTACGAGGTCCATGCTGCCTGCGACATGGAAACGGGAGCGCCTGTGGTCGTCAAGCGCCCCAAGCCCGACTACATCGCCCGGGGACTGCATACCGGCATCGATCTGCTTTCGGAAGCGCTGATCGACATCCACTCATCGGTCGCCAACTCGGTACCCGGAGTGTGCAGGATGCTTGGCTACACCAACCTCGCCAACCAGGGGAGGTACTTCGAGGATGAGTTGGAGCCCCAGTACAGGGTGCTGGTGTTCGAAAGGGCCAGGGGCATACCCCTGGTGGCCGACATCGGGGACAAGTTCAGGGGGGTACCCATCGGAGTGGGGCAAAACCTGTTTGTGCTGCACCCCGCGCTATCGGAGATGCCGGACGGCGCCGGCTCTGTGCAATCCCAGATCCTCGATGTGGAGGAGTCCTTCGCTGCCGCTGGGCATCTTCTACTGGATTTGCGCCCCCAGAACATCTACTACGACCCTGTCGGCGGCAACATATCCGTCATCGATGTGGGGACCGTGCCCACTCTTGGGACGGCGTCCCAGGGGCAGGCAAGCTCAGGGGGCCAGGAGCAGGATGTCCACAACTTCTTCGCGGAGGTGTTCCGGTTCTACGTGTCCCCTTTGCGTCCGCCTCTGAGTGTGCGGGGCTACGGCGAACCCTACGGGATGCGGGCACCGACGGGCTTCGGACAGCATGTGGACGGGATGATCGACTCCTTCCTCAAGGCCGAGGACCAGGACCTGGGCCAAGCGGCGGTTGAGACGCTGCAGAAAGTAAGGGGGCGAAGGTACTCTTCGGTGGCTGAATTCGGGACCGACCTGCAGCATTGCCTGGAGGCTGCATCCAATCGGGACAGCCTGCACGATGAGGGCAATCCTGCGCTGATTGTCTGGAGAAACGCCAGGGAGCTGCTGGATGAGCCCTACTGGAAGCGCTTCCTATTGTGAAAGAGAGTCCGGGTGTCTGAAGGCCAGCCCCCGGAGCCGTCATCTAATCGTAAGGTCATCCAATGGATTATAGTCACGTAGATGCCTTCCAGGACAACTCCTGCCATGGAGAGGATGCCTATCTTGTCCGGGAGCTGGGCCATGGCATGGCCATGGACTGCGTCCTGGACGGGGTCACTCATTGTGAGGGGGGTTATGCCAGCGGCTTCACCAGGGACCTGCTGGCTAAAGGGGCCGTCGAAAGCCTGGACGATGTCCTGGGCTTGCTGAAGCAGGCCAACGAGGTGTTGTTCCAGGCGGGGCGGGGGCGGAACCTGCTTACCACCGTGGCCTTGGTCTTCTACCAGCAGGAGCGCGCCAGCGTGATCAGCGCTGGCGACAGCGCTGTGTACCTCTTCAGGTACGGCGCCATAACTCCCCTTACACCTGTGCGGGAGCATGGGGATCTCAACACGTTGGTTGGCGGGGCTATAGGGCTCAAGCAGACCCTGGAGTATGACTTAGGGACCCTGGAGGTTCAGCCGGGGGACAAGATCCTGCTTGCCACCGACGGGCTACTGAGCAATCTGCCGGATGCCGAGATGCGCGCAGCCCTGGGCGAAAGTGGATCGGCTTCGGAAGCCGTGGAGCGAATTCAGGCCAGGTTCATGGAAAGGCGGGAGTCGAACTTGGGCAGGGATGGCGCCTACGGCAGCTTCAAGGAAGACGACGTCACGGCAATAGTCCGGTCTATTCCGTAGGGCGGTCGCAGGTGGTTGGTCTAGTTCCGCCTCTCCCAGAGGGTGAAGAAGTTGGGAGACTGGTCGCCCAGCATCTCCCGGATCTCCTCGCGGTTCAGGTTGCGAATGACCCGGTGCTCCTGCTTCATCAGCCGGTCCAGCAGGTCGCTCAGCTCTTCCATCACCGCTGAGCTGCTGTGCTCCCCAAGCAGGGAGCGACAGGCCAGGTGAACGTCTTGGGGGCCCATGTCTCCCGATGGCCCTCCAATAACGTAGACGGCGATGTTGGGAGGCCCATCGATGGCGATGCCCCGGTCCAGGTGCTCCAATATCTTGGCAATGGCCATCTCCCGGAAGTGCTCCTCCAGGCGCAGAGGCAGGTCCATGAACTGGACGAAGGGGTGCTCACAGGGTTCTCGGAGGATGCTTGCAAAGCCCTCTTCCACCTTTGAGATGAAGCTCTCGTCGAAGATAGCGGTCGAGTCCAGGTGGAAGATGGATGTTGCGGGGTCCCGGCGGTCGATGACCAGGAACTCTTTAAGATGTAGGAATATGCACAGGTTAATGTCGGCGGGTTCAGAGCTTTCGTGTCCTAGCTGGAACAGCTCTTCCATGTACCTTCTCCCCACATCGGCTTAGTTGTTAATTTTATCACAGGTGTAAAATGGGAGAAAGGGAACGAGACTTTCTCGAAACGACGGCGATCAGGCAGGAAAACATCTCGTCAAAGCACCTCTCAGACCACCTGGACCATGTGGCTTCGCTCCTGCGGGGCGGGCGGTTCGGCCTGCTCACAGACCTGGATGGGACCCTGTCGGAGCTGGTGTCCAACCCCGAAGACTCGGTAGTTTCTCCGCAGGTCAGGGACCCCTTGGCCGCCCTTTGCAGGAAGCTCCACTTGGTGGCGGTGATAACGGGACGTTCAGCCTTTCAAGCCCGCCGGATTGTGGCCATTGATGACCTGTTGTACGTCGGAAACCACGGCCTGGAACAGTTGGAGAATGGTGAGCTATCCGTCCCTGCCAGCGTGAAGGCGCACCTCCAAGCCCTGGATGAGCTGAAGCTGTCCCTGGAGGCCGAGCTCGCGGTCCCAGGGGTCTTCTTCGAGGACAAGGGGGTGTCCTTCGCTATCCACTACCGCAATGCCCCCGACCCGGAGGAGGCAGGGAGGCAGGTCCAGGAGGCTGTGAACCGGAAGGTCCTCACCTCATTGGGAGCGTTCAGGCAGGTGCTCGGAAAGATGGTGATCAACATTCTGCCCCCCGTGGACCTCACCAAGGGCACCGCTGTTGTTGACCTCGCCGGAAGCCGTGGGGTGGAGTCCCTGGTGTACATTGGGGACGACGTGACCGACCTGGACGCCTTCCGTGCCGTTGACCGCCTGGTCAAGGAAGGTCGGTGCGAAGGCCTGAAGGTCGGGGTAGTTGGCGCCGACGCTCCTCGGGAGATTGCCAGCCAGGCGGACTACATCCTGGGCGGTGTCGGAGAGGTCGGGTGGTTCCTGGACTGGCTGGCGGCTAACGCCGGCTAGATGCCTAGGTTAGGGACCCGATGTCCTGGAGCTGGGTGCACAGCCAGTTGTTGATGTCTTCCCGCTCTATGATCTGGGACAGGTCGGCCGAACGCCTCTTGCGCTCCTCGGGGTCCATGGTCAGGGCTTGGTACATGGCCTGCATGGTGCCCTCGATGTCCGAAGGGGACACGGTCAGCGCCCCCTTGTGGAGCTGCTTGTAGGCGCCCGTGGTCTCGGACAGGATCAGCACACCCTCCCGGCCGTTGACGATGGGGCCTTCCTTGGCCACCAGGTTCATCCCGTCGATGACAGAGTTGACCAGCATTACGTCGTAGAGCTTCATGCCCGCTATGGCCTGGGTGTAGTTGTTCTCCATAAAGGTGGAGATGGGCGTCCAATCGTCGGTGCCGTAGGTGGCGTTTATCTCGCGGATGGTCTGCTGTATCTCGTCCATGTATCGCTGGTACTGGCGGATGTGAGTGCGGGAGGGTACCAGGAAGGCGAGGAAGTTCACCTTTCCCCGAAGGTCGGGGTGGCGTTGCAGGAGCAGCCCGAAGGCCTTGAAGCCGCGCACCACATTCTTGCTGGGCTCCGCCCTGTCAACCCGGATGATGGTGCTCTCGTTGCACATGGGCTTCAGCTTCTGCTCGTAGTCCAGGGCCCGGGGGGAGTTGGCTATCCTGACGATCTCTTCAGCATCGATGGAGATGGGGTAAGCCCGCACAAGGGTCCTGTGCCCGTCCAGGACGACAGACCTTTCAACATGGTCTATCTGGGAATCGGGCAGGAACTCTTCGCAGCTGTCCAGGAAGTTGCGGACATCGTGGGGAGTCTGGAACCCGATGATGTCCGAGGCGCAGAGGGACCTGCAGATGCTCCGGAGGATCGAGGATGGGAGGAGCTGCCAGTACCTGGGGCTGGGCCATGGGATGTGAGTGAAATGGTGGATGATGGCGTTGCCCAAAGCTTCCCGGATGTATTGGGGGGCCAGGTACAGGTGGTAGTCGTGCACCATGACCACCGGCGTCTTGGTGGTGGTGGATGCTTCCTCCACCACCACATCGGCAAATGCCTTGTTGACCTCTACGTACCCGTCGCTCCATGCATCATGAACGTTGGCATCCAGGTTCGGGTTGTAGGGGGAGTTCCACATGTAGTGCTGGAGGAACCAGAGCAGGGGATTGCAGAAGATGTTGTAGTACTTGTGGTAGACCTTCCGGGGTGTGACGACGAAGCGGGTGTATATCTTGTGTCCGGGGATAGGAGACTTGATGCGGGAGCCCTGGCTTCCTTCGGAGGCCCTTCGGTCCCCCTCGCCGACGGCGCTGGCCACCCAGGTGAACTCCAGCATCTGGGCCAGGGAGTTCAGCGCTGTAACGACTCCCCCGCTGCCTCGCCTCGCCTCGGTCCGCCCGTCGGGAAGGGCGTGGTGCTCAACAGGCCCGCGGTTGCTGGCGAGAATAAGCGTCTTGTCGGCCAGCACATCTTCGCACAGGCCCCGCAGCCGGGACCAACGCCCGTCCTGTTGATCTATAGACATTCCGGCACCGCTTATCGAGTCTTGACTCGGTGATCAAGCCCAACACACACCCGCAGTCCTTCGCATCCCTAGGAGCGTTGAAATTGTACGGGAAACGTAGCTGGCGGGTTGTTTTCGACGTTAGCATTTCGCCAATTTATTGTCAAGCAGACATAAACTGGCGACGCAGGCCTCACCGCCTGCGTGCGGGCACTCCGAGAGCCACCAGGAACATGACCGACAGCCCCTCGGCATGGGGCGAGAAGAAGTTGGTCACATCATCGTCGAAAAAGGTCAGCCCGCTGGCCCCAAGTCGCTGGGCATACGCCGACAGGTACATCTTCCCCCCGACGATGCCCGCCTCAAGCTGGGCGGCCCTGTAGCCCCGGTTCCCGTAGCGAGCCAGGGCATGGTCCAGGTCGGTCAGGAAGAACACATCCACGCTGGCGTCGGCGGGGATGTCCTGCTGGAGGCCGAGGTAGCCCCCGGCATTACGAAAGTCCCCCTCCTCCAGCATCTCCAGGGAGCCGTACTCCCGGTCGTGGAAGTAGCTCCCCGCGGGAAGGCCCAGCACATCGTTGACTATGAGGTACATCCGGCAGAGGCTGGTCCCAAAGGGGTCGAGGAAGTCGGCGGGGACGCCTTTGGTTGACTGGGTGAGGATGGTGGAAAGCTGCTTCAGGGTTATGGGCTCCCGGGCGAAACGGCGGGAGGAGCCCCGCCGCTTGATCACCGCCTCCAGCCCTGTATCCGAGGGGTCGGTGTCGGTGGCAGGCGGCATGGGGAACTCCCGCCCCGAAGGGCTGGGGTGGGGCCGGGCATTGGTAGCACCGTTCCTGGCGTCCCGTACCTGGTCGGGGTCATCCAGGCAGGAAGCCTGGTGCATCTCCCGAATGGCCGGGTAGTCCACCTGGGTCCTGGACAGGGGCATGGTCTCCAGGCTCAGCCCTGGCGTCGTCAGCACGGCATCCTGGGGCGGGTCCGAGGTCCGGCCCAGGGGCACCAGGGTGAGGGCTACCTCTTTCTCGGTGTCCAGGTCCAGCAGCTCGTTGACCGCGGAGTCCACGAAGCCGGTGACTATGCTTGAAGAAATGTGGTGGGCAGCCGTGGTGGCCAGCAGGTTGGCCAGGATGGTCCCATTGTCCCAGAAGCAGTGGCGGTAGGCCCGGGAGCGGTACTTCCACGAGTTGCGCCAGAAGGTGCTTGTGCACACGAGCGCAGCAGGGGCTTGGGCCAGGGCCTCGTGGCCTCCGCTGGCCTGGACGAGGTTGGGTCGATAGTCGCCGCTGCGCAGCCTACGCAGGGAGAAGTCGTGGACGCCGAAGTGGTACACGCCGGCCTCCAGCCCCGGCAGATCGCCGCACACCAGGTACAGCTCGATGTGGTACAGGGCCCCGGTGCATGCCGCCGCCCTGAAGAGTATCTCCCCGCCGGGAAAGGTGCGCTTCTTGGTGATGCCGGCGGCATGGTGCAGCACGCTGGCAAGAGTTGGCAGGTCGGGGACCGCATCGCCCTCGAAGCTGCCGTGGCTGGCCACGGCGGCCAGGGCGCCGACGCCTGACGTCCGCAAATCCCTGGGCAGGGGAATGGGGTCGAGATCGGTGTATATCTTGAAGGGCAGGGGCTGGTTGCTGAAGTCCAGGTAGTGGGGGTCGCTGTGAATGCTCAGCAGCGAGTGCTTGGTGTCGTTATGGTATGCCAGCGCAGCTTCCACGTCCCTATTGGTCAATCCATGGCTCCTAGTGCGCCCCCGGCGCCTTAGATAGGGCTGCCTACCAGACCCTGTACGCCCTCACCAATCCGTCATTCCGGCGAAGGCCGGAATCCAGGGAAGCTTGCTCTCGCTTCGGCAAGCCATATTCCGGAGCCTCTCCAGCCGGCGGCTTGAAGGCATTAGATAGGGCTGCCCGCCAGGCCTTGGACGCCCTTCAGCGTGTAGATCTCCCCCAGGTGGGTGTAGCCGTGGGTCAGCAGCACAGTGCCCAGCACATGGCCCAAAGTCATCTCTCCCAGGGGACGTATGGTCATCTCTTGGGCCAGGTCATCCTCGCTGATGGTCCCCATGTAATCCCTGGTGTCCTGCCAGACCAGTGACATGTACTCCTCAAAGGCTGCCAGGTCGGAGATGCGCAGGGCCGAGGCCTCCTCCCGGGTCATCCCGGTGCCCTGGGCCTTGGAGTCCAGCCCGAACCGCTCGTCCCACTTCCCCTCCATCCAGATAGTCGGCTTCCGCTGCAGGACGAACCGGATGATGTTGTCGACGGTGCGAGCGTAGTGCCACGCCACAAAGGCGATATGGTTAGAGTCGTTGCCGCCCTGGTAGTGGGCCTGCTCGTCGGTAAGCCCCTTCATAGCTTCGTCGATGGAGCTCTGGAGATTGGCGAGGGACTCGGCGATGAAAGAGACCTGGGACATGGGGGAAGCTCCTTGGGAGAGAATCGGACTGCGTGTGCCAGTCTAACCCGTGGCGAATGGGACGGCAACCATCTGTGTCATATCTAGCCGAACGGGCATGCATTTGCTCCAAAACTATCTGAAAGAGCCGGCCTTCCCTCGAATTTGGGGGTAGCATGGTAGAATATCGCTGGGGCAACCACCCCATGGACTCCCTTTGGGCCGAAGTGGCGGAATGGTAGACGCGACGGTCTCAAAAACCGTTGGGGGCAACCCCGTGTCGGTTCGACTCCGACCTTCGGCACCACACAAGAACCTGTCCATTTCTCGTAAGATCGAACAGCAGAGACCTATTCATAGAGGTGCCCGCCATGAGGACTTTTGAGTGGCCGTTGCGCATCTCCAGCATGGCTGGTCAACAGAGCCGGGACCTTGAGGCGACGGTTGACACTGGCGTTTCGTTCACCACGTTGCCTTCAAGCCTACTGCGGGATATGGGCATCGAAGCGACCGGCAAACGCGGATTCCTGGTTGCCGACGGTCGACGGGTCGAGATGTCCTACGGGCAGGCGTGGGCCACGATAGGCGGGGAGAGCGTCGTTACAATCGTGGTCTTCGGGCAGGACGAGGCCCCTCCACTGCTGGGGGCCTACACCCTGGAGGGTTTGGCCCTAGCGGTGGACCCGGAGGCCCAGCGCTTGGTACCCACCCAGATGATCTTGTACTAGCATCCGTTCAATCCCGGAGAGGCAGACACCGCACTGTCCGTTCCCCTTCGATTTCCCTCAGGGCGAACGGACTTCTTCAAGGCGAATGGGATTTCATCGTGGCGAACGGATTTCCCCAAGGCGAGCGGATTTCCCCAAGGCGAGCGGATTTCCTCAAGGTGGACGGGAGAAGCTCCCCCTGTATCCCTCGCGCTGTGGGTTGCCCGACATGGGGCGTAGTGATATATTCGGGAAGTCATTTTTGGTGAGGATGGCGATACCGCATGTGTGGCATTAGCGCGATTGTGCATAAGAACGCTGGCTCCGAGGGTCTCGCTCCCGTCGGGCGGGAGCTGGTTGCTATGCTGGACTCATTGGCCCACCGGGGCATCGACTCCAGCGGCGTGACCATCTGCGGCGAGGAGTTCCCCGCCGACTACATCATCAGGCTTTGGTACGAGGGCGACCAGGACGCCGAGGCCCAGATGGGCCGCGTACAGGACATCGTCTCCGAGCATGGCGGCTCGGTGGTAGCCAGCGCCCTCACGGGTAGCTACCTGAGGACCGAGATACGGTACGGCGGCGATGTTGGGCGCCTGGCCGAGGCTATCCTGAAGCTGCGAGGCATGCACCTCCACAGCATCGGCAGGAACTCGGAGATCATCAAGGATGTCGGCACGGCCTGCGACATGGACGGCAAGCACAGCATCGACGGCATCAAGGGCACCCACGGCATCGGTCACGTCCGCATGGCGACAGAAAGCCGGGTGGACATCAACCACTCCCACCCCTTCTGGGCATATCCCTTCCCCGATGTGTCCGTGGTGCACAACGGCCAGCTCACCAACTACCACAAGCTGACCCGGAAGTACGAGGATGAGGGCTACACCTTTCAGACCGAAAACGACTCGGAGCTGATAGCTGTTTACCTCGCCGACAAGATGTACAAGGGCATGAAGCTGGACGATGCCCTCAACTCGGCTGTGGATGACCTGGACGGGACGTTTACCTTCGTAGCTTCCACCGAAGACGGCATCGGCTACGCCAAGGACCGGTGGTCGGCCAAGCCCATGGTGGCGACGGAAAACGACGATGTGGTAGCCATTGCCTCGGAGGAGATCGCCCTCAGGCGCATCTTCCCCAACGAGATCGACCGAGCCGAACCCCAGGAAGGTGACGTCAAGACTTGGTTGATCTAGACGCCTCCGCCCTGACCACAACCGAGCTGAACCGGAAGCTGCGGGAGCTGGCAGCCCAGGGCACCGAGCATATCCGCATACTGAACCCCCAGGCCAGGCACAACATTGCCGTCGGCCTGCTGGACACCTGCAGCATCACCATCGAAGGCAGCGTTGGCTACTACGCCGCCAGCCTAATGGACGGACCCGAGGTAACCATCAACGGCAACGCCGGGTGGGCCTTGGGCGAGAACTTGATGAAGGGCAAGGTGGTGCTTAGTAGGAACGCCGGCGCTTCCCTGGGCTCCTCCATGCGGGGAGGCGAGGTGTTCGTGGGGGGCAACGCAGGCGCCCGGGCGGGCATCGGCATGAAGGGGGGCACCCTCGCTATCGGGGGAGACGCCGGCTTCATGACGGGTTTCATGATGCAGCGGGGCACCATCATCATCGGCGGCGACGTGGGTGAGGGTGTGGGCGACTCCATGTACGAGGGCACCATCTACGTGGGTGGGGAGATCGGCTCTCTCGGCAGCGACGCCAAGATCGAAGAGGCGTCCGAGAGCGAGCTGATCCAGGTCTGGGAGACCATGGAGCGCTACGGCATCCACGACCGCAAGAAGTACACCAAGATAGTGTCGGCCAAGAAGCTGTACCATTTCGATTCCCTGGAGCGCTTGGAGAAGCGCGCGGTATAGGAGGAGTCAAGCCCTATGGTACTGGGCAGCAGCCACATTTGGGCCACCCACCACATAGATGATATCCACGCCAAGGCTGAGCTGGGGCGCTACAGGATTCGGGGATTCAGCACCTTCCAGAAGGTCACCCACTTCGACGACCTGGTGTTCCTGTCAACGGGCCTCACCCGCTTTCCCCTGGAGGGCTACAAGGAGAAGTGCAACACCCAGGTGGTCCTCGGCAGCCGCTATGCCTCGGAACCCCTGGTGCTCGACACCCCCATATACATCACGGGCATGAGCTACGGGGCCCTCTCCCGCAACGCCAAGGTGGCTTTGGGCAAGGCGGCCTCCCTGGTCGGGACCGCAACCTGCACCGGCGACGGCGGGATGCTCCAGGATGAGCGGGACGCCTCCAACAAGCTGATCTACCAGGTGCTTCCCAGCCGATATGGTTTCGACCCCCATCACCTGATTGGAGCCAACGCCGCCGAGATCGTGGTTGGGCAGGGGGCCAAGCCGGGCACCGGGGGCCTGCTCATGGGGGTCAAGGTTGCCGACAACATCGCGGAGATGCGGGAGCTGCCCCTGGGCATCGACCAGCGCAGCCCGACCCGCCATCCCGACTGGCTGGGGCCCGACGACCTCAGTATAAAGATCGAGCAGATACGGGAGGCCACCGAGGGAAGGCTGCCCATCAGCGTGAAGTTGGGGGCCTGCCGGGTGGCCGACGACGTCAAACTGGCTGCCAAGGCAGGAGCGGACACCATCGTTATAGACAGCATGGTGGCCGGAACGGGCGCCTCCGCCGAGATACTCCTGGACCACAGCGGCATCCCCACGGTGCCAGCCATAGTGCAGGCCAGGGAAGCCCTGCGGGAGCTGGGCCTTTACGGCCAGGTTTCACTGGTGGCTTCTGGGGGCATAAGAAACGGCGCCGACGTTGCAAAGGCGCTGGCCCTGGGCGCCGACGCCGTGGCCATCGGCATAGCAGCCCTCATCGCCCTGAACTGCAACAAGGAGATTCCCGGCACCAACTTCGAAGAGGAGATCGGGGTAAAGGCAGGCTACTGCAACCGCTGCCACACGGGCCTTTGTCCCGTGGGCATTGCCACCCAGGACCCGGCGCTGGAAGCCAGGCTGGACCCCGACGAGGGGGCCGAGAGGGTTGCCAACTTTCTGAACTCCATGACCATGGAGCTGGCCCTGCTGACCCGTTCCCTGGGCAAGGGCGATGTGCGCAGCCTGGAGCCCGAGGATATGGCGGCCCTGACCATCGAAGCCTCGACTATGGCGCAGATACCCCTGGCCGGCACCAACAAGGTGTTCGGGACTTAGTCCAAACCCCCAGGCACTAGCCAACGAAAGGTGCTAAAAGGATGGCGGACCGAGAGAGCGTAAGAAGGCAGATGCAGCAGGACGGGATCAGGTACATCCTGACCCAGTTCGTTGATATGCACGGGGCGGCCAAGGTCAAGATGGTGCCGGTCAGTTCCTTCGATGATGTGATAGACACGGGCGCGGGGTTTGCCGGAGGCGCCCTGTGGGGCATGGGCCAGGGCCCTCACTCCCACGATATGCTGGCCCGCATCGACCTCGATACGTATACGCCTCTGCCCTGGAGCGATGACGTTGCCCGCTTTGCCAGCGACCTGTTCGTCGATGATGTGCCCCACGACCACTGCCCCCGCACCAACTTGAAGCAGGCCCTGGCAAAGGCGCGGGACGCCGGCTACGTCTTCAACGTGGGGCTGGAGCCGGAGCATTTCCTGGTTACCCGCAAGGCCGATGGCTCTATCGAGATATGGGACCCCAACAACGTGGACAGCCTCGACAAGGCCTGCTACGACTACAAGGGCATATCGGGGGCCATGGGCTACCTGCGGGAGATGATGGACGGCTTGAACGCCCTGGGATGGGAGAGCTACCAGTCGGACCACGAGGATGCCAACGGCCAGTACGAGATTAACTTCACCTACTCGGATGCGCTGACCACCGCCGACAGGTACACCTTCTTCAAAATGATGACCGGGGTGGTAGCCCAGAAGTACGGCGCCATCGCCACCCACATGCCCAAGCCCTTCACCGACCGCACGGGCAGCGGGGCACACATACACTACCATCTGGCCGATGCTAACTCGGGCGTGAACGTTTTCCTGGATGAGAGCGACCCAAGGGGACTGGGCCTGTCCCGGCTTGCCTACAACTTCATCGGCGGGATCCTGGACCATGCCCCCGCGCTGTGCGCCATAAACTCTCCCACAGTCAACTGCTACAAGCGCCTTCAGGTTGGTGCTGCTTCGCTGAGAAGTTCAGCCTCGGGCTTCATCTGGACACCCGCCTTCGTGTCCTACGGCGACAATAATCGTACCCAGATGATTCGCACCGCAGGACCGGGCCACCTGGAAGACCGCACCATCTCGGCGGGCTGCAATCCGTACTTGGTGTTGTCCGGCTATGTTGCGGCAGGGCTGGATGGCATTGCCCGGGAGCTGGAGCCGGGTGAGCCGAACCTTGGCAACCTGTACGACCTGGGGCTGGAGGAGATCCAACGACGGGGGATCAGGTTATTCCCCCAGAGCTTGGGCGAAGCCCTGGATGAGCTGGAGGAGGACGAGGTTGTGCTGGGGTCCCTGGGGGCCATGGCTCCGGACTTCGTCCAGCTGAAACGCCAGGAGTGGAAGGACTACCACCGCCAGGTATCCGCCTGGGAGGTGGACCGATACCTGACCCTCTTCTAAGGAACGGCGGCCCTGATGCACACCCCCGGTAGTCCAGAACCCTTTCCACGAAATGAGTGAGGAGTCCCTTTGTCCTTCCTCCTGAAGTGCCCCAACTGCGGCGAACGAAGCGTTGCCGATTTCCGCTTTGGTGGAGAGACCAACTCCCGCCCTAACAAGGACGCTCCCCACGCCCAGTGGGTCAACTACTACTACTTCCGGAAGAACGTTTCGGGGGAGCGCCAGGAGTGGTGGTACCACAAGTTCGGGTGCCGGCAGTGGTTCCTGGCAGTCAGGGACTCCCGCACCAACGAGGTACCGCAAACCTATTGGCCCAGCGAACGGAACGACCGGTCTGCCGGCGACGGCGCCAGTGGGGGATAGGACAGATGGCTGATCCAGCTTCCGCACAGAACAGGCTGCCTCCCCATCCCTCCCAGAGGACCAACCCTTCATCGCCGGTCACTTTCACCTTCAATGAGAAGCAGGTCTCAGCCCTGGAGGGCGACACAATAGGCTCAGCCCTGTACTCCTCGGGCGTCCGCATATTCAGCCGCAGCTTCAAGTACCACCGGCCCCGGGGCCTGATGTGCATGACCGGCGATTGTCCCAACTGCCTGATGAACGTGGACGGGGTGCCCAATGTCCGCACCTGCACAACGCCGGTGCAGCCGGGTATGGAGGTTCAGACCCAGAACGCCTGGCCTTCCGCCGAGCATGATGCGCTGTCGGTGATGGACAGGCTGGACCGGTTAATGCCCGTTGGCTTCTACTACAAGAGCCTGATCCGCCCCCGGATAAGCTGGGATATGGCCAGGCCTTTCATACGCCGGGTGGCGGGCTTGGGCAAGGTCGGCCCCGACAAGGAGCCGGACAACGAACATCAGCACCACACCCTGTGGACCGACGTTGCTGTGGTCGGCGGCGGTCCTGCCGGTCTGTCGGCTGCCCTGGAGGCAGCCAGAGGCGGGGCCCGCGTTGTGCTCATCGACGAAGGGCCGGAGCTGGGGGGCCACCTGCTGTCGGACATATCGGTCCATGCTGAGCCCGAAGAATATGCTGGCCTGCCGGGGTACGAAGTGGCCGCCCGGCTGGCCGAACAGGTCCATGGTGCGAGCAACATCAGGGTGCTTTCGGGGGCCGGCGCCTTCGGGCTGTATCCGGGCAACCTGCTGGGTGTGTCCCAGGGAAAGCGCCTGTACAAGATACGCAGCAAGGCGATCGTCGTTGCCACTGGCTGCCGCGAGGTGCCCCGGATGTTCCCCGGCAACGACCTGCCCGGGGTGTACATGGGAGAGGCTGTCTGCCGGCTGATGCACCTGTACGGCGTTGCCCCGAAGGGAAGGGCGCTGGTGGTCGCCAGCGACCAACGAGGATACCGGCTGGCCGCTGAGATGGCACAGGCGGGAGTCCAGGTTGTGGGCATTGTCGATGGGAGGGAGTCCCCTGCAGGCAGTGACGTAGCCAATGGCATTCCAGTCTTTGAGAATCACGTTATCGCAGGCGCTTCGGGAACCAAGGGTGTTAAGGGAGCCCTGGTCCTCGACAGTGCTACTGGCGAAAGCAGGCGCATCACCTGCGAGAGCATCGTCGTCACAGGGGCTTACGAACCCAACACGGGGCTGCTGGCTCAGACCTCGGCGACGCTGACCTACGACGCCGGCCTGGGAGAGATCGTCCCGGCGGATCTGCCTTCGACCATCTATGTGGCGGGCGAGGTTACGGGAATCCACGACCTGGAGCTGTCCCTGATGCAGGGTAGAGCGGCGGGCTGTGAGGCCGCTTCGGGTGTGGACAAGCCCACCGGTCGTGACCTGGAAGCTCTGCGGGGAACCATAGCATCAAAGGAACAAGCCTACCGGGAGGGCCTTCAGCCAACAACTCCTCCTAATGATTCCCCAAAGACGGCGGGCAAGACATTCGTCTGCCTCTGCGAGGATGTCACGCCCAAGGACCTGTACCAGGCTATCGACGAGGGCTTCGACGAAATGCAGACTCTCAAGCGGTACAGCACCCTGTCCATGGGACCGTGCCAGGGCAAGATGTGCCTGAGGCCAGCCATTGAGCTCTGCTCCCGTTACACCGGACGGACCATGGACGAGACCGGCTCGACCACATCCAGGCCGCCCTTGAGGCCTCTGACATTGGGCACCCTGGCAGGCCCCCTGCACATGCCTGTGAAGCGGACGGCCCTCCACGAAAGGCACATCGAGCTCGGAGGAGCGATGGCCGACGTGGGGCCATGGAAGAGGCCCCACTCCTACGGCCCGGTGTCGGAGGAGATAGCCGCCGTCCGGGAGCGGGTGGGAATCATCGACGTCAGCACTTTGGGGAAGATCGACGTCCAGGGCCCCGACGCTCCTGGCCTGCTGGACAGGGTCTATACCCACAGGTTTTCCAATTTGCCCGTGGGCCGGATCCGCTACAGCCTCTTGTGCTCGGACAACGGCTCCATCATCGATGACGGCACCATCACCCGCTTGGCGGACAGCCACTACTTCATCACCACAACGACAGCCAACGTCGACCTTATGGAGGAGTGGCTTAAATGGTGGAACGCAGGCTGGGGAGCAAATGTCTACGTCAACAACGTTACCTCCGGCTACGGTGCCATTAACGTTGCAGGGCCCAAGGCCCGTGACACGCTGTCCAAGCTGACGGACGTGGACCTCTCGCCCGAAGCTTTCCGCTACATGCGCAGCGTTCAGGGTGAGGTTGCGGGCGTGCCTTGTCTCTTCCTGAGGATCGGTTTTGTGGGTGAGACCGGCTGGGAGATGCACTTCCCCGCCGAGTACAGCGAGCACATGTGGGACGCCATGATGGACGCCGGGAGCGAATTCGGAATCGCTCCCTTCGGGGTGGAGGCCCAGCGTGTGCTCAGGCTGGCCAAGAAACACATGATCCTGGGCCAGGACACCGACATGGTGTCCAACCCCCTGGAGGGGGACCTGCCCTGGGTGGTGCGCTTGGACAAGGACGATTTCATTGGCAAGCATGCCCTGGAAAGTATCCAGGAGCGCGGCCTGCGCGAGATGCTGGTGGGGTTCGTCATGGAAGAGGCAGTGGTGCCCGAGGACGGGGTGCCGGTCATGCACTTGGGCCAGCCCGTGGGGAGGGTCACCAGCTCCCGGGCGGACCCAACAACCGGAAGGGGTTTCGGACTAGCTTGGGTTCCCGTGGAACTCTCCGAAGAGGGGACTCAGATCACCATCCGGGTGCGGGACAATTCCCGTCCGGCCAGGGTGGTCCACGAGGCTTTCTACGATCCTGAAGGCGCGCGGTTGAGGGAGTAGGTCAAATGGCGCAGAAGAACAACTCCAACGGCATATGGGAGCCGCTGAAGCTCACCACCATGCACCATGAGCACCTGAAGCTGGGGGCAACCATGGAGGAGCGTTCGGGTTGGCTGCGTCCCTCCCATTACACCTCCGTCGAAAAGGAGATGGATGGAGTTAAGGGGTCCGTCGGCATTTCCGATATCAGCCCCGCAGGGAAGCTGCTGCTGCAGGGCCCTGGGGCGGCGACCCTGGCCCGGATGCTCATAGGGGAAGCTGGGGAGCTGCAGGTGGGAAAGGCGCAGGCCGGAACCCAAGAGTCAGCCAATGGAGAAACATTCCCGGTGGCTGTGTGCTGCCTGACGCCCCAGGAGCTGTTTGTGACCTGCCCTCCGGAGCGCCGGGATGATCTGGCAGGTGCGCTGAACACCGAAAAGCCAGGGGACGGGAATGACAACCAGGCTATCGTCTTGGACGTCACGTCGTGCTATGCGGGCATCAACATAGCGGGGCCCAGGTCTTCGGACCTTCTAAGCAAAGTGACGGACCTGGACCTGCACCCCGACGAAACGCCCAACCTGACGTGTGTCCAGGGTCAGTTCGCCGAGGTTCACGGGGTGCTCGTCCGCTGGGACAGGGGTGAACCCGGATACAACCTGTACGTGGCGCGGGAGTACGGCGTCTATGTGTGGGAGGTGCTGTGGGAGGTGGGGGAGGAGTACGGCCTGGTGGCGGTAGGGGTGGAAGCCCACCGCCGGTTGATCGGGGGAGTCCCAGGCTGATGCAGTTGTTCAGCAAGAAGAAGATGTGGCGGAAGCGCCCCCTGAAGGACAGCTACGATGTCGTGATCATTGGCGCAGGAGTGCACGGCCTGTCCACCGCCTACTACCTGGCCAAGCATGGGATCACCAACGTGGCCCTGCTGGACAGGGGTTACCTGGGAGGCGGGGGCAGCGGGCGCACCACCGCAATTCTTCGCTCCAACTACCTGACCCCCCAGGGAATACCCTTCTTTTCCGAGAGCCTGGGCATCTACGAGACCCTGTCCCAGCAGCTTGGCTTCAACTTGCTGTTCAACCAGATGGGCCGCCTGGACCTGGGCCACACCGAATCGGCGGTGTTCGGCTTGCGGATGCGCACCGAGTTCAACCGGGCCCTGGGGGTGGACAGCACCCTGGTCGGCCCTGAGCAGATCAAGAAACTGGCGCCGGCCATCGACCTCCGGGCTGGCAAAGACCTGCCCATACTGGCGGCCATGCACCACCCGCCGTCAGGAGTGATCCGCCACGACGCCGTCGTGTGGGGGCTGGCGCGGGCTGTGGATGAGGCGGGGGCCGAAATCCACACCCGCAGCGAAGTGCTGGGTATCGACCGCACAGGCGACCAGGTCACGGGTGTCCGCACTAACCTTGGGGACGTAAAGGCCGGCGTGGTGCTGAACGCCACCGCAGGCTGGTGTTCGACGGTGGCGGCCATGGTGGATGTCCTGCTGCCCATCACTACCCACCCCCTCCAGGCCTTCGTCACGGAGCCTCTCAAGCCTTTCCTGGATGTCTCGGTGTCCTCCGCCAATCTCCATGTCTATGTGTACCAGACAGACCGGGGAGAGGTGGTAATCGGGGGAGGGGTCGATCCCTATCCCACCTACAGCCAGGGTTCCACCCTGCCGGCAGCCGAGGAGCTGGCCAAGCACGCCCTGGGCCTGTTCCCGTGCCTGAGAGACGTCAATATTCTCCGGCAATGGACGGGCTTGTGCGACATGACGCCGGACTACTCTCCCATCATGGGCGAGGTGCCCGGCATCCGCGGCTTCCTGGTTACCTGCGGCTGGGGGACTTGGGGTTTCAAGGCTGCCCCGGTAGCCGGAAAGCGCATGGCCGAGCTTATCGCCACGGGCAAGATGCCCGAACAGATAGCCCCCTTCTCCATCACCAGGTTTGCCGAGGGCCGGTTGGTCAATGAGAGGGCTGCGGCCCCCGCCGGTGCCATTCACTGACGCCCGCATATCAAATCACTCAATCCAGCACCAAGGAGACCAGCAATGACCCAGTCGATGCGAGATGACACCCCTGGGAACGTCCTGTTTCCCCAGTATGGCCTCTACCACGATATGGTCTCCGCCGAGGTTGCAGGGCTCACCGACGCCCAGCTTGACTATACCTCCGACCGCTGGGCTTGGAGCGAGTGGAGCATCCGCACCAACGTCAGCCACGTTGCCTCCATGGGGTTCCGGTGGCTCCTCCGCCGCTGGGCCCATTTAGACCTGGGGGCCGGGCTGGACCTGCCCGAGGGCACCGACGAGATAATGGCCTCCGAAGGGCGATGGCTGGACGAAACGAAATATCCCACCATGGAATCAATCCTGGGCAAGCTCAAGGACAGCATGGACATGTGCCGGAGCATCCTGGCAGGGCAGACCCTTGCCTCCATGAGGGCTGTGGAGCTTCCCTGGAACAACGATGCCCAGGCCAAGCTGATGGCTGAGTCCCACCCCACCGGGCGCCGTATAGACCCCGACAACCCTGAGCGGGCGCTAATCGACCTGGAGTACACCTTCCGTCATATGTGGTTCGAGAAGCTGACCCACCTGTACAACGTGCAGAGACTCAAGCGCGCCCAGGGCCTGGAGGTGAAGGTGGAGCTTCCCAGGGAAGGATATTGGGTGCTGGAGGGTTGGGACCGCAGCGAGCCTTAGGCTGCCGTAAAGAGGCTGCCCTCTAGTTGTAGTCGATGTCGCGGATGAGGTCCAGGAACTCCTGGCGGATCTCTTCGGTAGGCTCGGACCCCGGGTACCGGACCCTCGGGCTGCTTATCAGCCCCCGGTGATGCAGCGCGTGCTTGCGGATGCCCAGTCCTATACCCTCCTGGTACTCGAACAGCAGCATGGGCAGGTAGCGGTTGAACACAGGCTCGGCGGCGGCCCTGCCACCCTCCCGCATGTTGGTGCATATCTCCACCAGAACCTCGGGGTAAGCGAACCCGGTCATGGCGCCGACGGAACCCCGGGACAGCTCGTCCAGCAGGAACACCCCGCCCAGGCCTCCGAATATGGTGAGCCTGTCCTCGATCAGTTTCCGTATGGCGGTGATCTTGTTGGGGGTCGGCGGGTCCTCCAGCTTCAAGTACTGAACGTTGGGGATCTCCTGCCCGACCCTGGCGATGAAGCCGGTTGGCATCTGAACGCCCGAGGCCTGGGGATAGTCCTGCATCACCACGGGTATGTTCACCGACTCGGCTACCCGCTGGAAGTGGTTGAACAGCACATCCACATTTGACTTTGCCATGGCTGGCGCGGCGACCATGACGGCGGCAGCTCCCAGCTTCTCGGCCTCCTGGCTGTAGGTTATGCAGGCCTTGGTGCTGGCAGCCGTTGTGCCAACTGTTACCGGCATTCCATTTGAGTGCTCGATGACCTGGGAGGCGACCAGTCGCCGCTCGTCGTCAGTCATGCGCGCAGCCTCGCCGGTGACGCCCAGGCAGACCACACCGCTGCACCCCGAGCTTTCGGCCTTGTCCATCAGCCGTACGATGGAGGAAGGGTCCACGTTTTCGTCTTCATCGAAGGGTGTCGCCAGCATCCAGTGAACACCCGAGAAACGCTCGCTCATGGTCCGCTCCTCTCCAGAATGCTTCCCTAAGTTGGCTAAGCTACTTTAGCCCCTGGATCACTTCGTCAGTGGTCCTAACGCGCACCAGCAGGGGCAGCACATGGTCGATGGTCATCTGGTGAACATCCTGCTCACCCGCGGTGCAGCAGTCGCTGACCACTATGCACTGCATGTCCCGGTTCTTGGCGTCCCGTGCTGTGCCCTCGACGCTGCGTTGGGTCGATATCCCGCCCACCAGGATGGTCTCGGTCCCCAGGGAGCGGAGAATGCTCTCGATGTTGGTCCCGTGGAAGGCGCTAAATCGGGTCTTCACCTGGAGGAAATCGCCATCCTGGGGCGCCAGCTCATCGATGACCTGGGTGGCAACGGAGCCGGGAGCCATGGGGTTCCCGCTGCCTCCCGCTACGTCGGAGATGGTCTTGGGAGCATCCACCCCGTCGGGGCGGCGTTCGTTGGTGCAGTAGATGATGGGGGTACCAACCTGGCGGCAGTGGGCGATGAGGCGCTGGAAGCAGCCGATAACCGACTGGCGGTTGGCCGGAACGTTGTAGGGAGGCCCCTGCCCCTTGGCGATGGCGTTGATCATGTCGATCACTATGAGGGCTGTCTTCTTGGGTTCCAGGCTGATGGAGTCTGCCATGAATTACCTCCCGGGGACTTTAGTGCGGCCTGCCGTTATGCGGTGTGAAGACGTTGCAGCACCTGCTTGCCCTCGCCCGACAGCTCCATGCCTTGGGCCACGCCCTCTCGGTAGGAGCTTATCAGCGCTGAGTTCAACTCAGGGTCCGGCTGCTGTCCCTCGCCAAGGTGGTTGGCCAGCTCCGGAATGGAGTTGTAAGCCCGGTCCAGACTCCAGTAGAAGGAGAATAGCCAGGAGAGCTCCCGCTCGTTGGAGGGCGGTGGAATGTCGGCTATATCCAGGATGCGGTTGTCCACCTTGGTGTACCGCAGTATGCCAGCCTTGTCCTCGGCATCCCGACCGTAGTAGCGCCGCCGCCGCAGGTCCAGGATGCGCTGGGCGTAGTCGGCATCGCCGTATATCAGATGAGGCAGCCATTCCTGGGACAGGTCCACCACTAGATTACCGTTGACATCCTCAATGCCGACCGCTATGTCGGACCTGAGCACCGGATCGTACTCGAAGCGCACCGCATCGCGCAGCAGCGCCTCCTGGAGCATCAGGGTCAGCTCCCTGGGAATCTTCTTGTACCTTGCGCCAGAAGCTTCATCGTTGGTGTCGGCGCCCACCCCGCCTGTGTTGAACACGTAGTAGTGCTGGGGCTGTCCCCCCCTTTCCATCTCCTGGAGGATGTCGTGCATGATGTTGGCGTTTTCGTCCTCCAGGCCGATTATGAAGGGATCGGAGAAGTACTCCACGTAGGGCCTGCCGATGGCGCCGACTGCTGCGCCCATCTGCACAGCCTCGCCGTACATCAGCACCCGGACGAAAGAAGCCAGGGACAATCGCCGGAGCGGGGGAATGATGGTGTTCTGGCGCATCACCGCCTGCCAGAACACCCGGTCCGTATCTTCCATGGGTACGTGGACCGAGCTGTTCAGGCGTCCGCCGGTAATGGCGCCGATAAGGCCGTCCACGCCTTTACGCCTCAGCAGGCCGGGCCTCGAGAGGATCATCCGCATGTTGCGTACCGGATTCTGCAGGTAGTCGGGCACTCCCGACTCGGCGTCCACCACTACGTTTTCCAGGGTCTCGTTGGAGTTTGGCGCATCCGGGGTACCCCGAAGGACGTCATAGGTGATGGGGTCGTCTTCGTGGGTGAGGCCAAAGGGGACTGCATAGAAGTTGTTCTCGGTCCCGTCTATGCCATGGGTCAGGACCATCTTTTTGCCGTTTCGCTCAACTTCCACCGGCTGGGCGAGAGCCTGCAGCAGCACGATGTCGTCGTTCATGGGATAGACGCCCTCATCGGGGGCCTTCTCCACCCCAAGCTGCTGGGCCAGCTTGCTGGCCGCCAACTCGATCATGATGGTGAGAGTGCTCTTTCCGTGGAGGGAAGGCCCTATGGTAACCAGGGCTGTGTTGTTGGTGTTGCCTTCGATTGTCCTTGCGCGGGCGACGCTGAGGGCCGCCTGTACCGCCAAGCCCTTTGCCCGCTTCACCTTGGCCATGGCTATGGACAGGGGGCCCATCTTGTGCTCTCCCATATAGTCGAAGCCCAGGTGAAGTGACAACCCCTTGGTGGGCGCTTTGAACACCAGCTGGGTCAACCCGGCAGCGAGAAGACGAGTCTTCAGGTCTTCAGGCAGTCCCAGGTCGTCCAGCCAGTTGGGGATGGACACCTCCAGGATGTCGGGAGGCTCGCTCTTGGCGGACTCGGAAAGCTCGAAAGTGAGCAATCGCCACATGATGGGAAGCTGAAGGTAGGTGTCGCCGAAGAGAAGCTGCCGTGCGTGAAAGGAGCGGCCGGGGGCATCGCATATCTGCCTGTCGGTCTGGATGATGGTCTTTCCCTGGTCCAGGTTCTCCTTCAGCCGCTGGTTGATGCAGGCGAACACCTCGGTGAATAGCTCCTGGTTCGCCTCGCTGAAGGCCAGCGCGTCCCGGTTGCGCGAGAAGCCATCGATGAAGTACTGGGTCAGGTCGGGGCGTCGGACCACGCCAAGCTGGCTGTAGTAGGCGAGCCCGCCGTTGTCCAGCCTAACGACCACCCTGGGCCCGGCCCGGTAGGCTGCCTTGCCGGCCGAGTTGGCTTCCTCGCCCTCGGCGCGTATCTGGGCAAACTCCTTAAGGGCCTGTTCCTGCTGATCGGAGGGCATATCCTGGAATACGGGCATCCCGTCGATTAGCGCTTGGTCCGGCGGATTAAACAGGGAGCAGTCTTGGCGATGACCTCTCCTCCCCAGGGCGACCAACTCGTCCAGTTCCTTGACGAAGTTGGAGTTTATAGGTGGGCCCGCCAGGGAGGCCCCAGGCGTACTCCCTTGGGCGCCACGAACATCATCTGCCAAGATAATCTCCCGTTTGTGAAATGAGTGCAGGGTTGGAATATGCCGTGCGAAGGCCGATCGCAGGCGCTTGAATAGGCCTGTTTATGCTACATGGTTCCCTATGGGGTGTCAAACCTCGGAGGGCCTGCCCGAGAGGGCGAGAACGGCCTCGGCCGTCTCCCCCAGATCCGCTATTGTGACATCCGCTTGGCCGTACTCAGACCCGGCTGACCCGGCCTCGTTCTTGATCCATATGGCCTTCATGCCGACCCCCTGCGCCCCGACCACGTCATTGACGAAGTGGTCGCCCACATGGACCGTTCTTGAAGGCTCCACTCCCAGCTTGGCGGATGTCATCTCGAATATCTCCCTCTCCGGTTTGGGGAAACCGGCCTCATCGGAGAAGGTCAGGACATCGAAATACTTGAGCATATCCAGCCGCTCCATGTACTCACGGAAGAGGACACCCGGGGTCATGTCCGTGTTGGAGATCAGGCCGATGCGATACTGGGCGGCTTTGACCTGCCTCAGGACCGCGGCCGCATCCTTGTGTGGGAGCGTAGGGTGCCCATAGAAGGAGTTGGCGTAGGCCTGAGCGATACGATTCACTCGACCCTCTCCCAGCCTCTCCCTCAGCCCGTCGTCGATGGAGTCGATGAAGCAGTCGACCCGCTCAGGGAAGGATGGCTCCCGGCCCGTCTCCTTGATCGCCCAGCAAGCGCGGAGGCCTTGCTGGTATGCGTCATCCAGTTGCTCTCTACTGAACCGCTCGCCTGCTTCCCACAGTACCTGTTGCGTCCCGTCGATTCTCATATCCCTGCGTCCCTGGCCCCACTCCGGACGGTCGATAAGCAGGGTCTGCCACAGATCGAAGGTTACAGCCTGGATGTCGGCCACTCATTCACCCCCGTTGACTCTCCTACCTCCAAAGCATAGCTATTCTAGGGCAACGGACCGTTGAATGGAAATGAGGCTATTTCGGGGAGGCTCCCTGCGCCGTCAGCTTGTGCAGTCCTTCACAAAGCAGCATGTTTGTAGCCGGGAAGGACCCATTCCCTGTGCTATACTTGAGCTCCAGAAAGGCGAACAGCATTGCGAACGCTCCGCTTGGCCCTCGGCCAGATCAACCCCACCGTCGGTGACCTCGAAGGAAACGCAGACAAGATCATAGCCATGATCGGCCGCGCCCGGGACCTGGATGCCGACCTGGTTGCCTTCCCTGAAATGGCCATAACCGGCTACCCAGCCGAAGACCTTCTCTACAAGCAGTCCTTCATCAGGGACAACCTGAGACAGATGGAGCGGGTCATGGCCGCCTCCCAGGACATAGCGGTCGCGGTGGGGTACGTCGATGCCGACGCCGATACCTACAACGCCTGCGCCGTGGGTTATCGGGGCGAGGTGGTGGACTCCTATCACAAGGTGCACCTGCCCACCTACGGCGTGTTCGACGAGGACCGGTACTTCAAGTCAGGCGCCAGCTGTCCCGTGTACATGGTCAATGGGGTCAGGGTTGGCATCAACATCTGCGAGGACATCTGGTATCCAGCGGGCCCCATTTCTGTTCAGCGGGATATGGGCGCTGAGGTGATAGTCAACATAAATGCGTCTCCCTACCATGCCGGAAAGAGCCTCTCTAGGGAGAGGATGATCGCCACCCGGGCGGTGGACAACAGCGTTTACGTCGCTTACCTGAACACCGTCGGCGGGCAGGATGAGCTGGTGTTCGATGGGGGCAGCATGGTCTTCGACCAGTCAGGCAACCTGCTGGCCAGGGCTTCCCAGTTCAGCGAGGACCTGCTGGTGGCCGACCTGGATGCCGATGCCCTGTTCAGCGCAAGGCTCCACGACCCGCGCTTTCGCAAGGACCTAGCTGATAATGGGAGCGAATCTAAGGCCACCGCCGGATGCACGGTCGAGGTGTCGCCAATCCGCCAGCGGGAGAGGCGTTCCCTGCCTCCCAAGGAAGCAGCCTGCCTGCTCGATTCGAAGGCGGAGATTTACGGCGCCCTTGTGCTGGGGACCCGGGACTATGTGCAGAAGAGCGGGTTCAGCAAGGTACTCATCGGCATTTCCGGCGGGATCGATTCAGCCCTCACCGCCTGCGTGGCCGTGGATGCATTGGGCAGGGAGAAAGTGGTCGGCGTGGCAATGCCTTCCCGCTACTCCAGCGAGGGTAGCGTCGCCGATGCCAAGGTGCTGGCCGGCAACCTGGGCATCGAACTGTGGGAGGCGCCCATACTGCCGGCCCACGATTCATTCCTGGACATGCTGAAGCCCCACTTCGGGGACCTGCCGGAGAATGTGGCGGAAGAGAACCTGCAGAGTCGCATCCGGGGCAACATCATCATGTCCCTGTCCAACAAGTTCGGCTTCCTGATACTTACCACGGGAAACAAGAGCGAGATGGCCATGGGATACGCCACCTTGTACGGCGACATGGTAGGCGGGTTCGCCGTGCTGAAGGATGTGCCCAAGACCCTGGTTTATGAACTGGCCCGCTCGCGCAACTCCAACATGGAGCCTCGGGACGCCATCCCCGAGGCCATCCTGACCAAGCCCCCCAGCGCTGAGCTGAAGCCGGACCAGAAGGACCAGGACACGTTGCCGCCCTACGACGTGCTGGACGCGGTGGTGAAGGCCTACGTGGAGGAGGACCGCAGCTACCAGGACATGGTGGAAATGGGGTTTGATGCCCAGGTGGTGAAACAGGTCATCGCCACGGTCGACCGGAACGAGTACAAGCGCAGGCAGGCCCCGCCGGGTGTGAAGATAACGCCCCGGGCCTTTGGCAAGGACCGCAGGTTACCCATCGTCAACAGGTACCGGCATTTCTAGTCCTCCACCTCCAGGATCATCTCGATCTCTACAGGGATTCCAACGGGCAGCGAAGCCATTCCCACCGCCGACCTTCCGTGCTTGCCGGCATCCCCGTACAGGCTAATCAGCAGATCTGAGCAGCCGTTGGCGACGGGCGCGGTCTCCACAAAGTCGGGAACGCAGTTGACCATCGAAAGCAGCTTGACCACCCGGCGCACCTTGTCCAGGTCTCCCAGGGCGACCTTGGTGGTGGATAGCAGGTTCAGGCCCGTGTTCTTGGCGGCTTCGTAGCCCTGCTCGACGCTTATCTCGCGCCCCAGCTTGCCAATGTGGGAGATGGAGCCGTCGGCGGCGACTGGTCCATGCCCTGCCAGAAACAGCAGGTTTCCCGTGCGCACAGACAGCACGTAGCTTCCCATGGCTTTGACTGGCGGAGGGAGCACCAGCCCCATTTCAGCCAGCTTCCTTTCGACTTCCATTCTTCATCATCTCCATAGCCTAGTAGTAGAAAGACGGTCCCCGGTATCCTTCTTGGCCGGGAACATTGTACCCGATAGCCGCCCCAATTCAAGGGCGGCGACGATCGGCTCCCCTCCGAGGAAGATAGCCCCCGCATTGCGACCTAGTCCGAATTTACGAAAAGGGCGGCTGCCCCCGGCTGGCCGTTCGCCCTGTGGGAAATCGAAGGGTAAGGGCCAGCGGTAGATAGCGTCTTGGGTATTGGCCAACTTCGAATCAGGCAACGTTCCGCCCTGGATTGCGGCCTGCGCCGCAATGACGAAAAGCCCTCTCCTCTGAAGAAGGGGATCACTTAAGGAGGCTAGTTACTGCGTCCTCTACGGCCTTGCCCTCCGGGGAGGAGCGGAGCCACTTCCGCAATTCGCTACGGACCTTAGTGACAGAGGCGCTAGGTCCGTGATCTTGGTGTACCTGCGCTAGCTTGAGTGCTGCGCCATCGGCAGCGGCCTTACCAGCCTCCGAGATCTCGGCATGGAGATGGTTCCCTGGGTCGAACTCAGGGATGGATAGCTTCCATAGGTGCTTATGTAGATCCCGGGCTCCAAACTGTCCCTTTGTCATCATTGGGGCTACCGCTTCAAGCAAAACATCGCTGTTGATGATTGCCAGCAAATAACAGGCTTCTTGGTCGTTTCTGCAAGTCACCCAATAGAGTTTTGTATCTACAACCGCCTTTCCCTGGACAATGGCCGCGGTAGGTTCTCCACTTCCTGTGTAGGCGATGCGGGTCGGCCTACCTCCTGAGTAATTCTTCCAATCCAACTGGGCTGACAATTCACCGTGATAGTCAAGTCTCCCCAACAGATTCAACGGATTCACTGAGGATTTGTTTTCTTCCCACATGCTGCTCACGAGGACCCACCGGTCCCGCATTCGTGGCAGCAGGCCCCCTGGGTTGATGCCGCCCAGTCCTTCGGCGTTTTTGGGGATAACCGTGTCGGTATACTTCAAGGGCAAGGCGGCTCTAAGGGGTTGCAGTGTCACATATGGCGCGATGGTCTCACCCAGGTGGACCTCGAAGATGTGCTGGTTCTCAATGGTCTTGTTGGTTATGGAGGTTAGATCCAGGTCGCGCCAGGGTGGCTTGTCGTTTGACCCAAGGCGAGGCTTAACGGTTATTGTCTGCGCAGCTGAAATAATGGCGGTGTTCTCGATCTCCTCAACAAAGAATAGTCGACGGGGAACCACTGAGGCCCCTTGCCTGGAGTGGTCAGCGTAGGGAGAATCTCCTGCAGCGGAAGTGTCGCTAATCGAGATCTTCTCCCGATAAGTATCTCCGCTTCCCGTGGCACCCCGCCAGCGCTCCACCTCTCCGGCGAGTGGTTTTCCGTCAACGCCGAGTCCCAGTCGCTTGGCAAACACCACCGATGCGGGCACCGGGAAAAAGGTGTTGGGCTCCAGGCGCTCCAGGTCCCAGGCGGTCTTGTGGGTGAAGTCAACCGCCACGGTGAAGAATTTCTTTCTGCTGGTCCATTTTCCCGTGCGCCACTTGGAGTACTGGCCCGTTTGAAGGGCGCTGTGGGGCATGACCATGCCGATAACGGCACCGTCCTTCAGGTAGAGATCCACGCACCGGGCAAAGAATAGCCCGGCCACATCCTGGTGGGTGGCGTACTGACCTCCCTGCCATATCCCATACACGCTCTGGCTCTGGCGCTTCAACTCAGAGCGCAGGATGCTGGCCGTCTCGCTGTAGTTGATCCAGGGAGGGTTGCCGACTATCACATCCACCTTCGTGCGGGCCAAGGTCAGCGGGCGCACCAGGTTACGGGTGTAGTAGGCCCATATATGGTCGCGGTCTTCATTGTGCAGCTGCTTCAGGACAGCAATAGTCGCTTCCAGGGTCTGACGCTCGCCTTCGTCTACAATGCCAGCGTCGTCAAGGGCGATTAGTGGGTCTTCGTTGTTTTCAATGCAGTCCGTGACAGTAGACATGAAGGCGTCGAACTCTTCGGTGCGCTCCACCAGCGCCATTGGAAAGCTCAGGCTTAGCGCTTCGACCCCCTCCGCGACGGCGGATGATTCCTCTTGCTGGGGGTTTTCCACGGGTAGGGTAACCATGGCCTCAGAAAACATGTCACCCGTACCGAGTCTGAGCTGGAGGGAGTCCCCCATGTAGATTGGCACTGTGATGCTGGAGTCGTAGCCATGATCGAGGGCATCCTGAATGGTGGGCCGCGCCGCTATAACCCATGAAGCGCGGGCCAAATGCACTGCTACCGGGTGAACGTCGATGCCAGCAACTGAGATGCGCAGCCACTCCAGCTTTTCCTTGGGGTCAAGTTCGGGGTTCCCTGCTGCGGCCTCCATTACGTGGGCAACCGCTTCGGCGACGAAGGTGCCCGAGCCGCAGGCGGGGTCGAGAATAGTCTTGCCGAGGGGGTCACCAACCAACTCCCGGACAATGGACCTGGCCAGCCACGCGGGAGTGTAGTACTCGCCAAGGGTTTTTCGTTCCTCCGCCGGTATTACCGTTTCGTACAACATGGAGGCAATATCTGATGGGGACTCCCTCCAGTCGAACCGGGCCACGCGCCGGGCGATGGTCTTCAGGAGAGGGAGACCACCCACCTCGGTGGGCCATGTAAAGAAGTCCGATTCGATGACCCCCAGCAGACCAGTCTTGTTGCGAAAGTCCCGGCCATCCAGTAGGGACTCCGGGTTCTTCTCAGCCAACTGACGAATGTCGATCCCAAAGTACGCCTGCACCACCATGCCTATAACGGCGGTGAGATAAGTGTGGCGCACAAACAGGTCATCCAGTTCTTTGGGATCTTGGGCGATTTCCCCCAGGGCGGTGCGGAGGAGCTCGTGCCAAAGTCGTCTTTTGAGTTTTATTGTCTCGTAACCGGCGTATTCCCGGTACATCCCAGCTAGGGCATCTATGTCCCGCTGGTAATGAAGGCTCTTGGGGCCGAAGTTTTTCTCAACGACATCCCGGTCAGGGGCGATATTCTCCATGGGGACCAGGGCTTCATCCTTTAGCCACTCATAGAGGCGAGTCCACCTCTCCGAGCTGTCTAGGATAAAGGCATAAGGGGACGAGGTGTTTACAGTTCCGGCTCCGGGCCAGCGCAGGAGCCAGTGCTTCCCGTCGGTGAGCACTCCCATGCGGGCGCCCTTGCCGGTTTTCTGAGACTCGACCAGATAGTCGTCTAATTGTTTGACATAATCCGGGTGGGGATTTAACCCTTGCCCGAGCCCTACGCTGACCTTCACTTCGATGAAGGTGTCAAGGGCAGTAAGGTCAACGGCCTTGCGGGATGTGTCTGAGGGCGGAGTCTCTTCGTCGATCTCATCGCTCTTTGCCAGACCCGTGACAACCAAGAAGTGCCTTATGGCGCTGGTGATATTGGCTTCCGCGGCTCCCTTATCATAGCGGCTGAGAATCTCTTCGGCTGCTTCCCTATATGCGGGATTCTTATAGTCAATTGCTTCTAGCATGACATCTTCCGAGGCCCAGAATGGGCCGTCTGAGTGTAGCAGTGTCAGACGGCCTTTGCTATCGGCCGCATGCGCTGCATTTCGGTGAAGGCCGCAATGACTATTGGGCAGTTTCTCCAGGCAAACGGGCTGTGACAAAGTCTTCTTGTTGGTGCAAAATGGGTATGTTACTATCGGCCCCACTACGCAGGCTGGCGGAGGCGCAATGACCACCGAGAAAGCAAAGTCCCTGGAAATCGCCATCTCCCAGATCGAGAGGCACTACGGCAAGGGCTCTATCATGCGACTGGGAGAGGTGTCCCAGAAGCTGGCTTCCGAGGTGGTGCCGACGGGTTCTCTCTCCCTGGACTTCGCTCTCGGAGTTGGGGGGATCCCCAAGGGCCGGGTCACCGAGATCTACGGCACCGAGTCGGCGGGTAAGTCCACGCTCGCCCTTCACGTCATGGCCGAGACCCAGAAGATGGCAGGCACAGCCGCCTACATCGACGTGGAACATTCCCTGGACCCCGGCTACGCAGCCAACTGCGGAGTCAAGGTCGAGGACCTGCTCATCGCCCAGCCGGACAGCGCAGAGCAGGCCTTGGAGATAACCGAGTACTTGGTGCGCAGCGGTGCCGTGGATACGGTTATCGTGGACAGCGTAGCGGCCCTGGTGCCCAAGTCCGAGCTGGAGGGGGACATGGGTGATTCCCATGTGGGCCTCCAGGCGCGCCTCATGTCCCAAGCCCTCCGCAAGCTGACGGCGGCCATCCACCACTCGGGTACGGCCGTCGTTTTCATCAACCAGCTCAGGGAAAAGGTCGGAGTGATGTACGGCAGCCCCGAGGTCACCCCCGGAGGTCGCGCGCTGAAGTTCTACAGCTCGGTGCGCATCGACCTGCGCCGCACCGACTCCATCAAGCAGGGTTCCGATGTCATCGGGAGCCGTGTGCGGGCGAGGGTCGTCAAGAACAAGGTCGCGCCCCCTTTCCGCACCGCCGAGTTCGACATCATGTTCAACCAAGGCATCAACAAGATGGGTGACCTGCTGGACCTGGGAGTGACCCAGGGTCTCATCAAGAAGTCGGGTTCCTTCTACTCCTACGGAGAGAACCGCTTGGGCCAGGGTCGCGAGAACGCCAAGGAGT
Source organism: Dehalococcoidia bacterium (assembly GCA_965116325.1). Lineage (GTDB taxonomy): Bacteria > Chloroflexota > Dehalococcoidia > Lucifugimonadales > JAGWBF01 > JAGWBF01. The sequence goes on along the minus strand of OZ220675.1, from coordinate 860,880 downwards.
TCCTGGCTGAGAACCTCGAGACCGCCTTGGAGATCGAAAAGCTGCTGCGGAGCAAGGAGGTCTTGCCCGACGCAATGCCGGTGGCAGTCCTTCCCGACGGCCTGTCCGAAGATGGCTTGGAGGACCCGGAAGACGCCTAGGCCGATAAGCCATGGCAGATGTCCTTGGCGCAGCCCTGCGCTTTATCTCGTATCGTCCCCGCAGCGAAGATGAGGTGCGACGCCGCCTATCGAGGCGTTTCTCCATAGATGATGTCGAGCGCGCGGTCAGCTACCTGAAGGAACGTGACCTCCTGAACGATCTGGAGTTTGCCTCCCACTGGCGCCGCGACCGGGAGTCCCATCGTCCCCGCAGCGGGAGGCTGGTGAGCTACGAACTTCTCAGGATGGGAGTGGCCCGGGATGTGGTGGAAGAAGCCCTGGAGGGTTACGACGAAGAGGATAACGCGCGCCGGGCGGCCGCAATGGCCTCCCTTAGGCTGGCTGGGTTGGACGAAGCTGCGTTCCGCAGAAGGCTGTCCGGTTACCTGGCGCGCAGGGGATTCTCCAGGGGCATAGCCATACGGGTAGTGGATGAACTATGGCGGGAGCTAGCGGACTCTGATGACAGCGGTATAGATGGCCAGGGCCAGGACTAACCACTGGAAGATGTTAGGCGTAAAGACGACTCCGCTGACGAGCAGGAATACCAACATGGAGCCGCCTGCCACAACGGCCAGTCCCGTCCCCCGCTTCCGATTGGTTGCGATGCTGATAGCTTCACCCACAGCATAACCCACGCCCAGGGTGAGAAGGGAATACAGGAATGGGACCCATCCCAGGTTCATCCTGATGATCAGCATGATGATGCCCAGCACCAAGGCGGTGAGGCCTCCAGCCAGCACAGCCCTTACGTAGTAGGAAGGCTGCACGTCGAAGGTCGGCAGGGTGGTTACCCTGGCGCAGTTCCTGCAGCGAGCCCCCACCGGCGTCTGCACAACGCACTGGGTGCAGATGTAGTTCCCGCACTTCCCGCAGGCCAGCCCCGTTGCAGTGCCAGGGTGGAATGCGCACCGGTTCAGGTATCTGTCTTCTTCCCCAAACTCGTCGTGTTGTTGAGGCTGCTCCATCTTCCTATCCGATGCCCTCGCCGCCCTGGCTGGGCATTCTGTCCATCCACCGGTCCCGGCTTGCGTAGTCCCTGTCCCTGAACAGGCGGTTGAAGAACACCTGGCGCTTGGGCAAGTCCTTGGGCAGAGGCTCCCAGTTGCCGGTCAGTCGCTTGAAGCTGGTGAGGGCTACCAGCCCAACGCAGAACAAGATTATCGCCAGAGGTGCCCCCAGAAGGTAACTCCATAGGGGCAAGAGGACCAGAGATATCAGCACCCAGACCCCCGAGCTTCGGAAGAGCGCCCACCCGCCGATGGCTATGCCAATGAACAGGAGGAGCTGCCAGAAAGCCAGGGCCAGGAGGGTACCGGAGATTACGGCAACCCCCCTACCGCCCGTGAACCGCAGGTAGCAGGACCAGTTGTTTCCGGCGATGGCGATGAGGGCGGCCCCGATGAGTGCGAAGGAGGAGGTGTCCTTGTCCAGCCACCACATACCGATCCAGATTGGAGACCCGCCCTTGAGAAATAGCTCCACAACCCCCAGGGGGAACACCCATCGCCCGCCGACGTTGTAGTAGAGGTTGGAACCTCCCACGTTCCCGCTGCCGTGTTCCCGGATATCTATTCCCCGGACGAGGCGACCGATGATGTAGGCCGTGGGTATGGAGCCCACGAGATAAGCGTAGATGTAGAGGGCTGCCAGTTCCATCGGCCAATTCCCTATCAGTCCTCTTTGGGGCGCTCAGTATCCGGGCGTTGCCAACTGCCGGAGCTGTTCCACTACTTCTACAGACGGACCCATCGAGCCGGGCAGAGGCTCGTCCTTGCTGTCGTTGCCGTGGTAGTCGCTGCCTCCGCATGGGAGGAGGCCGTACTCCGTGGCCAGGCTGGCAACCTGGTCGATCTGCTCCGGCGTGCACTTGGCGTAGTACACTTCTACCCCTGAAAGGCCCGCGTCCACCAGCTCCCCCAGGATGGATTCAAAGTTGGGAATGTAGATCGGGTGGGCCAGCACGGGAACGCCTCCCCAGGACTTGATCAGCTTTATGGACTCAGCGGGGGTCATCTTCTCCCGCTCTACGTAGGCGGGGCAGCTTCTCCCGATGTACTTGTCAAAGGCCTCTTTGGTTTCGCTAACGTAGCCCCGCTCCACCATGGCTTGGGCTACGTGGGGCCGTCCGACGGCGCCGTCGCCGGCGATCTCCTGCACCCGCTCCCAGTCCATTGGGAATCCCAGCTCCGTCAGCTTTTCCACCATGCCCCTAGCGCGGTCCTGCCGGCCCGCGCGGAGGCGCTTTAGCTCCTCCTGGAGGTCCGGCCTGTTGTGCTGGATGAAGTAGGCCAGCATATGGACTTCGGTCCCTGGGATGTCGGTCCCCAACTCTATGCCGGGGATGATTTCCATCCCGTCGAAGCTCCGGGCGGCGGCAAAGGCTTCCTCCAGGCCGTCGGTGGAGTCATGGTCCGTGACTGCCATGAACTGCACGTTCTGGCTGGCGGCCAGGTTCACCAGCTCGGTGGGAGACAGGCGACCGTCGGAAGCGGTCGTGTGGAGGTGCAGATCGACGAGAGCCATCTAGTCGTCGAACTCGATGGTGCGGTCTGCGCGCTGGATGCTCACAGCCCGGCCTGATGCAGCATCCAGCTCTACGACCACCGCATTTAGAATAGCGGGCCCTGGACCGTCGGCGACGGCAAGACGGACCGGCATCTGGGAGAGGAACTGCTCCAGGACTATGGGAACCTGGCAGCCTATGACCGAGTTTTGGGGGCCGGTCATGCCCAAGTCGGTCACGAACCCTGTGCCCCCTGGGAGCACCCTGGTGTCTGCCGTCGCCACATGGGTGTGGGTGCCGACCACGGCGCTGACCCGCCCGTCAAGGTACCACCCCATGGCCTGCTTCTCGGACGTGGCCTCGGCGTGGAAGTCCACCAAGATGAACTTGGGTGCATCACCTGTGTTCAGGTTCTCCAGGATGCGGTCGACGGTGCGGAAGGGACAGTCCAAGGTGTTCATGAAGACCCGGCCCATGAGGTTGATCACCGCCGTGTCGGCAATCCTGATGTACCCCCTGCCGGGACTTTCGCTGGGATAGTTGGCGGGCCGGATCAAGGGCCACTCGCCATTGATGTATGGGACGATCTCTTTGTGCTTCCAGATGTGGTTGCCGGAGGTGATGACGTCCACCTCGGCATCCAGCAGGTCCCGAGCTGTGCTTGGGGTGATACCGAAGCCTCCGGCCGAGTTCTCGCCGTTGGCAATGACAAAGTCGATGGCAAGCTCCCGGCGCATGCTGGGAACCAGGGTCTCGATGGCCCTGCGCCCCGGCTTGCCAACCACATCACCGATCATGAGTATGCGCAACGTATCCTATCCTGGTCGGGGCCCGGGAAATGTTCCGGTGCCCGATGAAGAACGTTGTATCTTATGTGTTGGGCGCCAGTTGTGCAATGGGTGGTAGGATTCCCTACCACCCATTGTCCTCCGGGCTCCTTTCGCGTAGCTTTGCCCGTCCGAGAGTGTGACCGCCCGGCTACCTGGCGTACTCTACGTTCCGGATTTCTCTTATTACGGTAACCTTGATCTGCCCTGGGAAGACCAGGTCGTCCTGTATCTTCTTGGCGACGTCTCGAGCCATGTTGGAAGCAGCCACATCATCCACGTTGTCCGGCTTCACCATGATGCGTACTTCCCGGCCTGCCTGGATGGCAAAGGCCTTCTCGATGCCGGGGAAGCTGGATGCTACGTTCTCCAGGTCCTCGAGTCTCTTGACGTAGTGCTCCAGGGTCTCCTTGCGGGAGCCCGGCCTGGCCGCGCTGATGGCATCGGCGGTGGCTACAAGAAACGCCTCCACCGACCCCCGGTCTTCGTCGTGGTGCTCCATGATGGCCCTGTGCACTTCGGGGTGGATCCCGTATCTCCGCGCCACCTCGGCGCCTATCTCGGCGTGGGGACCTTCCACCTCGTGGGTGAGGGCCTTACCGATGTCGTGGAGCAGTCCGCCAGCCTTAGCAACCTCGATGTTGGCGCCTATCTCAGCCGCCATCATGCCCGACAGCAATGACACTTCCACAGCATGGTGGAGCTGGTTTTCGCCGTAGCTGTAGCGGTACTTCAGCCGGCCCAGGAGCTTGACGAGGTCCGGGTTCAGTCCCGTAACTCCCGCTTCCAGGACAGCTTTCTCGCCCTCCCTCTGCATGGTCTCGTCCATCTCGTTCTGGGTACGCTCGACCATCTCTTCGATTCGGGCAGGCTGTATGCGGCCATCGGCCACCAGCTTCTCCAGGGTCAGGCGGGCCGTTTCCCTGCGTACAGGGTCAAAGCATGAAACGGTCACCACGCCAGGGGTATCGTCGATAATGACATCCACCCCTGTGAGGCTCTCCAGCACCTTGATGTTCCGGCCTTCGCGCCCGATGAGGCGCCCCTTCATCTCGTCGTTGGGCAGCTGCACAACCGAGGTGGTGCTCTCGGAGACCACGTCGGTCGCCAGCCGGTTGATAGCCATGGTTATGACCCTGCGGGCTTTCTGGTCTGCTTCTTCCTTGGTCTGTTTTTCCAGCTCGTAGTAACGTCGGGCGAGCTCGTGCTTCACCCCGTCTTCAGCCTTCTTTAAAAGGATGTCCTTTGCATCGTTGTAGGAGAGCCTGGCTGTCTCCTCCAACTGCTTTAGCTGGTCTTCCTTGAGCTGGACCAGCTCCTCTCGCACCTTGGACAGGTCATCCTCCTTGGACTTCAGGCCTTGTTCCTTGTCAGCCAGGGACTGGAGCTTCTCCTCCAGGTTTTCCTCTCTCTGGCTGACCCTTCGTTCCTGCCTCTGTACTTCCTTTCTTCGTTCCTTCAGGTCGCTTTCTACAGAGGTCCTTGTCTTTACCGCCTCCTCACGAGCTTCCAGCAAGATACTACGTTTTTGCTCTTCGGCCGCTTCCAATACTTGATTGGCTTCTTCTTGTGCGCGCCTAAGTCTTCCAGTGCCCGCCAGGTCGGACAGGAATCTAAACGGGTTCAAGCGAATCACCTTTTCCTTTCCGCCCAGATACTAAATTTAAGAGCCCAAGATTCCGGACACACTTGTCCCAGGGTAGCTCTTAACAGGCCCAATGATATCTTCACCAGCTTTGAGTGTCAAGGTAAACAGGAGCCATCTCTGGCCTTCCGTGTTGCCCGTGAAGGGTATAATGACGGCTGTCCGCCTCGGCCCGGCAAGGGAGGGTCGGCCCCTTTGGGAACTGCTCTGGGAGGGTAATGATGGAGTTCAGGATTCTTGTGTTGCCCGGCGACGGTATCGGCCCCGAGGTGGTGCAACAGGGTGTCCGGGTGCTGGAGAAAGTCGGGAGCCGTTTCGGCCACCGCTTCGAGCTGTCCTACGATGATGTTGGCGGAGCGGCCATCGACAAACATGGGGTGGCCCTCCGGGAAAGCACCATAGAGGCAGCCGCAGGATACGAGGCTGTCCTCTTCGGTGCGGTGGGGGGACCCAAGTGGGACGACCCCCAGGCGAAAGTGCGCCCCGAGGACGGCATCCTGGGCATCCGCAAGGGCCTTTCGGTGTTCGCCAACCTGCGCCCCGTCAAGGTCCTTCCCGACATGGTGGATGCCAGCGTCATAAAGCCCTCGGTGCTGCAGGATGTGGATATGCTGGTGGTCCGGGAGCTCACAGGCGGCCTCTATTATGCCAAGCCCAAGGGGCGACGCCGTACCCGGCAGGGCTGGACCAGCGTGGACACCATGCGCTACTCCCAGGCCGAGATCGAGCGGGTGCTCAGGGTAGGCTTCGAGCTGGCCCGCCGGCGAAGGGGCAAGCTGACCTCTGTGGACAAGGCCAACGTGCTGGAAACATCTCGACTGTGGAGGCAGACCGCCACCGATATGGCCTCTCGTTACGCTGACGTGGAGCTGGAGCACATGCTGGTGGATACCTGCGCCATGCAGCTTGTCCAGCGACCTTCTCGGTTCGACGTTATCGTCACCGAGAACACCTTCGGAGATATCCTGACCGACGAAGCGGGCATCCTGGCCGCATCCATGGGCCTGCTGCCTTCAGCCAGCTTGGCGGATGTGCCCACCGATGGGGGAAGGGCCATCGGGCTGTACGAACCCATCCACGGCTCGGCCCCGGACATCGCCGGGCAGGGGATAGCCAACCCCATCGCGACCATGTTCAGCGTCGCCCTGCTGATGCGGTACTCCCTGGGGCTGACCGAAGAAGCATCTGTCGTGGAGAAGGCTGTGGAGGATGTGCTTGGGAAGGGTTATCGCACCGCCGATATTGCCGAAGCATCCGCCGGGCGGGGCATCAAGCGGGTGAGCACTGAAGAGATGGGCGACCAGGTCCTGTCGGCCCTCTAGTCCTAGGTTACCTCCAGAGGCTCCTCGGTGATGGTGTCATCAACGATGCGAAAGGCCCGCACATCGGGGCTGTTCTTGTCCATCAGTGACACGATCATGTAGTAGGCCTCGGGCCATGCCGCCAGCCGTACGTCGGTGCTGGATGGGTAGGCTTCTGAGTGGGTGTGAGAGTGGTACACCGCCCGGTGCTCCCAGTTGTTGTCTTCCATGTCATTCCATACCGGGAGCAGCTCCTTGGGGTCCCAGCTGAACCGGTAGGGGCTGTTCTCCACGTTGGTCATTCGGTACAGCTTCAGGAAGCTCCCTTCGGTCCCGGCCAGCACCCCGCAGCACTCGATGGAGTCGTCTTCCAGGGCGTGGGCGATCATCTCGTCGTAGAACCTTCTAGCTACCTGGACCAATCTGCGCTCCCCCGATGTGGTTCGGCTAAAGGTACATTTCGTCTACAGGTTTTGCAACTGTTTATGCCGGGGGCATCTCCCGGCGCTAGCTGCCTTGACACCCCTGCTGAAGCGAACCTAAACTGCCTGATAGCTGGACCCCATGCTCTCACAGGAGGGCTTCTATGGCTGTTCAAGGTGTGACTCGTAGTCCGGCCCTGGGGCAGAAGGGGATGGTGTGCTCGGCTTCTCCCCTGGCCGCCTCGGCTGGAATCAACATCCTGCTTCAAGGTGGAAACGCCTTCGATGCCGCCATAGCCACGGCGGCAGCCGAAACGGTGACTATCCAGACGAGCTGCGGCCTCGGTGGCGACACCTTCGCCATCCTGTACCACGCTGCCTCGGGTAGGGTTATTGGGCTGAACGGAAGCGGTGGAGCGCCGTCAGGGGCTACCCCCGACTTCTTCCGCTCCCAGGGCTACGTCAAGATGCCCCTCAGGGGTCCCCTCTCCATCACTGTGCCGGGCGAGGTGGCCGCCTGGGAGACCCTCCACGAGGGGTACTGCACCCTGCCCATGGGCCAGCTCCTCGCCCCTGCCATCGGTTACGCCAGGGACGGCCATCCCCTCCTACCAAGCTGCGCTCCATCCTACAGCGCGTCCCTGGATTTGTTGTCCCGCTATCCTTCCACCCGTAACGTTATGACCCGGAACGGCGACCCCTATGGTCAGGGGGATGTGATAGTGCTGGGAGATATGGCCAGGGCTCTTGAACGGGTCGCCGAGGGCGGCGCCGAGGAGTTCTACCGGGGAAGCTTGGCGGCCGAGATGGTGGAGGCCCTGCAAGAGGCGGGCGCACCCTTCACCCTGGAGGACTTTGCCGGCCACCAGACGGAGGTATACGAACCTCCTATCAGCACGACCTACCGGGGCCATGCTGTGTACCAGACCAGGCCCCCCTCTCAAGGGTTGATCCACCTGTCCATGCTGAACCTGATGAACGGGTTCGACCTGGGTCCCATGGGCTTCAACAGCCCCCAGGGTGTCCATCTTATGGTGGAGTCCAAGAAGCTGGCCTTCGAGGACCGGAACCAGCACGCGGGAGACCCCCGCTACGTGGACTTTCCCCTGGATATGCTCATATCCATGGAGCATGCCGACCGGCGCAGGGCGCTTATCGACCCCCTCCGTGTGCGGGAGGATGAATCAGTCAAAGTTCCGGCCGAGCGAAGCGGAGACACCACCTACTTCTGCGTGGCCGACGGCGATGGAAACATGGTCTCCTTCATTCACAGCTTGTCCAACCGATATGGGTCCGGCTTCATCGCCGGCAACACGGGGATTCTTTTCAACAACCGGGGCGGACGGGGTTTCAGCCTGGAGGAGGGCCACCCGAACCTTGTGGGCCCGGGAAGGCGCACCATGCACACCCTCAACTGCTACATGGTGTTCGATGGGGACCAGCCGCTGGTCGCCGGCGGGACACCTGGGGGTGACTACCAGGTGCAGGTCAACGCCCAGATCGTCTCCAACCTGCTGGACCATGGCATGGCGCCCCAGGAGGCGGTGGATGCGCCCCGGTGGGCGAGCTATCCGGGCTCCGACCCGGGGACCATCGAAGCGCCCCTGGAGTTTACTCCTGAGCCCGAATTCCCCCGGGAGACCAGCGAAGCCCTGGTGAGGATGGGGCACAGCGTCTCATATCCCTCGGGCCGTGGGGGCATGCTGGGGAAGGTGCAGCTCATCATGCGGGACAACTCCCGTGGTGTGCTCATCGGCGCTTCCGACCCCCGTGGCGACGGCCACGCGGCTGCTCTGTAAGCGGACTTAACCCCTAACCCGCAATTAGGCGTCGTCGCCATTCTCCCTCCCCTCTCGCGGTCATACCCCTTGACAGGGGTTGAGGCAGCATATATCATCACCTTCTTACCGCAGGGGAACCTGCGTGGGAACATGTGTGCTCGTTAACAACTGGATAGTGGAAGGAAAGGTAAGGTTTCTTTAAGAGAGTTTGATCTTGGCTCAGGGTGAACGCTGGCGGCGTGCTTAATGCATGCAAGTCGAGCGCGCCTGCATCGCTTCGGTGGTGCAGGAAAGCGGCAAACGGCTGAGTAACGCGTGAGTAACCTGTCCTTCGGTGGGGTAAAACCTCGAGAAATCGGGGCTAATACCGCATGTGGTCCCTGTGCCTTGGTGCAGGGAAGAAAGCCTTCGGGCGCCGGAGGAGGGGCTCGCGTCCTATCATGGTAGTTGGTGGGGTAATGGCCTACCAAGCCTGTGACGGGTAGCTGGTCTGAGAGGATGATCAGCCAGAGGGGGACTGAGACACGGCCCCCACTCCTACGGGAGGCAGCAGCAGGGAATTTTGGGCAATGGGCGAAAGCCTGACCCAGCAACGCCGCGTGGGGGATGAAGGCCTAAGGGCTGTAAACCCCTTTTCCGAGGGAAGAGATAGGACGGTACCTCGGGAATAAGCTCCGGCTAACTACGTGCCAGCAGCCGCGGTAATACGTAGGGAGCAAGCGTTACCCGGATTTACTGGGCGTAAAGGGTATGTAGGCGGCAAGGCAAGTCTTCTGTGAAAGCTCCCGGCTCAACCGGGAGAGGTCAGGAGATACTGCCTAGCTTGAGGGCAGTAGAGGAGGGTGGAATTCCCGGTGTAGCGGTGAAATGCGTAGATATCGGGAGGAACACCAGTGGCGAAAGCGTCCCTCTGGGCTGTGCCTGACGCTGATGTACGAAAGCGTGGGTAGCAAACCGGATTAGATACCCGGGTAGTCCACGCCCTAAACGTTGGATGCTAGGTATTGGGGGTATCGACCCCCCCTGTGCCGAAGTTAACGCGATAAGCATCCCGCCTGGGGAGTACGGTCGCAAGGCTAAAACTCAAAAGAATTGACGGGGGCCCGCACAAGCGGTGGAGCGTGTGGTTTAATTCGATGCTAAGCGAAGAACCTTACCAGGGCTTGACATGTTGGTAGTAGGAACCCGAAAGGGCAACGACCCCGGGGAAACTCGGGGAGCCATCACAGGTGCTGCATGGCTGTCGTCAGCTCGTGCCGTGAGGTGTTGGGTTAAGTCCCGCAACGAGCGCAACCCTTGCCGTTAGTTACACTCTCTAGCGGAACAGCCCCCCACAAGGGGGAGGAAGGTGGGGATGACGTCAAGTCAGCATGGCCCTTACGCCCTGGGCTACACACACGCTACAATGGTCGGTACAATGGGTCGCAAAAGCGCGAGCTGGAGCCAATCCCATCAAAGCCGGCCTCAGTTGGGATCGCAGGCTGCAACCCGCCTGCGTGAACGTGGAATCGCTAGTAACCGCAGGTCAGCACACTGCGGTGAATACGTTCCCGGGCCTTGTACACACCGCCCGTCACGTCATGGGAGCCGGGAAGACCCGAAGTCGCTGAGCTAACCCCTAGGGGAGGCAGGTGCCGAGGGTCGGCCTGGTGACTGGGACGAAGTCGTAACAAGGTAGCTGTATCGGAAGGTGCGGCTGGATCACCTCCTTTCTAGGGAGCTACGATCGACACCTTTTCCGGGTCCTTGAGGCCCGATGGGTGCCGGTCCACCTCCTAGGTCGTTCGGTGGGTGTTCTGTCACTCCCGGGCCAGATGGTTGAGCGCAAGCTCCCCGGCTCACGGAAGGCAGTCCCCTGAGAAAGCCCACCGATTCCCAATGGTAAAAACACCTCTCCTTCCACTATCCAGAGGCTAAGGAGCACACACAAAAAGAGCCGGGCATATACGTCCGGCTCTTTCGCTAGCAGTAAGGTTGTGTAGGCATGGATGAAGGCAAGTTACTGGAAAGAATCACTATCAACCACGAGATTTTCGAGGGTAAGCCTATCGTCCGGGGTAGGCGACTGGCAGTCGAACACATTCTGGATATGCTAGCTGCCGGCAGCACTCCCGAGACCATCATCGGTGGATACCCCTGGCTGGAAGCTGAGGATATCCAGGCTTGTCTCATCTACGCCCGCAGGATAGTGGGACGCGAGCGCATCGAATCCCTTGTGGTCGAATAGCCGGTGAGGCTATTGCTGGATGCCTGTGTATGGGGAGGGTCGCGTGATTCGCTGGTGGCTGCTGGACACGATGTCGTATGGGCTGGTGAGTGGCCGGAGAATGTCTCCGATGCCGAAATCATGGCGCGTGCCTTGGACGAAGGACGAGTGCTGGTTACCCTCGATAAAGATTTCGGTGAACTGGCAGTCCTCCATGGGATGCCCCACGCGGGAATCATTCGCCTAGTGAACTGGCGAGCTGAGCAACAGGCGGACGCATGCCTGATGGTGCTGTCCCGTTATGGTGGGGAGATTCGCTACGGCACCCTGGTCAGTGCCGAACCGGGGCGAGTCAGGATCCGCCCCCAGTAGCCGGCGGGCTCAGCCACCGATTCCCAACGGATAAAACACCTCTCCTTCCACTATCCAGAGGCTAAGGAGCACACACAAAAAGAGCCGGGCCTGATAAGGGCCCGGTTTTTGTTATGATGGCTCGAACCAACTCGTGAATTGAGGTGACCAAGTTTGGCTGATCTTGAAGACCTGTACGAAATTCTTCAGGTCCATCCGTCAGCCCATCCTGACGTAATTCAATCGGCATATCGGAGGCTCGCCCGGCTGTATCATCCCGACGTCAACCCGTCGCAAGAGGCCGCCGAGATCATGACGCGGCTGAACCTTGCATATGGGACTCTAAGCGACCCCGACCTACGTGGAGCATACGACCGCCGGCGAACTGCCCAGGTTCGAGAGGAAACTGAAGCCCCAGACGACCATCGTGCCCGCCGAGCGTCAAACACAGGGGCGTCGCCTCCACCCCCTCCTCGCACACCACCCCCAGTAACGTTTCCGGGATGAGGAGAAACCAGTGTCCCAAGGACAATAGCCATTGTAGTGGGCGTGGCTGTTGTCATAGCAATTGTGATGGTAGCTGCATCCAACTGGAGTGGAGACGGTAATGGAGATGGCGGAGGCGCTGGCAGCGTCAGTTTGCTGCCGACAAGGACTCCTGTTCCCATCTCGACCCCGGCGATTGTGAGGCGGGCAGGTGCGGTGCCAGTAGCAGCCTTATCTGACTCAGTTGGGACCCGTGCTCCAATACCAACATCAGCTCCCTTTCCCACCATCGGGCCCACCCCGGACATCGCCGCCACCAGGGCAGCCATTGACGCCGTTCAGAGACAAAAAGAGCTGGAGGAGGCGGTCACGCGGTCAGCCATAGAAGTGCAGCAGGAAGCGGAAAGGTATGCCAGGAGCCAGGAGGCTACCCGTATCGCATCCCTACCGACTGCCACACCCACGCCAACGCCGACCCCCATCCCAACACCCACACCAACGCCGGTCCCTACCCCGACACCAATACCTGTCCTGGGGCAGGACTACTTCACCCGAGGGTCCTCGCAAGATGTTGTGCAGCATGTTCAGGGAACGCCGAAGGAAATTACGGTTTTCTACGATGAGGAAAAGTGGTGCTACGGTAGTTATGGTCTTACCTGCGTGACGTTCTCTTTACCAGAGAGGCTGGTGACAAAGTGGGACAATTACGACGGTGCTCTGAAGGTCCTACTGCTGCCTTTGACCAGTGAACCGACAACCGAAGGGTATTTCACTAGAGGTTCGTCCCAGGACGATGTGTTACATGTCCAAGGCACGCCGAAGGAAATTGTGACTTTCTACGATGAAGAAAAGTGGTGCTACGGTAGTTATGGTCTTACCTGTGTGACGTTCTCTTTACCAGAGAGGCTGGTTACAGAGTGGGACAATTACGACGGTACTCTGAAGGTCCTACTGCTGCCATCGACCAGTGAACCGACAACTGAAGGGTATTTCACTAGAGGTTCTTCCCAGGACGATGTGTTACACGTCCAAGGCACGCCAAAGGGAATTGTGACCTTCTTCGATGAAGAAAAGTGGTGCTATGGTAGTTATGGTCTTACCTGCGTGGTGTTTTCGTTACCGGAAAGACTGGTTACAGAGTGGGACAATTATGACGGTACTCTGAAGGTCCGGTAGCTGATAACCTGTAAGGGAGTGATGTGCCAAGTAGAAGTTATGCTAGGCGCACTAAGCTTCCCGGCGTTAAGCCCAAGAAACCTTACAGACTCAAGCGATGGAAAGTGGACACCCCAAAGGGGGTCTCCCATTTCTTCACCTGTGCAAGGCCGGGGAGGTCGGCATGCGAACGCAGCAAAATTGCGAAGGTGAGTGACGCTGCCGTTCATTCTTGGGTTCTTGGCCTTTCTGAACATTGCGGCTCCAGTATCGCAATAGTCTCCCTTCTGGGCCAAAAGAAGGATGCTAAAGGGACTAGTGAATTCTCCTTCTATAGTTTCTGCGGAGGTTTCGACGATTGCTCGGAACGCAAGAATCGTCTGACGTTTGAAGAGTGGCTAAATTGCCATCATAAGGGACTTGGTATAGTGGTTAAGGAACACCCTACTTATGATTTTGGTAAGAAAAACACATTTCCCCCAGGTACGCAGGAAGCTGTAAAGTCCGATATCGAGGAACTGCTTTCGACAGGCCGCACCGTTGTAGTTATGGATTCGGGAGGCGAGACACGGACCGGAATGGTATCCGCCTATTTGGGTGCAAAAGAGGATTCTTCCCGCATCACGCGTTGACCAGACAGCGCAGAAGGCAACCGGGGCCTCCCCACTAGCTTCGTTCGAGGTATCTGGACACGATGTTAAATGGGCTGGTGTGTAATCCGAAACCCAAATATATGCGATCAGCTTTAGATGACTCGACATGGCCAAATCGACGTCAGAATGAGTATGCTGGCAAATGTTTACTGAGTGAGGTGAGCTTTGGGGGTTTTTCGAAATCTGGGACAGATCGTTCAGTCACTCTTCAACCCGGAAGAGGCTGCAACCAAACAGGTGGAAAGACAGCGAGAGCAAAGTGTGCCTCGCAACTTAGGCAATGGAGTGGAAGGGCTCGTTGAGGCATTGATCCACCTGAATCTCAAGGTAGCTAATGCAACTCGCACCTCGAGTGACTCCCTTGTGGAGTCCCTCGGGGCACACTGGAATCTTCAATTGGATCCGGAATGTGTGTTCCTTTTGCGTTGCGAGTTCTACTGCTTTTACCTGCACCTTTTGGACTACTATTCCTTTGCACTCTTAGGAAGCGAATCGCGAGACTTAGTGGTTGATAGTTCCGTGGGAGCAGGCTTCAGAAAACTCGTCAGAGCTTCGTTTCATTGGAATGATGACGAGGAAGTGAAATCCGCGGTCGAAGACGTGTTAGGGTTATACGACAGGCGTACCTCGGAATATGGAGATTCGAGAGAGATTGGGTTGGAAAACATAGAGAACTTGTTGGAAACCAATTCGTATCTGTCAACAGGAACGAAAGACGCATCGTCTAGAGAACCCAGAGCTAAGGTTTCCCGCCTGTTTAGGAACATTTATGGATTCCTGCAAGAGGCGGTTCCAGGCTGGACCCATAAATCTGAAATGGCCGCCGAGGGGGCGAATGCTCTTGGCTCATCGGTGGACGAGATGAGTTACACATTGCTCTATCCGCCATTCATGGTAGCTGTTCTTCATGGATTCAAGACCATCAATTATTCGGCAGAACTTGAAAAACTTAGACCCCTAATCAGATAAAGCAAATCGGTGTCCTATAGATCACCAATGCCACCCCTGCTCCCCCCAAATTGCCTAGGCTGATGCGCTCTCTTGCCAGCCTCGCTTTGGCGATGGCAGTGGTCGTCGTTGTCGCAGCCTGTGGGCATGGCGCCATGGATGTCGAAGACCCTACGGGGGTTTCGCTCCCTTCGACAGAGACAGCTCACCCCATTCCTGCTACTCCTACGCCAACCCCTCTGCCCACAGATGCTCCGACTCCCGTGGCAACTCCCTCGGCTACGCCCACGTATGCCCCCACAGCGACCCCGACGCCCACGGCCACGTTGATTCCCTCACCGACCCCCGTGCCGACGCCCACAACTGTGCCCACAGCCGTTCCAACGAACACGCCCACGGCTGAACCTACCGACACGCCTGTTCCCACTCCGACCCCAATTCCCGAGGGCTCGGTGCAGGCCATCATCGCCGGGGAGACCTTCATCCTGGAGCTGGCCATAACCCCCCAGGAGCGTAGTCGCGGGCTCTCCAACCGCGAATCTCTGTCCCCCGACGGCGGGATGCTCTTCGTCTTCTCCCAGGAGTCCACATTGTCCTTCTGGATGAAAGAGACCCTGATACCCTTGGACATCATGTTCCTGGACCAGGAGCGCCGCATCGTCAACATCCACACCATGCACCCCCAGCCAGGAGTTCCCACCGGCCAGCTCACGCTATACCGCTCCACTTCACCCGCCCAGTACGCTGTGGAGGTCAACGCCGGACTCGCCGCCGAGCTGGAGCTGGCGCCGGGCATGGTGGTGGAGTTCACGCTGCCGTCCGGGTAGCAAATGCCTTCTCCCCTGGTGGGAGAAGGTTAGGATGAGGGGGGTTACACCCTCCCCTGAATCCCCTCCCTCGAGGGAGGGGGGAAGAAATTGCCCCTGGTGGGAGAAGGTTAGGATGAGGGGTGTCACCCTCACTCCAGCCCTCTCCAGTCAAGGGAGGGGAAGGCACCAAGACACACCTTGGGCCTGCTGATATACTTGGCCCATATCACAGACAGGGGGTGCTGCACCGATGGACTGGGGAATGGAGAACCGGCTGGCCCAGGTGATTCCTTCCGATGGCCGATGCTTGTTCATGCCCATCGATCACGGCTATTTCCAGGGACCCACCAGGAGCTTGGAGAGCCCCTGGCAGACCCTGGAACCCCTGCTGCCCTACTCCGATGCCGTCTTCGTGACCCGGGGAGTCCTCCGCTCCGCCATTCCTCCCGCCAAGGCCAAGCCCATCGTCCTGCGCGTGTCCGGCGGGACCAGCATGGTGGGCAACGACCTGGCCAACGAGGGCATCACCACACCCATGGAGGAGGCGATCCGCCTGAACGCATCGGCGGTGGGCATTTCGGTGTTCATCGGGTCCGACTACGAAAAGGAGAACCTCCTGAACCTGTCTTCCCTGGTCAGCGAGGGGGAGCGGTACGGCATCCCCGTGATGGCGGTGACGGCCGTGGGCCGCGAGATGGAGAAGCGGGATGCCCGCTACCTGGGCCTGTGCTGCCGCATCGCGGCTGAGCTGGGGGCCAAGGTGGTGAAGACCTACTGGTGCGAGGAGTTCGAAAAGGTGGTGGAGGGCTGTCCCGTGCCGGTCATCATGGCCGGGGGGCCCCAGGTGGACACAGAGCGGGAGGTGTTCGAATTTGTGCACGACGGCATGGTCAGGGGCGCCATAGGTGTGAACCTGGGGCGGAACATCTGGCAGAATGACGCGCCTGTGGCCATGATCCGGGCCATCCGCTACATCGTCCACGAGGGCGGCACCGCCGAGGAAGCCGACGAGCTGTTCCGGGGTGTCAAAGCCGGCGTGGCGTAATGCCTGGAAGAGGGTGCTTTGACGAAACGCCGCACCGTCATTGCGGCGGAGGCCGCAATCCAGGAAGCGGCAGGGAAGCAACTTCGTTATTCCCGTGAAGCTTGTCTCGGTGAAAACGGGGAGCGGGAACCTGCATTGGCCGATCTTCGGATGTCCGTTCGCCCTGAGGGAAATAGAAGGGGAACGGACATCCTAGCTAGGCGGCCTGGGCGTGGAGGGCATGAAAGGCGCTGATGCAAAACCGCTGGTCAGATGAGGAAACCAATGGCCTTTCCGACCTGGAGATGCTGGTCTATCAGAGCCGCCTCCTCGGGGAAGACCCTGACCTCGTCCTGTGGGGCGGAGGCAACACCTCCCTGAAGGTCACTGAGACTGACTTCCGGGGACGCCCAACTCCCGTCATGCGCATCAAGGCCAGCGGCTCCGACATGAAATCGTGCACTTCCGCCGACTTCCCCGCCCTCAGGCTGGACGACATCCTCACCCTGTTCGAGGGAGATTCCATGACCGATGAGGTGATGGTCGCCTACCTGGGCCGCTGCCTGCTGGACCCGGGTGCGCCCAGGCCCTCAATCGAGACCCTCCTACACGCCTTCCTCCCCCACAAGAGCATCGTGCACTCTCATGCCGATGCGGTCATCGCCCTGACCAACAACGCGAACGCCAACCGGTCCCTGGAAGTAGCCTTCGGGGGCGCCGTCGGCGTAGTGCAGTACCTGCGCCCCGGCTTTGCCTTGGCAAAGGAGGTCGGCGAGTCGGCACGGGCCAACCTCGGCCTTCGAGGCATGGTCCTGTCCAACCATGGGCTGATCACCTGGGGGGACACCCCCAGGGAGGCCTACGATACCCACATCGAGCTGGTTTCCATGGCTGAGGCGCAAATCCGCAAAAGCGGTCGGGGTGCGTCAGCCTTTGGAGGACGAGCACGACAGCCCATGGACGATGGCGACAGGCGTCGCATAGCCGCCCGCGTAGCTCCCACTCTGAGGGGCCTCGTTGGGAGTCGCAGCAAGAAGGTGCTCTGGTACGACGACTCTCCGGAGGTGCTGGAATTCGTGGACTCGGCCCGCGGCAAAGCGCTGAGCAGCATCGGCCCAGCCACTCCCGACCATGTGATACGCACCAAGGGAGCTCCCTTCTGGGCGGAGGTGGACGCCTCGAAAGATGCGGCCTCGATGCAGGCCCAGCTTGCGTCTGCCGTTGATGCCTACGTCGCTGGCTACACGCGCTACTACGAAGAACACTCTGATGGAAGCGTCCCAATATTGGACCCCTACCCGCGGGTCATCCTGGTCCCCGGTTTGGGTATGTGGTCTGCCGGCAGGGATGCCCGCGCGGCTTGCGTCTCCGGGGAGATGTATCGCCACACCATCCAGGTCATCGCCTCCGCCGAGGGCATAGGCGGGTACGCTTCCATCAGCAACCGGGACATCTTCGAGGCTGAGTACTGGCCCCTGGAGCTGTACAAGCTGACCCTTGCGCCCCCGGAAAAGGAGCTGGAGCGACAGGTCGCCCTGGTTACAGGCGGCGCCCACGGCATTGGGGAGGCCATCGCCCGGCGGTTGGCGGCCGAGGGTGCCCATGTAGTGGTCACCGACCTGGACGAGGCAGCCTGCCAGTCCGTTGCCGACGATCTGAACCAAGCCCACGGAGATGGCCGGGCCATAGGGCTGCGCATGGACGTAACCGACGAAGACGAGGTGGCCTCAGCCTTCCAGCAGGTGCGCCTCACCTATGGCGGGCTGGATATCCTGGTATCCAACGCGGGCATCGCCCCGGTGGGTGCTCTGGACCAGCTTACCCTCAGGGACTGGCAGCGGGCCATGGACATCAACGCGACGGGGCACTTCCTGGTTGCCCGGCAGGCGGTGGCCATCATGCGTGAGCAGGGCTTAGGGGGCAGCCTGGTGTTCGTCGGCACCAAGAACGTCCCATCCCCGGGCAAGGACTTCGGGGCCTACAGCGCATCCAAGGCGGCCGAGGTACAGATGGCCAAGGTGCTGGCTATAGAGAACGGTGAGCATGGCATCCGGTGCAACATAGTCAACCCCGATGCCATCTTCCAGGGGTCGGCCCTGTGGTCCCAGGAAGTGCGGGAGCAGCGGGCCCAGGCCCACGGCATTCCCGTGGACGGGCTGGAGGAGTTCTACCGCAAGCGGAACCTGCTGCAAGCCAGCATCACCGCCGAGGATGTGGCCGAGAGCGTCCTGTTCCTGGCAGGCCCCCGGTCATCCAAGACCACCGGCGCCATGCTCCCCGTGGATGGGGGAGTGCGGGACGCTTTCCCAAGATAGCAGACGAAGGAACTAGAGAGTTCTCAAGAGGAGGTCTTAATCGTGACAACACAGGAAGGAATGGACCGGGAGACCTTCGATCGCCTGGCGGCGGCAGCCGGGCTGGACTTGGGGGAAACCGCCCACATGGACGAGCTGTACACCTACGTCAAGGGCTTGGTCTCGTCCCTGCAGCCCCTGAGGGATATGGACCTGGAGGGAGTAGAGCCCGCGACGGCCTATTTCCCTCCCAGAGATTAGCCGGTCAGCCAGCCCTAGCCTAGCCTAGATAAGGAGCCGAAAGTGGAGAATATCGAGATTTGCTACAGCAGCGCAGGCGAGCTAGCCACGCTCATCAAGTCCAAGCAGGTATCCCCCCGGGAGGTTGTTGAAGCCCACCTGGAGAGGATAGAAGCCACAGAGCCTACCCTGAACTCCTTCATAACCGTCATGGCCGACCAAGCACGGGCGGCCGCCCGCCAGTGTGAGCTGGAGATGAGCGCCGGCACCTACAGGGGGCCGCTCCACGGCGTCCCCCTGGGCCTGAAGGACCTGTACTACGTCCGGGGGGTCAGGAACACATCGGGCTCGCGCATATTCGACGATTTCGTTCCCGACTACGACTGCACGGTGGCCAACCGTTTTCGTCGGGCGGGCGCCGTCCTCATCGGCAAGCTGAACCTGCACCAGTTCGCCTTCGGCCCGACGGGGGAGAACCCCGACTACGGCAACATGCACAACCCCTGGAACATCGACCTGATTCCCGGAGGCTCCAGCGGGGGATCGGGCTCAGCGGCCGCGGCCGGGCAATGCACCCTAACCATGGGTTCGGATACCGGAGGGTCCATACGCATCCCCAGCGCCCTGTGCGGGCTGGCCGGACTGAAACCCACCTATGGCCGCATCAGCCGCTACGGCATCAGCGTCCTTGCCTGGTCCCTGGACCATGCTGGCCCCATGTGCCGCACCGTCGAGGACTGCGCCCTGGTGATGAATGCCCTGGCGGGCTACGACCCCATGGACCCGGCATCGGCCAACGTTCCGGCGCCCGATTTCACCGAGGGCCTCACGGGGGACATAAAAGGCCTGAGAATAGGCGTACCCAAGGAGTATTTCGAGGTGCCCGTGGACAGCCAGGTGGAGCAGGCGGTGCGAAAAGCTATAGAGCAGTTAGGCGAGATGGGGGCTGAGGTCAAAGAGATCTCCATGCCTATGTTTCACCAGACGGCTCCCCTGTCCACAACCATCCTGTACTCGGAGGCGACAGCCTACCACCGAGACCTGGTGTTGTCCAAGGGCGCCCAGTACGCAGCGCCGGTGCGCCTGCGCATCGAGTCGGGCTTCTTCATCTCGGGCGAGCAGTACCTCCAGGCCCAGCGGGCCAGGGCAATGTTCACCCGGAAGTGCCGGGAGCTGTTCGATGAGGTGGACCTGCTGGCGGGGCCCATGGAGCCGATGACGGCCCATCCCATCGGGGCTACCCAGGTGCAGATAAACGACGTCACCGTGGGTTCCGTCCCGGCGCTGACCCAGTACACGCGCGCCTTCAACCTGAACGGCTTTCCCGCCATCACGGTGCCCTGCGGGTTCTCCGACGACAACCTGCCCATGGGTCTCCAGCTTGCTGGCAAGCCCTTCGACGAAAGCACGGTACTCAGGGCCGCTCACGCCTACGAGAAAGCCACCGACTGGCACAAGCGCCGCCCGCCGGTGTAGGTCGCCTGCCCCAGGCCCCTAGAGGACCTGCCAGTAGCGCCTGCCCTGGATGCGTACGACGTGACCGAAGTGCTCGTCGGGTTTGAAGTGGCCCGCGGCCACCAGCATCCCTTCGCGCTCGATGCGCTCCAGCATATCCTCCCGGCTGCGCTGGCCGGTGGCCTTGTCGATGTCCGCCCTGGAGCACCAAGCCGGCTCCTGCACCTGTACCTTGCTGTGGAGCAGGTCGCCAACCAGGATGCCTTTCTCCCCGCCTGAAGAGATCAGGACGTTGAGGTGGCCCGGCGTGTGCCCCGGCGTGGGTATGGTCGTGACCTCGGAGGTGATGGTGTGTTCCTCGTCGATGATGTCCATGGCTCCCAAATCCTGCAGGGGGACCACGTTGTCCCGGACGTGGGCGGCCGATGCCAGGACATCTTCCTGGGTGAAGTAGCTCCAGTCCTTGCGGGGCACAAGGTACCTGGCTTTGGGGAAGGTGGCCTTGGGCTTCCCGTCTTCCTGGGTTACGTTCCAGCCCACATGGTCAGGGTGCAGGTGGGTGTGCACGACAATGTTTACATCCTCGGGCCCGATACCCTGTTCCCTTAGAAGGGGCACTAGATGGCCCGTCAGGTTTCCGCGGGTCGGATGGGGCCCGGGCCCCATCCCCGTATCCACCAGGATGGTCTGGCCGCTGGAGCGGAGGGCGAAGCACCCGTAGTAGAGCTGCAAGTTGCCGTTCTCCAGGTGGTCGGACTCATAAGGCTGCCACTGGCTGCGTTTCACGTCGGGGAAGAACCCCTCCGGGTCGTAGGGTGGGGGGACCATGTCGATGAAAGAGAGGATTTCCACATCTCCGACACTGGTGCGGTCCGCCATTCTCGCTTCCTTTCTTTCGGGTGCTGGAGTCCTGCCAGCCCCGGCGCCGGTAGTCCCTAGTACTGCATTAGGGTGAACACCTCGTATCCGGCCAAGTGTTCCCTGCCCTCCAGCGCCGTCAGCTCCATCAGCAGTGCCAGGCCTGCAACGGTCGCTCCGGCCTCCTCCACCAGGCGGATGGCTGCCGCCATGGTGCCTCCCGTCGCCAGGACATCGTCCACGATCAGCACATTGTCCCCGGCAACTACGCTGTCCCTGTGCACTTCCATCACGTTGGTGCCATATTCGAGGGAGTACTCAATTCTGTAGGACTCGGCGGGGAGCTTTCCTTCCTTCCTCGCCAGGACCAGAGGTTTTCGCATCCGGTACGCCATGGGGGCGGCTAGGAGGAACCCTCTAGCCTCGACAGCCATGACTGCGGTGATGTCCCTTCCACTATAGTAGTTGGCGAAGGTGTCCACCGCGTGGGCGAAGGCGTCGGCGTCCATGAGCAGGGGTGTGATGTCTCTGAAGAGTATCCCCGGCGTGGGGAAATCCTCGATGTCTCGTATGTAGTCTTTAAGTTCCATACTTAGGAGTCCTCTCTGGAGAATAAAGTGGCGGTCTTGGCGCTGCCCCAATGAAGCCCGTTCCTGGCTGGGCCCAGCCAGCTAGCTGAAATACTGGTAGTTCTTGGATATGTAGGAATGCCAGGTAGCGGGAACTGCGAATTCGGCAAAGATGGCGGTGACGGGGCATACCGGCTCGCATGCCCCGCAGTCGATGCACTCGGAAGGATCGATGAAGTACATATCGTCATCTTCCGTGGTGTGGATGCAATCTACGGGACAGACATCGACGCAACCACCGTCCTTCACCCCGATGCACGGTTCGGTAATGATGTAGGTCATCTGTGCCTTGCCAGCCCCCTAAGGAGTACAGCTATGAAAACTGGTACATTCTGTTGTCAGATCATCCTCATGTCAACAACAGATGGCAAGGGAAGGTCCACCATTAGACCAGGAGCTTTGAGGTCTTAAGCTCGGAGGACCATCCCAGGGAAATGAAATACTATATAATGGCTTGTATTATCAAATCCCGTTGTTTATGACGCCATCAGTGAACGTACGAGAGTTAATCAGCTTTTATCATGTTGCCCGGCTCAGCAGCATCTCCAGGGCGGCAAACTTCCTGGACCTGGGCCAGCCTACGGTCACTCTCCATCTCCAGAAGATGGAGCGGGAGTTCGGCGTTGTCCTCTTTGACAGGATCAAGCGCCCCATCCAGCTGACCTCCGACGGCCACGCCTTCTACGACCTAGTCAAACCCATGGTCGAGAACCTGACCGAGAGCATGGAAGCCCTGAAGAGCCAGATGGAGTACCCCGAACACCGAGGTTCCTTCGTCATCGGGGCTTATCCGGACCTGGTGTTGCATCGCCTCCCCGACATAGTGAGGTCCTTTCGCGACAGATACCCCAGCGTGCAGATAAAGCTGGTGGCCACCTCATACACCGACATACTGGAACGGGTGTCAGCGGGAGACCTGGACCTGGCCCTGGGGAACCGGCCGGAATCCGAAGTGCCGTCCCTGGAGTTCAATCACCTGTTCTCCTCCCAGTTCGTCCTGGTGACTCCCCTGGGACATGAGCTGCTGAATCTTGCCGAAATCACCCTTGCCGATATCGCTCGGTGGCCGTTGGTCATGCTGGGGCCCACGAGCTACACCCGCAGGATCCTGGAGCGGGCCCTCCGGGAGGCGGGCCTCTCATACAACGTCCCCGTAGAGATGGACATAATGGAGATGGCCAAGAAGTACGTCGAGGTTGGCCTGGGCATCAGCGTGACCAATGAATACATGATCCAGCCCGAAGATAGCTCCCGCATTGGGATAAGGAGGCTGACCGGGCTGCTTCCCACCACTGACATAGGGCTGATTACATTGAAGGGGAAGTTCCTGAGCCGTTCGGTGCGCAACTTCATGTACGAACTGGTCCTGAAGCTGGACGAAAGGGCGGATGGGCGCTAAGGCTGGCGGAAAAGTACCAAGAGGTCCGCAGGCTCGGCCATCTGCTAGCGGAACACCGAGCGGTCATCCATGATGACCCTGGACCTGTGGGCGCACCACCCCCTGCAGCCCGGCAGCGGGCCGTCGGGCTTGGTGGTAACCATGCCTTCGATGCAGCAAAAGGCGCAAACTGCGGGATACAGTTCCTTAGCGGATGGCTTTTCTGAAGCCTGCGCCGGTGCCTGTGGTTCTTTTTTGCTTGCCATGTCGGGCCTCAGCTCCCCTCCGGGCCAGCTACCCGATAGCTGGCCAAGTTAGGCACAACACCATCCTATTCTACCCACTGCCATGCTGCCTTTCAACATATCGGAAGTTGAATTGTAGCCAGCGCCTCCACCTTGAGACCTCGTTATCCCGGGTCGGACTTTCTGGTAGAATCCGCCTACAAGACCATCTTCACGAAAGCGGGGCCGCAAAGGGCATTGAACGATGGCGAAGTAGAACGGGTGCTGGCGGCCAATCACAGCTTCTATGAAGCCTTTGGCAGCTTGGACATCGGCGAGATGGAGAAAGTCTGGGAACACTCCAACGATGTCCTTTGCATCCATCCCAGTTCCGACATAATTGTCGGCTGGCCGGACGTGCGACAAAGCTGGGTCGATATCTTCTACAACACCACCCTGATGCACTTCAACATCACAGATGCCCAGGTGCAGATCAGGGGTGACTGCGCGTGGGTGTCCTGCCACGAGAACATCTCCACGGTGCTCGATGGCCGGGCGGGCAACTTCACCGTCCGGGCTACCAACATCTTCACCAATGTGGATGGCCAGTGGAAGATGGTGCACCACCACGGCGCCGGCTAGCTTGCCTTCACGACCCCGGCTTCCAGGAGGGCGTCGATCTCGCCGGGGCTGAACCCTCCATCCTCCAGCACCTCCCTGGTGTGCTCTCCCAGGGCAGGGCCCCTGCGACGGATGCTTCCGGGGGTGCCGGACAGCTTCACCGGAATCCCGATGTTCCTTAGCAGCCCGATCTCCGGGTCGTCCAGGTCCACCTCCATGCGCCGGGCCTGCACATGGGGGTCGTGATAAACCTGCTCCAGGTCGTTTATCGGCCCCGCCGGGACTCCCACCTCCTCCAGCACACCCATCCAATGCTCGGTGCTTTTCGTCGAGAAGGTCTCCTCCAGCAGCGCGGCCAGCTCATCATCGTTGGCCTTCCGGTCGCCCCGGTTGCCAAACCTGGGATCCTCCAGCAGCTCGGGCCTTCCAATGGCGTGGCACAGCTTCTCCCAAAGGGCTTGGGCGGCGCCCCCGATGGTGATGTAGCCGTCGCTGGTCTTCAGCGCACGATAGGGGGCTGACAGCCGGTGGGCTGAGCCCAAGGGTCCGGGTATCTCGCCGGTGGCAAAGTAGACAGTGGACTCCCAGACGGTGTATGCGATGCCCGCTTCCATCAGGGAGATATCCACCTGCTGGCCTTGTCCCGTCCTTAGGCGGTGTATGTAGGCGCTGAGGATTCCATGGGCGCCGTACATTCCCGCCGTCAGGTCCGTAATGGGCACACCCACCTTGGCCGGGGGGCCTCCGGGGGTACCTGTAACGCTCATCAGCCCACTCATGCCCTGGGCGATCAGGTCGAACCCGCCTCTGGAGCTGTAAGGGCCGGTCTGCCCGAAACCCGAGATGGAGCAGTAGACAAGCTCCGGTCGGACTTTCTTCAGGTCGTCGTAGCCCAAACCCAACCTTGGCATGGTGCCCGGGCGGAAGTTCTCCACCAGCACATCGGCCTTAGTGCATAAGGCCTTGAGTACCTCCTGGCCCTCGGCTCTGCGCAGGTCCAAAGCCAGCCCCCGCTTGTTCCGGTTGACGGCCAGGAAAGATGCCGACCATCCGTTGATATAGGGCGGACCCTTGCGGGTCTCATCACCGCCGTCGGGGCGCTCCACCTTGATAACGTCGGCCCCCATGTCGGCCAGGAGCTGGGAGCAGAAGGGGCCCGCCAGCACCTGGGTGCAGTCAAGTACCCTCACACCTTCAAGGGGCAGAGATGTTCCCGAGGTCATGCTCACCTCTTTCCAGCTTCCTGCAAAGCCATGGGTCTCTCCGTTCTATTCTGGAGTATGGCTTATTTGTCCGTAGGGACTCAATACTGCAAGAGCAATTGGGGTCTCAAAATGAACTAGTAACTTTGGTTCTCCTGTTTCCCGAAAGGGTCGTATCCCCATCCCCCTCCATCCTCAAGGGGTCGAATCTCGTTAATCTCGAATCCCTCCCAGTCAAGACCCGATTCCTCTACTTGCGCTAGGTGAAAGGCAAACTCCTTACGTAGAGGCTTGACTGGCGCAACCGGCGCACAAGAGCCCGAGCCTCTCTCGAATTCCCTGCGCGCCTCCCTATACTCCACCAGCGCTTCCCTGTACCCATAGGCAGCATCATCGAAATTCTCTTTCTCAATCTCTTTGGTTTCTTGCTCAGTCAACCACTCCTCAAGCAACTGGCCTGCGGAGGACGCATCACTCGCCAGCACACCCCAAGTCTCCCATCCATACCTATACTCGAACTTGCCCACATACACCGCCCCTTGGAAAACAGCCCGGTCGGAGGCTCTTCGTTCTTGCCTCGCATGTTCTTTGCGTTCGCGAGTAGCTTTAGCCTTGGCTGCGGCTGCCTGAAGCCTTGGGACCGAGGCCAGATACTTTTCCCTTGCTTGTTGATATTCCGCTGATTCCAGTACAGAGTCTACTCGTTCACGCAAGTAGAGCTGGCACCCACCCCCGTCGTCAAAAAGGGCCATCTCATCCGGCTCCCCGAGGAACTTTCTCTTCTGGCTATCGGTAAATTGTTCATACAATTCGGCAGTCGTGAGATATCCGTAAACTCGCATTCCGTCTCCTAGAATGTCGCCGGTTAGCATCACTCTGCTTAACTTCCCTCTCCATTGGTACTTATGGCGGGGAATACCCGTACTTACGCTTACTGATTCACAATGCTTGCAGTAGTAACTTCTGCCAGACGTGGTATGGCTTCTTTTGATGAAGTCAGGACAGGAGCATGACCAGAATCCCTCTTTGGTAACTTCAACCTTGTAGCTGATTCCCCTGTCTGTGAAAGAGGGTATGATGCAGGAATACGGAAGCTCGGGGACACTAGGCAGTTGGCTATCCGGATTCTCGAGAATTGGGTCATCACCAGCGGATGTACCGTCTTCTACTTTGGCCCCCAAGAACAGCCTTCTAATGACATCGAACATCGGTTCCCTCGTTTAGATGGAATGCTGTAAGCAAGAAGCCTTACCCCAGTCGGACCCTAAACTGTTCTGGGTCCTGGCTGAATGCTTCAAGCAGCCCTTCGCATTGTCTAATTGTCCCTTTTACATCGAAACCACACTCTACGTATAAGCCATTCGAAAGCTGCCTGGGATACTTGAAGGGTTCGTTTGTTGGATGTACAGGCTCAATGTGAACCAAATGCCTCTTGGCCCTCTTGCCCGCTGCGACAGGGCACAGCTCTCTTGCGAGCAACCCCGCTGTTACCAGCCATTCTGCCGTCTCCAAGAGAATATCGGACCACTTGCCGATAGCATTGACCTCCCCATTGTCAATTCGAAGGCTCGTCGGCTTGGTCGAGAATCCGCTGAATCTCTTCGTCTGGTGCGACTCTCTGACCTCGGCAAAAGTTCTCCAACCATCAGGACTCTTCGATTGGGAAAGCTGGAGTTCTTCATCCTGCCCTTGAACTGCAACGCCTTGTTTACTTCTCAGGGGAAGTAGGCCGGAGTATCTTGCTTGGGTCTCCAGCAACCGAATTAGTCTGTGCCTGGTATTTCTGAATACCAGTTCACCATTCACACTTTGAGATTCAAGGGCTGTCAGCTCTCTTGTCCACTCAGCCAGCTCCCTCTCCTGACTGCTCCTCCAATCGTTGAAGAGTCGGCGATCATGGGATCGCGTCCTTGGGCGTTCCTTAGCAGGCAGCTTCTCAAGGTAACTCTCATAAATGCTGTCTAGATTCTCTTCGTCAGCAAGCTCGCGTCCTTTGATATTGACCAATGACCGTAGCTCTTCCTTGCGACGCTCGGAATCGCCAACCAGACGAAGCCGTTCTTGCTCCAATATGGTCTTGAGGAACCGGGACATATCAGGGGAAAGCTCATCATCCTCTACCAACATAGTCAACTCCTTCAGGTCTTCAGTGACGGGCAACCGGGACTGGATGTGGGCATCGTAATGGCACAGATCGCAGACTAGGTCATGGGCCCGCCCGCAGATGGTTTCCTTGGTCCATCTCTTCCATGCCCTCCATGCACCGCAGCGGGCGCATAGTTTTCCAAAAGGTGCTTCACAGACAGTGCACTGGTGCCAGCCTACAGGAGACAGGGACTCACATTCTGGGCACCAGATCACCCAGGGACCTCCGGATGCTTGTTCGGCCCGGGGCTGGAGAGACCACTCATGGTCCCCCTCCGGCAGGCCATGACGTGCGCTATTCCCTGCTAAGTCCAGTACAATACAGTTCCCATCATTCTCTTTGGGACGCAAACCTCGGCCCACCATCTGGAGATACAAAGACAAACTCATTGTCGGCCGTGTCATCATCACACAGGTAGCATCCGGTAAGTCAAAACCCTCGGTGGCAACAGCCACATTGATTAGTACCTGAACGGTTCTGGCCTGAAACTGTTGAATCAGGCCGGCACGCTTTTCGGCGGGAGTGTCCCCTATCAGCAACCCGGCTGATATCCCAGCATCGTTGAAGACAGCTACAAGATTCCGAGCATGCTGAACGGACACGGCGTAAATTACGGTCTGTCGGTTAGCGCAATGCTTCTGCCAGAATCGCAAAGCCCCGACGGTCCACACGTCCCGACCTTCGTTGGCCAACTCTATGCCTGATTCGGAATAGTCTCCTGTGCGGTCAATACGCCCACTCAGGACGCGTTCCCCCTCGGGAGAGAGCTTGACATCTAAAGGGCACAGCCACTTGTCCAATTGCAGTTGGTGAATTTGAGGCCCGCAAATCAGCTCGTTGAACAGGTGGTCGAATCCCTCGTCTAAAGAGAGGCGCCAAGGCGTTGCGGTCATACCTACCACTGAGCCTCTCCACTGCCTTATGGCCCTTGCCCAGCCGTCGGCCGTTGCATGGTGAGCCTCGTCTATAATCAGCAGGTCTTCGTTCCCGTATTGATTCCAAACGTTCGTTTCTGAGTTTCTACGACTCACCGTTTGGGCCATCAGGATGACGACGCCATTTTGCAGAGATGGAGCGTAACTGCGGGGAGTCCATTGAATGTTGGCCGTTGCAGTGACACCAGCTTCCTGGAGCATTCCCTCGGTCTGGGCTGCCAGCTCTCTGCGGTGGGTGAGCCAGACAGCCTTACGTCTTCTAGTCAGCCAGTTCAATAGCAGTTCCCCGGCGATGCAGGTTTTCCCACCACCAGTGGGCAACTGGATCATGATTCTGGCGGGGCTAGGAGAAGCGAGGGCGCTTTCTAGCCTTGTCAGTAGGTCTCGTTGATAGCCTCGGAGTTCAATCAAATCTCACGCCTCGGTGGATGAATGACCTTGCTCAGATGTCATCGACATTGGCTGCTCCGTTTGCCTTTAGGGCCTTAAACGTCTGGCGCCGGATGGACCACACCTCTAAGGCAAATGATGGGGCAAATGGAACGACCTCGGTTTCGGCTTCCATATGCAATGAATCTGCGGGTTCCCTATGGACTTATTGATCGAGCAGACGATCTTCCGGCACCGCCTGAACTTCATCCAACATACCTGCGGTCAATTCACGAAGCTGCGGCAAGTTATCCAAAGGCTGAGCCATAGCATCGCAAGACTCGAAACAAATAGGTGCTGCCCATTCTTTAAGCTGGTCTAGCTTATCGTTGGAGTCCTTTATCGTTACGAGTTGGCCCCAATGCCAACATATCCTACATACTCGCCTGTCGTTGAGCCGTTGCCAGTCAAGGGTAACTCCGATGGGTCCCTCGCCTAGAACTCTGCGCTTCCCGGAGTCCGGGGAAACGCCACAACGTCGCGGATGTTCTGCATGTTGGTCACGAACTGCAGGGTGCGCTCGAAGCCCAGGCCGAACCCCGCATGGGGGACGGTGCCGAACCGGCGCAGGTCCAGGTACCACCAGTACCGGTCCGGGTCCATCCCGGTTTCCTCTAGGCGTCTCTGGAGCACATCCAGTCGTTCCTCTCGCTGGCTCCCGCCGATTATCTCGCCTATGCGGGGCACCAGCACATCCATAGCCGCCACGGTCTGGCCGTCGTCGTTCAGACGCATGTAGAAGGCCTTTATCCCCGCAGGATAGTCGGTGACGATGACGGGACGCCCCAGCTCCACCTCGGTTAGATGGCGCTCGTGCTCCGACTGCAGGTCGCTCCCCCATTCGACGGGGAACTCGAAGCTCCTGCCTGATTTCTGCAGTATGTCGATGGCTTCGGTGTAGGTCAGCCTCTCGAAACGGGAGCCCACAATTCCTTCCAGGGTGGCGATGGTTCCCTCGCCGTAGAAGCGGTCAAAAAAGGCCATATCCTCGGGGCAGTGCTCCAGGACGTAACCGAAGATGTACTTCAGGAACTCTTCGGACAGCTCCGCGAGGCCGTCCAGGTCGCAGAAGGCCACTTCGGGTTCCACCATCCAGAACTCGGCCAAATGACGGGAGGTGTTGGAGTTCTCGGCCCGGAAGGTCGGGCCGAAGGTATAGACGTCGGAAAGGGCCAGGGCGTATATCTCGGCCTCGAGCTGTCCGCTGACCGTCAGGTTTACCGCCCTGCCAAAGAAGTCCTCCTCCAGGTCCGCGGCCCCCTTGCCAGTGGCCAGCTCATCCAAGGGCAGGGTCGTTACACGGAACATGGAGCCGGCACCCTCGGCGTCGCTGGCGGTGATGATGGGGGTCTGGACGTACAGGAACCCTTTGTCCTGGAAGAAGCGGTGGATTGCATAGGCGAGGGTGCTGCGTACCCGGGCTACAGCTCCCAGCGTGTTGGTGCGGGGCCTCAGATGCCCGATATCCCTCAGGAATTCCAGGGTGTGCCGCTTCTTCTGCAGCGGGTAGGTCTCGGCGTCGGCATCCCCAAGCAGCTCCACCGACCGCGCCTGTACCTCGTACCTTTGCCCCTTGCCCGGCGACTCCACGAGGGACCCGGTAATGCTCACGCTGCACCCGGTGGTAAGCAGGCTGACTATCTCATGGCTGTCCAGCGTATCCTCGGCTACTACCTGCAAGTCGGACAGGGTTGAGCCGTCGTTCACCTGGATGAAGGAGAGGTTCTTGGAGTCCCGGCGGGTCTTCACCCAGCCCTGTACGCATACCTCATCCCCGGGACTTCCTGTGGTCAGCAGTTCCCTTATCTTGCTTCGCTTCATCTTGCCCTTCTCCAGGAGTTACTAGAGCCGCCGGGGTTCGTGCGGCCGGAAACCCCGTAGTTTACAGGGGTGGCCTTTGGGTGTGCCACGTCGTTGACTGCTCGTAGGCGTATGCGATGTTCAGCAGGGTCTGCTCCGACAGTGAGGGGCCGATTATCTGCATGCCCACGGGAAGCCCTTGGGAGAACCCACAGGGGACGGAGATGGCGGGAATGCCGGCAACGCTTGCCGGCACCGTGTAGATATCCCCCAAATACATCTGCACAGGATCATCGGCCCGCTCCCCCAGGCGGAATGCCGTGGTTGGTGCGGTGGGCGTGACGAGGGCGTCACACTCTTCGAAGGCCCGGTCGAACTCGCTACGTATAAGGGTACGCACCTTTTGAGCTTTCAGGTAGTAAGCATCGTAGTATCCAGCGGAAAGGGCATAAGTGCCCAGCATGATCCTGCGCTTCACTTCCTCACCGAAGCCGTGCTGCCGGGTCTTCTCCACGGCCTCCCACATGGTAGACGCATCCTGGTGGGAGTAGCCAAACTTGGCGCCATCGTACCGAGCAAGGTTGGCTGAGCACTCGGAAAGAGCCAGGATGTAGTAGCAGGCCAAAGCATAAGGAGTCGTTGGCAACGAGACCTCTTCTACGCTGGCTCCCAATCCTTCCAGCACACCAATGGCTTCCCTGACGGTCCGATCAACTTCCGGGTTCACCCCATCGACAAAATACTCCTTGGGCACTCCCAAGCGAAGCCCCCGAACATCCTGGGTAAGCCCCGATATGTAGTCCCCCTCCGGCGCTGAGATAGAGGTGGAATCCCGGCTGTCGTGCCCGGCTATGGCTGAAAGCACCAAGGCGCAGTCAGACACATCCCTGGTGATCGGGCCTATCTGGTCCAGGGAGGAAGCAAAGGCGATGAGACCGTAGCGGCTCACCAAGCCATATGTCGGCCTCAGCCCAACCACTCCGCACAGGGAAGCCGGCTGGCGAATGCTGCCACCGGTGTCGGAACCAAGGGCGTAGTAGGCTTCCCCCGCCGCCACTGCCGCCGCGGCGCCACCGCTGCTTCCCCCGGGGACCCGTTCCATGTCCCAGGGATTATGAGTAGGGTGGAACGCCGAGGTCTCGGTGGATGAACCCATGGCGAACTCGTCCATGTTCCCTTTGCCCAGCAGGATGGCCCCTCGCGAGAAGAGCTTCTCCACCACCGTCGCATCATAGCCGGGCCGGAACTGCTCCAGCATCCGGGAGGCACAGGTCGTCGGCAGGCCCTTCGTGCAAATGGAGTCCTTGATCTGCATAGGTATGCCGGCCATGGCGAGAGACTTGTTGCCATCATCTTGTTCCAGGCTTCCGGCGGTCTGAAGGGCCGAATCACCGTCCACTGATATGAAGGCCCCTATCCGTCCCTCCACATCATCGATCCTGCGCAGGGAGGACTCCGTCACATCGACAGTGCTCACCTCCCGGCGTTCCAGCAGTTGGCGGACTTCCATGAGGGTGAGGTTATGCAGCGCTGCCATCTTGCTACCTGCCTACCCTTCCAGGACAGCCCTGACCCGTATCAGCTCGTTCTCGGTTGCCGGAGCGTTGGCCAGCACGGATTCCCGAGACGCCGAATCGGTGGCTTCGTCGGGACGCATGACGCTCTCCAGGGAACCCGAATGGTCGGTGGGGAGCACTTCGGACGTATCGAGCTCGTCAAGACTGCGGAAGAGATCGAGCACCTGGGAAAGCTTATCCTGGAGGGGTCCCAGATCACCCTCGGTAACGCCGATGCGACACAGCGCAGCTATGTGGAGGACCTCTTCGCGGCTAATTGGCACGCTGTGGCTTGTCCCTTCGGCCTGCTTTCGCAAGAGTCTAGCAAACCTCGATAGTTACCTCAAGGCAAACGGAACCGGCCACGTCCCTCCTTGTTTCTGCGACAAGCCCTGAATATACTGGGTGCTGCTGCAAGGATATGGTCTTATTCGATTTCCAGTCCATTCATGGCGCTCGCCCCGGAGCTATAGGTAATTGCTGACCGCCCGCCGTTTCTGGCTGGGGATTGCTGTTTCCGCGGTCTTTCTCTTCCTCTTCTTGTGGAGGGTCGACTTCCAGGAAGTGCGGGGAGAGCTTGGGGATGCGGGCAAGTATCTCTATCTCGGCCCCGCTGTTCTCCTGTACTTCTTTGCCCTGGGTATCCGGTGCCTTCGTTGGCGGTACCTGCTGCTCCACCTCAAGCCCGTTTCCCCCCTGGGTCTCTACCCGATAGTTGCCATCGGCTACATGGCGAACAACCTGCTGCCCATCAGGCTGGGAGAGCTTGTGCGTGCCCACTTCCTGGGAGAAAAGGAGGGCGTCAGCAAGGCCTCGGGCTTGGCGACCATAGGCGTCGAAAGGCTGATGGATGGACTGACGCTGCTCCTCCTGGTCGCCGTAGTCTGGCCCTTCCTCCCCTGGACCGATGTCCTCAGGGACGATGCCGGAAACATGAAGACGTGGTGGCTGGTGCTCAGCGTCCTCGTTATCGTAGCGTTCGTCGGTGGATTCTCCGCCCTTATTCTGCTGGCCCTTCGTCCGCAGCTAGGAAATGCCCTTGTCCATCGCCTTGCCAGCCTTCTGCCCTCAGCCTTCCAGGAGACTGGCACCAGGCTGGGCCTCCAGCTAATGGACGGCCTTGTCGCCCTAAGGAGTCCCAGGAAGCTGTTCATAATGTGTGCCTTGTCCGCCCCCGTCTGGCTGGTCGAGGTGCTGGTCTACTACGTGATGGCCCTCGCCTTCGACCTGGGGCAGCCATTCCAGGTGATCCTGCTGGTCACCGCAACTTCCAACCTGGCTACCGCCGTGCCTTCCAGCATCGGGGGGATTGGACCCTTCGAGGTTGTGGCCAAGAGCACGCTGCTGGCCTTCGGCGTGGGCGGAGATGCAGCCACAGCGTACGTCTTCTTTGTGCACATCATCACCCTGTGGCTGCCAGTGAGCTTATTGGGGCTGGTGTTCCTCTGGAGGGAAAACCTCTCCCTCACCCGGTTGGCCCGCACCAAGGACCTGTCCATATCGACGGCAGGGAGCTTGGGAACGGACGCGGTGACGGGGGAAGGAGAAGCCAGGTGAAGGTTGGAATAATCGGCGCCGGGGCAGCGGGGCTGGCCGCCGCCCATGCCCTTGCAAAGCTGGGCCACACGGCCGAAGTCTTCGAGGCCGCGCCCTTCCTGGGCGGCCAAGCTTCCACCTTCGATGTGGGTGGAGGTCGGTTGGAACGGGGCTACCATCACCTGTTCATGAGCGACACCCACATGGTCGATCTGATCCATGAGCTGGGGTTAGGACACAAGCTTGCGTGGATCGAGTCCAAGGTTGGGTTGTTCCACGGGGGCCGGATCTGGAAATTCAGCACGCCCAAAGACCTGCTGACCTTTTCGCCGTTGAGCATCCAGGACCGGATCCGACTGGGCATGGTCACCTTGTACCTCCAGAAGACGCGGAAGGGGCTCAAGTTCGAGGGACAAACAGCGGCCGAGTGGCTGCGAAAGCGCGTCGGGCAGAAGGCCTACGAGGTGGTTTGGCAGCCCCTGCTGAGGGGCAAGTTTGGGGAGCACTACGAAGAGATAAGCATGACCTGGCTCTGGGGCAAGATATACCTGCGGGTGGCCTCCCGGGGCAAGGCGTGGGAGCGGGAGAAGCTGGGGTATCCCATGGGCAGCTTCGGAGAGGTGTTCGATCGCCTCGGTGAACGAGTACAAGAGCTCGGAAGCACAGTGACCACCTCCGCTATGGTGAGCTCGGTGGTGGTGGAAGATGGGAGGGCGAAGGGCTTGGCTGTGAAGACGGCAGGCTCTGATGAAGAGGTGCGCAGCTACGATGCTGTGGTCGCCACAACACCCTCCTACGTGTTCACCCGCATCGCGCCCCCCATGCCCGAGTCCTACGCCAGGAAACTCACCGACGTAACTTACCTGTCCGCCGTGCTGCTGATCCTGGAGCTGGACCGTCCCTTGTCCCCCATGTACTGGATGAACATAGCTGACCGGGAGCTGCCTTTCGTCGGAGTAATCGAGCAGACGAACCTAGTCGACCCGTCCCTCTATGGCGGGAAGCACGTGGTGTATCTCACCAACTACCCCAGCCGGGAGAACCCCATCTACCAAATGGAGCCTGATGAGCTGGCAAAGGAGTACCTAGGCCACTTAGGCAAGATTAACCCTGATTTCGACCCCTCGTGGGTACAGGCCTACCATCACCACAAGGTGGATGCTGCCCAGCCAATCATAGGGGTGAACTACTCCAGCCGCATCCCCGACCTCCGGACACCCGTCCCGGGCCTGTACCTTGCCAACACCACCCAGATATATCCCGAGGACAGGGGCACCAACTACAGCGTCAGGCTGGGGCAGGAGGTGGCCCGTGCCGTTCTCGATGATGCGGGTCTTGGTGGATGATCGGCGTGACGGGAACGGAAAGACCGAGGGTCTTTTGATGCGCACCTGCGTTGTGGGGAACTGGTGGGTATGCTACCATGAGCCTGCTCGATAGTTACAAGTTTCACGAGCGAATATGGTTGTGGGGAAGAGCGCTCGCAGCATGAAGGAAGGGTTCCGGGGAACAAGGGAGGAGCTTAAGGCAGCCATAGCCGCCCAACCCCAGGGCACCGTCACGGTGCTGTCCTCTCTCCTGGCAGTGCAGGATGCTGTGGGCTATCTTCCCGGCGAAGCTATCGAAGAGGTCGCGAGGTACACCCAGACCACGGTTAACGATGTGTGGGGTGTCGCCTCCTTCTACACCAACTTCCGTGTGGACCCTCCCTGTTCCCACAGCGTCGAAGTTTGCTGGGGCGCAACCTGCCATATCCTGGGGGCCATGAAGGTATTCAGGGCGGTCTTGGATGCTGCGGGGCTGGAGGCTGAGGGAGATGTGCCCGGCGGTAGTGCCAGCGTACGCCTCAACACCTGCCTGGGGGCCTGCTCCCAAGGCCCCGTCATCAGCATAGACCATCACCTCCACGGGAGGGTCAGCCCCGGGGAAGCCGGGGAACTGGTTGCCGAGCTGCTCGACGCTTAAGAGAAGACCGCACGAATTTATGCCAGACAATTTCCAGCATATCAAAACCCAAGCAGAAGGAGAGTGGGCTGCCCTGACTTCCGGGGATGGCGCTCATATTCGGGTGGGCACAGCCCTGTGCGGCAAAGCCGCTGGCGCCCTGGATGTGATCGAAAGCATTGACCGGGAGCTGAAGTCCCGGAATATCGACGCAACGCTTAACGAAGTGGGATGCATTGGGCTCTGCTTTGCCGAACCCCTGGTAGATATCACGGTGCCCGGAGGCTCTCGCATGTTCTATGCGGGCGTGACGCCCGATTCGGTCCCAGCGATCATCTCATCTCACCTGATAGATAAGAAACCCGACCCTGATCTGGCCCTGGGCCTCCTGGGCGAGAATGGCGCAGGCGACTACGAAGACCTGGCTGAGCATCCCATGATGAAAGACCAGGTGCGAGTTGCCCTTCGCAATGCGGGCAACATCGACCCTTACGACATCAACCAGTACGTAGCCAATGGGGGCTACTCGGCCCTTCACAAAGCTGTAACCGGCATGACCCCTGAAGAGGTGCTGGAAGAGGTCAACAAGTCCGGCCTCCGGGGAAGGGGAGGCGCCGCTTTCCCAACGGCGACGAAGTGGAGCTTCCTGGCCCGCTCCAACGAACCCGTCAAGTACATCCTTTGCAATTGCGAGGAGGGCGATCCCGGCGCCTTCAACGATAAGGGCATCCTGGACAGCGACCCCCATACCCTGGTGGAAGGGATGATTCTCGCTGGGTACGCCACCGGCGCCCGGTTCGGCTACATCTTCATAAGGCACGGCCATGAGGGTCCTATAGAACGAACGCAGACTGCTGTCCGTCAGGCCCAGGAGATGGGCTTCCTGGGCGACAGCATCTTCGGTTCCGAATTCGGCTTTCACCTGGAGGTCGCCCTTACCGGGGACTCCTATGTTTCCGGCGAGGAGACCGCGCTGATGGAAGCCATCGAGGGCGGGCGGGCAATGCCCCGCTACCGGCCTCCCTTCCCAGCCCAGGTCGGCCTGTTCGGCAAGCCCAGCAATATCAACAACGTCAAGACCCTCTCCTACGTGCCCGAGATCATCCGCCAAGGGGGCGACTGGTTCGCCGGCATCGGCCAGGACCGGAGCAAGGGCACAGCCATCCTCTGCCTCTCTGGGGACTTGGTGCGCCCGGGTATGGTGGAGCTTCCCTTCGGGCTGACCCTGGGAGATGTGGTGTACAAGGTGGCCGGTGGGGTATCCGGTGACAGAAAGTTGAAGCTCCTGCAAACGGGAGGCCCGTTGGGCGGTGTCCTGGGTTCGGACCAGATGGACATCCCGCTGGACTTCGAAGCTATGGCCGGGGTTGGCGCGATCCTGGGTTCCGGGGGAATAATCGCAGCGGCCGACGACTCCTGCGCCGTGGACCTCACCCGTTCTCTTATAGCCTTCTGCCAGTACGAGTCCTGCGGCAAGTGCTTCCCCTGCCGCCTGGGTATGACCCATCTGCTGGAGGTGCTGGAGCGGATATGCGAGCTTCGGAGCTTGCCGGGCGACCTGGACCTGATGCGCAGGGTCGGGCAGGATATGCAGGCCGGCTCCTTATGCGGCCATGGCCAGCTCGGATTCAATCCCGTCGCTTCTGCGCTGCGGTATTTCGGCGATGAATTCGAAGAGCACATGGTCAACGGGCGCTGTCCAACCGGAGTCTGCGCCTCCGAGCGGTACTCTCCCGTCGCGGTGAGGAGGTAGATGATGGCTGAAGAGTTCACCATCACGATGGACGGAGTGGAGTTCAAGGCCCAGCCGGGAAAGATGCTGCTGGAAGCTGCGATAGAGGCTGGCCTGTACGTTCCCTACCTGTGCTATCACCCTGGAATGAAGCCCTATGCCGCCTGCCGCCTCTGCCTGGTGGAAGTGGAAGGAGGTCGGGGTTTCCCAGCGTCCTGCACCCTGCCCGTTGCAGACGGCATGGTGGTGAACAGCAAGTCCGAAGGCGTGGAGAAGCTCAGGAAGTCGGTCATGGAGATGCTCATTTCCGAGCACCCCAATGGCTGTCTCACCTGCCATCGCATAGACCTTTGCGGTCCCCAGGATGTCTGCCTGCGTCATGTGTCGGTAAACGACCGGTGCGTCACCTGCCCCAAGAACGAACGCTGCGAGCTTAAGGACACAACCCGGCACTTGGAGATGGTGCTGGAGTCGCCTCTTGGCTACAAGTACCGGGACCTGCCTGTGGAGACGGGTGACCCCTTCTATGACCGAGACTACAATCTCTGCATTGTATGCGGGCGCTGCGTGCGGGTGTGTGAAGAGGTCCGGGGGGACAACGCCATCACCTTCACCGAGCGGGCCGGGCGAGCACTGGTGGGCACGTCCCATGGCACCTCTCTCCTGGAGTCGGGCTGTGAGTTTTGCGGTGCATGCCTGGATGTCTGCCCCGTAGGAGCACTGGTCGAGCGGGACCACAAGTGGGAGAAGGCGGCCGAGGTGAAGCGGACCATCTGCCCCTTCTGTCCCGTTGGCTGCCAGGTAAACCTGGAGATAAACCGCAAAGGTAAGGTCATCCGGGCAATTCCGGAGCTCAGCTCCCCCACCAACCATGGCCAAGCCTGCTTCAAGGGGAAGTTTGGGATGGACTTCCTAACCAAGAAGAACAGGCTGACGAAGCCCCTGATGCGCCGGGAGGGTTCAGGTGAGCTGGAGGAAGCTGAGTGGGATGAGGTGCTGGACTACATTGCGTCCAAGCTGCCTCCTTACAAGGGCGACCAGTTCGCAATCCTTACCTCCCACGACAGCACCACCGAGGAGCACTACCTGGCCCAGAAGTTCGCCAGGTCGGTGATGGTGAGCAACAACATCGATCACTCCTCAGACCTTCGTCCTTTCATGACCACGGGGCTGATGGATGTGCTGGGCTACGACTCTTCCACCAATCCCATATGGCAGTTGGAAGGGGCAGCCTGCATCCTGGGCATCAATGCCAACATCACCGAAGAGCATAACGTGGCCGCAGTGCCCATCAAAAAGGCGGTCAAAAAGGGCGCTAAGCTGATCATCATCGATCCACGAGAAGTGGAGCTGACCCGCTACGCTGAGCTGTGGCTCAGGCCATGCCCCGGTACCGAGATGCTGGTCTTGGGAGGAATGCTAAAGGTTATCTTTGATGAGGGCCTGGAATTCGGGGAATGGCTGGAGGAGCAAGGCATAGACGTCGGCGGGCTGCGAACATCCCTGGAAAGCTTGGACCTGCGTGATATATCCACCCAGACAGGCGTACCCTCGGACGACATAGCAACGGCCGCCCGCATATACGCCGCTTCAGGAAGCTCGGCCATATTCTATGCACTAGACAACATATCCCAGGAGCTGCACCATGATTGCGGCGTGGCTATCGCCGAGCTTGCCTTGGTGACGGGAAACGTTGGGAAGCCTTCCACCGGCATATACCCCCTCAGGCCGGGTACCAACGGCCAGGGCGCATGGGATGTGGGGTGCTCTCCCCGGATACTCCCGGGGAACCGCTCCGTCTATAACGCCGGCGACCGTCGTGCCATGGAAGATGCCTGGGGTGCCTTGGTGCCGATCGAGACCGGGTTGGATTGGGCGGGAATGTTCGGGGCGGCAATCGATGGAACCCTCAAAGCCATGTACATGGTCGGCGACGTTTCCAAGCTGGCGGGTGGGTCTTCCCCATATGGAGAACCGACCTGGACCCTGGAGGACATCAAGTCCGGGCTGGCAAAGCTGGACCTGCTGATCGTGCATGATCACTACCTGACCGAGTTGGGTGAGCTGGCCGATATAGTGCTGCCCCGGAGCGGATTTGCCGAAAAAGCGGGGACATTCACCAACATCGAGAGAAGGGTCCAGCTCCTGAACCCGGCCATGCAGCCACCGGGGGACTCCAGGACTGAAATATGGGTGATTGGCGAGATTGCCAGGCGCATGGGGGCGTCTGGGTTCGATTTCGAATCGCCGGCAGATGTTCTCGACGAGATAGCCACCCTGGTTCCCGAGTACGGTGGGATATCTCACAGGCGATTGGAGGATGAAGCAAGGCCCGTATTTCGGCCCGACCCTTCCAATCCGCTGCCAACCCAGGTGCTGTACTCCAGCAAGGAGTACCGGGGTTTGCAATGGCCATGTCCATCAAGGAACCATGAAGGCACTGCAGAGCTGTACTC
The DNA here is from genome assembly GCA_965116325.1 of Dehalococcoidia bacterium. Lineage (GTDB taxonomy): Bacteria > Chloroflexota > Dehalococcoidia > Lucifugimonadales > JAGWBF01 > JAGWBF01. The sequence goes on along the minus strand of OZ220675.1, from coordinate 821,191 downwards.
GGCGGGATTCCCCGGGGGGAAACCGGAGTTGATCGACGTCCAGTTCAGAACTGTCCTCCCATCCCTGGAAAATGATTTATCGCTGACCTACCTGCCGGGCAGGGTGCTTCTGCAGACCCAGCGGGAAGTTTCCGTGCAGGCCGGACGGCGGAACCAGATCGTTCGCGAAGAGTTGGCGGAGCTGAACCCCGAGGATGCGAGAGCCAGGGGGTTGAAAGAGGGCGATCAAGTAGAGGTAAGGACATCGGACAGGACCTTCCCGGCAATAGTCTCCCTTGTGACCGGTGTGCCGAAGGGGTGCATTAGCTGCACCAACCTTTTCGGCCAGCTTGCAACGGAGATACAGGCAAGCAAGGACCTGGAACCCATGTCCAAGGTCCCAGGACTTAACATAGCTGAAGCTGTTGTAACAGCTTAATTTTGAGGGTACCCCCGGTACCCAGTAGATAAAAGAGGGTTGTGCATGAACCGGACTGAGCAGGCAACAATAGACAGGGAGCAGCAACTACGCAAAACCATAGCCAGCCTACCCAAGGCGGAGCTGGTGTCTCGGCGGGACGTTTCCGATGACTTGATGGTTATCCATCTTCGACCGGAGATGGAGTTTTCCTTCAAGCCGGGCCAGTACTGCACCTTGGGGCTGGACTCGATAGAACGGGCCTACTCCATAGCGTCGGCGCCCCATGAGCCGCAACTGGAGATATTCGTAGAGCTGGTGCCCCCTCCAGACGGCGCCCTCACCCCCCTCATGTGGGAGCTCAAGGTTGGGGACTCCATGAGCATCAGGCCCAGGGCAAAGGGCGTATTCACAATGGACCAGAAGTACCGCGACCATCTTATGGTGGCGACGGTGACGGGCATCGCCCCCTTCATCAGCACCATTCGCAGCTACCTGCACAACGGGGGCGAGGGGCACAGGTTTATCGTGCTCCAAGGCGCCAGCTACTGCAACGAGTTCACCTACGAGGATGAGATGCGGAGCTTGGCTGGCCAGCACCCCGAGAGCATTGTGTATGTGCCAACGGTTAGCCGTCCGTCCGAGGAAATGAATCGTGGCTGGGAAGGGGAAAAGGATCGGGTCAACAATATCGTGCAGCAGTACCTCGATAGGTTCCATCTGTCCCCTGACCACACCATGGTGTATGCTTGCGGGCATCCTGGTATGATCGAAGACGTCAAGGAAAGGCTCTCTCCCAAGGGGTTCACTATCAAGGAAGAGCGGTACTGGAAACAGTAGGCCCTTCCGGCCCTCAACCCCGCGAGAGTTAGGTACCCTGTCTGACCTAGGACCCGGTCCTACTATCCCCGCATAGCTGGTGAGCGCATGCCTCCGGGAGAAACGCTAACACCGATCCGAAGGCAATATCTCCGGATTAAGCAGCGATATCCTGATTCCCTTCTCCTCTTCCGCTTGGGGGACTTCTACGAGACCTTTGATGATGATGCCCGGACGGCATCGAAGGAACTCGACCTTGTCCTGACCTCGAAAGCGATGGGCAAGAACATGAAGGTCCCGCTGGCGGGTATACCTGCCCATTCCCTGGAATCGTACCTGACCCGCCTTATCAAGAAGGGCCACAAGGTCGCTATCTGCGAGCAGCTCAGCGACCCCGCTGCCTCCAAGGGGTTGGTGGAGCGGGATGTGGTCAGGGTGGTAACCCCCGGCACCGTGGTGGAGCCGTCCCTGCTGGAGCAGAAGGCCAACAACTACCTGGCTGCTGTGTGTGTGCAGGAGGATGTGGCGGGCTTGGCCTACGTGGACATATCCACCGGCGAGTTTCGCACCGCCCAGATGCCCGCCGAGGGCTTGGCCCCCGAGCTGGACAGGCTCTCCCCCGCCGAGGTGTTGACCATCGAGGGAGCGGGTCCCGCTCCCGACCTGGATGGATGCTCCATTACCGAGATGCCAGCCTCGCTCTTTAGGCAAGACGATGCAAGGGGCCGCCTGATGGAGCACTACCAGGTCGCAACTCTGGAGGCCTTCGGATGCGACCAGCTGCCCATGGCAGTGGTGGCTGCGGGCATGGTTCTGGACTACCTGGAGGATACCCAGAAGACCGCCCTGGCCGAGCTTTCACCCCTGGCAACCTACTCCACGGGCAGCTACATGGTTCTGGACCAGCAGACGCGACGCAACCTGGAGCTCTTCCAGGTTGGCCGGGGTGGCCCCGGCACCTCGCTGCTGTCCATCCTCGACCTTACCCGCACCTCCATGGGGGGACGTCTCCTGCGGCGGTGGGTGGGCCAGCCCCTGTTGGACCTGGAGGAGATTCGGGAGCGTCAGGACGGGGTGTCCCAGCTGCACTCCAACCTGCACCTCAGGGAGCGGGTGATGTCCCAGCTTGCCCACGTAAGCGACATAGAGCGGGTGCTGCACCGCATCCGGTCAGGCATGGCTGTGCCCCGGGAGCTCCTGGGTCTAAAGACCAGCTTGGAAGCGGGCGCCTCCATCATCGGTCTGATCGGCCCTGACGAAGGTGAATCCCCCTTGGGTGTGCTGCTAAAGGGAGTGCGGACCCCCAATGAGGTCATCGATCTCATAGAGCAAGCCATCGATCCGGAGCCCTCCGGCCAGGTGGGCGAGGGCAGGGTGATAGCCGGCGGGTTCTCCCAGGAGCTGGACGAACTGCGCTCCGGCTCCCGAAACGCCCATGAGTACATCGCCGGGCTGGAGCAGAGGGAGCGGGACCGCTCGGGCATCCGCGGTCTGAAGGTAGGCTACAACAAGGTTTTCGGCTACTACATCGAGGTGAGCAAGTCCAACCTGGAACAGGTGCCCGAGAGCTACGTGCGACGCCAGACCTTGGTGGGAGGCGAGCGCTACATCACCCCGGAGCTTAAGGAGTACGAGTCCCTGATCCTGAACGCCAGGGAAAACATCGAAAGGCTGGAGGGGGACCTGTACCGGAGGGTCTGCGGGCAGATCGCCCAGGAAAGCAAGGCGATAGCCTCCCTGGCCGACTTCCTGGCCCACGTCGATGCGCTGGCTTCCCTGGCGGAAGTTGCCCACCGGCAGCGGTACGTGAGACCCGACCTGGACGATGGTGACAGCATCGAGATCAAGGGCGGCAGGCATCCCGTAGTTGAGAATATGGTCCCGGCGGGCACCTACGTCCCCAACGACTGCTCCCTGTCCTCAAGCGATGCCCAGATGATCCTGCTTACGGGCCCCAACATGGCCGGCAAGAGCACCTACATCCGCCAGGTGGCCCTGATCGTTCTCCTAGCCCAGGTGGGCAGCTACGTCCCCGCCGACTCAGCATCCATAGGCTTGGTGGACCGGGTTTTCACGCGGGTAGGTCAGCAGGATGACCTTGCCACCGGGCAATCAACCTTCATGGTGGAGATGGTGGAAACGGCGGCTATCCTGAACCAGGCTACCCCCAGGTCCCTGGTTGTGCTGGACGAAGTGGGAAGGGGCACCAGCACCTATGACGGACTGTCGATAGCCAGGGCCGCGGCCGAATACATTCACAACAGCCCAAGGCTGGGATGCAAGACCCTCTTCGCTACCCACTACCATGAGCTGACCCGGCTGGCGGGAGTCCTACCCCGCGTCAGGAACTACAACGTGGCGGTGGCCGAGGAGGACGGCCGGGTTGTGTTCCTGCACCGGATCGTGCCAGGGGGCGCCGACAGGAGCTACGGCATTCACGTGGCCCAGCTTGCCGGCCTGCCGCGGTCGGTGCTTAACCGGGCACGGGAGGTGCTGGAAGACCTGGAGAGCCAGGGGGCTGATTCGAAGACGCCGGTCGGTCCCTTCGAGCCCCCTCAGGGCAAGAGTCGTTCCAAGGGAAGCGCCGATGGGAGAAGCGGCGCCCAGATGCCCCTGTTTGGTGCACAAGACCAGGTCGTCGAGGAACTGATGTCCCTGGATGTGGGTAACATGACTCCCATGGAGGCTATCAACCTGCTGTACGACCTGCAGAGCAAGGCCCGGGAGAATCAGAGCGGACCGGGCCAGCTTGGGCAGATTCCCCCATAGCTGGCCCAGCTTGGACCATGAGAGCGGAGGTGAACATGCTTGGTAGAGTAGAGTTTTACTGGTGGCCCCGTTGATCATCCTGCCGAAAAGCGAAAGAGTATCTTTCGCAGCAGGGCGCCGATCTGGTGGAGCGGGACTTCTTCAAGGACCCCTTGTCCGAGAGTGAGCTTAGGGGCTTGGCTGAGGGGGGGAAGATGTCCGATATCTTCTCGTGGAAGAGTCCCAGCTTCAAGGCGCTGGGAATCAACCCCGATGACCTAGACGATGACAGGATGGTGGAGCTGGTCTTGAAAGAGCCAAGGCTGCTCCGCCGCCCCCTGGTCAGGATCGGGACTCACGTCCTGGTTGGAAGCAACCTGAAAGAGCTGGAGCGCGCCGTCCGGGAGCTCCAGCTTGACCATGAAGGTTAAAGGGCAGTTGCGGTTTCCCATGGAGCATTGGTACAATCCCCCGTCAGCTTGCCCGAAAGGGCGGGCTGCACAATCCTTAATCCCGGTTGGAACGTGCCTTTGAACATATTCTTCGATGTGGACTACACGCTGCTGGGCTTGGACAACACTTTAAGGCCCGGCACCATGGACACCTTTCATAAGCTTCTTGCCGATGGCCACTGCATCTACATCTGGTCGGGGGTGGGCCTGAGGTGGGAGATGGTGCGGGAGCACAAGCTGGAGCCGATGGTCAGCGGGGTTTACGAGAAGCCGACGGACCGCTTCCACGAACGCCTGGAGGGGCTGGGAGTTCCCCTTGAGCCCGACTTCGTAATCGACGACTACCCTGAGATCGTTGCAGCCTTCGGCGGGGTGTGGGTGCCCCCCTACTTCTTCAAGAAACCCGATGATGGTCAGATGGAGCGCATCTACAGGATCATCACCGACTACGTTAGGGATGGACACTCCGAAGACCGCCAGTACAAGGCTAGAGGCACCACTCTTCCGCTGTTCTGATAGGGACCTTAACAAGAGTATTCCTGGGTGAAAACCATGGGTGGGGATGGGGCGATGATCCATCTGCTGGAACCGGACCTAGCTTCCAAGATCGCCGCCGGTGAGGTTATAGAACGTCCCTCGTCGGTGGTGAAGGAGCTTGTCGAAAACTCCCTGGATGCCGGCTCCTCCCAGGTGACCATTGAGGTGCGGGGCGGAGGTATCGAGCTTCTGCGGGTGGTGGACAATGGTTCGGGAGTACCTGCGGACGAGGTCTCGCTAGCCTTCCAGCGACACGCCACCAGCAAGATCAGCTCTGCCGACGATCTGGACCGGATCATGACCATGGGCTTCCGGGGCGAGGCCCTCCCCAGCATCGCATCGGTCGCCATGGTCAAGCTGGTAAGCCGCGAGAAGGATGTCGATGCGGGTCGGGAGATCCAAGTATCCTGGGGCGAGGAGAAGGCGCCCCGCTCCGTTGGCTGTCCCGTCGGAACGTCCGTCACCGTAGAGAGGCTGTTCGAGAACCTGCCCGCCCGGCGCAAATTCCTTCGCTCCTCCTCCGCAGAAGCCGGCAGGATCAGCGACCTGGTGTCCCGGTTCGCCCTAGCCTTCCCCGAGGTGTCCTTCCGCCTGCAAGTGGATGGGCGGAGCGTCCTTACCACCAGTGGCAGCGGCGCGCTGAGCGACGCCTTGGTTTCGGTGTATGGGGCCGAGGCTACCGCCTCCATGCTTGAGGTGGTGTGGGAGGGGCGAGGTGACGGCTACGGGATGTCCGGCTACGTGAGCGCACCGTCCCTCCACAAGTCGAACCGCACCTACATCACCTTCCTGCTGAACCGCCGCTGGATTCAGAGCCCCCTGCTCTCCGCCGCCCTGTCGGAGACCTACCATGGCTTTCTCCCCGAGCGCCGGTACCCTGTGGCCGTCCTGAACATCTCGGTGCCTCCGGGAGAGGTGGATGTGAACGTGCATCCGGCCAAGCGGGAGGTGCGTTTCCGTCAGGACGACCGGGTGTTTGGCGCCCTGCAGAGGGCCGTCAGGGGCACTCTTGTGGCGGTAGCACCCGTGCCCGAGATCAATATTCCGCCGGCAGGCCCTCCGACGACGCAGGCGGGGCCCATCTTGTCCTGGCCTTCCCCCAGGCCGATTGTAGGGAACCCCTACGTTGGGACGGAATCGGCTGCCCCACCTGCCGTTGTCAATCCGACTCCCCTGGAGGGGATGTCATCCCTGCGCATAATCGGGCAGATGAAGTACACCTACCTGGTTGCCGAGGGGCCTGAGGGTATGTTCCTTATCGACCAGCACGCTGCCCATGAGAGGGTGCTCTACGAGAAGGTATCCCGGGAGGTGGCCAACCGGGACACCCAGGTGCAGGCGCTGCTCCAGCCGGTGTCCGTGGAGCTGGCTCTCGAGCAGGAAGAGCTGCTTCAAGCCAACATGGACCTCCTGGAGAGCTACGGATACCTGCTGGAGCCCTTCGGCGAGCGCACCTATCTTGTCCGGGGGATTCCGGGCATTGCTGCAACCACAGACCCTGCCAAGGCCCTGCTGGAAGTGCTGGACATGATGTCATACGAGGGCGTGCTTCGGGACAGGAACGACGCCATGGCAGCGTCCTTAGCGTGTCATAGCGCGGTGAGGGCCGGAATGGCTATGAACGAGGAGCAGATGGAGGGGCTGGTAAAACAGCTAAGGGAGTGCGACAGCCCCCACACCTGCCCCCATGGGAGGCCCACGATGATCCACCTTAGCTCCTACCACCTGGAACGAGAGTTCGGTCGCAGGAAGTAGGCCAGGCGGACACGGGGGGTGGGACGGACCTCTAGGCGGCCCTGCGTGGGTCTGTCGTGGGGTCCTGGCTGGGGTGGAAGATGGAGCCCTCGGGCGGGAACCCTTCGCCGTTGTCCTCTTGGGTTTCATCCTGTTGAAGGAAGCCCTTGAGCAGAGGCACCGCGCTAAAGATGGCCAAGCCCCCAAGCAGCAACGTTCCCAGCACACTTCTCCTCGAATAGCCCCCGGTTGCTTGTTGTTCGTCGGCCATTGGTTCTCCCTCTGCTGCTCTCTTGGGGTGGAAGGAGACTTCCACCCGGCGTCGTAGCTATTCTAATGGGCACGAACATGCAGGTCAACGGCGCTCAACTTCCCTTGACACCTAATTGGCAGTGTGATAATTTTCACTTGCTTCAGCCCCCGGCAGGGTCGGACCTTGCCTGTAGCTGGTGTGAGGGAGGTGGAAGGCACCCATGCCCGAAGTAGACCCGGCCATAGTCGATGCGGGCCACTGGTCGGATATCGGAAATTGGCTCCACTGGTTGTGGGCCTATTTTTTCTGCATAGTACTTATAGCTTTCACCTTCGTAACCGCCCACGCCGTCATTCCCTCCCTGGTCTCCTCGGGACACCTGCCGTCAAAGTTCCTTATGCTGCGCCGTCCCATGTACCTGGGCGTATTTGGGCTAATCGGCTTGGCGGTGTTCTTCATGGTCCTGACGGTGCGGAACACCCAGCTCCTGGAGGCTGTGTACAACAGGTTCTGGATATGAGCACGCCTTGCGCCCTGCACAGGGCGCCGGCCAATTCCCCTTCGCGAGAATGGACTAGCTTGACACCGGTTAGCAGAGAAGAAAGCGTTGGTACAAGGGTGACGGACATCTCCTGATGCAAGGGTTGCCTCGGATAGGGAAAGTGCCCCTGGTCCTGGGAGGACTGGCTTCAGCGGGCATCATGCTGTTTGTGCTCATCTATGTGCTGACGGCGTGGTGGTCCACACCCCTATTCGGATTTGGCGCCAGCGGCCCTGACCAGCCCATCGCTTTCCCCCATAACGTGCACGTCGATGATGAGGGCATCGCCTGCGAGTTCTGCCACCGAAACGTAGTCTCCGGCGAAGCCGCAACGGTCCCTGCGGTGGAGCAGTGCCTTATCTGCCATACGACCGTCACCGGGGAGTCCAACGTCGAGATCGCCAAGCTCCTGGAGTACGCAGGCAGGGACAGTTCGGGCGTGGTTGTGCCTGGGGCTACACCCCAGCCCATCGACTGGGAGAAGGTGCACCGTATCCCTGACCATGTGCAGTTTGCCCACGAACCTCACGTCAGATACTTCACCCAGCAGCAGAATGTGATCGACATGGCTGCGGCAAGCGGGATATCGCCCGTCGAACAGGTGTGCACCATGTGCCACGGCGACGTTCGCGAGATGACCAAGATCAAGCAGGAGCGGAGCTTGAAGATGGGCGATTGCGTGGACTGCCATCGTGACTACGATGCCCCCACCGATTGCACCACCTGCCATTACTAGAGGACCCCACTAACCAATGAAAGTAACACGCAGAAACTTCCTGAAATGGGCGGGCATCTCAGCGGTGGGTGCCGTTGCGTGCAACGTGTTCCCCGACCGCGAGATGCAGATACAGAGTCCCGTCGATATCCCCGAAGACCTGGTCAGGGGGCGGGATACCTGGTACGCCACCCTGTGCGGCGGGTGCCCCGAGAGGGAAGGAATCCTCGTGAGGGTGATGGAGGGCCGGGCCAAGAAGGTCAGGGGCAACCCCCTGTACCGTACCAATGCTGGCAAGCAGAGCGTCCGCTGCGATGGGGCCCTCCAGTCCTTGTACCATCCGGACCGCCTCTCAGGTCCCATGAGAAGGACCGGCAGCAGGAGGGAGGGCGCCTACGCTCCAATCTCCTGGGATGAGGCGATGAACACAATCGCTGGCCGTCTGGGAGGCCTTCGCAACTCCGGCAGCAGCTCCTCTATGATGATGGTCACCGGGCCCATGCGGGGCCACCAGGCTGTGGTGGTAGACCGGTTCGCATCAGCATATGGGGGTAGATACCTGGGGCTGGACATCATGGGCGATTCGGTCCTGAGGGCCACCTCCGCTAGTATGCTTGGCCAGAAGAACCTCCCGAGCTTCGATCTGGAGAACTCCACATTTCTGCTCTCCTTTGGCGCCGATTTCCTATCCACGTGGCTGTCTCCTGTGCAGCTTTCGCGGGGTTTCGGAAATTTCCGCTCCCATGAGCATGGAGGCGTTCGAGGTTCCTTCGTGCACATAGGAGCGCGCTACTCCGCGACGGCCGCCAGCGCCGATGAGTGGATACCTGTCAGGCCGGGCATGGAGGGGGTTGTAGCCCTGAGCATGGCCCATGCGATCATCGCAGGGCCCGACGGTGAAACGGCATCCACCATGGCGGGAGGCGCCAGTCGGGATGACCTCCTGGCAGCACTGGATCCGTTCAGCGCCGACCACATCGTCGATCCGTCCAATCCCTGGTACGTCGGCGTACCCGAGTCCATCCGAGGGGAAACGGCGGCCCATATGATCGAGAGAATCGCCGGGGAGTTCGCCCATTCCCGCGCGCCCCTGGCTATCGGAGGTGGTGAAGCCGCCGCCCATACCAACGGCCCTTCCAACATGGCTGCCGTGTACTTCCTCAACTACCTAACCGGAAGCGTGGGCGGGCGCATCGGGGATGGCGGGGTGGTGTTCAATCCGGCACCTCCCCTAGAGGAGCTGGAGCTCTCTTATCCGATCGGCAGCATGGATGACTGGGCCGAAGCTGCTGCCAACCTGCGGGGAGGCCAGCTTCAGGCGCTGTTGGTCTGTGGGGCCAACCCGGCATACAGCCTGCCCAACAGCACAGGATTTGCAAACGCGCTGGACGGCGCGTCGGACAACACCCTGGTAGTGAGCTTCTCCAGCTTCATGGACGATACAGCCCAGCGGGCGGACCTGGTGCTTCCGATACGGTCCGCCCTGGAAGACTGGGGCGATGATGTTCCGGACCCCGGCCCCGGCTTCCAGACTGTCGGCTTCCAACAGCCGGTGGTAAACCCCCTGCCAGACCTTGACCCTCGCAGCTTCCCCGACCTGCTCCTGGCTTTGTCGGGAGACCTGGGCCTGGATGATGGGCTGCCCGACACCTTCTACGGGGTGCTTCGGGACGCAGCCCAGAGGTTGTTCGATTCGGGCAGGGGCACGCCGCTGTTGAAAGAAGGCGAAGACCACCCCGGCGCCCTCACCTTCCCGGCCTTCTGGAACATGCTCCTGGAGCGGGGCGGCTGGGAAGACAAAGAAGCCACGGCGGGGTCCGACGCGCCTGCGCCTCCGGACTTGCGGCAAATCGCTGGGCAGCACTCCCGGCCTCGTTACCACGGCCCTGCGGGAGGAAACATATTCCACCTGGTGCCCTTCCTGCACAACTCGATCCTGGACGGCAGGGGCGCGCACCTGCCCTGGCTCCAGGCAGCCCCCGACCCCCTGACCACGGTGACCTGGCAGACGTGGGTTGAGATCAATGCCCACCGGGCCCAGGAGATGGGGCTCCGGGAAGGGGATGTGGTCAGTATCGTGTCCACCGAGGGAGATATCGAGGCTGTGGTGTATCCTCACCCCGCCCTTCCGCCCGATGTTGTTGGGATACCCGTTGGCCAGGGTCACCTGCCCGGTGTCGAGTATGCGACCAGGGATGGAGAAGTCCGTGGAGGAAACATCCTGTCCTTGCTAAGTCCCCAGGAGACCGACCCCGATACCGGCGCTTCGGCGTGGGCATCCACGCAGGTGCGGGTAACACCTACGGGACGTAACATCAGGGTCTCCAAGTTCGAAGGCATCGTTACCGCCTTCCCCATAGGCACTGAGCATGAGGACCCCGTTCAGGTGACGGGGAGCTAGGGGGGTGGGAGCGATGTTGATAGTAGCTCGACCTAAGGAAAGGCAGGCCCGGTGATGGCCCAGAGGAAACCCCACAAGTGGGGCATGATCGTAGATATAGATAAGTGCACGGGATGCCAGGCCTGCGTGGTTGCCTGCCAGGTCGAGAACAACGTGCAGCTCAACACCGAAGAGCGCTTCCACGAGCGAAGGCCCATAGAGTGGATACACATACAGCGGTACTGGGAAGTCCCCGAAGAGTACCGGAGCCATCCCGAGGATGCGCCCTTCCAGGACATAAAGGCGCGGTTCCTGCCCGTGCTGTGCCAGCACTGCGAAAACGCCCCCTGCGAGCCGGTGTGCCCGGTGTATGCCACCTACCACAACGACCAGGGCTTGAACGTCCAGGTGTATAACCGCTGCGTGGGCACCCGCTATTGCGCCAACAACTGCCCTTACCAGGTGCGCTTCTTCAACTACTGGGAGCCCACATGGCCGGACAGGATGCGCAACCAGCTCAACCCGGACGTGACCGTCAGGAGCCGGGGAATCATGGAGAAGTGCTCCTTCTGCATCCAGAGGCTCCGGCGGGGCGAGCGCAAGGTGGAGGCGGCCGAGGGTGGCGAGTTGAACGACCGCGCCCTGGCTGAAGGAAACTTCGCCCCCGCGTGCGTCCAGGCATGCCCGACGGGGACACTGATTTTTGGCGACTATAACGACGCCGAGAGCCAGCTGAGCCAGTATGTCGAGGTCGATGAAGACACAAACGAAAAGGTGCTGAAGGACGACAGGGCATACCAGCTCCTCAAGAATATCGGCACCGAGCCCAACGTGATCTATCTCAAGAAGATCGATCCACGCCGTACCGGAGATGGTGGACATGGCTAGGCACCAGGCACGGGTGGCCCCCCCCGAGGTGCACCTCTCCGACAGGGAAGTGATGCATGACCTGGCGGAGAAGTACGACGCCGCATGCCCCAAGTTCTGGCTTGCTGTGGCGGTGGCGGGTGGGCTGTTCGCCCTGGGGATACTGGCCTTCCTGGTGCGGGCGCTGGATGTGGGCCTCTCCGATTCCGCGAGAAACGAGTACGGCTACTACGCCGCCGCTTTCGCATTCATCATTGTTACGGCAACTACAGCGCCATTGGCCGCCATAGCTTTCCGGTGGACCAAGAACCACTGGCGCAGGCCCTTCTCCCGCGCTTCGGAGATGTTCTCCCTAGTGGGGATCCTTGCTGTCATAGCATTCATACCCATGATGCTCGTCCTGCCGGGCATCGACCTGAACGGGGATGGTGTCCTGGAGCTGGGCAAGGACCGGCGCACCATCTGGTTCAGCGCACCCATCGGAGCGCCTCTCTGGTGGGATATGGCCGGACTGATCGGTGTTGCTGTGTGCGGTCTGGCCATATTGTGGGTCTCGGCCCGGCCCGACATGGCCCAGATAGCCCAGGTGTCCAGTGGGCTGCGTGCCCGGCTGATGGGACGACTGGCCTGCGGCTGGCAGGGGACGGTGCGGGACTGGAACGTGCAGAAGGGGCAGCTTGCTATCCTTGGCGCCTTCTACTTCATGCTGCTGGTGTGGGTGCACACCCTGATCAGCCTGGACTTTGCCCTTAGCCTGATCCCGGGCTGGCGGGACTCCATATTCGCGGCCCACCATGTGCTCACAGGAATCCAGGCCTCGGCGGGGCTGCTGATCGTGGTCATGTTCCTGATGAAAAGGTTCGGGGGTTACGACCGGTACATAGGCCTCGACCCCTTCTGGTCCTTTGCCAAGGTGCTCCTTGGCTTGACCCTGCTCTGGGGATACTTCTGGTTCTCCGAATTCATGACCTTCTGGTACGGGAGAGATGAGACGGAGCAGAGCGTCATCAAGCTCCTGATGGTCGAGTCCTACCGCACTCCGTTCTTGCTGAACTTCTTCTTCGGCTTCATCATTCCCTTTGCCCTGCTGCTGTGGAACGGGGTGCGCAAGAGCATCTTAGGGCCCACCATAGCCGGCGCATCGGTGATAATCGGCGCCTTCTTCATGATGGTGCGCATTTATGTCCCCGCCTTCAACATCAAGGATGTGGGCGCCGAGTCCATAGCTCATTTCGAGGCTGCCCATGGGGGCATTGCAACCCAGCTGCTGCCCGTGCTCCCCGACCTGCTGGATGTCCTGATGATATTCGGGATGATGGGCGGGGCCGCCTTTATCTTCCTGCTGGGCACCCGTTTGATCCCGCTCATGTCTGTATGGGAGATGAAGGAAGGCCTGATGTACATCCTGTACAGGCCCTTCATGAAGGGTAAGTACATGGTCCTTGGGAAGCCGGAGTAGAGGATGTGTAACAAGATGAGGGAAGTCCATGCAGGAAGGTAGGGCCCTGGCAGACCGGCAGATAAACCGGGACCTGCTTCACACCATCTTCATGCACCCCAAGTGGCAATGGGGGCTGATCGCCTTCTTTGGCATCATCGTCCTGGGCGCCGTGTGCGCCGCCGGGTACATGTTCAACAAGGGCCTGGGTGTCAGCGGCCTGAACCGCCCTGTTATGTGGGGCTTCTTCATCACCAACTTCGTCTTCTGGATCGGAATATCCCACGCAGGCGTGATGCTTTCGGCTATACTCCGGCTATCCAAGGCGGAGTGGAGACGCCCGGCCACCAGGGCCGCCGAGGTGCTGACGGTCTTCTCCCTGATGACCGCAATGCTGATGCCCCTGATTCACGCAGGGCGTCCCTGGCGGGTCTTCTACTGGGTCTTCCCCTTCGACTGGGCGAGGGGTGTGTATCCCAACGTGCGGTCAGCCCTCATCTGGGACCCGTCGGCGGTGTTCACTTACCTCACCTCCAGCATCTTGTTCGTTTACATCGCCCTTCTTCCCGACCTTGCCGTCGTAAGGGACCGCTCGACGGGCATCCGGCGCCAGATCTACTCCGTGCTCGCACTGGGCTGGCGGGGCAACCCACGGCAGTGGAAGCTGCAGATCATTGCAGGTGTCCTGCTGTCGGCGCTTATCCTGCCCGTCTTCGTGTCGGTCCACAGCATAGTGTCCTTCGACTTCAGCATGGCCATCTCGGTGAAGAGCTGGCACTCTACCATCTTCCCGCCTTACTTCGTCATCGGCGCCGTCCACTCTGGCGTTGCAGCCGTGGTGATCGTAATGGCGGTCATGCGCTGGCTGTACGGGTGGCACGAGTACATCCGCCCCGAGCACTTCGATGCCTTGGGCAGGCTGTTGATGGTGGTGGCCACGGGCTGGTTCTTCTTCTTCGTCTTGGAGTTCTTCTTTGGGCTGTACAGCCTGGAAGCGGACGAGATATCCGTCAAGGACTTCTTATCGGCCCAGGCGCCATGGAGCTGGTGGTTCATGACCTTTGTGGGCACCACCTACTTCATACCTGTCGGTATGTGGCTGTTCAAGGGTGTGCGCAGGAATCCGGGCCTGATGATCATCGCCTGTATATCCGTGAACATCGGTATGTGGCTGGAGCGATTCCTGATCATCGTGCCCGGCCTTGCCCAAAAGCAGGTTATGAACTTCACATACTTCACCTATGCCCCCAGCGTGGTCGAGGTGGTCATAGTCATCGGCACCTTTGCGCTGGTCTGCATGCTTATGTTGCTGTTCGCCAAGGTGTTCCCTCTCATCCCCCTCTACGACATCAAGGAGGGAGAGATCGCCCGGGATGAGATACAAATCGGTAGAAGAAAGGTCCCCGCAGTATTCCGGGAGGAGTAGCTGAGGGCAAAATCCTTAATTCTTGTCCTCCGACAAGGATTAAGGAAGGAGGCGGTAGATGGCTAAAACAGGTGTATTGGGTCTATATTCCGACGCCAACTATGCTGCGGAGGCGGGAGACAGCCTCCAGCGCATGGGCATAAGCGACAACGACTACGACTTCCTCACGGGTGCTCCCTACCCAGAGGGGGCTTTCGGCGAAAAGGAAAGCAGCCACCGCCTCTACGTGTTTCCCTTTGTCGGAGCCCTCTGCGGGCTAACCGCCGGCATCCTGTTGACCTCGATGACCCAGATGGCATACCCCCTGGTGACGGGAGGGAAGCCCATCCTGTCCCTGCCCCCCATGGCGATCGTGACCTACGAAGGAACGATGCTGGGGGCCATCCTCTTCACCGTCCTGGGCATCATATTTGAGTCCCGGCTGCCAAGGCCGTCGCTGGGGCTGTACGACGACCGTATCACCGAGGGATACGTCGGTGTGCTTGTGGAGTGCGAGCCCGAGGAGGTTGACCGGGTGGAGCAAGCCCTGACCCAAGCTGGGGCCGAAGATGTCAAGCGGGGTAAAGTGTAGCACCGATGAAGGACCAGCTGGTTTTGAACGCCGGGAATGGGCTCCCTACGGGTCGCAAAGACCGTAGAGCATCCGTCATTTCGAGTGTATCGAAGGGACGGACCCTCGTTCTGGCATCCGTTGTTTTGGTCGTAATAGCTCTTGCGGCCGCCGGTTGCGCCAGCGGGACCTATCCTGTCGACATCTTCTACGAGATGCACTACCAGCAGTCCTACGGACCCCATGAGCCTCCTGTACTGTCCGCCCCTGCGGGTTCAGTGCCCATCACGGGAGTGCAGCTAAGCACGGGCGAGAACCCGTTCGCTCCAGCAGGGACGGTGCTGGCAGCCGGAGAGTACATCTACTCCACCAACTGCGTGTTCTGCCACGGCGCCCAGGGGCTGGGGGACGGGCCTGTGCTGAAGACCATGAAGGATTCCTTCGGATATGGGACGGATTCCCAGCCGTATACCATTACTCCAAACCTGACTGATTCCTACGTGGTGGACCAGACGGACGCCGGCATATATGGCTGGATAACCAATGGTGTAACCGTCATGCCTTCCTTCGCAAAGCTGCTTTCCGTTGATGATAGGTGGCGAGTGGTCACGTACATACGTGCTTGCCTCATAGACGACCATGATAGCTGCCCCTAATCCTTAGGGCCGGTGAAGCTGCATGGCCCAGTCCGGCCAGGGTGAAGTCAGAGTTGTGAACCGGACTCTGCGAAATCGTATCCCCGCCATACTCCTGCTGGGGTTAGTCCTGACCTTCTCCGCATGCGCCAGCGAAACCCCACCCACCCTCGAGGAGCGCGCTCAGTCCATCGACAAGCAGCTCATCTGCCTGCAGTGCCCCGGGGAGACCATCGACCAGTCCCAGGTGGAGCTTGCGGCCCAGATGCGGGCAGTAGTCAGGGAGAGGCTCGCTGATGGATGGTCCCGTGCGGAGATACTCCAGTACTTTGTGGATAGCTACGGTGAAGCTGTCCTCGCCGCGCCTCCCAAGGAAGGTTTCAGCCTCTTGGCTTGGGTCGTCCCGCCGGTGGGACTGGCGGGAGCATTGGTGTTGCTGCTGTTGATAGTGCGCAGCATGAGGGTGAGGGGAGACCAGGCAAACGAAGAGACGGAACAGGTACAGATGGGGGAATACCTGGCGATTGCCGATTCGGAGATGGAAGGTGTCTCCGATGGGAGAGAAAAGGGCTAGCCGTTGGCAGACCTTGGCAGCATAAGCTTGGCCCTGGCTGTCGCCCTGGCAGCCTACTCCGCCGTTGGCTCCGGTGTAGGGCGTCTGAGGCGCATACCGGAGCTCTTGGAGAGCTCTCGCCTTGCTGTGTACGTCGTGGTGCTTGTTCTGGCCGTCTCTGTCATCAGCTTGGTTGGGGCGTTTCTCACCAACGAGTTCCGCATCGCCTACGTGGCTGAGAATAGCAACCTGTCTATGGAGCGCATTTACACCTGGGTGGCCTTCTATGCCGGCAACGAAGGCTCTTTGCTGTATATAGGATTTGTGCTGGCGGCCATGTCGGCCCTTGCCCTGAAGCTGGCTCCTGCGAGGATGCAAGACTTCCTGCCCTACACCAGCATGGTCATGATGTTGGTGCTCACCTTCTTCCTTGCGGTGACCTACTTCATGGCCAATCCCTTTTCCGAGTTGTCCTTCACCCCCTCCGACGGCCAGGGCATTAACCCTCTCTTGACCCACCCCGGCATGTTCATTCATCCCCCGGTGATGATGGCAGGCTTGGTGGCGGTGACCATACCGCTGGCCTTTGCCCTCGGCGCCCTCATTGAGGGAAAGTCCGGGGATGAATGGGTGGACTCGGGCCGCACCTGGGGTATCGTGAGCTGGGCGCTGCTGGGTTCGGGCCTGCTCCTTGGAGGTTGGTGGGCCTACACCATCCTGGGGTGGGGAGGGTACTGGGCTTGGGACCCGGTGGAGAATGCCGGCTTCATGCCCTTCGTGGCGTTGACGGCCTTCATCCACTCCATCATGGTGCAGAAGCGCCGGGGCATGTTCCGGATGTGGAACATCGTGCTCATCAACATCGCCTTCGGCCTTGCCCTCTACGGCATGTTCATGAACCGCGGGGGGCCGGTCCCCTCGGTGCACTCCTTCGGAGCATCGTCCCTGGGCTGGATATTCCTTATGTTCACGGCAATAGGTGTGATCGTGCCTTTTGCCATATTCTTCCTGCGGTACAACGCCCTGAAGAGCAGGTCCACCCTGGAATCGACGCTGTCCAGGGAAGCCTCCTTCCTGGTCAACAACCTGTTGCTGCTGGCTATCGCCTTCGTCACATTGTGGGGAGTTGTCTATCCCCTGATTTCGGAAGCCTTCCGGGGAAGCGTAGTCACCGTCGCGGCGCCCTTCTACAACCAGGTCAACGGGCCTTTGATGCTGGGTTTGGTGTTCCTGATGGGGGTGGGGCCGTTGATGCCTTGGCGCAGAGCTTCGCCACGCACCTTGTTGAGGGCGCTGGCCTTGCCTGCAGGGGTCGGAGTCGGCGTCATAGTGCTCCTCCGAGTACTGGGGGTCGGGCAGGTATACCCGCTGCTGGCCTTTGGAATATGCGCCATGGTGGCCACAGGAATAGTGGCAGAGTGGTACAGGGGCACCAGGACGTTGCATCAGCAGGGCAGCAACTATGCCCTGGCCTTCCTGAGGTTGCTCGCAGGTAATCGTCCCCGATATGGAGGCTACATCGTCCACCTTGCGGTGCTCCTCCTGGTGCTGGGCATCGTGGGATCGTCCTTCTACGAGATCCAGAGAGATGTCGTGCTCCAGCCGGGAGAAAGCGCGGTGATAGGTGAGTACCGCATAGAGTACGTCGGCACCGAATCGAGCTTCAGGGGGGACCGCACCGAGTTTGTGTCAACCCTGCGGGCCTACAAGGAGGAAGAGTTCATCGGCGAGATGCACCCCCAGAGGGCCTTCTATCCCGACTTCCAGATGTCCAGCACAAGGGCATCCATTCGCTCTACTCCCGTGGAAGACTTCTACGTGGTGCCAAGTGAGCTTTCCGAGGATGGCAGCGCGGGTTTCCGGGTGTTTGTGAACCCCCTGGTGTGGTGGATGTGGATTGCGGGACCCATGTTCATGTTGGGAAGCGTGGTGTCCTTGTGGCCTCGGAGGACCACGGAGTCCGCTCCGGCCCTTGATTTGGCGTCGAGGCGAGGGAGCATGGAGGGCATCCCCGGCGCAGTGGGGCAGGCGGGCAGTGACTAGGCTGAGAGGCCCTTCTCGGTGATGTGCTTGTGCGTCTGGCAAATACTGCAGCTATTGCCCCGGCGAAAATGGGGCTTGGGGCCTAAGGGCTGGGACCGACCATGCCCTTTCTGATAGTCAGCCTCCTGGCCATATTCGCCGTTGTGATGGTAGCTTACCCCTTCTTCCGCCGAAGTGACCAGGGAAGTGCGCCGGGCATTCACGAGTCCAAGGAGGTGGCGGAACGAAGGCGTCGGGAGGAGATGTACCAGGAGATTCGGGCTTTGCAGATGGAGTTCCAGCTGGGGACCTTGGAAGAGCCCGAGTACCGCCGCCAGTTGCGGCTCATCCGCATGGAGGCCGCCCGCTCCATAAGGGATGAGGAGCTTTCTCTGCTGGACAGGGAGCTGGAGGAGCGCATCTCATCCAGCAGGGTCTCGACTGACAGAGAGGCTTCGCCGACTGTTCTGGGGTCAGAGAACGACGAAGAATCCCGTTCGGCCCCGTCCGGAGACCTTTGAACAAGTTCCTCGTTCCCGCGAAAGCGGGGACCTGCAGTGGCTCGCAACACCACTGTCCGTTCCCCTTCGATTTCCCTCAGGGCGAACGGACTCCCCCGCTGCCGACCGTCCGGGAAAGCCGAAAGCTGTGATGCGGACGCTCCCTGAAACACGGCGCCTCATCTTCTTCTCCCTGCTAGCTATGGTCCTTTGCGCTTTCGCTGTGGCGTCATCCATCTTTTCTTCCCAGCCTGCCCGGGCCCAGGAGGTGGTGGATGTGCAGGGTGTGGTAACAAACGGGACCGAGGGGAGCGAGGTCGAAACAGGGCTGGAGGTGCTGCTTCACCGCTTTGGCGACGAGGGGCAGATTCAGGTCCTTTCGACCACCACCCAGGAAGATGGTTTCTTCGTCTTTGCCTCTGTGGAGATCGTAGAAGGCAGCACCTACGCTGTGGCTGTAAACTTCCAGGATGTCCTGTACAGCACGTCTGTGCCATCGCCCATCGGCTCCCAGGCCGTCGAGCTGGTGGTGTACGAGGTGATACAGGACATCGACGTTCTAACCATCGACGCCCACGCCGTGCTCATTAATGAAGGCCCTGGTGAGGAGAGCCTCTTCGTCCTGGAGGCTGTCGGTGTGGTCAACGACGGAGACCGCACTTTTGTGCCCGACCTGGACCAGCCGGTCAACTTCAACTTCATGCGCTTCTCCCTGCCCGAGGATGCGACGGAGCTGGACGTTGGGTCGGATCTGCCCGGAGGAGAGATCATAAACATAGGCACCGGCTTTGCACTGACAGCCCCCGTTACCCCGGGAATCCACCAGGTAACTTACACCTACCAGATGCCCTATGCCGACGGCTCGGCGACCCTTGAGAAGACCTTCCATATGGGGGCCGACAGGTTCTCGGTGCTGCTGCCCGAAGGCTTGGGCTTCTTCGCCTATGCCTCCCTCGATGATGGGACTATGGTCGAGACGGTGGATATAGGAGGGATCACTTACACTTCCTGGGAGATGAATGATGTGGTGCCAGGAGGCAGGGTATCCCTACGAATGTCGGGCCTGCCCACCATCTCGTTTTTCAGCAAGGCTGGGGAGACCCTTACCGAGGGTGGGCTGCTGAAGATATGGATCCCCATCACCGTGGTCGTGGTGCTGCTATCGCTTCTGTCCATCGGGCTGATAGCATCCTACAAGCGCGCCAGGGTACCGGCGTTAGGTGAAGGAGGACATCCGGACCCCCGGGGATACGTGGAAGAGGTCGAAGGTATGGACGAAGACCAGCTTGTTAGGAGGGTCGCCGAACTGGACGACCTGTACGCCAAGGGCGGGATTGCCGAGGGCGAATACAGGGCCGCCCGGGAGGAGGCCAAGGGCCGCTTGCTCAGGCTTGCCCTGGACAGGGAGGATGCATCCAGGCTGCAGGGAGGAGAAGCTTGAGGGACGACAATCCCACAGCTCCCGAAGAGGCCAGAAGGGGGAACCACAAGCGTACACTGATCATAGTGGTCGCCTTGGTCCCGCTGGCCGTCTTCTTCGGAATGCTGGCCTGGGGTGTGGGTTGGTCCGAAAACAGGATTGGACGCCCTGGCATCAACACCTCCTTTGGAGATGCCTGGCTGGAACCGGAGCCGGCCCCGTTGTTCGAAGCTGTGGCACTGGACGGCGAGACCCTCAGCCTGGCCTCACTGCAGGGCAGGGTGGTGGTCCTGGACTTCTGGTCGTCCTGGTGCCCGCCCTGCCGGAATGAAGCCCCGGGCTTGGCGGAGGTGTACGCCGAGTACCGGGATCAAGATGTCGAGTTCGTGGGGCTGGCCCTCTGGGACACGGAGGGAAACGTCAGGGATTTCGTGGAGGAGCTGGGCGTTCCCTACCCTAACGTCCTGGATGATAGAGGGAGCATTGCTATAGACTACGGGGTGGTTAAGATCCCCGAGAAGTTCTTCATCGACAGGGCAGGCAACCTGGTGCGGGTCTTTTCGGGGCCCACAGATCCCGATGATCTGCGAGAGGCACTAGACAGCATCCTGGAGGGTTGATGGCCCCCCGGTCATGGGCGACATGGTAGAGCAACTGGACCGCGAGCAGGGCGCCGATGGGGGGGCCTTGGCCCTTGCCATCGACCTGGGTGGCACCTGGGTGCGGGCGGCCCTGATCACCCGCGATGGACGCATCGCCTGGAGAGGGCGCGTCCCCACGGGCTCCCAAGACCCCGGGGATGTGATCGTTGGCCGGGTCAATGGCCTGATCTCCGAAGCCCTGTCCACTGGTGATGGGGGCAAGGTCGCAGGCATCGCCCTAGCGGTGGCAAGTCCCGTCGATCCGGACACCGGCATCATGTACGCCCCGCCCAACCTCATGAACCTGGACGGAGTGTCCTTCAAAAAGATCTGGCTGGACAAGGGGCCGTGGCCGGTGCTTACGGGCAACGATGCAACCCTGGCCGCCCTGGGGGAGTACACCTACGGCGCGGGCAAGGGGTCGAAGACCCTCGTTTACATAACTCAGAGCACGGGCATAGGCGGCGGCATCGTTAACGACGGAAGGCTGGTGGAGGGCGCCCACGGGATGGCAGGGGAGATCGGTCACATGTGCATCGATGCCTCGGGGCCTCTGTGCAAGTGCGGACACCGGGGGTGCCTGGAGAGCTATGCCTCGGGCACAGCCATCGCCGAAGCGGCTCGCAGCTTGGCCCGGGCGGGGAACGATTCGGCCCTGTCTGCCATGGTCGGCGGAGACTTGGAGAAGCTGACTTCAGAACATGTTTTCCAGGCTGCCAGGAGCGGCCACGAGGCTTCCAAGGAGATTCTGGACAGGGTCGGCCGGGCTATGGGAGTGGGGCTGGTGAACGTCCTGCACCTGTTCAACCCGGACACGATAGTCATGGGTGGAGGCGTGTCCCAGAACTGGGACTACCTGCGTCCCATGGTGAAGAAATACCTCGACGAGAACGCTATGGCTCACATTCGCAAGCTGGGGTACAGGATAGTTGTGACGTCCCTGGGCGATGATATCGGGCTCCTGGGGGCCGCCGCCCTGGTCTGGGCCCGCACCGAGGGGAGCACGTAATGGCGCTCCTTTCGTCCAGTGGATGTGCATTGGAGAGAGACTATCTTGCCTGAGATAGGGCTGGTTCTGCCGACCTATAACGAAGCCGAGAACCTGCCCGGGCTGGTGGACAAGCTCCAGGCCTTATCATTGCCCGGCGACCCCTGGACTGTGGTTGTGGATGACGACAGCCCCGACGGCACCGGCGACGTAACACGGGAGTTGGCATCCCGATATGCTGGCATATCCTTGTTGTCCCGTCATGGAGTACGGGGGTTGGGCTCGGCGATCCGTGACGGCCTGCAGGCCTGCCTGGAAGAAGGCTGCAGGTACATCGTTACCATGGATGTGGACGGGTCTCATGACCCTGCTGAGCTCCCGGAGCTCCTTCACGCTGCCACCTCCCAGGAGGCCGATCTCGTGACGGGCAGCAGGTACGTACCCGGAGGTGGGGTGAAGGACTGGGAGTGGCGTCGGAGGGTGCAGAGCAGGCTGGCGAACCTGATGACTCGCTATCTTCTTGGCACACCCCGCGAGTCCACCACCAACTACCGGGTCTATAGCGCGACTGCTGCCAGGCTGGTGGTAGAGCGGTCCACGGCCAACCACTACGAGTTCCAGGTCGAGTCCATGCTCCTGGCCATCAGCCAGCGCCTGAAGGTGGTGGAGGTGCCCATCATCTTTAGCGGGCGCACCGAGGGAGAAAGCAAGCTGGGCCGCACCCAGGTCCTGAAGTGGGGGGCCTTTCTCCTGTCGGAGTTGGCCCCCTTTCATCTGAGGAAGGGCAAGTACGCTCGACGCGCCCTGATCTGACCCCCAAAGTACCGGGGAATCAGTGGAAGGCGACCATCTTGAGCTCGGTCATCTCCTGTACGGCATAGTAGGGGCCTTCTTTGCCCATGCCGCTGTCCTTGAGCCCGCCGTAGGGCATCAGGTCGGCCCTGAACTGGGGGCTGGAGTTGATCATCAGGTTGCCCGAGTGGACCTCCCGGGCAAACCGCATTGCCCACTCAAGGTTCTGGGTGAACAGCCCTGCTGACAAGCCGTATATGGTGTCGTTGGCCATGGTGATGGCTTCATCGATGTCCTGGAAGTGGCTGACAGCCACCGCCGGCCCGAACAGCTCATCGTGGGAAATGCGCATAGCAGGCGTTACGTCGGCCACGACCGTAGGAGCATGCAGGGTGCCTTCCCTGTCACCGCCGGCCACAACTCGGGCGCCCGAGTCCACCGCCTCCTTTATCCAGTCACCCACGCGTATGGCGTCCGACTCCCGTATCATGGGCCCCATCTGCGTCCCCTGGGCTTGGGGGTTCCCCACGTTCATCCGTTCCACCTGGGGCTTCAGGACATCCAGGTACTCACCGTACACCCTGGCATCGACCAGCACCCGCTGGGTGGAGATGCACACCTGCCCGGCGTTGGAATAGCCACTGGCAATGGTAGCCTGCGCCACCTTGTCCAGGTCGGCGTCGGGCATGATGACCATGGGACTGTTGGAGCCCAGCTCCATGGTCACCTTCTTGATACCGGCTTTCTGGCAGATTCGCTCGCCCACGTCCCTGCTGCCGGTGAAGGAGATCTTCCGGACTCGGCGGTCGGTGCTCAGGGCATCGCCTATCTCGCCTCCGGGCCCCGTGACGCACTGCACCGCTTCGGGCGGCAGGCCGGCCTCCAGCAGCACCTCGGTCAGCTTCAGCGCCGACAGAGGCGTGTCCGACGCCGGCTTTATGATGACAGCGTTCCCCGCAGCCAGTGCGGGGCCGACCTTATGGCACACCAGGTTCAGGGGGAAGTTGAAGGGGCATATGGCTGCTACGACACCGCAGGGCACGCGTATGGTGAAGCCGAAGGCCCGGCCGGTGCCCGGCGCAGCGTCCAGGGGAATAGTCTCGCCGTGGATGCGCTTTCCTTCCTCGGCCGACATGGTGAGGGTCTGCACAGCCCTGCCGATCTCGCCCCTGGCTTCGGTGAGGGTCTTCCCTTCTTCCATGCTCAGTATTCGGGCGTGGTCCTCGGCTCGCTCGGCGATCAGGTCGGCGGTCTTCTTGATGATAAGGTAGCGGTCATAGGCTGGCATCCTTGCCATGATGTCCGCGCCCACCGCGGCGCTGGCGATGGCTGCATCCACATCGCCCGCATCTCCCCTTGGCACCGTGTCTATTTCGACCGAGTCGTAGGGGTTGAGAACAGGCATTTTGGCAGCTTTATCCACCCACTGTCCTGCTATGTACATCTTCATATGGCCAGGGACCTCCCTTTATGGTTGGGAATTCATACTAAGCCACAACTGCGGCAGGGTCAATTGAAGGCCTGATGATGCATTGCCGAATCAGGAGGCTTTCCGATTGGCTTAATTCTGTCGATTGATATATCATATTGATATTGATACTGGACTGATACTGGCCCACGACGGGAGGCCGAAGGCTTGCCGATATGGGCCGAAACCCTGGCAGTCTTTCCCTGGGATGTGTGTACTCGTTTAGATGCTTGTAATCCTTAGAATCATGGGCATGGTGTGGCGTCACAAAGGACGCCTCATCCTTGCTTATGTGAGCCTGCTTGGCGCGACCGCCCTTGCGATGCTGGTCGTCCGCCTCGTCGGCGTCGCCGTAGCAATCGTGGACGAACATGGGGCCGGGGCTATCGCGTCGGTTGACCGCAACGAGGTCCTGTTCTCCTTCCCCGATGGCCTTTTCTGGATTGCTGTGCTCCTTGGCTTGGTCAGCATCTCCAGGGGACTCTTCGATTTCTGCCGCACCTACACCTCCGACTCCCTGGCCCAGATGGTCTGCTACGATGTGCGAAATCGCTTTTATGACAAGCTCCAGAATGTAAGCTTTGCCTTTCACGACAAGGAGCACACCGGCAACCTGATGTCCAAAGCGACCTCCGACATCGATACGGTGCGACGCTTTGTGATGATGGGGATGCTCAGAGCCCCGGAAGTCGTCATTCGGCTCATCGCTATCGTGTGCATCCTGCTGATAATGGACTGGCAGCTGGCCCTTATCAGCCTCTCGCTGACGCCTCTTCTGGTGGTCAGATCCTCTATTGTGATGCGCCGTATGCGCCGTATGTGGGCGCGGGTCCAGGAAGTTACGGGGCAGATGGTGACCATCCTGCAGGAGAACCTGACGGGCATCCACGTAGTGAAGGCCTTTGCTGCCGAGGAGCACGAGAAGAAGAAATATGCGGCCAAGGCCAGGGAAGTGCAGCACGAATTCCTGCAGTCGGAGCAGCTCCAGGGCACCGAAAGCGCCAAGATGTCCATCGGCTTCACTATCGCCCTTGGGCTGGTGTTGTGGTTCGGCGGGCGACAGGTCATCGACGGGACCATGGATGCCGCCGAGTTCACCCAGTTCGTCCTGTACCTGAACCTCCTGACCTTTCCCATCAGGATGACGCCTTTCGTAATCAACGTGTATTCCAGGGCATTGGCCTCGGGGCGCAGGCTCTTCGATGTGCTGGATGCGATATCCCCGGTGTCCGAAAAGCCCGATGCCATTGAGGTGGAACGGGTTTCCGGCGAGGTAGTGTTCGACAACGTCTCCTTCTCATACGACCATGGCGCCCCCGCGCTGCGCCATCTGGACCTGAAGGTTGAGCCAAACTCCGTTGTTGCGCTCCTCGGTTCCCCCGGCAGCGGTAAGAGCACCATCGTCAGCTTGATACCCCGCTTCTACGATGCTACCTCTGGCGCCGTCTCGGTGGGTGGGGTGGATGTACGGGACTTCACCCTCGCATCCCTACGGCGCAACGTGGGAATCGTCCAGCAGGATGTTCACCTGTTTACCGCCACCATCCGGGACAACATCGCTTACGGCAACACCGAAGCATCCTTCGAACAGGTCGTGCAGGTGGCAAAGGTCGCCCAGCTCCACGACCACATAATGGAGCTGCCCGATGGCTACGAGACCTGGGTGGGGGAGAGGGGGGTTACCCTGTCGGGCGGGCAGAGGCAGCGACTTTCCATCGCCCGCACCATCCTCTTGGATCCGCCCATCCTGATCCTGGATGATTCTACGTCCAGCGTCGATGTGGAAACCGAGATGAAGATTCACAAGGCTATGGTAGATGTGATGGCAGGACGGACCACCTTTGTCATAGCCCATCGGCTGAGCACCGTTCGCATGGCGGACCTGATTCTTGTTCTTCAGGACGGGAAGGTCGCGGAAATGGGCAGCCACGACGAGCTGATGGGCGGCGGCGGTATGTACAAGGAGATATACGAGCTGCAGCTGCGCCCCCAGGAGGAGTTTCTCCTGGATGCTCCGCGGCAAGCCGACTTGGGAGCGGTGACCGGATGATCGAGGCGAGTCTGCCGATATGATGCCTAACATGGGCGCCCCCACCCTCGATACCCTCAACGATGAGAGGAGATTCGGGTCGGCCTACGACCACAGGGTTGTGGTCCGCATGGCAGGCTACGTTAGGCCCTACAAACGAGAGGCGTTGATTAGCGTTGCTTCCGTGCTGATATATGCGGCAGCAAACGTGTCCATACCTCTGCTGCTCATGTTCACCATCAACGAATTCATCATTGAAGGAGACAGGGCCGGCCTCGACATCATGGCGGTGATATTCCTCGGCGTTGCATTGATCCACTTCGCCGCCAACTACACCCACTTTATCTTCATTCCCAGGGTTGGCCAGAAGGTGCTTTACGACCTGCGGACCCAGATGTTCGACCACATCCAGACCTTGTCTCCCGCCTTCCACCATCAGACGCCTGTGGGGAGGCTCATCTCCCGCAGCACCAGCGACGTCATGCAGATCCAGGAAACCATGGACCTGCTCGTTCAAAGCCTAGCTGAGATACTCACCTTGGTCGGAGTCATCATTCTCATGCTGATTGTCCTCCCGCTGCTGGGCGTCACCGACGTTCGCTTGGGCCTGCTTTGCCTGAGCGTGGTTCCGGTGCTCTTCCTGCTGTTGGCCTATTGGCAAAGGTACGCCAAACGCTCATTCGTGCGCATACGGCAGAGCATCGCCATAGTGAACGGCGAATTCAACCAGAACATCACCGGCATCCGCGTCGTCGAAAGCATGAACCGCCAGGAGCAGAACCTGGCCCACTTCGAGGAGCTGAATCGGGAGCACCTGAACGCCAACCTGCAGGCAAGCCGTTTCTCGGGCGCCCTCAACCCCATGGTCGAAGCCCTGACAGGCTTCGCCATCAGCTCGGTCATCGTAATGGGCGGCTACCTGGTGCTGGGTGGAAACATAGAGTGGGGAGTGCTTCTAGCCTTCACCATGTACATCCAGCGCTTCTTCGAACCCATCCGTCAGCTGACCATGCAGTACAGTCAGCTCCAGCGGGCCATGGCCGCCGGGGCCAGGATATTCGAAGTCCTGGACCTCAAGCCTGACGTGGTGGATGCCAAGGGAGCCGTCGAAGTCGCCGACATCCGGGGCGAGGTCAGGTACGACAAGGTCAGCTTCCAGTACGTTCCGGGTGTGGATGTACTGAAGGACGTGGACCTGCACATCCTTCCCGGCGAGTCGGTAGCCCTGGTGGGTCCTACGGGGGCGGGGAAGAGCACTTTCGTCACCCTGCTGACCCGGTTTGCCGACGTTACGGGCGGGAGCATAAAGGTCGACGGGCACGACCTGCGCGATTACACCCGCCGGTCTATCGTCGGCAAGATGGGGATGGTGCTTCAAGAGCCCTACCTGCTCTCGGGCACCGTGAAGGAGAACATCCGCTACAACCACGAAGAAGTGACCGATGAGCAGGTGGAAGCCGCCGCCCGGGCGGTGGGTGCCCACGACTTTATATCGGCCCTGGAGCAGGGATACGACACTGAGCTGGCCGAGCGAGGCTCCAACCTGAGCGTGGGGCAGCGCCAGCTCATCAGCTTCGCCAGGGCCATAGTGGCCAACCCACGTATCCTGATCCTGGACGAAGCGACGGCCAACATCGATTCCCACACCGAGATGGTCATCCAGAAGGCCCTTAAGGAGATACTGGTGGGCCGGACGTCCATCATCATCGCCCACCGCCTTTCGACCATACGAAATGCCGACAAGATAGTGGTGCTGGACCGCGGACGCATCGTAGAGGTGGGCAAACACGATGAGCTGCTGGGCAAGGATGGAGCCTACGCCCACCTCTACGCGGTTAACTATGGCCTTAACGGCGCCGGGTTCGACGGGCATGATTACCCGGTACAAACCTCCGGTTGTTAGATTCCCTGGGGTAGTTTAAGCTTAGCGGCGATGGTCGATTTCGGGAGGTAAGGCCGTTGAGCTCCGAGAACCTGAGGCGCACTGCCCTCTACCAGACCCACGTCACCCTTGGGGCCCGCATTGTGCCCTTCGCCGGCTGGGAGATGCCCCTGGAGTACTCGGGCATCCTGGATGAGACGAAGGCTGTGCGCACCCGAGCCGGAATCTTCGATGTTTCCCACATGGGCAGGCTCTACATTTCGGGGAGCGACGCCGCAGCCCTCCTGGACTGGGTCGTAACTGCTGGAGCAGCCAGCCTGAGGCTGGGCAGGGCCCGGTACGCTATGATCTGCAACGAGGACGGCGGGATCATCGACGACACAGTCTTCTACCGTCTGGACACCGATAGCTACCTGCTTGTGTGCAACGCCGGCAACCGGGACGAGGTAGTGGCCTGGCTGGACCGGTGGGTGCGGGAGCGGTTCGCAGACACAACTGTGGATGACCGCACCCTGTCCACCGCCATGATCGCCTTCCAGGGGCCGGAGGCCGCCGCCGCACTCGATGCCCTGTGCGGTGGGTCGGCATCGGGCCTCAGGCCCTTTGCCAGCGTGGAATCCCAGGTCGCCTCTCGGTCGGCACTGATAGGCAGGACCGGTTACACGGGCGAGGACGGCTTCGAGCTCATGGTAGATGCCGACGACGCTCCCGGCATTTGGGATGCATTGATGGAAGCGGGTGGCTCACCCTGCGGCCTGGGCTCCAGGGATGTTCTCCGGCTGGAAGCGGGGCTGGCGCTGCATGGACACGACATTTCTCCGGAGACGACTCCCATAGAAGCAGGCCTGGGCAGGTACGTGCAGCTGGAAAAGGAGTTCGTCGGCGCCGGAGTGCTGCGCCGCCAGAGCGCCGAGGGGACCCAGAGACGCTTGGTGGGATTGGTGGTCGAAGGCAAGCGGATTCCAAGGGAAGGGTACGGGGTCCATGGAGGCGGAGAAGAGGTGGGGAGGGTGACCAGCGGGAGCATATCTCCGTCCCTTGACAGGAATATAGCTTTGGCCTATGTTTTGGAAGGTTTTTCCAGCCCCGGTCAGCAAGTCCAGGTGGATATCCGGGGGCAGATGGCCGAAGGCGTTGTAACGCCTTTGCCTTTCTACTCGAGGAAGGGTGGCGGATGAATCCAACCGACCGGAAATACTCCAAGGACCATGAGTGGGTGCTCATGGATGGCAGCTCCACGGGCGTGGTGGGCATAACCGAGTTCGCTCAGGACCACCTCGGCGATGTGGTGTACCTGGACCTGCCCAAGGTGGGCACAAAGCTGGCCCAGTTTGACAAGCTTGGAGAGGTGGAGTCGGTCAAGGCGGTTTCGGATATCTTCTCACCGGTATCGGGCGAGATCGTAGACATAAACGAATCGTTGTCGGGTAGTCCCGAGTTGGTCAATGAAGACCCTTTTGGTCAGGGATGGCTAGTCCGCATAGAAACCTCCGATCCTATGGAGTTGGACAGCCTTCTCACGGCAGAGCAGTACGAAGCCTTTCTCAGCGAGCTGCCCAGCTAGCTGCCTGTTTGTCTTCATACACCTTGCGGGTTGCAAGCTATCCTTTCCGTTCGCCCTGAGGGAAATCAAGGGGCATGTCCTCAGGGGACTCCAAGGGACTGCCCCGAGCACATCAAAGAGTGCACGTTGGAGCAAACCCATTGACGGGTCGTAGCCACTACATACCCAATACCGACGATGACCGCGCAGCAATGCTGAAGGCCATCGGTGTTTCTGACCTGGACGATCTGTTTGCCGACATCCCGGACGCTTATCGCAATCCCAAGCTGGACATTCCTCCTCCTCTTTCGGAGCTTGAGCTTCGACGGGAGATGGGAGAGATGGCTGGTGAGAACTATCATCTCGGCAGGTACATCTCTTTCCTGGGCGCCGGGGCCTACAACCACTTCAGCCCCAGCGTAGTCAGGGCTATGATAAGCCGGGGAGAGTTTCTCACTGCCTACACTCCCTACCAGCCCGAGGCCAGCCAGGGCACCCTCCAGGCCACTTACGACTTCCAGACCATGGTGTGCAACCTGCTGGGTATGGAGGTGGCTGACGCTGGCATGTACGATGGCGCTTCTGCGCTGGCGGAAGCGGCCCTCATGTCCTGCCGCATCACCGGGCGCGGGCGGGTAGCCGTGCTGGACTCCACCTCCCCCACCTATCGAGATGTTATAAACACCTACGTCAGCGCCCAAGGCATACAGGTGGATGTGCTGGACTCCAGGCAGGTCGCCTGCTCAGAAGATAGCGCTTGCCTTATCGTCCAGTACCCCAACTTCCTGGGCTACATGGAAGACATGGCAGCCCTGGAAAGGGAAGCCCACTCCAAGGGAGCCCTGTTCGTGGTCTCGGCCGATCCCTTTGCCATGGGGATGCTCAAGCCGCCCGGGGAGTACGGCGCCGACATTGTCACAGGCGAAGGCCAAGCGCTGGGCCTGCCTGTAAGCTTCGGCGGGCCCTACGTGGGCCTCTTCTCCAGCAAGATGGAGTACCTGAGGCAAATGCCCGGCAGGATCGCCGGGGAGACCACCGATTCCCAAGGTCGCACCGGTTACGTGCTGACCCTGAGCACCCGGGAGCAGCACATCCGCCGAGAGCGGGCTACCAGCAACATATGCACAAACCAGGCCCTGATGTCCCTGGCGGCCACCATATACATGGCGACCCTTGGCAGGCAGGGCCTGCGCCACATGGCCGAGCTCTGCTACCACAAAGCCCACTACGCTGCTTCCGCCATATCCCAGCTACCGGGCTACACCCTGCACGATGGCGGGGAGTTCTTCCAGGAGTTCACCGTCAGGTGTCCCCGCCCCGCTTCGGAGATCAACTCCGGGCTTCTGGAAGCCGGGATCATAGGAGGCCTGGATGTGGGGGATATCGTTGAGAACGGAATGCTGCTCTGCGTGACCGAGGTAAACAGCCGTGGCGACATCGACTGCCTGGTAGAGGCCTTGGCTGGGCTGGCTTAGGATGAGGAAACTATGATGACCACTTGCACGATAGCGTGGACGGAGGCAAAGCCCAGATGAGCGCGCTGCCGTCTTTCGACAGGCGAACATTGATGCAGCGGAGCACCCCGGGCAGGGTCGGGGCCAACCTTCCGGACCTGGATGTTCCCGCGCAGCCCCTTCCCGCAGAGCAGATGCTCAGGGATTGTCTGCCACTACCGGAGCTCAGCGAGCCGGAGCTGGTCCGCTACTTCACCAACCTGAGCCGTCTTAACTACTCCATTGACACCAACTTCTATCCCTTGGGCAGTTGCACCATGAAGTACAACCCCAAGCTGAACGAAGAGATGGCCTTCATGCCCGGCTTTGCGGCCTCCCATCCCCGCCAGACCTATGGGCAGGCCCAGGGAAGCCTGCAGCTGATGTACATGCTCCAGGGCTACCTGGCGGAGATCACTGGCATGAAGGGCACGAGCTTGGCGCCCCTGGCCGGGGCCCAGGGTGAGCTGTGCGGCATGCTGATGATCAGGGCATACCACAAGCAGCGGGGCGATGATGGGCGCAACGTGGTGGCCATACCCGACAGCGCCCACGGCACCAATCCGGCTTCTGCTGCCATGTCCGGTTTCGAGGTCGTCAGCGTGCCGTCCAACGACCAGGGCAACATAGACCTGGACCGGATGGCTGAGCTGGCATCGGACAGGCTGGCCGGGGTGATGATTACCCAGCCCAACACATTGGGGTTGTTCAACAGCAACATCGTCGGGCTCTGCGACATGGTGCACCGGGCGGGCGGGCTGGTGTACGGCGACGGCGCAAACATGAACGCTCTCCTTGGTCGCGCAAAGCTGGGGCACATGGGGTTCGACGTAGTGCACCTCAATCTTCACAAGACCTTCTCCACCCCCCACGGCGGGGGCGGGCCGGGTTCAGGGCCTGTGTGCGTCTCGGACACCCTGCTCCCCCATCTGCCGTCGCCCATCGTCGTCAAGAACGCTGAAAATGGCAGAGAGGCGTATTCCCTGGAGTCCCCGCCCGATAGCATTGGCAGGATAGGCGGGTTCCATGGCAACTTCGGCGTCCTGGTGCGTGCCTACACCTACATCCGAAGCCTGGGAGCATCGGGTCTGGAGCAGATCAGCGCCGATGCGGTGGTCAACGCTAACTACTTGCTGGAAGCGCTGAAGGACACATACCACCTGCCCTACGACCGCCGGTGCATGCACGAGGTCATACTTTCCTCGAAGGACCAGCGGGCCAAGGGTGTGAAGGGCCTGGACATCGCCAAGAGGCTGCTGGACTACGGGTTCCACTCTCCCACCATGTACTTCCCCCTTATCGTGGAGGAAGCCCTGATGATCGAGCCCACCGAGGCCGAGAGCAGGGAGACCCTGGACGCCTTCATCGACGTGATGAAGGCCATCGACAGGGAAGTGACCGAGGACCCCGACCTGGTGACCGGCGCTCCCCACACCACCCCGGTCACCCGCTTGGACGAAGCCAAGGCCGCCCGCCACCCCAACCTGCGGGGCTGAGCTAGCCCAGAAGCGACCTCACCCTGTCCAGGACGCGATGGGCTACGCCGATGCCTGTCCTTGGTGGGAGATTCTGGCGACGGCCTGTTCTGCCTCTAATGCTCCATCCTCTACCGGCTCAAGGCGCAACCTCAACCCCAGTGCGTTGGTGACCTTCAGAAGCGTTGCCAGCGTGGGGTTGCCTTCTTCGGACAACGCTTCGTAGATATTGCCTCGATTCAGGCCGGTGTCACGTGCGAGAGCGCTCATGTTCTGCGTCCTGGCGATGTGTTTCAACGCAGCTCGAATCACGACCCCGTCCCCAGAGTCCTCATCCGCAGCCGCCTTGAGGAGCCCCCGGATATCCTCTGCGTTCTTGATGTAGTCCCCAGGGTCAAACCTTCGATATTCTTCAGTCATTGGCTCCTCCATTCCGTCGCCATTCTCTTGGCCTGCGCGATGTCTCGCCGTTGGCTGTCCTTGTCGCCGCCACAGAGCAGAACGATCAGGTCCATGCCGTCCGCAATGAAATAGACCCGGTATCCTGGCCCGTGGTGAATCCTCATCTCGGACACACCGTCGCCAACAGCTCTTACATCTCCAAGATGCCCATTCTCGGCTGCCAACAGCCGGGCGACGATGCGGTTCACTGCTTGGGGGTCCCGCAGCCTGCTCAACCACTGGTCAAACGTCGCGCTGCGGAGGATCGTGTACATAGGGGTATTGTACGATTTATCGTACAATTTCTCAACTCTGTGGCCTTTGTTAGGCGGCCGGATCCCGTGAGAAGGTAGTTCTTGCAGTAAAGGCAGGCAGCCCGTAGTCCGAACCCGCGGGGGATAGCTAGCCCAGGAGCGTCTTCACTCGGTCGAGGACGCGGTGGGCTACGTCCTGCTTGGACATGAGAGGCAGGTCTTCCGCCTCCCCGGACTTGCCCACGAGGGTTACCTTGTTGGTGTCGGCGCCGAACCCCGACCCCTCTGCTGACACATCGTTGGCTACGATGAGGTCCAGGGCCTTTCGCTCCAACTTGTCCCGGGCGTTCGCCAACAGCTCCTCGGTCTCGGCCGCGAACCCGATCCTCAAGAAGCCGCCCTGGGCCTCCTGGAGGATGTCCGGCGTTCTTTCCAGTTCGATGGTCAATGTCGAGCTGTCTTTCTTGATCTTCTGGTCTGCCGCGTTCGTAGGCTGGTAGTCGGCCACCGCCGCCGCCATTATCAGCGCGTCGGCGCCCTGCACGGCTGCCAGCACAGCATCCCGCATATCTGAGGCAGAGCGTACCTTCACCACCTCCAGGGCCGCCGGGTCGTCCAAGCCCGTTGGGGCCGACACGAGCACCACCCGGGCCCCCCGGTCCCGGGCCGCTTCGGCCAAGGCATAGCCCATCTTCCCCGACGAATGATTGGTGATCACCCGGACAGGGTCGATGGCTTCCTGGGTGCCCCCTGCGCTGACGACGACTGTGCGTCCGGCTAGGTCCCCGGCCTTCCCCAGCAGGGCGCTGATGTGGCCCATTAGCTGGGGGACTTCCACCAGGCGGCCCATGCCCACGAGACCCGAGGCCAAGTGGCCGCTGGCCGGGCCTACGAACGTGATCCCCCTGGCCTTCAGCTTCTCTATGTTGTCCTGGGTTGCCTGGTTTTCGTACATGTGCCCGTCCATGGCCGGGGCGATCAGCACGGGTGCCTGGGTCGCCAGGATGGTGGTGGTCAGGGGGTCGTCGGCGAATCCCCAAGCCACCTTAGCTATGAAGTGGGCGGTGGCGGGGGCCACTATGACCAAGTCCGCCCTCCCGGCAAGCTGGACGTGCTCGATGCTCAGCTCCGAGTCCGGGTCGAAGACATCGACGGTCACGGGCCGGTGGGTGAGGCTGCGGAAGGCGAGGGGTGCGATGAACTGGGTTGCCCCGTAGCTCATGATGGTGTCCACGCCAGCCCCCGCCTGGGTGAGCTTGCTGGCCAAATCCAGGGCTTTGTAGCAGGCGATGCTGCCCGTGACGCCAAGGACGATGTTCTTGTCCTGCAGGACTCCCGCCATGTCAGTCTCCGCTCCCGGCAGGGGCCTTTTTGTTCAGCTCGTAGATGGCCTGGAGGCCGATCAGGGTCAGGTCGGGGTTGATGTTGTCGAACACAGAGGTCTGCTCCGCCATGACCTCTGCCAGCCCTCCCGTTGCCACGACGCTTGCTTCCTGGCCCAGCTCTTCCTTGAACCTGGCGATCATGCCCTCGACCAGTCCCACGTATCCCAGCACCAGGCCGGACTGCAGGGCTGTGATGGAGTTGCGACCGATGGCCGACCTGGGGGGGACAAGCTCCACCCGCCGGAGCTGGGATGTGTTCCTGTACAGCGCCTCAGCGGCGACCGCAAGGCCGGGGGCTATCGCCCCGCCGATGTACTCGCCGTTCTTGCTGATGGCGTCGAAGACGGTGCCGGTGCCGAAGTCCACCACGATGACGGGCCCGCCGTAGAGGCGCAGGGCCGCCACTGCATCGGCGATCCGGTCGGTCCCCACATCCCTGGGGCTGTCGTAGATGATGTGTATGCCCGTCTTCACTCCGGCCGACACCGTGAGAGGCTCGACGTCGAAGTAGGTCCGGCACACCTGCTCGAAGATGGGGGAGAGAGGGGGCACCACGCTGCAGATGCAGGCGTCGGTGATATCCCGGGGGTCGATTCCCTTGAAGGGGAGCATGTTGGAGACCAGGGGCCCGTACTCGTCCCCCAGCCTCCTGAGGTCGGTGGCAACCCGCCAAGTTGATTTCAGGTGGCCCTCTTCGAAGGCCCCCAGGGTGATGTTGGTGTTGCCGATGTCAATGGCTAATAACAGAGCGACCCCTTCGCTTTCCCTCAGGGCGCAGGCACGAGAAGTGTGGTGCTTAAGTTGGGCCAATTATATTAGGACTGCTCCTTAGAGAGCAATCGAAGTGAAGGCGCGGAACCTAGACCTTTAACAGGCTCTCTCGCTAGAATAGCTGCATCCCCTCGTTTTCCCCCTGGGCGGGCTCGGGGGCCCCCTGTGCTATTAAAGGGAGGAAGGAGCCTTCAGTGACAACCAGGACACCTGAGGAAGCTCGCACCCAGATCATCAACATGGTGCGAGAGTTTGTCCGGCGGGATGTGGAGCCCATCGTCCAGGAGTACGAGCGCAACGACGTCGTGCCCCTGGAGCTGGTGGAAAAGATGAAGGAGATGGGGCTCTTTGGCATAACCATCCCCGAAGAGTACGGCGGTATGGGGCTGGACTACACCACCTTTGCCATGATCTTCGAAGAGCTGTGCAAGGGCTGGATGAGCATTAGCGGCATCATCGGCACCCACCACATCATGACCTACGTGGTGACCCACTACGGGACCGATGAGCAGAAGGCCCGGTTCCTCCCCGCCATGGCCCGAGGCGAAAAGCGCGGCGGGCTCGCCCTGACCGAACCCAACGCGGGGAGCGATGTCCAGGCCATAGAGCTCACCGCAACCCGGGACGGCGAAGAGTACCTGATCAACGGCACCAAGATGTTCATCACCAACGGGCAGCACGGGGACACCTTCGCCCTGATCACCAAGACCAACAAGGATGCCACACCTCCCCACGAAGGGATAAGCTGTTTCATCGTCGAGAAGGGCGGAAAGGGCTTCGAGGTGGGCAGGCACCTGGACAAGCTGGGGTACAGGGGCTTGGACACCTGCGAGCTGATATTCGACAACTTCCGGGTTGGGTCCGACAACCTGGTTGGAGGCGTGGAAGGCCAGGGCTTCCAGCAGGTGATGGCTGGCCTGGAGACGGGGCGGATAAACGTGGCCGCCCGTGCCGTCGGCGTGGCCACAGCCGCCTTCGAAGCTGCCATCAGGTACGCCCAGGGCCGGCGTACCTTCGGCTCGCCCATCTCCCGGCACCAAGCCATCCAGCTCAAGCTGGCGGACATGGGGACCAAGATAGAAGCGGCCCGGCTGCTGACATACAAGGCGGCCGAGAAGAAGGACCAGGGCCTGCGGGTTGACCTGGAGGCGGGAATGGCCAAGCTCTTCGCCAGCGAGATGTGCGCCGAGGTGACCCTGGAGGCGATGCGCATCTTTGGCGGGTACGGGTACATCAAGGAGAACCCCATCGAGCGCTACTACCGGGATGCGCCCCTGATGATAATCGGCGAGGGCACCAACGAGATCCAGCGCCTGGTCATCGCCCGCCAGCTCCTCCAGCGCTACCAGGTGTAGCAGGCCCGGCTTATCTGATGGTTTAGTCCCTCTTAGCTTTGGGCCGCCTCCGCCGCTACTTCGCCGGCGGCCAAAGTATCCACCCCTTGCGGCCGGTGTTGCCGACCTTCAGAAGGTGGCCTTGGCCCGACGTGATGTACAGGGTGGACAGGTCCGGCCCTCCGAAAGCGCAGTTCGTGGGAGTGTTCACGCCGTCGGGCACCCGGTGGGTCTCCAGCACCCGGCCGCTGGGCGCTTCGAACACGTAGATCATGGGGCCGGGGCCGCTGGTGTTGATGCCCGCCGTGGCGATGATGTTGCCCTCGCTGTCGAAGCACATGCCGTCGATGCCCCGCTGGGGACCCCTGTGGTCCTCCCCGAACTGGTGGAGCAGGGTGTACGGACCAAGGGAGCCGTCGGCTTGAATTGGGTAGGCCCTGAGCTCCCGCGTACGCCCCGACACGCCGTCGCTCTGGGCCACGTACAGGATGGTCTCGTCGGGGGATACCAGGATGCCGTTGGTCTTGGTGGTGTCGAAGGTGACCCTGGAAACCGTGTAGCTCCCGTCGGGCTGGGGGTCCGCCCGGAAGGCCTCCTCGTGGTCCATCTCCATGCTTTCGCTGGGGTCGATGTTGCCCTCGTTCCACGGATTGGTGAACCAGATGCGCCCCTTGCTGTCCAGGGCCAGGTCGTTGGGCGTGTTGAAGCGCAGTCCCTCCCAGCGGTCAACGACGGTGGTGGTTGTGCCGTCGGGCTCCAGGCGCACGATGGAGCGTCCCCCCGAACAGCACCCGTACAGCCTGCCCTGGGTGTCGAAGTTCAGCCCGTTGATGTGGTTGGTGTCGGTGCGGAACTCGGTGCAGGCCCCCGAATCGGGGTCGTACCGCATGATCCTGCTGCCAGGGATGTGGCTGAACAGGAGAGCTTCTCCGTCCCAGACGGGGCCTTCGGTCAGCCGGCCGCACTCGGCAACCAGTTCATACTCCCACTCCATGACAACCTCCCTTTCTCACGTTGAAGGCGATGCGCCTAAGGGTGTCTCCTGTCTCTGCTCCTGTTTGGCGGGTTGATTGTATCTCCACCAATATGCAATATGGCATCAAGGGTTGTGCGAAGCACCTCAAGGTCCGGGTTGCTTAGGACCGCCTCGACACACTCCTCGCTGCCTCCAACGAAAGTATCGAACAGGTCGATGTCCGTTGCTACACACCAAGCCCGGTCCTCCGGCCACCAAATATTTGGGGAGTTTCCCCAGAAAGGCTCATCTTCCACAAGAAAAGCCATGATGCTATCCAAAGGTCCTCGGAACAAAACGTAGTCTCGACCGGGTGCCCTCAACCTGGAATTGGTATGGTATTGCCAATTTTCGATGTGGCTGTTGCCACCTCCAATAGTGATGTGGCTGTAGCCATCCCAAAGGCCGAAGAAACAATTCCCAGGCGTCGAGGTGAAGTCCTTGAGCACATCCACCAGCGTACGGCATTCCGGTTCGGGGATGGACCCGAATACTGGATGAGAACCCCAAAGTGGGTCCGGATACGAGCAGTCCTCACTCAGACCTGCAATGCGTTCGAACTGCATCAACGGATGAACGGTTCGTCCAGTCCATGAAGCCACAGTGGACCACCTGACGGGCTGATCTTCACTATCGCCCAGGTAAGCCGGATGAAACACCCGCGCATATGCCTCAAACCCGGCGGGCAGCAAAGAACGCAACGATCCGAAGTCCGACAGGCTCTCCTCCACCCACATGGCGTCCGACACATCCTCGCAGAGCACCAAGCCATAAGCCTTAAGCTTGGACTCTAGCAAGGGATCGCCCCCCGTGGAGGCGAGCATTTGCGATCTGGACTTGGCCTGTCTGCTCATTCCCAAGGCTTTCCGAATCCAGGACAACACGGAGATTCTCACTTATGCACCCTCATCTGTGGCACTTGCCTATAGCCCGGACCGAGCTTCACCTCAGAAACCTCGCCTCACTTCACCAGCACTCTATCATTATACCGTGTAGGTTGCGCCCGTGTTCCGGTCAAGGGCGGCCTCTGGATGGGGCAAATGTTGACTGGGCTAGGGGGTGGCTATAGGCTGGCATGTGTCCGATAGTAGGCGATAGGAGGAACGGGATGGCGACAGCAGAGGGTTATGCCCACCCTGAATACCTGGCCGAGACCCAGTGGCTGGCCGAGCACCTGGAAGACCCGGGCATCTGCATCGTGGATACGGACCCCGCGGCTTCCTACTATCGCGCCCACATCCCTGGCGCCGTAGTGGTGCCCGACAACTACGAGAAGAACCAGGACACCGGCCAGGTGCACGTTGTTTCTCCCGAGCAGTGCGCCCAAATGATGGAAGGGCTGGGCATCGGCGACGATACCCTGGTGGTGGCCTACGACCACACCCGCTCCCTGTACGCCGGAAGGCTGTGGTGGGTGCTGAACTACTACGGCCACGACAAGGTCAAGGTGCTGAACGGAGGCTGGAAGAAGTGGCTGGAGGAAGGCAGACCCCTGAGCACAACCCCGACACGGGGAAAGGAAGGGGCTAAGTTCACCCCCAGACCCGATTCCTCCCTTTTGGTCACGGCGGACCGCCTGAAGGAAGTGTACCAGAACCCGGACGTGGTGGTCTGGGATGTGCGCAGCCGGGCTGAGTACACGGGAGAGAACACCCGCGGCAACCAGAGGGCCGGGCACATCCCCGGCGCTCATCACCTGGAATGGTCGGACCTGATGGATGAGGGGACCCACACCTTCAAGCCCGCCCATGAGATTCGGGAGCTCCTGGAGGCCAAGGGCATCGTCCCCGAAAAAGAAGTGCTTGCTCACTGACAGGCCGGCATTCGTGCTGGTCACAGCACGCTGGTATTGAAGCTCCTCGGTTATGAGCGGGCATGCAACTATGACTCCTCCTGGAAAGAGTGGGGCAACAGGGACGACACCCCCATCGAACCCGGAGGGTGACCCGGGGCATCCACCACATCGGGCCACACAGCCTGATATGGTTTCGCCGGTTTTGCTTGTTTGTAGCATATGACCTATCTAGCGTCGGGCACGGTAGATGCCAAGGGCAAACGGACCCGCTAACGAACAAGGAGGATTCGTGGTCTACAAGTTACTTTGCATTTGCACTCTCATGTTGAGCGCGGGATTGTCTTGTTCGTCAAACTCGGATGCCCTATCAACACTGGAAGCTCGCCAAGCTGAGCTAGCGCAACAGATTGAGTTGTTGGAATCAGCACCTACGCTTACTCCCCAACCCACTCCGACACCCGTAACTCCGATTCCAACAACTACGCCACGTCCTACTGCCACACCGCCGACTAATCCTACTCCGCAACCAACAACCACTCCCCAGCCTACAGCCACACCGCAACCCGGTCCTACTGCCCAGCCTACAGCCACGCCACAACCTCGCCCTACACGCCAGCCGTCGGCCACACCTCAGCCTACATCTACGCCGGTTGTTCCCAATCCTTTATCTGTGTATGACTTAAGGGAAAGCGTGCCCCGTGTTGAGCAGGGGCTCTCACACGGCTCTAGTGTGATATTTCAAACTCACCCGTCTGATGGCGGAGAACTGGGGGCTTTCTTACTCACCAACGCTCATGTCGTCGAAGGAAGTCAGGCCATAAAAGTTTATGTTTGGGACAATGATGAATGGGACTTCTTCGCCTTGGATGGTTCTGTACAGGGCAAGGATGACGAAATAGATGTGGCCGTCTTGTGGGCATGCTGCGATGCCCGCCTGCGAGGCAGGGAAGCCTCCTTTGGGGAGGCCTTTATAGGGGAACACGTATTCATCTTGGGATACCCATATGGAAGACAATTGTCGCCGTCCATTACCGCAGGCGTAATATCATCCCGCGCGGTGCTTAGCCTTACAGACACGGACATCTACTTGACTGACGCTCCTGCAAATGCAGGAAACAGTGGAGGGCCGCTGATGCGTCCGGATGGTGATGTCATCGGAATAATCACCGAAAAACGGGTCGGTATCGCTATCGAAGGTCAGGCAACGGCCATAGATGTAGACGGCGTTAGGGAACTTGTGAGAGAACTTTGTGATGACATTTGTGAAATCCCGTAGGGCTTGACCAGAGAAGTTCCGTTCGCTTGTAGCGTATGGCCTATATAGCGTCAGGCACGCCAGATGTCAAGAGCAAACGGAGTCGGGCAACAGGGACGACACCCCCATCGAACCCGGAGGCTGACCCCTCGTTGTCCCGCAGGGATGGCAACGATATAATGGCTGGGATAATCCGGCTGTAGTCATAAGCAGAAAGGGCGTAAGGAGAAGAGAATGAAAGAAGGACTCCGGTTCGTCGATTGCGATATGCACATCATGGAACCCCCCGATTTGTTCGACCGGTACCTCGATGACGAGTTCAAGGACCGGATACGGATGCCGGTGGGGTCCGACGGAAAGCCCCGGCGGGGTATGGTGGTGATAGACAACACCCCGGCGTCCATGGACATCGAGCTTCAGCAGTACCGCAAGCGTGCCAAGGGCAACTCCACCTCCGGCACCCAACCCCTCTCGGACTCAAGGCTGGCCGCCACCGGGCGCCTGGACTTTGCCATCCAGCGGGACTACGACGAGGAAGCCCAGGTCATGGGTATGGAGATGGAGGGCATCGACATCGCTGTGCTCTTCCCCACGGGCGGCCTGGCGTGGCTGGCCCGAAACAACATGGACCCCGAGATGTCCCTGGCCATATGCCAGGCCTACAACAACTGGATACACGACTTCTGCTCCTACAGCCCCGCCCGCCTGAAGTTCGTGGCCATGCTTCCCGTGCACGACGTCAACCTGGCTTCCCGGGAGCTGATCCGGTGCGTCCGCGACCTGGGCGCCGTCGGCTCCTTCCTGCGTCCCAACTTCGTGAACGGCCACTACTGGCACTCCAACTACTGGGACCCGCTATACAGCCTCCACGAGGAACTGGATGTGTCCTGGTGCTTCCATGAGGGCACCGGGGCTTGGTACTCCAACATGAACGTGATCTACGGGGAGAACCGCTTCCCCAGGCACGTTGCCAGCCACTGGATCGAGATGCAGCAAGCCCTCATCGCCCAGATCACCGGAGGCGTCTTCGAGTTTCACCCCAAGCTCAGGGTGGGATTCCTGGAGGCCCAGAACTCCTGGGTGCCCGGGCTCCTGACCCGCATCGAGTGGGACTATGCCAACTACCGGGACTCCCACGCTCCCTACCTGTCCATGACTCCCAAGGAGTACTTCCGGCGCAACTGCTGGGCAGCCGTCGAGGGCAGCGAACCGGAGATCGAGCCCACCGCCGGGCTCATCGGCGCGGACCGGATGTGCATCTCCACCGACTACCCTCACTTCGACTCCAACTTCCCCAACGTGTCGAACAACCTGCTCAGCACCGTCTCCCGGGAGACGGCGGCAGACATACTGAAGGGCGGAGCTTCCCTGTACAACTTCAGTGAAGACGACTTCGCCAAGGCGGAAGCCGAGGCCTCTGAGCGCTCAAAGAAAAACGGGGGATAGCGCCCCATGGTGCAACGTGAGAGCCTGGAAAACCTGCTCAAGGTAACGGACCAATACGAGCCTCCCCAGTCCCTGCGGGACCAGGCAAACCTCCAGGACTACGAGGGGGTTTACCAGCGGTCCATCCAGGACCCCGAGCGGTTCTGGTCTGAGGTGGCGTCGGAGCTGGAGTGGCACCGGCCCTGGGACAAGGTGTTCGAGTGGGACTACCCCAGCTTCAAGTGGTTCCTGGGCGGCCAGTGCAACATCACCGTCAACTGCCTGGACCGCCACCTGACCACAGCCCGGCGCAACAAGGCCGCTTTCATCTGGCTGGGTGAGGATGGCACGGAGCGGGTGTTCACCTACGCCCGCCTGGCCCAGATGGTCAACCGCTTCGCCAACGGCCTGAAGGCACTGGGGGTGAAGAAGGGTGACCGGGTCGTCATCTACATGCCCCTCAGCCCTGAGGGTTGCGTCGCCATGCTGGCCTGCGCCCGCATCGGCGCCATCCATAGCGTTGTCTATGCCGGATTCAGCGTTGGCTCCCTTCGCGACCGGATAACCGACGCTGGGGCCAAAGTGGTGATAACCGCCGACGTGGGCTACCGCCGGGGACGGGTCGTGCCC
This sequence comes from Dehalococcoidia bacterium, assembly GCA_965116325.1. Lineage (GTDB taxonomy): Bacteria > Chloroflexota > Dehalococcoidia > Lucifugimonadales > JAGWBF01 > JAGWBF01. The sequence continues at coordinate 778,588 of OZ220675.1, read as the reverse complement.
CTGAAGGCCATCGCCGACGAGGCGGTCTCTACCCTGGACAGCGTGGAGCGCGTGGTTGTGTGGCAGCGCACATCCAAGGAGCTCCTCACCGGCGCCAAGGAAGTGGACTACGATGTCCTCATGGAGCTTTCGGAGACCGAGTGCCCCGCCGAAGTCATGGACTCGGAGGACCCTCTCTACATCCTCTACACCAGCGGCACCACAGGCAAGCCCAAGGGCGTCCAGCACGTCCACGGCGGCTACATGGTGGGCACCTACTTCCACCTGAAGAGCTTCTGGGACATCAAGGACGAGGATGTCTTCTGGTGCATGTCCGACATCGGCTGGGTGGTCGGGCACAGCTACATCTGCTATGCCCCCCTGATTGCCGGCGCAACGACACTCTTCAGGGAAGGGGCGATAGACTACCCTGACCCCAGCGTTGCCTACCGCATCATCGAGAAGTACGGCGTGAGCGTCATCTTCACCGCTCCCACGGCCGTCAGGATGCTCATGCGCGAGGGCGAGAGTTACATCGGCAACCGCAACCTGCGCAGCCTGCGCCTGCTCACCTGCGCCGGCGAACCCCTGAACCCGGAAGCGTGGAACTGGGCCTACAAGCACATCTGCGGCGACGGTGAATGGGGATACATGGTCGATAACTACTGGCAGACGGAGACAGGGGGGCCCTGCCTGGCGACCTTCCCGACGATGCCTGTCCGCCCGGGCAAGGTGGGTAGGCCCGCCATAGGGGTGGAGCTGGATGTGGTCGACAGGGAGGGCCAGCCGGTTACTGAACCCAACACGGGCGGGTTCCTGGTGCTGAAAAAGCCCTTCCCATCCATGTTCCGGACCGTCCACGGCGACCCCGACCGTTACGCCCAGGACTGGAACCGCATCCCCGGCTACTACTCCACCGGCGACGTTGCGCTTAGGGACGAAGACGGCTACTACACCGTGGTGGGCCGGGCTGACGATGTGCTCAACGTAGCCGGCCACCGCATCGGCACCGCCGAGGTGGAGAGCGCCCTCGTGTCCCACGCCTCGGTGGCGGAGGCGGCGGTCATCGGCCTGCCCGACGAGATACGAGGCGAGTCCATCAAGGCCTTCGTCACCCTGCGGTCGGGCATCGAGCCCGAACCGGACACAGTGTCGGTCCTGCAAGCCCATGTGCGTCATGGTTTGGGACCCATTGCCGTACCCTCGGCCATCGACTTTGTGCCGTCCCTACCCAAGACCCGTTCGGGCAAGATAATGCGCCGCCTCCTGAAGGCCCAGGAGCTGGGTCTGGACCCGGGAGACATCACCACCCTGGAAGAGTAGGGGGCCCCTTGGGAGAATCACCCTCCCCTTAATCCCCTCCCTCAAGGGAGGGGGGGATGAATGGCCCCTGGCTGAAGAGGTTTGGGGAATTACCCCCTCTCCCCTGGTGGGAGAGGGTTGGGGTGAGGGGGATCAGAATGGGGAAGAATCCTCAGGTGGGAGAATCACCCTCCCCTTAATCCCCTCCCTCAAGGGAGGGGGGATAAATGAATCCTGGTGGGAGAGGGTTGGGGTGAGGGGAACAGAATGAGAAAGACTCCTCAGGTGGGAGAATAAATGGTCCCTGGCGGGAGAGGGTTGGGGTGAGGGGGATCAGACGGCAGGCCGAAACACCGATGAAGAAAGGACGCCATGCCCGAGCGAAGGTTCTGGCTCTTCAAATCCGAGCCCCAGGCCTACTCCTTCGAAGACCTGATGAATGAAGAAGGGCGCAAGGCGGAGTGGGACGGAGTGCGCAACTACCAAGCCCGCAACCTGATCCGGGACGACATGCAGGTGGGGGACCGGGTGCTGTTCTACCACAGCAGCAGCGGTGGCAAGCAGGTCGTCGGCACAGCGACCATAGTTCGGGAAGGCTACCCCGACTTCACCGCCCTGAACCCCAGTGAGAAACACTACGACTCCAAGTCCACCCCCGACAACCCAATCTGGTACATGGTGGACATACGAGGCGACGAGGCGCTGGGGAAGCCGGTGTCCCTGACGGATATCAAGGCGAACCCCGCCCTGCAAGGCATGATACTGGTCAAGAACAGCCGCCTGTCGGTGCAGCCCATGACCCGGGCCGAGTTCGAAGAGATCGTCTCCATGTCCGGGGCTTAAGCGCCGGCCCCCGGGGAGGGGGCGTCCTTCCCCCTCTCCCTTGACGGGAGAGGGTTGGGGTGAGGGTCTAGAGCATCAGGGTCGGCTTGCATCGCTGATGTATTTTTGCAAGGCCTTCTGATGTTGTTCTAGGTAGGGACGACCAGGGTGATCGGGCTTCCTTGCGATGAGTTCCTCCACGAATCTCAGCAGGGACTGAGCGTTAGTCAGATGGTATTGCTTCCACCACTGCGAACATACGAGGAAACGACTGGCATAGGAATTGACATAGTATCTACCTCTACCATTGACTTGAGGTCCATTAGCCGAATTGCGGAGAAGGGCGAAACCTGCCAGTTTGAGGCCCATGTCATTCCCGCAGAACTTTGGGTCCGCCATGTTGAGCCTGTCGGTATCATCGAGTAGTTGAGGCCACTCTTCCAGCAGAGTCTTCATCAGTGATCTAACCAAAGGCTGTACTTGCTTGAGATCCATGACTGATTCGTCTTGAATCGAAGGCTCCTGATATTCTGGCACCCGGTTTCGGGCCACTGAAGGAGATGACGGTCGTGCCCCCGCCAACTCCATGAGTTTGTGAGAACGTACAAAAAGCTCCGTTGTATCAGAGATACTGAGCGTCTTTTCCAGGGTAGGCTGCAAAATGTCGGCAGTGAATGTTTCGTTGGTAGCTAGTTTCCACTCCACGTGAGGGTATTCCTTGGTCAAAGCGTCAAAGGTCTTCTCCAATTGCAACTGAATAGATGGGTTGACCTTGGGGGAGACAAAATAGAGGTGAAATTTTGTCCTACGAGGATGGTATGCGTGTAGCACCATAAAGGCACGCAGTAGTTTCTTAGAAAGTCGATTGTCCACACCGCCGCCGTAGTTCAACCCACCTTCGTGGAAGGCGACTTCCAAGGCGTGGACCGTTCCTTGCAGGTCGACGCCCACAACATCAATCTCGGCTTGCTTCAGGAGCTGCGAGACCGTCCTTGTTCCCTTGAATACATTTCCATCGGGATCGAATACTCGCTTCATCTCTTGGAACATTTCTTCCAACTCTGCCGATGTCCTTTCACGCAGCCATTGGTCCGAGGGTTTCCAGTTGGTTTGGACCAGCCAGCACCCCTTAACATGTCGTAGGAATGAGTAACCCAGGGATTCCCCTATCTCTATCTTCAATTCTCAGACCTCCCTGAAGCTAGGAATAGCCTGGAGGCTTTCGTAGCAGATTTCTCTAATCCTATCATTGACGGGACGGCGTCCCCTGGAATTCGGGTGGGATACTGTAATGACAAACAGGGAAGCTCGTGTGTGCCAGTGGACATATCCCCTTTCTCGTTGCGCCCGCATTCGTAGATAAGTATGATTTGGTGTATCCGATCTCATGCTGAGGCGGCCATGCGAATATCCCGAAGAGGCCAGATCACCATACCCAAACACCTGAGGGAACGCTTCGGTATGAACCAAGACGTTGAGGTAGAGATCAGCCCCATTGAGCAGGGGCTCCTCATCACAAGGCGATTGGAGGCTCTCCACCCTGTAGATCGAGTTGCCGGGATACTGGATGGAGCCGACTTTGATGTGGACGAATACATCGATGATACCCGCGGAAGGTAGTCACCCCGGCTGACTTCAGCGTTCTCCTCGACGTGCCTTTAGCTGTCTCTCCGCACCGTCCCGACCTCGGCAGATGACTTAAGGACGGCTAGGCAAGCCCCCCTGCGTTGACCCTTGCGCAGGCTGCTGGCTATAATCAGCCTTAATTCGCGCTTTCAGGATGGTGTTTCTGGAACCTGGTGAGCTGGCCCACATGGCAGTCGATTTCGCTTCGGAGAAGCAGGCTGAGGATATCGTCCTGCTGGACCTCCGGGGTCTGGCGTCCTTCGCCGACTACTTCGTCATTATGAGCGCCGGAAGCGACCGCCAGCTTGGGGCCCTCCGGGAGGACATCATCGACCACCTGGAAGACGCAGGCGCAGCCCTCCACCACAGCGAGGGCACTCCCCAGGCAGGATGGCTCCTCCTGGACTTCAGCGACGTGATCATCCACCTGTTCAGCGCGGAAGCCAGGGAGTTTTACCGGCTGGACCAGCTTTGGGACGAGGCGCCGCAGATCGTCAGGGTCCTCTGATTCGCTAGCTCCGCGCAAGGGCGGCGCTGGCGGTGGGACAAAGCGCCCCGGGGAGTCAGCCTTCTATGATCCAGTTGTCCATGCTGCGCTCGTAGTCGATCAGCTCGCCGGCGCTAAAGAACAGGGCGACCTCCCGCTGAGCTGTCTCCAGCGAATCGGACCCGTGCACCAGGTTCCTGCCGATGTCGGTGGCGTAGTCTCCCCGAATGGTGCCCGGAGTGGCTTCCACTGGGTTGGTGACTCCCATGGTGCTCCGGACGACCTCCACGGCGTTGTTGCCCTCCCAAGCGATGGCGACCAGGGGCCCCGACGTTATGAAGCTGAGGAGCCCGGGGAAGAAGGGCTTTCCTATGTGGGGCTCGTAGTGTTTCTCAGCCAGGGCCCGGTCCATCTGGAGCATCTTCATGCCGGCGATCTTCAGGCCCCTGCTTTCCAGCCTGGAGATGATGGCCCCCACCATCCCACGCTGCACCGCGTCGGGTTTCAACAGCACCAGTGTTCGTTCCATGCAACTTCTCTTTCTACGGACTACTTCGGTATGTTCTAGAGCTGGATGCGCTTTAGGGTCTTAGGAGGCCCGATGTTGGGAGGCCTCAGGTAAAGGGGTTCCAGGCTTGCCATAGGCGGCAGCTCCCCCTCGGAGAGCTTGGACTCGGCCATCTCTCCCAGGGCAGACAGCCTGGCGGCCGGGGTGGTGAAGGGCATGAGCATGCTCCCCACAGGAAGGCTGTCCTTCAGCGCCTCCCCGTAGGCGGGCACGCCTTCCCCGCACAGGATGGTCGGCCCTGCCTCCTGCAGCGATGCCAGGAGCTCGTCGGGGGTGGCGATGTGCTCATCGGCCACCTTTTTCCAGGCGTCGCCCTCAAAGGCGAAGCGCGCTGTGGCCAGGTTGCCCCGACCCAGGTCCAGGATGGGCTGGACCGCCATGCCAACGGAGCGCCACGGGTAGGCTTCCGCCTCCAGGGTGCCGACGCCGACCAGGGGCAGCCCTATCGGCATGGCCAGGCCCTTGGCAGTGCTAAGTCCCACCCGAAGGGCGCTGAAACCGCCGGGGCCCAGGGCGACGCCGATGCCCTGCAGCTCTCGCATTGTCAGCCTGCGACCGGAGAGCAGGGAGCTTATGGCGGGCATAAGCTCCTCGGAGTGATGGTATTTCGAGCGCCAGCACATGGAGGCGACCGTCGTGCCGTTGTCCCACAGGGCTACGCCGCCGGAGCGGGTGGATGTGTCGATGGCCAACAGCACCCTCTAGACGTACCCCTTTAGCGCATTGCGCAGGTTGGCAATAGCCTCGGCGGGAGCGGTCAGCGCGATGGAGCGCTCCGTCTCCGATGCTCCGTAGTCGATGGATATGCTCACCGAACTCTCGGGGAAGATGTCGGCGGCCCGCTCTGCCCATTCCACCACGCATACCCCATCCCCATACATCAGCTCTTCCAGCCCCAGGTCGAGGGCCTCGAAGGAGTCCTCCACCCGGTACAGGTCAATGTGATGGAGGGTCAGCCTGCCGACGGAACGGGTCACCATGACGAAGGTGGGGCTCCGCACGTAGCCCGGCACCTCCAGGCCCTGGGCGATGCCCTGGGTCAGGCAAGTCTTGCCCGCTCCCAGCTCGCCCGTTAACAGGTAGATGGCTCCCGGCTGGGACTCCCGGCCCAGCACCTTTCCGATCCCCTGGGTAACTTCCGGCCCCGAGCTGGCTAGGTACAGGGTATCGATCAAAGTATCCGACGGGGATGCCAACGTTATTTCGCCTCGGCGGGGGATGGGGATCGGAAATGGTCCCATCCCTGTGAGGTAATTTCCTTTTGGGCGCCGCTTCTGGAATCAACCACACGGACCCGGCCCGGGTCGCCTGCGGTGATGCGCCCGATCACAGCTGCTGATGGCGAAAGGAGGGGGATAACCTCGCCCATGATACTCTCATCGGCGGCGAAGATAAGCTGGTAGTCCTCGCCTCCCCCCAGGGCCATATCCAGGCACCGCTCAGGACAGACCTCCCGTAAGGCCGGGTGCATCGGGACATCGCCAGCTTCGATGGTCGCGGAAACTCCGCTGGCGGTGCACAGCTTTGACAGGTCGTCGGCCAGGCCGTCGCTGACGTCCATGGCGGTCGTGACGCCGTGCATTAGCAGGGTGCGGCCCTCCTGGATGCAGGGCTCGGGACGCCGGTGGGCGGAGACCAGGATATCGGCAGCTTTACCAATCCTGTTCCGTTCGCCCTGAGCACCGTCGAAGGGGGAGTTCAGCAGCAGCTCCAGCCCGCCCGCCGACGAGCCGACATAGCCCGTCACGCCCACCTGGTACCCAGGCAACGCCTTGGAGCGCAGCATGGGAGGCTTCTCCGCAGCGCCGGTCAAGGCAACGGTTGCGAAAGCAACAGGAGAGCGCACTATGTCTCCCCCCGCGATCTTCACCCCGTGCTTGTTGCCCAGACCCGCCATGCCTTCGTAAAGGGCCCGCAGGTCATCCACGTCGGTGTCCGGCGGAAGGCCGAGGGTGACCAGTGCATAGAGGCACAGGCCCCCCATGGACGCGATGTCGCTGACATTGGCGGTCATGAGCTTCCAGCCTAGGTCGTACCAGGGCGTAGTCTCCCTGGTGAAGTGCACACCTTCGACTACGGTGTCCGTCGTGTACAGGCCGTGGATGCCCGACGAATGCCATACGGCGGTGTCGTCGCCGATGCCTGCCGTCAGCTCAAACCCAAGGGGAGAGGGATTGTCCATGTCCCGGGTGGAGGCTTGGACAACCTCGTTCAACACGTTTATCAGACCGAACTCGCCAAGTTCGCTCACCTTCATCGATTGGGATTATATCTGGTGCTCGTCACTGGCTCAAGGAACGTGGGCGCCGGTGGCCGGATCGCCCGGCGTGGGGGCGGCGTATATAATGCAGGCGGACCGGGCTATTCAACCCGCCTTGCGAAGGGGCTTATGCGCATCCTGATAGTTTCGGACATCCACTCCAACCTGGAGGCCCTCACCGCGGTGCTGGAAGACGCCCGTGAAGCCGGAGACATCGACCAGCTTTGGTGCCTGGGTGATACGGTGGGCTATGGCCCCGATCCGGGCGAGTGCATTAGGGTCATCCGGGAGTTTCCCAGCTACGTCTGCATAGCCGGCAATCATGATCTGGCCGCCATCGGGAAGTTGGGCACCGAGGAGTTCAACTATGCCGCAGCCCATGCCGCGCACTGGACCTCTGCCCAGCTCTCCCACGAGGAAACGGACTTCCTGGCTGAGCTTCCCCTTGTAGTAGGAAGGGGCAAGTTCACCCTGGTCCACGGCTCCTTAAGGTCTCCTGTCTGGGAGTACCTGATGTCGGCCGAGGCGGCGGCTGCCACCTTCCAGCGCATGGGCACTCCCTACTGCCTGGTGGGGCATTCTCATATACCTTTCCTGTGTGTCGAGGGAGGAGAAAGGGGAGGGTTTGCGCCCTTCCCCCTGGACACCAAGGTCGTGCTGGGGGCTGACCGTCTGATCATCAATCCCGGAGGAGTGGGTCAGCCCAGGGACGGGGACCCTAGGCCCAGCTACGTGATCTACGATTCCGAGGCCCAGACCATTGAGAGGTGCCGGGTCACCTACGACATAGCAGCCACCCAGGAGAAGATGCGCATCGCAGGCTTGCCGGCGCCCCTGATAGATCGCCTCGATCATGGACGTTAGCGCGCCCTGAGCAATCGGCAATCAGGACGATGTTACACATATTTACATAAGGGCTGGAAGACTTGGGAGCCCGTCGAGGCCATAGCTGACGTAGTTGACAAACCAGACCTGCCTTGTTAGTCTCAGAACGCCTATGTGAGTAGATTTGTGCCTACTTGCGGAAGCCCTGAGGCCCGCTAGCTCAACTGGCAGAGCAACGGACTCTTAATCCGTAGGTTCTCGGTTCGACCCCGAGGCGGGTCACCAAGTCGTTGGAATCCCCCAAGGGGAAGTGTCGGAACTGGTAGACGAGCATGATTTAGGATCATGTGCTGAAAAGCGTGGGAGTTCGAGTCTCCCCTTCCCCACCATGAGTGGGTATCAAGCTGGGCACCCTGTCGCGAAGGGCTCGGCTTGTATCCTTAAGTGTGCGAGGACATTCTATGGCAACCCTGCTGGAGGTCCGGGACCTTAAGACCTATTTCTTCACCTTTGGTGGAGTGGTCAAGGCTGTGGACGGTGTGTCCTATGACCTGGAAGAAGGGGAAACCCTGGGCTTGGTTGGTGAGAGTGGTTGTGGGAAGAGCGTGAGCGCCCTGTCGATTATGCGCCTGATCCCGGACCCCCCGGGCAAGATCATCGAGGGTGAGATCATCTTCAATGGCGAAGACTTGCTGAAAATGAACACCACCCAGATGAGAAGGATCAGGGGCCACCAGATTTCCATGGTGTTCCAGGAGCCCATGACTTCTCTGAATCCGGTGCTCTCCGTGGAAAGGCAGCTTACGGAAACCCTGCAGCTGCACTTGGGGATGAGCAGGTCTGATGCCGGCCGGGAAGCTGTGCGACGCCTCGACCAGGTCGGCATTCCCGACCCTGAGAGGCGCGTGAAGCAGTACCCTCACCAGTTCAGCGGTGGCATGAGACAGAGGGTGATGATCGCCATGGCCCTCAGCTGCAACCCCCGCCTTATCATCGCCGACGAGCCTACTACGGCGCTGGACGTCACCATCCAGGCCCAGATCCTGGAGCTTATGAAGGGCCTGAGCCGGGAATATGGCGTAGCCCTTATCGTGATTACCCATAACCTCGGTGTGGTTGCCCGCTATGCTGACAGGGTGAACATCATGTACGCCGGCAAGATCATAGAGAGGGGCAACGCCCAGGAGATCTACAGGGACCCCCGCCATCCCTACACCTTGGGGTTGTTGAACTCGGTCCCCAGGCTCGACCTGCCGAGGACCGAAAAGCTGGACCCCATCGAGGGGCAGCCTCCGGACCTAGTGAACATCCCCATGGGGTGCTCTTTCCGAGAACGGTGCAGGTATGCCATCGATCAGTGTGCCGAGGATACTCCCCCGCTGGAGCACATCACCGACGGGCACTCTTCAGCCTGTTACGTATCCAAGCAACTGGCGCCAGCATCCTAAGGAGAGCAACTGATGACCCAGCTTCAGCAAAACGGCAACGGATACCAGAGTGACTACCTGTTGGAAGTCCAGAACCTAAAGATGTACTTTCCGGTAACGGCCGGCATCTTCTTTCAGAAGACCGTCGCCGACATCAAGGCTGTGGACGATGTCAGCTTCTTCGTCCGGAAGGGGGAGACCCTGGGGCTGGTGGGAGAGAGCGGATGCGGGAAGACGACCACGGGCCGGTGTGTTCTCCAGTTGTACAAGCCCACGGCGGGCAAGATCATATTCCATGATGTTGACCTTTGCACGTTGAACAATCGCAACATGCGGCCTATGCGGCGCCAGATGCAGATCATATTCCAGGACCCATACAGCTCTCTGAACCCCAGGATGACCGCCGGGGCCATCATTGGCGAACCCCTGGTGGTTCATGGTTTGGCGAAGAGCAAGTCGGAGTACAAGGAGCGGGTGGGCGAGCTCCTTGATATCGTCGGTCTCAACCGTTACATGGCTGATCGTTTCCCCCATGAGTTCAGCGGTGGTCAGCGTCAGAGGATCGGCGTCGCAAGGGCCCTGGCTGTCAACCCGGAGTTCATGGTCTGCGACGAGCCTGTGTCGGCCCTGGACGTGTCCATTCAAGCCCAGGTCATCAACCTGCTGGAAGACCTGCAGGAGCAGTTCTCCCTGACCTACCTGTTTATCGCCCATGACCTGTCGGTGGTGCGTCACATAAGCGACCGCGTCGCCGTGATGTACCTGGGCCACATCGTGGAGATCGCCGACCGCAACGACATCTACGCAGACCCCTTGCACCCCTACACCAAGGCCCTTCTTTCGGCGGTGCCCATCCCCGATCCGATCATCGATGCCCAGCGAGAGAGGATTCTTCTATCCGGCGAGGTCCCCAGCCCCCTGAACCCTCCGGCAGGTTGTGTCTTCCACCCCAGATGCCCTTCGGTGTCCCCCGAGTGCATGGAGGAGATGCCCGAGGTGCGAGAGGTCAAGCCCGGCCACTGGGTCTCGTGCATCAACGTGCCCGGTTACGGCACTCCCACTTACCAGCTGGCGTGATTGATGCGGGAGGATGATTAACTGACAGGCAACAGCATCCTCTCTGATTCCCCATTGCCTCGTGCTTCCTAATGGACCCAGAGCACATACGCAATTTCTGCATCATCGCCCACATAGACCACGGCAAGTCCACCCTGGCCGACCGTTTCCTCGAACAGACAGGCACAGTCTCCTCCCAGGAGATGAAGGCCCAATTCCTCGACCAGATGGACCTGGAGCGAGAGAGGGGCATCACCATCAAGGGGAAGGCTGTGTCCATGCCCTTCAGAGGCAGGGATGGGCAGCAGTATCAGCTCAACCTTATCGACACCCCGGGACACGTGGACTTCAGCTACGAAGTGTCCCGTTCTCTGGCTGCATGCGAGGGCGCCATCCTGGTAGTGGACGCCAGCCAGGGGATAGAAGCCCAGACCATCGCAAACTCCTTCCTGGCAATGGAAGCCGACCTCGTCCTGCTGCCGGTGATCAACAAGATCGACCTTCCCCAAGCAGAGCCCGAAAAGGTTGCAGGTGAGCTGACCCAGGTGTTCGGCTTCTCTCCTGACGAGATCCTGTTCGCTTCGGCCAAGGATGGCATGGGTGTTGGCGATATTCTGCAGGCTGTAGTGGACCGGGTGCCTCCTCCCCAAGGACGCTCGGACCAGCCCTTGCGGGCCTTGGTCTTCGACTCTGTTTACAATTCGTACAAAGGTATCGTCGCCTATGTGAGGCTTTTCGAGGGGTCGGTTTCCAGAAACGACCGGATGTTGCTGATGTCCACCGACAAGGAGACGGAAGCCATGGAGGTGGGAGTGTTCGCACCCCACCCTGTGCGCCGGGAATCCCTGGAGGCCGGACAGGTCGGTTACATCGCCACAGGGCTGAAGGATGTGCGGGAGTGCAGCGTCGGCGAGACCTTCACCCTCGAGGAGCGGCAAGCCTCGGAACCTATGCCGGGGTACGTTCCCCTGAAACCCATGGTCTTCTCCGGCTTGTATCCTGCCGACGGGCAGGAGTACAGGGCACTGCGGGCGGCCCTGGAGAAGCTCCAGCTCAACGATGCCGCCCTTACCTTCGAGCCCGAGAACAGCGTTGCCCTGGGATTTGGCCTGAGGTGCGGGTTCCTGGGGCTGCTGCACATGGACATCGTCCAGGAAAGGCTGGAACGGGAGTACGGGCTGGACATCGTAGCTACTGCCCCCAGCGTTGCTTACAAGGTCCATCTGACCGACGGCAGCATCATCGAGGTTGAGACTCCTTCCAAGCTGCCCCCCGTGGCCCAGATCAGGGAGATCCAGGAGCCCTGGCTGGCCATCACCATACTGACCCCAGGACATCACATCGGCACCATAATGGAGCTGATGGCCACCCGGCGCGGGGAGTTCCGCAGGATGGAGTACATCCAGGGTGAAGGTCCCCAGGGGGAGTCCCAGGATACCGACGAGGAGCGGGACAAGGGTTCCCGCGTCATGCTGGAGTACCGGATGCCCCTGGCCGAGATGCTGGCCGAGTTCTACAACCAGCTCAAGTCCCGCACCCAGGGCTACGCCTCCCTGGACTACGTCTTCGACGGCTACCGGGCTGGTCCGCTGGTCAAGCTGGACATTCTTTTGAACCAGGAAGCAGTCGATGAGCTCTCTCTCATAGTCCACAAGGACAAAGCATACGCCTACGGCAGGACCTTGGCCGAGAAGCTCCGTGAGGCGATTCCTCGCCAGCTGTTTGCCGTCCCCATCCAGGCGGCCATCGGCAGCCGCATCATTGCAAGAGAGACTGTGAGGCCCCTTCGCAAAGACGTCCTTGCCAAGTGCTACGGGGGTGACGTTACCCGGAAGCGCAAGCTGCTGGAGAAGCAGAGGGAAGGCAAGAAGAGGCTGAAGCGAGTCGGGCGGGTCGAGCTTCCCCAGGAAGCCTTTATGGCTCTGCTGAAGCTGGAGTCCAACTAGTTCAGGTTGTTTGCCCGCACCCCCTCTGCTACAATCGTGCCCAAACCAGGCAGGGGACATCTCGACCCACGACAGCCTGCCGATTCCCCAAATTCACGTAATGGGAGGAGCAGCTATGGCATCCTTCTGGGAGATTCTCAGGATGGAATCGGGAGAGCATCTGGATGATATGCACACATACGTCAGCCAGCCCGATGCGCCGGGCGCGCGCCCGGCAGTGATAGTGGTCCAGGAGATATTCGGCGTTAGCTCCCACATCCAGGCTATAGCCGACCGTTTCGCGTCTGAGGGCTACTTCGCGGTGGCCCCGGCGATGTTCCATCGCTACAACAACAGCGAGGCGGTGCGGGGCACCAATCCCACCTTCGGGTACGGCGAAGAGGATGTTCCCGAACGCAACAAGGCCCGGGAGCAGGTGACCAACGACTACATAGTGCAGGACATCAACACCACCATAGACTGGCTCAAGAAGCATCCCCGGGTGGATGGCGACAACATCGGCATCGTAGGCTTTTGCTTCGGCGGTTGCGTGGTTTACCTGGCTGCCTCATCGTGTCCCGGCATCAAGGCCGGTTCCATGTTCTACGGCGGGAACATCATGCGTCCCCGAGGCGAAGGCCCAACGGCATTCGAGCGGACGGCGAGCATCAGCTGCCCGGTGATGGGCAACTTCGGCGAAGAAGACCAGAACCCCAGCCCCGAAGATGTGAGCAAGATAGAAGCCGAGCTTCAGAAGCATGGCAAGGTGTACGACTTCAAGATATACGGAGGGGCCGGCCACGGGTTCTATTGTGACGAAAGAGACAGCTACCGAAGGGACGCCGCCGAGGATGCCTTCGCCCGCACCTTGGACTGGTTCCAGAAGCACATGTCCCGGGTGGCGGCGGCCGCTTAGGGCACCCAGCAGTGGCCCAGTACCTATCTCGCACCTCTAGAATGGTGACGGCCCTTGGCGCCATGCGTGGACCCCTTAGGACTGACGACCGGAACACTTAGGAGCAGGAAGCGAATCCATGACAACATCTGCTGAAGTCCCCACCTACCAGAACTACATCGACGGAAGCTGGGTGGACTCAGCTTCGGGCCGGACCTACACCATCGCCAACCCCGCGCATAAGGACATGGTGCTGGCTTCCTTCCAAGCTTCCATCCCCGAGGATGCCGAGCGGGCTGTCGAAGCCGCCAATCGCGCCCTGCCTGCATGGGCAGGTATGCCGGCCCCCCAAAGGGCAGGCATCCTGTACAAGGCTTTGGAAATAATGCGGGAGAGGGCTGACGACATCGCCAAGGCGATCACCCTGGAGGAGGGCAAGCCCATTGGCGATGCCCTCGGCGAGGTGCGCCGGGCGATGAACATCACCGAATACTCCGCCGGGGAAGGTCGCCGCCTCTTCGGCTACACAACCCCATCGGAGATACCCGACACGGTGGCCTACACGACACGCAGGCCATTGGGCGTCGTGGGCATAATCACTCCCTGGAATTTCCCCATTGCTATCCCCGCGTGGAAGATGGCTCCGGCCCTCATATGCGGCAACACCCTGGTTTTCAAACCGGCCTCGTCCACCCCCATGTCGGCCTCCATGCTGGTGAAGGTGTTCGAAGATGCCGGCCTGCCCGCCGGCGTGCTGAACCTGATCACCGGGCCGGGCGCTTCGGTGGGCAACACCCTGGTGTCCCATCCCATGGTAAAGGGCATCTCCTTCACCGGCTCTACCGACATCGGCTCCAACATCTACACCGAGGGCGCCAAGGGCCTGAAGAAGGTCCAGTGCGAGATGGGTGGCAAGAACGCCGTCATAGTCCTGGCCGACGCCGACATGGACAAGACCCTGGGCGGCGTGGTGCAGGGCGCCTTTGGTTCCACGGGGCAGAGGTGCACAGCCACAAGCCGGGTTATAGTGGAAAGCTCGGTCTTCGAGCCTTTCATGGACGAGCTGATCAGCCGTACCAGCGCGCTGAAGATCGGGGACGGCATGGACCGGAGCGTGGATGTCAGCCCCCTGTCCAGCCAGTACCAGTTCGACAAGGTGCTGGAGTACATCGGCGTCGGGACCGAGGAGGGCGCCAAGCTTGCCTACGGAGGTCATGCCGTCCGGGGGGATGAGTACGACGAAGGGTACTATGTGGAACCAACCATCTTCACCGACGTCAAGCCCTCTATGCGCATTGCCCAGGAGGAGATATTCGGCCCCGTGTTGACGGTGTTCGAGGCCAGGGACCTGGACGAAGCCATCGATATTGCCAACAGCGTGCAGTTCGGGCTGTCATCCTCCATCTATACAAAGGACATAACCCAGGCCCTGCGCTACGTGGAGCAGGTGGAGGCCGGAATCGTACACGTCAACGCCCCGACCCTGGGGGGAGAGGTACATCTGCCCTTCGGCGGGCTGAAGGCTTCCGGCGCGGGCACCCGGGAACAGGGGACGGAAGCGGTTAACTTCTTCAGTGAAGTGATATCTGTGTACATAGACTATGCCGGGGCGCGGGCCCAAGCCAAGTTCATTTAGGGCTGCGCCACAGCGCTGCCGATTCTCGCTGGCATCGAGGTGTTCTAGTTGCCCATCCTGCTGATAGCATCCGATAGACCCGGTGTGGGAAAGACGGCCACGGCGTCCGCCCTTGTATCCGAGGTGCTGGACGGCGGCGGAAAAGCTGCATACCTGAAGCTCTTCTCATCTCATCCCGACCCCGACGTAGCCTATATGATGGAACATGTCCTTGGCGGCGAGCAGGCAACGTCCTCACAGGAGATGGGCTTGGAGGACACCCTGGCCCTCGCCCAGGAGCTATCCGCTGCAGGAAACCTGGTCGTGATTGAGGGCCCGGCCCTGGCTCCCGAGGAACGAGACCCGGCAGCCCGGGTTGAAGACATCGTTCACAGACTGGACTGCAAGGTGCTGTACGTCCAGGGGTACTCCAGCCCAGAGGCAGGCCACTCGGGCCAACTCGGGGTGGCGGCGCTAAGAGAGCGCCTGGCCGGCGTAATCCTGAACATGGTGCCCCCCTACCGGCTTAGCCAGCACTCCGAGGATCTGAGTCAGGAAGGGCTGCTGGGCGCTATTCCTTCCGACCGGACCATGGCATCGGTGTCCGTGGGGGATGTGGCCCAGGGCTTGAACGGCGCCTGGGTGCTGGGAGAGGATAAGGCCGGCGCCCTGGTAGAGAACTTCCTCATCGGCGGGAACATCATGGATGGGGGGGACACTTACTACGGGCGCCACCAGAGCAAGGGGGTGCTGGTCAGGGGTGACCGCCCGGATATCCACCTGGCGTGTCTCCATACCGAGACCGCCTGCCTGCTGCTCACCGGGGGATTCGAACCCAACCAGTACGTGTACCATGAAGCTGAGGAACAGGAGGTTCCCCTCCTGGTCATGGCCAACGAGACGATCGCCTGCGCCGAGCTGCTGGACGAGCTATTGCTGGCCGCGCCCGTCCATCACCCCGACAAGACCCGGCGCTTCCGGGATCTGCTCCGGACCCACGTCGGTCTGGGATTCCTGTCCGTGTTGTAGCGAGGTATTGCGTAGAAGGTCAAATACGGGTAGAATCTCGTTTTGTACGCCAAAATCATAAAGGGGGGCAGGTGATTGAATGTACTCGGAATTCACGTGATGGTTGAACTTAAGGAATGCAACCCCAGCCTTCTGGATGACCTTCCCTACATCCGGGAGGCAATGACCCAGGCAGCCGATGCTGCAGGGGCCACCATAATCGGCGAGTCCTTCCACCAGTTCAATCCCCAAGGTGTTACAGGTATCCTGGCCATCTCCGAATCCCACCTCTGCATACACACATGGCCTGAGTACGGCTATGCGGCCGCTGATGTATTCACCTGCGGGGAAACCTTCGACGCTTCGAAGGCTGCTCGAATCCTCATCGACAAGCTGGAATGCCGGGACCCGTCGCTGACCGAATACCGCCGGGGTATCCTCACTGAGATTCCGGCCGCCGCCTAAGGCCGACAAGTAATCCCAGCATGGAAATCCCGGGCAAATGGCACTTTGAGCTAGTTACCCCCGACCTGATGATCGTCTACCGTATCAAGGACATCCTTCATACGGGGCGCACAGGGTACCAGTCCGTTGATATTATGGACACCGACACCTTTGGTCGGTGTCTCGTTCTGGATGGCAAGACCCAGTCCACCGAGGCCGACGAGCACATCTACCACGATAGCTTGGTGCACCCGGCTATGCTTCTCCACCCGTCTCCCCGGTCGGTATTTATCGGAGGCGGCGGTGAGGGGGCCACGCTTAGGGAGGTGCTGAGGTACCCCGAGGTGGAAAAGGTCACCATGCTGGACCTGGACCCCGAGGTGGTCCAGATGTGTGGAGTCCATCTTCCCGATCACAACGCCGGCGCCTTCAAGAGCCCCAAGCTGGAGCTCCGCCACGAGGATGCCCGCAAGTTCCTCGCCGACTGCGACGCGCGCTTCGATGTGATCATTCTGGACCTGGTAGACCCAACCGAGGGAGGACCGGCTTACCTGCTCTACACCGAGGAGTTCTATCGACAGGCCCAGGCAAAGCTGAACCCCGGAGGGGTACTGGTGACCCAGGCCGGGCCCGCCGGATACTTGAACTACACCGAGTGCTTCACGGTAATTGCTCGCACCCTATCGGGCGTTTTCCCGCAAACCCATCCCTACTGTGTATTCATCCCGGCCTTCACGACCCTCTGGGGCTTCGTGCTTGCTCAGGCCGATGGCCCCGGAAGCGCTCTGCCGGAACAAGAGCCTGACCACATCGACGAGCTGGTGCAGCGACGCCTCCACCAGGACCTCTCCTACTACGATGGACTGGCCCACCGGCGCATGTTCTCTCTGCCCAAGTACCTGCGACAGGGTATCCAGGCTGAAGAGCGCATCGTCACCGACAGCTCCCCCGTGTACATGGTCTAGCCCCTTCTCTCCCTGATGAAGCATCGCCGCTTCATAACCTTCGCCATACTCGCGGTCCTGGTTTTTGCCGGAGTGGCCTTCTATGGCGACCTTAACGACACCCTCCACCAGATCTATGGATTCCCCATGGGCTACTGGCTGCTCGCCCTGGGCCTTGCCCTTGCCAACTACTTTATCCGGTGGCTCAGGTGGGCCTACTACCTCCGTTTGCTGGGCATAAGCGTAGGCATCGGTCCCAGCGCCATGATATTCGCGTCGGGGCTTGCCATGGCCATAAGTCCCGGCCGGTTGGGGGAGCTGAGCAAGTCCTATTTCCTTAGGGAACACTCAAACGTTCCCGTTGCCCGCTCCTCGGCGGCTGTCATCACCGAACGCTTCACCGATGTCATCGCTGTACTGCTCCTGAGTTCATGGGGCCTCTTTCTTGTCCCCTATGGCTGGACCGCCTTTCCCGTGGTGGTGGCGGGCGCCCTCGCCGCCGTTTTTCTCGTGGTCTCTGATTGGGGCGCTCGCCGGGTGGCCATGCTTCCTCTACCCAATAGGGTTAAGTCCTTCCTGGGTACATCTAGAGAGGCTTTTCGGCAGGTTCTGTCTCCAAGGCCGCTGGTGTTGGCGGTAGCCCTGAGCACTGTAGCATGGCTTGCCGAGGGGGCGGCCCTCTGGTTTGTCCTTCAAGGCCTGGGGCTATCGGCATCCTTCGGCGCCGCTGTTTCGATTTACGCCGCAGCAACCCTGCTGGGCGCCGTGACTCTGCTTCCCGGGGGCCTTATAGGTACGGAGGGAAGCATGATAGCATTGCTGCAGCAGCTAAGAGTCTCGGGGGCCGACGCCAGCGCCGCCACCCTGATAATCAGGTTGTGCACCCTTTGGTTTGCCGTAGCCATTGGAGTTGGCGCGACAATGTACCTGTATGCAAAGATGTCGAAGAGAAGTCCGATCCCTTCAGCGGGGGACGACACCGAGGAATCTTTGGCCAATGTCGACTAAAGGTCTCTCGCCCTTGACGGCTGGGAGAAAGGTGCTTGAACAGGTTGATTAGTAACCCCGGCGGATTAGCTGCTCGCCTGCAGAACCTGGCTCTGAACGCTGTCCTCTCCATGCGGCCGGTGCAGTGGACCAAGAGCGCCATGGTGTTCCTGCCTCTGGCCTTCTCATTCAACGAGGAGTGGTCCACGGGCGACCTGAGCCGTTTCGGGGAGCTCCTGGCGGAGACAGTGCTTGGAGCTGTCGTATTCATCGGTCTGTCGGGGGCTGTGTACCTGATCAACGACATGTTCGATCGTAAGGGTGATCAGCTTCACCCTACCAAGAGGCGTCGGCCCATCGCCTCCGGCGCCCTGCCGGTGGCCCCCGCCATCGGGCTTGCGGCAGCGCTCCTCGTAGGTTCTCTTGCCGGAAGCTATCTCTTAGATACGGGCTTCGGGATCGTTGCGTCGGTCTTCCTTGTTCTGAACCTGGCCTACTCGTCCTACATCAAGAACCTGGCGCTGCTGGATGTGATGGTGGTGGGGTCGGGTTACCTGATGAGGGTGCTGGCTGGTGCGTTGGTCATCGATGTGGAAATGTCGCCATGGCTTTACACCACCATCGGACTGGGGGCGCTGTTCATCGCCTTGGGCAAGAGGTACAGCGAGTTCAAGACCGAAGAGGGGAGCCCTGGCAGCCAGAGACTGGTGCTGCGAAAGTACAGCGAGCCCCTTCTTTCGCAGATGATTACGGTGACCAGCACTGCAACCCTGGTGGCCTATTCCCTGTACACCTTCTCCGCCCCCAATGTTCCGGCCAATCACAGCATGATGCTTACCATTCCCTTCGTAGTCTTCGGCTTGTTCAGGTACCTGTACCTGATAAACCAGACCTCGGAAGCGGAAAGCCCGGAGATGGTGATTATCAAGGACCCGCCGCTGGTCCTGGATGTGCTGCTCTGGGCGGCGACCACGGGTGCGGTGCTGGCCCTGGGAAGATGAAGCCCGACCGGTAGTGTCCGGAGAAGTCTAGTGAGTTCCGGGGGCTAGTCCAGGCCCCTCACCGGGGTCCCTGCGGTGTGTCGTTCCAGGATGTCCATCACGGTGCTTGCCAGAAGGCGGGAGTCGTGGTGCAGGTACACCCCGGCGGTGAACAGGGGCTCGCGCACGATGTTCCTCGCCAGCTTGCTGCTTTCGGCATCGTCGATCTCCACCGGGTACTGTCCGAAGGAGCGATATCTTTCGAGGAGCCGTTCCGGGTAGGGTGTGCTGTTGACGATAAGGTAGTCGAGGAGGTCGGAGGTCCCCAGGTACTCGCGGATCAGCCCAGCAAAGCTGCTGGCCTTGAACCCGTCGGACTCCCCGGGCCGGGTCATCAGGTTGCATATGCATATCTTGGCGGCCCTGGACTCGTTGATGGCTTGGGAGATGTCTTCCACGAGCAGGTTGGGAAGAATGCTGGTGTATATGTCCCCCGGCCCCATGATCACTGCGTCGGCTTCCTCGATGGCCTGGATAGCAGGGGGATAAGCGTAGGCCTTGGGACTCAGGTAGATGTAATCGATGGAGACGTCCAGGCTCTCCTGGCGCTGGCCTATGCTGGCCTCGCCGGCCACCTCGGAGCCGTCCTTGAGCCGGGCCATAAGGGAAGAACGGGTCAGGGTGACGGGGAGGACCGTGCCCTTGATGGACAACATCCTGGAGGCTTCTTCTATGGCCGTTGCGATGTTGCCGGTTACTTCCGTCAGCGCCGTCAGGTAGAGGTTGCCGAAGCTATGGCCCTCCAGCCCGTTTCCCGCGCTGAACCGGTAGTCGAAGAGCTGAGCTGTAAGGGCGGTCGAAGGGTCGGTGGATGCGAGGGCTACCAAGCATTGGCGAATATCGCCGGGAGGCAGGATCCCCAGCTCATCCCTCAATCGCCCCGAGCTCCCGCCGTTGTCGGTCATGGCAACGACTGCGGTCAGGTCGCACTGCTCGTGCTTTAGGCCGCTCAAGGTGGTGCGATTGCCGGTGCCGCCGCCGATAACGACGATTTTGGGATTGGACATAGAAGGATTTCCCCCGATACGGCCCTATGAGACCCGGACAAGAGGTGAAGGCTGCCTAGCTGGGGTCAGTATATTTTTGGGTCAGGGGCAAGTCAAGGTAGACTGCCACGGCCAGGGGCGTGCAAGAGTGGGCGCCTCCGGTTGAATATCGAAAGCTCTCTTGCGAAAGAAGCAAAGTCAGAGGTCTTACCTGCGGCCCTACTACTCCGCCTTGTGTGGTGCTTTCTTGCGTTGATAGGGAGCCGCGTGAGGGACCATGCCGCTCTGGCCCTCTTCCCCGGGAACCTATGCGGCTACTCGCCGATCCGCTCAAAGACCAGCGCCTGCCCGCCTTCGCTGTGAAGCGTGAGTCGTTCCCCTGAAATCTCGAACTCCTCCACCGTTGCTAACGATTCCTGCATCCGTTGCTCTTGGCGGAGCAACTCCTGGGACGGGCAGCCCGCCTCCGTCCACGTCAGGTCGTCGAGGCGCAGCTCCTCTCCCTGTATGCTGTACCCGGCGCGGTAAGAGTTGCAACCCGTCCATCCCGTCATATCCGTGGCCGCAAACTCGACCGTTGGGTCGCCCCCCACCACCCCGGCGGGAGGTTCGGTGCTGCCCAGCACGAGGTCCAATTGCCACTCCGTGCCGGCCAACGGATTCCCCTCTCCGCCCTCTCCCCCGGGGAAGCTGAACCCTGTATCGAGGCCACATGCTTCCACAGCCTCACCAAGTACTGCGCTTTCCCCCAACGTCAGCCCCTCACCTGATGGATCGGCGCCTCCGAGGACGGCAAGGATGCGGTCTCTCTCGGGGGCACCCTCAAGCTCCTCGGTCAGGCAGGCTAAGCCGGCAACATCCGGCGGAGGGCCATCACCGGGTGGCGTGAGCGCTGCGACCTCCTCTGGTGTCAGGCAGGCCAAAAAGCTGAGCATCGATGGCCCGCTCAGGTCCTCCCCGGCCATGAACGACTCAGCGACAGATGGGTCCTCCTCGAAGAGGGACATCAGGCAGGCCTTGGTTTCCGCACTCAGGCCGAAGGCAGGTCCCTCAATCATCTCTATGAAGGCATTGTAGGCAGCGGCCCCTGGGCTGATGGTGGGCGTCGCCGTCGGTGCAGGGGTCGGCGTCGGCGGTTCAGCCGTGTGGGTGGGTGTTGGCGTGGACGTCGGCACCAGGGTCGGAGTCGGCGTCGGGTCCTGGCAGGCTATCAGAATGATAGCCAACAATACGCCGGAGATGATCGCAAGTCGATTCATAGTCATCTCCCTAAGCCCTTCGGATAGCTCTTAGGATACCATGCACCTTCGCCCTCTCCACGTAGGGAGTGTTTCTGTTTCCAGCTCTTTTCTCAGGTCTCCCCGGTAGGGTCACTTTGTTGGTGTCCCCGCCCATTGCGACGATCTTGGTATTGGACATAGAAGGAGTTGCCCCGACGAGGCCCCTTGGGGCCCAAGACAAGAGGTGAAGGCTGGCTAGCGGGGGTCAGTTCGTTTCTAGGTTAGGGGGGAAGTTGAGGTTGATGGTCACGCCTGCTCTTTCCCTTGCCTTGGAATAGGCTTGGCCCTAGACTGGCATGAAAGGAGGGTGAAATGTCCTCTATCCCGAGCCTGTTGGAGGGGCCCGCTTGACATATGCTAGCGCGCTGGTTACCGGTGGAGCGGGCTTTATAGGCTCCCACCTTTGCGATGCGCTCCTGGACAGGGGTAAGCAGGTAACCGCCGTTGACAACCTTTCCACGGGCCGACGCAGGAACATCGCCCATCTGGAAGGCCATTCCCGCTTCAGCTTCGTGGAAGCTGACCTGCTGGATAAAGAGGAGATCAGGTTTGAGCTGGAAAGGGCCGATGTGATTTACCACCTGGCGGCAGCGGTGGGCGTGGGATATATACATGATCACCAGGTTGACTCGCTGGAGACCAACGTGGTGGGCGCCCGCAATATATTTCAGCTGGCAAGCCCCTTGGGAAAGAAGGTCGTCCTGGCTTCCAGCTCCGAGGTATACGGGAAATCGACCGCCGTTCCGTTCCTTGAGAGCGGCGATTCACTGCTGGGGCCCACCAACATCCCGAGGTGGAGCTATGCGTGCTCCAAGGCCCTGGACGAATTCGTGGCGCTGGCGTACCACAGGGAGCAGGGCATTCCAGTCGTTATTCTCCGTTTGTTCAACACAGTCGGCCCCCGACAGTCGGGACGATACGGGATGGTCTTCCCCCGGTTTGCCAGGCAGGCAATTCTGGGAGAACCTATCACCGTGTATGGCGATGGCCTTCAGAAGCGCAGCTTTGCCTACGTCAAGGATGTGGTTGGCGCCATGGCTGATATTGCTGAGGTGCCCTCGGCAGAGGGAGAGGTGTTCAATCTGGGGAGCGGCTCGGAAACAAGTATCCTCGACCTGGCGGAGTTGGTGCGCCGGGTCGCCCGCAGCAGCTCGGAGATAGTGCACGTCCCCTTTGACCAGGTTTATGGAGAAGAGTTCGAAGAGCCTGCACGCAGGTTGCCGTCCATCGAAAAGATCCAGGGCTACATCGCATATCACCCCTCCACGCCCATTGCGGTGATGGTGGAAAAGGTCGTAAAAAGCATCCGCCTGGAAGAAAGCAGGAAGTAGCCAATTGGAGAAGCGGGCGACGCAGGGGCTGCAGGGGAAGATCTCCGAGCGAACCGCCAGGGTCTGCGTGGTAGGCCTTGGATACGTGGGGCTGCCCACCATGGTGGCCATTGCCCGGGCTGGGTACGTCACCGTGGGCATCGAACTGAACCGGTGGCGGGCCGAGGAGGTCAACGCCGGACGGAGCTATATCGATGATGTATCCGATGAAACCCTGGCCCTCTTGGTGGAGCAGGGGAAAATCAAAGCCACATCCTCTTACGATGCAGCGGTCGAAAGCGATATTGTCGTAGTCTGCGTTCCCACGCCCGTCGATGCCCACAAGGAGCCGGACCTGGCTCCCCTTAGAAGCACCATCGAAGAGCTGTCAGGCCGTATGCATGCCGAGCAGCTCCTGCTCCTCCAGAGCACCACCTTTCCCGGCACGACCGAGGAGGTGGTCTTGCCCGGGGTCCAGAAGTCCGGAAGGCAGGTAGGTAGGGACTTCTACCTTGCTTTCTCCCCAGAACGAATCGATCCGGGCAATAAGGTCCACTCCCTCGCCAACATTCCCAAGGTAGTCGGCGGCGTTACAGGCCGGTGCACCGAGCTGGCTTCGGCGTTTCTCGGGACATTCGTGGATGTGGTGGTGCCGGTGAGTTCGCCGCGAGTAGCTGAGATGACCAAGCTGCTGGAGAACGTATTTCGAAGCGTAAACATCGCCCTTGTCAACGAGCTTTCGGAGCTTGGCAATCGAATGGGCATCGATGTGAGAGAGGTGATAGAAGCGGCCTCCACCAAGCCCTTCGGCTTTATGCCCTTTCATCCCGGCGTGGGGGTGGGAGGTCATTGCATCCCCGTCGATCCCTTCTATCTTTCCTGGAAAGCCAGGGAATACGACTTCTACGTAAACTTTATCGATCTGGCGGCCAGGACGAACGACAATCGTCCCTACTACGTGATCTCCAGGATCGGCGATGTGCTGGGGGAGCATGGAAAGACGCTCCGTGGAGCCCGGCTTCTGCTCCTTGGGATGTCATTTAAGGAGGACATCCGTGACACAAGAAACTCGCCTGCTCTGCAGATAGCCGGCATGCTCGTTCAGCGAGGGGCAGAGGTCAGCTACAACGATGCGTACGTACCCGAGGTGTCCATTGGGGACCTTAGACTTGAGAGTGCCCTTCTGAACGAACAGACACTAGCGGGACAGGATGCTATCGTCGTCCTGGTCGGCCACAGCAACTACGATTGGCAGAGCATCGTCGATCATGGCAGGCTCATAGTAGATGCCCAGGGAGCATTGCGTCGTTTGGGTCCAAGATCTAACGTGGTGGCCATTTAGCTCAGCGCAAAGGTGATATAATTCTCCCTGTGAAATCAACATAATCGAGGATAGGCTGCGCACCTATGGGCGCTAACGAGTACTTTTACATCGTAGTTGGTCTGTTTGGCAGGGCATTCGTTGGAGCCATCCTGGCCATAATCTTCGGGGCCTTGGGATATGTGGCCTGGTTCGGAATAAAGTTTCTACTTGCGGATTTCTGGGCTTGGACTCTTGCCCCGTGGTACTACGAGCTGTGGATCGGCTTTGGCGCTTCCATCGGCACCTATCTTGCCTGGCTCATTATCCGCCGGGACATGGCGGTGCTGGTCCTGAAAGGGCCGGAATATGTTTCGGGGCTGCTGAGCAGGGCATGGGGGAGCAGGCCTTCCGTTTCGGTCTTCAAACCCCTCAGTGAAGACTGGGCTGGCAGGGCTATCAGGCATCTCACGAGTCACTTCTGGGCAACTATCCTCATCTCCGCCATCCCCATTATCGCGCTGGGTTTCCTTGGGGCTTGGGGAGGCTTCGAATGGCAGGAGGGTAAGGGTATACCCTCCGGTTACCGGGCCCGGGTCACAACCCCACCCATCCAGGCCACCATATTTGGCGCCGCATTGGTCGCCAATGTGGTTCTGGTCACCTTGGGACTGATTCACCAGATACGGAACCAGGGCAGATAGCGGATCAGCTTACGGGTGCGACGACCAGCGCTCCCACAGCCAGCGACCCCAGCTCCACAGGCAACCGGGTCCAATTGAGGCCTCGGTCATCGCTGCAGTAGATATTCCCGGAATCGGTCCCGGCGTACACCCGGGAAGGCTCCTCGGGGTCCCAGTCGATAGCTACGACCATATCCTCATCCTTGCCGATCTGTTCGATCAGGTCCCAGTGTCTTCCACCATCTTCCGAGCGGTAGAACTGGGGCAGGGCGCGCCCCGCATTCCTCGAGACGGTTACCAGCACCAGGTCAGGGTCATCGTTGGCGGAGGCGATGTGAAGGGTGTAAGTGCGTTCCAGACCCTTGTCCAGCATTTCCCAGGTTTTGCCTCCGTCATCGCTGCGATAAGGCCCGCTTGCGGTGGCTATGTACACCCGGCCGGGACACGAGGCCGATGGGTTGACGAAGTGGATATCCGGGTCAGGCCCTGTGCACTGCTCCCACGTGCCTCCCCCATCAGCTGAGCGAATGACACCCCCAACCTCTATGCCTGCGTACAGGAGAGACGCGTCGTAGGGGGCCGCCCGGAGGTCGCGGACGTGGGAGTACCGGGTCTCCGAGTGGAAGGACCACTGTTCGGACTCGGGGACCGCTCGGAATCCGGCACAGGCTTGCCACGTCTCCCCTCCGTCCCGGGACCGGAGGACATCAGCGGGCTCGCTGCCGGCGTAGATAATGTCGGCATTGCTGGGGTCGGCGAGCACACTGTGGGCGTAGTCCGAGGGGTACGAGGATAGGCTGTGCCAGGTGGTCCCGCCGTCGTCGGTGCGATAGACCCCGGACTCGTAGGCGGCCAGGTAGGCCCGCTGAGAGTTGGCCCTGGACCAGGAAAAGCGGGATGCGGCATGGCGCAGAGGTGTAATCGGGCCTTGGCTCCAGCCGTCCTTCTCGTCGGCATGGTACAGGGCGCACACGCCATCATGCATACCGGCATATAGCTTTCGAGCATTGCCTTTCGTTGGTGACATGGCGAGGTCCTTTCAGAGTGGTGGGCTACGGGACGGCAACGACTCTTTCGAGTCGAGGCGTGAGGCTAAAGCAAGGAAGCCAGCAAGTGGGAGCTGAGCGCTGCCCAAGGTGCTGGCTTCCGGTTATCCTGGGTTTTGGGTGTCTGGTGGCTTGCCTTAGTCGGACACCTCGAAGATGCCTTCGATCTCTACGGGGATGCCGTTGGGCAGGCTGCCCATGCCTACGGCCGAGCGGCCATGCTTGCCGTTCTCGCCCCACAGGCTGATGAACAGGTCCGAGCAGCCGTTAGCAACCTTGGGGGTCTCACCGAACTCAGGGTCGCAGTTGATCATGGACAGGAGCTTTACAACTCGCTTTACCTTGTCCAGATCCCCTATCTCGGCCTTTATGTTGGTCAGCAAGCTGAGGCCAACGGCCTTGGCGGCTTCGTAGCCCTGCTCGGTGGTCAGGTCCCTTCCAAGCTTACCCTTCCAGGGTGTCTGGCCTTCGGCCACGCGCGGGCCCGTTCCCGACATGAATAGGAGGTTGCCCACACGTACTCCACGGGCGCCAAAGGGTCCCGGAGGGCCGGGGGGCAGCAAGGATAGACCCATTCCTTCCAGTTTCTTCTCGATTTCGCCTGCCATCGTTACACCTCCATGAGAATAGAGTATCCAGTGAAACTCGAAATCTGAGACATTGGCTCGGCGGCGTATGGCTCCTTGGCCGGGCCGACGAACAACGGCAGTATTGTAATTCAAGGGGAAGGGCATGGCAATCCCCACCCCCGGAAGGGAACGTACCTGTCCTCACCCTTGAAGGAGCGCCCCCAGCCGACACGGTCCGCAGCCGTCGTTACACTTGAAACAGCCCTCTGCTGCCCTCATAGGTCGCAGCCGTCGTTACACTTGAAACAGCCCTCTGCTGCCCTCATAGGTCGCAGCCGTCGTTACACTTGAAACAGCCCTCTGCTGCCCTCATAGGTCGCAGCCGTCGTTACACTTGAAACAGCCCTCTGCTGCCCTCATAGGTCACAGCCGTCGTTACACTTGAAACAGCCCTCTGCTGCCCTCATAGGTCACAGCCGTCGTTACACTTGAAACAGCCCTCTGCTGCCCTCATAGGTCACAGCCGTCGTTACACTTGAAACAGCCCTCTGCTGCCCTCATAGGTCACAGCCGTCGTTACACTTGAAACAGCCCTCTGCTGAATGTAAAATCCAGCTTCGAACTTTCAGGTCAGCCAGGAGGTATCCGATGCCGCCAAATGGAATCCCCTCGTACCGCGCCCCCTTCATGGGCACTGTTCACATGGTATCTACGGGCCACTACCTGGCGTCCATGGCCGGCTACCGCATCCTGGAAGAAGGTGGGAATGCCATCGATGCAGGGGTGGCTGCAGGCATCGCGTTGAACGTAGTGGTCAGCGAGCAGACCTCCTTCGGCGGCGTTGCTCCCATCATGGTGTACAGGGCCGACACAGGGCAGGTGAGAACTATCAGCGGCATTGGCCGGTGGCCCGCCTCTACAGACCTGGACGAATTCAACAGAGAGCACAAAGGGGCGATTCCTCCGGGCATCGTCAGGACGGTCACCCCAAGCTCCTGCGATGCCTGGCTGACCGCATTGCAGCAGTTCGGCACGATGACTTTCGAGCAGGTGTCCGCGCCGGCCATCGAACTTGCCGACAGGGGATTCCCCTGCTCGGTCCGCATGGCAAGAATGATTAACCGTCAGCGGGCCTTCATGGAACAATTCCCCAGCACCGTGGAAGTGTATTTGCCTCAGGGCAGACCTCCCGAACCGGGAGAGATACTCCAGCTGAAGGACCTGGCGTCAACCTTCCGCAAGATGGTCGAAGAAGAAAAAGCCAAGGCCCACAAGGGCCGCGAGGGCGCCATCCAAGCCGCCAGGGATTTGTTCTACAAGGGAGAACTGGCGGAGACCATGACCCGCTTCTGCCAGGAGATGGGCGGAAAGCTGACCATGGAAGATATGGCCGCGTTCCACGTGGGCGTGGATGAACCCCAGGTGGGCAGCTATAAGAACTACACCCTCTACTCCTGCGGGCCCTGGTGCCAGGGACCTGCCTTCGTAGAGATGATGCACATCCTGGAGGGCTACGACCTGCAGTCCATGGGCCTGAACTCACCCCAGTACATTCACACCATCCTGGAGGCGATGAAACTCTCCTTCGCCGACCGCCATGAATACTACGGCGATCCGGACTTCGAGGATGTTCCCATGGCCGGTCTGCTGTCCAAGTCCTATGCCGATGACCGCAGGGCCGCCCTGGACCTGAAGCGAGCGTGGCCGGAGATGCCTCCGGCAGGGGACCCTTGGCCCCACCAGGGAGGCAGCAGAACGAAGGCCCCCCTGGTGTCTGCCGCTCCCAACTACGGCAGGCGGGAGATTGACACCAGCTACTGCGCTGTGGTGGACCGCTGGGGCAACGCCTTTTCCGCCGCCACCAGCGACGGGCCTCACATGAACCCCGTTGTTAAGGGAACGGGCATAGCCCTCAGCGCCCGGGGAGGCCAGAGCTGGGTGGACCCCGAGCACCCGGCCCGGCTGGGAGCCGGCCGTCGCCCAAGGCTGACACCGCAGGCCCCCATGATCTTCAAGGACGGCCAGCTGTACATGCCCTTCGGCACTCCCGGCGAAGATATGCAGCTCCAAGCCATGGTCCAGATGCTCCTGAACCTGGCCGAGTTCGGCCTCGATCCTCAGCAGGCCACTGAAGAGCCCAGGGTGCGTTCCGACAGCTTCCCCCTGACCTACCACCCCCACATCTACAAGCCCGGGGAGGTGGTGTTGGAAGGCAGGGTCGATAAAGAGGCAGCCCATGGCCTGGAGGAGATGGGCCACAAGGTCAACTGGACCGATGACTGGACCATCGACAACGGGGCCATCTCCGCCATAGTTGTGGATAGGGAGCGGGGTATCCTCATCGGAGGCGCCGACCCCCGCCGCGCCAACTACGCCGTCGGCTGGTAAGCCCCGGCCCCGCCAATCCTTGACGCTCTCAACGGGCGGTCGATACAATGGGCACCTGCGTCGGAAGCCCATCTTCAACGACGGGACACGCATAATCTTCCCATTCGAGGAGGAGAGCGATGGTCCAAGACAGGCGTGCCAGGGTACCCCATCGTCCCATGAGCCAGGAACTTGCCGAAAGGGTGGTCAAGGCCGCCCAGGACAAGGCAGCCGAGCTGGGAATAACGATGAGCGTTGCCGTGGTGGATGAGAGCGGCAACATGGTCTATTTTGTGAGGGGCGACACTGCCAGCTTCATCACCTTCGATACAGCCCGGGGGAAAGCCATCATGGCCGCAGGCTTCAGGAGGCCGACCCACGAGATGATGGAAGGTGTGCGCAACAACGTCGCCTTCTGGTCCGGCTTGGCCGAAAAGCTCAAGATGCAGCCGGGCGGGGGAGGCCATCCCCTTACCATCGACGGCGCGATCATAGGAGGCGTCGGCTGCGGTGGAGGCATCGGCGACCAGGACGAGCTCTGCTCCGAGGCCGGGGCTGAAGCGGTGAACACCTAGAAGACAAACCTATTGCGACGGGAGTGGATCAGTGACAACAGCCAAGAAAAAGAGCACCAGGGCCCGGGAAATCTTCATGCGGAAGGGAAATCCGGCCGTCCATATGTCGGCAACGTCCGTAGCGGCTGCCAAGCAGCTTGAGCGGGCTGGCTTCGAGTACATCTTCATCGGTGGTGATGCCACCCTCTCCTACATGCTGGGCGTTCCCGGCTCATACCTGGAGCTGGCGGACCGCCTCTGGGTGGCCAAGTTCTTCAACGAAGCCGTGGATCTGCCGGTGCTGGTGGACTGCGACCACCTCGCACCCCTGGGGGCCATCCACGCAGCCAAGGCAGCCGAGGAGCTGATCAAGCTGGGTATAGCCGGCATGGACCTGGATGACCGGGTGCTGCCCACAGGGTCCGACCAGGGTCCGAAGCCCGGTTCCGGGGGCTTGGTCAGGGAGCATGTGGTGGACTTGGGAATCCTGCCCAAGCAGAACATGGTGGACAAGATCAAGGCCATAGTAGAAGTCCGAAATGCTATGGACCCGGACTTCGTCGTGCGGGCCCGTTGCTATGCCCTGGACTCCAATATACCCATACCGGAAGCGGTGGATGCCATGAAGGCTTACCGGGACGCGGGGGCCGACGTCATATACATCGGTTATCCGCCCAGGGATGTGGAGCAGATCCGGCAGATGGTCAAGGAGATAGATGCTCCCTGCACATGCCCAGCCTACTTCCTCAGCTATGAGCAGGCCACCGACATAGGTCTTTGCGAGGTGCGCCATCCCTACTCCCACCTGTTCGCCATGTACTCTGCGGGCTGGGACTTCCTGATGGACTTCCGGCAGCGGGGCGTCCAGGCCATTGCCGATTTCACCGCGAAGAACAAGGACAACCCATATTCGGGCGTGAACCGATAAGGGGAGGCTGGCATGAAGATCGCTTTCATTATCTACGACGGCATGACCACCCTGGACTTTCTGGGAGTGTATGACCCTATCACTCGTTTGAAGACCATGGGGTTCCGCGACGACATCGAGTGGGACATTTGCGCCATCGGCCCCGAGGTTACCGACCAGACCGGGGACCTTGTTATCAAGGCCACCAAGGTGAAGCCCAACCTGGCCGACTACGACTTCTTCATCGTCCCCGGCGGTCCCGGAGGCCGGGAAGTGCGGAACAGCCCAGAGTTCAAAGAATGGATACTGACCGGTAAGGATGCCCCTTACAAGATGTCGGTCTGTGGCGGAGCCCTGGTACTGGCTGAGGCGGGATACCTTGAAGGGAAGCGGGCCACCACCAATCGCAACGCCTTCAAAGCCTTGGAGCCCTTCGTCATTGAAGTGCTAAAGCAGCGGGTGGTCGAAGATGGTGAAGTGATCACCGCAGGCGGTGTCAGCTCCTCCCTGGACATGGGCCTGTACCTGGTGCACAAGATAGCCGGCCCAGAGGTCATGGAGGAGATCCGTGCTCAGATGGAGTACAACGGCTTCGAGCACGCTAAGGTGGAGAGCTTCGGCGAACCTCTGAAGGTGGCCTGATATAGGGGACATCCGCTCGGACCAAGTCGGGAGCCTTCTGCGCCCGCCCGAGCTCCAAGAAGCGCGCACCGCCTATAACCACGGTTCCATTTCCCAAGAAGACCTGCGCGCCGTAGAAGACGAGGCAGTCCTCCAAGCCCTTGAGATGCAGGAGCAGGCGGGGATGGATGTGGTGACCGACGGGGAGTACCGCCGGGAAGCCTTCATGTCCGAGCTGGCCGAGGCAGTCGACGGCTTTGCCCCTCCCGAGGAGTCGGCCCCCATGCGGTGGTACGGTCCCGGCGAAAGCTCCACCCCCACCAGGGTGCGCGTCGTCAATGGATACCTCACCCCTCAAAGGCGACTGACCGCCCACGAGACCGCCTTCCTCCGTGAACATGCAACTAAGCCCTTCAAGGTCACCATGCCCAGCCCGACCTTCATCGCCCAAGCTGCGTTCAGGGCCGGTGTGACCGACCTCTTCTACCCCACCCGCGATGACCTTATGTGGGCCTTGGCCGGGGTGCTGAAAGCTGAGATCGCCGCCACGGTAGAAGACGGCGTGACCTACGTGCAGCTGGATGCTCCCCACTACACCCGGTATTGCGACCTCCAGCAGCGGGAGCAGATGCGCGGCGCAGGAATCGACCCCGACAAAGCTATGGAACGGGCAATAGCTGCCGACAACCACTGCCTTGAGGCCGCCCGTGGGAAGGGCGTCATCGGGGCAGTGCACATGTGCCGGGGCAACAGCCGCAGCAGGTGGCGCAGCGAGGGCGGCTACGACCCCATCGCCGAGGTGATGTTCTCCACCCTGGACCCCGACCGGTTCCTCCTGGAGTACGATTCCGAGAGGGCAGGCGGGTTCGAGCCGCTGCGCTTCCTTCCCAAGGGCAAGCAGGTGGTGCTGGGCCTGGTTACAACCAAGTCCGGGAAGCTGGAGGACCGGGATGTCTTGCTCAGGCGCATCCAGGAAGCAGCCAGGTATGTTCCCGTGGAGTACCTGGCCATCAGCCCCCAGTGCGGGTTCGCTTCTGAGAGAGATGGGAATCTGCTCACTTGGGATGACCAGAAGCGCAAGCTGGAGCTGGTGGCTGAGACGGCGCGAGCGGTCTGGGGCTAGAGGGTCAGCTCGCCCTTAAGTGCCACGAACACCTGCCCGCCCACGCGCACGTTCTGCACCCTTCCATCCACCTTATCCGCCTTGGTGAAGAGGCGGCCGTTCCTCAGCACCCAGACCCCTTGCTCTATGACCACGTCGCTGCCCGGAGGCGCAACCCCGTGTTCCACGATGTAGGAAACGAGACATCCTGCGGCGCTGCCCGTCGCCGGGTCTTCCCGCCCAGCAGAGGCGGGCCGGGCATGGATGGTGGCATCGGCGTTGACCGTCTCCCGGCAGAACATGTACAGCCCTAAGTCGCCGACCTCTGGGATCGCTTCCTTGATCTGGGGTTGCAGCCTGGTGTTCTTGATGACCTCCAGGGACTTCAGGGGAACGATCACGAAAGGCAAGCCCGTGTTCACGACCTGCACTGGCAGGTCCGGCTCCAGGTCCTCCTCGGCGCGCCCGATGGCCCGAGCTACAGAGGCCCGGTCGGTGATTGTCGGTCCGAACTCGGGGTCTCTCTGAGTCATCTCCAGCTTCAGACCCCCGGCGCTGCGGTCCAGGGCGACGGGAATATCCCCAACGCCCATCTCCAGGACAACCTTGTCGTTCAAGCCCTGGGTTTCGGCCACCACGTAGGCGGTGCCCAGGGTAGGGTGGCCGGCAAAGGGGAGCTCCCGCGTCGTCGTGAAGATGCGCACCTTGGCGTTCCCGCCGTGCTCCGGGTTCTGCAGGAAGGTGGTCTCAGAGATGGCCATCTCCCGGGCAATGGCCTGCATGGTGTCGGGGTCCAGTCCGTTTCCGTCCAGAAACACCGCAAGCTGGTTGCCCTCCCTGGGCCTGAGGGCGAACACATCCACCCAGTAGAAGGACAGGGTCCCGGCACTCGAGGCGGGAGTTTGGGTCGCTGCATGGGCGACCTTTGCCCCCAATCCCTCTTTGATTCTACTGGCAAAGGTGGAGAATCGTTCGAACATCTTGTCTCCTTTGGGGCTGGTTATAATGTGGCAATACGCCTTGGAGAACACTGGTCCGAGGCTGGTCAATTATCTCCGTTGTTCAAGGGCCGGTCAATCTGGCGAAGGATTGACAATTCTATCTGGCCCCGCCTAGAATTGGCGCTAAGTGGACCTTGGTTCCAGACCGTGTTTCGAAGGGTCCATCGGTTCAAAACAACCGAGGAGGTGCTGCTTGAGAGACGGATACAAAGTTATAGATATGGATACCCACGTTCAGCCGTCCATGGAGGTGCTGGCCAAGTACGTCGAGCCCAGCTTCCGACCTCGAATGGATGAGTTGAAGCCCTACCACAGGGCACGGACCACTGCCGACGGCGTAACCCGCACGGGCATTACCGTGGGCGCAATTCCCTATGACCGGTTCCCCGGGACCTCACTCAAAGCTGACGATCAAAAGGCCACTGCCGGTGGGCGCGGAGCTCTCGATGGCCGCGTGGTTGGAATGCACCGGACCCAGGCCCATCCCGACGTGGAGCACGAAGACTCGAAGGGCCGTATCGTAGATATGGACCTGGAGGGTCGGGATATCGACTTCATCTTCCCCGGCACCTGGCCCGCAACCATGACCGGCTGCCCCGACGTTACCCTCGCCGAGGGTCTCTATCGTGGGTACCACCACTATATGCGGGCTTACACGGCCGAAGCGCCTGACAGGCTGATCAGCTGCCTGCAGGTGATCGCAAGCGACCCCGAGTGGACCATCTCGGAGATCAAGGAGTTTGCCAACGACAAGTGGGTTGGCGCGGTTTGGGTGCACCTCCCCGAGGGTGTCCCCGTGGACCATCCCAACCTGGAGCCTGTCTGGGCAACCATGAACGACCTGGATTTGCCCTTGGTGCACCACAGCTTCTTCATGGAGCCTCCCTACTTCCCCGGCTACAGGGACATCTGGGGCAACACCGTCGTAGCCCGCACGGCAGCCCATCCCTGGGGCGCTGCCCGGCTGTCGGCTTACCTCATCCTGTCCGGCATTTTCGACCGCTATCCCAACATGCGCTGCGCAGTGTCGGAAGTGGGACACGGCTGGCTGCCTAACTGGCTCATCCGCCTGGGCTTCAACAAGAGCTACGTCAGCGGCGTAACCCCTGACCTGAAGTACACGCCCATCGAGTATGCCCAGATGGGTCGCTTCCGCTGCGCCGCCGAGCCTTTCGAGGGCGCTGCCATGACCAAGGCTTGCGTGGACATCCTGGGCGAAGACTGCCTGATGCACCAGTCCGATTACCCCCACGGGCAGGCTTGGTTCCCGGAGACCTGCAAAGAGGTTATCGACTGGGACTTCTGGTCGCAGCCCAAGTACGGCAAGCAGGCCCTCCAGAAGCACATGTACGATAATGCGGCGGGCTTCCTGCGCATGAGCTAAAGGCACAACAAAGGGTGTTTCCTGGAAAGGGGACGCGGATAGCGTCCCCTTTCTCTTTTCCTTGACACTACAACCCCACGAACATAAAATTGGCGGCAAGACCGGCAGGCATGTCGCTGGGTTTTGCCCGTAGCGCATGGCCTGCAGCACCTACAGCAAGTTTCGGGGAGGTAATGCGTGAGAGACGGCTACAAGATCATTGACATGGATACCCATGTAAACCCTGCCCATGAAGTGTTGGAAAAGTACATGGAGCCCAGCTTCCGGCCCCGGCAGGCCGAGTTCAAGCCTTATCTGAGGGTCAGGGAGATCAGCGGCGTCACATCATCGGGCATCAGCTTCGGCGCCATCCCATTCGACCGGTTTCCGGGAACTGCCCCCTCTGAGGACGACGACAAGCCCAAGGCCGGCGGGCGCGCAGCCCTGGAAGGCCGGGCCGGCAACACCCACCGGCATCCGACCCAGCCCGCCGTCCAGGAGGAGAACTCAATAGGGCGCCTCCATGACATGGACCTGGAGGGTCGAGACATCGACTACATCATTCCCGGCACCTGGGCAACGACGGTCACCGGCATAGAAGATGTAACCCTGGCCGAGGGAATGTACGCCGCCTACCACAACTACATGCAAGAGTACACCTCTGCCGACTCCAACCGGCTCAAGAGCGCGATCCAGGTGCCTGGCGCCGACCCGGAGTGGGCCATCTCCGAGATCAAGAAGTGGAGCAACGCACCCTGGGCCGTGGCTGTGTGGGTGCACCTCAAAGAAGGTCTTCCCATCGATGACCCCACCCTCTATCCCATCTGGGATGTGGTAAACGACCTTGACCTGCCCTATATCCATCACAGCTTCTTCTTCGAGCCTCCCTACTTCCCTGGCTATAGAGACATCTGGGGCAACACCGTTGTCGCCCGCAGCGCCGCCCATCCCTGGGGCGCTGCCCGTCTCTTCTCCTACGTGATCCTGTCGGGGATGCTGGACAAGTACCCCAACCTTCGATTCGGGGCTATGGAAGTGGGGCATGGCTGGCTGCCCAACTGGCTCATTCGCCTGGGCTTCAACAAGAGCTACGTCAGCGGCGTAACCCCGGACCTGAAGTACACGCCCATCGAGTACGCTCAAATGGGCAGGGTCGCCTGCGGATGCGAGCCCTTCGAAGGCCCCGCCATGACCAAGGCGGTAATCGAGATACTGGGCGAGGACTGCCTCATGCACCAGTCCGATTACCCCCATGGCCAAGCATGGTTCCCCGAGACGGCCAAAGAGGTCATGGAGTGGGACATCTGGGGAGAGTTGGGCAAGGATGCTCTCAAGAAGCACATGTACGACAACGCCGCCAATTTCCTTCGCCTGAGCTAACCTGCGGCGAGCAACACCCCGAAGGAGGTGTAGCGTGAGGGACGGCTACAAGGTTATCGACATGGATACCCATGTGAACCCGGACTTCACCGTGCTAGAGAAGTTCGTGGAGCCCAGCTTCCGGCCCCGTCTCGATGAGCTGGCCCCCTACATCCGCGAACGGCAGGCGGTTGAGGGCGGGAGCAGGAAGAGCCTGAGCATCGGGCCGGTGCGTTTCAACCGCTTCCCCGGAACAGCCCCCGATGCCGGAGACGCCGCCGCGGTGGTGGGTGGCCGGGATGCCCTGGAGGGCAGGACCACCAGCCAGCACAGGGCCAAGGTTCAGCCCGATACCCAGGACGAGAACTCCGAGGGGCGTATCCACGATATGGACATCGAGGGCCGGGATATCGACATGATATTCCCAACCCAGTGGGTGTCCACCATAACAGCCCTTGACGATGTAACCCTGAGCCACGGGCTTTATCGGGCCTACCACCACTACATGCAGTCCTACACCTCCATAGCTCCGGACCGGCTCAAGAGCGAGCTGCAGGTCCCGGGCGCAGACCCGGAGTGGGCTGTGTCGGAGATCAAGAAGTGGGGGAAGGAAAAGTGGGTGGCGGGCGTATGGATACACCTCAAAGAAGGGCTGCCCATAGATGATCCTTCAATAGACCCGGTCTTTGCCGTCATGAACGACATGGACCTGCCCCTGGTGCACCACAGCTTCTTCTTCGAGCCCCCCTACTTCCCGGGCTACCAGGACATCTGGGGCAACACCGTGGTTGCTCGCAGCGCTGCTCACCCCTGGGGAGCTGCCAGGCTGGGCGCATACATCATCCTGTCGGGGCTGTTCGATAGGTACCCCAACCTTCGTTTCGCAACATCGGAAACTGGTCACGGCTGGCTTCCCAACTGGGTCATCCGCCTGGGCTTCAACAAGAGTTACGTTGCCGGGGTCACTCCCGACCTGAAGTACACACCCCTTGAGTACTGCCAGATGGGGCGCTGGGTGTGCGCCGCCGAACCCTTTGAAGGTCCCGCTATGACCAAGGCATGTATCGAGGTCCTGGGTGAGGACTGCCTGATGCACCAGTCGGACTATCCCCACGGCGAATGCTGGTGGCCCGAAACAGCCAAGGAAGTTTTGGATTGGGATTTCTGGCCCGAGTTCAGCTCGGCGGCCCTGACGAAGCACATGTCGGGCAATGCGGAGAATTTCCTCCGCCTGGTCTAGATAGACCTCCGGGAACGGAGCAGCATCATCCGGTGGAACCGGAAAATAGTATAGGAGGCGCAAGTTGAGAGACGGCTACAAGATCATAGATATGGATACCCATGTGAACCCAGCAATGGAGGTACTGGAGAAGTATGTGGAGCCCAGCTTCCGCTCCCGGATGGAGGAGCTCAAGCCCTACTACCGGGTGCGAACGAACCCCGATGGCAGCACGCGCAGCGGCATCACCGTGGGCGCCATCCCCTTCGACCGCTTCCCCGGCACAGCCCCCAAGTCGGATGACGACAAGGCAGTGGCCGGTGGCAGAAGCGCCCTGGAAGGGCGTACCGTCAGCCAGCACCGGGCAAAGGCCCATGCGGGCGTCGATGAGGAGAACTCGGCAGACCGCCTGATCGACATGGACATGGAGGGCCGGGACATCGACTTCATCTTCCCCGGCACTTGGGCAACCACCATAACCGGCCTCGACGATGTCACCCTGAGCGAGGGCCTGTACCGGGGCTACCACAACTATATGGACACCTTCACATCTGTGAACACCGACCGCCTGAAGACCGCCATCCAGGTGCCGGGCATTGATCCGGAGTGGTCGGTTTCGGAGATCAAGCACTGGGGCAATGCGCCGTGGGCGGCAGCGGTATGGGTGCACCTGAAGGAAGGACTTCCCATCGACGATCCTTCCCTGGAGCCGATATTCGCCGCCATCAATGACCTCAACCTGCCCCTGGTGCACCACAGCTTCTTCTTCGAGCCTCCCTACTTCCCCGGCTACCAGGACATCTGGGGCAACACTGTGGTCGCCCGCACGGCAGCCCACCCCTGGGGAGCAGCCAGGCTGTTCGCCTACGTGATCCTGTCGGGGATGCTGGACCGCTATCCCAACATTCGCTTCGGCACCGCCGAGGTGGGGCACGGCTGGCTGCCCAACTGGCTCATCCGCCTGGGCTTCAACAAGAGCTACGTGTCCGGTGTGACTCCCGACCTGAAGTACACCCCCATAGAGTACGCCCAGATGGGACGGGTGGTATGCGCCGCCGAGCCCTTCGAGGGTCCGGCCATGACCAAGGCCTGCGTCGAGATCCTGGGCGAGGACTGCCTGATGCACCAGTCCGACTACCCCCATGGCCAAGCATGGTTCCCCGAGACGGCCAAAGAGGTTATGGAGTGGGATATCTGGGGCAACTTCAGCGGTGACGCCCTCAAGAAGCACATGTACGACAACGCTGCTTCGTTCCTGAGGCTGTAGGCCTGACGGCATAAATCGCCGGCTGAATAGGCACAAGAAGAGGGCCGGGCTTTTGAAAGCCCGGCCCTCTTGTATTTGTCGACCCTACGCTGCGGGTCCTCCCACACCGACCATCGGTCGGTTGACAAATAGAACAGACGTTCTGTACCATCATCTGCCCAATCACCCACACCGGACCATGGAGCTTCTATGAAGGTAGCGTGCGTCCTCGTCACCCATCTCAGGGTGAAGGCTGAGATAAGACGGCAGCCCCGCCTGGATAACAGGCCTGTCCTTGTGGTGGACCGCAGCCTCGGGGGAGGGAAGGCTCAGGTGGTGGACAGCTTCCCGGGCACCACAGCGGAGGCTGGCATGACCTTGGAGCAGGCCCTGTCACATCATGTGGGCGCTGTCGTGCTGGATGCTGATGAGCCGCACTACCGGGAGGTCTTCTCAAGAATGCTCACCGCTCTACAGAGGGTGAGCGATCGAGTCGAAGGTTCCGACCTTGGCGTAGCCTATGTGCGCCTGGATGGCCTGGAAGGGCTGTACCATGGCGAAGCTGGCGCGGTGTCCGCTTTGATGAACTCTCTCCCCGCAGACCTGGCGCCCCGCATTGGTGTAGCCAATGCCAAGTTTCCCGCCCTCGTGGCGGCCCGCATGTGCGGGTCCCGCAGGGCCTTCAAGGTCCCCGATGATGTCAGGGCTTTTCTAGGGCCCCGCTCCATCGACCTGCTCCCCATCCCCGCCGATGTGAAGAAGGAGATGCGCCAGCTTGGCCTGCGCACCATGGGGGCGGTCGCATCTATGAGCAGGCATATGTTGACAGACCGCTTCGGGCACAGCGGCGGAAGGGCTTGGGCCCTCTGCAATGGCACCGATGACAGCCCCGTCATCCCCATGGTGTCTGAAGAGCCGATAGTCGAGCATATCTCCCTTCCCTTCCCCTCCTCCTCCATCCAGATGCTTTTCGTGGTGGTCGATACCCTTCTCAAGAGGGGGTATGCCAGGCTGGAGATGAAAGGCGGGTGCGTGAGCACGGCAACCCTCCGGTGCTCTGCCTACGGTGCGCCACCCTGGGATAGGTCGGTAGCTTTCAAGCAGCCGGCAAGCACATGGGAGAGGGCCGCCCTTGCTGTAAAAGGTCGGGTCCAGTTGGACCCGCCAGGCGTTCCTGTGGAGGATGTGACCCTCACTCTGTCCGGTTTCACGGGGGAGCCGGGTGTGCAGATGGGCCTGCTGGATGGTGCAAGGGAGGATGGGGAGAGGCAGCTGGTGGAAGCGGACCGGCGGTTGAGGTCGAGGGAAGGGGGAAGCTATGCGTTGTACAAGGTGGCGCAGGTTGCGCCATGGCATCCTGCCTTGGAGACGCGTTTCCTGCAGATGCCCATCGATCCCGTGGGACGGGATGCTATCAGGCCTCTTAATGCACCGGTGCCTGTGCAGGTGGAGGAGGGGCCGGAGGGCCAGCCAGTGTCTGTTCGTATCGGGGGCTGTTGGCGCTCGGTGGTCGGCATAGTGGATGAATGGAGCTTCCACCTGTGGTGGCTGCCGCAGCCTGTGGACCGTGCCTACTACCATATCGATTCCAGCGATGGCAGCCGGCTCACCCTGTTCCGTGACAGG
This sequence comes from Dehalococcoidia bacterium, assembly GCA_965116325.1. Lineage (GTDB taxonomy): Bacteria > Chloroflexota > Dehalococcoidia > Lucifugimonadales > JAGWBF01 > JAGWBF01. The sequence goes on along the minus strand of OZ220675.1, from coordinate 738,839 downwards.
CACAACGGCCGGTGGTTCCGGCAGCGGGGATGAAGCTGGCTCCGACACCATCCCGCTACGTCGAGCTTCATGCCAAGAGCTTCTACTCCTTTGGCTTAGGGGCTTCCCACACCCATGAGCTGCTGGCCCAAGCCAAGGAGTACGCTTATCCGTCCCTGGCCCTGACCGATGTGAACCTCTGCGGGGCGCTGGAGTTCGCACGGCTTGCCAACAGCTTGGGGGTCAGGCCCATCACCGGCGGCGAGCTGACCATGAATGATGGCTCGCGAATCACTCTCTTGGCTGAGACCCCGGCCGGCTACTCCAACATCTCCCGCCTGTTCACCCTTGCCAATGCCGTGGACCGCAGAGAACCTAAGCTGGACCCCATCCACTTAGCTGAGCACTCCCAGGGTGTCATTCTGCTGGCGGGTGGACGGCATGGGCAGGTTTCCCGGCTGGCGTCCGAGGGCCGTAACGGGAAGGCCCGCGAGCTTCTGAATGGGTACATGGACTGGTACAAGCCTGGATCGGTGTATGTCGAGCTTCAGCGCAACTTCCTGCAGGGGGACACCGCGCGCAACCGGGAGCTGCTGAAAATCGCCAAGGAGGTCGGTGTACCGGTGGTTGCCACCAACGATGTTCACTATCATCACCCAAGCCGGTATCGTCTCCAGCATGCGCTGGTGGCATCCAAGCTCAACACCACCATAGACCGGGCCTTGCCCCACATCTATCCAAACGAGCACCTTTGTCTGAAACCCCAAGGGGAGATGGAGAGGCTCTTTGCCGACTGCCCGGAAGCTGTCTCCAACACCCTTCGTATTGTCGAGCGCTGCACATTCGACCTGAGCAAAGACCTGGGCTACTCCCTGCCCGAGTCGGCGGTGCCCGATGGGTACACCCCCGACAGTTTTCTGCAAAGGCTGTGCTACGAAGCTGCAGCCCGGCGGTACGGAGGCACGGTGCCCCGGCGGGTTGCGGAGCGTCTCCAGGAAGAGTTTGGGTTGATCCAGAGGCTGAACCTTGCGGGCTTCCTGCTGCTCTACAGGGAGATCGTTACGATAGCCCAGCGCATCATGGAGGAGCGCGGCCTGACACGCCCGGAGACCCCGCTGGAGGAGAAGCCACCCGGGCGGGGGCGAGGCTCATCGGTGGCACTGCTGGTGGGATACCTTATCGGTATCAGCCACGTGGACCCCCTGCGGTGGGACCTCACCCTGGAGCGGTTCATCTCTGAAGATATGAAGGTGCTGCCGGACATCGATCTGGACTTTCCCCGGGGTCTCAGGGATGAGCTGATCGAGAGGGTACATCGCCACTTCGGCCCAGAGTACGCTGTGCTGACCGGGGCTATTTCTACTTACAGCGCAAAGGGGATAATCCAGGACCTAGGCAAAGCTCTGGGGCTTCCCCGGGAGCAGCTCAGCCTGCTTTCCAAGAGGCTCCATTCCCACGACGCCGCCGACCTGCGGACGGAGATGATGGAATTGCCGGACTTTCGAGACAAAGTGAATGCCGGCGGGTGGCGGGACCTGCTGGACCTTGCCCCTCAGCTGATGGATGCGCCCAGGGGGTTGGGCCAACATGTCGGCGGCATGGTGTTGAGTTGCTCCCCAATTCCCAGAATGGTCCCCATAAGGGCGGGGGCCATGGATGGCCGGTTCATAATGGACTGGAACAAGGACAGCGTGGCTGATGCCGGGTTCGCCAAGATAGATCTTCTCTCTTTACCGGTGCTGGACCAAATAGAGGAGGCGTTGGATTTGGTGGAGTTAAGGGAGGGTCGACGACCGGACTTGAGCACGATAGACCCGGAGGACCTCAATGTGTACGACATGATAAACGAGGGTATGTCCAAAGGGGTCTTTCTGCTTCAATCGCCGGCGCAGCTGAAAATGGGCCAGAGGCTGAAGTCCCGGGACCTGCTGGACCTTGCCTACCAGGTCGCGCTTATCCGACCTGGGGTGGGCACCCAGGGCAGTGCGGTGTCCCAGTTCGTCGAACGCTACAGGCGCGGAGCGGAGTGGGAGTACGACCACCCCCTGGAGAAACGGGCCTTGGAGCGGGGCTACGGCATCATCGTCTGGCAGGAACAGGTTGTGCAGCTCATAGAGGATGTGGCGGGCATGACTGCATCAGAGGCCGACGAGATTCGCCGCGCCTTTGCCAGGCCTAATAATGCACACCTTATCGACATGCACTGGCGAAGATTCCTGGAGGGGGCGCAACGAAACGGCGTATCCGAAGAGGCCGCCAGGAAGATATTTGGCAAGATCAACGGCCACTACATGTTCCCGGAGTCCCACTCCCACGCCTTCGCCGTTACCGCTTACCAAGCCTCATGGCTCAAGCGCTACTACCCGTTGGAGTTCTTCGTTGCCCTGATGAACAACCAGCCGATGGGGTTCTATCCCATGGAGACGCTGAAACAGGATGCCCGGCGCTTCGGGGTGCCCTTCCTGAACCCTTGCGTGAACCGAAGCGGGGTAATATGCACCCCCGATGGGAGCTCGGTACGGTTGGGCCTCCGTTTCATCGGAGATGTTGGGCCGGAGTCGGCAAAGCTCATCGTGGAAGAGAGGGAGCGCAGGGGGCCCTACGCAAGCGGGAGCGACCTGGTGCAACGGACGGGGATAAAGCCGCCGGCGATGCGCTCCCTGGTGATGGCCGGGGCTTTCGACGGCATTACGAAGAACCGAAGGGAAGCCCTGTGGGAAGCGGGCCTCCACCTTCGACCAAAGAAGGACGGGCAAATGGTGTTGGCCATATCTACGGAGGACAGCGTACCGGAGATGCAGGACTTCTCCGATGCTGAGAAGATGCAGTGGGAGTACGCAACGATGGGCATCTATCCCAGGGGACACCTGATGGAGTTCGTCAGACCCAGCCTGGACCCCGGGGTGCTCGCCACCTCGGAGGTGGAAGGGCGTGAAGAGTCCGAAGAGGTTGTGATAGCCGGCTGGCCTGTGGCACGTCAGCACCCCCGCGGGCGGGATGGCACGGTGTTTGTGACCATTGAGGATGAGACGGGCGACGCCCAGGTCATCATATGGCGCGACCTGTTCGCCAAACACCGCAGAGAGCTGGCTAACCAGGTGATCCAGGTGACAGGCTACATATCCAGGTGGGATGGCATGACCAATGTCATTGCGACCGGTGTGAAGGCCATTCCCTCGGGGGTTGTTATGCCTACCTCGCACGACTGGCACTAGGATGCCGGGACTGGACAATTACCTTGGGATGTGGCATTCTAGCAGTTGGCCAATGGGGACTTCCGGGCCTGTCATTGAGCAGCCTGCAGGAGTCCTTGCGAACAGCAAAATCTCATAAGCTGGAGGCGTTAAATAGTGGCAACAGCAATCAAGACGCGAACCAAGGCAGATATCATTCCCCCAGCAGGGGTTTATCGGTATTCAGATATGAACCCCACCGAGGTCAAGATCAAGGGTCACAACGGCGAAGAGATCCCCGCATACCTGATGCGCCCCGAAGAGGAGGGTGTCTTCCCAGCAGTGGTCTTTCCTCATGGCATCCATGGCACGGAGGAGCACGTCAAGGATGTGGCCCGTCGCCTGGCCCTCTTCGGGTACGTTTCCATAATGCCTGCCCTGTACACCCGCAACGGCTTCCGCTCCATTGAAGAGCTGGACCATGACATGGGCCCAGCCGGAGCTGCCCTCAGGAGCAGGCCCCACGCCCAGGCCGATGGCGATATGCAGGGTGCCCTCGACTACCTGAAGACCCTCGACTGCGTGGATGCCGACAGGATCGGCATCATCGGCTTCTGCTCCGGTGGCACGGTTGCACTGTCCTTCGCTTCGACGACCAAAGATGCAAAGGTGGTGATCTCCTGCTACCCCAACAACGCCATCAATCCCACCGATGCCAACCCTGTACCTGTAGTCGACCGGGTAAAGAACATCTCGTGTCCCATCCTGCTGATCTCGGGCGTGGAAGATACCAACCCAACCCCCGAGGACATGCAGAAGATCGAGGCCGAACTGAAGAGCAATGGCAAGACTGTGGAAGCTCATGCCCTGAATGAAGCAGCCCACGCCTTCTTCTCCGATTCCCGGGACTCCTACAGGCCGGAAGCTGCCCACATCGCGTGGGGATACATCCTCGACTGGCTTGCCAAGTACCTGAAGTACGTCTAGGGAAACCTGGCGACAGCGGTACAATCCCAAGCTAGGACAATGCGTTAGTGCCCCAGGCCACAATCCTGGGGCACTAATACTGTCCGCAGCTAGCAAATCGTTGACAGTCGAGGTAACTTATGATACATTCCCGCCTAATACGAGCTAGCCTTCTAGCATCGTTCAGCGCGTAAGCAAACCTGCCCCTGATGTCTCCGGAAGGGTTGCGACTATCAGGCGATCACCCCAGAAGTGGACAGGCAGGGGCCACAGGCCACCCAGCGATGCCAGGGTGGGATTGATCGAGAAAACCAGGCAAGGGGCTGAGGGCTTCTTATGCGAAACTACCTGATCAGGCGGTCGGCCCACTCGGTCTTAATCATACTCGGCCTGATGGCCCTGCTGTTCATGATGATCCATATTCTTGGGGACCCGGTGGCCCTCCAGCTTCCCGACGATGCCACCCAAGAGCAGATCGACGCCCTGAGAGTAAAGCTGGGATACGACCAGCCCCTCTACGTCCGGTTTGTCGATTTCTACTGGGGGCTTCTCAGGTTTGACTTCGGAAACTCCCTGCGCAACGGCGTCCCAGCTATGCAGCTCGTGGCTGAGAAGCTGCCAAACACGGCCTTCCTTGCCTTTGCAGTCTGGGCTATCGGCATGATCGGCATCCCCATAGGGGTGATTGCCGCCCAGAGGCCCCGGTCAATCTTTGACCGGTCAGTCAACTTCCTGACCTTCGCGGCCATCTCCATTCCGGGGTTCTGGCTGGCCTTGATGTTGATACTTATCTTTGCTGTCTGGATACGCGTGTTACCCACATCGGGATTTGCGGACTTCCCCTGGGACACCGGCTGGGAGAGCATCAGGTACATGATATTACCGGCCGTCGCGCTATGTCCCAACGTGATAGCGCGGAATGCCCAGATCACTCGGGCTACCATGCTGGATGAGATGGGAAAGCAGTACGTGGCCACAGCCCGGGCCAAGGGGCTCTCTGAGCGGACCGTCCTTTACGGCCATGTGATGAAGAATGCTGCTATAGCCATCGTGACAGTAATGGGTGATGAGTTGGCCCTCTACATGAACGGCTCCACGGTGGTGGAGGTCATCTTTGCATGGCCGGGACTGGGCCTGTTGATCATCAACGGCATCAACGACCGAGACCTGCCGGTCGTTACAGCATCGATATTCGTGATTGTCCTGATCGTCATGGTTATCAACCTATTCGTGGATGTGATATACACATATCTCGATCCTCGGATCAGTTACAAGTAGTCCAGGTTAAAGTCGCGGGCGACAGAAACCGAAGTCGGGGTAAGGAATGAGACAGATCGGAACGGTTGCTGCGAATACCGGGGTACCGGCAAAGCTGGTAGCCTTCTATAACCACTCGTTAGTGCAGTCCTTGCTGTCCGACAAGGTTACGCTGCTGGCAGGGATTTTCATCGTCCTCGTGGTGGTTTCGGCTATCTTCGCTCCATGGGTTTCTCCATACTCCGACGATGGTTCGGGATCCAACCAAGCCCTCTTGTTGCGCCACGAACCGCCATTGTCCGATGACCTTGTCATAAACCGGCAGGGCGAGCTTCGGGATGCCTATCCCGAAGGCAGCAGGTTTTTCCTCTTGGGGACCGACCACCTTGGCCGGGACATGGTCAGCAGGATCATATACGGTGGTCGAATCTCTCTGGCGGTGGCCTTCTCCGGAGTGGTCATAGCATCTGCCATCGGAGTCTTCCTGGGCCTTGTGGCAGGGTACTATAAAGGCCTCCTCGATGATGCCATCATGAGAACAGTTGATGTGTTCATGGCGGTGCCATCCCTCCTGATGGCCCTCATGATCCTTTACATTTTGGGGGCCAGCTTCACAAACATCATTTTGGTGTTTGCCATAAGTAGATGGATGCTCTACTGTCGTGTGTCCAGAGGAGTAGTGCTGTCGCTGAGAGAGACGGCTTTCGTCGATTCGGCGAGGGCGGTGGGATGCAGCGATGGAAGGATTCTGGTCCGCCACGTATTGCCCAACCTCATCACCCCGGTTCTTACCTTGGGAGCGCTGGATGTGCCAAGGATCATTTTGACTGAAGCAAGCCTTAGCTTCCTTGGATTCGGAATTCAGCCCCCAGATTCGTCTTGGGGCCTGATGCTCAACCAGGGACGGGAATACATCACCGGCGCCTGGTGGGTTGTGGTGGAGCCTGGCGTAGCCATCTTCCTTACGGCGCTGAGCTTCAACCTCTTCGGGATATGGATGCGGGGTGTAAGCGACCCCCTGCAGAGATGGCGTTGGATGAAGCTGACCAGGGAGGCCCGGGCAGCAGGTATCCGGTACTAGGCTAAGCAAACGCAGACAAAGAAAAGCCCCCGTCCGACGGGGGCTTTTCTTTTGGAGCCTATCAGAAGGGGGACGGCACTTGGATGCGGATGTTTGTGGTGGGTTGGAGCGGAAGATGGGATTCGAACCCACGACCCTCTCCTTGGCAAGGAGATGCTCTACCACTGAGCCACTTCCGCTCGCTGGTGCCGAGGGTCGGAATCGAACCAACGACACGTGGATTTTCAGTCCACTGCTCTACCTCTGAGCTACCTCGGCAACAAACCGCTGGTCCCGTGCAAGGTGTTCCCAGGCAGGCACGGTTATTATATCTGCCCCCTTCAGGATTTTCAACTTGGGATAGCTTCACCATTCATATCGGTGTAAAATACGCCGTCATCTCTTCACTTCCCAGCATAGGCCACTGGCCACCTCATCTCAAAGGAGCAGACCATGACCACCTTCATGGGAGAAAACGCAACGTTAAAGACCGAAGTGGGCGTGGCGATTCCAATGAGAGATGGTGTCGTTCTGCACGCCGACGTCTATCGTCCCGACTCCGGTGCGAAGGTCCCGGTCCTTCTGCAGCGCACACCCTACAACAAGAACATGCCCGCGGCCCGGACGGCTGCCCTGGACGCGCTCAGGGCGGCATCCCACGGGTATGCGGTGGTGGTCCAGGACACAAGGGGCAGGTACTCCTCTGGTGGGGAGTTCTATCCCTTCCGTCACGAGATCGAGGATGGGTACGACACAGTCGATTGGTGTGCGTCCCAGCCCTGGAGCACGGGAAGGGTGGGGATGTTCGGGCGCTCTTATGTGGGAGCCACCCAGTGGCTGGCCGCCCTGAGCGGCCACCCGGCCCTAGCGGCAATTGCTCCGGGGCTTACAGCCTCGGACTACCATGAAGGCTGGACCTACCAGGGCGGGGCAATGGCATGGGGGTTTGCCGTGTCCTGGACCCTGAGCGCCCTGACCAGGGCCAACCTTGGGAACCTATCCCGGAATAAGGATATCCCAGCGGACACTTGGGAAAAGCTCCTGGAGGCGATAGATGACATGGACGAGAGCTTCAGGGCCCTTCCTCCCAAGGACTTCCCCCATCTCCAGGGGGGACTGGCGGACTACTTCTATGATTGGATAGCCCACAGCCGGGCAGACGACTACTGGAGGCCCTGGAGAATCGAAGACCAGCACCATCGTTTGAACGTGGCGGTGTTCAACATTGCCGGGTGGCACGACATCTTCCTGAAAGGCAGCCTGCGCAACTTCCGAGGAATGCGGGAGAATGGTCTCACTGAGGAGGTCCGCTCCAGGCAGAGGCTGACTGTGGGGCCCTGGCACCATGCTACGCCCGGCCCCGATGTTTCGGGGGATGTCTACTTCGGGTTGATGGCCAGCGACGTCGCCCAGGATATGAATGCCCAGCACCTTCGATTCTTCGATCGATGGCTGAAGGGAATAGAAAACAACCTGGAGTTCGAGCCCCCGGTGCGCATCTTCGTCATGGGAGAAAACCGTTGGCGGGATGAAAACGAATGGCCCCTGGCGCGTACCCTGTACACCAACTTCTATCTCCACAGCGGAGGTCGGGCCAACGGCGCCGATGGGGATGGCTCCCTGTCCACAGAGGACTGCGGCTCCGAACCGCCGGATGTGTTTGTGTACGATCCCCGGTGCCCCGTCCCGACCAGGGGAGGTGGGCTCTGCTGCTCCAATAGCTTCCTTCCGGGAGGGGCCTTCGAGCAGAAGGAGATCGAATCCAGGCCAGATGTGCTGGTTTACACCACTTCGCCCATGACATCGGCCCTGGAAGTTACGGGCCCCCTCTCGCTGGTGTTGTACGCCTCCAGCTCCGCGGCCGACACCGATTTTACCGCTAAGCTGGTGGATGTCAGCCCCTGTGGGTGCACCCGGAACATGGTCGATGGCATAGTCCGGGCTCGCTACCGGGACTCTCTGTCGGAGCCGAGCCTCATCGAGCCGGGCAAGGTCTATGAGTACACCATCGACATGGTGGCTACCAGCAACGTGTTCCTGCCGGGGCATAGCATTCGACTCGAAGTTTCCAGCAGCAATTTCCCCCGCTTCGACCGCAACCCCAACACGGGACGCGAACCTTCGGAAGAGTCGGAGCTGAAGCCTGCCCTGCAGACCATCTTCCACGAGACTCAATGGCCTTCCCATCTGGTCCTACCTGTGATTCCCAAGGAATGAGGAAGCCCTCGGGACCGTGGGTCAGAGGGAACGGAAACCGCCGAGGACGAAGGCAGAGAGGCGTGCTAAGGCCCAAGGGCTGATATGCAGCTGCACCAGTGGTTCCTGATCGCCGGCTTGGCGGGGGCGCTCCTGCTCCTGGCGATGCTGGTGATGTGCCGGTCCCAGGGGCTGCCCCTATAGAAAGGGACAGGCTGGAGAAGGCCTAGGCCCTTACACCCTCCAGTATGTTGACGATCTCGTCGGTCGACACCAGGTGCTTATTCAGGCCCATGTCCCTTGGCGAGAAGCCCAGGGCCAGCCCTACCATCTGGGGAAGGTGAAGGATCGGGAGGTCGATGTCCTGCTTCTTGTGCCTTGCTGCATCATCCTGTTTGCCGTCCAGCTCCAGGTGGCAGAGAGGGCAAGGAGTTACCATGCAGTTCGCTCCCTTGTCCTTGGCCTCCAGGGTGTGGTCGCCGCACATGGCCAGGGAGTTTTCTTCGCTGGAAGAAAGTATGGGGAAGCCGCAGCACTTGCCCTTGCCCGAGGTGTTCACCACCTCGCCGCCGAGGGACTCGATGGTCTTTTCCAGGACCGTCTTGCGTCCTTCGAATCCCTTGGGGACCATCAGCTCCGGTGGCCGGCGCAGGTAGCATCCATAGAAGGGCGCCACTTTAAGGCCTTCCAGCGGGTGGACAACCAAGCCTTTCAGGTTGTCCAGCCCGTACTCTTCATCCAGGATCCACAAGAAGTGCTTGATTTCCACGGTGCCGTCGTACCTGAGGCCTTCGGATGCCAGGTAGTCTTGATTGATGCGGTCGCGGTACTCGGGATCGGACTGCAGACGGTGATTGGCTTGCGTGAAGGTGCCCTGGCAGGTGCTGCAGATGGTCATCATGGTCATGCCCATCTTTTCCACCTTGGCCAGGGTGCGGGCGTTGACAGGGTCGGAGACCTCCTGGCTCAGCACACCGGCGCCACTGCAACCCACGTCCGTTAGCTCCACCAACTCGATGTTCAGCTTGTCGGCTACCATCTTGGCAGCCGGGTATAGCTCAGGACATCCACCCTTGGAAACACAGCCCGGGAAGAATGCATATGCCATTATTCATTCTCCTCCCACTTCTCGAAGATGCGCTTGATGCGGTCTCGCCCCTCCCGTTTCTCGTGCAGGAAGTAGGGAAGAGGCCTCTTGCCTTTACGGAACGCCTTTAGGGCCAGGGGGACCTGCTTGAGCTGGCCTTTTATGTTTGTCAGCCCTTCGGTCTCGATGGCCAGACGGGCTTCGTCCAGCCAACCGTGGCTCTTGACTGACTTGGCAAAACTGCGGTAGTGGTTGCGGACTGTGGGGATGCCTGCATTGACCTTGATGGCCTTGTTGCGCAGGGCGAAAATCCGCTCGGTGGGGTCGATGCCCTTGGGGCAATGCTCGCTTGCCTCATAGCAGTGGCAGCAGTCCCACATGCCGTTCTTTTCGCTCAGGTTCTTCAGGCGGGCTTCCGTCCGGTTGTCCCGCGGGTCGAACACCGACCTGTAGGCCTTGGTCAAGGCCAGGGGTCCCACGAACTTTCGGTCCACCACCATGGTGCTGCAACCTTCGTCGCACAGCCAGCACATGGTGCAACTCATGACCTTGCGCAGGTCCTGGACCACCTTGTTGGACACAACGTGTTCCTTGTCGGGGGCCTTTTGGTCGGTCTCGACCCATGGCTCCACAGCCTTGTACTTGTCGTAGACCCAAAAGTCCAGGTCGTACATCATGTCCTTGGTTGTGGTAATCAGGCGCACCGGCTCGACGGTGATGGTGCCTTCGTTCTGGGCAGCCCCTACCGTGGTGGAGCAAGCCATCCGGTTGCGGCGGCTGATACGCATGGTGCAGTCGCCGCAGAACCCGTTACGACAGCTTCCCCGGAAGGCTATGGTGCTGTCCTGGTCTTCCTTGATCTGCATCAGGGCATCCAGCACCGTGGCGCTTTCGTCGATCTCCAGGGAATACTCCTGGAAGTCCCCTTTGCTGCCGTTGCCGGGGCTGAACCTGTAAAACTTCAGCGTTATTTCCATGGAAGCGTCCCTTCTAGAAGTTCTGCTTGAGTGGGGAAGGCTCTACGAAGGCTGCCACTGGGTGATGGTGACGGCCTTGGTAGATACCTGCGGCCCGTCCGGGCCGCTGACGGCTACGGTATGCTGCAGCCAGTTGGCATCGTCCCTGTCAGGCTTGTCGCTGCGCTGGTGGGCACCTCGGCTCTCCTGGCGGGCGACGGCGGATGTGAGCATGACGTGGGCAGCGTCGAGCATATTGCCCAGCTCAAGGTAGGTGGGCAGGGATGGATTGTATGCCCCGCCTACGTTGGGCACTGCAATTCCCTGGTACCGCTCCTTCAAGCCTTTGACGGCGCTGACCGCTGCCTCCAGGGATGCGCCATCCCGGCGCACTCCCATGCTGGGCTGCAGGGTCTGGTTCAGCTCCCTTCGAAGGGAGCCTATCGAGTCCGAGCTTCCCGCCCTGGCGGACAGGCCTTGGGCTTGCTCTACCTGCTGGGCCAGCAGATCTGCGGGGACTTCGGCTTTGCCTCCGGCACGGGAGTTGCTGGCTGCTGCTTCGCCCGCTCTCCTGCCGAAGACTATGCAATCCAGCATGGAGTTTCCGCCCAATCTCCCTGCACCGTGAGCGCCTGAACAGGCAGCTTCGCCGACAGCGTACAGGCCTGCCGTGCCGGTTGCGCCCTGGACGTCCACTTGTATGCCCCCGACGGGGCGGTGGACAGCAGGCTGTACCGGCACCAAGTCCTTGGTGATGTCCAGCCCGAGATAGGTCTTCACCAGGAACTTGGTTTCGGGAAGCCTGTCCTCGATGCGGTCATGGTCCAAGTGACGGAAATCCAGGAAAACGCAGTCGTCCTCGCCCCGGCCCTCTCGTATCTCCGTATCGATGGCTTGGGTACACACTTCCCTTGCTTCAAGCTCGGGTGCCCGGTCACCATCGGTGGAGTAGCTCGACATAAACCGGTCGCCTGCTGAGTTAACCAGGTAGGCGCCTTCTCCCCGGGCAGCATCGCTGACAACAAGTCCCTTCCCCTTTAAGGTGGTCGGGTGGTACTGGACCATCTCCATGTCCATCAAAGGCACGCCGGCCCGGTAGGCCATCCCTACACCGTCGGCGGTAGCGAAGAAGGCGGATGTGCTGGTGGCGAAGAGCCTGCCGATCCCGCCCGTAGCCAGGACAGTGGACCTGGCGTTCAGTGCCTCCAGTTTGCCGGAGGCGAGGTCATAGGCGGTGACTCCGTAGCAGGCGCCGTCTGCCACCATAAGGGATGTGGCAGTCCATTCGTCGTAGGTGGCTATGCCCATGCGCACGATGTTCTCATAGAGCACCTGAAGAACGATGTGCCCTGCAGAATCGCCTACGTAGCAGGTACGGGGCTGAGAGGAGCCTCCGAAAGGCATCACATCGATCATGCCATCTTGGTCCCTGCTGAAAGGCACACCCATGTGCTCCAGCAGGATCACATCTTGACGTGCATCCTGACACATAGTTTCGACGATGTCCTGGTCGGCCAGATATGCGCCGGCCTTGATCGTGTCTTCCGCGTGGGCCTGCCAGGAGTCGCTGGGCTTGATGGCGGCGTTTATACCGCTGTGCGCGCCGGATGACTGGCTGCGAAGAGGATGGATCTTGGACACCAGCCCCACATCTACCCCCGCTGCCTTGGCAGCGATGGCGGCCCGCATCCCTGCCAGCCCACCGCCGACTACAATGACATCATGGTATGGCATCGGAGCCCCTTGGAGTGAAGTTGCCTTCCCGGAGAATGGGCAGTGTGCCAATTATAGATTTGGCCCCCATAGCTGTCAATCGACGAAGCCCCTTCAGCGTAGCTACAAATCCCCTCAGAGGCTGCTCAGAGCGGCCCAACTTGACATGCATATCAATGGATAGTACACTCCCGCACTGTATCCGTTCTCGACGTAGCTATTCATACCCTTCTAGCAGACACTGGGGTTAGAGGATGCAGGACCCACACGCTACGAAAACAGGACCCTCCTCCCGGGGTCCTCACGCCAGCCCTCCCATCATTCTCCTTGGAGGAGCTTCAGGCACCGGCAAGACAACCATAGGCAACCTCCTGATGAAGGAGTTGGGGTTGTCCCACCACCTGAGCACGGGGTTCATCCGGTCGTCAATCGCACACCTGTTGCCAGAGAAGGATAACCTGCTCCTCCAGAGACACACCTACGATGCCTGCGAAGCCCTCTATAACGGGGTCACCAACGGCAGGAGCCGCCTGCTGGAAGGTGCTATTCAGCAGAGCTTGCTGCTCAAGCCTTCCATAGAGTCGTGCATCAGAAGGGCAAGCCGGGAAGGCATAGGGATGGTAGTGGAAGGAAGCCACTTCATCCCGGGGATACTTGACCCGGCTTCCCTGGGAGCCGACGTGATGTGCATCCTCGACGTACCCGACCGGGCTGAGCTGACCGAGCGGGCCCACAGCCAGAACCACGCCAAGAGGGCCCTTTCGGATGAGCAGAGTCAGCGCTTGGCTGAGCTCCAGGAAGCCATCCTGTCTATGGCCAGGGAGAACGGGGATCCCGTAGTGGTGAACAACGATCTCGATGCGGCCATCGCCCAGATCAAGTACCTGGTAGGTATGTAGCAGCCCCACTCCCTGCGGTCCGGGAGCAGAGTTTCCAGCTTTGGCGCGCCCGGCAGGACTCGAACCCGCAACCCCTGGGTCCGAAGCCCAGTGCTCTATCCATTGAGCTACGGACGCGTTCTTAAGCCTGGCTATTGGATGCCGGTGCAGGTTTCCGGTTGGGGTGAGCGGTGGGATTCGAACCCACGATCTCCTGAGCCACAGTCAGGCGCCTTGGACCCCTTGGCTACGCTCACCATGCCTGGGGAAAATCCGCACCATCAGCTAGTCTAAGTAATCTCCATTCGAGAGTCAATCACGGAGCTTTCCCGGCCAGGTCGAGGGTCAGGTCGATCAGGGCCCGGGTAGGAACTCCAGTGCCACCCTTAACGACGTAGCCGCTCTCCTCGCTGCTCAGGAAGGTCCCTGCGATGTCCAGGTGGACCCAGGGCGTGTCTCCAACGAATTCCGCCAGGAACTGGGCGGCAGTGATGGAGCCGGCAGGTCTGCCCCCGACGTTCTTGATATCGGCGACATTGCTCTTGAGCTGCTCCTTGTACTCATCGTACATGGGGAGCTGCCAGATTCGTTCTCCCGTCGCTTTCCCTGCCCTGGTAACCTCGTCCATCAGTTCCTGGTTGTTGGTCATGGCGCCGCTGCAGGCATGTCCCAGGGCTACGATGATTGCTCCGGTGAGGGTGGCAACATCCACCAGCCTGGTGATGCCCATCTCCTGGGCGTAATGGAGGGCGTCGCAGAGCACAAGGCGGCCTTCGGCGTCGGTATTGATGACCTCCACGGTCTTGCCGCTCATGCTTCGCACCACATCTCCCGGCCTTTGGGCCGACCCGCCGGGCATGTTCTCCGTGGCTGCAACCATGCCCGTCACGTTGATCTTGGGCTTCAGCTGGCCGATGGCCTTCATCGCTGCGATCACCGACGCTCCGCCGGCCATATCGCCCTTCATGTCCTCCATGTTGGCCGCTGGCTTGATGGAGATGCCACCGGTGTCGAAGGTGATGCCCTTGCCGATCAGGCCCAGGTTGTTGGACGGGTTTTCCTGGTCCCCCTCGTACTTGAGGATGATCAGCTTGGGGGGTTCGTCGCTCCCCTGGGCAACACCCAGGAAAGCGCCCATGCCCATCTGCTTCATGTCGTCGCGGTCGATCACCTTAAGTTCCAGACCGTGCTCTTCGGACACCTGCCGGGCAGCTTCGGACATACGCGTGGGTGTCATAATGTTGGCGGGTTCGTTGACCATGTCCCTGGCTATCATGGCGGCCTCAGCGATGATCCTCCCTCGCCTTACGCCCTCCTCCAAGCTGGAAACCCTGTCCTTGTCTGCCTCCACAACCAGGAGCTCATCCAGGTCCTTGGCGTTGTCTTCGGGGTTCTTGGTGAGGTAGGTCTTGAACCGGTAGAGACCGAGGATGCTTCCCTCCGCCAGTCCCTGGCCCGCATCGGCGGTATCCAGCCCGCCTATCCCCGATCCGTGGGCAATGGTTGCCGCTTTCCGTATGTCCAGCTTGCGAAGATAACGGCAGGCGCTCCCCATGGTCTTGCGGACTACCTCAACGTCGAACTCGTCGGCCTTTCCCAAGCCCAGCACAACTACCCTTCCAGCCGGGATCTTGCCGAAGGTGTGGATGAGGGTGGTCTCACCCTTCTTGCCCTTGATTTCCCCGTCCTTGATGAGCTGGGTGATCCCTCCATCCAGTGCTTTGTCCACGGCGCCCGTTGCGCCTGCCGGGCTCTCAACGCCCTCGAACAGGTTCACCACGATGGCTGGGGCATCCACCTGGGTTATATCACCCTGGACTACTTTGATGTCCATACTTCCTCCTTTGCAGAAGAGTTACTTATCCATTTGTTTGCTTCGTGGGCGACTTGGTCCATTAGCGGCTGGGTGTCCTCTGATGTGTCCACCACATAGTGCTCGCCGACTATGGGTTCCATGGAAGGCTCCAGCTTCAGGTACACATCCCAGCCGGCATCAGAACTGCCCTCCCGATCTCCGGAGCTCTCGCGTTGGTCAAGACGCTTGCGGACGAGCTGGGAAGGAGCAGTGGTCTGGACTGGGATGAGCTTGGCGCCGCATCGCTGGGCAATATTGTAGAAGATTCTGCGGTTTCGCTCTATCAGGTTGGTGGCATCGATCAGCACCGATATGCTTCGTCGGAGCAGGTCCTCAGCCATCGAATGGAGGACAGCAAAGGTCCGGACGTGCTCTGCAGGTTCATAGGTTGGTTTTGAGAACAGATCCTTCCGAATTGCATCGCTTTCAAGAATCACGACCGGGCAGCGGGATGCCAAGCGCCGGGCAAAGTAAGACTTCCCGGTGCCGGGAAGTCCGGAGAGCATGATCATCACCGGCTGACCCGATGAGGGCGGCAGCGCCGGCAGCCTTGACAACAGATAGGATGCATCCTCGGTCGCGGTGGATGCTCTTGTCGTTGGATTCTGCATGGGATATCTGTTCTCGGGCCTACTTTGCCCCGGCGCCGGATGGGGCTGAGTCAGCGTCTTCTTCATGGGGCCCCTCATCCGTGTAGAAGGCCAGTCCTACGACTCCCGGGCCCAGATGGGCGCCCATGACCGGGGTGAATTCGCTGATGATCATATCGCGGCAGTCAAGCTCCCTGGACAGAATTTCGCACAAGCCCTCGGCATCCCGGAAAGCGTTGGCGTGCATGACGTTCACACGTACAGCCTGCTCTCCTACCCTGGACTTGGCCAAGTCCGCCAGCTTCCTGATGCCGTTGGGCCGGCTCCGCAGCTTGCCTATCACCTTGGCCTCGCCCAAGCTAAGCTCGGCTATGGGCCTTATCCCCAGGATGGAGCCTGCCCAAGCGGCTACTTTGGGCACACGTCCGCCCTTTTTTAGGTATTGCAGTGTCTCCACGTATGCCAGCAGGGTTACCCTGGGAATCAGGCTGTTCACAGCGGCGGCCACCTGGGATAGAGGCTCTTCGCGATGGGCCATCCCCGCGGCTTCAAGGGCGATGAGGCCATGGGCTCCCGCCGCCGCCCTGCTGTCAATTACAGCGATCTCACCGCCAGGCTCCCCGCTCGCCATCTCGGCAGCGGCCCGGGCGGAATCGTAGGCCGAGCTCAGATTCGAGGCAACGGTTATGCAGATGAGGTCGTCAGCGACGGAACGGGCTTCCCGGAAGACATCGAGAAAGGCTGCGGGGGGTGGGGCAGCTGTTGTGGGCGTAACCCCATCCTTCTCCATGAGCCCATAGAAGGAGGCTGGACTTATATCAACGCCGTCTTGGTACGTGTGGTCGTTGAGGATGAGCCGATGGGGGACCGTGAAGATGTTCCACTTCTTGAGATGGTCATCGGGCAGGCAGCTGCTGCTATCTACTACAACAGCTATCTTTCGTTGGGAGACCAATGGGTGGTCCCTTCCTCGACGCTATCCCTGGGGATGTAGGAAGGCTCTGGTTTACTCAAGCGGGACTGGAGGAGGGCAGGGCTCAGCATGAATGCCACGGAAGCGATTGCAATGAGGGTGACGGTTAGCAAACCGAAGCTGAATGGTATAGCCGCCATGGTGACGATGATCAGCACACTGGTTGTGGCGGTCAGCAGCCCGATCTTGAGGAAGCGGTTTCCGACCTTCATGAACACCGCCGTGGTTATGGCCAAGGCCAGAAACACCAAAGCGCGGTCTCCATCGGTTTCCTGGAACTTCAGTGCATGGTCGGCGAATATGCCTCCCTGCCAGTTCAGGAATAGTATCCAGGAAGTCAGGAAGGGGAAGGGAAGGGCGGTCAATGAAACCAGGAGCCAGTCCTGCTTCACTACTTTCATGACTACGCGGCCCATGATCCAGAGGGAGAAGGGCACATAGGCTATGAGAAGGATGAAGATCGGGGTACTGAAGGGCAATGCCCCTGTGGTGAGGAAGCTGTATGCCCCGTACGCCAAGGCTGCCAGGGACAGGAGCCAGGATAGGGCGGGACCGGCGATGGAATAGCCCAGCCACGTATAGGCCCACTTGGGCCTTCCCTGCTTCCAGGCCCGGAGGGCGACTATGGTAACTCCGATTATGAGCAAGGCGACGAGAATGTAGTAGGTCCACAGATGCAGGGCAAACAGGGATGCCAGGAGGAGGTGCGGTAGGGTTGCCAAGAGGATGTCGCCCCAGGAACCGCGGCTGTGCACTGAGTACATGTCCTTGGCGATGAGGTCCGGGTGTCCCAGGTCCTGGACTGCCCTGGAGAGAGCTTCCCTGTAGGTCAGCCCCTCCTGCTCCAGCTCCTTGACCTTCTCTTCCAGGTGGGTCTGAAGCTCCAGCACCACTTCTTTGTTGGTGCTAGGGTCCAGCTTAAGCTTATGCGTGATGGACTGAAGGTAGCCTTGGAGTTCCGCTTCCAATCCCCGTCTCCTTGGGGTGGGTTACTGGGCTTCCGCCAGCATTATCGAGTTGACGGCTGAAGAGAACCTCTCCCATTCCCGGAGCCGTTCCTTCAAGACCCCTTCTCCCTTGGCAGTGATGTGGTAGTACCTGCGGGGCGCCCCCGTGGAGGCCTCGCCCCATAGTCCGTCGACCCAGCCGGCCTTCTCCAACCTATGGAGGGCAGGATATAACGTGCCTTCCTTGAACTGGAAATAGCCCTGACTCCTGCTCTCTATCTCCTTTACGATCTCGTAGCCGTACATCGGCTTTTCCGTAAGGAGGAAGAGGAGTAGGGTCTCGGTGTTGCCCTTTAGCAGTTCTTTGTGGTACATCTCTGCTCTGCCTGCGGTACTTCTACAGGGATTCTATCTTCCCGATTCCTACGGGTCAACTTGCCCGGAAAGTCGCGGCGGCAAAACCCCTACCCTAGAGCCGGCTGACGGCGGTGCTCAAGATGATGAGGATGAAGATGGCGATCATTGGGGTAATGTCGAACATTCCCAGCCTTGGCACTATTCGACGCAGAGGCCCCAGTATGGGTTCCGTTATCTGGTAAACGATGGCGACAATAGGATGGTTGGTGTTGCCGATGGGAAACCAGGACAGGATGGACCGGGCAAAGATGGCAAATATAAGGACGAAGATAAAGATTTCGAGGAAGTACTTTATTAGGTCCAACGATGCCCGCCCAGTTCTAACGACCTTCTGTATGCAGCGATGACGGCGTTCAACACGCTGGAACGGAAGCCCCCGTCCTCCAGCTCCAGCAGGGCTTCGACGGTGGTGCCGCCGGGTGAGGTGACCATGTTCCGCAGTTCCGCGGGATGTCTCCCCGTTTCGACTGCCAGCTTGGTGCTTCCCAGGACGGTCTGCAGCGCCATCGCCTGGGCCATGTCCCTGGACAGGCCTATGTGGACCCCGGCATCGGCCAGGGCCTCTATGAACATGAAGACATAGGCGGGACCGCTGGCGCTGAGGGCGGTAGCCATGTCCAGGTACTTCTCATCGGAGACGTAGATCTCCCTGCCCATGGTCTCCAGGATAGACGCCGTCACCTGCTTGGACTCATCGCTTACTTGAGGTGAGGAGGTCCAGACGGTCATGCCCTCCCCAATCTGGGAGGGGGTGTTAGGCATCACCCTGATGACCTTGGCATGGTTCAGGCCGTCGATGATGGTGGACATGGGTGTCCCGGCAACGATTGAGAGAACCACCTGGTCCGTTTGCAGGGCGCCACGCAGCTCGCCTAAAGCGTCGGGTAGGTTCTGGGGTTTGGTAGCGAGTACGACAAGGTCGCAGCTATCGACCGCAGCTCGGTTTTCGGCAAAGACAAGCACTCCGAACCTGTCGAGCAGAGCAGTCCGGCGTGCCTCCAGGGGTTCACCGACGGAGATGTTGCCGGCCTCGACGATTCCCTTGGACAGGGCTCCTCCGATTATGGCCTCTGCCATGACGCCGCCGCCGATGAATGCCAGTCTCATAGCTAGTTCGCAGCCCCCGTTTCAGGCAAACCCTGCCCCGTGGACAGGAGCACCGCGGCCCTTACCGCCTGGAACATGCTAACGCTGGAAGCGATCCCCTGCCCGGCGATGTCAAAGGCGGTGCCGTGATCTACGGAGGTCCTCACAAAAGGCAGGCCCAGGTTGGCGGTGATGCTCTCTTCGAAGCCATACACCTTCACGGGGATGTGTCCCTGGTCATGGTACATCGCCAGCACGACGTCGTAGGCGCCATCGATGGCTTGGTGAAAGATGCTGTCGGCAGGCACCGGCCCAACGGCGTTTATGCCCCTTTCCCGCGCAGCCTCGACGGCGGGGAGAATTTCTTCAGCCTCTTCGTTGCCAATGAGGCCGCCGTCACTGGCGTGGGGATTGAGGGCAGCGACGCCGATTCGCGGGCTGGGGATGCCCCACTGCTCGAAGGTGTCGTGGGTCAGCACCAGTTTGCCCAGGATACGGTCCCGGGTGACATAGTCGCAGGCGATGCGAAGGGACCTGTGAGTGGTCAGGTGGACCACCCAAAGCCTTTTGGTCATCAGCATGGTAGCCACGTCCGAGGCGCCCGTAAGCTCTTGGAGGAGCTCCATGTGGCCTATGGATGTGTAACCCGCCAGGCTGGCCGCCTCCTTGTTTACAGGAGCGGTGGCGATGGCATCCACCTCGCCCGAGAGGGCGAGCTCCCCTGCCGTGGACACCCATTCCATGCAGGCGCGTCCGCATGTGGGCGAGATGCGACCGACGGTTATATCCTCTGGATTGAGGTTGTGAGGGTCGATGATATCGACCTGTCCGGCTGTGTGCCCGCCGTCCCCGGCTGATGCTACCTCTAGCACTCTCAGGGGAACCCCCGCCAAGCTGGAGGCTTGCTCCATGGCGTACCCGCTTCCTATCACCACGGGACGGCAGATGGAGTAAATGTCGTCGGAAGCCAAGGTCTTGGCAACAACCTCGGGGCCGATCCCGCACGGGTCGCCCATGGTTATGGCGATGGTAGGTTTGTCGGAAGTGCCAGCCATTCTAGCCACACTTATTCCAACCGCAGGAAGCGCAGAGCAGGCAGCCTTCCTGGTAGGCAACGGGAGCGTTGCAGTCGGGGCACCGGGTGCGAGGCAAGGTACCCGACAGGTCCCAGGACTGGCGCTTGTCCGTGGATGCGAACAGCTTCAGCTGGGAGCCATCTATGGGCCCGTGGGCCACCTCTGAAGAGATGCGCCGCTCCAGGGCTAGGGCAACAGCATCGGGGGCGGAGCGGACCAGGGCGCCGTTGTCCCACGCCGGGCAGCAGGTGATGCCCTTTAGCTGGCTGACCACCTCCCTGATGTCAACCCCCGAACGAAGGGCTAGGGAAACCAGGCGGGAGATGGCTTCCAGCTGGGCTGAATCACAGCCGCCAGCCTTGCCCAGGGTAGAAAACACCTCAAAGGGCATGTGGCCTTCATCGAAGTTAATGGTAATGTACATCGTTCCATGGCCAGTCTTAATGCGCTCGGTAATGCCCAGCATCTCTGAGGGGCGTTCCCTTGGCGTAAGGGTGCTGCCGGTCTCAACGTCGGCAGCATCTTCGAGGTCGGGCTCGCGATGGGTCTCGCCCGTGCTCAGCACCTGGTTTTCCTTGCTGCCGTCCCTGTATATAGTGATTCCCTTGCAACCCATCTTATAGGCAAGCATGTAAGCATCCGCTATGTCTTCCTGGGTTGCCTCGTTGGGGAAGTTGATAGTCTTTGAGACCGCGTTGTCGGTGTGCCTCTGGAAGGCGGCCTGCATCTTTACGTGCCACTCGGGACTGATGTCATGGGAGGTTGCGAACAGGTCCTTCACCCAGTCGGGTACCGCGCCGTTTAGCTCGTGCAAGCTGCCCTTGTGGGCCAGCTCTTCCATGAGGTCTCTTGAGTAAAAGCCCTCGTGCTTGGCTACAGACTCAAATATGGAGTTGCCTTCCACCAGCATGGTGTTGTCCATCACGTTGCGCACATAGCTGAGGGCGAACAAGGGCTCTATGCCGCTGGAACAGCCCGCGATGATGCTGATGGTGCCGGTCGGGGCGATGGTGGTGGGCGCAGAATTGCGCATCTGGGGGCCGTCGGGCCGGTCATAGATGCTGCCCGGCCATGCGGGGAAGTTCCCCCGTCGTTCTGCAAGCGCAGCAGACGCTTCGTGGGTCTTCCGCTGGATAAAGGTCATTATCTCTTCAGCCACGTTCAGAGCTGCCTCGGAAGCGTAGGGGATTCCCAACTGGATCAGCAGGTCCGCGAAGCCCATGACCCCCAAGCCGATGCGCCGGGTCTTCTTGCTCATGTCTTCGATGGCCTGTATGGGATAGTCGTTCATATCGATCACATTTTCCAAGGTGTGAACGGCAACGGCGATCACCTTGGCCATCTTGTCCCAGTCAATCTCGATGCTGTCGCCCGTGCTCCGTATCATCTGGGCAAGATTGACGGACCCCAGGTTGCAGGATTCATAGGGAAGAAGGGGCTGCTCTCCACAAGGGTTGGTGCTCTCTATCGTTCCCAGGTTGGGAGTAGGATTGTCTCTGTTGATGCGGTCCAGGAATACGATGCCCGGGTCGCCGGTCTTCCATGCCATCTGCACCAGGAGCTCGAACACCTGGCGGGCGTTCAGCCTTCCTTCGATCTTGCCGCTGCGAGGGTTGACCAGGTCGTAGTCCTCTCCCACGTCCACCTTGGCCATGAACTCTTCGGTTACAGCAACAGAGATGTTGAAGTTGGAGATGCTGTGCCCATCCTCCTTGGAGGTTATGAACTTCAGGATATCCGGATGACTGACTCGCAGGATGCCCATATTGGCACCCCGACGGGTGGAGCCCTGCTTCACCGCCTCGGTGGCTCCATCGAAGGCTCGCATGAAGCTGACAGGGCCGCTGGCAACTCCTCCCGTGGAGCCCACGATATCGCCTTCGGGACGCAGCCGGCTGAATGCAAACCCGGTGCCTCCTCCGCTCTTCTGCACCAGGGTTGCCTGTTTGACCGTCTCGAAAATGGCTTCCATGGAGTCATCGACGGGCAGGACAAAACATGCCGAGAGCATCTGCAGCTCTCTACCGGCATTCATCAGCGTTGGTGAGTTTGGCAGATAGTCCAGCGAGGCCATTGTCTTGTAGAACTCTTCTTCGGTAGCCTGCACTTCTTCCTGGGTAGCGCCGTACAGCCGGTCAGCTTGGGCCAGGTTGTGGGCCACTCGCCTGAACATCTCGTCGGGTTCTTCAATAACTGTCCCCTCCCGGTCCTTGGCCAAGTAGCGGCGTTGAAGGACCGCCAGGGAGTTATCGCTCAGGCTGCGGTTACTTCCAGTGGCCTTGTCCAGGTCGCCGGAAGCTTCCAGGGCTTTCTTGACCCGGTTCCTCACTTCCAGCGTGCTTATGTCTTGACCATGCTCGGTATAGGGTGTCATTGCTGTTTGGCCTCCCTTACGGTGCCTCGATGAATAGAAAGTGGTGCTTACAGCAACCGCTGCTGCTGACGTCGGCCAGCCCTGGGTGGGGTGGATGGTTTATCCACCTTTACGCGCTGGCCGGCTTCCTCGCGGAGGTCTCTCACAACCTCCTCGAAGCTCTCGATGTCCTGGAAGTCCCGGTAAACGCTGGCGAACCGTACATATGCGACGCGGTCCAGACCCCGGAGCTTTTCCATGACCATGCGGCCTATTGCGTTGGAATGCACCTCGACGTTACCGGAGTCGTGGAGGCTGGTCTCTATGTCTGTCGCCATTTCTTCGATCTTGTCGTAGGAGATGGGTCGCTTGGTGCAGGCACGGGCAATTCCGTCCCTTAGCTTGTCCCTGCTGAACTCTTCCCGCCTCTCGTCGTTCTTGATCACCAGCAGGGCGGGCAGATGCACATTCTCGTAGGTTGTGTAGCGAAGACCACAACGGGTGCATTCCCGGCGCCGGCGAACGCCATTTTCAGACGTTCGGGAATCTATCACCTTGGAGTCATCGTGACTGCAATAGGGACACTGCATAGCTTATCAAGCACCCCGGGAATATCCAGACACCTTTGTCATTAGCACTATATATTGTGCCATCCGAAATCCTGACCACAACATTTCGTATGACGGGCTATGATTATTGGCTAAGCCCTCGCCAAATGTCAAGGGACTTTTGGCTGCAAATTACAGCATCTTCGGGTTGTAGGACCGTTCCTCTCGAGACCTGAATTATATGGATGCTATTGCCCGACCTTGAAGCAAATTAAGAGGCCACCCCTAAGGGGGTGGCCTCTGAAAGGTTCCCGGCGCCTGTGCGTTAACTTGTCCCAAAAATGATCAAATATACCAATGGCGACCGGGAATATTACTTGGTTCTTGTCGGACTACCGGAGTAGCCCCCTACCTCGCTGGGCAGGTTGCCTCCTAAGAAAGCTGGGGATGTCCAGATCATCCGAGTCGTCGGGGGTGGCATCGCGCAGCAGCTTTCGAAGGTCTTCATCCCTTTGGACCAGGTCGTCTTGGGCCACGGGGAACGATGCCGCCACCATGGTCACTTTGACTTCGTCGTCCATCTTGGCGTCGCGGGAAGTGCCAAAAATGACGTTGGCTTCAGGGTCGGCCAACTCGTGGATCACGTCGGCAGCTTCCTGCACCTCCTTGAGGCTCAGGGTGTTCCCTCCGGTGATGACGAAGAGTATGCGCTTTGCGCCGTCTACGTTGATGTCGAGCAGCGGGCTCCTGCTTGCCTGCTTGGCGGCATCCTTGGCACGGGTTTCACCCTTGCCCTTACCAATAGCGAGCCAGGACTGACCGGCTCCGCCCAGAATGGTCTTCACGTCGGCGAAGTCGATGTTGATCTCGCCGGGTACTGTTACCACCTCGGCAATGGCCTGGATTCCCTGCTGAAGAACGGAGTCAGCCAATCGCAGGGCATCTTCCCAGCTGTAGGTTTGCTCCTTGTTGCGGTCCATCTCAAGGAGGCGATCGTTGGGGATCACGATCAGGGTATCTACGTGGTCCTTCAGGTTCTCGATACCTTCGTCAGCATTCTTCCTGCGCACGGCTGATTCGAAATCGAATGGCCTGCTGACCACAGCGACGGTGAGGGCGCCAGCCTCCTTGGCCAGTTGTGCAACCACGGGAGCTGCACCTGTGCCGGTACCACCGCCCATTCCTACCGCAAGGAAGACCATGTCGGCGCCGCCGACGGCTTCCGCGATCTCCTCACGGCTCTCCTCGGCAGCTTGCCTACCGAGATCCGGATTGGCGCCAGCCCCCAAGCCCTTGGTCATTTCCTGGCCAATGGGAACTCGGTTGCTGATGTCGCACCGGAACAGGTGCTGAGCATCAGTGTTGACGCCGTAGTACTGAATCATGGCTAGGCGCTCTTTGAACATACGACTTATGGCGTTGCACCCAGCCCCGCCCACACCCAATACCTTAATTACTGGTTGCCCGGGGGTCCTTCCCGTTTCGGTATCCATCTGCATAACTTCCTGCTCCTCCTCTTTCCAGCCTTGGTTATCCGCACTAGTCATCCTCTCCTCCTATCGTGTGTTTTTCCTTTGTCTCCTGTTTTACTCTCGTGGTCTAGGCCGCTACTTCCTCGGGACTCCTCTTGAACTTGCTGAACCAGGACTTCTGTTTCCCGGAATTCCAGTTGCCTCCGGTAACGACCGGATGGGGCTGCCCCTGATGCTTGATTCCCCAAATCAGGGTGCCTACGCTGGTGGAAAAGCCCGGCTTCCTCAGGTCTGCGGGCAGACCCATGATCCCGTCGGGGTATCCGATCCGGGTCGGAGAACCTGTTGCCCGGGCAACCAGGTCAGCCAAGCCGGGCAGCTCGGCGCTTCCTCCGATGAGTACGATCCCTCCCGGCGGTATCTGGCGAAGCCCGGCCTCCTTGACGTGGGACAGGACCATCTTCAGGATCTCCGCCATTCGCTCATAGATGGGCTGGCACAATGCTCGCCGATGGACCATCCTCTTGGGCTCCCCCTGGTACCCGGGTATCTGGACCTCTTCGTCGGCAGGTATCGACTCGGGGTTGGCATGTCCGTACCTGATCTTCAGCTCCTCGGCCGCATAGAAGGGCAACCCAGTGGCCACCGATAGGTCCCTGGTCACCTGAATGCCTCCCACGGGTATCACAGCGTTGTACCAGGGACTGCCCGCCTTGAGAAGGACTACATCGGTGGTACCGCCTCCAATGTCGACCAGCACAACCCCGACCTCTCGTTCATCCTCGGTCAGGGCAGCTTCGGCAGCGGCGATCTGCTGCAGCACCAGGCTGCGAACCGAGACCTTGCAGCCTTCGACGGCCTTGACCAGGTTCCGCAGAATAGGCCCGTCTCCAAGGACCACATGGGACTCCAGCTGAAGCCGGTCGGCGTGCAGGCCTACGGGGTTTCTCACTCCCCTCAGCCCGTCCACGGCGTAGCTCATCGGAATAACGTGCAGTATCTCCTTGCCACTGGAGACGGGTGAACAGGAAGAACGTATCAGCTGCTCCACATCCCGGGCAGAAATGGAGTTGTCTCGCCCTGAGCTATTGATGAGTCCGGTGGTATTGACGCATGAGATGTGGTTCCCGGTGACACCCAAGTATGCCCAGGTGATGGGGCGTCCCAGGTACCTTTGAGCTTCATCAAGAGATGCTCTAACCGCTTCCTGAGTTTCAGGTATGTTTTCGACCCTCCCTTTGTGCATCCCCTGCGATGGAACAATCCCGGTCCCCAACACCTTCAACTCACCTTCAGGACCGACCTTTGCGATAATGGTACACATCTTGGTAGTGCCCATATCGATGGCGGTGTAGTAAGTATCATTCGGCATTGCGCACCTCCTTTCTTAATGTATCGCGGGATATCATCAACTTTCGATTAAGCGTTCGGCTGCCCTGAGCCGGGCGCTGCGACTTCTGTGGTTTCGGCTTATTTCTTCGTGAGTAGGAGTGACTACCTTACGGGTCAAAGTCTTTAGGGTTGGGGTGTGGCTGCATGCACAGAGGGGGATAGTGGGAGGACATATGCAGCCCCGGGATTCCTGGGCCAGGTAGTTCTTAACGATGCGGTCTTCCAAGCTGTGGTAGCTGATCGCCACCAACCGGCCTCCCGGCTTCAGCAGGGTGATGGCGGCTTTTAGACCGTTCTTAATATTCTCCAATTCGTCGTTGACGAGAATCCGCAAGGCCTGAAAGACCTTGGTGGCAGGGTGAATACCCTTTTTTCGCCCGCCTAGCGTCTTTGCCACCAGGTCCGCCAGCTCCAGCGTGGTGTTCAAAGGTCGGTGTTCCACAACTGCTTGAGCGATCGACCGGGCTTTAGGTTCCTCTCCAAACCGGGAAAACACATCGGCCAGCTGCTCCCGGGAGTAAGAATTGAGGACATGGGCTGCGTTGGTCTCGGTATCGGGATCGTAGCGCATGTCCAATGGCCCTTCCCCTTGAACGCTGAACCCCCGCCTATGAGTGTCCACTTGAAAAGAGGACATACCGAAGTCCATAAGGACACCATCAGGTTGAGAGAAGCCTAGAGAACCTGCCAGCTCTTCCATCTGTATGTAGTTGCCTTGCATAAGTACGCTGGAACTGTGGAGGTGCCAAAGACGCTGACGAGCACGGCCCACCGCCTGGGGGTCCAAGTCGATACCCAGGAGCCGGCCTCCAGGCATTGAAGCCTGGAGGATGGCTTGGGCATGCCCTCCTTCACCGACGGTACCATCTACGTACACCCCTCCCGTCTTCACAGCAAGGTAGGCTACCGTCTCCTGTAACAGGACTGGTTGGTGAAGGTATTTCTCCTCACTACGTACCACACCACCCCCTGACAGGTTGGGCGACGCTTGGATTCGCCTTTCCAGGACCAAAACCACCTCGATCTCCCGTCCCTTTCCCGGATTTAGGCCACCCTTGGGCGATAGGCCACTCTGTGGATGGCCCGCTTAAGGCACTTCCTCATCCACGAACCCCGCACATCCTAAGCGCAGCCACCACCTGATCGCGCTGCAGGCCTTTGTGCCGAAAGTTCGGTCTAGCCTGCTAGAGGGCGCTGCCGGATGATCCGGAGCGCTGTGAGCGGGTAGGGGATTTATCCCCGCCCTGCCAACCCAGGGAAGATGTCCCCGGGTTGGCCCCCCGCACATTCATCTATTCGAGCCTATCAACATAAGTAAAAAGTTTGCAAGGGGAAATAGGTGGAATTTTATAGAATTTTGAAAATTCGCACAGTAAAGCGGCCAAAATGGGGAGCGGGATCGAAGATGAACTAGATGGTTGGAGGCTGGATAATCATCAGCCGGCGTTGAGGAGCTCTTCTACCCACCTGACCGCCGGCTCTGTTTCGTACAGGTTATTTAGAATCACGGCGTTTCTGAGGTGGTCCCCCTGGAAGAACCGCTCGTACAGGACCTGCCTGGATGCAAAGGCGCTGCAGCATGTGTCCCAAGCCAGATGGAAGAGGCGAATCCTCTCCTCCGCGGTGGCTGTGTCGGTATCCATGTAGCGCCGGATGTCCTCGGCGAGAGGGCCCTGCAGGTCGGCTTCCGTGGGCAGGCCCATGAGGCTGCTGGAGCCAAGCAGGTGAAGAATCTCTGCCATCCTGGGGTACATCTTGATGAAGACGTTTCTGGCAACCATCAGGGGCTTGGTGGCCGGGCACATCACTCCCCACTGGTCGATCTCGGCATCGACCTCGGCAGCTCGGAGGCACGCCCGGGTTACTTCCAGGTTTTCGATGATTTCCGCCAACATCTGCTGGACCTGGGGCAAGCTACGGGACCCCAGGGTGCGTGTCATCAGCGTAGCCAAGCCCAGGATGAACTCGCATTTGACCACGTTCTTCGTGACGACCTGATGTCCAGAGTGGGCGTACTGGTTGGTGCGAATGGAAAGGTCGTTGCACAGGTCGGGACGGCCAAGCAAGAAGACCCTCTCCCAGGGGACCAGGACATCGTCAAAGAACACCACAGCATCCATCTCTTCGAAACGAGAGGACAGGGGGTGGTCGAAGTGGGACCTTCCCGTGTCCAGGCTTTCCCGGCACAGAAACTTGAGGCCGGGGGTGTCGCAGGGAATGGCGAATGCAAAGGAGTAGGGATCGGTGCCGTCCTTGGGCAGATAGTGGGAGCGGGCCGGATAGACGGCAATCTCGTCGGAGAGCGGGCCCAGGGTTGCAAGGACACGGGGCCCCCGGACCACGATGCCGGCATCCGTCTCCTTGACCACCGCCAAGGCCACATCGACCCGGTCCTCCAGGGGAGTAGCACCCGCAGCGCGGTTACGTTGGAGGTTGATCAGGGTGTGGGTAAGACACAGGTCGTTCTCCCGAATGTACTCGTAGTAGTTGCGTACGTTCTGGGCAAATTCGGGGCGATTCTGACCGAAGTAGTCCCCCGCTTCGGCCAGCGCCATCATGCTGACGTTCAGGAAATCGGGAGTCCTTCCCATCATCCCGCAGCTCACCCGGGCCCAGGCCGACATCATGTCCCGGCGCTTCTCCAGGTCTTCGATGGTGCGCGGGACGATGAAGGATAGCCCCACCGGATCTCCCGTGGTCGGGGATTCGTAGGTCATCGTGCTCTTGAGACCGGCTTCATGCTGCATTTCGTACATGCGGGCCAAGGTCTCCGCCCCTCGCTTCAGGGCTGGGTGGGTGGTCACATCCTTTACGCGCTCGCCAGCCAGGTGCACCTCGGGCGCCCTCTCCCTGAGTCCTTCCAAGTACTGCTTTCCTGTTCTGGCTGGCATCTTTGAGCTCCTGTTTGCTTCGGGATAGTGGGCCTGTTTAAGGGGTCTGAACTTGGTGGAAACTTCCTGACGTGTTCGGCTTACATTATACTATGGCAGGTAGGTTACTACGGCCTGATGGAGATGTGAGATATGCCCCGCGCACTGAGCAAGGCCACCCTTTCCATTGGTGAAGACCATTTGTCTTCCATGGTGTTGACTGCGGATGGGCTGCCGGCGGAAATGAACGACTTTCAGACATCCAAGGACAGCTACCTGGACAACGCCACCATGGCTGAACACGGCTTTCCCGGCAGCACTACAGGTGAGATCGACGCCACCGGGCGGATCACCGGCTATATACGAGAGTATGCTACTCCTTCGTCTGTCGAGGATGTTGTCCCCGGCGACTACCTGATGGCCGCCAGCGTAGTCCACCTTTTTGAAGAAGAAGACCAGGTGTCCCTCTGGATTTCCAACCAGTTCCTCGGGGAGTTTCAGCGGTCGGTTCGCAAGGATTTGGGAAGGGGTCAACAGATCGTCAAGGCTGAGCCGGCATCGGTGAAAGGGTTCTCGGATGAGGCGGTTGGCCTGTGCACTGTGCAGTCGGCCGCCGCTGGTCTTGTTGCCTCCACAATCGTGGACTTTCGCGTTGGCAGGCTCCTTGGAGTGGCGTACGTGGTGACCATGGGAGAGGAGCAATCCCTCGACATGGCTCAAACGTTGGGGCTCCGCTTGGAAGAGCGGATGATCAGGGTTGTGCTGGGGGCGGTTTAACACCAGGTATGTTATTCACTTATTCCGGCATCTCCCTATGTCTCCCGCAGATCGATGACCGTTCTGTCCTCCTGGTTTGCACCAACTTATGCAGCTGCGTTTCCGGTGGGGGAGTCGATCGTTGAGTAGGGAGAGGGAGAAGGAGCCGGAAGCTCCCAGCGGCGCCGGCGTACCTCCCCGGCGTCGTTTCCAGACCTTCAAGTCCCTCGGCAATCCGGACTACCGGCTATTCTGGATCGGGAACATCTTCAACAACATCGCGATGTGGTTGCAGATGGTAACCTTGGGCTTCCTGGTGTGGGAGCTCACCAAGGACCCCGAGACGGGACAAGGGAGCGCCATATTGTCCGGGACAATAGGTGGTCTCAGGTTCCTCCCGACGCTGGTGGTCGGCCCTTGGGCGGGTGTGCTGGCGGACCGCATGGACCGCCGGAAGCTCGTCATAATCACCCAAACATTCATGGCAGGATGCGCCGCGTCCTTTGCCCTGCTGATAGTCTGGCTGGGGGTCGAAGGGCCCGGCAAGCTGGAAGTGTGGCATGCCTATCTCTATGCCAGCATTATGGCCATTGCCCATGGTCTCTTGCAGCCGGCACGGCAGGCGCTGATCGCGAACACCGTGCCCCAGGAGGACCTGGCCAACGCCTTTGCGCTGAACTCCATGACGGTCACTTCCGCCCGGCTCCTGGGTGGGGTCCTTGGAGGGTCCTTAATCGGGGCCCTTGGCTTCAAGTACAACTTCTTTGTTGAGGCGGGCCTGCTGGCGGCCATGGTGGCCCTGATGATTCCCATGCGGATCCGCTATACGGAACCCCAAACCGCCCGTTCCAGCTCGCCCCTGCGCAATCTACGCGATGGGTTGAGCTACGTCTGGAATGAGAACAGGGTGATATTTCACCTGATCCTGATGAACTTTGTCCTTGTTTTCGCTTTTCGGCCGGTGCAGACCTTGCTGCCTGCCTATACCGGAGGGGTGCTGGGACTGGAAGATGGCGCCAGGGAAGGCGGGTTTCTGCTGGCCGCTCAAGGTGTTGGCGGCATGATGGGAGCCTTCATGATGGCCAGCATCGGGTACTCGCTGAAGAAGGGCCAAGTGAGCTTGGTGGCGCTAATAGTTGGGTCGGCATCCATGGTGGTGTTCGGCCAGTCCCAATGGCTGCTGCTGTCCCTGGGAATGATGGCGACGATGGGGCTCTGCCAGACCAGCTTCATTACCAGCAACCTGACCTTGGTGCAGACCATGTCGCCGGACAGGCTGCGCGGACGGGTTACGAGCATCTACATGCTGGAGAACGGCTTCGGTCCGTTGGCCATCCTTCTTATCGGAATATTCATTGAGGTGGTAGGCGCTGGGTATGCCTTCTCTTCCGTAGCGGCCGGGTGCCTGGCGATGGCCATATACTTCCAGTTTTTCTTTAGCCAGGTCCGCTCCCTCAGATAGGTTTTCCTACGATTAACCCTCCCTGGGCCTGACCTGACCTGACCGGCCCTCTGCAGGGACAGCTTCTCTCTCTGCTTCTTCGTGAACTGGCATCTTCTCTCGCCGTGGGACCCTTTGGCCTACCCCGCCACCGCGCCGACGGCGCAATCGAGTGCTGCCCTGGAGCAGAAGCTGGACTACACCGGAATGTCATTCGAAGCCGACGCGTGTACGTAGAAGAGAGACGGCTGCGTTCCGAGGTCGGCCAGGGGCCAGGACACTGCTCCGGTCGAGGGGCGTCCCATGTGCTCGTCTTCACTCGCCGTGGGACCCTTTGGACTATCCCGCCACTGCGCCGGCGGCGCAATCGAGCGCTGTCCGGGACCAGGAGCTGGACTACACCGGAATGCCATTCGAAGCCGACGGGTGTACTTAGAAGAGAGACGGCTGTGTTCTGGGGTCGGCCAGGGGCTAGGACACATCCCCGGTCGGGGCGCGTCCCATGTGCTCGTCTTCTTTGCCGTGGATTTTCCCTGGGCAGGGTCTTGCACCCCAATGACGAAGAGGGCTAATGGAAGGTCGCGCAAGGGATGGTGAGAGTTACCCTTATCCGCTATGGTGCACAAAAAGGCACCGCCCCTCGAGAGGGGCGGTGCCTTTTCCATGTCTGTGTGTAGGGTGGACCGTCTAGTTGAGGGTCCAGTTGTTGGGACGCATCCGGCGGTCGAAGCGGGTCTCCCAGTTCAGGTTTTCCACCGAGCCGTAGAACACCGGGGCGTCGAAGTAGGTGTAGATGATCGCTTCATCATAGGCGATATCTACCAGTTCCTCCATAAGCTCCTGCCTGGAGGGTGAGCCATCAAGCCTGGCTGCCCTGGCAGGGTCAAGGAGGGGCTGGACATTCACGGGGTCGCAGAACTTGGCGCTGGAGTTATTGCAGTCCATGCGTCCCAGGGCTCGCGCGAAGTCCAGGTTTTCCAGGGACGGGTTGAGCTGATAGCCATGGGGTATGCAGAAACAGTCAGGTCCAGGAGGAACATCCAGGCAGTAGGTGTCCCCGGGATCATCGCCCTTGTGCTCTCTCCATGCGTTCCCGCAGCCTGTGCGTGCAACGTCGAGCCAGCGGGCGGTTTCCAGGACGGCCACTTCTGCAGTAACGCCAACTTCTCTCCACATGCCGGCTTGGGCTTCAGCCACTTCAACGTTGTTGGGGTAGCGACCTTCGAACACGTTGATCTTAATCGAGTTGGCCGGGTCGTAGTTAGCGGAGGCCAGCAACTCTCTAGCCTTAGCGGGATCGTACTCGTACTGGGCCAGCGTGCGAGGAGTTACACCCAAGGTTCCCGGAGGAGCGTAGGTGCCCTGGCACTGGAACAGGCCCTCGTAGAATGAATCAACGATCTGGTCGCAGTCGGTGGCATGGGCCAGAGCGAGGCGCACATCCCTCTTCTTCAGTTCGGGATGCCAGATGGTGTCATAGACGTTGACGAAGGTCTCGGCAGCGCCACCGGACTTGAACACGGGTACCGAGTCTTGGTGCGCCAGGTTCAGGTTCATGGCCCAGTCGGCCTCACCAACTCCTACCATGGATGCCCTGACGAGGCTTTCACCGCGCCACTCGATGGTTATCTCATCGATGGATGGAGCATTGGCATCGTTGGGCGCTGCGGCGTTGGGAACGTAGTCTTCATACTTTTCAAACTTGATGTGGCGTGAGCGCCGGTACTCGGTCTGGACGTAGGGTCCGAAGCCGATGGTAACAGACGCACGATCAGCGCTGGAAGCGTCATTCCACCAGCCGGGGGCCTGGAATCCGACAAGGAAGGTAGACCTGGGCAAAATCGGGCAGGCGATCCCACAGACCACATCGAGGGTGAGATCGTCAACCACTTCACCGGTTATATCACCGGTGTAGCTGTGGGAAGCTTGGCCGATGGCTTCATTTCCTTGGATATCAACGCCCTGCTTAGCCGCAGCGGCGTTCCAGGGCTCGCCGTTATGGAACGTGACGCCGGGGGTGAGGTTGAAGCGCCAGCGGTCATCGGCGATCTGTTCCCAACTCTGGGTACCGGACAAGGGGACAACCTCGTAGGTAGTGCTATCTATGATTGTTAGCACATCGGTAGCAAGGTCCTGACAGGCAGCATGCACCGGGATGATCCGGCATCCGGGTCCTGCGAGAGGATCTTCATCATCCGGTAGTGATCCCCAGACACCGAGCAGTGTGGGCTCTTCACCGAAGACCATGGTGATGCTGGACCGCTCCGGGCTGGGAGTGGGCGTGGCCACAACCTCAACGGATTCGGTGACGACCCTGGTAACTTCCATCACCTCACCAGGTTCAGTGACGACCCTGGTAACTTCCATCACCTCACCAGGTTCAGTGACGACCCTGGTAACTTCCATCACTTCACCAGGCTCAGTAACGATCCTGGTAACTTCCACTTCCCGGACTTCAGGAGCTGCGGTTGGTTCTTCCTCTCCGCAGGCAAAAGCTACTGCGCCAATCAGCAACAGCAACGGGGCCAGGAGCAGTAACCGGGGACCGATTCCCCATCTGTGCATAGCTTCCTCCTTCTCGGAACCAATCTTGAGTTATACGGCGTCCGCCGCCCTTTCTACTTAGAAAGTCGGCCCAATGTATACCATATGCGCATTTGCTTTGTCAATGGGACTTTCCCGCAGCCACAGAAATGGTATCTTTTTGTTACTACTTGTTACTTCTGGGCAAGACCGGGCAATCTCCTCTTGCTGCCCAGCGGCGGCGGGTTTCTTCATCAGCAGAGTTCGTGCCTCGGGTAGCACCTAGGGTGTGGGTGCCGCTAAGCAGCCCGCCGAAGCAGTGACCTTGAGCAGGCCGAATTGGGGTTGAATATAGAGCTTGGACTCATCGCTCACCGTATTCGCCTCGCTATCTCCCAAATATCATCTGTTTCCGGAGCGGGACAAAAAAGGCACCGCCCCTCGAGAGGGGCGGTGCCTTTTCCATGGTCGGTGTGTAGGGAGGACCGTCTAGTTGAGGGTCCAGTTGTTGGGACGCATCCGGCGGTCGAAGCGAGGCTCCCAGTCCAGGTTGGCGCTGGAGCCATAGAACACCAGGGCGTCGAAGTAGGTGTAGATGATCGCCTGATCATAGGCGATATCTACCAAGTTCTGCATCAGCTCCTGCCTGGAGGGTGAGCCGTCAAGCCTGGCTGCCCTGGCAGGGTCGAGTAGGGGCTGGACGTTCACGGGGTCGCAGAACTTGGCGCTGGAGTTTCCGCAGTCCATGCGTCCAAGGGCGCGTGCGAAGTCCAAGGTTTCCAGGGACGGGTTCAGCTGATAGCTCTGAGGTGAGCAGAAGCATGGGGGTCCCGGGGGAACGTCAAGGCAATAGGTGTCCCCGGGGTCTTCACCCTTGTGCTCTCTCCAGGCGCGACCGCAGCCGGTGCGGGCTACATCGAGCCAGCGGGCGGTTTCCAGGACGACTGCCCTGGCGTTCACGCCTACATCTCTCCACATGCCGGCTTGGGCTTCAGCCACTTCAACGTTGGCGGGGTAGCGACCCTCGAACACGTTGATGACTATCTCGTTCTCGGTATCGTAGTTGGCGGAATCCAGTAGCTCCCGGGCCAACTCGGGGTCGTACTCGTATTGGGCTATGGTGCGATCGGTTGTGCCCAAGGTTCCCGGAGGAGCGTAGGTGCCCTGGCAGGTGAATAGGCCCTCATAGAACTGCTCGACGATCAGGTCGCAGTCGGTGGCGTGGGCCAGGGCCAAACGTACATCCTGCTTGCTCAGCTCGGGGTGCCAGACGGTGTCATACACGTTGACGAAGGTCTCGGCTGCGCCACCGGTCTTGAACACGGGCACCGAGTCCTGGTGTTCCAGGTTGAGGTTGATGGTCCAGTCGGCTTCACCAACTCCTACCATGGATGCCCGGACGAGGCTCTCGGAACGCCACTCGATGGTTATCTCGTCGATGGTCGGTGCGTTCGCATCGTTGGGAGCCATGGGGTTGGGTACGTAGTCTTCATACTTCTCGAACTTGATGTGGCGTGAGCGCCGGTATTCGGTCTGGACGTAGGGTCCGAATCCGATGGTAACCTCGCTGCGCTCTGCGCTGGTGGCGCTGTTCCACCATGCGGGGGCCTGGAATCCTACAAGGAAGGCAGACCTGGGGAGGATGGGACAGGCAGTTCCGCAGACCACATCGACGGTGAGGTCGTCAACCACTTCGCCGGTTATATCGCCGGTGTAGCTGTGGGAAGATTGACCGATGTTCTCGTCACCCTCAATGTCGATACCCTGCTTTGCGGCAGCAGCGTTCCATGGCTCGCCGTTATGGAACTTGACGTCGGGGGTGAGGTTGAAGCGCCAGCGGTCATCTGCGATCTGTTCCCAGCTCTGGACACCGGACAGAGGAACAACCTCGAAGGTGGTGCTGTCTATGTATGTAAGCACATCGGTGACGAGGTCCTGACAGGCAGCATGCACGGGGATGATCCGGCAGCCGGGGCCCGTCAAGTTGTCGCCAGCAACCTCGGCTGAACCCCAAACACCAAGAAGGGTGGGTTCTTCACCGAATACCATCGTGATGCTGGACTTAGCTGGTTCAGGGGTGGGTGTGGCCACGACCACCTCTGGAGCTTGAGTAACGACCACGGTCACGACTTCTGGTTCAGCGGGTTCAGCTTCTCCACCGCAGGCGTAAGCTACTGCGCCAATAAGCAGCAGTAACGGGGCTAGGAAAAGCAACCTGGGAGCGATCCCCCATCTGTGCATAGATACCTCCTTCATTCGACTCCAAATTTTGCCGAAGGCCGGCACACAACAAGGAATCCTGTTGTTCCGCAGAAGATTACACATAGAATCTCATTTTTGTCAATGGACTCTTACGCAGTGCCGAAAACTCACATTCCTCGTTTATTTCTCCCATTATCCGGTGGGGCCAATTCTGTTGTGGCAGCCAACAAAGAAGCCCCCGCCCCTCTGAAGGGGCGGGGGCTTTCCAAGCCAGTTTGCAGGTGTCCGGACCGTCTAGTTGAGAGTCCAGTTATTGGGACGCATCCGGCGATCGAAGCGGGTCTCCCAGTCCAGGTCTGCGGTTGAACCGTAGAACACCAGGGCGTCGAAGTAGGTGTAGATGATCTGTTCATCGTAGGCGATATCTACCAGATGCTGCATCAACTCTTGCCTGGAGGGTGAGCCGTCAAGCCTGGCTGCCCTGGCAGGGTCAAGTAGAGGCTGGACGTTCACGGGATCGCAGAACTTGGATCCGGAATCGTTGCAGTCCATGCGCCCCAGGGCTCGCGCAAAGTCCAGGGTTTCCAGGGACGGGTTCAGCTGATAGCTGTTGGGCTGGCAGAAGCATGGGGGTCCTGGTGGATCGTCCAGGCAGTAGCGGTCCCCAGGCTCTTCTCTGAGTTCTCGCCAAGCGCGACCGCACCCTGTGCGGGCAACGTCGAGCCAGCGACCGGTTTCCAGGACGACCACACTGGCAGTGACGCCCACTTCACTCCACATTCCGGCTTGGGCTTCAGAAAGCTCTACGTTGTTCGGGTAACGGCCTTCGAACACGTTGATGGTGATCGAGTTGGCTGGGTCGTAGTTGGCTCCAGCCAGCAGCTCCCGGGCCAAATCGGGGTCGTACTCGTACTGGGCCATGGTGCGATCGGTTGTGCCCAGGGTTCCCGGAGGAGCGTATGTGCCCTGGCAGGTGAACAGGCCCTCATAGAACTGCTCCACGATCAGGTCGCAGTCGGTGGCGTGGGCGAGGGCCCGGCGCACATCCCGCTTGCTCAGCTCGGGGTGCCAGATGGTGTCGTGGACCAGCACAAAGGTCTCTGCCGCGCCTCCGGTCTTGAAGACGGGCACGCGATTCTTGTGGGCCAGGTTGAGGTTCATGGCCCAATCGGCCTCACCCACCTCTACCATAGAGGCGCGGACAAGGGCTTCCGACCGAGTCTCGACGAAGATCTCGTCTATGGTCGGGGCCTGGGCATCGTTGGGAGCCATGGGGTTGGGTACGTAGTCTTCGTACTTCTCCATCTTTATGTGCCGGCCTCGGCGGTGCTCAGCCTGGACGTAGGGGCCGAAACCGATGGTCTTCTCTGTGCGCTCGAGATTGGTAGCGCCCGCATACCAAGCAGGGGCCTGGAATCCGATGAGGAAGGCGGACCTGGGGAGGATGGGGCAATCATTCTCGCAGACCACATCAACGGTCATGTCGTCAACCACTTCACCGCTGATGGTGCCGGTATAGCTGTGGGAGGCTTGACCGATGGATTCGGTCCCCTGGATGTCGATTCCTTGGGCTGCAGCTGCGGCGTTCCACGGCTCGCCGTTGTGGAACTTGACGCCGGGGGTGAGGCTGAAGCGCCAGCGGTTGCCGTCGATCTGTTCCCATCCTTGGGTTCCGGACAGGGGAACAACCTCGAAGGTGTGGCTATCTATGTAGGTGAGCACATCTGTCGCCATGTCCTGGCAGACAGCATGAACCGGTGAGATCGTGCATCCTGGGCCTGTGAGGCTGTCGCCTGCAACGCTGTCCGAGCCCCACACCCCGAGGAGGGTGGGTACGTCACCGAACACCATGGTGATGCTGGACTTGGCAGGTTCCGGAGTGGCTGTGACCACCTCCGGGGCTTGAGTAACGACCACGGTCTGGACAACCGTTTCGCCCTCTTCGGTAACGATCCTGGTAACTTCCACTTCCCGGACGTCAGGAGCTGCGGTTGGGTCTTCCTCTCCGCAGGCAAAGGCCACTGCGCCAACCAGTAGCAGAAGCGGGGCTAGGAGTAAGAACCGGGGAACGTTTCGCCATCTGTGCATGGTTACCTCCTTCGTGGATCCAGCATTAAGATCAATCGTCCACTGCCCCGCACCGAGAGGTCGCGCCATCACATTTTGTGATTTCAGGTATTGCCCGCGATGATATACACACAATCGCTTTGTTGTCAATGGATGTTGCTAAGGTGACAGACGGAGGCGCAGCTCATCCGGAAGGACAGCCATTCTCTGACTGGATCGGCAGAGGTGCCGGCTGGCGACGGAACGCGCAGCTTCTGCGACAAGCTCCACCGCCTGCCCCAGGTCATCGATGCTTATGTACTCCGGGCCGATTCCGCCGTCTTCCATAGCGTTGTGGTAGTTGCCCAAGGGCAGTGCAATACCGGTGGCACGATAGCCGTGGTGTATAAAGGCGCTGGCTTCACATGTGCCCCCGCTCATCAACTGGCGCTGGCACCTGAAACCGGGAAGTTTCTCCTGGAGCTGCTCCCTCGCCCTGTTGAGAACCGACTCTGCGCCGGCATCGAAGGTATAGGTGGCATCTCCTACGCGTATGACCGGGCCGTCTCCCATAAGGGCGCCGGGCAGGCTGCGGCTGGCCTCCAGGGATACGACGATGCAGTCCTTGGGCACGGTGCCAGCCTCGGCGAGGAGCCGGGCGCCGACCAGTCCCACCTCCTCGGCCCTGGTGAATATGCCGTGCACCCGGCCGACATCTCCGTCGGCTTGGTCCGCATCGTTCGCCAGCCTGCTCATGGCGGCCAGGATGGTTGCGCAGCCGGCCAGGTCATCGGCCGCCCTCATATGGACCCGAGCTTCGTCCGGCTGGAAGCTGGGCAGGTCGAACACCGCAATCGCCGGAAGTTCCATCTGAGAGGGTTCGCTGAGCTGCAGGATGACCGAACGCTCTTCTTCGGCGCCGTGGCGCTCCGACACGACCGCCCTCACAGGCTCACTCGCTCCAGCCACGACGATGAGTTCGGTACCGGGGGCGAAGGAGGCTGCAGGCACCCCGCCCAGGGCCCGGGCCACGTAGCCATTCCCGACCTGCTCCACAACTTCGAACCCCGGGTGGTCCATATGTGCAACAAAGGCGATGTCGGGCAGGTCGGCGTCGTCCGACCGAGGCCCCTCGTAGGTGACCCACAGATTTCCAAAGGTGTCGGTATGGGTGGGCAGACCGGTGCGGGATGCTATGCCCAGGATTTCAGCGGACACCCTCTCTTCCATGAAGGCAACAGCTGGCTGCTTTCCCAGTTTCTCCAATATCACCAGGGCGTTGCCCTCTGCCTCTTTATTGCCCACCATTGGTTCTCTCCGTATAAGGATAAGGGTTGGCCGGGACGCGGGCTGTACCAATTCTTTTGGCGCCCCGGTGTTCAGAGTATAATTGCGCAGTCCCCACCAAAGAAGGGGACTCGTATTGGAGAAGTGAACTCCCATGAATGCTGAGATCGTTTCCGTTGGCTCAGAGCTTCTCTTGGGCCAGATCGTGGATACCAACGCAACGTGGATGGCCCAGAGGCTGGCCGACCTGGGGGTCAATCTGTACTACAAGAGCACCGTTGGGGACAATCCCCAGCGAATGGAAGAGGTGCTAAACCGGGCCCTGGATAGGTCAGACCTGG
Source organism: Dehalococcoidia bacterium (assembly GCA_965116325.1). GTDB lineage: Bacteria > Chloroflexota > Dehalococcoidia > Lucifugimonadales > JAGWBF01 > JAGWBF01. The sequence continues at coordinate 699,399 of OZ220675.1, read as the reverse complement.
TGATCACGGGCGGAGGCTTGGGGCCGACCCAGGACGACCTCACCCGGGAGGTGGTTGCCCAGGTAACGGGACGGGAGCTGGAGTTGGACCCCAACCTCCTGGAGCAGATCAGGCAGCGGTTCCAGCGTCGAGGCCTGATCCTGACTGCCAACAACGAGAAACAGGCGTACATCCCGGAAGGGGCCATCCCGGTTGAGAATCCTAATGGCACAGCGCCGTCCTTCATTGTGGAGGACAGCCGGGGTGTGATCATGTCCCTGCCCGGGGTCCCGGTGGAGCTGAAGTGGCTGTTCGATAACGAGCTGGTCCCCTATCTGGGGCGCAAGTTCGGCATCTCCGAGACCATCGCCTACCGGGTGCTGAAGGTGGCCGACCTGGGGGAGAGCAGCGTGGATGCCCGCATCGGACATCTGATTGCCAACTCCGGAAACCCCACCGTGGGTGTGCTGGCCCATCCTGGCCAGGTGGATGTGCGGATCGCAGCCAAGTCGGCCACTCCAGAGGGCATCCAGGCGCTTATCGGCCCGGTGGAAGAGGAGGTACGGGACCTGCTGGGCGACCATGTGTTTGGCAGCGACGACGAGACCATGGAGAGCGTGCTAGGCGGCCTGCTTGAGAAGGCTTCTCTTTCCATCGCAGCATACGAGGACATCACAGCCGGGATGGTTGCCGAAAACCTGCAGAGGGCATCGTTGAGCCGCTTTCTTGGAGGGATGATCGCAGGTTCCGGCGGTTCCTTGGACTCCCTGCTAATACAGGACGGGACCTCTCCTCATGACACCGAAGACCACGCCCGGCTTACTGCCTGCCTGGCTCGAGGAGTGCGGGAGAGGACGGGCGCTAACCTCGGCCTCGCGGTGCACGGAGTGCCTGCCGACGAGAAGCCTGCCGAGAACCTGGCAAGGGGCACGAGCTACCTTGCCTTGGACGGCGTAGTCGGTGGTCAAAGGGTGCTCAGAGAACGCACGTACAGCTACGCTGGCAGGGGCCTGTCTGATCGCCGGAGGTTGACGCTGAATGCCCTCAACATCGTCCGGGACGTATTGACGGGGAAGGCCGACAGCCGCGGGGACTAGGCTTACGCAGGCTCCAGGGTCTGGGTGGTCTCGGCGGCCCCGGAGACCTCTTCCCAGTCGTAGAGCATAGGGGCCAAGCTTACCTCAGCCCACAGGGGAGCTTGGTCTGCGTAGTGGGGACTGCCGGGATGGCCGGAGCTGCCCAGGGGCACCACCCACGCCGACCTGCTCCAATCCGCCGTATCGAATACGTACCGTGCAACCGACGTACTAGTGATGTGGAAGGGCTGGCCATTGGAGTAGCTGGCCGCCTGGGGCGTGTCGCCGTCGCCCCCCAAGGGATACGAGGGAGGATTCAGCTCCGAGGCATGCTCCGGATAGCTGGCCGCGAGGGGGTGAGTTGGTGCGGTCCGGTGGATGGTGCCCCATGTCCATGACGCAGGGTCTGCTCCCAGGATACCTTGCAGATAAGCGCACCCGTCTTTAAGAGCTTCCGCCATGACGTCCCGCCATTCCACCCCGTCGGGGAGGAGGGAGCGGTCATTGGCGAGGGCCATGCTGGAGAACCTGGCCCGCAGGCGGGCGACGTGGCCCGCGCCTCCCCGTCCCGTGTCCGAAAGGGCTTCGTCCCGGAGAGGCCCGAAGATGTAGCCCACCATGCGCTTCACGAGCTGCACTTGGAAGGCGCTGTAGACCGTCGGAGCTGTGCCGTCCCGCTCCACGCTGCCGTCCCAAGCTGCCAGCTGCTCCATAGCCCAGGCGGAGATGCTGTCGAGGGGTGCGACATCTTTCAGGGCACGTAGGAACTCCAGCGCCGGGATCGATGTGCGTTCGGCGTGGATGGACGGCGCATCTCCGGCGGCCACATCGTTGCCCATTTTCTCCAGGCGGGCAGTGATGCGCTCCGCCCGGAAGCCTGAGGCATAGTCGAAGGCTATATAGTAGGGATACTCAGGGCCGGTGATGCGATTGTTGGCAGTGACGATGTAATCGGTTTCAGGGTTCTTGGCCCGGGGCAGCTCTTCGAAGGGGATGTACCCTTCCCATTCGTGCTCTCCCGTCCAGCCGGGAACCGGCACCCATCGATTTGCGCTGGACCTTTGGGGGACATTCCCCCGCATCAGGTACCGGATATCGCCGTGCACGTCGGCAAAGACGAAGCTGTTCACAGGGTCCACCCACGACCGCATCGCTTCATCCATGGTCTCCACCGAACTGGCGCTCATCATGGGCAGCAGGGAGTCCGCCCAGGTGTTTGGCTGCTCCAGGGCTGTGTACTTCAGGGCCAGCCCGTACCCCTTCCGAGGGTCTCCGCCGATGATCGGACCGTGCTGGGTGGCCACTGCATCTATCTCGACGGGTTGACCGCCCTTAACGTGAATGGCCTCGCGGAGCACATCGGCCTGCTTCCACTCGTTTATGTACAGGTAGAGGCTGGGGTCGTCAGGATGGAACCTTTCCACGTACACGTCTTGGTAATCGGCGTTGGCATGGGTGACGCACCAGCAGACATCGGGATTGTGGCCGAAGTGGGGGAAGCCCGGCAGCCCGGGGAAGGAGAGGCCGATCACATCGAAGTCCGGACAGGAGAGGTGGTTCTGATAGTAAACGTTGGGCACCTCCAGGGCCCTGTGGGGGTCGCCCCCGACCAGGGGCTTGCCCGAGGCGGTCCGGCTGCCATCCAGCGCCCAGTTGTTGCTGCCCGCCTCGGTGGATGCTAGACCCTCGATTGCCTCCAGAGAGCCGCATAGCTCTGCCAGGGCTTCTTCTATGGGGCCGTCAAACCTGAGTCCGGGAGGAACGATGACAAGCTGGTCCTGCTCGTAGCCGGGAAACAGCTTGGCGGTGGCTTCTGGGCCGAATGCCTGCACCAGCCGGGCGCGCCACATTTTAGCTTCGAACACGCCCATCATGACGTGGCGCACCTTGAACACAGCCAGCCCGTCCCATGGCTCCCATGGCTGGGGCTGGATCCCGGTGAGGCTGAACTCGATTGGCAGGCGGGTCGTGGAATCGATGAAGGCGTTCACGCCTGAGGCGTAGCTGTCCAGCATAGCCCGGGTCTCGGGCATCACCGATTCGTAGTCAAGCTTAGCGCTGGCCTCCAGCCGTAGGCGTCTCATCAGCGCATCCTGCTCCAGGACCCCGGGGCCGGCCACTTCCGCCCATCGCCCGTAGGCGCGGCGACGGTCGTACTCCATGTGCCAGAGACGGTCCTGGGCGGTTGCGAAACCTTGTCCGAAGAATGCGTCCTTAGCGGTGCCGGCGCGGATGTGGGGGATTCCGTAGCCGTCCCGGAGTATATCGACGCGTCCATCCAACCCGGGGATACTCACGGTTCCGGACAGATCAGGAAGGGCATCACGCATCTGTTGAAGAAGGTCTGCGGTTTCTACCATGGCTGAGAACCTTACATATGTAGTATGGCGTACCGGCGATGTCGATAGTGTATCATAGGGGATGGCAGCCTCAATGAAGTGCTGCCGGACCCTCCGTCCTGGAGGGTATCAAGGGCCGTTAGCTCAGTTGGTCAGAGCACCGGACTTTTAATCCGGGTGTCCAGGGTTCGAATCCCTGACGGCCTACCATGTCTTCCCCTCTGGCATATGCAGTGAAGCTAAACTTGTCTTGTCCCCTTCAGCGAAGGGCGAATAGGTTGATGTGGGTGTTGTTGCAAGACCAGATGGGACTGACGCCTATTCATCCCTCAGAATGATGACGTAGGAGAGGGTAGTACAACCGCTGCAGGAGGCTTCGCAGAGTCTCCTCGGGAGACCCGGCGGTGTCAAGGATGATGTGGTGATCTGGGGCCACCTCATCCACCGGTTCCCACTGCTCCAGCTGGTGGTGGTACAGTTCCCACCGGCCGTCGGACTCCGACGACCCATCTTCCATTCGTCTTTGTAGGCGCCTGCGGGCCTCTGCTTCCTCTACCCTGCACTCGATTATCCAGAGTTCCTGGCCCATATCCCTTGCCATCCCCGCTGCCAGGCCCCGGTCTCCGCTCTTTCGGAAGGTCCCATCGAGGATGACAGACTCACCTTTCAGAAGATGTTCCTTGGCGCTAGCCAGCATAGCTTGATAGGTCATGGAGGAGAACTGGGGCGAGTATATGCCTTGCATAAATGGCTCATACCTGTGCTCTTGAGGCCCGATGCCAGCCAAGCTCTTCCTGACCAGATCGGAAGATATGTGGACCGCAGAGCAATGCCGCGCCAGTTCCGCTGCCAGAGTGGATTTGCCAGTCCCTGTAACCCCGGATATCAGAAAGATAGCTGGCTGAGGGAATTCCGGCACGTAAGAGCGAGAGAGCTTGAAATAGGCCTTGGCGGTCTCCATTGCTTCATCCCTGGCAGGTTGAGAGAGATCGGGTTCCTCCCATCGAAGGCAGGCAACCTTTCCGCGAACGTAGGCCCTGTAAACCTTGAAGAAGTCCAGTAGATCGAATACGCCCGGATCCTCGGATTCCCTGACGTATGCGTTAGTGAAGGCAGCGGATAGGTCAAGCCTGCCATGGTAATCCAGGTCCATGGACAAGAACGCCATGTCCTCAACGACGTCTGAGCAACGGAACCTTTCGTTAAACTCGATACAATCGATGATACTGATGCCATCCCAGCTTCCGTCATCTGAGGGCTGTTCCAGAAACACTTGGGCAGCATGCAAGTCTCCGTGGCAGTCTCGTATGCGACCCTCTCGACTGCGAAAATGAAATAGTTCCTGCCTTGCTTCCATGAAGGCCCGGCTGTAGGCGATCACGTCGTCATAGGCTTCCCTGGACAGAGCTGTTCCAACGAACCTCGCCGTTTGGACAAAGTTCTCCTCTACGTTCTGACGCACTGCCCGAAGGTTGCCCAGAGCCGTCACCTGGGTACCGGTCGATGCTCTCTCATGAAACCTGGCTATCCTGGAGGCGACACTCTCTACGTCTTGCTCTGAGACCCTCCCTTCTCTAAGGAGGTGGTCCATGCAATTCTCGGGAGGCAAGCGACGCATCTTCACCGCATACTCCACAACCCTGCCTGGCCCGCCCACGGTGTAGAGTCCGTCTTGCTCGCGCAGCTCTTCGACCCCAAGGTAGACCTCAGGGCAAATGCGCCTGTTCAGTTCCACTTCCCTCTCACAGTAGTGGCGTCGCTTTTCCAAGGTCGTAAAGTCTAGGAAGCCGAAATCAACAGGCTTCTTCACCTTATAGACGAACATGCCTGCGAAGAAAATGAACGATATGTGAGTCTCGACCATCTCTATCGAGAAAGCCTCATGGGGATAGGCATCCGGGTGCAATAGGGCTTGCACTAACCCGGAGTCTCTCTCTAATTCCTCGAAGGTTTCTGATCCCGATCTGTCGTCATTCATGGGTTTCAGCCCTGGCATGGTACTGGCCCCAGGCAGGCTAATGGCGTACACAGCTCTTGGGTATGGGGTCCTTTTCTACATTATAGGTATGGACCCCTTGTACATTTTCGTTGGATGGGGGCAGTGCTAAGCCAACCGGGGTCTCCCCTCGTTAGGACAAAGTCCTCATCAGACCTCCTATGCCACAGATGCTGTGCAGGGGCTGCTTGTAGAGGGCAGAGACCCGATCTTGGGACACCATGGCGCTCCGTTTGCTCGGATGTGCCGATGATGACGCTCGATTGCACATCCAGTGCCAGGCCTCCCGCAGCAAGGGTCAACTGCCCGTGTATCGACCAGCTACTTCGGCACTTTGGTGTGCAAAGTCTTGAAACAAAATGTGTTATTCCAAGGCCTCCGAGGAGACGAACTCACTTACCTACAGGATATATCTGTCCTATCGAAAAGGGGCATTTACTGCCGGCAGTTTGGACTAGTCGGTACCACAATCAATGTTCAATAGGAAGAAAGAGGGGCTTGTGGCACTCGTTAACTTAGATAATTGCCCACAGTTACACTATCATGTCTCTAATCATGATAGCCTTGTGGTCGGATGGCTTTGTCTTGAACGCCATGGCATTTCTGCTGGCGGTAGCACTGGACCGCATCCTGCCGGAGCCACCTGCGAAAGTCCATCCTGTGGTTTGGATTGGACGCGCCATCGCTGCAATGGAACGCGTCGCTCCTCGAAGGCCGTTTACTGCTTTTCTTTTTGGTTGCCTCATCGTCTTTATTGTGGTTGGAGCTTCGACAGCCTTAGCTGCCCTTGCAATAGCCGGCTTGGTGTTCCTCCACTGGGCCGTGTACGTGGTCGTAAGCGGGATAATGCTCCGGACCACCTTTACTGTGAGAGGACTATCATCGGCAGCGAAACAGACCAGGCGCGCCCTCAGGGAGGATCGCTTGGAAGAAGCACGATCAATCCTGAAGAGCTTGGTTGGCCGAGACACGAGCTCCTTGGACGCATCTCTAGTAGCCGCCTCTGCTATTGAGTCCGTGGCCGAAAATTCGACCGACAGTTATATTGGACCGTGGCTGGCCTATGTGGTGCTTGGCGTACCCGGCGCGGTGGCCTACAGGGCGGTGAATACGCTGGACAGCATGATCGGGCACCGGGGCAATTACGAATACCTTGGCAAGGCCGCTGCCCGCCTGGATGACGTTGTAAACTTTGTTCCGGCGCGGTTGAGCGCCCTGCTTCTCTTGGTCGGCGGGATACCAGGTCGCTGCTCCGCTGGGCGCGCTTGGTCAGTAATGTTGAGAGACCGAGGCCATACCGAGAGTCCCAACGCAGGGGTGACCATGAGTGCCATGGCGGGACTGGTGGGAACCCGTTTGAAGAAACCGGGGCATTACTCCTTGGGCGAGGGTCTGCGAGAGCCTGAGGCTGAGGACATAGGCACTGCGATACATTTAGCTGTTCGTGCCGCCCTGCTGGGGGTCGCCGTAACCTTGGGGCTGCTGGCCGCCCGGCACGCCATCTTAAACTGAAGGGAAGGCGGACGACTGGATTGACCACCATCCATGGAGGGCTGGATGCAAGCGAACTGCGTTCACTGGGTCTCCAGCCTGAGCAGGTCCTTGACTTCAGCGCCAACATTAACCCATTGGGCCCATCCCGGCGGGTTCTGAGCGCCGCAGCAGAGTCTGACCTGTCTGCCTACCCGGACCGTTATAGTATCTTCCTGCGGGAAAAGTTGGCGACGCAGCTAGCGGTTGGTGCCGAGAACCTGGTTGTCGGGAACGGTTCTACAGAGCTAATCCACTTGCTGGCGCGAGCCTGCCTACGCCCCCAGGATGTATGCCTGATACTTGCGCCCACCTTCGGGGAGTACGAGACCGCGGCAAGGATAGCCGGTGCAGATGTCCATCTCTTTTGGGCCAACGAGGACCAGGAGTTTCGTTGGTCCATCGATGGGGTGGTCGAGACAATCCAACGTGTGCGGCCACGGTTGGCCTTCATCTGCAACCCCAACAATCCCACGGGGGTGTACCTTGATTACGGGGAAATTGAGCGCATCCGCGGAGTACTAGACGAGGGGTCTCTGCTGGTGCTGGATGAAGCTTACGTTCCCCTGGCCGACCAAGGTTGGAACTCACTTCCCTTGCTCGGCGAAGGTAACGTCGCCATGTTGCGCTCAATGACAAAGGACCATGCGCTGGCGGGGGCCAGGCTGGGTTACATGGTAGCGCAGCCTGATGTTGTGTCTGCAGTGCAGGAGCTTCAGCCGTCGTGGAGCGTAAACGCCGTAGCCCAAGCCACCGGCATAGCCGCCTTGCTGGATGAGGCGCATGTCGAGGAGGCGAGAAAAGTAATTCTGCAAGCAAAGAAGTACCTCTGTAGCCAATTGGAGGCCCTAGCCATTCCGGTTACGCCTTCATCGGCCAACTTCGTGATGGCTCGGGTGAAAGACGCTTCAAGTGTGCGCAGCGCCCTCTTGCGCCATGGAATCGCGGTGCGCGACTGCACCTCCTTTGGCCTGCCGGAACACATACGCATTGCCGTGCGGAAGCCGGAGGAGTGCGCCCGCCTCATGGAGTCGCTAAGAGAGGTGTTGGGGCATGGGTAATCGCCGACCAGCCAAGGTCATCATGGTCCAAGGGACTTCATCCCATGCCGGCAAGTCCATTATTGCCACCGCTCTCTGCCGTATCTTCGCCCAGGACGGGTTTGAGGTTGCCCCCTTCAAGGCCCAAAACATGTCTCTGAACTCGTACGTCACTCCCGACGGTGGTGAGATTGGTCGTTCCCAAGCGGTGCAAGCCGCGGCCGCAATGTCAGCCTGTAAGGTGGAGATGAACCCCGTGCTGATCAAGCCGGAGGGTGACAGCCGGTCCCAGATAGTGGTGATGGGTCGTCCCCTGGCCGTGGCCTCAGCCCGTGAGTACTACGACCTTAAACCCGCCATTTGGGACACGGTGATTTCGGCCCTGGACCATCTGCGGGCCGAGTACGACGTTGTGGTGGTCGAGGGAGCCGGTAGTCCTGCGGAGATAAACCTCAAGCAGAATGACATCGTGAACATGCGGGTAGCCCTCTACGCCGACGCTCCCGTCCTGCTGGTTGGAGACATAGATCGCGGTGGTGTTTTTGCGCAGCTGGTCGGCACCATGGCATTGCTCGAATCCGAGGAACAATCTCTGGTGAAGGGCTATGTAATCAATAAGTTTCGAGGAGACGCTACCTTGCTCTCACCGGGACTAGCTTACCTGAAAGAACGTACGGGGGTGCCGGTCATGGGCGTCATCCCGTACTTTTCAGATATAAACATTCCCGAGGAGGACTCGCTGGGTATTGCATCCGACCCCATGGGCAGCGAAAGGATGCTGGACGTCGCCGTAATGCGCTTGCCGCACATTTCGAACTTTGACGACTTCGATCCGCTGCGCAACGAGCCAGGAGTCGGTGTGCGCTACGTGGGTCGGGCCGAAGAGTTCGGTGTGCCCGACCTTATCATCATTCCTGGCAGCAAGACCACAGTAGCGGACCTTGACTGGCTGCGCACGCAGGGGCTAGCTGAGCGTATCCTGGTCGCGCGGCAGCTAGGGACGCCGGTGATAGGTCTCTGTGCCGGCTACCAGATGCTGGGGCGGGACCTCCTAGACCCGGAAGGCGTGGAGTCCATCGAGGCCAAGTCTATTGGCCTGGGTCTTCTAGAGGTGTCCACCACCTTTATGGACCGGAAGTCCACCCACCAGGTGAAGGGACGCGTGGAAATGGGTCGGGGGCTATTGGGAGGCTGTCGCGGGGCAGAGATCTCCGCATATGAAATTCACATGGGCGTTTCCAGGTGCGATGGGGAGCAAACTCAACCGTTCGTGTTGGAAATCAGGTCCGGGTGCAGTGTAGAGATTGCCGACGGCAGTATGGATGACGAGGGGCTGACCTTAGGCACTTACCTACATGGGCTGTTCCATAACCGGGCAGTGAGACGCTCTATATTGGAATACGCGGCGACAAGAAAAGGAACGACATTGCCGGCCTCCCCAAGAGATGTTGACCCAGGCGCTGAGTATGACAAACTGGCTGCGCTGTTCCGCGAACATCTCGACATGCAGTTGGTCTATCGGTTAATGGGACTGGGATAGTGAGCATTCCCGATGGAGATGGGCGTGCTCCAAATGTGCTGGCCCAAGGGTCCGCTTCGGCTCCCGGCACCTGCGGCGAGCTGGCCCAGGGAGTGCTGGATGGGGTGCCGGTCATGGTAACCTGCCCTATCGACCTCTCCTCGACAGCCACTGTCGCACTATGTGAGGGTAGAGGCCGGGTGCATGGCCCCGCAGAGTCTCCCAAGGCTGTACGGGCAGTCGAACTGGCGCTCGGTTTGCTGGGATGCGACGACGTTGACGCTCGACTGCACATCCAGTGCCAAGTCCCACGCGGCAAGGGAATGGCAAGCAGCACGGCTGACATCGTGGCTTCGGTGGAGGCAACTGCGGCGGCCCTCAACTCTGAGATTTCGCCCCGGGACCAAGCGGAGCTGGCGTTAAGCATCGAACCCAGCGACGGGGTCATGATGCCAGGCATCGCCCTGTTTGATCATATAGGCGGGCAGATCGCAAGATCATTGGGGAGTCCGCCCGATATGAGGGTCCTGGCCTTGGAGTTCGCAGGGGAGGTGGACACCGAGGCGTTCAACGCTGTGGAGCGACTTGGAGAGCTGCAAAAGCTGGAAGCCAGCTTCCGGGAAGCTCTTGGTCTGATATCCGAAGGGCTGGACAGGGGTGACTGCGAACTCATCGGCCGTGGGGCGACGCTGAGCGCCTTGTCATATCAAGAAGTGCTTCCGAAACCGCAACTTCCGGCGGCGATCGCCATCGGGAGGGATGCGGGAGCCCTGGGTGTCAATGTGGCCCATAGCGGCACTGCTGTGGGCTTACTGTTCAGCGGAGACACCGAACGTGTAGCATGGGCCTCAAAGGCGGCCCGGAGAGAGTTTTCGGACCTCCTAGCGGTACATGACCGGCAGCTTATCGGCGGTGGGGTTACACGAATCCGCCTTTAAGACCCCGACTGTATCTGATCAAATGAAGTCGGTCCCGCCCGGGAGATCACGTAGTCAAGGGTAATCTTCAGAACTCTATGCCTTGCTGAGCCTTGATTCCCTTCTCCTGGTAGGGATGTTTGATCATCTTCATTTCGGTAACCAAGTCTGCGCAGTCGATCAACTCCTCAGGAGCATACCGGCCGGTGATGATGACATGCATGGTGTCCGGCCGCTTTCTTAAGGTGTCGACAACGTCATCGACCGGCACCCAACCATAGTGCATAGCGTATGTGAACTCATCAAGGATTATGATGTCTTCATCTCCGTTGAGGACTGCTTCCTTGCAGCGGGCCCACTGCTCTACGGCTAGAGCCTCCGTCCTGTCCATATTTTTCGAGAGCCATGTGAACCCATCACCCAGGGCCTCTATGGGGATGCCGAGTTTCTTGGCGGCGCGCTGCTCTCCGAAACGGGCGCCCGTGTGCTTGATGAACTGGAACATCCTTATCCGGAAATCTCGACCCCATGCGCGGAAGATAACCCCAAGGGCTGCCGTGGTCTTCCCCTTGCCTTCACCGGTATTCACGATGACCAGCCCATGGCGGACGCGACGACGTTTGGCCGGACCGCCGGGTTTCGCCTCGCTACCCTCTGCGTTCATCAGTTGATCCTCCAGGTTTTCTGAATGGGCCGTTCTCCGTCTCTTCATGCCAGATCTAGGAGCTAGTTGCCCGTGGCCTATTGTCGTTCATGTTCTTCTACTCGGCCAAGCTGAAGGGCTCGGTGGAAGGCTCGGGAAACTCACCCGGCCAGAGCAGCCGAGCCAGGTCTTCAGCCCCACGGATATTCCAGTAAGAGAGAGTAGTGAAGTGCTTGCTCTCTACGATGTGGACCTCATTATTCTTGATGGCCGGAATCTCGGCGAGAGTCTCGTTGTTGAGCAGGCTCTGACGGAACTCCTCAGCACCAAATTCGAGGGGCTGGGCGATGATGATCACATCCGGGTCCATAGCGATGACGCCCTCCAGGCTTGTGGTCTGATTGCCTTCGACTCCGGCAACTTCTGCAGCATTGATTCCCCCAGCGGCTTCAATGACACCACCTTCAGTGGAGTTGCCTCCGGCGACCCACAGTTGGTCGGAGTACTGGGTGAGGGCCAGCACTCGAGGACGGGGGCCTACCGAACCGGTGACGGCAACCAGGGCATCATGGCGGTCCGACACCTCTGTGGCGAACTCCAGGGCCCGTTCCACTTCACCGAAGATGTAGCCCATCAAAAGTATGCTGTTGATCCGCGCCTCAGGGTCGTGTTTCAACTCGGTCTGGAGGACGGGAATTCCGGTCCTCGACAAAGCATCAATGGCTTCGGCAGGGAAGAATGGACTGGTGACAACAACATCCGGGTCTTGGGCAACGATTGTCTCAGGGTCCCGGGATATCTCGGTTACATCTTGGACAAGAGACGCAACGTTGGAGTAGGTCGAGTTTTTTGTGGCGCTTCCAACCCCCACGAGACGATCAAGTGGCACAAGGGCCAGGGTCATCTCATCGTGCCCGACCGAAGCTGTAATGATCCGCAGAGGCTTGGAAGGGATGCTCACGATTCCGTTCAGCCCTTCTACTTCGCGAGGCCACCCCAGGTTCGCGGGGTCTAGGATTCCCCTGACGTCTTCCAAGGGGTTGGGCGTAGGTTCGGGTGACGGAGTTGGGACGGCAGTTGCGGTTGGAATAGCAGTCGGTGCTGGAGTGGGTGGGTTCGGTGTTGGGCTGGGAACAGCAGTCGGTACTGAAGCGGGCGGTGTGGGTGTTTCAGTTGGAACAACAGTCGGCTCGATGGTGGGCGGGGCTGGAGTTGGGGTAGGAGTTGCTGACGAACATGCCGCCAACGTCAGCACAAGCAGCACGATTGCAGAGACGACCAGCAAGGGGATTCTTCGAATTGCCATTATGGCTCCTTTCGATTTCCGAGTTCTACAGGGAGTAGACCTGGCGCCTGTTCTTGATTAACAGCAGGATGAAGAACGGGGCGCCAACGAAAGCAGTGAGGATACCTACCCGGAATTCGGCGGGCTGAATGATCGTTCTCGCGACAGTGTCGGCCATGATGACGAATACAGCGCCTCCTGCGGCGCTCATCGGGATCAGCACACGGTGGTCTGGGCCGATTATCAGCCTGAGCATATGGGGCGTTACCAGACCGACGAAGGCTATAGTCCCGCTTACCGCCACGGCTGCGCCTGTCGCCAAAGCCGCTGCAGCCAGGAGAATAGGTCGAGTAAGGCCTACGCGGACCCCCATGGATCGAGCTTCGTCATCGCCCAGCATGAGAAGGTTCAGATCCCGAGCCATGGCCAGGGTTATGGCTACGCCGAACAGGATCAAGGGCGCGGAAATCTGGACGTGCTCCCAAGAGCGAGAATCCAGTCCACCTGCTAACCAGAACAGGATCTCCCTCAGAGCTTCGTTGTTGGGAAGAAGGATGATGATGGCGGAGACGATGGCACCCAGGAAGGCGTTTACAGCGACTCCAGCGAGCAGAAGAGTTGCCATGGAAAACCGTCCCCCGACAGAGGCGATGCCATAAACGAGGAACGAGGCGGCTGTGGCGCCCAAAAACGCAAAAGCCGGCAGCGCTAGGAAGAAGAGGCCGGTCAGCCCCGTGGCGATGGCTACCACCGCTCCCACAGCCCCACCGGCTGAGACACCGATAATTCCAGGGTCAGCCATCGGATTGCGGAAAAGGCCCTGCATTGTCGTTCCGGCAACCGCCAGCGCTGCGCCAACCAGAGCGCCTACGAAGATCCTGGGAAGCCTGATCTGTTCGATTACCAGCTGCTCAGTGCGCCCGAAATCGACAAAGCCAAGGCCGAGGGGCGACAGCACGATAGAGGCGACGTGGCTGGCTGATATGTTGACCGGTCCCAGGCTCAGGGAAACCAGGGCTGTGGCCAATATGAGAAGGGCAAAGACGAACGAGCCTATGGCCAGCCGGGAGGTTACTCCTGCCCGGCGGTACTCGCGCACGGTGGCAAGGCCAATAGCTCTCAAGAAAAACACCTCCGACGGCTCTCCGTTGGAGGTGTTGGCTTTCGCTCTGCTCCGGGCTTACACCCGTCGGCCGAGGGACCCTCTCTAGTGCGGAGAGCAGTCACCTTCCGTTCAGGCAGGTCTCCTGGCTCACGGGTGAGGTTTCTCCGCCGGGCCCTTCCCAATCGGTTTGCCGATAGTGGACTCCGGTTCCGGTCCCGCTTACAGTGGCGCTACCGCGGCGGCTTCTTACCGCCTTCCCTATTCTCCCTAGATGGGAACCTGAACGGGCAGTGGTCTTATGTCATCGCTCTGGCGAATGGTATAGCGACGGCAAAGGACTGTCAATCCCAGGTGGCTGGGTGGCTGGAGCCTCCCATCAAGTAGTAGTAGTCCTGGGCAAGGTCAATGGGCCTTGCATCAGTTGCAACGTGAGTTTCAGGAGCCACTTCACCGGATGTGCAACCGGCTGGGAGGATGGTAGCTGGTGCTTCAACTGCACCCATTGGCGTGATGCAGGTGTCTCGCCGCAATTTGGCCTAGTATTTGTGCAGCCCCATCACATTGCCGTCCGGGTCCCGAAACACCGCTATCTGGCCCATGTCACCAGGAATATCGAAGGGCCTTACCAGGATATCTCCCCCCAGGCTTTCGGCCTTTTGCAGGTACCCTTCCAGGTCATCCACGCTGATGTAGATCATCACGTAGTTTGGGGGCATTTCGCCACCGGTCTGCATGATTCCGCCGCCCACACCCCCTTCGGTTCCCTCGATGTGATAATACTCTCCCATGGCGTCTGGGGGATCGAACTTGTTGATGGTCCACCCGAAAAGGGCTGCGTAGAACTCCTTTAACTTGGCGGAGTTGCTCCCACCCAACTCGAAGTAGGACACCGGATTTGGCATTGGACCCTCCTTAAGCGCATTCTAGGCGCAGTTTTCACGATTCTCTAAGCCGAGTTTTCCCGGGCCGCCTGCTCCGAAGTTAGCCACTCGGCATAGTCGGGGGCCTCATATAAGGGTCGGATCTCCATCATGCTGGGGCCCGGCATCGGATTGGGGCTGCGCTTCACCCACTCGAGGGCTTCGTCCATGTCCTTCACCTCCCACAGCCAGAATCCCGCAACCAACTCGCTAACGGCTGGGAAGGGACCGTCGATGACCGTGCGGTCATTTCCGTCGAAGGCTACTCTCTTTCCCTGCGACGAAGGTTTGATCCCATCGCCAGACTGCATGATGCCAGCATCGACCAGCTCCTTGTTGTACCTTCCCATGTTCTCGATGAGCTCGATGGAGGGTATGGCGCCGGCCTCGCTGTCATTGGTGGCCTTAACGAGGACGATTACGCGCATATCTGTTCTCCATTCAAGTAGTTGGCACTTCAGAGGACTTCCGCTGCAGAAGACGATACAAGAAAGCGTGAGGGTTGCCCAGTCGCAGAGTCGAACACTGGGTGCATCGTCCCGCGTTAAGCATCGTAGCACAGTTCCGTTTCAGCGCCACCGGGATGATCAACGAAATGATGAGTGAAGGGGAATTTCGAGGGCGAAAGGCTGACAGATTGCATGGGGCAGAGAAGTCGGCTTTAAAGGTATGGTCGCTCTTACTCGACTCACCTCCTCTTTGTTGTATGAATGTCACTAGGTGTCTAACTTGCCAATCTTACAATTGGACGAAGAGTAGAGTTACAATTGGACGCACCGAAAAGTTGCAATTGGACGCATGTAACTATTGCAATTGGACGAAGCATAAGGTTACAATTGGACGATGCTGGAGCCACCAACACTCTATTCTCGCTACGCCGAAGTTCCCCTTGTCGAAGCGCTGGCCGACTCGCCGTCGGTGCTCATACACGGCCCGAGACAGTCCGGGAAAAGCACCCTTGCCCGCTTGGTTGGAGGACCTAGAGGATATGACTACATCACCTTCGACGACGATGTAGCCCGCAGTGCGGCCCAGTCCGATCCATCGGGCTTCGTCGCCGGCCTGGCTGAACGAGTAGTCCTTGATGAGGTGCAGCGCGTACCCTCCCTGTTCACCGCGCTGAAGCAGGAAATAGATCGACGCCGAAATCCTGGACGCTTCCTGCTGACCGGTTCGTCGCAGTTGCTGCTCGTGCCGGACCTCTCCGATTCATTGACGGGGCGGATAGAGATAGTGAACCTGCATCCCCTATCCCAGGGAGAAATCTACGGCGGAACACCCAACTTCCTTGACGACCTGTTTGGCGGGGAGTTCCAGACCTCTACATTGCAGCGAATGGGAGATGATCTGGCATTTCGGGTGGCCGACGGCGGTTATCCTGCCGCTCTGGCGCGCTCCACACCCCGGCGCCGTTCGAATTGGTATCGCAACTTTGTTGACACCCAGCTCCAGCGGGACGTACGGGATATGGCCAGGATCAGCAGCATGGCTGCCCTGCCCCAGCTGCTTATGACGGCTGCCTCCCAAACCGCCCGGCTGTTCAACTTGTCGGACATGGCGTCTTCCTTTCATCTGAGCCGTCCTACCATTGGGGACTATGTTGTCCTCCTGGAAAGGCTCTTTCTCATTGACCGACTGCTCCCATGGCACTCTAACCAGCTGAGCAGGGTGGTCAAGACACCCAAGCTCCACATTGGGGATACGGGCATTGGCTGTGCATTGCTGGGAGCTGGTCCTGCCAACCTCATAAAGGACCGCGGCCTCCTGGGACACTTCCTCGAGTCCTTCGTATACCAGGAGTTAAGGCGTCAGTCCGTCTGCCATGAGCTCCCCCTGGAGTTCTTCCACTATCGAGACAAGGACCAGGTGGAAGTGGACATAGTCATCGAACGGAGCGGGCGGGAGGTGGCTGGAGTGGAGGTCAAGGCGGCAGCTACCGTTACGCAATCCGACTTTCGAGGACTTCGAAAACTGAAGAAGGCTGCCGGGCCCCGATTCGTGGCCGGTGTGGTGCTGTATGACGGTGAGATCGGCGCCGGGTTTGGTGACGGGATGTTCGCCGTACCAATACGAGGCTTGTTGGAAGGACGCTCGGGTGGCTTGGACTCCTTCGTCTTGGACAAGGACAGGGTGGCAGTTTAGGTGAGCGTCTTGGGATGTCGGATGATGTAAGGGATGCGGGGCGTGGCGGACTGACTAAGGATGGAGCCTATCATAGGCTGATGGCCTCTCTATGCCGTGCTCTCTGTCGTACTCATCGACGGAAACCAGCTGGCCAGTCATGGTTTCCGGCGTTTGCAGCGCCATGAACACAGCGCATTCTGCGATGTCGTCGGGAAGCCTCATGCGCTTGTGTACCTGCTCATCGTAGTCGTAGTTGGGCTTGGTCAGGTTCCAGCCAGGGTAGAGGATGTTGACGGCGATGCCGTACTGATTCACTTCGTCGGCCAGCGACTCGCTCAGGCGTTCCACCGCCGCCTTGGCGGCTCCGTAGGCTGCCTGGCCTGCCCGGCCCCGGCGAGCTACGTTTATCGAGGTCAGGTTGATTATGACCCCGGTGCGGCGTTCCATCATGTGGGGCAAGACAGCCTTGCAGGTCATGAATGTGGTGGTCAGGTTCGAGTCCATGACCCGCCGCCACTCCTCTTCAGTGGTGTCCAGGACAGTGAGGGAGTGGGTCAGGGCATCGGTGAAGAGGCGATATCCCCCAGCGTTGTTGACCAAGATGTCTATCTTGCCCAACTCGTTGATGGTCTCCCGGGCCGCCCGGTTGGCCCCCTCGCTGGTGGCCAGATCAGCGTTGATGGCGTGGGCACGGCGTCCCAAAGCGCGAATCTCCGAAGACACGGCGTCCAGCTCAGCGGGAGTGCGGGATACGACCGACACATCCGCTCCCTCGCGGGCGTAGGCCAGGGCCATGGAGCGGCCCAAACCCCGGGCACCTCCGGTTACCATGGCTACTTTTCCGTCAAGCTGCATCGTTGACTCACCTTCCCTCATGGTGAAGAAGCTCGAGGACGAATTGGATTATATCAGCCATCCCCTTCGGGACATCCTCCACCCATCGACACAACGCTGGCCACTTCTATAACTTAGGAGGTGCCGGTACAGCTTGGCCTACATATGCCTCCAAGGGATGGCGAGCTTGACACCAGCCCCTGCACTGCCGAACATTCGTGCAATGCACCATTCAATTACCATGCCGGAGAAACCCCATAGGCTCGCCGTTGTCGGGGCTGGCATCCTTGGAGTCTCCATCGCGTGGCGCGTGGCCCAGCGGGGCGTGGAGGTGGTCCTTATCGACAAGGACCAGCTTGGACACGGCGCATCCAGTCACAGCTTTGCCTGGATCAATGCCGGGGCCAAGGAACCCTTTGGGTACCACAACCTAAACAGGCACTCGTTGGAGATGTGGGCCAGCTTTGCAGCCGGCATCGGCGATGATGGAAACCCGGAGAGCGTAGGCCTCCGCTGGGGAGGGAAGGTGTCCTGGGTGTCTGACCCGGCGGGAGTGGAAGGGTTGGCGTCCAGGGTGGGAAGGCTCCAGTCGTGGGGATACCCGACCCGCCTAATCGACGCCGAAGAGCTGAGGAGCCTCGAACCGGCGCTGAATGTCGGACAAGTGGCCGCCGGAGAGTACACCTCAAACGAGGGCCAGGTGGAGCCACAAATGGTGGTGGATGCCGGACTCCGACGCCTCGGTGAGATGGGGTGCAGGATCCTTGCAAATACTGAAGTCCAGGGGATCGAGCGGCGCAAGGACGGCAGCGTTCACCATTTGCTGACGGCGGCAGGCCCTATCGAGGTAGACTCCCTGGTTATCGCCGCAGGCACCGCGACGACCCGCCTGGCTTCCATGGCTGGGGTAAAGGTGCCCCAGGCGGAGAGCCCAGGGGTGGTCATTCGCACGACCCCGCTGCCGCGCCTGCTCCAAAATGTGCCGGTGGTGTACGTGCCGCCGTTGGGCGATGGGCGCCGGGAGGTCCACCTGAGACAGGGCGCCGACGGGCGCTTTATGATCGGCGAAGGTGACCAAGAGAGCTTGGCCCAGGATGACACCCAAGTCCACGCTGACGATCTGCTGGAGCGGGCGCGCCACTATCTGCCCGGACTGGAGGGCGCCCAGGCAATCCCCGTGCCGGTGGGTTGGCGTCCCATGCCCCTGGACGGCTACCCGGTCATGGGATACACATCCGAAGCTCCCAACTTGTACATTGCCCTGTCCCACAGCGCAGTCACCCTGGCCCCTGTATTGAGCCAGTTGGCAGCTCAGGAGATCTGCGACCAAGCGCTGGCAAGTGAGGTGCTGGGCCCTTACCGCCCCCAGAGGTTCGCTTACATGACTCCCGAGGAGATTGCCGCAGCGGACCATCCCCGCTCCTCCCGGCTGCGCTAGTCGCGATGCGTGGTCTGCCTTTCAATCTCCAAGCCCAGCAACCTACCTTCCCAGTTCTTCCAGCAAACGCACCCACTGGCAGAGCAGCTGGGCCCGGCAGAAGCACTGACTCATAAATCTAGAACCGATGTGTCCCTTGGTAATGGGCCAGTCGGGTAGCTTACAATGGAAGCGCCACGATATCCCATCTCAGCGAAAGGACCCCCTGCCTCTTCACCATGCAATCACTCATTAAGCTAGCTATTGGTCTGTCAATTCTCCTGCTCCTAGCCGCCTGCAACGGGGTTGTTGAGGAGACCCCCACGCCCGAGGAAGTGCCCTCTCCGACCACTGAACAAGTGGAGATGGAGGAGGAAGTCCTGACTCTCCTCTACTGGCAGGCGCCTACCTTACCCGGACCGTACCTATCGTCGGGATACAAGGACAGGGACGCGGGGGCCCTTACCCTGGAGCCCTTAGCCAAGTACACACCCGACGGAAACCTGATGCCCGCCTTGGCTGAAGATATACCCACTATCGACAACGGAGGCGTTTCTGCAGACCTGATGTCCATCACCTGGAGACTGAAGGAAGGGGTGTTGTGGTCCGACGGAAGCGAGGTATCGGCCGAGGACGTTGTGTTCACCTGGCGGTACTGCTCCAATGAGGAAACCGGGTGCACGGCGGAGAGTTCCTTCGACGGAATCACGTCTGTGGAAGCTGTCGACGACCTTACGATTAGGGTGATGTTCGATGCGCCCACGCCCTATCCGTACACTGCTTTCGTTAGCACCGGCTCTCCAATCATCAGCAGGGCCCAGTTCGCCGACTGCATCGGCATAGCGGCCGCCGGCTGCGAGAGCCAGAATACCGCTCCCCTGGGCACCGGGCCCTACCGAATCACCGCATTCAAGGCTAACGACGAGGCGGTCTACGATCGGAATCCCTACTACAGGGGCCCGACCCCCTATTTCGAACAGGTGGTCATCAAGGGTGGAGGGGATGCCATTACGGCGGCACGGGCCGTACTGGAGCGAGGGGAGGCCGACTACGCTTGGAACCTGCAGGTGGACCCGGGTGTCCTGGCAGCCATGGAGTCTGAAGGCCATGGCAGGGTCGAGACTGCCTTCTCCAGTCTGGTGGAGCGCATCGTAGTCAACCAGACGAATCCCGATGAGGCCTTGGACGAGCACCGCTCTGAGTACCTAGACGGCGGGAATCCCCACCCCTTCCTGACCTTCGTGCCGATCACCCAGGCGATGTCTATGGCCATCGACCGAAGCGTGGTCTCAGATAATCTCTATGGCTTCACAGGGGAGCCGACCTGCAACTTAATCACCGGGCCTCCGGCCTTTGTATCTACCTCCAACGACCCGTGCCTCTTGCAGGATATCGACGGGGCCAACAGGCTGTTGGACGACAACGGCGTTGTGGACACCGACGGGGATGGTGTGCGGGAGCACAACGGTATGCCACTGCGAATCACTTATCAGACATCGACCAACTCCATCCGCCAAGAGACCCAGAAGCTGGTCCAGGGCTGGTGGCGAGAGATAGGCATCGAGGCCAAGCTTATAGACCATGATGCGGGGGTGTTCTTCGGCGGAGACCCGGTTGAAGACAAGGATGCATCCCTGCGGAGGTTCTTTGCTGATGTCCAGATGTACGCCACCGGGCCGGACATCGACCCGCAGCAGCACCTGTCTGACTCCCTCTGCAAACATGTTCCTACCCGGGTGAACAGCTGGTCCGGCGGCAACGTCGCCCGCTTCTGCAGCCCCGAGTACGATGAGGTGTTTGTGGAGCTGGCTCAGACGGGCGCCGGCCCGGAGCGGGCCGAGCTGGTCAAGAGGCTGAACGACATCCAGGTGCAGAGCTATTCACAGATCCCGTTGGTCAATCGGGGGTTTGTCTCAGCCCACATCAACAGCTTGTTAGGGGTCCAGATTAACGGCTGGGACAGCGAGCTTTGGAACATCGAGGAGTGGCGCCGGAACTAGACGAGGCGAAGGCCCGTCGTTATGCCCTGGAAAGCTGGACCCCCATGAAGAAAGGGCTCCCAGCTTTGATCTTGGCTAGATCCGGCTAAGATTAGGGTTTACTCGTAGGTCCATAGCTCGAAGTTCAGGTAAATGCTCCTGCCGTCCGAGTCCACCAGGTCATATTCGAACTCGGGGAAGGAAAAGCCCGCGATCTGGCTCTCACCGGAAACCAGGGGAGGCCTGTCTGGGGAATCCGAGTCGAAGGTCAGGGTGTCGGTCCCGCTCCCGCTTAGAAGGGGAAGCCCCCAGCCTCCGGTCTCCAGGTCAAGAACGTAAAGTTCAACTCCCCCTTCCACAAAGACGGGTCCGCTGAACACGACTTCAACGTCCCCGTCGGCATTTCGCCTCAGGTCCTCGACCACAATATCCTCCATAGGACCGGCATCCATAGCATCATCGGGAAGGGGGATGTAGCTGGCGGGTGGCTCGATCTCCGCGGGTTCGTTGTAGCTGTGGTAGGTGATGGTTATGAAGTCCCTGGTAGCTCCGTCCAGCCCAATTGAAGAAACTCTGACCTCTCTGGTCAGGAAGTCGGCGATGCCAATTGACCTGGTCACGGTGGTGGTCTGCAAAGGAGCGAAGCCCGCCTCGCCTCCCAGGAATGGCTGGTTGGAGATGATGATGTAGACCATCGAGTCATCGTCAAGGGTCAGTGTAGTGTCCAGGGACGCGCCAGGATCGGTAGGGAGCATGAGCATGCCGACCATCTGGAGAGAGGACAGCAGGTCGTCGTCAGGGAGCGTGCCTTGTAGCCAGATGCCGGACTCGGGGTCCTGGAAGTAAGTTTCGGCGCCGATGGTTATCCCGCTGATTTCGATCATCTCGCCGATGGGTCCTAGCGCAATCGTGAACTGGAGCCTGTCGGGCTGGATCACGGTCCCATCCAACTGAATGAAACCCTCGCCTCCATCTGGATCACCTATGGGAAACAGGGCAAGCAGGTCCATGGATGCTTCGAAGGAGAAGCTCTCAATCCGCCCCACCGATTGGAGGCTGCAGGAAGTGACTGCGGCCGCGCTGGTGAGGGTCCCGTCGGAAGGGCAGTCCCTAGAGGGGTCGTCGGCCTTGGTAGCAGTTGGCTCGGAGACGACGGTAGCCGTGGGTACCGGAGTGGGAACGGGTGTGGCTGTAAGTGTCGGTGTGGGCGTAGGCTCCTCAGGTGTGGTCGTAGCTGTAGGTGTGGGGGTGGGCGGTTCAGGAGTATCCGTTGGGCTGGGATCATTTCCGCATGCCGCTAGAACCATCGTTGCCAGCAACATTGCCCCCAGTAAGTAGAGTATCTTGGTCAATTCAGTTCCTTTCTCTATGGCAGCCGTTCTCGGCCGCTCGGTCTCCCACCCTGCTGGGTCAACACAGAATTAAGTTGTGCAAGCTGGCGCAGTTGCCATTCTGGCTTGCGGCTAGGACACTGTAGGTTGGCCTTGCTGTTAGGGTCAAGCTCCTGCGATTGATGTTGCAGGCACTGTTCCACACGCTTGCCCATGGATAGCCGCAGTGCATTCGTATCTGCTGGAGTCGCCGAGACGACAATAAAAATATAACCGAAAAGCTGCCCAGTTCAGGCGTTCCGCTAGGAGGGAACGTTCTTACGGAAATTCCTGTCCTACTTGAGGAGAACAGCTACCGACTCTTACCTCGACAGGAATGTATACTTTCAGGCGGGTCTTTCGCTTTGGCCACATTACAGGGGAGGAAGGGTGATACTCAATGGAGGAGACTTGGAAACGGCTTCCCCGGTAGAGAGTACACCGGCTTCGGACTTGTAGATTCCGGTCACCACACTAGCCGCTTAATTCAATGGATAACTCACTGAGCATAGTCGCAGTCTTTGCTGCCTACTTCCTGGCGCTGATAGCCATTGCCGTCTTCGGAGCAATCCGGATGCGGGAAATGGCGGACTACGTACTCGCTGGCAGGCGCATGAGCACGTTCACTTCGGCCCTCAGCGCCAGCTCCTCGTCTTCCAGCGGCTGGACCATGCTCGTCTTTCCCGCATTGGCCTTCTCGGACGGAGCGGTGCACCTTTGGACAGCAGCGGGGATCGTTCTTGGGAACTGGTGTGCTTGGACCGTGCTGGGCAAGAGGCTAAGGCGCTACACCAATGCTGAAGGGTCTCTCACACTGCCCGACTTCTTCGAAAAGCGGTTTGAGGATCGCATGGGGATCATACGCACCGTAGCCGCGGGCCTTACCCTCTTTTTCATCTTGTTCTACGTCAACTCCGGGCTCATTGGCGGGGCGAAGTTATTGGAGACCATCTTCGGAGTCGAGCACAGCTCTGGCGTTATGCTGACCCTCGCTGCCGTCGCGGTGTACACGTTTATAGGCGGATTCATGGCCGTCTCCCGGACGGATGTGTTCCAGTCTCTGGTCATGCTGGTCAGCTTCATCATCCTGCCGCTAACGCTGATATTCGGCACGACCCAGCCCTTCCAAGACATCGGCGGGTCACCTGGCTTCCTGAATCCGTTGACCGATATCGACGGCAACCCGGTAAGTGCAATCTTTCTGATATCTGCTGTCGGTTGGGGCTTAGGCTCCCTTGGGTCCCAGCGAGTGCTGCAGCGGTTCATGGCGATAGAGAGCGAGGAGAGGATCACAAGCGGTCGCAACATTGGGGTGACGTGGGTCATCCTTATATTCTCCTTCGGATTCCTGTTTGGGTTGGTGGCCCGTCCTGCTCTAACGCAAATGGGATTGATGGGCGAGTTGGCGGGAGTCGATGGCGTTTACGACCCCGAGCGTGTGTACTTTGTCGTCTCGGAGGCGTTCTTCCTGCCCATCTTCACAGGCCTTCTGCTAACGGGTGTGGTTGCGGCAATCATGAGCACAGCCGACTCCCAACTGCTGCTGGGCTCTGCTATAGCTGCCGACGACCTACCTCTGATGAAGCGCCTCTCACGACGAGCGGAATTGATGCACTTCATTGCGGCCTCCGGCAGGGTTTGGCTGGGCCGATTCCTGCTGCTGGCCATCGGCGGGACCGCGGCTGCCTCTGCCATTATCTCGCCGGACTCGATAGTCAACCTTGTGGGGTACGCCTGGGGCGGAATGGGAGCGGCCTTTGGACCCACCATAATACTTGCCCTGTACTGGCGTCGTTTCAACTCGTGGGGTGCGTTGGCTTCCATCGTCGCGGGAGCCGGTACAGTTACAATCTGGCAATTCAACTCAGGGGGTCCGTGGGGGATTTTCGACATGGGAATAGCCACAGCCCCCGGTTTTGTCGTGGCGATAGGCGCCGCCGTCATCGTCACGATGCTCACGTCCCCGCCTTCCCAGGAGGTCCTGGATCGTTTCGACAGCGTCAACCCAGGGACCCGGCAGTGATTGCATCGCGGTTTAACCGCCTGTCATAGAATTCTTGGGCTGGACCTCCTCCTGGGCAACCCTCTCTGAGCCTACCTTCCGCTGAGTGAAGGCCTACCGACGTCGCGGTGGATGGAGCCTTCGTGCTTGTGTGATGAGTGTCATTTCTGAGCAGAAGGTCTTATGATGTATATCCATTGACACGTTCGCAGGAGTGCGCGTGATGAACATCATCTGGATTGTTGCGGACACCTTTCGACGGGACCACATAGGCGCTTACGGAAACCCAAGCATCAGGACACCATCTTTGGATGCATTAGCGGCCAGGTCGGTCCGGTTTGACCGGCACTACTCCGGGGGATTTCCCACCATGCCCACCAGGGCCGACCACCAAACGGGGCGTTGGACCATGTCCTTCATGGGTTGGGAACCGCTTCCCAGTAATGCGACCACCTTGGCAGAGTTGCTGGCCTGTCGTGGTCTTCATACCGCAGCGGTTGTGGACACGCCGTACTACCTAAGGGACGGAATGAACTATGACCGGGGCTTCCAGTCCTTCTTCATGAACCGGGGTCAGGACACTCTCTGGTCCCTGGCTCCCGAGCCGGGTTACCATCACGAGTCCATGGACGTTAGGGAGGCGTGGCGCTATGAGTCAGACCGGAACGCGCCGCGAACTTTCAACATGGCGGTCCAGTGGCTCCAACGCCACTACAAAGAGGACTTCTTTCTGTACGTGGACACCTGGGACCCCCACGAACCCTGGGATGCTCCCCCCTATTACACAGAGCTGTACTGGCCGGACTACGACGGAGAGCTGGTGCTTCCGGTGTACGGCAACTGGCGCGATGTGCCGGGGTACGGGGAGGCCATGCTCCGCAAGGGGCACGCCACTTACTGCGGTGAGATCACCATGGTGGACACATGGCTAGGCTTCCTTCTGAAATCCGTCGAAAACATGGGGCTGCTCGACAAGACCGCCATCATATTCACTTCGGACCATGGGTTCTACTTTGGGGAGCACGGCGGCCTGTTCGGCAAAATGACCACAGCCAAATCTGAGGATGGAAGTCTCCGCCCCTATGGAGAAAAAGGGTCTACCTGGACTTACTCTCCTCTCTTCGAAGAGCTCGTGCATATCCCCCTCTTGATTCAAGCACCCGGTCTGTCCCCCTCGGTGTACCGGGGGCTTAGCTCGGCGGTGGATGTAATGCCGACGGTCCTCGACCTTCTTGGCATAGAGGTGCCGGACTTTGTGCAAGGCAAATCCCTGGCCCCGGCGATGCGGGATAACGCAACCCCGGGTCGGAATTTCGTGATCAGCAGCATTCCTTTCGCGAACCCTGGAGACCCTGTGCACTCGGTGGACAACCTGCTGCGCCCTCTCTCGAGTTATCCCGTTACTACGGTCACCTCCGGTGAGTGGAGCCTGCTCTATAGTCCCGAGGAGAACGTCTCGGAGCTTTACCACCTGCCCTCCGACCCTTCCCAGAACCGCAATATGATCGACTCCAACAGGGACATAGCCGGTGAGATGCACCAGCTTCTGGTCCGGTTCATGAAGGAGACGCAAGTACCGGAACGGCTACTGGCGCCGCGCCTGGAGCTTCGTGTTTAGGTGCACCTGCGGTAGGCATCCGCGAAAGAAGGCCCAAGATTGAACAAGACTCCTGATTATTCCGAGTCCTTCTACAGCCAACACGCCCGGCGTTACGCCGAGGTGAGCCATAACTTCATCCAGTCAGTCTATACCGATGTTTCCCACCCGGGGCTTACAGGGGACATGGACCTGGTCAAGCGCATGCAGGAGCTGGTGCCTAAGGGCGCCCGGGGCCTGGATGCAGGGTGCGGCTCCGGCGCGCGAGACGTCTTCCTCTACTGGCAGGATGGGTACGACATCTACGGCGTCGATGCTGTTTCGGAGAATATCGCCGAGGCCCGGCGCCTTCACCCGGATATCGCTTCCAGGGTGTCCGTTGCCGACCTCCGGGAGCCTCTTGGCTACCCCGACGGCTGGTTCGACTTCGTCACGTGCAATGCGGTCATCCAGCACATCGAACCTGCTATTGTCATGGGCACCACGCTGCCGGAACTCGCCAGGGTCCTGAAGGTGGGAGGGATGCTCCAGCTCATGTTCAAGTACGGGGCCGGGGTAGCGACAGTCCATGACGGGGACTACGGCGCGGACAGGGCCTTCCAGCTTTACGGCGTCGATGATGTCCTGGAACTCCTTAGCGCACTGGCCTTGGAGGTGGTCCCGGAAGAAGGGGATGCGCTGGGAGGTGTCATGTACTTCAAGGACCCGAAACCCACGGACCATTGTGTGCTTTTCGCCCGGAAGGAAGGGTGAAGGCCTGGGATTCATGTCGCAGGGCTCCTGGTGGAAAGCGCGTTGGATCTGAGCGACGGCTTGGCTGTCCCCAGAGATCTGCAAGAAATAACGCCGCTGTGGCTCACTGAGGCCCTCAGCTTCCTTCGCCAGCGCCCCGGCCTGTCGGTGACGGGATACTCGGCCGAAGCGATTGTCGAGGGCAAGGGCTTCATGAACCGGCTGTTCAGACTGGAACTCGAGTACGACTCCGATTCTACGGACCTGCCCCGCTCCGCGATAGCCAAGCTCCCTTCGGCGGACCCTATGCTGCGGACCATCTTCGATCGCCTGGGGCAGAACCGCAGGGAGGTAATGTTCTACCGGGAGGTGGCGGACCGAGCTTCGCTGGGCACACCAGCAAGCTACCACTGCGGGATTGACCTACCCTCCGAGGATACTGTCCTGCTGCTGGAGGACCTGAGCAATGGCCGGCAGGGCAACAGTGTAGCTGGCTGCTCCGTGGATGAGGCCCGCACCTGCTTAGTCCAGCTCGCCGGCTTCCACGCCGCCTGGTGGGAGAGCCCTCGGCTGGAGAGCTTGCACTGGATGCCCTTGAGGGAAGCAGAGACCGAATCCTACCTTGAGATATACGCGGACGCGTGGGCTTCCCTCATGGAGAAAGCCGGCCCTGGGATGCCCCAGAAACTGAGGGTCCTGGGGGACCGCCTGGCGCCCCTGGTCCGGGAGCTGAAGTCGAGGCTCACGAAGCCACCGCGAACGATAGTCCACGGCGACTACCGTCTGGACAACTGTTTCTTCCCTGCAAAGCCCGATGGCCGGCAGGTCGTAGTATTCGACTGGGAGTTCTGCGTTCGAGGCCGCGGCGCCTATGACGTTGCCACTTTCATCAGCGAGGCGTTCTCCCCGGGGCAGCGCAGAGAGCAGGAGATGGGACTGCTGCGGGAGTACCTCTCCGCCCTGGAAGAGGCCGGCGTAAGGGGTTACTCCTTCGAGGAGTGCATATACGACTACCGGCTGTCCATGCTGGAGATATTCGTGTTCTGGGTGATCACCGGGGGCTACTGCAGCTACGAGGGCGAACGGGCCAGGACGTACCTCATCAACACCCTGGCGCGAATCGACGCCGCAATCTCCGACCTGGACTCAACGGGAGCATTGGGCCTCTAGCAGGCAAGGAAAAGGCGTGCCCTAGTCAATGATGACCCCATGGGGGCTGGCCTTTCCGTCCAGGGCCGCAATCTCAGCTTCGTCCAGCAGGGTGGCCCGGTCCACATTCAGCACCCTGGCGACCTCCAGCAGGGCGTGGGCCCAAGTGCTGCGGTTGACGAACAGCATGCCCTGGGTGGTCAAAGTGCCCCCGTGATTCAGGAAGCCCAGGGCCCCCGTTCGTTTGTGCCCCATGGACAAGGGTTGCAGCGCGCCCAGTATAGGCTCCGGTCGAGTGTGGCTCAGGAACACCCGTGACGGCGCCGAATCCGGGTACAGCTCAGACACCAGCCTCCCATCGGCCAGGTGCGCTTGCTCCCGCTCATTCCTGGGCAGCCGGAACCTACCCGGCTCCAGCATGTAGACCACCGAATGGGGAACGTCTCTTTCGCGCAGCCTGTTGGATGCCCGTACCGCTTCTTCGAGCTGGTATGAGCCAATTGCGGTTATCACAGCCTGCCCTTCGCTGGCCCGGTGGCTGAGCCAGTCGAGCCTGATGGCCCCTTGCCTCAGAAGCAGCTCGGACTCCTCCCAGGTGAACAGTTCCGCTATCACGGGCTGCTTTGGCACGACCAAGGTCCAAATTTGCCCATGACTCTGATATAGCCCACGCATCACCGCTTGCGCTGAGTTGTAGTCCGCGGGAAACAGCACCCTGGAGATGTCCGACGGCTCGTTGAGCAGCGATTCCGCCAACGCCGGGTCCTGGTGGGAAATCTCGTTCTTGCCGTTTTCCCATGTATGGGAAGTCATCACCAGGGGGATGGACAGCCACTTGGCTGGATTGCCCGCCTCCTTGAGCTGGTCGGCGAAGGTTATCTCCTGGCGCACCACGCCGTGCATCTTTGCGCCGAAGGCCTCGTAGCTGTGGATCAGGCTTATCCCCCCTTTGTTGGCCAATGCAGCCGAGGCGATGGCCTCTTCATTGAGGGCAGTGATTATCGCCCCTCCCACATGCTCTGAACTGCCCGGCTCGGGGTCTATGGCGCGGAACCTCAGGGCTTCCAGGGTCTTGACCAGCCTGTTGGACCTCATCTCGTCGGGGTTGCCCACCCTGGGTCTCAGGTGGGGGTTGGCTTTGACGGTTTCGACGAATGTGAGGTCCACCGCATCCATGGGGGAAGAGCGGGTCCAGCGCGAAGGCTCTCTGCGGTCCTCGGGCACGGCCTTTGGCGCAGGCTCAGGCACCTGGGTCAGGGTTACGTCCCTGTGGGCTAGGGCATGGTCCCGCTCCATTGTGCCCTTCGCGCGGAGCTTGCCGATAGCATCCCGCAGGTCTGATGGGGGTACCCACAGGCGGTGGGCGCTCTGGTTGAAGCACTCCCTGGCTTCCGCGCTGGTGTGAGGGTTCCCTGGCAGGGGCAGGTTGTGGGCGGCGTTGCTGCCCTCGCCGTAGAAGCCTGCGCCCTTGGGAGCCACTGCGATGCCGTAGGGCATGGGAACGGGGTAGCGGGACCGGCCTTCCCGCACCGCTTCGGAGGACGTCTCGAGGCGCCATTCCATCTCCAGGATGGCCCAGACAAAAGCGGCCGGGTCCCTGCCGTCGAATATGAAGGGAGCGAAGCCGTTAAGCCTGAGGTGGTCCACGAACCAGTCCACACCCCCCTGCAGGGATATGGTGCTCCTCTGGTCGATGCGCCGTCCATTGCTGATCATGATGGGGGCTACCAAGCCGCTGTCCTCGGCCCGCCACCAGCGGGGCGCCCAGTCGCTGCCCCGCTGCTCCTCGAAGGCGCCGTCGCTGAGGAACACCACCAGGCGTTCACCCGGCAGGGGCATGTGTATGTACTGGAGCTGGGTGAAGCCGAGGTAGCCGCCCTCCACCAGGGCGCCGGCGGTGTGGGCGTTGACGTGGCTTCCCAGGGGTGAGTCCTGTCTGCCATCCGCTCCAAGGGTGTAGGAGTAAAAGTCCCGCACATAGCGGGTCAGTCCCTCGTCGCTCAGCGAGTACCTGTCCGAATGGGCCTGGGTCATGTTGTCCATGAGCAGGTTCACGCTGTCGATGGCCGCCACCGTGTGGCCCTGGCCCATGATCCATGCCCTGGTGTGGCCGGTTATGGCGTTTGCCGCCATGTAGCCCATATAGCCCGGGACCATGTTCAGGGAGCCTCCCATGTGTCCCTCGGGTGCGGGCTTGAAGTCATCGGCGTTCATCTCTCGCCCGTCCAGGTACACGTTCTGAGCATAGCTCTGGTGGGCTACCAGCCACATGGCTGCCGAGGTTGCCTTGTCCAAGGCGTGAAGAAGCTCAAATATAGGCGTCCCGTCACCTCTTTCGTGATAGCCGAGGGACTCCACCAACTCGAAAATACGGTCCTGGGTTTCGGTGCTGTGTTGGATAGCACCGTAGCCCGCCATCCACTCGGCAGCAGCCGGATTGTTGCGCCGGTAGAGCAAGGCCCTTTCGGACCTCCTTGCTTCTTCCCCTCCATGTCTTTCCGTCACGTAGCCCCCTTTTCCTGCCCGAGCAGCCTGGCTGTGTCCCTGGCGATGATCAGCTCTTCATTGACCTTCACCACGTATGCTTCCACGGACGCGCCTTCCGAGGATATGCAACCTTCGCCTCCAGCCATATTACGCTGGGGATCGAGGGTCAGGCCGCACCAGGCCATTCCCCGGCAGATGCGCTCCCGTACCTCGGGGGAGTTTTCCCCGATTCCTCCTCCGAACACGACAGCGTCGGCGCCGCCCAGGGCTGCCATGTATGCTCCAATGTACTTCGTTACACGGTAGCAGAACATATCAATGGCCAGGGATGCTTGGGCATTTCCCCGGCGTTCCTGCTCTAGGAGGAGGCGCATGTCCGAGGAGGCGCCGGACACTCCCAGCAGGCCGGACTCTTTGTTAAGCCACTCATCCACCTCTTCGATCGATACACCCTCCTGGCGGGCCAGATGGCCGGGCAGGGCAGGGTCCACATCTCCGGACCGGGTCCCCATCATCAGCCCCTCCAGAGGGGTCAGCCCCATGGATGTATCCACGGACACTCCGCCCCGCACCGCCGCCGCTGAGCAGCCGTTGCCCAGCTGCAGTGTGATGAGCTTTGACTCCGACAGCTCCGTGGAGGTCAGAGCTGCGTACTGTTCCGCCATGTAGCGGTGGGCCAGCCCGTGAAAGCCGTAGCGCCGGACCTGATGTTTCTTAGCCAAATCCTGGGATATGGGATATGAGGCCGCCTTTTTCGGCATCCCGCTGTGAAAGGCGGTGTCGAATACTGCCACCGATGGGGTGGAGGACAGCGCCTCGATGGTGGCTCTCATGGCGGCGATGGCGGGCCTGTTGTGAAGCGGGGCAAGTTCCCCCATGCCGTCGATAACGTCGATCACACCTTTATTCACCAGCGTTGGCTCCTGGAAGAGGCTCCCACCGTGGACCACGCGGTGCCCTACAGCATCGACGCCGGTCTGCTCGCCGGCCCATACCAGCGCGATTCGGGCTGCCTCTCCGTGATCGCCGACGTTCCTTCGCTCGGACATAGTCTCCCCGTCTGCCGTTAGCTCCACCAACGCCTGTTTGCCTATGCCGTCCACCAAGCCCCGTGCCAAGCACATCTCGGTGTCGCTGGCTATGAGCTGGCACTTCAGTGTGGAACTGCCGCAATTAAGCACGAGAACGTTCATGGCCTACACAATCAGTATATTAGTCCCGAGACCCTGACGCACTGGATAAGTCCCACCGGTAAACTCTTTTCTCCAGTGTCGGAAAAGACAACAGTACCGCCCACAATTGCACCTTGACTATACATAACGTCATTGCTACCGTACCATCCGGAGTCCCGCATTGGGGCTGAGGGTCGCACTTTAGTGGTAGGGGGGAGGCTATGCAAGGGAGCTCAAGTTACCCTGTCCGGTTAGAGGCGGACTACCCCGAATCATCGTCTAGGCTACTGGCGCTGCTGGGAGCCCTCATCTTTCCCAAGATGTTGCTTCTGTTGCCCCATCTCATAGTCTTGGGTCTGCTTGGGGTCGTTAATATGGTGGTCGTTTTCATTGGGTATTTGGCAGTGTTGCTGAGCGGCCGCTACCCGGAGGGCCTGTTCAATTTTGTGCTCGGCGTTGGGCGATGGAACTACAGGATGAATGCCTGGTTTGCCGGTTTCGCTGACCAGTACCCACCATTCAGCCTGGGCTCGGAAGACGACCATCCGGTCAGGCTCACGGTTGACTATCCCGAATCGTCTTCCCGGTTGCTTGCCTTGCTGGGACTGTTGCTGATGTTCCCCAAGGTGGTTCTCCTGCTACCGCACCTGATCATCTTGTATTTCCTGGATGCAGTGTCCTTTGCCGTCATCTACATAGCATTCTGGGCTGTGCTTTTGACCGGCACCTATCCCAGGGGCCTCTTCAACTTCGCCTTTGGGATAATGAAGTGGCAGACCCGAACTGACTCGTGGCTGTTGGGCTTGACGGACCGTTATCCGCCCCTTTCCCTGGAATAGCCGGCACGACTGTTACGGAAAAAGGGGCGGCAGGGCTGCCCCCTATCGGAGCCTTCTGTCTCGGTAATCAGATACCGGGGCTTTCCAGGTGCGTTGCCACCCACCCACGTGCGGGCGGCAGGCACCTGCTGAGGAGGGCCTAGTCGCATGAACATGAATGACATTCTGCCCCAGCAGTTGAACGTCAACGATGCCGTCGATCTGCTGGCCCCTGTGGCCGTCTACATTCTGGGCATGGCCGCCTATGCCTTATTCATATTCAAGTTTTATCGCTTCGTCGCTTCCAGGGACATGTTCCAGATAGACCTGTCCAGGTACGAGGAGTCCAGGTTCAAGGTTGTCAGGGGATTCCTTCACATCGTCATGTACGTTGCCAAGTACCTCATCCTGTTCCCGGTCATCGCCTTCTTCTGGTTCGCCGTCCTTACGTTGATCCTGGCCTTCCTGTCGAAGGAACAGCCCTTCTCCGAGGTGCTGCTGATGGCCTTGGCGACGGTGTGCGCCATTCGCATATCTGCCTACTATAACGAAGACCTGTCCAAGGACTTGGCCAAGATACTCCCCTTCGCTGTGCTGGCGATATTTCTCATCGATGCATCATTTTTCACGGTCCGGGAGTCCCTGGAGGTGCTCAAGGAAGCCCAACACCACACCGAGGACATCATCTATTACCTGCTGTTCCTCGTGGCCATGGAGTTCATCCTACGCGTCGTCATGGGGTGGTTTGCGTTTCTCTTTGCCCTTAAGGCGCGAATCATCAGGGGCCAGGACTCCGACACCTAAAACTGCGCCCTTTCGTATTGAGGAAGGCATCTGGATGAGGTCGGCCAAGCTTTATTCGGCGTGCATACGCCAGGTGGGCTGGGACTCAGGTACTCTATGGTGAGCTTGGTCGGTCAGGCAGAGAAACTACTTTGGGGGAATGGACGATGGCTTTGATTGTTAAGATGGCTGCGGTATTTTTCTGGCTATCGGCCACAGCGGTGGCCCTCCACTTTGTGTTCACGCCCCTGTACGACGATGTGATGGACATAGGCGAGATGTGGGGAGCCTTAAACATTGTGATGGCCATTGCAGTGTTGGGAGCCTTGGCCATCCATCTGTATCGCAAGAGGGTGCTGGACACGCAGGGAGAGGACGGAGGCATCACCCGAGAGTACCTGGAAACGAACCTGCTGGTCTATCTCTCGGTGGCGCTCACCCTCTGGTTCTTCTGGAACTGGATTGACGACCTTGCGGTCTACCCCGCCGCACAGGACACCGTTCGGCACGTTCTCTGGTCGTTCATCGATCCGCTGTTCGTGATCGTTTCGGGGGTGACCGGCTGCTATCTCTGGCGCTGCCAGTGCTTCAAGTAGAGCGGGAGGCGGCCTTTCCCCGGAGATGCCTTACTGGGGCGCGGTCTGGTAGTTGATCTGCCACCTGATGCCGAACTTGTCGGTGCAGGAACCGAAGTAGGCCCCCCAGAACATATCCTGGGGAGGCATCTCCACCGCCCCGCCCTGGGACAGCTTGTTGAACAGGTCGTCGGTCTCCTCCCTGCTGGATGAGGAGATTGATATGGAGAAGTTGTCCCCTGACCGAGGAGGAGGCCCGAAGGCGGAGCAGCTGTCGCTCCCCATGAGGGTGCTGGAGCCGATGGGTAATGCCACGTGCATGATGCGGTCTTTCTCACCCGGGGGAATCTCCACGCCTGGAGGGGCTTCACCGAAGGTCATCATGGTCCTGAACTCACTGCCAAACACCTGCCTGTAGTACTCGAATACCTCTCGGCAATTTCCATCGAAGGAGAGATAAATGTCCAGGGTCATGCCTGCCTCCTTGCTCCCTTTGGTTACCAGGATTTGAGGAGATTATAGGGTTGCACCCGGGCCCTGTCCACGAAGGGCTGTGTGCTAAGATGACCGAAAGTCGACCATGGGAGGCCGTGAAATGACCCAGGTGCAGCACCAAAGAGACTCGGAAGTAGCCGATCTTTCGGTGGAAGAGATAGCCGAGCGATACGTCGCCCGGTTCTTAGACCGGGTGCCCGACTGGGACGCCTTTGCCGATGCCCGTGTCGAGGGATACAAGCGGGCCCAGCACCGCTTCATCGGCGCCGGCGGGTCCGGGAAGCACGAGGACATCAACTTCATTCCGCCCCGGGGATTTACCTTGAGCATCATGTACGTCGAGCCGGGACAGGGCAACGCGGCCCATACCCACGAGGTGGAGGAGGTGTTCTTTGTGCTCCGGGGACAGCTGGGTGTGTTCTTCGAGGATGAGTCCGGCGCCCGCGTCGATGTGAAGCTTGGCCCCTGGGATGCTGTTTCCTGCCCGGCGGGGGTGATTCACGGCTACCAGAATGACAGCCTGGAGCCGGTGTACTTCCAGGTGATGCTGGGGCGGGCCCGTCCCGAGCTTATGGGATACAAGGACCCGGAGCTGGCCAAGGATCCGGGCGTCCACCTGCGGGAAGCAGGCGGTGCATAGAAGAGCCTAGCCGGTCCCCAGGAACAGCTGCTCCAGGGCTTCGCGCTCTTTGCCGGGCTTCGGATAGATGTTCCTGTTTTTCACATCCACCTCAGCCACCTGGTCGCTGGGAAGGTCCGACCATAGGTCTTCGCTCTCTTGAAGGGTGCAGGCGCTGTTGAGGGTGAAGTAGGCCAAGCCCGTGTCGGACTCGTTGAGGTAAGCTCCCCGGATAGGTTCGCCCTCCCGGATACCCCGACGAAGGGTCGGATTGCGCCGTCGGGGTCGCGGGGGTGCCCAGATTCCCAAGGTGGCGAGCAGCTCGCTGCAGGAGGCGTAGTCCATGGCGGCTCCGCTGGCTGGCGAGGACGAAGGCGGCGAAGCGGCATTCCACCTCACCAGTGACCGTACCCAGGTCCATGCTTGACTAAGCTTCAGATCCTGCCCCCGGACCGCTTTCTGTGACTAGGGATTGATCTCCGGCATCAGGACATCAAGCCACTGGTCATCTATACCGATGATCCGGTCTACCGCCCGGGCCATGTAGTAGGTGTCGGCAATGGCGGGCGGGTCGCCTCCGTCGGAGACGGTGCGTACCGCCTGCATCAGAAGGCGCCTCATCTGGACTATAGCCAGATCGCTGGCCGTCAGGAACTCCTTGGAGCGGTCCACTATGGGCCCCATCATCTCCTGGGCTGCCTGGTCCTGGTTGTTGACACCCTCGATGCCGGTGAAGGTCTCCGTCTTCTGCACCTCGCGGTCGATCATGTATCCGTTGCTCTTGTTCCTGACGTTCAGGAAGTTCTCGTCAAGGTCCCCAGGTCCCCGCC
The DNA here is from genome assembly GCA_965116325.1 of Dehalococcoidia bacterium. GTDB lineage: Bacteria > Chloroflexota > Dehalococcoidia > Lucifugimonadales > JAGWBF01 > JAGWBF01. The sequence goes on along the minus strand of OZ220675.1, from coordinate 664,067 downwards.
CCAAGCTGGCCTCCAGGGCTTCCCACTCGGTCAGAGGGGTCCCGTCGAATGTGTAGGCCCAGTTATATACCATGCAGTTCTCATCGTCGGTGGGCACCCACATATGCCCGGAGATGAAGGGGCGCCCCGGCTCGCCGCCGTACGCGGTCATCTCTTCGGGCCGTATCTGGTGGAAGGGCATAACGTACTGGTAGGTGCGTACGAACTTCCGCTCCCCGGACAGGGCGCGGATACCTGCGTACCGATAGCCGTAGTCGGTGACATCCACTTCTACCACAGGGGCGCTCCCTCTGCCGAACTCGGAGCTGGGTTTGTAACCCCCCCGCCGCCCGGAGTCGTTGGTGAGCAGACGGTGCAGGATTGGCACGTGGGCGGTGTCCACCCCCGCCTCCAGGGCCTGCAGCCAGTTGCACTCCTGGACGTTCTTGGAAACGCCGCGGCGGTCTTCGGGCACCTGGGTCCATTCGAAGCGTGGCTCGGGGGGCAGCTTGTCCTTGGGCCCCATGTACGCCCAGATCACTCCGCCCATATCCACGGTGGGATATGCCCGCAGCTTGACCTCTTCCTTGAGCTTGCTTTCGGCAGGCTCGTTCATCATGTCAACGCAGTTCCCGTGCACATCGTACTTCCAGCCGTGGTACACGCACCGGAGGCCGCACTCCTCATTGCGCCCCAGCCATAGGGAGGTGCGGCGATGGGCGCAGAACTCATCGATGAGGCCGACCTTACCTGACGTGTCCCTGAAGGCCACCAGATCTTCTCCCATCAGCTTCACCCTTACAGGAGGACCGTCGGGCTCGGGAACCTCGTTGGAGAGGCAGGCGGGAATCCAGTAGCGGCGCAGGGTCTCCCCCATGGGTGTACCGGAGTTCGTCCTTACCAGAAGCTCGTTGTCAGCGTGGGTTAGCAACTCATACCTCCGTCGCGAGATGTAATGACATTAGCGTTCCCGAGGCCCCGAAGTTGTTCGGGTGAGGGGGGCCCCGGGGCGTTGTGCTGGATAGTTTGTTAGTCCTCCAGCGTAGCTATACTTGGTTCCGAGTGTATCGAGACACGCCTATCTTGTCAACGAATTTTCCGTGAGGTCGAATACCTAATATTGAGAGGCGCCGGACGTTGTTGCCAATGCATGGGGGCGGCCCTAGAATTGGCGATGAATCACTGTTTCAGGGCCCAAGGGCATAAGCAGTCGGGGAGGGTGACATGAAGGTCGATCTAAGGACGCCGCCGAGCCAGCCCGTATCGGAAGTGGTGCGGTTTGCCCAGAGCTGCGAGGAGGCGGGATTTTCCGGCTGCGGATTCAACGACGCCCAGATGTTCTTTAGGGACCCCTTCGTGGTCATGTCCCAGGTACTGCAGAACACCACAACCCTCAGGGTGCACCCGGCCCTCACCTGCCCCGGGCCGCGGCACACCTCCGTTATTGCATCTTCGGCGAAGACGGTGCAGGAGTTCGGGCCTGACCGCTTCGAGCTTTGGCTGGGCCGGGGAAACGCCGCCCCCCGCATGGTCGGCCTGCCCCAGCTCAGGATCGGTGAAATGAGGGATGCCATCAACAAGATCCGCGCATTTATGGCGGGCGAGTGGAACGTGTACCAGCCCGCCGAGGCGGACTCGGACAGGGTGCGTCTGCATCATGGAGGTGGGTCTCCGGTCCCCATATATTTGGCTGCGCGGGGTCCCATGGTCACCCGTTTGGCCGGTGAGCTGTGCGATGGGGCCCTTCTCACCTGTCCTCCCACCCCCGATGGCATTGGTAAGGCCAGGGGCTGGCTGGCCGAGGGCGCAGCCAGGGTCGGACGGGCGGTGTCTGACATCCATGAGGTGGTGGAAGTCCGGTGCCTGGTCCGGCCCACACGGGAGCAGGCGGTGCGGGCTTGGAGCCCCAACCTCATACCCATCCTGGCAAGGTCCACAGCCGAGCAGTGGCTGGGAGACCGGGGCATCGAGTATGACATCGCCCCTGTCAGGCAGGGTGTTCAGGAGTCCTATTCGAAGCTGCAGACCATGTACGCTGACGTCCAGCACGTAGAGGACTGGGATGCGGCTGAAGGCCTCGCGGAAGTGATCCCCTTCGAGCTCCAGGAGGCGATGGGCGATCGGATGGCCGTTTTGGGAGACCCCGACCAGGTGGCCAGCCACATGCTGATGCTTTCGGGCATCGGCGTTAGGCACATCTACATGTACGCCGTCGAGACCTTTCGTCTTCCTGAGCCCGAGCGCCAGGGCTTCCACGATGTGATCGCCAAGGCGTTGGCCAGCACGCCCAGCTAAGCCGGCCCTGCCGTCCTAGGTGGGCAGAACAGGCCTGCCCTCGGGAGGCTGCACGTCGAAGGCGTTGAGAGAGCAAGCCAGTCCGGCATATGCTCCGATGACGCCGACCAGCTCGGCTACCAGGGCATCGCCCAACCTGCTGCGGACCTCATCGAATGTGGCGCCGGAGATGCGATGGGGAGGGCGCAAGAGCTGACGCACGAACTCCACGATGTTGGCGTCTTCCCTTGCAAGCCCTTCGACGTCGCCCCTATGTTCGACGGAGGACACGGCTTCCGGGCTGACGCCGGAGGCCAGGGCATCATCTTTGTGGGCTGCCCACTCGTAGAGGCAGTCCATCTCCCGGGCCACGGCGCACACCGCCAGCTCCTTTATGTCCGTCGGCAGGGCTGACTCGAAACGGGCGTAGCCCAGCAGGTGGGCCGTTCGCGCCGCAAGCTCGGGCTGGTGCAGCAGGTAGTAGTAGGGGGCACCCACGGTCCCCCGGCTGGCAACTATGGCATCGTAGTTGTGGCGGTGCTCCTCTGCCACCTGCTCCCGGTCTGTGATCCTCTCGATGCTCGGCATGGATTGCTCCTTAACATGGTCTTGGTCTTACCCTATCGGTTTATCGGCAAGGGAGACAGTATAATTGGGTTGAATGGTTGTTCCAACGCTGGGCGATAGGACCAGCTTTCCTTGGTGCAGGCACTAACGCAGAGGTGAAAATGCCCGAAGCACCGGACCTGGAGGTCGTCAGGGAGTACCTTACCGAGAGGATGGTCGGGAAGCCCATCCTCTCGGCCAAGGTGCTTCGGCCCACGGTCTTGAGGTCGCTAGCCGGTGACTTCGAGGAGGAGGTGGCCGGCTTGACCTTGGAGTCCATCGAGCGCCGGGGCAAGTATCTGCTTCTTTGGCTGTCACGGGGGCGCTGCTTGGCTGTCAACCCGATGCTCACGGGGGCCTTTCAGTACTGCGACGAGGGTTCCAGGATTCTCAAGAGAAGCTGTATCGCCCTGGGGCTTGGGGATGGCAAGGAGCTGAGGTACCTGGACGACAGGCAGATGGGAAGGGTGTACTTCATCGAAGGGGAGCAGCTGGGGGAGGTGCCCCGCCTGCTGGACCAGGGCCCTGATGTGATTTCGGATATTTCATTCGAAGAGTTCGCCACCCGGCTGAAGGGCTACAGGGGAGAGATCAAGGGCGTCCTGGCCCGGGGTTCCTGGATTTCCGGCATAGGAAATGCCTATTCCGACGAGATACTCTTCGCGGCCGGGGTATCTCCCTTTCGTAAAGCAGGAAGGTTGTCTCCTGAAGAGGTACGCTCCCTCTACGATCAGTCCAAGATCGTCGTCAGATCAGCCATCGAAGAGCTCCGAGGCCGGGTTGGAGATGACATACACGTGAAGATTCGGGACTTCCTGAAGGTTCACAACAAGGGCGGAGAGGCCTGCCCTAACTGCGGGGGCAACATATCCCAGCTGACAGCCAACCAGCAGATCACGAGTTACTGCAGGCGTTGCCAGCCGGGAATGCTCATATCCAACTAAGATGGGGTGCCCAAGGCTCGTCCTTGGACTGGGGTAAGCCAAAAAGACACCCCCGGCAGAATCGCCGGGGGTGTCTTTCACTGTTCATGTACCAGGAACGCTAAGCGGTGACGCGGGAACGGCGGTTTCGGAATACGACGAGTCCGCCGAAGCCCAGGAGCACCATGCCCGCGATGAGCGAAGCTATGGCCAGCTGGGGAATGATCGGGTCTCCAACCGGGGGAGCCGCTGGCGGAATGCCGAGGTCGAACTCTCCCATTGCTTGAGCAGCCATGTAGGTTCCATAGGCTGCGCTGGCGGCATCTGCGCTCTGGCTGGAGGCTGAGTGAATGAAGGAGCGGGTTGCGGTGTCGCTGCCTGCAGCGGCGGCCGTAGATGCCTGGTTGACGGTGTCAACGATGCCTTGGAGACTTGCGCTTACCCCCATTGCAGAGGCAGCCACGTCTGCACCAATGTCGCCGGCTTCCCCGGCGATGGTCGCAACATCTGAGGCATAGGTCATGGCCCCATAGCCATCACCGTCGCCAGCTCCGCCGGTGATGATGTTGACCGCAATTTGTGCATGGGCGAGGGCATCGGAGGTCTGCCCGGCGTTAATGGAGCTCAGGGCTGCCTGGGCGTGAGCCGCAACTTTCCCGGTTTGCTCCCTGAGGCCGAATGCGGCGCCCTTGGGGGTTCCCGCGTGGAATCCCTCGGTGTAAACCGGGCTGCCAGCGTTCGAGAAGTTAATCTGCCTTATTGCGTTAACGTTCTCGGCAATGGTGCCTATCAGGTATATCTTGTCCGAGGGCTCAGGGTCAGCGTCCTCGGCCGGCTCTATGGTTACCACGAACTTGTCGAAGCCGGCGAAGAGGTTTACCCCTAAGGGAGTGAGTCCGCCATCTCCGCCCGGTATCGCGATAATGAAGGTCTGGTCTACGCTGCCGTTTTCGTCTACAGCTAGAATCCCGGTGCTGACCTTCTGACTGCCGTCGTCAGTGACGAACCACCCTTCATACACCTCGTCTGAGGGAAGTTCGGCCACCCTAGGAATCGATATAGAAGCTTGGTCGCTGTTGGCGACACCATCGCTGATGGAAACGGTGCCGTAGCCACTTTGAGCAGAAACAAGCGAAAGGGAAAGAAGCAGAGAAATAGCTCCCACTACCAGAAACATTGGGAAGGCCCTCGACCACCTCATCGCACCTCCTTAGTACGGTACCCTACAGCATGTGCCCTCTCCATCAGGGCAGTGGGCAAGACCGACTGCAGCGACCTACATACACTCTGCAGATCGATTGTAAAGTATAAATTAAAGTGGCGAGTCCTGACAAGTACCTGCCGCGCCTGTAAAGCGGGGAATTTGGAAGGGTTGAGGACCCACCCAACAGGTACGCCGGAGGATTTCAGGGGACGGCGTGCAGGGGAATGAATTTCCTTGCGATTGCAGTATCCCTGTGCTAGGCTGGCAGACATGGACTCGGACAAGAGTTCCACGGGGAAAACCGCTCGGTCTACCCGCAGGCAGCCAGTCTATTACGGCTGGTTCATCGTAGCAACGGTCTTCTTTATCGCCCTGGTGACAGTCGGTTCCAGGAACTCTTTTGGAGCTTTCATAGAGCCGATGGAGGAAGCCCTGAGCTTGGAGAACCGGGCCACCATGACCTGGGCTGCCTCTCTGGGATTCCTGGTCAATGGCCTTAGCCAACCCTTCTTCGGTCGCCTGTACGACCGGCTTGGCATCAAGGTCATCATCAGTTGTCTTGTGATCGTCGGGGTGTTCACCGTCCTGCTGTTTCTCACATTCCATGTCCTGTTCCTGATATTTGTCTTCGGCCTCGTGATGTCCATAGCAATGAGCGGCTCCTCCCTCAGCAACACCGGGGCCTTGCTCAGCCGCTGGTTTAGAAAGAAGAGGGGTGCGGCCCTGGCCATCAGTACGGCGGGAGCGTCGGTTGGAGGCTTGCTGCTGGTGCCTTTCACCCTGTACCTGATCGAAGCTACCAACTGGCGCACTGCCTGGATCGTCCTGGGAGGCCTGATCCTGCTCTTTGCGGTCCCCCTGGCAGCCATCATTCTGAAGAGGGACCCCAGCGATATGGGACTGCTGCCCGACGGAGCTATTGAGCCCCCGGGAGGTGCCGGAGGCAAGGGGGGGCCTCTCCCAACGGGCCCCCTGGAGGTTGACACATGGTGGAGGGCCTTCCGCACGCTTCCCATATGGCAGGTGTCCATGGCATACGTCGTTTGCGGGGCCACCACGGCGGTCATGTCGGTCCACTTCATTCCCTACATCACCGAGGAGCGGGGGTTCAGCGCAGGTGCAGCCGGGATGGCCTTCGGCTTGATGAGCGGGCTGAACGCCGTTGGGGTAATCGTGATGGGTACCATGTCCGACAAGTTCGGGCGGAAAGATCTGCTGGGCTTGGTGTACACCGGGCGTGGAGTGGCATACCTGGTGCTCCTGCTGTCGGCGGGGGCGTGGGGCATACTGCCTGCGGGACCTTGGGGCGTTTGGATCTTTGCTGTTGTGGCCGGCTTCAGCTGGATAGCGACAGCCCCTCTTTCCACATCCTTGACTGCCGACTTCTACGGCTTGAAGGCGCTGGGCACCCTCGCCGGGGTTTCCTTCGTCTTTCACCAGATCGGGGCCTTTGCCAGCATCCAGTTCGCAGGTTATATGAAGGACTTCACCGACTCCTATCACTGGCCTTTTGCCATTGTGGGAGTCCTGCTCATCCCGGCCGCCATGGCGGCCTTCTCAGTCCGGGAGCGCAAGTACTCCGTGAAGTACCAGCAGGTCCCCCAGGCTAGTCCATCGGCAGGAATGTAGGGGGTGGCCCCCCTCCTGGCCATATTGGCCCACCACGAGGAGGTTGCGGACCCTGCCGTCCTGGAAAAGGTGAAGCACCAGCTGGATGCCATCCTCGGGCTGGGAGGCGGAGCATCGGTAGCCCTCTTCGGACTTATTCTGCTCCTGATACCGGTGTCTATACTGGCCTTCTACTATCACTACAGGCGCAGAATGGCTATCGCCATGGACGAAGAAATGTGGGAGCCGGAGCAGGAATCGTAGGTACGTTTCTCGTTTGACACCCATATGGGCGGGTGCTATATTGCTCGATGGCCTCGGCCAAATGCCCCTGAACTCATCGGAGAGTAGTCATGCCCCTGAACATCGTCGTTCTGGCCAAACAGGTGATCGATCCTGAGATTCCCATGTCGGCTTTTCAGGTCGATCGGGACAACCGGCGCATCGTAACTCCCGCCAACATCCCACCGGTGGTCAACGGCTTCGATGAGAACGCTGTGGAGGCTGCCCTCCAGATAAAGGACTCCCAGGAAGCCAGCGTGACGGTGCTGTCCATGGGCACTGCTTTCTCCATGGATGCCATGAAGAAGCCCCTGGCAATGGGGGCCGACGAGCTGGTCCTCATCCAAGATGATGCCTTTGTGAACAGCATCGACAGCGCAGTTACTACCCGCATGCTGGTGGCGGCCCTGAACAAGCTGGGAGGGTTCGACCTGCTCATCGCGGGAAGGCAGGCTTCCGACTGGGACAACGCCCAGGTTCCGCTGGGAATCGCCGAGTTGATGGACGCCTCCTGTGTCACCCTCGGGAAGAAGGTGGAAGTTGGCGATGGCAAGGTTGTCGTTGAGAGGATAGTGCCCGAGGGGTACGAGGTGGTCGAATCGCCCCTCCCCGTCGTGGTGACAGTCAGCAACGAGCTTGGACAGCCCCGGTATCCCACCCTGAGGGGGATCATGGCCGCAACCCGAAAGCAGCCGACGGTTTGGAGCGCCGGCGACCTGGGGGTCGCCCCCTTGGAGACGGCGCCCCTTCTGAACCTGGTGGACCTGTTCGTTCCTTCGACGGTCAAGGAGTGCGACTTCATCGAAGGAGACAACGAAGAGGAAGCAGGCCGGAATCTCGCCCTGAAACTTCGCGAAGCCAAGCTAATCTGAACGGAGTTCCGATAGCTGGTAGACCTATAGCCGTAACGGAGGTTGCGTTCGGACATGGCACAAACAGGGGTCTTGGTAATTGGCGAGCTCGCCGATGGACAGCTCAGCCTGACCAGCAAAGAGATACTGGCTGCCGGCCAGCCCATCGCTGAGCAGCTGGGCCAGCCCATGGCGGTTGCCTTGCTGGGAGCCGATGCAGGTGGCGCCCCTCAGGAAGCATTCGCTTGCGGAGCTGACGTAGCTTACACAGCTATCGACCCGCTGCTGGCTGACTACCAAGCCGACCTGTACCTGTCGGCCTTGGATGCCGTCTGCCGGGAAGCTGACCCGGAGGTGCTCCTCATGGGACGCACCGCTATAGGGCGAGAGGTTGCGCCGAGGCTGGCCGCCCGCCTTAGCGTCGGGCTCGCCCAGGACTGCCTGGAGGTGAGTGTCGCACCGGGAACGACCGAGCTGAGGGCCAACCGCCCGGTCTACGGGGGCAATGCCATGGCCACGGTGAGCTGCTCCAGCTCCCCTCAATTTGCTACCGTGAGGCCCAAGGCCTACGAGCCCGCTGATCCCGATCCGTCCCGGACAGGAGAGATAAAGCAGGTTCAGGTCACCCTGGACGCATCCATGGCCAAGTCAAGGGTTGTCAGCGTCGTCCGGGAGGAGGCCGAGGGAATCAAGCTGGAGGATGCCCGGATAGTCGTTGCAGGGGGCAGAGGCCTGGGAGGGCCCGAACCCTTCGAGGACCTGGGGGAACTGGCAAAGGTGCTGGGCGCCGGAATTGGCGCATCCCGGGCGGCCGTAGACTCGGGTTGGGTGCCAGCAAGCTGGCAAATCGGCCTCACCGGCAAGACAATCACGCCGGACCTCTATATCACCGTCGCCATTTCCGGTGCGAGCCAGCACATCGCCGGGTGCTCCGGCGCCAAGGTGATTGTCGCCATCAACAAGGATGCCGAAGCCAACATCTTCAAGGAAGCCCGCTACGGGGTCGTCGGCGATTGGAAGAAGGTGCTCACCGCCTTCACCGAGACGGTCCGAGAGCTGGTGAAGAGCTAGGTCCCGCTCCGCCCGGCGCGGCTAGGCTCTTTTAGGTATCCGAATCCCCTTGATTTGCGGCCATGGTGGGGTGCAGGATGTTCCCAAATGCACTCCTACGTGATGATCTTCGGACTTGGCGACCCCGCATGGCTGGACCCGTCCATTGCTGGCGGCATTTTCGCACTCTCCCTGGTCGTAGCCTTCGTCTTCGGCAAGCTTCTTTATCCCTTATTCGACAAGCTGACTACGCGCATACCCACGGACCTTGATGCCGAGCTGATAAAGGCTGTACGCCGCCCAATTACCTTGGGGATAGTAGTACTGGGCGGTTACCTTGCCCTTACCATCCCCCTGGATATTCCGGACACTCGGCACAACCTCGTAGACACAGTGGCCAGCATCCTCGGGATCTGGCTGGGGGTCATGGCCATCAGCTCGGTGGTGTCCGTCCTTTTCAACTGGTATTCCCAGAACTACAGCTTTCCTGGGAGCCAGGGCAACCAGCTCCTTCCTGTGCTGAGAAAGGTTTCCACGGCCGCCATTTATGTGCTGGGCGGCATGATGGTCCTGAACCAGCTGGGGATAAACATTAGCCCCCTGATTGCAGGACTGGGCTTGGGAGGCTTTGCTGTAGCCCTGGGCTTGCAGCCGACTCTGGCCAACCTCTTTGCGGGGACCTACGTCATGACAGAAGGGGTTGTGAATCCGGGTGACTACATCCAACTGGAGGATGGGACCGCCGGATATGTCATAGAGGTAAGCTGGCGGACTGTGCGGATCCGCACCTGGAGCAACAACCTGGTTGTTATACCCAACTCCCGCTTCTCCACGGCCATCGTCACCAATTACCAGAGGCCCGTCCCACCGGTCAACATCTACATGACCTGCGGAGTCAGCTACGACAGCGACCTCTTCCGGGTGCAGGAGATCTGCCAGGAAGTGATGAACGACCTGCTGGAGAGGGACCCCAACGCCGTCAAGGAGTACGGGGCCTATTTCGGCTTCGAGGATTTCGGGGACTCGAATATCAACTTCTGGCTGTTCCTCCAGGCCAAGGACCGGCTTGCCAGCTTCGAGGTGCGGTCCGCCCTGGTGCAAGGCATACATGGAAGGTTTATGGAGGAAGGGATTGTTATCAACTACCCGGTGCGCACCCTTTACTTCGGCGAAGACCATCCCCATGAGGACCGCTTAAGTCGAATGCCCAGAAGGGAGCCGCCGCCCGGGGCTGACGTACCCGGGCCGGGAGCAGATGCCGGGGCCGGTGATGGCCCAGACTTCGGCTAAAGTGGGCCATGACGCAGTAGCAGATGCAGCTATTGGGGTGCTACCACTCCGTCCTCGACCCTGAAGTAGGTAGCACCCTCTATAGAATAGCCCCCGAGCGCCTCCGTCTCCGATGTGGTGATTAGCGTCTGGGGGTACGCGGTTGCCTTGCTCAACACCCTTTCCCTCCTGTAGGAGTCCAGCTCGGACAGGACGTCGTCGAGAAGAACGATGGGGCCGTATCCCCGGGCCGATGACAGGAAAGACGCTTCCCCGAGTCGCAGGGCAAGGGCAAGGGTCCTGGCCTGTCCCCTGGAAGCGTAGGTGCCCATATCCACGCCTCCCACCCACAGTTTCAGGTTATCCCTATGGGGTCCAACCTCGGTCGATCCCCGCTGCATCTCCCGCCTGCTGGAGGCATCGAGGGCCTTCCGAAAGGCGTATGCAAGTCCCGTCTCCTCTTCGTAGGCCGGCTCACCTGGAATGGAGGGCTGGTAGTCCAACACCAGGGGTTCCGAGCCTCCGGTCAAGTGGATGTGCTCCTCTCGGCAAAGATCTGCCAGGGAAGACATAGCCAGGTGCCGCTGCTCGGTGATCCATGAACCCTCGCTAATGAGCTGCTCGTCCCAGAAGGCAAGCTCATCATCCCCGGCCCTGCGTTCGTGAATCATCTTGAGAAGGCGATTCCTCTGGAGCAGGACCTTCTGGTAGCGCTGCAGTGCCTTCAGGTATGGCTGGCTGACCTGGGAGATGAGGATGTCCAGGTAGCGACGACGCAGGGATGGCGCGCCGTACACCAGCTCGATGTCATCGGCGCTGAACAGGGCTGCGTTTACAACGCCCACCAACTCTGTGGCGGTCCGCCTCACTCGGCTCACGCTGATCTGCTTCCTCAAGGTCGGCGACGACTGACCGGCTCCTATGTCGTTTGACAATTGACCAACACGGTTCGTCGAACCAAGGCGGTAGCCGATGTTTATCTTGGTCTCAACCCCGTCATGTTCGAAAGTGCCTGACACGAGGGCGGTGCCATCTTCGCTTGAGGCTGCCCAGTTCACCACCTGGTGCTCGCTCTCAGCCCTGAAAGAGCGGGCGATGGCCAGGAGGTAGATGGCTTCCAGCAGGCTTGTCTTCCCTTGGGCGTTCCTGCCGCAAAAGACGGTGACTCCCAGTGGGACGTCCAGGTCGAGCTGGCGAAAGTTCCGGAAGTTGGTCAGGCTGAGGTGGGAGAGGCGCAATGTTCCCCCGGGAGCAAGGGTGTTTCGGCTACCCCAGGGCCTTGAGAGTTTCTATCTTTTCTTCCAGGTCTTGGGCACCATCGTCGTCCCCGTCGGACAGACGGTAGCACCTGTCCAGGTAGAGCTGGGCCAGCTGTCCGCCTCGGGATGAAGTGTCGGTGACGGCCTGGAGCAGGCTGGGGATGTCGAAGCGCTCGGGCAGGAAACGCCCGAGGATGTCGATCTCTTCCTGGGTCTCGGAGCAGGTACGTTGATCGTCGCCCTCGATGGCAAACCTGAGCTTGCCGACCATTTTGGACAGCTCGGTCAGCTTGTCCCGCTCGTTCATGAAGGTGTAGAGGATCTCGTTGACCCCAGCCCCATCATCGTCGGGCGCCTGCAAGGGGGCTTGGGGACTTGTCTTAACGTGGCTCTCCCACAGCTGGGCGTAATGACGTACCGCTTCACCCACCCGCTCCATCATGTCGGGTACGTCTGGCGATGAGACCGTTCCGGCAAACAGCAGGTCATCCCGGCGTATCTCCGCCAGGTGCTGCAGCTCGCCGAGGCTTCCCGCGTCCTCGGGCATGGGAGGCAAAGAGAAGGCTGAGCAGTCGCTCATCGGCATGTTGCCGATGTGGGATGCCAGGAAGGGCGGTATGTACTTGGTGAAATCGACGGTGATGGGCAGGACGATGATGTAGCTGGCGTAAACCTTGGGTGGGTCCGAGCGGTCCAGGAAATACAGAAGGGCGTGACCTCTGGGCTGCTGGGGGTCTCCGTATTCGAAGGAGATATCCATCCCTTCAGCTCTGGGGATTGTTGTCGCCGAAGCGCCGGTCCATTTCTTCCAGGAACTGGGCTACTTCGGGGGCAAAGGTCGGGGTTTCCTGCTGCTCTTCTTTATTGGCTGTTTCCTGGGCATCGTAGTTGGCTTCCATCTGTTCGATCAGGCTCTTCAGGTCGCCATTCCGTTCCACCGCGCCGTCGAGCTGCCGGTACTGCTCCTGTCCCCGTTCGGTGGGGGGAAGGCCGTCGGGCAGCTCGTAGATGGAGCTCAAGACTTCGAGGAGGCGGCTGGTGCCGAGGTAGTCCTCTTCAACTTGCAGGTACTGGGGCAGGTGCACCATCAGGGTGATCACGTCAATTGCGGAGTCCAGCTTGGGCACCCCTTCGGTTATCAGGTTCAGGATCGTTGTAGGGCCCTGGTAGGTGCTGCGTCGCCGCTTCAGCCCGCCGCCGTTCCCGCGCACGCTCACCCTGCCAGTATCGCCGGTAACCAGCAGGGGCCGTGTGTGGGGCACGGCATCGTACATGCCACCCAAGCGACAGTAGCGGCTGATGCCGAAGTGCTTGAACACCTCCAGCACCGAGTCCGTGTAGTCCTCCCCCAGGGCATGAGGCTCCATGAGGTGGAAGAACAGGTAGTCGGGGCCGTCCTCGGTCTGGGCGTACTTGATGGTGCTGTTGGGGACTTCCACCTGACGGTTGCCGTTTTGCAGGCGCATCGTCGGGCGGTACCTGGTGAAGTCAAAGAACCTCCCCGGCCTGGCCAGCTTGCCCAGCTCGATGGCGCCGAGGTGGCCCTCCAGCGTTTCCAGCGTGAGAGTCCCGACGCTGCCAACATCGACCCAGGGCCGGACCATCACGAGGGCATGGGGCGCCTTCAACTCGGGCATGGGGTCGGTCAGCTCGAAGGCGCCTATTCTCATAGGACTATCTTGTCAGAAAGGAGAGGGGTTTTCAAGTGTTCGGATGATGGCATGGAGGAGCCTACCAGCCGATGGCATAGCCGTCCCGGCGCGGGTCGGCGGCCCCGTGGAAGGCCTCGTTTTGCTGGTCAACGTAGATCATCATTTCGCTTCCCGGCCCTCCCCAGTCGGACAGTATGCTCAGGTCGTGTCCCCTCCCGGACAGGCCTCCTCTGACCTCCTCGGAGAACCGACCCTCCAACTCCAAAGTATCTACGCAGGTATGAGGTATGGTGGACTCAGTGGGGTCCTGCTGGTGGCGCCACCGGGGAGATTCCACGGCTTCCGCGACGGTCATGCCGAAGTCCAACACATGGGTGAGCACCTGCAGGTTGGTCTGCACCTGGGTGTCCGCACCGGGTGTACCGCAGACCATGAACAGGTCGGCCCCGCCGCCGGAGAACACCATGATGGGGTTCATGGTGTGCCTGACCCGCTTGCCCGGCTGCAGGCAGTTAGGATGGTCTGGGTCCAGGTGCCAGTAGGTCATGCGGTTGTTGAGCATGATTCCCGTGCTCCCCGCTATGACCGTGGAGCCGAAGGCGCTCTGGATGCTCTGGAGCTGGCAGACAGCGTTGCCCCACCGGTCAACCACGCAGAAGCAGGTCGTGTCCTCGGCGTCGCGCACCGCTCCCGCCTTGGCCTTGGCAGGGGCGCCGTCCTGGTACAGCCAGGGATTACCCGGCTGGACCTTGGGGGTTGCCCGTGTGGGATCGATTAGCTTGGCTCGCTCCCTGGCGTACTCCTTGGAAAGAAGGCCCTTCATGGGAATGTCCAAGAAGTCCGGGTCGGCGACGTACTCCTCCCGGTCGATGAAGGCCAGCTTCTTGGCCTCCACCATGACATGAATCTCCTCGGGGGTGTTGCACCCCAGGGCCGGCAGGTCGAGGTTCTCCACAAGGTTCAGCTCCTGGAGCAGGATGTGGCCGCTGGAGTTGGGTGGCGCCTCCAGGATGGTGTAGCCCTTGTAGGTGGTGGATATAGGGTCTTCCCAGCGGGAGCGGTGTCCTTCCAGATCCTTTGCGCTCAGCACACCGCCCTGCTCCTGGACGAAGCGGCCCACCTCCCGCCCTATGGGGCCTCGGAACAGGGCGTCGGGGCCCTCGGATGCGATCTGCCGGAAGCTGCCTGCCAGGCCCCGCTGCAGGAGGATGTCTCCTCCCGTCAGGGGCAGCCCATCCCTGCTGTACACCCTGGCCGAGGTGGGGTTCTGGACCAAGCCCGGCTCGGCAGCGATGTAGCCGGCGAGGGTGTGGGTTACTGGAAAGCCCTCATCGGCCAGGCATATGGCATCGTCGAACAGGCCGGCCCACGAGAGGCTGCCGTACTGCTGGTGGGCTTGGAACCAGCCGTCCAGCAAGCCGGGAATGGAGGCGGACAGCACACCTTTCATGGGGATGCCCGTTTTTTCGTAGCGCTCCCGGGTCGCCTCGCCTGGGGCTGCGCCGGTGCAGTTCATCACCCTGGTTGTGCCGGTGGATTTCTGATAGACCATGATGAAGCCGTCGCCGCCTATGCCGGACATGTGAGGCTCCACCACGTTGAGGGCAGCCCCCACGGCGACTGCGGCATCGACGGCGTTCCCGCCTTGCTGGAGCACACGCATCCCAGCTTGGGATGCCAGGGGATGGCCGGTGCAGACCATGCCTTTGCGGCCCATTACGACGGGGCGATTGGAACCGGCGTTGACTCCGTGGGGGTGGCGCATTATCTCACTCCTGTTTAGGGGCTGGGGCTTTCCGGCATTATAGCCCAGCGTGTCCTGCCATCAAAACGGGCGGGGGTTCAGAGGCCTGGGTCCGTGGGAATTAAGCCCGCCCGCGCAGGCGAAAGAAGATGGGTCTTGAATAGATCCAGACTGATTGCGATGAGGGTCAATTGGGTGCGGGATTGGCATAGCGGGAGGTATGAGCACCTTGGTCAGCACGCTAATGGAATCTCGGGTTGGGGAAGGTTGAGGCAAAAACCTTAGGCTACAAACCCTTGGCAATGGCTTGCCGGGCTCTGTTGTGATAGAGTTGCGTTACACATTTGTGCACTCAAATACCACGCCGTGGTTCTACAAACGTCTCCCCAATAGGAACACACAATGGCTGTCACCTCTCTCGAAGTAATCAAGGCAAACTTAGTGTTGGTTGGCATGCGCCTACTGTCCGCGCAGCAGGAGCTTGACGCGTTTAGACTTGCAACAGGAGTAGATGTCCAAGTTAGCGGGGCTGGACTCGCCACAAACGCTCAGTCGGGTCTGACGGAGCCAGTGTTGGGTCTCACGCTCAATAGGGATAGAATTTTTCTCGAGTTGTCACCCGACCGGTCAACCATCAATCGAGATTATCCGCTACAGGAAGATTTGCCTAGATTGGCTGAAGTCGCATGGCAAGCGATAAAAAATACCAATGTTGAGAGGCAACAGGTTCGAGCCTATGGATTCAATATAGAACTGGTCTTTAACCAAGACTCGGGAACTCCAGCCTTCGATTACCTTTCCACGCGTATCTTTGATGTGGGGCCTCTGGGCTACGAAAGCTGGCAGTTCGTTGGTGGTTCTGGAAAACTAATCTTCGACGACAATGGGCGACGTTGGACGATAAGGCTAGAACCTAGATTTAATCAGGAAGCTGAGACAAGGGTCTTCTTGGACGCGAACCTGCACGTAAGTAAACGGTCTCTTCCAGACGAGTCTGCGATTGGAGCCTCCCTAAAAGAGATTTGGGACAAGATTCATATGTTCACGCAGCGTCTAGACGATAGAGGTGGTCAGAATGGTTGAGACCAGCGAAATACAGCGTGGCAACAATCTTGGATTGATCGGATGGGTGCCGTACCAATTCGGAGCTAAAGCTACATCAGACATCATTGAGAATTTGGACCAGAGAGAACCGGAGGTACATTTCACGCCGGTTCCCCTTGGAACGCACGGCTCCATCATTGACGCTGTATCATTCTTCGACTGTTCTTGGGCTGAAGATCCAGCATTCTCTGAGCGCAGTGCACGCCAATTATTGAGTGCTAAAGACATATGGTGGGTTGCCCGGCATTCGATCGAACGTGGTGTTGGCGAGCCCTTACAACATCGCTTCGCCCGGCATCAATACTATGACCCAAGTCTCGAGGACAGCATATTGGAGAAGGTATACGATTTGCAGACCAGAGACGGGAACCAGATTTTGCCCAAAGCGGCACCAATTTCGGCAGGTGCATTAGTTGAAAACTGGGCCATGCTCTTCCAAGACCTGACAAGGCAGCGAGCCGACACAGCTGACGCTATTGGTCGAAGCCGTCTTGCTGCTAGGCTGAAAGCAAGTTTCGAAGTTGACCCAGTAGAAGATGGGGTGCAACATCCCGCTGAAGACATAGTTTCTGAAACCTTTGAATCTGCCGAGGCCAAATACATTCTAGATTGGCTAGAATCTTTCTGCTTGGACTCCTCAAGTCCAAGCTTTGCCGCGTCGATTCTTAGGTGCTTGGGGCGCGACCAAGATATTGGGACGGCTTCATGGCGCGTAAGGTTAGTGCGGAATGGCCTGACCATGCAAAGCGTGGAAATCAGAGACGCTGCTGTACAAGCAGCGGAATCATGGGGGGATCTGGACTTGCTTGAGGTTCTCAATTCACATGCCGATTCAGAGCCTTGGCTTCAGCAATACGTCTGCGCTGTTATCGAAGACTTAACAGTGTAAGCCATGTTTCTGGTTCGTAGAATTACGCGCGCTAAGTGGAGTGCTGAGCAGGATTTGATGACTGGGGAAATCCCAGCTGATGCTGTCACAATTGACCTTAGGACACAAGGAAACTCTTTGTCTTTCTGGCTATGCCCTACTGACGCAGAAAGTAGTGTCGAAGAGGCAGCGTTGGCCATTGCAGCCGGAGGCGAACGGTTTGACAGACTTGATGTCGTTTGGCTACCTGACGATAGCCTGAAGGCGGGTGGGCAAACTCTGACGAATGGCAAGGGACGTACACCGGTTACAGACATGGCTGATATGCATGTAGATGTATCCCGACTCGATCACCTAAGACTAGGTAAAATTGCAGAGTGCGTCCGCGACGCGATTGATGGAAACCAGTATCGACGATTCACTAGAGCGACAATCAAGAAAATAGTTGAAGAGGCTGTTGCGCAGGGGCGTATCGACCCTGCGGCCCTTCAAGATGGAGTCCGTACAGAACTGGCGAGTTGATGATTGATAATAGTCTGCTGCGTGGGTCTCTCTGAGCCCGAAAGTTAGCCCTTCGAGGGTGTTGGGCTGTCAGGCGTCTTGTGGCATTAAAAGCGCCGAGGAGACTACCTTAAGCCACGACGCTCGACCCTAGGGTTGAGGACGTCTCGCTGGTTCACATCTCAAAGTACCAAAAGGCTGCGATGGCCTCCAAAGATCGGTAAGCTTCCTCTGCCGAGCCCTTACCTACGCTGAGGGGAATGTCTTTGCCTCGCCTTTGCATAACCTAGCGCCGATGGTAGCATGAGCCTATCTCAGGGTATGTGGAAGGCTTAGGAGATGCTCTATGAGCACACCACTGGCAGACATCGGAAAGCCGGCTGTGAGCAGCTACCAGAAGGGCCGGAAGCTGTACCTGGTCCCTTTCTACGCCGGCCCTAACCGACAGGAGATGACTCTCGCCGATGAGGGCAGCGAGGAAGCAGCCGAGGCCAGCCGCACCCTGGACGAGTTCGAGGGCCTGCTAGCCCGCTACTGGGTTGGCGCCGACCAGCACATCACCCGGCTGGAGGAGTCCCTGGGCAAGGCGGACCGGCTGTTCCATGAGCACCTCGATTCTGCAGGTGAAGAGGGCGATCAGCTCCTGGAGAAGATAAACCCGCTGGGCGCCAAGCTGCTGAAGCGACGCGCCAGCTCAGGCGCTGTCCTGGAGGCCACCGAAGACCGGGATACCTTGACTGAGATCGGCGACTGGCTGGCCTGCGCAACGGCGGGACTGCGCAGCGAGAAAGCTACTACGATAGTGTACCAAGCCTACGCGGAAGCCAATGCAAAGCGGTACGAGCACATCGCGGCTCGCATAGACCAGACGCTTCAGGAGGACGAGGCGGGCATACTGGTTATAAGGGACGACCATCGCGTACAGTTTCCGTCGGACCTGCAGGTATTCTACGTAGCCCCGCCTGCCCTCAATGAGCTGCGCAAGTGGATCGAAGCCCTATCCACCAGGACTCCCGCCCAGTAGCAGCATTCGCTGCGGCGGCTAGCTTCTAGTCGATGTTCGTCTGGTTATTCGCCCTGGCCATGGCGTAGCACTGCTCCTCGACCTCATCCACCTTCTGCCTGACCAGGTCGGCATCCAGCTCCGCCACTATCCCGGGGTATCCGGCACGGTCGATCATCTGGGGGAGCCTGCCTGCTTTGAACTGCCCTATGGCCCATTCCAGGGGATTGGGTACCAAGGTCGTGTCGTGGTAGATGCGCTCGTTCCGGCTGCGGGGCCCGTAGTGGTAGTGGGGCTCCTTTTCGAAGCAGTCAAAGGCCAGCAGCTCTATCTCTTGGCCCTCCACGTCGGCTAGAACATGGATGGCTTGGCCCCTGTCGCCCGCGGCCAGCTCACGGAACTCCAAGCCGAAACGGATGGCGCCGGCTTCGATAATCAGGTCGCCCCTGTTGTGGGTGACGGTGTTCCTGTGCATCACGGCCAGCTCCCGGCCGATCTCCTCCACCTCGTTCAGCTTGTCCATCACCAACCTGGGGTCCACATGGTCTGCGATGTCGTCATACCCTGCCCGGCGAATCATGTTGGGGAGGTTGGTCCTTAGCTGGTTGAGGGTCCATCCCAAGGGATTGCCCGCCGTGGTCTTGTCCAGGTCCACGCGGATGTTTTGCTTGCGGGGGTCGTAGTGGTAGTGGGGGACTGTGTCGAAGCAGTCGAATCTCAGCAGCTCCGTCTCCTGGCCATCGACCTGGCCCATCACCTGGACGGACACGCCTTGGTCAGCGCCACGGCCGCCTACGATGCCGCCATCCACGTTACGGTGCTGAAGGGCAAATTCAACCACACCGGCATTTACCTTGTAGTCGCCTGCGTCCATCTGTTCACTCCTGGGAATAGATTTGGCTACCCCGTCCTGACAAAGAAGGGCGAAGGTTCTTTGGGGTGTTGGGAGCATTATAGCCGCCCAGGGCGCGGGTGGTAAACAAGGGAAGCATGGCCCGCGTTGATATAGCGATGGGTCGCCAATATGCGGAAGTTTGTCTGGGGCCAGTCGAATAGGTACCCACGGAGTCGCGGCAAGGGTCCAATCTAAGGCCGACTAGGGGATTGGACCGGGGGATCAGGCTCGCAGCAGGCTGGGCCTAAGGAAGGGGGTAGTGGTCAGCCGTCGTTCTTAATCTGCTGGTTCAGGTAAAGGTCTATACCGATCTGGTTGATGGTTTCCAACTGGGTCTCTAGCCAGTCAACATGCTCTTCCTCTGACCTGACCATGTTTTCGAGGATATTGCGCGTTGTGTAGTCAGCGACCTGGGTGCAGTGGGTGATCGCTTCGGTTACAAGTTCCACGGCCGACTTTTCGGAGGCGAGGTCCAGGTCCAGGTTCTCCTGGACCGATTCTCCGATCATCACCGGGCCCATGCGCTGCACATTCGGCATCCCTTCAAGATAGAGGATGTGCTTGATCATGTGCTCCGAGTCCTTCATCTCCTCGGTGCTGATTTCCCGGAACTTGTTGTACAGGCGCTCGTAGCCCCAGTTTAGGCACATTTCAGCCTGGAGAAAGTACTGGTTGATGGCCGTCAGCTCTACCGTCAGTATGTTGTTGAGGCGGTCAACCACGCCGTCTTTAGCTTTCATGGGTCTTCTCCCTTCCCCCACCGGCTGAAATCAATATCACAGTATAGTCGGAGAATTCGAGGGTTTCAACACTAACACCCCACGGTACTGAGACGCGAGAGGCAACTTGGTTGGGGACTCAGGAACCCTTAGCCATCTGCCTAAGGTGATACCATGGCCGGTGCTTGCTCGGAGCTGGTTGGCGAGAATCAGAGGCGCCGGTTACAGCGCCTCGCGGCTGTTCGTTCGACGAAGTGAAAACGGGTTTGTTTAATTCGATCCTGATCAGAGTTGCAATCTCTTGTTCATATCTTACGCACCTGCCACAGGAGTTGTCGTCATCGAAGCCGTAAGAACTGACCAGGGCTTCTATGGAGCAAGTCCCGGCCCTTGCCGCCTCAACGGCATCGGATATCTTGATTCCTTTACAAATGCAGAGGTACAACGCCAGCAAGTCCTATAGCTAGTGTTCCGACATTTCCCATGGGTTAAGCTATACTAAACGCAAGGCAATGTCAATGCTTATGTTCGTGAACATCATTGCCACATCATTGGCGTAACGCGCCAGTTCGTCCTAAGGCTAATGAGGGCTACCAAGCATCGTAGAGCTGTGATTACCCAGCGCCTTTGTGCCGATTCGGCAAGAAGGTCTTCGTTGACACTGGTAGGGGCAGGCCGTATATTAGCGAAAATTCCCGGTTGGCTTGGAGGAAAGCTATGGTAGCTCCCGCTGCATTGGAGCAGATGGACCCCCAGGGCTTGAAAGAGATAGAGGCTCTGTTCAACAAGCAGATCGCCGACGGCTTGCATCCCGGCGCCTGCCTGGCAGCTTATCGCCATGGCAGCTTGGTGCTGGACCTGTGGGGCGGTATGGACGACCCCGATGCGGGCAAACCTGTAAACGCCGACACCATGTTCGTGATGTACTCCAACAGCAAGGCCCTTACGGCCGGCTGCATCTACATCCTCTGGGAGAGGGGACTACTGCAGTGGGATGACCCTGTCGCCCGCTACTGGCCCAATTTCGCCAACAATGGCAAGGGCGGGATTACCATTCGCCACATCCTGACCCACCGTGGGGGCATCCCCGAGACGCCGCCGGAGATCGCAGCCAACGGCTGGGGAGACTGGGACCTGGTGGTCAGCGCCATGGAGGGGACTGCCCCGACCACCGAGCCGGGGGCGGTGATCGCTTACCAGCAGTCCACATTCGGCTGGGTGCTGGGGGAGTTGGTGAGGCGCATCGATGGGCGTCCCATAGGCCGGTTCCTCAAAGAAGAGATCACCGACCCTCTGTCCATGCACGATGTTTACATGGGGCTTCCCGCAGAACTGGAGAGCAGGGTGTCCAGGATCCATGCCATGGAGGATGCCGAGCGGGTCCAGGTGGTGGACACATTCAACAAGCCTGAGGTGCACCAGGCGGTGAACCCCGCGGCGGGTGGCATCGGGACCGCCCGGGACCTGGTGCGCTACTACGCCATGCTGGGATGCGGGGGCATCCTGGACGATGTTCGCATCCTCAAGCCCGAGACCGTGCAGGAGGTCACCAAGCAGCAGGCGGAGGGGCATGACCACACCTTCAACGTCTATGTGCACCGCTCCCTGGGCCTGTGGCTGGCCGACTCGCGGATGGGTTCTTCGGGGGGAGACCCTGCAAGGACCTTCGGACACGGGGGCATCGGAACGTCGGTGGGCTGGGCCGACCCTGATGTGGGTCTGGCGGTGGCTTACATAACAAACGGCCTGCGGGCCAACGCGACCCACCTGCCGCGAATGACCGTCATCTCCCAGGCTGTGCGGGACGCCTGCCTCTAGGGTTCAGCTATGAAGATTCGTCCCATCACGCCTGAAGATTCGGCCGCCGTTGCAGCCCTGGTGAACGCCTCCTACTCGGGGTTCGATCCCGAATTCAGGATGGTAGGGCGTAGGGTGCAGACGGGGGAGCGCATCCATGCCGCCATCGTCCAGCGGGGTGAGCGGGGTGTGGTGGCGGAGTCAGACGATGGTGGGCAACTCCTTGGAGTGTCCCTGTGGCGTCCCTATGGAGACCCGGTTGAGGCTTCGCACCTCCACCTGTTGTTTGTGCACCCTGACCGGAACCGTAAGGGTCTGGGCGGGGAGCTGATCTCACGCCACTGGGAGCAGAGCAAAGCCGACTGGCCGGAGGTCGGGATTTTCACCCTGAACGTCCTGAAGGGCAGCTACTGGGCGCTGCCCTTCTATGCCAAGCAAGGTTACCGTGTTTACCAGGAGGGGGACGAAAGCTCAGTGCCCCACCTGGGCGCATACTTCAGGGGGCCGCATCCTCCGGGGCGCCAGCCTCCGGAGCCCTACTTCATACTGCACTACATGCCTGCTCGGGACGTCCCCGAAAAGGCAGGCTAAGCCCCAAGGCTACGCGGTGCCCGGCCCTAGTTGGGCATCCAGACGATTCCCCGTATCTCGGTGAACTCCCGCTCGACCTTGGACCAGGTGTCTCCTGCGTTCTCGCTCTGGAACACCTCGCCCCAATGGCTGCAGCAGAGGACGGTGTCGGGATCGGCGCCGTTGACCGCAAACTTCCATATCGGTGAGTTGGGAGCGACGGGCAGGGGTGTGTTCTCCCATGATTCGCACCTGTCCCTAGTGCGCACCACCGCTCCGGTGACACCGATGTTGGAGTCGCCGGTGCCCACATAGATGGTGTTTGGGTCGTCGGGCTTTATCGCCATACCACGACAGAAGGTGTACGGGAAGTTCTGCCGAGCGCCGGCGGCCCTCCAGCTTTCACCCATGTCGGTGCTGGTGAACACATCCCGGACTGTGCTTGTGATCACCATGTTGGGAGAGCCCTGGCTGACCTCCATCCAGTGAATGTCCGGTTCATCCAGGCTGGTGCCAACCTCACCTGGCGTTACGGCTGCGCCGATGGTATGCCAGGTGTCGCCCCCGTCCAGGCTGCGTCGCACGCCGTCCACCTCCACGCCGGCCCAAACGACCCGGCTGTCAGTGGGGTCCACCGCCATGGTCAGCACCCGGGGGATGTTGATGTTGTCGCAGTACTCGGCAAAGCTGGCGTTCATCATCTGCCAGTCCTGGCCGCCATTCTTTGACCGGAAGATGGCCCCAGGACGGCACCCGGCGAACATGGTGTCCGGGTCCGACGGATCGATGGCCACCGACCACACGTCGTAGTCGTTCATCTCCGAGTCCACCTTCTCGAAGCTGGCCCCCTTGTCGTCGCTTCGGTACAGGCCGTCCTGGGTGCCGGCAAAGATCACCTGGGGGTCCTTGGGATGCCGGGTCAGGGAGAAGATGATGAACTCGCTCCAGGGCATCTTGTCGCGGGTGCCCTTGGGCCGCGCCCAAGTCTGCCCGCCGTTGGTGCTGCGCCACATTCCGGTGCCTACGGTACCAAGAAGAATGGTGATGTCATCTCGCATCTCGTGCCTCCCCAATGTGGGATTTTGAGAGAATTATCGTCCTGTGGAAGGGTCGGGTCAACCTGCGCCAAGGGCCGTGCGTAGGGACTTCAAGTTGACGGCTCTGTTAGCAGAGATTATTCTTCACGCAGTAGGGACTGGACGGACGGACCCTTGGTTGTCCAAGGGATGCAGGCCGCCCGGGACCCGTTGGCGGTGTTCAACCCAAGCACCCGACACTCAGGAGTTGGTCTATGAAATTCAGCTTGGCTTTCGAAATGCAGCGCCCCGTCCTTGATGATCATGCCGTTATCGAAGAGACCCTGGAGCAGTGCATCCTCGCTGATGAGGTGGGTTTCGACTATATCTGGCTGGTGGAGCACCACTTCCTGACGGGCTTCTCCATGTCCCCCTGCCCGGAGGTGATCTTCGGGGCGTTGAGCCGCCAGACCAAGCGCATCCGGCTGGGCTTCGGCGTGGTCATTCTTCCCTACCACCATCCCATCCGCGTTGCTGAGCGGGTCGCCATGCTGGACCACCTGTCCAATGGCCGGATCGAGTTTGGAACGGGCCGGTCGGCCCCTTACGAGCAGACAGGCATGGGCATCGACCCCAGGAACACGCGGGAGATGTGGGATGAGTCACTGACCATGATTCCCAAGATTTGGGAATCGGACATGTTCGAGTACGAGGGACAGTTCTGGAAGGTCCCTCCCCGCAAGGTGCTGCCCAAGCCCTACCAGAAGCCCCACCCACCCATCTGGATGGCGGCCGTCCAGCCGGCCTCCTATGAGCTGGCGGCCCAGAAAGGGTTGGGGGTAATGGCCCTGGGTGTGGCCGCGCCATCGGTGCTGGAGCCCCATATCCAGAAGTACAAGGAGAATATCCAGCATGCTGACCCCGTTGGCGGGTTCGTGACCAACGAATGGCAAACTTCCGTCATGGGCTACTGCGGTGAAGATGACCGGGAGGCCAGGGAGCTGTGCAAGCAGTCTCTCAAGACCTTCTTCGGCCCCGACAAGCCGTACCTTCAGGACCAGAAAAACGTCTACGAAATGCTGATAAAGCAGTGGGGAGGCATCCCCGACCACCTGAAGCAGAACTTCTCGCGCTACGTCAACAAGGTCGAGGATGAAGCTACCGGAGAGATAAAGGAGGCCCTGGACCTGTCGGGAGGCGCCGCAAGGGCAGCCGTCGCCCAGATGGACGCCGACACCTTGTGTAGCCGGGGAGTGATCATCGC
The DNA here is from genome assembly GCA_965116325.1 of Dehalococcoidia bacterium. Classification (GTDB taxonomy): domain Bacteria; phylum Chloroflexota; class Dehalococcoidia; order Lucifugimonadales; family JAGWBF01; genus JAGWBF01. The sequence continues at coordinate 639,629 of OZ220675.1, read as the reverse complement.
CGGCGATCCCGATAGCTGCTCCCAGGCCATCAAGATTCACGAAGAAGCAGGCGTGGACCAGATGCACTTCATTACCGCTTCGGAGACCATAAGCCACGAGAAGGCAATGAAGTCCATCGAAATGTTTGGCAAGCACGTCATTCCCAGGTTCAGGAAGTCACCTCAGGGAACACCCGGAGGTACTTACTAGCTGCTCGGGGGTTCCACTGGCTGAGAGAGTCAGGGCAAGTAACTCGAACCCTTTTCCACGGAGGCGGAGTTTGGCAGGCGCCATCGGAGATTCCATAAAGAGAAAGGAAGACCCCAGGCTCCTTCGCGGTGAGGGGGTCTATGCCGAGGATATCCAGGTGCCGGGGATGCTTTGGGTGCACTTTGTGAGGAGCATCCATGCCCATGCCAGGATACTGGATATAGATGCCACTGAAGCCCTGGCCCGGCCAGGAGTCAGGACTGTCCTGACGGGCAAGGACATCCATCCCCGTTTCGAGACCTATCCGGTCATCGCAATACCCGGTCTGCCCGAGGTAACCGCCGAAAAGGGGCTTCCTCCCTTCAACATGATCGCAACGGACAAGGTGCGCCATGTCGGGGAGATCGTCGCCATCATCGTTGCTGAAGAGCGTTACATCGCCCGGGATGTGGAAGACCTGGTCAGGATAGACTACGAAGTGCTTCCGGGCACCTTCGATCCCGAAGAAGCCCTTCGACCCGATGCCCCCCAGGTGCATGACGACCGCTCCAACGAGGCGATGCTGTGGCGGCGTTCTACCCCCAATGTGGCCCAAGCCTTCGAGGAAGCCGACGTTATCGTCCGGGAGCGGTTCGTGAACCAGCGTATCCATGGCGTTCCCATGGAGCCCCGGGCTGGTGTGGCCATCTGGGACCCGAAGCTGCGAAGCCTGTCCATCTGGGCCAGCACCCAGACGCCCCACGACCTCAAGGACCACTCGGCGGATATCCTCGGACTCAAGAAAGACCAGGTGAGGGTTGTGGCCCCTGACGTAGGCGGGGGGTTCGGCCCCAAGGCCCACGGCGACCCGGAGTACGTCCTCCTGGCAGCCGCATCTTTGCTGTTGAATGCTCCAGCCAAGTGGGTTGCAACCCGTTCCGAAGAGTTCCTAGGCATGAGCCATGCCAGGGGCAAGGTGTCCTACCTGGAGCTGGCGGCCAACTCCCAGGGCAAAGTAACGGGGCTCCGATTAAGGCACATTGCCGACCTGGGAGCTTACCCCAAGGGTCCGGAAGCCAACCTGTCGGCCGGTTCCGCCATCTCCAGCGTCGGTTCCTACGGCATTCCCGAGGTGGACCTGCAGGTGCAGGCTGTTTACACCCACAGGACTCCCGAGACACCATACCGGGGCGCGGGACGCCCCGAGGGTATGTTCCTCATCGAGAGGGGCATGGATATGCTGGCCCAAGAGCTGAAGATGGACCCCGTTGAATTGCGCAGGCGCAACTACATCCCTGCCGAGGAGTTCCCGTACAGGACCCCCGGAGGGGATGTTTATGACAGTGGGGACTACTCCCAGGCAATGGAGACGGCCCTCCGGGTGGCAGGCTACTCGTCCCTAAGGGAGGAGCAGGCCCGCCTTCGACAAGAAGGCCGGTACCTGGGAATCGGCTTCGCTTCATGGATCAAGTCGGGAGGTATCGGACCTTCGTCCATCAATCCCGCCTCAAGCGCCCACGATTGGGGGAGGGTCTCCATCGACCGGACGGGCAAAGTCACGGTGTACACCGGCTCGTCCCCCCACGGCCAAGGCCTGGAAACCACCTTCGCACAGGTAGCTTCGGCGGTCCTTCCCGTGGACGTCGAGGACATCGAGATCGTACATGGTGACACCGGGCTTGTGACCTACGGAATGGGCACCTACGCCAGCCGCAGCATGGTCATAGGCGGAACCGCCATCCACAACGCGGCCGAGAAGGTACTGGACAAGATGCGGGCGATAGCAGCCTTCCGCCTCGGCGTCGAACCCGGCGACATCGCCCTTGAGGACAAGAGGTTCGTTGCTCCCGGCTCCGGGAAGGCGGGGCTTTCCATGACTGAGGTGGCGGCTTCGGCCTACAGGGTCACGGAGAGGCCGGCCGACATGGAGTTCGGCCTGGATGAGTCGTGCTTCTACCAGCCCAAGAACCTCACTTACAGCTATGGCACATACGTGGCTGTGGTGGAGGTGGACGGGGAGTCGGGTGAGGTGGATGTGAGGACCCTCTACTGCGTCGATGACCAGGGCGTGGTAGTCAACCCGATGGTGGTGGAAGGCCAGATCCACGGTGGGGCCGCCCAGGGGTTGGGCCAAGCCCTTTATGAACAGATCGTTTATGATGAGACAGGTCAGCTTGCCACGGGCACCCTCATGGACTACTGCCTGCCCACCGCCGAGATGGTGCCCCCATTTGTGAACGAAACAATAGAAACCCCTTCTCCCACGAACCCCATCGGCGTCAAGGGCATGGGAGAAGGCCCCACAGTCGGGACGCCACCTGCCGTCGTCAACGCCGTCGTGGATGCCTTGGCACCCTTCGGAGTGCGTCATATAGAGATGCCTCTAACGTCGGAAAAAGTCTGGCGGGCCATACAATCGGGACGAAAAGTCAGCAGTTAGCAACAGAATTGGGTTATCATGCATGGGTGGAACGGCGAGCAATACATTTGACAATCGAACTGTTTAAGAGCGCAATAACTGTACCGGGCGTGTCCTTCAAGGATGACCGAGGGTAATGGGGGTGGGCCTTGCCTGATGACCAGGTAGGAGTGCTGATAGACTTCGAAAACGTTGGCTCTGCCAACCTGCACAACCTGTTTGACCAGTTATCCGAGGTTGGCAGGATCATCGTAAAGCGCGCATACGCTGACTGGACCAAGCTCGCCCGCAAGGGCGAAGAGATGATGGAGCTGGGCGTCGAGGCCAGGCACTACTTCCGTATGTCCGGTTCTGGAAAGAACGCCAGCGACATCTGCCTCGCCATCGATGCCATCGACCTGCTCCATCGCACCCCGATAGACACCTTCGTCATCGTTTCGTCGGACACAGACTTCGTGCCTCTGGTCAGCACCCTGCGGGGTTCGGGCAAGACGGTTATTGGGGCGGGGCATCGAGGTGTGGTGTCTTCGGCGCTGGTGCATTCGTGCGACAGGTTCATCTACTTGGACGACGGCAAATCGGCGGTGGAAGATACGTCGGCCTTGAGCATGCAGGCAGACCAGCTTCTGCGCAGGGCTATGGATACGTCGGTGGATGAGCAGGGCGTGGTGGTGGCCGCCAAGCTGCACAACACCATGAGGAGAATGGACCCCAGCTTCGACTACCGGGCTATGGGTCACAAGACCTTCTCCCAGTACCTCGCTTCCAGCAGGCTGATCGAGATACAGCGCAGGGGTGGGGAGCACGGCGATGTCATCGTGGGCTTGGCCGACCAGTCCCGGAGTTCCCAGGCCCGGCAGCCCTCTCGTGGCCCTCGGACCCAACAGCCCCCCCAGACCTCCGGGAGAAATCAAGCAACCGAAACCCCCTGGGATGAACAGATCGACATCGCTTGGGCTATGATCCCGGGGAACCCCATCTCCGGCTCCAAGGCATCCTCAGCGGCAGCGAAAGTACTGGGGGTGAGCAAACTGAGCTCCTCCGCCTACAAGAGCCTGCAAGGGCTGCTGGATGCCAGCGAGATGCTGAGCGCCCGTTGGTACCGGAAGGGGAACAGCATCGTTCCCGTGGACCTGTACAGCGACAACAGGCCCAACACCCCAGGTTCCAACTAAGGGCGAAGTTCCCATGAGCACTTCCCTGGGAATTATCGGATTCCCAATTGGTCACTCCATATCCCCCGTATTCCAGCAGGCCGCCCTCGACCATTATGGGATGGACGCCACCTACCGGGCATGGGAAGTTGCCCCGGCAGACCTGCCGACCTTCCTGGATGGGCTAAGGTCGCCGGACTTTCTCGGCATAAACGTAACCGTGCCCCACAAAGAGGCCGTCATGCCCCACCTGGACAGCGTGGATGAGTGGGCGAAGCTGGCCGGTGCCGTCAACACCATTAAGAACGCTGATGGAAAGCTAGTAGGTTACAACACCGACGGGCTTGGGTTCCTGAGGGCGCTCAGAGAAGCCGGGGGCTTCGAGCCCAAGGGCCGCCGGGCCTTGCTGCTGGGGGCCGGAGGCTCTGCTAGGGCAGTTTCATGTGCCTTGGCTGAGGCGGGGGCAAGCCACCTCACCATCGCAAACAGGACGCTGTCCAGGGCCGAACACCTGGCAGATCTGGTCCGCAGCCAAGGACTTGAGTGCACAACCATCTCCACCGAGCCCGGAGGCGACGCCCTAAGAGACGCTTGCGGGGATGCGGAACTGATCGTCAACTGCACCACCCTCGGGATGCTCCACGGGCCGGGTGAGGGGACCAGTCCTCTTACCAGTGGGCTCATCCCGGCAAAGGCCTTCGTGTATGACCTGGTGTATAATCCTCCCGAAACACCCCTGCTCCGGGAGGCGGCCGCGGCCGGTGCTTCGGGCTTGGGCGGGTTGCACATGCTGATCCATCAAGGAGCAGCATCCTTCGAGATCTGGACGGGCAAGGAAGCCCCGGTCCACAGGATGCTGGATGCAGCGAGGGCCGTCCTGTCCTGAGTTTCCGGAGAGGGCAAGGGCTGTTCATCGTTGGCGATGGAGGCCCAGGAGGATGCAATGATCCGGTTCCTTACCGCAGGCGAGTCCCACGGGCCGGGACTGCTCATTATAGTAGAGGGGGTCCCGGCGGGACTGCCCTTGACTGAAGAGTTCATCGGCAACCACCTGTCCCGGCGCCAGAAGGGTTATGGCCGGGGTGGTCGTATGCTCATCGAGCAGGACTGGGCCCACATAACCTCTGGAGTGCGCCACGGGCTGACCCTAGGCAGCCCCATCGGGATGACCCTGGAGAACAAGGACTGGGTCAACTGGCAGGAGCCGATGAGCATCGCGCCCATCGAAGGAGAAGCCAAGAGAGTCACGCGCATCCGGCCCGGACACGCCGACCTGCCGGGGACAATGAAGTACGGCTTCGATGATGTGCGCAACGTGCTGGAGCGGGCCAGCGCGCGGGAGACCGCCGCCCGGGTCTCCGCGGGGGCGGTCGCACTGCGGTTCTTGGAGGAGTTCGACATCCATGTGCACAGCCACTCTCTCTCCATTGGAGGCCAGTGGTCCCGCACGGACGGGGACATCGACTGGGCAAAGGTGGAAGAGTCGCCGGTGCGGTCGGCCGACCCTGAAGCCGAACCCCTGATGATGAAGGCCATAGACGACGCCAAGGAGGCGGGGGACACGGTCGGGGGTGTGGTGGAGGTGGTGGCCACGGGAGTCCCCATTGGTCTGGGTTCCCACGTCCACTGGGACCGGAAAGTCGATGCCCGCATTGCCCACGCCCTAATGTCCATCAATGCGGTGAAGGCGGTGTCCATCGGAGAAGGTTGGGAATCGGTGGAGCAGAGGGGCTCCCAGGTGCATGACGTCATAGAACCGGTGAAGGACCTTTCCCAGCCTTGGCAGAGGAACACCAACCGGTCCGGCGGGACCGAGGGAGGGATGACCAACGGGATGCCCCTGGTCTCCAGGTTTGCAATCAAGCCGATATCGACCCTGGTCAACCCCCTACCGTCGGTGGACCTGGATACGGGTGAGCTGGTGCAGGCCCATTACGAGCGGTCAGACGTCTGCCAGGTGCCCCCTGCCGGTGTTATCGGGGAGTGTATGGTGGCCCTGATCCTGGCCGATGTGTTCCTGGAGAAGTTCGGCGGGGACAACGTAGGCGAGACCCGCAGGAATCTCCTTGCCTACCAGGAAACGGTTGCTCCCAGGGACGCCGCACGGTCAAAGACATCCCGGTAGCTGCTCCCTGCTGGGTGCGCGAACCCCTTTCGTCCTGGCATGCTTCCAGTCCAGCCTATGCTATGAACCTCCGCCTGTCTGATGCAATCCATCTGTCTCGATAACATCATCCTTGTGGGCTTGTCTGGGACTGGCAAGAGTTCTGTAGGAGAAAGGGTCGCCTTGGCCGTGGGTTGGAGGCTGGTGGATATGGATTCGGTGCTGGAAGCCCAAGCAGGGAAGTCGGTACCCAGGATATTCGCCGAAGATGGGGAGGCAGCTTTTCGGCGGATGGAAAAGGGGCTCCTGGAGCGCATCTGTCAGGAGAACGGGCAGGTGGTATCTACCGGGGGTGGTGTCGTGGTAGATGGGGACAACCGCAGCTTGGTGTTGGCCAGGGGCTTGGTGGTCTGCCTGGAAGCATCGCCGGAAACCATATGCCGACGCTTGACCGATGAAGGTGACTCAGGAACGGAGCGCCCTCTGCTCTCCGGCCCCGACCCCCTGGAGCGAATTCGAAGTCTCAAGGCTGAGAGGCAGGGCTTCTACTCCATCGCCCACCATACCATCGACACCGAAGACCTGAGCGTCGATGAGGTTACTTCAGCCGTCGTAGAGCGCTATCGGGGGCTTGCCTCCAGCAACCGGAGCTGACCTGGGCTCCCCACGTCGCCATACGCTGCTAATGGCCGCGAGATTCGTAGACGAAAAACGCAGCGGTAAAGCATAATCAGCCAATGCTATTTCCCAATGCAGGGGTGGAGGTCAACCCCGCCCTGCTTCTGTTCCTGGGCTTGGTTGTCGGCACGCTCAGCGGCTTCTTCGGGGTAGGGGGAGGCTTCCTGATCACCGGAGGCCTGCTGGTATTCGGAGTCCCGCCCCTATTCGCAGTCGGTACCGGCCTGACCCTCATAGTAGGCTCCTCCATCATCAACACCCTGAAGCACCGCCGCATCGGAAACGTGGACTTCAAGCTCGGGGCCCTCATGGTCGTCGGGACTGTGCCCGCCGTGATGGTGGCCGAGGAGCTGAACCAGTGGCTGGAAAGGGCAGGCGTGGCAGGACCGGTCCTGCGCTATACATATGTTGTGGTGCTGGCCATGCTGGCCTCCTACATTTTCTACGATCATTGGAAGTCGGGGAGGGTGTCGGCGCGGGAAGGCGATCCGGTATCCACAAGTACCCTGATCGGAAGGGTGCGCTCCCTGCGTCTTCCTCCCGCATCCATACTCGTTCCCTGGGTGGGCAGGGTTTCCACCACAACCTCGCTGACCAGGTCCGGGATAGAGAGGATCTCCATCTGGGTTCCCGTAGGCATTGGATCAGCCATCGGCTTCATGGCGGGACTCCTTGGGGCGGGAGGTGGATTCATCCTATTGCCCGTGCTCATCTTCGTGCTGGGAGTGCCAACAACCGTTGCTGTTGGAACGGACCTGTTCCAGGTGGTGATCACCGGGTCGGTTGGTTCTTTCCTGTACTCCCTTGAAGGTCGTGTTGACCTTGTAATGTCGGTTATTATGTTGGGGACAGCCTCGGCCGGTTCCCAGCTTGGGGTTGCTGCCGCCCGGTACGTGGACGGAGCCAGGATAAGGTTCCTGTTCGGACTGACCATGGTGGCGGGAAGCATCTCCGTTGCATTGAGGGAGGTCTCCGAGAGTGTCTCGGGACTCGGCTACCTGGGTGATGCGGGGTCTGTGCTGCTGCTGGGGACCGCCGGGGCGATTTGTCTTGTAGTAGGAGGGCTGCTGATTGCGGCCAAACGGGAAAAACAGCCGGGTTTACCTAGTGCATAAAGCGGTCAAGTCGGGATAGCCTTGGTAGGAACAAAGGGGGGAGAGAAAAATGCCTAGCTATGTGCTGCTGCTCAACTACACCGACGAGGGAATGAGGAACATTAAGTATCTGCCCCAGCATGTGAGCGCCTTTCGGCAGGCCATCGATATAGCGGGCGGACACCTGTCCAACGTGTTCCTCACCATGGGCCAGTTCGACATGGTGGCGGTGGCGGAGGCTGCCAGCGACGAGGTGTGCGCTTCCATAGCGCTGGGCTTGTCCAGCCTTGGGAATGTGCGGTGCACGACTCTGAAGGCATTCGGGGAGAACGACCTGCCCTATATTGTCGAGAACATACCTTCGTTGGAGGATGAATTCTCGCGCATCCTGAAGGAGTTCAGGTCAGCTTAGTCGTCCTGTAGCATCCCTGCCGACGAAGGTCCTGACGGCCCTCTCCACCAACTCCGGGGGGACGTCTCTTCGGACGGCGGTCTCGCCCACGCCCTCCAACAGCACCCATCTGATAGAGCCGGCCACGGTCTTCTTGTCCATGGACATGGTTTCCAGCACAAGCTCCGGGTCCCCATCCGGAGCGGTCAGGGGCAAGTCGAATCGTTGCAGTAGCCTCTGCTGACGGTGAAACACCTCCTCGGAAAGCAGCCCCATGTGATGGCTTATGAAGGCTGCAGCCATCATGCCCACGGATACCGCCTCACCATGCAGGTACCTGCCGTAGCCTGTGCTGGCTTCCAGGGCGTGGCCAACGGTGTGCCCGTAGTTGAGGAGGATGCGACGGCCCAGGGTCTCCCTTTCGTCCTCGGTGACGATTTCCGCCTTGATGGCCATGCTCCGGCGGATGACCTGCAGCGATACCTCCGGCTCCAGTGCCATCAAATCCTCGGCGTGTTCTTCGAAAATGTCCAGGAGGCCGGGGTCCAGGATGAAGGCAGCCTTTATGCCCTCAGCCCAGCCCTCGGCCAGCTCCCGCTTTCCCAGGGTTACAAGGGCGCTGGGGTCCGCCACCACGGCCCTTGGCTGATAAAACGCTCCCACCAGGTTCTTGCCATGGGGGAGATTGACCGCAACCTTCCCCCCAATGGAGGCGTCCACCATGGCAGCCATGCTGGTCGGCACCTGCACTAGGGGCATTCCCCGGAGGAAGGTGGCCGATACGAATCCTGCCAGGTCGCCCACCACGCCGCCCCCAACTGCTAGGACGCCATGTCCCCGTTCAGCCTTTCGGTCCGCCAGCCAGGAGTAGATTGCCTGGGACAGCTCCAGGGACTTGCTTGGCTCGCCCGCTGGAACGATGAAGCAGTGGGCTTCGATACGGCTGACCTGGCAGGAGCGCTGCACCCGCCGCCCGTGGAGGGGAAAGACCCGGTCGTCGGAGATGATATAGACGGGCCCGGTCAGCCCCATCTCCAGGAGTCTCTCTCCCAGGGAGTCGAGGAGGTCCCAACCGGCGTAGATGGGGTAGCTCCCATAGGAGTGGGTGACGGTTGCGGCTATTTCGGATGGCGTTGCTGTCACGCTGCCTCCAGTGTGCCTTCGACCTGAAAGCGGACATGGGGATGGTGGACGACTGGCATCAGCCTCTCCCATTTCCGGGATGGACAAGAAGGCGGGGTATGCGCAGCACCAACTCCCAGAACCCATATAATGTCAGGGACGTGACCACCATGGTCCCCAGAACGAAGAATGCCCATAGCAGGCGGTGCTCGCTCAGGGATATGAGGAAGTTGCTCAGCTCTGCGTACATATCGATCAGGATGGCGGTGGTCCAGGCGCAGGGTGTTCGGGGGACCGGCGGCCCCGCCTAACGCCTACTCGCATTGATTATACTGGGATTATACTGGACTTGAGGCGATATGGCTTCCGACTCAATCTACGAACTTGTTTCAACCTCGAAGGGTGCCCGGCTTGGCAGGTTGACAACCAGCCATGGCGTTGTCTCCACGCCCGCATTCATGCCCGTGGCAACCCAGGGAAGCGTAAAGACCCTGACCACTGACGAAGTCGGTGACCTGGGCGCTCAGATTCTCCTCGCCAACGCCTACCACCTTTACCTGCAGCCGGGGGTGGATGTGGTCAAGGGACTGGGGGGTCTGCACAAGTTCTGCCGGTGGGACAAGCCTATCCTGACCGACAGCGGGGGCTTCCAAGCCTACAGCTTGGGGAGCGGGAGCAAGGTCAGCGACGATGGGATAACCTTCCGTTCTCACATTGACGGCAGCAGCCACTACCTGACGCCGGAGTCGGCTGTCGGCAACCAGCTAGATCTGGGCGTCGACGTGGCCATGTGCCTGGACCAGTGTATCGCCTTCGAAGCCACCCGGCAGCAGGTGCAACAGGCCATGGACAGGACCCACCGATGGGCCCAGCGCTCCAAGGATGCCCACGAACAATCAACAGCGCCGGGCCAGTATCTTTTCGGCATAGTCCAGGGAGGCCTCCACGGCGACCTGCGGCGGGAGTCGGCGGAGTACATTACATCCTTGGATTTCGACGGCTATGCGATAGGGGGGCTTGGCGTGGGCGAGGCCAAGGGGCCTATGTATGAGATGGCCGAGCTTACGGCGGGGATGCTTTCCGCCGCCAGGCCTCGCTACCTGATGGGCGTGGGTTCCCCAGAGGACCTGGTGGAGGGGGTAGCTTCGGGTATCGACATGTTCGACTGCGCCCTTCCCACGCGGGTTGCCCGGAACGGCAGCCTCTTCACCGCCGAGGGCAGGGTGGACATCACCCACAGACGCTTCCAGGATATGACGGGCCCCATCGAGGAAAGGTGCGACTGCTACGCTTGCAGTAGATACTCGGCGGGATACATCCGGCACCTGTTCAAGGCGCGGGAGATTCTTGGCCTGCGCTTGGCCACCCTGCACAACCTGAGGTTCATCCTGCGCCTTATGGAAGGTATGCGGGCGGCCATCCAGAACGATGAATTCCCTGCGTTTCGAAAGTCGTTTCTTGGCAGCTACGTGCCGACGGACCAAGAGGCGCGCCTGGAGCAAAAGAAGAGGTGGGTGGAAGCCCGGGGAATACCTTCGGAAAGCTAGCTGAAGAGCAGGGGATCCTGACAGAAAGGAGCCGGGGAACGGGAGCGAGCGACTAGGCTGCTCCGCCGGCCACAGCGGGAACTATGCTCAGCTCATCGCCCGTCTTGGTGGTGGTTTCCATCCCCTGCAGGAACCGCACATCTTCACCGTTCAGGTAGATGTTCACAAAGTAGCGAATCTCCCCATCCTCATCTACCAGCCGGTCCTTGAACCCGGGGTAGGTGGAGTCCATCACTTCGATGATCTGACCCAGGGTGTCCCCGTCGATCTCCACCTTGTCCTGACCGTTGGTCACCCGTCGCAAGGGGGTAGGAATGCGAACCACCGTTCCGCTCATTTTCGGTCACTCTCCTCGTGGTTGGATGAGGCCAAGGCTCATCCTTCGATAACATCTCCGCTAACCGGGTCCACGCGCACGCCCAGGGAGCTGACCCAGCTTACTCCCCGCTCGATCTCCTGTTCCGTCCCTTCTATTTCCAGAACAAGCCAGCCCATGTTTTCCCGCACGTCGGCCCTGCGTATGTTGGTCACCAAGTCAAAGTCCTTGCCCAGCTGGTAGGTTATGGGCTCGGTTACCAGGTTGGTGGGGAAGGTAAATCTGTAGCGCAGTTTCGCCATGGGTCCCCTATTCTCCGCCCGCCTTCTGCCCGTTCAGGGCCTGCTCAAAGGAGCTGATGTTGGGTTCTATGAGCAGGGGGTGCACCACATCTTCCACTGCTTCCTGGGTCTTGAGGCCGTTGCCCGTGATGTAGGCCACTGTGAGCTCATCCCTCTTGATGGCGCCGCTGGAGGCGAGGTACCGGAGCCCGGAAACCACTACGCCTCCGGCCGTCTCGGTGAATATGCCCTCGGTTTCTGCCAGGAGCTTTATGCCCTCGGTGACGCTCTCTTCGGGGACGGCATATGCCGATCCCCCGCTATCCCTCAGGGTCCTGATGGCATAGATGCCGTCGGCTGGGTTCCCTATGGCCAGGGACTTGGCGACGGTGTTGGGTTTCACCGGCTTGATGATGTCGTCCTCGGACTCGAATCCGTCCACGATGGGGGAGCACCCTGCCGCCTGGGTCAGGTGCATCTTGGTGGTGACCGGGGCTTCCAGGAGGCCGAGGGACTCCAGTTCTTTGTAGCCCTTATAGATCTTCGTGTACATGGACCCTGAAGCCGACGGCACCACGGCGTGCTGGGGGGCTCGCCAGCCTAGCTGCTCCGCCACCTCATATCCTAAGGTCTTGCTGCCTTCGGCATAGAAGGCGCGCATATTGATGTTTACGAATGCCCAGTTCCAGTTGTCACCCACCTCGCTGCACAACCGGTTGACCTCGTCGTAGCTGCCCTTTATAGCGACCACGGTTGGTGCGTAGATGGCAGCCCCGATCACCTTGCCGGACTCCAGGTCTGCAGGGATGAAGACCACCGCCTGCATCCCTGCCCGGGCGGCGTGGGCGGCCACCGAACAGGCCAGGTTGCCGGTGGAGGCGCATGCCAGGGTCTCGAAGCCGAACTCCAGGGCCTTGGTAGCCGCCACGGATACAACCCGGTCCTTGAAGGAGTAGGACGGGTTAACGCTGTCGTTCTTGATGTAGAGGTTGTCCAAGCCGAGGAGCTTGCCAAGGTTCTTGGACTTGACCAGGGGGGTAAAGCCGGCGTTGATGTCCACCGCATCGCTGCCGTCCACCGGCAGCAGGTCCTGGTACCGCCACATGCTCAAGGGGCCGCTGGTAATGCGGTCCCGGCTTATGATGCGGGCAATGGCATCATAGTCGTATGCAACTTCAAGGGGTCCGAAGCAGAAGTCGCAAACGTTGAGAGGTTCTGTGGGGTAGTTCCTGCCGCACTCACGGCACCGGAGGCCGGTAACGAAAGCCACTATTAAGATGCCTTGATGGGTTGATGTGGGCTTCGCGTTAACGATGCCCTAACGGTGATGGTACCAAAATGGCAGGTAGGATGTCAACGCGACGTATCTGACGACAGATTCTCAGTGCGGAATCTCGGTCAAGCCTGGATGGCAGCCCGGCGTTCGGCGTAGGCAGCAGCGACGAGGACCCGGAGGGCAGGGAGCTGGGCATCGTCGATGGAGCGTACCTTCACGTGGCGCATCTTCGCGCCCGTCCCTTCCAACAGACCTTCCGGGTCGGGCAAGTCCGTGCCCCTGTAGAACCCCAGGTTGACCCAGGCGGAATGGGGCAGGATGTAGGCGTAGCCGTCGATCATCTTCCTTGGGCCCACGCCATAGGTCGCTGCACGGTCGCCCAGACGGACCACCTCGCAGGCTTCGGAGTGCACCTCCAGGACCATCGCCCTCAGCGCACTGACGACGGGGCGCAGCGCTCCCTCCGTCAGGGTTAGCAGGTCATCAAATGAGCCGGTCCGGGCAGGTACCATCGCTCTTCCTAACTCCTTCCCAGGTCTTCGGTCATGCAACTCCTCTTGAGGAGTCAAGCTGACATAATGCTAATACGTTAAGTTGATAAGTAATTATTAACTATTATACTAGACATATGTATGAATACCTCTGGTAGTCTTGACAAGACTAGGCTTCTCCAACTACAATTCTACTCGACAACAGATACAAAGAACGACCATGGAGAACTTCTACACTCTACTCGGTGTTTCCAGGGAGGCCTCCGAAAAGGAGATACGCCAAGCATACCGGAAAAAGGCCCGGCAGCTCCACCCTGACGTTAATCCGGGCAATAAGGAAGCCGAAGCCGAGTTCAAGAAGATCAACGAGGCCTACGAGGTGCTCTCCGACCCCGATAAACGAAAGAGCTACGACAGGTACGGGGACAACTGGCGTTACGCCGATCAACTCGATCAGCAGGCCCAGGCCGGAGGACAGGGCTTCCACAGCCGTCGTTACAGCTACGGGGATGGGGACAGCGCATTCAACTTTGGCTCCATTCCAACCAGCGACTTCTTCTCCGACATATTCTCCGGCATGGGCGACTTTGCACCCCCGGACGCCAGGTACTCGGCAGAGGTGACCTTGGAGGAGGCTTTTGCCGGAACGGTCCGGCTGGTCGAGACACCGGTCGGCCGGTCGGGCGAGCCTCGAAAGCTGGAGGTCAAGATACCGCCGGGCGTGGACACCGGTTCGAAGATTCGCATACCAGCCGGGAACAACCGGGGCCAGCAGATATACCTCGACGTCGCCGTAAAGGACCACCCACGCTTCCGGCGCTCGGGAGCGGACCTGTCCACGGAGGTGGAGGTGCCCCTGTCCGAGGCTGTGCTGGGCGGCGAAGTGGCTGTCCGTACCATGACAGGCCAGGTGATGCTGGCCATCCCGCCGGAGACCCAAAACGGCCAGACCTTCAGGTTGGCGGGCCAGGGTATGCCTCGCCTGAAAGATGCGAACAAGAGGGGAGACCTGCTGGTAACGGCCAGGGTGGTCCTTCCCAAGGGCCTAACTGAAGAGGAGCGAGACCTTTTCAGGCAGATACGGGAGCTGCGGTACGCCAAGGAGAAGAGAGCATGATGGCTGACTACGGGTTCAACGATGAACCTTGCTACGTCATAAGCGTGGCTGCACGGATGGTGGGGGTGCACGCCCAGACCCTTCGGTATTACGAGAGGGTCGGCTTGGTGGAACCTTCCCGGTCCCTGGGGAAGCAGCGACTCTACTCTCCCAGGGATATCGACCTGCTGCGCAGAATCAAGGCCCTAACCGATGAGATGGGTGTGAACCTGGCGGGAGTGGAGGTGGTGTTGAAGCTGTTGAATCGCGTGAACCAGCTTGAAGCCCAGGTCAAGGAGCTAACTTCCGAGGTCGATCGTCTAAGCGAGTCCAGACAGACATCCAGGTGAGATCAGACCTGAAGGAGATACGGTAATGGTACTGAGTCCTGAGAAATTTACCGAACAGGCGAGGCAGGTGTTGTCCGACTCTCAAGCCATCGTGCGACGCTACCAGCATAGCCAGTGGGATGTGGAGCACGTTCTGCTGGCGCTGCTGGAGCTGGAGTCGGGCCTGCCTGCCGACATCTTGAGCAAGCTGGGGATATCCATCGAGCCTGTGCGGGACCGGATGCGGGAAGCTCTGGGTAAGTTCCCGAAGATGGCCACCGAGACCAACCAGATTTATGCAACTCCCAGGGCGGCCCAGATGCTGGAGAACGCTCGTCTGGAAGCAGAACACATGAAGGATGAGTTCATCGGCACGGAGCACCTGCTCATCGCCGCGACCATGGACCGAGATGGCGAGGCCCGGCACGTACTGAAGGAGGCCGGAATCGACCAGGAGAACGTCTATCGTGCCTTGATGCAGGTACGGGGCAGCCACAGGATCGATGACCCCAGGGCCGAAAGCAAGTACCGCTCCCTGGAGAAGTACAGCATCGACCTGACCAAGCTTGCCGAAGAGGGCAAGCTGGACCCGGTGGTGGGCAGGGACGAGGAGGTCCGGCGAGTGATGCAGACGCTAACCCGGCGTCGGAAGAACAACCCGGTGATCATCGGCGATGCCGGCGTCGGCAAGACCGCCATAGCCGAGAGCTTGGCGCAGCGCATCATCGCCGGCGATGTTCCGGGTGTGCTCAAGGACCGGCGACTGCTGGCCCTGGATATGGGCGCCCTGGTTGCCGGCGCCAAGTTCAGGGGAGAGTTCGAAGAGCGCCTCAAGGCGGTCATGGACGAGGTGAAGGATGCCGGCGGCGAGGTCATTCTATTCATAGACGAGATTCACACCGTGGTGGGCGCAGGGGGCGCCGAAGGGGCCATAGATGCATCTAACCTGCTCAAGCCGGCCCTTCAGCGGGGTGAGCTCCAGTGCATCGGCTCCACCACCACCGAGGAGTACCGGAAGTACATTGAAAAGGACCCGGCCCTGGAGAGGCGCTTCCAGCCCATATTCCTGGAGGAGCCTACTGTGGAAGAGACTATCGAGATACTTCGTGCATTGCGCCCCCGGTACGAGGCCCATCACAAGGTGCAGATCGAAGACTCGGCCTTGACCCATGCGGCCCGGCTCAGCAGTCGCTATATCGCCGACCGGCGCCTGCCCGACAAGGCGGTGGACCTGATAGATGAGGCTGCCAGCAAGGTCCGCATCGAGGCGGACAGCCTGCCCGGCCACCTGAAGGAACATGAGCAGCGGATCCAGGAGCTGGTCAACGAGGAGGAAGCCGCATCCCAGAGGGCGGAATATGAACGGGCGGCCCAGCTTCGGACCGAACGCTTGCTCCTGGAGCAAGAATACACCGAAGCCCGGGACGAGTGGTTCAAGGGAAGGAAGATCGACATGGTCATCGATGAGCAGGACATTGCCAAGCTCATCGAGCTGTGGACGGGCATCCCGACGTCGAGGCTCCTGGAGGAGGAGGCCGAGAAGCTCCTGCACATGGAAGAGCGCCTGCATGAGCGGGTGATCGGCCAGGAAGAAGCTGTGGTCGTTGTTTCCGATGCCATAAGGCGTGCCCGCTCGGGAATCTCGGACCCCAAACGGCCCATAGGCAGCTTCATCTTCCTGGGTCCCACGGGCGTGGGCAAGACAGAGCTGGCCCGGGCCCTGTCCTGGTTCCTGTTCGACGACGATGCCAACATGATCCGCGTCGATATGTCGGAGTACATGGAGAAACATGCGGTCTCCCGGCTCATCGGTTCGCCGCCGGGCTATGTGGGGTTCGACGACGGAGGCCAGCTCACCGAAGCGGTGCGTAGGCACCCCTTCCGGGTCATCCTCTTCGATGAGATCGAAAAGGCCCATCCCGATGTGTTCAACATCCTGCTGCAGATACTGGAGGACGGTAGACTGACAGACGGCCATGGACGGACCGTGGACTTCAGGAACGCCGTGGTCATCATGACCAGTAACCTGGGGACGAACCTGCTGGACCGCCAGCCCTTCGGCTTCCACCGGGAAGACAACGGGTCGATAGACCAGGGCCGGATTAGGGAATCGGTGCAGGATGCCCTCAAGAAGAGCTTCCGCCCCGAGTTTCTGAACCGCATCGATGAGATCGTCATCTTCAGCGCGCTGACCAAGGAGCAGATAGAGCGGATCGTGCAGCTGATGGTTGCCGACGTCAGGAGCCGGCTCACCGACCGGGAGATAACCTTCGAGCTGACCCAGGATGCCTTGGAGCTGCTGGCCAGGGAGGGTTACGACCCCAGCTACGGCGCAAGGCCGCTGCGCCGGGCTATCCAGCGTTACTTGGAGAACCCCCTCGCCAAGTCTGTCCTTACGGGCCGGTTCCAGGCGGGCGCCCATGTCCTGGTGGGGAGCGACGGCAAGGCCCTGACCTTCACGGAGGGTCAGGGCGGCGAGGAGCAGAAGGTGACTAAGAATGAGGCCGCAGAGGACAGGGAGGAAGTGCCCGTCTAGCTCGGGGTCTAGTCCCCTAGCGGAACAGCTTGCCCGGGTTCATGATGTTGTTGGGGTCCAGGGCCTGTTTGAGGGTGCGGGCAACATCGTACTCTGTGCCCTTCTCCCGGGGCAGCAGGTGGGACAGCTTCACACCCACGCCGTGGCAGTACTCCATGGAGCCTCCCATGTCCTGGGCCAGGGAAAGCACCTCATCCACGACTCTGCCCAGCTCATCGGGCTTCGCTTCTTGGGACCCATCGGGCACCAGCAGCATCGAAAACAGCTCCGGGTGGGTCCAGATGGCATACTCCACGACCCTGATCCCCGTGCCGGCCAGGATATCTTCGCATCGCCTGCGGTACTCCAGCACTTTGGAGATGGGCAAGGCGGTGTGCAGGTAGTCGAAGCTCCTGGCCCTGGGCCGGTTCCACCGGACGCTCCGGGGCTGGTCCAGCATGTTCAGCCGGTAGTTCTCCCCGCTGCTGTGCCTCTCATCCCAGTACTTGACCGTGCGGGCAGAGTCCGACTCGACTCCTCCGCGGGAGGCGCAAACCTGGACGGCCCTAGACGCCTGCGCAGACACCGCCTCG
Source organism: Dehalococcoidia bacterium (assembly GCA_965116325.1). GTDB lineage: Bacteria > Chloroflexota > Dehalococcoidia > Lucifugimonadales > JAGWBF01 > JAGWBF01. Next base: position 622,054 of record OZ220675.1, on the reverse strand, counting down.
GTGTATCCGTCGAACATCATGTACAGAGCCACGCCCTCGTCGGGCTCCTCGGTGAGGTCGATCAGGGTCGGGACCAGCCCGATGGCAAACAACTCGGTAACAGCCTCAAATCCTTCGTCGAAGGAGCCAAAGGCTACGGTGGAGAAGGACCTGGCCTCGGGGGCACGAACGATCTTCAGTGTAGCCCTCGTGATTATTCCGAACACTCCCTCGGTGCCGATGAACAGGTGATTGAGGTCGGGGCCTGAAGCCCCCTTGGCTACCGCCTTGGTGGCCAGCACCTCCCCGCTGGGCAGCACCACTTCCAAGGCCTTCACCTGGGCGCCCATCGGGCCATATGCAGAAGCCATATAGCCGACCCCATTGGTGGATATGGCGCCTGCGACGGTGGCGATGGGGACGCTCCAGGGGTCATGACCGAAGATGCAGCCGTGGGGTTCCAGGGCATCGGACAAATCCTGGAGGACAACGCCTCCCTCGGCCACGCAAGCGCCGTCGGTGGGGCTGATGGAGAGGACCTTGTTCAGGCCCTTCAGGTCGACAACGATGCCGCCTTGGACTGGCAGGGCGCCGCCCATGACTCCTGTGCCTCCGCCATAGGGAACGATGGGTGTGCCAGTGGTGTTTGCAAGGCGGACCACGTCGCAGACCTGCTCCACCGTCCGAGGTATGACCACCACATCGGCCATTCTCTCCAACATGGCGGCATTGTCGAAGGCGCGAAAGGGAGTAAGAGCGTCGGCGGAGTAGCGGTCCAGGTCGGAGGGCGCGCTCAGGACATCCTCGGCTGCCAGGATGCTTCGCAGCGAGTCCAACAGGCGGCCATCGGTCATGCGCCAAGCCTCAGGAAGCGGATGGCAAGGGAAGGCATTGGCACTTCGCCGTTGTGGAGGCTGACGCGGCTAGGCATGAAGCTGCTGCGCGGGGCCGAAGGACAAGCGGGCGAGCATCGCTATCGGAACCTCCAGTCGGTGCCGTGGGCTGTGTCCTCCAGCTCCACGCCCAGCTCCAGCAGGTCGGAGCGGATCTTGTCCGCGAGGGCGTACTGCTTGGACTCCCGGAGCTGGGTGCGTGTTTCCACCAGGAGCTGGATGAAGGGTTCCGAGCCGACGCCCTGGTTGCCACGGCTGCTGTCGAAGGTCAGGCCCAGTACACCTCCCAGGTCCCTCAGGACAGCCTGGGCCTCCCGCACCTTTGCGCCCGATTCCCTGCTGCGATTGATCTCCCGGGCGAGGTCGAACATCGCCGCCAGGGCTTGGGGGGTGTTCAGGTCCGAGTCCATAGCCCGCAGGAAGCGCTCTTTGAAGGGTTCGGGGTCTAGGTCCCCGGTGCCGTCGCCGGAGTCTTCGCGGAGGGCGTTGGCCAAGCGCTCGGCTGCCCGCTCCGTACCCGATACACCTTCTTCGCTGAAGGTCAGCGGGCTCCGGTAGTGGGAGCCGAGGAAGAATATCCTGAGGGCGTCGGCCCCGTGCCGTTTCAGGGCTTCGTTCAAGGAGACGTTGTTCCCCAGGGACTTGCTCATCTTGTCGTCGCCCATGTTCAGGAGGCCGTTGTGAACCCAGTACCGGACGAAGGGGGTCTGGCCGGTGAAGGCCTCGCTCTGGGCCTTCTCGTTCTCGTGATGGGGGAAGACCAGGTCCTGCCCGCCTCCGTGGATGTCCAATGTGCTGCCCAGGTAAGACATGGACATGGCGGTGCATTCGATGTGCCAGCCGGGACGGCCAGGACCCCACTTGCTGTCCCAGCTCGGCTCTCCCGGTTTGGCCGCCTTCCACAGGGCGAAGTCCATGGGGTTTTCTTTGGACGCACCAATCTCCACCCTGGCGCCTGCGATCATTCCGTCGATGCTTCGATGGCTCAGGTTCCCGTAGCTGTCGTATTTGGACACGCGGAAGTACACATCCCCGTCGGAAGCGTAGGCGTATCCTTTCTCCACAAGCTGTTCGATCACATCCAGTATCTGGGGAATCTCCTGGGTTGCCCGGGGGTAGTGATGGGCCCGCTTGATGTTTAGGGAGTCCATGCTTTCCATGAACTCTTCGATGTGGGTCTGGGCCAGGTCGTCGGTGTTCGTATTGGACTCCTGGGCCCTCTGGATGATCTTGTCATCGATGTCGGTGAAGTTCTGGACGTGCTCGACCTCGTGGCCGATGTACTCAAGGTAGCGGCGTAGGACATCAAAGAAGACGTAGCTCATGGCGTGTCCCAGGTGGCAGGGAGCGTAGGGTGTGACGCCGCATACGTACATCTTCACCTTGTCGCCGGCGGGGCTGAACTCCTGTTCTTCACCGGAAAGGGTGTTGTATAGCCTCACGCCGGTCCCTCCAGCAGGGCGACCGCCTGGGCCGCAATCCCTTCCTCTCGGCCTGCGAAGCCCAGGTAGTCCGTGGTGGTAGCTTTGATGCTGACGACTCCCCGGCCGGTGAGCTCTAGCGTGGCTTCGATGTTTGCTTTCATGGTTGGAATATGGGGTGACAGCTTGGGTTGCTGCGCCAAGATGGTAGCATCTACGTTTGCTATCTGCCAACCGCTAAGTCTGATAAGGGCCAACACCTGGGATAGGAGGGTCAGGCTGGACACACCCTCCAGCCCGGGATCGGAAGAGGGGAAGTGGGTGCCCTTGTCGCCCAGGTTGGCCGCTCCCAGGAGGGCGTCCATGATAGCGTGGCAGAGGACATCACCGTCGCTATGGCCGGATAGGCCGCGCCCGTGGGGCACCTGGACGCCACCCAGTACCAAGAGGCGGCCCTCCACCAGGGGATGTGCGTCAAATCCGATTCCGACCCGGCTGCCCACTACCGCTTCGTCGCTCCCCCTTGCATAGCTTCCTGGTCCTTCACCGCTGCTCCCGCCCTCAGGGCCGCTTCCAGCATGGGCAAGTCTTCCGGCGTAGTTACTTTCAGATTGGCGTAAGAGCCCTCGAAGACGCGCACCTTGTGTCCCATGCTCTCCACCATAGCTGCATCGTCGGTGAAAGACTCGGTGCAAGTCCGGTGGGCCGATTCCAGGATGTCGTAGGCGAACACCTGGGGAGTCTGGACCATCCACAGACTGGATCTTGCCGGTGTGGATTCCACGGTCCCGTCGTCGGAAACTACCTTGATGGTATCTTTGGCGGGCACTGCGGCTACCGACGCTCCCGTCTCCCGGGCTGCCTGCAGACCCCGCTCCAGGATGGCCGGTCCCGGAAGGGGCCGTGCCCCGTCGTGGACAGCTATCCAGGGATGCTTGGCAAGCCGGTCCAGCCCCCGCTTTACCGAGTCCTGCCGCCTGGCGCCGCCCTGGCACACGCCGGCAAACTTGTCCCAGCCCCTCTCGACCGCCAGCCTCTCGCCTGCGGCCACGTTGTGAGACGCCAGCACCAGGACGAAGCTGCCCACCAGGGTGGAAGAAGTTAGAGCTTCTACCGAGTAGGCGATGAGGGGTACTCCCAGCACTGGGAGGAATATCTTGTCCACGCCCATCATTCGGGTGGCGCTGCCGGCGGCCACTACGATGAGGCCCATGGACCCAGCGTCAGCGGCTTGAGTGGGGCCGTCGGTGTCTGTCCAGGGGGACATTCCTTAGCCCCCCTTGGGCTGCGCAAACATGATGCGGCCCGCGGCTGTCTGGAGCACCCGGGTGACGGTTACATCCTGGATGGTGTTGAGGAAACGGCGACCGCCCTCCACAACCACCATGGTGCCATCGTCCAGGAAGGCGACTCCCTGCCCGATCTCCTTGCCTTCCTGGATGATGTTCACGGTCAGGTCTTCCCCGGGCAGGACCATGGGCTTGAGGGCGTTGGCTAGCTCGTTGATGTTCAGGACCTGGACGCCCTGGACCTCAGCGACCCTGTTGAGGTTGAAGTCGGTGGTCAGAATGGAAGCCTTCATGCGCTTGGCAAGCTTCACCAGCTTGCCGTCCACCTCGGGGTCATCCACATCATCGACGTCGATGATCTGCACGGCAACGTCGGTGTCTTTCTGGAGGCGTCCCAGGATCTCCAGCCCCCGGCGGCCCCGGCTCCGGCGCATCCCGTCGCTGGAGTCGGCGATGTGCCTCAGTTCGTCCAGGACAAAGCCGGTTATGATCAGGGGACCCTGAACGAACCCTGTCTGGCTCAGGTCGGCGATCCTGCCGTCGATAATGGCGCTGGTGTCCACCAGTATCCGGCCATCGTAGGAACGCTCCAAGGGCATGCGGGACCAGGATGATGGAGCGATTCTGCGCGCATCCCCCGTCCTCTGAACCCCAAGCCATAGCCCCAAGGTCCCGAAGGAGAAGTTGAGTATCAGGGGTACCCCCCAGCTTGGCCATCCGTCCAGGTTGATGAGGGGAATGGATATGAGGGAAGCCACAATCAACCCGGCTACGAGACCTACGACGGCGGAAACTAAACTGGACAAAGGTAGCTGGTCAATGTAGCGATTGACCCTGATGATGGGGATGGGAAGAGAGACCAGGACCACTCCAGCCACTACTCCCAGCAGAGTGGATACGAGGCCCCACGGAAGATAGTTCGTACCCCTGGGTGAGTCATTGAAAACGAACTCCCAGAGGCCCCACCCCGCCAAGCCTAGGGCGATGGTTCCAAAAAGACGTATGACTAGGGCTATCATCTTACCTTCAGTCCCCGGAGTCTCCTCTGGCAGTCCCGAGCCGGGGGCAAGTGCCAGAGCCGACCTCGAACAGAAGGTTGATTCGCGTTACCTGCAGCTCACATAGGGAATATTACGACCACAGAATACCACAAAAGCTGGATTGCAGGTAAGCGAGAGCAGGTACGGGGAAGAGGACGCTATCGGCAACGAAGAGGATTCCTCCAGGCCGTTGTGCTGGAAGAGGTGCTATGCGCCGGTCAGGAGCTCCCTAACCACTCCCATCACCCGGTCTGTGTTGGGAATGTACACGCCTTCCAGAGGTCTGCTGTAGGGAACGGGCGTGTGGGGCGCGGTAACCTTCTTGGGGGGAGCGTCAAGATAATCGAAGGCTTCGTCGGCGACGGCGGCGCAGATATCCGACGCGATGCTGCACCGGGGCGTATCTTCATCCACTACCACCAAGCGATGGGTGCGCCTCACCGAGTCCAGGATAAGGTCGTAGTCGATGGGAGAGATGCTCATCAGGTCCACGACTTCGGTGTTCACCCCTTCTTCCTGGAGCTTCTGGGCTGCCTCCAGGCACACCAGGGTCATCTTCGAGATGCCCACCAGGGTGATGTCCGTGCCGGGCCTGACTATGCGGGCCTTCCCCAGGGGGATGGCATAGGGTTCTTCGGGAACGGGGCCCGTGTCGGGATACAGCAGCTTGTGCTCGAAGAACACCACCGGGTCGTCGTCCCTGATGGCCGATATGAGCAGGCCCTTGGCGGTGTAGGGGTCGCAGGGCACCACACCCTTGATGCCCGGTATGTGGCTGAAGATGGAGTAGAAGGACTCGGAGTGCTGGGCCGCCGAGCCGGTGCCTGCCCCGATGCGGGTCAGCAGGGTGAAAGGGACCTTGACCTGCCCGCCGTACATGTAACGCATCTTGGCCGCGTTGTTCAGTATCTGGTCCATGCAGACTCCCACAAAGTCTACGAACATCAGCTCGGCGATGGGGCGCAGGCCTGTGGAGGCGGCCCCGATGGCGGTACCTACGAAGGCCGCTTCCGACAGGGGCGTGTCCTTCACCCGCTGGGAGCCGAACTTCTGGATGAGGCCCACCGTCGTCTTGAAGGCTCCGCCCCAGGCATCGACTATTCCTAGGTGCTCTCGGCCCGCCCCACCGGCGATCTCCTCACCCATGATGATCACGTCCGGATCCCGTTCCATCTCCTGGATGATGGCCTCGTTGATGGCTTCCCGGTAGCGGAGCTCCCTTGTGGTGGTGCTGGTGGTCATGCTGCCCCCAAAGGTCAGATGGTCATGCTTGCCCCGCGCCTCAGCCCGTCGAGGGGATACTCAACGTACACATCGGTGTAAACGTCTCCCTCGGGCGGCAGGGGGCTTTCGTCTGCGAAAGTTATGGCATCCCTGATTAGCTGCTCGATCTCCGTATCGATCGCGTCCAGCACGGAAGCTTGGAGCAGCCCTTCCTCCAGGGTGCGGGTGCGGAATAGCTGGATGGGATCCCGGCCCCGCCAGTAGGTCTCCTCCTCCTCGGTGCGGTAGGTCCTCGGGTTGTCGAAGACGGTATGGCCGTAATACCGGTAGGTCTTGCACTCCAGGAGGGTTGGACCCTGGCCCGACCGGGCCCGCTGGACCGCGGTGGCGGCCGCCTCGTGCACAGCGAACACATCCATGCCGTCCACCAGCACGCCGGGCATGTTGTACCCCGCTCCCCGGTCTGCCACGTTCTCGGCGGAGAGGGCGTACTCGACGGGCGTGGACTCGGCGTACTGGTTGTTTTCGCAGACGAACAGGACGGGCAGCTTCCACACCGAGGCCAGGTTCATGCTCTCGTGGAGAACACCCTGATTGGCCCCGCCGTCGCCAAAGAAGGCGACGGACACCTGGCCCGTGCCCTTAATGGAGCTGGTGAGAGCCGCCCCCACAGCCAGGGGCACGCTGGCAGCGACGACGCCGTTGGTCCCCAGCATGCCCTTGGTCATGTCGGCGATGTGCATGGAGCCGCCCTTGCCCTTATTGGTGCCGGTGGCCCTGCCGAACAGCTCCGCCATCATGAGCTTGGGCTCTACCCCCTTGGCTATGCAGTGGCCGTGGCCCCGGTGGGTGCTGGCAATGGAGTCCGAGTCGGTCAGGTGGGCGCAGATGCCTGTGGGAACGGCTTCCTGCCCGGCTGAGGAATGGACGGACCCGCTGAGGCGTCTCTGGCCCATCTCGTAGATGCCGATCTCTTCGAAATTGCGGATGGTGACCATGGTGCGGTAGAGGGAGATCAGGGTCTGCTGGTCCATGTCCATGACTCCTCCTGGGGCGCGTTGGAGGTGGGCTGCTGGTCTCAAATGTAAATAGGGCCAGGAATCGTGTCAATAGGACGGAAAGCGGGGAAGGTCTCTAGGCCCCTACGTCGGGGGGCGCGCACTTACCCTTACTTGAAGGCCGACTTGGGCTGCGAGGGTTTCGGCGGCGCTGCCGTTCTTGACGGCGATCTCCAGGTAACCTCCGCTGCCAATGATGGCCAGCAGGTGCTCGGCTTCCTGGTAGCTCTGGCTTAAGCCATGGATTGTGCGGCCCTTGACCTGCACTTCGATCCGGTCATGCGATGCTACTAACTTAGCCGGCACGTTGGTAATCAGGTTGCCGTAGTGGTCGATCGATGTGACCACCCCCACCAGGAAGCCGCCGTCCTCGTAAGGCGAAGGGGGAGGCATGTAAACCATGCGGGCCAGTTCAGAGCCCAAGTTGGCTGGGAGAACTCCCAGGGACAGGTGGGCGGCCACCGGGGCGAAGATGTCCCTGCCATGAAAGGTGCGGCTGACCTGCCCCCGCCAGAAGTCGGGGTTGTTTAGGTGAAATCCGCGGAAGCCGTTGGGGAGGGCTGCCGTCCCGTCTTCCGGAATTTGAGGCGAGAGCTGGGGAGAGTCTCCGAATCCCTCCGATAGGATGTGGCTCAGGACTCCGTTGTCGGGCCCAACAAAGTGGGCACTCGGTGCGGACAGCAGGATGGGTCTGCGCCCGGTGCCGACGCCGGGGTCCACCACGACCACGTGAATGGTTCCAGCAGGGAAGCTGCGGTGGGCTTCGCCAATAACTCCTGCCCCCTGGAGGATATCCTGGGGCGCTATGGAGTGGGAGATATCGACGATGGTTGCTTGGGGGTTGATCCCGAGGATTACCCCCTTCATCTGGGCGACGTAATGGTCGGAGGTGCCAAAGTCCGTGGTCAGGGTGATGATGGACACGGGGAAAATTCCACCGGAGCCCGCTGCGGACGGGCCCCTAGGTAAACCGGACGCTTATGACGGATATGATGAGGAACACGATGGCGAGGATGATGGTGAACTGGAACAGGGTCTTCTCTACACCCCTGCGGGCCCTGTAGCTTGCTTGGGCGCTGCCGAACAGGCCGCTGCCCGTCTCCCGGACCTGCATGAGGATGATAACCACCAGGACCACCGATATAAGCAACTGTGCTATCTGGATTAAGTTTTCCAATTTCTACTCTGTCGATGTTATGGACTTCAGGGTTTCCAGTTTCTCCTGGAGGATGCCAGCTACGAGCTCAGGGTTGGCGTTACCGCGGGTGCGCTTCATCACCTGGCCTACCAGGAACCTCACTGCGCCGTCCCTGCCCTTCAGGTAGTCGGACACAGCTTGGGCGTTGGATGAAATCGCATCCTCCACCGCCGAAGCCACGACGGACTGGTCGTTTATCTGTATGTATCCCTGGGCTTGGGCGATATCCTCCGGCATCTGCCCTGAGCGAAAGGCCTCTTCAAGCACCACCTTCGCCAGGGTCGAGCTGAGTTTCCCAGAGTCTATCATATTTACAAGCTGGGCGAGATGGGCTGGGCTGACCTTGGTGTCGGATATGGCGATGCCTTCCAGGTTCAGCAGATGGGTCAACTCCACCAGGACCCAATTGCTCAGAGACTTGGCGTTTTCCCTGGGTTGCGCCGAGGTTAAGGACGTCGCTTCCTCAAAATAGTCGGCGACAGCCTTAGATGCGGTGAGCTGAGCGGCATCCGACGGCGGAAGGTGGTACTGGGCAATTAACCTGGCGCGCCTCTGGGTGGGAAGCTCTGGTATGCGCTCCGCAATGGCTTCCACCCAGGAGGGTTCGATGACCAGGGGAGGCAGGTCAGGCTCGGGGAAGTAGCGGTAGTCGTGGGCGTACTCCTTGCTGCGCTGGCTCACCGTGCGTTTGCTTTCTTCCATCCAGCCCCGGGTCTCCTGCACTATCTCCGCTCCCGCCTCCACGGAGGCAAGCTGGCGTTTCTCCTCGTATTGGAGGGCGTTGTACACAGCCCGAAAGCTGTTCATGTTCTTGATCTCAACCTTGGTCAGGAGGTCGGTCGTCCCGCGGGGTCTGATGCTGATGTTTGCATCGCACCGGAAGCTGCCATCCTGCATGTTGGCGGTTGAGACGCCTAAGTACTGGATGATGGAGTGCAGGGAGGCTAAGTACTCCCGGGCCTCCTCGGGTGAGCGCATGTCGGGCTCGCTGACGATCTCCATAAGGGGAACGCCGGCCCGGTTGACATCCATCAGGGTGTAGGCCCCATCGGCGGCGTCGCGGATGTGGACGAGTTTTGCCACATCCTCCTCCATGTGAATTCGGGTGATCCTGACCTCCCTGCGCTCTTCGGGGCCGGTGATTTCCAGGCAGCCTCCGAAGGCGATGGGTACATCGTACTGGGAGATCTGGTACCCCTTCATCAAGTCAGGGTAGGCATAGTTCTTCCGATCAAACTTGGTCCTGCCGGCGATCTTACAGTCAAGGGCTAGGCCCGTCATGATGGTGTATTCCACTGCCCTCTGGTTAACGACCGGCAGGGTGCCGGGCATACCCAGGCAGGTGGGGCACACCCTGGTGTTGGGTTCGGCGGCCTGGTAGTCGGCCGCACAGGAGCAGAACATCTTGCTGCCTGTGGAGAGCTGGACATGCACTTCCAGGCCGATAATGGTCTCGTAGTCCAGTGAGGTTCGGGTACGTTGGGCGCTCATTGGCGGGTCGTCGGGGCCACTCTGTTTGGTTTCCCGCGAAGTGGGGTTGGCAGAAGAGGCAGGCTGATGTATTTGGATTGAGTCATAGTCTAGGACCTGAAAAAGCCCTTGGGGGGCCTGCTGTTTTCTGGCCAGGCGTCCTGCCCGACCATGGGAACGAACCGGCAGGTCCCCAGCACCTCGACGGTAGTGCCTTCGTCGGTCTTGGTCGCCTTAACCAGCTCCTGCTCTTCCAGGCTGCCGATGGGGATGACCAGCCTGCCACCGCGGCGGAGCTGGCTCAGAAGAGCAGCAGGCAGGCGGGGTGCGGCTGCAGCGACGAGGATGGCGTCGTAGGGCGCCTCCTCCGGGCATCCCAGTTCGTATCCGGCCTCCCGCACCTTCACGTTGGCGTAGCCCAGGGACCGCAGGCGCTCCTCTGCCTGGCGTGCCAGGGCAGCGACCCGCTCCACAGTCACCACGTAGCCCCGGGGGAGCAGGTTGGATAGCACTGCCGCCTGGTAGCCGCTGCCCGTCCCCACCTCCAGCACCCTTTCATCTCCCCTCAGGGACATGACCGATGACATCAGGGCCACCATGAAGGGTTGGGAGATGGTCTGGCCGTTTCCTATCGACAAGGCGACATCGTCATATGCGAGGCGCCGGGACTGCTCGAGCACAAACTCTTCCCTGGGCACTTCGGCCATCGCCCTCAGGACCCTTTTGTCCCTGATCTCCCGGCCCAGGCGCTGGAAGAGCTTCCGTCTAGGTTTTTCAACGTCGGATTTCAAGGGGTGCAACCTTAGATCCTTCGCCATACATTGTAACCAATGAAGGGGTCGAGGGACATAGGGGGAAGGTGGCCTGTGTTATACTAACCTTGAACCTGGCCCGGAATCCGGATACCTATGAAAACGCTTTGGGAGAGGGATGGCAGCCACTAAGACAACCATGGACCTGGTGGACCGCAGGCTCCTGAACATCATCCAGTCCGAATTCCCCTTGGTGGATGAACCCTACAGGAACATTGGAGATGAGCTGGGCATCGACGAGGATGAAGTCATCCGCCGTCTCGCCGAGCTTCGGCAACAGAACGTCGTCCGCCAGATAAGCGCCATTTTCGACACGCGCCGCCTAGGCTACAGGACCAGCCTCATCGCCATGGCCCTGGAGGCGAGCAAGCTGGGCAAGGGCGCAAAGATTGTGAACCGTCATCCCGGCGTGAGCCACAACTACGGACGTGAAGGCTCCTACTACAACCTCTGGTTTACCCTGGCAGTAGCCCCCGACGAGGTCCTCGAGGACACTGTTGGGTACATGGCCCAGCAAGCTGGAGCCCTGTCCTACCGGATAATGCCGACCCTGAGGTTCTTCAAGATAGGCGTCAACTTCGACATGGTGGAGGAGAAGGGGGCGGCCCACAACTTCAGCCCCGACGGCTATGGCAACGGGATTGGCGCCGGATGGAACGTCCCCGTCCCGGTCACCCAGGAAGATATAGATGCCATCCGGGAGCTGCAGGAAGACCTGCCGATGATCCCCCGGCCCTTCGACGATATGGCCCAGCGCTTGGGCATGACGACGGAGGAGCTGTTCGAGGCAGCCCGAGACTTCGAGCGCCGCTCGATAATGCGCCGGTACAGCGCCGTCCTTCATCACCGCAAGGCCGGTTTTCGCGCCAACGGCATGGGGGTCTGGAAGGTCCCGGCCGAGATGTCGGAGCAAGTGGGCAGCAGGATGGCGGCCCATCCGGCGGTGACCCACTGCTACGAGCGGCCTACGTTCCCCGACTGGCCCTACTCCCACTTCACCATGATCCACGCCACATCCAGGGATGGATGCGAGCAGGTAGCGAACGAAATCTCCGAAGCCACGGGCATTACCGACTACCTGATGCTCTATTCCACCAGGGAGTTCAAGAAGACCCGGGTGCGGTACTTCGTCTAGGGCAGCCATGTCCAACCCGTATTACCCGGTGTACCTGGATTTGAGAGGGAAACGCTGCGTCGTTGTGGGCGGCGGTGAGATAGGCGAGCGCAAGGTAGAGGGCCTTCTGGACAGCTCCGCCGAAGTCACCCTGATAAGCCCCGACATCACCCCGAGACTGCATGAGCTTGTCGAGGCCGGCCGCATAGTGTGGCATCCTCGGAAGTACCAGCAGGGCGACCTTGAGGGAGCTTTCCTGGCCATCGCAGCCACCGACCACCGGGATGTCAACCAAGCCATCGCTGCGGAGGCCGAGAGGGAGAAGGTGGTGCTGAACGTGGTGGATGATGCTCCCCTCTGCACATTCATCGCCCCTTCCATCGTCAGGCGGGGAGAGGTCACGTTGGCCATCTCCACAGGCGGCAGCAGCCCCGCTCTTGCCCGCAAACTCAAGGAGACCATCCAGGGCAGCGACCTGCTCCGCTACGCGGACCTGGCCGGGGTGCTTTCCAGGGCCCGCACCTTGGTGAAGCAACGGAGATTAGCGGTGGATGCTGACCTTTGGCAGGCGGGCATCACCGATAGCCTGATTGACCTGGTGGACTCAGGGAAGTCCGAGGAGGCGCTGGAGGCGCTCATGAGCTTTTTACAGGGCGGGCCTGAGGGGGCGGTGGGAAGTGAAGCGGTGTCTCAGGTGGCCGGTCCGTTAAGCTAGGCGCCCAATGGCCAGCGAGGTAAGGGTGGGAACCCGGGGGAGCAAGCTGGCGTTGCGACAGACCGACGAAGTGGTACGACAGCTCCAGGTTTTCTATCCCGACATCGAATTCCAGGTAGTGGCCATCACAACCTCCGGCGACAAAAGGGTTGACGCCCCATTGCCGAGCCTCGGAGTGGGGGCATTCATCAAGGAGATTGAACGAAGCCTGCTGGAAGGCTCTATAGACCTTGCGGTGCATAGCCTCAAGGACTTGCCGACTCAAATCACCGACGGCTTGGCCCTGGGAGCGGTGCTTCGCCGTGGCGACCCAAGGGATGTGTTGGTCAACAAGTGGGGATGCACCCTGGCCCAGCTTCCTGCGGGCGCCAGGATCGGCACCAGCAGTCCAAGGCGTGAGGCCCAGGTGATGCACATGCGCCCCGATGTTCAGGTAGTCTCCATCCGCGGGAACGTGGAGACGCGCCTGGAGAAGTCCGCCGGGGCCGATTACGACGGTGCTGTGCTGGCGGCGGCCGGGCTGGACCGTCTGGAAATGGCGGACCGGGTCTCCGAATACCTGGCGCCAAAGGAGTTCGTTCCGGCCCCGGGCCAGGGAGCATTGGCGGTAGAGGTGCGGAGCGACGAGGCCAGGACCATGGAGATGGCCTCGCACATCGATCACCGCAGCACCAGGCGGGAGGTTGCCTGCGAGCGGGCGTTCCTGGAGGAGCTGGGCAGCGGCTGCAGCCTGCCGGCGGGAGCCTACGCTACCTCGGAGGACAACAGGATGGAGCTGACGGTGTTCCTGGATCCTGACGGGGCAGGCTCCCCGGCTCGTGTGACCGTCCAGGGTGATGCCGACCAGCCCGAGAAGCTTGCCCAGGAGGCCTGCAGGGAACTGGGTGTTCTGGGCGCGGGGGCGGAGAGCCGCTATGGGCGGTAGGGTATACCTGGTGGGAGCAGGCCCAGGGGACCCTGGCCTGATAACCATGAAGGGCGTCGAATGCCTCCGTGAAGCAGACGTAGTGGTATATGACCGCCTTGCCAATAGTCAGCTTCTGGAGAACGCAGCTAATGGCGCGGAGCGCATCTACGTGGGTAAGAAGCCTGGCTCCAAGGCCATGGAGCAGGAAGAGATAAACGATCTGATGGTAGCCCGGGCAAGGGACGGAGCCACGGTGGTACGGCTGAAAGGTGGAGACCCTTTCGTCTTTGGGAGAGGCGGCGAAGAAGTGCAGGCCATGGCCGAGGCCGAGGTCCCCTTCGAGGTGGTGCCGGGAGTAACGTCCGCTATAGCGGCCCCTGCATACGCCGGCATTCCCCTGACCCACCGGGGCGTTGCATCTTCCTTCACTATCGTTAGCGGCACCGAGGACCCGTCCAGGGACAGCCCCGGTACGGACTGGAGCGCCCTCGCTCGTTCCGGCAGCACCCTGGTGGTGCTGATGGGATGGGATGCCAGGGAACGAGTCTTTGAGTCCCTGATGGATGGTGGTATGGACCCATCGACGCCCGCCGCCCTGGTGCAGTGGGGTTCCACGCCCCGGCAGCGGAAGGTCGTGGGCGCTTTAGGCTCTATCGCCTGTGAGGGCGAGAAGGCGGGCATCTCCGCGCCGGTGGTCGCCATCATCGGCGATGTGGTCCGCTTGCACGAACAGGGTGCATGGTTCGACAGGTCTCCCCTCTTTGGCAAGAGGGTGCTGGTAACTCGGTCACGCAAGCAGGCTTCTGTCCTGGTGAAGCTGCTTCAAAGGGAAGGCGCTCAACCTGTGGAGCTCCCGGCCATTGAAATATCGCCCGTTCCCGACAACGCCGCCCTGGAAACTGCGCTGAAGAACATGGTGTCCTACGATTGGGTGCTCTTCACCAGCGCCAATGCTGTCGAAATTTTATTCACCAGCATGAAGGCCCTGGGGCTGGACTCACGAGCTCTGGGAAGGACAAAGGTGGCCGCCATTGGCAAATCCACCGCATCGGCCCTCGGTGACCGTGGCATCTGCCCGGACATCCTGCCGGAGGAGTTCTCTTCCGAAGGATTGATTACCGCGATGTCCGCGATAGACCCGGCAGGAAAACGGGTCCTTCTTCCTCGAGGCACCCTGGCCGAAGATGTCCTGCCCCGCGGCCTCGAGGAGCTGGGGGCGCAGGTCGATGATGTCGGCATATACACCACGAGCGTACCCGAAGGGTCCGCCGGCAAGGCCAGGGAGAACCTGTCTCATGGCCGGGTGGATGTGGCGACCTTCACCAGCGCATCCACGGTGGCCAACTTGGCGGACCTTCTTGGCGGAGATCTGGGCTTGCTTGACGGGGTCCGAGTTGGGTGCATAGGGCCCGTCACCGCCGCCGCTGCCAGGGAAAGAGGGCTTGACATAGCTTTTGTAGCCCAAGAACATACCATTGAGGGTTTGGTGAACGCATTGAGGGACTTTTATGCCCGGGAGGAGAAGGATTAACGTGGCCGGCTTCCCCTTTACTCGTCTGCGCCGCCTAAGAGAGAAGGAGTCCCTGCGCGCCCTGTCCAGGGAGACTCATCTATCTGTGTCGGACTTCATCTATCCCATGTTCGTCACCCACGGACGCAATATTCGCCACAGCATCGAGCCTCTTCCGGGATGTGATCAGCTCTCGCTGGACTATGTTCTGGAAGAAGCTATGGAAGCGGCCGAGCTGGGCATCCGGGGCATCATCCTGTTCGGCATTCCCCAGAGCAAAGACCCCCTGGGGGAGGAAGCCTACGATGAACAGGGGATCGTCCAGGAGGCGGTCCGGGCCATCAAGCAAGCTGTGCCAGACCTGATGATAGTTACCGACGTCTGCCTGTGCGAGTACACCGACCACGGCCACTGCGGTGTGGTGAGCAACGGGAGCGTAGACAACGATGCGACTTTGCAGCTTCTGTCCAGGACCGCCCTGTCCCATGTGCTGGCGGGGGCGGACATGGTGGCGCCGTCGGCCATGATGGACGGGCAGGTTGGAGCCATCAGGAGCGCCCTGGATGCAAGCGACTTCAATCAGGTGCCCATCATGGGGTACGCAGCCAAGTTCGCATCTGCCTTCTACGGGCCCTTTCGCGTTGCTGCCGAGTCCGCGCCGAGTTTCGGCAACAGGCTTAGCTACCAGATGGACCCCGGCAATAGGCGCATGGCGATGCGGGAGATCGAGTCAGACATAGAGGAGGGGGCCGACATCGTGATGGTGAAGCCGGCCCTTGCTTATTTGGATGTCTTGGCCCGCGCCAGGGAGCGCTTCGACCACCCTATGGCCGCCTACAACGTCAGCGGCGAGTACTCCATGGTGAAGGCGGCCGGCGCCGCCGGATGGATCGATGAGCAGGCGGTGATGCTGGAAACGCTTAGCTCCATCAAGCGGGCGGGCGCTGATATCATCCTGAGCTACCATGCTAAGGAAGTGTCCCGGCTGCTTCGCGAGATGGGCGGAGTTTACTAAGGATCGTCTCTGACCCCTGCTGCTGAGGAGTGATTGGGTATGCCAGCACGAACGGGAGCCGAGTTCCTTCGGGGGCTGAAGGAGGCCCAGGCCGAGGTCTGGATCCGAGGTGAGAGGGTAGATGATGTCACCTCTCACAAGTCCCTCCAGGGCTGCGCCCGGTCCCTGGCTTCCCTGTACGACATGCAGCACGACCCCCGGCTGAAAAGCGAGATGACCTACAAGTCCCCCACCACCGAGGAGCAGGTGGGGCTCTCATTCATCGTTCCCAGGTCAATCGAAGACCTGGAAAAGAGACGCGGCATGATGACCAACTGGGCCAGGGCAAGCTGCGGGATGATGGGTAGAAGCCCCGACTTTCTGAACGTGGTGATTACATCGTGGGGCACTGCCGGGGAGTTCTTTGCCAGGAACCGGCCCGAGTTCCAGAAGAACGTCGAAAACTACTACGAGTATGCCCGGGAAAACGACCTGGCCCTTACCCACACGCTGCTGAATTTCCAGAAGAGCAGGCGGCCGGGGGTCATCGACAACATCGACGAGCAGATTGCCCTGACCATCGTCAAGGAGACAGATGCCGGAGTTGTTGTGAAGGGCAGCCGCCTCCTCGCTACCCTGGGCCCCCTATCCGACGAGATCGCGGTCTATCCCACCAGGACCCACATGGTAGGCGAAGAGGCGTGGCGACAATCCTTCGCCTTCGCCATCCCATGCAACACCCCGGGCATGAAGTTCCTCTGCCGGGAGAGCGTGGACCATGGGCGCTCTGCATTCGACCATCCCCTGGGGTCCCGCTTCGAGGAGATGGACTCCATCGTTATATTCGACGATGTCCTCGTTCCCTGGGAGCGGATGTTCCTGCTGGGCGATGTGGAGATGTGCAACAACTACGGGGCCCAGACCGGCTACACCCTGCACACGGGCCACCAGGTCACTACCAGGAACGTCGCCAAAACCGAGTTCATGCTGGGACTGGCAGCCCTTATGGTGAAGACCCTGGGGTCCGACGACATCGACGTGAACCAGCAGAGGGTCGCCGAGCTAATAGTTTTCCTGGAGATTACCAAGGCCTGCCTCAGGGCTGCGGAAGCCGATGCCTTCGAGAACCAGTGGGGCGTAATGTGCCCCGACCCCGCCCCGTTGAACGCCGCACGGCAGCTCTTTGCCGAAATCCTATATCCGCGGATGGTCGAGATTGTCCAGCTGCTGGGTTCCAGCAGCCTGATGGCCCTTCCGACAGAAGCGGACTTCGATACGGTCCTATCCCCCGATGTAAGCAAGTACCTGGCGACAGATAGCGCTACAGCCAGGGACAGGTCCAAGCTGTTCCATCTGGCGTGGGATGCAGCCTGCAGCGCTTTCGGCGGACGACAGTTGCTGTACGAGCGCTACTTTGCCGGCGACCCTGTACGTAATGCTATGCTGATGTACAGAGGCTACGATGCCGGGCCGCTGGTCGATAGAGTCAAGGAGTTCCTCGATTGGGAGGAGTAGGCCCAAGTTCCAACACATCATAGGAGGTAACGGCTATGGCTAAGGACTTTACCGTGTGCGTGGGAACCATGGGTTCCGGGATCTGGAGAAGCACCGACGGCGGGGAGAGCTGGAGCAGGGCACGGGGGAATTTCCCCATGGACTGCCGGGTGTATGGCGTGACAGCGCACCCTGATGACCCCGCAGTCATCCTTGCCGGCACCCACGCCGGCATCTATCGCAGCGATGACAGGGGAAATACCTTCGAGCAGCTTGATGCCCCGTTCAATGACATAGATGTGTGGAAGATAGCATTCGATCAGACCAATCCCGACATCATCTTCGCGGGCACCAGGCCGGCCGGCATTTACAGGACCAGGGACGGGGGCCAGCACTGGGATAAGCTGCCCGTCGAGGTGGTGGAGGAGTGCGCCAACGTCGGGGTGCCCAGGGTTACCGGCCTGACGGTGGACCCCACCGACGGCAACAACATCTGGGTGGGCATCGAGGTGGATGGGGCCCGCCGCAGCCTGGATGGGGGCGACACCTGGACCAGGGTGGCCGGAGGAGTCGATGACCCTGACATTCACGACACCATGGTCTGCGCGGTCAATCCCAAGACGGTTCTCATCAGCACCCCCATGGAGATATTCGCCAGCACCGATTCGGGAGAGGCCTTCCGGAGGCTGGAGGTGCAGAAGACCTTTCCTATGCCCTACTGCCGTGAGCTCGCCCAGCGGCCCGACGACCCTAACGTGATTTTCGTGGCCAACGGAAACGGGGCCATGGGAGATACGGGGACCATCCAGCGCACCAGGGATTTGGGTGAGTCATGGGAGACCTTGAACCTTCCCGTAGTCCCCAATGCTCCTATATGGTCCTTCGCCACCCATGCAGCCGATCCCGACCTGCTCCTGGCATGCAGCCACTACGGTCAGGTTTTCGCTTCCGCCGACGGGGGAGACTGGTGGATCAAGATGCGCCGGGAGTTCACCGAGATACGGGGACTGGCCTGGGTGCCCAACTAGAGGTCGCCGGGGGGCTGGCTGCATTCGAAGTTGCGGCCCAGCTAGGTACTCGCTAAAATACGAGTCGGACGATACCTCGCCCAACTTGATTTCGGGAGGAGTTCATGAAGGTCGCTCGGAGCTTGTTTGCTGCTATCAACCGGGTGCTTCCCGCGGAAGTAGCATATGCCCACTGTGACATACCCTGCGGTATCTACGATCCGATCCAGGCCAAGATAGCTGCCCAGACGGTGCAGAAGATGGTGCTGAGGATCCAGGCCCTTGAGGAGGGCGACAACCACACAGCCTACGCCAACACCATGGCCCGTTACATCGCTGTCAAAGAACAGCACGCTGACCTGTGCAAGAAGGAACTGGACATCCTCTGGCACGACTACTTCAACCCGACCCACCTGGAGAAGTACCCGGACATCCACACCACCTTCTGGCAGGCCAACAAACTGGCTGCCCGGAACAAGCAGAACGTGGACATGGATGCTGCCCAGCAGTTGGTTGCTACGGTGGACGAAATAGCCACCATATTCTGGGCAACCAAGAACGTCGAGTACAAGGATGATGTTGCCGCGGTGCGGTACGGATCGTAGTAGCTTTCGGCGAAGCCGGAGAGCACCGTTTCGATATGGGGACCTAGAGGTTCCCTGCTCCTAACCCTAGACGGAAATGGCATGGATACCGAATATCGGGCTGCTGAACAGGTTGATGGACCTGCTGACGGCAGCCCGATATGTTGTCCACGGCGACAGCATGATTCCGTACCTGGAGGAGGGGCAGTACATCCTGGTAAACCGGCGGGCCTACCGCCGGACAGTCCCCGCCAGGGGGGATGTGGTGGTATTGAGGCACCCCGCCCGCCCCGACAGGAGCTACATCAAGAGGGTCGCTGGTCTGCCCGGAGAGCGGGTGGAGGTCAGCGGGTCCAAGGTCTGGATAAATGGCGCGCCTCTCGCATCGCTGGAGGAGTGGCCCAAGACTCAGGACTACGAGGACGGCTCAGATGCTCCCATACGCTGGGAGTATGCTCTTAGCGAAAGCCAGTGCTTCGTTGTGGGCGACAACCTGCGAGACAGCGACGACAGCCGCAGCTTTGGCCCGGTGGGTTTGGAGGTGCTCGTGGGCAAATGCTGGATTCGGTACTGGCCCATCAGCCAGTGGAAGTCGCTAATCTAGTATTTGAACTCTTCCCGCACCGGGGCGAAGATGTCCAGCACCTTGGCGTGGACGTCGCCCGACCTGGCGTAATGCTCCACCCCTCCGGGAATGACGTAGCCGTCTCCCGGCTTTAGTATCCGGGACTCGCCGGCGATGTTCATCTCCAGCTCCCCTTCCAGCATCAGCCCGCCCTGCTCATGGGGATGGGTGTGGTTGGGGACCTCGGAATGGGGTTCCAGCTCAACGATGGACAGAAGCTGGTTGTCCCCCCAGAAGGTGCGAGTTATGACCCCCGGAGCCAGCTGCTTGGCGTCCCGTTCCTTTGGATCGAAAAAGTACATTCTGGTCCCTCGCTTCAATGCAGGAGATAAATCCGGTCTGGACCGGCGCGAAGCCCATTATACAGGCGCAATGCTAACCATGGCGATTTCCCCGGCTTCGGACTCAAGTTGTAGGCTGATACAAGAAGGGTTAGAATAGGCCGCGACCAGGGCGAAATTGCACCCTCCGGGAGGATGACATGGAATCGTGGCATGAGGGGTTCGACAACAGGTTCACCCGCCAGTTTGGCCTGCCCATCGAGCGGGTGGCTACCAAGATCCAGGGAGCCCTTACCGAGGCTGTCAGGGAATATATCTCCTTGTCCCCTTTCCTGGTGATGGCTACCAGCAGCAAGGGAGGAGAGTGCGACGCTTCTCCCAAGGGAGGCAAGCCAGGGTTCGTCCGGATAGTGGACGATAACCACCTTCTTGTTCCCGACGTAGCGGGGAACAAGCTGTTTCAGTCCTATCTGAATATGGATGAGAATCCCCACGTCGGGCTGCTCTTCTTCATCCCCGGTCGTACGGACATGGCCCGGGTGAACGGGCGGATCATCATGGTGGACCGGGATGAGCTGGACCGGTGGGAAGTGGAAAACGAGATGTTCTACTCCGAGGGGAACCGGGGTGTACAGCAGGGAATAGTCGTCGAGGTTGAAGAGGCTTACACCCACTGTCCCAGGGCCCTCACCTACTCCAAGCTGTGGGACACCGACAATATCGCCGATGGTCAGAAGACAGCACCATCAGCAGCAGCCCGCCCACCCGCTCAGCCTGTGCAGGCTGTCCGCTAGACAACTTCGCCCCGCGCTGAGAGGAGTGACATGGGAACTGCCGACATTCCCTTCATGTCAGCCACCGAGCTTGCGGACCAGATACGCCAGAAAAACATCTCTCCCACCGAAGCATGCCAGGCGTACCTGGACCGCATTGAGCAGGTGGACGGTAAGCTGAACTCCTACATCACCGTCTGTGGTGAGGAGGCGATGGCCGACGCCCGTCAAGCCGAGGCGGACATTGCCCGAGGCGACTACAAGGGCCCCATGCACGGCATCCCAGTGGCGGTGAAGGACCAGTTCAATTCCAAGGGAATCCTCACCACCTCCGGCTCAACTATTCTCGGGGACTTCATACCCGATGAAGACTCCACGGTCGTTGCCAAGCTGAAGGAGGCTGGGTCCGTCCTATTGGGCAAGCTCAACATGAGCGAGTTCGCCATGGGAGATGCCTTCCGCCATCCCTATGGCAGGCCCCACAACCCCTGGGACCTGGAGCGAAACCCGGGTACATCCAGCAGCGGCTCCGGGGCGGCCACGGCGGCCTTCCTGTGCGCCACATCCATCGGCGAGGACACGGGAGGCTCCATCCGGGGACCGGCCACCTTTTGTGGGCTGGTGGGCATCAGGCCCAGCCAGGGCAGGGTCAGCCGGTACGGGATGCAGGGGGCCGTCTGGTCCATGGACATTGGGGGACCAATCTCCAAGACAGTGTCGGACTGCGCCATGACCCTGGAGGCGGTTGCGGGCCACGATCCTCGGGACCCATACACCTGGGATGTGCCGGTGCCTCGCTACGCCGATGCCCTGGACGGGGACATCAGTGCCGTCAGGATCGGGGTTATCCAGGAGCTAATGGACCATGAGTCCGTCGAGCCGGATGTCAGGGATGCGGTGCGTGCAGCCATATCGTCGCTGGGAGAGCTTGGAGCTTCCGTACAGGAGGTCTCCATCCCGCTCATAACCAGCAGCTCGGTGATGTTCGGCGTCATCTCCCATGTAGAAGCCGCGGCCATCCAGAGGGACTGGATCAGGGACCGGCTTGATGACTTCGACCACAACGTCCGTATTCGCCAGCTAACCGGAAGCGTGGTACCTGCCCAAGCGTACTACAAGGCCCAGAGACTGCGGACGGTGCTAAGGAACCGGATGCTGGAAGCCCTGGAGAACGTAGATGTGCTGGTGCTTCCCACCTCATCGATCCCGGCGCCCAAGATACCGGCCGCGGCGGGAATAGGAAGCAAGGCTGAGGCCAAGGCAGCCTTCTCCGGACGCAGGATCTACACCAATCCGGGGAATCTGTCCGGGGTCCCGGCGCTGTCGGTGCCGTGTGGGTTCACCTCCGACGCCCTCCCGCTTCCCATCGGTCTGCAAATCATGGGAAGGCCGTTCGACGAGGCCACCGTGCTGAAGGTGGCCCACGCCTACGAGCAAAACAGCACCTGGCACACTCGTCGCCCACCCATCTAGGGCAGGGAGGCAGCCGGAACTGTTCCACGCGGCAGCTATGCAACCCCTCGATGACCTTAATGCGCGTGTCACCGCGTGCACTCGCTGCCCTCGCCTGGTGAGCTATCTCGCCGAAGTTTCCCGTGTGAGGCGGCGAATGTACCGCGAAGAGGAATACTGGTCCGGACCCCTCACGGGTTTCGGCGACCCGGACGCCCAGCTCCTGTTGGTCGGGCTGGCCCCCGCAGCCCACGGCGGGAACCGGACAGGACGCATGTTCACGGGAGACCGAAGCGGCGACTGGGTCTACGGCACCCTGCACAAGTTCGGGTTTGCAAGCCAGCCGAATTCCGACAACCGGGATGACGGGCTGTACCTGACCAACGCGTACATCACCTCTTCCCAGCGGTGTGCGCCTCCCCAGAACAAGCCCCTGCGCGAAGAGCTGCTGAACTGCCGACCCTACCTGCTGGAAGAGCTAAAGCTCCTGGGGCAGGTCAAGGTTGTCATCCCCCTGGGTAAGATCGCCTTCGACAGCTACGTCTCAGCCTACCGGGAGCTTCGCGCAGACCATGATGGCGTAGCCAAGCTGAGGCCTCAGTTTGGGCACGGCTCCCAGTCGGAGCTTCCCGACGGGACGATTCTTCTAAGCTCCTACCATCCGAGCCAGCAGAACACCCAGACCGGCCGCCTCACACGAGAGATGTTCGAGGGCATCTTTTCAGCATCCCGCCGGATTATCGACCAGGCTTAGGCTGGTCTGCCCACGGACCTGGGACCGCCGTGGGTCCGGGAGGGGGCCGGAGGCCTAGGTTCTCCTGCAGCCAGGAAACACATCGCTCCAAACATGCTTAGAGCTACTATCAAGACCAGGGGGATCGTGTAGGTGTCGTAACGATCGGCCATGAATCCGGCAAACAGGGGGATCGTAAATGCCAGGAAGTTCATCGGTAGCTGGGAGAAACCGGTGATCTGCCCGAAGGCGCCCCTGCCGAAATAAACTCCACGGACTGCGTTGGTCAGGGGCACGCGACCTCCGAACCCGATTCCCAGGAGCACCCCAAACAGCATTGCGGTAGGGGTGTCGTAGGCAAAGATTAGGACTACCATCGCAAAGCTCTGGATGACGGAAAAGGCGAACAGGCCGTACCTGATGGGCAGACGGTCGCCCACGTAACCTCCTATGAGGGTGAACAACGCCGCGACCGAAAGGTAGGTGGCCACCACCCATCCGACGGTCTGCAGTGGGATGCCCCGGTCTATGTTGAGCATGGGACCAAGATGAACGGAGATGGTGATGATGACGATGGCGGTGCAGCCGTGGCCCAGGGCAAGGAGCCAGAAAATGCGGCTGCGCAGGGCCTGCTGCAGAGTGTATTCAGGGGCGTAGCTGGAAGCCCGTCGGGACGCCGTTCCGGGGCTGGAAACTTCCCGTGCAGGCTCGCCGTCGGGAGACTGCCCGTACTCCTCGGGATGATTCCTGATCAGGCGGGACAACGGAAAGGCCACCAGCACCATGAAGAGGCCCAACCCAGCGGCAGTCCACCGCCAGCCGACCCTATCGGCATCGGGGTCTACCAGCCAGCTAAGTATGGGAATCAGGACGATGCCACCAAGGAGCTGGCCCTCGGTGGCGATGGCCATGGCCTTGGACCGGTGCCTCGCGAACCAGTTGTTGATGGCAGAGATCATTGGTAGCCACGAGCCCAGTCCCAAACCGAAGCTGATAAGGATGAAGACCAAGTAAAAATGCCATAAGCTCTGGATGTAGCTGAATAGGATGAACCCGGAGCCCAGGAGGAGACCCCCCAGCAGCACCATGCGCCTTGGCCCCAGCTTGTCCACAAGGAAGCCCCCGACCGGCCCTGAAAGGGAGCCTTCCGCCCTGGTCAGGGAAAAGGCAAAGGCCAGATCGGCGCGTCTCCATCCGAATTGACGCTCCAGGGCTACGAACCAAACGGACATTCCTTGAAACACGGGGACGATGCCGATTGCCATAATGACGGCCGCCACACCGGCCAGCCACCAGCCATAAAAAACGCCGGATAGGCGGCGGTGGGAGATCATTGAATGGGCAGCCATGTCATTTTCTGGTGCTTCCTCCAGTCTTGTTAATGGAGTAGTGCGCCTTTTGGATGCTCCCCATCCTATGTGCTTACCTACCATCGGCACAAGGTTTGAAAGATGGTCTTTTCTGATATACTTGTGCCGTCTCCCAGTGCGTTATGTTTGGTAACCGCATAGAGGGAGGCAGCCAGCCCCCCGGGAGGTTAGCAGAATGACTACCCAGGCAGCCCGGGCGTCCAAGCTCATTCCGGTAGGCGATTGCAACATAGAGGTGTTCTTCGGAGGCCGAGGCCCCGCCCTGCTATCCCTGCACGGCGCCCGGGGCAATCCGGGTTGGATGCCCTTCCACCAGGAACTGGCCGCCACTCATAACGTGCATGCTCCTTCCCACCCCGGCTACAACGGTTCCGACAGACCCGACTGGGTTACCTCCATCGGCGATGTGGCCCGGCTGCACCTGGCCTACCTGCGCCAGGAAATCCCCGGCGAGAAGGCAATCATCATGGGCTTCTCCATGGGCGGATGGATCGCCGCCGAGATGGCTGCCATGTGCCCCCAGATGGTCAGGGGGCTGATTCTTGTGGATGCCGTGGGGATCAAGGCCCCCGTTGGCGAAATTGCTGAGCTGCTTATGGTCTCTCCCGCCAGCACCCAGCACCTGAGCTACTACGATGTGTCCAAGGCGCCGGACCTGAGCGCCATTCCCCCGGAAGAACAGCAGGTGCTCTGGAGCAACCGGGAGATGACCTCCCGCCTGTGCTGGAAACCCTACATGCACAACCCAAGCCTGCCCGAATACCTCAAGCTCATCTCCGTACCCAGCGCCATAATCTGGGGGCGCCAGGACGGAATCGTTCCCCTTAGCTGCGGGGAGCGCTACCATGAGTTGCTTTCGGGATCTGAGATGCACATCATCGAAGAGTGCGGCCATTCGCCCCAGAACGAAAAGCCCGAAGAGTTCCTGCAGATCGTTTCGAGCTTCTGTCAAAATCTTCCCTGAAATCGCGTAGAGGAATCCCAGGAGGTTGCAAATGAAAGACCGGGTAGAGGTGTTCTGGTTTTCCGAGCAGCCATACGGGCATGTGGGCGACGACGACTTGGGCAAGTACGAGTCGGGCCGCCTGGGGTTTCCCAACACCCATTTCGATCCCCAGAAGGCCCATGTGCTGTACAACCAGTACCATGAGCAGTACGCCTGCGCTGACGAGATGGGCTTCGATGGCATCATGAGCAACGAGCATCACGCCTCCTACTGGTGCATGAAGCCCTCGGTTAACCTCGATGCCGCTGTTATCTCCAAGCTGACCAAGAAGGTGAAGATCGCCATCTTGGGCAACGTCATAGCCATCAACGACCCCGTCAGGATGGCCGAAGAGATAGCAATGCTGGACTGCTTCTCCGGCGGGCGCATCATATCGGGTTTCGTGAGAGGCACCGCGGTCGAGAGTCTTCATGGAGGCATAGACCCTTCGGAGAACTTCGACCGGTTCCAGGAAGCTCATGACCTCATAATCAAGTGCTGGACCACCCCCGGACCATTCAGGTACGAGGGCAAGCACTACCACTACAGGGCGATCAACCCCTGGGTGCTGCCCATACAGAAGCCCCATCCCGACATCTGGTTCCCCGGGACGGGAAGCCCGGAGAGCGTGGTTTGGGCGGCAAAGCACGGCCACCCGTACATGAACCTGGGCGCCCTGGTGGATGTGACCAAGTGGCTGAAGCAGATATACATCGACACAGCCCGCGAAACGGGCTACACGCCGGGCCCCGAGCACTTCGGGTACCTCCTGCGCGCCCTGGTTGCCGACACCGATGAGGAAGCCATCGAGCTGGGACGCCATTTCATGTGGACGGAGAACCACCGCCAGCGAGGACCCCGGGAACACAACGACCCGCCGGGCTACCAGTCCAGGGAGGCCCTGAACGTCAAGATGTCCCGCCCAACCGTTGGCACCGGCACCTACGGCAAGAAGATGACCTACGATGAGCTCCGGGAGGTCAACAACGTGATCGTTGGCAGCCCCGAAACTGTGACTCGGAAGCTCTCCGAGATCATCGAGGGTCTGAACCCGGGTTACCTGCACATCTACGGCAACGAAGGCCCGATGCCCCATGAAGCCTCTATGCGGTCAATCGAGCTGATGGGCAAAGAGGTCATTCCAGCTTTGCACGAGATCAAGCTCCAGCCCTACGAAGACTAGCCGGTCCGGGGCCCATTCAGGCTAAAGGGCGATTGAACCTGTAGCCCGCCTGCAGGAAGTGGCCTACTCCCTGATCAGCTTGCGCAGCCCCGCGCAAAGCATGTCGATGCCGACGACCAGCAGAAGGTACCAGGCCAGCAGCAGGGCTACGTCGCTGTAGTGAAAGAAGCTCATGCTCAAGCGGAAGTCCATTCCCAGGCCGCCGGCGCTGACGAACCCCACCACTATGGTAGTGCGAATCACAACTTCCCACCGGTACAGCAGGTAAGTGACGAATTGGGGCAGCACCTGGGGGATTATTCCGTAGGCCATCATCTGGAACGCTCCCGCCCCCGACGCCCGCAGGGCACGTGCGGGCCTGGTGTCCATGTCCTCCACAACCTCCGCCGAGAGCTTGCCCAGTATCCCGTAGTTGTGGAGTCCCAGGGCGACTGCCCCCGGAAGGATGCCGGGGGAAAGGAAGATGATGATGAGCATCGCCCACACCAGCTCCGGTATCCCCCTGGTTAGCATGAAGGTGACTCGCACGACGTAGTGGAACAGGGCCCAGCCGGGAGTCGCCCTCCTGCTGGGAGATAGCTCGCCCATGGCCACGTTCCTGGCGGCAGGCAGAAACGTGATCAGCGCCCCGGTCCCGGCAATGACGATGGCCAGGATGCTCATGGCCAGCGTCTGAGATGCCAGTATGCCCGTCTCGGCCCAACGGTCAGCCTGCAGGAAGGCTGGAGTGCCCGCTTCTCCAACCCCGCCCAGCTTACTTATGAAGCTGGCGGCGCTGCTCCAGGTCTGGGCCATGAACAGGTCGGGGAACCCGCTGTTGGCGTCGGCCAGGATGAAGGCCCAGGATGCTGAGGCCAGGACCAGGAAGATGATGACAGACAGCCTCACCGGGCCCTTGAAGGGTTGGATGACCTGGTGGGCGAGGCCTCTCATCTGACCAAGCTCCTGCGGACCCATGTGCTCCACAGGTCTATCAGGAGGATGATTCCCACCAGCGCGAACAGCAGGGTCCAGACTTCGGAAAACTGCAGGTCGTCTAAAGAAATCTGTATTTGGAATCCCAGCCCGGCCACGCCAACGAAGCTCATCACGGCTGCTGCCCTGACTGCGCACTCCAGCCGGTAGAAGGTGTAGCTGAGCATGTCGGGCAGCGCTGTGGGCAGGCGCCCGTAAAGCAGCACCTGCCACTCGGACGCTCCCGAACTTCTCAGGGCCCTCAGGGGTTCATCGGGCACATCCTGGAGTATCTCCGCGTATATCCGCCCCAGTATGCCCGAATACGGGATGGCCAGCGCCAATATGGCAGCCATGGGTGAAAGCCCTATGGCCACCACGAACAGCCATGCCCAGACCAGCTCATGAATGGCCCTCATCAGGGCCAGCAGCCCCCGGGTGCCGACCACCATGGACCATCTGCCGGGCGCAGTCCGGGCCAATACGCCCGAGGCGACGACTCCCAGGGTGAACCCTGCGGTTACTGCCAGGGTGATGCCGCCGAAGGCGTAGGCCACGGTGTGCCAGCTCGCCCTTAGTACGGTGCTGAGAAAGGAGGCGGACAGATCGGGGCTCACAAAGGCCCTGAACAGATCTGCGGCCGCCCCTAAACCGCCACCATGAATAATGGGCTGGTCCCACTGGACCTGCCACATGCTCCACCCCAGGGCGGCCAGCAGGGCAAAGCCGAGCAGCCGTCGGCTTTCCAGGAAGCTGGCGCTAGGTCTCGGCATCCAGCCCTTCGATGTCGTAGAGCTCCTCCAGCAGGTCGTCGTTCAGCAGGCCCACCGGGACGTCGAAATGCAGCCGGCCCTTGCGCAGCCCGATGGCCCTTGAGAAGTACCTGCGGGTCAGGTGTATCGAGTGCAGGCTGGCCACAACTGTGTTGCTGGACCGGTCGGCGACCTCACTCAGTAGGTCCATCAACGCCTCTGCCCTGGCGGGGTCCAGGGAGGCCACCGGTTCGTCGGCCAGGATCACCCTGGGGGCCTGCACCAGCAGGCGGGCCATGGCCACCCGCTGCTGCTCACCCCCGGACAGCCTGGATGTGCGCTCGTTTATCTTCTCGGAGATGCCGAGGGTCTCCAGGGCCTCGATGGCCAGGCGACGTTCCTGGGGAACGACCAGGGACAAGAGAGAACGCAGGGTGCTCCAGCGCCCCAGCCTTCCGGCGAGCACGTTGTGAATAACCGGCAGGTGGGGCACAAGGTCGTATTGCTGGTGGATCATGCCCACCATTCCGGCCAGCTTCTTCCCGGCGCTAAGGTCTAGGAGGGGCTGCCCATCTATTGTTGCTGTCCCGGAGTCGGGCTGCACCAGGCCCCCCATGACGTGGAGCAGGGAGGTCTTGCCGCTGCCGCTGGGGCCGAGCACCGCGACCCGCTCCCCGACGGATATGGTCAGGTCGATAGCATCGAGGGCCTTGGCGGCAGGATAGGTCTTCGTTATCCCCTGCAAGGCGAAAGCGGGGTGGACCGCATTGGCCGAAGTGTTCAACGAATGATATCCAGGTCGCGGGCGATCTCCTCGATGGCGCCGTAATTTTCGTTGGTGGTCTCGACAAAGGCTTCGGCATTAAACAGGTCGAGGATTTCCTTCTCTGCTTCTACTGACGGGTCCAGGTCTATGAGCACCTCTTGCAGCCTTTGGGTGAATCCGTCCCCGAAGGTGGCATCGGCGTCGGCGCGCACCGACCAGTTGTAGTTGTGGTAAGGGGGCGTCGTGTAGAAGGCCCTCACCCTGGAGGTGTCCACCCTTCCGTCCTCAACAGCCGATTCCCACACAGCTTCGCTCAGGGCGCCCGCCTGGTAGGAACCGGTCTCGACTAGCTGCCATGTCTTGTCGTGGCTTCCCGAATAGCCCGGTACGCCGGACAGGTCGGAGTCGGGATCGACCCCTTCCTGGACCATGTAGTAGCGGGGCATCAGGTGGCCTGAGGAGGAGCTCTCGCTGCCAAAAGTAAAGGTCAGATCCGCAAGGTCCTGTAAGCCATCTGCCTCTACACCGGCTCCTGAGATAAAGACCGAGTGAAAGGAAGCATCCCGCGCTCTTTGGACTATGGCCTGGGAACCGGGAGCCGCAGACCGGGCTTGGACGCCGGTCAATGAGCCAAACCACCCCAAGTGGATGTCACCCTGCTCGAAGGCGGTGACCAAGGCCGCGTAGGACACGCTGGGTATGTAGCGCACCTCCACATCCAGCCGCTCGGACAGGTAGTCGGAGACGGTCTCGAAACGCCGGGTCAGGAGTGCGATGTTCTGGTCGGGGATGCCTCCGATGGTCAGGACGGGGTCATCCGTCTCCCCACCGCTGCAGGCAGTTGTTGCCGTGATGGCAGCAAACATCAATACCAGGCCGGCCAAAGCCAGGAGTCTGGTTGTCATAACGTGTGTCTTAAAGAATGGCACAGTTCTCCCTTCATGGGCGTAGCTAGCAGGACGAGCTGACAGGCTTAGCTGCAAGAAATAGTCAGGGGAGGGTCCCCTGGAGGAGCTATGAAATCAAAAACCGCAGAAGCTTCACCGGGCTCTGTGGGGCATCAGCCTCAGGTGAAGCCGGAGGAGAAGGCCGAGGGGCGAATGCAGGGGAGAAAGACGGATTTCACACCCAAATGCTAATGGGCGAGCAAGCGTTGTGTCAACATCGGGCCGGGGCTGTGTTGGGCCTTTGCTATAATCCCGGCGTAAAGATGCCCAATGGGAGATGCATCCATGGCCGGTGAACAAAAGGGGCCCCTGGTCGGCGTCAAGGTGCTTGACCTGTCCACCATAATCGCCGGAGGAACAGCTACCAGCATGCTGGCTGACTTCGGCGCTGAGGTGATCAAGGTGGAGCAGCCCAGGGTAGGGGACCCTCTCCGCAGGTGGGGACCCTTCTACCCTTCCCGCCGTGGGTCAAGACAAGATGGCGCGCCCGACGCTGCCGATACTTCCGGTCAGGAGGAGGTGTCGGTTTGGTGGAAGGTGCATTCCCGGAACAAGAAGTCCATCACCTTGGACCTTCGGCGCCCGGAAGGCCAGGAGATCCTCAGAAAGCTGGCGGAGGGGGCCGATGTCCTGGTGGAGGGATTTCGCCCTGGCACCTTGGAGCGGTGGAGATTGGGGCCCGATGACCTTGCAGGGGTCAATCCCAGGCTGATAGTCGTGCGGTTTTCGGGGTACGGTCAGACCGGGCCTTACAAGGACCGCCCCGGCTTTGGCACAGTGGCCGAGTGCATGAGCGGCATGGTAGCCATGACTGGCTTCCCCGACACTCCTCCCATGCTCCCTCCCGTGCCCTTGGGGGACGAGGTTGCGGGCCTGTTCGGGGCTATGGCATCGGTGATGGCCCTGCACCACCGGGACGCAGGCGGCGGAGGGCAGGGGCAGGTCGTGGATGTCAGCCTGTTCGAACCCCTTTTTCGCTTGGCTATTCCGTACGTTACGCTCTACGACCTGCTGGGCATAGTCCGGCACCGTGTCGGGAACGAGTTCCCCGATGCGGCTCCACGTACCATGCTGAAGACGGCGGATGAAAGGTGGATTGGCCTCTCTGCCACAACCCAGGCCACCTGGGAGGATTTGGCGAGGGCCATAGGCAGGCCCGAGCTGATCCACGACCCGCGTTTCGTAGATAATCCCTCCAGGGTAACCAACCGGGATGAGCTGAATGTCATCCTCCAGGGATGGATGTCCGACAAGACCTTGGAGCAGGTGATGGACCTGCTGGTGCCCGCCGGGGGCGTGGTGGGCCCGGTATACGATATCGCCCAGATCGTTGCCGACCCCCACTACCGGGCGAGGGACGACATCATAGAAGTCGATGACCCAGACCTGGGAAAGACAAATATGGTCGGAGTCGTGCCCAAGTTCAGCGCAACACCGGGGGAGATAGTCCATGGTGGACCTGCGCTGGGAGAGCACAACGATGAGGTGTACGGCGGGTGGCTGGGACTTCCTGGGGAGGAGTTGGAGCGACTGCGGGAGGCGGGGGTCGTCTAGCGGTTGTGGGCGCGGTCAGGATGTTCGTCGGATGACGATGCCGGCAGCATCCCTGTCGAAGCAGCCCTCGGTCAGGTCTTCCCGCTCATCCCGGAGCACATCCTTCCGCACACGGAAGCTGGGCGTCCTGGGCAAATCCTGCCGGACCTCAATGTACCGGGGTACCTTGAAGTAAGCCAGGCGCTCGGCGCACCAGTAGATGATGTCGGCCGGCTCTAGCCCCTCCTGGTGGCTCGGCTCATGGGAGCCGGCGGGCTGGGGCACTACGTAGGCCTTCACCTCTTCTTCTCCCAGGTCCGAGGGGACCGCGATGACGGCGCAGTCCAGCACACCGGGGTGGGCCTTGATGACATCTTCCACCTCCTGGGAGGAGATGTTTTCGCCTCGCCTTCTTACCACATCCTTCTTGCGGTCCACGAAATACAGGTAGCCGTCATCGTCCACCCAACCCAGGTCTCCGGTGTGCAGCCAGCCTCCCTGCAGGGCTTCGGCTGTCTTCGTTTCATCCCGCCAGTATCCGGGAGTCACCGCCGGGTTGCGAAGAAGAATCTCTCCCACCTGCCCCTCGCCCAGGGAAGCGCCATCGGCCCCCAGGATGCACATGCGGTTCTCGAAACGGGAGTCGGGGTGCCAGCGCAGCCTGCCTGATGAACCGGGACGATGGGGCGATGCCGGGCCTTCGATGGTCCCGTAGCAGGTCTCGGTCATCCCGAAGCCGATGATCACTCGTGCGCCAAAGCGGGACTCAAACTCGTTCAGCAGGTCCACGTCCATGGCTGGGGAGCCGTAGAAGAGACGCACTGAGTTAGTTAGATCGTCGGGAGAGGGAGGCTGCTTCAGAAGGACCGACATCATCATGCCAATGAAGTTGACTACCGTGGCGTTTGAGGCGCGTATCTGGGGCCAGAAGTTGGATGCGCTGAACCGCTCTTCCAGGATTAGGCTGGCCCCGGCGGCGAGAGATCCCATGGTGGAGTAGTACTGGGCGTTGGCATGGAAGTAGGGCAGACAGGTGAAGAAGCGGTCCTTGTCCGTGGCTTGGGTCCATACGGCAAAGCCCTGGCCCGCCGCCACGTACATCTCGTGGCTGATCATCACTCCCTTGGGCCTTCCCGTAGTGCCCGATGTGTACACCAACATGGACAGGTCCGATGGAGCGACCGCGAGCAGGTCCTCATATGCTAGCGACGGGGCACCTTCCATCGCCTGGTGAAGACTCACGTACTCGGGCAAGAGTGGATCATCGTCACCGACCACCAGGTGGAACCGGAGGGATTCACAGAGGGGGGAAGCTTCGTTGACGACCTCCACCAGCGAGTGGTGGCAGACGATGCCCTTGGCTTCAGCGTTGTTGAGAATGTAGGCCATCTCGTCCCGGCGGTATGCGGTGTTGATGGGAACGCAGATAGCCCCAAGCAGCGACAAGCCCATCCATGAGAACAGGTATTCCCGGCAGTTGGGAAGATAGACCCCGACCCTGTCTCCATGGTCAACGCCCAGGCTGCGGAAGGCGGAAGCAGCTTGCAGGGAGAAGTCCAGTAGCTGCCTGAAGGTAACTTGGTGCGCACCGTGGTACAGATAGACCTTGTCGGGGTTGCGCTCGGAGGCCAGGGACAGCACCTCCCCCAAGGTCATCGCCCAGGTGTTTCGCTGGGGGTCCTTGGGGGCTATCAGGCTATTCAAGGCCGTTCACCTTATCAGAGAACTTGGGCCGCTTAGCGGGGCTTGACCCAGGTCTCCGACCAGGCGAGGCAGGCGGTGCTGCTCTCGTGACCGTCCCGGTCGGCGGGGAATGGCCTGCCCTCGCTGGTCTCGCCGTTGAAGGTGAGGGAGGCCCTCCGGGCCGGGATGAACACGCTGTACACGCCGTGGGGCCTGCCGGGTGTGCTGCCCGGGGCGGCCCGGATGACGAAGGGCTCCGCAAAGTCGTACCAAGTCATAGAGATGTCCGCATCCCTGGATACCACGGTCTCGGTGGAGAAGGAGCGGACGTCCCCCAAGCGTTCGAATTCGGCATCGATCACCGGGGTGTCCTGATCGCCAAACTCGGGGGTGAGAAGGCCCTGTATCTCGCCTTGGAGCCAGCGGGTCATGGCCACGTTGTCGGTGTATATCTGCACCTCGTCGTCGGTGACCTCACCGCTAAGGAACAGGACGTGGCCGGGGCCGCCTGGGGAAAGCAGGACACGCCAGTGGCTGGCGCGGACGGTCAGAGGGCCGCCGTCTTCGTGACTGAGGCGCATGAAGGAGTTTTCGCCGGTTAGAAGTACTTGGTTGGGGTCGGTTGGGCTTACCATATCTGTTCCTCCATTTGGGTAGGTCTTATGGTCTGGAAGGGGCGGTTGCCCAGAGGCCCTCGAACATATCCTGGGGTACCGCCTCTTCTGGGGACGTTTCGGGATAACCCTGGGTGAAGTGCTCCGTGCCTAGGATATCGACAGCGATCTCCCGGGGAGCTTGTGGTAGGGACGCTGGGGGTTCTGCTGGGTGCGATGGGATAGCTGCGAGGCGATCTTCTTCTCCATCATCTCCGATATGTCTATCTCCAAGTGGATCAGCTCCTGGACCACACCGTCGTCAAGACGCTCCGGAGGAGGCATCGGCGCATCTATGCCAGCCTCGCGCAGCTTCATGGTCATCATGGTCCTGAACCCCTTGGGGCGTACGCTGTAGAACAGCCTGCTGAGGCAGCCGATGTCGTTGCCCTTGGAGGTCTGCTCCTCGAAGAGGGGAGAGCTCCGCGCCCGGTGAAAGGCAGCCGTGGTGTGCCGATGAATGGCGATGTGGTCGGGGTGCCCGTAGAGGCCGTCGGGCCCGAAGGTGACAACGACCTGGGGTCGAAAGCTCAGCATCTGCTCTTCGATGTAGGAGACTACTTCTTCAGCATTTGCCTGGACGAAAGCTCCGGGATGGTTGTTGGAGCTGTCGCCATCCATCCCCGAGTCCCGGTAACCCAGCACCAGAGGTTGCTCGATTCCCAGGCTAGTACAGGAGCCTCTAAGCTCGTGGAGGCGCACCTGGGGCAGGGTTTCCCTGGTTGCGCTGCCCGGCTGGCGTATCTCGCCCTCTTCGCCCAAGGTCGCGCATATCAGGCGTACCTGCACCCCCTTGGAGGCGTAGCTAGCCAGTGTGCCTCCCACGGGAAATGCTTCGTCGTCGGGATGGGCAAAGCAAGCCAGAAGGCGTAGACGGGGGTTGCCCTCTTGCATTAAGAGCTCAGGCGTCCAGAGCGTTGTTGATAACCTGGACCTCTACCCGGGCGAGATGGCTTCTGACGTGGTCCACGTTGGCCTTCCATTCGTCGGAGTTATAGAAGGCTGCTTCCTTGGCTTCCAGGTCGGCTGCGTCTTTGAAGCTGCGGATCCAGATGAACTGGTCCTTGGCTTCGTTCACCCAGGCGCCTTCAACCACGATCCCCACCTTGCTGTAGACGGGCATCAGGGTCTTGTTGAACACGCTTACCCACTGGTCCATCATTCCCCGGTTTATCGTGTAAGTTCTCAGTTGGGAAACCATCAGTCTTGCTCCTTTCCGTCGTATGCCAGTCTCATGACCCCGACTGCGGACGCCTTTCGAGATAATGGTATTGCGCGGGGCTAGGGTCCCTAGTCCAGGACAGCTATAGCTTCGATCTCGACCATGGCTTCGGGCAGGGACAGCCTGTTGATCTCGACGATGGTGCCCGGAGGCGCATTGCCATCGGGAAACAGCTCTGCCCGCACCTTGCGGGTTGCAGAGATGCACTCCATGCTGGTGACGAATGTGGTGGTCTTGACCACGTTCTCCAGGGTGCCTCCCACCGACTCCACCGCCGACTGGATATTACGCCAGGTCTGCCTCACCTGAGCTTCGGGGTCACCCTCGCCGACCAGCACCCGGTCCGGCGTCAGGGCCACCTGTCCGGCGATGTAGACCGTGTTGCCCGCCTTTACCACCTGGGAAAAACCGGCGGTGGTAGCCATGGTATCGGGCTTGAAGTGTTGGCGTTCAGGCATTTCAGCAGCTCCGTAGGTGGGGCGTTCGAAACCAGGGCGGTATCGTATCAACCTTGGCCATGGTACCAGCCGGCGGGTTGAATTTCCACAGCCAAGCTAATATAACCATTGATGTCGATTCCCGGGGAACGAGAAAAGGAGCGCTCATCTATGCTGTTGTCAGAGCGAAGGAACAGGTTCAGGGAGATTCTGGCCGGGACCGAGTGCGTGCATCCCGGCTCCGTTTATGATCCCATGACGGCGAGGATGGCCGAATCCCTGGGTTTCACCATCGGGATGTTCGCTGGGTCCATCGCTTCTGCCACAGTGCTCGGCGCTCCGGACATAGTCGTGCTCACCCTTTCCGAGCTTGCCGAGCAGGTCAAGCGCATCTCCAGGGCGGGGAGCCTGAGCATCCTGGTGGATGCCGACCATGGCTTTGGCAATGCCCTCAGCGTCATGCGCACCGTCGAGGAGCTGGAGACCGCCGGAGCCTCGGGGCTCACGATAGAAGATACCCTTCTCCCGAGACCCTTCGGTGCGACCGAGGATGATCTTATCAGCGCCGACGAGCTGGTGGGAAAGCTGAAGGCTGGACTGGAGGCCCGGCGGGACCCCTCGCTGGTGATTGTCGGACGAACCGGCGCCCTTCGGTACGGCGGAGTACAGGAAGCTTGTGCACGGGCCGCCAGGATCCAGGAGGCTGGAGTGGACGCCCTGTTCCTGACGGGCGTAACCGCCCTTGACCAGCTAGCGGCAGTACACCAAGCAACCACCCTGCCCCTTATAATCGGCGGCGCTCCACCCGACCTGGCCGATGCAAAGCAGCTTGCTTCCGTCGGCGTAAGGGTGGCCCTGCAGGGACATCACCCCTTCTATGCTTCGGTCAAGGCCGCCTACGATGCCCTGAAGCACTTGAAAGACGGCGGAGCGCCAGCTGGCCTGGCAGACAAGGTGGCATCCCGGGAGCTCCTTGAAATCTCCCAAGCTCAGGGCGACTACCAACGCTGGCAGGACGAATACCTGGCGTAGGTGTCCCGCCTTCCCACATGAACAAAAGGGGTATGCCATGGCAAGAATAGGTGTACTGGACGACTATCAGAACGTTGCCCTGGAAATGGCTGACTGGAGCGTAATCTCCGAGGCAAACGACATCCAGGTTTTCGAGGACCACCTTTCGGACCCCGATGCGTTGGTCAACCGGCTGAGTGAATTTGACGTCGTCGTTGCCATGCGGGAGCGCACTCCGTTCCCCAGGGAGATCTTGAGCCGGTTGCCCAACCTGAAGCTCCTGGTGACCACCGGCATGCGCAACCGCTCGATCGATATGGCCGCTGCCTCTGAGCTGGGCATCACCGTGTGCGGTACTTCCGGGGGAAGCTACTCCACTGCTGAGCTTACGTGGGGCCTCATCCTCGGTTTGGTGCGCCGCATTCCCGCGGAAGATACGGCGACGCGCCAGGGCAACTGGCAAGTCACCGTCGGAGAAGGACTGAAGTTCAAGACCCTGGGAGTCCTGGGCCTGGGGAACCTGGGCTCCCAGGTGGCGACGGTGGGGAATGCCTTCGGAATGAAGGTGGTTGCCTGGAGCCAGAACCTGACGGAGGAGCGGGCAGCCCAGTTCGGTGCAACCCTGGTGTCCAAGGAGGAACTCCTGAGCACCTCCGACATCGTGACCATCCACCTGATCCTCAGCCAGCGCACCAGGGGGCTGCTGGGACCCAAGGAGCTGGCCCTGCTCAAGCCGACGGCCTACTTGGTGAACACATCCCGGGGACCTATCGTTGATGAAGCAGCCTTGATAGATGTTTTGGAGCGAGGCGCCATAGCCGGGGCCGCCATGGACGTTTTCGATGAAGAGCCTCTCCCCTTGGCCCATCGGCTGCGGAGCATGGAGAACACGGTCATCACACCCCACCTGGGCTACGTGACCAGGGAGACCTACCTGAACTACTTCGGGCAGGCGGTAGAGGACATACAGGCCTTCCTGGCCGGCGAGCCGGTTCGGGTGCTGGAAGCTGTCTAGGGCTTAGGTGGCAGACCTGCCCCGGCGGAGCGCACGGCCTGCCAGGGTCCCCGTGTGGCTGCCCTGCTCGATGACAACCTGACCGTTGACGATAACGTAGTCGATCCCTATGGGGAACTGCTTGGGCTGCCGCCGCGTGGCCGGGGCCTTGACCGTGTCCGGGTCGAACACGACGATGTCCGCCTTCATCCCATCTTTCAGGAGACCCCGGTCCGGAATCCCCAGTCGCTGGGCGGGGAATGAGGTCATCTTGCGGATGGCGTTCTCCAGGGTCATGGCTTTCTCTTCCCGCACCAGTTCCGAGAGGATCACGGGGAAGGTCCCGTAGGTCCGGGGGCTGGGAAAGTCGCCGAGGAGCACCGCGTCGCTTCCCACCATGGAAAGAGGATGGGTGACGAAGTCGGGAAGGGTATGCCCGTTGGGGCCAATGGTGACGTAAGAGGTTTGCAGGTCTTCGTCCAGGAGCAGGTCACAGACCGCATCCACCTCGTCCTTGCCGGTCATCTCTGCTATTTCGGCGATAGAGCGCCCCTCAAAGCGGTGGTTGTGTGTGTGCTTGAAGTAGGTCAGCCACATATCTTCCCAGGAGGGTCCCCGCGGGCTGATCTCACGGCGCAGACGGTCCCGGCCCTCCTTGGAGCGCATCACCTCTTTCAAGGGCTCGGGGCCTCCGTCCTGGGCCCACTGGGGAATGATGATCAGCAGACGGGTGCTGCTGTAGATATAGGGATAACTGTCGAAGGTGACATCCAGTCCCTCAGCCCGACCGTCCTCCACCAGTCCCAGTATTTTCCTCGCCCCGCCGGGCGCCGTAACCCTCTGGTAAAGATGAGTCAAGTGGCAGGGGATTTCGCTCTGGCGGCCAATGTCGATGGCTTCCCTGAAGGGGTCGAGAAACCGGTCTCCCAGGGAGTTTCGCACATGGGTGTGGTATATGCCTCCCAGGCGGGCTGCTTCCCTGGATAGCTGCACCAACTCCTGGGTGTCTGCATAGCTGCCCGGGGGGTAGTCCAAGCCCGTGGAGATGCCGTAGGCCCCCTCTTCCATTCCTTCCCTGAGGAGTGCCCGCATGTTCTCCACCTGGGGACCGGTCGCGGTCTGGTCCCGCCAACCGACGGCACAGATGCGCAAGGGCGCGTTGCCGATGATGTAGGCTACGTTCACCGATGCTTTGCGGTCGAACAGGGACAGGTACTCAGCCACCGTAGACCATTCCTGGGCCAGGTCGGGAGCGCCATCCAGTCCCGAGTTCAGCTCGATGAACTTCCGGAGGTCGGTGCGGTCAAGGAAGGGGGCATAGGAGTTACCGTCCACTCCTATCAGCTCGGTGGTAATCCCCTGGCGCACCTTGGGGTGGTGCTCCGGCTCCGCCAGGAGGACGAGGCCCGAATGGGCGTGCATATCTATGAAACCGGGACAGACTATCTTACCGGTTGCATCGATCGTGGCCTCAGCTTCCAGGGAAGATACATCTCCCCGGAAGATATGGATCGTTTCGCCTTCCACACCAACGGCGCCGAAGAAACCGGGGTTCCCGGCGCCGTCCACGACCATCCCTCCGGAGATTAGCAGTTGAAGCATAGTTCCCCCAGATGTGAAGCTTGACCGGCTGGCCTAACCCGTTCCCGGGGAGCTTGCTTACAGGCTTCCGGCAGGTGCTTTGAGGATCTCTCTCACCTGGATGTTGGAGACGAGCTCCAAGGAATCATTGGAGCGGCGCATATCCATCTGCACGGAATCTTCGTCCACAACGAGATACTTGGATACGGCGTCAATGATATCTCTCTTGAGGGCTTCCATGCAGTCCTCTGGCAGCCCACCCCGGTCCATTACCAGGATCAATCGGAGGCGCTGTCTCGCTGTTTCACCGCTGGGCGAAGGCCGTTGCAACGCCCACCTGATGAGATCGATCATCGACCGAGCTCCTTGGTGGGCCGCGCGAACAACCTCTTGACCTTGGAGAAGAAACCGGGGGCGCTGTCGACATCCAGGTAAGGGGTATCCATGCCGTCTATGCGGGCGGCGATGCGCCGGTAGGCTTCCCCGGCCCACGAATTGGGGTCGTGCACGGTGGGCACGCCTTTGTTTGTCGAAACGATGATTTGCTCATCGTCGGGCACCAGCCCCAGCATGCTCACCGAAAGCAGGTCCATGATGTCGCCCTTGTCCATCATATCCCCCTGCTTGATCATACCTGGCTTGAGCTTGTTTATGACTAAGCTGGGAGAAGGAATCTCGGCGGCCTCCAGGAGGCCGATGACCCTGTCGGCATCCCGTATGGCCGAGACTTCGGGCGTGGTCACGACGATGGCGTTGTCGGCGGCGGCGATTGCGTTCTGGAAGCCCTGCTCGATGCCGGCAGGGCAGTCGATGAGGATGTAGTCGAACTCCTCTCGCAGCTGGTCGCACAACTCCTTCATCTGTTCCGGATTGAGAGCCGACTTGTCCCTGGTCTGGGCTGCCGGGATGAGACAAAGGTCCTTCACGTACTTGTCCCTTATCATGGCCTGCGGCAGCCGGCAACGGCCTTCCACCACATCCACCAGGTCATATACGATGCGGTTCTCCAGTCCCATCACCACATCGAGATTGCGAAGGCCGATGTCGGTGTCCACCACCGCCACCTTGTGGCCACGGAGGGCGAGTCCTGCGCCAAGGTTGGCTGTCGTAGTGGTCTTTCCAACACCCCCTTTGCCCGAGGTGATCACATACGTCTTTCCTGCCATTGGGGCTTCCTTTCCTTTCCTCTATGAAAACTACCCGCAAAAGGCATCACTTCAACACCTCCCCCCCGAACGCAAGCGATCACAGGGAGCGGGACTTCACGATTCTTGCCTTTGCCCAGCGTATGCTGGTATAGCCTGGTTCCGATCTGCAGCCTGGCCGTTCCCAGCTCAAGGGCAATGATGCTGGCATTGCTGTCTTCCGCATCCTTCGCCCCCGCCTGCACCGTTCCCCTCAGGGAGCCGAGCACCACAACATCGCCGTCGGCTATGACTTTCCCTCCCGGGTTCACATTGCCGAACATCACAACGTCGCCCGAATGTTTTACCTCCGTACCGGAGCGGCAGTTGGCCTTCACGAATAGAGTGTCACCCGTGCCTATAGGCGTGGGCTTAACTTCCGGAGGCTCCTGAGGGATGCCCGGGCCTATTGGCGCGGGCTTAACTTCCGGAGGCTCCTGAGGGATAAAGGAGGCGGAGCAGCTGTGCTCCTCACTGATGGAGTCCTGGAGCAGGCCGATCTTGCAATCGAAGTCGGCGACATTGACATTGTATTCATCTTCGAAGATGGCCCGTAAACGCTGGAGATCGCTGAACCTCAGCACCCTCTCCCCGGTATCTACCTCCACCTCCCCTCCGGCGAACCATCCACGCGTGCTGCTCAGGTAGGTGCGTAGCTCAGATTCCAGCGACTCGGCGGGGGCAGACTGGTCCAGGACGAACTTGACCTTGGTGCCCCTGCCAATGACCTCCACCAGATTGCCTCTATCCAGAACGGACAGAGCCGATGTTGTCGATAGCCTACCTGAGTCGGGCACAACCGACACCTGCTGTTTTATAGACATAATTCAGCCTATCAAGTAATTTTTGGAACTTACAAGGCTTCTTTCGCTAAAAATTGGCCAGTTTTTTGCTTGCAAAATCATGCCAAGGGATGTTCTGCGATTTACGGGCGGTGTGGGAAAAGGGAGGTCGAGGTGCTATCATCTGTGGGCCAGTTGAAGCTGGGACTCTGACCGTAGGGAAAGCTTGATGGCGTCAAAACCCGATGCGTGGAGAGAGCTGGAGCGCTACCTGGAAATGACCGGCGGCTCCATGGCCTTGTGGAAAACAGCCCAGAGCTACCTTCCTGGCGGAGACACCCGGAGCAGCATCTTCTGGAAGCCGTATCCCATATACATTGAGCGGGGCGAAGGTTGCTACGTTTACGATGTGGATGGCACCGCCCGCCTGGATTTCATAGGTTGCATGACCACCTCTGTGTTCGGCAACGCCTATCCCCCGGTGGTGGAGGCTGTCCAGAAACAGGCGGAGAAGGGCCTTGCTTTCAACGCGCCCAATCGCTACCAAGTCATGTTGGCAAAGCTCCTCTGCGACCGTGTTCCATCGCTCGACATGGTCAGGTTCACAAACTCGGGCACTGAAGCCACCCTGAACGCCATCAGGGCTGCCAGAGCCTTCACCGGAAGGACCAAGCTGGCCAAGTGCGAGGGCGGATATCACGGCACCCACGATGCGGTCTCGGTGAGCGTTCGCACTGACCCGGCCACATCGGGCCCCGACGACCGACCCAGGCCCGTTGGCAGCGTTGCCGGTCTGCCCCCGGAAACCCTGAACCATGTGTTGGTGCTGCCCTTTAACGACGTTGAGGCGTCCCGTCTCCTCCTCCGGGAAGTTGCCCATGAGCTGGCAGCGGTTATCGTCGAACCGGTGTTGGGCAGCTCAGGCATGGTCCCGGCCGCGCCGGAGTATCTGCAGATGCTCCGGGACTTCACCAAGCGGTATGGCATCGTGCTCATATTCGACGAGGTGATCAGCTTCCGCGTCGCCCGGGGAGGCGCCCAGGAGCTCTACGACGTCACCCCGGACATGACCACCTTTGGGAAGGTGATAGGGGGCGGGTTCCCCGTGGGAGCTTTTGGAGGCTCCAGGGAGATCATGGCGCTGTTCGACCCCCTAAAGGGCCCCGCCGTGGTCCATGCGGGCACCTTTAACGGTAATCCCCTGGCCATGCTGGCCGGCGGAATCACCCTGGAGCACCTCACACCGGAGGTGTATGGGCACCTGGATGAGATCACCGATGCTCTCCGGGAAGGCATAAGAGATGTCTGCCTGGAATTGGAAGTGCCTGTGCGGGTGACGGGGCTTGGCTCCCTGTTTGGATTGCATTTCGTCAACGATCCCGTCCACACGTGGCGGGATGTTGCCAAGGGAGATGAAGAGCGGAGGAACGAGGTGTTCTGGGGGCTGATGAACGAAGGCGTGATGATGGCTCCCAGCCTCGTGGGGGCAGTTTCGGCTCCGATGACCGAGGTGGAAATCGACGCCTTTACCAAGGCTCTCAGGCGGGTGCTTTACAGGGGCGGAAACCCCGATCCGGACCTACCGTTTCCTACCATGCAATTGCGTATGAAGCTGTCCGATTATCCGCCCCAGCACTCATGATCCCTGAGTCTGGTTCCCGGCGTGTCACCGTTGCCCCGTAGCCGCAGGGAAACGCCTCCACCACCTTGTGCCCCAGGGTTTCCAACTGCAGCTGCACCTCGGTTGTGATCCCTGGCTCCACATCCAGGTGGCCGGGACGATAGACCCTGGGATAGAAGGAGTTGGTCATGCTCTGGGATGCGAACCGGGGCGCTTCTACCGCCTCCTGGGGGTTCATGCCGAACACCAGCACGTTCAGGACTAGCTGGATGTCCGACTGGGCTTGGTTGTCGCCGCCGGGACAACCGACGGTCATGAAGGGATGGTCGCCCTGGCAGACCATGTAGTTCACGAGGGTGGTGCGTGGGCGTTTTCCCGGCTGGATGCCGTTGGGATGGTTTTCGTCCACGAAGAACATCTCGCTGCGTGTACTCAGGGCCAATCCCAGCTCAGGGAAGTAGATGGACTTGAAGAAGGCAGCGCCGCTGGGCGTAGCGCAGATGATATTCCCCTCTCCGTCTATGGCTGCGAGATGGGTAGTCCCGTGGTCGGCCCCCGGGCCTGAGGTCGGCGAGTCCGATGCGCCCGCCATTGCCGCTTCCGGACGGGAGAGGGCGCTGAAGGCCCAGGGGTCCCCGGCTGGGGGTATCTCCGGCCAGGCTTCATCCTCCCGCAGCAACGGAAGGCGGGTGGCTGCGTAGGGCTTGGACAGCAGACCGTCTATGGGCACGCGGGCGAAGTCCGGGTCCCCGTAATAGGCCTCTCTGTCCGCGAAAGCCAGCTTAATGGCCTCGGTCACTATGTGGACATACTGGGCTGAGTTATGCCCCATGCCCGCCAGATCGAACTCCTCCAGGATGTTGAGGGCTTGCAGCAGCACCGCTCCTTGGGTCCACGTGGACTGAGCGCATATTCGGTACCCCCGGAAGTCGATGGTGAGGGGTTCCTCGTACTTGGGAGAGTAGGCAGCCAAGTCATCCATGCTGAGGAGCCCACCCAGGCGGTCCGAGCACTCCACGATTGTCCTGGCGATGTCTCCCCGGTAGAACACTTCGCGGGCTGCCTGAATGCCCGTTTGCCTGTTGCTTCTGGTGGCGCTTTCTGCATCGACCATCTTGCCCAGAGTGGATGCCAGGCTCTCCTGCACTACCAGCTGGCCGACCTCGTGGGGTTCGTCTCCTGTGAAGAACACCTGGGTACCGTGGGGCGAGTACTTCCGGATTCGTTCGGCGGTGCCCCTGAAGCCCAGCATGCGGCGCATGAACGGGTACATGGGGAACCCACGGCGGGCGTAGTCGATTGCCGGAGCGGCCGTTTCCCCCAGGGTCTTGGTGCCGTAGTTCTCCAGGATGGACAAGTAGGCGCCCATGATTCCCGGCACCGTGAAAGACAACCCGGCGTCGGGATGGGGGCCTGTCGGTACCTTGTCCAGGCCTCTGCTGGTGAACAGGTCGACGGTGGCCCGCCCGGCGGCCACACCCTGGCCGCTCAGGGAGACAACCTTGCCCGTTGCAGCAGGGTAGAGCATAAAGGAGCCCTCGGCAGCCAGGGAGTAGGGGGCCGCCGGCTCTATCACCCCCGCCGACAGGCCCATGGCCACCGCGGCGTCGAAGGCGTTGCCTCCGTTCAGAAGCATCTTCATTCCCGAAAGAGAGACAAGGTGATGCCCCGAGGACACGACTCCCCGGGTACCCGATACAGACGCTCTGCCCGTGGCGCTCTTCTGAAACTCTACGTGTTCGGGGAGCAAGCTCTCCCTTCTTATCACCAAGTCAGGGCCTCCTTGATGGACTTTTGCCGGAGAAGGATGTGGATGAGTTTACCAGCGAAGGTTGGTTAACAGGATGGCTGCGACGACGACGAACAGAAGCACGACGAGGGCTGGGTGAAGCTTAATGGGCGATCCTGTCGAAGTCCCGTCCCTCTCGGTGATCTCGGCAGGGGCAAGCTCCAGGATCTCTCGGGCCTTCATCTCGTCGGATGCCTCGATATACAACCCGTGGGGTAGGTAGGTCGCTACGCCCCATCCGCCGGGTCCTACCCCCAGGGAGCGCACGACGCAGGGGATATCCTCCTGCTGGAGGCGCTGCTGGTCAAGCCGGGCCAGGGGTTCGTTGTCGTATACGTTGAGCTGTATCTGTTTCCTGGAGGGTCTATCGTCCATGATTAGCTTACGGTCGCAGGGGATAGGTCCGGTCAGGGCGGGCCGGGTGCATTATACCAGAACCCATTCGGACAACGGCCTGTTCCCTGCTCGTTACCGTTGTCCCGGCCTCCCAATTCATCCAAAACTCGGCTAGGTATGTGATACAATATGGCCGTTATGCAACGTCCCGAACCCCTGTACAGAGACCGTCACGTATCCTCCATCAACATAACCCTCATCATGGGCATCGCCTTCGTGGTCATGGGCGTGGTTGTGCAGGCCGGTCTCTTCGTCCCCGGAGATTTTGTTGTCATAGGCATTGCTGCGACGGCATACGCTTGGCTTACGACTCCATTGTCGTACAGCCTGTATGAAGACCGCTTGGTTGTTTTTTACGGCAGGCCCCGGTTAAGGCACGTCTTGTTCAACGAGATCGATGAAATCGAGGTGCCGCAGTTCAACTTCGGCAACCGTTTGTGGATCAGGCTGCGTAGCGGCAGGAGAGTCATCATCCAGCCCAAAGCCTTGGGCGACTT
The DNA here is from genome assembly GCA_965116325.1 of Dehalococcoidia bacterium. Taxonomy (GTDB): domain Bacteria; phylum Chloroflexota; class Dehalococcoidia; order Lucifugimonadales; family JAGWBF01; genus JAGWBF01. The sequence continues at coordinate 577,141 of OZ220675.1, read as the reverse complement.
CCAGGACAAGTTCAAGGCAGCCGTTCAATCCTACACAGGTCAGACCCCGGAGCAACAGCCTCCCCAAGAGCCTCCTGCAGAAGAGGTCTAAGGGCCTTGGAATCGATTCAGCCTAAGGAACGGTGGTTCGAGAGGCATGCAGGTTCGGCCAACCTGCGATACATCGTCGCTTTCCTCTCCATGATCCTGGGAGTTATGTTCCAGGCCTACCCTCTAATCCTCGTGGGTCTGGCCTTTGCCCTCCTAGCATATTTCACCACCCCCAAGTACTACTCTATCTTTGAAGACAGGATGGTGATCTTCTACGGCCGACCGAGGACCCGGCACGTGCTCTTCGACCACATCGAGTGGGTCGATGCCCTGCCTCTTCCATTGGGGAACCGCCTGATCATCCGGCTGAAGACATCGGGTAGATTGATGATCCAGCCCACGAACTCGGTAGAGTTCAGGCGCAGGCTCCAATCTGACGTGGAGGCCTACCAGGCAAACCACGGTTTCCGGACCTAGACTTCGGTTATGCCCGGCGGCGGGTGGTGCCCGGAAACTCCTTGATCTCGGTTATCCACTGGACGCGCTGCTTCAGGGCGTCGGCCTCGGTGGGATGCAGCAGCCCCATAAGCTCCTTGGCAGTGCCCTCAGGTTCCTCCAGTGTGGCGGCGAAGGACTCCAGGTCGGCCAGGAACTCCCGGGGTATCGGTTCTCCGGCAAAGTCCCAGATCACCGTCCGTACCTTGAGTTGGGCGTGAAAGGTCAGCCCGTGGTCGATACCCCAGATGTGGCCGTCGTTCCCCTGGATGCAGTGGATGCCCTTGCGGTCGGCGTTGTTGCTGACAAGGTCGAAGCAGGCGATCTTTTTCAACTCTTCGCTGTGGTCGTCCCGCAGGGAGTAGTAGTGGATCTGGGGGTCATGTTCCACAAAGAACTGCAAGGAGCCTACGCCGTAAGGGCCGTCCCTTACCACGGTTAAGGGCACCAGGTCCCAGCCGAGAATCTGGCTCAAGAGGTAGGCGCCGTACTCCCGTTTGTACAGGGTGCCGCCGGGGAAGTCCCAGAGGGGCGCTTCGCCGTCCCTTGGCTTGTAAACAGCCTGGCAGCCTTCGGCGCCGTCGTTAACATTGACGAGGAAGGTGTAGTTGGAGCCCCAGAGGGTGAGGCTGGCGTCGCTGATCTCCCCTTCCAGCAGCAACCTGCGGGTATCCTGGACGGAGCTCAATCCTTACACATCCTCCCAGGGCGGGTTGTCAGTCTTGGAGGGGTGCGTGCCCGTTGGCCCTGGGGCACATGTGGCCGTCAGGGTCGATGGGTCTGGAGCAAAGGGGGCATTGAGGCCTGCCGGCGGCGCAGACCCTGAGGGCTTCTTCTCCCAGGTCTTCTCCCTGGGTCAGGGAGATCCAGCCGCTGACGGTGGCGGTCCGGTCATCCTCCTCTTCCATGTTGTGGGCCAGGAGGAGAAAGTTCCCCGAACCGGAATCGTACCCCAAGGCAAGCTTGGCGGCCTTGAAGTCCAGGTTGGTAATTCGATCGTTCCACTCGGGCTCAGGCGCATAGCCGGACTGGGACCTCTCCTCGTCGGACAAGGTCGCAATGATCTCCTGGATGCGAGTACCCAGCTGGGAGAGCTGCTCCTTTTCCAGCCATACGATGGCTGTAGCAGCTCCCGCATGGAGAGTGAGCTTGAAGGTGCGCTTCCCAGGCTCTCCGATAGCCTCTGCGGTTATGCTGGATAGTGCGCCGAAGCGGTATCTGGCTTGACTGGCTTCCACAATTTCCCAATCTTAGTTGTAAGCACATCATTTGACAAGTCGGTTTTCTTGGCCGTGATTCGGCTTGGGCAGGTCATGGAAGGGGGACTCGGACTTGCTATAATGTCCCATAATCGGAGACTTGCCGAACGGCATGGTTATATCGCACTGGGGACGTTCTCTATGGGTACCGCTGACATAAGGGCGCAGGTTGAAGACCTGCGCAGGGAGTTGAACTACCACAACTACCGCTACTATGCCCTGGACGCTCCTACGGTCTCGGACGCCGAGTACGACCACATGCTGCGACGGCTCCGCGACCTGGAAGCCGAGCACCCCGAGCTGGTTACCCCCGACTCTCCCACCCAGCGGGTGGGTTCCGCCCCCTCCCAGGGGTTCGAAGAGGTACAGCACGCCCTGCCCATGCTGAGCTTGGCCAACGCCTTCGACCCGGATGAGCTGAAGGCTTGGTACCGCAGGGTGAAGAACCTTCTGGGCGATGTCGAGTTCGACCTGATCTGCGAGCTCAAGATAGATGGGCTGGCGGTCTCCCTCATCTACGAAAACGGGCGCCTGGTGCGGGGCGCAACAAGGGGCGACGGGCGCCGAGGTGAGGATGTGACCACCAACCTTCGGACCATTCGCAGCATCCCCCTGTCATTAATGGGCGAGGTCCCCCCCTCCCTGGAGGTGCGCGGCGAGGTGTACATGCCCATCGAGAGCTTCCGCCGCATGAACGAGGAGAGGCTCGCCAGGGGCGAAGCCCCCTTCGCCAACCCGAGGAACTCGGGGGCCGGTTCCGTGCGCCAGCTTGACCCCCAGGTTACCGCCTCCCGGAACCTGAGCATCTTCGTGTACTCCCTGGGGCGGGTGGAAGGCTCCGGCATACCCGACAACCATTGGGACAGCCTGGAATATCTGAAGGAACTAGGCTTCCGGACAAACCCCAATAACGTAGTCTGCAAGACGCCTGAGGATGTTGAGGAGCAGTTCTCCTATTGGCAGGAGGCCCGCCATGAGCTTCCGTACCAGGTGGACGGCTTGGTGGTGAAGGTCAACCCCTTCCGGTTCCAGGAGTCCCTGGGGTACGTGGGCAGGGAGCCCCGCTGGGCTATCGCCTACAAGTTTCCGGCGGAGCAGGCGGTTACCCGCTTACTGGAGATCGGTATTAACGTGGGACGCACCGGCAGCCTCAATCCCTATGCCGTCCTCGAGCCGGTAAACGTCAGCGGGGCCATGGTCAAGCTGGCCACCCTTCACAACGAAGAGGATATCCAGCGAAAGGACATCCGGGTCGGGGACTGGGTGCTGGTGGAGCGGGCAGGGGAGGTCATACCCCAGGTGGTCGGGCCCGTGCTCGAACGACGCACGGGCGAGGAAGAGATGTTCCACATGCCCGACGCCTGCCCGGTGTGCGGGACCTCCGTGGTCAAGCCAGAGTCCGAGGCGATGCACCGGTGCCCCAACGCCTCCTGTCCGGCCCAGTTCTACGAGCTCCTCAAGCACTTCATCAGCAAGGGGGCCATGGACATAGATGGGCTGGGGGAGCGCTGGTGCGGCATCCTGATCGAGACCGGCTTGGTCAAGGATGCCGCCGACATCTACTACCTGGAGAAGGAGCACCTCCTGGCTCTCGAGCGCATGGGCGATAAGCTGGCGACCAAGATCATGAACAACATCGAAGCCAGCAAGCAGAGGCCCTTGTCACGAATCATCCTGGCTCTGGGCATCCTTCACGTAGGGTCGGAGATGGCCGATCTCCTCGCTGAGAACTACGCCAGCATCGACGAGCTGTCCGCGGCTGGCGAAGATGAGCTGACCGCCATCCCGGGGATTGGGCCCAAGATCGCAGCCAGCATTCTTGCTTACTTCGAGGTTGACTACAACCGCCAAGTCCTGGAAAAGCTGCGACGAGCAGGAGTAATGCTGGAGAGGCCCGAGGGTGAGGACGACGGCGAAGGGGCGGGAGGCCAGGAGAGACCCTTGGCAGGCATGAGCTTTGTGCTGACAGGCACCCTTTCCAGCATGGGACGCCAGGCCGCCGAGGCCCGCATAAAGGCCCTGGGAGGAAGCACATCCTCCAACGTTACAAAGAAGACCACCCACCTGGTGGCAGGCGAGCAGCCGGGCTCCAAGCTGGCCGCGGCCGAGAAGCTGGGGACCAGGATTCTCTCCGAGGAGGAGCTGCTGGCCCTCCTGGAGTCTGATCGGGTTGAGGTCGAGGCGTGAACCCTGCCCGGCGCCATCGCCTGCGCGCCCTGCTTCCCCACCCAGGTGGCCGGTAAGCCGTGAAGATTATCGTCGGGCTGGGAAATCCGGGGCGCAAGTACGCTGGCAGCAGGCATAACGTCGGCTTCCGCTGCATTGATCTGCTGGCGAAACGGCTGGAGATCCCTGTGTCGGACCGCCGCGCCAAGGCAGTGCTGGGCCAGGGGAGCCATGGGGAGCACAAGGTGGTGCTGGCCAAGCCTCGCACCTTCATGAACCACAGCGGAGATGCGGTGCAGTACCTGCTTGCGCGATTCGGCGGCGGTCACCGGGACCTGGTTGTGGTATATGACGAGATGGCGCTGCCGGCGGGGCGGATCCGGGTGAGGCGCGGGGGCAGCGACGCCGGTCACAACGGGATGACATCCATTATTCAAGTTCTGCACACCACCGATGTCCCCCGGGTCCGCATCGGTATCGGAAGACCCTCGCACAACGCCGGCGAAGTGGCCCATGTCTTGGGCGCCTTCTCGGCTGATGAGAAACCCCTGATCGAGGCTGCCAGCGACAGGGCTGCAGATGCCCTTGTGCATCTGCTCGAGAACGACATAGAAGCCACCATGAACCTGTTCAACAGGGCAGATGAGCAGTAACAGGTTGGTCAGGAAAGCCGCCTGCCTTGTTGTGCTGGCGACTGTCCTGGTTGCCATCATTGCTTGCAGGCACGGCGTGGGAAACGACCCCGCTGGAACCCGGGTAACTCCCCCTCCCAGCCTTGCTGCCGTCGAGACCGCACCCGCAGAGGACCCTGTCACTGAAACATCCACGCCGGTCCTCGAACCGACGGTCGAGATACCCGAAGATAGGGACACGGCCAATACGCCTACCGGCTCTGCCAGCGGCCCCAGCCATCCGCCGGACAGCTCTGCTGAGCCAACGGCGCCCATGCCCGGCGAGGAGCCGGACCTTGACGAGAAGGCGCAGGGCATGGACCCGCCCGACCGGGACCCCCTGGAGCTGGCCCGCTCTCTCATACTCAAACAACATGAGCCCATACCTCGCGTTGTTTCAGAGTTCGCTATGCCCAAGGCTACGGGAGACACAGAAGAGTTCTTTGCTCTCGACCTGCCGAACATGCGCTTGCAGTCTGTCCCCGCAGTTCTAAGAGCTGTCAGCCCTCACGCCTACTGGTATGTGGAAGATGGTGTCGGCGTCTCCGACGAAGACGTTGTAAGGACCGCAACATTGTTCGAAGGAGAGATATATCCCCGGGTGACGTCCGATTTCGGCTCTGAATGGTCCCCCGGCATAGACGGCGACCCCAGGACCACCATCCTGCACGTCAGGTTGACGGGCTTGGCGGGATACTTCAGCTCCATGGATGAGCACCCGGCTTCAGCCTTCCCGTTCAGCAACGAGAGAGAGATGATCTATATGGATGCCAACGAAAGGTTCTTTGGGACATCCATGTACCTTTCGGTCTTGGCCCACGAGCTTCAGCACCTCGTTCATTGGAACGCGGACCCAACTGAGGAGGCATGGGTAGGAGAGGGACTCTCGGAGCTGGCGTCCCATAAGGCCGGCTACGAACCGGCCAGCGTGCGCTCATTCTTGGTGGACCCCACCACCTCCCTGGTCAACTGGCCCTCCAATCCCGGGCCGGCCCACTATGGAGGGGACTATCTGTTCTTCCGCTACCTGTACGACCGGTTTGGCTCACCCCTCCGGCTTGTGCAGAATTCCCTTGACGGGGTCGCAGGAGTCGATTCCTATCTGAGTGAAATAGGTGCAGGGCGCACCTTCAGGGATGTGTTCAAGGACTGGACCGTTGCAAACCTTCTGGATGAACCGGGTGACGGACCCTACAGCTATCCCGATGCTGAACTAAGGGTCCGAGACATCGAAGAGCTGGGCTCCAGCGACAGAGTTAGCTCTTCCATCCCCCAGTACTCCGCCCGGTACTACTCTATAGAAGATGTGGACGAAGGAGTGATCATCCAGTTCCAGGGCCAGTCCCACACCCCGGTCATCCCCGTTGACTTGGTTGAGGGCCACTGTTGGTGGGGAAACCGCGGAGATTCCATAAGCACCACCCTCACCAGGGAGCTGGACCTGACGGAAGTGGAAGATGCGACTCTCAGTTACCGCTTGTGGTACGAGATCGAGGAGGGATGGGACTATACCTACGTGGAGGTGTCGGTGGACGGCGGGTCCACGTGGGACATCCTGGAAGCTGAGGGCACCTCCGACGAGAACTCTCTGGGTGTCAGCTTCGGGCCGGGCTATACAGGCTCCAGCGATGGATGGCAGGTGTTTGAAGCCAGCTTAGCGGGATACGTGGGCGAAGAGGTGATGGTCCGTTTCCACTATGTCACCGACGATGCCCTGCATGAGACGGGCATCTGCCTGGACCACATCGCCGTGCCGGAGATCGGTATCGGCCCCGATGCCAGCTTCGATGGTACATGGGTGCCCCGGGGTTTCCGCAGGATAGACAACCGGGCCCCTCAAGAATACATCGTGCAGGTTGTCGAGGCAGGGAGTTTCATCGTTGTGCGCGAGCTGAGGCTCAATTCCGACAATGAGGGTCAGGTCATAGTTCCGGCAAGCCGTGGCCTTGAGAAGGTATACGTGATCGTGGCTGCCCTGTCACCTGACACCCTGCAGGAAGCTCCGTACCACCTGTCCATCTGGGAGGGTGGGAACATCTCGGTAAACGAGTACTCCAGCGGCGGGCCTTCTTAAGGAAGGGTCCCAGGCCGCCCGATTCAGCCCTGGATGTTTAGAGATTCCGCCAGCAGCCGGCGTATCTCCTTAACCGACTCCTGCTGCCAAGCGGGGAAACGCTCCTGGTTACGGGGCCTGGCCGCCGCCCGTATCTCCTGCTCCGATGCGTTGGGCATCTCGCTCTTGACCTGGGCGGAAATGGACTCCATCTCTTTCTCGGCCAGGGACGGCCGCTCTATCCAGTGGCACAGGTACTCGTGGTCGGCCGAGTAGAAAACGACCGCGGGGATCGAAGCCCACTTCCCCTCCTTCAAGAACTCGTTCATGATGTCCATGTTGGCGTCCCGGGGGAACACCCGCATCTCCATCCCGGCAGCCTCTGCTATACGGGCCATGACGGGCATTCCGCGGTAAACATCGGGGCACCAGTCTTCGCCGACGACCATCATCTTGGCCGGGCCGTTGGGAAGGCTGACCGCCATTCGGAAAAACTCGGCATCGTCGGACTCCACTTGAAAGGAGTCGTACAACTTCTCAAACCAGTTCTTGTTGATGTTGATCTGGGCGATGTAGTTAGGATAGGTGAAACCTTGGGCGAACCTTTCGGGTGTTACCACGCTGGTCTCGCTGGTCATGTTTCCTCCTTCTGTGGTGGAACTTGAGGGTTGGTCTCGTCCTGGGGCCGGCACCGCCGACCTAGGCCAGCGCTCACCCGACGTGACCCTCGAAGCCGATCTCAACCCGTCCGTCGGGGTAGATTACGGTTGGCGATGCATCCGAGTAGTTGAGCAGCTCATCCAGCCATTCCTGGCTCTGGTCCACCCTGCGTTCCTCGAATGCCATTCCCTGCCCAATCCACGACTGGCGCAGCTTGTCGCTGGCTTCTCAATTGATGAGCGTATATACGATGGGGAGCTGCATGTCGGGCTCCTGTCTTTCGCAAGTCAACCTGAGGAAGGCGCTGCCTGCTCTGGGCGATGGTAGCATGGCCCGCCCGAACTAATCAAACGCCCTTCCGCTCTCTGCCCACCGGGCTGGAGGAGGCCAAGCCATCAGCAATATAATCTTCCTAAAGCATAGGTGAACCACTAGGTTGGGAGGACAGCCCAACAATTCAGTAGTAAGCCCTATGTCCGAGAATCGGGATGGCGCAGGAAGAAGAGCTCCAGAAATACCACGAAGATTCGGGCAGGCCCGTCATTCCCTGGAGCGTGAAGAACAAGCTCTTTATGGCCCAGAAGGGAAAGTGTTTCTATTGTGGGTACACCCATCGTATGAAGTACCTGGAGATTGATCACATGTATCCGGCTTCCGGGGGTGGTGGGGACGATATCGGAAACCTTCAGCTTCTATGCACCCAGTGCAACATGCGCAAAGGGATTCAGTCCGACGAAGAGTTTCGAAGCCGTTACTGGAGGCTTCTACCGCCCGACGGCAGCATTCCGTCGTCCCCTATTCACCAGTCCCGCTTCAGTGATGAGACACAGCGCACTAGGGCGTCCCGCCAGGTGCGTGCCATCTATCGGGAGCGGTTTACCGCATACCGATGGGGCCGCTGGAACATCTATTTCCTTCTAGCTGAGGCAGCGTTAGGGCTGGCCCGGCTCCTGGTGGAAGCTGCCGTACTCCTGATGCTTGCTAGCATCAGAGGGGCCCAGTTTCTGTGGCGCCGGAGATTCAGCCGGGATCGATCGAACTAAGCATTGCCACCGGTCCTCCGAGTGCCCCAAGATGTGGGGTCAGCCCTCGTCGGGAACGAGGGCCAGGAGTATCTCCACCCGCACCTCATCTTCGACGCTGGCGACGGAGGGGGCTGTGGGTCGGGGAATGTTCAGCTGGTCCCAAGTGAAGGTGGTGCGGCCCAGGACGTACAGCACCTCGCCATCATCTCTGGCTTCGATCTCAAACTCCAGGGGGAAGGTTTCCCCACGCATTTCAAGGGAGCCGGACACCTGGGTCATCACCTCATCGCCGCCGGCCAGACCATCGGGGACGGGTCCGATATCCGGCACCGTGAAGGTCCCCGTGGGATGCTCCCCAAACATCCTGGTCCGTACGTAGCGGTCCCTGAATGGCTGGTCGCTTTCCAGGGTCTGCAGGTCGATGCTGACCACCGAAGGCCTGCCGTCCAGGTGGATCTCCCCAGAGAGTTCCGTGGTGCGCATCACCGCATCGTTGGGAAGGGGCAGCCTCACCAGCTGCTCCTCGACGGTGAAGGTGGCTTCCGTTCCTTCGGTAACAACGTAGGTAACGCCTTCGTAATTATCCTCGTCTGGTCCAGGATCCAGCGGTTCCTGGGTGGGAACTGGAGTTGCGGCTGGCGCTGTCGGGGGTTCAGTCATGGTGGAGGTCGGTTGCATCTCTACACCCCCTGAACCTCCGCAGCCCCACAGCACAAGCGAGAATGCGAGAGCCGCCGCCAGGATGGAAAGCCGGGAAATATGCATGATCTTGCTCAAACTATTCTTCTCCGGGGAGATTTTGCCACTACAGATGAGGTACGGTTATGTGCGGTATGCTCGCTCTTGGCGGTAGCTCCAGCCGGCCGCTTTCCTGGTCCCCAAATCCAGCCAGCCCGATGCCCAAGCCGATCACAAGGGCCACCAATGCCAGGGTCAACCTCCAAGGTAGGGAGCGCGGCGACTGGGAGAGGACCAGGAAGATACCAGCCGTCGTGCCCACGACGATAGCTGCCAGGGGCGCAATGTACGATACCGAGCGTTCAAGCTGGGACTCGCCAACTACTGCTATGATCGTGGCGACCCCTATGACAAATACTATGCCAGACCAGAAGGGCGCCCGGCGGACATGGCCATCGCCAAGCACCCAGCCCCAAATGCCCACAGCCAGTCCCGTCGCAAGAGATCCAACCATGACCGTGGCGCTGTTGAAGAAGGAGTCGCTGGGCGAAACCAGGGGCAGGTTGGCTAGCACACCTACGATCCCGGCAAATGCTCCGCCGGTAAGCCCGGCCTGGACAGGGCCTATGGGTGGCGTGCTGTCTTCGCTCGTTCTTCGCATGAACAGAATGGAACTCCAACCTGTCGCACAATGGCGACCCTTCATCTTGCTACCGGTTTCGCGAAAAGTCTATCCTAAGGTCGGGCTATTCATCGCAAGAGTGAATACATTCTACTTAAGGGCGGGCATTCGCTCCAATAATGAAAATCCTTGAGTACGTCAATCGGGCGCGCCTTGATGCATCTGCAGAAGAGGTGTTCCAGTGGCTGGGTCGCCCCGGCGCCTTCGAACGCCTGAATCCTCCCTGGCAGCCGTTCCGTGGACTCACGCGCACAGGTAGCATCGAGACGGGCGGAGAGGCCACGGTCCTTATCCCCCTGGGGATGTTCCACCTGCGCTGGACGCTAGAGCACCGGGACTTCCTGGAAGGCCGCCAGTTTCGGGAGGTGCAGCTAAAGGGCCCCTTTGCTCACTGGAGTCACCTTACCAGCGCCGAGCCTGACGGCCCCGACGCGTGTTACCTGGACAACCGGGTCGCGTACTCCCTGCCCCTAGGCTTGGCTGGCCGCGCCATGGTTGGAGGCTTGGTGCTTCGCAGGATGGAGGAGGCCTTCCGGTACAGGAACAACACCCTGGACCAGGACCTGAAGGCTCACCGGCGCTACGCACCCATGCCCCGGTACAAGGTGGCCATAAGCGGAGCATCGGGCACCATCGGCTCGAACCTGGCGCACTACCTGACGACCGCCGGCCACCAGGTGAAACGCCTGGTCAGGACCACCAGTGCAAGGCAGGGACCGGTAGGGGATAGCTCGGTCATTCCCTGGGATCCCGCGAGGGGTGTGCTGGACGGGGCCGACCTGGAAGGGTTGGACGCCCTGGTGCACCTGTCCGGCGAGACCATCATGGGAAGATGGACCCCTGCCAAGAAGCAGCGGATGAGAGACAGCAGGGTTGGTACTGCCCGCCTGCTTGCAGATACCCTTTCCCGGCTGAGGCAACTTCCGAAGGTGTTCCTGTCCGCCTCGGCAGTGGGCATATACGGCTCGGCGCGTGGAGACGCAGTCATGGATGAGGACAGCCCTGCGGGAGAGGGCTTCCTGGGTGAGCTGGCCCGGGAGTGGGAGGAGGCCAGCGAAGCGGCCGCATCGGCAGGAATCAGGGTGGTGCACCTCCGGCTTGGACCCGTGGTGACCCCCATGGGAGGGATGCTCAAGACCATGCTGCCTCCCTTCAAGGCGGGGGTGGGGGGACCGGTGGGCAGCGGTCGCCAGTATGTTAGCTGGGTATCCCTGGACGACACCCTTGGGGCTGTAGAACACTGCATGATGACACACGAGCTGGAGGGCCCGGTGAACATCACAGCCCCCGAGCCCGCTACCAACGGAGAGCTTACCCGGGCCCTGGGAAAGACGTTGGGCAGGCCAACGCTGCTTAAGGTACCCGGCACTGCTCTCAAAGCCGCCCTTGGGAAGATGGCCGACGAGTCCCTTCTTGGGAGCACGCGGGCGGTCCCCCGGAAGCTCCTGGACTCCGGCTATGCCTTTCGCCACCCGGACATCGAGACTGCCCTGAAGCACGTCCTGGGCAGAGGGTAGCAAAGCTGCAATATGAGGCTGGTTACAAGCTGAGCGGGCCGTATGCTATATTGAATTGCTAATTCCAGTGGATGGGTAATTGAATGGAAATGACAGCTACCGGTAGCCATCCCGATGGGGAGTTGATGGCCCTGCGCCATCGTATGCGCCACTCAGCGGCCCATGTGATGGCCGATGCCGTCATACGGCTCTTCCCTGAGGCCCAGATCGGCATCGGGCCTTCCACCGATGAGGGCTTCTACTACGATTTCCAAGTGTCTCGGCCTTTCACGCCGGAAGACCTGGAAAGCATACAGTCCCGCATGATGGATGCCATCGCCCAGGACCATCCCTTCGAGAGGGAGGTCATCAGCCGTGACCAAGCCAACGACATGTTCCAGGACCAGCAGTTCAAGCTGGAGATAATCCACGACATCCCCGAGGATGAGGAGCTGAGCACCTACACCCATGGCGGCTTCGTAGACCTGTGCCAGGGACCCCACGTGGAGTCCACGGGCAAGATAGGCGCGGTCAAGCTGCTGAACGTGGCGGGGGCCTACTGGAGGGGCGACGAGAAGCGCCCCATGCTCCAGCGCATCTACGGGACCGCCTTCGAAAGCCAGGATGCCCTGGACGAATTCCTCCACATGCTGGAGGAAGCTGAGAAGCGGGACCATCGTCGCTTAGGCAAGCAGTTGGACCTCTTTGGAATCCACGAAGATATAGGGCCCGGACTGATCACGTGGCACCCCAAAGGGGGGCGGGTTCGCAGCATCATCCAGGCCTACTGGCAGGAGCTTCACGACAAGCACAACTACGATGTGGTCTATTCTCCCCACGTGGGTAAGGCGCGCTTGTGGGAGACCAGCGGTCACCTGGACTTCTACCGGGAGAGTATGTTCTCTCCTAACGATGTGGACGGAAACGAGTACTACCTGAAGCCGATGAACTGCCCCTTCCACATCATGATCTACAGGTCGGACCTGAGAAGCTACCGGGAGCTGCCCCTCAGGTTCGCAGAGCTGGGAACGGTGTATCGCTACGAGAGAAGTGGGGTGCTCCACGGGCTGATGCGGGTCCGGGGGTTCACCCAGGATGATGCCCATATTTTCTGCCTGCCCGAGCAGGTCGAAGACGAGGTGCTCGGGGTTCTGGACTTGACCTTCGAGCTGCTCGGCACCTTCGGTTTCTCCGACTTCAGCATCTCTTTGTCCACCAAGCCGGAGAAGCACGTTGGAGATGAGGAGATGTGGCAGCACGCCACCGACTCCCTGGCCAGCGCACTGAACAGGCGCGGCTTGCAGTACGGCATCGACGAGGGCGGTGGCGCTTTCTATGGCCCAAAGATCGACATCAAGATCAAGGACGCCCTGGGGCGCGAGTGGCAATGCACCACCGTCCAGTTCGATTTCAACCTGCCCGAACGCTTTGACCTGACCTTCCAGGGAGCCGACGGCGGCCAGCACCGGCCTTATATGGTGCACCGGGCGATCATGGGTTCGGTGGAGCGCTTCGTCGGGGTGCTCATGGAGCACTACGGAGGCGCCTTTCCCCTCTGGCTTGCCCCCGTCCAGGCCCTGGTGATACCAATTGCAGACCGTCACCTGGAGTATGCCAACGAGGTGAAGGGCCGGCTGAGGGGCAGCCACATCCGCGGCCAAGTGGACGCCCGCAGCGAACGGATGAACCTGAAGATACGGGAAGCCCAGATGGACAAGGTGCCCTACATGCTGGTGGTCGGAGACTCGGAAATGGGCAGCGATACCGCGTCGGTGCGCCTACGCACGGGCGAGAACCTGGGTCCCGTCAGCATTGACACCCTCGTCGCACGGATGAGCGACGAAATTATCCGCAAAGCGTAGGCCAACGGCAGTACGTTTGACTTGCATATGCGCCTATGCTATATTCTTGCGCAAGCTAAAATACGGGCAGAGTATCCATCACATCCTGGAGGTAGCCGGGCATCCCTACTAAGGAATACAGAGTAAACCAAAGAATCCGAGCATCCGAGGTGCTCGTCATCGCTGAAGGCGGCGAGCAGCTTGGGGTGCTGTCCCTTGCCGAAGCCCTGGAAGCAGCCAGGGAGCGAGGGGTCGATCTGGTAGAGGTGGCCCCGAACGGAAGCCCCCCGGTGTGCCGTCTGCTGGACTACGGTAAGCTGAGGTACCTGTACTCCAAGAAGGAACGGGAAGCCAAGAAGTCCCAGAAAAACACAGCCCTGCGAGAAGTGCGCTTCCGACCCAACATCGGCACCCACGACTTTTCATCCAAGGTGCGCAAGGTCAAAGAGCTCATCCAGGACGGCTCCAAGGTAAAGGTGGCCGTCGTCTTCCGGGGCAGAGAGCAGTCCCACGCCCAGCTTGGCATGACCCTGCTGAAAAAGGTGGCGGACGAGCTCCAGGATGAGGCTAGGCTGGAGAAGCCGCCGGGGATGGAAGGCCGGGCGATGTCCATCATACTGGTCCCCAGTGCCCGGAAAGCCAAAACGGAGTTGGCGGGAGTAGCGGATGCCCAAAATGAAGACCCACAAGGGAGCTAAAGCCCGTATCCACATCACGGGAGCGGGCAAGCTCATGCGCCGCAAGAGAATGAGCAGCCACCTGCGACGCAAGAAGCCCAAGAAGGTACGACGCCAGTACGAGGGCAAGCGCTTGGTGGATGCCGCGGACGTCAAGAGGCTGGCAAAGCTGGTCCCCTACGGGTAATCCAACGGAGATAGACAGGTAGTCAAAGAATGACAAGGGCAAGGAGCGGCGTAACCAGGCGCCGCCGACACAAGAAAGTACTACTGGCAGCCAGGGGATTCCGGGGGTCCTCCCACCGGAACTACAGGTGGGCCAAGGAAGCTCTCATCCATGCTTGGAGCCACGCCTACAGGCATAGGAGAGAGCGCAAGGGCGATTTCCGGCGTCTGTGGATCATTCGCATCGGGGCCGCAGCCCGCCAGTCGGGGCTGACCTACAGCCGCATGATCCACGGCCTGAAAGTGGCAAATGTCGAGATTGACCGCAAGATGCTGGCTGAGATGGCAGTCAACGACCGGCCAGCCTTCGACAAGCTGGTGGAAATAGCCCAAGCCAACCAGGCCGCTTAGCCAGCGCGTCTCCCAGGCTGGACTAGTCGTCCAGCAGAAGGCGCAGGTCGTGGACCAGGGGCGCCGGGTCCAGCGTAATGTCGTTCAACAGCACCCGCCGGTTGCCGTCCCTATCGATCAAAAACACCGGGGCTGAGTGAGAGATCAGCGGACCTTCGCGTACAACCTTCAGGTCGCCGGTACTGACGCCGCTCCCGCCATCCACCTCGTGCAAGTGCAGCTCTCCGTCCTCGTGGAGGTGCACGATCTGGTACCCCACCGAAGTGTCCACCGACGGGTCCAGCCAGTAGGCCTTCCACACTGGCTCCAGCTCCTCCTGGGTGCCTACCAGGAATCTCCACTGGTCGTGCAGGCCGGTGTCCCTGCTGTAGTTGAGTGCCGAATCCACCGTGTCTCGCTCAGGGTCCACGCTGACGGCCAGGAACTGCACCTGCTCTGCTTCGGCGTCCAGGAGCTCAGACGCCTTTCTGATGGTCTCGGCGATGCCCGGGCAGATCTCTGGGCAGTAGGTGTACAGGAAGGTCAGGGCCACAACCTTTCCCCGGAAGTCGGACAGGGCAACCTCGGTGTTGTTTTGGTCCCTGAGGCGGAAGTCGGGCGCCTGCTCAACGTTGAGAGTGTTTCCCTGGAAGGAAGGGTCTTCGCCGCATGCCGCCACGGTGAGGATGAGCGCGGCGGCAAGGAGCGTAGCCTTCAGAAGCATAGGCCTGTAGGAGAGAACACTTCGGGCCCAGTCTAGCCGCGGTCCTTGGCGAGCAGCCCGGCGACAGCCGGTATCCCGATAACCAGGGCCATGCCGAGGATCACCGGGCCCCACTCATGCAGTGGGGTCTTGTACAACAGAATGAATACGACGCCCAAGGCGCCGCCCCAGAGGACTATGAAAATAGCTGCCATGATAGGGAGCAGCGCGGCCATGGTTGTTGGTTTCATCAATAAGCCTCCCTGGTCGTACTCGACCCAAGATCGGTTCCAATTTGGCTCCCCGGCTCCGGACCGGAAGCCTGTATGTAGGACGCTCCTTGGCCTCCTGTAGGGGTGTCCCCTGCTTCGATGCTAACGCGGGCGCTGTCATCGGATTCGGACCTGCTTGCCCAGACCAGGAACACGATGATCAGGGATGCCATAAACACAGCGCCCCCGGGGACCCACATGAGCAGACCCCCGATCTCCTGGTCTGTCTTGGCTGATATCTCCCATATGCGGGGAGCTTCAGCGTACCAATCGTACCACACCGACTCGGAGAAGGTGATGAATGCTCCCAAAATAGCTGAGACGGTTGGAACCATGAACAGGTAGGCCATTTGGCCGATGTACGGCGCCCTGGGCAGCTCTGGCATGGGGCTGAGGACCGGCCACCACATCAGCACCGCCGCTCCCATAAAGGTGATGTGCTCGAGTATGTGAATGTTTCGTTCCCGCAAGGCCAGGTCGTACAGCCCAGGGACGTGCCAGAACACCAGGACCGCATTGAATATCAGGAAGGCCGCTACCGGCCTGGTAACGAAGGAAGCTGCGTTCCTCACCGTGGGATTCCTCAGCAAGGGTCGGAGCAGCCACGGCGGGGTGCTGATGAGCACCAGGGGCGGAAAGACCAGCATGAGCAGCATGTGCTGGAGCATGTGAAAGCTGAAGAGGTATCGCTCGCCCAGATCGTGGATGGGGGAGAGCAGGGCTGCCATCAGCACCAGCACGCCCAGCAGGAACAACGAGACCCGCCACCCTTCCGCTGGAGGGCCCAAGCGGTAGCGCTGGCGCAGCGGCCCCACACCAAGGAGGTAGGCTCCCCCGAAGGCAAGCAGGCCCAGGATTATGCTGGGGTGGGCATGCCACTGGGTCCAGGAAAAGTCTGCTACCTGGAGAAGTATCATCGTAGCTCAGCTACAGAGATGCATGGGCGGAGCAGTTCATTAACGGGCACCGGGAACCCTCCACCGCTCCTACTGCTGGGCTAGCAGGAAGGCCACCAGCGCCTCCACCTGCTCGTCGGTCAGGTCCTGGACGATGGCAAGAGTCATGAGGCCGGGTGTTGCGCGCTCCACGCCGTCGGGAATGAACCCGTCGGGATTACGCAGGGACTCAACCAGGTAATCTTCGGCTGAGGTGCCCGGCTTTCGGGACGCAGCAAGGGAGCCGATGTTGGTCAGGTCTGGGCCAATGAGTCCGTTGGCGAGCCCCTCTATGGCGTGGCACTCGGAGCACCAGAGGGCTTGAGGACCCACGTTGGGAGGTGCGCTCATGAACAGGGCTTGGCCTTCGGCCACGAGGCCTCCTGCCGGCGCAGGCGAGTCGGTGGGGGTATCTACGGGGGTAGTGGGGACCATGACGTCCACAACGGGAGCCTGCGTCGCGTCGGCGGCCGTAGCGCTCATCAGGAACTCGACCAGAAGGTCTACCTCCTCGTCGGTCAGGCCGCCGGTAACGGAGGCTGTCATCAGCCCCTGGGTGCAGAGCTCAACTTCGCACAGGAAGGCTTCCGGCTCCCTGATGGACTCCCGGATGTACTCCTCGGCGGACATCCCTGGCCTACGGGTTTCAGCATCGACGGCGATATTGGTCAGGTCGGGACCAATCGCCCCGTTGGCGATGTCGCCGAGGGCATGACACTGGCTGCACCACAGGGCCTGGGGAGCAGCACTGGCTGGGACGTTGAGGAAGAGCTGCTGACCCTGGCAAATCCGGTCGTCGGGTGCGCACTCCGGGCCATCTGGCGGCTCCGTCGGGGTGGGCGTAGGTCCAACAACTACACCATTTGTCCCATCCGGCTCGGAAGGATTGGCCAGGGTGTCCAGCACCTGGAATATGGCCATGAGGGCTATGGACACGGCAATCGCCAGTACCAAGCCTCCGATGAACACCCCTGAGAACAGGCGGCTGTCGAACTTCAGGTGCATGTAGAAGAGGATCACAAGGGCGAACTTGACCAGGGAAAGGAGGAGGAAGACGGTAATCAGCACCAGGTTCGGCATCTCCAGGTAGAAGACACCAAATTCTATGGCTGTCAGCACCGCCAGCGTGAGGGCTACCTTGATGTAGGTAGCGGCCGTCGGGTGCGCTCCCTCACTGTGCCCTTGGCTATGCGCCATTTGTGTTCCTCTGGTCAGTTATCACGTTTCCCATCACGGTGCGCTAGTTAACTCCGACTCCAATCAGATAGACGACTGCAAAGATGACGATCCAGACGATATCCACGAAGTGCCAGTACAGGGCTGCAAGGTCGACGCTCAGGGCCTGCCTGTCGGTGAGCACCCGCTGGGCTCTCCTGCCCCCTATGAAGGAGTAGCCGACGATGGACAGCAGCCAGATCACACCAACGGTCACGTGGGCGCCGTGGAAGCCGGTCAGGGTGAAGAAGGTGGTGCCGAACAGGTTCGTCTGGGGAGTCAGACCGTAATCTTCCTTGTACTTCTCTGCTCCTGCCAGGCATTCGGGCACCTGGGAGCCGGGCTGGCACTCGACGGTCCTCTCATGGTTGGCAAACTCGTAGAACTCGAAGGTCTGAAAGCCCAGGAAGGTGGCGCCCAGCAAACAGGTGGACAACAGCCATACGCGGAAAGCCCGCATGTTGCCCCGGTTGATGGCCGAGTAGGCCAGCACCATGGACATGCTGCTCATCAGGAGCACAAAGGTGCTCACTGTGGTGACCGGAATGCTGAACACATCCTCGGGGAAGGGACCAACGAGGCTTTCTCCCCGGTAGATGAGATAGGTGGCTATCAGGGAGCCGAAGAACAGGCAGTCCGACCCCAGGAACAGCCACATCAGCATCTTGCGATGGTTCAGCCCCGTAGTCGTCTGTTCGACCATAGAGTGGCCTTGTCCAGTCGGATGTTCCAACTCTAACCTTTCTCCATGACTAGGCTTGGGCCTTCCTGGCGGAATTGGGGACGTCAATCATCGGAATCATGCTCTTCCTCGGCAGGCTCGAAGGACCACAGGTAGGCCGCGACTACCCCGATTCCCAGGCCGACGATGGCCATAGCCCAGGTAAGGGTCTGGTGGAAAACCAGTCCATAGCCGGCAACTCCAAGCCCGAAGGCGAGCATCACAGGGTAGTAAGACAATCCCGGGAGATGAATCCCATGCCCCGCATCACCGTGCTCGTCAGCGTGTTCATGGCCCACCGCTTCTTCTCCCGCTGCCCCGCCCCCTACCGGGACCGGAGCTGAGTGGCCATCGTCCCCGTACTTGTTGCTCCAGTGGGCATCCAAGCCATGCACCTGGGGAATCTCGGCGAAGTTGTATACGGGAGGAGGCGACGGTATGGACCACTCCAGGGTCCTGCCATCCCAAGGATCGCTGGAGGCGATTTCGCCCTTCTTCAAGCTCCGTACCGCATTGTGTATGAAGATCAGTATGGAAGCCGCCATGAAGAAGGCGCCTACCGTCGCAACGATGTTCCACAGGTCCCATCCCATGGCCGAATCGAAGGTGTGTATCCGGCGGGGCATTCCCTGCAGGCCCAGGAAGTGCATGGGGAAGAAGGTCACGTTGAACCCGATCATCATCGCCCAAAAGTGCAGCTTGCCCAGGTTGTCGTCCATCATCCTGCCGGTCATCTTGGGCCACCAGTAGTAGAGGCCCGCGAAGATGGCAAAGATGCTTCCGCCGAAGAGCACATAGTGGATGTGGGCGACCACGAAGTAGGTGTCCTGCTGCTGGGCGTCGGCGGGCGCCGAGGCGTGCATCACGCCGCTCAGGCCTCCGATGATGAACAGGGACACAAACCCCACGGCAAAGAGCAAGGGAGTTTTGATGTTGATGGACCCGCCCCACAGGGTGCCGATCCAGTTGAATATCTTGATACCTGTCGGAATCGCGATGGCCATGGTGGCGATGCTGAAAACCGAGTTAGACCAAGCTCCCAGACCGACGGTGAACATGTGATGGCTCCACACACCCCAACCCATGAAGCCGATGATTATTCCCGACAGGACCACAACCGTGTACCCAAAAAGGGGCTTGCGGGAGAAGGTCGGCAGTATCTCCGAGATGATGCCCATTGCCGGTAGGATCAAGATGTACACCTCGGGATGGCCGAACACCCAGAACAGGTGCTGCCAGAGCACCGGGTCTCCGCCAAGCGCCGGATTGAAGAAGCCGGTGCCGAACTGCCGGTCGAACAGCAGCTCGATCAGGCCCACGGTGATCACCGGAAAGGCCAGGATTATCAGGAAGGAGGTCACCAAGGTCATCCAGACGAACACCGGCATGCGCATCAGGGTCATCCCGGGAGCGCGCATGTTCAGAATGGTGACGATGAAGTTGAAGGCTGCAGCCATGGAAGCTGTTCCAAGGACCAGCAAGCCGACCACGTAGAAGTCCACGCCGGTGCCCGTATTGAAGGGTTGCTCGGACAGGTTGGCGTAGTTGAACCACCCTGTGTTCGGGGAGCCTCCGAAGATCCATCCGCTGTTCAGCAGGATGCCCCCGAACAGAAATATCCAGTAGCTCAGCGCGTTCAGGCGGGGGAAGGCCACATCCCTTGCCCCAATCATCAGGGGAATCATGAAGTTAAAGAAGGCGGCTGTGAGGGGCATGATGGCCAGGAAGATCATGGTCAGCGCATGCATGGTGAAGAGTTGGCTGAACACCTCGGGGCTGACGATGTCCTGCTCAGGCCTTGCTAGCTGGGTGCGCATCAGCAGGGCTTCCACGCCGGCAATCAGGAAGAAAATGAAAGCCGTGACGCCGTAAAGGATGCCAATGCGCTTGTGGTCGACGGTGGTGATCCAGCTCCACACACCGTGGTAGCTGGTGGGACGGCGCAATGCCCCACTAAGGGCGTTACCAAGGGTTACCATGGCTCACCTCCGAAGTACCCTCCCTCTTTCTGCGTGCTCAACACCGCAGGTCTGCGCTGTTTCGATTCAAGGCTCATCGTTACTTCAAGCTCAATAGGTAGGAGGCCAACTGGGAAATCTCCAGGGCCGTCAACTCGGAGTCTGGGTCGATGTAGACCGTGGCCAGCTCGGCCATGCGATTCCCTTCCTTGACATCGTCGGGATCGGTTAGCCAAGCCCTCAGGTTCTCTCCACCCAGGTCGTTGTCCAGGAGCCCAGCCGCCAGGGTTCCCCTAGTCCCAAAGTTGGTGAGGTTGGGGGCTGGGAATCGAAGCTCTCCCCTCTCGAAACCCTCTTTCAGCGCGAGCCGGGCCTCTGCGGAGGCTGGGCCGTTGATGGCGTGACAGAGAAGGCATCCCCTGCTGGCAAAGAGCTGGGCGCCCTGGGCTTCATCAGAGTCACCGGTGGGCGCCGGCCGGGAAGCCAGCTCATGGTAGTTAGCCACCCAGGCGTCGAACTCCTCGGGCTCTTCCACGATCACCCGGAACCTCATGTGGGAGTGGGCTACCCCGCAAAACTCGGCACACTGAGCATAGAACTCGCCGGTTTCTATGGGGGTGAACTTCAACCTGTTTTCGTTGTTAGGTATCACATCGACCTTGCCGGCCAGTTTCGGTATCCAGAAGCTGTGAATGACGTCGTCGGACCGGAGCAGCAGGCGTACAGGCCTTTCGACGGGCAGCCGAAGCTCGTTGGCGGTGATCACATCCTCTTCGGGGTACTCGAACTCCCACCACCACTGGTGGCCGGTGACTATCACGTTCAGGGAGTCGGCAGGAGGTTCGGATTCCAGGTCGAATATGTATATGACGGTGGGAACGGCAATCACCGCCAGGACGATGGCAGGGGCGATGGTCCAGCCGATCTCCAGGGGAGTGTTGCCGTGGGTCTGGGCCGGCATGGTGTTGTCGTTGCGCCGGCGGGCGTAGCGAATGACCGCATAGATCAGGATTCCTTCAACGACCACGAAGACCGCTACCGCCGCCCAGCCGATGATAGCCAATAGGTCCAGCAGTTTCTGTGCTTCGGGGGATGCCGCTTCAAAGGTGGACTGGTTGTCCGCCGGGTTGCAGCTCAGCAGCACCAGGAAGGCCGCCAGCGCTATGAGGGCAAGGATGCCCCTGCTCTTAAGCGGTCTGGGTATCACCAGGGTCTCCTTTATCGATTACCCTTCCCGTTGTGGATGCCGGGCGTGAGTAAATGCAGGTGCTGTCATGGGGCCGCATTGCGGCTAAGAGTTTACCAAGGGAGTCTTTCCCTTTCAAGGGCAATATTCCAGGATTTCTCAAAGCGGTTGTCTTCATGCCAGGTTTACCGTGGTGTCGATCATGATGGCTGCAAACAGAAGGGCCAGGTAGAGCAATGAGAACAGGTACACCCGGCGCTCCCGCTGGGTGGCATCTCTGCGGGATGTGCCTTCCCCCATGCGGACAAGGTGCCCGGTATATAACAGGAACACGATTCCCAGGGTAACGGCAGAGGTGAAGTATATCCATCCTACCTGCTGGACGCTGAAGGGCAGTAGTGTCAGGGCCACCAGGATGATCGTGTACAGAAATATGTTCCGGCGGGTCTCGGCGTCGCCATAGACCACCGGGAGCATGGGGATACCCGCCCTGGCGTAGTCGTCCTTCATAAGCAGGGACAAGGCCCAGAAATGGGGAGGCGTCCAGAAGAAGATGATTCCGAACAGGTACAGGGCTGGCAGCTCCACACCGCCGGTAACCGCTGCCCATCCCGCCAGGGGTGGAACGGCCCCTGCCGCACCGCCTATGACAATGTTCTGCGGGGTCATTCTCTTAAGCCACAGGGTGTAAACCAGCACGTAAAACAGGGTCCCGCCGAGAGTGATTAAGGCGCTCAGCACATTGACCGTGGATGCCAGGAGGGCAAAGGCGAAAACGTTCAGCAGGATACCGAAAACCAAGGCTG
The DNA here is from genome assembly GCA_965116325.1 of Dehalococcoidia bacterium. GTDB lineage: Bacteria > Chloroflexota > Dehalococcoidia > Lucifugimonadales > JAGWBF01 > JAGWBF01. Next base: position 555,057 of record OZ220675.1, on the reverse strand, counting down.
ATGCGGGACTTACCCTTCGGCCGGGAATGGGACGGCGGTTGGTTCGGAGCATCATGCCATCGACATCCCTGTCCAGGTAGTGGTTTATGGAGCTGGCCCCTGCTGCGGCGCTAGCTCCTCCCAGCAGCAACAGGGCGGCCACCGACAAGGGCGGTACTCCCTGGGCCGCCAGGAACATGCCTCCAAGGGCGGTCACCAGCAGCAGGGCTACGATGGGAGGCTTGGTCAGGGCCACATAGTCGGAGAGGACGGACAGCACTTGTGCCGGCGCAGACGCTCGCGTTGAGGTGTCGGGACCCAGCCTAAGCATAGGCGCTCCCCTTCATTCCCCTTGGCCTTCCCATCACCACGATGATGGCCAAGACAACCAGGGATACCCACATCAGTGTCCCCAGGGAGAGGTGGGTCGCCCGCAGAACGGTGTCGAACCCGCCCGTAACTACGGCAGCGCCCAAGCCCACTTGCAGCACCAGCAATCCGGCCAGGGCCATGGCAGTCCACCTCAGGTGGGCCCATTCCCTGCCCTGACGCCAAGCCTTCACCAGCACGACGGCCACGAGGGCCGAGACGACCAGGGTAACCAGTCGATGAAGCATGTGTACCGATGCAAGGTGTCCCTCGGGGACCAAACTACCGGCACAAAGGGGCCAGGATTCTCCACAAGCTATGGCTGCATCCGACACTGTTACGTAGGACCCGGAGATCAGCAGCAGGTACACCATACTTGTGGTGATCAGGGTTATCCGCCGCAGGCCGGCCAGGCGCGCGCTGCCTCTATCCGTTCCTTGCGCTCCGCGCGAGCCTTGCAGCGCCAGGGCGCTGGCCAGCACCATGCAGGCAATCAGCGCTTCAGCGGTTGCGAGATGAGCCAGGACGAGGCCGTCGGCCAGTTCGGTGAGGACGGTAATCCCGCCCAATGCGCCCTGAAACAGGACCAGCACCACCCCCAGCAAGCTAAGGGTCAGCAGTAAGCGATAATTCCTGTGGCAACGCCAGACCACGAAGGCCTGCGCTGCTACCAGCACACCCACCAGGGCAGCCAGCATACGATGGGAGTATTCGATGAGGGCATGATATTCGATGGGTGGAAAAAGCTGGCCGTGGCAAAGAGGCCAATCCGGACATCCCAGACCCGAGTCTGTGAGCCTCACCACTCCTCCCAAGGTTATCAGCGCAAAGATGCAAACAACGGTGAAAACGGTGAGAACCTGTAGCTTGGGCCCAACCATACGCCCGCCGCCTGCACTCCAGCTTCTATGGGATGCAATACACTCTCGTTGGCCACGTCAGTGAACTTACGTCTATGGGAACAACCAGCCGATTGCGCTCGAAAAAACTCGGTTGGCCGTACCTGAAAAAGTTCGTTAAAAATTTCACTAACGCCTATGCGCAGGTTAGCATAGGGCCGAATGTTTGTCAATTTGCGAGTTTGCTAGTCCCGGAAGGGGGCCGTATCTCGCCAGCCCATGTAATCTGCGAGTCCCATCGAAAGATCGAAGACGGGCGCCCAGCCTGTGTCCTGCCAAAGGCGAGAGCCGTCCAAGATGCCCCGGACATAGCCGGGATACAGGTTGCCGTACACCTTGGCCGGGTCGTCGTACACGGACAGGCCGGGGCGGACCTCCTGGAGGGCATCCACGACATCCCCCAAGGTTATCTTCCTGCCCGTGGTGATGTTGTACACATCATGGGACAGGGCTGGCGCATCCAACACGTGGCAAATACCGGCAGCAGTGTCGCTGACGTAGGTGTAGTCCCTGCCGAGGCTCCGGTCACCGACGGGTATGGCCTCCCCTCGGGCCGCCTTGCCTGTGCATTCGTACAGCACCGACATAACCGCCCTGTGGCCGGTAACGCGTTCCATAGGTCCGTAGGGCGAAGCCAGGCGTACGCTGACGGAAGGGAAGCCGTGCATCTCCCCGTAGCGCCGGGTCAGGAGCTCGCTGGCGTACTTGGTGGATGCGTAGAGGGTGCGCGGGTACAGCTTTACATCCTCTTCCAGCAGCTCTTCAGACCCGCGGGCTTCGCCGTACACAGCCCCCGAGCTGACGTACAGGAATCGACGCAAGGGCAGGGTGGAGGCCAGCTCTAGCACATTGGTCGTGCCCACGACGTTAATGTTGACGATGGATGCGCTGCTCTCCTTCTCTATATCTTCCCGGGTCGCTGTGAATACTGCGGCGTGTACGACCTTGTCGATGGCCCGTCCTTCCACCGCTTTCCTCAGGTCGCTTGGTTCCAGGATGCTTCCCGTCGAAAAACTGACCTGGGAGGCCCAGGGTTCCAGGTACTTCATAACCATCTCGTCGGGCGCTGACAAATCCAGGGACACGACTTCGTGTCCCCGCTGGGCCAGGGCTTTGATGATGTTGCTCCCTACAAATCCGGTGCCCCCGGTAACCAAGGTTGCCATATTGACTCCTTACCCGGTTCTTCGTTACTTGCAGTGTAACATCGCCTCCCTTTATATCGAAAACGTCGCCAATCAAGCGAGGTAGCTATTGAAATTGGCCTTGGCATTTATGGTATTGTTGTTAACTTGTAAAGTGGGTGGCAGATTAGAAGGTGATGGGGGGAGAATTGGCGCAACGGACGCTGACGGCAAATAAGATTGAAAGCACCAACCGCAATGGGGCGGGGGCCGGACGAAACGGCCATGAGCGCCTTGCGAGATCAGCCCCATTGGCAGAGAGGTACACAGGCCCGCTGCAAGAAGTGTCCGTTGGCAATGCCTCCCTGGAGGCCTACCGAAAACCCGTTGGCAGGAAGGCCCTGGAGGAGGTCAGGAGATTGGCAGCCCCGCTGGTGGGCGCCAAGGTGCTGCACCTCAACTCCACCGCCTACGGAGGCGGGGTTGCGGAAATCCTCCGCTCTTACATCCCCCTGATGCGGGACATAGGCATCCATGCCGATTGGATGACCATCGCAGGGGACGACCCCTTCTTTCGCGTCACCAAGGCTTTCCACAACGCCCTTCAGGGAGGCGATTACCATCTGACCGGCGCCGGGAAGCGGGCCTACCTGGACACCAACTCCCGCAACACAGCCTTCTCCTACGACGACTACGACTACATCATCGTGCACGACCCCCAGCCGGCAGCCATTCGCTCCATGCATGGCTCAACCAAGGCCAAGTGGGTATGGCGGTGTCACATCGACGTGTCCGAGCCAAATCTCCAGGTGTGGCGTTTCCTGCGTCCCTATGTGGATGCCTACGATGCCGTGGTCTTCACCATGGCCGACTACGCCATGAAGGACCTGCCGTCGGAGAAGGTTCGCCTGATCCCGCCGGCCATAGACCCCACAACCCCCAAGAACACCTATCTTCCCCCCGGCCTGTGTGAGAACATCCTCTCCTTTGCGGGCATCGACACCCGCAGGCCCCTGGTGACCCAGGTGTCCCGCTTCGATCCCTGGAAGGACCCGCTGGGAGTTGTGGAAGTGTACCGCCGGGTGAAGCGGAAGATCCCAGAGGTCCAGCTGGCTATGCTGGGCCACCTGGCCATGGATGACCCCCAGGGCGCGGAGATGTACGAAGCGACCAGAAGGGCAGCTGGCAGTGACCCCGACGTGCACATGTACACAAACTTCACCGCCGCCAGCAGCATCGAGGTTAACGCCTTCCAGCGCTCGTCGGACGTCGTTATCCAGAAGTCCATCCGGGAAGGGTTCGGCTTGGTAGTCGCGGAAGCCCAGTGGAAGTTCACGGCAGTGGTGGGTGGCAGGGTCGGCGGAATCCCCATGCAGCTTAAGGACAGCAAAGGCGGCTACCTCGTTGACAGCATCGAAGAGTGCGCCGACAAGGTGCTTCATTTGCTGGAGAATCCCGACCAAGCCAAGTCGATGGGGGCTTGGGGTCACCGGTACATCCGCAGCCACTACCTGACCCCCCGTCTTATGGCCGATGAGCTGAAGCTCCTCGCTTCTCTCTAGTCGGTCCATGTGACCGTCCACTGTTCCCCGAGTCGATGGACAATCCAAGTTTGGGCGACCTATAATCGTATCCAGGCTTTCGATGCCCACATTCTGACTGCAGTGGATTTGCACATATAGGCGCTTTACATAACTGCACCATCGGGCCCATAACGATAAGGAGATGCGCAGATGACCTTGGGAAATATAGGAAGAGGTATCAGGGACTCTATAGCGGGTACCATCAGTGGAGCAGGCAGCGTGGTCGAAAGCACCATTGATGCTGCGCGCAATGCCACAACTAACGCCCTTCGCAGCTCTCGGGACACGATAACAAGCATAGAAGAGCTGGTTGGAGATGTGATCAAAGGCGCCATCCAGGCAACCAACGAAGTCGGTACCGAGTTGGCGTCCACAGTTAAGGGGAGCGTCATAGGGATAATTCGCGGCGCCGGCGAAGTGAGCACTGTCACAGTGGGCGTGCTCAGGGATACTGTGCGGGCCGCCATAAAGGGCACCGGTGAGGTGGGCGGCGATGTTGCCACCGTGGCCCGGAGCGCCGCCGAAGGCGCCATGGAAACGACCAAGAGCCTGGGGCTGCGGGCTGAGGATATGGCTTTCAGCGTAGCCCAGGGAGCCATTCAAGGCACAAGGGAAGTGGGAGGAGACCTGGCCTCCGCCGCAAAGGATACGATCAAGGGAACTATCACCGGCACCCAGGAGGTTGGAGGCAGCGTCATCGAGGCTGTCGAAGACAGCGCCCGGGGGTTGGTCAGTGGGGCTTCCGAAGTGGGAGGTGATGTGGCTTTGGTGACCCGAGGTGCAGTGGAGGGTGCGATCGAGGCTACAGGAAGCGTTGCCGTCAAGCTGCAGGATGTGGCATTCAGCGCAGCCAGGGGCGCCGTTCATGGCGCCAGGGACGTTGGAGGAGACTTGGGAGCCACCGCCAGGGACACCATCAGTGGAACTGTGACGGGTACCCAGCAGGTGGGAGGCAATGTCATAGGAGCCCTCGAAGACAGCGCCAGAGGTCTTGTGAAAGGCACAGCAGAGGTCGGCGGCGATGTGGCAAATGTGGCGCGCAACGCGGTGGAATCGGCCATAGAGAATGCGAAGCGGATCGGTGTTCGCGCTGAGGATGCCGCCTCGGCTACGGCCAATGGGGCTGTCAGCGCGGCCGGGTCCTTCGGGGAGGCTACGGCAACGGCGGTAACCAATGCTGTATCCGGCACAATCGGTGGCGTTCGAGTTATTCTGAGAGCACCCTTCAAGAAAGAAGAAAACAGCTAGTCTTTAGCTAAAGCGGGCTGGGTGGCTGCATGCCTCCGGGCCTGTTCCTTGGTCCCGGCTTCGACCTCACTGGGTGGTGACCGATGTCCCGGCCCCCATAGTATGCGGAGACAGAGACATCTCCAGTGAAGTCGAAGATGCTCGGCAGCAGCTGGCGGCGCGATGCGCCAATTCGAGGAATTCACATTGCCTGTCCTTAACAAAGCCCGGGCTCTGACGCAGGGAGTTGCCAGCATCGCGGAGCCCATCTGGTGGGCGATGCTGGGCATTCCCCTAATCAGGCTGTTGGTCCGGGTAGTCCGGGAGATGGGCAACGACGATGCCACCCACATGGCCGCAGGGGTGGCTTACTACGCCATAATCTCCCTATTCCCCCTTATCCTCGGGCTGATCTTCATCTTTAGCTTCATCCTCGAATCGGAGACCGTGGAGAGGGAGATGCTCCACTTCTTTCAGACCTACCTTCCCGGCACCGAAGATATCCTGACCGACAACGTGGGCTCGGTGAAGGGCGTAAGGGGGTTCCTGGGGGTCGCGGGCATTCTTGGCCTTTTCTGGAGCGCCAGCGCCCTCTTTGGCGCCATCAGCCGGGCTGTGGATAGGGCTTGGGATGTCCACGAAGACCGGCCGTTTTACGTCGCCAAATTCCACCACTTGGTGATGGCCATGGCGGTGGGCCTCCTCTTCTTGCTATCCCTGGGGGCCACCTCTTCTATCCAGTTTGCAGGCGGCTTGGGTTTGGACCGTTACCATTTTCTGGAAGACGCTTTGGCCGGCCTGTTTGCCCGCGCTCTGCCTTTCGTATTCACCCTGGCGATTTTCTTGCTGATTTACAAGCTGGTCCCCAATACAACCACCCATTGGAGGTACATCTGGCCCGGGGCGCTCCTGGCCGCCCTGTGCTTCGAGCTTGGGAAGACGGCGTTTTTGTTCTACCTGGACAACTTTGCGAACTACGCCAGGGTGTACGGTTCCCTGGGGGCGGTCATCTCGTTACTGGTGTGGACCTACATCTCTTCCTTCATCCTCATACTGGGGGCCGAATTCTGCTCCGAGTACGAACGTATGCGGAAGGGAGTGAAAAGGGGCACCCTGATAGGAAGGTAACCCTGCTTCCCTTGAAGCCGCCTTCCAAAACCTAGATGGAAGGCCGGCTATTAAGCTGTTGCCTCTTTGACCCTCCACTGCTGCTTCGCCAAGGCGGCCACTCCAAACATTACGGTAGCGACCAGGGCCATGGCCGGGCCTGAGGGCAGGTCCACGTGGAATGAAAGGTACAGCCCGGTCACTGCTGAGACCCCTCCCAGGAAAGCCCCCAATACCATGACCTCCACGAAGCGCCGGACCAGAAGGTAGGCAGTCGCGGCAGGTGTGATGAGCATGGCCATTACAAGAACGATACCCGCGGCCTGAATGCCTATGACTATGACCAAGGCCAGCAGTGCTAGGAGCACGTACTCGATGAGCCCCGTTCGTATCCCCACCACCTTGGCGCCCACGGGGTCGAAGGTGGTGTATATCAGCTGACGGTGAAAGATGAACAGGCCTATCAGCACCAGAATGGTCAGGCCCAGGGATGTGTAAACGTCGTTCCGGGAAACGCCCAGCACCTGCCCAAGGAGCAGGTCTTCGATGTTAACGGTGATGTTCGAGGCCTTGGAGAGCATCACGAGGCCCAGGGCAAACATGCCCGCAAAGATGATGCCTATGGATGTGTCTTCGCTTACCCCAGTGCGCCGAGCGATGCTGCCCATCAACAGGGCGATGGCTATGCCCGCCGGAACGGCGGCGATGAAGGGGCTGATTCCCAGAAGGAAGGCAACCACCATGCCGGGAAGCACCGAGTGGGCCAGGGCATCCCCCATGAATGCGCGCCCCCGGGTAATGACGTATGCCCCAAGCACCGGGCACATAACGCCGACCAACACGGAGACGATCAGCGCCCTGACCATGAAGGTGTACTGAAAGGGGCCGACTATGTAGTCGATCACGGTCCGCGCCTGTCAGGGCTGTAGTGGTTGTGGGAGAACTCAAAGCCGTGGGAGCCGTACAGCTCCTCCAGCACGGCGGGGGTGAAGGCTTGGTCGGGGGGGCCGCAGGCACACACATGATGGTTTATGCACAGCACCTGGTCGAACCGTTGTGCCAGGTTGGTGAGATCGTGGGTAGCCAGTAGCACGATTATTCCCTCGTCGCGGAGGGACTGTAGCACCTCTATGATGCCTTCCTGCGCTCCAACATCAACGCCGCTGAAAGCCTCATCCAGCAAGACCACGCTCGCCTCCTGGGCCAGGGCGCGGGCGATGAAGACCCTTTGACGCTGGCCTCCAGAAAGCTCGGTAATACGTGCTGAGCGCTGCTCCCACAAGCCAACCCGGCACAGGCAGAGCTTGACCAGCTCGCGGTGCTTTTTGACGGTCTGCCTGGACCACCCAGTGCGGCAGCAACCCATCATCACCACGTCATGTACATTGGCGGGAAAGCGCCAGTTGATGCTGTCCCGCTGGGGGACGTAGGCCAAGGCCCCTGCGCGGGACGCGTCGCCATAAAGGTCCACCGAGCCCCGGGCCAGGGGCAGCACGCCGGCGATGGCGTCAAATAGAGTGCTTTTCCCCGCTCCGTTGGGGCCCAGCACTCCCATGAGGGTGCCCTGGCTTACATCGAAAGTCACATCGGTGAGGGCGGTGTGTCCGCCACGCACGACGGTCACATCCCTGACTGCTATAGCCGCATCGGTTGCCATCTTGGCGCTTCCCCTGAAATGGTTATGAATTGTCACCGGAAGTGGGCCGCCTGCATTGGGCGGCCCACTTCCGGTAGATCGCTTCCTGCGTTATCGCAGGGCTTCGACTATCCGGTTAACGTTGGTCTGCACCATCGTAATGTAGGTCTCCGCTCCGCTGCCGTCGATTCCGAGGGAGCCGGAGTATAGCCTGTACAGCTCGACACCGGACTCGGTGGCTACTGCGATGGCGAGGCGCTCGCTGACGGTGGTCTCGCCGAACACGGCCTTGGCGCCGGTCTCTTCGATTTCGTGGACCAGTTCCGCCAGGTCCTCGGCCGATGGCTCGGCCTCGGTGGTGGTGGACAGGATCACGCCCACTACCTCGAAGTGATAAAGATTTGCGAAGTAGCCGAGGCTGTCGTGGGAAGTGACCAGCAGCCTGTTCTCCTCTGGCACTGCGCTGACCTGCTCTTCGGTCCAAGTGTGCAACTCGTCAAGGTCAGACTTGAAAGCGGAGGCGTTCGCCTCGTAGGTGTTCGCCAGGTCGGGATCCAGGTTTGAGAGCAAGGCGACAATCTCATCTACGGCTACCTTGACTCGTATCGGGTCAAACCAGAAGTGGGGGTCCTCGGTCCCGTGTCCGTGGCCCTCGTGCTCTTCATGGCCGCCACCGATTATGTGTTCGATCTCCTCAAGCCCCTCTCCGATGTCCAGCTCGCCGCTGTCAATCTGGGCAAGGATATCCAGGGTCATCGCCGGAGGTTCGTCTTCCTCGTCCTCGTGGATCTCTACTTCTGCGAGGATCATCTTGATCTCCGCGAGGGCATCCTCGGCGGTCATGTCGCCGTCTTCCACCTCGTGAATGACCTCGCCGACATGCTCAAGAAACTCGACCTCTTCGATGTGCCCCTCGGCGAATTCGATGGGGTCGATGAGCTCGCCCAGCTCAGTGATGCTGGAGGGGTCCCGGGCGGCGCTCTGCAGAAGGCTCGTCATCCAGCCTTCCTCGAGTCCCAGCCCTATTGAGAGTACAAGGTCTGCATCAGCAATCTTGGTAACATCCTGGGCGCCGGGCTGGAAAGCGTGGGGGTCGGCGCCAATGGGCAGCAGGCTGAACACGTTAACATGATCGCCGCCGATGTTCTCCACCCAGTGCGCCACTATGTTGGTTGTGGTGACCACGTTCAGTGGCGTTGGGGGTATGGGAGTGGCCGTCGATGTTGGGGTTGGGTCTGGAGCCGTAGTTGGCGTAGAGGTGGGGTCGCCGCCAGCGCATGCCGCGGTGGCAAAGAGTAGGCCTATGGCCATGAGGCTGGCGCTCAAGAGACCAGGTATGCCCTTAATGGGATTGAGTATCATATACTCTCTGTCTCCTTTCCTTGAGGAACTTATGGGCTAGAAAATGCCAAGCTTAATCAGGGAATGCTGTAATGGGATTCAGTATCATTTCAATCGCATATAGAATTAAAGCGCAGTCTAGAGGGGCTCTAGTTGGTGTTTTCCTTAGCACAAAGGTCGCAGGTGATGTAGAGCTCGATGCGGTGTCCGACGACATCACCCGGAATCTCGTTGCTCAGGGACCTCATGAGGCGTTCGATGGTGGCAGCGCGGAACTCGCCCACATTGCCGCATACGACGCAGACCGTATGGTGGTGGTGCTCCACCCGGGAGAGGGTGTACCGGGGCGCACCATCGGGCAGGTTCAGGCGACATATGACGCCGATTTCCAGCAGGAGTTTCAAGGTCCTGAAAACGGTTGCCCTTCCCACCGACGGCAACTCTCTGCCGATCTCCTCGGCGGTGAAGCCGCTTCCCTTTTCCTCAAGAATATGAACGATATTGCGTCTTGAGTTGGTGGAGCGATAACCGCGGTCTTCGAGGACCGCCATGATATTGGGCCGGACAACGTGCTCGGTAGTCATGGTACTCTGTATCACTAAAACAGCGCTACGGTATGCTAGCAGTAGGAATTGGGCGTGTCAAGATGTCCTTGGAGAAATTGAGACTAGTATAAGGCCGGGGCGGTCCGTATTAGACGGGAAGACCGGCTACGGTCTCAGGCTGCGCCGGTATATCAAGAAGATCATCCCCAGCAACGCTATGGCTAATGGTACCCCGACCAGGGTCCAGACGCGATTGCCACCCCTCGGATCCTCAAGGTGCCCCACCTGGAAAGGCGTCGGCGGGGTAGTGGGCGCGATGGGAGGCGGAGTTTGCTCCTGAAGGAGATCGGTGGTGGATCTCGGAGTTGGGGATTCTGTGAGACTCGGGGGAGTCGGACTTGGTGGATGCGCCGAGGTTGAATCCATCTGGTCTGCAGGATCTGCTGGGGTCGTAGGAGTTGGATCTATGGGACGAGTCGGTGTTGGCTCCGCCTGTTCTACAGATTCTGTAGACCCCGGAGGAGTGGGATTCGGGGAGGGGATCGGTGTTGCCTCCACCTGCTCCACAGGAACCGACGGAGTTGGAGTAGGGGTCAGTACGGGTATCGCCGTGGGTGCAGGTGTGGGCGTGGGACTGGGAGCCCCATCGTCACTCTGACTGCCAACAGGAGTAGGTGTCGGATTCGGGGAGGGCGGCGGCAGAGGCACAGCATATCCAGCGGCGAAGGTCGATAGCCTGGCGCTGTCGGCACACATGAAGGTCTCCCCATTCAGCGACGTCACCACAGCATTGGCAAGGATTGACCAACTCTCGGCGCCGTCATATCGGAGCATGATCAGCTCCCCGTCGCCGGTTCTAGGTGCAAGGCAGATGGTTGCCGGGGCGTCCAACCGGTCTATGGTTAGGCCATCGCGGTCACGCAGGGTGATGTTCAGAAACCTCAGTTCTCCAAGCCTGCGGAAACCTGGAGGAGCGGCAGGGTTGATCAGGTCGCCGGCTGGTATGCTGGAGAACTCGATTAGAGCAAGGTTGGACCAGTCCGGGCCAGCTAGTAGCGTTAGTCGAGAACCTATGCTATTCCCGTCCACCTTCACCCTTATATGCAGGGTTTCTTCTTCTATCGCAAATGTGAGATCGGACTCCCCTGCAGCCTTGGCGATGATAGTGACGGCGCCCCGGGCATCGATTTTCGCCACGGCGATTGGCGCACTGACTGTCACGTAGAAGTGCAGGGACGCCTCGCTGCCGACCTGGTCAATGACTGTGTAAGTGAAGAGCCTTCGCTCCAGAAGTTCCGTAGGAGTGCCGGTTATGGTGCGCGCAACTGGGTCAAAGGCCAGCCCTCGAGGCAAGGCAGGCGAAAGCTGGTATGTGAGGTCGCCCGTCCCTCCGGTTGCAATTGGCAGCTGTACCATCCCGACATCCCGGCCTACCACATAGTTCTGATCCGGCGTTGTATCGGAATCGAAGGTGATGGGAAGGGGTCCTGGCGGGATTGGTTCGACTACGATGACGACCGCCTCAGAGGTGCTTGTATAGGTCTTGCCGTCGACTTCCCTTACTTCCAGCTTGAATACGAAAGTGCCCTGTGTGCGAGCAATGAACCAGGCTTCTCTAGATTTCCACGGATCTGTAGGTTCTGGGTGAAACAGCTCGACCGGCGGGCCGTCGGTCTGGGTCCACCGATAGCTTATCGTCCCGCCCTCCGGATCATGGCTCCCGGTGCCGTCCAGGATCACTATATCTTTCGGGTTAACCCGCAGCGGGTCTGAATTTTCATCCCCCGTCTGCACGGACGGGGGGCATAGCTGATCTATGACGCCAGCAATCGGCGGCGAGTCCGGTTCGGGGACCAATAGTTCATCTGAATTGTCATCCCACGTCTGAGCGGACGGTGGGCATAGTTTGGCAGTTGCGACGGCTATCGGCGGTGAATCCACTTCGGGGACCCACAGTTCAAATTCCCGTTCTGAAGATGCATCCGGCCAGCCGTCGTCCATTGCCTTCACCTTGATCCGGTGTCTCTTGGGCGAATCCAGCTCCAAGGGCGTTCCTCGGAAGGTGCGCTCCACACCGTCGAATGTCAGCCAGCCGGGCAGGGGGGAGCCGTCGGACTGGAGAGCGGAGTAGCTGATGCTGTGGTTGTCCTCATCGGTGGATGCCGGAAAGGTGTAAACGTACTCCTCACCTTCGGTTGCGGTCTGGTCCGAAAGGGCTGGCGCCGAGGGCGGGGAGTTGTATATGACCTCCAGGGTAAAGGCGGCCTCCGATGACATCGGTGGAGTGCCGTCATCGATGGCTTTCACCACTATGTTGAACGTGCCGGCATCTCCCGATGTGGCTGTGCCGCTGAAAACTAGAGTGTTGATCTCGAAGCCCAGCCAGATAGGCAAGTCGGTGCCGTCGGCAAGGGCTGCAGAATAGCTGAGGGTGTCGCGGCTGTCCGGGTCGGTGGTCTCGGTAATCGTGTAGCTGAAGAACAGGCCTGCCCCTGCTCTCTGGTCTTCGACAGAGAGTGCAGCGGGGGCCTGATTTACATCCTCAACGGTAAGGGTGAAAGATACCTCGGAAGAGGCTGGAGGAGTACCGTCGTCGGTAGCTGTAATCCTTATAGCCAAGCTGCCCGTATCGGCATCTTCAGGGGTCCCGCTGAATGTCCGGTTAGCCTCGTCGAAGTCGAGCCAAGCCGGTAGAGGCGTCCCATCATCGAGAGAGGCTGAATAGCTGACTTGATGCCCGTCAGGGTCGGTTACATCGTCAATGGAGTAGCTGAAGGACTGGAGCTCGGTCGCAGTTTGATTCTGCACCGGCGATGTGGGGGGAGGCGAGTTTATGGCGGAGGCGGTCTCCGCAGGAGAGAAGGCGCCAATGCCGAATATGTTCTCGGCGCCAATCCTCACCTGGTATGCCTGGTCGTTTGCCAGGGAGCCGATGTCCAGTGTGCTGGCGTCCCCAGTTAGTGTCATCTCCGTCCAGGCTCCCGAATCACCCTGGCGGTACTGCAAGACGTAGCCCGTTACTGCAGCGCCGCCGTCCTCCTCTGGAGGGTCCCACGCGGCGACCAGATGCATGTCGCGGGGAGCCAGCGAGAGGTTAACCGGCGGACCTGGCGGGCCCAGGAAAGAGGCTGCCCCCAGTCGATGGACAGCATCGCTGGTGGCCCGCACCTCAAAGGAGTGTGCCGTGCTATCCGCCACAGCGATGGTGTAGGACTTGGACTCTGTTTCGGTCCAGGCTCCCCAGGTCTTTGCACCGTCGTAGCTCACACGGTACCGATAGCTGCCCAGGGTCCCGCTTCCCGTGTCGCCGGGTTCGCTCCATGCCGTCTCAATGTTCCCCGACTCCCCCAGGGAAGCAGAAAGGCTGCTCACCGGCCCCGGTTCCCGTTGCCTTCCAAACTCCTGCCAGCTTGGGGTTGTATCTGGGTCACCGTCGAAGTCCATTTTCAGCACCGGGTAGTTATAGGGAGCGCCGAAATCCCAGGGTCCATCGGCGACCGCATCTTCGTCGATGCTGACGTTCCAGCCGCTGTACAGGCCGGCATAGGCTGTAGGCGCCCGCAGCGAGGCATCCGTTCTTCCCGTCACCCCTGAGGTCGCCGGTTCTGTGGCCTCTACGGTCCCACTGCCGTCAGTGTCGTCGGAACCTACGCCGACACTGATTCCCGAAGTCTCCTCGTTCCAATAGCTGTTGGAAATAGTGCCGGCTTGGTCGGTCCCGATGAGGCCGCCTACGAGGACAGGGCCGGCAACGGCGCCGGTGGAGTAGCAGGCGGTGATGCTGCTCCGGTTCTCTCCGACCAGCCCACCAGCCTGTCCCCCGGCGCTGGAAACGCTTCCGGTGGAATAGCAGGCGACCATAGAGCCGCTGCCATGTAGCCCGACCAGCCCGCCTACCTGGGTGTCGCCGGACATGGTGGAAGAGGAGTAGCTCCCCGCGATGCTGCCTCCGTTGTTCCAGCCCACCAGCCCCCCGGCATAGCTCCTGGAGGCGGACACCCGGCCCGTGGTGTACGTAATGGACACCTTTCCCTGGTTTTCGCCCACGAGTCCCCCAACACCGGTCTGGCCGCTCACATTGACATCCTTCAAGGCGAGGTTGTGTATGTCGGCCAAGGAGCCGGTGGAACCGAAGAGCCCGACCAGGGGGATGGTACGCTGGATGAACAGGTTGGATATGGTGTGGCCGTTGCCGTTGAAGGTGGCGTTGAACCGGGTTGCATCGCTGTCGCTGCTTCCGTCCCCGATAGGCAGCCAGCCGGAGCCCGAGTCCCACCAGTCATCTCCGGAGCCGATGGTCCCATCTTTGTTGGTGTCGAAGTCCAGGTCTGTGGTCAGCTCGTACCCCGAACAGCCGGTCACGGGACAGCCCATGCCCGATTGGGGTGTGGGGAAAGCCGACAAGTAGTCCGAGTTTGCTGAGGCGCCGTCGCCGTCCAGGTCCCATCGGACAGCGCTCAGCATGGAAAGGCTGGCCACCTCGATGAGGCCGTCATCATCGGTGTCATAGTCAATAAGAGTCCCCACTGTCAGCATGAAAGTGGAGCTGGACAACCCCGGCGTGGGCATAGCCCCGTCGCTGGCTGTAACCTTGATGGTCAGTGTGCCCGAGTCGGACTCCCCAGGAGTGCCGCTGAATGTACGGCTTGACGCGTTGAAGGTCAGCCAGGTTGGAAGGGAGCTGCCGTCTTCCAGCTCAGCCGAATAGGTGACCGCACTTCCCTCTGGGTCACTCATGGCTGGAAAGGTGTAGCTGAACATCTCGCCCGCTTCAGCGAACTGGTCAGTCAGGGAAAGGGCGCTTGGTGGATCGTTCACCTCTAGCACGCTTAGTGCAAAGGTGGCGAATGTCGAAAGGGAGGCGTCCCGCACCGTAACGCGTATGGTATGGCTGGCAGGTGTGTCTGCTTCCAGTGGTGTACCGGAAAAGGTCCGCGAGGCGGTGTCGAAGGTCAGCCAGATTGGCAAGCTGTTCATGTCGCCTGAGCTGGCTGTGTATGTGACCATGTCGCCATCGGGATCGACGACCTCGGCGAACTGATAGGTGAAGAGCTGGTCCTCCGTTGCCGTTTGCGCTGAAAGCCAAGGGGTGCCGGGGGCCCGGTTCGGGGCTACTGCTGTAGGGACCAACTCCTTTGAGCGTTGGCCTTCATGGATCCTAACGCTGGTGATGGAAATGGCTGGCTCGAAGGGGTCTGAGGCGCCAGGCTGGGGGGTCACGTACAGGTCCAGGAGTATCGTCCTGCTGGATATGTCCCCAGTGGTCAGGGTTATCGTCCGCGTCCCGTCCATGCTAAGTTTGTCTGTTAAGTCGGCGGCCTGCCCTTGTATGCGCCAGGCTACTTCATAATCGCCGCTTGAAACGATGAATGTTACCTCCACCTCGTTATCGTCCCCATTGGCGAGGTTGCGACCTGTATCGATGGTCATGGTGCGCAGCTTCTGCCTCCCACCCCCAGCTGTCACGTTTCGAGTCTGAAATGACACCAGCACATCGTTGATTTGCAGGTCACCCGTTCCTTCGATTGCGAGGCTGCCGGACACCGGCCTTGTGGTGTCGTATGTTGGAGTGCCTAAGCCTATGGTGAGCGTCTCGTCGTTTTCGTCCACTTGGTCGAGTTGTGCCAGGAATGAGACCGTTCCGGTAGTATCTCCGGAAGCAATAACAACGATTGGCGTAGTCTGGGTTTTGCCGGCAAGGTCGCCCGTGATGTCGTTGCCATCGGGCAGGGTAAGAGGCACCTGGACGTCCACCGGCAGGCGTTCGCTCAGGGACACCCGAGCCCGTACCACGTCCCCCTCCGATACAACGGAGGAGGGTTCGTCACGTTGAGGATCTCCATGCCGTAGGGACAGCGATGCGCTGCCGGAGATAGCTATCGGATCGTTGTCGGTGATAGAGACGCTTACCGATGTGTTGTCCGGGACACCCAGTCCGTTTGGAACACTGCTGAGGGTGAAGGTCAGAGTCTCGGACTCCGGTGTAGGGTCTGCTGAATCGTCCATCGCGTCGATTGTTAGAAGACCCGAGCTTCTTCCAGCACCCACAGTGACGGTCCCGCGCAACCCGTCGCCGGTTGTAGTCAGTGTGGTGTCGGTCCCAGCGGCCAGGGTGAAGTCGCCTGTGTCGATCCCCTGTCCGCTCACAACCCAGCCGAAAGTTGCTGCCGACACTGCGTCGCCGTCCAGGGCGATCGTGATGGTGGCAGTCTCCTCGGCGTCTTCATCCAGGCTTCCTGTATTACTGGTAAGCCCGCTGACTGAGGTAGCCCTGTCATCGTCGAGTATCGTGATCGTGGCGGAGGTGGTCTGCCCCGATAGCCTCACCAAGCTGTCTCCGGTGCGCAAGGTAACTTCAAAAGCTTCATCTATTTCCGCCAGATCGTCCTCATTTGTATTGATGGAAACATTGAACGACATTCCGGAAGTGGTGTAGTCGCCGGTCTGAAGCTGAATGGTGCGGTCCAGGGCTGTGTAGTCGCCCGTGCCCGCAGACTCAGGGTTGCTGGCTGAGGTCTGGAGCTGCAGCGAAGCTACGCGAGCCAGATTTTTGTCCTGGGCCGTAACCTCTACAGTGACCTGGATGCTATTCCCTTCATCGACTGAGTAGGACGAGCGAGCCAAAGTGGCAGTTAGGTGGTCGTCGTCCAAGCGGTCCACACTGATGGTCGCACTAACTCCGTCCTTGAGAGATACTTCGGCAGGGGGCTTCAGCGTGGCCTTTACCGGCTGGGTGCCGGTTACTAGGTCATCGCCCGTGGAGGAAATGACCAGGGTACCGGAGGTGTCGCCGGTGGCGATGTTTACGCACGCCTCTTGTTCCTGGATGCAGGACAGGGCGAGCTTGCCGGCAGTGCTTCCTCCATCCAGTGTCACTTTGACGGGTATGCGAAGGGCCGAGTTAGCTGCCTCCTTCAGGATTACCGTGAAAGTGCGGGAACCGCCGTCCTCGGGCATGGGATTGGTGTTGTCTATTGAGAAGGAAGAAATCACTCTGGCGTCGTCGTCGTCGTCGAGAATGGTGACAGTTGTGGACGGAGGAGTGGTCCCTAAGTCGTAGGCCCGCTCAGCAGTGCTGAGAGAGGCTAGCTTCAGGACTACGGTCTCATCTGACTCGGTGACAGAATCTGCTAGTGGCCTGAGAGGATTTGTAGTCGTGACGCTCGCTGATGGGCTGTCCCCCGTGCCGATGCCGACGACTGTGCCGGAGTTGAAGGTAACCGTTTCGTCGATGGCGGTGTAGTCGGTCCCCGTCGTGGCCGTGCCTCCGTCGCTCACCACCCGGACTTGCACGCTGCGGTCCAGCGTAGCTGCGGGGTTGGCGGTCGCGGTGACCGTGATCTGCGATGATCCGGGCTCCGGGCCCCCGGTTGTCCCCTCCCGTACCTGGGCCTGGGCGGATATTGCCAGGTTGATTGTGTCTGTATCGTTTATGCCGAACTCTACGGAGTTGCTGGAGGGGTTGAAGCTCTTGGTCTCATCCTCGCCGATCACCACCTTGTCCACAATGAAGAGCACGTGCTCGGTGTCTGGTTCTACCCTCGCATCATCGCTGGCGGGGATGTTGATGGTAGCTGTACTGTCGCCGGACGCTATTGCTGCCCTGTACCTGCTTTCGCTGTCCAGTGATTCCGTTATCGCTAGATCACCGGTGGCCGAGCCTGCTGGCGAGGTCGTCCCATCGGCGACGTACCAGCGCACCGATGCCCCGCCTGAGGGGGCTGGCCGGTTCAGCGTAACGCTTATGCCTATGGATAATCCTTCGGCGACCGATGCGCTATCTCCCACGATGGCTAACGTGGCATCGGTGGGGCCCGGGCGCTGGGTCACTGCAGTTGTCGTGAAGCGGGAGGCTTTGCCCAAGGGATGCGCCGCTCCGCTGACGGTCCTGACTTCCACCACGTATGCCGCGTTCAGATCGGGGGTGAAGGTGTAGCTCGATTCCGTAGTGGCTGTCCAGTTCGGGTCCCAGGATGTGCCGCCGTCGACGCTGGAACGGTACTGGTAGGTGACCGTGCTGGCGCTCCCCAGGTCTGTAGGCGCCTCCCAAGTCACCTTAATGGTCCCATCATCGTTCAGGGTCTCCGCCAGTTCGCCCACGGGGCCCGGCTCCCGCTGCAGACCGAAGTCCCGCCAGTTGGCGGCGGTCTCGGAATCGCCGTCAAAGTCCACGCTCAACACAGGGTAGTTGTAGTCCGCACCGAAGTCCCAAGGGTCGTCGGTGGTCGAGTCGTCGTCGGTGCTGATGTTCCAGCCGCTGTAGATGCCCGCGTAGCCGGTGGGGGACCGCATCTCCGTTGTCGTCTTGCCGGTGACCCCCGATGTCGCAGTTTCCCCGGGGTCGAGGGTGCCGTTGAAATCCAGATCGTCGGAACCGACCCCCACCGAACGCCCTGAGGTCTGAGTATCCCAGTAGCTGTTGGTGATCGTGCCGCTGCCTTTTTCTCCGACAAGGCCGCCAACATAGGCCGCTGCGGAAACTGCTGAAGTTGAGTAGCTAGCGACAACATCGACCCGGCTGACGCCCACCAGCCCGCCGACCTGGATGCTCTCCCTTCCAGAGGCCGAAACACTCCCTGTGGAGTAGCTGGCCTTGATCCCGGCTCCCGCGCTGGCTACGCCCGCAAGGCCACCTACGATAGAGCTGCTTCTGCCATTCCCTACCACATCGGTGCTGCTGTAGCTAGCGACGATGCTGCCCTCGCTGTGCCCCACCAACCCGCCCACCTGGTTGCCTGTGCCCCTTACGGCGCCGGCGGAGTAGCAGGCCTCTATCTTTCCAGCACTGTAGCCCGAAATGCCCCCCACGCTGGAATGGCCCGAGACAGATACATCGGTCAGGCCCAGCCCTCGGATATGAGATGATGAGCCTACTGAACCGAAAAGGCCAACCAAGGACGAACTGCGTTGGATTAGCAGGTTGGATATAGTGTGCCCGTTGCCGTCGAAGGTGGAATTGAACCGGGTGGAGTCGGTGTCGCTGCTTCCGTCCCCGACGGGCAGCCATCCCGAGCCCGAGTCCCACCAGTCATCGCTGGAATCGACTACGCCATCGTCGTTGGTGTCGAAGTCCAGGTCCGTCGTGAGCTCATAGCCCGAGCAGCCGGTGGTTGGGCAGCCCATGCCCGACTGGGGTGTGGGGAAAGCCGATGAGTAGCCGGAGTGGGTCGATTCGCCGTTGCCGTCCAGGTCCCAGCGGATGGCGTTGAGCATGGTCAGGCTGGCCACCTCGATGAGGCCGTCATTATCAGTGTCGTAGTCAATGAGGTCCCCGGAGGCGGTCTGAAATGCGGGGGTCTGGACATGTATCGCTGACGTAGGCGGTGGTTTAACGCTTCCGTATAATAGCGCGGCTAGGAAAACCAACAGCGCCCCCGACGTGACTATCCCTGATGCCCTTAAATGGGTCGCCGCCGTGAAGGAAAATTGCCACCCCGGCGAATCTACTCCGGCCCTAATCTGCACCTCCTACGATAAACCGGAAAGCTAGAGATGATGGGTCATCTAATGGTCCTCGTTGGAGTAAATTAGTGTGAGCATCGTCTGGAGCAATGTCTGTCCCAGGGCTCCGTCCTGGGGAATTCCTAGCTGTCTGGGGGAAGCACCCGGACGGTAATGATGTCGGTGCCGTGGTACTGCTGGTGGCGCACCGATGATGCATAGCCCCGCAGCAGCCTGAGGGACATCTCGTTCTCCTCCGGTGCATCCGAGTCGTGCTGCTGCATCTGCCGGATGCGGTCCTCGATGTTACCCTCGTTGCTGGCCCCGCCGATGAACTCCAGGTCGGCGGCCGGGCCCTCGCTGGATGCGATCACCACCAGCCGGCGTTCCTCCGCGGGAGGAGCGTCACCTTCATCCAGCTGCGCTGCAGGGCTGCCTTCCTCCTGTTCCTCCAGCTCCCCTTGCTCTTCCTGCTCCTTTTCCGGGTCTTCCGGCTCCAGGGTGAAGTCCTCCAAGGACAGACCCTCCAGTTCCAGGGGCGCCAGGGTGAGCAGAGTCTCCTCAGCCACCGCGCTCAGCCTGTCCTTCATGGGCTGGCCCCACCCCCTGCTGTTGGCGAACTTGGTGATGAACTCGTTGAGATCGGGCAGGGAATCTATGTGCAGGCGGGACTGGAAGCGCATCCGCCTGGGATTGGTCAGCTCCAGGTACAGGATCATGGCGACGGCTGCAAAGCCCCCGGTGGTGATCCCGCTCTTGAAGAGCCCGTCAACCACCGGACCCAGGTCGGGAAGGGCGAACAGCTTAAATTGGAAGGCGGCGCCGATCCAGAAGCATATCCCGGCCACCACGACCTTTTCCCGGTTGGGTTCATTCTGGATGATGGTCCTGGCGCCATCCACGATCAGGATGCCCGTGACCAGCAGAAGGTACCCTGTCATGACGGGCCCCGGGATCGTGCTGAAAAAAGCTGAGACCTTGGGAAGGAAGGCCATGGCAATGAAGATGAGGGCGGCGCAGTACCCGACCCGGTGGGAGGCGACGCCGGTGGTGCGCACGAAGGCCACTATTCCGGAGTTGACGATGTTGGGCACTGTGCCCGCAAGGCCGGCCATAAGATTACTTGCCCCTCCGCCCGCCAGGGCGCCCTGCACCTGGCGGAAATCGATGGCCCGGTTCTCTCGCTGGGATGCTCTTTGGATGGCGATGGCCTCTCCGTTAGCTTGGATGGAGAAGATCACCCCAAGGAACAGGAAGGACGGCACCAGGGTCCAGAAAGCGATGCCGAAGTCCAGTCCCAACCCGGGCGCGGAAGAGGGGACTCCTATCCAGGGTGCATCCAAAATCCTGTTGGCATCGTAGATTCCTAGCCCGGCGGCAACCGACGTTCCGATCACTATTCCGATGACCGGCCCCCACAATCGCAGCAAAGGCGCTCCTCTAAGGGTCAGGGCGGCTATAACCACCAGCGTGACAAGGGCCGTCAGGGGCGCCACGGTCGGCTCCTCCTGGGATGAATCGTCTAGGAGCTGGAAGACCACCGAGGCCAGGGTGATGGATAGGATCATCAATACTATGCCGCTGACAGTGGGCGTCACTATGCGACGCAGGATCACCAGCCACTTGGAGATGACCAGCTGGGCCATGGCCGCCAGCAGCACAAGGGTGGTCAGCGTGGCCGGCCCTCCGTCGACGACGGCCGTGATGCAGAAGGGAATGGAGACGGCTGCGGTGAACATGGGGAGGACAGCCCCAGCCCCCACCGGGCCCAGGCGGCGCACCTGGAGCAGTGTGGAAACTCCCACGACCAGCAGAGATGCAAAGACCATCCATGTGAGGTATGACTCGTCCTGACCCGACTCGTTGGCTACGATAACCGGGGTTACCATGAGGGTGGCCGTAGCCATCAGGGTGAATTGGGCGCCCAGACCCAGGGAGGTGAATATGGGGGCCTTCTCATGCCCCTCATATTTGGGGTTTTGAGATGCTGTAACCGTGGCGCAGTCTTCCGTCGCAGATTTGCAGTACACCATACCACAAACGAAGCTGCTGGTGGGACGCATTCAAAGGGGGCGCCGACCTTGAAATTCATCGTGGAGACTGCGCCCACAAGATATAATGGTGTTCGACCAGCCTGGTCATGCTCTTCAGACGGGGCACCAGGTCCAAGGGAAAGGGAGAATAGATATGGCGGAATCTGGGAGCGTCGAGGAGTACATTGCGGGGATGCCCGAGGAGAGGCGCAGTGCTATCGCCTCCCTGCGGGACCTTATCCTTGCCCATCTGCCTGAAGGGTACGCGGAGGAGATGGACTTCGGCATGATCGCCTACGTGGTGCCCCTGGACAAGTATCCCAAGACCTACAATGGCCATCCCCTGATGTACGCTGCCCTGGCCTTGCAGAAGAACTACATGTCCCTGTACCTGATGAACATCTATGGAGACCCCGAAACCCATAGATGGTTCACCG
The DNA here is from genome assembly GCA_965116325.1 of Dehalococcoidia bacterium. Taxonomy (GTDB): domain Bacteria; phylum Chloroflexota; class Dehalococcoidia; order Lucifugimonadales; family JAGWBF01; genus JAGWBF01. Next base: position 533,336 of record OZ220675.1, on the reverse strand, counting down.
AGGAGTTCAATGCGAGGGGCAAGAAGCTGAACATGGGGAAGTCGTGCGTGCGCTTCAAGAAGCTGGACGACCTGCCCATGGATGTCATTGGGCAAGCCATCGCCAAGACTACGCCTGCCGAGTGGATCGAAATCTACGAAGAATCCCGCAAGAAGACAAAGAAGGGTGGGTAGACCGCCTTGTTCGCTGGTGAATGGGTCAATATGCTTGGCTGCAGATACTCCCCGTCGGATAGGTGGTGAAATAGATGGCTGATCGTGTGATGACCCCTGAAGAGATTCAGAGTCTGCTGGATGGCACCCAGCTAGCTACGCTTGCTACTGTGCGGAAGGACGGCTCTCCCCAGGTAGCCCCCGTGTGGTATGAGTACAAGGACAGCAAGTTATTCATCACCACCAACGAAAGGGCGGCCAAGGTCCACAACATTCGGCGCGACGCCCGAGTAAGTGTCTCCATCGCAACGCCCAGCGAACCCTATAGCTACGTGCTGTTCTACGGCGAGGCCCAGGTCACCACATCGAATCGAAAAGCAGCCCTCACTTCCATATGCGTTCGTTACAAGGGTGAGGAAAGGGGTAGGGCCTTTGCCGAAGAGCTGATGGGAAACGACGACGGCGTTATCATCGAAATGGTCCCCAGCCGCGTCATATCCTGGACCTTACGTCCATAAATAGGGGAGACCCTCTCCTTATGGCGGCGGTCCCTAGTCCGACAACGTATCGCGCATCCATGAGGTCAGGTCTGCCACAACGTCGGGGCTGATTTCGTGCCGAATGGGGTACTCCTTGTAGGCGGGAGCATAGCCGGCGCCTTCCAGGAAGTCTCGCGCCTTCTGGGCGGCCTCCAGAGGCGCCAGATCGTCGTAGACACCATGAGCGATAAATATGGGCTGAGTCCTGGCGGTCGGGAGCTTGGGGCGCAGGTCCTCAGGGTTGGGCAAGAAGCCGCTGAGGACCGCCAATCCAGCGAAAGTTTCCGGCTTGGCCAAGCCGCACCGGTAGGTCATGCCCCCTCCCTGGGAGAATCCACCCAGGATGATCTTGCCCGGCGGCGTGGGGTACTTCTCCAGCACTTCCCCGAAAAAGGCTTCCAGACCGTCCTCGGCCTTCCGGATGTCGTCAGGCGTGGCAGTGCCCCTGGGGGGCATCCAGCCGTAGCCGACCGCACCCCCGCCCAGATCGAAGGGTATGGGCGCGTTGGGGCAGACGTAGATGTAGTTCTCTTGGTCGATGGCGGGAGCCAGGCTGGCCAGGTCCGCCATGTTGGCCCCGAAGCCGTGCAGCAAGACCACCAGGGGATATTCCGCGCCCGGTTCGTACCCGTTGGGGTGAATCTCGATGTACCGCAGAGTCTCGCCCTCGTGGCGGGTAGCTTCCATGGCTCTTTCCTCTCGGCGGGCCTAGACCGCCAGACCTCCGTCGATGCTGATGGCTTGGCCTGTGATATAGCCGGCGGCTTCGGTGCACAGGAACACAACCGTCTCGGCCACATCCCCAGGGGTGCCGAAGCGTCCCATGGGAATCCTTTCCAGGATGTTCTTCTGCAGGTCTTGCGGCATGTGCTCCACCATGCTGGTGGTGATGTAGCCAGGCGCCACCGCGTTGACGGTGATGTTGCGTGAGGCGACCTCGCGAGCTGTTGCCTTGGTGAACCCGATGAGTCCGGCCTTGGATGCTGCGTAGTTGGCTTGGCCGGGATTGCCCGACAAGCCGACGATGGAAGATGTGTTGACCACCCTGCCATACCGCTGCTTCACCATGTGGGGGATGGCGTAGCGGGTGCACAGAAAAGCGCCCCGCAGATTGATATTCAGCACCTCATCCCAGTCCTCGGCGGACATTCGCATCAGGAGCTTGTCCCGAGTTATGCCCGCGTTGTTGACCAGGATATCGATCCTGCCCCAGTGGTCCACCACCTGGCTCACCAGGTGCTTTGCGTCCTCTTCCTGGGATACGTCGCCTCCTATGGCAATAGCTTCCTTGTGTTCTTCGGAGATTCTCGCCACGACTCGGTGGGCTGACTCGGCGCCGGTGTGGTAGCTGACGGCTACGTTCGCGCCTGCCTCAGCAAGTCGCAGGGCAATGACCTCTCCGATGCCCCGGGAAGCGCCGGTGACCAGGGCAATCTGCCCGTCCAGCTTGGATGCAGGTCGTATATTAGACAAGGTTAATCAAGGACTCGAGTGGGCTAGGGGGAGGTCTCGGCGGTCTCCAGCGCCTCAAGCTCGGCGCGCATGTTCTCCACCAAACTGATCTCGACGCATTTCCGCGCGGTGTCAATGGCCCCGGCAACGCTTTCAGGCCCGGAAGCGCCATGGCCGATCACAACGGGCGCCTGCACCCCGAATAGAGGGCCGCCCATGCGCCTGGCAAGGTTATTTACTTCCCACATCTCCTTAGCTAGGTCCCCCAGCTCACCCGGGGAAAGTTTGCCCGTCAGCATGTTCTTGAGATACCCGGCCAGGGTAGTCCCAAGACCTTCTGTGAATTTCATCAGGACATTGCCGACAAACCCGTCGCACACGATCACGTCGGCCTTGTTAGTGAAGAAGTCCATGCCCTCCAGGTTTCCCACAAAGTTCAGATTGCTCTCCTTGAAAAGGGGGAAGGCTTCCCGCACCTGTCGGTTGCCCTTGGATTCCTCTTCTCCGACACTCAGGAGGCCAACTCGGGGTTGCTCTATCTTCAGGTAATGGTGGGCAAAGACGCTGCCCATGACACCGAACCCCAGCATCAGACTGGGGCGGCAATCGATGTTGCTGCCCATGTCCACCACAACGGTGTTGGGGGCAATGCCGAGGAAGGGTCCCCCTAGGCAAGGACGGTCCAGTCCCGGCAAGGTGCCCAGGATCATGGTTGCGCTGGCCATAGTGGCTCCCGTGGACCCCATGGAGACCACGGCATCGGCCTCGCCCTGTTTGACGAGCTGGTTTGTCACCAGGATGGATGCCTTTGGCTTGGCGCGCAGGGCTTGAGCAGGGTGGTCGTCCTCGGTGATCTTCCCTTCCGACGGGACTACGGAGATGCGAGAAGCGTCCCCGTTGTGTTTCGCAAGCTCGGCTTCCAGGGCAGGAGGGTCGCCGACCAGCAGAACATGGCAGTTCAGGGCGCTCGCAGCCTGCAATGCGCCCTGCACCGTTGCCGCGGGAGCGTAGTCACCGCCCATGGCATCAAGGGCAATGCGGGGCGCTGCCCCCGGCTTTATATCCTTTGTGTCCGCTGCCGGCATAGATCAGGATTCCTTTCAGTCCTCTAGGTTCCCTGGCTAGTTCCCGCTGGAACCTTCTTGGGCGGGCAGATGCACCACGGCATCACCTGCGATCAGCTCCCTGTCACGGGCATCCTTGAGGCCCACTGCGCATACCACCTTACGGGTCCCATCTTGCTCATCCTCCCTGACCACTTCACCCCAGGTGCATACCTCATCGCCAGGGTAGGCGGGGGCCTTCAGCCTCACCTTCAACCGGCCTGATTCCAGCCAGTGACGCCCAAAAGCGCTTGTGAGCATCTCCGAAACGAAGGCCAGTGTGAGCATCCCATGGGCCACGACGCCCCCGAACTGGCTCTGAGAGGCAAAGGACTGGTCAAGGTGCAGGGGGTTGCGGTCGCCCGACGCATCGGCGTAGCTGGCAATCTGGTCATTAGTGACAGTTCTTTGGATGACGGGGAGAGCGACCCTCTCTTCAGTCATGCTGCGCCTTACCGTCTGGGACCATTACTGTAGTCTTGCCGCCCAGCAGGGTATCACCTGCCGAGCCGAGAACCTGGTACTGGACCGCCATGATGGCCCAGTCCCCGCGCCGCACAGGCCGGGAAAGCTGAGCTTGACAGGAAACCTCCTGGCCCAAACTCACGAGGCCGTGACATTCGGTCTCTTGTGCCGCGTGGATGGTGCCTGGCGGCAGGGAAAGCTTTTCGATGAGAGCGGACAGCACGTGGGAGGCCAATGCAAGAGGGGGAGCTGCGTCAAGACTTGAGTAGATGGGGTTGTTATCGCCTACGGCCTGGAGGTAGGCATCCACCAGCCCTTGGTCCACCATGAGGCTTCCCAGGTCGAGCCTCTCTCCGGTCGTTGTCGTCATCCCCCGGTCCTCCCTTGACAAGCGACGCTGATTATAGCATAGGAAGAAGCCGGGAACCTGCGCAGCGGAGTACGGGGAGGTTTAGCCGGTTTGCCCGCAGAGGGCCACCCTGGACTCGGCCTAGTTCACGCCTTGGCCAACTATGTCTTCCTGGGGGACTGACGTGGTAGCCAGTACCTCAGCCGAGGCGTTTAGGTCATTTGCAAGGGCGAGCTTGGTGCCGATAGTTGAAGCTTCCTTCCGGACGTAGCCCAAGGCTAGTAAGCCGTGCTGTCCAGGCACCTGCGCCACGGAGGTCACGGAACCCACTTCCCGCCCCTCATAGCTCATCTTGGAGCCTCTCTCCACCTGGATGCCCTCAGGAAAGCCGATGGACACCAGGTGGCGCTGCACCTTGCCGTAGGTGTCCAGGCGAGCGATAACCTCCTGGCCTATGTAGCAGCCCTTGTTGAAGCTGATGGAGTCCCACAGGCCGGCCTCCAGGGGGTTGTAGGCGTCGACCAGCTCGGCCTCCGGCCCCGGGACGCATCCTTCTATGCGAAGGGCTTCGAAAGCCTCGTGGCCGATGGGCACGATGCCGGCGTCCTTGATGGCCCTCCAAAGGGCGGGAGCATCTTCCGCCCGCGCTATCACCTCATAGGATGGATTCCCGGCGCTGTCGGTGCGGAGCACCTGCACCTCGATCCCCTTGATGGTCGCATCCGTCCACTGGCATAGATCCAGACCATCGACTTTTGTCCCAGCCAGTGATGAGAGCTTGTCCCTGGCCTGCGGCCCCAGGATGGTGAACATAGCGGTGGAGAGTGTGATGTCCTCGATCTCTACATCATCGACAATGGTGTACTTGTCGATCCATTCCAAGACCCGCTCCCTGTTCCGGGGCCCCACGATGAGAAGGGTCCAGGTACCCATGTTGAAAATCTGCAGATGGTCTAGGATGCGCCCCCGCTCATCGGTCAGCACGGTGCGGACCCCGCAGCCCGGCTCTATGTGCTCCACCAGGTTGGTGGAAAGGCGGTTCAGGAGGTCCAGGACATCTGATCCCGTCGCCGAAAGACGGCCCATATGGGAAGAGTCGTAGAGGACGGCCGAGCTGCGGGCTGCTTCGTACTCGGCTGCCCCATCTCCGAAGCTGCTGACCAGCGGCCAAGGTTGGTGCTCGACAAAGCTGGCTCCTGAAGCGGAGGCTTCATCATGGATCGGAGACTTGGTGGCTACCATGTCATCTCCCGGGGATCTTGCTGTAACAGCAACGCCGCCGTGATGATACAGGGCGGCGTTTAGGGTAGTTCAAGTTTTTTGGAATGGTTAAACGGCGAAGGAGTTGCCGCACCCGCAGCTTTTCTTGGCGTTAGGGTTCTCGAAGACGAACCCCTTGCCATTGAGCCCATCGGAGAAGTCAAGCTGCGTCCCCGCCAGGTAGATGTAGGCCTTCTTGTCGATAAATATCTTCACGCCCCCGTCATCGACGATCTTGTCATCGGGAGAGGAGTCCTTCTCGACGCTGAGGGTGTACAAGAGGCCGGAACACCCGCCGCCCTTCACACCCACGCGGACTCCGAAGTTATCCTCGAAGCCCTCCTTGCGGGCGAAGAAACGGAGCTTGTCCTTGGCTTTGTCGGTGATGGAGATCGAGATGGTCCCATCTTCCGCATAGACTGTCATAGCTACCTCCTGAAGACAACAGAGCAGCCCACTACCGCCACTTCTTAGCTTCCATCTTAATAGGCCGCCAAGGGTGCAGTCAACCCTGATGAGCGGTTCTTCAGCGCCTTTCGAGCCCAACCTGGATGTTTGCCATAGCCCATCCAAGTTCTAGGTCACTCCCCACTGAAGTCCCACGGTAGTATAGCTAACGAGGTAATGAAGGTCTTCCGGGTTGGGTGTGGATGACAAATTATAAGGAAGTTAGGGTATTTATAAGAAACTTGTAATTTAGTTAATTTCACTATAAACTGGCTTCATGGACCCGATACGCAACCCATATGCCCCGGGGGCGGGCACTCCACCCCCAGAGCTGGCGGGACGTCAAGAGATGATCTTGTCAGCACAAGTCGCCCTTGGGCGTACCAGGAACGGCCGCTCAAGCAAGAGTCTCCTGATGGTAGGCTTGCGAGGTGTTGGTAAGACAGTGCTCTTGGACCGGATCCGAGAAGACGCAGAAGGAGACGGCATCTGTACCCTGGGGATAGAGGCTCCCGAGGGTCGCTCCCTTCCATCAATCCTCGCCCCGCAGCTTCGTATCGCGTTGCTGAGGCTCTCCAGACGAGAGGCAGCCAAGGAGCTTGCCCAGCGTGCCCTCAGAGGCCTCTCGGGCTTCGTGAGAGGACTGAAGGTGAGGTTCCAGGACATTGAATTGGGTCTGGATATAGACCCTGAGCCGGGTTTGGCGGACAACGGGGACCTTGAAATAGACTTGCAGGAGTTGCTGGAAGCGGTCGGGGAGGCAGCCAAGCCCGACAATGGCTGCGTGGGCATCTTCATCGACGAGCTTCAATACGTCAAAGAAGATGAGCTGGCGGCGCTGATAACTGCTCTGCACCGGGTTTCCCAGCGCCGATTACCCATAGTAATGGTCGGGGCGGGTCTGCCCCAGGTGCGGGGGCTGATGGGGAAGGCGAAGTCCTATGCCGAGAGGCTGTTTGAGTTTCCGGAGATCGGCCCACTATCCGACGAGGATGCGAGGCTGGCAATCGCCAAGCCCGCAGCCGATGAAGGTGTGGAGATAGACCCCGATGCCCTGGATTCCATCGTAGAACAAACCCATGGCTATCCTTACTTTCTCCAGGAATGGGGTAAGCACGTATGGGATGTTGCCGAGAGATCACCGATCACCACTGCCGAGGTCGAAGCTGCGTCGGAGCGGGCCGTGGCGGCCCTGGATGCAAGCTTCTTCCTTGTCAGATTCGATCGGCTGACGGCACAGGAAAAGAAGTATGTCAGAGGGATGGCTGAGCTCGGTCCGGGTCCCCATCGTTCCGGGGATATTGCTCGCGAACTGGGTCGTCCCGTTACCGCTGTGGCGCCAACTCGAAATCAGCTGATCGCCAAAGGAATGATATGGAGCCCAAGCCATGGCGACACTGCATTTACCGTGCCCAAGTTTGACGAGTTTATGCTGCGCATCATGCCGGGGGATGCCTGGCGCTGACATCTAAGTCGGGATACGAGATTTCTCAGGGCACGGGAGGGTAGAATCTGTATGCGCAGGATAACCTCCTGCCGGAGAGACTATGGCCAAAGCTGATTTCAGGTTCAGGACCGAGCTAAGGGTGCGGTGGCCTGAGTGCGACGCCCAGGGTATCGTCTATAACGGCTCCTACATGGACTACCTGGAGGTGGGCCAGGCCGACTACTTCCGCAACCTGGGGTTCAGCATCTATGGCATCGCCCAAAAGGGGTACTTCGACTCAGCGGTGGTGAAGGCCACCATGGAGTTCAAGACCCCGGCCTACATCGAAGACATCCTGGAGCTGTACGTCCGGGTGTCCCACATCGGCAACACCAGCTTCACCATCGACACCGAGATATACCAGAAGGACTCGGACAGGTTAGTCGCTTCGACCCAGCTCATCTATGTGGGGTACGATGCGGCGACGGCATCCAAGCGACCCATGCCCCAGGATCTGCGGGACATCATCCAGCACTACGAGCAGACGGGCGAGGCCCTGCCCCTGGAAAGCCTTCCCGGTCTAAGGGAAGCGGTCGAAGGCTAGCGCTGCCTGCGCCGACCACCAGGCACCCCGACTGAGTCCTTACACTATTCGCTGAAGAGCATGTCTTTGCGCCAGTGAATGCCCCGAGCCCCTTCCTTGACACTGCATGGGGGCTTCTCTACCATCGGCTCAGGACACCTCATTTCTGCAGGAGTCTCGTCTAGCTTACCCGGCACCCGGGATGCCTATCTTGAAAGTGGAAGTTGCACATGCCCGATCAAGATCTAGCCTATGCACTGGTTTCCCATCTCCGCAAACTGATCGATGACAGGAGCATCTCCGTTCCCGAGCTTACCGAGATGTTTCTCAGGCGGATAGAGGCCCACAACCCCAAGCTGAACGCATACCTGACCGTGACGGGCGACCTTGCGATGCGCTCCGCCAATGAAGCCCAGGAGGAGTTAGCACAGGGCCGTCACCGGGGTGTCCTCCATGGTATCCCCATATCCATAAAAGACCTGGAAATCACCAGAGATGTGACCTCGACCATGGGCAGCCTGATATACCGGGAGAACGTTCCGGGAGAGGACTCGGTGGCTGTAGAGCGGGTGAAAGAGGCCGGGGCAATAATCCTGGGCAAGACCAACACACCTGAATTCGGGATGTCGGGCACCACCGAAAACCGGCTGGGAGACCACTGTCGCAACCCGTGGAACCTGGGGCGAACAGCCGGAGGTTCCAGTGGAGGGGCCGGGGCAGCATTGGCCGCTGGGTTATGCGCCGTTGCCACGGGCAGCGACGGCGGGGGATCCATCCGCATTCCGTGCAGCTTCACGGGCACCTTCGGCATCAAGCCGACCCAGGGGAGGGTGCCTCGCTACGGCGGAGTAGGTCGGCCCTCTTTCAACACCCATTCCCAGTCGGGGCCTATGACTCGCACGGTGCTGGAGAGCGCCCAGCTACTGCAGATTCTCGCCGGCCATGACAGCCGGGACCCGGGCTGCATAAGACAGGAGCCGCCCGACTTCGTCGGCGGTCTGAATGACGGTGTGCGAGGCCTGAAGATCGCCTGGAGCCCTGATTTCGGGTACGCGCCCGTGGATGAAGAGGTCCTTGCGGCGGCCTCCAAGGCGGCCAGGGCTTTCGAGGAGCTGGGCTGTATCGTGGATGAGCCGGGCTTGGCGCTGGATGATCCCTTCCCTGCCTTTTGGGACATGTTCAGCGTCGCGGGGGCGACATCTTACGGTCACCTCCTGGAAGACCACAGGGACGAGCTCAGCCACTACGCTGTGATGACCATCGAGCACGGCTTGGGTCGCACTTCGTCGGACTACTCCAGATCACTTCAGAGGATGGTCCAGCTGGGCAGCCAGATGGAGGACTTTTTCGAGGAGTACGATGTGCTCCTAAGCCCGACCATGGCTGTTCCCGCCTTTCCCGTGGAGGAGCATCCCACCGTTATCGCAGGACGGGAGGTGGACCCGTGGTGGGGATACATCCCCTTCACTTTCCCTATCAATATGACCGGGCAGACGGCGGCCAGCATTCCCTGCGGGTTCTCTTCTGACGGACTGCCAATCGGACTGCACGTTGTGGGCAAACGAGGAGATGAAGCCAAGGTGTTGAAGGCCTGTGCGGCCTTCGAGTCGGTCCGCCCGTGGGCGGACAAGCGCCCACCGGGGTTCTAGCCCGGCGGATAGGCCAGCGGCTACGGCTCGCGCAGGAAGTCCAGGACTATGCTGTTGAACTCCCGGGGCTTCTCATACTGGGGCGAATGGCCGCACTCCTCGATCACACGCAGCTCTGCATTGGGTAAGGCTGCCTGGTACAGCTCTCCGCACTCCAGGGGTATGAGGGCATCCTGACGACCCCATAGCAATAGTACTTTGGACTTGATCCGGGGCAGCAGGCCCACTAATCGTGGGTCATGCATATAGGGTTTCCAGGTCAGGCGGGCCGCCATCTCCCGGTTTCTCTCGGCCATCTCCCGGTGCTCCGGGGTGGGCTCGGTCCCGAAGAACTTGTCGTACTCGGGGGCCTGCTTGGGGTTGTAGAACATCTTCTCCAACACTTCCGGGCCTGAGATCAGAAAGATGTCGGTCATCTGGGCGAGGGAGGGTTTGAGCCCGGCGGACCCCACAAGCACCAGCCGGTTGAACACCTTGGGGCACATCACGGACATCTCGGCGGCGATCCAGCCTCCAAGGGAGAAGCCGATCACATCGATGCCTTCCAAGCCCATCTCTTCCAGCATCCACAGGTAGAAGCATGCGGTGTCCGGTACGGTTTCAAGCCATGGGGGGAGGTCCGATGTGCCAAATCCTGGGTGGGAGGGGGCGAGCACCTCGTAGTGCTCGGCAAGCTCCTCCTGGTACGACAGGTAGGCGCGGTTTCCTCCGGAACCGTGGAGAAGAAGAAGGGGCCGGCCGCTGCCGATTCGCAGCAGCTGCACTCCGGCGCCTGCTACAAAGACCCGGTCCTCCCTCCATTCGGTCAGGCCGCTTGCAGTCACGATAGGGAGTTTCCTCTCTGAAATGTGAGCAGCCGAGGGTCAGCCTTTGGGCTTACCTCTGCCGAGGATATAGGGGGCAATGAAGAACAGGCACGCCACGAAGAACACGATGCTGGCCGTAAGCGACCAGATGTCGCGGGCGATGGCGCTTCCTATGCTGAAGAAGCCCGCTGAAACCAGGAATGCCAGCCAGCCCAGGAGGGGCAATTTATCTTGCAAATTGGCCTGCAAGTCGGCGCCTTATGCGATGCAACGCTATGGCTGCCTGTTACTTGGCATTTGCAGCGCGGATTGCCAGGGCGCGGGGCTCCACCTCGCCGGTCACGGTCTTTACAACCAGGTTGGCGTCCATGGCGTCGGCAACGGCGGGATAGCCGGCCCGGCGCACCATGGAAGGAAGCTTGCCGTCTTTGAACTGGTCCAGCGTCCACTTCAGGGGGTCCGGCGCCACCGTCTTGTCCCAGGTATAGCGGATGTCCTTGTTCCTGGTCCCGTAGTGGTAGTGGGGGCGGTTCTCGAAGCAGTCGAAGGCAAGAAGCTCGATCTCCTGCCCAGCCACGTCGCTCAGGACGTGAATGGCGAGGCCGCGGTCGTTGATATTGGGGATCTCCCTGAACTCCAGGCCGAACTTTACGTTCCCGGCCTCGATCACCTCATCGCCCCGGTTGTGAACTACGGTCTTCCTCTGCTTGGCGGCCAGCTCGCGACCACAGGCTTCCAGCTCATCCAGCTTGGAAGCTACCAGGTCGGAATCCAGGCCTGCGGCGATATCGTCGTAGCCCGCCCGTTGGATCATCTGGGGGAGGCGGGACCTGAGCTGCTTCAGGGTCCAGCCCAAGGGATTGCCTGCGGTGGTCTTGTCCATGAAGATGCGTTCGTTCTTGTTCTGGGGGCCGTAGTGGTAGTGGGGGTTCTGGTCGAAGCAGTCGAACCGAAGGATCTCCACCTCGTCCCCGTTCTGGTTACCAACGACCTGAATGGAAACGCCCTGGTCGGAATTGGCGGCATCCCGGTTGTCCCGGTACTGGATGGCGAAACAGACAGCGCCAGCTTCTATCTTCGTGTCGGCTATGTCCATGACATTCCTCCTCTTGGCGTCGGGGAATTGCTAGGCTGCATTATAGCTTAGCCAGGATGGCAGGTAAACAACGAGAGCGGGGACCAGGTCGGCCTGACGCCCCAGTTGTGTTGCTTTGGATTCCCAGCATTGTCTATCTTCCACACCCCGGGGGATTGCTTGTGTTGTAGGTAGCGCTGGAAACAACTCTTCCCTCTGCATCGATCAGGACCGCCACGTCCGCGTCAGAGTTATTCCACAGGGAGGTGCCCGACCCAAAACTAAATCCTCCCCATCGGGGATGCACCTGGTTTGTATAAACACGGATGGTATCTCCCGGTCCCAAAGAGTAGGCAGGGAAGGTGAACTCCTGCCTACGGTCATCCCGATCCTTAAGGACCCACCCCGCCAGGTCCTGGGCCCCGCCGTGGTTGGAGATTTCGACGTACTCATCGGCCTCCGACCGGGGAACTTCCCCATCGAACAGAATGCACACGATACGGACATCGGAGGATGTGCTGGGCACCTCCGTTGGCTCTGGCGTCGGTTCCTCGGTAGGTTCGGGTTCAAGAGTGGGTGCTTGGGTTGGCTCAGGTGCGGGCGTAGGTGCCGCCGTCGGTTCGGGTGCAGGAATGGGCGCCCTCGTAACCTCAGGTTTTGGAGTGGCTGCCTTGGTGGGTGAAGGTATGGCAGTGGGTGCATCTGTAGGCCCAGGTGCGGGAGTAGGGGCCTCGGTGGGATCGGACGGAGAAGTGGGCGGTTGGGTTGGCTCAGCTGCCGGCGTAGGGGCCTCTGTCGGGTCCGGTGGAGATGTGGGTGTGAGAAGGAGTTCGAGTGTGGCGGTGGGGGACTCGGTGGGTTTAGGTGTGGGACTCGGCACCGCTGTTGGACTTGGAGTGGGGGCCGAGGTTGGCGGCGGGATGGGTGTATCGGTTGGGGGCGTTATCGGTGTGGGCTGACCCTTGGTTGGCGTGGGAGTCGCGGGCCCTTCTTCCGGGTCCGGAATAGGAACTGAGGTCGGCGTAGGGGAAGGGAGGGCATCTGCTCTGCCTGAGGTAGGGGACGGGACATCGGATACCGTAGAGGTAGGCATGGCAGGCTGGCCTTGTCCGTCGCAAGCAATCCCGAATATAGCCAGTCCCAACGTAGCCAGGACCAGCCAGCCCGACAGCTTATGGCGTAGGTACATGCAGTTCCTTAGATATATCCACAGTGTGATTCCCAGCCAGCAATATGCAACGCCTACCTGGCCCAGCCTATCTGCAGGTCCGGGCACTTCCCTGCCAGCCAACCTGCCAGCAGCCTCCTGTGGCAGGGGGCATCGAACCTCTCGAAGCACAGCAGGGTAAAGTCTTCCAGTTTAGGCATGTCCTCATGAATCCATCGGCCCATGGCGTCGCTGGTTTCATAGGTCCGGTCCAAATGGTCCAGGTAAATTGGCGTGTAGTCCGTAAAGTCGATCTCGCCGCCTCTATATGCCCGTACCAAGGCCCGTTCTGGAAAGAAGAAGGGGAGGGTGCCCCATTGCACTTTCCTGCCCCGGGGATGCCCGCGGGATATCCGGAAGGGCTGGCCGACCCAGTCCTGGGGGTCGTAGAAGCTGGCAGTGTAAAGCGGCATAGTGTGCTTGGATTACCTTAGGGGATCTGGCTAAAGAGGGTGCTTCTGGGGCAGCCCAGGACGCCTGGGGTACTTGGGCGGTGTAGGGGATACCTTGTCCACCGCTACTACAACGCGGTCGTCTTCCAAGCCTTCGATCCCCTTCACCGGAATAACCTGGCGAAGCTTTCCTCCCAGCACATCAATGGCTTGCTGGGAGCTGCTCACCTCCGGTTCGATGTCGCCCTTTTTCTGCACCGCCGCTACTCCGCCTGGAGCGCAGTAAGGCAGGGTTAGCTCCATCAAGACGCGCATCGGCGCAACCCCCCTGGACACCACCACATCGAAGGCCTCCCGGAGGTGGGGTTTCTTGGCGCCGTATTCTGCCCGCCCGATATAAATACTGGTGTCATCCAGCCCAAGGTCGGAGATGATGTGCTCAAGGAAGGCGCCCTTCTTGCCGACCGAATCCATCAAGGTGAGGCTGATGCTGGGATAAGCAATCTTAAGGGGGATTCCGGGAAAGCCTCCTCCCGCGCCCACATCCAGGAGGGACCCGCCCTGGGAGAGGCGATCATGTACCGCGAGACAAGGAGTCAGGGAATCGAGGAAGTGCTTCACCTGAACCTCCTCGTACTCAACGATGGCCGTCAGGTTCACCTTGAGGTTCCAGGCCAGCAGCTCCCGGCAATAGAGGGCGAACTGCTCTTCCTGTCTCGCAGTAAGGGAGAGTCCGAGGCGGCTGGCGCCATCTCGCAGCAGGTCCATATGCACCGTCCGGTCGGCATTATATCACCGCCCTGGCAAGCTGATTGACACCCTATTACCCGCGCCTTATCATGTTGGGAAATCTTCCCGAACCTGCTGCCGTGGCTTCCTGCGCAAAGAAGGCAACATGCCTGGGGGCAGCTCTTCGAAGGAGGTCAGGTGTGGCAACCAAGGCATTCATCTTGATCGAGACCGCCGTAGGCAAGACCCGTGAAGTTGCCGATGTGCTGAACAGCGTTGGTGGTATGCAGTCGGTCAACGTAGTTACCGGCCCTTACGATGTGATCGCTGTGATAGACACGCCCGATATAAATGTGATGGGATCCCTGGTTACGGAAAAGATCCACACCATCAGCGGTGTGGTGCGCACTGTCACCTGTGTGGCAGTCGGCAGTTAGCTAGCATCGCCGGCCCTATGCCGGCTACACCCCTCCCTTCGACTCCAGGAGGCGCAACACCATGGACTTCCGGTTATCCGCCGCCGACGAAGACTTCCGAACCTCGCTTCTGCAGTTCCTAGGTGAAGAACTGCCTCCAGGATGGGAGGGAAGGGGGCGTTGGGCGGAGGACGATGATTGGGACTTCACCAAAACTCTGCGTGGGAAGATGGCCGACAAGGGCTGGCTGACCATGCACTGGCCCGAAGAGTACGGCGGGCAGGGGGTCTCTCCCGTTCGTTCGGCCCTGTTCAACGAGGAGATGTCCTACAACCGGGCGCCGGGAAGGGACATCTTCGGCGTGCGAATGCTCGCCCCTACCCTGATGATCTACGGCACCGAAGAGCAGAAGAAGGAGTTTCTCCTTCCCGTGGCAAAGGGAGAGGTGCAGTGGTGCCAGGGCTACAGCGAACCGGGATCAGGCTCAGACCTGGCCTCCCTGCAGACGCGGGCGGTGGCCGATGGCGACGACTACGTCATCAACGGCAGCAAGATCTGGACGACCATGGCCCACAGGGCCGATTGGATCATGCTCCTGGCCCGCACCGACACCGACGCTCCCAAGCACCGGGGCATCAGCTTCATCCTGGTTGACATGAAGACTCCCGGCGTCACCGTGCAGCCCGTCCACAACATGACCGGCGGTCATGACTTCAACCAGGTGTTCTTCGACAACGTGCGCGTCCCCAAGCGTAACCTGGTCGGAGAGGAGAACAGGGGCTGGTACGTTGGCGTTACCCTCCTGGACTTCGAGCGGTCAGGGATCGACTACTCCGCCATATCCCGGCGCATCTTGTCAGATGTGACCGAGCATGTGAAGAACACCCGGAACAAGGGGGGAACGCTGGCGTCGGACCCCCGCGTCCGCAACCTGCTAATCGACCGTTACATCGAATCGGAGACAGCCAGGCTCCTTGCATACGGCGTGGCGTGGATGCAGGGAGAGGGGCTGGTGCCCAACAAAGAGGCATCCATGAGCAAGGTGTTCGGCTCCGAGACCTTGCAGCGGGTTACTTCATCATGCCTGGAGATCCTGGGCCTTTACGGACAGCTCCGCGACGGAGAGGCGTGGGCCCCCATCAAGGGCCGTGTGCCCGAGGACTGGATGCACTCCTTCTCCCACACCGTGGCTGCGGGTACGTCGGAGGTTCAGCGCAACATTATCGCATCCAGGGGCTTGGGCCTGCCTCGAGGATAACAAGCAAGCGTCTCGGCCATCCCGCTCCCGGTAGCCCAAGCGTTACTGTATGGCGGGGCAGATTCCCTCGGAAGGGCGGGAGCCCCCCAAGATACTCAAAAGCATAGACCCGCAGGGAGGACAGCGATGCCGCAAGAGGTGCACTTCGATATAGCCATTAGCGAGCCCGAACGGGCCGAGAATTTCTACGGAGGCCTATTCGGCTGGTCTTTCAAGAAGGTCCCGGTGCCCGACATGGAGTACTGGGTGATCCGCGCCCCCGAAGGGGATGCTCTGGGGGGATTGATACAAAGGTCGGGCCCGCACCAGGGCAATATCAATTACTACACCGTGGACTCCATCGATGAAGCGCTGGCGAGGGTGAGCGAGCTGGGGGGCAGGGTTGTCGTAGGGAAGACTGCCATCCCTTACGTTGGCTACAACGCCCAGTGCGTGGACACCGAGGGCAATCCCTTGGGTCTTTGGCAAAACGACAAGGATGCAAGGTAAAGGCCGGCTGAGCAGGTGAGGAGAGATCCATGGACCTAGGACTTACCGAAACCCAGCAGATGCTGAAGAGCAGCGCCCGGGAGTTCCTGGAGAGTGAATGCCCCCCGGCCCTGGTGCGCCAGATGGAAGAGGATGAGCGGGGCCATCCTGAGCAGCTATGGGGCCAGATGGCGGCCTTGGGATGGTGCGGCGTCGCCTTTCCCGAGGGGCATGGAGGCACGGGCGGGGACTTCATGGACCTGGCTGTTCTGCTGGAGGAAATGGGGAGGGCGCTGCTGCCCGGTCCCTTCTTTTCCACCGTCGTTCTGGGAGGCCTGACCATTCTGGATGGGGGTACCGAGGACCAGAAACGCGAGTACATCCCGTCCATATGCGAAGGCCAGATCACCCTGACCTTGGCCTTGGTGGAAGCCGGCGCAACCTATGAGCCCTGGGGCGTGGAAGCCCAAGCCCGCAGGTCCGGCGATGGGTTCGTAATAGACGGTACCAAGCTGTTCGTACCCGACGGCCAGATCGCCGACCTGTTCCTGGTTGCTGCTCGGACGTCGGAAGCCTCAGACCCTGCCGAGGGCATAAGCTGTTTCCTGGTGCCGTCCAGCGCAGCGGGTATTGGGATCAGGCCCATGCGCAACCTGGCGGGCGACAAGCAATGCGAGGTGACCTTTACGGGCGTAAGCGTGCCCGAGGCCGCGCTCTTGGGTCAGGAAGGCAAGGGGTGGCCCTTGCTGGAGCGCACCTTGAAGAGAGCAACGGTAGCCAAGTCCCTGGAGATGATGGGGGGCGCAGAGGCGGTGCTGGACCTGACTGTCGGGTACGCCAAGCAACGGGTGCAGTTCGGACGCCCCGTGGGCAGCTTCCAGGCGGTGCAGCACCACTGCGCCAACATGGCTACTGAGGTCGAGTGCTGTCGTTACGTTGCCCACCAGGCTGCCTGGAAGCTCACCGAGGAGGGGCCTTCGGACCTGGAGGTTTCCATGGCCAAGGCCTGGATCAGCCGTTCCTACCAAAGGGTGTGCTCCCTGGCCCACCAGTGTCACGGGGCCATCGGCTTCACTTGGGACCACGACCTGCAGCTGTACACCCGTAGGGCAAAGGCCCAGGAGTCCCTTTACGGAGGTCCGGGATACCATGAGGAGCTGGTTGGCCAGGCATTGGGCCTCTAGCTCCAAGGAAAGGAAATTGTAAATGCAAATCGAAAAGAAGATGGAAGAGCTTGGCATGGAAATGCCCACCAACCGACCTGTGCGCTCCAACCGGGTGTACGCGAAACGCACCGGAAACATCGTCTATGTTTCGGGAAGTACCGCCACTTTCCCGGATGGCCGGAGAATCGAAGGAAAGGTGGGACGGGACGTCACCGTGGAAGAGGGCTACCAGGGCGCCCGCCAGTCCGCCATTAACCTGCTGGCCTCTGTCAAGGAGTGCATCGGTGACCTGGACAACGTGACTCAGATCGTGAAGCTCCTGTGCATGGTGAACACAGCGGATGACTTCTATGATGCCCCCAGCGTAGCCAACGGCGCATCCGATGTCCTGGTCGAGCTGTACGGGGAAAAGGGCCTGCACGCCCGCTCGGCAGTGGGGATTGCCTGCCCCGCCGGGAACTCGTGCATCGAAGTGGAGATGGTGGTCGAGGTAGCGTAGGAGGAGGCATGGCATCTAGAGACTGCATCTTCTGCAGGATAGCAAGGGAGGAGCCGCCGGGGGCGGTCCTCTACCGGGACGAGCGCGTCTTCGTTATCAGGGATATTCAGCCCCAAGCCCCGGTGCACCTGCTTATCCTGCCCCTGCACCACATGGCCTCCCTGGCCTACGTCGGCCCTGGCCAGGAGCAGATGATGGGCCACATATTCCTTGTGGCGGAAGAGATGGCGCGGCGGGAGGAAGTGACAGTCAGCGGTTACCGCCTGGTGGTCAACCAAGGGTCGGACGCAGGCCAGACGGTTGACCACACCCATGTGCACCTCCTTGGCGGCGAACAGCTTCTTCCTCTGGGCAACAACCGGAATTGACGGCCGGCCTACAGGACCTGCTGGAGCAGAAGGTGAGCCTTCTGCCCAGGGGCCTGCAGCAACACATATCCCGCGTGGTGTCTGTGGCCGAGCATCTGTCAAGGCACCATGGCATCGATGAAGAGACGACCAAGCTGGGAGCTTTGGCCCATGACCTCGCCCGGGCCATGAAGGGCGAAGACCTGCTCAAGCTGGCAAAGAAGCTCAAGGTGCCTGTTCATGCGGTGGAAGAGCAGGTGCCCATTCTCCTCCACGGCCCGGTGGCCGCCGAGATGCTGCGACAGGAGGAGGGGCTGGACGACGACACGATCCACGAAGCAGTCTACTGGCACAGCACCGCCCATCCCGGATTAGATGCGGCAGGCAAGGTGGTCTTCCTGTCCGACAAGCTGGACCCAAGGAAGATCGACCGCTATCCCTACCTGCCCCAGCTCGCCGAGCTGGCGGAAAGCAGCTTGGATAAGGCGGTGCTGGACTTCCTTGGACGCGAGTTGACCGCCCTCTTCCAGCAGGGAAGCTTGGTGCACCCTGTGTCCGTCGAAACCCGAAATCACCTCCTGATGACTGTCGGCGGTGAATCCCCGTAAAGCAGAGGGACGTATGGCAATTTCATCCAAGATCCGAGGGCTCGCGGAGGAGGGGAGCGCCATCCGCAAGATGTTCGAAGCGGGTATCGCCCTCAAGGCCCAGCACGGCGATGACAAGGTGTTCGACCTTTCACTGGGTAACCCCGTGGCCGAGCCCCCCACCGAGTTTCGGCAAGTGCTGCAAGGCTTGGCCCAGGAGCCTCGCCCAGGAATGCACCGCTACATGCCCAATGCGGGCTATCCAGAGACCCGAAGGGCGGTGGCCGAGGGGCTGAAGGCGGAGACGGGCCTCCCCTTCGCCATGGAAGATGTGGTAATGACCTGCGGTGCTGCGGCTGCCCTGAACGTCGTGTTGAAAGCCCTCATCGACCCCGGCGATGAGATCATCTTCTTCGCTCCCTACTTCGTCGAGTACCGGTACTACGTCGATAATCATGACGGAGTCGCCATAGTGGCCCCCACCGACGACAGCTTCCAGCCCGATCTGGCTGTCCTCGAGTCCCTGATAACGCCCAGGACCCGGGCGGTGCTCATAAACTCCCCCAACAATCCTTCGGGAGCTGTGTACTCGGCCGAGCGGATAGGCTCTCTCTGTGCGCTTTTGGAGAGCAAGAGCAGCGCCTTCGGCACCGAGATATTCCTGGTCAGCGACGAGCCATACAGACAGCTCCTGTACGATGGGCTGAGCTATCCCCATGTGTTCCCCCACTATGGCCCATCCATGGCCGTCCATTCCCACGCCAAGGACCTTGCCCTGCCCGGTGAGAGGATCGGACACATCGCCGTCAACCCAGCCTATGCGGACCGTCGGGACCTGGTGGATGGTCTAACGTTCTGCAACCGCATCCTGGGCTTCGTCAACGCTCCCGCCCTGATGCAGCACGCCGTCCGGGACCTGCAGGGGGTCAGCGTGGATGTGGCTGACTACCAGCGCAAGCGGGACTTCATCTACGGAGAGCTGGTGAGCATGGGCTACACCTGCTTCAAGCCCCAGGGAGCCTTCTACCTGTTCCCAAATTCCCCGGTGGACGACGATGACGCCTTCACCGAGGAGCTCCAGTCCTGGAACGTGCTTGCCGTACCGGGCCGCACCTTCGGTTCCCCTGGGTTCTTCCGTATCTCCTACTGCGTAGAGGACCGGGTGCTGGAAGGCTCCCTGGAGGGCTTCCGCCAGACTGCCCGCAAGTTCGGCCTCTAGGCAGCTTTCCCGGGGCCTTGGTGTCAACTAGGCCGAATCGCTTCTCCTCACGGGCTTCTTCATAAATGCAAAAGAGACCGCCGCCGTACCCATGACTATGAGGCACAGCAGCAGGGGGAAGTCGTAGCTCCCTCCGGAGTGGTCAGCCCACCACCCCACGAACATGGGGGAACCTACAAGCACACCACTTTGAGAAAAGGTGATGATGCCCCTTAGAGTCGCGAACTTGCGCCGCCCGAAATAGTCGCCCAGGGCCGCCCAGCCGATGATGCCAACGCTCTCCCCGACCCCCGTAAAGATCAGGTACAGCACGATCGTCCAGGGCGATGTATCCCACGACCCCATGAGGATCAACACACAGGCCAGGGATCCGGCGGCCGAGCAGAGGGTCATAATCGGGGGCTTGGGCCACCGGTCGGCAGCCCAACCTATGGCGATCCTGGCGACCACATTGGTGGCCAGCATCAGCGAGATCAGGTAGCCGGCGGTCTCGAGGCTGGCCCCCTTCCAGATAAGCAGGGGCTGCAGGTTCACCAGGATACCCATAATTGCTAGCTGGCGCAGCACCATGCCAAGGAGCAGCAGCCAGTAGCTGCTGGTATGCAGCGCCTCGGAGATAGTAAAGTCCCTGGAATCGGCGGGACTGGCCCTGGAGGCCCCCCGCTCCCTTGTGGGAGAAGGGCCTGGGGTGGGAGAGTCGCCGTCGGGCAGCAGCCCCATGCTTTCGGGAGATGTCTTGATGACGAGGCAGAAAGGAAGCACCACTACGAGGAACACCAATCCTGAAATGAAGGCTGCCCACTCCCAGCCCGCGCGAGCGATCATTATGGTGAGCAGCGGGATAAGTACAACTCCCCCGAAGGCGGCCGATGAAGCCAGCAGCGACAGGGCCAATGCCCGGTTGCGGATGAACCACATGTTCAAGCCGGCGAATATGGCGTGCTGAAAGGAGACGCTGGCCCCCAGGGAGATCATGCCAAGGTACACCAAGGCAAAGGTGATGAAGTCGTCCACCCTGGCAAAGAGCAGGTATCCAATGCCGGCAATGATGATGCCCACGACTGCCAGGAGGCGGTTCCCGAACTTGTCGATAAGGTAGCCGGCTGCCGGGCCTTCCAGACCTCCTTCAGCCCGGGATATGGAGAAAACGAGGGAGGTCTGGAAATTGGACAGGTGCAGAGAGTCCCTCAGGGGAACGAAGAAGACCGAGAATCCCCTGAAGAAGATGCCGCTGGCAAAGAACATCATGAAGCAGGATGCAGCCGCAACCTTCCAGCCGTAGTAGATGTTCTTTGTGCCTGACCCGGGTATCCAAGAGCGCGGATTCAAGAACGGTCGATTCTTCCTGAATGAGAGGGGTTTCCAGGTGGGTTCAGGGCATGATTATACACTCAGGTTCAGCATCTCCCCTGGAACCGCTGATTTGTCCTCGAAAACCACAGAAAATCCAAGCTGATTAGGTACGACATGACCTGTACCAAGATGGTATAATTTATGTGTATCTCAGCATGCAATGGAACATGCGCCAACAAGTGGTCCGCCAACCTGCCCGTATAGTTCGTTTCCTTCGAATTAACCGGGAAGGGTCCAACGGCGGAAAAGAGACGATGTAGGGAAGTGGGGGAAGATGACGGTAAAGTACACTGCCAAGGACATCCAGGTTCTTCAGGGCTTGGAGGCCGTACGTCGAAGACCCGGGATGTACATCGGAAGCACCGACCAGAGGGGCCTTCATCACCTGATCTACGAGATCGTGGACAACAGCGTTGATGAAGCGATGGCCGGGCACTGTTCCGGCGTTGACATAACGATCCAGAAAGATGGCATCGTCCACGTCTTCGACGATGGACGCGGCATACCCATAGACATCCATCCCACCACCGGGCTCACGGCCCTGGAAACGGTCATGACCACCCTCCACGCAGGGGCCAAGTTCGGAGGCGGGGCCTATAAGGTGTCCGGCGGTCTTCATGGCGTGGGCGCCTCGGTTGTCAACGCTCTGTCCGCCCACATGGAGGTGGAGGTACGCCGGGACGGAGTGGTGGCCACCCAGGAGTACAGTCGCGGCATATCTACCGGGACCATGAGCAAGGAGCGCCAAGCCACAGACGGCGCCGCATCCTCGGGCACATCCATCCGATTCCTGCCCGACGAGGAGATATTCACAGACGTTGAATACGACTTCGATGTGCTGACTGCCCACTTTAAGCAGATCGCTTACCTGAACAAGGGCCTTGAGGTGCATTTCACCAGCTACTGGCACGAGGATGAGCGAGACGGAGACATAGAGCGCAGCTACTACTTCGATGGTGGTCTCGCCAGCCTGGTGCGAAGCATCAACAGCCATCGCAAAGTGCTACAGGACAAGCCCTTCTACATGCAGAAGTCTGTGGATGACACCATAGTCGAAGCTTCTATCCAGTACAACGACGGCTACAACGAGCACGTCCTGTCCTTCGCCAATTGCATCCCCACCGAGGAGGGGGGCACCCACCTCACCGGCTTCCGCGCAGCGGTCACGCGCGTAATCAACGACTACGGGCGCAAGCAGAAGCTGCTGAAGGACGACCAGGCGAACCTGTCGGGAGAGGATGTCCGGGAAGGACTCACCGCGGTCATAAGCCTCAAGCTGACCGACCCCCAGTTCGAGGGTCAGACCAAGACCAAGCTGGGGAATGCCGAGGTCAAGAGCATCGTGGAGACCCTGGTAGGCGAGTCTTTGTCCCAGTACCTGGAAGAGCACCTTGCCGAAGGCAAGAGGATTATCGAGAACTGCGTCACTGCCCAGAAGGCCCGGGAAGCGGCCAAGAAGGCCCGGGAGCTGGTCATACGCAAGAACGCGCTGGACGGCTCCTCTCTGCCCGGCAAGCTGGCCGACTGCTCCGAGCGCAACCCCGAGCTTTCCGAAATATACGTGGTGGAGGGCGAGTCCGCCGGCGGCTCAGCCAAGATGGGCCGGGACCGGCGCTTCCAGGCCATTCTTCCCCTCAAAGGCAAGATACTCAACGTGGAGCGGGTGCTGCGTCAGCCGGACAAGATCCTGGGCCACGAAGAGATTCGTGCCCTCATCGCCGCCCTGGGGGCCGGCGAGGGCGAAGAGTTCAACCTGGAGAAGCTGCGGTACCACAAGGTCATCATCATGACCGACGCCGATGTGGACGGCTCCCACATCCGCACCCTGCTCCTCACCTTCTTCTTCCGCCGGATGGAGGAGCTAATCAAGAGCGGACACCTCTTCATTGCCCAGCCGCCCCTCTATCGTGTCCAGTCCGGCAAAAACGCCAACTACGCCTTCAGCGATGCCCACAAGGAGAAGCTTGTCGCCTCAATGAACGGCAAGCGCAGCGTCATGGTTCAGAGGTACAAGGGCTTGGGTGAGATGAACCCGGACCAGCTCTGGGAGACCACCATGAATCCCGACACCCGCACCATGCTCCAGGTGTCTATAGATGATGCCATGGAGGCTGACGACACCTTTACCGACCTGATGGGTGATGAGGTAGCGCCCCGCAAGGAGTTCATCAACACCCATGCCCGCAGCGTCAAGGAGCTGGACGTCTAGGCTCTGACTTCGCCGTGTGGTGCGGGAACATGCTCTGGGCGGATTGTCCGTTCGTCCTGAGGGAAATCGAAGGGGAACGGACAACCGCAATTGTGCTGTGGGGGCGTAGACTCCCGCTTTCGCGGGAGTGACGGTGCCGGGATGTGAGAGAGGTTGGGGTGAGGGGCCTACTTAGCCAGCAGTATCTCCAGCACCCTGGGTAGGGCTTGATGCGCCCGCTCCATCACAACAGCATCCTCCACGCTTCCCACCGGATGGGTCACCACGGCGAAGGGATAGCCGTCGATGCCCCGTATCTTGGCTATTGACCGCCCCGTGGGTACGAAGGGCTCGGTGCATATGGCTGCTGCCGGCTTGCCTGCCTTCTCAACGCTTATTGCATCGTGCACACTGCACGAGCTGCAGGACCCTCAATCACCTGTCGCGGTGATCACCAGGTCGCACTTCCGCAGTAGCTCCTCCACCACCGGATCAGGCGCGGGCCGCGAGGCATCTCCCTTGTTCACCCGGACGGCGCCCTTCAGCTCGTAGCGCTCATCCAGCAGTGTGTAGACCGCTTCCAGCAGCTTGTCGGCGTTGCGCTTGCCGTTGGCGAGTAAGCCGACCATGGCCCCGTCCAGGTTGGCGGGCCGGGGCGCCATGTTGGTGCGGTCGGGCATGGCTTCCACCGTTGGGTCCAGGAACGTTACTTTCGTCGCTTCGATGACCATGCTGCCACTCTCCCTTCAGGTTGGCGTCATTATACCACCGGGGGCACTCTCGGAATGCGCCGTCTTCTACAGGTTCCGCATATCGATTTCGCGGCTCACCGAAAGGGAGCCGACCCCCTTGGACCACCGGGGCACCAGGCAAGACCAGGGCCCGCCGGGCTCACCTCCTGCCAGGAGCACCAGGGACTCTGGGCGCAGCAGGACGGGGACCATCTCGTTCTCCGAGCCTGCCGGGGGTACCTCCCCCTTATAGACGGATGCCCAGTCCGAGGCTGTGCGCCGTGCCCGCTGGTGGACGAACTCCCGCACCTGGGCCTTGTCCCAGCCGGCCGCCCTGAAGAAGCCTCCGTGCTCCTGTGACACCATGAGCAGCAGCTCCCCATGCCCGTGCCCGAAGCCCATCATGCTGTCGATGGCCCCCGTCAACATCGCCTCGGCGGTGCCGGCGGGCCGGGACTCAAGCTGGGTTGGTCCCAGGGATGTGAACAGGGTCACGGTGCTGGCCTCGGGGGAGAACGCCCGCTCCACATGCAGGGGCTCCCAGGGGCTGTTCTCCTCATCCTCGGCGATGCAGTAGGTGTACTTGCCCGGGTGTCCCAGGGTAGAGCGGTCCAGCACGCCTGGATGATTTTCCAGCACGTTGATGAGCAGGAGGCGGACAGCCCGGCCCACGGTGGCGTTGGCCCGGCGGTCGGGGCCAGGTCCGAAGATGTTGTGGCTGCTGGCGAAGCCAAGGCGGTGGCGCACCGGGCCGTTGACGACGATCAGGGGCGCGGAGCCTCCGGTGCTGGCCGAGCTGCCGTGGAGGTTGTACTGGGGCTGCACCATGCACTCCACTGCAGCCATGACCACGGGCATGTACTCGGGCAGGCAGCCCGCCATGACGGCGTTGATGGCCACCTTCTCGGCGGTGATGACCCGCCCGCGCACGGGCTCGACGCCGATGACGTCCGAGGCGCGCCGGTCAGCCATTTCCAGGAAGCGCATGACCTTCTCTTCGGTGGGAGGCACCACGGGTAGGCCGTCGGTCCAGCCCCTGCTGTAGCACATCTCCATGGCATCTTCGATGCCGTCGGCATCCACCCGCCCGGACATCAGCGCCCCCGTCTCATAGGTCATGATTGCACCTGCTTTCGAGACCATTCTGTGCTCAGTCTGTCAGCCAGAGTTTACCAGACAGGACCGTTACACGCTGCCCAAGCTGTGAGACATAGCGCCTGAAGCCTCTTCAAGTGGAGGGAGGCTACCGGGGAGCGCTGCCCCGTCATTGCGGCGAAGGCCGCAATCCAGAAAATCCAGGCCGGGACCAGCGCGCCAAATCCCGACTCCCATTCCCGTCACTCCCGCGAAAGCGGGAGTCTACGTGTCCCGTCCGGGCTGTCGGTTCGCCCTGAGCCTGTCCTGAGGCTCTCGAAGGGGGAAATCGAAGGGCGAACGGATGGTAGGGTGTGACGAAGGGCCCTCCGTCATTGCGGCGAAGGCCGCAATCCAAGGCGGAACTCTGCGGTTTTCAGAGTGGCTCTATTGTTGCAGTGGGTAATGCATTGGGGAGCCTAGTCCATATATTGGACTTTCCTGGATTGCGGCCTCCGCCGCAATGACGATATGTGGGGCTAGTTTCTGGTGAGGGGGTCTGATGGCCCATTGACCTTGTCGGGAAAGGGTCAAGGAAGCCCCCTACCACAGGCTGACCATGCAGACGCCGGCGATGATGACGGCCACGGAGATGGACTTCTGCAGGAGCACCTCTTTCCTGATCGGTTCGTCCAGCACATGGAGCTGGGGTGTGCTCAGGATGGTGCTGTAGGCGAACACGAACAGGGGCCTGGTGGCCAGCAGGGATGACACCAGGGACACGGGGCCCAGGTCGGTGGCTATCAGCACCATGGATAGGGCCAGGTTGCTGCCCACCAACTCAGCCATCACGAACATTCCCATGACCCTCTTCTTTCTGAGAGAGTCGCGGAGGCCTGACAGGTGCCTGGGGCGGAAGAACAGCAGGAAGATGGATGCCATTCCCAAAGCGCGGAACATGAAGACGTCATAAACGGGCATCAGGTCCAGGGCAGGCTTGCTGATCAGCAACCCCACCGCTATTAGAAGGCTGGAGGCGATCAGCACGGGCAGGGAGCGATTGAACCTTATCAAGCCCGACTTCAGAGAACCCCGGAAGGAGATGGCGACGGCTCCCACCACCACGGCCAGGATGCCAACCCACTGTCCGGCGTTCAGCACCTCGTCCAGGAATATGAGGGCCAGGATGGCCACGAACACAGGGAAGGTCTGGTAGATGGCTACGACCCGGGAGGCCTCCTCCATGCGGAACCCCAGGAACACGCACATCAGGCCCATTCCCCAGATGAGGCCCGACGAGTAGGCCAGCAGGATGCCCTCGCCCGAGTCGGGGATGCCGGCGATGAGCAGCACAGTCGTCCCCGAGGTGGCGAGGAAAATGCCTTCCCAGATGAAGAAGACGGATACTATGGGAAAGTGTCGGCTGAGCAGAATCCGGTCCGCAATGTTCATGGCCCCGAAAATCACGGAGCTGCCCAGGGCTGCCGAAATCCAGTACATCTATCGATTGGTGGCGGTCGCCTGCCCTGAGGCGGGCGACCAGAAGTTCTGAATCACTACTTGGAACCCTTTACAAATCTTTGTTGGATGCTTAGAATTGTACAAGCAAGTCAATAGTTCCGCGCCTGAAGGGGAGTAGTAGGGATAGAGCGCCCCCAGAGAGCCGGCCACAGGTGGAAGGCCGGTGACTGCGAAATCCTCAACTCGCCCCCGAGCGGCCCTCCTGAACACACCGGCTTTCCGGTTTCAAAGTAGGGAAGGGCGGTCGACGCCGTTAATGTCGCAGAGGTGCTCTGGTGATCATGATCACCGAGAATAAGGGTGGTACCGCGGGAAACGACCCGTCCCTTCAGGACGGGTCGTTTTTTATAAGGCGCAGCGAGGTTACATAATGAAGCTGACAGGTGCCCAGATAGTCTGCGAGAGTCTTCTCCGGGAGAACGTAGACGTAGCTTTCGGCATACCCGGCGGGGCGATCCTGCCTTTGTACGGGGCGATGCCCGAATACCCCCAGTTGCGCCACATACTGGTACGCCATGAACAGGCGGCTGCCATGGCAGCCGACGGCTATGCCAGGGTGACGGGCAAGGTGGGCGTGTGCATGGCCACATCGGGTCCCGGGGCAACCAACCTGGTTACGGGCATCGCGTCCGCACAGATGGACTCCATCCCAATCGTGGCCATTACGGGCCAGGTCCCAAGGGCAGCCATCGGCAAGGATGCCTTCCAGGAAACGGACATGACGGGCATCACCCTGCCGGTCACCAAGCACAACTACCTGGTCATGTCGGCTGCGGAGATACCCCAGGCAATCAAGAATGCATTCTACATCGCCAGCACAGGCCGGCCCGGCCCCGTGCTTATCGACATCCCCAAGGATGTCCTGCTCAACGAGCAGGCCGAATTCTCTTACCCCGACGATGTGGACCTGCCGGGGTACAAGCCGACCATGGACGGGCATCCTTCCCAGATACAGAAGGCTGCCCAACTCATCGCCGAGGCCCAACGTCCGCTGATCCTGGCGGGGCACGGCATCATCATCTCCCGGGCCTACGAGGAGGTGCTTGAGCTGGCGGAGAGGGCCCAGATACCGGTGGTCACGACCCTTCTGGGCATAAGTTCCTTCCCGTCGGAGCACTTCCTGAACGTCGGAATGCCCGGGATGCACGGGATGGCCTACGCCAGCATGGCCATTAACGAGGCTGACCTGCTCATCTCCCTTGGCATGCGCTTCGACGACAGGGTGACCGGCCGGTTGTCCGACTTCGCCCCCAACGCCAAGGTTGTCCATATCGACGTCGATCCGTCGGAGATCAGCAAGAACGTCAAGGCGACGGTGCCCATCGTCGGCGACCTTAAGCGTGTCCTGCAGGCGCTGCTTCCCCATGTTCAAGCCACGGTGCACCCCGAGTGGGTCCAGCAGGTCGAAGATATGCGAGCGGAGCATCCCTCCCACCGGATACGGGAGACGGACCACCTGCTCCCCCAGTACATCTTGCGCACCCTGTCCGACGTTACCGACGGAAACGCGCTGGTTGTCACGGGTGTGGGCCAGCACCAGATGTGGGCGGCCCAGCACTGCAGGTTCAAGAACCCCAACAGCCTGATCACCTCGGGAGGCTTGGGCGCCATGGGGTTCGAGGTGCCGGCGGCCATGGGCGCAAAGGTGGGCGCGCCGGACAAGGTGGTCTGGTCCATCGCCGGGGACGGCGGGTTCCAGATGACCCTGTGCGACCTGGCAACCTGCGTCGAGAACAACATCGCCGTCAAATTCGCCATCATGAACAACGGCTACCTGGGCATGGTGCGCCAGTGGCAGGACTTTTTCTACGACAAGGTATATACAGCAACCAGCTACTCCGCCAACCCGGACTTTGTGAAGCTGGCCGAGGCCTACGGCATCCCCGGAATCCGGGTCACCGACAAGTCCCAGGTGGAGTCGTCGATACGGCAGGCGATGATGGAGCCGGGGCCGGTCGTGGTGGACTTCCTCGTGGAGCCTGAAGAGAACGTGTTCCCCATGATACCGGCGGGGGAGAGCTTGGCCGAGATGCTGGAAGAGCCGGACCAGCAGCCCGCCTTCCAAGCCAGCAACGAAGGGACCGCCACATGAGCGATGCAACCGAACGCCACACCATAGTTGCGCTGGTGCAGGACCAGCCCGGCGTCCTGAACCGAGTGTCCAGCCTATTCCGGCGCCGGGGCTTCAACATCGCCAGCTTGGCCGTTGGACGGAGCGAGCAGCCTAACCTGTCCCGCATGACCTTTGTGGTCGAAGGCGACATTGCCACCATGGAACAGGTCACCAAGCAGCTTAACAAGCTCATCGAGGTCGTAAAGGTGTCGGAGCTGGTGGAGGATGAGATCGTCGCCCGGGAAGTGGCGTTGATCAAGGTCCGGGCCACTCCCGCAAATCGCAGCGAGATCATCCAGCTCGTGAACATCTTCCGAGCCAACATCGTCGATGTCAGCCCCCAATCTCTCATCATTGAGATTACCAGCGGGGAAGACAAGATCGATGCAATGTACAATCTGCTGCGTCCCTTTGGAATTCGAGAAGTGATGCGCACCGGGCGCATTGCCATGGCCCGCAGCGCTGGGGAAGCCAGGGCCGAACGGCCCAGGGGCGAAACGCCCACACCAATGAGAAACGGCGCCGAACATGAGCAGAGCCAGGTGCCATTCGGATGAGGTGCTACTAGTATGCCTAACGTCTATTACGACAAGGACGCCAACCTGGAACTGCTCCAGGACAAGACCATCGGAATCATCGGCTATGGCAGCCAGGGGCATGCCCATGCCCTGAGCCTGAAGGACAACGGACAAAGGGTGAAGGTGGGTCTGCCATCTACCAGCGCCAGCAGGGCCAAGGCCCAGGATGCCGGGCTGGAAGTCGATGATGTGGAGCAGGTCACCAAGGACAGCCAGGTGGTGATGATGCTCATCCCCGACCACATTCAGGGCCGGGTGTACAGGGAGTCCATCGAGCCTCACCTGGCCCCCCAAAGCACCCTGATGTTTGGACACGGGTTCAACATCCACTACAAACAGATCGTTCCTCCCAACAACGTAAACGTGACCATGGTGGCCCCCAAGGCGCCGGGACACCGGATGCGGGAAATGTTCGTGGACGGCATAGGCGTTCCAGCACTATTGGCCATCGAGCAGGATGCCACCGGTGATGCAAAGGAGATAACCCTGGCTTATGCCAAGGGGATCGGCTGCACGGGCGCGGGCGTTCTGGAGACCACATTCAAGGACGAAACGGAGACGGACCTGTTCGGCGAGCAGAGCGTGCTCTGTGGTGGCATCACCGCCCTGATTAAGACAGCCTTCGAGACCCTGGTAGAGGCGGGCTATGAGCCTGAGATGGCCTACTTCGAGTGTCTTCACGAGATGAAGCTGATCGTGGACCTGATTTTCCAGGGCGGGTTCAAGTACATGCGCTACTCGGTTAGTGACACCGCCGAGTACGGTGACTACACCCGGGGTCCCGGGGTCATCGACGACCATGTCCGGGACAACATGCGCAGAATACTGAAGGACATCCAGGATGGAAGCTTCGCCCGGGAGTGGATGGCGGAGAATGACGAAGGCCGGAAGCGTTTCCTCCAACTGCGGGAGGACGGGACCGAGCATCAGATCGAGGAGGTCGGCAGGGAACTCCGGCGCATGATGCCCTGGATGAATCCTGTCGAATAAGCACGGGGGATAGCATGTTCGGGATAAATGCCATGACGGAGGACATGAATAACGTAGTCCGCCAAACCCCACAGCGCCGGGAAGGCCATGGGGCAGCGGACTGCGTTATCCTGTGATCCCTTCTGAGACCAAAGCCCGACAGATATTGGGAAATGGCCTCCGGGCCTAACTGAAGAGTCAGAAGGGAGAACAATACCATGGCGGAAGATGTCGTAAGAATATTCGATACCACCCTCCGGGATGGTGAGCAGTCGGCTGGCATAGGCATGACCGGCGAAGAGAAGCTGGCCATAGCCCAGCAGCTTGCCCGACTCCGCGTGGACGTTATAGAAGCGGGCTTCGCTGCAAGCTCGCCGGGAGATTTTGACGCAGTCAAGACCATCGCCCGAGAGGTGAAGGGTCCGGTAATCGCTTCCCTAGCCCGGGCTCATCCCGATGATGTGGACAAGGCTTGGGAGGCGCTGCAGGGGGCCGAGTCCCCGAGGATTCACGTTTTCCTCTCCAGCTCCGACATCCAGATACTCCACCAGCTCCGAAAGAACCGGGAAGAGGTCATGGAGATGGCGGTGGAGATGGTGGCAAGGGCAAAGAAGTACTGCGACGACGTCGAGTTCTCGCCCATGGATGCCACCCGCACCACGCCCGAGTACCTGTATCACCTTCTCGAGGCGGTGATCGATGCGGGCGCCACGACCGTCAATATAGCCGACACCGTTGGCTATGCCATACCTTCCCACTTCACCCAGCTCCTGAGGAACATCCAGGAAAACGTGCCCAACATGCACAAGGCGGTGCTCAGCGTCCACTGCCACAATGATCTGGGCTTCGCCGTCTCCAACAGCGTGGCCGCCATCCAGGCGGGCGCGCGCCAGGTCGAGGGCTGCATCAATGGCATCGGCGAGCGGGCGGGGAACGCGGCCCTGGAAGAGATCATCATGGCGTTGCACACCCGCCGGGACATCCTCAACGTCGGCACCAACATCGACACCACCCAGATATATCCCACCAGCCGTATGGTAAGCCGCATTACCGGCATGCCCATCCAGCCCAACAAGTCGGTAATCGGCGAGAACGCCTTCCGCCACGCCTCGGGCATCCACCAGGACGGTGTGCTGAAGGAGCGCACGACCTTCGAGGTGATGGACCCTGTGACGGTCGGTTGGCCGGGTAATGCCCTGGTGCTGGGCAAGCTCAGCGGACGGGCCGGGCTGCGATCACGCCTGGAGGCCCTGGGTTATCATCTCTCCCGCGAGGACTTGGATCGCGTGTTCGAAGCCTTCAAGCTGCTCGCCGACCGCAAGAGCGAAGTCACCGACCGGGACCTGGAGTCCCTGATGGCCGAGGAGAAGCGCGTAGCCATTGAGCCCTCCACCTACCTGCTGGACCAGGTCCAGTTCTCCGGAGGCGACCATGACATCGCCACAGCCACGGTGCGGGTAACCGGGCCGGGCGAAAAGACCTACAGCGACGCAGCCACGGGCAACGGGCCGGTGGATGCAGTCTGCAGGGCTATCGAAAGGGCAACCGGGGTACAAGCCAGGCTGGCCGACTTCAATGTACAGGCGGTCACCGAGGGCAAGGACTCCATTGGCGAAGTGGTGGTGCGTGTTCAGCAGAACGGCGAGATGTACGTGGGCAGGGGAGCATCGACGGACATAATCGTCGCCAGCGCCAAGGCCTACCTGAGCGCTGTAAACCGCATGATCGCCCAGGAGGGCCTGGGAGCGACGGCGGCGCCCCTGACCACACCCGACTAAAGCGAATAACAGCCGGGATGCCCCGGCCCTAGGTGTGCCGGCGTCATCACGGGTACTATCGCGCCCAAGGAGGGTCGTCCATGGCGAAGACCATGTTGGACAAGATATGGGATGCCCATGTCGTTCACCAGGAAGAAGGGCAGCCTGCCCTCCTGTACATAGACCTCCACCTGGTGCACGAGGTGACATCTCCCCAAGCCTTCGAAGGCCTGCGCCTTGCCGGGCGCAAGGTACGCCAACCCAACCTGACCATAGCAACCGCCGACCACAACACGCCGACATGGGACCTGTCCCTGCCCGTTACCGACGAGATATCCAAGAGGCAGCTCGAGGCCCTGTCGGCCAACTGCGAAGAGTTCGGTATAACCCTGTACGACAGGTTCAGCCCCCTGCAGGGCATAGTCCACATAATCGGCCCGGAGCAGGGCTACACCCAGCCGGGCAAGACCATCGTCTGCGGCGACAGCCACACCGCAACCCACGGCGCCTACGGGGCCCTGGCCTTCGGGATAGGGACCTCCGAGGTGGAGCATGTGCTGGCAACCCAGACCCTGCGCCAGGCCAAGCCGAAGAACATGGAAGTGAGGGTGGAAGGCCAGCTCCCCCTGGGTGTTACGGCCAAGGATATGATCCTGGGCATCATCGGGCGCATCGGCATCAACGGCGGCGTGGGCCACGCTATCGAATATACCGGAGAGGCAGTGCGGTCCCTGTCCATGGAAGGCCGTATGACGGTCTGCAACATGAGCATCGAAGCCGGGGCCCGGGCGGGCATGGTAGCCCCTGATCCCGTTACCTTCGACTATATGAAGGGGAGGGCCCAGGTCCCCCAGGGCACCGCCTTCGACGAAGCTGTGGAGATGTGGCGCCAGCTCCCCTCAGACCCCGGTGCGACCTACGACAAGGTCGTGGAGATCGATGCCAAGGAACTGGAGCCCTATGTAACGTGGGGGACCAACCCAGGAATGGTGGCGCCCGTCACGAGCCGGGTGCCCGACCCTGCGTCCTTTGCCGAGGCGGCCGAACGAGAGTCTGCCGAGCGGGCGCTGGCCTACCTTGGGCTGGAGCCCAACATGCGCATCGAAGACATCGCCATCGATCGTGTCTTTCTTGGGTCGTGCACAAACGGCCGTTTGGAAGACCTGCGGTCTGCCGCCGAGGTCGTCAAGGGCAGGCAGGTCAACGACAAGGTCTATGCCATGGTGGTGCCCGGCTCCAACGCCATCAAGCGCCAGGCCGAGGCCGAGGGACTGGACGCGGTCTTCAAGGATGCGGGCTTCGACTGGCGGGAGGCGGGATGCTCCATGTGCTTGGGGATGAATCCCGATGTGCTGGACCCGGGCCAGCGTTGCGCCTCCACCTCCAATCGCAACTTCGAGGGGCGCCAAGGCAAGGGCGGGCGCACCCACCTGGTCAGCCCTGCCATGGCCGCTGCCGCCGCCATAGCAGGGCATTTCGTGGACATTCGCGACTGGTAGCCTGGCGGACCCAGGCCTTGCTGACGCCGACTAGCTAAAAGAGGAAGAGATG
This sequence comes from Dehalococcoidia bacterium, assembly GCA_965116325.1. Taxonomy (GTDB): domain Bacteria; phylum Chloroflexota; class Dehalococcoidia; order Lucifugimonadales; family JAGWBF01; genus JAGWBF01. The sequence goes on along the minus strand of OZ220675.1, from coordinate 499,907 downwards.
GAACCTTTTGTGAAGCTGACGGGCAACGTTGCACCCCTGGACCGGGTTAGCGTCGATACCGACCAGATCATACCTGCGGTGTACCTCAAGCGGATCGAACGCACTGGCTACGGCGAGTTCCTGTTTGCCCGATGGCGTTTCAACGAGGACGGGAGCCCAAAGCCGGACTTTGTCCTGAACCAGGACGGCTACCGGGATGCCAGGGTGCTTGTTGCAGGGCGCAACTTCGGCTGCGGGTCGTCCAGGGAGCATGCGCCATGGGCTTTGGATGGGTACGGCATCCGCTGCGTCATCGCCCCCAGCTTCGCCGACATCTTCTACAACAACTGCTTCCAGAACGGACTTCTTCCCGTGATTCTGCCTGAGGATGCGGTACGCCGGATCCTGGACAAGGCCCTGGCCAGTCCGGGATACCAGCTGAATATAGACCTGGAAGCCCAACGGGTATGGGATGCCGACGAAGAGGTGTCTTTCGGGTTCGAGATCGATGCCTTCCGCAAGCATGCTCTGCTGAACGGCCTGGATGACATCGGCTTGACCCTCCAGCATGAGGACCGGATCACAGCGTATGAAAAGGGGCGGGGACTTTAGCCCAAACCGAATGACAGGGGGGTGGCTATGGCCCGGCGAGAAAGAAGACGGCATCGCAGCGGTAGGGTAAGGAAGGGTGGAAACAGGCTGGACCGCAACCTGCAGGTTAACTGCGAAGCGTGCAACATTAAGTTCAAGCCCCTGCAGGACCTGTCCATCAAGAAGATGGTGCTGCTGTCTCTGTTCCTGGTTTTCCCCGCCTGGATCTACTTCAACAACCGGTTCAAGTGCCCAAGCTGCGGCGCGAGCCAGATCCATGCCTTGGGACAAGCAAAGAGCTCCCGCTAAAGGCCAGACACCCCTGACCTACTCTTCCAGGATGATGTCCCCGCTCTTGCCCCCGGTCTTCTTTACCAGGCGTATGCCCTCCAGGCGGATGCCCCGGTCCACAGCCTTGCACATGTCGTATATGGTTAGGGCGGCCACCGAGACCGCCGTCATCGCTTCCATCTCCACACCTGTCTTGGCCGATGTGCGGGCGGTGGCTGTTACGCGGATGCCGATCCTTTCCCGGTCGACTTCCAGGTCCACTGCCACCTGGTCAATGGGGATAGGGTGACACAGGGGAATGATCTGGGAGGTGGACTTAGCGCCCATGATTCCTGCCAGCCGGGCGGTGGCCAGCACATCTCCCTTTTCGAAGGAGCCTTCCACGATGAGCTGGAGGGTGCGAGGCTGCATGGATACGAACCCCCGGGCCACGGCCTCTCGGCGGGTCTCGGGCTTCCAGCCCACATCGACCATGGAAGCCTTGCCCTCCTCGTCCAGATGGGTCAGGGCAGGGTCGCCGATTGTCATGTCCTGGGGGTCCGGCATTGCTGGGCCTCTAGCCTCCGATCTGGTACATCTCGATTTTGCGGCCGGGGCTGGCGGTGGCCAGCGCCCGAAGCTCGGAGTAGCGGTCCTCCCGCACAGCCCAGACGCTCCTCACTATCTCCAGCAGGTCCTCGTCGCTGGCGCCCGAGCGCATCGGGCCGCGCAGGTCGGTGCCCTGACCGGAGAAGAGGCAGGTGAACAGCTTGCCGTCGGTCGAGAGACGAAGCCTCGTGCATGCGCCGCAGAAGGGCCGAGTCACGGAAGCGATGATGCCGATCTCACCCTCGCCGTCCAGGTACCGGTAGCGAAGGGCCACCTCTCCTCCGTAGTTGGGTTCCACAGCCTCCAGGGGCATGCTCTGGTTGATCATCTCGAAGATGTCCTGGGCGGGCACAACCTCGTCCATCTTCCAGCCGTTCAGGTTGCCCACATCCATGTACTCGATGAACCGGACGATGCATCCGGTCCCCTTGAAGCGCCGGGCTAGGTCCACGACGGTATGGTCGTTCACGCCCTTCTGGACCACGCAGTTGATCTTCACTGGGTCGAAGCCCACATCTTGCGCTACCTGGACAGCTTCCAGCACACGATCGGGGGAGAATCCCCGGCCGTTCATCGTCTTGAAAACCTCTTCGTCCAGGGAGTCCAGGCTGATGGTAATCCGTCGCAGGCCGGCATCCCTCAAGTCCTGGGCATATTGCGAGAGCAGATAGCCGTTAGTGGTCAGGGTCAGGTCCTGCAGGTCGGAGATGGTGGACAGCAGGGACACCAGGTTGGGGACGCCCGAGCGCACCAGCGGTTCCCCACCGGTCAGCCTGATCTTGGTAACGCCTAGCTGTACCATCAGCCCGCTCACCCTGGTGATCTCCTCGAAGGATAGGATCTCTTTCTTGGGCAGGAACTGGTACCGCTCGCCGTAGACCTCAGCGGGCATGCAGTAGGGGCAGCGGAAGTTGCACCGGTCGGTTACGGAGACCCGCAAGTCCCGCAGGGGCCTCCCGAAGGCGTCAGGTGTTGTCTGTAGTAGTCCCGTCTGCATTTGGGTGTTACGTAGGCCAGTCTCTCAGCAGCGCCAAGGCTTTCTGGGATGCCCTTGCGCGGTGGCTGATGGTGTTCTTCTCTTCCATGCTCATCTCGGAGGTCGTCTTTCCCAGGGACGGGACGTAGAAGATAGGGTCGTAGCCGAATCCCCCGTCTCCCCGGGGTTCGAAAATGACCATTCCTTCCACCGACCCCTCCACGGTGCTGACTGCACCCTCTGGGGTGGAGATGGCGATGGTGCTGCGGAACCTTCCCGCCCGTTCCTCCCAGGGAATATCTTTCATGTTGCTCAGGAGCAGCTGGACACGGCCGGCATCATCGTAGCCTGGGCCTCCGTACCTGGCAGACCTGACCCCAGGCTCACCCCCCAGGGCATCCACTTCCAACCCCGAGTCTTCTGCCAGGGTCAACAAGCCGCTGGCTTTCGCATAAGCCCTCGCCTTGATGCATGCGTTGTCCTGGAAGGTGCTGCCTGTCTCCTCCACTTCCATCTCCGGGGGAACTCCCGCCTCATCCAGGGAAATCAGTTCAAAAGGGATGTCCAGCAGCAGGCGCTCGAACTCCCGTACCTTGCCTGGGTTACGTGTGGCCACTACCAGCTTTCTTACCGTACTCCTCCCGGATGACGAGGCTTGTCGTTCAGACGACAGGATATGCCATGACACGGATGCGCCGCTCTCGCCAATACAATTGTAGCATGACGAGATGGGTTAACGGGGAACCGTGGGGAGGCCGCGACTGGCGAAACGGGTTGGCGTTCGAGGGAAGGACAATGGGACCATGGTGCAGAAGATGGCCAACATCTTCTATAACCACCCTGCTGCTCAGGATGGCCGACGCACCACTGCATCGGATGGTGAGAGGGCGTCAGGCTTCCCTTAGTCTGCGGTGGCTTTCTCCGCCGGGATGTCCTCGACCTTGCCGTTTCGGAACACGAAGCGGTCCACGAGGCCGGTGACCGTTGTCCTGAAGCCGCCGTACTCCAGCTCGGTGTAGGGCAGCATGGCGGCGCCCGACCAGCCCTGGCTGCGCATCTCCATCCCCTTCTCCTGGGCCCTGGTCCTCACCACATCCCATGCGGGGTTGTCGAAGAAATCCACGAAGGAGTCGGAGAAATGGCCGTCGGGGCTAACTGAGAAGCCGGTGCAGGACACCAGGGGCAGACAGTAGATGCCGGTAACGGGAGTGTTTATGGGCACGGGCATCAGTGGCATCACGTGGGAGCCACGGGCATCGCCGCCCACGTAGTGGGCCTTGGCGAAGGGCGAGGTCAGCTCCTCGGGCGCGGGGAAAATGCCCTGGTTGCGCACCAGCGCCACAGGGTCGTCCTTGCCTGTATACGTGCCGGCAATGCTGTGCAGACGCTGGGCGGAGATAGCGGCGGCCTGCTGCCCCTGGGTGCGGGAGTAGATGCGATCGATGCCGAAGCGCTCGTTGTCCCTCAAGAGGGCCGCAATCCGGTAGTAGTCCTCCGGGGCGTTCAGCTCGATTATGCTGTCCCCGCCGGTGTTGTCCATGTCGATGATGTGGAAGGTGAAGCCCTGGATCATGTTGGGCAGCATCAGCCCACCGCAGTACATTGGGTCGGCGAAGCCCAGGAAGATGGGCAGGTTGTAGGCCCCGGGACCGCACTTGTCGGCGGCTAGCATCATGAAGGACTCGGCGGGCCTTACCGGGTTGCCCTTGCCCGGCTCATGGTCGAACTCCAGCTCTGCGACGGCGGGACCTGCGCCTCGGATATTGCCCGAGGGAGCGTCCACCAGAAGGTCCTGTCCGGCTCCGTAGAGGCCGTGGCTGGAGGCGATCTCCGTCGCCTTGATAAAGGCGTTCCAGGCGAACTGGTGAATGTCGGTGTTGTCGGGACCCTTGGTGTGAGACATGAGGATTGCGATATCGTCGCCGGTGTGGGAGACCCACCCATCGATTATCAGCCCCGACTTTATGGCCGCTTCCGTATCTTGGCGGACGGCATCCATCATCTTGTCATTTGGCTTGGTATGGCCGCCAACAGAACCCACATCTGCCTTGAGAATTGACAAAGTTAGCTTCATGGCTGCTCCTTAGATTTGGTGGTGCTCTGCCAACATGCTTTGCGGTCGTAGGGGTGGAGACAATGAGCGTCCCTGGGTGCAGGGGCTGCACCAGCGTTGTTCCGAGGTATCAATGAGGGAAGGTCAACACACGGGCAGTGTAGCAGAGGCCCAGAAAGCGTGTCAACGAAAAGAGCGGTGCGGCCCCGCCTTCTAGTACCCCCAGGTGGGCTGGTACTCGCCGAACACTTCCCGGAGCACATCCATCATCTCACCCAGGGTGGCGTAGGCCTTGACCGCCTCGATCAAGGGTACCATGAGGTTCTCGCTGCCCCGGGCCGCTTGGCCCAGCTCCTCCAGCTTGGAGCGCACCAGCCTCCCGTCCCTCCTTCGCCGCACATCGTTCAGACGCTCCAGGTGGAGGGCCTCCCCCTCCTCATCCATCCTCAGGAGGGGTATCTCAGGGGCTTCGCCGGTGACGAATTTGTTCACCCCGACGGTCACCCGCTCTCCCCGGTCAACCTCCTGCTGGTACCGGTAGGCGGCGCCGGCGATCTCCTGCTGGAAGTAGCCCATTTCGATGGAGGGCAGGACCCCTCCCAGCTTCTCGATGCGCTGGAAGTAGTCGTACGCCTCCGATTCCACCTGCTGGGTGAGAGACTCCAGGTAGTAGCTGCCCCCCAAGGGGTCTACGGTGTTGGCTACGCCACTCTCATGGGCAATGATCTGCTGGGTGCGCAGGGCCAGGAGCACGGCTTCCTGGGAGGGGAGGGCCCATGCTTCGTCCATGGAGTTGGTGTGCAGAGACTGGGCGCCCCCCAGCACCGCCGCCAGCGCCTGGATGCCCACCCTGATGGCGTTGTTCTCCGGCTGCTGGGCGGTCAGCGTCCAGCCAGCCGTCTGGGCATGGGTGCGCATCCACCATGAGCGGGTGTCCTTTGCGTGGAAGGTGTCCCGCATCTCCTGGGCCCAGATCTTGCGGGCAGCCCGCAGCTTGGCTATCTCCTCAAAGAAGTAATTGTCGACGTTGAAGAAGAAGCTGAGGCGGGGAGCAAAGTCGTCTATGTCCAGCCCGCGTTCCAATCCCCAGCGGACATACTCCCGGCCGTCCTCCAGGGTGAAGGCCAGCTCCTGGACGGCGGTGGCGCCAGCTTCCCTGATGTGGTAGCCGCTGATGCTGATGGGATTCCAGCGAGGCATGTGCCGCGACGCAAACTCGATGGTGTCGACTACCAGGCGCATGGAGGGCTCCGGGGGGAAGATGTACTCGTTCTGGGCGATGTACTCCTTCAGGATGTCGTTTTGCAGGGTGCCGCCCATGGTGTCGATGGCCAAGCCTCTTTGCTGAGCCACGGCGATGTACATGGCCCAGATGATGGCCGCGGGACTGTTTATAGTCATGGAGGTGGTTATCCCCTGCAGGGGGATTTCGTCGAAAAGCACCTCCATGTCCGCCAGGGAGGAGACGGCGACGCCGCACTTGCCGAACTCCCCGGCGGCCTGGGGGGCGTCGGTGTCGTAGCCGTAGAGAGTGGGCATGTCGAAGGCGACGCTCAGGCCGGTCTGGCCGTTCTCCAAGAGGTACTTGAACCGCTGGTTGGTCTCCTCTGCCGTCCCGTAGCCCGCGAACATGCGCATGGTCCAGAGGCGGCCTCGGTACCCCGTGGGGTGGACCCCCCGCAGGAATGGAAACTCGCCGGGGTACCCGATGCCGCCAGGATAGCCTGAGTCTTCCAGGTCCAAGGGAGAGTAGGCAGCCTCGACGGGAATCTGGGAGGGAGTCTTGAATTCAGCCCTGGCCTGCGGTGCGCCTGCCGCGCTGCTCGCCCACACTGCGCCCGCTTCCCTCATGGCGTCCTTGTCACTCTGCTCGGTCAATGCCTCACCTCGGCGTGTTTCCTGCTGTCGCCGACACCATCTGTCCTCTCGCAGTCTAGCAACGGCTATCGTTGAAGGTCAAACCTGGCCGCCTCAAGAGGGCCCTCAGGAAAGTGGCTTGCTCTTCCCGATACTTCTGCTGGCGACCAGCACGAAGTTCACCGATGCGGCCGCCACGATCATGCTGTCGATCCACAATGCCCATCGGATGCTGAAGAGGTCGGAAAGGCCCCCGAAGAGAAGCGCTCCTCCCAGGAATCCGGCGCCTCCTATGGTCCTGAACAGGCCCAGGGTGATGCCCTCGGCCCCGGCTGGCGCTGCATCGGCAACATAGGCTGTTGGGGGCGGACCCGCCAGTCCTTCGCCCATGCCCAGAAATACCGCCGAAAGAAGAAGAAAGTAGATGTTGTCGGCATACAGGAATAACGCTATGCCAAGGATGATGGAGGCCGCTGCTGGAAGCACAGTGGCCACCCTTCCGAACCGGTCCGAGATGAAGGCGGTGAGGGGAAGGAACATGAGCTGGGGGATGTGGGTCACCGTAAGGAACACCCCCAGCTGCCCGGGGCCAAATCCCTTGGCGCTTCCCAGCAAGGGCATAATGGCGAATCGTCCCCCCTGCCTGTTTGCAACGATTGCGAGGTTGAACAAGCATGCAGAGACGAAGCCCGGATGACGCAGCAGGATGTTCAAACCCTGCAGGGTGCTCATTTTCGGGGGCGTTGGACCCGACGTAGCTGGGGTCTGACTGCCTTTCGGTCCAGTTGCCCCACGCCCCGGTTGGGTTTCGGGCAGCCACAACTGCACGATCAGCACCCCTATGCCGACGGCAGCGGCCTGAGCGTACAGGGGGGCCTTGATGCCCAGCCACTCGGCCAGGTACCCACCGATGAAGGGGCCTACTATGACCCCCACCACCACGCTCATCTCCTGGAGGCTCTGGTATCTTGCCCGGGTCTCCGGAGTGGACACATCCCGGAGGTAGATGGCTGCACCGACCATGTAGGCGCCGCCTCCGAGGCCCGCTATTCCGCGATAGATCATCAGCTCGTTCAGGCTTCCGGAGAAGGGCACCAGTATGGAACCCAGGGTGGCCAAGCCGGTCCCACCAACCAGGACTATGCGCCGGCCATGGCGTTGGGCCAGGACGCCCGAGGGTATGCCCATGGCAACCCGGCCAAAACCGAATATGCCCACGGCGAGGCCCACGAGAAAGGGGCTGTCGTTAAAGTCCTCGGCGAACAGGGGCAGCACCGGCGTGATGATGCCCTGGGATAAGAGACTGAAGAATATGGCGGTGCACAGCACCACCACTCCCCGATGGGTGCGCGTGAAGGCGGGCAGCCGGTAGGATCTCAACATGCTGCGTCGGGGGTTCGCATCAGCGGGGCAGGACCTCTCTCACCCGCCGCTCCAGATAGGAGCGCTGCAGCATCACCTGGCGGGCGCAGCCCTGGCAGCGGATGCCTATGTCGGCCCCCAGGCGCACCACCTGCCACATGCTGCTTCCGCAGGGGTGGGTCTTCTTCAGACGCAGGACGTCGCCGATGCGCAGCTCTAGGACCATCCCTTGCCTTCCTGCTCCAGCACGGCGTTCATCTGGTCCCGCACATCCAGGGCGGCCTGGCGGGCTGCCTCGGGATAGTCCGCGCCTGCCGATGCGTACAGGATGCCCCTGGAGGAGCTGACGATGGCCATGCGCCCGGCTGCGTTGACGCCGCAGCGCACCGACTCTTCCAGTGCTCCACCCTGAGCACCCACGCCCGGAATCAGGAAGGGCATATCGGGGCACATGGCTCTCAACTTGTTTAGATCTTCGGGGTAGGTAGCTCCCACCACCAGGCCTACGTTGCCGTTGCCGTTCCATCCCTGGGCCATATCAGCCAGAAGTTCAAAGACAGGACGCTGTGTTCCATTGGAGGCCACGGGCAGGTCCTGGATGTCGCCCGCCGAGCTGTTGGAGCTGCGACACCACACGAACACTCCCTTGTCCTTGCAGTCGAAGAAAGGTTGGAGGGACTCCCGCCCACCCCAGGCGGTGGCGGTAATGGCATCGAACTCCCACACCTCGAACATAGCTTTGGCGTAGCTCTCGGCGGATGGCCCCAGGTCCCCCCGCTTGGCGTCTCCGATGACGGGGACGCCGTCAGAGGCGCTGTGGATGTACTCAATTGTTTGCTTGAGGGCTTCCAGCCCGGGGAAGCCCTGGGCTTCGTAGAAGGACACGTTGGGCTTGTAGGCGCAGACCAGGTCCATGGTGGCGTCGATGATGGCGCGGTTGAACTCGAACAGGTCGGAGACGGGCATTTGCCGGGGGTCCGGGTCCAGCCCAACGCAAAGAAGGCTCCGATTGGACAGGCTTGCGGACTCCAGCTTTTCCATGAATGACGCCAAATGCCACCTCCGTGATTTCTGGCAATTATATCTGCCCCGCTGGCCTTAGGCTATCGAATTGTGTCCGGTTGCCGGGCCTTTGGGACGGTTGGTAGGATGGGCGGAGGCCCACTCATTCCTGGGAATATCCGTACCTGTGCCAAGGAGCCTCCAATGGTCGCACTCGGTAGGCTGGTCGAAGCCCGGTTCATACGCCGGTTGAACCGCTTTGCGGCCCTTGTTTACATAAGCGGGCGGGAGACCCTGGTGCACGTCGCCAACTCCGGGCGCATGAGGGAGCTTCTGGTGGAGGGCAGACGAGTCTTGCTGGCTCCGGCAGCGGGAGAGAATCGCAAGACCGCCTTCGACCTTTCCCTGGTGGATTTGGGGCACACGCTGGCGTCCGCCGACGCCAGGCTGCCCAACAAGCTGGTACACGAAGCCCAGGTCCAGGGCAGGCTGGACTGCTTTGCTGGCTATGACGGCATCAGGCTGGAGGCGACCTACGGAGACAGCCGCCTGGACATGGCTTTGTCGGGCGGAGGCGGCACGTGCCTGGTGGAGGTAAAGTCGGTGACCTTAGTGGTGGACGACGCAGGCATCTTCCCCGATGCGCCGACCACCCGAGGGCGCAAGCATGTGTTGACCCTCGCCGAGAGGGTTAGGGAGGGCTACCGGGGCGCGGTGGTGTTCGTGGTCCAAAGGGAAGATGCCTCCTCAGTGTCTCCCAACGACGAGTCGGACCCCGACTTTGGCGTTGCCCTGCGGGAAGCTGTGGAGCTTGGGGTGGAGGCCTACGCCTTCCGCTGCACGGTCAGCACTGCAGAAGTGACCATCTCCGAGCAGATCCCGGTGGTGCTTTAGCCTAGAACGTCAGGGCAGCAACGCAAGCACCGCAGCCGGGCTGCCGGATCCGCCCCTGAGCCTTAGCGCCCCTATGAAGATCGTTGCGCCGGTGGGAGGCATCTCTTGCAGGTTGGTGAGGTTCTCCAGCACGATTCGTTCTTGGGCCAGCGCCAGGCGGTTTGTGCTGTAACTTCCGTCGCGGTGGGAATCGACGCCCGGGCTGTCGATTCCCAAGCCCGACGCTCCCCGTTGGTCCAGGAGAACACGGGCAGCCTCCACATCTATCCCCGGGAATCGTGGCGCCCCCGAGGCGTCGATGCCAATGTAGGCGTCCGGGTCCTGCCATCGTTTGCTCCAGCCGGTGTGCACCAACACCAGGCTGCCTGCCGGAACGGGCCCATGGGTGGCCTCCCACGTGACGACATCCCCCGCTGTCAGGCCGGCCATCTCCTCCCTAGGGGGAAGTTCGGACAGGTGGATTGCGACGACGGGAACCACGAGCGAACCGGCATCGTAGCTATCAATGCTGGCTCCACCTTCGAAGAATGAGGCTGGGGCATTCATGTGGGTTGCCGAATGCTCTCCCATGGAGATGCGCCTAAGGAAGAAGCCGTCGGTGGCGATCTCAGCGACCTGCTCCATCTCAACGGGAGGGTCGCGGGGCCAGGCGGGTATGTGAGGATCAATAATGTGGGAAAGGTGGATGATACGGGAGTAGGACAGGGTGCGCCTACGGGGGAGCAAAGTCGATCTCGTACAGGTCGTAGTTTGTCTTGGTCATCCCCAGGCTTGTGTAGGTCTCCTGGGCTATGTGATTGTCCTTGTCCACGTAGAGGCGCACTCCGCACACACCATCGGCGGCCCGGGCAGCCTCGTGAAGCCAGTTATACAGACGCCTGTATATTCCCTTTCGGCGCCAGTCGGGGCGAACGTACACGCTCTGAATCCACCAGAAGGTTGCGCCCCGCCAGTCGCTCCACTCTTCCATACAGAGAAGGCTTCCCACCACCTCGCCGTCAGCTTCGGCCACCAGGAAGTAGCCCTTATCGGGGAAATCGAAGACCGCCTTCGTTCCATTCTCGACTGTACTCCTGTCCAGGGACCGGCCTTCGGTCTCCATAGCCATTGAGGCGCTGAAGCCGACCAGGACACCTATGTCGGCGGGGGTCGCTCGCCTGACGTGGACATGGTCCGGGGTGGTCAACTTCGGGTCCTGCCTAGCCTGCCACTTCGAAGCGCTCGGACTGGGGAGGCGCGGACCACAGCTCCTCCGCCCCTGCCATAGCTGCCGCACGCTCGGGGCTGGCCCGCCACTGGTCGTATATCTCGTTGCTGTCCCACAGGACCAGCGTAGTGATCTGGCACGGGTCGGTGTGGGAGTACAGGGTCTGCCGGCCGCCGAAGCCAGGGGCTTTGCTCTGGGCGAGGCCGTTGCCATCCAGGAGAGCGCGGGCGGCCTCGACCCGGTCTTCCTTGGCCCAATGATGGGTGAGAACGCCGATCATGCCTCAGCTCCCTTTGGGGAAATGTGGTGGATACTGACCGGGCAATTATAGCACCCCGCAGGAGGACTCCGAGGGTTGCGAGGAGGGATGCCTCGTTGCTACAATGGCCCCCTGCAGGATGGGCCCGTAGCTCAGGTGGTTAGAGCGCGGTCCTGATAAGACCGAGGTCGATAGTTCGAGTCTATCCGGGCCCACCACTTCCGATCTTCAGATGGAACCTCCAAGGACAAATCTGATCGGGGGTATTGTCGGACAGATGGGCATCCGCTGGCGACCGGTCGCGATTTTCCTCTTGTTGGGATGGTTGGTGGCGACAGCCACGGCAGCATGCGGCGGGGCCGACCCAGGCACTGAATCCACCACAAGCGTGGTGGAGCCGACAACAAGAGCGGTAGCTGAGGCGACTGCAGACACTGCTGAACGACCCACTGCCTCACCTGTCCCTACAGCGACAGAGGGCGCCGTGCCCACAGTCACCGGCGCGCCGTCTCCTACCGATACACCAGTCCCGCTCCAACCTGCTACCAACACACCTACCTCTGCGTCAGTCTTGACGGATGTACCCACATCCGTGCCGACAACGGCTAGTGCGCCCACATCCGTGCCGACTCCTACGCCTCAAGAGGCGGTCCCAATAGCAGTTGCCCCAGTTGCCGTCGCTACAATCGATCCCAATGCTACTCCAACCCTCGTTCCCACGCGTCCTCCTACGCCTACTCCCAGGGTTATCCCCACCGCTTCACCTGAGATGTTGGAAGCGGAAAGGGTAGACAGGGCTGTTCTAACGGCGCTTTACAACGCAACAGATGGAGCAAACTGGCTTGGCGCGAATAATTGGTTGACTGACGTTCCAATCAGCGCATGGTCCGGCGTGACCACCAACGGTGTGGGCCGCGTTATTGAGTTGGACCTGTCCCGGCGCAATTTAGCAGGACCGATCCCGCCGGAGCTGGCGGACCTGAAATACCTGAGAGTGCTCAATCTCAATTCGAACCAGGTGACCGGCCCGATCCCCCGTGAATTGGCCAAATTGACCAACCTGGATGTGCTATACCTTTCATCTCCTCTGGTCAGACCGTCGGGCGACTGCATACCCCCAGTGCTGCTGCAGGTGCCGGTAAATGATCTGCTTAGCTTGATCGCCCCCGTCTGCAGGGAAATCCGTGGCAGTGCATCTTCAGATAGGGCTGCATTGGTAGCACTCTACAACGCCACCGGCGGAGCCAACTGGACCAACAATGAAAAATGGCTCAGCGATACTCCTATCAGCGAATGGTATGGGGTGGAAACAAACGCCGCTGGCCGGGTCATCCGTCTTCGCCTGGGACGAAACCAGCTGGCGGGGGCGATCCCACCGCAACTCGGGGAGCTGACCAGTCTTGGGTATCTGCAGCTGCACAGAAACCAGTTGACCGGCCCCATCCCCCCTGAGCTGGGCAACCTGACCGCTCTGACGACGCTGCATCTCTCTGGCAACCAGTTGTCCGGGCCCATCCCTACAGAGATGGGCAACCTTGATGGATTGCTGCAGTTGGACCTCTCCAATAATCAGCTCAGCGACCCCATCCCTCCGGAGATGGGCAACATCGCTTATCTGAAGCTCCTACATATTGTTGGGAACCGGTTGAGCGGCCCAATCCCGGCTGAACTGGGAAATATGCTTTTCCTGTGGGAGGCGCACATCCGAGACAACCAGTTGAACGGATGCATACCTGTCGCTTGGCGATCACTTAGGCGCTTTAGCAATGACTTTCACCTAACTGGGTTATCCTTCTGTGAGGGCCAGTCCTCTGCGAATAGCTTTTCTGGCGATGGCGCTGCTCTCGCTGCTCTCTACAATGCTGCGGCCGGAGAGAGCTGGCTGTACAGGTACAAGTGGCTGAGCGGTGCTCCCGTTGGGGAGTGGTTCGGTGTGACCACCGACGATGATGGGCGTGTCATCGGCCTGAACCTTAATGGAAATCTTCTGAATGGTGAAATCCCTCCGGAGTTGGGCCAGCTCTCCAGCCTGACATGGCTAACGTTGAACGGCAACAGGTTGAGTGGTGAAATCCCCCCTGAATTAGGGGAGCTGGCTCATCTGAGGTCTGTTTACCTTTCTGGTACCGAACTCACGGGATGCATTCCAGCGGGTCTGCAGGACGTACCAAGCAATGACTTTGCCCGAATTGACTTGCCGTTCTGCCAATAGTGCACGAAGGCGTCTACGCCGAGGGGAAGCGGTGTGCAGGGAGGCTGCCTGGGCTGGTGGACCCCACCAGACTTGATAACACCAAGAACCCTCACGCTGCCCTTTGCGCTGACGCTGTAGGCTGAGCCAGCTTTCCAAGCCCATCGGCTGCTCAGGCAGTTGTCGGCGGTCCCTCCTTCCCCTCCCCCTTCGGCATCCGGTAGCCGACGCGGCGCTCGGTGAAGATGTAGGTCGGGTTGCCGCCGACATCGCCCAGCTTGGTGCGCAGCTTGTCCACGATAGTGCGCATGGGGCTCATGTTGCCGGCGCCCTTCTCCCCCCAGACGCTTTCTAACAGATGCTCGTAGGTCAACACCCGCCCGGCGTTGGCCGAAAGCTCGGCCAGCATCCGGTACTCCATCGCGGTCAACTGAACCGGACGACCGGCGAGAGTCACGCTGCGCGCGGAGTAGTCGATGGTCAGGTCGCCCAGCAAGTAGGGCTCCGACGGCTCGGACACCTCCCTCCGGCGCAGCGCCGACCCGATCCTCGCCGCAAGCTCCGTGGGTGAGAAGGGCTTGACCATGTAGTCGATGGCCCCCATCTCGAAGGCCCGGGCAATGACCTCGTCCCGTCCGTAGGCCGACAGGAAGATGACCGGCACGTTCGCTATATCCACTATGCTCTTCATCAGCTCGATGCCGTCCGTTCCCGGAAGCATGAGGTCCAAAAGCGCCAGGTGAGGCCGCTGCTGTTCCGTCAGGCGGACCGCCTCCTCCGGGTCCCCGGTCAGTATGGGCGTGTATCCTGACTGGATGAGGGCGTCCCGGACGTAGCGGAGGGCTTGGGGGTCGTCGTCCACCGCGAGGACTCGCACCCCGTCACCCGTAACCCTCTGCCTTTGACGCGAGGAGCGAGGAGCGGCCGAGGCTAGCCCGCTTGCTCCGTCCGTCCCGTCCACGGGGAGGGTGAAGGTGAACCGCGCCCCCAGTCCAGGCCCGTCGCTCTCGGCCCAGATGCGGCCGCCGTGGGCCTCCACTATTCCCTTGCAGATGGCGAGACCCAGCCCCGTGTCCCCGCCCTGCTCCTCGGACTGCGCCCTGGAGAATTTGCGAAACAGGATCGTCAGGTTCTCCGGTGGGATGCCCCGCCCCTCATCGGACACCGATACCGCGACGTGAACGCCCTCCCGCGAGGCGGTCACCCGGATGGGCGACGACTCCCCGGAGTTGCGGGCCGCGTTGGACAGCAGGTTGCCCAGCACCTGGACGATGCGCCGCCGGTCCGCCATCACCAGGGGAAGGCCCGGCTCGATGTCAATTTCGACATGATTACTGGTCCCGGCGCTGGTGAAGGCGCTCCTCGCCCTGTCCACCAATACGGCCACGTCCGCGGGTTCGGGACTGACCGACAGCGAGCCCGTCTCCATGCGAGCCACGTCCAGCAGATCGGATACCAGGTTGTTCATCTGATCTGCCTGGTTCTCGACGATACGGAAGAACTGAAGCATCACGGCGGGGTCGAGGTCGGCGGCTGTACCCAGCACCGTGGACGAGGAGCCCTTGATAGTGGCAAGCGGCACCCTGAGCTCGTGGCTCACCATCGCCAGGAACTCGGCCCGCAGGCGCTCCAGCTCCTGCACAGCCGCCATGTCCTGCATGGTGACCACCACCGACTCGACCGAACCCCCATCGGAGAGTATGGGAGTCGAGTTGAGCAGCACGGTGACGCTCCGCCCGTCGGGGACCCGCATGACGATCTCTTCCGAGCGCACCGTCTCGTCTATGCTCAGGAGCTCGGCCATCGGGTACTCCCGCAGGGAGATCTCCCGACCGTCGGCCCGCCTGAAGGTCAATATCTCCAGGAGCTGCTCCGGGGTCTGGTCAGGATTCCGCAGGCTGTCGACGATCCTCATCGCCTCCCTGTTCAAGGACTTGGGCGCTCCCGTCGCGGCATCGAAGACCACGACGCCCACTGGAGATGTGTTGATGAGCGTCTCCAAGTTGGCCCTGGCCCGTTGCTCCTCCCGGTGCCTGCGGGCGTTGGCGATGGCCATCGCCGCCTGGGACGCGAAGAGCACCAGGGTATCCTCGTCCTCCTGGGAGAACTCCCCTCCATCCTCCCCATGTGTCAGGTAGATGGTGCCGACCCCGACCCCATGATGGCGAATGGGGGCCACCAACAGGGAGGTAACCGGCACGGAGGGCAGGAACTCCGGCATGTTCAACGCTCTAAGGTGGTCGTCTATGTTCGGGACCCGCAGAGGCTCGGCAAGGCCGCTAAGGTACTCGAAGAAGCCCAGCCCTTCCCGCATGTCCCAGAGCCCCCTATGCTCCTCCTGGTTCATGCCGGAGACGATGAAGTCGGGCGTCTGACCGCCTTCTCCCAGGACGGTGATCGCACCATATCGAGAGGAGGTGAGCGCCCTTGCGCTGTCCACCACCCCCTGAAGCACGGACCTGAAGTCCAGGTCTTCGGTGATGCGGAGGCTGGCCTCGCTCAATCGCGAGAGGCGCTCTTCCAGCTTCTGTATCCGTCGTTGCAGCTCGTGCGGTCGGGGCAACTCCTCACCTTGAAGGGACGCGTCCGGCCGTGCCGGTCCTGTGTCCCGGGATCCGTCGGCAACGGAGCAATTATGCCTGTTGTGGTGCGTAGTGACAATAAGTGACGATAAATGACTCATAAAGTGACAGCAAGATGATGTTCATATGGTAAGGTGCCAAGGGCGGCATACCCGGAAGACAGGAGGCAGCCGGCGCGGTCACAGAGTAGCCCTGGCCAGGCGTCAGCCTGGCCCGCTTACCACAACGGTGACACTAACGGCCACCGACACCGGCAGGTTGCCAGCCTGGGTGAGCGGAAACTTCCTCATGGACTAGGAGAATTATCCCGCGCTGGTTAACGCCATGGCCTTTTGGATGGAGCGGCGAACTTGAAGAACCAGCTCGATGCCGCGGCAGCGCATCCGTCACAGCGGGGAAAACTACGCGGTCCCCGTTGACTTCCCGCAGCGTCTCAAGCGGTTCCGGATGGCGATGAAGGAAGACAGGGCACGCCCCTGCTGCCGGCACCGCAGGGCGCTGTACGAGCTGGCCGAGAGGATGGACCTTGGCCACCTGCTCACTGACTGAATGGAGGAGTAAGTACCATGAATAAACACCCCCGCCCTTATGCATCTAGGGCTATAGGTATCTCATTACTCTGGGTCCCCGCACTGCTTCTGGCTGTGCTGCTCACAGGCGTGCTTGTGGCTTGCGGCGACGGAGGCGGCGGCTCAACGGAACAGCCCACAAGTGAAGGGTCTGCGGCTGGCACACCGGAGCCCACTCCAGAGCCGACCCAGGATGTTGAGATGCGGCAGGGAGAGGAGCTCACGGCCGAGGAATACGTGGCTGCTATGGAGGAAATCGCTGCCACCCAGGAGGAGGAGATCGAAGCTGCGGGCGCCGCCTTCTTCTCCAATCCCCCCTACTCCCCTGAAGAAGGAGAGCGCTTCTTCGCGCTCGAGACCAGCGAATCCTGGTCACAGGAGGACGTGGAGTTCGCGAGCGACGTGGCAGAAACCATACTGCAGAATGTCACCGGCCTTTACGGCGAGTTCCTGAGCATTACCAGGGACTCTTTCGACGAAATGTCGCGCCTGGCGCCTCCGGAGCATCTCTCCGACCTGCACGACGAGTATATAGCGACAGCCAGGGAAGTTCTTCAACTTTTTCAGGAGTCCTTGGAAGCCGTGCAGGAGGCAGACACAAGCATCGGGGACCGGGATGAGCTTGCCGATTTCTCTGAGGCGGTCGACTCCCTGGAATCCGGTCCGTCTGCCCCGGAACTGGAGGAGCGGGCTGATGCGGCATGCTCAGAGCTTGAAGGCAAGCTGGAAGCGGAGCTGGAGCGCGAGGTCAACATCAATTGCAGTTGACAGGTCTGTATTCAGGATTGGAGGTGAGCTGAATGGGACAAGTTGCCAAGCGGATACCTATACTCGTCCTTGCGGTGGTACTTGCCGCGGCTGTCCTGGCCTGCGGCGCGGATGATCCTTTGGAGCCCCCCGACACTGATCGCGCTGCGACTGCCACTTCTCCCACGCCTACAACTGCGGTGGCAACTGAATCCGTTACTACGCCCGACCAGACCTCCGTTGAAACGGATCGGGAAGCACTGGTTGCCCTCTACAACGCCACGGACGGACCCAATTGGACGAACAGCGACAATTGGCTGAGCGACAAGCCGCTGGACGAGTGGTATGGGGTCTCAACCAATTACAGTGGGCGAGTAACCAATGTGCGCCTCGATAGTAACCAACTGAGCGGAGAGATACCGGCTGAACTGGGCCAACTCTTCAAAGAGCTGGGGCTCAGTCTGGGAGAGTTGGATCTCAGTGACAATGAGTTGAGAGGGCAAATACCCCCGGAGTTGAGCCAACTCTCCGAGTTGGGAAGCCTGTATCTCATGGACAACCAACTGAGCGGAGAGATACCGGCGAAACTGGGTCAACTCCCCTGGCTGGAATGGCTGAACCTCAGCGGCAACGAGTTAACGGGCGAGATACCGGCGGAACTGGGCCAACTCTCTGAGACACTGAGAGGGCTGCTCCTCAAGGACAACCGGTTGAGCGGAGAGATACCGGCAGAACTGGGCCAACTCTCCAAGTTGGCAACCGTTGATCTCAGTGGCAACCAGTTGGGTGGAGAGATACCGATGTGGTTGGGTAGCCTTGTCAACCTGGACCAGCTGGAATTCAGCGACAACGACTTGAGCGGAGAGATACCGGCTGAACTGGGTCAACTCCCCTACCTGGAATGGCTGAACCTCAGCGGCAACGAGTTAACGGGCGAGATACCGGCTGAATTGGGCCAACTCTCCAAGCTGAGAACGCTGAGATTATCGGACAACGACCTCAGCGGTTGCGTACCAGGCATATTGAGGAACGTGAGGTTCAACGACATCGATCTCTTGGGCCTGCCGTTCTGCGATGCGAACTAGATTTCCGTGGAGTAAAGCGCTGGATATGAGTGGCTGAAATGACAAGAAGACTGATTGCCATAATCCTCTCCCTTGTCCTTTCCGCGGCTCTCCTGGCGTGCGGCGCGGATGAGCCGCAGGAATTGCCCCCCGCTGGTCAAGCCGTGTCCACATCCGCAACGGAAAGCGGCGCGGCGGCCGGGGAACCTGCTGCCACGCCCCAATCCACCGACGCACCCCAGTCTACAACTGCGGAGACGCCGGAAGCCATGCCCACGCCCGACCAGACCTCCGTCGAAACCGACAGGGAAGCCCTGGTTGTCCTATACAACGCCACGGACGGGCCAAGCTGGTCGAAGAGCGACAATTGGCTGAGCGACGAGCCGCTGGAAGAGTGGTACGGTGTCGACACCGACGACAATGGGCGGGTCATAAAGCTGCGCCTCTACGACAACAACCTGACCGGAGAGATACCGCCCGGACTGGGCAACCTGTCCCAACTGGAACTGCTGAACTTCAACTCCGACAAACTGACCGGCGAGATACCGCGGGAGCTGAGCGCGCTTGCCAACCTGGAGTGGCTGGACTTGGGCGGCAACGATCTGGACGGAGAGATACCGCGGGAGCTGGGCAATCTCGCCAGCCTGGAGTGGCTGAACTTCAATGGCAACCAGTTGAGCGGGGAGATACCGCCGGACCTGGCCGACCTCGCCGGCCTGAAGTCGCTGAACCTCTCCGAAAACCAGTTGAGCGGGGAGATACCGCCGGAGCTGGCTGACCTCACCAGCCTGGAGTGGCTTATTCTCAGCGGCAACCGGTTGAGCGGCGAGATACCCGCTGAGCTGGGCAATCTCGCCAGCCTGGAAATGCTGAGTCTCGGCCGCAGTCAGCTGAGCGGGGAGATACCCAGGGAGTTGGCAAGACTCTCAAACCTCCGATCCCTATTTCTCGGCGGCAACCGGTTGAGCGGAGAGATACCGCCGGGGCTGGGCAACCTCGCCAACCTGGAGACGCTGAGCCTCCACAAGAACCAGCTGAGCGGGGAGATACCGCCGGAGTTGGGCAGCCTCTCGAACCTTCAACGGCTGGAACTCTTCGAGAACCGGTTGAGCGGCGAGATACCCGCGGAGCTGGGTAACCTCGCCAGCCGTATAAGGCTGGACCTCCACGAGAACCGGTTGAGCGGGGAGATACCGCCAGAGCTGGGCAAACTCGCCAGCCTGAATTGGCTGTACCTTGAGGAGAACCAGTTGAGGGGGGAGATACCGCCTGAGCTATGGAGATTGTTCGATTTGGAGGAGCTGAAACTCGCCGGCAACGGCCTCAGCGGCTGCGTGCCTGCCGCGCTAGGGGCTATAGAGGAGAACGACTTTGAGGAGTTGGGCCTGCCCTTCTGCTGATGCGCGTGGGGTTTTCGTGGAATCCAGCGGGAAGCAGCATTATCGCGATGGGGCATCCTGCATGCGGAGGTTGGGAAAGCTGAAATGACAAGAAGGCTGATTGCCGTAAGCCTCTCCCTGGTCCTTGCTGCGGCTCTCCTGGCATGCGGCGCGGATCAGCCTTTGGAGCCCCCCGACGGTGATCGAGCTGCGACTGCCACTTCTTCCACGCCTACAGCTGCGGAGACCCCGGAAGCCATGTCCACGCCGGAGGGGACCTCTGCTGCGACCGCTGACATGGAGACCCCGGAAGCCATGCCCACGCCGGAGGGGACCTCCGTCGAAACGGACCGGGAAGCGCTGGTTGCCCTCTACAACGCCACGGACGGCCCCAACTGGACGAACAACGACAACTGGCTGAGCGACAAGCCCCTTGGCGAGTGGTACGGCGTGGCCACATACACGGCGGACAACGCGCCGGCGGACCTGGTCGGCCGCGTATACGAGCTTGACCTTCCGGAGAACGGCTTGAGCGGGGAGATCCCGGCCGAACTGGGCCAGATCTCCTACCTGTTTGCTCTGATCCTCCACACCAACCAGTTGAGAGGCGAGATCCCGGCCGAGCTGGGGCAGCTTTCAGACTTGGTCGTTCTGACCCTCTACACAAACCAGCTGAGCGGACCGATCCCGCCTGAACTTGGTCGACTCTCCTACTTGGAGAGCCTGGCAGTCAATGAGAACCAATTGAGCGAAGGGATACCGCTGGAACTGAGTCAACTCTCCTACCTGGACCACCTTCGCCTGGACGACAACAACTTGAGCGGAGCAATCCCGGCCGAGCTGGGCCAGCTTTCCAACCTGGAGTACCTGGACCTAGCCGGCAACGACTTGATCGGTGTGATACCGGCGGAGCTAGGCCAACTCTCTCTCCTGAGAGGACTGGTCCTGGATGACAACGCGCTGACCGGGGAGGTCCCGGCCTGGCTGGGCCAACTCTCCAACCTGGAGTACCTGGACCTCAGCTCCAACGACTTGATGGGAGAGATACCGCCTGACCTGGGCCTGCTCTCCAACCTGAGCGCCCTGAGGCTCTCCAACAACCGGTTGAGCGGGGAGATACCGGACACACTGGGCCAACTCTACAGCTTGGTGAACCTTGTCCTCTCCGGCAACGACCTGAGTGGGGCAATTCCGGTTGACCTTGGCCTGCTCTCCAACCTGACATGGCTGATTCTCGATGACAACGAACTGACCGGAGAAGTCCCTTACACACTGGCCCAGCTCCAAGACCTGGAGTTGCTGAGACTTGCGGGCAACGACCTGAGCGGCTGCATACCGGGCGAGTTGAGCGATCTGGACTATAGCAACGACCTGGAATTCTTGGGCCTGCCGTTCTGCTGATGCTCCCTAACGTTTTAAGAAATTTCATCTTCCTGACCCTCCCGTTGGTCCTTTCCGCAGCTCTCATGGGATGCGGCGGAGAGTGGCTCTCAGAACAGCCCCCGTATCGATCAGACTTCACCGTCTTGCCTGCGCCGCCGGCCACGCCCCCGTCTCCGGGCAGCGCCTTCACATCGGTAGATGTCGGGTTTCTGCATATATGCGGAGTGCGGGCGGATGGTTCCCTCTACTGCCGGGCCCTGGGCTACCTACCCCCAGCGCCGCCGCCAGAAGGTTCCTTCACCTCGGTGAGCATTGGAGACAGCCAGTCCTGCGGCCTCCGCGACGATGGGTCTATCGCCTGCTGGGGACACGATGAGTTCAGGCAGGCCACGCCGCCTAAGGGTTCCTTCACCTCGGTGAGCGTTGGCGGCAGCCTGTCCTGCGGTGTCCGCGACGATGGGCCTATCGCCTGCTGGGGACACGATGAGTTCAGTCAGCCCACGCCGCCTGAGGGTTCCTTCACCTCGGTGAGCGTCGGCGACTTTGGCCATATCTGCGGGGTGCGCGAGGACGGGACTATCGCCTGCAGGGGCTCAGATGAAATCGGGCAGGCCACGCCCCCTGGGGGTTCCTTCACCTCGGTGAGCGTTGGCGACTTTGGCCATATCTGCGGGGTGCGCGAGGACGGGACTATCACCTGCGGGGGCTGTACGGTGTTCGGGGCGAAATCGTTCAGCTGCGACGGCGGTCTCGATGATTTGCAAGTTACGCAGCCTGAGGGTTCCTTCACGTCGGTCAGCGTTGGCAGAGACATCGCTTGCGGGTTGCGGGAGAACAAGACCCTTGCCTGCTGGAGCCTTGTGGCGGACGATCCCTCTCCCGTCGACCTGCCCCCGGACACGTTCACGCAGGGCACGTTCATATCGGGGAGTGTTGGCTCGGTTGAGCCTTATTACGGTGATGACGGGCCTGTCGTGGACTACCCGCCCGCGATGGTCTGTGCAGTACGAGAAGACGGTTCCGCCACCTGCTGGAGCGATGTCCGCGGTCGGCTGCCCACTGCGACCTTATCCATCACAAGCAGGACCTCCGATTCCCTAACCGTCGAGTGGTCGGACCCCGAGTGGGAGGAGTATGTCAGGGAACCCCCGCGATACTTTTACTATCAGTTGCACGCCAGCCAGTCCCCGGACGGGCCGTACAACCTTGTGCTGTCGGAGGTAGACGCGGGGACCCATGTCGCCGACGGCCTGCAGCCAAGTGCGGTCCACTATCTTGCGTTGCTGACTTGTGACGAATTCGAGTGCTCCCAGGCGATTGCGGTTGCCACCACCGAATCCGACGGTCCTGTGAGCGTCCCATCCACTCCCCCGGGGTTCCGGGGAGAGAAGATCGTAAATCGTGGGACCTTTGCCGTCGACGATGCGAAGCTCAACTGGGAACCGGTGGCGGGTGCGACCTACTATGAGCTGTGGAAAGGCTCCGAACCCGACCTCCCGTTTGAGCTCGACTTACAGGTAAACGCCCCGCTTGATGCCCAGTCATTCGAGGTTGCCCCCAACAGGTTCTTCGGGGGGTACGACCTGACCAGTTGGAAGGTCAGGGCATGCAACAAAGCTGGCTGCTCCCCGTTCACGAAGGTCGTGACCATTGAGTAAGGGATGCTGCTAGGGAGCAAATTGAAATCCATCAAGTTGGCCGGGATCGGTGATGTTCCTTGCCGTGCCTTTGGGCGGCTGTTCTGATGTGTCAACTCCCTCGTCAACGACCGAGGGGCTTTCCATCCCACTGCCACACAGGAGCCTACGCCCACGGCGGCGACGCTCTCGGCTACGCCGTCCGCATCTGGATTCCCTGAGCTCTCGGATCTGCCGAGCCGGACAGGACGACGGCGCGACAACCTCCTGAAGCGCAAGAAAAGGCCGCATACACGGCCGCCCAGGGAAGGCGCCCCCATGCGGCATCCTCCCCCGTGTGCTGCGCCTTAGCGTCCTCGCCTGGAACAAGCGCAGCGTCTGCTGTTGCGTCCTGGGGCCCCTCCCTTGTCTTCGCGGGGCGAAGCGGAGACAATGAAGACCACTGCCAAGGAAGCGTTTGAAACCGAAAGGAGCTGCCCAACCGCGACAAGCCGGAGGCCGGGGAGTGGGTATATCGGATAGCCGTCAGGCATACACCGCCGGACCGTAAAGCGGCCTTACTCCAGCGAGGAATTACTGGTGCTGCCATATCGCCTGATCTGCCCCGTTGCGGTCCGGCCACCAGGAGAGAACACCACCGTGTCTATTGTTACGGAGGAGGCAAGACATTGGTCAAATTGAGCGGAGGTGAAGCCCTTGCCAAATCCCTTGCAAGGGAAGGCGTCGAGGTAGTATTCGGCATACCGGGCATACAGATTTACGGCATTGTCGCCGCAATTCGGGATGAGCCGGGCATTCGCATGATCACCACACGCCACGAACAGGCGACCACGTACATGGCCGACGGCTATGCCCGTGCGTCGGGCAATCCGGGCGTCGCAGTGGTGGTGCCGGGCGTCGGCCTCTACAACGCCGCTTCGGGCTTGGCCAACGC
Source organism: Dehalococcoidia bacterium (assembly GCA_965116325.1). Taxonomy (GTDB): domain Bacteria; phylum Chloroflexota; class Dehalococcoidia; order Lucifugimonadales; family JAGWBF01; genus JAGWBF01. The sequence goes on along the minus strand of OZ220675.1, from coordinate 476,362 downwards.
CTTCTCCCGCTCCACACCCGTTCTCCTCATTGCGGGACAGATTCCCCGCGGAGCCATTGGCAAGAATCGCGGGGCTGTGCATGAAATTGCCGACCAAGCCGGAGCTGTGCGCTCCGTGACCAAGTGGCAGGGACAGGCATCGAGGCCTCGCGAAGTACCGGGAGGTGTGTCCGAAGCCTTCCGGCAGATGCGCACGGGCCGTCCCCGTCCCACCCTGCTGGAGATGCCGCCGGAAGTCGGGGTGGAGCAGGAAGAGGTCGAGCTGCCGAGTCCTGTGCATGTACCCAGAACCGTGCCAGACCGGGAGGCACTGGAGAAGGCGGCCCAAGTCGTCGCCAATTCCAGCCTGCCCCTGATTTATGCAGGAGGAGGCGTAGCACGGTCCGATGCTGAGGCCGCCGTTGTCGAGCTCTGCGAAGCGACGAACATACCTGTCATTACGTCCAGCGGGGGCAAGGGTGTCCTCCCCGATAAACATCCCCTCTCCTACGGCTCCTGCTTCAGTCCCAGGGGTGAGAGACAGGAGATGAACCAGCTCTACGAGGTGATGCAGTCCGCCGATGTGGTGATAGGAATCGGCGCACGCTTTTCGCTGGGCTGTCCCGCCAGCCCGGGGTCCGCGCTGGTCAACATAAACATAGATGACACCGACATCACAAGGCATCACCCCAACACCATTGCCCTGCACGGCGATGCCAAGGCGACCATAGAGGCGCTTCTCCCCCACCTCCTCGGCGCCGGAGCAGGCTCCCGCCCGTCGCCCGTCGAGGCGGTAAGCGCTGCGCGCAGACTGATAGCCTACTACGATATCCGGCTCAAGGAACCCCAGTACCCTGTCCTGGAAGCAATACGGCGGGGCGTCCCTGAGGATGCGTTCGTAGTTTGGGACGTTACCCAGTTCGGCTACTATGCCCGGACCCACTGGCAGGTGAACCACCCCAAGACGTATATGGACTCGGGCTACTCATTCAACCTCGGTTACGCCTTCCCGACGGCCCTGGGAGTAAAGGTCGCAAGCCCGGAACGCCCTGTTGTCTGCATGACCGGGGATGGCGGATTCATGTTTAACTCTTCCGAGCTTTCTACGGCTGTCCGATACGGGATCAACCTGGTGACCGTGGTCTTCAACAACGACTCCTACGGCAACGTGGCGCGCGACCTGGACGATGCCTTTGGCGGGTCCTACGGGACCGACCTGCATAACCCGGATTTCGTCAAGTTCGCTGAGTCCTTTGGCGCCGTCGGCATGAGAGCAGACGACCCGGTGGAACTGGAGAGATTGATTCCCCTGGCGTTGGAGAGGCAGGCCCCGGTCGTTATCGATGTGCCTTTCGGAGATATGCCGGTGGCCCGCGCGCCGCAATTCGCGCCCTTCTACGTCTTGCCCTGGACCATGCCCCAGGAGGGCCTGATAGAGCCTTGATGCATTGCTGGCACAAGGAGCGGCTGCTTCACCCAGCTCCCTTCGACGCCTGAAAATCAACAAGAGGTAGGATAGATTGGAGAACCCAGGCCTGACTTCCAGCTATGACATACGCACCCGGTGGATGTTGGCAAGTGCCATAGTCATCGTCATAGCCATCCTATTCGTCCCATTGACGGCCCTTGCACAGGATGGCGGTCGGGCTGAGTTCCGCTTCGATTTCGAGAGCGACGCCGAGGGATGGGTGGTAGGTTTCGCCGACCTCCCCATCGACTACGACCAGTCGATCTATGAGTTGGGTCATGAGCATCGCCCCCTTCCCGACGGTCTCGAGGGCAGCGCCATCTACGTGCAGGGGCACAACCGGAGCGACGACCTCTTCATGTTCCTGAAGAGGCAGGTCGATGGTCTCAGGCCCAACACAGCTTATGCGGTCTCCGTGTCCGTGGACCTGGCCACCAACGTGCCGTCCGGGTTGGTGGGGATCGGAGGCTCACCCGGCGAGAGCGTCTTCGTGAAAGGGGGAGCCTCCACCTTCGAGCCGGTGGCCGAGGAAGACGGCAACCAGTATCTCAGGATGAACATCGACAAGGGCAACCAAGCCAGGGGAGGCGAGTCCATGGTAGTCCTGGGCGATGTGGATCACCCCGAGGTGGAGGACCGGGAGTATCGCATCAAGTCCCTGGACAACACCGCCTCGCCGCTGACGGTGGCCACGGACAGCGAAGGACGGGCCTGGCTGATCGTCGGCACCGACTCCGGTTTCGAGGGTCTCAGCAGGCTCTACTACGCTGGCATCTTCTACACCCTGACGCCCGTGGAAACCCCAAGGGCCGGGGGCTACACCCCGCCCGCCATGGCATTGGCTCTAATGGCAGGGACCGGCGCACTCCTGGCCGTTCTGGGGCTGGCTGTGCTGCGTCTGCGCCCCCGACGATGACCGAAAAAGGGCCGCAGGTCATCGCCCCATCCGGAGGTCTCTAGGCGCTGAACATGCCGGCGTAACCTTTACGTTTCAGCCGCTCATCCCACACCTGTCGAGGCGCCGGCGCCTTTGGTACGCTGCCGGCGTTTGGGCTAGACACGCCATGTATCTCATCAACTAGAATGCCCAGGACCAACATGGAGGGTTCTATGGGTTCCCCTTGGATCCGACGAAAGGTGGAAAAAGAGCCGAGACGCAGCGTGTCCAGCCAGGTCGTGCTGGTTACGGGCGCCTCTGCTGGCATAGGGGAAGCGACGGCCAGGAAGCTGCTGCAAGAGGGCTACATCGTTTACGCTGCTGCACGCAGGATCGAGAAGATGCGAGACCTGGAGGCAGCCGGGGCTGTTGTTCTCAAGATGGATGTCACCAACGAGGATGACATGGTCGCCGGCGTGGACCGAATCAACAACGAGCATGGCGGAGTGGACATCCTCATCAACAACGCCGGGTTCGGGCTGTTCGGCGCAATGGAGGACATACCCCTGGATGAGGCCCGGTACCAGTTCGAAGTGAACCTGTTCGGGTTGGCCCGTCTGACCCAGCTCGTGCTTCCTCACATGCGGGAGCAGGGATCGGGTAAGATCGTGAATGTCTCTTCAATTGGGGGAAGGATCTACACTCCCCTGGGGTCCTGGTATCACTCAACAAAGCATGCCATGGAAGGCTGGTCGGACTGCCTCAGGTTCGAGCTAAGGGAGTTCGGCATAGATGTCATCATCATCCAACCCGGGGCAATCGACACAGAGTTCGGCAGCGTCGCCTTCGGTCCGGCGATGGAACGCTCCTCGAACACACCCTACTCGCGCTTCGCAAATGGGATGCGGGCTATGCGGGAAAGGACCGAAGCCAGCCAGGCAACAGGCTCACCGCCATCGGTCATCGCCGACACCATACTCAAGGCGGTCCGGGCAAAGCATCCGAAGACCCGCTACGCCGCCGGCAAATACGCCAAGCCTCTGCTCCTCTTTCGCCGGTTCATCAGCGACCGCATGTATGACCGGATCATGGCTTGGATGCTCTCCCGGGGACGCTGATGTACACTAGGCCTGTGGTTGAAACGAAGTTTTCCGGTGAATGCAAATCTCTTGGGAACACCCCTGACCGGCGTCAAGCGTGTACGATAGAATCAGCCCAAAAAGAGACTTAATCAGGAGAAGGCGATGTCTTTAGAGAACCTATCCGGAGATGGCCGGTTCGTCGTTAGACAGAAGGTCGAACGGCTGGAGGCCATCACAGGTATAGAAACACGGAACCGCTACGAGGTGCTGACGCCGGACGGCCGGGCTGTGGCGTTGGCATATGAAGAGTCGGGGACCATCAGCAGGCTGTTCCTGGAGAGCCATCGCCCGCTGACCCTGCACATCGCTGACCTAAACGGCCAGGACATCTTTGTAGCGAGTCGCGGCTTCTTCTTGTTCTTCATGCACCTGCGAGTTAACGACGCCGACGGAAGGGCCATCGGGGGTATTCGCCGCAAGTGGGGTTTGCTCAAGCGGAGGATGGTCATCGAGGATGCGTCGGGAAACCCGGTTGCCGAGGTCACCGGCTCGGTGTTCCGACGCTACACTTTTACGATCAGGCAGAACGGCCAGGAGGTCGGCAGGATAACCAAGCGGTGGAGCGGTCTGGGTCGGGAGATGTTCACCGATGCCGACACCTTCCTGGTAGAGATGCCCGTTGGCCACCGTGACGATGATTTCCAATCCCTGGCCTTTGCAACCGCCTTTGCGGTGGACCTGGACTTTTTTGAGCGCAGCTAGCCAACATCGCTGACCGCCGATGAGTTATTGTGGCGCCACATTTCCCGGGAGTGGGTCTTAGATGGATTCTCCGGTCTCTCTTGAAGCTGTCCGGCAGGCCCGAAATGCCATCGCAACCTTGGCGCTTCGGACGCCGATGCTGCCGGCTCTGTCCCTGGGGCAGCTTGCGGGGTGCGAGCTTAGCCTGAAGGCAGAGAACCTGCAGAGGGCGGGCTCCTTCAAGGTCCGGGGCGCTGCCAACAGGATAGAGGCCTTAAGCCCGGAGCAGAAGGCGCGAGGCGTAATTACCGCCAGCGCGGGCAACCACGCCCAGGGAGTCGCCTTGGCAGCGGGCTATCTGGGTATCCCCTGCACAGTGGTAATGCCCTTGGGAGCCTCTCTTCCCAAGGTGGAGGCAACCCGCGGTTACGGGGCCACGGTCCTTCTCGAAGGCGACGACTTCGATGAAGCCCAGAAAAATGCCAGGCGTGTGATGCAGGAGAAGTCCCAGACATTCATACCCGCCTTCGACGATCCAGCCATTATCGCGGGGCAGGGCACCGTCGGTCTGGAGATGCTGGAGCAGTCCGAGGAACTAGATGCGATTATCGTTCCCGTGGGAGGGGGAGGTCTGATATCGGGCATCGCCCTGGCTGTAAAAGAGACAGCCCCCGGAGTTAAGGTAATCGGAGTGCAGGCGGCCGCGGCAACCGCTGTCGTGAACTCGTACAAATCCAGCCAGCGTCTTTCGGTGAGACAGGGGGCCACGGTGGCTGATGGAATTGCTGTGGGTACGCCGGGAGAGATCACGGTCCCCCTGGTCTTGAAATATGTGGACGACATGGTTGTGGTTGAGGAAGAGGAGATCACCCAAGCCATGATGCTCCTCCTGGAGAGAAGCAAGCTGCTGGTGGAGGGGGCCGGCGCCGTTGGTCTTGCCGCGCTGCTGGCGGAGAAGATACCTGTCACGGGCAAGAAGGTAGGGGTGGTGCTCAGCGGAGGCAACGTGGACTCCCACCTGATCGCCAGGGTTGTGGAACACGGCTTGGTCCACGCTGGTCGCTACCTTGTGTTCAGGGTCATGCTGGATGACCGCCCCGGCCAGCTTAACCGACTGCTGAACATCATATCCCAGTGCCAGGCCAATGTTCTGGACATAGGACACCTCAGGCATGCTCCATCGGTGCACATGGGCCAGGTTGAGATCCAACTTACCCTGGAGACCAGGAACAATGATCACACCTTGGAAGTGAGGGAGCAGCTACGTAAAGCGGGGTATTCGCTCTATGAGAGCGAGCAGTTCAGCGATCCCCCATGGCTTTCGTGAATCGTCCAGTCTTCGTGAGTGTGGGCCTTGGATACGATTGACCGCATCTACCAGGAACAGAGTGGCCTAAGGCCTTAAAGCTCCTGGCCTTGGGCTGATAGGGTCACCATCTCCAGAACTTCGTGGCTGCTGATTGAGCCCAGCAGGTCTCCCGTTTCTTCGTCGGCCACCGGGAGCACGGTCAGGGAGTTCTCGATCATCCGCTGCAGGGCATCCTCTACCATTTCGTCGGCATTTGCATGGGGCGTATTCTGGCGTAGCACCCTCCCCAGCGTCGTGTGCTCCCACTCGTTTCGAGGCAAGTAGCGCAGCATGCTCAGCGACACTATGCCTGCCAGCTTCCCCTTGTTCACGACCACGTAGTCGTGCTGCTCGGGAAGAAGCCAGGTTTCTGCAAAGGCCTTGACGGAAAGGGAGTGTTCAGGAAAGTTCCGAGATCGGTCCAGGATATCCCTCACCCTGACATTTTCCAGAGCGAAACGGGCCAGTGACGGGGGTACCTGCCCCGGGGGAGTGACGGCCGCGGAACGCTTGAGCCTACGAAGGGCGAAGCCGATACCCATGGGCGTCAGCAGTATGTAGCCGAACATGACCAACACCAGTAGGGAGAAGACCCCCTCTCCTATGGCGCCGCTGTGAAGCAGCAACAGCAAGAGGGCGATCTCCGCCACTCCCTTTGCCATCAATCCCGAAGCTATTGCAAAGGGTGCCTCCAGCCTCGTGATGTATGCGCTGATGAACGAGCCGGCGAACTTGCCCGCCAGTGGCACCAGTACCAGCGCCGCTATCGTCACCGGAGGCAAGTCGAGGAACGCAAGGCTGAGGTGCAGGCCCGCCGAGGCGAAGAACAGGGGAACGAAGAACCCTTCGGCCGCTCCCCTCAGGCCCGGCATGATGCCCCGACGCACCTGGTAGGGCAGCGTGGACAGGGCGGCACCGAAGAGCAGCGCCCCCAAGGAGCCGTGGAGTCCCACGTTTTCCGCTCCCACTACAACGAGGAAGAGTCCTCCCAGCAGCAGTCCGAAGGAGAGCTGGGGGACCTGCAAGAAATGGTGCAGGGCAAAGATAAGCTTCGGGAGCACCTTCGTGGAGAGCACCCATGTAATGATCGAGAATCCAAGGATCTGCCCGATGAGGGTTAACACGCTGAGGAAGTCCAGGGTGTGCCCTCCCTCTGCGTAGAAGTGCTCGCTGATCGTAAAGCCGACTACAAACAGGGCGAGCAGCTCGGCGATGACGACCGCCGTGAAGATCTGAACTCCTGCAGGCTCCCGGAGGCGTCCCTGGTCCACGAGCACCTTGGCGACCAAGCCCAAGCTGGACAGCGATAGAACGCCGGCCAGCGCCAGCGCCTGGGTGAGCTCGAGGTCCAGGCCGAGGTCATAAAGAACGTCTGTGGTAACGCCCAGGCACACCACAAGGGTAATGGCCACCGATAGCACGGAAGCTAGAAAGAGCCTGCCCCGTACGGCTGCCAGGAAACCCCTGATGTCGAGCTCTTCCAGGCCTATCAGAAAAAAGAATATGAAGATGCCAAGACCCAGGACAACATCGACGCCGGGGCCGGAATCTACCAGTCCGGTTGCGGGGCCGAGAACAACTCCGGCCGCGATGAAGGCGATGATGGCGTTAAGGCCAAAGCGCTTGAAGAGGCCTTCCATCAGCTTGGCGACCACTATGAGTATGCCGATGGAAAACAGCGACTCGTGGAGTTCCAATGCGCCGTGTACCTCCTAGCAGACGCCGTAAGGCTGCTCAGCCAAGAGACCGAAGTAAAGAAGTCCCTTCGCCCTAGGTATCATCATGCGCGTATGAAACGCGACCATGGTCGAAGACCAAGGGACGGAGGCGTAATGCAAAGGCGATTATCGGGAATGGGTCTCACCCAGTCAAGGGGCATTCTGCCAGGGAGAGAAGTGCAAAAGTCCGGTTAATACCATCTGGGGCTCCACCATTGTGCCCCAGGGACATCTTTTTGCCAACAGGTAGAGCACGGCAGGGCATCGCGCTTTTGGTCCCAACTATAAGGCCCATTGAAGCGTTCCTCTGCTGGGCAGTATCCGTATACGGCCTGCGAGAGATAGCATACGCTGTCATTCTCCATGGCCTGCGCTTGGTCAGCGACCTCTATGCCAGCCCATCGCTGTTGGAAGCTATAGCCCCAGGGCTGTGGGCTTACGACGTAGTCGACAAACATTCGGGCTTTCACAACCTGACCGCGCTGGCATAGATCATGCAAGGCCTGAGCAACAAAGACATCACGGACTCTTGCCGGTTCATCGGGAGCCATCGCGTCTACCCAATCCCGATTGATGGCTTTGCCACGAGTCTTGAGTAAGTCGTCGTAGTAGTCCGCTAGGAAACTCAGACCTCGGCGTTCATCAAGCAGGCGTCGCACCACAGGTGTTGTTCGCCATGTCCAAAACCTCACCCTGCATCTGCAATATAGGGCACACACGGCACCCTTAAGCCACCGGTAGATTGCTGGCACGTTTCGCAGCTTGGCAATGCACAGCACGCAGGTGCCCCCGACCACAGCTCCGATGATGCTCTCTAACATGCGCGGTTCCTAGTGGATATCCCCTCGGTCTTGTGGTAGTCTCCCTATGCGACAGTTTCCCTATGATGTTTATAGGTTGTGCTGGGAATCCCCCGCGCCCCCTTGGAGCATCATGGGTGAAGCTGTCGCAAGTGAGACCCAGCACGCTTACAAGGGGGCACCATGTACATTGTACCGAGGTTTCTCGGAACAGGAACCATTCTAATGTCACTTTTGATGGTGACAATAGCGGGATGTATCGAAGGTCCTCCCGGACCTGCGGGACCGCAGGGCGCACGAGGGGAACCTGGAATACAAGGTCCACAGGGTGAGCCAGGGGAACAAGGTGTACCGGGTGCCACAGGGCTGCCAGGGGGGCAAGGACCGCAAGGGGACACCGGCTCACAGGGGCCTCAAGGGGAGCAAGGACCCGCAGGCCCCCAGGGAGTGTCCGTAGAAATCACCCGTGTAGTCGAAGCTACCCGTGAGGTCGAAGTCACCCGCGAGGTAGAAGTCACTCGCGAGGTAGAAGTCACTCGTGAAGTCGAAGTCACCCGTATAGTCACAGAACCGTCAGAAGTCGGCACCGGTGACTGGTACGCAAACGATGCGGACCTTGGCTCCCTCGCGTGGATGTCGGTCAACCTTGACGCCTATGAAACACCAGATCTGGTCGGCGATGTGGAATTGGGCGTCACCTGCTTCGCCCCAACGCCTCCCCGGAGCCGTTACATATCGGTCACCTTGGACTTGCCCCCATATGTGACCCTGGAGGGCGATCAATCTGTGCAGTTCACTTGGGACGAGGGCCCCGCAGTCGTTTCTACCTGGAGGACGCACGAGGCTATAGGCTACCTTCTGTCCCCTCCGTACAGCGCCAACCGTGCGGCCGAGCGTCAGTTCATCGAGACATTGGGCCAGCACGACCACCTGGAGGTTGCTGTCGATGGGGACGCCGGATGGTACCGGGCCAAGTTCGATGTGACCGGCTTCACCGAAGCGTACCAGCCTGTCGAAGCCTATTGTGCCGAGAGGGAATAACCAGCCGACGCTACGAACAAGCGTGCCGTCTACCGAAAAAGGAGGTTCGAAGATGGAAGTGTTGCTGATCGTGGTTGTAGTGGCAGCTATCGCGGGAGCTGGGTACTACGTGTTCGGGATTCAGGCTCCCAAGCAGACCGCCAAGCGCCGTGCCGAGAACAAGGTCAAGATGTCAGACCCGATTCTCAGGGGAGACATTGAAATCCTGGAAAAGACCGACTCCGACCTTCTGAACGATGCTATCGCGCTGCGCCGAGCTCAGATAGAGCAGGGCAGGGACCCGACAGGCTGATGATGTTCAGAGCTACGAACAAGAGTTCCCTATGGCGACCGTTCTAACTTTCGGGTAAAATGAAAAGAGACCGGTGTGTGTTGCACCGGCCTCTAAACAATCCAGAGGAAACCTCCAGATGGCTCACCCTGAAAGTGACGCTATTATACCGACCCTAGAGAAGCTCTGTCAACAGATCGGGTCGGCGGGTTCCCCTGGGGAAAGGGGAAAGGGATGGCGAACAAACATCCCAAGCGTCCTTTGGTGCTGGTACGACGGCCCAGGCTCCATGGGCCGAAGCGCAAAGGACGCAAGGTCACGCTATTCAGCGTGGACGGCTTCTCAGTGGAATTGCTGCCGAAAAGGTAGCTATAAACAGGGCGTGAAAGCTCTGGCGACTGCCTTGACGCTGTGCTAGGGTGTACAATTGGGAGGTGCATGGATGGAAATACGCTTTGCGCTGATAGCAGAGAAGTCCTATTACCCCGCAACGACAGGACGTTTGACTATTGCTGGAGTGTTTCAGAGCATCACTTTCGAGACATTTCCGTCGGCAATGGAGCCTAGCTCAATGGTTTTCGGTCTGTCTTGTGGCCCTGCCGAGTTCGGGGCCACCAAAGATATGTCTATCGTTCTGATAAGTCCCGACGGGCAAAGAATACACTCAGCCGAATATGAAATCGAGGTGCCGGCCGATATGCGAGGTCGGCTGCGGTGGACAGAGACCTTCGCCATACCGCTAGAGGAGTTGTGGTTTCCCACCCCCGGTGATTACGCCCTAGCGATCCTTATAAACGGCGACGAGAAATACAGCGTGCCGATCGTTGTTTCTAGGGGTAGTTAACACCGATGCAACAGGAGGGCCTTATGGTTTGGAAGATCAGGCAAAAGAACAAGAAAAACGGACCGACCCTTGGGCCGTGTAAGCGCATACCCAAGAAATATCTGAATCGCAAGGTGCCAGCGGTACCACAAGCCCCCAAGCCCATGGATGACCACACTCCATAGCCACCATATCGACGGACTAAGCCACCTTCTCCACCATCCAGCGCATAGTCCTGCGGGACCCGGCCCGGGCCTTCACCAGAGCTGTTGCTGAGTAGGCCAGGGTGGACATCAGGGAGTGCAGGGTGATGTGGGCTAGCCCCTTCACGCAGTGGGCCTCCAGCCTTCGACCCTGTTTCATGCTCTTGAACACCCTCTCGATACACCAGCGCTTGGCGTACAGGGCCTTCCATTCCGGGCTTGCCCTGCTGAGAACACCCACAACCTTGATGTTCGTCGAGGGCTCCTCCCACACCTCGTCCTGGCAGTGGGTTGTCATGCCCTTGGTGGAGTCCGCCAGATGGCAACCCCGGCACCGGTAGAGGTGGCCCTTCTCCGGGTCTGTGCGTATGAACTGCATCGGAACCTGTCCCACGCACGTTGGGACACCCTCGGCGGTGTAGATGCCCCCTATAAGGCCGTTCTTTGTGTTTGGGGCTCTCTTCATCAGGATCACCGGCAAGATGGCTTTGTCCACAAGGTACTGATGGTTCGAGAAAGCATCGTAGCCTCTGTCGGCCATGAGCGCCTTCATGTCCAGCCATGGGAGCTGTGCCCGGGCTTTGTCGGCAAGCCTGGGCAGGTAGGGAGAGTCGTTTCGCTTGGCGGTGGTCACGATCTGTGCCAGGGGAATCCCGTGCACGGTGTCCGCCAGCAGGTGCAGTTTGTAGCCGTAGTGCCATTCCTTTCCTTCGGGGGCGTGGGCGCTGTTCTTGGCTGTCCAGGATGCTTCCGGGTCGAAAAGCCCGCGCCTTCGTGGATGTGGGTTGGCATGGGTGCGCACTGCGGTCGAATCCACCGCCACCTCAGCCCCCAGGTCGGGGATGAGTTCGCGGAGCTCGCCGGTGATGCTGTTCAGGACCTCTTCCACCAAGTCGGCGTGACGGCCCAAGGTGCGGATGAACCGGTTGAAGGTGGTGCGGTGGGGAAGGGTATTCCCCAGCCCGCAGATCCGGCGCAGGTTTCTGTCGTCCTGAAGCCTTCGAATCAGGTCGTTGGTGTGACGGAGGTTGAGAACGAAGCTGGCGAGGTATGCCCGGAACATCGCCCGTACCGGGTAGCCGTGCCGTCCCATGTGGCGATGCTGCTTCAGGTGGGTGACAAGAGCTTCATCATCGAGGGACGCGAAGATCGCGCGGAGGGTGTTGACCCTGTCGGATTGAAGGGGTAGCAGACCTGTGGTAGATTTGTACCAAGCCATCGGGAGGGTCTATCTCCTTGGTGGCTAGAGAACATGGAACCTGACACGTTCCATGTTTTCGCCGTCGGCCCCAGTCTAAAAGGTCGGGCGGGTTATGTAAAGAGTTGCGGCCTCGGCTACGTAAAGAGTTGCGGCCTCGTGAGCCCGACAAAGGATACGACGCTCCCGAAAGGGAAGGGCCGTCAAAGAGGGGCAGGGTGAAAACCCTGCCCCTTCTCTTTTGCTCAGTGGACAGCTTAGAAGCTACTGGTCGTTGATGGCCACCACGATATTGTCGTCGTCGTAGGCCCAGTTCAGGACCAGATCAATGAACGTGCTCACAAGCATCATGACAGGTACGGATACATCCAGCCGGAGGGGCGGGTGCTCTTCCAGGTCAATGGTCATGTCGCCGGCGACCGTGGCGGTGACCAGACCGTCGCCTCCGCCATAGCTGAGCTCCACATTGGTGATCTTGATGGACACATGGCGGAACAGCTCTTTCCACAGGAACGTATAGATCTGCTCCTCAAGGGCAGTCCTGCGCTCGGCAGGGAGTTGGCTTCGGAACTCCCGCACAGCGGCGGACTCGTAGATCACATCGGGAAGGGCTGGGTGCTCATCGTATTCAAGCCGGTTTAAGGGGTTGCTGTAGACGCCGGTGTGCAGGTTCAGGTCTGGAAAGTCCTTGAGCCACTTCTCTGCTATCTGTCTGGACTCCTTGAGTTCGGGGTGTTCCGGTTCTCCTCCGCAGGCTGTGAGGGCCAGGGTGGTCAGCAACAGGACCGCCAGCAGTATGCGCATAGGGGGCCTCCTTGGTAGGGTGGACGGTGCTCACCGACTATAGCACACCCATCCTCCAGCGCCCAATTGCCTGCGCCGGCATCCGGGCGGTGGATTTTGGGCAAGCTCTGGCCACAGAAAGTTTGGGAACTATATACTTGACGATCCTTAAAATGTGTGCTATACTCCCAATATCAAGAACGGAGTGTAGCAGTGAGCCTACTAGAGTTTACCAGGAAGTACAGCACCCCCGAAGCCTGCCTTCAACAGCTTGAGGCTGTGCGCTGGGCTAACGGGGCCTTCTGCCCCCACTGCGGTAGCTGCGGGAAGATACAGCACTACACAGACGGCATACGGCACAAGTGCTCGGACTGCAAGCGGGTGTTCCGCATCATCACCGGCACCATCTTCTCCGACAGCCCAATCAAGATGCTGCCCAAGTGGTTTGCAGCGGTCTACTTGGTGACGGAGCACAGCAAGGGCATTTCCAGCGTCCAGCTAGCCCACGACATCAAGGTTACCCAAAAGACGGCTTGGTACATGATCCAGCGCATCCAGAACGCCGCAGCCTTGATGGGAGTGGACATCATGCTGGATGGCGACGTGGAAATAGACGACACCTACATCGGCGGGAAAGAGAAGAACAAGCACGCTAGCAAGCGGACCTCTGGCACGCAGGGCCTCGGTTCCTCCAAGACCAAGGCCGTGGCCTTCGGTATGAAGCAAAGGGGCGGGGCGGTCAAAGCGTACAAGGTTCCCAGCCCGACAGCCGAGCACGTAACCGGCCATGTCATCCGCAACGTCGCCCTCGGCTCTCATCTGAACGCTGACGAAAGCCACAGCTACAATGCCCTGGAAGGCTTCTACAAGCTCTCCCGCATCAATCACTCCCAAGGCGAGTACAGCAGGGACGGCATCACCACCAACAGCGTTGAAAGCTTCTGGTCCCTGGTGAAGCGAACCTTTGTAGGAACGCACCACTGGTGGAGTCGCAAGCACACGCAGAAGTACCTGGATGCCTGCTCCTTCCGTCAGAACGTTGCCCGAGGCGGTGAATCGACAGCCCTTCTGACAAGCGGGATGCTCCCTGCCGCACACCTACCCTACAAGGAGCTGATCGCCAATGTTCGATAGGTTCCTGGAGCACACGGAGAAGCCGTACTTGGCTAGGGCCAGGGCCAAGCCGTTCCTGAAGTGGGCGGGGGGGAAACGGACACTGATTCCAGAGATCGCCCAGCGCCTGCCCGACGACCTAGGGACATATTGGGAGCCCTTCCTTGGTGGAGGGGCTGTGTTCTTTGCCCTGGACAGCCGTATCACATCGGCCCGGTTGTCCGATGTGAACGCCGAGCTTGCCTTGACCTACCAGATGGTCCGCAACCGAGCCGAGGATCTGATCGCCTCCCTGGAGCACCACCAGCAGAAGCACCAGAAGGCGTACTACTACCAGATGCGCAAACAGACTGGGCTAGAGGCTGCGGTAGATGTGGCAGCCAGGTTTATCTACCTGAACAAGACCTGCTACAACGGCCTGTACCGGGTGAACAAGAGCGGGGCCTTCAACGTTCCCATCGGCAGGTATGTGAATCCCGTCATCTGCGACGCCGAGAACATCCGCCAAGCAGGGAAGGTGCTATCCAAGGCGACCGTCACCTTCGGAGACTTCGAGAAGCTAGAGCCTGGTGGTGGGGACTTCATCTACTGCGATCCCCCCTACGATGGGACTTTCGCAGGCTATGGGAAGGACGGCTTCGGCGAGGATGAGCAGAGGCGACTCAGGAACGCTGTCTTGAAGTGGCACAAGCTGGGCGCCTCGGTGATGGTTTCAAACGCCGACACAGAGCTTATGCGCAGCCTGTACGGAAACCCACCCTTCATCATCCACGATGTTGCTGCACCCAGGAATATCAACTGCAAGACCAACGGGCGCGGGACAGCAAGCGAACTGCTGATTACGACCTATGGCTAGGCAGGTATCGGCCAACAGGACGGGCAACAAGCTGGAGCGGTTCGTTGAAGACCTTCTCCAGCAAGCCGGCTATGAACCGATATGGCCCTCTAGCTTGTTCTTTGCCATGCGAGAGCTCAGTCAGCCCGTCTATGCTCGCCAGTGCATCGTTGGGCGGAACATCTACGGCGGAGAACGTCGCGTTGATTTCATCCTCTACCATCCCCGGAAGTGGGAGAAGGCCCTGGTCATTCAGTGCAAGTGGCAAGCATCGGGCGGGACCGTGCATGAGAAGTACCCCTTCGAGGTTCTGAACATCCAGCAAGGCGGGTACCAGACTATCGTTGTGCTGGACGGCGGGGGCTACTCCAAAGGGGCGGAAATGTGGCTGAAGGGACAGGCCGGAAAGAACCTGTTGCTACACGTCTTTGACCAGGGCGAGTTTCAGAGGTTCGTATCTAGGGGAACGATTTAGGATCGTCAAGTATATAGTTCCCGAAAGTTTTCTGTGATAATCTCCCGTCGCCTAGCTACTCAAGGCCTCTCCGGGGCCTAGACGGGAGGGAATTGTGCCTGCTTCATGGATGGACTGTGTGCCCTGTTTGCTTTTAGGGCTGGTGGTCTTTCTTATCATCGGCCTTGCCACACCCGACTTGTATCCCCCGCCTGTGACGGCGGAAGGGGACGGGGAGTGGGAGAAATGGGCGTGCGAAACACCGCCCAGGCCGACTATCTCAGCATCGGTATCCAATGTGACCACGAGCAGCGCCAGGATCAGCGCCACCCACTCCACGGTCACGATGCCGGGCGGTCACTTCCTGCATCACAGCTTCGAATGGAATGATGGGAACACCAGCAAGAGCAGAACTGTCACCTCGGAAGGGACCTACACAGCCACCATCACGGTCACTGCCGAGCGTGGCGGAGAGTTTTGCGACAACAGCAACTCGGATTCGGTAACGGTGAAGTTCAAGAAGAAGCCGACATTGGAGCCCTGCGGGTCCTCGGACACTGCACCGACATGCCAACCGACTCCCTCACCCACACCGGAGCCGACTCAAGACCCATGCCCTGGCACAAGCGAGTGTCAGCCCACGCCGACCGCTGAGCCTCCGACGCCGACCGCTAAGCCCCCGACGCCGTGCGTCGCTTGCGTACTGACTCCGACGCCCAGGCCCACGAAAACGCCGGTGCCGACCGACACACCTGGGCCGACCGCTACTCCCGATGATGGGGACCCTGACCCAACGGACACTCCCAGGCCCACGAACACTCGCAGACCTGCGAACACTCCGGTGCCTCTCCTGGTAGCGCCTCCGCGTTTCGAGGCAGCGATTACGGTGCTGGACATCAACAGTTCCTGGACTGTGGATATGAGCGCCCGTCGCTGGATGATGCTGGAGCAGAGTCCCGCCACTCTGACCCTTGACCTTCTCAATGAGAGGGAGGACCGGTTCAGCCACAGGTTCACGGACTTCAAGTTCAAGCTGAACACCAACCCTTGGAACACTGGAATGTACCTCATCGAGAAAGGCCAAGGGTGTGCTGATGGGTTCTCTTCGGAGACGGACTGGCTGACCAAGAAGGTCACAGGCATGACCCTGGCCAGGTGCGCTTTGGGTTCGTACCCCGGTGGCAGCATGGTCGTTGAGGCCCAGCACAAGAGAACAGGCAAGACGTACGAGTTCGATGTGAACGGGGTTATTCCTGTGAACTGGCATCACAAGAACCGCGCCGTGACCTATCATGCAGACTGGACTCGCGATTGGGAGATCATTGAAATCCCGGACCTGACGACAGCCGCCGAGTCCCTGAGAATTGCGCAGACGGCCCTTGATGCTACAACGGGAGGGACGGGCTTCACCTTCGCCGATGATGTGGGTTGGAATGTGGTGGTGCGAGGGTACCGGGGGGATAAGAAGCTTCCGCCCTGCCGGGGGACTGAGAACGGCAAAAGGCCTGTGGGTTGCACCAAGATAGGACTTGCACGCTTCCCCCACTTCAATTTACTGGATGTGCACATCCAGTTCCCTCCGCGAGGCTACTTTGGAGATGTCACCGAATGGACCAGCTCCAGGAATGAGGCCCGGGAGGACCCCCTGACCCAATACTATCTCCCGATGGTCTTGGTGCACGAGCTCCTACACTCCGCAGGTGTCGGGCATATTCCCTTGGGGATGGGTGTGATGGAGGGGGGCTACAATAACTTCGAGGGCTACACCAGCGCCTTTCCCGCCAGGGAGGATATATTCGGCCTACGGGCAGTGGCAGCAATACACCACTAATAGGAGGATGTGATGCGATACGTTCTAGGGTCCATGCTTCTGCTTCTGGCGCTGCTCATAACGGCAGGCTGTGGGTCGGATTCCGATGAGGATCTGCAGTCGCCGGGCAGCTTCACGATGTACATTGACACTTCCTACGACGGGGCTTCCACCGCATCGCTGGAGGAGCGCATCCACGCCGCCGCCATTGTGGTGCGGGCGAACTTGGCGTCCACCGGGAACGGGACTCTGACCTTCGATGCTGTTGAGTACCTGAAGGGTACAGGCCCGACCCGCTTCACCCTGGAGGCTCCCGAATCAGGGCGCACCACAAGGTGGGACAGCAGGGAAGCGTTGCTGTTCCTTGATGGCCCTGTCACGGAGGCCCCGGCAGGCGACGACTCGGGGGTTGGCGGTAGCAGCACCGGTGGACCTCCCCGCTACGCCTTTGCCGACACCACTTCTTTGGGAGACGGCAGGTACGATTACCAAGGGGCGCTTCCCGAAGGAAACTCCATCGAGACCCGCAATCCGGTCTGGATGCCCTCAACCGCCACAGGCGGGGCTGGGGGGGCCGCCGGCGGGTCGGCCCAAGAAAGCGACCCCTCATTCATCATAGAAACCCAATCCCCTTATGGTGAGAGGAACCCTACCATCAGCCTGTCCGACCTTAAGAGTCTCATAGCTTGGATTGGGGGAGGGGACGGGGATGCAGCCTATGAGTCTTGCGTGGAGCAGGCGCTCAGGACAGAACGGGCCGGCAGGGACGTAGCTGTCTATTATGGAACGCCCTGGGAGCCGGATACGATTACCGCATCCCTGCCTTCCTCGGCACCCGCAGGAACAGCCGTAGACCAGTATGGGGGCGGGGAGAATCACACAGTCTATGAGAAACGGGCGCTGACAGGGGCAGATGCAGGCTTGTTCAGGGTCCGGCTGGTGGATGCCGACTCCGACCCAAGCAACGGCTACACCTTCTCCTTTGAGAACACCCGCCCTCTGCCGGCCGGGACCTACAAGTTCAAGAGCTACATCCAGTCCCACTTCTTCCTTGCCTGCGATTACAGGGATTCTCCGTTGGTCGGCCTCAACTGGGAGGTGGAGGTGGAGGAAGCGCCTGCCTGGACGGTGCTTGAGGCCCTCTTTGACCCTCAGACAATCGGGAGCGGCGACGGGTACATCAGCTCGGGCGATGTGAGCACGGGCGACCTCGGTGCCACCGACTTCACGGTGGTTGTGGGCAACGTGTCCACCTCGATCACCGCCCTCACGGGTGATGCCAGCAACGTCACCCTGTCCCTTGACCCGTACCACGCCCTCGATAGTTACACCTTGGAGGTGATCACAGGGGATGGGACGGCATCTGTGTCTCTCACAGGCGATGCAGCCACCGGCGACAGCTCCGAGGGCACCCTGACCTGGGACGTCGGTAGCAAGCCCTGGTCCTCTGGTGATGAACTGATGCTGAGGATCACGGTAGCCCCGGACGACCCTGCCGAGCGCACAAGGTCAGACAACGCTGCCGCCGAGGGCTTCTGCGATGATGCGGTAAATGTGTACATCTATGCCGATCCCGTTGATGATAACCTGCTCATAGACTGCGAAGCGCTCATCGACGGTGTCCTTCCCTTGAGCAATGTGGGTCAGACAAGGTGGAACCCCGGCTCAGGCATGGATCGGCAGAGGGGAGTCTCCATAGATGTTGTGGATGGTGTCCTGCGGGTGACAGGCGTGGACCTCACCGATGTGGGCTTGGCTGGGGCTTTCCCAGCCCCCTTTGCTAAGGTGGAAACCCTGACCAGCCTGAAGCTGTCGGGCAACACCTTCACAGGGTGCATCCCACGATTCTTGTACTATGTGGACGACCACGACCTCAACAGCTTGGGGCTGGAACCCTGCGAATAAGAACCTGGCGAGTCTCTCAACCACAGGGGCAGGGTGAATACCCTGCCCCTGTGGTCTTGCATAGCTAGCTAGCTAGACTTTTGCACTTCTCTCTGCCAGGTGGTCATATCCTGGCTCGGCTCTCCCGGCCCTGGATCTCGTGAAGGCTTTGTGGTGAATGGTTCGTTGCGAGGGTCAACCCTGCACATAGCGGCGCTCCCAGCAGGTTCTGAATGGGGCGTGCCCCGGGCATGCCCGCCCAGAGCCGTCCCCCTGAATCTTCCTTTTCCTCCTGTTCCTGGGAGTCTCTTTTAGGGCAAGTGTGTTGGGTTGGGCGGTAGTATAATACCTAGCGAGATTCTGGCATCCCTCCACCCCAGGGTGATGGAGAAATGCAAATGCAAGTATTTAACGTAACGTTCAAGAAGCTGTCCTACCTTGCGATGGGCGTGCTGGCAGTTGGCCTGTTTGTGCTGGCGGCGGCGTGTGGAGGTGGCGAAGAGCCCACTCCCACCGAGTTGACGGTGGATGAGCTTCTTGCGAACGCGCAGGAAAGATTAGCCTCCATCTCCTCGGTGAAATTCCGGATGACCGACGAGCTGCAGACGGGGTCCAAGTTCTTCAACACGACCTTGAAGAGCGTGGAAGGGGAGGTCAGCGCCTCCGACAGCATGAGGATGGCTGTGGACGTGGAGTCTCCGATTTTCGGGTTTATCGAAATCGAGATTGTGGCCGTCGGAGACCAGTCCCTGATGAAGTTCTCCAGGGATGCTCCGTGGCTCCCCCTGTCCTTGGATGAAGTTCCATTTAACTTTAAGGGGATGGGCGTTACCCTGAGCGAACTGGTGCCCCTGCTCAAGGATGCCAGGAAAGTTGGACGGGAGTCCGTTGGCGGCTCCCAGACGATCCTGCTGGAGGGTTCCTTGCAGTCTGAGGACCTCTCCAAACTGATCACGTCCACAGACCCCGGGCACGCGGTGATGCTGTCTTTCTGGATAGACGAAGTGGACCACGACTTGAAACAGCTGAGAATAACAGGTCAAGTCTTCAACGATGACGCTCCGGAGACTAGGAGGTTGATCGTCATCGAGGAGACCAACGTCGTCATCGATATCCAGCTCCCGGAATCAGCCTCCCAGTAGCGGAACATGCCGGGGCTGAATTCTCCCCCTGAGTTGTTAGCGTGAATGCCGGCAGGTCCACGCTAGCTTCTCTGCGTTCCTCAGAGACCGCCGTCTTAGCCATCCTTTGCCTGGGCGTATTCTCGACGGCCCTAGACCAAACAGTGGTGGTCGCAGCCCTGCCCAGCGTGATGGTGGACTTGGAGATACCCCTCACCGACCTGGACAGGGCATCTTGGATCGTGGTGGGGTACCTCGTTAGCTACACGGTGGCCATGCCGCTGGCGGGACGCCTGTCCGACGTCTATGGCAGGGTCAGGATGTTCCAGGCGGCCCTGGTAGTGTTCTCCATCGGCTCAGGGCTGGTGGCCGTAGCACCGGACTTCTCCTGGATAGTGTCCGCCCGCGTTATTCAAGCTGCCGGCGGCGGGGCCACGGTGCCCATAGCCCTGGCCCTGGCCGTGGCGGCCGTCGCCCCGCAAAGAAGGGGAGTCGCCCTGGGCTTGGTGGCTGCCTCGGCGGAAGCCGGGTCCGTACTGGGTCCTCTCTACGGAGGGGGCATCATAGAATGGATCGGCTGGCGATGGATCTTCTGGCTGGACATACCCCAGAGCTTTATCCTGATTGCGCTGCTGGGCATATTGCCGAACCGAGCCAATCCTGCAGCCAGGATGGACTACCCGGGGGCCCTGGCGCTTGCCGGCGCCCTGACCGTTCTCACCATCGCCCTGTCCCAGAGGAGCATCTTCTCGGGAGAGTCTGTGCTCCCGTACCTGATGGCTGCCCTTGGCGGGTTCCTGGTCCTGGTGCTGATCATTGTGGAGAGGCGATCGGCCCACCCCCTCTTGGCGGCCTTCCTGTACCAGTCAAAGGCTTTCGTGTCGTCCAACATCGCCCAGTTCCTGGTGGGAGTTGCCCTTATCATTGCCCTGGTGGCTGTGCCTGTAATGGCCGCAACGGTAATGGAGAAGAGCGCCTTGGAAAGCGCCCTCCACCTGGTCCGACTTACGGCCGCCATCCCGGTGGGGGCGGTGGTGGGAGGCTACATCCTGCGTTGGTCGGGAGTAAGGGCGGCCTGCATAACCGGCTTGGCCTTCATGGGCACGGGGCTGCTTTTCATGAGCGGCTGGGAGGCTCAGGTGGAGGAGGTCAGGCTTACTGTGCCTCTTGCCGCCGCCGGCTTGGGGTTTGGGCTGGTCATCCCGCCCATAAGTGTCAGCGCCTTGAGCGCAGCCCCCAGCTATTACTGGGGTACTGCGGCTTCGCTGGTCACCGCATCTCGGATGGTGGGTATGGCGCTGGGTTTGGCAGCCTTGTCTGCGTGGGGCATCGAGCGCTTCTACAGCTTGACCGCCCATGTGACCATCGGGCCCACCTTCGAAGAGACCCAGGCCCCGCTTATAGAGGCGGGGGTGACCGTCTTTCAGAACCTGTTCATGATCGCCGGGTTCCTCGCTTTGGTCGCCATTGTTCCGGCTCTTCTGATGAGGATAGAAGAGACGGAGGAAGGAGAAAGGTTCGACTAAGTGGGCAACCACTTCATTGCCTCTCAAGAATGGGGCGTGCTAGAGTGCAGTCAACCGGAAGGGATGGGCGGGAGGCATTGGAAACCCAATATCCGGGTGAGGAGTCTCAAGCGATGTCGATCCAGCGACGGAAGCCTGAGAAAGAGCAGCTGCCGTCCGCGTTTCCCGAAGGATGGTACTTTGTCGCCAGCCGTCAGCACATACTGAAGGCCGGTGTTCTTGCAAAGACCTGGATGGGAGAGAACGTCGTCGCATGGTGCGACGGAAGCGGCAGCGTTTGCGTGGCCGAGGCTTACTGCCCTCACCTCGGGGCTTACCTGGGCCCCGACGCAGGGGGTTTCGTGCGGGGCGGACAGCTTGTGTGTCCTTTCCACGGCTTCGAATACGATACCACCGGCCAGTGCGTTGCTACTCCATATGCCGACCCCCCAAAGACTGCCAGGCTGAGAACTTTCGAGACCCAGGAGATCGCTGGTCTCATCTTTGCATGGTGGGGCATCGGGGGACGTCCGGTCCAATGGACTCTGCCTGCCGAACCCGTCGAACAGTCCGGCTGGAGCAGCATACGCGTCAGGACGATGCGATTCCCGGGTCATCCCCAGGACACCACGGAGAACTCGGTGGATCTGGCACACCTGCGTTACGTTCACGGCTATGACAGCGTAAGCCGCGTCGGGCGCATCTACGTGGACGGGCCATATCTGGAGAGCAATTTCGATTTCAAGACCATCCGCAAGATTGCCAAGGTTGCAACTTTCACCATGGACATCTCCGCCAAGACCCGCATCTTTGGCTTGGGCTACTCTTTCGTCCAGATTCACGAGCGTTCCATAGGAATGGATTTGAGGCTCTGGGTGCTCGCCACGCCCGTCGATGGAACCCACATCGACCTATCCCTGGCTACTCAGGTCAAGGAGATACGTAACCCCAAGCGATGGACTATGGGGTTGGGTTTCCTTCCAACAAGGTTCCGTGCACCCTTGATGAACCGGTTTGTGGCGGCCCAGCAGGACAACGACGTTAGGCAGGACATGGCCATTTGGAGCCTTAAGGGCTACCGGTCCCGCCCACGCCTGTGCCGCTCCGATGGGGAGATCATGCCCTTTCGAGCATATTGCGCCCAGTTCTATGAGGCCGGGGAGGAATCGCAACATCTGCTGCGGGATGCCACGAGCGTTCCTGCGCAATGAATTCTCGGGCCGAACATGGGAGAGTAGGCAGACTAAATTTGCTATCAGTTGCGGAGGCGATGATTCACATCATGGGAGACGAGAGGTTGAAGTTTCATCTTCTCGTGCCTGCCTAGATCGAAGGATACGGCATGAACAACCTACTTGATCGGTTGAGCTGGCTGGTCACAGCCCGTCCATACGTCACGATCCTGGTCCTCCTCTTGGTCACCGTCGTGCTGGCCGCAGGTGCTGCCCGGCGCGCGCCGCCAACCGAGGGGGCCGACATAGCCTTCCTTCCTCCCGGACATGCCATCGCCGAAGCGACCGGCGAAATCGAAGAGTCCTTCAGCGACTCGGGCGACATCAGGGTCGTAACATTGCTCTTCCGAGGAGATCCTCTCACACCTGAGGGCCTCTCCCAGATGGCTATCCTGATCAATGACGCCGTCAGCGATCCAGGCGTAAGCGAACTGCTGGCGCCGTCGAATGCAGTCATAGCGCCCTCGTCCATTATCAGCGCTGCGCTCCAATGGGACGACCTTGGGTCGATTACCCAGGAGCAGATTGACTCTGTTCGCAGCATCCCGGAGATTCAGGGCGCCTTGTCTGCCCTGACCGGCACCGATACGGACGGGACCATGGTCGCCATTGGCAACATACGGCTGCGGGATACGGGCGACGATCGAATTCAGGATGCTGAACGTAGCATCAACGAGCTTGCCGTGGAGCATGAGGGGTCGCTGGATGTCAGCAGCTTGTCCCCAGTGGTCATCGAGGATGAGTACAAGGAAGCGACGGAAAGCGGCATGGCGCCGCTCGTCGGCCTTGCCCTGCTACTAATTGCGGCCCTGCTCCTGCTTTTCACCCGCACTCTTTCCGACATGCTGCTCACTCTGGGGGGACTCATTATCTCGTTGGTCTGGATCATCGGGGCGGAAGGCTGGCTTGGCCCCAACGCCATAGGTCTGATAGGGCCTCCCAGCTCCCTCACTGCTATGGTGCCAGTCATCCTTATCAGCCTGACGGTTGACTATGCGATCCAGACGGTCTCCCACTACCGGGAACAGCGAGTAGAGGGGCAGCCCGTGGTAGGAGCAGTCAGGAACGGACTGCGAACCGTTACAGTCCCCCTGACCTTGGCTGCCGTCACGACCATCGTCAGCCTCTTGGCCACCCTGTTCTCGCCCATCGGGGTTGTGGGCGACTTCGGCATCGTCGCGGGGTTGGGCGTAGGCATGAGCCTGATCGTCATGCTAACCCTCTTACCTGCTGCCCGGATGATCATCGACCGGAGGCGGGAAGCCCGCGGTGCTCTGTCTCCCGCTCGGCCCATCTCAAACGCCCTCCCCGGCATTCCACAGGCGGCCCAGCTCCTAGGGAGATGGGTGACCCGCAGGCCGGTGCCCAGCCTCGTCGCAGTTTTGCTTGCAACGGTTGCCCTTGGGTATGCTGCGACCGGGTTGGAGTCGGAGTTCAGTATTCAGGATGTCCTGCCTAGAGGTGGGAGTGTTCTGGAGGACATGAACACGCTGGAAGCATCGGTCGGTGGCTCGACTGAGCTTGCCAGTTTGCTGATCAAGGCAGAAGTCACGGAAAGCCGCACACTCCTCAATCTACGGGACATTACGAATGCATTCGAAGATGAAGCTACCCGTCCGCCCGCGGCTGCAGGTCCGATTCAGGGGTCCTTCGAGCTTTCCGCACGGGACTGGATCAACGACAGCGGAGAGCCGGGTGACAACTATGACCCTGAGTTGGCTGCCCTATTCACGGAAGCCTCCTCTGATTTGCAGCTGCACCCGGAGCTGATGCAGGAGTTTGTCGATAAGCTCATCGCACGAGAACCCAGCCTGGCGCACTCCCTGATCAACAACCCCAATGGCGTCGATACGATGCTGCTCCAGTTCCCGACATTCCAGGACGACCCTGTGGAATCGAGGATGCTCCAGGCGGACATAGAGGCCCTCTGGCAAGGGGACGACAGCGCGGTCACGGTGACCTCGGAGACCATAGTCGCGGTTACCGTCACAGACCAGATCAAGAGCGGCCAAACGGAAGCCATCGGCACCACCATTGCCGTGGCCTTCGTCGTCCTAGCGGTCTTTTTCTGGGTGACGCTGCGCCAGCCTGCGCTGGGGTTCGTTGCCGTCGGCCCCATCGTGCTAGTCCTCATTAGCGTACTGGGTACGATGGCTCTCCTGGGCATCCCCTACACGCTGATCACGTCCATCATCACAGCCCTGTCCATAGGGATAGGGGTGGACTACACGATCCACATCATCCATCGCTACCGGGAGGAGTTCGCCCGGATGCGCAATCCGGAGAGGGCGGCCATTCAGACGCTGGCAACCACGGGTTCGGCGCTGCTGGGCTCCGCGCTCACAACAGCCTTCGGATTCGGTGTTCTGATTGCCTCACCATTGCTGGCGTCCCAGCAATTCGGCATCACGGCGACCATTACCATCGTTTATTCCCTCATAGTGGCCATTCTGCTGGTGCTGCCTGCCATGGTGGTCTGGGGTGCCTACCAGAACATGAGGCTCCGCTCCATGGTGGAGCAGATATGGACTGACCTTGATGTGGCCATAGAGGATGTGCACAACCGACATGAACGGGAGCAGAGCTAATCGTGGGAAAGGGTTTAATGCAACTCCGTAAACTATCCCAGGGGCTCAAAGAAGACTATCGTGGGTCGGATGTCCACCGTCGAGTGAGAAGATTCGATGGATGGATGGACAGAGCGCATGGTATGGATGGCGACTCTGCTGACTATGATCACGCTGGAACCGTCAAAGAATACTATGACCTTTGCAGCGAGTTCATGGTGTTCGGTTGGAGCGAATCCCTTCACTTTGCGCCTCTTTCGCCCCTGGAGAGCCTGGAGGAGTCCCAGATCCGGCACCAGCGATTGATGATTTCCAAGCTGGAGCTGAGCGAGGGTATGGAGGTCATCGATGTAGGTTGTGGGATCGGCGGCCCGATGCGCCGCGTTGTCAGGGAGGCTGGCGTCAGGGTAGTAGGGGTCAATTACAGCAATGTTCAGCTGGACAAGGCTAAATTGTTGAATGCCGAGGCGGGCATCGACCACATGGTTGACTACTTGGCGTGCAGCTTCATGAACATGGATGTCATAGCTGACGACACCTTCGACCGGGGATACGCTATCGAATCGACGTGTCACGCCCCGGACAAGGTGGGCGCCTTCACCGAGATTTATCGCGTGCTGAAACCCGGTGCCCTCTTCTGGGGTCAGGAGATGTGCATGACGGATAAGTTCGATCCCGGAGACAGGCGACACCAAGCCATCAAGCGGGGCCTTATGCAAGGCATTGCGCTCAAGGACATCGCAACGGTGGATGAGGTGCCCCGGGACCTCGAGCGGGCAGGATTCCAAGTCATTGAGGCAAGGGACCGGTCCATCGATGAGAACGGTCTGGCCACGCCGTGGTACAAGCCCATGGAAAGCCAAGGCGGAACCCTGGGGAGCGCCCTGCGAAGGAGTCCTTTTGGACGCCAGATGCTCAGGGTGGCATTCAAGATGGCCGGGGCGTTTGGGATATGTCCCCGTGGCTCTGCGGATGTCATAGGGATGCTGGACCGGACCGCTAGGGCCTATGTGGAGGGGGGTAGGGCCGGGATATTTACGCCGCTGTACTGTTTCCTTGCCCGCAAACCCCTTTAAGTCTTCTTGCCCGGGACCATCGGGGGTTCCTCAGCCTGTTAGACGCTTATTTCCCGCCTCTTTTCGGCAATGCGGAATTTCAGCTTCCTGTTCGGCTTCATTGACGGGATAGGGTTGAAACCTAGCTTATAGTTCTCGGGGTCCACCTTGATGTTGAAGTGATGTGCAATCATCAGCACGTTGGCCGCCAGCTGCAGATTCATCCACTGGGACCCTAGACATGTGTGAGTGCCCAGCCCATAGGGCGCATACCCGGGGCTATGGTGCTCGTTGCGCGGAGGTAGATAGCGATCTATGTCGAAGGTGAATGGGTCTGGAAAGACATCGCTCATATAATGAGAGGCCGTGGTCGCGATGAAGAGACGCGACCCTACCGGCAGCTCGTAGTCTTCCACCACGCATGAGTTCATCACGTTTCGGATAGACATGGGGACGATGGGGTACATGCGCAGGCATTCCATGAGGAAGCGATGGGTGACGTCGATGTTAGTCAGGTTGAATTCCTCGCCCGCCGGGTCCCCGTCCGAAAACAAGGCATCGGCTTCATCCTGGATCCTGCCGTATAGCTCAGGCTGCGAGGCCATTGCGTAGATGGCGAAACTCAGGGCATCGCCGAGGTACACGCTTGCTATCAGAGCTGCCGCGAGCTGGAATCGAAGAGTAGTTTCCGGCACGAACTGCGGGTCGCTCGTGTGAAGGCTGAGCCAATCGTCGGCTAGGTCCCGCGGAGCATCGGCCCGCTGGGCGGGTGTGTGAGTGCTCTGTACCCGTTCGAGGAGCGTATCAACGGCTTTGGCCCGACGTTTCATGCTCGGAGTGTTGAGCATGAACTTGGGCATCATTTTCATGATATGGACCATCAACGCTCTCTCTTTGTACTTTATGAGGTCGTCGATGACGTCCTGGGAGTCAACGCTGATGAATAGAGGCGAGAGCTGTTCGTTGATCATCAGCCGGCTCATCCTAGTTGCGGGTAGAGATTCTCCAACCGTCCAGCCTGACATATGCTTCCGTGCATGGTGGTAGAGGATATTCAGCTGCCCTTCCAGTCTCCCGCGCGAATACGCCGCCGACATGGACTTCCGCATCCGGAAATGATCGGCGCCATCCAAAGAAGGCATTACTCCCGAGGCCCCATATACTTTCTCGAAGTCGGAGAAGTAGTCCTTGGCTCTCAGGTGCATACGCCCTTGCCTATGCACCCACCGGTTTGTGTTCGGACCTGCTAAGAAGATCATTGGTTTCACAAAGGGAGGATCGATCGCAAAAACAGGCCCGTATTCTTGTGCTAGATCAGCGAAGAGAGCTGGAATGTTGCCATGTCGAAAATGCCGACTCAACACCGAGCGTGTCAGCGAAACCTTTGGGATCTTCCTGGACAACGCTGAACGCCTAAGCAGCGGTCCGGCAATGTTCTGGGCGACTGCGTCGGCGATGGACCGGCTGATAACATCCATCCCTGAGATGAAATGGATGCGCTCTTCCCCTACGTCGTCGAGGTCGAATATAAAGCGAAAAACATCGCACGTATTGATGAGAGATATCGTCATGACATCTCTTGGGTCGGGAATCTCGTTGTTGAAGATCACCCGGCTAATGCGGGTCCTGACGTCCTGGTCTATAGAGACGTCAGGGGTACCGCCGGACAGTTCCGTCTGCCAGTCCGTCTTGGACAATGTCCAGAAATCACCGTCGTGATATTTGAGAACTTTGAGCTCGACCAGACGGTCCAGGGTCATGTCGATAATGTCTTCTGCGCGGTTGGCTAGCCTCTCGATCCAGAACTGGGTCTTATGGGGTGTGGAAGCTGCGGCAATTTCTTCCAGTATAGGATCTAGGACTGGGTTGCCCGTCGCAGTCTGGTCAATCACCCAGAGGGATTCGGTATCCGTGTCGATGCGAGATATTAGTGAAAGCTCGGCGATTACCGCCCCGACGATGGCGCAGTTCAAGTGCCAACCGGGCACCTGGTAAAAGTATCCGTTCTCCTCGTTGAGGAGCATCAAGAGGACCTCTTCGGGCAAACTTAGGAGATGGTCCGTCTTGTCGGTTGAGGGAGCCTTTGTCGGCGTATTCATACGCCCTCCCCTGGTACTATCTTGGAATATGAATGGACTATGCCTCGCACCACTGCACCAATTATACTCCCCTGGAAGATGGAGGAGCAAAGCAGCACAGGCTCGAATGATACTGGATTTTCCTGACATTGACCGCATGATCTGGCGCGGCCGCAGTAGGGAGGAACAAACTTAGCCTTTATAGCTGGTGATTGGGTACCTGCGAGCGATCATACAGAAGTGAGCTTAGCTCGTAGGTCACTGGAGGAAGGAGTATCCGGTCATGATCGAATGGCTTGGCATCGAACATCTATTTGAACTTTCGCGGACGGAAGCGATAGCAGGGTTTTTCACCCCTCTGGCCGTGTTCGCTGCCTTCCTCCTGGCCCAGATCATTCTGCCTGCCAGGCGAGTACCCGGCTACGTCATTGACGAGAAGACCGGCGAGCCCCGCAGCTATCGGTTAAACGGGATTCTCGTTTACGTCATTGCTTTGCTGGTCTGGTGGTTCGAGCTCACCGGCATGCCTCGCGACTGGTTCTTCCGGTCGACCATATACGCAGTGGCCGGGGGGACTCTCTTCGCCGCCGTATTTGCCGCCATCGCAGTGCTCAGCCAGCCGCGAGTTGCTTCGAAGAATCCCATTGCCGAGTTCTGGACAGGACGGGCGCGGGAGATATCCCTGTTCAGAGACCGCTTCGACATCAAGATGTACTTCTATGTCGTCGGTGGGTCCATGCTGGCCCTAAACGCCCTGTCCGGGGCTGCGTACCATCATGAACGGTTCGGCGACGCTGCAAACCCGGGGATTTACCTGTATGCCGGCTTCTTCACCTTCTACGTAATGGACTATTTCATCTTCGAGCGGGTACAGCTCTACACCTACGACCTGATCCACGAAAGGCTGGGCTTCATGCTTTTCTGGGGAGGCCTGATAGTGTACGGCTGGCTGTTCATCCTCCCGCTGTGGGGCATGGCTGCTCACCCGGACCCGGGATTCTCGACGGCGTGGACCTACGTTTGGCTCATCGGCACAGCCTCGTTGTTTCTGTTGGGCTGGAGCATCTCCCGGGGCGCCAACCTCCAGAAGTACACCTTCAAGCGATGGCCCGACCGTAAGTTCCTGAGACTTATCGAGCCCAAGTACATCGAGGTCGGCGAACGCAAGATTCTGCATAGCGGGTTTTGGGGTGTTGCACGTCACTTCAACTACATGGGTGAGGGGTTCCTCTCTCTGTCCATTGCCCTGGTGTTCGGCCACTTTGCCAACCCGTGGGCGTGGACATACTTCGTCTTCATAGTCACCTTGTTCACCTTTAGGCAGCGTGATGACGACAGGCATTGCGCAGAGAAATACGGCGCGGAGAAGTGGGCGGAGTACAAGTCCCGGGTGAAGTATCGCATCTTCCCGGGAGTCTACTAACGGAAAAGGGGCGATGAAGATCCTCTCCCACTATGGCCGGAAGCCCAACGAGACTTTTGCTCCAGACTATCCCGTCCCTAGGGACAGCGGACACAACCCCGGGGGCCTGTGGTTAAGTGACGACTCCGGTTACGGCTGGGCGGCCTTCGTACAAGACCGGGTTCTCCAAGGAAGCGCATACTGGGTCAAGACCAAGGACCGCTGGTGCTACAAATACGATTTCGCCATCGACCCGGCCCAGTCGGACCATATCCTTGTGCTAACGGCGCCCGAGGAGTTGCAACAGTTCACGTCCCAATATGGAGAGACATCTCCCAGGGAGTGTGTCGCAGACGGCCGGGTAGGATATGGCACCCACATAGAGTGGCAGCGGGTGAAGGCCGACTATAAGGGCATACTGATTTCGCCATACCAGGAGGAGCTCTCCTACCTCAACGGAGACCCCGGCTTCCACTGGTACCGGTTCGACTGCGCCTGTGGGTGCTTCTGGGACATCTCCTGCCTGGTCCAGGTCCCCGTGGCCAGCGCTGTCTAGGGGGACAGGGCCAGCGATACCAGCCCGAGGACGATCAGCGAGGAGCCCAGGATCCGGCCCCTGCCAAAGGGCTCCTTCAAGAGAAAGACTCCCATCAGGACGCCAACTACTATGCCGACCTCCCGGGCTGGGGCTGCATAGCTGACTTGGGACAAGGAAAAGGCGGTCAGCGCCATCCCGTAGCCGAGGAAGGTCAGTACGCTGGCTGCCAGGATGCCGCCCTTGTTTCTCTTCCACTCCTTGGTGACGACGTCAGTTCCATATTTCCTCAGGATGTACGGATACATGCCCAAGGCCGATCCCAGGGTAAGCAGGTACATGTAGAGGAAGGGTTGGATTTGTTCCACTCCCTGCTTGTCCACCAGGGTATAGGATGTGGTGGTCAGCCCTGTGAGGATGGCGTAACGAACACCCCCATCCCGAAGCAAGTCTAAAGGCCGGGCAAGGAGGGCCCGGAAACGCCCCCACCACGACACCAGAAAGATGCCAGCGACTATGAATGAGATTCCAAGGGCAGCGGGCAGGGCCATGCTCTCCCCCAGTATCACCACCGCCAGTATGGGGATAAGCATGGGTCCGATTCCCCGGGCGATGGGGTATACGAGGGAAAGGTCTCCTCGGGAATAAGCCCGGCTCAGCAAAGCGAAATAGAGGATGTGCGCCACGATGGATGCCAGTAGCAGCCAGAAACCCTCCTCGGAGATCCGGAAGAACACCAGCAGGATGGAGCCCAGGGGGGCCAGGATGGCGCTCCCAACAGCCAGGAGCATCCAGACGAACACCTCCTGGTTACCGGAGCGCTTAAGCAGCAGGTTCCAGGCGGAGTGGCACAGGGCGGAAAACAGGATCAGTGCAAGGGCCAGCGCGCTCATGGTGGAATTATAAGTTAGAAGTCAGTTCCGACCATGTTGGAGCGGTTGCGGAGTACGACCCTAAGATTGGAGAGCGCTACTCGTCGGCTTCCGCAGGACCTGCTTGGCAGGCGAGGGTGGCCCAAGCCAGCGCCGTGAGCATGCGCACCGGGTTCAGCACCTGCCACAAGACTCCGTTGTCAACGAAGTAAGCGTTGGCGAACAGCAGCGCGCCCAGGCCCGCCGAAACCACCGCCCCCGCGTACCCCAGGGCGCAGCGGGTGCGCCACATAGCCACCGCTGCCACGACGGAACTGCCGATGAACAGCGGGTTGACCGTGCGCCACACGTTGCCCCAGTGGTCGCCGAACAGGTCGCTGTAGCCGTTAGCCAGCACAACCAGGGCCAATATTCCGAGCGCCAAGCTGCGGACCCAGGGCACACGACCGGTGCTCAACCAGAGCCACCAAGCTCCGGCTAACCCCATCAGCAGTGGGGCGATCTGCCACAGCTTCCAAGGCCAGTAAGGGACGGATATGCCGTCGGGGTCTACCAGGACGGTCCGCTCCGTCCAGGCAAATATAGCCAACGCCAGGAAAGCCGTGACGCATACGGCAGGGATAGGGCTAAGGTCGCGGGGGCCGGTTAGTTTGAACGTCATCTCACTCTATGTGCGCTGATAAAGCGTCTTGGCGGGCTGTTGCGTCTCCCAGGATAGTAGTGGTGGAGTTGGGGGAATGGCAATCTATGATCCTGCTAAATCTGGCTACGAACCTGCTACACCTGGGCATCAGTCCCGCATACCTTACCACAGGGCTGTGCCAGATTGCGTGAAACTCTAGGGTAGCGAGGGGAAAAGACAAACCGCCCAACGCAGCAAGATATTCGGTCAGGAGATGGCGCTGAACTGCTCAGCCCTGGTGACGTTTAGGCGTGGAGGAGCCATGGGGAATAGATATGGACCAACTCTCTGTGGCTCCTAGGCAGACATACCAGGCGGCCGAGGTCACTCCTCCCATTCAAGCACCATTTGCCTTTGCGCGTCCGTCTCCGGAGACCTCGCCCAGGAGCTCAAAAGTCCCTTCCTCAAGTTCCCGATCTCGTCAAGGGCTTGCTGCCCAGTCATGCCCCCCCGCACCAGGTGGCAGCCGACAACCAGGCCGGTACGCCCTATGCCACGCATGCAGTGGACATAGACCGTGCCTCCGGAGTCCAAAGCCCGGTCAATCGAATCGAGGGCTTCTGTCATCTGTCTTGAGGTGGCCGTCGTCCGGTCCTTTACAGGCACCCTTTGGTACTCCACCTTTGCGCCCAAGCTCTGGGCCTCTTCACGGAGAAGGCCTTCATAGGGAGGCAACTCCCCCTCTTCCGTGAGATCTAGGAACAGGGTGGCGCCCGCTTGGATCAACGACCGAAGCTTGCGCCGATTGCCTTTCAGACCCCTGGGACCGTGGACTAAAAATGCAAGAACGCTGTCGAATATGGTCCGGACGGTCCGTTTCGGGCTCAGGGTTATCAGCGAACCGGGATACTCGCCGGCAAGAAACCGGTGCGGCACTACCCAGTAAGAGAAGGGAGTGGGCCTTGGAGGTGCGATACTCACGTCTCACATGGAAATGTTGGGGCCATGGAATAGAGCCGGACTAGTTCTCGTCTCCGATGTACTTCCCGCAAGGACCGCGACAAGGCGCTGCGGGAATCGAACTTGGTTATGCTTGGCCTTCGTTATAGAGGGCAATTCCCGCAAAAGTTGAGCTTGATATGGAGCTGAGGGGATTCGAACCCCTGACCCCCTGCGTGCAAAGCAGGTGCTCTCCCCCTGAGCTACAGCCCCGCAGGACTACATTATAGTACAGACGCTGCCCGTCCGGCCTTTTTGAACTCGGGGATAACATACTTCCCGAACATCTCGATGGACTTCATGGTCGCCGCATGGTCCACCGTCTCCGTCGCCATGAGGAACTGGAGCTGGTCTATCCCCGTCGCTTCATGCAGCTTGGCAGCGGCGATGCAGCTCTCCGGGTCCCCGGCCACGATGACCCCCCTGCTGGCCAGGGTCTCAGCATCCAGCTCACGCCACACCTGCTGTGCCAGTCCCGCGCCCCCGGACAGGTCCAGGGTCTCGGTAACCTCGCCCGTCTCTTCGTCCTGCTCCGTCTTTACATAACGTGCGAAGTTTTGCGTCAGGTGCTCGGGCACCCCGCCCCACTGCCTCACCAGCAGCTCGTAAAGGTCCTTCTGGTCGGCCAGGTAGGGCCTGTCGGGTCCGAAGAAGGTCTTGAGGGACGTGGCCGACAGCTCTTTAGTGGCCGCATCATCCTCGCCGCAGATGCCCATGACGGCGTTGAGCCACTTGTTGTTCACGAACCCGCCCACGGGCTGGGCATTTAAGATGTTCTTCTTGTAGGTGTCGATGTGGGGGCTCAACAGGGACGGGGCGCTGACGCCCAGGGCCATCACCCCGATGCCCTTCTGGGCGGCAATCTCATAGGTGGCCGGCTGCAGGGCCGCCACCCATATGGGCGGATGGGGCTTCTGGTAGGGTTTGGGCAGCACCTTTCGGGGCGGGACGTTCCAGAACTTGCCCTCCCACTCGAACATGTCCGAGTCCCATATCTTGGGGATCATGGTGAGGGACTCGTCCCACATCTCCCGGGTGTTGCGCGGGTCGATGCCCATTCCCGTCTGCTCATAGGGCGCCGAGCGTCCCGTGCCGAACTCCACCCGGCCGTTGGAAAGGTGGTCGATCATGGCCACCCGCTCCGCCACCCTTATGGGGTGGTGATAGGGGAGGATGACAACGCCGAAGCCCAGGCGAATGCGCTTGGTGAGGCGACTGAGGGCCCCGAATATCACCTCTGGACATGGGGACATGGAGAACCCCGTCAGGAAGTGGTGCTCCACGAACCAGACGTAGTCCCAGCCCATCTCGTCGGCCAGGATGCACTGCTCGATTGTTTCCTCCACCATGGCATGGTCGTCCAAGGTGGGGCGCTGCATCTCGTAGGCGAGTCCAAACTCCATGGGTGCGGTTCTCCTTAGTGGGCCTTCCTGGTCGTCATTGCGGCGTAGGCCGCAATCCAGGAAGTTGGATTCACCACCGGCAAGCCAGCATCAGAGCCCAGCCTGACGATGTCTTAACTGTGATGAAAGGCCCCCTTGGGGGATGTTGGCCTCAGCGGGCCAGCAAGGCCATTGTACTAGCCGTCCCCTTGGCGAACAAGGCAGGTACTCCCCTGGCCCGCCATCCGTTTGTCCTGAGCCTGTCCTGAGGCTCTCGAAGGGGGAAATCGAAAGGGAAAGGAGAAGGCGGGCCGAGGGAGAGGGTTAGGGTAAGGGGGACACACCCTGCCCGCAAAGAAGCCCGCTTCTGCGTTTCACCCTCCCCTTAATCCCCTCCCATCGAGGGAGGGGGACCCCTGCCCGCAAGGAAGCTCTTTTCTGCGTTTCAGCGCCCCCTTAATCCCCTCCCATCAAGGGAGGGAGGAATCATTAGATGCCTCCTGCAGTCCCCTCGCCCCCTGGCGGAGACATTTTGACTCCCCTCTCCCCTGGAGGGAGAGGGTTAGGCTGAGGGGGAGCATACACTGCCCGTGAAGAAGCTCTCTTCTGCGTTTCACCCTCCCCTTAATCCCCTCCCATCAAGGGAAGGGGGATCATTGGATACGTCCTGCAGTCCCCTCTTCGCCGGCGGAGACATTTATTATCCCCTCTCCCCCGCCATTCGCCTTGACACACGCCAGCCTGCGGCATAGAATCAGCAGTTGCGGATTATTATGGACTACGCAGTATTTCGTTCGGGAAGCAAGCAGTACAAGGCGGTGCCTGGCGCTGTTATCGATGTGGACCGGCTCCAGGCTGAGACCGGCTCCTACGTGGAGATCGGCGATGTCCTTGCCGTCTCCCGCAAGGGCGACGTGGTCATCGGCGAACCCCTGGTGCCCAATGCCAGCGTCATCGCCCAGGTGGAGGCCCACGGCCAGGACGATAAGATCATCGTCTTCAAGTACAAGCGCAAGGTGCGCTACCGGCGCAAGAAGGGCCACCGCCAGCAGTACACCCGACTCCTTGTTACCAGCATCATGCTCGGCGATGAGGAGATAGGCATAGAGGATGTCACGGAGGCCGAAGAGGTCGTCGCCGAGGTCCTCTTGGATGGGGACACTGATGGGGACGAGCCGGAAGCCCTGGAAGAGGACTCCGAGGAGTTCCTGAACGAAGATGATGGAGAAGATACCCTCGAGGTCGAGGAGTCCGAGGAGGGCGATGACCTCGAGGATGCCGAGGATTCGGAAAGGGAGGCTAGCTGATGGCCCATAAGAAGGCAGGCGGAAGCTCCCGCAACGGGCGCGACAGCAACTCCAAGCGACTGGGCGTCAAGCGCTATGACGGCGAGCTGGTAACCACGGGCAACATCATCATGCGACAGCGGGGCACCCGCATCCATGCCGGGCGCAACGTGGGCCTCGGCCGGGACCACACCCTCTTCGCCCTGGTGGATGGGAAGGTCAAGTTCGAGTGGGCCACCAAGGGCAGGCGCAGGGCCAGCGTTTACCCCGTGGAAGCGACGGCATAGCCCGCATCGTAGGAAGAATATGAAGCAAGAGATACATCCCGCCTACTTTGAGAACGCCACCGTCACCTGTTCCTGTGGGAACGTGTTCGTAACGGGGGCAACCAAGGAAAACCTGCGAGTGGAGATATGCAGCAAGTGCCATCCCTTCTTCACCGGACAGCAGAGGGTGGTGGACACCGAGGGCAGGATAGAACGCCTCAAGCGCCGGTTCAACCTGGAGTAACCGGCTTCTATGCCAGACCTGTTGGGGCCAGACCTTTTGAGGAAGGACTCTTTGAACGGGGAGTCCTTCCTCGTTATTTCAGGGGTTGTTTCGGGGCCCTGCCGGGTCCCAGTCGTCGCGGGGAGGGTTGACCTTGGCTGAACCCCAGTTCTTCTACGGGGGCCAGGCGGTCATAGAAGGGGTGATGATCCGGGGACGGCGCCACTTCAGCCTCTCGGTGCGCCGCCAGAGCGGGCGTATCCAGTCCAGCGCCGAACCCCTGTCCCAGGTATTCTCCGGGCCCATCCGCAGGGTGCCCCTGCTTCGGGGCATGCTCGTGCTCATCGAGACCCTGATGCTGGGCATAAAGGCCCTCAATCGCTCGGCGTCCATCGCCATGGCCGACCAGATGGGCGAGGAGCAGGAGATGCCCCGCTGGATGACCATCATGACCATGGCCATCGGCTTCTCCGCCGGAATCGGCCTGTTCTTCTTAATGCCCCTTTTCGCCACCTCGCCCCTGGAAAACGTGATCGATTCGGAGCCCTTGGTGAACCTGATCGAAGGGGTCGTCCGCCTGGCCGTGCTAATTGCATACATAGCAGTCATCGGGCTGATGAAGGATGTCCGGAGGGTGTTCGCCTACCACGGGGCTGAGCACATGGCTGTGCATACCCACGAGGCGGACCTGCCCCTGGAGGTGGAGAACGTCCGGCGGTTTCCCACAGCCCACCCCCGGTGCGGCACCGCCTTCCTGCTGACGGTGGCTGTGGTGGCGGTTCTGGTGTTCGCCTTCATCCCGCGGGAACCCTTCTGGTGGCTGGTCACCTCACGGATCATCTTCGTCCCGGTGATCGCTTCCATCAGCTACGAGGTGATCCGCTTCAACGGCGCCCACCTCACCAACCCCATCGCCCGGGCTGTCGGCTATCCCGGCATCCTGCTCCAGAGCCTGACCACCAGGATTCCCGACGATGATCAGATAGAGGTGGCTATCGACGCCATGAAGACAGCCCTGGCGGCGGACCGCGGCGAGCTAAGGCAGGGTGCAGATGATGGCGATGAGGCTCCCTCGGAAGCCTCCCAGGACGAAGGGGAGACGCCGGCCCAGGGCTAAGGGCTACAGGTCCCTGGCTGCTGCCAGGACCTTCTGACCGGCCTCGTATCTCCTGGCCCCGCCCCGCAAGACCGGGGGCACCAGGTAGAAGGACCGGATGCCATCAGCGGTGAGCTCTTGCAGTAAGTCCATGGCGATGTCGGTGCCTGAACGATCGCCGTCAAGCTCTTCCCTGACCCAGAAGGGCAGATCGCCGAAGACGACGCTGTTGTACTCCAGCACATGCACTCCCCAGAAGACCGGCTGTCGCAGCTCCTCCCCGGCGACCCGGCGATAGGCGGTCAGAAACTCCTTGACGCTGTCTGCCGACCAGACGGGCTGGGCCAGGAAGAACTGGACCCCCGCCTGGACCTTGCGATAGGTAAGGGAGGCCTCCCGGGCTGGCCCGCGACCAATGTCGATGGAGCCGCCTACGCACAAGTCGATGCTGTCCTGGAGCTTGGTGCCTCGAAAATCGGTGCCCGCGCTCATGTCCCTGATAGACCCGATGAACTCCGAGGGGGAGACGTCGTTGACAGCCTGGGTCCTGCGGAGGTCCCTGGCGCTCAGGGGGTCTCCCCCCACCACCACCACGTTCTCCAACCCCAGCAGGCGGGCGCCCAGCAGGTGGCTGTGGAGGGCCAGCTTGTTCATGTCCCGGGTTGCGATGGTGAACATAACCTCCTTCTGGAGGTTGTTCCTGATGGCGGCGGCCAGCATGGCCGAGTCGGCCCGGACTGCCCGCCCGGGGCTGTAGGCCACGCTGATGAAGTCGGCGTCCAGACTCCGCGCCTGCTCCAGGACCGCTGGGTCGGCGGAGCGGGGAGGCGAGAAATCGCACACGAACAGCGGTCGGCTGCCCCGGTTTTCCCAAGCTTCGGTGATCTTCAACGCTTCTCCGATTCTCGCATTAAGAACTAAGGGACAATATACCACGCCTGAGGGTCTGTCTTGTTATACCGGTGTCGATCGATATTGCGACCACCTGTCGTCATCGCGACGGAGGCCGGTACGACGAAAGACTGGGAAGGCCGAATTTTCGTCACTCCCGCGAAAGCGGGAGTCTATGTCCCCATTCCCACCGTGCTGCAGGTCAAGGTAGGTTCCCGCTTTCGCGAGGACGACGGCAAGAGGCAGGCCTTGCCGTCATTGCGGCGGAGGCCGCAATCCAGGATACCTTGGGATGGAACCAGACTCCCTACTGCCATGTCGATCGCTATGTTGGAGGCAGCCGGCAACCCGGAGACGCTCCGTCCTAGATTGCGGCCTCCGCCGCAATGACGATGATCCAACCAGTTAAGAAAGGTTTGGACGACCCAGTGCTCCCGACTTGGCGGTTCGGGCCGGGGGAAATCGAAGGGGAATGGACAGCTCGGCACTGGACGGGGAAGCGTGAGAAGTGGGATAATATGGGTGTTCACACATCTGGGGACGCGTGGGTTCGACAGGGGACCAACCTGGAGGATCGCAGGCCGAGGTGCCATCCACCTCGCTAAACAGGTGGCAAAACAGTAACTGGCGAACGTGAACTCGCCCTAGCCGCCTAAACTGGCGGCTCGTCTGCCCCGACCATGCCCGGAGGTTGGGTCACAGGCGCCATAATTCCGGGATGCTGTTGTCCAGACGCCGATAAGGGCAGCTCAAGAAACATCGGCTGAGGCCTGCCATGTTATGCCGGTGAAGCACGGCAGGGCGAGAGTTAAGGACCGGATAAGCCTGTAGTATATCTAGCTGGGCTGCCTTCTGGACGGGGAGTTCGACCCTCCCCCGTCTCCACCAACCCTAGCAAAACTATCCCCCGCCTCTGTATGTAAGCTTGCGCCGGTTCTCTCGGCCATAGCTAGTGTTGGGCCCAAGAGCTCTCCTCAGGCAGCAAGCACAGGACCGTGAGCCAATATAATCGGGGAATCAGTGGGCAGGCGAGGAGGCATGAAGTGAGCAAATGGAGGGTGGCGCTTTTGGCCCCCGAGAGGCAGCGTCCTCAGTTCATCCTGGACTTAGCACCGCCGGACATGGATGTCACCTGGGTGGATCTGGCCTTGCCAGACGAGGAAAAGGTCCCCCTTTGCCGGGAGGCAGACGCGGTGATCGCAACGCCCCCATGGTTCCCCGCAAAGCTGCTTGAGGATTGTCCCAAGGTTAAACTAGTCCAGACTCTGTCCTCGGGTTACAACCGCCTGGATATAGAAGGAATCCTCGACTTGGGCATTCCCGTGGCCAACAACTCAGGGATAAATGCGCCTACGATGGCTGAACACACAATCGGCATGATGATCTCCTTGTGCCGAAGAATGCTGGAAATGCACGTCTCAGTGAAAGAAGGCCGATGGCATGGGAATCTGACCCCTTCTCGACTAGTTGAGATCAACGGCAAGGTTGTGGGAATTATTGGGTTCGGATTTGCAGGTCAGGCAGTAGCGAGACGACTCAAGGGATTCGAAGTTAGGACGATATACCATACGAGGTCAGAGGTTGCCGTCGACGTTCAGCGGGAGCTGGCTGCCGAGCCGACCTCCTTGGAGCAGCTGCTGCGGGAGTCAGACTTTGTCACCCTCCATGTTCCCCTTACGCCGTCGACTCGAGGGATGATCGGGAAAGACCAGCTGGCAATGATGAAACCCTCCAGCTTCTTGATCAACACCAGCCGGGGTCCGGTTATAGACCAGGATGCTCTCTGCGAAGTGCTGCACGACGGCGTAATAGCAGGCGCCGGTTTGGACGTCTTCGAGTCGGAACCCATGACTGCCGAGCATCCGTTGCTGGCCTTGAACAATGTGGTCTTGAGTCCCCACATGGCAGGTTCCAGCGCCGAAGGATCTGGTCGGTCAGTGCAATACGCCTTCGAAAACGTCAGAAGAGTGCTCATGGGGGACCCACCCCTGTCCCCGGTTTCGAGGGACCGCTCCAACGTCGGTTCCGGCTCCCAGTCGGTACTCCACCGCACCTAGGGCTTTCTATTCAGGATCTCAGAGGGAATCCAGCGCCCCAAGTGCGCACCATTCGGCTAGCCTTCGAAAGACTTGACATAAACCGGATGGTTTTCGGTTTCTCAGTCCTTAAAGCTTGACGTTGCAGGACTAACTCAAAGGGTGGTAGAACGGCCGGGCGGTGGTCAAGCATCGCGCGGGCCCATCGGACATTGCCATGCTCAGATTCATCAGCATCACCAACTTCGCAACGATAGAGCAGCTTGAAATGGAGCTGGAACCCGGCTTTAACGTTCTAACCGGGGAAACCGGGGCTGGCAAGTCCATCATCGTAGATGCGCTGAGCCTGCTATTAGGTGGACGGGCCGACGCGGGCAATGTGCGTTCCGGGACACTTCAGGCCAGGGTAGAGGGCGTCTTCCTGCTAAACGGCGACCTTGTGCAGAAGATCAGAGGCGCTCTGGGTGAATACGAGATTGACACTGGTGAGGAGGAGCTGATTCTAGCCCGTGAGGTCAACCTGGATGGGCGCAATTTGTGTCGAGTGAACGGGCGCATCGTGCCTCTCAGGCTGTTGAGCGCTCTGGCTGAATACCTAGTGGACATCCACGGCCAGAATGAGCACCTGTCCTTATTCCGCGTCCGTGAGCACATAGACATCCTGGACAAGTTTGGCGGGCTATGGGAGCTCCATACCCAGGTGACGGAGGGGGTCCGCCACCTGACGGACGTGCGCCGGGAGTTGGATCGGCTCCAGGTGGAGGGACGGGAGCTTGCCCAGCGGGTGGATTTTCTCAGATATCAGATGGAAGAGATCCGTTCCGCTAACCTTCGGCAAGGCGAGGACGAAGACCTGGCCCTCGAGCGGGACAGGTTGGCGAACGCAGAACAAATCATCATGCTCTCCGACCAAGCATATCGCGCCCTGTACGACAGCCCCGACCAGCGAGACTCGGTCATTGACTTGATGGGACAGGTAACCCAGCATCTAGCACAGCTGGGGAAACTGGACCCCTCGGTCACCCAGGAATTTGAGGCGGCAAACGCCTTGACCCACCAAATAGACGAGTTGGGGCGCACACTACGGAGCTATCGCGACAGCATCGAATACAACCCCGAACGTCTTCAGGAACTTGAGGGGCGCCTGGACTTGATCAGGGGTCTAAAGAGGAAGTACGGCAGCACCATCGAGGAAGTCCTGGGATTTGCTGAGAAGGTTTCCGAAGACCTTGATGACTTGGATCGCAGCGAAGAGCGCGCCGAGGGGTTGAAATCTCAAGAGGTGGAGCTTCGTCGGCAGGTTGGCGAGGTGGCAGGACAGCTCTCTAAGCGACGGCGCGAAGCAGCCGCGAGCTTGGCTGATGCCGTGGAGGGAGAGATCGCCGGCCTGGCCGTGGAACGCGCTCAGGTGCACGTGGATATCAATCAAACACCCTCTGAGGATGGTGTGCCGGTTTGGACTGGCGACCCAGGCCGGGGTGCCACACTTTCAAACGGAGAAGATGCTAGGCGCTTCGCCTTAAGCGCCACAGGGATAGACTCGGTGGAGTTCTTGATCTCCTTGAACTTGGGCGAACCACCGCGACCCCTGGCCAGGATCGCCTCCGGCGGCGAGGCCTCCAGGCTGATGCTCGCCATAAAGAGTGTCTTGAGTGAAGCGGACCAGATCCCGGTTTTGGTGTTTGACGAGGTGGATGCAGGCATAGGGGGTCGAGTCGGAAGTGTCCTGGGACAAAAGCTATGGGGACTGTCCAAGAGTCACCAAGTGCTATGTGTCACCCACCTCCCGCAGATTGCGAGCTATGCAGACCGGCACATTAAGGTCGCAAAACTTGCCTCGGACAATAGGACCGTAACTTTAGTGGAGGTCTTGGCTGACGAAGCCAAGGTAGCGGAGCTTAGCCAGATGCTCGGCTCCGGTACGGGTGCAGCCCGCAACAATGCCCTTGAGATGCTGGAGCAGGCGAAGGGCTGGAAGGAAAGCGACGGAAACCTCTGCTAAGGCCCGGTAGGATCCAATGCTCGCAGCACCCGGCTGGCCGGGTGCTGCAGTATTCCTCGAAGCCCGCTGCTACTCCAGGCTCTGCCCCGAGGGCACGGAAATCTCGCCGCTGCGAAGCCATACACCCGCTGGGATATCGGCGTTCAAGAAACGTGGGTCGGGAGTGATAGTCTCGCCCGATGCAGTAACAAAAGCTACCTCAACCCTGCCGTCGGCCAAGCGCCTCGACTGAATCCTGCCGATAGGATCGTTGTCCGCCGTAACGTCGCTGCTGACTCGCCATTCGCCGGCGGGAGAGTTGGCCGGCAGATAGCGTTTGGACGGCACCATCTGGACGCCGCTGGCGAGCTCGATACCGTGCTCGATCCGCCCGTCCTCAGCCATCCTGGCTATGATTCTGATCCGATGTGGAGGAGCAGTCGCGGGTTCCGTTGTCTGCGGGTATCCGAGGGCCTCCAGGACCTCGTTGTTGTCGGCTATGGCAAGCCCTTGCAAGAACCGCATATTCTCGCCATCAGCCTCTCCCACAGCACACAAGACGGCGTCGTTTCTCAGACCGAATATGGGCGAAGCGGCGCGCATTTCTGTATCCAGCCTGGCCAGCCCCGCGAAGTCTGTTGTTCCTGCCTCCTCGAAGACGCTCTGTAGATTGGCTGCCCTGTTCCCGCAGGCAGTCCGGCCCGTAATGTCGTCGACCATGGCCCGGACATCGGGGTCATTCCAGCCCGACTCCGCAGCGCGGGCCGCCTCCACAGCCTCGCCGGCCGCAATAGCGGGGGACAGGACGCGCTCAGCGTAGGAGAACTGGGCATGGAGGT
Organism: Dehalococcoidia bacterium; assembly: GCA_965116325.1. GTDB lineage: Bacteria > Chloroflexota > Dehalococcoidia > Lucifugimonadales > JAGWBF01 > JAGWBF01. Next base: position 433,946 of record OZ220675.1, on the reverse strand, counting down.
CGCGGGCCTCCTCAAACGTTATAGGCTCCCTTAGAAGGGTCTTGGTTTGCAGGGATGTCCAATTTCCAGCCAGGGAGACAAAGTGGGCCGATGCAGTGTTGGCGTTGGCAAGCACCACATCCTCTACTTCAATCGGGCTCAGGGCTTCCTCTGCATTCAGGGAGTCGCCCAGACCCGACGCGTCAATGGCGCCCTTGTACTCGGCCGCGAACCCCTTCAGCAACGCTGCAGTTGACACTCCATCCAGGCTGACCGCTGTCGATCTTCCTGTCGTCGACAACCCCGCAAGTTCCGGCTCGTCGAAGATGCCATCCAGAACTTGGGTATGTACACCGGCGGTGTAGATGGCCTTCGCTTGCACAGATGGGTCGATCTCGGCATCTTCGTCGGAGACCGAAGTTACAGTATTTGTAACGATTCCCTCATCGTCTGCCTCAGCTTCGACCGAGTATTCCATATCGTCGACTTGGACAGTTACCTCGTCGAAGGTCGTGCCGCTCAGCACCATGAGGTTCTTCCAAAGCCCATAGAACCCAATCTCATTCTCTGACCTGTCTTCAGTTATGACCGCAACAAACAACCAAGTGGGTCCAGGCTGACTAAATGTTACCTCGAAGGGCTGAACAGCATTAGCCTCGACGCTCTGAGCAGTCGAGGTCTCCTCCCCGGTGTGGTAAGAGGCGCCAGCCTGCAGGCGCTCCCCTGAACCGGTCATGATGATAGGCCCTTCGAATATTCTGGGACCTACCACGTACACGTAGACTCTGCCTCCGATGTCAGCCAAGCCGCCATCACCTACGTTGCCAATACGATAGTGGACGTCGAAGGGCTGGCCGGCCACCACATGCTCTGGGGTATGTACATCCTCGATCTTGATCAGGGGCATGTCCCGCCCTACATCCTCGTCCACCAGATGGACCACAAGGTCGAAGTCGGCCCTGAGGGGCTGATAGTCCCGCTCCAAGTAGGTGGTGGCCTCCAACAAGTAGCTGCCAGCCTCTAGAAAACGCTCTATCCGTGAGTTTCGTCCGTCGCCTCCGTCATCGTTGGCGGAGATCAATCCCTCAGTCAGGGAGACTAGGGACAGAACCGGGTCTCCGTCTTCGGACGTCAGGTCGATACGTACTCGGCCGTCTTCTGGTAGGTCAAACAGGTAGCCGTGGGCGGGATGTTCCACCACGAATCGCGAGCCGCAGGTATCGATGGTCCAAGAGCCTGATGCAGTCAGGTCGGTCCCGGGTGTTAGCGAGCCGAGATTGACCGGATCACAGCCTGCAACGTAACTGATCGAGAGGGAGAAATCTGCGGCCCCGCGTTTGCGACCGCCGACGGTTGTTGCCTCAACCAGGTAAGTGCCTGGATCCAGATCGCGTTCGACCCGCGCGTCGACACCCACGCCCCCGTCGTCGTTGTCCGCTATGCGACGACCTTCTTCATTCAACAGGTAGAGATAGGAATCACCCTCGGCGGACTTTAGGTCGATTCTGACACGGCCCTCTTCGGCTACCGAAAAGCGATAGGTGTGGGCATCGCTGCCCGGCCGGAATCCGGATTCGCAGTCCTCGGTTGTCCAGCGCCCATCTGCGGTCAGCACAGCTTGAGGCTCCGTGCCGAGGGTGCCCAGGTCGATGGTTTCGCAAGCCGGCCCTTCTTGGGCGCTGACGGTGCCGAACCATCCCAAGCTGATCAACGCGATGAATAGAGTGGCCGCCGCGCACAATGCTGCAAGCATGAGTATGCGGGCTTCCACAGCCGGGATGGCCATCAAGGTACTGTTCTTCATTCGAGGCGTCTTCCCTTTCCCAAGACTACTTCTAACCAGTGAGCAAAACTCCCGACGGATGTTATCACTTCCTTCCTATCTAAATCCAATGGGAAAACGGGAAATATAGTGGCAATTCGCCGTTGCGTCTGTTGGTTGGATCGTGAGCAAGCCTTCATGCTTGGCAGGCCAAGGGCTATAATCCCTGCATCCAAGTAGACCGAGATGCCCAGCATTGGAGGGCCCATGATTTACGACGTTATTGTGGTCGGTGGTGGAGGGTCGGGATCGGTGCTGGCTGGCAGACTGGCTGAATACACCGACATGTCGGTCCTACTGCTGGAGGCAGGAAACGACTATCCCGATCCTGCACGTCTGCCCGACGAGATTAGGTTCGGCCACACCAGGTACGCTGAATCCCCGGAGTCCGAACACAACTGGGCGCTGCGGGGTACCATCACCGAGGAGCAGGGCCAGATACACGTAGCCCAGGGGAAGGTGATTGGGGGAGGGTCGTCCATAAACGGGCAGGCCATGCAGAGGGGGTTCCCTGAGGATTACGACCTCTGGTCCTCCATGGGCAACGACCAGTGGTCCTATACCAAGGTACTGCCCTTCTTCAAACGAATGGAGAGGGACCTGGATGTCCAGGATGACTTCCATGGGACTGATGGCCCCATACCTGTAAGGCGCCGCCAGTCTGCCGACTGGCCGGATATCCAGCGGGCCTTCCATAATGCCTGTCTTCAAGCGGGATTCGGCTTTACCAGGGATACCAACGGGCCTAACCCGACCGGAGTTGGGGTAACCCCCACCAATAATTTTGACGGCGTCAGGATGAGCTCAGCCCTGACTCACCTTGGCCCGATGCGCCACCGCATGAACCTGATAGTCCGGGGGCGGGCGCACGTACAGACGATACTCTTCAAGGGTGACAGGGCCGTGGGTGTGCAGGCCGAGAGCGGTGGTGAGGTGTTCACACTGCAGGGAGAACGGATCGTCTTGTGCGCCGGAGCCATCAGGTCTCCCCAGCTCCTCATGCTGTCCGGGATCGGCCCCCAGTACCAGCTCAGGCAGTTCGGGATTCCCTGCCTTTATGACCTGACCGGTGTGGGCCAGAGTCTTTGGAACCACCTCAGTGTCCCCGTTACTTACAAGGTCAAGGATGGGAGGAGCCTTACCACTGGCCTCGATGCGCCCCACTTCTGCCTGCACTACACCTCCAGCGGATCGAGGGAGGTCAACGATATGGTGCTCAGGACCAGCACCGTGGTTGACGAGCGGGAGGAGCGGGTCGCCGGCGTACGTACCAGGTACCTCACTGGGGACGTCTCGCCCGAGCGAGCTGCCCGCATAACGTGCACGCTGGGGCTGCCGGAAGGCTCCGGGTACGTGCGACTCGCTTCCGCTGACCCCAGCCTCCAGCCTTCGTTCAACTATTGCTACCTGCAGCACCCCAAGGATGTGCGGCGGGTGAGGGAGGGAGTGCGATTCGCGGCAAGGCTGCTTCAATCTGACGCGTACAGGGATGTGTCGGAATCTCGCATCGGTCCCACGGACGATGTCTTGGGTGACGACGATGCCCTGGACCTGTGGATGCGCCAGACGGTGGGAACCGCCAGGCATGTGTCCGGGACCTGTAGGATGGGGCCGGACTCGGACCCGACGGCGGTGGTTGACCAGTACTGCCGGGTGAGGGGAGCACGGGGCCTATGGGTCGCCGATGCATCGGTGGTGCCGAGGATTCCCAGGTCCGGCGGGCTCCATCCCACAGCCCTCATGATCGGAGAGCGCGTGGTAGATTGGATCGCGGCGAGTTGAACACCGTTTCCAGCCTAAGCACAGAAGAAAGGGGAGATCATGGCTGAAGGTACCCCTACCGTAGATTGCCAGGTACATTGTTTCGAGCGGAATCATCCCGGACGCCCATGGCAGGGACACCTGGAGGGCCCGGAAGAGGTTACGGGCGACGACATGGTTGCGGCCATGGACGCCGTGGGTGTTGACGGAGCTATCCTGATTTCACCATACTCGCTGTACCGGTACGATCCTAGCTATGTCCTCGATGTGTATGCTCAGCATCCGTACAAGTTTGGTCTGGTGCGACCCTTCGACCCGGAGTCGCAGACCATCGACGAGGACATCGCCCAGTGGACCGCGATGCCAGGAGTAGTGGGCGCCCGGGTAATGCTGGGTGCCCAGGAGTACGAAGCAGACCACCCGGGTCTGAATGCCATCTTTGCCGCAGGCGCTCGGGCTGGCGTTCCGGTGAACGTCATGGCTTCAGGCAAGCTGCCTCTGCTGCGTGAGCTGGCCCGTCGCAACCCCAACACCCAGATCATCATCGATCACGTCGGAATCACCCAGCCCTTCTTCCCGCCGCCCCCGGACGAACCATTCGCCGACCTCGACAACGTCCTTGAGACGGCGTCCCTGGACAACGTGGCCATCAAGATTTCAGGGGCCTGCACTTTGTCCCACGAACCCTTCCCGTACCTTGATATCCGGGAGCCCCTGGGGCGCGTCTTCCAAGCCTACGGGCTGGACCGCTGCCTGTGGGGCACAGACTGGACCAGGGCGGTGAGGCTCTTGACCTACGAGCAGGGAGTCGAGGCTTTCCGGGCGCCCGACTGGCTCTCCGAATCGGAGCGGTCCACTCTGATGGGCGAAACGCTAATGAGAATCTACAACTGGTCGCCCAGCTAGAGGCTGGTATCTTGATGCTGGGCTAGGGCATGGGGTATGCTGGATCACGACTCATGGGGGACAAACCGCGAAGGGTCTCCGTAAGAAATTTTGATCATTAAGGAGATGCTCTATGACAACTGACAGGTACAGCAAGACGCTGGTACGTTCCTACAGCACCGGCACTCCAGGGCGGGCGCTGGTCAATGCCCGCAACCATCACTTTGTCGTGGATGGCCCCAGCTACGCCGGCTCCCCCGGCGAGGAGATAGGCTCAGGCGAAGCTTTCCTGGCCGGCATCGTTTCCTGCGCCGTGAACATGGTGGAGCGCTTGGCCAGGGAGTCCCAGGTTCCCCTCCAGTGGGTGAACGTCACCGCTGAGTCGGTGCGGGACAACGAGGCGGCGCCCCTCTACGAGGAAGTCTCGGTATTCAACGGGATGCACATGAACTTCGAGCTTACGGGAATCGACGACGATCAGGCCCAGGAGCTGGTGGCCGCCTATAGACGCCGTTGACCGCTGTATGGTGCGGTCGCCGTGGCGACCCCGGATGTAACCGTGGATGTGAAGATCGTCGATAAGGGCTAGACTGCGGGGAGCTTTACTCCCCATCCTGGTACCCGACAGTTAGAAGGCCGGCGTTACGCCGGCCTTCTCTTTTTTCTGGTCATCACCCTCACCCCAACCCTCTCCCTCAAGAGAGGGGGAAAGCGGGGCTTAGTTCAGGCTGGGGCTTCGTCCCTGTGCGGGGGACACCCCTTCGTAAGTGTGGGCGACGCGCAGGATGGTCGCCTCATCGAAGGGGCGACCTATGATCTGCAGGCCTACGGGCAATTCTTCACTATCGTGGCCGCAGGGCACCGATACGGCCGGCAGGCCTGTTGAGTTGCTGGGGCTGGTGTTGCGGGCTAGGTATCCCGCCCCGGGTCCCCGGGTTGAGAACTCCTTGCCTCCCATGCTGACGAACTTTGCGCCGATGGGGGGCGCCACGACGGGGCAAGTGGGGGCTGCCAGGAAGTCCACCTGCTGAAGCACCCGGGCAAACTCCTCTTTGATCAGCCTCTGCACCTTCATGGCCTTGGAGTAGTCCCGCCCAAGAACAAATTGGCCCGCCAAGGTCCTGTACAGGGTGTCCGGCCCGTAGTCCTGCCGGTTGCTGTGCAGGTACGGCTCATGGGTGACGATGCCGTCAGCCATCCCAGGGATGCGCAGGGCCGCCGAGTACTTCATCGTGGGCAGGGCCACCTTCACCGGCGTCGCTCCCAGCTCTTCCATGGCGGCGATGGCCTTTTCCACAGCGCTCGCAACCTCTGGCTCCAGCAGGTCGAAGAAATGGTCTGTGGGTATGCCCATCTTCAGCCCCGTCAAGCCCTTGTCCAGGCTCTCGGAGTAGCTGTCCACAGGCACAGGCACCGTGCTGGGGTCTAGGGGGTCGTAACCCGCGATGGCCTGCAGCACCAGGGAGGCGTCCCTGGCCGAGCGAGTCATGGGGCCGATGTGGTCTCCGTTAAAGCTGGTTACCATCAGGCCGCGCTGGCTGACCCTGCCGAAGGTCTGTTTCAGGCCCACCACACCGCAGAGGGAACCAGGTATCCTCACAGAGCCCCCCAGGTCGGTTCCCAGGGAGGCGAAGGTCACTCCAGCGGCCACGTTGGCGCCGCCTCCGCCGCTGGAGCCTCCGGGTATGCGGTCCAGCTTCCAGGGGTTGTGGACGGCCCCGTAGTGGGGGTTGTTGGAGGTTGCGCCGGCGGCGAACTCCTCCAAATTTTCCTTCCCAAGAAGAATGGCCCCGGCCTGTCTGCACAGGGTAACAACGTGGGCATCTTCATCGGGCACATGGTCGGCGAGCACCTTGCTTCCCAGGGTGGTGCGTATGCCGGCGGTGGCGATGTTGTCCTTTATGCCTATGGGTATGCCCTGGAGAGGGCCGAGATAGTTGCCTGATGCTATCGCTCGCTCCTGCTCCCTGGCCTCGTCCATGGCCCTGTCGTTCAGGATGGTGATGAAGGAGTTGAGCTTTGGCTGCAGCTCCTCCGCTCGGGCAAGGGCAGCCTCGGTCACCTCTACGGGCGACACCTTGCGGTCCCTGATGAGGGGCGCAAGGTCGGAAATGGTGGTATCGAGGAGTTCGTTGTACGCCATTAGATCCCCCCTCCCTCGGAAGCTCTGAGAAGGCGTCCTGACGGAACATCTGACAGGTCCAGCTCCTTCATCTTCTCCACGATATCGAAGTAGCTCTGAAGCTCCGGTTCTATAAGGTCGAACTCTTCGTCTGACAGTTCAATGCCCTCGTAGAGTTGGAGCATATCTCGGAGGGTCTTGCGGTCGATGTCCATGGACGCACCCCTTGGGGAAGGTTAGGTGTCCTGGTCGCAGCGGGCCCTTGCTGTAGCGGGATTGTATGCCCGGAGTGTAGGGGTGTCAACGACTCATCAGGGCTTGCGGGTATCCCCCCTGTAATGTACTGTTAGCTACGATTAGAGGCGGGCATTAGCCCCGCCGCTAGAACAGCAGTAAGGGGGCAGGGTTAGGCTATGAAGGTTGCTCAGCTGGTGGGTCCCAAGCGTTTCGTCGTGTTCGATTCTGATGTTCCCACAGCGCAGGAGGGAGAATGCCTGGTGCGCCTGGACAGCGTGTCTATTTGCGGCAGCGACATTCGCCACGGCTACGGCCCCGTTATGCCCGAGGAGGAGTACCCCCTGGCCTTGGGGAGGCCGTGCCATGAGTGCGCGGGCACAGTTGTGGAAAGCCGAAGCGAGGAGTTCCGCGAGGGCCAGCGGGTGATAGTCATCCCTACCCTGGAAATGGGCGGGCTGAGCGAGTACCTGGTGTCCAATCCAGGGCGCATGGTGGGCCTGCCCGACCACGGCCCCCTGTCCGAGTGGGTCATGTGCCAGCCGACGGGGACGGTGTTCTACGCCTGCAAGCGAATGGGCAACATCATGGGCAAGAACGTGGTCATCATGGGGCAGGGAGCCATCGGCCTCTCATTTACCATGCTGACGGCCCGACAGGGCGCCAGTAAGGTGATAGCCGTGGACCTGCTGGACTATCGCCTGGAGTACTCGCGCAAGTTCGGAGCAACCCACACCATCAACCCCTCCAAGGAAGACCTTCTGGAGAGGGTGCAGGAGCTGACTGGTGGGGTGGGCGCCGATGTGACTGTCGAAGCCGCCGGCTACCCGGACACCCTGGATTTGGTGTTCAGGATGATCCGGCGCTTCGGCACTGTGATAATCTTCGGCATCCAGGGCGATGATATCGTTCCCGTAGACACCCGCACCTGGATGGACAATCAGCCCACCATAATCCCCACGACGGGCGCCCGCAGCGGCGACCCGATCAGCCAGATTCGGGAGATAGTGGAGCTGAGAGAGCGGGGCTGGATCGACCCAGCCCAGATGGTTACCCACCGGCGGGGCTTTGACGAGCACGACATCAACGAGGCCTACCGCATGTACGAGAACCGAGAGGACAACATCATCAAGGTGGTCATGGACATCGACCACGCCTAGCTGGTTACAGCTTGCGCTCCCGGGACTCCCACTTACCCCTGAAGGTTATCCACAGGGAAGCCAGGATAAGCCTGATGTCCGTCAGCAGGCTCTGGCTGTAGGCATAGACCGCATCGTACCTGTACTTCTGCTCCCTGGCTATGTCCCGCGGCGCGTACACCTGGGCGATGCCCGTTAGCCCGGGCCGGAGCTTGGAGCGGGCTTCGAACCCCTCGATTGCTTCGTCGGGCAAGTCCCCCTCGGCTTCCTGGGCCTGCACCTCGTTGATGGGCAGGGCCCTGGGACCTACCCAGCTCATGTCGCCCCTGACTATGTTTATGAGCTGGGGAGACTCGTCCAGGCTGGTTGCCCTGAGGAACCTCCCCACCCGCGTAACCCTTGGGTCGTTTTCCTGGGCCTGGATGTTGCCGAATATCTCCTCTGCGTTGGGCACCATTGTGCGTACCTTATACACTCGGAACCTGGTCTTGTCCTTGCCCCAGCGCTCCTGAGTGAAGAAGAAGGGTCCCCGGTCTTCCAGCTTAATGGCGATAAAGAAGACCACCCAGAGGGGCATGGCGATCATCATTCCGATAATACCCACTACCACATCCCAGGGACGTTTCAGCAGGTAGCCGGACCGGCTTTTTCCGTCGCCCCTGCCGAATGCCCACCCGGGAAGCTCCAACTCCGGGGTATCACCGGGCATTTCAGTCATGGTTTAGCTTGGCCAGTGCCTTGCGGGCTGTGTGTTGGGTCATCGAGTGTTAGAACACGCCCTTGAGCAAGCGGAGAAAGCGTTGGCGCACAGCTTGGCGATGGGTTGACCCGTAAGCTTCGGCGGTATCGACATAATTGTTTGTGTACCAATCGTAGGAGTCGGTGAACATGCTGAGGTTGCTGTCCCTGGGCTGCCATCCCAGGTCTGTCTTGGCCTTGGTGATGTCGAAGTAAAAGGGCTTGTCGGCCACCTTGTACTGCCAGTCCATGAGGGGGGATAGCCTGAGCAGGTCCAGGACCTGGAGAGGTGCCTTCACCATGGGAGCGGGAACGGGGGCGACGCGGGAACCCGTATTTGCGTGGGCGGTCAGCCCTTCCAAGTCCCCCTTAACCGTGGAGAACTCCTCCGCCCCCAGGTTGAAGTCATCGTTGCTTTCGGCATCCACTGCCTTGAAGCAAGCGGACACGCAGTCCCGGGCGCTCACAAACTGGAATAGGTTGTCGCCCTTGCCGATGATGGGGACTCTCTTTCCCTCTTTGATCCAGTCGAAGAGGATGTGGAATATTCCCAGGCGTTCGGTGCCGATGATGGTCCGTGGTCTGAGGACGCACACTCTAAGACCCCGGCCGCGGTACTCCCGCACCAACAGCTCTCCCTGGTATTTGGCGTTCCCGTAGTAGCCCATGGGACGAAGCTCGGACTCCTCGGTGACCGGTAGCTCGCGGGGAATGCCGTATATGGCGCTGGTGGATACGTGCACTACCTGCCTGACGTTATGGTCGAGGGATGCTTGGAGCAGGTTCCGTGTGCCCTCGGTGTTGGTGGATGTGTACGCCCGCTTGCCCCTGGTGGGCAGCACGGCTGCTGCCAGGTGAAACACCACATCCATTCCCCGCACAGCCCTGTGGACGGTGTCGGGATTGCGGATGTCCCCGTGGATGAACTCCATGTTGGACTCCAGGTCGGGGTGTCCGGGGATGTTGATATCCAGCACCCGCGGGCGGACCCCAAAGCCAACCAAGCTCTTCACAAGGGTCATTCCCAGGAATCCCGCACCGCCGGTTACCAGTATGTTGTCCAAACCTGCTTCTCCTACAAGAGTGTCCCGGGACCCATATGCCTCAGCTTTGATCCAGCTTGGCGATGAAGCGGGCTATAGTGTAACATGGCCCGGTTATATTCTCACCGGTGCCGAGAATCTAACGTGAGGGCGCCTTCAGGGATGGCCCTCTGCCAGCGACCGGAACGACCTAAAGATACACCGAGGACTTGCTTTGCCGAATCATCTGATACGGACCAGGGACATGGAGCGTCAATGGATCGAAGAGGATCTGTTTCCCCTGTGCGACCGCATTCGAGACGGCGCTCCCGTTGCACAGGCGTTGCAGGGACGGTCCCTGTACTGCCTGTTTTACGAGCCCAGCTTTCTAACCCGGGCATCCTTCGAGCGGGCGATGGCCCTACTCGGGGGCGATGCCCAGCACACCGAGGATGCATCCCAGTTCTTCCCCGTCAGAACAACCACTTTCATAGAGAACACAATGAGGTTCCTGGGCAGTCTGCACTTCGACGTGGTCGTCTTAAGGTCTCAGCAGACGGGGGCGGCGGAGCAAGCTGCCGAGGCCGGAGGCCTGGCGGTCATCAATGGGGGCAGCCCCGAAGACCACCCTACCCAGGCGCTCCTGGACTTGTACACACTCAAGCGGGAGTTGGGGAGTGTCGATGGGCTGAACATCGCCTTCCTGGGCAGGCTCGATCATAGAAACGTGAACGCCCTTTTGACGGCCCTCGCCATGTACGAGAACATCAAGGTGCACCTGTTCCCTGTAACGGGACAGGCTGACCAGGACACCATCGACTACAGCACCGGGGCGGGCATCGCATTCACCCAGGGCACATCTTTGATGGATCTGGCCGGATCCCTAGATGCGGTGTACGTCAACGGCGCAAGCACCCCGGGCCATGCGGAGCTGGTGAGAAGCCGCAACATAGCGGAAGCCAAGGTTGACAATGAGCTGCTGGCGGCCCTAAAACCCGGGTGTGTGATCCTCGACCCTATGCAACGCAGCGATCTGGTGATCGAGGAGACTGGCGACCCCCGCTGGGCCGGCTATCGTCAAGCGGAGAACGGCTTGTACGTCAGGATGGCTCTACTGATGAAGCTCCTGGGCAAGTAGCCCAACTTCCGCCATAGAGCAGCGACAGAAAGCCTTCTCGCCGGTTGCGTGTGTCTAGATCCCGGCTGTCTGCAGGGCTTCTTCCAGCTTGGGAGGACTGTAACCTACGACCTTCTCGTCGTTTATCACAGTCACGGGTGTGCTGCGATATCCCAGGGAGAGCAGGTCTTCTCTGGCATTTTCGTCCAGCGATACGTTTCGTTCGGTGAACTCGAGCCCCTTCTGTGAAAGATACACTTTCACCATGTGGCAGGGGCCTCAACCAACAGATGTGTAAACGGTTATGCTCACAGCTTCTCAGCTCCTCTACGTACTCTGGCTGCCCTTCTGGTCTGCTTTCGACTTATATGGCTGGTCGAACAGGCCTTCACCGGGCTTAACTGCCTCACCTATGGTCTGCTCGATGTCGTTTCCTTGTTCCTGTTGGCGAAGAAACTCTTCGCTTACGAAGAACATTCAAATACAGAAACCATCCCGTTCTATGTCCTCATGGTGCCGGTCGCAGGGGCAAATCTTCTTGCGGTCCTCGACGGGATCGCCGCTGAGGGGCATTCAGGGGCAGTAGCGGTACCCGTACTCCACCTGGTTGCGGGCCAGGCCTTCCTGCACGAGGCGTACCACTTCCTGGTCGGGGAAGAACTTGTACCCGCTCTTCTCTACGTACTTTTCCGAAAAGCGGATGGCGCCCTCCATCGCCTTTTCCGGGTCGATCTTCTTTGGCATATCAGCTCCCCTCACCAGCTTGCTTCGAAGCCTGGATGCCCATAGAGCGCATGCTTGTGTGCATTGAGCAGGGCATGCTGGCAAACTGCCTTGCCCTGCTCAACAGGTGCTGTGCGAGGGTAGGCAGAGCATTCTCAACCTGGGGCAGGGTCTTGGACTTGGCTGTTTCGACGCAGACGAGGCCCGCAGTCCCACATGTGCAATGGATGGCGAAGTAGACCCGGTGGAAGTCGGGGTTTCCGGCTCGCGCCATAGCGAACTTGGGCAGCAGTCGAAGGGAAGGCTCCGAAGCGACCGCCTCTTTCAGCAGCACCTGTATCTCTTCCAGTTCTGCTGGGGATTCGAGCAGCTCGGCGCCGGCGAGTTTGTCTGTTGTGGACTGGTCTTTCAACGCCTCTTCCCCTGCGTGGGCCAAGGGCCCTCCCGTACCTGGCAGATACAACAAGGATACCCCAGCACTATAGGAATGACAAGGAGAGAGGAGGGGGCCGTCCGTGGGTTTTGACACCTATTGGGCCTTAACCTATCATTGAATAAGCCACTCGTCTGCCATCCGGAGTGCATATCCCGGCAGACAGGGGATAAGTTACAGACATGGCATCTATAGCATCGCTGAAAGATCGCTACGAGAACCTGGATCGGCGCATCGAGGGAGGGCCCGAGGCGTCCATCGACAGCGCAATCCTGATGTCCTTCGACTACGAGCCTTCTTGCGGAGACTCCGAGGTCCATATAGAGACCGACGAATTCACCGCCGTGTGTCCCTGGACGGGCCTCCCGGACTACGGGACCCTGAGCATCACCTATGAGCCTCACAAGCTATGTATCGAGCTCAAGTCCCTCAAGTACTACTTGCTTTCCTACAGGGACGTGGGCATTGTTCAGGAAAGCGCCGCAAACCGCATTCTGGACGACCTGGTGGGCGCCTGCAAACCCCATCGGATGGAGGTAGTCCTGGACTACAAGGTCCGGGGCGGTCTGCACACAACCGTTACTGCCAGGTATCCGGCTGAGGGTCTGCCTCGCGAGAGGGCGCTCACCGAGCAGCGACCATGAAGGATGACTTCCAGGTGCGGGTGGAGCTGGAGTTCTCCGCCGGCCACCGGCTCCTGGACCACGACGGCAAGTGCATCCACCCCCACGGCCACAACTACAAGGTCGAAATCTTCGTATCCTCCAATGCCCTGGACAGCGTCGGATTCGTCGTGGATTTCAGTGAGCTGAAGCGGAAGGTGTCCGCCTGGATAGAGATGAACTGGGACCACGCCTTCTTGTTGAACAGCGGGGACGGAGAGCTTCTCGAAGCCCTGAAGGGAGTCAAGGAGCAGTTTCTGTACCTTTTCGACGGGGTAAACCCATCGGCTGAAGTGATGGCCCGGGAGATATACCACAAGACCAGGGAGCTTTGTGGAATCGAGCCGGCAGCGGTCCGAATGTGGGAGTCCCCCACGCAATACGCTGAATATCGATCGGCTCCCTAATGGTCAGCATTGGCGTCACCCTCCTCTCCGGCGGGCTGGACTCCACCACTGTCTCTGCTTTTGCCAAAGGCAGGACTGACCGGTTGAGTGCCCTCACCTTCTACTACGGCCAGACCCACAGCACCGAGCTGGACAGCGCCCGCCAGGTCAGCGCATCCCTGGGCATCCGCCATGAGCTGGTGGATGTGTCCTCCTTCGGGAAGGTCGCTTGGTACTCGGCCCTGACCAGCCCGGACGTAGTCTCCCTGCCCGAAGAGCGGGATGCCAGTCTGATGGGCCAGTCCATTCCCAGCTCCTACGTGCCCCTGCGCAACACCTACTTCATCACCGTTGGGGCGGCCTACCTGGAGAGCCAGGCGCTGTGGGCCATAGAGCAAGAGAAGGTTATGGCCGATGAGCTGCAGGCCACTCTCTTTATGGCCCCCAACGCCATCGACTACAGCGGGTATCCCGATTGCCGGCCCGAGTTCTTCGAGAAAATGAAGGAGGTCCTGAAATACGGGAGCAAGCTGTGGAGTGAGTACAGCGTCCCCATGGAAATCGAGACGCCCATCATCCACATGTCAAAGGCGGAGATTGTCCAGTGGGCCATGGAGCTGGACGCTCCCCTCGCCAACACCTGGAGCTGCTACCAGGGAGGTTCTGAGCCCTGCGGTTCCTGCGACAGCTGCATCCTGCGGGCCAAGGGCTTTGAAGAGGCGGGGTATCCCGACCCCCTGCTGGTCAGGCTGAAGGGCGGGTCGGAATGAATGCAGATGTCCGAAACTCGACCACGTCCCTCAAAGTAAGCCGCGGGGCCGACGGAAGGCCGGAGATTTTCCACACCCTCCAGGGCGAGGGCACCTTGGCCGGGATTCCTGCAGTGTTTCTGCGCTTGGCCCAGTGCAACCTGGCCTGCACCTGGTGCGACACCAAGTACACGTGGGACTGGAAGAACTACGACTACGACAAAGAGGTGGTGGATATTTCCGCTGAGGATGTGGAGCGCGAGGTGCTGCGTTACGGCTGTTCCCATATGGTGGTCACCGGGGGCGAGCCATTGATGCAGCAAGAGCAGATGGCTGGACTGATTGGCTCCTTAAAACGCCGGGGGTTCACCTTCGAGGTTGAGACCAACGGCACCATTGCACCAACGACTGAGATGGCCACGTACATCGACCAATGGAACGTCTCCCCCAAGCTGGCAACGTCGGGAAACACCCTGGAGAAGCGCTACGTTCCGGGGGCATTAAGGACCTTCGCTGCCATGCCGCAGGCCTTCTTCAAGTTCGTGGTTACGAGAGAGTCCGACATGGAAGAGGTGCGCAGGCTAGTCGAAGAACTGGCCATTCCCAGGGAGCGGGTGCTCCTCTCGCCCGAGGGTCGAACCCCGTCAGTGCTCCAGGAGCGGAGCGCGTGGCTCAGCCAGCTTTGCGTGAACGAGAACCTGAGGTTCAGCCCCCGCCTGCACATCTACCTGTGGGGAGATACCAGGGGCCGGTAACTGCCACATAATCGGCCCATCTTGGGGAACGGTTTCCCGCCCCCAGCACCTAGCTCTTGGGACCGATCAGGATGTCGTCCCCTTCAATCCTAACCGCAAATGTCTCCAGGGACTGGTTGGCGGGGGGACACAGCACTTCCCCGGTCTTCACATTGAAGGCGCTGCCATGCAGGGGGCACTCCACCTCTTCGCCGTTCAGGTCGCCCTGGGTCAGGGGGGCGTACGCATGGGAGCAGATGTCGTCCATGGCGTAGTATTCCCCGTCGAGGTTGATTAGCAGTATCAGCTCGTCGCCGGCCTGCACCTGCTTCATCTGCCCCGGAGCCAGGTCAGAAGTCTGGGCCACCTTCACGAAGTCTGCGGGCATGCTGCCTCCTCCCGAATCATGTCTATGAAGATCGGTCCGCTGAGCGAACGCCCCGTATTATAAGCCATCCCGCTCCCATGCGCACAAATGGCCATCCCTGAAGCGCGGACGTGGTGGGAGCCTCTGTTAGGCCGCCGGGCCCCGCTGCTCCTTGGCAACCTGGGCGACGATGTCGATGGCTTGGTCCACATCACCGGGGCTTATGTGCCGGTGAGTCACCAGCCGTATACGGCGTCCTCCTGGATAAGACACCTTGAGTCCTTGCTGGTTCAAGCGGGATATGAACTCGGGAACGCTTCCCAGCTCAGGTTCTAGCTCCAGGAAGACGATGTTGGTGTGGAAAGATGCCGGGTCAAGGCGTATGCCCGGCACCTGGGACAGGCCCGAAGCCAGTCGGCTGGCATTGGAATGGTCCTCCGCCAAGCGTTCAACCATCGTTTCCAAGGCAACGACCCCGGCTGCGGCAATAACGCCGGCTTGGCGCATCCCGCCGCCCAGCATCTTGCGCCACTTGCGGGCCTGCTCCACGAACTCCTGGCTGCCGCACAGGACGGAGCCCACCGGAGCGCTAAGTCCCTTGGAGAGGCAGAATGACACATCGTCAACGTCGGCCACCAGGTCCTTGGCGGGCACCTCAAGGGCTATTGCCGCGTTGAACACCCGGGCGCCGTCCAGGTGGACCGCCACGCCGTTGGCGTGGGCGACCTCGCACACGCTTCGGGTGTCTTCAGGAGTGAGAACTCCGCCGTTGCACCGGTTGTGGGTGTTCTCCAGGCAGAGGAGTGATGTCCTGGGGAAATGGATATTGCCGGGGGGCCTGATGGATGCTTCCACATCCGCCGGGTCCATGCGACCCTGGAAATCGTTGGGCACGGTCCGCACCTGCACCGCCGCCAGTGTGGCAGCCCCACCCACCTCGTTCCAGAACATGTGGCCCTCGCTCCCCATGATCACCTCATCGCCCCGCCTGCAGTGGGACAGGGCGGCGATCAGGTTGCTCATGGTGCCGCTAGAGGTCAGCAGGCCTGCCTCCTTGCCCAGCACCTCCGCCGCCATTTGCTCCAGCCGGTTGACGGTGGGGTCCTCACCCATAACGTCGTCGCCGACCTCAGCCTTGGCCATGGCGGCCCTCATCTCTTCAGTGGGCTTGGTGACGGTGTCGCTTCGCAGATCGATGACAGGCATTTGGGCCTCCGGGGCGTGGATTGGGCAATATTCTAGCAACACTTCTTGCCAAACACTAGGGCGAAATCTAGTATGATGAGTCTGGCGTCAGCCAAGTAAGTGATGCGACAGACAGCGCTTTCATTCCGGTCCGGCAACCTCACCTTGGAGGGTGTCCTTGCATCTCCAGGCGATGCAGCGACTGCATGCCCTGGGGTCGTCCTGTGTCACCCCCATCCCCTCATGGGAGGCACCATGGACAATGCTGTGGTGCTGGCCGTGTCCCATTCCCTGCTGGAGCATGGCATCTCGACCTTGAGGTTCAACTTTCGAGGGGTGGGAAAGAGCGAGGGGACATACGACGAGGGTGAAGGGGAAAAGGACGATGCGGCCGCCGCCCTGCAGGTGATGGGCAAGCTTCCCGGCGTCAACGGCAAACGGCTGGGCCTCGTTGGGTACTCCTTCGGCGCCGTGGTGTCCCTGGCGGGGCTGGGGAAGTACGGGCGCATCAGGGCCATGGCCCTGGTTTCGCCTCCGCTAAGAGCCTTTGAGGGCCTGAAGGAAAGTAAGCCCGGGGTGCCCAAGCTGGTGGTCAGCGGCGACAGGGACCAGGTTGTGGATAGCGAGGCTCTGGGGGAAGCGGTGCCTGCGAAGCTGGAGGGCGCCCAGCTCAAGATCATTCCAGGAGCTAACCATGTGTGGGTCGGCCTTGAGAGCAGCGCCGCCGACGAGGTTGCCCGATTTCTTGCTCCTCACTTGGTCGGCTAGGCTTGCGAGTCCCCCTATTTACGCCTCCCGGTTTCTCAAGGAGCCGCCCTTGAATCCAGGTTGGGTGTCCTGGGCGAAAGACCCCTTCTTTGTTCTGGCTGCCAGTTCGGCCTTCAGCTTGGACCAGGTAACCAAGGCTATAGTCGCCAACCGCCTCTACTTTGGCCAGTCGGTGCCCTACGATGGTTTCTTCCGGATTACCCTGACTCACAATACCGGAGGGGCCTTCGGGCTTTTTCCCGATCAGACCATGGCGCTGGTGCTGGCTTCCTTTGTTGCCATAGGAATCCTCTTCTTCCTGTATCGCAGCCACGCCCTGTCCAGTCCCCTGCTTCGCCTCAGCTTGGGCCTGCAGCTTGGGGGGGCCTTGGGCAACTTGGTGGACAGGATAAGGTTGGGTGCAGTCACGGACTTCATCGATGTTGGGCCATGGCCCATCTTCAACGTAGCGGACGCATCCATAGTGGTGGGAATCCTTCTGCTGCTGTTCCTGATTCTGTCCCCCAGCAAGCGGGAGAGCGCCGGCCAGGCGCTGCCTATCGGCTCGGATGGAGCAGTCTTGCCCCTTCGGGGGGGAGACGCAGGAGTCGATTATGCTTCCCGGAGGCCGGGACAACAGATGGGGTGCTCTCTGTGTTCCACTGAGATCGTCTACACCGGAGGGGCATGGTTGTGCCCGGGGTGCGGTGTGACCTACGGAGACCGAGGGTCCCGATGAACTCGGAGGCTTTTGCATTGGAGGTCCCATCCCGTCAGGAGAGGCTGGACATCTACCTGGTCTCCCAGAGGCCGGCGCTGACTAGATCCCAGGTCCGTCATCTGATCGGGAATGGCTATGTGCTGGTGAACGGCACCGCGTCCAAACCGGGGCAGAAGCTCAAGGCAGGGGATCAGGTACAGGTCAGCCTTCCCGAGCCCCAGCCAGCGGACCTCCAGCCCGAAAACATCGCTGTCAACATACTCTACCAGGACGCGGACCTAGCTGTGGTTGACAAGCCGGCGGGCCTCTCTGTCCATCCCGGCCCGGGGCATCCGACTGGGACGCTGGTTAACGCTTTGCTGGCCATATGCCCGGACATCGCGGGGATCGGTGACACCGTCCGGCCGGGGATCGTACACCGCTTGGACAAGGACACCTCCGGCGTGATGGTGGCGGCCAAGACCACGGCGGCCCACCACCACCTGGCCAGGCAGCTTGCCACCAGGAGCATGTCCAAAACCTACCGGGCCCTGGCCGTGGGTGAGGTTTTCCCCGCCACTGGGGCCCTGCGGTACCCAATAGGCAGAGACCGGGCCAATCGCAAGCGCATGGCGGTGGTGGAAGGGGGCCGGGAATCGATAACCGGCTACGAGGTAATGCGTACCATCGGCGGATGCTCCCTGCTGAACGTGTTTCCCCTGACGGGTCGGACCCACCAGATACGCGTGCACTTCGCAGCCATCGGACATCCCCTGTTGGGAGATGAGCTCTATGGTAAGAAGAGCCCTCTGCTTCCGAGGCAGTTCCTCCATGCTTACAGCCTCGGCTTTGCGCACCCCAGCACCGGCGAGAAGATGACCTTCACCGCACCCTTGCCCGAGGATATGAATGAGGTGATAAGGTGCCTGGAAGCGGCGTAAGGGTGCGATTCGCACCCAGTCCCACGGGGGACCCCCACATAGGCAACCTGCGCACCGCCCTCTTCAACTGGCTTTTTGCCCGTCATCACGGAGGGTCTTTCATCCTGC
Organism: Dehalococcoidia bacterium; assembly: GCA_965116325.1. Lineage (GTDB taxonomy): Bacteria > Chloroflexota > Dehalococcoidia > Lucifugimonadales > JAGWBF01 > JAGWBF01. Next base: position 415,392 of record OZ220675.1, on the reverse strand, counting down.
GAGTGGAAGACACGGACCAGAAGCGCTACTCGGTGGGGGCATTGGGGAAGATACAGGACTCGCTGCGCTGGCTGGGACTGGACTGGGACGAGGGCCCCGATGTGGGGGGCCCCCACGCTCCCTACTTCCAGTCGCAGAGGCTGGACATATACAAGGAGACGGCCCAACGACTGGTGGAGGAAGGGAGCGCCTACTTCTGCTACTGCTCCCCGGACCGCCTGGAGGAGCTGAGACGGTCCAAGAGGGGATCTAAAGGCGCAAGAGGCTACGATGGCCTCTGTCGGGACCTGACGGCCTCTGAGCGAAGCCAAGCCGAGGCTAAGGGCATCGTCCCTACGGTCCGTTTCAAGATGGCCAGGGAGGGAGAGACCCGCTTTCATGACATCATACGGGGCGATGTCGTTTGGCGGAACGACCTGCTGGACGATCATGTCCTGTTGAAGTCGGACGGTTATCCGACCTACCACCTGGCCAACGTTGTCGATGACTACCTAATGGATATCAGCCATGCGATGCGGGCCGAAGAGTGGCTGTCCAGCACCCCCCGTCACATACAGCTCTACAGTGCCCTGGGATATCAGCCTCCATTGTTTGCCCACCTGCCCATAATCCTGGGGCCCGACAGGTCCAAGCTCTCCAAGCGACACGGCGCCGTATCGGCCCTTCAGTACAGGTCCGACGGATTCCTGCCCGAGGCCATTGTCAACTTCATGGCCCTGCTGGGCTGGTCCCTGGATGACAAGACGGAGGTCATGTCCCGGGGGATGCTGGTGCAGGGTTTCACTGCCGACCGCATCGTCCGATCGGCGGCCATCTTCGACATGGAGAAGCTCCAATGGATGAACGGCGTGTACATCCGGCAGATGTCCAACGAGGAGCTGGCCGACGCGGTCTTGCCCTACCTGGAGACGGACCTGCCTCGGGAGTGCCTCCCCGTGGACCGCGACTACCTGCTGAAGCTCGTCCCCCTGCTGCAGGAGCGGGTAAGGACGCTGGGTGGAGGGTTGCACAGCCCGGGGAGCGTGGCCGAGACGGCCAGCTACTTCTTCATTGAGAACGTGAACCCCAGCGTCGAGGAGATACTGGATAGGGTGAGAGAGCCTGAGACGGCCGTGACCGCCTTCAATCGCACCCTGGATGTCCTGGACCGAGCCGGGGAGCTTGCCCACGATGCGCTGGAAGAGGAGCTGCGGGCGGCCGCATCGGAAATGGGGCTCTCTGCCAGCCGCTACTTCGGCATGCTGCGGATGGTGCTCACGGGCAGGACAGCTTCCCCGCCCCTCTTCGAGACCATGGAGCTGCTTGGCAAGGAGCGCTGCGTCCGGCGCATCAGGGGCGCCCTGGACACCCTGGCAAAGGGGGTGTAGGCTGCGTCCCGCTTCCTTGCGCCTGGGGGCGGCCTATGATATATTCCCTAGGCCAAATGCAGGGTGTGTTTTAGGGGAGCATGGTCGACGATTATCTGCGTCAGTACGGCCTTGTTGCGATTCTCGGCATAGTAGCCGTCATAGTTCCCACCAGCATGTTGATGCTGTCGTGGGCCGCTTCCAAAGTCAAGATACGTCCCCAGAAGCCGAGCGCCGTCAAGTCCGAGGTCTATGAGTGCGGAATGCAGACCATCGGGGGCAAATGGGGACAATTCAACTTCCGCTTTTACCTGTATGCCCTTCTCTTCATCATCTTCGACGTTGGCGTGGTCTTCATCTACCCCTGGGCCGTCAAGTTTAACCAGCTCGGCCTGTTTGCCCTGATTGCAATGATGGTATTCATTTCCATATTGGCTCTCGGCTGGGTTTACGCTTGGCGAAAACAGGACCTGGAGTGGAGATAGGCATGACCCAGGAGATACAAGAAGGCGCTGGCCCCCTGAGCTCCCGTACCTGGAGCTTGGACCTGGAGGAAGGACAAGTGGTCGGCGACATGCGCCGCACCAACGCCCAACCCTATCCCGAACCCCTTATCCAGGTACCCGAGGACCTGTCCCGCAACGTGATGGTCACCTCGGTGGATGCCCTGCTGAACTGGGGGCGCAAGTCCGCCTTGTGGCCGGTGGCCTTCGGCTTGGCATGCTGTGCTTTCGAGATGATGGCCACAGCCATGGGGCGGTTCGACATCGCCCGTTTTGGCATGGAGGCCTTCAGGGCCACTCCCAGGCAGGCTGACCTGATGATTGTCGCGGGCACGGTCACCTGGAAGATGGCGCCTGCCATACGCCGGATTTACGACCAGATGGGCGAACCGAAATGGGTCATCTCCATGGGTGTGTGCGCCACCAGCGGGGGGCCTTACTACTCCTGCTACAGCGTGGTGCCCGGTGTCAATCACATCGTCCCTGTGGATGTGTACGTGCCCGGCTGCCCGCCCCGGCCAGATGCCCTTCTCTACGGGATCATGCAGCTCCACGAGAAGATCAAGCGCTATAGTCTGCGGGGCGAAGTTGCAGGTGAATGATGACCAGCTTCCTTGATGTGGGGGAACTGGCCCGGCACATTCAGGCAGCTTATCCCGACTCGGTAGAAGATCAGACAGCATCCCATCTGTGGATAAAGGCTCCCCTCATCGCGGACGTTTGCAGGTATCTCAAGGAAGAGCCGGAACTGAAGCTGGAGTACCTGAACTCCATCTCGGCTGTGGACTACATTGACCACTTCGAGCTTATCTACCTGATGACCTCCTTCGAGTTCAACCACAGCGTTTTCTTGCGGGCCAGGGTGCCCGGCAGGGGGGAACCTGAGGTCCCGTCGGTCATTGGCATATGGCCTGGCGCCGACTACCAGGAGCGGGAGATCTGGGACCTGATGGGAGTCCGGTTCGACGGGCATCCCAACATGAAGCGCATCCTTCTATGGGAAGGCTTTCCGGGGCATCCACTGCGCAAAGACTTCCAGGACACGGTAGAGTACTAGTCCGGCCATGCCTATTCGCACCGAGCCCATTACCGTCAACATCGGGCCCCAGCATCCCAGCACCCACGGGGTCTTTCGCCTTAGGGTGACCTTTGACGGCGAGATGATCGTGGATGTGGAGCCCGTATTCGGGTACCTTCATCGAGGCACCGAAAAGCTGGCCGAAGAGCGCAACTACACCCAGATCGTTACCCTGACGGACCGGCTGGACTACGTGGCATCCATGACCAACAACCAGGCCTATTGCCTGGCCGTCGAGCGCCTGATGGGCATAGAGGTGCCCATCAGAGGACAATACCTCAGGGTCATGGCCGCTGAGCTTCAGCGTATCGCCAGCCACCTGGTGGCCACGGGCTTCCTGCTCCAGGATCTGGGGGCGTTGGGTACACCTCTGATGTACTGCTTTCGCGAACGGGAACGCATCCTCGACCTCTTCGAAATGCTGTGCGGTGCCCGGATTACGGTGAGCTACATGAGGCCCGGGGGCGTTTACTACGATGCTCCTGACGATTTCTGGCCAGCCCTCAGCCGCTTCCTGGACTATATGCCCTCCTACCTGGACGAGCTGGAGCAGCTATTGGCTGAGAACGAGATCATCCTGGTTAGGGTGCGGAACGTGGGCGTTCTGCCCCTGGACAGGCTCATTGCCTGCTCGGCCAGCGGCCCCATTCTGCGGGCCAGTGGGCTGGCTTGGGACTGGCGAAAGACGGACCCCTACGATGTGTACGACGGGCTGGAGTTCGATGTGCCTGTTGGCGCCAATGGCGACAACCTGGACAGGTTCTGGGTGCGAATGCAGGAGATGCGCCAGAGCCTGAGGATCGTGCGGCAGTGCGTAGAGCAGATGCCCGACGGCCCGGTACGGGCGGAGCTTCCCCTGGTGCTTCGCCCACCCAAGGGGGCTGAGTCCTACGGGCGCGTGGAGTCCCCCAAGGGCGAGCTGGGCTTCTACCTGGTAAGCGACGGCGGGATATCCCCCTACAGGTGCAAGATACGCTCCCCCTCCCTGTTGAACCTGACCATCATCAAGGATTTGTTGATCGGTTGGAAGTTGGCGGACATGATCGTCAACCTGGGAAGCATCGACATAAACATGGGTGAGGTTGATCGGTGAACTGCAGCATCGGCGCCGGCAGCTTGTTCCATGACAATGTGCTGTACAGGCACATATACAACGCCATCGGCGAGGTCATGCCGAGCTCGCTGTGCTGGCTTGACCACATCATATCCGGTTTCCTGATCATTCTTATCCTGGTCAATGGTGTGCTCCTGGGCGCCGCCCTTTACGTATGGCTGGAGCGCCGGGTACTGGGAAGGATGCAGAACCGCCTGGGCCCCAACCGCTGGGGGCCTTTCGGCCTGCTGCAGCCCATAGCCGACCTAGTGAAGCTATTGACCAAGGAAGACCTGGTGCCCCAGGGAGCGGACCGCATAGCCTTCCTGATGGTGCCCATAGTGGTTGTGTTTCCTCTCTTGGCCGGGTTGGCGGTGATTCCCATCGCCAAGAATACCTTCCTGGCGGACCTGAACATCGGGGTGCTGTACTTGGTGGCGATCACCGGGCTGAGCACCCTGGGAATATTCATGGCTGGCTGGTCTTCTGGGAACCGCTACGCAATGTTCGGCGCGATGCGGGGCGTGGCGATGCTGATCAGCTACGAGATACCCACCGTTCTCTCCTTAGTCGGCATCGTGCTCTTGGCCGGATCCATGAGCTTGGTGGATGTCGTCAATGCCCAGCAGGTGCCTTTCATCGTGGTCCAGCCCCTGGGCATACTGGTATTCATGCTGGGAATTTCGGCGGAGCTGAACCGCACCCCCTTCGATATCGTAGAGGCTGAGTCGGAGCTGGTAGCCGGGTATCACACCGAGTACAGCGGCATCAAGTTTGCCCTGGTACAGATGGCGGAGTTCGGGGGCGTCGTCGCGGCGTCGGCCGTTGCATCCACCCTGTTTATGGGCGGATGGAGCGGCCCATTCCTGTCTGGCCAGTTAGGGGCCCTCTGGTTCCTGATCAAGCTGGGGTTCTTCGTGTTCCTGTTTATCTGGATCAGGGCAACCTTCCCCAGGCTGCGCATCGACCAGATTATGGCCTTCGCGTGGAAGTTCCTGTTCCCCATGAGCCTGATCAACATCATCGCAACCACTCTGCAGGTGTACTGGCTGCGAGACGCGACCGGAGCCCTTTCCAGGGGTGACCTGGGCCTCATGGCCGCGATCAACATTCCCCTGGCGATAGTAACCGTCGCCGCCTTTGGAACCCTTGTGCGAGACAAGGTACGCCCGCCCAGAAGCACTTTCGGGGCTGGCGCATGGCCTTCCAGAACCACGTTGCCCGCTGCCGGGCAGGGAGATGGGGCATAGCATGTACGGTCTAGGACTTGCCAAGGGCCTGATGGTCACCTTGAAGAACCTTACGAGGAAACCCTTTACGGTCCAGTACCCCGAGGAAAGGGTTTCCCAACATGCCAGGTTCCGGGGTGAAGAGTTTGGCTGGTACGAAGAGCGATGTACGGGATGTGCGTCCTGCGCCAAGTACTGCCCCCTGGGGATTATCAAGATCGTCACTTCCCCCAGCGGCACCGCCAAAGCCCAAGGCGACAAGTACAACCTGGAAGTATTCGACATCGACATCGGGCGGTGCATGTTCTGTGGCCTTTGCGTCGAAGCATGCCCCTACGATGCGCTGTTCATGGGCAGCGGGTTTGAGCGGGGTCGCTATGCTCGCAACGAGCTGGTTATCGGCATAGATGAACTCCGGCAAGCAGAGAAAAGGCCCAGCACCTGGTTCCGTCCCCAGCTCGAGAACGCAGGCTATAGTCCCCACGATGGGCAGCCCCTGTCCTGGAGGGAAGTGGGGCGTGAGCAAAACCGGTGGCATCAGCACGAGAAATCGGGCGCGAGAATAGAGAAAGCCGACATCGGCGAAGGCGCCTCGTCATCCAACGAACCCTCAGGTACGGCCTAAAGGTTGATACCCGCATCACAAGAGCGAGGGCTACGAAAATCGCGGTGATTTCCAGAATAGCCGTTTCATTGCCCCAACGTATGTTTGGGAAGACACAGGAGATCTGTTGTTTCAGGAGATAGCATTCTGGGCGCTGTCGGCCGCAGGGGTTGGCGGGGCCTTGGGCGTTGTGCTGGTCAGGGATGTGTTCCGGGCAGCCCTCCTCCTTGTCCTTGTCTTTATGACGGTGGCGGGTCTCTTCGTCCTGATGAGCGCCGAATTTCTGGCCGTCGTCCAGCTGCTTATCTATGTGGGCGCCGTGGCCATACTCATCGTATTTGCCATCATGCTCACCAGGGAGGTGCAGCAGGGTAACCTGCCGAACCGACTTCATCTTCCCGCAGGCGTCCTTACTGCCCTGCTGCTGGCGGCCCTGGTTTTCGTGGTGCTGGACACTGACTGGAACCAGCAGGTGGAGCTGAGTAAGATTCAGCCCGGCCAGGAGCAGCTTGTCCAGGACCGCCTGGATGCCCGAGGTCTGGGTTGGGTGACTGAAGCGGTGCAGTCCAACACCGTGGGAGGTCTTCCTGCCGATTGGGAAGATGGCGTGGAGAGGCATATCCAGGAACGAATCGGCGAAATCCCGTCCATCCTCGAGGGGCGCAGTAGTGATGAACCAACCAGGGTAGTGACCGAGTTTGAGACGGAAGCCCAGCTTCTGCAAGCCGAACTGATTCTCCTCGAGCAGGGTCAACTGGTGGCGAGGCTGCATCCCGCGTTTATCGATGAATTCCAGGCGGTCACGGAGCCGACGGCCCCGTCCGAGGACCTGCTGAGCGCATTGAATGCTCCCGATTCTCCGGTACAAGATGTTGTTGAGATACGCCCGAAGGTCCAGGGGAACGTATCGTGGTGGGTTGGGCCTGACGGGGACTTGCAAGGCCAGGACAGATGGTGGTTGGTTGGTCCCGACGGGGACCTGAAATACTCGGTTGTGCCGGGGCAGGCGAGCGGTACCCTGTCCGTCAATGGGCAGAACGTGACCGTTGAGAATTTCCCCGTACTGAACATCTTCGAAGGACGATTTGAGAAAGCCGAGGAGCGGACCGGAATCGGAGACCTGCTGATCAACGACTATGTGCTGCCCTTTGAGGTGGCAGCGGTGCTCCTGCTGGCCACCATCATCGGGGCGCTTGTAATCACGAGGGAGCGGTAGGGATGGACCTGGAGCGCTTACTGATACTCTCGGGCATCCTCTTCTGTATCGGGTTGTACGGCACGATGGCCCGGCGCAATGCGATTACCGTTCTAATGTCCCTGGAGCTGATGTTCAACGCGGTTAACGTGGCGATGGTGGCCTTCGCGAAGTACATCGTCCCTCTAGGAGTGCAGGACCACCTGGGAAGGCTTCTGACGGGCCAGATGTTCGTGGTGTTCATCATAACCGTTGCCGCTGCGGAGATAGCTTTAGGCTTGGCTATAGTCATTGCCCTGTATCGAAACCGGGAGACGGTTGACATTACTGAAGCCAGCTTGATGCGGCGCTGAACGAGAACAAGAGTAGCGGGAAGGCAGTATGTGGACCGAGTTCAAGAAGGTGTCCAACCTGATGACAGCCGAGATGTGGAAGGAAGTCTTGGAGGGAGAGGGCCTGCCTACGCGCATCCTGCCCGAAGGGGACATCCTCGATTGGGCTGATCGGACACCTTTCCGGATCATGGTGCCCAAGGGCAGGGAACATGTAGCAGAGGAGATACTGAGGAAGCTGTAAGATGATCCAAGAGGCAGCCGTCTGGGCTATATTCCTTCTGCCGCTGGGCTCCTTTGTAGCAATTGCGCTGTTAATCCGGCCATTTCTTAACCGGTTCTCCCAACTGGCCGCCCTTACTACAATCACGACCATTGGCGCTTCGTTCGCCCTGTCGCTGATGGCCCTGGGCTCCGTCATTGAGAATGGCGAGGTATTCTTCACGCCCCACGAATGGCTGGCCTTAGGCTCACTGCAGATTAACCTGGGCATCATCCTGGACCCCCTGACCGCAATTATGCTGGTTGTGGTTACCGGGGTAAGCCTGATGGTGCAGGTGTACTCCCTCGGCTACATGAAGGGCGACCCGGGGTTCGCCCGGTACTACGCCCTTATGTCCCTGTTTACAGCTTCCATGATTGGGCTGGTGATCGCCAGCAATGTGGTGCAGCTGTACGTGTTCTGGGAGCTTGTCGGAGTGTGCTCATATCTCCTTATCGGGTTCTGGTTCACCAGGCCCGCGGCCGCCGCGGCAGCCAAGAAGGCCTTTATTGTTACCCGTATCGGGGACCTGGGCTTCTTGATTGCCATCCTCTACCTGTTCTTCAACACCTCCGCCTTTGCCGAAAACGGGCTGAACGCCCTGGAGATTGCCGACATATCTGCTGGCGTGCAGCTAGGTCTGATTGCGGGGACGGCCCTCACCTTGATGGTAATGGGGATATTCGCCGGTGCGGCGGGCAAGTCGGCCCAGTTCCCGCTCCACATATGGCTGCCTGATGCAATGGAAGGTCCTACGCCCGTCAGCGCTCTTATCCACGCAGCCACGATGGTTGCTGCGGGCGTGTTCCTGATAGCGCGCTTCTTCCCCGTGGTCGAGGCGTCAGTTGATGCTATGCAGATCATTGCCGTGGTCGGGGCGGTAACCGCCATATTCGCGGCCACCATGGGCTTGGTGATGAACGACATCAAGCGGGTCCTGGCCTACTCCACCATCAGCCAGCTTGGGTACATGGTCGCGGCCCTGGGGGTCGGCGCTTACGTCCCCGCAATCTTCCACCTGTTCACCCACGCCTTCTTCAAGGCCCTGCTGTTCATGGGCGCCGGCAGCGTGAACCATGCCAGCGGCACCTTTGACATGCGCTACATGGGTGGTCTCCGCAAATACATGCCCTGGACCTACGTCCTCGTGATTATCGGTTCGCTGAGCTTGGCAGGGATCTTCCCCTTGTCCGGTTTCTGGAGCAAGGATGAGATTCTGGCCCACGCCTGGACCGGCGGCTCCACGGTTGACATGGTGGTGTTCTGGCTCCTCTTCGCCGCTGTCCCCATGACCGCCTTCTACATCTTCAGGATGGTGTTCATGACCTTCCACGGGGAGTTCCGTGGGGGCGTAGAGGCTGAGGAACAGAATGCCGGCACTGCCTCGCCGGATGCGGGGCACAGCGTTCATCTGGCCGAGTCTCCCTGGGTTATGGTGCTGCCCATGGGCCTCCTTGCCGTGGCCTCGGTGGTGGTAGGGGGCCTGGTTAACCCCGTCGTAGGCATCCTGGGTATCCCTGCCCACTGGTTTGCGGATTTCCTGGGAGGCAAGTCCGACGTTATTTTCCTGCTGGCGGTGATCTCCATCGCCGTGGCGGTCTTGGGAATATGCGTTGCAGCCTTCCTGTTCATAGTCCCGAACCTTCTGCCGGGACTGTTGGGCGCACCCTTCAGAGCTGTACACAACCTGCTTGCCCGCAAGTACTACATGGATGAGCTGTTCGAAGGAGCAGTCACTCGGCGCGGTTTCTACGGCGTCGTGTGTGGAACCCTGGACTGGATCGACCGGAAGATCGTCGACAACTTTGCCGAGACTATTGGCTGGTCTTCCAGGAATTTCGGGCGGGTAGTGGCCCTGCTTCAGACGGGTCAAGCCCAGGGTTACGTGGTGGTTGTCACCTTAGGGGCGATAGTCATCGGAGGGGTATTCTTTGCCTTCATGCGGATTTAGGGGAAATGGCAATCTGGTGGTTGTAATTGGAATTTAACGGCCTTTTGACAGCGACCGTCTTCCTGCCCATGGTGGGAGCGATAGTGATCGCTGCACTCCTGAGGGGCAGTGGGAAGGTGCGCGTATTTGCCACCCTGGTGCTCCTGGCGGACCTTGTGCTGTCGGGGCTGGTGCTATCCCTTTATGACCGGGGAGGCGCCGAGCGGTTCCAGATGATCGATCGGTTCAACTGGTTCGGCGAAGGCTCGATCTTTGGAGATGCATCCTTCACGGCCAGCTATCACCTGGCAGTGGATGGTCTGAGCGCCCCGCTGGTGCTGCTGACGGGGCTCCTAGGCTTGGCGGCAGTGCTTGCGTCCTGGAGCATCCAGACCAGGGTCAAAGAGTACTTCTTCTGGCTGTTGATATTGCAGACGGCGGTCATGGGCGTATTCACAGCCCAGGACTTCCTGCTGTTCTTCCTCTTCTGGGAGCTGGAGCTGGTACCCATGTATATGCTCATCTCCGTGTGGGGCACCGGGCGCAAAGAGTACTCCGCGATGAAGTTTCTCATCTTCACCATCCTGGGCGGGGCTTTCATGCTGGTGGGTATCGTGGCGGTAGCCCTCACCTCGGATGTGGCCACCTTTGACATGACCCAGCTGTCCTTGATGGGGATCAGCAGCTCATCGGTAGTCCCTGTGGGCTTTATTTTCTGGTTCTTCGTCGTCGCCTTCGCAATAAAGCTCCCGGTGTGGCCGGTGCACACATGGCTGCCCGACGCCCATACCGATGCGCCCACAGCGGTCAGCGTCATGCTGGCCGGGGTGCTGCTTAAGATGGGTGGGTATGGACTCATCAGGGTGTGTGTGGGAATGTTCCCCGAGCTGGAGCATGCCCAGACCTACGCTTGGGTGCTGGCGGTGCTGGCGGTGATTGGCGTCCTTTACGGGGCCATCGTGACCCTGCGCCAGACCGACCTGAAGCGCCTGATCGCCTACAGCAGCGTGAGCCACATGGGGCTGGTGCTGTTGGGCGTTGCCGTAGGTGTCGGAGGCGGAGCCCTTTTCGGTTCCGACTCGGAGAACGTAGCTGATCTGGCCTTGGCCGGGGCCAGCATGCAGATGTTCACCCACGGCACCATAACGGGGCTGCTCTTCCTGTTGGTGGGATTGGTGTACGAGAAAGCCCACACCCGATACATCCCGGACCTGGGTGGGCTTGCCGGCAGGATGCCTCTTGTCGCCTGTGGGTTCCTCGTTGCGGGACTGGCGTCTCTCGGACTGCCCGGGCTGAGCGGCTTCGTGGCGGAGGTGATGGTGTTCCTCGGGAGCTTCAAGGCCTTTGCATGGCCTACAGCCCTGGCCGCGGTCGGAATAGTCATAGCCGCGGGCTACATCCTGTGGATGCTGGAGCGAGTGCTCTTCGGCCCGCGGAAGGAGCGATTCGACACGATCACCGATGCCAGCATCCTGGAGGCTGCGCCGGCGGTGATGCTGACCGCAAGCATAATTGTGATCGGAGTGTATCCGTCTCTCCTTACGGACTACTTTGGCGCTGGCATTGCCCAGCTTTCTCAAGTAACTGACCTTGTGAGTGCGGGCAAATGACCACCGAAGATGTCCGCCTTCTTTCACCGGAGATAGCTCTCGTTGGCTTGGCCCTGCTGGTTATCGCTCTTGACCTTTTCGTGAAGCAGAAGGGCCTCCTAGGGATAATCGCCGCAGTCGGCCTTATGCTCCCGTTGGGCCTGAGCCTCTGGTTGTGGATGGATGTTGCCGACCAGCCCGACAACAGGCTGGTGGGCATATTTGGCACCCTGGTCGTGGACCGGTTCGCCCTGTTCTTCAAGTTCCTTGTGCTGGGTGTGGCCGCCCTGGTGGTGCTGGCGTCGTCGGACTATGCCAGGTACATGAGGGAACACCGGGGTGAGTACTACGGCCTGCTGCTGTTCTCCGCCACGGGGATGATGCTTCTGGCGGCTACTGAAGAACTCATAACGATCTACGTAGCCCTGGAGCTGACTACCCTTCCCCTGATAGCCCTTGCGGCCTTTCTCAAGACATCCCGCTCCAGCGAATCGGGGCTCAAGTTCCTTGTCCTGAGCGCCACTAGCTCCGCCCTGCTCCTGTACGGCATCGCCCTGGTGTACGGGTACACAGGGACCACCTTCCTGGGTGAGATCGCCCGCCAGGCTACCTCCCTGACGGAGCCTGGGCAGATATTCGGAGGCAGTTCGGCCCTCCTGCTGGGAGTAGTGCTGATCATCGCCGGCTTGGGCTTCAAGATATCGGCGGCGCCCTTCCACATGTGGGTACCCGATGTGTACGAGGGCGCTCCAACCCCAGTGACGGCCTATCTGTCCGTGGCCAGCAAGGCCGCCGGTTTTGCGGTGCTCTTAAGGGTGCTCTACGTCGGTTTCGAGGTGTTCCAGCTTGACTGGCAGTTGCTCTTGGCCGCCATGGCCACCGCATCCATGACGATAGGCAACCTTGTGGCCATTGCGCAGAGCAGCGTAAAGAGGCTGCTGGCCTACAGCACTATTGCCCATGCAGGATACTTGCTGGTGGGTTTGGCGGCCATCGCACCTACTACGGCTGATGGCGATACCTCCGGCCCGAGCAGCGTGCTCTACTATCTGGGCGCCTATGCTGCAACCAACCTCGCTGCCTTCTTCGCCGTTATGGCCATTGCCAACAAGGTCGGCAGCGATCAGATTTCGGACTTTGGCGGGATCAGCCGCAGGGCTCCTGTGCTGGCCTTTGCGCTGGCGTTGTCCCTGGTTGCCCTAATTGGCGTGCCACCGACTGGCATATTCATTGCCAAGCTTTACATCTTCGGCTCGGCCCTGGAGAGTGGGCTGCTCTGGTTGGTGGTGGTGGGGGTAGCCAACACAGTAGTTTCGGCCTACTACTATCTGAGGGTCGTAAGGACCATGTACCTGGACCCGCCTACGTCCGAAGAAGGCGTGCCCACATCCCCGTCCCTGAAGCTGGCCTTGGGGGTGTCCGCCTTGGGTGTGCTGGTCTTCGGCTTTCTGCCGGGACCGCTTCTGAGGCTGGTTGAACTGTCTTCTGAGACCCTCGGCACCGCGGTGGTTGAGTATGTCGGGCTTCTCCCAATTGGCTGATCGGCCAGGGACTATGGAGCGCCTGAGAGGGTCAAACTTTATTGACACTTACGTAGGCCAATGCTAGACTTCCGTAGTCAATTAGCTAGCATTGCCCTGGGGAAATCGCTCCCCCGGAAGCGGTAAATGGCCTCTCTTCAGACCATCGGTTTCATCTACAACGACCGCATATCAGAAGCCCGCGAAATGGCAAACGCCCTGGTCGAACGCTTGGACCTTGGCGACAGGTCCTGGCAGTGTGCCGCAACTGAGGCCGACGAAGACCTGACGAGTGCCGAAGAAACTGACCTCATTATCACCATAGGCGGAGATGGCACCATAATCCGCGCCGCCAGGGTGGCCGTTCCCAACCGAATCCCCATACTGGGTATCAACATGGGCAGGTTGGGCTTTATGACGGAGATCGAAGCCCACGAAGCTTTCGATAAGGTACCCCAGTTTCTCGAAGGGGACATGCGGGTGGAAGAAAGGTGCATGCTGCAGGTGCGTACCCTGTCCGATGGTAGGGGAGGCAGCAACTATCTTTCGATGGCAGGACAGCAAAAATGTCATGCCTTGAACGATGTGGTCGTCGGGCGAGGAGCCGTGTCCCGGCTCGTTTCCATCGCCACCTACATTAACAGCGCCTTCATTACCGAGTTCCGTGCAGATGCGGTGATCGTCTCCACAGCGACGGGAAGCACAGGATACAACCTTTCGGTAGGCGGTCCGATCCTGTGGCCCCTCGCTGACGAGATGGTCCTGAAGCCCATAGCGCCCCACGTCGGAATGGCATCGGCCATGGTGCTGCCAGCGTCCTCCACCATCGACCTGGTCGTCCAGACCGACCACAGCGCCACGCTGAGCGTGGACGGCTACGTAGACGCCGACCTTCCAGCAGGAGCTTCCGTAGAGGTACAAGCAAGCTCCCGGGCAGCCCTGTTTCTCCGGGCTAATCCGCCGATTCACTTCTTTGAAACCCTGACCCAACGGCTGGGTTTCGGCGAAGGCGCAAGCACCACAAGGGCTATCCAGTACTAGGTACGATGACGTCCGAACTCCAGCCCGAGCTCACCTTGACCAGCCGCATGGCCTTCCAGGGAAGGATATTCAACGTACGGGTAGATGACGTCAGCCTTGGGCGGGGCGGTCAGAGCGTCCGAGAGATCGTAGAGCATCGCCCCTGCGTGTGCATCGTTCCCTATGAAGACGAACGGAATATTGTCATGGTGCGCCAGTACCGCAAAGCGGTAGAACAGGTACTGCTGGAGATTCCCGCGGGAAATGTGGAGGATGGGGAGCTCTCCGAGGAGACGGTCCTGAGGGAGCTCCAGGAAGAGACTGGGTACTCGGCAACCCATCTGGAGTTGCTGTCCAGGTTCTGGATCAGCCCAGGCTTCAGCACGGAGCTGATGCACGCCTATACGGCGACCGGCCTATTCCCCAGCTCCCTTCCGGCGGACGAGGATGAAGATATCCGGGTCGAACACGTAGCTTTGGCCAAGGTGCCAGGGCTGATCAAAGAAGGTACCATCAAGGATGCGAAGAGCATCGCTGCGCTGATGATGGCGATGCATTTGCGTGATGCGGGCTGACCCGCAGCGGCCTCTAAAGACAAAGGGAGTTGGCCTCCCGGGTGCTTATCAACAAAGCAGTAAGGTAGGACCGATAGAGTATGCTTGAGCATGATGTGCTGGTAGTGGGCGCCGGCCTGGCAGGAATGAGAGCGGCCCTGGCTGCCCAGCAGATGGGAGCCAACACGGGGATCATCAGCAAGGTGTATCCCGTGCGCAGCCACTCTAATGCCGCCCAGGGCGGCATAAACGCAGCCCTGGTGGACCGCGGCGACGCTTGGGAAGAGCACGCCTACGACACAGTAAAGGGCAGCGACTACCTGGGAGACCAGGACTCCATCGAGCTGATGTGCCAGGTTGCGGGCGAGGAGCTTATAGCCCTCGAGCACATGGGCGTGATTTTCAACAGGGATGATGAGGGACGCCTGGGCACCAGAGCCTTCGGGGGCCAAAGGCGGGCGCGCACCTTCTTCGTGGCCGACTTTACCGGCCAGGCAATCCTTCATGTGCTCTACGAGCAGCTTCTCAAGTCGGACGTCACCAGCTACGAAGAGTGGTTCGTAACCTCCCTGGTCATGCAGGAGGGCAAGTGCTGCGGGGTCCTGGCCATGGAAATCCGCACCGGCCGGGTGTACCTGATCAAGGCCAAGAGCGTGATCCTGTGCACTGGAGGGCTGGGCCGCGTGTTCGAACCCAGCACCAATGCGCTGATCGTCACCGGCGATGGCATAGCCCTGGCTTACAGGGCCGGGGTGCCCCTCATGGACATGGAGATGGTCCAGTATCACCCGACAACGCTCAAGGGCAGCGGAGTGCTCATCACCGAAGGAGCGCGGGGTGAGGGAGCTTACCTGCTCAACAAGGACGGTGAGCGGTTCATGGAGAGGTACGCTCCCAACATGATGGAGCTGGCATCCAGGGACGTAGTGTCCCGCTCCGAAACCATAGAGATTGCCGAGGGCAACGGCGTCAACGGCTCCGTGCTGCTGGACTGCCGGCACCTGGGAGAGAAGCTCATCAAGGAGAAACTCTCCCAGATTTACGACATAGGCTTGGATCTGTTGGGAATTGACATAACCCAGGAGCCCATTCCTGTTCAGCCGGGAATGCACTACCAGATGGGCGGGATCAAGACCGACGTTGACGGCCTAACCAGCGTCCCCGGTATCTATGCTGCCGGCGAATGCGCCTGTGTCAGCGTTCACGGGGGTAATCGCCTGGGCGCCAACTCGCTGCTGGACACCGTGGTGTTTGGACACCGTGCCGGAAACCATGCCGCCGAGACATACCGCGGCGCAGAGCATGAGGCCTTGGATGTCGAGGGACTGGTGGAACAGGAAGAGAAGCGCCTGGCGGAGATGATGTCAAGGGATGCTAACGGCGACCGTGTCGCCAAGATCCGCCTGGATATGGGCACTACCATGAATGACCACCTGGGTGTGTACCGGGATGAGAACGGCATGAAGGAAGCCCTGGACACCATACAGCAGCTCAAAGACAGGTACGCGACCGTACCTGTGGAAGACAAGGGGCGCACCTTCAACACCGACATGGTGTTTGACCTTGAGCTGGGCCTGATGCTGGACTGCGCAGAAGCTATTGCCGTCAGCGCCCTGGAACGAAAAGAGAGCAGGGGGGCTCACTCCCGCACGGACTTCGCTGAGAGGAACGATGCCGACTGGCTCAAGCACATCCTGGTAACATCGACTCCCGCAGGCCCGGAAATCTCCTACAGCCCGGTGGTGATCACCCAGTGGACGCCTGAGGAAAGGAAATATTGATGGAGCTGGCCGTAAAGGTACGACGATACGATCCGGAAGCCGAAGAACCTGCCTCCTACTGGTCGGAGTACAAGGTTGAGGTGGATGAGTACACCACCGTCCTGGATACCCTTATCAACATCAGGGAAGACATCGACGGCACCCTCTCTCTGCGGTGCTCCTGCAGAAGCGCCATCTGCGGTTCCTGTTCCATGAGAGTCAATGGCCATGCCCAGCTTGCTTGCAAGACCAGGGTGATCGAGATCGCCCCCAACGGCGGGAGCGTCACGGTTGAACCCATGGGCAACATGGAAGTGGTGAAGGACCTTGTAGTTGACATGACTCCGTTCTGGGATAAGGTGAAGGCCGTCGACCCGTGGCTTCAGCCAGAGGGTCCCGAGCCCGAGGGCGAGTACCTGGCCCCCAATGAAGACATGCTGCACCTGGCCGGAGTCATGGGCTGCATTCTGTGCGGCGCCTGCGTCTCCGACTGCACGGTGCTCGAAGTGGACTCGAACTTCCTGGGGCCTGCCGCCCTGGCCAAGGCTTACCGATTCGTGGCAGATCCCCGGGATGCCGAGGAGAAGTCACGGCTGGACAGCCTGCGCCAGTACTCCGGCATATGGGACTGCACCCGCTGCATGGAGTGCGTCCAGGTGTGCCCCAAGGGAGTGGCGCCTATGGACCGCATCATGGCGATGCGGGACCGGGCCATGAACGCAGGGTTCGACAAGGAGATTGGGGCCCGCCACACCGACGCCTTCGTCGAGCTGGTTTCCCATAGCGGACGGCTGGATGAGCTGAAGCTGCCGGTAAAGACGGTAGGGATGTTCAACATCCGCGCTATGCAGAGCTTTGCGCCCGTCGGCTTGCGTGCCCTCGTGCGGGGCAAGATGCCCCCCATCTTCCACAAGATGGTGCCCAACGTGGAGAACGTCCGGCGAATATTCCGCAAGCTGGAACCGAAGAAATAGATCTGTTTCCAAACCTGAGTTACTTGAGGTAGAAGGTAAATGCCAAAGTATGCGTTTTTCCCAGGCTGCGTATCCCGGGGTGGCTGCCCCGAGCTGTACCCTGCCGCGATGCAGGTCTGCCGTCGCCTGGGAATCGAGCTGGACGAGATGGTTGGAGCATCCTGCACCGGAGCCGGTGTGCTCCAGGAAAAGAACCAGTTCCTGGGCGATGTCTTGAACGCTCGCACCTTCGCCATGGCAGAGTGGATGGGCCTGCCTATCATGACCATCTGCAGCACTTGCCAGGGCGTGATGTCCCAAGCAAACAAGAGGCTAACCGACGACCCCGACTATCTGGCCAAGGTCAACGCCGAACTGGCCGAGGAATACCTGGAGTACAAGGGCACCACGGTGGTAAAGCACCTTCTCTGGATCATCATCGAGGATATCGGGGTTGAGACCCTCAAGACCTACGTCAGGAACCCCCTGACCCATCTCAAGGTGGCCCCCTTCTACGGCTGCTACATCCTGCGCCCCAGCAACGCCCTCGGATTCAAGGACCATCCCGGCAGGGAGACCTCCTTGGAAGAGCTGATCGAGGCCATCGGCGGCGAGGTTGTGGACTTCTCGGGCAAGAGCAGGTGCTGCGGGTTTCCCATCCTGACCATCAACGAGGCTAACTCGGTGGCCATGGTAGGCAAACACACCTCCGAGGCAGCGGACATGGGCGCCGACGCGATGGTTACGCCATGCCCCCTCTGCCACCTTAACCTGGACGGCTACCAGCCCAAGGCCATGGCTCAGTCCCAGAGGAAGACCAACTTGCCCATACTGCATTTACCCCAGCTAATGGGGCTGGCGATGGGTCTTGACCCGGACGAGCTGGGGCTGCAGAAGCACATCATCCCCACCGGCGACCTGGTGTCAAAGGCGGTCCCCGCGTAGTCCTGTTGCCTCTGCTCGGAGACGCCTTCGCACAACATCAGCGTTTCCACAGACAGGATCACACGTGCTGATCGACCAAGATGGGGTTGCCGTCGGGGTCCAGGACGACGAAGCTGGCGGGGCCTGTGCCTCCCTCGTCAGCCTCGGTGAGGAAGCTCACACCCTTACTCTTTAGCTCACGCTGCAGGTCACGCACATCCGTGAAATCCCCCACGGGCTGCGCCTTGTCGTCCCAGCCTGGGTTGAAGGTGATGATGTTCTTGTCGAACATCCCCTGGAACAGTCCCAGTGTGCAATAGCCGTTGCGCAGGATCAGCCAGCTTTCCGAGGCATCGCCTCCGACCACTTCGAACCCGAACTTCTCGTAGAAGGCCCTGGACGCTTCCAGGTCTTCCACGGCAAGGCTAATGGAAAAGGCGCCTAGTTCCATGTTGCTCTCCCTTCGTTTCTCGCTGTGTGGGACGTTATAGGATAGCGCGACGGCGTGTTTGCCCCGGACTGGTTTGGCCCACGCCCGTTGATGTTTACGTTACGGGCAGGGGAGGCTGCCACCACTTGCTGGTGTTGTTGACCTCGATGTAGTCCACCCACTTCACCCAGTCGTACCCCCTCTTGCCCGGCGAAACCAGCCTGGCGGGGAAGCCGTGCCGTGGCTCCAGCACCTCTCCCCCGACGCGCACTGCCAGCAGGTAGTCTTCGGCCTCTCCCAGGGAGAACCGGCGGTAGTATCCTGTCAGCGAGCGGACTGTGATGCTGGCTGCATCGGACGTTGGCTCAGCCTTTTCCAGGATGCCCTTGAGCGATGCTCCCTGCCACTCTTGGGTCGAGTACCACCCGCCTGTGCAGTCCAGGGTGGCTTCCATACAGGAGTCCATCTCCATCAGCTCGTCGTAAGAGAACGTCACGGGTCGTGCAACCCTGCCCTTTATCTGGAGCTGCCACTGGCTCGAGTCGACCTTGGGAGTCTTGTCGTTCAACCATGAGGTGGATGGAAAGTCATTCCCGGAGAAGCTGCCTCGCTCGTAGGAGCCTGTGAACCTCCGGTCTTGCCCTGGAAGGTCCAGGCCGTCGGCCATGACCTCTACGGCCCGCCACAAGACGAATCCCGCCACTGCCAGCCCCGCCGTCCGCAGCAGAGTGCGCCGGTCTGCCCAGTATCGGGGGCGCAGCATCCGCCGGTGCCTCCGTAGGTGGACCAGCAGAAGGGGAAGCAGAAGCAGGGCCACGTAAATGTGCCAGCTGACACCGCTGATCCCCCAGTAGGTGAAATATCCCGCCGTGCTCCAGACAGCCCCGAGGGCCAACGCCGTGAACAGCAGGAGCAGCAGCCCGATGGACGCAAGGTGCAGGAGGGGTGTGTAGCTCCAGAGATGCTTGTCCAGAAGGGGCTGGAGGATGTTCTGGAGCTTCCAGGCCAGCAGGAAGATCAGGGCATAGCCTGAAATCCGGTGGACCCAAAGGGACACAAGGGTCAGGGGACCGTCGGAAAGAAGGGCCAGAAATCCGGTGACCACCCCTACGCCCGCCAGGAAGAGGATGAGCACGTTGGCCCAAGGATACTTCATGTCACCCCGGCGTTAGCCCTTGATCTGGTCGATCACCTTGGCAAAGGCTTCAGTGGTTGCTTCTATATCTTCCGACGAGTGGGCCAGGGAGGGGTAGAACTTGTCTGGCCAGCTCTTCAGCACGCCTTCGTCCAGGAGCAGGATGTTGAACCGCGCCATCTTCGAGGCGTCTGCATTGAGGGTCGAGCGGTAGTTCTCGATGGGCTCGTCGGTGAAATAGAACCCGAATATGGGGTCCTCACCCGACGGCTGCATAGGCACGTCTGCATCTCGGCAGACACGCTCTATTCCATCTCTGACCTGCTTGCCGATGGCGTGGAGCCGGTCATATATGCCGGGCTTGGCCAGCTCGTTCAGGGTGGCAAGCCCCGCAGCGCAGGCCACGGGGTTGGCGTTGAGGGTGCCGACCTGGGAGACGAAGGTGTCGGAATCGGCCCGCTGCGGGTCGAGAACCGACATCAGCTCTTCCCGTCCGGCAACAGCTCCCAGGGGGTAGCCCCCGCCGACAATCTTGCCCATGGTGGTCAGGTCGGGCTGGACGCCGTAGTACTCCTGGGCGCCCCCGTAGGCAAGGCGGAAGCCGGTGACCACCTCATCGAATATGAGGGGAATCTCGAAGTGGGCGGTCACATCGCGCAGGCCCTGGAGGAAGCCGGGCTTCGGGGCAATCACGCGCTGCATGGGCTCGAGAATGACGGCGGCAAGGTCGTCATGGTTCTGCTCGATGATGGCCGCAGCGGTCTCGATGTCGTTGTATGGCGCAATCAGCATGGTCTCCAGGATGGCCTTGGGCACGCCGGCGGTGTTGGGAGCAGGTGTGGGATAGTCTTTCAACGAAGCTCCGCTGGGAGTAACGTTCATCACAGCGTAGTCGCTGGTGCCGTGGTAGCCGCCCTCGAACTTGAGCACCACATCCCGCTTCCGGTAGGCCCGGGCGATGCGCATTGCCTGGAAGTCGGCGTCGGTGCCGCTGGTGGTGAAACGCACCTTGTCTGCGCTGGGGACGGCCTTAGCGATCGCTTCGGCCAGATGCACGGCCCGCTCGTTGGTGGCAAAGAAGGTGCTTCCCTGGTCCACGGCTTCCTTGACAGCGGCGACCACCGATGGGTGGGCGTGCCCCAGGACCATCGGGCCAGAACCCATCAGGTAGTCTATGTACTCGTTGCCGCTGACATCCCAGACCTTCGATCCCCTTCCCTCCTTTATCAGGAAAAGGTGTTCGGGATCGACCTTCATGTTGCCCGTGGAAGCCCCAGGCATATACTGGGCAGCCTTCTCCAGCAGCTCCCTCTCAGCATCGGTGCGATTCGGCATGTGACCTTCCTCCGGGCCAGGTTAGGCTCAACATAAGCCTACACTGCAAAGTTTACGCAGCGTTCTTCATAACCTCAAGTAGCTCTTTGACGTTGTTGGCGGAAAGATTGAGGGCATCCCTCTCCTCCTGGGTCAGGTCTACCTGGATGATCTCTTCCACGCCGTTGGCGCCCAGCTTTACGGGCACGCCCATATAGAGGCCCTGGATGCCGTACTCGCCATCCAGGTAAACGGAACAGGGGAGGATGCGCTTCTTGTCCAGAAGCACCGCCTCAGCCATCTGGGCCACAGCCGCCGAGGGAGCATAGTAGGCGCTTCCGGCCTTCAGGAGCGCAACTATTTCACCGCCTCCCTGGCGGGTCCTCTGCACAAGCTGCTCGATCCTCTCGGCGGGCAGGAGGTCCGTCAGTGGAATTCCCCCGACGGATGTGTAGCGCACCAGGGGGACCATGTCGTCCCCGTGGCTGCCCAGTACCACAGCCTGGATATCCTCTACCGACACATCCAACTCCCGGGCGATGAAGGTGCGGAACCTGGCTGTATCCAGCACCCCCGCCATGCCGAACACCCGGTGGCGGGGAAAACCGCTCACCTCGTAGGCATGCTGAACCATGGCATCCAGGGGGTTGGTGACCACCATCAGCACGCAGTCAGGGGAGTGCTCCACCACCGCGCGGGTGACGTCACCGATGATCTTCATGTTGGTCAGAAGCAGGTCATCCCGGCTCATGCCTGGCCTGCGGGCGATGCCTGCCGTGACGATGGCAAGGTCCGAGCCTGCCGTAGCCTCGTGGCCATTGCTACCCACGATCTGGGCGTCGGAGCCCAAGACGGGCCCCGACTCCAGCATATCGAGGCCCTTGCCCTGGGGCAGGTCTTCAACCACATCCACCAGGACTACGTCGGCGATACCCAACCCGTGAATTCGCTGGGCGGTGGTAGCGCCGACATTTCCCGCCCCAACGACTGTGACTTTGCTCCTGGTCATTTATGCTGCCTTTCTTGAGGTTGTTCTCTAAGGGAACGAGAAGAGTTTTCGTTCTCTTAGTGTTTTCGCCTATGCTGCACTTCGCTCTAAGCTTCCTGGACGTACTGCTCCCAGCGTTCCTCCAGCCGGGCATCCTCTATGGTGTTCATCAGGTAGTTGCCGAACTCCTCGCCGGTGGCGCCGTTGCTCCGTCCTGTCATCACTACGCTGCGCTCGTACTGCCCGCATATTTCCAGGGCTTTGTGAAGTTTGTCGCCCTTCTCTTCGAATCCCAGGTGGGTCAACATCATCGCCCCTGCCCTCATCATGGAGCTGGGATCGGCGTACTGGGCCCGACCTTCGTTGACCATGCGGGGGGCGCTCCCGTGGATGGCTTCGAACATGGCGTACGCCTTGCCCATGTTGGCGCTCCCGGCGGTGCCGATACCGCCCTGGATCTGGGCGGCTTCGTCAGTGAGGATGTCACCGTACAGGTTGGGCAGCACCAGTACCTGGAATTGCTTCTGGCGGGCGGGGTTAATCAGGGCGGCGGTCATGAGGTCGATGTACCAGCCCTCCCAGGTGATCCCAGGGTACCTTTCGGATACCTTCCTGGCGATGTCCAGGAACTTCCCGTCGGTGGTCTTTACTACGTTCGCCTTGGTGACGACGGTCACGTTGTCCTTGCCGGTGCGCTTGGCATGGGCAAAGGCTGCCTCGATAATGCGCTCCGAGCCCTGGCTGGTGATGACCCGGAAGTCTATGCCCAGGTCCTCGGTAACGTTGACGCCCTGGCTTCCCACTGCGTACATATCCTCGGTGTTCTCTCGGAAGAAGGTCCAGTCTATGCCCTGCTGAGGGATGCGCACGGGCCGGACGTTGGCGAATAAGTCCAGCTCTTTGCGCATGGAGACGTTGGCGCTCTCCAGGTTGGGCCAGCCGTCGCCTTGCTCCGGTGTATGGGTGGGTCCCTTCAGGGTGACGTGGCAGGTCTTGATCTCCGCCAGTACATCGTCGGGTATGCTCTTTAGGTTAGCGGCCCGGTTCTCGATGGTCAGTCCTTCGATAGTCTTGAAGACGACCTTGCCCGAAGCCACCTCGTCGCGAAGCAGGAACTCCAGCACCCGCTGGGCCTCGGCGGCGATGTATGGTCCGATGCCGTCCCCTCCGATGGTGCCGACGACGATGGGACTGACTTTGCTGTAGTCGGTCCAGTCCAGTTCGGCCTTGAGGCGCTCGACCCTCTCAAGCTGCTGCTCAAGCACTGCGCCAAACTTCTCTTTGGCGGCTTCAATAACCTGGTTGTCAGCCATGAATCTCTCCAAAAGCGTGGTGTGGGGCTCCCCGGGAGGCACGTAGCTGAGGCGCTCCCTGGAAGTCTGCCCAATTATACATCCAACGGGCAGGTGTGGGTAGCAAGGCGGCCCAAGCCGCTGCACTTGTGATGTAGGGTGTGGTGAGTACCTGGCCTCTTTCCCAAAAGCAGGCTCGCCTCGCCTGTCCGTTCCCCTTCGATTTCTCTCAGTGCGAACGGACAGCCCGGGGATGCCCACTGCAATGGCCACTGGGATGTTGCAGCCAACATAGAAGCCGACAGTGCTCCGTCTCGGATTGCGGCCTTACCTGCAATGACGAAAGGCGAGGTTAGTGAACCGCCTACTGCTCCAGCTGGGAGGCCAGCTCTTCGGGTGTGGTCACGGGAAGCTGGCAGGAGTAGTTCTCGCAGACGTAGGCTGTGGGCCTGCCGTCGATCATGCCCCGCTCATTGAGCAAGGGCATCGCAGGGTCGTCGGGCACAGGGCTGGAGGCGCCGGCTACCACTTTGTTGGGAAGGTAACGCCGATAGACCTCCCTAATCAGGGCACGGCTGTCTGCCGACGATGGGTCGCCGATGATGGCGATCTCCTTGGGGGCTGAGGTGTAGAAGCACACGTTGGCCAGCCATCGGCCCATCCCCTGGGCGATCCGCGCAAGGTGCTGCTGGACTGCGTGCATGGCGACCGACGCCCGCCGGGAGTATTCGCCGTCCCCGGTCAGTACGCCAAGTTGGAGCAGGACGCTGGTGGCCACCGAGCCCCCGCAGGGTGTCGCATTGTCGAAGAAGTCCCGGGGGCGCACCACGAGGGCTTCATGGTCCCGGCTGGTGTCGTAGAAGATGCCCTGGGCCTCATCCCAGAACAGGTCAATCATGTCCCTTCCCAGGGAGTTGGCTTCATCGAACCACCGGGAATCGAAGGTCGCCTCATACAGGGCCAGCAGGCCGTGGGCCATGAAGGAGTAGTCCTCCAGGTAGCCGTTCAGCTTCGCGTGGCCATCTTTGTATGTGCGGAGGAGGCGTCCGTCCCTTCGGAGATTGTCCAGGATGAACGTGGCGCTGTTTATGGCTGCCTGCCTGTAGTCGTCCCGCTCCAGGATAGAGGCGGCCTCGGCAAAGCTGCGAATCATCAACCCGTTCCATGCCGTGAGCACCTTATCGTCCCGGGCCAGGTGTATGCGCGTCTCCCGTTCCTCGAGGAGAAGGTTCTTTCCCCGCTGCACCTTGTCTATCAGCTCCTCAATAGACAGACCGTGTTTTTCGGCGTAAGGGCCCGTAGCCTCGGGCAGGTGCAGGATGTTGCGCCCCTCGAAGTTGCCTTCCACGGTGGCCCCTAGGTAGCCGGCCACGACGGGGCCGTCCTCCGGCCCCAGCAGGCCCACGATCTCGTCCACGGACCATACGAAGAACTTGCCCTCGACACCTTCGCTGTCGGCGTCCTGGGTGGAGTAGAAGCCCCCGGCCGGGTCCGTCATCTCCCGCAGCACGTAGTCCATGGTCTCCTCAGCGATGCGCTGGTACCAGCCGTTGCCCGTTGCCTGGAAGAGGTGCAGGTAAAGGCGGCTCAGCAGGGCATTGTCGTAGAGCATTTTTTCGAAGTGGGGCACCAGCCATTGGGCATCGGTGGAGTATCTGTGGAATCCTCCCCCGATCTGGTCGTACATCCCGCCGCGTCCCATTCTCTCCGCCGACATCTCCACCATCTGCAAGGCAAAGGGGTCCTTGTTTATGTGGTGATAGTGGAGAAGGAAATCGTAAATCATGGGCTGGGGGAACTTGGGGGCGGAGCCGAAGCCGCCGTTGTCGAAGTCGAACCCCTGGACGAGGGTCGCCATTGCATCGTGGAGGACTTCGGCGCTCAGGGGGTTGGCGCCTCGAGCAGGGGGTTGGGGCTGGATATGGTTGAGCAGCTCATTGGTGGTCTGCATGACCTCTCCCCGGCGGGTCCTGAAGGCCTCGGCTACCCTGGTCAACAGCTTGGGAAAGCCCACCATGCCCCCCCGGTCCTCGGGCGGAAAATAGGTGCCACCGTAGAAGGGACGGGCATCGGGAGTGAGGAAGACGGTCATGGGCCAGCCTCCGCCTCCGGTAAGGGCTTGGACTGCGTTCATGTAAATGCTATCCAGGTCCGGCCTCTCCTCCCGGTCAACCTTGATGCAGACATAGTTGTCGTTCATTATCCGGGCTATGCCGGGGTCTTCGAAGGACTCCCGCTCCATGACGTGACACCAGTGGCAGGCCGAGTATCCGATGCTCAATAGGATGGGCTTGTCCTCACTTTGGGCCTTGGAGAGGGCTTCTTCGCCCCACGGGTACCAGTCCACAGGGTTGTTGGCGTGCTGTAGCAGGTAGGGGCTGGTCTCGTTGATGAGATGGTTGGGCATCAATGCACCTCTCGCGTCTTCGTCAAGGTTGGCAGGCCTGGTGTGCGTGGGCCCGGGCCGGTGGGCCTATTGTGGCCCATGAGGCCGGGAAAAGCTACATTTCGGCTCATCGGCCCACGCTGCCCCTGGAGGCCAAGATGAAAGGGCAACCTTGGCCTGCTATACTGGCAGTAGTCAGATGCGCCCGAGGTTATAGCTGATAGAACCAATTTCGGGCTGGAGATGTGGCGTAATGAAATGGTCTTCCACCGTGTCCGACAAGGAGTCCCTGGATGAAGCTCTCGCCATCTGCGCTACCCAGGTAAAGGAGCAGCTGCAGGGTGAGCAAGGGGATGTCGCAGTAGTCTTCGTGTCCCAGCATTTCGCCGGGGAGTACAGCCGCGTGCCTTCGCTTGTGCGGGAGCACTTGGGAAACGTCCTGGTGTTCGGGTGCTCGGCGGGAGGCGTAATCGGAGGTTCCAGGGAGGTAGAGCACAGCCCGGGGGTATCCTTGACGGTAGCTTCCATGCCCGGCGTAGATGTAAAAGCCTTTCACCTGGTAGGCAGCGACGTTCCCGACCAGGATGCCAGTCCTTCCAGGTGGGAGGAGGCTCTGGGCGTGCCCGCTGACGACTACCCCTACTTCATGCTGGTGGCGGACCCCTACAGCTTCCCCGCCCAGGCATTTATTGAAGGTATCGACTACGCCTACAGGAACAGCACCAAGATCGGAGGTCTGGCCAGCGGCGGCCAGCAGCCCGGCCAGAATGCCTTGTTCCTGGGGGACGAGATACACCGCTCGGGCGCCATCGGACTGGCGCTGAAGGGCAACATTGTGATCGACACAGTTGTGGCTCAGGGCTGCCGTCCTATCGGCGACCTGATGTGCATAACCGAGAGCCGCAACAACATGCTAGTCGCCTTGGACGAACGTCCTCCCCTAGAGGTGCTGAAGGAGATCTTCGTGCGTTCAAGCGAGCGTGACCAGTCCCTCATGCAGAACTCCCTGTTCCTTGGAATTGTGATGGACGATTTCATCGACAATCCCCAGCAGGGGGATTTCCTGATACGCAACGTTATGGGAGTTGAGTCCGAGGGTGGCGCTATCGCCATAGGTGAGATGCTGCGGGAGGGTCAGAGGGTGCAGTTTCATCTCCGGGATGCTATCACCTCGGCCGAAGATCTGTCCGCTCTCCTTGCCAGGTACGCCGAGGAAGAGCGGGCCACGGATACGTCGGGCGCGCTGCTTTTCTCCTGCCTTGGCAGGGGCGAATACCTGTACGGGCGTCCCGACCACGACACCGGCCTCTTTGTCGACACCATCGGCTACGTCCCCCTCGGGGGGTTCTTCTGCAACGGGGAGATCGGGCCTGTGGCGGGATCGACCTACCTTCACGGCTACACCAGCTCCTTTGGCATATTCCGCCCCCTGAGCGGCGAGTAAGCGCCCAAACAGGGCCTTTTTCGGACTGCGCTTGAGCAGGACCTCCATCAAGGTTGGCCTTCCCATCTCCCTCACGGGCCAGTTCAGCAGCCAGGGAACGCGGGCCTTCGAAGGCGTAAGGTACTGGGTCGAGGACTGCAACGCTGCAGGCGGAATACGATTGACCGGCCACTCAGATCCTCTGCCAGTACATCTCCTTCACTACGATGACGAGAGCAGGCCCGCAACGGCCTCTTCCATAACCCGCAGGCTGATTGAAGAAGACCGGGCGGACATCCTGCTCGGGCCCTACTCCAGCTCTCTCAGCCTGGCCTGCGCCCACGTATGCGAGGAGCTGGGCGTGGTGATGTGGAACCACGGAGGCGCATCCGATGCTGTGCAATACGGCGGCTTTAGCTGGGTCGTCAGCATTCTAGCCCCCGCCTCCAAGTACCTATGGGGGGTAGTGGACCTTCTGATGGACAGGGACGCCATTCCCCGCAAAGTGGCCGTCCTACGGTCATCCCGGGGATCGTTTCCGAGCGCTGTGGCCGAGGGTTTCGTGGAGCGGGCCGTCCAGCGTGGCTGGGAGATCATTTTCAACGAAACCTACGAGCCGCACCTTCCTGACTTCAGACAGGCTGCGAGTCGCATCAAGGAGGGCTCCCCCGACGTTGTGGTCGGTGTGGGGCGCATCCAGGATGACATAGGCCTGGCGAAGGAACTGGCAACGGCAACCCTGGACGCGGAGGCGCTGGTGGTGGTCGCGGCGGGAGTATCCTTGTTCGGTAGAGAGATGGGAGCCATGGCGGAAGGCTTCATGGGCCCCAGCCAGTGGGAGCCGGCCCTGGACTACGCGCCTGACTACGGGCCAACGACGGCTGAGCTTCAGAGCAGGCACGCCGGGTTCCGAACGATGGAGGCGGACTACACCATGGCCCAGGCCTATGCTGCTGGGCTGGCAGTGGAGAGCTGTGTGATGGAAGCCGGGAGCCTGCACAGCGCGGACCTCATGGAGGCCGTAAGGCGGTTGCGGTTCGCCACCTTCTATGGCCCCTTCGAGATTGACCCGGCCAGCGGCGCCCAAGTGGGGAGGACGGTGCCTATGGTGCAGTGGAGGGACGGGACGAAAAAGGTGGTGTGGCCCCGGCCCTAGGCGTGGCCATGTTTATGTGTCACCGGGCAGCGGGTTTAAACTAGGGATTCACCCGGTATGCCAGGCACTCCACGATTTCGATTATCAGGGGTTTTTCGGCCAGTCCTGTCGTACCTATCACCGCCCGGCATGGCTGGCTGTGGACGAACTCCTTGTACACCTCGTTCAGCATGGGCCAGTTGTCCATGTTCTTCAGGAACACCATCATCGTAACCACCCGGTCGTAGCTTGTGCCGGCGGCCTTTAGAGTCGTCTCGAGGTGGCGGAAGGCTGCCCTGTAGTGCTCCTCATCGGTGTCGCCCACGATAACCCCGTCGAATCCAGACTCAGTGGTCCCACGACAGAGCACCCTGACGGCGTTGACCTTAAGCATCCTGGTCAGGTCTTCGTCGAAATAGTCGCTGTACAGGCCTATCCGGTGGGATACATCGGCGGTGGACCGCTTGCGCCCATCGGCAATTATCAGGTCCAGGAGGGCATCCCTGTCGGCGAATGGCAGAGCTTGGGCCTGCTCGATGGTCATGGCATCCAGGTCCGTCAGAGTGTAAGGCATGGCTTAGCCCTCTCCCGAGTTCTTCTTGATGAAGGTAATCAGGACATCCTCAAAGGCCTCGGGCTGCTCTCGATAGCAGTAGTGGCCCGCCTCGTTGACGATGTGCATCTGGGAGTTGGGCACCGACGGCAAGATCAGCTCCATGCACGGTATCCCGCAGTGCTCCATGGTGGCTGATGGGTCGTTGAAAGCCCAGATCACCAGGGTGGGGCACTTGATTCCTCCTTCCCTGATCCAGGCGTGGGTTTCCGGCTGGCGGGCGACGAGGTCGGTCTTGAACTGCTCGCGAAGCCCGTCGTTCATGCGTCTTATGACGTCCTTGGTCTTTTGAAGGTCCAGTATCTCCAGGGCAACGTCAATCTGGCGCTCGCTAACGTGATCGGCCCTGAAAGAGTTGGCGCCGACCTGAAACCTGATCTGCTCTCGGGGGTCGGGGATGTTGGCGGCCTGCCTGGCCCACTCGTCGTAGATGGGGTTCGGAGGCGTCATCAGCGTGGAACTGTCAATAATAGTCAGGGTCCTGACCACCTCGGGGTGCTCCAGGGCGACTCGGGTTACCGCATAGCCTCCCCGGGAGTGCCCGGCAAGATGGGCGCTTTCGATCCCCACTGCCGACAAGAAATCGTAGATGTGATTGACGTGAGCGCCAATCACGTACTCCTCGTCGGACAAAGGAGGGTCGCTGAAGCCTTGTCCGACCTTGTCTATGGCGAAGGTGTGGAAGTGCTCGGCCAGGGAATCGAAGTTCACTTCCCAGTCCTCCGCGTTGTCAAATCCCCCGAAAGCGCCTCCATGCACAAGCAACAGGGGATCGCCCTCGCCGGACTCGAAGTACCTGGTACGAACTCCTTTGACATCCACGAACTTGGGGTTTTCCATGCTTCTACCTCCCGAGTTTATGCCAGTCTTTGTGAGTTACGAGCGATTGAGGCGCATCTCGATGCCGCGTGCGCAGGACGGGGCTATTTACGCTTGAATAGGTCGCGTACCTTGGACATGAAGCCCTTGGACTTCATTCCGGCCAGGAAGTTGTCCCATTGCAATTCGGCGCTGGCGGACCTTTTCAGGTCCTTGGACCGTTGCTCCATGATTTCGGTAACCCGTTTCTCCTCGCCCTTGTCCAACCAGAAACCATGTTCCTGGACACAGAAATCGATCTCCATGTCGTAGTGCCGGTAGCGGAACCACTCCATGGAAGCGCCGCATTTTGGACACAACAGGTCCCCGCCGTGGGACCGGAACATCATCGCTCCCTTGGCGGTGTCCTCATCCATCACCTTGTCTTCCAGCTCGTCCAGTTCCGAGTAGTCCAGCCATAGTCCCTGGCACTTGGGGCACCGATCTATGTTGATGCCCTTGTGGCCTTCAATCTTGAGGGGCACTGTGCATCTTGGACAGTCCACTGGACCCCCTTGTTGGTCTCTTGCAGGTTCGGACTTGGAAGTTGGAGTGGTAACCCTTCATCCGGCAGGGGATGGGGGCGTCGGTAGAAGTGTAGCTTCAGGGGACTTTGGCGGTCAATCCCCGATGCTCAGGCCCTAAGGCTGCCTTGGGATGACATTGCACCACCCTGCAACTATAATGGCCCCATGCTCAGACTAGCCGCTACGTCTTTCCTGGCCGCCTTGGCGATCCTGGCGGTGGTTTCATGCGGCGGGGCCTCACCGACGGAGACCCCTACTTCAACCCTCGGAGGCACCATGGCGAAAGAGTACTCAGAGTTCCCGGCCACCGTCATCGATCCCACCCAGAAGTACACAGCAACCATAAAGACCACAATGGGCGACATAGTTGTGGAACTGTTCCCAGAACAGGCCCCCAACACAGTCAACAGCTTCGTGTTTCTTGCCCAGGACGACTACTATGACGGCATCATTTTTCATAGGGTCATTCCCCAATTCATGATCCAGGGAGGTGACCCCACAGGTACCGGAACGGGTGGGCCCGGTTACCAGTTCGCCGATGAAATCGATCCCGGGTTGATGTTCGACCGGGCTGGGTATCTCGCCATGGCAAACCGTGGCGGAGGCACAGGTACTAACGGAAGCCAGTTCTTCATAACGACGGTGCCGACTCCGCACCTTAACGGGGGCCACACCATCTTCGGGACAGTAACTGCAGGCCAGGATGTGGCGGAGGCCATCTCCCAGGTCCCCCGGGGCCCCAGGGACAAGCCCCTGGAGGATGTCACCATTAACACCATAGACATCTCCGCGGAATAGGTACCGAGGTCTGCCGTTCCCTAACTTACCCCTTGATACGGAGAACTTGAGGAGGGTGGTATGGCCCAGCTTTACGATCTGAATATCGCCCAGGCTGCCGATGCTATACGCACCGGTGAAATCACGTCCGTGGACTTGAGCACTGCCCTCCTGGACCTCATCGATGAGCTGGAGCCGAGCCTCCACGCATGGGTGACCATCGACAGGGAAGAGGTGCTGGGCGCCGCCCACCGCCGGGACCAGCAGGCCTCCGAGGGGGGCGTATTGGGGCCCCTCCATGGGGTGCCCATCGGGCTGAAAGACATCTACTACACAATCGGGATGAAGACCACGGCTTGCTCCAAGGTGCTGGCTGACTTTGTGCCCGGCTATGATGCGACATCGGTCGTGCGCCTGAAGCAGGCAGGGGCCATCGTGTTGGGCAAGGCTGTTACCACCGAGTTTGCGACGTCCGACCCCTCGCCAACAATAAATCCATGGAACGCTTCCCGCACACCAGGAGGGTCAAGCAGCGGCTCCTCGGTGGCCGTGGCTACTCGGATGTGTGCCGGCGCCCTGGGCTCCCAAACGGCGGGCTCAACGTGCCGGCCGGCCGCCTACAACGGCATCGTTGGGCTGAAGGGCACCTATGGTCGTGTAAGCCGCTACGGAGTTATCCCGGTCAGCTACTCCATGGACACAGTGGGGATACTGACCCGCACCGTCGAGGATGCGGGCATAATGCTGGACGCAATGGCGGGCTATGACCCCAACGACCCTTGCTCAGCGTGGGAACCTGTAGATGACTATAGGGAGACGCTGAACTCACCCATTCTTCCTCCCAAAATCGGGCTAGTCCGGGAGTTCTTCCTGGAGAACTGCGATGATGAGACGCGAAGGCACACCGAGGAGATGGCCCAGCTCTTTGCTGCTCGAGGAGCCGACGTGGTCGAGGTGTCCCTGCCTCCCAACTTCAAGACGATCTACGCTGCCCACCGCACTATAACCGACGTGGAATGCTCCGCCTACCACGAAGATATGTTCAATGATCGTGCCAACGACTACAGCCCAAAGCTACGGGGATGGATCGAGATCGGTAAGCTGATACCCGGAGTGCACTATCTGCAGGCTCAGAGGCTGCGCAGGCGTCACAGGATGGAAATGGATGCCCTTGCCAGGTCGGTGGATATTCTTCTCACCCCGTCAGCCCCCAGCCCTGCGCCTCCTTTGGATGAAGGCACAACGGGAAGTCCCATTTTCCAGACCCCTTGGACCACGTCAGGTTTGCCTACCATCTCCCTGCCGTCGGCTCTCAGTGTGGAAGGATTGCCCCTGGGCATTCAGCTGGAGGGCCACCTGTTTGGGGAAGGCAAGCTGCTGGCTGCGGCCCGCTGGTGCGAAAGGGTGATCGGGCTGGAGCTTATGCCTCCGGTCGTGCCGACTGCGCCTACCCCCCGAATGTAAGTCCCCGTTGGTTCAGGGGACCAGCAGCACTTTACCGAAGTTGCGGTTGTCGGCTACGTAGCAGTGGGCGTCGGCAGCCTCTGATAGGGGGAACACCCTGTCCACTGCCGTCTTCAGGGCGCCCTGCTCGAACAGCTCCATGATACGGTACAGCTCTCCCATCACGCCTCCCCTTCCCATCTGGGTGGACAGGGAAAATCCGATAATGCGCAGGCCCCTCTGAACTAGCATTCCTGCATCCACTTGGGAGGTCGATTGGGAGGTGTTGCCGACGGTCACCAGGCGACCCCCCGGCGCAAGACAACGGAGGCTGTCGGAAAAGGTTTCGCCTCCGACGGATTCCAGGATGAAATTGACCCCCGCACCCGTGGTAAAGCTGGACACCTCTTCCGGTACATCAGCCTGCCTGTAGTTGATCGCAAGGTCGGCGCCCATCTCGCGGCAGCGTTCCAGCTTGTCCTCCATACTGCTGGTGGTGATCACGGTAGCACCGGCGTGCTTGGCGATCTGTATGGCAGCCATGCCCACTCCTGAACCACCGGACTGGATAAGCGCTGTCTCTCCGTCCTGGAGCTCGCCAACCTTCAACATCGCAAACCATGGTGTGAGGAAAGCTATGGGGATGCTGGCCGCCTCCTCGTAGGAGAGGTTGTCCGGTATGGGAACTGTCCCCGCTACGTTCACCGCCACCAGTTCTGCATAGCCCCCCTGGGCCAAAGTCGCCACCACCCGCTGGCCTACATGGCGCCCTTCTACCTCATTACCTACTTCGAGGATCTCGCCTGAGACGTCCCACCCCAGTACCAGGGGGAGGGCCGCCCCTGCGGTGGCCCCTCGGTAGGTGCCTTCCCGCCGGCCCAGGTCTCCCCGGTTGATGGAAGCGGCCTTGATGCGGACTAGCACCTGCCTAGGCCTGATCTGGGGGTCGGGCACATCCTCGTACGTGAGCACATCGGGCGAGCCCAACTCGTGGATGACGACAGCTTTCACTACGCGCTCCTTGGGGGTGGTGATAGAGGGAGTTACCGGCTCCCCGGTTGGCTGAGTGTAGTAGAGGAGCAATAGGGCGTCAACGCGAACTGAGGATTTTGACGCTGCTTTAGGGCAATAGTAATATACCTTTGCCGGGAGACGTGGGTGCCGAGAGACGTGGACCGAATCGTCGTGTCGATCGGACGATAAGCAGGAGGGGGAGTGGCATGGTTGAGCAGCGAGCTGACGTCCTAGTAAAGGGTGGGTTGCTGGTGAGCGGCCAGGGGATCAGCCGGGGCGATGTCCTGATCGGCAATGGCAAGATTCTGGAGATTGGAGACGACCTCTCCCAGCGCGAGGCCGTCCGCACCATAGATGCTACGGGCAAGTACATCCTGCCTGGGGCCATCGACTCCCACTGCCATCCGGTCTATTCGGACAAGATGGACACCTACTCCATCACGGCGGCCTTCGGGGGCATCACAACCGTCGTTGCCTTTGTGGGCAACGTCCCTGCCTGGGGGTTCGGCGGCTACACCACCGACGTGGTCAGGAACTTCATTGACGAAGCCCAGAAGCTCTCCTACCTCGACTACTCCGTCCACGGCACCTACGTGGCTGCAGATGAGGATACGCTGCGCAAATCGGTCCCTGAGCTAGTAAGGCTGGGGGTAATCTCCTTCAAGTTCTTCATGTCCTACAGCCGCCGGGGGATGATGCTGTCGGACCAAGCCATCATCCAGGTTATGGACCAAGCTGCAAAGGACGGCGCCCTGGCGATGGTGCACGCAGAGAACGGGTGCTGCATCGACTACTTGACCGACAAGTTCGCCGCAGAAGGAAAGGTTTCCGCAGAGTACTTCCTCCCAGCCCAGCCCAACATACTCGAGGCCGAGGCGCTGAACCGGGTAGGGGTGTTCTCCAAGATAGTTGGTTCCCCCCTGTACCCTGTGCACCTGAGCGCAAAAGAGTCCATTCCAATAGTCAAGCGGTTCCGCGAAGAGGGTATGCCCCTGTTCACCGAGTCCTGCCCTCACTACCTGACTCTGACTAACGACGAAATCCTGGAGAAGGGGCCGCTGGCTAAAGTAGGCCCGCCCCTCCGTGAGAAGGAAGACTGCGACGCTCTCTGGCAGGCTTTGGCCGACGGGCACATCGATGTGATCGCCAGCGACTCAGGTGGGTTCACGCAAGTACAGAAGATGACCGGAGGGGCCAGGGCGGACATCGCCCTCGAGGACCCCACCGCATCCGGCGAGAACATCTTCGAAGCGCGCTACGGGCTGAATACCATCGAATTCATGGTGCCTGTGGTCTGGAGCAACGGCGTCAACCAGGGGCGCATCACCCTGCCAAGGCTGGTGCAGGTGTTCTGCGAGAACCCGGCCAAAATATTCGGTCTGTACCCCAAGAAGGGCACGCTGCAGGTGGGGTCCGATGGCGACCTTGTCATATGGGACCCTGCAAAGACCCATGTGGTGGAGCAGCAGCATGGGAATACCGACTTCTCCAGCTTCGAGGGGTTCCGATTGCTGGGGATGCCGGAGCTCACCATGCAGCGGGGCAGCGTGATCGTCGAGGATGGCCAGCTTGTGGGAAGACAGGGCCGAGGCGAGTTCCTGGCCGGCAATCCCAACGATTCGGCCTACGCTCCCCGGGGTCACAAGATCTAGAGAAGCGCCTAACCTGTTACCAAGCCCGGTTGTCCACCGCCGACTCGTAGGAGGCGCCTGGCGAGGTCAGGCCCCAGCTCAGCATCCAGTTGTAGGTGTCCTCGAACCGCTCCCGGGTGTAGGGTTTGGGATGGGCGTGAAGTAGTCGCCAGCTCTGGACGTCCTTCTCTTCGATGCGCCCCTGGCCTTCCGCCACCAGGTAGTGCAGGAAGGGTGTGGGGTCTTCGTTCAGAGCATCAGCAGCCCTGGCTTGGGCCCGGAACATGGCAGCCAGGGTTGGGCCATCCAGGTCGTCGGCGGCACCCTCGCTCCGGCTGGAGTGGCTCTCGATGAGAATCCGGAAGCCCTCCTTCTGGGCGATGCTGATCCATGGCTCCATGAAGGTGGCCGCTGCTATATCCCCCCGCTTCAGGGCGTCGAGACGTTCCAGCATGGTGCCCGCGTTGGTGATGCGGATGTTCTCCCGTCGCAGGAAGCCATCCATCATCTTCAGGGTGGTGAAGTTGGAGCCGTTCCACGGGCTCACAGCTATGGGCCTGTCCTTGAGCTGCTCAGGCTCGTAGAGGCCCGAGTCGGGAGCAACGAAGATGGCGAAGGTGGTCATTGCGGCGCCCAGGGCCACTATCTTCTGGGGGCGCTGACCGCACTCCTCTGCTTCCACCACTCGCTTCATCACACCCCACTCGCACATGCGGAACTGGTTGACGTCCCCGTCGTTGTACATGGCCTCCATGGTGCGGTCGAAAATCAGGTCCCGCATAGCCCGATGGTCGGCGGATGCCTGGGCAATGCCCGGGGTTGTGACTACTTCTAGGTCGAGGCCTTCATCCCGGAAGAACCCCTCATCGTTGGCCACCAGAACCGGCAAATCGTGGATTGCGTTCATCACCGCAACCCTTACTTTGGTCATTACCATGGCATCCTCCCGTTAACCGTGAGATTTCTTGCCGGAGCCGTTTTACATAACGGACCACTCATGTTCTGTCTTGAGTCTTAGAAGTCGGGCTCCAAGATATATAGCCCGCCGGCGATGCGGTCCACAGCATAGATAAGCCGGTTTTCGTCCACGTACACATCGTTGACCCCGTTGGCCGAAGCGCCCTCGGGCACCTGTGGGACAAAGTAGGCGATCTCTTCGGGTCGGAAGGGATCGGAGATGTCGTGAACGCGAACGCCCCCGTTGAAGTAGGTGCCATACACGATGTTCTCGTCGATGTGGGAGGTTGGCACCGGCTGGTTCTCATGGACGTTGTGGGCGCCGTAGCGCCCCGGCAGGCCCCCGTAGGTGTCCTTGTGCATCGGCAAGGTGCTGAGCATCACCGGATTCGACTCTACGCTGACATCCACGATCCACACCAGCTTGGGCCAGTCGGCGCAGCCATCCTGGGTGATTGCCTCCTCGCTGACCACCAGCAGCTCCCTTTGGAACAGGGGGACGACGGTGTGGGTGAAGCCGATGAGGGGCGGATGGTAGTCCACATGGTTCACGACCCTGGGCTTGGCCATGTCCGAGATGTCCAGGGTGATGAAACCACCGTCGATATAGCCCAGGTAGGCCCGGTCGGGCCTCTCGGGATAAACGTTGGCGTTGTGAAGGCGAAAGCCGGTGTCGAATTGGGGGTGCCTCTCCGGCGGGTCTTCCTCATCCCCGTCCATGGTGCCCGGCAGCCACCATCGGCCGACCTCCTCAGGTTTCGAGGGGTCGCTCACATCCACGCACATGTAGAACTGGTCGTCCTTGGGATTTCGGGGCATCTGGTCCCGGCTCCCTGTGCTCAGGTAAGCGTAGCGCCCGTCCACGCACCACAAGCAGTGCACACCTCTGGAGCCTGGCCCCGAAGTGTCGAAGAAGCTGATCTGCCGGAGCTCGCCGGGTTTGCTGATGTCGTATATGCCCATGCCGGCGGGTGTCATGCCCGGCCTTGCTACCTGGTAGGCGACGTACAGGATGTCGCCCACCACCGCCAGGGAGTTGGAGCGCATCTCTCGGTGTGGGAGCTCGGTCTGCAGCACCACCTTGGGGTTGGCGACGTCGGTGACGTCCACCACCGTCACATCCTTGGGGGAACTTTCGTGGGCCAGATATAGCAGTCGCCGCCCGCCGGGATACTGCTGGATAGCCATTCCCTCGCCCACGTTGCCGAACCCGTCGAGGTCATGGTGGGAGACCAATTTCATGCTCTTTATTTCTTGGGCTTGCACCATGTCGCTTCCTGAGAGAGGTTGGTGTGGGTGGAGTCAATATATCATGGGGGCACTGCAGGTACAACGCAGCCTGGGGGGCTGCCTGTACGGGAAACAGCCTTCTTGGCATAATGCAACCAAAAGCGCCAACCAAGCTGAGAGGGGCCGGCCATGCGAATCTGTTCCTTCATTCCCGGGGCCACCGAGATTGTGTACGCCCTTGGGCTGGGAGATAGCCTGTACGGAGTGAGCCACGAATGCGACTATCCTCCTGCCGCGTTGCATGTTCCCAAGGTGGTCTATAGCACCCTGGACAACAAGACGGCTGGCAGCGGCGAGATCGATCAGTGGATCCGGGAGCGCCTGGTCCAGGGCAAAGGCATCTACGAGATAGACCAGGATGTGCTGAGGGAAGCCGACCCGGACATCATCCTGACCCAGGCTCTGTGCGAAGAGTGAGCGATCACTGCCCGGCAGGTTGCCGAGGCGTGCAAGGTGCTGGATAAGCAACCCATGATAATCACCCTGGACCCGACGAGCCTCCAGGATGTGTTCGACGATGTCGGGCGTGTTGGAGCCGCCGCCGCGTGCGAAGATGCGGCGGTGGAACTTGTAAGGCAAATGAAGGCCCGGATCGATGAGGTTAGGACGGTCATTGGGCAGGCCGACGAGAAACGAGTGGCCTGCCTGGAGTGGCTCCAGCCGCTGATGTACGCCGGTCACTGGGTGCCGGAGATGATCGAGGCAGCCGGGGGAGTCGATTGCCTGGGAAGGGCCGGGCGCCCCTCCCGAAAGACCGGCTGGGACAAAGTGGTGGCCCAGGACCCCGATGTGATTCTTGTGGCGCCTTGTGGTTTCGATGTGAGCAAAGGCATGGAAGAGGTGTCGCTGCTCACGGACCTGCCGGGCTGGAGCTCCTTATCGGCTGCGAGGAACGGGCAGGTCTTTGTGGTCAACTCTAATTCCTACTTCACCCGCTCAGGCCCCCGGTTGGTTGACGGAGTGGAGATTCTCGCCAAGGTGCTCCATCCCGACTTGTTCGAAGGAGAGCCACCAGCGGAGGCTGTGCTGCGTTACCAAGGGACATAGTCAGAGTCTAGGCCAAAGAGCTAGATCAAGCCTGAAATTGGGGGACACAGAGGGCGGGAAGATGCCCGTAGAGTCGCGCTAGTTCAGGCGTGGGCCCTGGTAGGGGTTGCGCTTGACCGTCTCTTCCCGGAGGCGCTGAACGGCCCCCTGCAGCAGCGGTATCTCGTACTGCAGGCGCTCGCCGGCTTGGGGCACCTCCAGGAGGCGCTGCTTGGCGATGGCTGGCAGGTCCAGGTAGTGGGCGATGGAGTAGGACAGCACGCCGAGGTCGCCGGGAGCGTTGGCGCTCCTCATCCAGCCTCCGCGCAGACCTGAGAGGCCTCGGATGAATTCTTGGAATAGCTGGCGGGCCTCCTCCTGTACTCCCTCCTGGGTTTCTCCCACCTCTTCGGACAGGTATTTTACCTTGCCCCGGAGATAGGGCGCGTTGTACAGAGGCTCGACCAGTTGGAAGCGGGTCTCCCCGGTGGTGGACAGGTTCATCCTGCCATCCTCCAGCCGCTCCACCTCTGTGATCCGTGCTGTGGTGCCGATGGCGTGGGGGACCGCGCCGCCTCCGACCTCGGGGCCCTCGCGGATTAGGAGGATACCGAACGCCTCTGAGTTGTCGATACACTCGTTGATCATCAGCTTGTATCGCTCTTCGAAGATGCGCAGGGGCATGGGCATTCCGGGAAACAGGACGACGTTCAGGGGAAAGAGCTTGAGCTCCGCAAGCTCTTCTTCTCGATGCTGCTCTTCCATACGGATAGCTAGTATAGTAGCGGGCCGCTAGCAGCACAAGGGCAGGTTAAAGCTATGATAGAATACCCGCCAGGGACGAATTCGTAGCCAAACGGAGGCCAGGGTGGCAGACGACATCGGGCATGAGGTAGCTCTCCTCAAGGACAAGCTGATCGAGCTCCGCCGGGACTTCCACAGGAACCCGGAGCTATCTTTTCAGGAGCACAGGACCGCAGATATCGCAGCCAACTACCTTGAGAAAGTGGGCTGGGAAGTCACCCGGGGCATCGCCGGCACTGGGGTCTTGGGCATACTGAAAGGGGCCTCTCCGGGACCTACCATCCTCCTCCGGGTGGACATCGATGCGCTCCCCATCCAGGAACCGAAGGACCGGGAATACAGCTCCCAGGTGGATGGCGCAATGCATGCATGCGGCCACGATGGGCACACCGCAGTTGGAATGGTGGTCGCTGAGTTGCTCAGCTCCCGCAGGGACTCCATAAAGGGCAACATTAAGCTTGTCTTCCAACCTGCCGAGGAGGTCATGGGCGGAGCATTACCCATGATCGAGGCGGGGGTAATGAAAGACCCGCCGGTTGACAACGTCCTCAGCTTCCATCTGTGGAGCGGCCTGCCAGTGGGCCAGGTAACCTCCCAAGCGGGACCTATCTTCTCCAGCGCCGACGAGATCAAGATTTCGGTTCAGGGCAAGGGAGGACATGGTGGAATGCCGC
Organism: Dehalococcoidia bacterium; assembly: GCA_965116325.1. GTDB lineage: Bacteria > Chloroflexota > Dehalococcoidia > Lucifugimonadales > JAGWBF01 > JAGWBF01. Next base: position 375,783 of record OZ220675.1, on the reverse strand, counting down.
ACCTGGCAGTGGACCCCATCCTCATTAGCTGCCACGTGGTCACCGCCCTGCAGTCTGTGTTGAGCCGGGAGGTGCAGCCCTCCCAGGCTGCCGTCCTGGGCTTCGGCACAATCCACGGCGGCACCGCCTTCAACGTCGTATCCGACGAGGTGCAGCTGACCGGCACCGTACGCACCCTGGACGACTCGGTCCGGCATCACATTCTCAGGCGTGCGGAAGAGATCTCCGTGAACGTGGCCAAGGGCCTCAGGGGCGAAGCCCGCTTTGAGCACGTTCAGGGCGCACCTGCGGTTATCAACGACCCCCGTGTGTCGAGGCTGGTGGCGGACGTGGCCGCCCCCATTGTCGGCGAGGAGAACGTGGTTACCATCACGCCGCCTCAGGTGGGGGACGATGCTACTTACTTCCTCAGGGAAGCCCCGGGCTGTTATTTCCTCGTCGGCTGCGGCAACGAGGCGCGGGGTATCACGGCATCCCACCACAGCCAGCACTTCGACATCGATGAGGACTCGCTGCCCATTGCGGCCCAGGTGCTGACCGAGGCGGCCCTGCGCTACGTTACATAAGGTCCTGTCCTTGGACGGGAAACGGAGAATAAGTTGAAGCTGGGATACTTTGTCGGCAATCAATACTTGGCGTCCGAGTCGGCGGCCGACCGGATCCGGGAAAACCTGGAGCAGGTGCGCACCGCCAGGGATGCGGGCTTCGACCTGATCTGCGCCGGCCAACATTATCTGTCCGACCCTTACCAGATGCCGGCCACCTTCCCCTTGCTGGCCCGCCTCGCTTCCGAAGCTGGGGATATGCACCTGGCTGCTACCGTGATCCTGGTCCCCCTGCACAACCCGGTTGACTTGGCCGAGTCCGTTGCCACCATGGATGCGGCGACGGGCGGCAGGTTCATTTTTGGCATAGGTCTGGGCTACCGTGAAGAGGAATATACCGCCTTCGGCATCAAGCGCGAAGAGCGGGTTCCGCGCATGCTGGAGTCCCTGGAGATTATGAAGGGCCTGTGGACCAAGGACAGGATGGAGTACCAGGGCCGGTTCTATCATGTCCCGCCCGTGACCCCCAGCTTCCCTCCGACCCAAAAGCCTCACCCGCCTATATGGATGGCGGCCAACCATGACAAGGCGGTGATGCGAGCAGCGGAGATGGGCTATCCATGGCTGGTGAACCCCCACGCAACTGTAACCATGGTTAGCCAGCAGCTTGCCCGTTATCGCGAGGTAGCTTCAAGCACCAGCGGCCCGGACGGGACCCAGGTGCCGATGATGCGGGAGGCGTTCGTGGCAGCGACACGGGAGCAGGCGATGGCTGAGGCTCAGCCCTACCTGGAGCCCAAGTACCGTGCCTATGCCCAGTGGGGCCAGGACAAGGCCCTGCCGGGCAACGAGAGCTTCCACGTGCCCTTCGAGGACTTGGCCCGCGACCGGTTCATCATCGGCACCCCCGACGACATAGTGTCGGAGCTGAGCCACTACGAAGAGCACCTGGGCGTGAGCCACATGGTGCTCCGCATGCAGTGGCCGGGCATGGAACACGCCCGCGTACTGAGGCAGCTGGAGACGATGGGCCGCGACGTCATCCCACGCCTGAAGTCGTAGCAGCCCAGTCGGCCTAACTGCTTCCCCCTCTCCCTTGAGAGAAGGTTGGGGTGGGAGTGAAAACAAGGGCGGCCTGCCCGAGTGCCAGGTAGGACCGACCCTCCGTTCATGTGCCAACTCGTAACATTGGCATGTCCCGTGCCCCAATACGCTACGGATTATTGGGAGGCATGGGTTGGGGTGATAGAATCTAAGGGTGGCCATGCCATTCGGCGTGGCTCTTTTTCCCCCGATAGCTCAGCGGTAGAGCGGGCGTCTGTTAACCGCTAGGTCGCAGGTTCGAATCCTGCCCGGGGAGTCAGGCTGCATCACATGTCCAACCGCGACACCGCATTGGAGTTCCTGAAGTGCTTCTGCTCCGCTGATGTTGACGGCTTGAAGCCGCTTCTGGCGGAGGACCTGCTATTCAGCGGCCCCTTCTACAGCTTCACGTCGAGGGAAGAGTACCTGATCAGCTTGCAGAGAGACCCGCCGGAGAGGTGCAGCCATCGCCTCTTGAGCGTCATGGAGGGCGAAGACAGCGTATCTATCTACTATCGCTATGAGAAGAGCGACAGGGTACTGACCATCGCACAACTCTTTCAGTTTAGGAGCGGCAAGATAAGCGAGATACTCTTGGTCTTCGACGGTAGGGCCTGACAGGCTGTACGCCAGGGCGCGCCTAGAGCGCCCCGCAGGTCGGCACCCCGGATGATTGAGAGCGATGGGTTGCGGTGATAGAATCTAGGGGTTGCCATGCCATCCGGCGTGGCTCTTCTTTCCCCGGTAGCTCAGCGGTAGAGCGGGCGGCTGTTAACCGCTAGGTCGCAGGTTCGAATCCTGCCCGGGGAGCCACCTCCTCTGAACCGAAATACTTCGGTCGCCTTGGTTGAACCGTTGCCGATTTAGATCGGCGCCAAATGGTCGATCCCCACCTGCTGCTTGGTAATCATCTCCTCTGGCGTGTGTTTACACGCAGCCATTTCTCCCTCCGTGGAGGAATTCGGCATTCCGCGGCACCGTACAGATAGGTCCTTACCGGTGAGGTGGACAAGTTGGCAGACTCACAATGGCCTAGTGGAGAGTTCCAGACATGGAACGCCTCCTCTGTACCACAAAAAAGTGCCCGCTGCGGACGGCATGAACTTTGCTGGTTCAAGCTCTGCCCGAAATGCCATCCTTCATCTCCGGTGGGCGGGTTGCTATAATGTTTGCTCATTAGTTGGATGATTCTTTGGTTTCCGAGGACAGAAACAAAGGGGGTTCCGGTGACAAAAGCACGGTTAGGAAGGGTGCTCATCATCTCTTTGGCACTCACGATCCTGGCAACGATGGTGGCCTGCGAGGGCGGGCGTGACGCTGCTAAGGTGGAACGATTGGAGACCCGCGTGGCTCACCTGGAGAGGGTCACTACCTTGCCAGCTCCGATCGCCGTAGTTGAAGCGGTTGTGGACTCCCCAACAGTGTGGCAGCCGGAGAACATCGCCGGCCTCCAGAGGGTCACCCAGGAGCTGGTCCCGCCCCCGGGCCTGCCCCAACACGAGCAGGTGAGTCCCAGCGAACCCCGGGTGGTGCAGGTGGAGATGGTCATCGAGGAGAAGGAGATTGAGATCGCCCCGGGCGTCTTTGTCTGGGCTTTCACTTTCGAAGGATCGGTTCCTGGACCCATCATAGTCGTCCACGAGGGGGACTATGTGGAACTGACCATGGTCAACCCGTCCACGAACGAGCTGCCCCACAACATCGACTTCCACGCGGCCGTGGGCGCCCTGGGAGGAGGTGGGCTGACCACCGTGTCCCCAGGAGAGGAAGTAGTGCTGCGGTTCCGGGCGGTCAAAGCGGGCGCGTTCGTCTATCACTGTGCCCCCGGCGGAACGATGGTTCCCTGGCACGTGGTCCACGGCATGAACGGCGCCATCATGGTGCTGCCCAAGGGAGGCCTTAAGGACCAGGTGGGCAATCCGCTGCGGTACGACCGGGCCTACTACATTGGAGAGCAAGACTACTACATTCCCCAGGATGAGGACGGCAACTTCAAACGCTACGACTCGCCCGTAACGTCGCTAGCCGATGATGTTAGCGTGATGCAAGGCCTGATCCCCACTCACATCGTCTTCAACGGCACGACAGGCGCCCTCCAGGGCGACGGCGCGCTGCGGGCCAACGTCGGAGAGAACGTGCTGATAGTCCACTCCCAGGCCAACCGGCAGTCCTACCCGCACCTGATCGGCGGTCATGGTGACTACGTGTGGGAGCGGGGCGGGTTCAATAATCCACCCAGGGTGGACCTTGAGACGTGGGATATAGCGGCAGGTTCGGCCGGAGCATCTATCCATACCATTCGACAGCCGGGGACCTATGTGTACCTGTCCCACAACCTCATCGAGGCATTTGTCTTCGATGCCAAGGCGATACTGGAGGCCGAAGGGGAGTGGAACGACGACCTGATGGAGCAGCTCAGCCCGCCTTCCCCAGCGCAGTGATGACGACCTGGGAACTATGGACCAGTCAATAATCTGCGGGCTGAAGGCGGACGGAACTATTCGCTAACGGAGGCGGGGAGTACTCGGATATCTTCCGCGCCTTCCGTCAGACGTATGGAATGAATCCCACCCCTTGACATTGCGGGCAAGGCTTCATTTCTCGCCAGTGAGGCTTTTTGCATTCGCACCCTTCATACCAGGATCGCGCTACGGGTTGGACGTCCGGCACAGGGGTAAATTGGATTCCCCTTCTTGCAAGAAACTCGACAGGTCCTCCCTGCCCCCAATCCTGATATGAATACCAACGGACTGGCTGGTGGGCTAGTGCCGTCAGACAGGCAGATAGGTACTTGACCTGATTGGGTGTTCGTTGATCTGGAGGGATATTGGCAATTTCCTTTATGGCTGAGACTCCGCCCATATTTAACTTTCCCGAGCCGTTTGTTGTCATTGTTGCTCCATATCTTCGCCATGAATCATGGCGAGGAATTGCTGAACCCTCTCTTCGTTGTCAGTGAGAAACGAGGTTCGTCAGTTCACCCCAGCAATCTCAGGGTCAAGCTGGCTGCAACCGCGGCTGCAATGGCCAAGAGCAGTGAGACGACTAAGGGAATCATGTGGTCCCTGATCCAGAGGGCGGGACGGAATTTGGATTTCTGGAGATAGGTATAGCCGTGGGAGGTGATGGAGATACCTCCCGACATTCTCGACACAGCGCCAATGTCTTCCAGCAACCGGACGGCCTCCAGGGTCAGAGCGGAGGTGCCGAAAGTTAGAGGCAATACCCCGCTACTTTCTGAATTAGACAGCTCCTGCAATAGTCGAAGCATCTCTTTCCGCAACTCAGGTCTCATGTACCCTCCGACAGTTAGTATATGCACGATCCTCTATCAGTCCACAGAGCTTCCCGGATTCTTCGCAATCAAAGGCGTACAATAAGTCAAATAAATGAGCGGCGCAGCTAGCTGACCAAAAGGAAACGCCAGTGGAGTTACAAATCGGCGCTGACGAAGATTGTCTGGGTTGACAGTCACCGAGGCGAAGTCAGGCGGAGATATCCGAAATGAAGCAGAGAACTGCTAAGGGCAGGAAAGAATGTCAGCTAGTCTAGATAACAAACCCTTACGCATGCGATAGAACAAGAAGTTGCGGGGGATTGAGGTTGCTGTAGCAGGAAGAAACATAAGTTATTCGGTTAATGAAATCGTGACAGAATTGATGTACGAGAACAACGGTGCCTTGCCAAGTGGTAGCTTGGTTAGTCGGGGGTATTCTCTCGGACAACGTCGGGAGTATAGCCTTGAGCGCCACCTTGTGATCTCGCTATTCGATTGAAGGAATTTTCTGCCAAGGAATTTTCCAGGCTTAGTAAGCTACCTACACCTTGCCAAGTTCGTACTGGGGGTCTGTTGAGTTGGTTGCTCTTGTCATCTCAATTGCTGCTACGATCATCGCTGCGGTGGCGCTCATCATGAGCGCATGGACGAGCTTCAAGGCTAATCGAATAGCAGTTGCACAACTCTTGCCACGGGTTTCTACAGGGACTCTTGCTGCGAGAAGGCCAAAGGGCGGTGTTCATCGCCAAATTGAATTTGAGGTTGAGTGGGTACCAGGGCGGCCGGAGTGGACGATCGCAAGTGCTGTTATTCGCCGAAACTGGCGGCGGAAGCGCTTCTTGGCTATCGGCGAATTCGAATATGAAGAGGTGGTTTCCAATGACCACATCATCTCTCATTACATTCCACGTCGCTCCTGGGATCGACGCATTGTATTCGACCCCCCTGTTAGGCACGGGGTCGTTGTCGTTCATCCGGACGCCCCCGACTGTGAAGTGTTGCTAAAGGTTACTATGAGCACATCACCGTACCTAACTGCCCAAGTGAGGGTCAGTGCCAGCGGTGCTGGGTTGCCCCAATTGAAATGAAAGTCCAGAGGGTTCATTGGCTCTTGCTGGCGCGGCCTAGCGGGATCCCGTAAGGCCAAGTAAACATTAGATATGGCGACACCAGTTGTGGTACCTGCGGGCATAGTCGGGCCAAACCGTCCCTAGAATCATCGCTGAGATCCTGCCCGGCGAACAAGCGCTATTCCCATGGACTTGGAGCTTCTGTCCTGTGTTTCGTGCTCCGTATTCTGCCTCCCACAGCCTAAGACGGAATCACAAGAACGGGATCGCCGGAACTCCTGACCAATGCCTCTGCTACGCTGCCCATCAGCCATCGCGACAGCCCCGACCGGCCGCGGGTGGTCATCGCGATGAGGTTCTTCTCTGTCTCTTGGGCCAGATTCAAGAGGGCCTGTGCCGGCGCTCCTCTCACCACCTGACTCCGGACCGTTAACCCTGTGCTGGTGAGGGACTCTGCAACACCAGCCAGGTATGCGGTAGCCTCCTCTAACATGCCTTCGGTCAAATTCGGCTCCCAGGCACTGAACTCCGTTGCAGTGTAGGTGGGCAGATCGGTCCTCACAGCCCTGGCCAACAAGATTTCGAGAGACAAGGTACGGGCCAGCTCCTCGGCATATGGAAGCGCTCCTTCCGCAAGCTCAGAACCATCCAGGGGCACTACAACCGTCGTAACAGTTTCACCCTCCTCCTGGTAGCTCTTATTTCGCTCCGGGGTTACCGTCAGCACTGGTACCTTTGAGGTATGAATCACCTTGTCGGTTACGCTGCCCAGTATGCTGCGGCTGATGGGGTTCCGGCCGTGGGTTGACATCGCTATCAGCCCGCACCCCTCTTCTTCCGAAACTTGCAGTATCTGATCAGCGGGACGCCCAAGGGCGGCCTGAATCTCCACAGCGACGCCCTCCCCCCTTAAACGGGAAGCTACCCCTCTCAGAGAATCCAGGGCCCTGACTTGCAGGGTTCGTTCGATCTCCTCCCAATAGTTGGGCCCCTTATCCCTTGCCAGGGACTGTAGGGTGTATGCTGAAGTTGGGCGGCCCACGGCGTCAGGATCAACCACCGTAAGCAATACCAAGGGAACGTTACAGCTCTTGGCAACCTGCGAAGCGTATGGAAGGATGCCGGCCGCAACTTCGCTCCCATCCAAAGGGACCAAGATTGGCCGACCCAGTACCTTGGCCTGACCTTCGCTATTACCGTCATTCATGCTCATGGGCACAACCCTCCCTGCGAGACTTTCTGCTTATGCTCTCAATTAGAGTCATTTGGACAGTGTCGTGGCCTACCCCAAATCCGACCCGCCTGCGACAACTAGGTCCTCTATGCAAACAGGATACCCTATGACACTTGCATCGGTGAAATATTCTATCTGCTCATGACGTGTTTGTTCAGAGGCGGCCTAGACTAAAGAGCGTGCAGGGAGAAGAGTCCCTTGATTGCTTTCAGCGAGGACAATGACACTCCCGAAGCTCTCACCAGTTCACGACCCGAGCCATTATCATGAGGTCACAAACTCCGAAAACAGGTTAACCAGACAAGCCCCGGGTCGAAGGGAGAAGCCTTGAATACGTGGACTAAGCTATTACTCGGGTCAGCTATAGTTGCTGTGGTAGGCGTACTGGCAGCGGCCGTAGCGATCACATGGGTGAGATTGGACGATACCACTACAGAGCTGCAGCTTACCAAGGAGTCGCTGGCGGCGCAGGAGAGGCTTAACGGGAGCCTTCGAGACACCAACGAAGACTTGAGGCGGCAGATCTCAGGCCTTGAATCGGACATAGCGGGCCTCGAAGACGACATCGATGGCCTTGAAGACAACGTATCTCTCCTGGAGGTGGGGAAGGCCACCCTTGAGCTGACGGTCCAGGGCCTGGAATCGGCCAATACAGAGCTGACCGAGGAACGCGACGATGCCATCGCAATAGGGGACGCTCTGCTTCTGGACAAAGAGCATTTGACGACTGACCTCGCAGTTGCGCGGACCAACAACGAGAACCTGTTGGCGACCAATGCGGGGCTGCACTCTGACCTGTCCGACGCCCGGGTGGAAAACGACAACCTGCAGGCCAGTAATTTGGAGCTGAGCGGCGATCTAAATGCAGCTCGTATGGAATACCGGGCGTTGCAAGATGCGGTGGGGACCGTCGAGGAGCTGCAGAGCACAGCAGATGAGGTGCGGGGAGAGATCATCGAGCTGGAAGAAACCCTCCGGCCCCTAGTCCTCAGCTGGGACAGCAGGGAGGCCGGAGGGTTCTTTTGTACTGGAAGCATGGAACCTACGCTTGGGTGTCTTGACAGCGTGACATGGATAAATGAGTTCGACCCATCTGTGATAGTGGAAGGGACCCTCATAAGCTTCAACCCTAACTGTTGGGAAACCCATGCCGACAAGGACGACAGGCGCACGGCGCACCGGGTTATCGACATCAGGGTTGAGGACGGGGTTTACCATTTCTGGCCCAGGGGCGACGGTAACGAGGAGGACGATGGGTGCTGGGTACCTCACGGCAACGTAGAGAGTTATGCCGTGGAGTTCTTTCCCAACACCAAGCCCGAGAATGCCTCACTAAGGCTTGCTGTCCTGAATGCCCGGGATGCCTACAGGGCCGTCCGGGATGAGTACCGAGCGTTGTACCTTCAGTATTGCGGTTTCCCTGCTACTGACGGGCGAATCTGCACTCTGCCGGACCACCAGTACAGGGAGGTGGATAGGCTATGGGATGAGGTCACTGCAGCCGTCACGACTTACGATTGTTGGTACGATGTCGCCGAGCGGTCGGACAGGCCGGGACACATACCAGAGCACAAGTGTGGGGACCCGCTTGCTATGGACAGCGCATGAAGCTCCTGCCCATGTTCCAAGCCGGACCGGTGATTCTCTGGTCAGGCGGGGTTGCACGGGGCCAAGGTTGGTTCCCGATGGCCTAGGGGTTGATGTAGATAGCATACGGAGGGGATGAGCACTGCTGCCATCCCCTCCGTATGTAGGGTTCTAGTATCTGGATGTGCTAACTTGCCTGCCCTGCTGCCTGAAGCAGTCGCTGCAGTACACTGGGCGGTCGCCTCTTGGCTGGAAGGGCACTGTGGTGTCCTTGCCACATTCGGCACATACCACTGGGTACATGTCTTGCGAGCGTCGGTTAAATCCGCCACCGAAGTCGCCGCCGTTGTTCTGGGCGCGTCTCGCCTGACGACAGGCGGGACATCGCTTAGGGTCATTGGAGTAGCCCTTTTCGGCATGGTAGGCCTGGTCATCGGCACTGAAGGTGAATGACTGGCCGCACTCCACGCAGGATAGGGTCCTGTCTTGGTACGCCATCTGGATCTCCTTTCCTTGGATAGTTGACAGGGGGACCGGGCGTCTTGTCAGAAGCCGGATGGGGCCCAGGAGGTCCGATGGAGACTGACGAGGTACCGAAGGATGAACTAGGGGACCAAGGAGCGACCGAAGGAACTCGGGTTACTGTCACGACCAAGAGTATAGCACATCAACTGAGACAAAGTCAGTCTTCATAGTCTCTAAAGGAGCATTAACTCCGGTTTGCACACTGGTCGCGATTCAATCGAGATGTATCAAATCTTTTGTAGATGGTGATTTGTGGTTGGGGTAGTGGTCAATCTGGACTGCGTGCTGCTGCCATTCGTACCATGGACAGTCCCGGCCGTCAGGGTTGTGGCAATGGTGCAGGCGTGACTTCCACAAGGGGGGCGTAACCCACCATTTCCACGAAACCCTGACCCTCTACCGGGGCATCGTTCCTTGCCCCCTTTGCTCGAACTGAGCCTTCCCAATAGATGATGGGGACGAAGCCGGTGAGGGTAAATTCAGCCTCCTCCGAGGAAGGCGTCAATGTAAGTTCCAAGCCCAAAGACTCGACCTTCAGGGTCCAGTTCATTGGGTACACCGCTCCGTTGTCGGGACTGGTCCAGGTGCCGGTGGGACTAAGAGAGATATCGTCGCCGGGCAGATGAATCGCCGGAGAGTCGGCCGGAACGTAGGTCCCATAGCTGCTGATGGGCTCACGACCCTCACGGTCCCAAACCACCGACACCGTCAGGTCTGAGCCATCGTCCAGGTTGAGACTCAGCCAGTCCCAACCGATGTTCTGGGTGGTGAAGTCGCCCCACTGGTGGTCCATCCAGGATAAGCCAGTGACGGCTACGGGTACTCCGGCAACCGAAACCCTGCCCGAGGTCTCTAGCCTGGTCCTGGAGTAGTAGTAGGTCTTCCCGGCGATGTCCAAGTCCACCAGCCCGGTGCCGTGATGGAGCACCGCCGGCCTCTGAGATACGGCCTCCAGCTCGACGCTATAGTCGCCGGTACCGAACTTGAGGTGGTACATCTCGCCGTTTCCGCTCATGGCCAGATCGCCCACCGGCACATCGAACTCTCTCGACCGGGGCTGTACGATGGGCAGGGCTGCCTCTTCATAGGTCAGATGCGCTCCTTTGGCGTGGTCAGCCAAGCTCAGTTGGGCCAACCGCGTGGTGATTCCGGGCGGTACCACAGACTGGAAGGTCACGTAGTGATAGCTGAATTCCTGTCCGTCTTCGCTCGCCAGGTGACCGTTGAAGTACCACCACTCCAGGTCGTTTGAGTGGGCGCCCTCGTCATCGGGCAGCTGCACCATCGCTTCCGTGCCTGGATCAGAAGATGGTTGGACGGTAGCAGTTGGTATTGCCGGAGATGGGGTGCGAGTCGGAGTAGGTGCGGTGGCTGTGAGAGTGGGTGTTTCTGTTGGCTGGGCGTCGTCGCTGGAGCACGCCGACGCGCCGACAACCAGCAATATGAACAGCAACAGGGGAGGAACTAGGTGTACCAGTACGGGGATATGCATAGCTTGCCGGGAACTATACCATAGGTGCATTCTCGAGTTGCTGGACGCAATGACCCGGAAAGATGCTGGCGTGGTCAAATCGGGACTGATTCACTAGAATGGGCGCCATGGTTCCCTCTGCCTGTTTAGGAGATGCTATGAACGAACAGATTTGTTACGCCGATGCCGTCGAACTTGCCGAGAAGATTCGAGCCGGGCGCTTATCCCCGGTGGAGGTGGTACAAGCCCACCTGGACCGCATCGAGGCCATCAACCCGAAGATAAACGCCATCGTGCAGATGGTTCCGGGAGCGCTGGAACGTGCCCGGCAAGCTGAGGAGGCGGTCTCCAAAGGAGAGATCTGGGGACCCCTCCATGGCGTACCCTTCACCGTCAAGGACTGCGTGGATACCGAAGGAGTAACGACGACCAGGGGGTCCAAATTCTTCGCCGATCACGTCCCCGATGCCGACGCCAGTGTTGTGAAGCGCCTCAAGGACGCGGGCGGTATCTTCATTGCAAAGACCAACATGCCCGAGTTCGCGCTGTGGTGGGAGACGGACAACCTGGTGTATGGGCGGAGCGAGAACCCCTGGATGGCTGGCCGGACACCGGGCGGTTCCAGCGGTGGCGAAGCTGCGGCTATCGCCTCCGGCTTGTCGCCCCTGGGCATCGGCAGCGATGTGGGAGGCTCCATACGGGAGCCAGCCAACTACTGCGGGATAGTCGGCCTGAAGGCGACCCACGGACGCATCCCCCTTACCGGCCACTGGCCCGAGGTACTGCTCCGCTTTATGCACGTCGGCCCGATGGCAAGGAGCGTCCGCGACGTAGCCCTGGGGCTATCCCTGATGGCCGGCCCAGATGGGGTTGATCCTTATGCGGTACCTATCCCGCTGCAGACGCTGCCAGATGCAGAAGAAGGTGTTAAGGCACTGCGCATCGCCTGGTTCGACGAAGGGCCTTTCGCGCCCGTGGAGCCGGAAGTACAGAGGGTCGTTGCCAAATCGGCGACGGCTTTGGCCGAGCTGGGCTGCTCGGTGGAGCCGGTATCTTTCCCTGCCTGGGACGAGTTGTCCGGACTGGCTATCTCAGGGGCTTTGTTCAGCGCCGAGGGGACCCAGTATCTGCGCCCGATTTACAGTGGGCGGGAGGACGAGTTGGCTCCGGCCATGAAGCGCCGACTGGCCCTACCGGCGCCGACCTTCGACGAGTACCTGGAAGCGGTGACCAACTGCGAGCTCCTGCGCCAGGACCTGCAGCGCTTCTTCGCGGACTACGATGTGCTTCTGTGCCCTGTAGGGCCGGTTCCGGCCCACCACCACGACTCGGTGGAGTTGGAAATAAACGGGCAGAGGGTGCCAGGACGCAAGGCCCTGGGTTGTACCGTCCCCTTCGACCTGACCGGCTCCCCAGCCATGTCGGTACCCTTCGGTTGGAGCGACGAAGGGCTTCCCATAGGAGTCCAGATTGTGGGGAGACACTTCGACGAGGCCACGGTGCTTAGAGTGGGCTACGCCCTGGAGGGCCTGCACTCCCCCGAGGGTAGGCGGCCTCCAGTCTAGGCGGCTGCAGGGTAATGGCGTGGGTCCAGGCTGCCCTCCCTTGACCTCGAATGTGGCCGGTGCTAACGTCGAAGACAGCACCCCGCTGCTCCAAATCCGGCGCTGACAGCGTCTTTAGGAGGCAAGCATGACCATCCCCGCAGAGACGACACCCGGCACAGCAATCCAGACTTCTGTTTCCCACCCCTTGGACCCCCTCAGTGCAGAAGAGATCGTCCAGGCCTCTGCCATTCTGAAATCTCAACGCCAGTTGGGACCGCGGGTCCGATTCGAGACCATCGTCCTCAAGGAACCCGACAAGAAGGATGTCCTCGATTTTCGGCCAGGCGACCCCATCGGTAGAGAAGCCTTCGTGGTAATCCTGGACAACGAGGATGGGGCCACCTACGAAGCTGTCGTCTCCTTAAACGAAGGACAAGTCACTTCCTGGGAGCGAATTCCCGGCGTCCAGCCCCGAATAATGTTCGACGAGTTTTCCGAGTGCGAAGCTGCTGTCAAGGCAGACCCGGGATTTCAGGCTGCCCTCCTGAAGCGAGGCATCACCAACCCGGACCTGGTCATGGTCGATCCCTGGTCGGCGGGCCACTACGGGTTCCCGGAAGAGGAAGGGAAGCGCCTGGCGCTGGCCCGGTGTTTTCTCCGCTCCAGCCCGACCGACAACGGCTACGCTCGGCCCATCGAGGGCCTAGGTGTCCTGGTCGACCTCAATCGTATGGAGGTCATGCGCATCGATGACTATGGCGTTGTCCCGTTGGCGCCCACGGCGGGAAACTATGCGAGCGAATTCGTAGGACACTTCCGAGAGGACTTGAAACCCCTGGACATCACCCAGCCGGAGGGACCCAGCTTCACGGTGGACGGCAATAGTGTCAAATGGCAGAAGTGGCACCTGCGTGTCGGTTTCACTCCCCGGGAGGGACTGGTCATCTACACCGTTGGCTATGAAGACCAGGGTAGGATACGTCCCATACTGTACAGGGCGGCCTTGTCCGACATGGTGGTGCCCTACGGCGACCCCAGCAAAGACCACTATCGCAAGAACGCCTTCGATGCCGGGGAGTATGGCATCGGCTCTTTGACCAACTCCCTGACCCTGGGCTGCGATTGCCTGGGGGAGATCCACTACTTCGACGCTACCCTGAACGATGCCCGAGGACAGGCCTTTTCCATACCAAATGCCGTCTGCATACATGAGGAGGACTACGGCATTCTCTGGAAGCACACCGACTGGCGCACTGGTAGGGCAGAAGTAAGGCGCTCCCGCCGTTTGGTCGTCTCCAGCATAGCGACCGTGGGGAACTACGAGTACGGCTTTTTCTGGTACTTCTACCAGGACGGCACCATCCAGCTTGAGATCAAGCTAACGGGCATCATCAATACCGCCGGAATACCTGAAGGTGAAACACCCCGTTACGGCACCCTCGTGGCGCCCCAGCTAAATGCCCACGTTCACCAGCACTTCTTCAACTTCCGCCTGGATATGAGCGTGGATGGCGAGGCCAACTCCGTCCACGAGGTGAATACGGTGGCGGAAGCTCCGGGACCAAACAATCCCCACGGCAACGCCTTCTATGTCGAATCCACACCCCTGAAGACCGAGCAGGAAGCCCAGAGAATCATTGATCCTCTGAAGGGACGCTACTGGAAGGTGTCCAACCCCTCGGTGGTCAACGCTCTAGGTTCTCCTGTTGGTTACAAGCTGATGCCGGGAGAGAACATCCTGCCCTTCGCCGACCTCAGCGCAAGCATCATGCAAAGAGCCGGGTTCATGACCAAGCACCTTTGGGTGACTCCATATGCCCCCGATGAGGTGTCAGCCACGGGTCCGTACCCAAATCAGCATCCTGGCGGGGATGGTCTGCCCAAGTACACGAAGGGAGACCGCAGCGTCGAGAACACCGACGTTGTCCTTTGGTACACCCTGGGCTACCATCATGTGCCCCGGCCCGAGGACTGGCCCATCGCGCCTGTAGCCTACTGCGGGTTCAGCTTGAAGCCCGTGGGCTTCTTCGACACCAACCCGGTCCTGGACGTCCCTCCCAGCGCGCACCACAACGGCGCATGCCATGCCTGACCGCTAGTCTCAAGACAAACCTGTTTCAGACAAGGTTTCCACCTAGGCTCATAGCTTGGCTATAGTAAAATGTAGGCAGTGCTTCAGGGTGGCTACGAGCAGATTTGCCGATTGAAACAGCAGTGCAAACGAGGTGCCGCCCCCGTAATCCTGATGATCTACGTTTCCAGGTCATATGATGGTAGAAGGAGACCCAACTCCTGTTGCCTGACTTGAATGCTCTTCGCAGAGCGGCCCTGGTATTGGTGCTTATCGGTCTGTTCTGGAACATGGTCGAGGCCGGAGTTTCCCTATGGGCTGGGGCGGAAGCCGGCAGCGTGGCCATGCTGGCCTTTGGACTGGACAGCATCGTCGAGCTCTTCGCCGGGGGCGTCCTCGTATGGCGCTTGAGGCTAGGTCAAGACGAGGCTGAGTCTGAGGCCGCCGAACGACGGGCCCAGAGGTTGGTGGGGATAAGCTTCTTCTTGCTGGCCGCTTACGTCGTCCTGCATGCCGGGTCCAACCTGCTGGGATGGCTGCCCGAGGCTGAACCTAGCCTCATAGGTGTGGCCATTGTGGCCTCGAGCGCTTTGGTGATGGCTGTGCTCTATGTCGCCAAGATGCGCATCGCCACTCGGATGCAGTCCAGGTCGCTGAGAGCCGAGGCTCTGGAGAGCCTCTTCTGCGACCTGCAGGACCTGACCATTCTGGTGGGCTTGGGGCTGAACGCATTGTTCGCATGGTGGTGGGCTGATCCCGTCTCTGTCCTTCTGTTGGTGCCCTTCTTCGTCAAGGAAGGCTTTGAGAACCTTTTAGGTCACGAAGAAGAGGGGGAAGAGAATTTGCTCCACGTGTGCCTCTGCCGCCTGTGTTTCTACGGCTTGCGTACGTGTCCGCCGACCTGTTCTCAAGCCTAAAGGGAAGGTCCGCTAAAGGCATTTCCAATTGCATCTTTCCCCGCCCGCTTACCTGTCTGGAATAGGAATTCAACCCTCTGCGAATGACCGGATCGGAACCAATTTGGCCCCAGGTTCGTCTATAGGGTAATTGCCCCAGGTTTGGACTATCGCGGAGGTGGCCAAATGAAGTACAGAATAGAGAAAGTTTTCTTAGCAGCGATTGGCGCATCGGTGCTCCTGCTGGCGCTGGCCGCTTGCGGAAACGGTCTGAAGCCGGTCAATTCTACCCAGGAGGTAACGTCAGGCCAAAGTCCTGACGCATCGGTGAGCGGCACCGTCACCTATCGGGAGAGACTAGCTCTCTCCCCGGAAGCAAAATTGGTGGTTGAGCTCCGGGATGTGTCCTACGCCGATGCCGACGCCCCTCTTATCGCCCGGCAGACCATCTCCAGTCCCGGACAGGTTCCCATCAGCTTCAGGCTGGAATACAACCGGGAGGACATCGATGACCGCAACGTTTACGGGATTAGTGCCAGCATCATCGAGTCTGATGGAAGCCTCGCATTCACCAACGACACCGCCTACGATGTGATCACCGGCGGCAACCCCACAAGGGTGGACATGCTGCTGGTTCTGGTGGAGCCCCCACCCGACCAGATCCAGGATGGCACGGACTGGAGGCAGTGGATTGAAGTCCCTGCTCGTGTGATCCGGGCCAACCTCATCCCCAACGAGCGGGACCATTTCCTCCGCATCGACTTCTTTCAGTCCACGATTGAAGGCTGTGCTCGGCGTGGCAGCCAAGCCCTCAAGGTGGAGGAAACTCGGATAATCGCTACGTTAACGCTCATGCAGCCTCCCGCGACGGCATGGGCAATCGACTGCGATGCTTCATTGGTGGAGCTGGACGCCGTGGAGCCCATAGATGAGCCCCTCGAGCCAGGCCAGACTTATCAGGTAATGGTGAACGATGTGCTGACCAGCACTTTCAGCCTGCCGAGACCGGCCCTTGGCCACACCTTCATTGCCGAGTCGCCTATCGAAAGGGCGGAGATCGGAGTGCTGGAGATTGATCCGCCCCGGTACCAGCTGAACGTCGTCTCCGGTCTGCCGAGGGGAAGCGCATGTTCCCAGGCTAATGGCTATGATATCGAGCGGAAGATGGCCAACGAAATCGAGGTTGTGGTGACACACCATGAGGTCGCTGACCCGCTAGTCCCCTGCACGGCCGATTTCCCCATCGTGGAGACCAATATCCCGCTGGGGTCGGACTTCCAGCCGGGCCAGGAGTATATGGTCCGCGTGAACTCGGACACGACCGTGACCTTTGAGGCCCAATAGGACAGCGTCGGCCATCACTTCTTGGCCTTCTTGAATCGCCAGCCGTACATGATGCCCCCGTAGTAGTTGAACATTCTCCTAGCTTGGGGGTCGTGAAAGGGATAATCGGCCCCAAGCTGGCGCGCAGTGGCCAGCCCGCTGACGAAGCAGGTCTCCTGGCTATTGACCAAGGTATGGGCCCCGCAGTGCC
Organism: Dehalococcoidia bacterium; assembly: GCA_965116325.1. Lineage (GTDB taxonomy): Bacteria > Chloroflexota > Dehalococcoidia > Lucifugimonadales > JAGWBF01 > JAGWBF01. The sequence continues at coordinate 358,943 of OZ220675.1, read as the reverse complement.
AAGTCCGCCTCCTCCCCTGGATGAAGCGAAACAGATGTATCAGCAGGGCAACGTGGCGCACATCATGCACGATGTGCTGGAACCAGCGCCTCTCTATGACCTTTTGAGAATCAATCTGGCTGATGGGGTTGTATGTGACTGGGCAGGGCTTGTCGGAGCGGTGCGCCCACGGCTGCTGGTTGTGCATGATGTAGGTGATCTCGTAGTTGTCCGGCCTGCTTCCGTACTGCTCTATGTGGTTGCTTCGCGTGGTCAGAGGCTTCGCTTCATTGTCGGGGAGGACCGACGAGTCTGAATGGATGATGGCGTGGTTATGCAGCTCGCTTTCGTATCGGATCGATGAGAGGATGAACCGCTCCATCATCGAGGGCCTGTCCAGGAGCATGAGCGTCTGGTTGGCGTTGCAGGCGAAGACCAATCGGTCGAAGGACTCCTGGACGCCTCTATGGTCTTCAACAACGATACCGGACTTGTGCCGGTACACCTTCCTGACAGGTCGGTCCAGGTAAATCTTCTCCTGGAAACCTGCCGACAGGTTGTCGTAGATGCGGCGTGTCCCTTGATCCCAGGTGTGCATGGTTGTGGCGGATTCTATGTCAAAGAACTCCAGATACCTGCTGAAGAGCGAGGCGGGCATGTCGAAGACGTTAGTCGCCATAAGGAAATTGACAAACATGGGCTTAAGTATCTTGTACTTAAAGTCCGCAGAAAAACCTTGCAGATTTAGCACGGTTCCCATGCTGACATAGTTGAAGGGATTCAGGGCATTCAATAATCTTGACTGAGCCCGGCTCAATCTTCCAAACTGATGCATTCGCCTTAGAAGTCGCTGAAACTTGGCGATCTCGGGCGCGAGTTGCTGCCTGATCTCGGAGTCGAGATCATGGGCGTAGATTTGCCCTTGGTACTTCACGCTGTAGCTGAACCTGGTGTCTAGCAGGGGGATGCCGAACCCCTGCATCAGGAGCAGGATGTGGTGATACACCGAGGGAATACATGCCGTGACAGAAATATCGAAGGGGATGGAAGTGCCGTCATCCTGGGGCATATCGGCTGTGAACGCGTTTCCTCCGACTTGGGACTGGGCCTCGAATAGTCGGAAGTCGAACCGGTCCGGGTGGTTGCTCAATGCCCATGCGACCCCCAGGCCGGAGATTCCACCACCGACAATCGCTATTTTCTTCAAGTCGGTGTCTTTTCTTCTGCTAGCCATATAGCTGCTATTCAATCATCAGTTTGACCTGCATAGCGATTCGCTAAACCTCCCATTACCCCTTGACGTCAGCAAGGAGTACACCCCATATCAGGTTAGATTGAGGCCAGGGTACCCTGCTAGCGGGTTGCTCCCGCGGGTTGATGTGACAGGAGGAAGTCCCTCACCTGGGTGATGGTCTTCTCGAAGATGTCCGGCGACTCCTTCCATGGGTACTCGGTAACCTCGGCCTTGGGGGCCAGGGCCACCAGGTCCACGGCGGCTTCGTAGGAGTGGGCCGGGGTATCGTCGGGCATCACCAGCAAAGGCGTCTGGCATGAGCGGGCGAAGTCCCGGGACACGCTGTACATGAAGTCCGGCTGGATACGGTACAGGTTGTGCAGGTACTGCTCCACCATCGCCATCGACACATCCGGGCGTCGCGCCAGGAGGTCGGGCGCCCATACCTCAATTCCCATGTTATACATGGCGTCGGGCGTTTTGTTTGAATGTCCGACGGGCTGACAGAGAACGGCGGCCGGTATGCGTTCAGGCGCTCGCTCTATGAGCTTCAGGGCGAAGGGTCCGCCGATACAGTAGCCCATGAAGAAGAACTCGCGTATGCCCAGGTGGTCCATCAGGCCAAGCTGGTCGTCGGCGAATGCTCCCCAGGGATCGTCTACCTGGACGGGCCCTGTGGACTCGCCGCCGTTGGCGTTGCGCTGGTCCATGGTGATGCAGCGAAAGTCGTCCTTGAAAACCTCCATGGCGTTGAACACCTGTCTTGGCCACAGGGCCACAGCGGAGTTTAGGCCACCACCGGGGGTAACTAATAGGGGGAAACCCGAACCAACCTCCTCGTAGTGGATAGTCACATCTCCCCTGGTGTAATAGGGCATTGCAGTTCCTCCTCATCAACTTTCCATTGTCTTTCGCAGACAATTGTAGCCTAGGAAACCACTCTGGCAAAGCCAGAGTGACGATCGGACTTAGACTGACTGGCCATCCGGGGGCCGAACAAAGGCCCCCTTTTGCCCAGGGGCCGAAGGCTGTTGACCTGCTCATGGGGCCGCCTTATAGTTCGGGAATCGAGCATCCTGACAGGCCATGTGCCTATCTGGAGGAGAGGACGGACATCCTATGCCAAGACGCGCACCGGCAGTTACCCGAGACGACGTACCTGAGGAGCACAAAGCAGCCTACGACGAAGTCACACAGATACGGGGACAGGCGCCGGTGGTCGGGCCGTCCTCCGTGCTCATTTACAGCCCGGAGATGGCTGTCCTGGGCAACCGGCTGTCGGAGCACATACGCACCCACAGTGTCCTCACAGAGGAGCAGAAGAGGCTGGCGGCACTGATCGGGGCGCGGTCCATGGACTGCCAATACATCTGGGTCGCCCAAGCGGCCGCATGCCGGCGTATTGGCATCAGCGACGCCCTCGTCGATGCCTTGCGGGAAAAGACAGCCTTGCCGGAAATGCCCGCCGACGAAGCCGCCATAGTCAACTACGCCCTGGAGCTGACGAGCACCAACCATGTGAGCCAGGAGACCTTCGATACTGCCAAGGGAGTGCTGGGTGTTCGAGGGCTGGCCGAGTTCACCACCTACATGGGCTACTTCCGGCTGATGGCGATGTGCACCAACGCCTTCGAGGTGGACCTTCCTGAGAACATCACCGAGCCTCTCTTGCCTTCATAGAACAGGCGGATTCGACCTTCTGTGGTCTGGTGCATAATTCACAGGCACGGAAGGTCTGACACGTGACAAGGCTATGAAGGAACGCCCGCGCCTATACGCGGACCTGGCAGATTGGTTCCACCTGCTGACTCCTCCCCACGAATATCGGGAGGAGGCGGCCTACTACGGCGACCGCTTGATCGAGGCCGCTTCCATTCCCGTAGGCGACGTGCTGGAACTGGGTTCCGGCGGCGGCAACAACGCTTCCTACATGAAACAGCGGTTCACCATGGTCCTGTCGGATTTGTCACCGGAGATGCTGGCGGTCAGCCGCAGCATCAACCCCGATTTAGAGCACATCCTGGGGGATATGTGCTCCCTGAGGATGCCAGGGAGGCAGTTCGACGCCGTGTTCGTCCACGATGCGGTGTCCTACCTCACGTCTGAGGACGAAGTCCGCGCCATGACTGAGACCGCGTCCCTGCACTGCCGCCCCGGCGGGAGCATACTCGTAGCCCCGGACCATGTGCTTGAGAACTTCTCGCCCCCCTACACGGACTGGGGTGGCTATGACGACCCCGATGGCCGGGGCATTCGCTACCTGATGTGGAGCATCGATCCGGACCCGCTGGACACGACGTACATCGCTGACTTCGCATACATGCTCCGGGGGTCAGATGGAAGCCTGCGCCTGGAGCATGACCGGCACCTGCTGGGAGTCTTTCCCGAATCTGTGTGGCTGAATATCCTGAAGGAAGCCAGGTTCCAGGCCATCCCGCAGACGGACCCTTGGGGCAACCGGGTCTTTGTCGGGACGAAAGGCGCGGAATAAGTCAGACCGCAGATAGCCGGGCCTCCGGTCTGAGAACGCACAGACAAGGGCCATGCGAAGGGCTTGCTAAGGCAGCTTCCGTGGGACTGCCAGTAAGAAACCCACTTGCGATATGGCAAGGTGAGCAGCCTGCGGATTACGATGCCCCAAAGCATCCTGGTCAATTCACGGCCGGACGGCTGAGCTACTGCAGGCGTTACTTTTTTGTACTGTGGTTAGGCGTTATGATGCTTGGCGGAGAAACCTCATACATGGCGCCGTAACAGGCAGGAGTTGGGAGGGCAAATGAGGCCTGTATCCGAGATTGCCGAGATCATGGGCATCGACCCCGATCTGGTTGTTCCCTACGGAAAATACAAGGCCAAGATTTCCCTGGACGGCATTAAGGCGGGGGGTCCCCAGGGCAACCTGGTAGTGGTCACAGGGATCACGCCCACACCTCTTGGAGAGGGGAAGACCACCATGACGGTAGGTCTGGCCCAGGGCTTGGGGAAGCTGGGAAAGCAGGTGGTTGCTTGCCTTAGAGAGCCTTCCCTCGGGCCCATTTTCGGCATAAAGGGAGGGGGTACCGGCGGAGGCGCGTGCATGGTGGAGCCCCAAGATGAGGTTAACGTCCACTTCACCGGCGATGCCCACGCCGTCGCTTCAGCGCACAACCTGCTGGCTGCCCTGACCGACAATGCCGCCCAGCGGGGCCAGGTGCCGGACTTCAGCCCTACTATGGCGACTTGGCGCAGGGTGACCGATGTCGAAGACCGGGCCCTCAGGGATATCGTGACCGGGTTGGGAGGCAGCGGTAATTCACCCGTGCGACAGACCGGCTTCGACATCGTGACGGCATCGGAGATTATGGCTGTCCTGGCCCTGTCCGCGGGCTTGGACGACCTGAGGCAAAGGCTTAGTCGGATGGTGGTAGGGTTCAACGGGGATAGGAAGCCGGTTACAGCCCAGGCTGTAGGCGCCGTCGGCTCCATGATGTCCCTGCTCAGGCATGCATTGCAGCCCAACCTGGTGCAGACCAGTGAGGGGCAGCCGGTTCTTGTGCACACCGGGCCTTTTGGCAACATCGCCCACGGCTGCAGCTCCATTCTGGCCGACCAGCTGGCGATAGGCTATTCGGACTACGTTCTCACAGAGGCTGGGTTCGGTTCGGACCTGGGTTTCGAGAAGTTTATGCATATCAAGACCCGGGCGGGGGGTGTTCCGCCCAGGGCGGCGGTGCTTGTCGCTTCGGTCCGGGCGATCAAGTACCATGGTGGGGTTTCCCTCCAAAACTTAAATACACCTGACGAAGACGCGGTAATGCGCGGGATGCCCAACCTGGAACACCACATCGGGATAGTCAGGGCCTTCGGGCTTCCCGTTGTAGTCGCAGTCAACGCCTTCTCTTCGGACTCCGTGGGGGAGCTGGAACTGGTGCGCAAGGGCGCCGTGGATGCGGGTGCCTTCGCTGCGGCGAAGACTACCGCCTTTGCCGATGGTGGTGAAGGCAGCATCGAGCTGGCCGAGGCCGTTATTGCTGCCAGCGCCCAGGGTGGAGCAGTGTCGTACCTTTATGACGAAGATGCTTCCATTGAGGACAAGATGCGAGCTGTTGCGCGGACCGTCTACAACGCAGAGGACGTTCGATGGGAACCTGCGGCGCGCAGGAGGTTGACTCAATTCGAAGAGCTTGGTTGGGGACGCTTGCCCGTTTGCATGGCCAAGACTCCGCTTTCCATTTCCCACCTGTCGTCGCTGAAGGGCAGGCCGTCAGGCTACACTTTCGAGATCTCCGACATCAGGGCATCCATAGGGGCCGGGTTCCTCTATCCCATTGCCGGCAACATCGTCACCATGCCAGGCCTGCCCGGCTCACCGCGTCGCCTGGATGTGGATGCCCAGGGGAATATCTTGGGCCTTTAGAGACCGCAGCTTTGGAGCCGGACTAGCCGAGAAATCTTCGGATGTGGGCGGCCTCCTGGACGTAGTGGGAGATGTTCATCGTTGACTTCTCACGGCTGATGCTGGCCCATATCGCGCTGGTGAGTCCTTCGTGCACCCGGTCCAGGTCATCGGTGAACGCTTCCACCAAGCGCAGGTACTTATCGCCCAGCATCTCCTTCACATGTCGCTCGTTGGCGTAGCGCAGGGATGCCCTCAGGTCGCCGTCAATGCTGGGGTACACCTCTCGCACGTAAGCCAGGTCGTCGGGCGTCATGGAGGCGAGGCAAAGCAGCTCCGGTGGGATGCCGATGGAGTACATGGAGGCGGTGAAACCGATGGCCCTTGGCAGGGTTACCTCGCCCACGCCGTCCAGGGTGCGCCCGTAGCCGAAGAGGCCCACGTGCATCTTGCGCTCACGGCGCCTGGGAATGTAGGCCGAAACAGCGCCGATAGTGTCCACCAGCTTCCTGACGTGCTCCTGGTACTCGACGGTGGTCTTGTCCACGATCTCCCTGGCCCGGTCTTCATCGACGGGCACAGGCTCCCCTCGCTTGTGGCTGTGCAGCTGGGCTATACCCTGCCGCACGGCTTCTTTGTCGTAGTCGTACTTGAAGGCGGACTGGACCGTGAAGGTCTGGACGCTGGGATACTCGGTTATAGCCCGGTCGATGTTGACGGGAGTCAGGTGACCCCGGAAGGGTACCGATCCCGCGCCGATTATGGGATAGAGGGGCACTCCCAGCCGTCCCTCCAGCGCGTGCAGCTTGGCGAAGGCTATCCGCAGCACCAGCTCGGCGGCCACGATGCCGTAGTTCAAGGCGGGGTCACTGCGAGCAAGAAAGACCCGCTGATGCGGGACCTGCCTTTGACGCAGGTACCCCTCCACGATCCCGTCGCAGTTGAGCATGTTTTCCATGTCTTCAATAAGGGGGACTACGCCGATGTCCTTGGGGTAGAACTCTCCTACCCAGTCCTTCACCTCATGCCCCTCGAACAGCACCTGGTTTTCCTGGCCCACGATCACCTTGCGGTAATAGGCCTCCACGAAGGCCAGCTCTTCCGAGGATGTGGTGAATGGGAGAATGACTTCCTGGATTGGGGCAGAGTCACCCTGGCCGTAGAACCCCTGGGCCACATCCCAGGCTGAAGGAATGCTCTGCAGGGCTTCGACCATGGACTTGCGCATGTCCCGTTCAATTCGAGGGTTGGGAACGCGCAGGGTCAGGACCACATCCTGGCCCAGCCGGGCATTCCCTCGAAAGAAGACGGGAAACCCGGTTAAGAGCTTGCGGACGACCTGGTTGTCGGTCTCCTTGCCTTCCGAGTCCCACATCTGCTCGTCGCAGCCCAGGGCGAACACATCGACGGCTTCATTAACCTCGCCGTCTCCCTTTAGGACGCCCGCGCCATCAGCAAAAGGCGCCGGGGTGGCGTTGTCGGGGTGCTGGGTGCTCATGACCCGGGGAATAACCAACTCTGGTTACCTCTGGATGGTTTTCATTCCATAATACAGGGTTGGACCAATGGGTGTCATCGGCCCAACCCCGGAGTCCCTTGGAGAAGGCTGGGGTGAAAGGGAGGCGATTCACCCCAGCCTCTCCTTTGGGGGATGAGGGAGAAGATGGCTACCGGCTGTAACCTGTGGGCGGAGTAGGACTGGGAATGAAGTGGTCGATGCCGACAAGCATGTGTTCCATCAAGAACCTGACATCTTCGTATGCTTGCAGACTGCCAAGCTCCCTCCTCAGGCTGGCCATCAGATCGTTCAGGGTCAGCATGTCCGAGGCCACCCAAGCAGGATTGGAGTAACCCTCGTCCAGGCTGCTGTACCGGTCTGCCGCCAAGGCCACCACCGCTCCCAGCCGGAGCAGTGGGTCGTGCACAGCCTCGAAGGAGACTCCCGGCCTTCCTGACACGTTGGCGTGCTGGCTGCGGGACTCACCCGAGCCGGGCTCCACCCACCTGAGATCCACGGACCCCAGGTCATGCCACCGGTCCGGGTTCACGTCCCGGCGCAGGTCCAGCTCGTAGAAGACGGTGGTCGCCGTTCCCGAGGGCAGCTCAGCGAACTCCTTGCGGTCCTGGGTGAAGGTGTGATCGGGCGTCACCCGGTTCTCGTAGCCGACGATGCGCCATGAATCCACCACCTCGGTGTCCCAGGTAACCTGGGCGCGGGTCTGGTCGGCGAAGGGGGTGGAAATGGCCAGCCAGTTCTCTCTGTTGAAGGTGCTTCTGGCCTGGTCCGTGTCCTGTAGGTAGCGGTACCAGCCGTTGCCGTGCTGGGCGAGCTTCTCAAGAAGGTCGTCGTTGTAGTTCTCTATGCCCACGCCGATGGCGATGATGCGCAACGGATTCCTGCTGTCCCGGTCGTATGCCGACTCGAGGATGGCAAAGGGATCGGTAGCATCGACGTTGGCCACGCCGTCGGACATGAGGATGATGTAATTGTGGGCATCGGGGCGGTCCCGGCGGGCTTGGTCAGCCAGTCGCACTCCCAGGTCGAGTCCCGCCTGCACGTTGGTGCTGCCCTGGGGTTCCAGCCGGTCAATGGACCAGCCTACAGGTCCGGTGTCGGGATCGCTGTGCGGGACCGTAAGATTATGGATTACGTCATTTGTGAAGTGGACCACGGCTATGCGGTCCTTGGGCCCAAGGCTTTCCCGTATGGAGTGGGCCGCTTCCCGGGTTATATCTACCCGGTTGCCCTGGGCCATGGACCCCGAGGCATCCAGTACTAGTGTGACGTTCAGAGGCGTATCGTCGGGCACGACGGGGGCCTGGAAAGATACCCGGGCCAGGTGCAAGTCTGCGTCCAGGGGATGCTGGATCACCTCCGACGTCACGGCGAACTCCCAGTCGTTCCTGGGTAGCTCGTAATCGTAGTTGAAGGCGTTCACCCACTCCTCGGCCCTGACCGATGTAGGGTCTATCTCATACCCATTGCGGGCCCAGTTCAGGGCAAGCTGGTAGGATGTGCGGTCGGTATCCAGGCTGAAGGTGGAGACGTTGTCCTCCCGGGCGCTGACGAAGGACTGGCGTCCGTGGTCGGCAAAGGAAGTGTTCGGAGGGGGAACATTGGGTTGCACCTCGCTTGTGCCTCGTGTCGAAGACCACTGACCTTGCGACCCTTGTGGGCCTTGAACCCCAGCAGGTTGAGGCACACTCGTTGGGGACACTGTGTATGCATAGACGTCTGGGTTCCCCTGCACTGAACCTTCAGGTGCCACGATCATGCTTTCAGCTTCCACTACCCGGGTGACTTCAACCACCCTTTCCTCTGCGCTCTCCCTTACTATTCGAGTAACCTCCACCCGCCGAGGGCCCGATCCATCTCCCAGTCTCATCCTCAATGCGTCAATTTGTTCATTTGTCCCGTCATCTGCGTAATACGGAATCGCGGTGCTCGTCATGTTGTCAGCCGCCACATACCATATGCCGGTAACCAGCATCGCAACAACGAATCCCCCGACGGCAAGGGCAGGGACCCGTTGGATACCATGTCCCCCGAAGATGCTCCAGCCCATGCCTGGGAATAGTGGGGCGTTCTTCTGCTTCCCAAGCCGATCTTCCATTTTGTGCCACAGGTCTACGGGGGCGAGAAGGTCCTCCTTCAGGTCTCTGTAGTACCCCCGCAGGTCTCGTTCCATTGCTGGATCTTGTTCATCATTAGGCGCCATTTTCTTGCTCCTCTCCGGCATCCCGTTCTGAAAGCTGGGACCTGAGCTGTTCCAGGGCCCTGTGAAGCCGCGACTTCACGGTGCCTTGCCTAAGATTCAGGGAGCGGGCCACTTCAGGTATGGTCAGGTCTGCAAAATAGCGGAGAACGACAACCTCCCGGTGTTCCATATTCAGCCCGGCCATCGCTCGCCTTATGGTCTCGCTGCCTGCCAGCACCTCCGCCATGTCGTGGGGGTCGCAATCGTTGCCGGCATGTGTTGAATCCTCCAAGGGGTAAGTAGGAATAGAAGAACGTCTCCGGTGGGACAGCACCTCGTTGACCAGGATGCGGACCAACCAGGGCTTGAAGGGGTAGCCCCTTCGAAAGCCCCGGATGCCTCGCCATGCAGCTAGGAACGCTTCCTGGACATGCTCCTCGGCCAGCGCCCGGTTGCTGGACATCAGCATGGCTGTGCCGTACAGAATGTCCTTGTACTGCTCCACCAGGTGCTGGAAGGCTTCACGGTCGCCCTGCTGGCATCGAAGGACTGCTTCGTCTTCGCCCACCGTTCGCCCCCTTTCCCACGACTTGGCTCCGCTGGTTGGAAGGCCGGCCTACCCGATAATATGCGCGTTGTGCGCAAATCGTTCCATCGGATCCAGAACCTTCCAGCCCAATTGGGTACAACGCCTAGCCATCTTTATACAGCGCCAGCTTTGTGGTAGTTTTGAACCCTGCATCAGAAACGTCTCTCACCGGACCCAAAGTCCAAGCTCCCAAGGTACGGAGGTAGCTTCCATGACCATCGATGTTGCAACGGGTATCGCTCGAATCCTGAAGCAAGAGGGCGTGGACTGGGTCTCGACCTTCCCCGTCTGCCGGGTGAACAACGCCCTGGGCAGGGAAGGTGTTCCGATGATCATGATGCGGGATGACAGGTATGCCGTTGCCCTCGCCGACGCTTTTTCCAGAATAAACGCCGGACGGCGCATCGGGGTGGCTACCTTCCAGGGCGGAGTCAACGCGGCCGGGCTTCAGGTTGCCTACGCAGGCATTGCCCAAGCCTTTGAGGACGGGTCTCCCGTACTCTGCATCACCGATGGTGTCCCCATCGGCGCGAGCGAGAACAGCCAATTCGACGTCACCTCCAGCTTGAAGTCCGTGTCCAAATGGTACGGGTTCCTGGACGCTCCTCATCGTGTCCCCGAGTTCATGCGCCGTGCCTTCACCATGCTGCGTACGGGGCGGCCCGGCCCGGTTGTCCTTGCTGTTCCCGATGCCGATGGGACCTACGACGAGACGGCAGACCCGTACGTTCCCGTAAAGGGCTGGAAATCGGTCCCTGATCCAGCCGATGTGTCCGCTGTCGCAGACCTGTTATTGAAAGCCGAGAATCCCCTGGTGTATGCCGGAGAAGGGGTTATCTACGCGGGCGCAGAGGAAGAGCTTAAGTCCCTGGTTGAGAAGTTAAACCTGCCCGTGGTGAGCACCCTGAAGGCCAAGGGAGCCTTCCCCGAGGACCATCCCCTATATGTAGGTGTCCGGGGAGGCCAGGTGGAGGAGTACCTCGCCAAATGCGACTTGCTCTTTGCCGTCGGCTCCAGCTTGTCGCCGGGCCGGTTCAGCCACGGCATTCCCAACGCAGGCAGCAAGACCATCATTCACTGCAACGTGGACGAAATCCACATAAACAAGGTCTATTCCACCGCCCAAGCCCTGATAGGCGATGCCCGCCTGTCCCTCCAGTCCCTTAATCGAGAGCTCGGAGGCAGGGACCTGTCGGGCATAACGACCCGCTCTCAGGCGGAGGCTGAGGTGAAGGCCGCCAGGGATTCGGGGATGGCCCAGTACGTTGAGGCCATGGCTTCGGAGGATAAGCCCATCAACCCCTACCGGGTCTATGCCGGTCTCATGGAGGTGCTGGACCCCAACAGGTCCTTCCTGACCCACGAATCGGGAAACACCCGCGACCAGATCAGCACCGTGTATCGCGCCACCAGGTCCCGGGGATTTCTTGGCTGGGGCAACGTGTCCTCTCTGGGCTTCAGTCTGCCGGCCACCATTGCGGCCAAGATCAGCTTCCCCGAACGCCAGTGCGTGGCGGTAACCGGCGAGGCTGGGCTGGGGTACATGTTCGGCAACCTGGAGGTCCCCCTGCGCCAGAAGCTGGGCATCACCGTGGCTCACATAAGTAACGGCGGCTTCGCCGGGTACGGGCCTGGGTTCTGGGGCGATGGCCATGACCCCTTTACTCACAAGGTGATGGGGTACGACGAGATCGACATGTCCAGGGTCATCGGTGGGCTCGGTTACCACACCGAGCGGGTAACCGAGCCGTCAGAGATAACCCCCGCCTTCCAGCGGGCTTTCGCAGCCAACGAGGAGGGCCAGCCGTCCTATATTGAGTTCGTGTGCAGCCAGTACCCGATCTACGGCCGGTGGGTGTCGCGGTAGCAGCCATGGTCGCACGTTTCGCCCTTAAAGGCCCGGTGATATACTGCTGCCCCGTATGGTGAGAATCCGTGGCGAGCAATGTCCTGCCCGATAGGAAGGTGTTCCGATGACCACAACCAATGCCCAGGGTGAGACCCCAGCCCCCGTCGCCACCTCGGTAAGCGCCAAGGCCCTGGCCGAGTGCATCGTGGACTTGGGAATCACCCACATCATCACAGTCCCCGACACGGTCCAAAAGACATTTCTTGCGTACATGGAGCAGCAGGACAAGGTCAAGATACTGACCGTGTGTACCGAGGATGAGGCCATGGGGATCAACGCCGGCCTCTACGCCACGGGTCACAGGCCGATGATGGTCATCCAGAACAACGGCTTCTACGCCTCGGTAAACACACTGAAGGCCCTGGCCTTCGATGCACAGGTGCCCACCTTCATGTTCGTAGGGCAGTTCGGCAGGGACCTCACCAAGGACTCCAACGACAATCGGCGTCGAGGAGTGCGCATGCTGGAGCCGACGATGCAGACTTGGGGTGTGCCTTATTACAGGCTGGAAAACCCGGAGGACATCGGTGTGGTCGAAGAGGCGTACCGGAAGTGCCAGGAGGTTGAGGGCCCCGTAGCGGTCATCATCGGGGCCCCGACGAGTCAGTAAAACCCGAGGAGGGCGGTCGCAGGATGGAACGACAAGAAGCAATCGACGCTCTATGCGAGTACAGGGGGGACTGCCTAAGCGTAGCCACCATGCAGGCCGCCTCCCCATGGAAAGACGCCGGCCAGTCTGGGCAGGACCACGTGGATGCTTCCGACTGCATGGGCAGCGCCGCCTCTCTGGGGCTGGGCTTGGCCATGGGCGCGCCTGACCGGAAGGTGATGGTGCTGGATGGTGATGGAAGCCTCCTCATGCAGCTGGGGTCGCTGGTCACCGTCGCATCCTTGGCGCCGTCCAACTACTACCACTTCATCTTCTACAACGGCCTCTACCAGAGCTCCGGCAACCAGACCATTCCCGGCCACGGCATCACGGACTTCTGCAAAGTGGCGCTGGCTTCCGGGTACAAGAAGGCCTGGAAGGTGTCCAGCAAAGGTGAGTTCCTCGAGGCGCTGCCCGAGATTATGGACTCCGAGGGGCCTGTACTCATCGAGATAGAGATTGAGCGGGAGGACGGCCCCACCAGGTTCCCCGGCGTCCCCGTCGCCCCCCAGATCAAGGCCCTCCGCGAACAGTTTACATAAACCTGCCCGCTTGCAAGCTTAGCGGTTATCAGCTACATAGCCCGGTGATGTTCATGGGTTCGGCCGCACATTCGGGCGCTGGATGGGGAATGTGGAGGAACACCCAGTCTCTAGCTTTCCCTGCTCGACATATAATCGGGAAGTTCATAATGGTGTCCAGATATCCTCTTGAATAGCAAACTGCGAGGCGTGTTGAGAACGATGGTGGATATTCCACGTATCTTGGTTATACCGCTGCTTATTGCTGCCATTGCGGCTTGCGGCGGGGAACAGCCTTCCCTCACGCCATCCTCGGTGGCTACTTCAACATCCCCGCCGGCCTCTATCCCTGCGCCCGCTCTGCTCAGCACCTCGGAGACCTGTAATCTCATGGAAACTCCCTATGATGTCCTGGTGATTGCAACGGCGGCTGAGGTCGGAGAGGAGCGAGCTGAAATTCGACACTCAGGCAGCGATCAGCACATTCTGTCGACTTACTTTGATATGGATGGCGTCCTCATAGGCAAGAGCGAAGTGATCATAAAGGACCGGACGAGATACTATCGCGAAAGTACGAAAGACAACCCGGACGTTTATGGTAACTGGAGAATTACACAAACGAACGTTCCGCGTTCCCCGCCGCCCCCATGCCTGGACCCGAGCAGATTCGACGAGAGCGCCTCTAGCTCTTCCGATGAGCCTCACCTTACAAGAGAGATCTTCTTGTCGGAAGAAGAAGGAGCCATGCGGGGCGAGTACTGGGCTGATTCCGCAGGACGCCCTGTGCGGGAGCGCAGGACTTTCTTCCCTCCTGAATACGACGGAGTAACCCATACTGACACCGCTGTAATGGAGTTCACCTACTCAGGCTATGGTGAACCCAACATAATCACCGCGCCGTGCGACCCTGCGGGGCCCGAGCATACCGACAACACCGAACTCATGCAAGACTGCCTAAACCTTTGGAACTGAAGGACAGCTTGCAGGGCACCGGGGATCTAAACTGGAGCCTCCACACGCCCATGACTCGCTGGGACGGGGTGACCATCGAGGCCATTCGGACGCCCGATAGCTCGCTGGGGAAGCGGGTCACGATCCTGGACCTGACCAACCGTAGGCTTACGGGGACCATCCCAGCCGAGCTAAGCCGGCTAAGAGCCTTGATGGAACTGCGGCTCGCGGACAATCAACTCACCGGCAAGGTACCTGTCTCGCTGTGGAATCTGAACAAACTGGAGACCCTATGGCTCCACCAAAACCAACTGACCGGAGAAATACCGGGGGAGCTGGGCTTGCTACCCAACCTGCAGTCCCTCAAGCTGTCGGGGAATAGCCATACCGGCTGTATTCCGTCGGCGCTGAGGGATGTTCCCAACCACGAGCTGGACCGTCTAGAGCTGCCCTACTGCGGGTGAGAATGAGCCTAGCAAGAACGGTGAAGGTTAAGTTTGCAACGGGTGTGTGCAGGTGATGTCGCTCTCTGACAACCGGTTGACTGGTTGCATTCCCTCGGGCGTTCATCAATAGCCTGGACTACTTAGAGGTGTGACCACTTGCGGAAGTACCGTTGGCCCTTGGTGCTGTTCGTGGGCATTCCGTTTGTCGCGCAGATAGGCTACCGTCTAGCTATATACGCCTACGACCTGTCTACTTACGGCAACCCAGACACACATGAGCTGTCTCTCTTTGCCAACGGAGCAGGGAGCTTGACAGCGGCCGTCGTGTTGGCCGTTCTCTACCCGCGTCTGCGAAATACGGAATCTTCTCTACTACGCCTTGTCTGGAGCTTTACCCTCGTGCTCACGGGTATATCGGCCTTGTTGTATTTAAGCGCTGCCTTCGCGGGCTATGGCGACTCCCTTTCGCAACTCTTCGACGTGTTTACCCTCGGTGCCTTGCTGTCGTTGCCGCCGCTGCTCTGGTTCGCTCGCCAAGCTTCCAGGGCCAGCCTTATGCATGCCTACTTTCTCGTGTTCATTGTAGGAGGAGTGACCCTCCCTGATGTTGCGGAATCCCTGCCCTTCTACTTCGAATGGCTCTGGCGACTGGCCGGAAGCCTTCTTGCGGCTTGGTTGCTGGCAAACTTCGACGTGCGTGGCCTCTATTTTCGCGGGTTTGCCGTCGCTGTGGTAGTGGTACTGGGAGGGCTGTTGTACCTGCCTCTGCTGACTTTCCCATTGTTTCTGCTGCATAGCATTGTATTGCTGTTGCTATTCCCTCTAAAACTGGCTCTCATCTACCTCGTCCGTGTGCGCCAACCGCTAGCCTAGATCAGTCCTACATAGGTTGACATCCAGGTACGTTCAGGTGGAGAAACGTCCAGCCCCTAGAATTTGGTGTTCTAGGGCCGGGTAGTATGGAACGGCGATGGAAATCCCGGGAACCTGACGCTACATGGACCCGTCGATGACGATGTCCAGCAGTGCCGGCTTGCCTGACGCTACAGCGCGCCTTACGGCAGGCGCTATCTCACCGGGGTGGGTTATCCGCTCTCCGTGGACTCCCATGCTCCTGGCCGTGGCGGCCAGGTCGAAGGGTGTGGGAAACTCCGAGTACAGCAGGTTGCTGCCCGCGGGTTCGTCCTCGTTCAGGATGTCCTTCTGGTACACGTTGTAGTTGGTCTTCAGGATGCGGTACATCCCGTTGTTGCAGATGACGAACACGCAGGGAATGTTGTCGTTGGCCGCTGTCCAGAGCCCCTGGATGGCCATCATGGCGCTGCCGTCGCCGATAACCCCGAACACAGGACGGTCGGGGTTGGCGCACTGTAGGCCCATGGTGGCGCCGATGCCTCCGCCGATGGAGCCGCCCCTGACACCCAGGATGTCTCCTCTTCCGGCCCCCTGGAAGTAGTGCCTCATGGCAGCCCTGTGGCTGATGGAATCGTCCACCACCATGGCATTGGTCGGGAGGGCGTTGGCAACCTCGTACATCATGCGGGCCGGGTTCATGGGGGTGCTGTTCCACTTGCCAGCGACTGAATCCTCGAAGGCGCGCCGGTTCGCAGCAGCTTCCTGGACCACCGCCGCCTTTCTGGCTCGGATGGTCTCCTCGTGCTGGGAGTTCATTCGCCCTTTGAGCGACCGGATCAGCTCCTGCAGGCCGAGAACGCAGTGGGATAATATTCCCACGTCGGTGGGCTCGGACCTGCCTACGCTGCCGGGTACGGGATCGATATGGATGAGCTTGGTTGTGGGCTGAAGCACCACATCCCCCCAGTAGAACAGCTCCTCGAAGGTGTCCATGCCTACTGTGAGGACAAGGTCCACATCCTCCAGGAGCTCCCGGTGGGCGGCGACCCGGAGGGAGTGGCTGCCCATGTACTGGGGATGCTTGGTGGGGAAGGAAACTTCCGCGCCCCGGGACTGGCGTACCGGCAGGCCCAACAGCTCTGCAAGCTCCACCGCGTAGTTGTTAGCTCCATCGTCGGAGACCCGGTCGCCGACGATCATCAGCGGGTTGCGTGCTTCCAGTAGGAGGGATGCAGCTTCTTCGATGCCGTCTAGATTGGGGCCGTAGGCATCGTGGACCTTGCCTGAAGGAATGATGTTCATATCGGCGGAGGCTTCCAGAGCGTTCGACGTGAAGCCCACGTAAACCGGGCCCTTCGGATGGCTGTTGGCCTCGTTGAAGGCCCTGCGCATGACGCTGGGTATCTGCTCCGTCAGGGACAGCTCGACAGCCCACTTGGTCACGGGACGCACCATGGCGGCCAGGTCGGTCAGCCCCTCTGCCACCTTGCGCGCATCGTAGTTGCACGACGATACGACCATGGGGGTCCCTGTGCGGTAAGCGTCCAGGATGAGGGTGATTCCGTTGGCGAGGCCGTTGTCCACGTGGAGGCTCACAAAGGATGCCCTTCCCTTGGCCCGAGCATATGCCTCACCCATGCCCATTGCGACGGCTTCCTGAAGGGTCAGGATGTACTTGAATTCGGGATAGTCCCCCAGCATATCGATCAGGGGGCCTTCGCTGGTGCCGGGGTTGCCGAATATGTAGTCGACACCCTCGGCCTTGAGCATCTCCAGGATAGCTCTCTTTCCGGTCATCATTTCAGGCATTGCATTTCCATTCGTCGATGTTGTTTGGGGCTGGCGCCCCGAGCAGCTACAGTTCTATACGCCTCAGCTTGTAAGCATCGGAGGCCATTATCTCAGGAATCCGGGGCGACAGGTTCCAGAAATCGTCCCTAGCGGCCAGGAACCGGCCGTTCAAGCTGTCGGACTCATCGCTGGCTAGGAACACTGCCAGCTCTCCCACCCGTTCGATGGGAGTGCCGCCGCCCTCGTTTACAGCCTTGGAGCGTTCGTACCACCAGGTGTTGCCCACGCTCAGGGTTGACTCCTGGATCGCCTCCATCATTTTGGTGTGCACCCCGCCGGGCGACATAACGTTGACTCTGACCTTTGTGCCTTCCAGTTCCATCGCCAGGGTTTCCGTCAGGGTGACCAGGGCCGATTTGGACGCCTGGTAGGCAGACATGTGGGCTGTGCCAAAGGTGCCCACTCCCCCTCCAGACAGGCTGACGATGCTACCCCGGTCCTGGCTTAGCATCGTCGGCAGGACGGCCCTGCAGCACAGGTAGGTGCCGATCAGGTTCACATGGATGGGCTGGACCCAGTCTGAAATCTCGCACTCATGGAGCGGGCCAATGGGGCCCAGGACGCCGGCGTTGTTCACCAAGATATCCACGGCTCCGTATCGTTCCAAGGTACCCTTGACCATCGATTCCACCTGGGACGCATCGGAGATGTCCGTGGCTATAACCAGTGTGTCAGCGCCCAGATCCCTGACCTGACGCTCCGTCTCCGCCAGCTCGTCGAGGCTCCGGGCGGCGAGGGTCAGCCTGGCCCCTTCATGGGCATAGGCCAAGGCGATAGCCCTGCCGATGCCGCGCCCAGCGCCCGTGATGATGGCTACCCGATCTTGCAGTCGCACGTATGCCTCCTACGCCGTCAGATAATATCACTATTTCGGCCCCGCGACATAACAGCTTCAACCCATGCGGGCCTTCCTGTGGTAAAGTAGGGGCGTTCAAACCCAGGTCACACAGGAGGAAGTTGCAGATGATCAATCAGGTCGATCTGATGGGCGTCATAGAGAAATTCCGGGGTGATGCCGTAATCGTGCCCACCATGAGGGCCACGGTCGGCTGGAAGGAAGTGTCCAACAATATCAAGCGGGATATCGCCATAAGCGGCGCTATGGGGAAGACCTCTTCCTTTGCCCTTGGCGTGTGCCTGAGCCAGCCCGACACCAAGGTCATCGTATTCGATGGCGACGGCAGCCTCATCATGAACATGGGGACCTTGGTCACCATCGCCAACAAGGCCCCGAAGAACATGTACCACTTCGTGATGGACAACGGCATCTACGGCACCACGGGCGGGCAGCCGGTGCCCGGCAATGGTGTGACCAGCTACGCCGGCTTGGCTAAGGAAGCAGGATACGCCAGCAGCTATGAGTTCGACGACCTGGAAGAGTTCTCCACCCAGGCGGCACAAATATTCGAGCAGCCCGGGCCTGTGCTGGTCAGTATCAAGACCGTTCCCAACATCCGGCTAGCGGAGGAGCGCATCGCCACCCGCAGCGGTGCTGGGCGCAGCCTCAACGAGGCAGTTTCAGACCTGATGAGCGAATTCGGTTCTTAAACAGACGCCCCGGTAGAACACCTGAAGTTCCACACATCTCGATGACCAGGGGAACACGTTGGTAAATGCGAATGAAGGCAGGCTGGCGGGCAAGGTCGCCATTGTTACGGGCGCCGGCTCCAGCGGGCCGGGTATCGGCAATGGCAAAGCTGCCTCCGTCCTGTTTGCCCGCGAGGGAGCCAAGGTGCTGGTCGTTGACCAGGTCAGGGAACGTGCCGAAGAAACACTGACCATGATCCGAGGGGAGGGCGGCGAAGCATCGGTCTTCGAAGCTGATGTCACCCACGCCGAGGACTGCCATCGCATGGTCGAAGCTGCCGTGCAGCGGTACGGACGCCTGGATGTCCTGGACAACAACGTGGGGATCTCCCGGCGCGGGAGCGTGGTGGAGGTCAGCGAAGGGGACTGGGACCATGTCATGACGGTGAACGTCAAGAGCATAGTCCTGACCAGCCGCTACGCTATTCCGCGCATGATCGAGAGCGGTGGAGGCTCCATCATCAACATCTCCTCCATTGCCGGTCTCAGGGCCCATAGCAGCACACCCTACACCACCTCAAAGGCCGCTGTGATCGGACTAACTATGTCCATGGCGGCAGACCATGGAAAGGACAACATCCGGGTCAACTGCATCGCCCCGGGCTTGGTCTATACCCCGATGGTGGCCCCTAGGATGGATGATGAGTTGCGAGAAATACGCCGCTCGGCATCTCCCCTGGGCACCGAGGGAACGGCCTGGGATATCGCCGCAGGAGCGCTGTACCTGGCCAGCGACGATGCCCGCTGGGTATCTGGCGTGGTGCTGCCGGTGGATGGCGGGCTGCTTTCCCTGTCGCCGGTGACGTATAGCACCCTCTCCCAACAGCAATACGGGACCCCTGGGAGTTAGGGGGCAGCCTCGATGGAAAGTCCGCCAAGAGTAGCCATCGTTACGGGAGCGGGGACCGGCATCGGCAAGTCTGCTTCCCAGGCATTGCTTCGTGATGGTTACTGCGTTGCCCTTGCCGGACGGCGGACCGAACTCCTCGAAGCTACCGCAGTGGAAGCTGGGCCTCACCGTTCCAAAGCTCTCGTAGTGCCCACCGACGTAGGTGACCTGGCATCGGTTAGGGACCTGTTCGAAGCAGTGATGGCCAGCTTCGGAAGACTTGACCTGCTGTTCAACAACGCCGGAGTTGGTCCACCGCCAACCCTGCTGGAAGATATGACCTACGAACAATGGACCAATGTGGTCAATATCAACTTGACCGGGTCCTTTCTCTGCACCCAGGAAGCCTTCAAGATCATGAAGTCCCAGACGCCCATGGGCGGGCGCATAATCAACAACGGGTCCATAGCCGCCCACACCCCGAGGCCCAACTCGGCGCCCTACACCGCCACCAAGCACGCCATCACCGGCCTCACCAAGTCCACATCCTTGGACGGCCGTAAGTACGACATCGCCTGCGGCCAGATCGACATAGGGAACGCGGACACGGCAATTGCGGCCAATATGAAGAGAGGCATCCTCCAGCCTAACGGCTCCATAGAGGTGGAACCGACCATGGACCCGGATCATGTAGCCAATGCCATTCTGTACATGGCCAGCCTGCCCCTGGATGCCAACGTGCAATTCCTGACTGTAATGGCGACCAAGATGCCTTTTATCGGGCGGGGATAGAAAGGGCTCTTCCTCGAATATCACCGTGGGGGTGAACGAAGTGAATTCCAACCTACAGACCGCTACCCTTGCCGGAGGCTGCTTCTGGTGTGTGGAGGCGGTCTTCGACATGGTAGAAGGGGTGCATAAGGTCGTTTCCGGCTACACCGGCGGGCGGACCGAAAACCCAGATTACCGCGCGGTCTGTACAGGGATGACCGGCCACGCCGAGGCGGTGCAGGTGCACTACAACCCGACGGTGCTGTCTTACGAGACCGTCCTGGAGCTGTTCTTTGCCTACCATGACCCTACGACCCTAAACCGCCAGGGAGCGGACACCGGCACGCAGTACCGTTCAGCCATCTACTACCATGACGAAGAGCAGGAGCGCATAGCCAGGCAGACTGTTCAGCGGCTGGACGATGAAAGGGTGTGGGCCAGCCCCATCGTTACGGAGATAGCTCCTCTGGGGACCTTCTACGATGCCGAGGGGTACCACCAGTCCTTCTACCGGAGCAATCCCGACCAGATGTACTGCCGCTTCGTCATCGACCCCAAGGTCAAGAAGCTCCGCGAGAAGCACGCGGGGCTGTTGAAGGCCTCTGACCGTTAGCTTGTTCCTACCGATCCGCCACACCTTGACAGAGTGTTCCGGCAGGTCTTACCGTTGGCTAAAAGGACCATCACTGCGTGGAGGAATGAGATGGGCAAGCTGCGACACATTGCGCTGACAACCGAGAATCCCGGAAAAGTTGCCGACTTCTACAAGGCTGTCTTTGGTATGGAAGAGCTGAAACGGGACTCCAAGGGCCAGGTCTTCCTCAGCGATGGGGTCATCAACATGGCCATCCTCAACTTTAAGACCGACGACGACCCCGACGTAGGCGCTCACGGCCCCAACTTCAGCGGAATTCATCACTTCGGCTTCTATGTTGAAGACATGGCGGGTTACGCCGAGCGGGTGGAGGAGGCCGGGGGTGAGAGGCTCACCCGCATCGCCGAGCCCGGGACCGGCGGCCTCTTCGGCCACAATACTGCCACGGGGTCGGGTCCCAACTATGCCGAGGTGAAGTTCCGCGGGCCTGACGGCGTCATCATAGACATGTCCGAATCGGGCTGGGAGGGCATTTCACTCTAGAAGCGAGTGAAATGACTAGCGTTGTCATTGTCGTTCGTGGGGGCGCCCGCCATGCAGGTTTGTTCTTCGCTAAGCTGGTAGGTTAGGCACTACCTCTTCAGCCAGCCTCTGGGCCTGTTCCATCTCGTCGTAGACGACATCCAGGATGATCTCGTCCAACCCCATGTGCGCCAGCTCCGCCAAGTCCTCGACGCACTCTCCAGGACTGCCGTAGGTCCCCGCCTCCAGGCCCAGGTCCGGGTTGCCATACATCTTGCCGAAGTAGTCCCGCAGATGGCCCCCCGCCTTGTCCTTGTCGTTGTCAACGGCCATGTACACGCGCTTGGAGATCTTGAATCCGGCGGGGTCCCGTCCATCGCTATCCAGGTATCCCTTCAGCAGCTCCAGCTCCTCGGCAAACCGGCTGGTGGACAGGATCGATGAGCCCGTCCAGCCGTCTCCCATGCGGACTGCTCTCCTAAGGGCGGAGGGCGAGTGGGCGCCGAACCAGATGGGCGGGTGGGGCTTCTGCAGAGGCTTTGGGGTTACCTCCATGTCGTCCAGTTGCCAGAACCGGCCCTGGAAGGTAGTCCGCTCCTCGGTCCACAGTTTCTTCATGATCTGAACACCCTCTTCGAAGCGGCTGCCGGCCGATCCGGCAGTTACTCCGAAGGCGGGATAGTAAGGCTCCTGGGTGAATCCCCCGAAGGCCAAGCCAACGATCAGTCTGCCATCAGACAAATGGTCGATGCTGGAGAGGCTCTTGGCCAGTATCACCGGATTCCTGAGCACCGAAATGATGATGTTGGAGCCCAGGGTGATCTTCGATGAGTTGGCTGCCGCGTAGGACAGCAGCACCAGCGGGTCGAGGGCTGGGGGAGTGCCCACCACGCGCTCCATCACCCATGCGCTGTGGAAACCCTTGTCCTCGACCATGGCGAGATAGCGCCTGAGCATATCTGCGTCGAACCGGTCGGTGGAAAACAACTGGGGAATATTCACGCCGTACTGCATGCTTGTTGACCTTCCTGACGGTACTGGAGCATCCCTCGAGGCAAACCTCAGAGCGACGGGCCGGAAAGCTCCGGTAGGATTCTAGTTGGCATCCCAGGTTTACTCAAGGGCTAGGGCGCGGCAAGCGTGCTCCCGCAGCTGCCGCCTGCATGGTAGAATGCGGGTAATCTGACTAGAAGAGGAAGGGCCAGGAGGTAGGCTATGGGCAAGGTAGCTATCGAAGGGATCACCCACTGGGCCATACCCGTCAATGACATGGAAGAGTCGGTGAAGTTCTACGGCGACATTCTGGGCCTGGAGAACCGCGGCCAACTGGGCAGGTCCAACATGACCTGCTTCGGATTTGGCGACACCAACATCCTCCTGTGCGAGCGAAAGACGCCCGTTGATGACATCGCCGATAGAGACGATGGAGTGCACTACTCCTTCAACGTCAGCCCCGAAAACCTCTACGAGGCATGCAAGCTGTTCGACCAGGAAAAGGTGCCCGTGGTGGAGCTCCACTACCGGGAAGGCGGACACTTCCCGGGCAGAGAGCTCTACTTTTTGGACCCCAGCGGGAACCGCCTGGAGCTGCGGGACGTCTCCTGGCAGAAGGGAATGCCGGAACCCTCCTTCGAAGAGATCGTCCAGTCCTGATGGCCGACGGCGCAGTGACTTCATCGCCCCTGACGGGCGATGCTTACCTGGAGTTAGCCCGTGAAATGGTCCCCCAGGTCCAGGCCGCCTCCGAAGAGATAAACCGCACCCGCGAGCTGCCCGTCCAGCTAGCCAACACCCTCGCCGACCACGGACTGTTCCGCCTGCTGGTGCCCCGCGTATTGGGGGGCGCCGAGCTGGATTTACTCCAGTACCTGGCCATCGTGCAGGTCTTTGGGGAAGCAGACGGAAGCACCGGCTGGTGCATAAACCAGAACAACGTCTTTGCCACCCATTCCGCCATCATGCCCAAGGAGACCGCCCAGGAGATCTGGCAGGCGCAGCGGGCAGTGGTGGCCAACGGCCCGCCTTCTCCCGCCTGCGCTATGCCATGCGATGGAGGCTACCTGCTCACCGGCCGGTGGAACTTTAGCAGCGGTTGCCGCCACGCGGCTTGGCTGGCGTCTCTAACCCCCATTGGTGAGGGTGACGGAATCCGAGAGAAGCCTGAGGACATGAAGCTCATGGTGTTCAAGAAAGAAGAAGCCACCATGATCGATGTCTGGGATGTAAACGGCCTCCGAGGCACCGGCAGCTTCAGCTTTGAGGTAAACGGGCTGTTTATTCCAGAGTCCAGGACCTTCGGCCCTACGGACCCGCCCTGGAACGACGGCCCCCTGTACATCCTTCCCACCAGCCTGAAGTTCGCGTCGGGATTTGCCTGTGTCGCCCTGGGGGTTGCAAGGGCGAGCTTGAACATCGCCCTCGAGCTGGCAAGCCGCAAGACTGCCAGGGGAGACCAGTCTGTGCTGAGCAAGAGCTCGGCCGTCCAGCGCCAGGTGGGCCAAGCCGAGGCCACCTGGTCTTCGGCCAGGGCGTTCCTCCTGGAGGCAGCCGGCTCGGTGTGGGAGAGCGCATGCAGGGACGGCAGCTTGACGGTGGAACAGCGCATCAGGCTCAGGCTGGCCGCCACCAACGCCATCCGCATGTCAGCCGATGTGGTGGATATCGCCTACAGCATCTGCGGGGCTGATGCCATATTCGAATCTAACCCTATCCAGCGACGCTTCCAGGACATCCACGTGATTACTCAGCAGATCCAGGGGCGCATGGCCCACTATGAGACCGCGGGCCAGTTCTACATGGGCCTGGAACCCGAGGGCCTGTACTAGTGCACTATGTAGCCAAGAGGCGCCAACAAGGAGGAAACGGTGAGGCCTAACAGGATCAAAGAGATGTGGAGACAGGGGAAATCAGTCACCGCAGGCTGGATCTCCTCCGGGAGTCCCTACGTCGCCGAAGCCATGGCCAATGCGGGCTACGATGCCCTCATAATCGACATGCAGCACGGCATGGGCGTGACCCCTGATGTGGCTATTGCATGCCTGCAGGCTATCTCCACCACCGAGACGGTGCCCCTGGTACGGCTGGCATGGAATGACCCCAAGGAGGCCCAGTTCGTCCTGGACGCCGGAGCATACGGGGTCATCGTTCCCCTGGTGAACAACTACGACGACGCGGTGCGGGCAGCGGGCGCCTCCCGGTACCCGCCTTTGGGATACCGCAGCATGGGCCCAAACCGGGCCCGCTTCTACGGCGGCCCGGACTACCTGCAGCACGCCAACGACGAGATCATCGTCCTGGTGATGATCGAGACCCTGGAGGCTGTGGATAACCTGGAGGAGATAGCCAAGGTCCCGGGCATCGACGGCTTCTACATTGGCCCCGGCGACCTGGCGGTATCCCTGGGGCTGGCTCCCGGACCTGCCGCAGTTGCAGACCCCCGCCACGCGAGGGCATGCCAGCGGGTGCTGGACGTAGCCAAAGACACGGGTCTGGTGCCCTGCCATCACGGCTCCAACGCCGAGGAGGCGGTCAAGCTCTACGCCCAGGGGTTCATGATGTGCCAGCTTGGCAGCGACATGAACATGCTTAACGCAGCCGCTGCAGCCGCCGTGAAGACCGTCTCAGCAAGCTGACGCAGGGATTGATCTCAAGTCCCCGACGATCCTTCTAGCGGTTTGCCACTACGTCCCGATTTGGGGGCCGGGGGCGCAGGCTTTGCGCAGCAGCGCGATGGCCGAAAGAATAGCCAGGTAGCTGGTCTTGGGGTTGTTGGGGTGCGGCCGGTTCTCGAAGCTCAGGCGCATGACTCCGAAGCTCCCCTTGGCCTGAATCTCGTGAACGTTGCCCGGGGCCTTCGGGTCAGCAATGACCTTCATCTTGGTCTTGTCGGGCCCCAGCCCGGCCAAGCTCAGGGTTGCAGCCACATTGGTGTTGGCTGGAAACAGCTTGACGCCGTCCACTGCGGGGCCTTCGTAGATCACCTGGGGACCTGTTATCTCCTTGCCTTCCCAGTCGGCGAAGCCCGGAGACCCTTTAAGGCCCTCAGGAGGCTTGGTGGTGATGATGGCCACCTCTTCCAGGAGCCCACCGCCGGCCCGGATAGCGTCGATTCCCCCGATGGCGCCGGAAGGGGCCAGGAGTTTCCTGCCCTTTGCGGCGGCCAGCTCGCTTAAGCGGTCCATTAAGGCTTGGTCCAGCAGGGCGCCTGTGCTCATCACCATCAAGTCCTTGCCCTTCTCCAGGACCCTCTCAGCAGAGGCCCTCACAGCCGCGCCCGAAGCGCACTCCACGACCAGGTCCAGACCGGAGACATCTAGGAACTTATCCAGGTCGCCATGGAAGAGGCCCGGATCGCCTAAGGTCGCTGCCAGCGAGTTGCCCTGGCTCTCCTCCACGTCGAACAGGGCAACCACCCTGGCGCCGGGAACGTCGCCCGACTGGATGGTCGTAGCCATGTCTCTGCCTATGGCCCCACAGCCGATCAAGCCTACTCCAACCTGCGATTGCTGCATCATGATATCTCCTCTTAAGACCGGCGCCTGGCGAACTTGTCGATGCCGCCAACGTCGCCCAAGCCCACGTAGATGTTGCCCTGGGAATCCACCCAGCTTCCGTGACCCGGCCCGCGGCAGTTGAAGCGAGCCAGCACCTTGCCCGTCGTGTCCAGGACGCTCACTCTGGCCGGCCCGTCGTTTACTCTACCCTCGCTCACGTACAACACCCCGTCGGGGTCGGCAGAGATGTCCATGGGCCTCTGAATGTCCGTCCACATCTCCAGGTATTCTCCCGACATGTCGAACACCTGGATGCGGTGGTTCTCCCGGTCGCAGACGTACACCTTGTCCCCGGAAACCAGCAGGCTGTGGGGAAGATGAAACTCCCCCGGCAAGCTCTTCCCCGGCTGACCCCAGGATGCCTGGAGGATGCCATCGTTGTCGAAGCGGTGCACGCGGGCGTTGCGGTAGCCGTCGGACACATACAGGTCGCCCGAGGGGCTGGGGACTATCTCGCTGGGGTAGTTGAAGGGCCCGGCCGCCCTGGGAACCAGCTCGCCGGGCACCTCGCAGCCGGTATCTGAATGGACTCCGTGCCGTCCCAGCATCTGAATTGGCTTGCCATCCAGGGTGTACAGCAGGCAGACGGAGCTGTCCCGGTCGGTAAGGTAAACAATGTCGTCGGCGATGTGAATGCCGTGGGCAAAGAGGAAAGCGCCGTTGCCCCAGGAGTTGAGCAGGTTCCCGTCCAGGTCAAAGACCAAGACAGGTGGATCCTTGCGCTGGAAGGCATAGACCCGGTCTTGGGAATCGGTCGCGACGGCGCTGACCATGCCGAAGGTCATGCTCTCGGGCAGGCTGGCCCAGTCCTCATGCACGTCGTAGGTGTACTCGCCCGAACCAACGCTAACCATGGTGGGCTACCTCCTCAGGACAGGGTTGCCGGGCCTTTGCCGGCGTCAGAACACATCGAGGGTGAACCTTGGCCCCTCTGGGGACTCCTTGAAATCGAGCACCGAGTTTTCGAGGCGATGGGCCAGATCGTGGTCCAACAGGAGTATCTTCTGCCCTGCGTGTTCTATGGTCAGGTCATCTTCCTGTTCGGAATCGATGACGATTCCGAAGTCCCCTGCCCCCGTCCAGACAGGCGGAATGGCCAACCTAAAGTATTTCCCGGAGTCCAACTCCTTGGTGGACAGGATGCGCACGAACTCTTCCTTGGCGCTGTCTGTAACGGTGACCATCGGCGGCATTCAGGGGCTCACGGGGATGCAAATAATGTCCCCTACTGCTGCTCCCCTTGCGTCTCCAGGTCCAGGGAGGCAGAGTTGATGCAGTATCTCTGGTGGGTGGGAGCGGGCCCGTCGTTGAACACATGCCCCAGGTGGGCGCCGCAGGACTGGCACATCACCTCGACGCGCCTCATACCATGGGACAGGTCCCACTCTTCCTTGATTTGTTCTCGGTCGATAGGGTCCCAGAAGCTGGGCCAACCGCACCCCGAATCATACTTGGTTTCCGACGAAAACAAGGGGGCGCCGCAGCAGATGCACTTGTAGGTGCCATCTTCCTTGCAGTCCCAGTACTTCCCGGTGAAGGGCCTCTCGGTGGCCTTGTTCTGAGTAACCTCGAACTGCTCCGGGGTGAGTCTTTCCCTGTACTCTTCGATGCTCATAGCGCCTCCGAGGGAGTTGGCTTTTGCATGATACCCGATTCCCTTGGGCACGGCAACGAAGGGGATTTCCAAGTGTACGTGGGCTGTCCCAAAGGGTTAAAATGCTGAAGCTGAACCAACGTGGACGCGTGAAGGACTTAGAGGAAGGGGGCGCCTTACTTTGGAATTCGTTAGCAATGAGGAGATAGTCCAACAAGCCCGGAAGAACCTGATACAGGGGGCATGGGACTACCTAGTGGGAGGCGCAGACTCGGAGACGACCCTGAGGAGGAACCGGCGGGCCTTCGACAAGATTGCCTTCAGGCCCCGGGTGCTGGTGGACGTCAGCAACGTTGATCCGTCCACGACATTCCTGGGACATCACATGCGCATCCCCGTCATGCTGGCCCCCATTGGCTCCCTGCAGACCTTCGACCCGCTGGGAGGCGCCGCCTCATCCAAGGCCGCCGCCCAGTTCGGGACCATGCACGTTCTAAGCTCCGTTACCGATCCCACCCTGGAGGAAACGGCAGCAAGCGCTGACAACCCCAAGGTGTTCCAACTGTATGTGCGCGGCGATATGGACTGGATCAAGGGCATCGTTGGGCGGGTGAAGAATGCAGGCTACGATGCCTTCTGTATCACAGTCGACACAGCTCACTACAGCAGGCGGGAGCGCCCGCTGGTGCACCGCTGGGTGCCTCCAGCTAGGCGGGGAGGAGTGGACAGGAGCTTCCAGGCGGCTGTGACATGGGAGACCATGGACCGGATCAAGGAGCTGGCAGATATGCCATTCATGGTCAAGGGTATCGCCACCCCAGAAGACGCCATAATTGCCGTGGAGCACGGCGTCGACGTGATATGGGTTTCCAACCATGGCGGACGCCAGCTGGACCATGGGCTGGGCTCCCTGGACGTCCTCCCCAGCATCGTCGAGGCCGTTGACGGCAGGGCGGATGTGATCATGGACGGCGGTGTCCAGCGGGGCACCGATGTCATGAAGGCCATTGCGCTGGGGGCCAAGGCCGTGGCCATTGGCAGGCTTCAGGGCTGGGGCTTGGCGGCAGACGGGATATCCGGCCTCGTGCAGGTGCTGGAGATACTGGAAGAGGAGATGCTCTGCGGCATGGGTCTGCTGGGGGTTACTTCCATAGACCAGATCACGTCAGACTACGTCTGCCAAGCCGAGGCGGTGACCATGCCCCACGAGATGAGCTCTTGGATCAACATGCCGGGAGAAAGAATACTCTAGCTCGCCTGCTGGGACAGCCATCCGTGGATGATATCCCAGCCTTCCTGTCTTACGTTGTTGAACTGGTGATCGCCCCCGGGGATGGGCAGGAAGGTCATGTTCTCGACCTCCCCGGACAGCTTTTCCAGCTGGTGGGCCAGGCCTCTGAATGCCATCAGAGAGTTGACGTCGTTGATGACCACCCCTTCCAGCGCTCCCACGGTGACCAGGATGGGGTGGGATACGTTGGGCAGCAGCTTCAGGATGTTGTATTTGTCCTCAGGGCCATACTTGTCGATGAACCCCTCGGCGGTGATAAGCAGCCCATTGGGGTAGGTGACCTCCATTAGGGCCTCTGGGCGGCCTTCCTCGATATGCGCCAGCGCCCTCTTCTCCTCATCGTGGAAACGCTCCCAGCCCTCGGATATCTGATAGTCCGAGTAAGAGAACCTGGGAGGCGAAGTAGCCACAGCGAAACGCACCCTGGGGTCCTTGGCGTGGGCCAGGTAGTATATGGTCTTCATGCCGCCAAGGCTATGTCCCCACACCAGGATGTTCTTATAGCCGCGGGCTTCGGCGACATCCAGCCAGGCTTCCCAGTCGTAAACACAGTCGCTGAGACACTCGTAGGCGCCACCATATGGCTTTCGGGAAATGGCATCCCGGCTCACCGGGTCATGGCCACGGGCGTTCACGCGAAGCACCGGAATTCCTGCCCCCAGGAGGGAGTCGGTGAAATCCCCCAGGAGACCCGGGGCATAGAAGTTGCCCGCTAGCCCGTGGTGCAGGATGCAAAGGTCGGGACCGCCGGACCCTCGGCCATTATTGGGGTCGCGCAAGGTGCCGTCCAACCGCACCCCGTCCTTGGTGGTTACATCTACCAGGTCAACCAACATGATCTTCCCCCTGATTCAGGTTCCATTCCAAGTTTGACTGGGGCCATTATACAGCAGGCATTGCCGCATTCATCCGGAGGGAATAGGCTTAGCTAAGAGCCCTGCGATGGAGGTGTGATCATGCCCTTTGGAGGGAACGACTGGCTGGCATTGACTACGGAGCCGACCCTGGAGCCTGACCTCCCCATATGCGACCCCCATCATCACTTCTGGGACTATCGCACCGCCCGCATCCCCTACCAGCGTTATCTTCTTCACGAGCTGGTCGAGGATATCACCAGTGGACATAACGTGCGCTCCACCGTGTTTGTGGAAGCCAGGTCGATGTACCGTGCCGAAGGGCCGGAGGAGATGCGCCCCGTAGGCGAGGTGGAGTTCGTGCAGGGGATAGCGGCTGCCAGCGCCAGCGGCCTTTACGGCTCGGCCAGGGCCGCCGCGGCCATCATGGGCCATGCAAATCTCAACCTTGGTGAAGGAGTAAGGCCGGTACTGGAGGCCCTGGTGGCAGCCAGCCCGAACCGGTTCCGAGGCATCCGCCATTCGGTTACTTGGGACCCCAACCCTGAGGTGGAAAACACGGCCGCCCACAAGATGCCGGGCCAGCTTGCCAGCGACGAGTTCAGGAAAGGCGCACGAGTCCTCGGCGACATGGGCCTGTCTCTGGAGGGCTGGATGTTCTTCCACCAGCTCCCCGAGCTGGCCGACTTTGCACGGGCAATCCCCAACCTGACAATCATCCTGAACCATGTCGGGGGCATCGTGCGGGACGGGCCCTACGCAGGCAAGGACGATGAAGTGCTGCCCAAGTGGCGCAGCGGCATCGCGGCCGTTGCCCAGTGCCCGAACATCTACGTTAAGCTTGGGGGAATCGGCATGCCCCGGACAGGTTTCGACTGGCACACCCGCGCCAAGCCTATAGGCTCCGAGGAGCTGGAGGCGGGGATGGCCCCCTTCATGGAGCACTGCATCGAGCAGTTCGGGCCCGACCGGTGCATGTTCGAGAGCAACTTCCCGGTGGACAAGGTCTCCTACTCGTACAACGTGATGTACAACGCCTTCAAGCGCCTGACCAAGGGTTACTCAGCCTCGGAGCGGGCGTCGATGTTCCACGATGTGGCGGCAAGGGTCTACAAGATAGAAACAATATAGTTGGAAAAGAGAAACCCTTGAGAAGGATCCGCTACAACTGCGCAGCTAGTTTGGACGGATACATCGCCGGTCCCAATGACGAATTCGACTGGATCCCAGTAGACCCAGACTTTGACTTCGATGAGCTGGCTAAGCAGTTCGACACATATTTGATGGGTCGGCGAACATTTGAGGCGACTGTTGGGTACGATTCAACGATATACACCGGACAGCGGACCTTTGTATTCTCGCGAACACTGAGACCAGAGGACTACCCCGACGTCACCATCGTTGGTGAGAACTGGAAGGCGGTTGTTCAGTCGCTCCGGGAGGAGCCGGGCAAGGACATCTGGTTGTTCGGCGGCGGGTCCCTCTTCCACACTTTCTGCGCAGAGGGGTTCGTCGACATGGTGGAGGTCTCAATTGTTTCGGTCCTGCTCGGCAGAGGCATCCCCCTCGTTGCCGAGCTGTCTACACCGGTAGAGTTAACTCTAACGGGGCAAACGGTCCACGAGAAGTCGGGAATCGTGAGCCTGGCCTACGAACTGAACAAACGGGGATAGACTGATGCCGTTTGCCTTTGGGATTTTCCACACCTGAACCTGGATACGCCAGACACTATAACCAAACGGAACCGTTGACCCGGCGCCGATAATCCACCACGCTTGGCAACCCTGAACACAAATCGAGAGGGACTACCCGCGTCAGAATGGTCCCCCAGAAGCCTGTTGTGAAGAGTCACAAATCCATTAGTCTTCGTCAGCTACAGGGGTGATTCCCATACAAGTTGACGCGGAGTGTACCTTCCCGGCCAGCAAGGTACACACCCAGGCTAGTAAGGGGCCCGAGGACGTAAAAGGAAGCCAGTGGCACTGAATTGAGGGACGGGCCCGCCTTGCTTATCTCATGGTCTGTGCCGGCGGGGCTAGCCCTTGGGGAGCGAGTTTTGTGCGAATTCCGGAAGCGGTAGTGTCGGCACATCCTCGGTTTCCCGGTCGCAGTTCTGCAGGATGGACTTAAGATTCTGCAGGATGCTCGTAATTGTCCCGCCCTCCACCACCAGCACTAATAGTTCCGTTGCGTCTACCGCGTCCGGGTCATCCTCAAGAACCCTGCCAGCCCGCGCCACCCACTCTGCGATCTCGGTGCCTGTTGTGCCTCTCGGGTCAAGAGATGGAAAGTCTTCGGCCCACTCTGGCGGGCACGTTTGGGCTAGGGAAAGAAGTTCTCCAAGAACCGGGGGGATCTCGGCGTGGAGAGTCCGCAAATCCTCAAGATCTGCTGCCCGGTTGTCTGGGTCCAAAGTGCCCGGGAACGGCGTCATGGTAGGTGGGATCGTTTGAGCAATCTTCTGAGTCGGCTCCAGCGGCTCAGGGGTTGGTGTGCTAGCCTGGCCACATGCTAGAGCCAAGACCGTGGAGGCCAGCGCCATCGCTGTCCATAGTCGGTTCATCACTACCGTCCTACCATACCGGCCCGCAGTATCGGGCGAAGGCCGGTATCCTGATGATCAGTACGAACACCACTACCCCCGCCACATCTTGGCCCAACGGAGTCTGGTAGTCATCCCCTGGAGTACGTCGCATTGTGGCATCCCACTGAACAATAAGGGGTAGACCGGTAGCTTCTTAAGATTATGGGCCTTCCCGGCGAGGACAGGCTACACCGGGGGAGACTGCATCCATTGGCGGATGGTCGTTGCCCATTGGCCGTCCACTTCGCCCGCCTTCAGATTCATCGCCAGATGGTCGCAGCCATCGAAACGCATAAACTCCACCGGGCTGCCTTCGGCTCGCAGGGCATCGGTAAGCTGGCTGGCATGGGGGATGAGGTGCGGATTATCATGCTCGCCGATGGATATGTGGAAGGGAACCTTGTTGCCGGCCACCTGCCTCAGGGGACTGGCCTTCTCGATGGTCTCAGCATCCACGTTCTGGAGGAAGTTCTCCACATAGTCCGGCCTGGACGTTCCCAGGTCGAACACGCCGGCCATGGCGAAGCAGCCCTTCACCGTATCGGATGGCAGTCCGAAGCTCTCCAGCCTGTCGGGACACAGGGCCAGCATGGCTGCCAGGTGTCCGCCGGCCGAATGGCCGCCCACAAATATTCGGTCGGGGTCGCCCCCGTAACGGGAGATGTTGTTGTACACCCACGCCAAACCCGCCCTGCAGTCATCCTCGGCGCCGGGGTACTTGGTCTGGGGGGCCAGCCGGTAACCCACCGACACGAAGATGGCCGGCAGACATGTCACCGAAGGGGCCATGAAGCCCATCCAGTCCTTGCTGCCCTGCCTCCAGCCGCCTCCATGCAGGAATATGAGTACGGGCATTGGGCTGGCCGCGTCTTCCACGGGCATGTAAATGTCCAGCTTCTGGCGCTCATCGCTGCCGAAGGCGATGTCCAACTCCACCCTTAAGCTCTCCCGGGCAGCCTGGGCACCCTCGAGGCAGGTCTTGGCATATTCTTGGACCGCCGGAGTAGGTACTACCTGGGGCGCAGCGGTGTCGGTCATGGTGCTCCTTTCAGATATTTCATTTCGCTCGATGGATGCAGGCTGGGCCGCCTATATGCCTTAGTAGAACACAGCGTTGCCGGTGCCGCCGCCGGCGGAGATTACCTCCCCAGTGATGGCCCAGGACTTGTCCGATGCCAGGAAGGCGGCCAGGAAGGCAACCTCCGATGCGTCCACCATCCGGCAGATAGAATTGCCCCGGGGCGCGCCGGGGGCATAGTCCCGTGCTTCCACCTCTTCCGCCGTGATTCCAGCCTTGGCGGCCTCCTCAGCCAGCGCTTCGGGGGTGCGCTCGGTGCGCGTGGTACCCGGATGAATGCAGTTCACGGTAATGCCGAACCTGCCAAGCTGGGTGGAGAGGGTCTTGGTCATATGTACCAGGGAGACGTTCCGTGCCCCACCGCTGAGGTTGCCGGCGATTCGGGCGTTGTTCCCGCTGATGTTGACAATCCGTCCCCAGCCCTGCTCCTTCATGAACGGGATGGCCGCCCTGGAACATCTGAGAGCGCCCACGTACTTGACGTCGAAGTCGGCCAGCAGGGCTTCATCTTCCACGGTGTCGATGGGTCCCGTGGCATTGGTGGAACCGCCGGGGTAAGAAGCGCTGTTGACCAAGATGTGAATACCTCCCAGGGCATCGGCCGCCTTGGCCATCATGGAATCCACCTGCTCTCGACTGGTAGCGTCGAAGGCTAAGGGGATAATCCTCCTGCCGGTCTCGGCCTGGATCTCCTGGGCAGTCTTCTCCAGCTCATCCATAGTGCGGGATGCCACCACCACGTCAGCCCCCTCCTGGGCTAGCTGGATGGCTATGGCCTTGCCGATGCCCTTGCTGGCGCCGGCCACTACTGCGTGCCTGTTTGCCAGTCCCAAGTCCATCGCGTACCTCCTGCGATAGCGCTAGCTTGCTT
Organism: Dehalococcoidia bacterium; assembly: GCA_965116325.1. Taxonomy (GTDB): domain Bacteria; phylum Chloroflexota; class Dehalococcoidia; order Lucifugimonadales; family JAGWBF01; genus JAGWBF01. The sequence goes on along the minus strand of OZ220675.1, from coordinate 324,757 downwards.
CCGACAGCTCTATATCCTGGGCGCCCTCCATGGAGACCCGCCTGCCCAGCTCCTCCAACTGGTCTCGTCCCTCGATGATGGTAGCGAAGTGGTTGCCGGGCAAGAGGCCCATCTTGCTGCCGAATGCCGTGGGGCCGTAGGGGACCAGGATCTCCTTGACGTTGATGAACCCCGGGTAGACCAGCAGGTCTCCCCGGGATGGATAGATGGTGTGGTTTTCGAACTGGATGTCCAGGTCAAGGTGGTCGATGGGTATCCATCCGGCCTCCCCGCTCCAGCGCGCCTGCTGGATGAAGTGGCGGATGGGTAGCAGCTCCTTTACAGCTGCGCACGATTTGGGAGCCCTCGCGCTTTCCCATTCCGCGATGAAAACCAGGTCCTTGGTGCGTATCTGCAACCTACTAGTGTTGCCTGTAGCCACGTACCCTCCCAATTCTTACTGTTTAGTTGCTGGAGTTGACTAGGTCGAAGGCCTCGGCGATCAGCTCGTAGGACCTGACGCGGTCCTCGAAGTAATAGCAGTTGGTAACGATGTTGATGTCGGTGGTGGAGTACCGCTTGGCCGCATCGACAATGCCCAGCTTCACCTCTTCGGGGTTGCCCTGGATGACGTGCTGGGTGTATTTGGCGAGGTGCTCTATCTCCACGCGATGGAGCTTCACCTGGGAAGCCTCCTCGGGAGGGGGCAACGGCTTACGGTCTCCCTGAAGGGAGTCCAAACGGGATAGGTTCCTGCTGGTAGCTATAAACTCAGCCCGCTCCTTGTTTTCAGCGCATATGACCTGGACAGATACATTCACCTTGGGTTGCTCCAGGTACTCGGAGGGGCGGAAGCGCTCCCGGTACAGGTCGGCAACCTGCGGACCGTGGCCTCCGGTAAAGCCGAAGAACTCGGCGAAGGAGAAGGGCAGGCCCATGACTCCCGCTAGCTGGGCGCTGTAGTCGCTGGAACCCAAGAGCCAGACATCCGGGATGGACTCTGGGGCCGGCCCGGGCTGGCTCTGAACATTGGCAAATGGGTGGTTCTCAGGCAGGGTGCCGGTTAAGAATCCCAGCACATCGGACACCTGCCTGGGAAAGTGTTGGGGGTCTATGGGCATCCTGGGGTAGGCCAGGGCCACCGCCGTGGACTGGTCGCTGCCCGGGGCCCGACCCAGACCCAGCTCAATGCGGTCTGGGAAGAAGGAGTTGAGGATGCTGAAGGTCTCAGCGACCTTGAAAGCTGCGTAGTGGGGGAGCATCACCCCGCCGCTGCCGACCTTTATGGTCTGGGTGTTGGCTGCGATCTGGCCGATGAGGATTTCCGGTGCCGTGCCGGCGAATCGACCGGCGTTGTGGTGCTCAGCGACCCAGTAGCGCTTGTAGCCCAGTTTCTCCGCGATCTTGGCAAGCTCCACCGACTCCTGTAGAGCCTGTTGCACCGTCCCTCCCTGGCGGACAGGTGACTGATCGACGATTCCCAGGGTATAAGATTCCATCAACTGCCCCGATGTATGGTGGTCTGGTATCCTTGAGGCACGAAGGGTCCGGCTAACAGGCTAACACGGGCCGGGAGCTACTACAACATGGACTGGGCCCAGGGGGTACCCTTGGGTTCACAGCCACGGTGACGCAGGAGGTAGGCAATTTGGAATGGTCGGCTGATGGGACTGCGGAGGATATGCTCGGAAGGATGACCCACAGGTTTGCAGGCAACCCCCTGGACAGGGGCGAGCGGGAACGCAGGGATGAGCAGTGGGTCAAGGAGCAGGAGGAGCACCCGGCAAGCCGCTTCCTACCCGTTTCCGACCTGAACATTCTCGTGTCCGATGGGGAGAGCCCCGAGCTGAGGTGGCTCACCTCCGACGAGAAGACCCGGCTGGGAATTCAAGACAATATCTTCTTTCTGGGCACCTATGCCGAAAGGTCCCATTTCGTGGTGGATGTCTCCGGCCTGGAAGCTGTGACCAGCCAGCTATGCGACAGCGGCGGGTGGAAGTTCCAAGATGCCCGGACTGCCGGAGAGAACCTCAGCGCCTTGGAAGCGGGCATGGTTGCCCAAGCCAGGTCCCAGGTGGCGTGGCACAGCCGTCACGGCTTCTGCTCTGTGTGCGGCGAGAAGACCGAGGTGGGTCGGGGAGGAGGCGTCAGGCGTTGCCCGGCCTGTGGCTCCGAGCATTTCCCCCGCACTGACCCGGTGGTTATCGTGGTGGTCCATGATGGGGAGCGGTGCCTGCTCGGCCAGTCCCGGAACAGGGCCGCTTTCCGGGGGAACCGCTTCTCGGCGTTGGCGGGATTCATGGACCAGGGCGAGTCCGTAGAGGAAGCGGTGGCCAGGGAGGTCATGGAAGAGTCCGGTATCCGGGTCAGAAACGTCCGTTACCACTCGTCCCAGCCGTGGCCCTTCCCATCATCCCTGATGATCGGGTGCCATGCTGAGGCTGCTAGCCAGGAGATCGCCATGGACGATGAGGAGATGGCCGACGTGCGTTGGTTCTCCCGCGAAGAGGTGCTCCTGGCTTTGGAGGGTCGGAGCACCGAGCTTACCGTGCCGGGCCCCATAGCCATCGCCCACCACCTGCTGAAGACATGGGCGCACAGGGATATCGATCCCAGCTAGCCGACCTTCGGCTACACGTTCAGCAGCACCTTGGTCCGATCGTAGATGCTCTGTTCCCTGCCCGTATATATGATGGCTGCCGACTTGGCGGCCGCCACCAGGTGCTCCCACCGGTAGGGCTCGCGGGTCGCGTAGAACTCCTCGAACAGGGCTTGGTTGTGCTTGATGCTGTGGAGCTCGGTGAAGTCGTCCCGGCACACCAGTTCAGCCATACGGTTGAAGAAGGCAAGGGGGTCGTACCGCTTCTCAGCGTACTGGCGGGCGAGACCTATGGTGCGGGTGATCTCCCTGGGAGCGGTCATGCTGTTGAAATTGGGGTTGGACCAGTCCGAGGCCGGGAGGGATTCTATGCTTTCAGCTACGGCCTCAAGCAGGCTTTCCTGAGTGGGGTTGGGAATGCGGTCGGAGGCGTTCTCCACCTCTTCGTCCACCAGCTTCACTCCGAGCACGCACTCAGGTCCGGTTATGCCGGACATCAAGGCCAGCACCTTGTTTCTCTGGCTCACATCCTCCTGGCCCAGCAGGTAGCGCCTGTTGGTCGAGCCGGTGTGGATGTGGGCATCCATGGGGTTCCCGTAGATGGTCCGGAGGAACGCCTTGGAGCCCCCGAAGGCCAGCGCTTCCCCAGCCCCCTCCAGGGACATGCCGTCGGCCAGGGCTTGGGCGATCATCCCTGGCGTGTCGTAGTAGTTGTTGGAGCGCCCTATCTGGTCTGCCAGAGCGCCAATCATCTCCGTCTCCCGGGAGGAGGTGACCACGGGCAGCGCCCGGTCATCCAGTCCGTACTTGTCCACCATCTCTTCCATGGCGCTGAAGGGCAGAGGTCTCTCCACTTCGATGCTGTAGGGATGGCGGGCCAGGAAGCGCACCACAGGCCTCAAGAAGTAGGGTGCCCACTCCCAGCCGACTAGGTCGAGGGTGCGGAAGGTGAACACCGGGTACACGAAGTAGTGGTCATCCATGGCGTTGCGGGAGATAGCCGAGGGCAAGAGGATGTCCAGCGCCTGCCCGTGGGATACGTTGTTCAGGAGCCACACGTAGTACTGCTGGGCAATGGAGGGCGACCTGGCCTCCAGGCTCTTGTGGAAGGCCTCCTCGGTCAGGCCAATAGCATCGCCTTCCCGGGCTGTGCTGCGGAAGCCCAGCTCCGCAGACTCGCCCATGTGATATGAGCCGATCTTCTCTCCGTGACTCTCCAGCGGCTCCATCTCGGGCATGATGTAGGGACCCATCTGGGCTGAGTGCACGTGATTGTTGCAAAGGGTGACGTGCTGGACAATCGGCACGTAAGCGCTCTCGCCGTCGAGGCGGCGATAGATGTTATAGGTACCAACGATGCCGCTAACCGGATGCACAGGCCCGCCGTGGTGGTTGGGGGGCAGGTCGGTGGAGCGCACCACCGCCAAGCCGGCCGCTCGCAATAGGTCGATAGCCGGCGTCCCACCCCGGAGCTTCTCCAAGGTAGCTTCTATGATCTCCGAAGGATCGGTCTCCTCGACAAAGCGGACCATCGACTCCACGGGCTCCGGGAACTGAACGGGCTTGAACATCCGAGATTCCTCCTGGTTAAGGCATCCGCAAGTGGGGTAGAGTTTATATTCCTGCCCAATAATAAGCCCTCGCTAGGCTTTGCGCAAATGGAGATGGTAGACGATTGGTCCCAATTATCGACCACTCCAGCCCGTTGGGTTATCATTCACTTGGCGATGGAACTGTGAGACAAGAATCCTGTCGTCTTGACATAAATGGAGGCTCAAATGGCTGAGTTCTTTGGGGACATAGAAAGACTGGCGGCGGACCTATTTCCCTACAGGTGGCCCATAATCGCGGGCATCGTCGTTGTGCTGGCAGGCGCGGGCGCCTTCGCCTACAAGAAGGGATGGCACTTGGTGCTGCGGGCCTTTGTGATGCGCCACCGGGTGGCCGTAACGATCATCGGTGTCCCCCTGCTGGTCCTATTCGGCTTCATAAGCTATGACCTTGGCTCGCCTCTCTTCATAAACAAGACGGTCGAGGAAGAGTTCCCCTTTGCCTTTGCGGCAGAGGTGCCTGCCGGCATGAGCATGGAAGATGTGGAGATGGTAATGTCGGGCATGGCTGAGATCGTTTCCGAGGCGGAAGAGGCCATGCCGGCGATGATGTCCGGCGACGACGCAGACTCGCAAGCGACGGCTCTCAAGTCGGGCAATTTCAGGGATGCCGACGCCTTCCACCGGGGAAGCGGCACAGCCACCATCTATCGAGGGCCCGAGGGCTCCCACCTGCTCAGGCTGGAAGACTTCAGCGTCACCAACGGTCCGGACCTGCGGGTGCTTCTCTCACGCCATCCCGACCCCATGGACCGGCACGAGGCCAGGGATGACGGGTACATATTGCTGGACAAGCTAAAAGGCAACCGCGGGAACCAGAACTATCCCATCCCAGCCGACGTGGACCCAGCCGAATACAACAGCGTCATCATCTACTGCTGGCCCTTCAGCGTCGTCTTCAGCGTAGCCCCGTTGACGTAGGCAGGGGAATGGGAGGCGTAGGAGTATCGCTGGAATTACGAACTTGAAGTTAGTGAACTACTTGCTCACGTATATCGGCCAGACGCCAAGACGTTTACACTTGCTTGGAATCTAAACGGGCGAAATCATTTCGTGTAGATCAATCCCGCGTGGGAGAATGACGGTTCCGCTAGGGGACTTTCCTGTCCCGAAGACGGACCTCCAGTAGTCCTGGTTCTGTTTAGGCCCGAACACCGATGAGCTCAGTTCAGGATTGGTCCAGCACGGAAGTTCGGATAGCCTTCTCAAGAACCGCTCAATGTTGTCCCAAAGCAAGTCTGGAAACTCTTCAAGCAACAATCGCTCTGGTTCAACTAGCTTCCCGGTTACCGCATAGTAGTTGTCAATCACCCTCTTTACCCAACGAAGAACGATTACTGCTACTTCCTCTCGTGAGATTCTCCACGCACGCAGATGTTCAGGCGGGAACAAATCTCCGTTTTGGATTTTGTTTTCGAGCCGTCTGCCGCCGATATCAAAGTCCCACTTCCCCACAAAGAAGGTATCGGCAAACGCATTCATCAGTCGGGTCATTTGTTGTCGTTCGAGCCCTCGCTCGGTGCCCTGGTCTATTGGTGAATTCAAGGGATGTTGGCATAACAATTGGAAGAATGCTGAATCAACGGTCGAGTAAGCCATCGGACGATCAGTTCCCTTTCCAGACCACTCGATGAACTCAAGCAGGCGGTTTTCGCCATCCCTTACGATCGCGTTTCTCTGAGCATCAATAATGAACCTCTGCATCTGGCGCCGTTCACCCTTGAAGTGAAGGACAAGATCCTGCTCGCTAAAGGAGAAGTCATCGTCCAACAGCTCATGCATGCCTTGGTATCGTCTTAGCCTATCGCCATATAACGTACTACCTAAGTGGCGCATAACTGCTTTGTCGAACGCGACTTGTCTCAGGGTGCTGCCCGCGTTTGTATTTGCCTGAATCAACACATTAACGGACGGACTTACAAACACCCTCACAGGGAGTTCTGTTGCTCCGAGAAGAATTTGGGCAGCGGCTTTGTGTTGCCCATCAAACAGCTTAAGGATTCCACCCTCCTCATTTTCATCGTCTGGAGTCCACCAAGCGAGACCGACATGCAGCTGAGGGCGTTCCTTAAGAAATTCTTCAATGAGGCCCCTCACATTTGTTCCTATGGATCGAGGGTTAATCACGTCATCATGATGGACGTATTGCAAAGGAACTAGGGCAAAAAATAGTCTAGACCGCTCAGCTTGTCATTGTAGAGTGGTGACGTATGGATACCATTGTCCCCAGCGCGAGGAAAAGAGAACTCCACGAAGGAATCTTCCAGTTTTAGCGGAAGCGGAGCTTGGGCACCGCCATACTTGCTGAGGACATCGCCAAGGTTGGCTCCTCGGTCTCCTCGTTCTTTGGCCGCTTCCTCTAGAGACAGAAGCTCTGCTAGGCATCTTGCCACCCTAAGGTCAGATGCCCCTTTGCTTCTGTTACAGTTGGAATGGGTGATTGCAAGATTATTTTCTGTGTCCCGGCCTCCCACTGCCAGAGGCTCGATGTGGTCAAGATCCAAGGACCCTTCGTGTAGCTGGAGATCAATGGGTCTTCGGCATATGTAGCAATTCCCAGACTGGATACTATGTAGCTTTTCTCGAAGAGCCTGTACTTGTTCCGAGGCGAGGCCTGACACAAAACGCGAATAAGGCATTGCTGTAACTCCCGGGCATCCGGGCTAATGAATTTATGCTCCTCTAGATCAGCGGCCAGCTGGAGTGGCGGACATGGTCCAAGCCTGCACGCGTGGTGATCTGGTCGCCGCGCCTGCGGGTTTCCTCCAGCAGCTTGTCCTCATTGACGGTCAGCACCCGCCGGCCTTCCATGAGCACCTTGCCATCCACGATCGTGGTGTCCACGTGCCCGGCGTGGCAGCTATAGATCAGGTTGGAGACGGGATTGTACATGGGCTGCATCTCCACCTGGTTGGCGTTGACCAGCACCAGGTCGGCCTTCTTGCCCGCTTCCAGGGAGCCGATCTCGTCATCCCACTGGGCAACCCTGGCGCCGTCAATGGTGCCCATCTCCAGGGCCTTCTCCGCCGGTATGAGGCGGGCGTCCTGGTGAATCTCCTTGTGGATGCCCGCGCAGTACATGTTGCGGATCATGTCCAGGGAGTTGTTGGACGGTGCCGCGTCGGAACCCAGCCCGACTGTCACACCCATGGACATCATCATGGGAATCTTGCCGTTGAGGTCGCACCCCATGGCGGCGTGCATGCTGGAGGCGGGGCAGTGGGCGATCTTCACATCGTATTTGGGCAGCAGGTACATATCCCCTTCTTCGACCCAACCCATGTGAATCCCCATGAAGTTGGGACCCAGGACGCCCAGCTTGTCCAGGCGCCGCAGCTCGGTCATTCCGAAGGTCCGGTAAGCTGTGCTGCGGTTCTCCAGGGATGAGCTGCAGTGGGACTCCATACCAGTCTTGTGCTGGTCGGCCAGGCGCTTCATCTCCTGGCAGAGGGTGTCGGAGCCCAGGTAGGTGATGCGCACCTGGAACCAGGCGCGGATGCGACCGTCGGCCTTGCCGTTCCAGCGTTCGACGGTCTGGGTGGACAAGGTCAGCATCTCCTCAGTGGAGTCGGTGACCAGCTGAGCGGGCAGGTGGCCCTGGACGCTGCCTCCCAGGTCCGAGGCCGTGCGGGCGATGATTCCCCGGATGCCCGTCTCCTCGATAGCCCTAGCTGAGCAGTCGGGGAACTGGTTTCCGGCGTCGATGAAACAGGTGGTACCCGATCGGATCATCTCGGTGGTGCAGGCGATGGAGCTCCAGTAGGCATCCTCCTCGTCCAGAGCGGCTTCGAAGGGGAAGTTCCTCGCCAGGAGATGGTCCCTCAGCTCCACATCATCGGCCAAGCCCCGGTTGAACTGCTTGGTGGTGTGGATGTGGGTGTCGATGAAGCCCGGAGTGACGATCTTGCCACTGGCGTCGATCACCCTTCCGGCCAGCTCTTCCTGGGTGACGTCGTTTGCCTTGACCACCCGGCTGATGCTGTTCCCCTTTATCACCACGGAGCCGTTTTGAATGATCCGGCGGTCCTTATCAACGGTGATCACGAAATCGGCGTTGTGGATTACCAGATCGGCGTTTCCCTGGGCTTGTGAGGTCATCTTTTCTTCTCCTGGCTAGAGTATTTTGCGTTAGCGAATACCGGGCTTTTAGAAGCTGGAACGTCGCCCTTCCAGATTGGAGTGCACGTCTATGAGTACGCCCTTACCCTCGGCATTGAGGGCTTGAGCGCGCCTCAGGGCCGGGGCGATCTCACTAGGCTGGGTCACGACGATTCCCACGGCGCCGAGGCCCTCGGCAATCATGGCGTAGTTGCCGGTCATGGTGGTGGTCCCGAACAGTTCCCGGGAGATGGGATAGCCGCCGGGGTAGGTGGCCATCCCGCCGTTGTTCAGCACGATGGTGGTGATGGGAGCGCCGGCCCTAACCGAGGTCTCGATGTCGAGGCCCGACATGCCGAAGGCGCCGTCGCCCATAAAGTTCAGGCAGAACTTGTCGGGCTTTGCCAGCTTGGAGCCGATCATGAGGGGGATGCCGTACCCAAGGTGGGTGGTCTTGCCCCAGCCGACATAACAGTGGGGTGAGGTCGCCCTGTAGAAGGGCATGATGGTGTCGCGGGGAGCGCCGGCATCATGGGTCACGATGCTCTTCGACTTGTCAAGGTTGCGCTCCAGCTCGCCGATGACACGATAGGTGTTGATGGGCACCTCGTCGGACTCCAGCAGGGGATTCCACTGGGCCAGCCACTCGGCTCTCAGCTCGGCGATCTGGGCAGCAGTGTTGGTCCCGCCCTTGCGCCCGTTGGGGCCTAGCTTGGCCTTGACCGCCTCGATCATGCCCTGGAGGGTAGCCCTGGCATCCCCGGGCAGGCCAACATCGATGGAGTAGTCCTTGTTGATGTCCTCGATACTCTCCACATTCTGGATGAGCACCTTGCCGTCGGGGATGGGCTGGCCATAGCTGGTCCTGGTCATGCTGGAGCCGACTGCAAAGAGCACGTCGGACTCCTGGAGCCAGCGCCTGGCGGGCAAGGTGGTTGCACCACTGCCCGCTCCAAGGGCCAGGGGATGGCTCTCATCGAAGGAGGACTTGCCGGGCATGGTGCAGTACACCGGGATTTCGGTCAGCTCGGCGAACTCCCGCAGCTCGTCGGTGGCTTCGGAGAAGAGGGTACCCATCCCCGACCAGATGACCGGCTTCTTGGCGTTGAGGAGCAGGTCCACCGCATCGGCCATATCCCCGGTGGAGGGTGATTGAATGGACCTCTTCGGGGAGTGGTAGTCCAGCGAGCCTTCAGGGACTTCCTGACCACCCACGTCAGCCGGGATTTCCACGATAACCGGGCCAGGCCTGCCATTGCGGAGGGCGTGAAAGGCCCGGCGCATGGTGGCCGAGACCTGGCTAGGATGGGTGATGACTTCGGCATGGCGGGACACCGACTGGTAGGTGCGCGCCGGGGAGAAGTTGGGGCGGACGGCGTACTGGCCCAGGGCAGGGCCGCCGGCAAAGTACAGGATAGGCACGTTATCGCTGAAGGTCTGGGCGATGCCCCCCATGGAGTTCTCGGATCCGGGACCTCCCTGGGTGATGATCACACCGAACTTTTGCCGGTCGTTCTGACGGCTGTAGCCGTCGGCCGCCATGATGGCGCCCCGCTCCTGGCGGAACATGATGGTGCGGATTCCTTCCTGGGCCACGGATTCGATGAGCATGTTGGAGGGAAAGCAGGAGACCCATTCAACCCCCTCGGTCTTGAGGATCCGCGCTACGGCGCCATTGACGTCCATATAAAGTGCCTCCGGCTCGTGTGTTGGTCCTGTTTGCTGCCTCGGATTTGGGCCAGTCAGTTGGGAAGGGCATAGCTTTGTGAAGCGCCCGAATCCGGGCTATTATGGCATATAGCATTTACCCAGTCCATAACGAGGCTATGGTGGAGGCTGCCGGCGCTAGGCAGTCTCAAGCGCGCCAAGCAAGGGAGTGTGACCCGTGACCTACGCTAAGCTGCCACAAAGGGTGGGAGAAGCACCCACGATTACCGAGGGGATGCCCCAACTCCAGATCGGGGTCGATGCGGTGGAGGTTGTGAACAACGAGCTGTTTCGAAGGGTCTACTCTTTGCCATCGATAGAGAACCAGCTCACGGTAATCTCGCCGGTGGAGGGGTCCCGGGCGCTGTGGGTGGACCCGGCCATCGACGTTGCCCACCCGGAGCTGCTCCCCAAGGAGAGGGAGCTGGGGCACATCCATCCTGACGGCAGCCTGCACATGGCGATGGACCCTGTAAGAGGTCAGGAGGCGGTGGATGCTGGCTGGGCCTTGTTTCACCCGGCCGCCGGGACGAGGCCCGGGTTCCAGGGCTTCATGCTGCTGTACACGCCGCGGGACATGGGTGAGCTGAACGTGATATGCCAGCTAATCGTCGACGGCTACAACCACGTTGTCGGGGCCTCGGTAGATGCTGCCGTTCTTGCTGTGTCCAGGGAGTAGTCGGGTGAGTTAGGGAGCCTCCTCTCCCCACGACTCTTTCGTCATTTCGGCCTCCGAGCCGGAATCCATCGGCAAGATTAGGGGCACTCTGTGGTTTTGTGTAATCGCCCCAAGTACATATGAAACTTCCCTGCGTTTACATCCTCGCCAACAAGCGTAATGGCACCCTGTACGTCGGCGTCACATCCGACATTGTGCAGCGAGTGTGGCAGCATAAGAACGACCTGGCAGATGGATTCACTCAACGGTATGGTATACACCGGCTGGTCTGGTACGAGTTACATGAAACGATGGAGTCGGCGCTCGCCAGGGAGAAAGTGCTGAAGTGGTGGAGGCGAGCCTGGAAAGAAGCGTTGATTGAGGAGAAAAACCCCGCTTGGGCGGAACTATATGAGGAGGTTTGCGGGATTGAAGGTTATGATGGCGGTGGCAAATAGATTCCGGCTCGGGGGCCGGAATGACAAGTGGGAGGAATAGGACCTGTCAATACTTCGCAAGCTAGTTGCATTTAAAATTGCTCAACCACCTTGCTAACCTCGCCCCTACGCCTAATCCGGCCTCCGAGCCGGAATCCATCGGCGATGGACGCTACCGGTGCCAGCCCAGGCCCTTGAACATCCCCCGCAGGTAGGCGATCTGGCCTCCGTGGGCAACATTGTCCCAAACCATCTGCCCCAGGGCGGTGGCGATGGTATGCTCCCTGGTCTGGGCTGATGGCGGGAAGGTCACCTTGGTGTCCAGGTCGTCCTTGGTGACCGCCCGGATGTACTCTCTTGCCGACGCTTTCACAGCCTCGAAGTAGCCCTTCTGGACCTCCAGGGACGGCGCTTTCCAGTCCGCCAGCTCCTCCGCTGAATAGCCCAGCACCTTGGCGTCTGCTTCCATGTCGTACTTCTCGGCCCACCCCTCGCTGGTCCACAGCAGCTCCCTGCCCTGCAGCCTGGACTGGATGAACATGTCCACAACCCGGTTCATGTGCCACAGGGTCCAGGCGATGGAGTTGCAGCCGTCGGCGGGCTGCCTGGCTACGGTCTCCTCATCCAGGCCTTCCAGCGCGGCACCGACCATATCCCAGTTGCGCTCGAGGGACCACATAACCGAATCTGCGCCACCCATCGCTAGACCCTCCTTAACGATGTTTCCGTTTCCGGGCTAAATCTCCCGGGCTTCATGGTCCACCATCTGTACATCCCGGCCAAAGCCGGAAAGACCATCTCCCACGACAGCCTTGTCACCCACGACGACTATCGTCGGTTCCTTCCCCATCTGTTCTGCCGCGACCCGGTTCACATCCTCGAGGGTTACGGCGCTCAGGTTGTAGCTGAAATGCCTGCAGTAGTCGTCAGGCAAGTCGTACCAGGTTATCTGGGCCAGCTGCTGCATTATCTGCCCGCAGGACTCGAAGGCTGAGGGGTACTGGCGCAGAAGGCCTTCCTGGGCAATCCGGTGTTCTTCCTGGCTGACGGGCCGGGTGCCCTTGACCTCGTCGAGCTCCTTGATGGTCTCCTTGAGGGCCTCTGCGGTCACCTCGCTCTGCACCGCCCCGCCCGCCAGGAAGAGGGATGAGTCCCGGTGCCACTCGAACCAGGAGCGGTATCCGTAGCTGTAGCCCTTGTCCTGCCTGAGGTTCTTGTTCAGCCGGGCGGTGAACTGCCCGCCGAAGAGGTGATTGAAGAGAGCGTAGGCGTAGTAGTCGGGGTGGCGACGCTGGGTGGTGAAGTAACCAACCCTGATAACCGACTGGGCAGCGCCGGGCTTGTCCAGCATGTAAAGGCTGGGGCGGCCGTTGCCATTTGAGTGTTGTGTTCTGGAAGACCCCGCCGAGCCGGCGCCTCGCCAGTGCCCAAAGCGCTCCTCAGCAAGGGCCAGCGCCTCCTCGGGCGTCGTATCGCCCACGACGATCAGCGTGGCGATATCGGGAGAGAAGGACGATGCGTAGTGTCCCGCCACATGGTCCCGCCCGATGGTCTCGAAGGTATCGGCCAAGCCCACGGCAGGATGGCCGAGCGCGCTATCTCTGCCGTACATGAGGGCAGGAACCAGCAGGTCGGCCATAGCGGTCGGGTCGTCCTTCAGGCGTCGTACCGTCGTCAGTCGTTCGTTCCGCACCCGTTCCACTTCCCCGTCGGGAAAGGTGGGATTAAGCAGGACGTCAGCGATCAGCTCCATAGCCCTTGGCAGCTCCCTAGCCAGGCATTCGGCGCCGATCATAGTGTGCTCTTTCCCCGTGGATATGGACAGCTGGCTGCCGAAGAACTCGAACTCGTTTGCGATGTCTTCGCTGGAGCGCAAGGTTGTCCCTTCCTGGAGCAGGGTTGAAGTAATGGATGCCAGGCCGGGAAGACCGGTCGGGTCGTTGGCAGACCCGGTGCCCAGGACGACCCCCAGGGCAACCATGGGAATCTCCGGCTTACGGACCACCAGCAGATTCATCTCGTTGGTCAGCTTGTGGCGCTCAGGTACCGGCGGCTCGAACCGGGGCTGGGGAGCAGGGTCGGGCTTGACGGTGCGGTCCACAGGGGAGTAGCCGGAGCTGTGCTGGGGTTCGGGCATGACCGTTAGCCTGACCTGGTCATCCCCCAGGTAGGTGTTGGCCACCCGCATGACGTCCTCGGCTTCCACCGACAGGTAGCGCTCCATGTCGCGATTGATGCGGTCCGGGTCACCTGCCATCACGTTGAAGGAGTTCAGCCGATTGGCACGGCCGCCGAACCCCCCGATGCTGGCCATCTGCCTGGTGTGGTGCCACTCGACCCGGTTCTTGGAGCGGGCAAGCTCCTCGGATGTAGGAAGCTGGGTGCATGCCTTTCCCAGCTCCTGCTGCACTATCTCCTCGATCTTGGCACAGGACCGGCCCTCGGAGGCGGTGACGTCGATGCTGAAATCCCCGGCGATCTCCTGGTCGTCATGATGGGCCGCCACCCTTTGAGCGGCCTGTTTGGTGTAAACGAGGCTGCGGTACAGGCGGGAGGTCTTGCCGTTGCCGAGGATGTCCGCCAGGATGGCCAGCGGGGCTTCATCCTGGTGGAACTTGGGGACGGTGGGCCATGCCAGGAAGATTCGAGGCACAAGCACCCGATCATACAGGGTGAGCTCGACCCTTCCCTGCAGGGACGAGTCGGTTCGGTTGATGCGCCGGAGCCCTTCGCCCGGCGGGATGTCTTCGAAATACCTCTTCACAAGCTCCATGGCGTGCTTGGGATCGAAGTCGCCGGCAATGGTCAGACTGGCGTTGGAGGGGGTGTAGTACTGCCTGAAAAAGGAATGGGCATCTTCCAGCTTGGCCACATCCAAGTCCTCGTGGTACCCGATGGTGGGCCAGTGGTAGGGGTGAGGCGCCGGATACAGGGCTTCCTGAATACGGAGGCCGGCCATGCCGTAGGGCCGGTTTTCGTAGCTCTGGCGCCGTTCGTTCTTAACGACATCTCGCTGCACGTCGAATCGCGGCTGGTCCAGGGCATCCAGGAGATAGCCCATCCGGTCCGATTCCAACCACAGGGCTAGTTCCAGGTAGTTGGATGGCACGTTTTCCCAGTAATTCGTGCGGTCCACGCTCGTGGAGCCGTTGAGGGCCGCTCCAACCTCGGTCAGCGGCTCGAAGAAGCTGGAGTTGTGGTTCTTGGAGCCTTCGAACATAAGGTGCTCGAACAGATGGGCATAGCCCGTCTTTCCAGGTTCCTCGTCCTTGGATCCGACGTGATACCAGATGTTGACGCTCACCAGGGGCAGGGTATGGTCTTCGTGCAGGATAACGTCAAGCCCGTTGGACAAAGTGGTCTTTTCAAATGTGACCTGGTACATCTTCCTCCTCACTTCACCAAGGAAGGGCTGTTCTCGGAATGGTTTCGGTGTTGGTGGTAGCTATCATAACAAATGTTGCATGGCAGGTCTTGCCGACCGGTTCCAAGATCAGCGCGGGCGGAGAAGTGGAAGGGCTATGTGCAACATGTGGTCGGGCTGGAAAAATATTCTCGTTTCGAATACGATTGACGGAGTGAAGTAGGGGGAGGGGGCATGGTTAGAGCCGGCTGGTACGCTGAACATCCACCCGCCTGTACCTGCGCTGACTGTACGGAAAAGAAGAATCTGGTCCGGAAGCATGGAAAGATAGGGCGCAACTCCAAGTGTCCCTGCGGCAGCGGAAAGAAATACAAGAGGTGCCACGGCCAGTAGCCCACGTCCCCGTGCCGGTAATCTCCCTCAACCGAACTGGAGAGCTAAGTGAACTCCAACTCCCTTGACGATCTTTGCATCAACGCCCTGCGGTTCCTTTCGGTTGACACTGTCGAAAAGGCCAGGTCGGGACACCCCGGTGCACCTATGGGAGCTGCACCCATGGCCTACGTGCTGTGGGACCGTTTCCTGAAGCACAACCCCAAGAACCCGGCATGGCCCGACCGGGACCGGTTCATCCTCTCGGCCGGCCACGCCTCCGCCCTACTCTATTCGCTTCTGTACCTGACAGGCTACGACCTGCCCCTGGAAGAGGTGATGTCCTTCAGGCAGTGGGGCAGCAAGACCCCCGGCCACCCTGAGCATGGGCTGACCCCGGGCGTGGAAGCGACCACCGGCCCCCTGGGCCAGGGATTCGCCAATGGCGTTGGCATGGCTATCGCCGAGAGGTGGCTGTCCAGCACCTTCAACCGTCCCGGCCACGAGATCATCGATCACCATACCTACGCCATTGTGTCCGACGGCGACCTAATGGAAGGCATCTCAGCGGAGGCAGCATCCCTTGCCGGGCACCTGGGCTTGGGCAAGCTCGTGTACCTGTACGACGACAATCACGTGTCCATCGAGGGGCACACGGACCTGTCCTTCACTGAGGATGTGGGACAGAGGTTCCGCGCCTACGGCTGGCACGTTGTGGGGCCTGTGGATGGCATGGACATTGCTGCGGTGGAGTCGGCAATCGGGGAAGCCAGGGGGGAAAACGGGAAACCCAGCCTGATTATCTGCCGGACCACCATCGGCTACGGAAGCCCCAACAAGGCGGGCACCGCCGCAGTGCACGGCGAACCATTGGGAGCAGATGAAGCCCAGCTGGCCAAGGAGGCCCTGGCCTGGACCTCAACCCGGCCCTTCGAGGTCCCACCCGAAGCACTGGCCCACTTCCGCCAAGCCCTGGAGGGGGGCAGCTCGAGAGAAGGCCAGTGGACCGACAGTCTTGAGGCCTACCGTCAGTCCCACCCCGACCTGGCTTCTCAGCTTGAGGATGCCCTCCAAGGCAGGCTGCCGGAGGGTTGGGACTCGGAGCTGGAGGATGTGTTCGCATCCCAGGAGAAGCCAGTAGCAACCCGGGAGGCATCGGGCCGGGTCATGAACGTGATAGCAGAGCGCGTCGGCAACCTGATCGGGGGGTCCGCTGATCTCGCCCCGTCCACCAAGACGATTCTCAACGACCGGGGCCACTTTGGCTCAACGGAGCATGGGAACAATCTGCACTTCGGGGTGCGTGAGCACGCAATGGGCGCTGTCTCCAACGGCATCGCCCTGCACGGCGGGCTGATTCCATACACCGCCACCTTCCTAATCTTCTCCGACTATATGCGCCCGCCCATTCGATTGGCGGCGTTGATGTCCCAGCAGGTGGTCTTCGTGTTCACTCACGATTCCGTCGGTCTCGGAGAGGACGGCCCCACTCACCAGCCCATAGAGCAGCTCCTAGGTCTCCGGGGTGTCCCCAACCTGGTTGTCATCAGGCCCGCCGACGCCCTGGAAACGGCCGAAGCGTGGAAGTCGGCTCTCCAGAGGCGGGACGGTCCTACAGCCATCATCCTTAGCCGACAGAACCTGCCGGTGCTCGACCGCAGCCGCAAGGGAGACGGCGACGTGAGCCAGGGCGGATACGTCGCTTGGGAGTCGGCAACTGAAGCCAAAGCTGTGCTCATAGCCACAGGCTCCGAGGTGGACATTGCCATGCAAGCGGGGAAGCTGCTGGAAGAGAAGGGGACTCCGGTCCGGGTGGTATCCCTGCCTTCCTGGGAGCTCTTCGACAGCCAGCCGGCCTCCTACAGGGATGCGGTCCTGCCTCCGGAGATCACCGCCCGGGTTTCCATCGAAGCGTCCAGCCCCCTCGGTTGGGAGCGCTACGTCGGGCCGTCGGGGACCATAATCGGCATACCCCACTTCGGGGCCTCGGCCCCTGGTGGGGTCATCTACGAAAAGCTGGGGTTCACTGCGGACCGGGTCGTGGGGGCGGTGGAGAAGCTGCTATTGGATGGCACGGCATGAGCCGGCAGATAGCCCTTGGGGCAGACCACGCCGGGTTCGATCTCAAGCAGGAGCTCCTCCCCTGGCTTGAGTCGCTGGACTGCAAAGTGACCGATGTAGGCGCCCATACGTACGACGCCGTTGACGACTATCCCGACTTTACTGCGGAGGTCGCACGTCGAGTTGCGTCCGGGGAGGCTGAGCGAGGGGTCGTCATCTGCGGCAGCGGGGTGGGCTCCTCGGTTGTCGCCAATAAGTTCCCTGGAGTGCGCGCGGGCCTCTGCCACGACACGTATTCAGCCCACCAAGGCGTGGAGCACGACGATGTGAACGTCCTGTGCATAGGGGCCAGGGTAATCGGCATCGAGCTGGCCATGGAGGTCATCAGGGCCTTCCTTGGGGCGCGGTTCAGCGGGGAGGAACGCCACGTTCGCCGGTTGTCCAAGGTGCTGGATATAGAGAACAGAAACCTGGGTAAGTAGAAGCCAAAGGATTTCGTGGCGCGGAGTCATCTAGGTCGGCGGTCCGGCTGAGGGGGTTATCTATGGAACTGGGCATGATCGGGCTGGGACGGATGGGCGGCAACATGGTACAGAGGCTGCTCCATGGCGGCCACAGCGTGGTTGCCCATGACCGGAGCGACGAAGCAGTGGCCGGCGCAGTATCCCATGGCGCTTCGGGCGCCGGATCGATCCAAGAATTGGTAGATAAGCTTGCAACGCCCCGGTCCGTGTGGGTGATGGTACCAGCCGGTCAGCCCACCGAAAGTACCATCGAAACCCTTCTTCCTTTGCTATCTCCGGGGGACACCATTCTTGAAGGCGGAAACAGCTACTACAAGGACAGCATCCGAAGGGCCGCGCAGGTGGCCGCGCGCTCCATTGACTACCTGGATGTGGGCACCAGCGGGGGCATCTGGGGGCTGGCCGAGGGCTACTGCCTTATGATCGGCGGGCCGGAAGCGGCATTCCGACGCAACGAACCGATCTTCCAGACCCTGGCGCCTGGCCTGGACCGGGGATACGCCCACGTGGGTCCCAGCGGCGCCGGCCACTTTGTGAAGATGGTGCACAACGCCGTGGAGTACGGCCTTATGCAAGCCTACGCCGAGGGTTTCGAGTTGATGGCGGCAAAGTCAGAGTTCCATCTCGACCTGGCCAGCATTGCCGAAACTTGGCGGTATGGCAGCGTCGTCCGTTCATGGCTTCTGGATTTGGCTGCAAAGGCTTTGGAAGATGACCCCGACCTGCACAACCTCCAGTCCTACGTGGAAGATTCCGGCGAAGGCAGGTGGGCCGTCGAAGAGTCGGTAGAGTTGGCAATCCCGGCGCCGGTGATCGCCCTGTCCCTTCAGCAGCGTTTCCGCTCTCGCCAAAACCAGCCCCTGGGAGGCAAGGTGCTGGCAGCCCTCCGCAACCAGTTCGGGGGCCATGCTGTCAAGAAGAACGACGACTGACCAACTGTTAGCGCATCTCCATGACCAGCGAAAAGGCCAGACTAGTCCCCAGACCCTCGGTGGCCCCCTACTCACGGCATCCCCTGCATGAATACCTGCTGGTCGCCGCCGCCCGAAATGGCGAGAAGACAGCCATTGTGGATGGAGACCTTGAGCTAACCTTCGCTCAGCTCAAGGAGCGTACAGCTAACTTGGCATCGGCCCTGGCCGGCATGGGAATCGACAAGGGAGACCGGGTGGCCATCTTCGCGCCCAACTGCTGGGAGTACGTGGCTTCTTTCTATGCCATCTCGTGGATTGGGGCGGTTGTAACCACGCTGAACCCTTCCTACCGGGAGCGGGAAGTGGAGTTCCAGCTTAATGACAGCGGCGCCAAGGCTATCATCCTGTCGGAACACCTCTACCCTGTCCTGGAGCCTGTGCTCCCCCGGCTCTCGGAACTTCAACACATCATCGTCATCGGCGGGGGCGCAGGCGAGGCTACCCAAGACTTCGAGGACCTGACCAACACAGCCTCGGGGGCGCCGCCTACCGTAGAAATCGACCCTGATGAAGATGTGGTCGTCCTGCCCTACTCCAGCGGCACCACCGGCCTGCCCAAGGGTGTGATGCTGACCCACTCCAACCTCACCAGCAACGTCCAGCAGCTAATCGGACGCAGGGAGATCGGCGCTCCCAAGCGGGACGATGTGCTGATGGTGCACTTGCCCCTATACCACATATACGGCATGAACGTGATCATGAACGTCGCCGTAGCCCTGGGCGCCACCCAGGTGATGATGGGACGCTTCGAGATGGAGCAGTTCCTGAATCTCCTCTCGGAGAACCGGGTGTCGGTGCTGTACACAGTGCCGCCGGTGGTGCTGGGGCTGACCCAGTACGAAGAGGTTAAGGAGTACGACCTGTCGGCCCTCCGCCTGTGTTTCGTCGGCGCAGCCCCTATGTCGGCGGACCTGCAGACCAAGTTGGAGTCCACCATAGATGTGGCGACGGTGCAGGGGTACGGGCTGACGGAGAGCTCACCGGCGACCAACGCGGACTACATGGAACCCGACCTGAAGAAACCCGGCTCTGTTGGACCTCCGCTGCCCGACACCCAGGAAAAGGTGGTTGACCTGGAAACCGGAGATCGGGAGATGCCCAGGGGGGAGCTGGGCGAGCTGATCATCAAGGGGCCTCAGGTCATGAAGGGCTACTGGAACAATCCCGAGGCTACTGCCGATACTCTGCGGGACGGCTGGCTCTACACCGGGGACATTGCCAGCATGGACGACGAGGGTTACGTCAGCATCGTGGACCGAAAGAAGGAGCTAATCAAGTACAAGGGCTTCCAGGTGGCGCCGGCGGAGCTGGAGGGACTGCTCCTGGAGCACCCGGCGGTATCCGACGCCGCCGTTATCGGCGTACCCGACGACGAGGCCGGCGAGGTGCCCAAGGCCTTCGTGGTTCCAAGCGGCGCTGTGTCAGCGGGGGAAATAATGGAGTGGGTGGCAGGGCAAGTGGCTGGATTCAAGCAGGTCCGGCAGGTGGAGTTCCTGGACCAGATACCCAAGAACCCCTCAGGCAAGGTGCTTCGCAGGGTGCTTGTCGAGCAGGAACGGGAGAAGCGGCAGACCTAGCCGGTTGGCGGTCCGCTGTCCCGGCGGCGCTTGACGAGAGCCCAGGCTGCCGGCAGGGTCAGCGAAGCCAGGTACAGTTTTATCAGGTCTCCCAGGATAAAGGGATAAAGTCCCCCGACCAGCGTCTTCTCCAGGGTGGTCCCACCGGAGATCAGATCCCCCAGGGGCTGGTTGGCCAGGGGATGTATCCACTCGCTGGCAATTAGGTATCCCAGCCAAAGCAGACCAGGCACATAAAGGACTACGTTGGCCGCTACCAAGCCAGCCAGCAGCCATGGTCCCCGGTCATAGCCTTTGCGGGCTAGCAATCCAGCCAACCAAGCTGCTCCGATGAAGCCCACGATGTACCCGCCGCTGGACAGGTCCCACGGGAGGCCGGAGTTCCCCGCCCAGGGGAAGATAAAGTGGAGCGTTTGTCCCTCCAGGTTCAAGCCTGGGGCGAAGACGGGGGCGCCGACCATCCCGATGATCATGTAAAGCGTCAGGGATGATGCCCCGCGCCAGGGTCCCAGTGCGGCCCCGGTGACCAGCACCGCAAAGGTCTGCCCCGTAATAGGGACCGTCGTCCAGGGCAGACGAATGATGATCTGGGCGCAGAAGATGACTAGGCCGGTGAAGGCCAGCACCAGCACCGCATCATGGGCCAAGCGGGCAAGCCTGCTGTCGGGGTTCCATGCTGGGAGTATGCTGTCGGCCAAGGTAGGGGCTGGAGCTGTGAGCTTCAAGGTTCCCTCATTTCAAATAGAAATCAGGAGGGTCTGCGCTATGCAGGGCGTCCGGTGGTGGCCGAGATTTTAGCACCGCCCTAACCGAGGGTCAAACCAACCCGGCGCCTGAGCCGACAACCCATACCCTGCTTATGGATGTCTCCGGAATTGTCCCTGAGCGTTAGATGTCTTAGACTGGGCGGGATTGGCCGCCAAGGGGCGAAAGGGTCGAGATGGCCGGAGCCTGCGCTCAGGAAAGGGGTATAGCGGTGCAACATGTCCGGGCACTATCGTGGAACGTAAACGGCGTCAGGGCCGTCCTGAAGAAGGGGTTCATGGAGTGGTTGACCGCTGAATCCCCGGACATCATGTGCATCCAGGAGACCAAGGCCTGGGCTGAACAGCTTCCGGAGTCCCTCACGGACATCCCCGGTTACCACGTCTTCTACTGCAGCGGCGAGCGGAAGGGTTACAGCGGGGTGGGTCTCTACACCAAGATACCGCCCCAGGACGTCAGCTACGGATTCGGGAACGATGCCTACGACAAAGAGGGGCGCATCATCGTCGCCGACTACGGCGACTTTGTGCTGCTGAACATCTACTTCCCCAACGGACGCTCTTCCCAGGAACGCTTGGACTATAAGATGGATTTCTATGATGCCTTCCTGGAGTTCGCCGAAGGGCTGAAGGCCAAGGGTAAGAACGTGGTGGTGTGCGGGGATGTGAATACCGCTCACAAGGAAATCGACTTGGCCCGCCCCAAGGAAAACGTGAACACGTCGGGATTTCTACTTCAAGAGCGAGAGTGGATGGACAAGTTCCTGGACCACGGCTACGTCGACACCTTCCGCATGTTCAACGACCAGCCGGGCAACTACTCCTACTGGGACATGATCACCAGGGCGAGAGACCGGAACGTGGGGTGGCGGATCGACTACTTCTTCGCCAACGAAGGGTTCAAGGGAAACATCAGCAACGCCTTCATACTGCCCGAGGTCATGGGGTCTGACCACTGCCCCGTGGGGATAGAGTTCCAGTACGAAGGGTGATTATCCCCGCCCCGCTAGCCGGGCAGTTCCGTGAGGTCCCTGGGGGGTCGCACCGATAGGGGCTCCACATCTTCCAGCCCCGGCACTTCTATCTCGTCCAAAGCTTCGAGCAAGGCGTTGAGGCTGTAGGAGACTTCCGCCAGATCCTTTTCAGGAATGTCGACGCCTGCCGCTACCCCCAGGGCCTTGATCTGTTCTTCCGTTAGGTCTGCCATAAGCACTACCTTGCTGATACTTCGGGCCCATTGTCGACCGCCTTCAATTCCCTGTCAACCGAAAGGCTTTAAGCCGGTCCTGACTCTTTTGACAGCCGGAAAGGGCCGCCGATATAATCCCACCTACCCGAAGATAGGAGAACGCTGATGGCAACCGTGAACATTGACGGCTTCGATCTCTACTATGAAGTAAAGGGAGAAGGCCCCACCATGGTCTTTGCCCACGGCATAGGGGGCAACCACTCCAACTGGTTCCAGCAGGTCTCCTACTTCTCACAATGGTACAGGGTGGTCACCTTCGACCACCGGGGTTTCGGAAACTCCAGGGACAGGGAAGACGGACCTGGAAGGGCCGCCTTTGCCGCAGACATGAAGGCCCTGGTTGACCACCTGGACGTTGAGCAGGTGGTGCTGGTCGCCCAGTCCATGGGCGGGTCCACCTGCGGGCTGTTCACCCAGACGAACCCGGAGAGAGTGCGGGCGCTGGTGCTCGGCGACACGCTGGGCGGGATGGTCCTGCCCCCGGAACTTGAAGCGCGCATGGACGAGGTGCGGAGGGACACCAGCAACCTGTCCCAGCTGGACCGGGTGCTGTCCAACGGCTTTCGAGTCCGTGAACCCGCCATGACCGAGCTGTATACCCAGCTAAACAGCTTCAACATGGTCAACCGGGGCAACCTGCCCGGCGCATTCCCCCAGGGGCCCAGCCCTGAAGACATGACAGGATATGGCATACCGTTGCTGTTCGTCGTTGGGCTGGAGGATGTCCTGTTTCCCCCCGACGTGATCCGGGGCATGCACAGCAGGATACCGGGGTCAACGCTGGTGGAGGTGCCCCACTCGGGACACTCTACCCACTACGAGCAGCCGGAGATCTTCAACCAGGCGGTGCACCAGTTCCTGCTGGCCAACGGGGTCGGGGCTTCAACGGAAGGGAGCTTGGAGCCGGCCCTGGCCGACTAGGCAGGGCTTTAGCTGCCCTTTAGGAAGTCCAGCACCACCTTGTCATGTTCCTCGGGATGTTCCCACTGGGGCCAGTGGGCTGCATCCTGCATTACATAACATTGCGCCCCAGGTATCAGCGTGGCCAGGTACCGCCCCACATCCGGGCCGGTGCCTGGGTTTTTCTCGGACCATAGCACCAAGGTCGGCGCCTTGATGTTGCTCAGCTCCTCTTCGGAAAAGCGCCGGGATGACTTGCCCTGACCAAATGAGTTGGCAAACACCCGCCCCAGGGACTCCTTGGCTTCGGGGTCGCTGTATATCTTCAGCCTGGTCTCAACCAGCTCATCGGTAACCCGGTCGGGCGATGCCATGAGCCATTCGAGACGCTGACGGATGGTCTCCTTGGTTGGATCTTCTATGGCGGCCATGGACCTGGATGCCAACAGGCTGCGCCCTCCGGCCCGGTCCTCCCTGGGAGCGGTCTCCTTGAAGGCTACACCGATGGTGGTGTTGAGTATGAGCTTACCCAGCCGATCGGGATGGTTCATAGCCATGGTCAGGCCCACCCAGCCACCCAGGGACTCACCTTCCACGTGGCCCCTTTCAGCCCCGATCTGGTCCAGCAAATCCACGACCTGGTCAGAGAAGAGCTCCATCTGCTGGCCGGCGACAAACCCGTCTCGCTGGGAGTAGCCATGCCACAGCAGATCGATGGCCATCACACGGTAGTGCTTCGAGAGGCGCATGATGTTGCGGCTGTAAGCCTCGGCGTGGCCACCCACGCCGTGAATCAGCACCAGGGGCTCGCCGCTCCCGGCCTCAATCACCCGGGTCTTGTACCGGCCTTGGTAGTAGTGGACCTCCGCACCCATCAGGTCAACCCAGATGCTGGACATTGGGACCTCCCGAATCTCGCAAGCTGGAAATACGATGCCTGTTCACATCCTGACCACTAGGGGAGTATAGCATGGGCTACGGGGCCTCCAGCCTTGTGGCCCTTCGGTTGACACCGCCAAAATGGGGTGAATATACTGGGTCAGCTAGCTAGGGGGATGATCCGATGAGCATAACGCAGCTTGGTTACCTGGGACTGGGGGTCGCAGACCTTACCAAGTGGGAGGAGTACGCCTCGGACATCCTGGGAATGGTCGTTTCCGAGCGCTCCGACGATGGCAGCTTGTACCTGCGCATGGACGACTACCATCACAGGTTCATCCTTCACCCCGACGGCGCCGACGATGTGGCCTACGTGGGATGGCAGACGCCCACGAAGGCAGCCTTCGACGAAGTGCATTCCAATCTCAAGGCTGCCGGTGTGGCGGTGCGATCCGGCACCAGTGAAGAGCTGGCCTCCCGGAAGGTCATGGACATGATCTCCTTCGAAGACCCCGATGGTCTCAGGACCGAAGTCTTTCAGGGTGCCCTGGTGCAGCCCGACGCAGCCTTCCAATCCCGCCGTCCCATCAAGGGGTTCGTCACAGGTAACATGGGTTTGGGACACGTTGTCCTAAACGTCAACGACCTTCCAAAAGGCACAGCCTTCTACCGCGATGTCCTGGGACTCAAGATCAGCGACTTCGTGGAGATCAACCGCCCCGACCGCCAGCTCAAGATGTCCTTCTTCCACTGCAACCCAAGGCATCACTCCCTGGCCCTTGCCGGCAGAGCCGCAGGCACTCAAGGGCCGAGGATCTCCCACTTCATGGTAGAGGTCCAATCTCTGGATGATGTGGGCGCAACCTACTACCTGTGCCAGGAGAATGGCGTCCCCATAGCCACCAGCCTGGGACGCCACACAAACGACCACATGGTCTCCTTCTATATGCTCTGCCCCTCGGGTTTCCGGGTGGAGTACGGGTGCGAAGGTCGCTTGGTGGATGATTCCACCTGGACCATCCAGCACTACACAACGGGCAGCCTGTGGGGTCACAAACCCGTGCCCGCCTCCCAGAGCGGGGTCCCGACCCCCGCAAGCCGGTAGCTTACAGGCATCGACCTTGGGAAGAGGCACAGGGATCCCGGCAACAGTCCCTTCAGGAGCCGGCGAATGACGGAAAAGCAACTTCCTCACCTAGGGCTGGATATGTCCCGCGTCATCGACCGGCGCGTTTACACGGACCCCCAGATTTACAAGACCGAGATGACCCAGGTCTTCGCCCGCACATGGCAGTTCGTCGCCCACGAGAGCGAGCTTCAAGGGCCCGGGGACTTCATGAGCGCCACCATTGGGGAGCAGCCGATCATCCTGTGCAAGAATAGGGACGGCGCCCTCAACGCCTTCTACAATGTGTGCACCCATCGCGGCGCCGCCTTGACCACCCGGCGCAAGGGCAACTGCGGGGCAGCGTTCAGATGCATGTACCACGGTTGGACCTTCGACCAGGAGGGACGCTGCATCGGAGTGCCATATCCCGACGCATACGGTCAGGAGTTCAATCGGGATGTGTACGACATTCCATCTATCCGGGTGGAAACCTTCGCGGGCCTGATATTCGTATCCCTGAACGATGAGGCAGACCCTCTGGAAGCATACATGGGGGAGGTAGGACCCTACGTCCGGGAGGTGGTGGAAGGGACCGAGTCCCTGGGAAGGGTTCGGTGGGCCTACGACGGCAACTGGAAGAGCTGGCACGAAAACTTTGCCGACAACTACCACCCGGAGTTCACCCATCCCGTCGTGGGCACGGGGTATCGAGGCATCGAGGTCCAGGGCAACAACTACTGGCTGGATGAGGGACATGGAATGCTGAGATTCCCTCCCCAGAGGGACCCCCAGCGCATCGTTGCGGCCATGCGGGAGACGTCGGGCCTGGAGAACAACATCTCCGATAACCCCCTCTGGCAGAGGCCTCCCTTCGACGTCGACTTCAAGCAAGACCACCGTATCATCACCGTGTTCCCAAACATGGACCTGCAGTTCATGACGGGTGGGATGATGAACATCATCCAGGTGCTCCGTCCTCAAGCTGTCAACCGCACGGTGGTGGAACTGCTGGCGCTGGGAACTAAAGGCGAGTCCGGACCAGCCCGGGAGTGGCGATTGGAGCGCACCCTGGACAGCCAGGCATCGTCGGGCAAGGTCAGCGGGGACGATAACGAAGCTGTAGTTCGCTGCCAGATGGGCTTCGGCGCCAGCGCGGTCCCCTGGTCCAACATGTCCCGTGGTCAGGTGCCCGGCAAGGTTGGGGACAAGCGGGACGAATACTCCATGCGCAGCTTCTATCACGCATGGCGCCGCTACATGGGCGAGCATGCCCTCTAAACCCTCGTCCCTGCTTCTAGCGAGGCCTCGAATAGAGGATGCACGGGGGAGTCCCTGATGGCAGGTGGAAACGAAAACCACGAAGGGCAGATCCGCGCCCTGATGTTCGAATGCGCCCGGCTGGTTGACCATCATCAGTTCCGGGAATGGCTGGACCTGTTCACCGAGGATGGAAGCTACTCAGCCATAACCTACGAGAACAACCAGGAAAACGGACTCTATCTCTTCAAAGATGACGGCAAAGAGTCCCTAAAAGAGAGGGTTACATTCTTGATGGGGTTCTGGCAGGTCGGAAGGGGTAAGACCCTGCACACCCTTTCCAACATCTCCATCTTCCCGCTGTCCGATTATGAGGCCACGGCAAACAGCTATTTCGTCATATACCGCACCGGCGATGACGGAGTCACCCGGTTCCATGCCTGCGGCGAGTATGAAGACCACCTGGTGCGCCAAGAGGGGCGGTGGCTTTTCAAGAAGCGAAAAGCCATAGTGGACAATGGTGTTTTGCCTTCCCACTTCACAGACCTCATATAATCCAGTAGACAAGTCAGTAACTTGAACTCTCGAAGGAGCTACTGAATGGGAGCCAATGCCCCCCAAGACAACTGGATGCAGACCAGGGAGATTCAGATGCACTACCTGGATTGGGGACCGCCCTCCGACGGAGACAAGGGCAACCTGCCCCTGCTCGCCCTCCACGGCCTGGCATCCTCCTGTCACTGGTATGACCTGGTTATTCCCCATCTGCGCGGTTCCTACAGGTGCATCGCCCCCGACCAGAGGGGTCACGGCAAGACTGACCAGCCGTCCACCGGCTACGACTGGGATACCCTTGCCGGCGATATCGTTTCGGCGCTGGACCTGCTTGGCCTTGAGAAGGTGAACCTGTGCGGGCACTCCTGGGGTGGGCACGTCGCTCTGAGCGTCGCGGCCAAGCACCCCGACCGGATCGCGGCCCTGGCGTTGATCGATGGAGGGTTTCAGGACTGGTCCATGAGGCCGGACGCGACATGGGAGTCCTTCAAGAACCGGCTGAGACCCCGCAACGTCCCTCCCGTCAAGGAGGACTTCCTGGACATACTGAAGGAGCAGCTCTCCGACTGCTGGAGCGATGAACTGGAGCGCATTGTCCTGACCATGGTACGGGAGCTGCCAGACGGGTCGATCCAGGATATCCTGGAACCCAGCAACCATGCCCAGGTCATGGAAGCCATGTGGAACAACCCTCCATCGACCATGTTTGGCCTTGTCCAGTGTCCTACCATCATCCTTGCCGCCGAGAGAAGGCCAGGCACGGGAAGCCCCGAGCTGGCCCAATCCCGCCGGATGATGGTGGACGCTGCCCAAGCGGCCCTGAAGGATAGTCGTGTGGTCTGGATCAAGGACAGCTCCCACGATATCGGTTATCACACCCCGGTGGAGCTGGCCCAGACCTTGGACAGCTTCCTGGCGGGAACATAGCCTTCCCTGAATCATGGGCAACCGGAGCGCACCGATGAAATCGCCCCTGGGCAGCATACGTCTGCTGGACCTGTCCCAAGCCCTCTCGGGTCCGGCATCATCGAGAATGATGGCCGACCTGGGGGCGGAGGTTATCAAGGTGGAACCCCCCAAGGTAGGTGAGGCCGCCCGCAACATGGGCGCTTCCTTCATCGGCGGCGAGAGCATGTACTACATGATCTACAACCGCAGCAAGAAAGGTATGACTATCGACCTGCGCCGGGACGAGGGGCGCCAGGTGTTCTACGACCTGGTCGGGATTTCAGATGTGGTGCTGGATAACTTCCGCCCGGGCGTAACTGCCCGGCTGGGAGTCGACTACGCCACCTTGAAGAAGATAAACCCCACCATCATCTGCTGCTCCATATCGGGTTTCGGGAAAGATGGGCCATACAGGGACAGGCCCGTTTTCGACTCGGTGGCCCAGGCGATAGCCGGCGCAATGAGCGTAACGGGGGAGCTCGACGGCGAGCCGGGAGTGATGGGCTTCGCCGTTGCGGACATCGGCGCCAGCTATGGGGCCAGCGTGGGAATCCTTGCCGCCCTCCTGGCCAGGGAGCGCACCGGAGAAGGGTGCGAGCTGGACCTGAGCTTGCTGGACGTTCATCTGACTTTCCAGGGGCATCTTGCTGAAATGTACCTGGGAAGCGGAAGAATCCCGACGGCAGGTGGGTCTGTGCAGTCAGCTAACCTACCCAACGGGGCTTTCCTGACCAGGGATGGCCGGTATCTACAGATCCACTGTGCCACCCAGAAGTTCTACGAAGAGCTGGCCAACGTTCTGGCTGAAGAACTTGAGGAATGTGCAGACTTCCCTACGGACTCCCGGTTTACAACAATCGACGGGCGCAGGAAGAACTGGGATCAACTCAAGAAGATCTTGGAATCGGCGTTCGCAGCCAAGTCAGCCGATGAGTGGATGGGCCTATTGGGCGAGAGGCTGCCAGTCGCGCGGATCAACAACATCAAGGAAGCCTACGAAGACCCCCAGGTACTGCACAGGAATATGCTGGTGGAGGCTGAGCATCCAACGGCCGGCAGGTATGCCATGCCCGGGAATCCCGTCAAGCTGGGCGACGAGAAGTTTGGGCCGGCGCCCACATTGGGTCAACATAACGAAGAGGTGTTGGGGCAGGTCCTGGGGTACTCTG
This sequence comes from Dehalococcoidia bacterium, assembly GCA_965116325.1. Lineage (GTDB taxonomy): Bacteria > Chloroflexota > Dehalococcoidia > Lucifugimonadales > JAGWBF01 > JAGWBF01. The sequence continues at coordinate 295,968 of OZ220675.1, read as the reverse complement.
CTGCGCAGATCGAAAGCTTGAGAGGTTCGGGGACCATCTGATCCCAGTTTCGAGAGGAAGTTATGCCTGTTTACGAGTACGAGTGCACAAGCTGCGGGAACGTATTTGAGTCGGTCCGCCCCCTTGCCCGCAGGGACGATCCCTCAGCATGTCCCGAATGCGATTCGCCGGGCAAGCGCAAGTTCTCGGTGTTCGGGTTCAGGGACGGGGTGTACGGCCACATCTTCAAGGCAGGGGCCCAGGTGAGCCCCTCGAAGCCATCCACTCCCAAGCCGGAAACACCCGGCAGCCCTTAATCGTCTCGCACCCCTATTGCGACGCGATTTAGTCCCTGGCGGCCAAACACTCCATGCAGGTGCAGGTGGATCGCAGGAACTCGTAGGTGTAGATGCCGGTGTAGTGGACGTCGCTCCACAGAAACTGCAGGGCGTAGTTGCCGACCGTCAAGTGGTCTTCTGCCCGCACATCCATGGGGACGGTATCCGGGTCGAGGCGCAGCTCATGGGTCATTTCGTCCACACACTGGGCACAGGGGCACTTCAGCCTAAGCACCCGGTGGGAGTAGATACTGCGGTGGCCGTCCTTCCAGGTTATGCGGATTCCCTGGTCCTCAAGTTCAACCTTTTCGGGTTCGTTGTCCATATGTGTAGTTGCTTCCGGTCCCCCGTGGATGGATGTAGTCGGCCCATTGTAACCTGAACTCCGCGTCCTTCCAAGAGACTGACCACGGTCGGTAACGCTCCTCTCCTCTTAGACAAGGCTTCCTCGATTCGATTTGAGAGTTTCTCCGGGGTATTGACAGACAAAACGAAGCGTGATACTTTTTCCGAAGCCTCAATTGGTCAGACCACCAGACCATCTGACCACGAGAGAGTGGATGGAAGATTTCCAGGTAATACAGCGCCGGAAGATACACCAGGATATAGCAGGCCAGATACGGGACCTGATACGAGATGGTGTGCTGAAGCCGGGAGACCGCCTGCCCTCGGAGAGGGAGCTCGCCGAACGCTTCCAGGTGGGGCGAGGCTCCCTGCGCGAGGCTATGCGGTCGCTGGAGCTTCAAGGTATGGTGGTCAGCCGCCCGGGATCGGGGACCTATGTAAGCTCCGAGTCCCTGGAACCCCTGGCTTCCATCATCGTTTCCACCCTCACCGAGGCCAACCGAGACCTGGAGGACATCTTCGAGGTACGCCACCTGCTGGAACCCCATATCGCCTCACTGGCGGCGGAACGCTCCACCGCCGACGATTGGGAGCGCATGCTGGCAGCCATCGAAGACCAGGAGACTCAGATCACCAACGGCGGAACTGGCGTGGATGGCGACACCGCCTTCCATTTCGCGCTGGCCCAGGGGACCCAAAACCCGGTGCTGGTCAAGGTGATCTCGACCATGTCCGATATTCTCGCCCAATCGAGGGACCATGCAATGCAGAGGCCGGGAAGGCCCCAGCGCTCTTTGGCATCCCATCGCCAGATCCTGCACATGGTCAGTTCGGGAAACTCCGATGGGGCTAGGACGGCCATGGAACACCACATCACCGAGGTAGAGCCTGCATATGTCCTCGGAGGCTCGGCGGAAGAGCTTGCGGGCTCTGCATCGGACTAATGAAAGCAGTGTCCCAGTACCTGCTGCTGTAGATACGGAACAGATCGGCACATAGCGAAACAATGGTAAGGAGGAACCATGGCCAAAACGTCGCTTGAGGTGGTCTACAGGGGCATATTCCAAAAGACCCTCGCCCGGAATATCTGCCGGGGCATCGTCCTGGCAGCCCGGAAGGAAGGGAAAGTTGGAATAGGCTTCGGAAGGTATGGAGATTCCCCGGAGAGGAACGGCATCCCCGCAAAGTACTTCGCCGTGGTGGCCGACACCCAGGAAGAGCTGGAAGAGAACCTGGCGATGTACGAGGCGGACAACGTGGACGTTACCGTCGCCGTGGACGACACCCTCTGCAAGGGAGTGGAGTCCTGGGGTTGGTACGGCCTTCAGCCCATCAACCAGCTTACCAAGGAAACCGGAACTGTCCTGGTAACCTCGGTACAGGGCAGGGGCGAACTGGTAAGCGATATCCACACCAAGGATGTTCCTTACAACATCGGAGTAGTCCAGGGCAGCACCAGCTTCTCCGGCCTCTGGGTTTACAAGGACGACCACACCGATGTCCGCGTGCTGGGAGCCATTTGCAAAGTGTGCCCCGAAATGGTGAGCCTCGAGGCAGTGGAAGAGGCGATCTTGGAGCAGTGGAACAACCCTGTGAAAGTGGACTCGGCTCGGAAGTCATTCGAGCGAATGGAGACCCGCGTGGTGGAGCCGGGCGAGGGCAACCCCGAGGAGCCCTTCAGCTTCGATATGCCTGGCTGGACAACCATGGAAGAAGCCCTGGTAGTGCGCAACGTGGAACAGGGTACAGGCTTCCGTGGTGGTGACGGCGGGTACGAGCCGGTCCGAAACCCCTACTTCAAGAAGTGGAGCACCCGCACCATGCGCCCGGTGGTTAACTTCGAGACGTGCATCAAGTGCACCCTGTGCTGGCTGCACTGCCCCGACTCCTGTTTCGATGTGACCCCCGATGGGCTGTACGACTCCAACATGGAGTCCTGCTGCGGTTGCGGAGTCTGCGAGGATGTCTGCCCCGTCCCCGACTGCATAACCATGGTCAACGAGGCAGAGTTCGAAGGCAACGAGAGCCAATGGGAAGCCTGGCAAGAGAGCAAGGACGGCTACAACAAGTGGATGACTGACATCGTGGAGAAACATAAGGCTCAGGGTCCTCGCTCTCACGGCTTCCATCATGTCGGCCAGTACCAGGCGGAGGTCGGTAGCGCTACCGACAGCCAGACCAGAGTGGAGGGGCTCTAATGGCAACGACAGCCCAAAAGTCGGAACAAGAGCTGCTCATCAGCGGCAGCGAAGCCATCGCCATCGCCTGCTCAATGGCTGATGTCGATGTGATCACGGCGTACCCCATCCGTCCCTACGACACCGTGATGCAGTACGTCTCCAGGCTTGTGGCAGACGGTGACATGGACTGCGAGTTCATAGTTGCAGAAAGCGAACACTCTCAGTTCGAGATCGTCAAGCACGCCTCGGCTGTGGGCGCCCGGGTCTTCTGCGGCTCCAGCGGTGTGGGCTGGTTCTACGCCTTCGAAGCCCTGGCGGTGACCGCCGGGCTGAGGCTTCCCGTTGTGGCAATGGTCGGCAACCGGGCCCTGGACGACCCGGGAGCCTTCGGCACCGAGCACAACGACGCCCTGGCTGTCCGGGACTTGGGATGGATGCTCAACTGGGTGTCAACCGCCCAGGAAGCATTTGATACCGCCTTGATGGCATGGCGTATCGCCGAGGATTCCAGGGTGTTCCTGCCGTGCGCTATCAGCGCCGACGGTTCCTTCCTGACCCACTCCCAGGTGCTGACCAACGTGCCCGATAAGTCCCTGGTCGACAAGTTCCTTCCTCGCTACGACAGGGGAGACAAGATACTCCACCCTGACAACCCCATCACTGTGGCGCCCCAGGTCAACGAGGACTGGCTGATGGAGATACGGAGGCAGACGGACGACGGGATGCGCAGGGCAAAGGGGGTGGTCGAAGAGGTTCACGAAGAGTTCAGGGACATTTTCGGGCGTGGGACCCCCAGTCCCTTCTTCGAAGAATATATGACCGATGATGCAGAGGTCGTCTTCGTGGGAATGGGCACCCTGGCCCTCCCAGTGCGCGTGGCTGTACGGCAGATGCGGGAGCAGGGCATAAAAGTAGGATTCGTGCGCATAAAGTGGTTCCGCCCCTTCGCGACCGAGGAGATCAAGGAATGCCTCTCCCGGTTCAAGGCAATCGGAGTGGTCGATAGAGACTACTCCTTCGGCTCACCCGACTTTGGCGGGGTGCTGTACAATGACATCAGGGCAGCCCTGTATGACTCGGAAAAGAGGCCATTGGTCCTCAGCTTCATCGCCGGCTTGGGAGGCCGGGAAGTCCGGGGCCAGAACGTCGTTGAAATGAAAGACGTGATGTACGAAGCCCTGGCAACTGGTAAAATAGACCGCGACAAACAGTGGATAGGTGTAAGGAGGTAGGTTATGACCCAGATGGTAGATCTCCCTCAGGTACGAGGTGTGAAGAACATCCCCATCGAGGAGATGTTCACGTCGGGACACAGGACATGCCAGGGATGCGAATCGGCTTTGACCATGCGTCTGATGGTGAAGGCCGCCGGGGACCGCACCATCGTCACGGGAAGCACCGGCTGCATGTACGTAGCCAACACGACCTACTACACCAGTCCCTGGGTGGTGCCATGGATGCATACCCAGCTTGGTTCCTCTGGTGCGGCAGCGACCGGTACGGCGGCTGGCCTGAAGGCCTTGATGCGAAAGGGCAAGATTCAAGACGAACCCATCAACGTCATCTCTTTCTGCGGAGACGGCGGCGGGATCGACATGGGCCTCTCCGGTATATCCGCTTCACTGACCCACCCAGAGTACAACCACCTGGTGCTTCTGTATGACAACGAGTCCTACGCCAACACGGACATCCAGGTGTCGGGCTCATCCCCCTGGGGCGCCAACTCCACCTTCAGCCCTCCGGGCAAGGTGCATCGCATCATGAATACCCGCTGGAAGAAGAACATGGTGGGCATGCTGGCGGCAGGCCACCCGGATTGCCGGTACTTGGCCACCTCCTGCGGCTCCTACGGGCTGGACATGACCAACAAGCTGCGCCGGGCCTTGACCATCGGCGGCCCGACCTTTATCCACAGCATCGACCCCTGCCCCAAGGGCTGGGACTACGATCCCAAGTTCTCCCATGAGCTGGGTATGCTGGCTGTGGAGACGGGTCTCTGGGTCCTCTACGAGATCGTGGACGGCGAGCTGTTCCTCAACGGTCCCTCCAAGGCCATCGCCAAGGGCATGAAGAAGCGCAGGCCCGTCGAGGAATACCTGTCCCGCCAGGGGCGCTTTGCCCACTTCACCGAGGAAGACACGAAGTTCGTCCAGGGCAAGGTGGACGACATGTGGGAGCGCTGGTGGGGCCCTGGGGTCATTCCCATCAACGTCAAGGAAGACTAAGCAGCCCCAGCCTGCAACAGGTAATGCTAAAGAGCCCGGCTATCAAGTAGCCGGGCTCTTTGCTTGTCTTGCACATCCTGTGGACATCCGTTGAATCAGCAATTGACGTAACATAAGCTGTACAGCACAGTCAGCCTGGAAACCACCGGGTTTAACCGAGGATGTACCGAAGTAAGGAGCGCCTTGAACAGACCTACTCTCCAGGATGTATTGGAAGCCAGGAACACCATATCCCCCTATGTTCCCGGGACTCCTCTCCACTCCTATCCCGCCTTGGACCAGCTCCTGGGAGCAAGTGTCCGCCTGAAGCATGAGAACCACCAAGCCCTGGGGTCCTTCAAGGTGCGGGGCGGCGTGAACCTGCTGGCCCATATGAGCGAAGAGGAGAGGGCAAGAGGGGTGATCACCGCTTCCTCGGGCAACCACGGCCAGTCCATCGCCTATGCCTGTCGGCTGTTCGGCTCAAAAGCGGTGATCTGCCTTCCCGAGGGAGCCAACCCCCTGAAGGTGCGCTCCATGCGGAACCAAGGGGCGGAGATTGTCTTCTACGGCAAAAACTTCGACGAGTGCCGGGAGGAGTGCGCCCGTTTGGCCGCCGAAAGGGGCTACCGGTACGTCCACGCCGTAAACGAACCTCTCCTGATCGCAGGAGTCGGGACCGAAACCCTGGAGATCATCGAGGACTTCCCCGAGGTTGACCACATCTACGTGCCTCTGGGTGGGGGAAGCGGGGCCGCAGGGGCCTGCATCGTCGCCAAGGCAATCAACCCGGATATCAAAGGGAATTATACACCAAACTAGCCAAAACTGACAGGATATCCTTGATTTCTATGGCTAGTCCGTGTACAATAATACTACGTTGAATCGTAGGTGAGTAATGGCTAGCAACGCTCCTGGAAAGCACTACCGCAAGGGCATCAGCCTAATCAAGCTGATGGAGATGTTCCCCGATGATGCAGCCGCCGAGACCTGGTTTGCCTCGGTGCGCTGGCCCAAGGGCAACCCAGCCTGTCCGTTCTGTGGGTCCCTCCGCATTGCCGAAGTTCCCAGCCGTAAGCCCATGCCTCTGCGGTGTAAGGACTGCCGTAAGCACTTCTCGGTGAAGCACGGAACCGTGATGCAGGGTAGCCCACTTGGATGCCGTGTTTGGGCCATCTCCATCTACCTGCTCACCACGGGCTTGAAGGGCACCAGCAGCATGAAGTTGCACCGGGACCTGGACATCACCTACAAGACGGCATGGCATCTGTCTCACCGCATCCGCAAGGCGTTCCCCGAAGTCCTGGCCAAGTTCGAGGGGCCGGTTGAGTCCGATGAGACAGCCATCGGCGGGATTGAGAAGAACAAGCACGGGCGGAAGAAGAATCGCCAGGGGCGGGGCTCGGTTGGCAAGACCATCGTGCACGGCGTCCTTGACCGCTCCACCAACAAAGTGGTCGCGGGGGTTGTGGACAACCCTGATGGGCAGACATTGCAGGGGCGGGTTGAAAGCGTTACTCTACCGACGGCCATCATCAACACCGATGAGGCAACAGCCTACACGGGGATAGCCCGCCAGCACATCACCGTGCAGCACTCGGCGGGTGAGTACGTGAGAGAGCAGGCCCACGTGAACGGCATAGAGAGCTTTTGGGCATTGCTGGATCGGGGCATCATGGGAAGTTTTCACCATGTAAGCCCGAAACACCTAGACCGGTACGTTACCGAGTTCGCAGGGCGTCATAACGCCCGTCCCCTGGACACCATCTCCCAGATGCGCCGTATCGCTGGCGGGATGGTCGGCAAGCGACTTCGGTATACCGACTTGGTGGGGTGAGAAAGGAGTGTGCGGGGGATGACGTTGGCGCTGGCAACGGGACCGGAGGTGTGGCAAACAGCAATAGAGGAACGTAATCAGGCGTGGGAGGGGTTAGCACTTATTCCGTCGTGGGTGGACAAAGAGACGGTTGGGCTAGACCGCTTCTACACTCACCCTGAGATCGCCCAGGCGTGTCAGAGCAGCTTATATGAGGCCATGCGGGGCGATCACGCCGATCCGGAGCAGTACACCTACGTTGACCCAGGAGCAGGCCGAGGGGTGTTCTATGACCTGATGCCGGAAGGTAGGCGGGTTGGTATCGACATCCTTCCTGAGCGCCTGGATGTTGTAGGGCACGATTTCCTGACATGGCAGCCATCTCCCAAGAACCGATATGTCGTATTCGGCAATCCACCATTCGGGTATCGGGCATGGTTGTCCTTGGCCTTCATCAATCATGCAGCTACCTTTGCGGACTACATCGGCTGCATTGTGCCTATGGGGTTTCAAAGCGACGGCAAGGGCAGCCCGAAGCACCGGGTTGTTGGAGCGGAGCTTATGCTGTCCGAGCCTTTGCCAGCCAAGCCATTCCACGATGAAGCAGGGCGCACCGTGGCCCTTAATGCGTTGTGGCAGGTCTGGCGCCGGGGCATCAACAACTACCCGCCCAAGCAGACCTGCGACACCTGGATTGACCTGTTTACGGTCGATACTCGCAAGGAACGGCTCTGCGGCCATGGTCGGCTCCTGGATGCGCATTGGTTCCTTCAGCGCACGTACTTTGAGAATCCGCCAACCTTGGTCCGCAGCTTCGACGATGTGCGTTATGGATGCGGATATGGCATCGTGCTCAAGCAAGAACCGGAGGCCCTAACCCAGCTCCTGCGAGAGACGGACTGGGACAGCTATTCCAACCTTGCTCTGCACAATTGTCGTCATATCTCGATGTACCACATTCGGCAGGCCATCATGGACGGGGGCTTTGTTGATGCATGACTCGATTCGGGTCATGCAAGAAGTCATAGCCCAACTGGGCAACAATCCTAAATGGGTCGATGCGCCGCTGGGCGGGATAAAGGTGCTCAGCAACACTCATGTCGGGAGCGCCGGGCAAGCATTTGTGCGGGAATGGTGCGGGTTCCTGGGCATCGCTTGGGAACCACCACCGGAGGCTTTGGGTCCTTGGGATGCGAGGATTGCAGGGCTCGCCTTCGAGATAAAGACTGCCACTGAGGATGTGAACGGAGCCTTCCAGTTCAATCACATCCGCCACCATCGGGACTACCAAGCCCTGTTGTGTGTCGGCATAGCCCCTGATGCTGTCTTGTTCGATGCTTGGCGTAAAGGCGATGTTGCCGAGGGTAGGGCCGGACATCTCGTGACGATGGATGCAGGATCGTCTGCCACCTTCAAGCTTAGCAAGAAACGGGCTGACCTGCTCCCGATAGAATTATTCCCTGAGAGCATCGCTGACTTGGTAGCAGCCATCGGATAGGAGGGTTCCCGTCATGGCAAAGAAGCGCGTGAAGAAACAGGTGGGGAGGCCGACAACGCCATTGCCTCAGCTCAACGTGAAGCCCGAAGCCCTGGCTAAAGAGCTGCTGAAGCAACGGCCACTAAGGGAAGTCGAGAAGGACCGAAAACGAGGGGATGGCTAGTCAAGTATATAACTCCCATATCAAAGTGGTTGCCGTGCAGTCGGCCCAAGCGCAGGGCGGTTATTTGTCCTGGAAGAACCGCCGGCTGACCGAATCTCCCATGGAGACGGAGGCTGAAGGCCTGGCAACCTCGACAGGCTACCAGCTCACCCAGGAAATCCTGTGGGACCTGCTCGACGATTTCGTCCTCGTCGACGATGAAGACATGCTGGAAGCCATCGGAATTCTCATCGACAGCGCCCATACGCTGGCAGAGGCGGCGGGGGCTGCTTCCCTTGCGGGAGCCTTGAAGAATCGACTAGACATAAAAGGTAAAAACGTAGCTCTAATCGTTTCCGGGGGTAACATAACTATCCCACAGCTACGGCAAATCCTTGAGCGATATGACCCGACATAACATTTACCTTTTTATCCGTTATAGTTAAGTTGGTCAGAAAAGAATCGGGCTAACTCATCCCGTTCGAAGGTTGGCAAAGGCTCGAGCTCATGGGCACGGATAATGCTGACACCCTCTTCCAGCTCCATCATTCGGCCTATTTCGAATGCCTCGATTCCTTTCTCTTCCAAGGCCTTGAACAAGGGCGGCACATCTTCGGCAGGCAGGGTTATCAGCAATGCACCGGAAGCCAGGAGCCCTAGCGGGTCCAGGCCCAGGGCTTCGCACATCTCCACCGTCTCCGAGAGCACGGGAATGCTCCCCTCTTCCACGCATAGTCCTAGGTTTGAGGCCTTAGCTATCTCCCATAGCCCAGTCAGGATGCCTCCCTCGGTGGGGTCATGGAGACAATGCACCCTGACGGAGGCCAGAGCGGTCCGGGCATCCCCTACAACGCTGATTCCAGGGTGAAACAGAAACTCCTTCGCCCGGTCTACGGTTTCAGGTCCCACACCTGCCTTCAGCAGCCTCTCGCCTCCATCTCTGGCAAGGATTGCGGTCCCCTCTATAGCTATCCCCTTGGTCACAACGATGCTGTCCCCGTCTAAAGCGCCCGATGTCCTTATGACGTCTCTCCTATTGGCATCCCCCAGCATAGCCCCGACCACCACCGGTTGATTCACTGCAGTGGTGACTTCGGTGTGGCCACCAACAAGCTGGATGTCCATGGACTCGCAGGCTTCGGTCAGCTGGTCAAAGATATCGCCTACTGTGGCCTCTGTAGACCCTTCCGGGACAAGTAGGGTCGCCATGAACCAGCGCGGGACCGCGCCGGTGCAAGCGACGTCGTTGGCGTTGATATGAACCGCATACCAACCAACCAGGTCCGACGCAAAGGTGACGGGGTCCGTCTTGGCAACCAGTACCGTGTCTCCTAGATCGATTGCCGCTGAGTCTTCACCGATCATCGGCCCCAGAAGCACGCTGTCATCTCTGACCTGGATCCGGCGTAGGAGGTCCTCCAGCAATGTGTATGGCACCTTTCCTGTCTTGAGCTGCTCGGCGGGATTATCCATGTGGGTCTGTTTCTCCTAATTCTGGGCGCCCATATAGTCATACCAAAGGGACGCACCATGTTATCATGCTCGCCATGCTTCTAGCACCCAACCCGGGGCCTCGGCCTAGCTAATTTGGATTACATATTTACATTTCTTTGGAGCATGACCCCAATAGGCGAGCTGAGGTTGGCCATACCTCTAGGGATCGAAGGCTACGGGCTTTCATGGTATGTAGTGCTGCCCGTAGCTGTGTTGGGCAACCTGGTGCCGGCTATATTCTGGCTCTTGGCCCTCCCCCGCTTGGCAAATTGCCTGGAGAAGTTCCCCAATCCTGGGACATCTTTCTTGCGGTGGCGTTCCGAGGCCCTCCGCAGGCACCATGCAGAGCGTTTCCACAAGCACGGAGCAGCGATGCTCATCTTGTTTGTAGCCGTACCCCTACCTATAACCGGTGTCTGGACAGCATCTATCGCCGCATGGACCTTTGCGATACCATTCCGCCAGGCCTTCCCTGCAATGGCGGCAGGTGTGTTGATCGGCGGAATCATCGTAACTGCCTTAACAATCGCTGGAATTTCCCTGATTAAGGTAATATAATAGCTACGAAATGAGCGTTCTATCTTTTTCTAAGAATAATTTAAGCTTTTTCATAGAGAGTTATTGACAACTAAAACCGGGGTGTGGTACCATTTTGAGGTCGGAACACCGCCCTACCACAGGAGGCAGAAATGACCCGAAAAACCAAGCTGATGCAAAGGGTCGAAGATAACCATCAGAGGCCTCTGGAAAGGCTTCTTCCGGAAATGGTAAACGAATATGGGTTATCGGTAACCGCCCAGGAGCTTGGTGTCAGCAAGGCTACTTTGGGTTATTGGCTCCTGAAGCTTGGCATAAATGTGCGACGAGTAGCGCTGGCCCCCGGAGAGACCCTGGAGGTCAAGCGAAGCGGCTAGATCGCTTCTTGACTTAATAGGCGCTCAGCCCGCATTCCCACCTCATTCATTGGCCCTTCGGGGCCAATCGCTTTTCTGGCCCCGGACCGGCACATCGCATATCCAACCATCGGTTGTTTCTCTATTCCCCGACGCATGTTTGCAGCCATTTCACCCCCGCCTGGTTATATGTGCGGAGAACGTTGACGACATAAAGTGGTCAACATATACTACGGCACACTTTAGGGGAGTGGGGGGAAATGAAACTTTCGTGCCTTCAGGAAAACCTTAACAAAGGGCTGGGCGTCGTTGGCCGGGCAGTAGCTTCCCGGACGACCCTTCCGATAACGCAGAACGTGCTTCTTTCGACGGACCGGTCGATGCTGAAGCTCTCGGCCACCAACCTGGAGATCGCCATAACCACCTGGGTCGGTGCGATGGTGGAAGAGGAAGGCGCAATTACGGTGCCAGCTAGGCTGCTGACGGAGTTCGTCGGGCACCTCCCCGATCAATCTATAGACATGGAGATTGCCCAGGAAGCCAAGGTCCTGAACATGAAGTGTGCCCGCTCGGAGGCCAGCATCAACGGCACTGAAGCTACCGACTTCCCGCCGATTCCGACCGTCGATGAAGAGTTCACCGCCAAGATAGAGCCCGGGGCGCTGCGGACCGCCATAAGCCAGGTGGTATTTGCGGCCGCAACTGAGGAATCACGTCCCGTCCTGACGGGGGTGAAGCTGGAATTGGAAGAAAACCAGTTCACCATGGCGGCGGCCGACGGGTTCCGCCTAGCTGTTTACAAGGGCGACCTGGCCGAAGCGGTATCAGAGCCAGTGAGCATTATTCTTCCCCACAGGACCCTCAACGAGATCGCAAGGCTGCTCGGAGAGCAGGACGGCGTCGTAGAGATGGTGATGACCCCCAGCCGAGGCCAAGCCCTGTTCCGGCTGGAGAACATTGAGATCGTATCCCAGCTTATCCAGGGGACCTTTCCCAACTACTCCCAGCTGATTCCCCAATCGTACCAGACAAGGACAATTTTCGACCTCCAGGAGTTCTCCAGGGCAGCCAGGGGAGCCTCTATTTTTGCCAGGGATGGCAACGGCATAGTGCGCCTCGAAATAATGCCGGAAGGCGGGGATTCGGCTGTGGCGGAGTCCGGTCCGTCGGAAGGCAAGGTGCGCATCTCAGCCAGGGCGGAGGAGATGGGGGAGAACCAGGATGAAATCAACACGTCCATTGAAGGCGAAGAGTCTAAGATCGCTTTCAATAACAAGTACTTGTTGGACGTGTTGAACGCCTTCGAACGTGGTGAGGTAGCCCTGGAAACAACCACATCATCGAGCCCGGGGGTCTTCAAGTCCACCACTTCTGACCGTTACGTGCACGTGGTTATGCCCATGTTCGTCCAGTGGTGAGTTTCGCCGGCGACGTGCGAAGCCGTCCTCCAACGTCCTGGCAGCGTGACTTAGCCGAAGGAAGGCACGAGCTGAGCAAGCTGATCCGGGTAGCTGACGAGCCCTCTTTCGAAGAGGTATTCGGCTACAAGTCCTGGGTTGGCACCACGGCGCGGATTCCCGCATCCGTAGCGCAATAGTAGCCGGACCTCCCAGGAATCCGCTCCATCCATCGGAACTTGCTGCGGGCGGCATTCCGCAGGGTCTGGATGAAGCTCTCGGGTTTCCGCCACCCTACTAGATGAAAGAGATTAGACAGCTCGTTGTCGGATATGCTGCTGGTTCCGAGGAAATGGTTGGCCGCCCACGCCGCCAATACAACCCGGCGCATATCACCTACCGGAGCAACGCTGCGGCAGTACTCGGCGAACTCAGATTCAGAGGGACTGGACGGGACCTTCGACTCGGCGTCGCTCGCCGACACCCCGTTGGAATGCTCGGGCTGGACGCCGGAGAGATCCGAGAGAGAGTCGGCATTTCCATCTACTGTTACTGATGTCACTGACGTAGCGTGGTGGTCTTTCTGCCCGTTGCTCATCAAGCCCCCGGGCAGGTCCTTGAGCACCATATCCAGCATTTTATTGCAGAGAGATGGCTCGCTGGCTTCGCAGATTATCTCTGCGCCACTGGGCAGGGTAATGGAAATCTTCAACAAGGCAGATATCTACTCCGCAGGGGCTAGGTTCAGAATAGTGCAGTTACCATAATAATTCTAGTAGTTGCCATAACAATTCAATGTAAAAAGGGAAAAGAATGCACTGTCCCGAACCATTAGAGCTACAGCTGCTCTTTGAGGCGCAAGGCCAGCGACCGGGTAATTCCAGGTACCGCCGTAAGGTCCTCGATCCCCGCTTCCTTGATCGCTTTCAACGAACCGAACCTGCGCAAGAGCATTCGCTTTCGCTTTGGGCCAATGCCGGACACATAGTCAACGGCCGAAGCTACGCTGCCCTTGCTGCGTAACTTGCGATGGTAGGTAATCGCGAATCGATGGGCCTCGTCTCTGACCCTCTGCACCAGGTATAGCCCCTGGGAGTTGGGCGCCAGCACAATGGGTTCCGGGGTTTGAGGCACGAAGATCCACTCGTTCTCCTTAGCCAGTGAGGCCAGGGGGATGAAGTCGATACCAAGCTCCAGAAACACCTCCAGGGAGGCCGAGAGGTGCCCTTTGCCGCCGTCGATCAATACCAAGTCCGGTACGATGTTCCAGGTGGCCTCTTGCGCCCTTTTTGGTGGGGACTCCTCGAGAGCCAGCGACTCGGGGTCCTCCAGTACCTGGCCCTTTCCCCGCACCGCCGCCAATTTCTGGAAGCGCCGGCGCAGCACTTCCTGCATGCTGGAGTAGTCGTCTATTCCCGCCACATCCTTGATCCTGAAGGTGCGATAGTGGGAGGACTTGGGAAAACCATCCTGGAAGGTAACCATGCTCGCTACGGAGTTGGTGCCCTGGATATTGGATATGTCATAGCACTCTATACGGCGAGGCATGCTTGGCAGGTTGAGCTCTTCCTGCAGCTCCAGCATTGCCTGCTGAACGGCATCGGTGTCGGCCAGCCATTTGGCCCGCCTTTGGGTAAGCCCCTGGGATGCGTTTTCGGCAACCATCCTGATGAGTCGATGTTGGTCGCCTCGCTGCGGCCTGGCTAGCACGACAGCGCGGCCCTTCTTCTCCCTCAGCCAGGACTGGATCAGCGCCTCATCTTCCAGGGTGTGCTGCACAATTATTCGCCTTGGAAGGAAGGAGGCGGACTGGTAGAACTGCTTGATGAACTCGGCCAGGACATGCCCCGGGGCATCGTCCTGGGTGCCTTCCATTATGAAGTGGTCCCGCCCTGTAAGCTTGCCCTGCCGTACGAAAAACACCTCGATCCAGCTCTCGTCCTGTCCCTGGGCCATCGCTATGGCATCCATATCCTGGACTGCATTGGAGGCCACCTTGATTCGCTGCTCCTCGGCGGTCTTCTGGATATTCCGTATCTGGTCCCGGAGCACGGCAGCTCGTTCGAATTCCAGGACTTCGGCCGCGCTGATCATCCTCAGGTGGAGCTCATCCACAACACCCTCGATCTTCCCTTCCATGAACAGGATCACCTGCTCTATGACGCGACGGTATCCCTCCCTGTCCACAGCCCCGATGCAGGGACCGACGCAGCGGTCGATGTGGTACTCCAGGCACGGCTTGGGATCGGTCCCCGTTATCGGCTTTGTACAGGAGCGATAAGGGAAGAGCTTCTTTAGCAGGTCCAGGGTCTTCCGCACGCTTCCGGCAGTGGCAAACGGCCCGAAGTAACGTGCGCCATCCTCGCTCACCCTGCGCGTGATGTAGACCTGGGGAAACTCCTCGGTAAGGTCGATCTTCAAGTACGGGTAGCTCTTATCGTCCTTCAGCCTAGCGTTATAGGTAGGCCGATGTTTCTTTATCAGGGTGCATTCCAGGATGATGGCTTCGGCGTCGGAGTCGGTGACGATAAATTCGTAGTCTGCGACCCGTTCCACCAAGCGTTGTATCTTGGGGTTCAGGCCATGGGGAGAGCCGAAGTAGGAACTGACCCGGGACCTGAGGTTGCTGGCCTTGCCCACGTACAGGACCTGCTGGGCGGAGTCTTTCAGTAGATACACGCCCGGCTTGCCTGGGGTGATCCTCAGCCGATGGGCGAACTCCCGGCGGTCCAACGAGACTACCTCAGGACGAAGGTTAGAGCGACCAGTATCGCAATTGTGGCGCCTGAGAAAGTCAGGATGCGCCGTAGTTCCGGCGCCACGTAGGCATAGACGGCTGGACGCGCCTCGCGCTGCTGAGGCGCGCTTTGCCTCTGGAGGGAAGGCTGCGGTGTGGAAACCGCATCCGGGATTACGTTCTCTGCGCCAACGGATACGGACTCGGGCGCCTGTCTCGGTTCCGAGGCGGCGGGGGTGCCTGAAGGTCCCCTGGTCTGCCTTCGCTTACGCTGGCCTAGCTGGGTCTGACGGGCGGCTGTTCGCCTGCTTTTGCCTCTTTGGGGCATGATCTACTCTCCTCCCCTCTTCATTGGCCAATAGAAGACTAGATACGGTACACCCGTTGACCGTCCAGTAGATGCACCATTTCGATGTTGCCCTGCTCCTCGGATTCAGGCGAGGCTACACTGAACCACGCGTCCAATATCTCGCTTGCAACCTGCGGAGAGGTTAGACGCAAGCTCATGCAAAGGACATTAGCATCGTTCCAAAGGCGCGCGCCTCTGGCGGTCTCGGCATCGAC
Organism: Dehalococcoidia bacterium; assembly: GCA_965116325.1. GTDB lineage: Bacteria > Chloroflexota > Dehalococcoidia > Lucifugimonadales > JAGWBF01 > JAGWBF01. The sequence continues at coordinate 280,381 of OZ220675.1, read as the reverse complement.
GCACAATGCGGCCCGGATCCCCGGTATCTTGTTGGCAGCAATGCTAACACCGGTGCCGGTCCAACAAAGGAGAATCCCCTGCTGACAGTTGCCTTCCGCTACTTCCTGGGCAATGCGGCCGGCGACGACGGGCCAGTTGGGGTCCTCGCCCTGCGATAAGGCTCCGTGGGCGACCACTTCCGTCTTCCTCGTCTTTAGCTCTTCGACGAGAAAGTCGGTCAGTACAGTCTGTTCGTCGCTACCGACAGCGATCCTGATCTTGCGCCTTCCTTACAAACTGCCGCTATTGAAGGCACGGCATCAATAGGGTGCGCTAATACGCCCTATTGGATATTACGACCTGGGATGGCTACGGTCAAACTCCCGGCGTACATGCTCGTTAGTGAGGTGGGTATATATCTGCGTGGTGGTAATGCTGGAGTGTCCAAGGAGTTCCTGGACATGACGCAGTGATGCTCCCCCTCTCAACATATGAGTGGCAAAGCTGTGACGCAGGGTGTGAGGAGTCAAGGTCTTCTTCAACCCCGACTTTTCGGCGTAGTTTTTCAGGATGACCCATATCCACTGCCGGGTCAGCCTGTCTCCACGACGGTTCAGGAACAGGGCCTTTTCCTCGTGCTTGTCCACACCGTTGGAAGAAGGGCTGCTGCCGTTGCCCCGGTGATTCCCGTTGTGTCCGTGGGACAAGAGGGAAGGCCGGGCACCCTCCAGGTATGCGCTCAGCGCCTCGGCAGCCCTTGGATAGATGTAGACGATGCGCTCTTTGCCTCCCTTGCCGAAGCATCGAACATAGCCGTCCTTGATGTTTACATCATGGATATCCAGGGATATCAGCTCCGAAACACGGAGCCCTGTTGCATAAAGGAGTTCCAGGATTGCCCTGTCCCTGGAGTCCTCGGGGGATGTGCCGGCATCCGCAAGTTGAAGCAGGCGCTGCACCTCTTCCTCGGTGAGAAACTTGGGGAGATTGCGCCCAACCTTGGGGATGCTCAGAAATTCCGATGGGTCCTGTTCGATGGCCTCTTCCTGCACTAGGAAATTGAAGAATGACTTGAGGGTTGCCACCTTCCGAGCTGTTGTAGTTTCGCTGTAGCCCTTCTTTTTTCTCAGGCTGGAAACGTAATCAGTCAGAAGGTTGAGGTCGACCTGCCTCCAGCTGTGGCACGAGCCGTTGGTACCGTTGGATCCGTTTGAACCGTTGGTGCCTCCTTGGGCGTAGTCGACGAACTGGTTGAGGTCGTTCTTGTAAGCATCCTGGGTGTTTCTGGAGAATCCCTTCTCCACTACCAGATAGTTCAAGAAAGAATCAATTGCTTCGTTCACGTTAATTCCAATCACATATGGTAAATAAGTCTAACCGGGGTCAATGCTAACATAGGGTATATTTGGCTCCCTAGCTGTGAGTTTCCCCAAGATAGAGGATTTCTGGGCCCTTAGCCAGCCCGAGCCTCTTCCTTCGAATCGTATCCGGGACAAGTGTCGTTTTGGATGGACCATCGGCGCCCGGGAATGCAATTCTCGTTGACACAACAGAAGCCGGTACCTAAAATCCAACGGAGAAAACCGGGGTCAACCTCAGTACCAAGCTCTTCACCACACCATGACTAGCCCAAAGCAACTCTACGACCTGCAAGAACTAGACCTGATGCTCAGCGAGGGCCGCTCCAGGATCGCCTCCATAGAGTCCCAGCTGAATGACAGGTCCCATCTGGACAATCTCGAAATCGAGATTATCAGTTTGACTGAATCTCTCGATGAGCTAAGGGCCAGCTACGCCGAGCAGGATGCTCACAACCAGAGAATCCAGGAAAAGCTCCAGGAAGAGGAAACCAAGCTCTACGGTGGGGCGATCAAGAACCTGCGAGAGCTTGAGGCCATCGGCAAAGAAGCAGAGGCTTTGAAAGAGCAGAGCCAGGCGGTGGACGAAAAGCTGCTGGAGGAGATGGAGTCCATAGAATCTCTCCAGTCCAGGATTCTCTCCCTGGAACAACAGCTGGCCGAAGCACAGAAGCAGCGGCAGATTGACCAGGTGGAGCTAACCGAAGAGATGTCCCAGCTCGGGGACAAGGTCAAGATCCTCGAGTCTCAGCGGGCAAGCATGGCATCCACAATCCAAGCAGCCGACCTCAAGCGGTACGAGCATCTGCGTACCGCCAAGGGCGGTCAAGCTATCGCCAAGGTGGAGCGTGGGCTATGCCGGGGCTGCCTTATGGCCCTTCCGACCCACCAGCTTCAGCGCGCTCGAAGCGGCCGTGAGACGGTCCTCTGCAGCAGCTGCGGTCGTATCCTATTCGTTAGCTGACCCTCCGTTCTCCTTCCTTGACCCCCATCTGGCGCTGTGCTAGATTTCCCTTGGATCGAGCAGGACGGGCGACCGCTGCCCCAACTCACTGGGGGAGAGGAAAGTCCGGGCTCCTCCGGGCAGGGTGCTGGGTAACGCCCAGGCATCCCGACGGCTCTAGCAGCTGAAGGGATGACGGAAAGTGGCACAGAAACACACCGCCGGGCAATTCCCTCGGTCAGCCAACGAGAAAGCAAGCCTTTCTCAGGCATGCCGAAGGTACCGGTAAGGGTGAAATCGGGCGGTAAGAGCGTCCGGCTGGACTGGCGACAGGTCAGCGGCCAAACCCCACCTGGAGCAAGGCCGAATAGGGGAACCACGGGCGCCCGGCCCATTCCCGGGTTGGCTGCTTGAGTCCCTCGGTAACGGGGGACCTAGATAGATGGTCGCCACGCAGACGTTACCGCCTGCGTACAGAACCCGGCTTATAGTCCTGTTCGGTCCGCGATTAACGTTCATTCCCGAGGATTTGGAGTTTTTGTGTCCAGCTCCTGGTTGTCTTCCATGGTAAAGGAAGGCATCTACACCCAGACCATCGGCCGCCGCATCCTCCACTTTGAGCGTGTATCTTCCACCATGGACGAAGCATCGGCCCTGGCTGAGAAGGGCGCTGAGGATGGGACCGTGGTGGTAGCCGAAGAGCAGTGGGCTGCCCGCGGACGCTTTTCCCGGCCATGGGTGTCCCCGGAGGGCAACCTGTCCCTGTCGGTCATATTGAGGCCACAAGGGGCCGCAGCCGGGTACATCAGCATGCTGATGGGAGTGGCAGTGGTCCGGGCCGTTGGCAAGGCAACCTCGTTGAAAGCCCGCCTGAAGTGGCCCAACGACGTCCTCGTGGGAGGCAAGAAACTTTGCGGTATCCTGGTCGAGCCATCGTACTTGGCCGGCCAGTTGCAATACGCTGTCGCGGGGATTGGCATCAACGTATCCCTGGACCCATCGGAGATGTCCGAGATATCCGAGACCGCCACCAGCCTTGCCATTGAAACAGGTGAGCAGGTCCAGCGAGGGCCCATTCTGCGCAACCTTTTGCAGGAGATGGATGCCCTGTACTTGGAGCTGGTGAGAACGGCCCCCACTGATGCTGATTCCCAGCCGGAAGCTCCCAGGGTTCTCGATGAATACCGATCCTGTCTGGACACGCTGGGCCGGCAGGTGGAGGTAGCCTGGCAGGATGATATCTGCCGGGGCTTTGCCGAGGACGTCAACGAAATGGGGAACCTGGTGCTGAAGTTGGAAAATGGCGAAACCAGGATCTTGCCGGCGGGTGAAGTTACTTTGGCAAGACCTGCCACCTCCGAGGTAGCCTGATGCTGGACCGCTTGAGCCTGGACGGAAAAACAACCATAGTCACCGGAGGTGGGACCGGCTTGGGCTTGGCCATGGTGCGGGCGCTGGCCCGGGCGGGTTCCGACGTTGCAATCGCCTCCCGCAGGTTGGCGCCTTTGGAGAAGGCGGCCCAGGAGGTGCGAAACCACGGGAGAAGGGCCATGGCTATAGCCACCGATGTGAGTGATTCCTCCCAGGTCAATGATATGGTGGCGGCGGTCTTGGAGGAGTTCGGCAAGATAGATGTCCTGGTGAACAACGCCGGCCGCACCTCAGAGAACGCCCAGCTGCCCATCTGGGACATCTCCGATGAGGAATGGAGGAGCGGCCTCGAAGTCAACTTGAGCGGGGCCTTCTTCTGTGCCCGGGCCGTATCGCGCCACATGGTCGAGCGGGGGCATGGCAAGATCATCAACGTAGCCTCCGGCTTCGGGATGCGCGGCGGCCGGGACATATACGCCTACGCATGCAGCAAGGGCGGGATGATCCAGCTAACGCGCACGCTGGCCATCAGCCTGGCAAGGTATGGCGTGACAGCCAACACCATCGTTCCGGGATTCATCCCCACCGAAGGCGTAGAAGCCATGGAAGGCGTCCTACCCTCTTCGGGGGCTACTATCCCTACGGGCCGGCTTGGGTTGCCCGAGGATATCGGTCCCATAGCTGTGTTCCTAGCCTCGGCAGCTTCTGACTACATGAACGGCGAGGTCATCACTCTGGACGGGGGCGGACTGGCGGCCGGAATCGCACCGACGGGCCACACTATCCGGGGTAAAGTTGAATGACCTCCGCCACAACTTGGTGCACTAAAGCTGAAATCCCAGAGACCTCATGCAGAGCGCAAGAAGATGCCCGTTCTAGATGAGTTTAGACTTTCCGGCAAGGTAGCCCTCTTAGCAGGAGACGGCGATGTTGCCACCCCCTACTTGGCTGCCGCCTTAGCCGAAGCAGGGGCGAAGGTGGTGGTTGCGGACCGGCAGTCCTGGGTCCTCCAGGAGACTGAACGGATGCTCGATTCCCTGGGTGAGTTATCAGGCTCTTTCGTGTGCAATCCATCAGACGAGACCTCGGTGGAGGCGCTGGTCGAAGAGGTCTGGGAAACTCACAAGCGAATAGATGTGCTGGTCAACGCCTTTCGCACCCTCCATGGTATGCCCTTAGGCGATACTGGCGACGCAGAGTATCAGAAGGTGATGGACCGCAACTTCAAGCCCGTTTACCTGTTCTGCCGTCTTGCGGGAATGAAGATGCTCTCCCAGGGCAGCGGGAAGATCATTAACATAAGCAACAACATGGCCGAAAGGGGGCTGTCCGAGTCCAGCGTGTACTGCGCAAGCCAGGGGGCAGTCCTGCAGCTGACCCGTGCCCTAGCCCTGGAGTGGGGGCGAAAGAACATTCGGGTCAACGTCATCGGGACGGGATGGACATCCACCGAGGAGCTAGACCCCGAAGAAGCCCAGAAGGAGCTGCTGGTGCGATACATTCCCTTGCGACGCAAGGGGCACCCACGGGACATCGGCCCTTTGCTGGTGTACCTGGCTTCCGATTCCTGCGACTACACTACTGGACAGCCCATCTACGTCGATGGCGGACTGATGGCCCACCCGTAGGGCCTGCGCACGCCTTCCCAAGGGTTCTGTTTTCCTGCCGCAAGGCTCTGGTGTACAATACCCCAAGCTAATCCAATGGACAGACTGTATCACCTAAAGGGGATGCGCGACCTTCCTGAGCCTTCCTGGCAGCCCTTGGCGGCAGTCCAAGAAAAGCTCAGGAACTTCTTCTCCCTCCACCGCTATAAGCTCCTGGACACCCCTATCCTGGAACCAACCGAGCTATTCCTGCGGAAGTCGGGAGGGGAGATTGCCGCTCGCATGTACAGTTTCGTGGACCCGGGAGGCAACCACGTCAGCCTGCGTCCCGAGTACACAAGCTCAGTACTTCGGAGCTATATCGAATCGGACTCGCCATCTCACCTTCCTGCCCGTATCCAGTACGCCGGGCCTGTGTTCCGCTACGATGGTGAGGGGAGTTCTTACAGACAGTACACCCAGGCGGGGGTAGAGCTGCTGGGAGCCGCTGGTCCCAGGGCCGACGCCGAAATCTTGTCCCTCAGCTACGCCTCGTTGGCCAACCTGGGTATATCCGACAACACCATCGTGCTGAGCGATGTAGGGGTACTGCATCAGCTGCTGCAGCGGCTGGAGTTGTCCGAACGCTCCATTCTGTTCATTCTGGGCAGCATCGGGGAGTTGAAATCCGGGCAGCCTGGGATAGAGGGCGTGAGAGAGCAGGCTAGGACCCTTCGCCTTGTTGGAATCGAAGATGACGACGGTGAGCTGGTTGCCAGGATTCGCGAAATGCCCGACGAGGTGGCCCGGAGTCTGCTGCATGGAATGATCCAGTGGGGAGAGGTCGGCTCCCTTGGCCAGAGGGAGCCCCTTGGCATTGTGGAGCGCCTGCTTACCAAGTTCAAAGGCGCCGACGACCCCGCGAAGCTCGAGAAAGGAATCGATCTCGTCACTTCCCTGGTGGGAGTTCGGGGCAGCCCCGCAGTCAGCATCGAAGAAGCCAGGGAGATTGTCAGATCCAGTGGTCTCGACTTGTCTGCCCTGGACCGTCTTGAAGAGACCCTGGGCCATATCGACGGCGCCATCGTGCCGGCAGACTCCCTGGTGCTGGACTTTGGGCTCGCCAGGGACATCGCCTACTACACAGGGCTTATCTTCGAGATCAAACACGCTGCCCTTCCCTTCTCCATCGCTGGTGGAGGCAGGTGCGACACCTTGGCAAGGGCCCTCGGAAGCGCTGAAGACGTACCTGTCCTGGGATTCGCCTACACTGTGGAGATGCTGCAGGACATCCTAAGCGCCAAGGAATCAACCAGGGCGACGGTAGCCTCGGAACCCTCATGCACCCTTGTCCTTCCTTCCAACGGCACATACCAGCAAGCCCTGAAGCTGGCCGAAAAGATGAGGAGCCAGGGACGCCCGGTCGAGATTGATGTCTGTGGCATGTCCTTAGAGGCGGCTATCGCCTATGCCGCCAATACTGGCATAGTCGAAGTAATCCAGATTGCCGAAGATGGCTCCCCCATCCCCTATTCTGTGCCGGGTTCTGCCGGCCAGGGCAAACAGAAAGGCTGAGCCCGATGCTTACCCCACCCACAGCCTACGGCAGTCAAGTCGGGGGAGCAGGGTTCCGCGCGGGACACCTGAGGCTTGTGCTCCCCAGCGACGGCGAACTGTATGAACCAACCCTTGCTTTCCTGCGGGCCTGCGGCATTTCCGTGGAGCGCCCCAGCTCCCGCAGCTACTCCGCCTACATCCCAGGGGTCCCCAAGATCGATGTGCTCTTCCAGCGGACTGCGGATATCACCCAAAAGGTGGAGGAGGGAAGCGCTGAGCTTGGCATTACAGGCCTGGACAGGTACCTGGAGCTGCGCCATGAAGCCAGCCCTGTGATCCCGGTCATCCAGGACTTAAGCTACGGTCGATGTGAGCTGGTGCTGGCTGTGCCCGCATCCTGGCTGGATGTGTCAACCCTGAGCGACCTCGGCGATGTAGCGCTGGACTTCCGCAGCCAGGGAAAGCAGCTTCGCATCGCCACGAAGTATCCCCGGCTTCTCCAGTCCTTTCTGAATCGAGGAGGCATCAACTACTTCTCCCTCATCCAAGCCAGCGGCAGCCTGGAAGCGGCCCCCATGGCAGGATATGCTGACCTCATAGCAGACCTCACCGCCAGCGGCGTCACCCTGCGGGAAAACGGCCTGAAGACCCTGGGCGACGGGTCCATCCTTACTTCCCAAGCTTGTCTCATCGGGAACCGCAAGGGCCTGAAGGCCCATCCCGACGGGCTTGCCCTAACCAGGGAGCTGCTGGAGCGGATAGAAGGCTACCTCAAGGGAGGCACCTTCTACCGTCTCACGGCGAACGTTCACGGGGACTCGGCCGAATCCGTGAGCATTCGGATTTTGAGCAGACCCGACCTTGCCGGACTCCAGGGGCCGACCATATCCAGGGTGTATAATGTCGAAGGTCAAGACTGGTACTCGGTCAGCCTGCTGGTACGCAAGGAAGGCATACTGGACGCGGTAGACCACTTACGGGATGCGGGCGCAAGGGATGTTGCCGCATCGCCCGTCAGTTACCTCTTTGAACACCATTGCCAGTCTTACCGGAACCTGGTGGATGCCCTGGAGGATGACTGAGGTGCCCAACCTGCCGGTACACCTGGACATGGCCCTCAAAGTGCGAGAGCAGTTGGAAGACCCGGACATAGACTCGTACTTGGGCTGCTTCCTCCTAGGGTCGACGACCCCCGATATAAGGGCCATGACAAAAGGGAAACGAGAGGATACCCACTTCGCCCCCCTTGCTACAAAGAAGATTGGCGCGGGAGCCGAGGGCCTGTTCGGTTCCCATCCCCAGCTTGCCGATAAGTCCAAGCTGGGGCCTGCTACCTCAGCTTTCCTGGCCGGTTATCTGTCCCACCTGGCGGCCGATGAGACGTGGATAATCGACATCTACCAGCAGTACTTTGGCGGACATTCGATAGAGCAGGAAAAGATGCAGGCCAACATCTGGGACAGGGCCCTCCAGCTGGATATGGACAGGGTTGCCATGGATGACATGGGGGACCGGGAGGAGATTCGCCGACATCTTCAGGGCTCCGAAGAGGACGTGGATATAGGCTTCCTGGATTGCGAACAGCTGGCCCAATGGCGGGAGTGGGTCGTTAAGTTCACGACATGGGACTTCACCTGGGAGCGCCTCAGGTTTGCGACCCGAAGGATGTACAGGGACGACGCCGATGCCGCCAAGATCGCCGAGGACTTCCTCCTCAGCATGCCTGACAGCCTGGAAGAGGTGTACGGGCTGGTGCCTAAAGACAAGATAGCAACCTATCGCGACAAGGCGATAGCCGAATCCGTACGAATGGTCAAGGAGTACTTGGGTGAACCTGCAAATCTTTAAGGGATCGCGGGCCTCTAAAGACGCCTTCAAGAGGGTTGATCCCCTTGATGTGTCGTCCCTGCCGGAACAGGTCTCCCAGAAGACCTTTGAGATTTTCGGGGAGAGGCTCTCGGTCACCGAGTCCGTTACCCGCATACTGCAGGATGTGCGCTCCCAGGGGGACGGAGCCCTGCGCAAGTACACCAAGGCCCTGGATGGCGTGGACCTGGATGTCATCAGCGTGCCGACGGAAGAGCTGGCTGGCGCTTGGAATAGCCTCCCAGCTTCCCTGAGGGATGCCTTAGAGTTGGCCGCCCAGCGCGTCGAAGAGTTTCACCGCCCCACAATGCGTCAGAGCTGGCTGGACCTGCCTTCGGGCCTTGGCGAGCTGGTCGTTCCCCTGGAGAGGATCGGCATATATGTGCCCGGAGGCACGGCGGCCTACCCCTCCACTGTGCTGATGACAGCCATACCCGCTAAGGTCGCCGGCGTCAAGGAGATTGTCCTGACTTCTCCCGCCAGGGGCGGCGCCTACCCGGCCCCTGCCGTCATGGCTGCCGCCCACTTGGCCGGAGTGGACCAGGTGTTCTGTGTGGGAGGCGCGCAGGCCATTGGCGCCATGGCCTACGGCACCGAGACCATTCCCAAGGTGGACAAGATATGCGGTCCCGGCAACATCTTCGTGACCATTGCCAAGAGGCTGGTATTCGGTGAGGTCGATATAGACGGGATATATGGACCCACCGAAACGATAGTAGTTGCCGACGAGACCGCCAACCCAGTCTACTGCGCAGCGGACCTGCTTGCCCAAGCCGAGCATGACCCCCTGGCGTGCCCCATACTGGTAACAACATCTCGCAACCTTGTGTCTGACATCGAGATCGAGCTGGACAAGCAGCTTGCCACCCTCGACCGGGGCGACACTGCGGGAGCGTCCATCCAGTCCCAGGGACGGGTGTTCCTCATGAACGACCTAGACGAGGCCGTCGAGCTGGCCAACGCCATCGCCCCTGAGCACCTTTGCCTGATGGTCAAGGATGCCTGGGCTTGGGCGGCCAAGGTCAGGCATGCTGGAGGGGTATTCCTCGGAGAGTACTCCCCGGAGGTCATGGGCGACTATGTGGCGGGACCCAGTCACGTCATGCCGACGGGAGGCACGGCCAGGTTCAACTCTGCCCTCAGCATCCACCATTTCCTCAAGACTATGCCCGTAGTCGGGCTGAAGCCCGAGGCATACCCACCCCTGGCGGAAGCCGCTTCCAGGATCGCCAAAGCCGAAGGGCTGACAGGCCATGCCCGGGCTGTCGAGGTCAGGCTGGAGGGACTGGCGGAGGTTAGAGATGCTTGATCCGCTGCAGCCTCACATCCGGAACCTCAAGATGTACGAAGGGGTGGACCCCACCGAGGTGCTGGCCCAGAAGGCCGGCATCCCGGAAGACAAGGTCATCCGCCTCAACGGCAACGAGAACCCCTACGGGCCGTCACCGGCGGTCAGCGAGGCCCTCGGCAATTTCAAGGACTACAATCGCTATCCCGACCCCGAGCAGCGCACCCTGAGGGAAGCTCTATCGGCCTACCTGGGGATAGGACCGGAATACATCATCGCAGGCAATGGAAGCGATGAGCTGATCGACCTGACCCTTCGCATGGTAATTGGACCCGGCGAAAAGATGATCGAACCAGACCCCACCTTTGGGATGTATGCCATCTGCGCTCGGATATGCGGCGGGAACGTTGTAGTGGTCCCGCGCAGCGAGTCCTTCGACATCGACATTGAATCGACGCGCCTGGCCATCGATTCGGAGACCAAGGCGATTCTTATCGCGTCGCCCAACAATCCCACCGGCAACACCACCCCCGACTGGCAGATAGAAGAGCTGCTGAAGACGGGAATCATGGTTGTAGTGGACGAGACCTACTACGAGTTTTGCGGCAAGACTGTTATGCCCATGGTCAAGGAACACCCCAACCTGGTGGTGCTTCGGACCTTTAGCAAGTGGGCAGGATTGGCGGGCCTGCGAATAGGCCTGGGAGTCATGGACCCGGATATCGCCAAGATAATGATGGCCGTCAAGCCGCCGTACAACGTCAACCTGGCGGCAGAGGTCGCCTTGCTGGCGTCCCTGCAAAACCTGGAACCCCTGTTGGAGCGGGTGAGAACCATAATCAACGAGCGGGACAGGATGTACTCGCTGTTGCAGCAGGTTCCAGGCCTCACAGTCTGGCCTTCCGACGCAAACTTCATCCTGTGCGGCTTCCCGAGGGGAAGGGGGCAGGATGTTGTGAACGGGCTGGCCATGCGTGGGATATTCGTGCGTTACTTCTCCAACGATCGAATGAAAGACCACGCCCGGATCAGCGTCGGTCTACCGCACGAGACCAATGCCCTGGTCGCCGCCCTGACTGACATAACGAAAGATATGGTCTAAAGCCGGTGGCTCCGGCTTTCCGATTCAGCTAGGAGCATTGTCATGGCATCCCGCACAGCAACCATCGACCGCCAGACCCGGGAGACCCACTGCCGCCTGAGCATAGACCTGGACGGCCAGGGAGCCTACGAGGTGGCGACGGGCAACGGCATGCTGGACCACCTGGTGTCCCAGTTGTCCCGGCATAGCCTGATAGACATCAACTTTCAAGCCAAGGGAGACCTGGAGACCGGCTGGCATCACCTTGTAGAGGACACCGGCATCACTCTTGGCCGGGGCCTGCGGGAAGCTCTAGGGGACGGCACAGGCATCCGCAGGATGGGCCATGCCCTCGTGCCCTTGGACGAGACCCTGGCGATGGTGGCTGTTGACCTCAGCGGGCGGAGCTACGCCTGCCTGGATATTGACCTGTCCGGGGACATGGTGGAGACCCTGCCCGGCGACCTGGTGAGGCACCTGCTGGAGAGCTTTGCCATCGAGGCAAAGATGAACCTGCATGCGCGGATCCTGGCTGGCGTGAACTCGCATCACAAGGCCGAGGGTTTGTTCAAAGCGCTGGCGAGGGCCCTGAGGGATGCTGTGGAGCTGGACCCGAGGGCGCCAGGACAGGTGCCCAGCACCAAGGGCACCATCGACGGCTAGAACCCGGAGCTAGTCGGTCTCCTCCAGATCGAAGCTATACTCCTCGATCACCATGTTCGCCAACAGGCGGTTGCACATCTGGCTCACCTGCTCCTGAGCTTCCTCAAGCCTGTCGGTATCCAGCTTCATCTCCAGGTACTTGCCCATGCGCACGGACTGCACCGTGTCGAACCCCAGCATCTTGAGGCCGCCCAGGACCGTCTGACCTTGGGGGTCGCTGACCGTGGGCTTAAGGGTTACGTGCACCTTTGCCAGGTACATTCATACTACCCCGGCTATAGACAAGGTATGCCCAGCCCCGCAGGTCCTTCAAGACCATGTCCCCGGCGTGCATCGTAAAACTCACGCATCCCTTCAGGGTCCACCTCATCGAAGCGCTGCAGGTACTCCCATCCGGTCATGGCTATCTGGCCTTCGGGCAACTGGGCGTAGGGCTGCACCACCACGTACCGGCTCCAACCGGGAAGGTCGCGCACAGCATCGAAGAGGGCCTGTCTCTTTTGTTCATCACCGATGTTGTAGCTGACAACAATGTGGCCGTGCTCCAAGTTATGCACGGTACGCTCATTGCGCAGCTGCTGGTCATAGAATCCACATTCCACTGGGACGCGGGGATTGCTCATCACATCCCAGTGAGGCCCGGATGTAGGTGGGGTGGTGTTGTAGTTTGTGTAGCTCTCGAATCTGGGGATGTGTTCATTCCCGATGCTCTCGTGGCGTTCGCCTACCTCTTCTCCGGTTCCCCCGCCATCATTACCGAGTGTGCCTCCAGGATCTATGGCAGTGATGGCAAAGCTGAAAATGATGAGGATAGCGACTACAGAGACCACGCCGACGACAACCCATCGAGTAAGTCGTCTGCCAAAACGGTTGCGACCTCCCGACGTTTGGACAGGCGCGCCGCCCCGGCGTCCCGGCGATCCCCCGCGGATGCCCCGCCCGGACCGTCTTCTTCCACCTCTTCTTTGGTTGCTTTGAGGCAATTAAATGCTCCTGGTAATCATCAGTTCTTGGACAAGTCTCGGCCCGTCAAGCGCTGGAAAGCCTCGAAGTACCGCTCCTGGGTCAGCCTGACGACCTCGTCTGGCAGCTCCGGCGCGGGAGGTTCCCGGTCCCAGCCCTGGTCGACGAGCCAGTCCCTGACGTACTGCTTGTCATAGTTGGGCTGGGACTGCCCGGGCTCATAAGCGGATGCATCCCAGAACCGGCTGGAATCGGGAGTGAACAGCTCGTCGATCAGGATTAGCTCCCCGTCCAGCAGGCCGAACTCCATCTTGGTGTCCGCCAGGATTATGCCGCGTTCCCTGGCATACTCATGGGCGAAAGAGAACAGGGCGATGCTAACCTCTTCCAGACGCTGGGCCAAGTCCGCCCCGACCATATCCACAACTTGCTGGTTGGTCATGCTTTCGTCGTGCCCCTCCTCCGCCTTGGTCGTTGGCGTGAACAGGGGCTTGTCCAGGAGCTGACCTTCCTTCATTCCCGCGGGGAAGCTCTGGCCCCAGACGGTCCCGCTGGCCTTGTACTCGCTCCAAGCCGAGCCAGCCAGGTATCCCCGGACGATGCACTCGATATCGACGCGCTCCGCTCGCTTGACCACCATCCCCCTATGGACGAAGGGGGCAAACTCAGAGGCAGCCGATTCATCTCCAAAGCCCGTCAGCCAACCCGGCTCTACCACATGGAGCATGTGGTTGGGCAGAATGTGCTGGGTCTTGTCGAACCAGAAGGCTGATATCTGGTTCAGCACCTTCCCTTTGTCTGGGATCAGCGTTGGGAGCACCACGTCAAAGGCCGAAATCCTGTCCGATGCTACGAACAGCAGAGCGTCCTTTTCGCCCGGACCTAGCACGTTACCGGGCAGAGTGTAAACGTCCCGCACCTTTCCCTGATAAAGCATGTCCTGAGTTATACCTGTCGCCATTCGCTTCCCCACCTCATCTTGTTGTTGCATCCATCGCTGCTGCCGGTTGAAGCCCCACCCGCTCGAAGGTCTCATCCACGTACCGCAAGTAGTAGCTGTAATCGAATAGATCGTCCATCTCGTCCCCGGAGATGTGTGACTGGATGGCGCTGTCCTTCCTCGTGAGCTCTCGGAAGTCATGGCCTTCGTCCCAGCTCCGCATAGCGTTGGCTTGGACAAGATGGTAAGCCTTGTCCCTGGCCAGCCCCTTCTCCACGAGCGATAGCAGCACCCTCTGGCTGAAGAGGACACCGCGGGTGCTCTCCATGTTCTGCCACATTCGGTCCGGGTACACCCGCAAGCCTTGCATTACCTGGTTGAACACCGCCAGGATATAGTCCAGGGCCAGGCACGAATCGGGCAGGATCAGCCTCTCAGCCGAGGAGTGGCTGATGTCCCGCTCATGCCATAGCGCAACGTTTTCCAGCGCGGTGACCAGGTGTCCCCGTATGAGACGGGACAACCCGCAAACCCGTTCTGAAAGCTCCGGGTTGCGCTTGTGGGGCATGGCTGAGGACCCTGTCTGGCCTTCGCCAAAGGGCTCTTCAACCTCCCGTACTTCGGTGCGCTGGAGAGACCTGATCTCGGTGGCGAACTTCTCCAGGGATGCGGCCGTTATGGCCAAGGCCGACATGCAGTGGGCGTGCCGGTCCCGCTGGATGATCTGGCTGGAAACCGGGGCCACTCCCAGTCCCAATCGATCGCAGACCCTGCTCTCGATGCCGGGGGGCACAGTTGCGTGGGTGCCCACAGCCCCCGATATCTTGCCGACGCTGATGTTCAGCTTGGCCTGCTCCAGGCGTTCGACGTTGCGCCTCATCTCATCCCACCACAGGGCCAGCTTAAGGCCGAAGGTGATCGGCTCCCCGTGGATGCCATGGGTGCGTCCCATCATCGGGGTGTCCTTGTATGTCCGGGCCATCGCCTCCAGGGTGTTTCTCAGCCCCTTCGCTTCCTGGATAAGCAGGTCTGCAGCTTCAACCATCTGCAAGCTCAGGGCGGTATCCATAACGTCGCTGGAAGTTAGCCCCAGGTGAATCCAGCGCCCTTCTTCCCCCAGGTTGTCGGTGATAGAGCGCAGGAAGGCCGTCACATCATGGCGGGTTTTTTGGAACACCTCGTCCATCCGGGCTGCATCGAAGCGGGCATTTCGCAGCTTCCGCATGTCTTCATCGGGGATGGTGCCTTCCTCGGCCCACGCCTCGCACACCGCCAGCTCCACGGCAAGCCACTTGGCGTACTTGTTTTCGTCGGACCAGACCAGCTTCATCGCGGGGCGAGAGTACCGATCGATCATGAAGCTTCAACCCCTGCTCTGGCCTTGATCCCTTCGATCACATCCATGAAAGTCTCGAAGGGGGTGTAGGACAGCCCCTTTTCCTCGCAAAGCTCAGCGAGGTAGCTGCGAGCAAATATATGGTCTGCCATGGACGCAGGGCACATGTCGGACCTGCCATCACCGACATAATAGATTGCATAGCCCTTCTGGATATAGCTGTTCAGTATGCTGCACTTGCAGGTGCCCCACTGTCTGCACACTTCGAAGGTTGAAGCTCCGGAGCCATCCCAGGGATACGGATAATTGAATGAGATGGTCCCGTTGGAAAAATCGGCGGAGGCCGAGTGCCGGGGGATGCTACCCAATCCTTCTCTTGCCAGGAGGGCTTCTATGTAGAAGTCCATGCCAAGGCTGACGATTGCCAGGGGGATACCGGCCTCTTGGGTGTAGTCCCACAGCTCCCTGAAGTAGGTACGAAGGGTTGCCTTCTCCTTGACCTTTGCCTGTATCGCATCGCGACTGGCGCCGGTCATGCGGAAGGCCTGCTCTTGGTACTCCCTTAAGGAAATCACCTTGTCCCGGGACTGCTGCCTGAGCTCTCGCCATCGCGGATCGGTACAGAGCTCTTCGAAAAGGAGCTCTGCTACGTTCTCGATTGCGATGGTGTCATCGAAGTCGGAGATGACAGCTATTGGATTGGTTGGTTGGGGCGTCCGCCCTTCACTGGCAGCCTGTGCGGGAGGGGGGTTAACCTTGCTGTAGTTTGTCCCTGTACTGGTCATAAGCCTGTCTTATCGTATCATACTTGAGGCCCAAAATCTGCGCTGCCAGGAAGGCGGCATTGCGGGCGCCCCAGCTACCCACAGCTACGCATGCGACAGGTATACCCGGGGGCATCTGGGCGATGGCCATTAGGGCATCCAGCCCGTTGAGATCGCTGCTCGCCAGCGGTACACCGATCACCGGCAGCGTCGTCCAGGATGCGATTACCCCCGGCAGTCCGGCAGAGCCTCCGGCTGCGGCGATGAACACCTCCGTGCCCCTGTCGCGGGCTTCCTTAGCATACTGGCGCACCTGCTCCGGCGTGCGATGGGCCGACATCACCTTTACCTCGTAGTCGATTCCCATCTGTTCCAGCACAGCGGCCGATTGTCCGACCACCGCCTCGTCCGATGCGCTTCCCATAACCACACTTACCAATGCCACCGGGGGTTCCTCCTAAATTGTATTTAGCTTGGTTTCCGGGTCCCGTCCATTGCCCGATAGATTACCAGCCTTCCCTTCTTTAGCCAGCCACCACAGGAACCGGGCCAGCGCCGGGAAATCTGGCATTCCTGCAGCCTTCCGCACCGACCAGAGCAGGTCAAGGTACTGGACGTAAGTTGTACCTTGCCCCTGGGCCATCTTGCGCGCCTTAGGACGTCCCATGCCCAGAATGGATAAGGCCCTGTCGGAATAGGCCGACCAGTGCCCGAACAGCTGGGGGTAGCGTATGCAAAGCAGGTATGAGACAAAGCTTTTCCCGCATCCCTTCAGCGTGTAGGCTCCTTCGGCGTCTACACATTCTGAGAAGCGCCCGTCGAGGCTGAGAGGGTCGTACAGCAGGAAGTCGATAGAGTCCCGGATTTCCTCTAGGGAGTTGGCCCTGAACTCCTTCCCTTTGCGCCCACCGGAGGCAGAATACAGGGCCTGTGCCTGCTCCAGGGTCAGGTGCGGCAGGGCACTTTGCTGGAGCCAGCCCTGGAACTGCTCGATCCGGTCCCAACGCTCCTTTGGGGACATGAATGGGAGCTGGGCACGATAGGCATCCATTGCCCTTGGTATAGAAAGAATTCCCTTTCGAAAAGAGACGCGGCCAGCCTGAACCTTGGTGGATCTGGAAACGTCCGTCATCGCACCGCGGAGACGCCTGGAATGGCGATGTCCCTTCGATACTGTACACCGGGGAAGCTTACCTTGCGGACATTGTCGTACGCCTTGATTCGGGCTTCCTCGAGACTGGTTCCTTCTGCCACGATGGTCATCACCCGGCCCCCGCTGGTGACCAGCACATCCTTGCTCGGGCTGCTTTCCAGCCTGGTCCCCGCGTGAAAGGCCATAACATCCTCGTCCAGCTCGGCAAGTCCGTCTATCTCATACCCCGTGGGATACTCGCCTGGATAGCCAGGTGAGGCAAGGACCACGCCAACGCAGCTTCCCCTCCGCCACCTGACGTCAACACTGTCGAGGGTACCCTCGGCACATGCCATTGCTGCCTCCAGCAAGTCCGTCTCCAGCAGGGGAAGGATCACCTGGGCCTCGGGGTCCCCGAACCGGGAGTTGAACTCCAGAACTCGGGGGCCGGCAGATGTGATCATGAGGCCCGCATAGAGCATACCCTTGAATGGTGTGCCGAGCTCGGCCAAGGCGTTAATGGTTGGCACCATGATCGAGTCTTCAACTTCCTCCTCGAGCTCGGACGTCCAGAAGTGGGGGACGGCATAGCTCCCCATGCCTCCCGTGTTCGGCCCTTTGTCGCCGTCATGAATGCGTTTGTGGTCACATGCTGCCATCAGGGGGGAGATGTTTTTCCCGTCGGAGAAGGCGAAAACGCTGACTTCCTGTCCTTCCAGGTACTCTTCCAGAAGGACCTTGTCTCCGGCAGTGCCGAAGCTCCTGGTTACCATGCACTGGTCCAGGGCATCGAGGGCTTCTTCCCGGTCCCTGCACATAAAGACACCCTTGCCCAGGGCCAACCCATCAGCTTTCACGACGATGGGCCCGCTATGCTTATCTACATAAGATCGGGCATCGGCATACCCGTCAAAGACCCTGCGTTCGGGGTGGGGAATGTTGTTTTCCTCCATCAGCTTTCCTGCGAAGGACTTGCTCCACTCGATGCGGGCTGCAGAGCGGGTGGGGCCGAAGACAGGCAAGTCATGCCCTTGGAAAATATCGACTACACCGTCTGCCAGGGGATTGTCCGGCCCCACGATTGTGAAATCGACTCTATGCCGGCGGGCAATATCAGCCAGGCCCTGTAAGTCAGATAGATTGGCGGGAACGTTGGTGCTTAGGTAGGAAGTGCCGCCGTTTCCGGGCACCGTGATAATGGAGTCAACGCCGGCACCGGCCTTCAGCTTCCATACCAGGGCATGCTCCCGCGCCCCTGAACCTATCACCATCACCTTCATCGGGCCGCTCTCCGGGTTGAAAAGGGATAGCCTCCGGGGACGAGGCCAACGGAACGGGGTTCACCAAGTTCGAAGTGGGCTGTCAGGGAAATCGCCGGAATTACTCCCACTCAATGGTACCGGGGGGTTTGGCGGTGATGTCGTACACCACCCGGTTCACCTCGGGGACTTCGTTGACGATGCGGTTGGAGATCTTGGCCAGCACGTCATAGGGCAGACGCACCCAGTCGGCCGTCATGGCATCCTCGCTATTTACCGCACGGATGGCCACCACATGTCTATAGGTGCGGAAGTCCCCCATAACACCCACGCTGCGACTATCGGTGAGGACAGCGAAACTCTGCCAAAGCTGGTCGTAAAGGTTAGCTCCCTTGATCTCATCCATGACGATCCAATCGCATGCCCTTAGGATATCCAGTTTCTCCCTGGTCACATCACCGATGATCCTTATGGCCAGCCCTGGTCCGGGGAAGGGTTGCCGGTTGACCATCTCCGGAGGCAGCCCCAGGGCCAAGCCCACATCCCGCACTTCGTCCTTAAACAGGTATCTCAAGGGTTCGACAAGGCTCAGCCTCATGTTCGCCGGCAGGCCGCCGACGTTGTGGTGGGTCTTGATCCTAGAGGCCGCTTTGTTTTCGGCCGTCCTGCTTTCGATCACGTCGGGGTAAAGGGTACCTTGGGCAAGGAACTCGGTGCCCTCCAGCTCCGAGGCCGCTTCCTCAAACACCCTGATGAACTCTTCCCCCACCCGCTTTCGTTTCTCTTCAGGATCGACGACACCGGTCAGACGCCCCAGGAACCGGTCTTCGGCATCCACGTGGACCAGGTTCAGCTTTAGGTTCCTGCCCAGGATGCCCAGCACTCTCTCAGGCTCTTCCCTTCGCAGTAGGCCATTGTTGACGAAGATGCAGGTAAGCTGGTTCCCCACAGCCTCGTGCACCAGGGTGGCGGTGACGGTGGAGTCCACTCCGCCCGACAGGGCGCAGATGACCTTGCCGTCACCAACTTGTTCAGCTATGGAATCGACAGTTCGCTTGACGAAGTTGGAGGAGGTCCATGTCTGCCTGCATCCGCACACCCGGTACAGAAAGTTTTCGAGGAAGGCCTTCCCTTGCTCGGTATGAACCACCTCGGGATGGAACTGCAGGCCGAAAATCTTGCTGTCGTTGCCCATCACCGCTATCGGAGAGTTGTCGGTGTAGCCCAGCGCCGCAAATCCGGGAGGAAGTTGCTCTATCTGGTCTCCGTGGCTCATCCAGACCGGCAGGGCGGAAGGCAGGTCTGCAAAGATCACCGAGTCGGAGATGTTCTGGTACAGCACGGCGTGGCCGTACTCCCGCCTCTGTCCCGGCACCACCCGGCCTCCCAGCTGATGGGCCAGCACTTGCATGCCGTAGCAGATGCCCAGCACCGGAATGTTGCGCTCGTACACCCAGGCAGGGGCCAGTGGGGCTTCATCGTCATAGACGCTAGCAGGGCCTCCTGAGAGGATCACCCCCCTTGGGTTGGTGTGGCTGACCTGATCCCAGGACGCATCGGGGGCTACGATCTCGCAATACACCTTCAGTTCCCTGACCCGCCGTGCGATGAGCCGGCTGTACTGGGAACCGAAATCGACGATCAGGACGCCTTCATCGATGGAACCGGATAGCTGTTCAGTAGTTGACTCGGGGCCCTTTTGTGCGCTGGCGATCCCAAGATATGTGGAAACCTCGACATCGCCCGTGGTAGAAATGCGCCGACTGGGGGAAGAGTTGCTGCCTTCCGTCACGCTCGCCCAACCTCCGCCTGAAGGTTCGACCCAAGCTTAGCACCTGTGCTATACTCGGTCAAGGACACCAATCTCCTAGGCTGAAAGGGGTCAACGGCAAGTCTGGTGATGGAAGCTGCTGGTTCCCGGGGAACGGAAAAGGCCGTCCAGGTCCTACGCTCCGGAGGCGTGGTGGCTTTCCCCACTGATACCCTGTACGGACTGGGCGCCGACGTCTTTTGCACCCCTGCTGTCGAGCGGGTCTTCGCCATCAAGGCGAGGCCCGCAGGTATGCCAATGCCGGTCCTGATCGCCTCCCCCAACGACCTCCCCAAGGTAGCCATCGAAGTGCCTGACCTTGCATTCGAGCTGGCAGACCGTTTCTGGCCGGGGGCCCTCACTATCATCCTCAACCGCTCCAAGGATGTACCCGACCTGGTCAGCGGAGGACGGGACACCTTGGGCATCAGGATGCCCAACCACCCCGTTGCGCTGGCGATGATCGAAGGCTTTGGAGGCCCCGTTACAGGCACCAGCGCTAACATCAGCGGGGGTGACAACCCTTCTTCCTGGCAGGAGGTAAGGCAGGCACTAGGCAGCCGTGTGGACCACGTCGTAGAAGAGGGGCCTGCACCCTCGGGGACCGCATCCACAGTGCTTGATCTCACCACAGAGCTTCCCACCCTTGTTCGGGCCGGCGATGTGGACATTTCAAGCATCCAGTCCCTGTGCAACCTGTCACTAGTGCCATCCGGATAGTCCTGCCCGACATCGCCAGGTAAGTTTTCCGCGTTCGGAGACCGAATGTCATCGACATCCAACACCGCCCTGCGAGAGTATGGAACAGCCCTTCAAGCCGAGCTCCGCCGCAGCGTGGAGGGGAAAGAGGGAATCCTATACCAGGTGCTCGCCTACCAGCTTGGCTGGGCTGACGAAGGTGGCTCCCCTGCAACAACCTCCCCTGAAGCGCAAGTCGTCGCCTATCTTCCCCTAGCCGTGTGCTCCAGCCTCACCGGCTCCTTCGAGCAGGCGCTGCCTTCGGCATCTTGCATGGCGCTTGTCGATGGTTTCATCCACATTCACGAAGATGTGCAATCCGGGAGTCCTCAAAGGGGTGGAAGGCCGTCAGTGTGGTGGACCTGGGGTCCCGGACAGGCGATTAACGCCGGAGATGGCATGCATGCCCTTGCCCGCCTGGCTCTCATGGACCTGACTGACCGAGGCCTCCCCGTCGAGAGCACCATCGATGGGCTGCGCCTGCTGGACCAAAGCTGCCTGGAGATGTGCGAAGGGCAGCACCTGGACCTGTGTCTGCGGGACCGGGCCAACGTGAGCACAGCCCAGTACCTCAAGATGGCGTCCTCCAAGACCGGCTCCATAGTGTCGTGCGCAGCCGCATTGGGGGCTGTGGCGGCCGGCGGGGACCCCCGGACCATCGACGCCTTCCGGGAGTTCGGTCGCAGCCTTGGTGTGGCGGCGCATATTGCCCAGGACATTGATATGCTGTGGCCTAGGCACGGTAACGGCGAGAATTCGGACAGCTTGCTTGGGAAGAAGAAACTTTTCCCCGTAGTCCATGTCGTGGAGAACGGGGACGCTTCCGCAAGCCGGGAGTTGGACGGCATCTACAGGAAGCGGGTGCTGGAACCCAACGACATTACCAAGGCCCTGGAAGTACTAGAGAGCGTCGACGCTCGCAAGCAGTCCCTGGAGATTGCGGCAGAACACCGTAAACAGGCCGATACTCACTTGGCAAATCTGCCGCTCCATGGAGACTTTCAAGCTGTGCAGAATGTCGCCCATTACATAACGTTGGAGGCCATCTAGCGTTGTCGAAGCGAGGGTTGGACGACGTGAATGTAGCCGGTACCCTCGTTCTTGTACGGGTAGATTTCAATGTGCCAATCGAACAGGGAATTGATGGACTGGCCCACTACACCCACCGCCTGAAAGCATCGATGCCTACCATCGAACATCTGATAAAAGAGGGGGCTCGCACTATCATCTGCTCCCACCTGGGCAGGCCCAAGGGCAAGGTGGTGGAAGGTTTGCGGATGGCTCCAGTGGGCGAGCAGCTATCCATTCTCATGGGTGTGGATGTCGTTTGCCTCGATGACTCCATCGGCCCCGCAGTGGAAGATGCCGTATCGTCCATGAGCAGCGGCGATGTTCTTCTGCTGGAGAACCTCCGTTTTCACCCTGGCGAAGAGGCAAACGACCCGGATTACTCCCAAAGTCTTGCCAGTTTGGCCGACATCTTTGTGATGGATGCCTTCGCCGTCGCCCACAGGGCCCACGCCTCAACCGTGGGAGTACCCCAGCTCCTGCCCACCGCCGCAGGAAAGCTGATGCAGCGGGAGGTGGAGATGCTCGGCAAGGTACTGGGCAGCCCCGACCGACCCTTGGCCGCCCTGCTCGGTGGAGCAAAGGTCGAGGACAAGATAAGGGTATTGGACAATCTCCTGACCAGGGTGGACCGACTGTTCATAGGCGGGGGAATGTCCAATGCCTTTCTTCAAGCCCAAGGGTATGGTACCGGGGCTTCCCGAGCCGAAGAAGAGGATGTCGGGTTTGCCCAGAGCATACTGGAGAAGGCTGGAAGCCGCGGCATTCACGTGAATTTTCCTACAGACGTGGTGGTGTCGGACAAGTTTGGAGCGGATGCTCAAGATGTGAAGACGGTGCCCGTTGACCGAGTGCCCGATAACTGGCATGTTATGGACATCGGGCCAGCTACCACCGAAGCCTTTTCCGGTAGTCTGGAGGAGTGCAAGACGGTAGTTTGGAACGGGCCTATGGGCGTATTCGAGTATGCTGCCTTTTCCCAGGGAACACGGACAATCGCCTCCGCCCTGGCAAGCTCCGGGGGAGTTGTCATCGTTGGAGGCGGGTCGACAGCGGAGGTTGTGGAGGAGATGGGCTTGCAGGAGAATATGGCCCACGTATCCACTGGGGGTGGGGCCTCCCTCGAATTCCTGGAAGGGAAAGACCTGCCCGGCCTCGCTGCCATACCTGATGCTCAACTGAAAGGAAAGCCATGATCGGCGCGGAAGTGCTGGATGAGTGCAGTATCAGCACTCCTTCCAAGATCATCATGCTGGTGGCCGATGGATTGGGCGGTCTGCCCAATGGCGATACCCGTTTGTCCGAGCTGGAGACCGCTCACACGCCCAACCTGGACAAGCTGGCCGGCGTAAGCTCCTGCGGTGTGACCGTGCCCGTTCTTCCCGGCATCTCCCCCGGCAGCGGCCCCGG
Organism: Dehalococcoidia bacterium; assembly: GCA_965116325.1. GTDB lineage: Bacteria > Chloroflexota > Dehalococcoidia > Lucifugimonadales > JAGWBF01 > JAGWBF01. The sequence goes on along the minus strand of OZ220675.1, from coordinate 257,268 downwards.
GCACTTAGCCCTATTCGGCTATGACCCCCTGAAATACAAGATAGGCAGAGGGGCCCTCGAAGCCCTCGGCGTGGGCATAGACCTCAAGCAGGGGCAGGTGGCCGCCAGGGGGAACTTCTGCACCATCGACTCCGAGGGACTCTTGTCGGACCGCAGGGCTGGTCGCATACCAACCGAGGTGACTGCACCTCTCTGCCAAAGACTCGACCAGATCACGGTAGAAGGTGCGGACGTTAGGGTGTACCCGGTGGAAGGCTACAGGTTCGTACTGCTCATGAGCGGCGAGGGTCTGAGCGACCAGGTGACCGAGACTGACCCCCAGCGTACTGGCGAGGCTCCCCTGGATGTGCTTGCCATATCTCCCGATGGCTCAAAGACAGCCCAGGTAGCCAACCGGTTCGTGACCCAAGCACGAGAGGCGTTGAAGGACGAAGAGTTGGCAAACATGGTCCTTCTCCGGGGCTTCGCCGGGCCGCCGAACCTTCCGTCAATGGCAGATTCCTACAACCTCTCTCCCGTCGCCATAGCTTCCTATCCCATGTATCGAGGCCTTGCTAAAATCGCAGGAATGGAAGTGGTCGACACCGGTCGTACCTTCTCCGACGAGGTTGAAACCCTCTACCAGCGCTACGAAAGCAACGATTATTTCTACATTCATTACAAGCCATCGGATGCTGCCGGGGAAGATGGCAGCTTCTCCGGGAAAGTAGCAGCCCTGGAGGAGCTGGACACCCACATCCCCAGGATCCTTCAGCTTAAGCCGGATGTGTTTATCGTAGCCGGTGACCATGCAACTCCGGCCATCATGGCTGCCCACAGCTGGCATCCCGTTCCCTTTCTCCTCCACTCCCGCTGGACGGTTGGCGAAGGTGTGGAGGGGTTCTCGGAACGAAGCTGCCGGGCCGGCAGCCTTGGCAGGTTCCCAGCCACGCAGATAATGCTGCTGGCCCTGGCCCACGCAGGCAAGCTGACCAAGTACGGCGCCTAAGCCGGGCGGGACCGGCCCGACAGGTCCTCGAGGTACGTAATGCCCCGTCCCATGGTTGTAGGAAACTGGAAGATGCACACCTCGGTCGCTGAGGCCCAAGCCCTCGCTAAGAGTATCAGGGCCTCCCTGGACCCTATGCCCCAGGTAGAGGTCGTTCTTTGCCCGCCCTTCGTTTCCCTCCATGCAGTTAGCAAGCTTATGGAAGGCAGCCTGATCAGCATAGGGTCCCAGAACATGCACCATGAAGAGAAGGGGGCGTACACGGGCGAGGTGTCGGCACACATGTTGTCGGGAATCTGCCGGTTCGTAATTCTGGGGCATTCGGAGAGAAGGCAGTATTTCGGCGAGACCAACGAGATGATCAACCTGAAGGTTAAGGCCGCCCTGGCAGCAGGGATCAGGCCCATTCTTTGCGTCGGAGAAACCTTGGAGCAGCGGGGGCAGGGCAAAGCAGGGGCCGTAATCGACACCCAGGTGAGGGCTGGCCTGTCAGGCATAGATGACATAAGTGAGCTTGTGGTGGCCTACGAGCCGGTCTGGGCCATAGGGAGCGGTGTGGCGGCAACCCCGGAAATAGCCAGGGAGGTAATTGCCGGCACGATATTTGAGAGCTTGGCCCGGGCCTATGGCAACGCCGCGGCCGCCGGGGTCCCGCTGCTGTACGGCGGGAGCGTGACAGCCGAGAACGCCGCCCAGTTCGCTTCCATAGAAGGGGTGCACGGCTCCCTGTGCGGAGGCTCCAGCTTGCGGGCCGACGAGTTCTCCGAGATCGCTAATATCACCGCCGAGGTCGCCCGCCAGTAGCACCTGAGACGGCCCTCCTCTCCAGGAACCCAGGGCCAAAGCCACGCAGGGGCCCCTAGAATGTATGAACAGCCTTCTTGCCAATGGATAGTCCCCTTCTCCTAGCCATCGTCGGGCCGACTGCCGTCGGCAAGAGCAGCCTTGCCCTTCACTTGGCGAGCCTTTTCGGCGGTGAGATCGTCAGCGTGGACAGCCGACAGATCTACCGTTCCATGGACATAGGGACCTGGAAGCCCACGCCGGAGCAGCGGGCAATGGTGCCCCATCACCTCGTCGATTGCATCTCCCCCGACGAGGAGTTCAGCCTTCCCGTCTTTCAGCAGATGGCGGAGTCTGCCGTGGTGGATATCCAGGGAAGGGGACTACTGCCCGTGCTGATCGGGGGAACAGGCCAGTACCTTTGGGGATTCCTGGAAGGCTGGGATGCGCCCCATGTCACAGCTGATGAGGAGCTGCGGCGGAATCTGGAGAGCGTCGCCTCCTCCGAGGGCCCTGAGGCTCTACATAAAAAGCTGGCGCAGGTGGACCCCGAAAGCGCGGCGAAGATCGACTACCGAAACGTACGCAGGGTGGTCCGGGCCCTGGAGGTCTACCACGCTACCGGCGTGACGGCAACGGAGCTGAGGGGCAGGCAGCCTGGCCAATACAACTGCCGCGTGCTGGGGCTGGACGCGTCCCGAGAAGACCTGTACAGGCGCATAGACGACAGGGTGGACGAGATGTTCGCCATGGGGTTGGTGGCCGAGGTTGAAGGTCTGCTGGCAGCAGGGTATGCTCCGGAACTCCCGAGCATGTCCGGCATCGGCTATCGCGAGGTGGTCAGCTATCTCGAGGGTAATCTCTCCCTAGAGGAATGTGTCCTCCAGGTTAAGTACAACACCCACCGTCTTGCCCGGCACCAGTATGCATGGTTCCGGCGCAACGACCCCCGAATCACCTGGCTAAGCGTTGGCGACGACTTGGAGTCGCGGGCTGCCGAGGTCGTTGGGCGCCTTTTGCAACAGGAAGATGCCTCCGTGTTAGAATAGGCCCGAAAGGGAAGAGGCTGACCAATGAAGTTCACCAAGATGCATGGGGCAGGCAACGACTACATCTATATAGATGCCCGCCACATAGATGAGGACTGGCCCTCTTTGTCTCGCGCCATGAGCGACCGGCACTTCGGCATCGGAGGCGACGGGATAATCCTGGTGCTGGACTCGGACACGGCAGACCTTCGGATGCGCATGTTCAACGCCGACGGCTCCGAAGGGGAGATGTGCGGCAACGGCATTCGCTGCTTTGCCAAGTATGCCATCGAGCGGGACATAGCCAAGCCCGGCGAGTCGGGTCTGAGGGTTGAGACCTTGGCTGGCATTCGGACCATCGTGCCTCGCATGAAGGGCGAAAGGGTGGTCTCGGCCCGGGTCGCTATGGGAGAGCCAAGGTTCGATCCCACAGAGGTCCCGGTGCTGCTGAATAGCCCGCCCGCGCGCACCCTGGGAGATGCGGTGGTGGACTACCCCCTGGATATCGACGGCTGCCATCTCAATCTGAGCTTTGTATCCATGGGTAACCCTCACGCCGTGGCCTTCATCGACCAGCCGGTGGCGAATTACCCCCTTCACCGAATCGGGCCCCAGGTTGAGCACCACCCCATGTTCCCCAAACGGGTCAACTTCGAGATCGTGAACCTCGTCGATCGAGGGCACGCCAATGTACGGGTGTGGGAACGGGGGTCGGGGGAGACCATGGCCTGCGGGTCCGGCGCCTCGGGCGTGGCCGCCGTGGCAAGGCTGATGAACCTGGGAGGCGACAAGATTGACATAACCCTTCCCGGAGGCACCCTCACCATCGAGTGGGATGGTGTCGGCGAGGTGTTCATGGAAGGGCCTGCTGAGGAGGTCTTCAGCGGCGAGTGGTGAACCCAGCCCAGCTATCCCGAATTACCCTGGCAAAGGTCGAAAAGGCCGAGGTGAAGTACCACTCCAGGGGTTACAACACCTCCTACGAAGAGGTGTACAAGACCTGCTTTAGGGATAAGCTGATCGCCGACCCTGATGCAGATTCGGTCCTCAAGCTGACCAAGTTCGTCAACTCGTGGAGCAACCGCACCCGGTACAGCACTCTCCCCGAGCTGGAAGGCGTTCTGTGCAGCCATACGAAGACCAATGCCTTGCTGCAGAACGTCAGGTTGGAGGGTGACTTTCTCGAAGGTGACAGCTTGGACGCCGTACAGCAGGTTTTCGAGGGCCTCAGCAGTGTGAAGCACTTTGGTCCCACCGGAGCATCCAAGTTCCTGGGTGTGATCCAGCCCCAGCTTTGCGTTATGTGGGATGTTCCCATTCGCAAGGTCTATGGCTACAGCGAAAAAGCTCCAGACTATGCCGACTACCTGGTGAGGATGAGGAAGCTGGCGTTGAAGGTGCTGGCCGACGCCGGGAAACGGGGCATTTCCAGCCCCGCCGATCACATTTCCAAGAAGGTCGGCTTCGGTGTGCCCTTCACCCTGGCCACCCTGATCAACCACTATGTGTGGGTTAACGTAACGATGCCTCTCCAAAAGAGGAACGCCCCGGACCATAGCAAATACGAGCAGGTGAAATGAAGTTTTCCGATAGATTAGGCAAGCTGGCTCCCTACCCCTTCGTGGAGATCTCCCGGATTATCGCCGAGAAGCGGGCCGCGGGAGAGGATGTGGTCACCTTTGGCATAGGGGACCCCGACATTCCTACCCCCAGCCGCATCATAGACCGTCTGATCGCAGCCTCCCACGACCTGCAGAACCACCGGTACCCTGAGAGTGATGGCCTCCCAGCTATGCGCCAAGCCATCGCCACTTGGTATGAGAGGCGCTTCGGTGTGTCGTTAGACCCGGACAAAGAGGTGCTCCCGCTCATCGGCGCCAAGGAAGGCATAGGACATGCGGCCTTTTGCTACCTGGACCCGGGGGACGTGGCCTTGGTGCCCGATCCGGCCTATCCGGTCTATGCTGTGGGCACCATGTTCGCCGGCGCAGAGAGCTACAAGATGCCGCTTACGGAAGAGAACGGCTGGCTCCCCGACCTGGATGCCATCCCCGCCGAAGTGGCCTCCCGGGCCAAGGTCATGTGGCTGAACTACCCGAACAACCCCACCGGAGCGGTGGCCGAACGGGACTACTACGAGAAGGTCATCGACTTTGCCCGCCGGCACGACATCGCGATTCTCCATGATGCCGCCTACAGCGAAGTGGTTTTTGACAGGTACAGGGCTTTGAGCTTCCTGGAGCTGCCCGGCGCAATAGAGATAGGCATTGAGTTCCACTCCCTTTCCAAGTGCTTCAACATGACGGGATGGCGCGTGGGGATGGCCGTGGGCAACTCCGACATGATCAAGGCGCTGTTCCAGATCAAGGCCAACCTGGACTCGGGAATTCCCCAAGCCATCCAGGAGATGGCAATGGAAGCGCTGCTGGGACCCCAGGACCCTATCCAGGAGAACAACGACATCTACCAGCGACGCCGGGATAAGGTCATCGACGTTCTGAAACGCATTGGACTCAGGGTCATCCCTCCCCAAGCGTCGCTGTACGTCTGGGCCAGGGTGCCCGAGGGGTTCACCTCGGCCGAGTTCGCCCAGAGGCTGCTGGAAGACACAGCCATCGTGGTGACCCCAGGTTCCAGCTATGGCCAGTACGGCGAGGGATACATCCGCCTTTCGCTGACCACGCCGGACCAGCAAGTTGACAAAGGCGTGGAAAGGCTGGCTTCCTGGCAGATTCCGGCCCCATCCCTCGGCCGGGAGACATAACATTCCCAGAGGAAGCATTGAAACCGGTCCTCATGCCGAAAGGGCCCTCCTGGTCTCCATGGAACTCAAGGGCCACAGTAACCTCTGGTCTATGGACGACTCCCTGGCTGAGCTGTCGATGCTGGCCGAGACCGCCGGCGCCAAAGTCATCTCCCAGGTTGGCCAGCACCTGGACAAGCCGACCTCCCACTACATCGGGCCAGGCAAGCTCGAGGAGGTCAAGTCCCTTCTCGAGAAGAAAGACTGCAGCATCGCCATATTCGACGATGAGCTAACCCCGAATCAGCAGAAGAACCTGGAAGGCGCCCTGCAGGTAAAGGTGATAGACCGGACTGCCCTCATACTTGACATATTTTCCCGCCATGCCAAGACCCGCGAAGGTCAGATGCAGGTGGAGCTTGCCCAACACCAGTTCCTGCTGCCCCGGCTGGTTGGCCAATGGTCCCACCTGGAGCGCCTGGGTGGAGGAATCGGCACCAGGGGCCCCGGGGAGACCCAGCTGGAGACTGACCGGAGGCTGATCCGCCAGCGCATCAAGCGACTGGAGAGCCAGCTCCAAGAGGTGAAGAGGCGCCGGGAGTCCTATATGGGACGGCGCAAGCAGGCCAGGCTGCCGGTGGTCGCCCTGGTGGGCTATACCAACGCCGGCAAGAGCACCCTGTTGAACAGCCTGAGCAACGCCGGCGTCGTGGCCCAGGACCAGCTTTTCTCCACCCTGGACCCTGTGACCCGGCGTGTATGGCTCAGCGGCGGTCACCAGATCTTAATCACGGACACCGTGGGTTTCATCCACAAACTGCCTCCGACTGTCGTAGCCGCCTTCCGGGCAACTCTGGAGGAACTCCAGGAGGCCGACCTGTTGGTGCACGTGGTCAACATCACCCATCCCAGGGCGCCGGAGCAGACCGAGATCGTGGAAAACACCCTGGCCGAGCTGGGGCTGGACGCCAAACCCACCATCCTCGCCATCAACAAGATCGACCTGCTGGACTCTGCGCCCGGCCAAGAAGACATCGCCATGTTCCCGACCCCTGAAGGCCGGCCCAGTGCCCTGGTCTCGGCGGCCAAGGGATGGAACCTCGATATTCTCCTGGACAAGGTCCAGGACGAGTTGTCGGGACAAGGGTTGCTGAGACATCCAGCATCGGCGTCCCAGAGCGCTTGAACTAGAACCCACGCCCAACCACCCCACACCAACCTCCGAACGCTCCGCCCCCGACGTCGCCAACATCGGCCCTCCAGGCCATCGACCCGGATTCCGGACTGGAACCCATCACCAGAGGACCTTAAAACCCCCGGCATAGACTCTCCTCCGAAAGGTGCAATTTTTCCTTTTTCTTGGTGGTTCGCACAACATAAGTTATGTAATTTACAGAAGGGCTCTAGTTGTCATAAAATTCGACCCCTCCAAAATCGACGAAGAGGCCTCGAAAGACGATGGAGTGGAGTGTGGTACCACCCAGGACGTTAGAGGGGCATTTTGGCGAGGATGTTCTGGTCAGCGAGGCCCAGTCATTCGACGAACCGCGGTGTTGACAAGGCATCAACTGCTTCCAGCCAGCAGCGCAATGAATGGTCCATCAAAAGGGTGGTACCACATTCGAGGTACCACCCTTTTGATGCCTTAGTTTGGCTTAATGAAAGCCCTCCAGGGGCCAGCCCTTAGTTTTCCCGGCCGAAGACCGCCACGGAGGCCGTGAAAGAGCCGGGCCTGCCTCCGAGGTTATGGGTGAGCCCCAGGTCCGCTTTTTTGAGCTGGCGGTCTCCCGCCTTGCCCTGGAGCTGCTTGTACACCTCGTAGATCATGCGGATGCCGCTGGCGCCGATGGGATGGCCGAAACACTTCAGCCCGCCGTCGGTGTTGATGGGCAAGTCGCCCTCCAGGGTGAAATTCCCCGCCTCCACATCCTCCCGGCCTCGACCCCTGGGGCTGAACCCCAAGTCCTCCGCGATGACCAGCTCCGTTATGGTGAAGCAGTCGTGGACGCAGGCCAGGTCGATCTCCTCCCTGGGATTGGAGACGCCCGCCTCCTGGTAAGCAGCCTGCCCGGCCCTGACGTTCTCGGGGAAGTGGACGAAGTCCCAGTCGTCCCGGAGGACCCCGAAGGAGCCCACCGACAGGCCCAGGGCCTTCACCAGCACATAGTCCTGGCGCAGGGTGCGGGCGATCTCCGGCGTGGTGATGATGGCTGCCGCCGCGCCGTCGCTGACTCCACAGCAGTCGAATAGGCCCAGGGGCCACGCCACCATGGGAGCGTTCATAACCTGGTCCACCGAGACCTCACGCTGGAAGTGGGCTTTGGGGTTCAGGGTGCCGTTATGGTGGTTCTTGGAAGCGATCTGGGCCAGGACCTTCTTTCCTTCCTCGTAGGGAATACCGTAGTGGTGGAAGTACCTGGTCGCAGCCATGGCGAACTGGGAAGGAGGAGGCGTGGGAGGCGCCGTCTCGCTGCCCACGCCCTCAGATATGGCGAGGCCGGAAAAGCCCGAGTCCTTCAGCTTCTCGACTCCCAAGGCAAGCACTATGTCGTAGATGCCGGCAGCTACAGCGTAGCTGGCATTACGAAAGGCATCGGTAGCTGTTGCGCAGGCGTTCTCCACGCGGGTGATGGGCACATAGTCCAGCTTCAAGGCTTGGGCCAGGGGCTGGCCCGTCCTGAAGGTCTGAACGGTGCCCAGCCATGCGGCGCCTATGTCCTTGGGGTCGATTCCCGCATCTTCATAAGCCTCGTAGGCAGCTTCGACCATCAAGTCCGCGGCGCTGGCATCCCAACGCTCTCCGAACTTTGTGCACCCCATTCCAACTATGGCCACCCTGTCCTTTATACCTTGCACGATCTACCCCTCCAATGCTTATGTTAATTGTTGCTGCGCCTGGGCATGGACTTCCAGTAGTAGTTGTGTATGCCATTGACCACCCGCAGCTTCCTGAAGGTCATCTCAATGGGCATCCCTACCTGCACCTCATCCAGCTCCCGGTCGGTCATCATGCACAGCATCCGCCCGCCGCCCTCGAAGTTGACTACGGTCACGACGAGGGGGACATCGGTGGTGCCGGCAATGTAGTCCATGGAGTAGGTGTACACCTCACCCGACTTGTCCGACAGGCGGACGGGCTCTGAGGAGTCCTTTGCCATGCAGATGGTGCATATCCTCTGAGGAGGGTACTGCATCGCATCGCACTTGGTGCACTTGGCCCCGTACAGGCGGATGTTCTGGTCCGACTCCCGCCACATGGCCGTCACGGATGGGACCGCCGGGGCGGGGCGCCGTGCTGCCGCATCGGAAGTCCAGACGTCCCGCCAACGGGCATAGGTCTCGTAGCTGGAAATGAGCACCTTGCGTTCGATCAGCTCGGCAAGACGAGTCCTGCCGCCATTTATGTCATCCGAGCCATTGGCACGGAATGACATCACGTCGCTTCCGTCTCCGTAGCTGGCCACCATGATGAGCTCGCCCTTCTGGGCATCCTCCAGGGCTCCGACCAGTCCAAGGATAGGATGGGCCGCCCCGGTGTTGCCTACGCTCCCGAACAGGGGGTCCTGAAGCTGCTCCTCCGAGAAGCCCATTCTCCGGCCAAGCTGGGTGTGTCGGCGGGCATCAGAGGAATGGAATACGGCCTTGGTAAAGTCCCCGGCCTTCACGCTATGCTTGCCCATGAATCCGGCAACGGCGTCAGGCAAGATGCGCTCCAGGCCCTCCTCTGTCATGAACCGGTCTTCCCAGGTGCGTACGAAGGAGTCTCCCTGGGAGCGCCACATATCCAGCATGTTCTCACTTATGGAGTAGCTGCCTTCCAGGTTGGCCGCATTGCCATCGGCAGAGATCAGGACGGCCGCGGCGCCATCTCCCATGTTGCGCTCCAGGTCTCCCCTGGGTCCGGCGAGACGGGCATCGGCAGCTATGACCAGCACCTGCTTGGCGGAGCCCGCGCTTACGGAGTCCATTGCCAGCTTCAGGCTGCTGGTCCCCGCACGGAGGACTCCAGTTATGTCAGCTGTGTTTATCTCCCTGCGCAGGTCCAGGGCGGTGGCAATGATGGACGAGCACTGTTTCTCAGCGTAGGGAGGCGTGGTCGTTGCGAACAGCAGGCCGTCAATCTGGTGAGGGTCTATGCCCTTGAGGCAGTTCCTACCGGCGGCCACAGCCATGGTAACGCTGTCCTCGTCGAAGTTGGCGACCGCCTTCTCGGTGGAGGAGCCCCAGCCGGCCGTTTCCTTGCCCAAGCGGTAGCGGGGAACGTAAGCCCCGAACGCCTTGATTCCGACCAAGTCCATCTCCTAGCTACAGGTAGGCCCCATCCTATCAGCCACCCCTATAGCTGTCAACGAAGGGAGAGGCTCCCAAACTACCACTGGCGGACGAACTTTCTCAGGCTTTTCAGCTCCTTGGGAGGGTCCATCTTGGAACCGCGGATGGTGTAAGAAACTTCGGCCACATAAATGTCCCCGTGGGAGTCCACAGCTATGCCGTGGGGCGCAATGAACTGCCCGGGGCCCTCCCCTTCTTCGGGGTCCCCGAAGCGGCAGACCATATTCCCCTGCAGGTCGTAGATGCCCACCCTGTGTCCCAGGCCCGGAGCATCGTCCAAGCCTCCCATGCCGTTTAGCTCGCCGATGTATATGTGGTCGCCCCACAGAACCATGGCGTCGGGCCGGTGAATGTTGTTCCACATGGTCTTGTACTCGCCCTCGGCATCGAAGACCTGTACGCGGTGGGCCTCCCGGTCCACTACGTATACGTTGTCGTTGTCGTCGATGGCGATGTTGTGGGGACGCATGAACTGCCCCGGATCGATCCCCGAGCTTCCCCAGGAGAACTTGTATTCGGCCTCGCCCGAGTACACATGTATCCTGGCGTTGCCGTAGCCGTCGGAGATGTATATGTCGCCGTTACTGGGCCGGACGGCGGCCGAGGTCGGGCGGTTGAAAGGCTGCCCACCCCACTTGGGAGCCGGGCTGTTCCGCTCTCCGATCTCGAACTGGCGCTCACCCCTGGAGTTGAACTTCTGGACAGTGTGCAGGCCGTCGTCTGCCACCCAGACAGAATCATCGTAGCCGACGTACAGACCATGGGTGCGGTTCTCGCTGAACATGCCCTCCCCGAAAGAGCGCTGGAACTTGCCCTCCCGGTCGAACACTATGATGGGGTGCTCACCTCTTGTAAGCACAAATATGTTGTCCTGGGAGTCCACCGCCACACCAGGGCACTCCTTCAGCCTCCACCCCTCGGGAAGCCGCTCCCACTCTTCCAGGGCCTCGTACACGAATTTACCGTATCCTACTATTGTTCCCATAGCGTGCTGCCTCCCAAGCGCGTATTGGTGTGATACCGGCGTTGCGCTAGGAGGTTAGGCTATGTGCGCAAGCTCTGTCAATTGGCGTCACCAGGTAGGGACCTTACTTGAACGCGGTTAGTACCTGTTGCACCCAGGGGAGGCTTTCCGAGGAGCTTTGGCACCCTTCTGCCTGTGGGGCCATGGCCAGTAGTAGGCTCAAGGGGTTGCTGTGAAGCGCCTTAGCTGAGAGTCGCGAGCACTTTCTTAAGCGCCGAACCAAACTCGCCCTTCTGCCAGCTACGAACTTCAGCACTGGCGAGCTCTGATTGCAAACTATCGGGATGTTGGGATAGACGTTCCAAACTCACAGCTGGCCACAACAGACTTGGGTCCAACTTTAGTTCCTCGCCTAGTTGGATGCGCCACTTCTTGAGAGTCCTTAACCGATCTCTGGCTCTTTCTCGCTCCGCCGCAGTCTGGGGCTCCCGATGCAGCGTCCGGCTCGGACGTGTGACAGGGGAAGACCTGACTCCTTTGGTGATTGCACGTCTCAGGGCCCTATCGCCAGGTGGGCGGCCGAACCGGCCCAGCCCCTTGATCGTCGAAAGCTCAGCCGAGGGGTTGGCCGCCAGTTCGACCAGCACAGAATCTCCCATGACCTTGAAAACGGGACGGTCGAGGCGTTCGGCTTCCTGTTCGCGAAATTGACACAGAGCCCGCAGTACAGCCAGACCACCCCCGTTTAGATCGCGGCTGCCCTTGATGGAGAGGAAAGCCAATTCGCGGTCCGGAGGGGTGTATCGCACACCCTCCAGACGTTCGAATTCCTCCTTTGCCCACGAGAAACGCGACAGTTGGGTTAGACGCTCTGACAGAGCTTCTCGGACCCTCAAAAGGTGTAGGACGTCGCTGGCAGCGTAATTCAGCGATTCAGAACTCAGGGGGCGCTTCGTCCAGTCTGACCTTTGGAGGTTCCGATGCTTCTCCAGTTTTACCGCTGCGTACTCCTCGACCACAGCCTGCAAGCCTAGCTGCTGGGAGCCGATAAGGGATGCGGCAATACTGGTGTCGAATATATTGTTCACCCGAAATCCCCAGTCCCTGTCAAAGCTACGAAGGTCATAGTCGCCCGCATGGAAAACTTTCTCCACCGATGGGTCACCAAGGAGCCCCCCAAGAGATCGAAAATCCTCTATTGCAAGTGGGTCAACAACGAAGGCGGAATCGCCGGATGAAAGCTGCACCAAGCAGACACGTTCATGATATCTGAAGAACCCGTTCGACTCGATGTCAACTGAAACTCGTGGCGCCCTCGATATGTGGTCAACTACTTCAGCCAGGCGTGACCCCGACCGCACCAGCTCAATTTGACTCATTTCCGTAGCCAATAACGCAGGGTGTAAGCAATCGATGGGCGAAAGTCCAGCGCTTCCAAATCGGCTCCTTCACTGCCGCCCTCACCAGTCTGGCCCACTCATGATCCTGTAGGTGTTTCTGCACCAGAACATCGAAGTTCCCAGTGTCTATAAGTATCTTGCCAACTGTGTCTCTAGCTGTCGGCAATATAGCTTCTCCCATATCCAGGGTCAACTAGCTGGTTTGACTGAAGATGATGGGGAAAGCTATAGTATTTTGCACCTCAGGACGCACAGCCGGACCCACTACAGGACACCTTCACGACAAGTAAGAAATGTATGCACTGATACTTTCAGGGGGCAGAGGCGAACGGCTAAGGCCCCTTACCGATACCGTCCCCAAGCCGATGGTCCCTGTGGATGGAAAGCCCGTAATCTGGCACCAGATACAGTGGCTGAAGGAAGGCGGAGTCTCCGACGTGGTGTTCCTGGCCGGGTACCGCTGGGAAGCCATAAGGGACTACTTCGGCGACGGCTCATCCTTTGGCGTGCGGATCCACTACTCGGTGGAGGACAATCCCCTGGGAAGGGGAGGCGCCATCCGCAAGGGCATCTCTTGTATTCCCGAATCCGAGCGTTCTTTCGTCATAACCAACGGCGACATCATCACCGCCGAGCCCATCAGCGTTCTCACCGACTCCTTCGAAGAGAGGGTTAAGGCTGACCCCTCCCACTTGGCGACTATAATGGTGGTCCCCTTTATCAGCCCCTACGGCCTGGTGGATATAACGCAACGCAACGATGTGGAAGGGTTCAGGGAGAAGGTCCAGCTCCCCTACTGGATAAACGGCGGCATTTACGTGTTCGCAAGGAGCATCGAAGACCGCCTGCCTGAGATGGGAGACCACGAGACTTCCACCTTCCCGGAGCTGGCCTTGGAGACCCGGCTGAGCGCCCACCGCTCCCGCGCGTTCTGGCGAAGCGTTGACTCCTTCAAAGACCTGCGGGAAGTTGAGGAGTACCTGACGGGGGATTCCCAGCCGGCCTAGATGCCCGGAGGCAGCGCTTCTCCCTCGGAGAACACCTCCCAGGCCCCATCTTTGTAAAGCGTCACCTTGCCCGGACCTACTGTCTGCCAGCTTCCCAGCCTCCCGAAGCACCCCGACTGGGCATCGATGCCCAGAAACACCATCCCCTGAGGCGCGCTGTCGGCTAGCTCCCGGCATACAACGGCGGGATCGCTCCTTTCATGATGGGGCAGCACAGCAAGCCCCGGCGCAATACCCAGCGCGTCAACCCATTCTCCCACCCTCGGCCGTCGCATCCTTGAGCCCATGACCATGGCTCCAGCGCTTGACCCCCCAACTACGGTCCCCCTTTCCAGAGCGGAATAGAGGTTGGTGAGGAGCTTGGACCCCTTCAGAGTCAATAGCAGGTGGTCGGGGCTGCCTCCGGTGAAATACACAACATCGCAGTCCAAGACCTGGCTGGCCAAGGATTCGTCGTTGGCGTCCCCGGGTTCCAGGACCATCAGGCTTGAGGCATCCGATCCCAGGCCTGAGAAATGAACCACTCCATCGTTGGCTGCCTTCTGGGGGCCGGTAACGGCAGCCGTGGGGACAATGAGCACCCGGGGGCGGTCCTTGGCAAAGGAGGAGAGGATGTGCCGGTCCATGGCCACGCAGTCCCTGCGAAACTCATCGCCTCCAGCCAGTATTATGTTGCCTTCCATCCCGAGCCCTCCATCCTGATCTAGTCCCCGCATTCTAGCACCGGGGTACCTGCTCGGCCACGAATTACCCCTGCCTTGACACCTAGAGAGGGCCAAGGCTAGCATCCCACCAGACCCCAGTCCACAATCCGAAAGGACGGCTCTCCTCTGTCGGAATCACCTGAAAAAGCACGCGTACTCTTCCTGACACCCTACTTCAGGCCCTACCTCGGCGGCATAGAGAGGGCCATTGAGGGACTGGCCGGCGAGTACCTCGACATGCCCGAGGTGGAAAGGGTCGGTGTACTCACCACCAAGTATGCCTTTCCAAGGGTGCCTCATCCCGACTGGCCGGACACCGAAACGACCAGCCAGGGCATCGAGGTCATGCGATTGTCGGGCTTCCCACGGCCTTCCCTCCCCATATACTCCGTTCCGCTGGTATGGTTCTCTCCCTTACAAATAAAGCATTATGTCAAACAATTCGAACCCACGGTGATGCACTTCGTCGGAGACGGCTGGTTCTGGGGTCACCTGTGGTGCTGGTGGTGGGGGCGTAAGCGCATAAGGACAATCTTCACCCCTTCCTTTCATGTGCTCCCCTGGAAGCGCCAGTGGCTAAGGGCCTTCAACATTCCCCTGTGCCGTGCCGTGGACAGCGTAGTCGCGCTGACAAACATGGAACGGGAGCAGGTGGGAAAGGCCTACCGGGTGCCCGAAGAGAAGCTGTCGGTCATTGGCTGGGGAGTGCATCCCCCGGCCTTGACTGAGAAGACTCCCGGGGCCGAGAGGCAGAGGGTGCGCATACTCTGCGTGGGGCGCTTGGGCGACCACAAAGGCCAGATGTGGCTCCTAGAGGTGTACCGATGGGCGCGTGAACGGTTCACCGTGCCTGTCGAGCTGGTGCTGGTCGGTAGGGACGAGGGCCGGGAGCGAGAGATTCGCAGCAGGATCAGCGAGTGGGGGCTGGATGACGAGGTGCTGCTGGCTGGAGAAGCCTCCGACGAGGAGCTGGAGCAGTGGTACGCCGAGAGCGATGTGTTTGTCCTCTATTCCGAGTACGAGGCCTTTGGCTTGGTCTATTTCGAAGCGTTGGCCAACGGTCTTCCCGTCCTGACCAACGACGTCGGAGCCAACAGGGAGCTGCTTGCGCAGGGTTGCATGGTAACCGCCAAGGGCGACCTGGAGGCCGCGGTGGAGTCCATGGTGAACCTGGTTGGCAACCCGGAGAAGCGAAGGAACCTGGGAGAAGAGGGGCGCACCTACGCCCTTTCCCGGTTCTCTTGGCCCGTAGTTGCGAAAAGCTACCTGGAGCTGTACCGTTCCACCGGCTAACGGGAACGCCCACCATGAACCAACGGTAAGGTAGGAGATTCAATGGACCGCAGTGCATTAGAGGAAGGCGCCCGTCGCATCTTGATGGGCAATTTGCGCCAGGGAAGGGCTGAGTGGAACGGCAAGGAGTTCACCTTCATTTGCCCATCCCTTCGAGGCTACCCTTTCCAGTGGTTCTGGGATTCCTGTTTTCACGCCATCGCCTTGACTCACCTGGACCGGGACCTGGCGAAGGCTGAGCTTACCACCCTCCTGGGCACAGCCCTCCCGTCGGGGTTTGTTCCCCACATTACCTTCTGGGAAGAGGAGAAGAAGGAGGAGTTCCTCAGCCGTAACATGGTGGGGCGCACCACTCCCAACTACAGCTCCACCATCCAGCCCCCCATTCTGGCCTACGCAGTGGAGAGGGTGTACCAAGCCACCGGCGACGAAGAGTTCCTGGCCTATGCCCTGCCCATCCTGAAGTCCTACTACCGCTGGCTAAAGAACAACCGGGACCCCGACCACGATGGACTGCTGTCCATTCTGCAGCCCGAGGAGTCGGGGATCGACTGCTCTCCAAAGTACGACGAGGCCCTGGGGCTTGAAGAGCTTACCAACCAGGGCTTCATCCGGCAGCTCAAGAAGCTGTACGAAGCCTACGAGCCAATGCGGGGCGACGACCTGAAGATCCTGGCCTCCGACCTGTTCAACTTCGAGGATGTGCTGTTCAACTCCATCTACGTATTCGGCCTCCGGGCCCTAGTGAGGCTGCTGCGGGGAGGGGACGATTCCCGCGAGTTCATAGACGACGCCGATAAGGCGAGGGACGCCCTGCTGGAGAAGTGCTGGGACGAGGAGGCCGGGGCATTTTTCGACCTTTCCGGGGCTGAAGAAGAGGTCGTCAGGGTTATCACCATCAGTTCTCTCATGCCACTGATCATGGACGATCTGCCTACCGAGATAACCACGCGACTTGTCCAGGGGCTGGTGACTTCGGAGGAGCACTTCTGGCTGCCCTATCCCCTGCCTTCGGTATCGGCCTCGGAGCCACGCTTCTTTCCCGAAAACCCACACGGATTCATCTGGAGGGGACCTACTTGGATGAACACCAACTGGTTCCTGAGTCACGCGCTGCGGGGCCATGGCTACCCTGAGCTGGCCGACACCATAGTAGCCAAGAGCCACGAGCTGGTAGAAGCGGGAGGGTTCCGGGAGTATTACAATCCGTACAACGGCGAGCCTTACGGGGCTAGGGACTTCGGCTGGTCCACCATCGTTCTTGATATGTAAACCAATCTCCCTTGCGGCTGAACACCTTCTCAATAATGCAATGACCACCCTCGACGACCCGAAGAATCTAATTGGGCAGTACCGCTGGTATCACTCTATACCTCTGGGTGACGGATCTTTCACTCCAGGCAAAAGGTCCTACGAGCACCTGTCGGAGAAGCTGAACATGATGCGTCTTCCCATTGACCTGACGGGATGCTCTCTGCTGGACATCGGATGCAACGAGGGCTTCTACGCCATCGAGGCTTGGAGACGAGGCGCTTCGCCGGTGCTGGGCTTGGACAACCAGCAGAGGAAGGATGTTGCTGCCAAGTTCGCCCTTATCAAGACGGTACTAGGGCACGGGGCTGACTTCCGGGAATGGGATGTTGAGGATACGGGGGCCGAGACTCCCGGGTCCTTCGACATCGTCCTCTTTTTGTCAGTCTTCCACCACCTGAAGTACCCCTTCTACGCCCTTGACCGGGTTGCTTCGCTCACGGGCAGGATGGCCATCATGGAGTTGGTGGTTGCCGACACTATGACCGTAGATGAGACCCCGCAGCTCCTGCGGGGATTCGGCCACAAGGGAAAGCTTCGCCTCATACCCAACAGGCCGTTCCTGATGGAGATGCTGCGGTGGTCGGGCTTTCACGACCTGGAAGTGCTGGGGACCCACTCTCGGCGAAGGTATGAGGGACTCCCCGTGGAGGCGGAGAAGGTCATGCTGAGGGCGAGCAAGTAAGTCCAGGGTTGCCCAGACTGGCGATCGGCCTCGACTGCTGCAGCCGACGTGGCGCTAGCGGGACCCGGAGACGCTGACGGTAACGACGTCCACACCGTGATACTTCTGGTGGCGCACCGACGACGCGTAGTGTCGAAGCAGGCGGAAGGATATGTCCCGTTCCTCGGGAATATCCGGCGACTCTCCCAGGTACGCCAGCTTGTCCTCCAGGTTCTCCCCCTCGCCGCCTGACACGAACTCCAGCTCCGCTCCCCCCATGGCGGTCCGGGCACTGACAATCAGTCGCCGGGGTCCGTCCTCTGTCGAATCATTCTCATCCTCGGAGAGTAGGCTCGTCAGGGTCTCCTCTGCCACGAGCACCAGCCGGTCCGTCGATGGTCGATTCCATCCGGATCTGGAGGCGAACCCTCGCACGAATTCGGTCAATGCGGGGAGGGCATCAGGGTTCAGCGAGACCTCCAGCTTTCTCCGTCTTGGGCCCGTAAGCTCCAGGATAGCCATCAGGATCACCGCCACCAACGCGCCCGATGTCATCCCGTTGCCAAGGAGCACGCCCAGGAATCCGTCCCCCAGCAGGTCGGGGAAGATCCAGCCGTTCTGGAAAGCTGTCCCGATCCAGAAGGACAACCCCACGACGACAGCCTTGCGGTGGTCCACACCTTCCTGGATGACGATCTTCATACCCTGTACAAAAAGTATCCCTACAAGGAGAACAAGGTATGCCCCTGCTACCGGAGAGGGAATTGCTATCAGCAGGGCTGAAAACTTTGGGACAAACGCCACTACCAGGAAGATGATGCCAATGGCGACTCCCACTCGCCGCGCGGCGATGCCGGTGACCTCGGCGAGGGAGATACTGGTCGAATAAGTGGTGTTGGGCAGGGTGCCTGCTAGGCCCGACAGCAGATTGCCCACACCGTCGGCGTTGAGGGCGCCCTGCACCACCCGGAAGTCTGTTGCCCTGTGCCTGCGCTGGGAAACCCTCTGGATGGCAACCCCGTCTCCGATGGTTTCAATCGCGCCGACCAAGGTAACTACTATGAAGGCAGGCAGAAGGGCCCAGAACTCCACGCTGGGCACCAGGTCCAAGCCAGGCCAGGAGGAGATGGGGGCGCCGATCCACGCCGCATCCAGGATAGTCTGGGCGTCATACAGACCAAGGGGTGCGGACACCGCGCAACCCACAATTATGCCTATGACCGGTGACCACAATCTCAGCACAGCAGGAGCTCGCAGCACCAGGATGGCCACAGTCACGAGGGTAACCAGGACCACTATCGGCGCCGCGTGACTTGGGGCATCCTCGGGAACGTCGCGCATGGTGTCGAAAACTAACGGCATTACCGTGACCGCGATGAGCATGATCACCGTGCCGGCGACCACCGGCGTGAATATTCGCCTGAGGAGGGAGAGACGGGCCGCAAGCATGAACTGGAAAACCGAGGAGATTACTATCAGGCTCGCCATCGTCGAAGGCCCACCCTCAACTAGGGCCGCTACGCAGACTGCGATGAAGGCGCCCGAGGTGCCCATGATCAGGACATGGCCCGCCCCTATGCGCCCCAACCGGGCCGCCTGGAGGGTCGTGGTGATGCCGCTGACCAGAAGTGCGGCAAAAGCACCCCATTCGATGTATGAGTCGGGCTGGTCCGCTATACGCGCCACGATGACCACGGTCAGGACCACGGGCGCCACGATGACCATTGCGGACTGGAAGCCTGCCCCAATGGTTATCGCATGGGGAGGAGTTTCGTTAGGCTCGTAGCGGACGTTTTCGTTAATGGGTTGCGACGCCAATGGCCTTACCTCACCTAAAGGATCGCTGCCTGCCACATACTTCGGCAGAGGAAGGGATCATTTCACTGATACTCTGTATCATGCACTTCGCTGCCCCAGGTTTTTTTGTGTGCTTGGGACATAAGGCCCGCATCTGCACTGGATGGACACAATCCCGACGGCCTGTTTCAGAAACTGGGACCAAGCCCCCATGTACTCTCGCCCCGGGTCATCTAGTCGACAGCCCCCCACGACACCATGTGGGGGACCATGTCTGAAGCACCCCGGACACGCAGCTCTCCTTGCTGCTCCTCCAGCAGGTCTGGGAGCAGCTTCTCCAACATATCCATCTCCTCGTCGTTCGGCCTGATGTACAGCCTCTCAGCTATCTGGGACAAGGCCGCCTTCATATCCGGGTATCCCCGGGAGGGTCGGACCAAAATAGGCTCAATTTCAGCTTTGAATCCCATCTCATCCAGCACTTCCCTTAGCTCAGGCAGGCTTGGCAGGCGCAGCCTGTCTTCTCCATGCACTTCTTGCCACACCCTCTGCAGCTGAGATTGGGGAGGGCTGTCGTATAGCACGAGGATGACCTTCCTGGCATGGGAGGTTAGCTTGTTCAGGAAGACATCTATGTCAGTAACCGTGTACACCACGTGGCAGCAGATTGCGATATCGACGGATGGCGCCTCGGCATCCTGCCAGGAGGAGTGCACCACGGTGATGTTGCCCAGGGTTTCTACAGCAGCTTGCTCCTTTAGGGCATCGACCATGGCGGACGAAGGCTCCACGGCAATGAGCTGGCGACAGATCATTGCCAGGGGCAGAGCGTAGCGTCCGGCCCCGGCGCCAACGTCCATCACAACATGGTGAGGCTTGACCAGCTTCTTAAGGGTATTCAGCAGGACATCGTCGTCCCGGCGGGGGTCGGCGACGAAGTTCTGAGCGTAGTTGACCCAGTAGTCCTGGGGGGACGGGTCCCCGCGCATTCGCTCGGACTGAGCGTGCTCCAGCCGCACCATCTCCCCCCAGCGCTGGCAAGCGTTCATATGTTCCAGGAGCGGGTGTCATAAATCTGGATGCGGTGGCGGCAGCTCTCGACGACGTACAGTTTTCCTTGGGCATCCAGCTTCACTGAGATAGGGCCCCAGAACAGCTTCTCGATAGATGCCGACTCGTCCCGCAGGGAGTCGTTGGGGGAGATATTGGGCTCGGGCTCCAGGTCGGCCTTGGCCCTCTCCTCCAGCTCTTCCAGGTTGGCATCCAGGTAGTCCTGGCCCCACTTGGACATCCTGCCGTCTCCCCGCATCTTGGCAAGGAAGCTCCCGTCAGGGGCCAGCACCTGCACCCTCTCGTTACCCCAGTCAGCTACGTAGATGTTCCCCGAAGGGTCCACTGCTACGCTGGACGGCCTGTTGAACTGGCCGTCCAAGTCACCGGTGCATCCGAAGGTGCCCAACGAGGTACCATCAGGGCTAAACTTCTGAATCCGGTCGTTTCTCCAGTCCGCCACGTATATGTTCGACTTGTCGTCCAGGCACATACCCCAGGGGGTGGAGAGCTGGCCTTTATCATTTCCGTACGAGCCGAAGGAACCCAGGTACGTCCCGTCCTTGCCGTAGCGCTGGACACGATGATTGGCGCCATCTACTACCAGCAGGTTGTCGTCGGAATCGAATGCGATGCCCGCAGGCCGGTTGAATTGGCCGTCCCCGTCGCCAAATACGCCCCATTTGCCCAGGAAGGTCCCTTGCTTGTCGAAGATGGAGATGCGGTGCAGAGCTTCATCGGAGATGTACAGTTTCTCATCCTGATCTATGGCTATGGAGCAGGGCCACATGATCTGCCCATCGGCGGTGCCGCCGGTGCTGAATGTCCCCAGGTAGTCTTCGTCCAGGTTGCACACGGTGATGCGTTTGTAGTTCATGCGGGACTCGACTTCCGGGCCAGCCCGGTTGAGGACGTAGAGGACACCCCGGCTGTCCATAGCCATATCCACGGGGTTGTTAAACCCCCGGCCCGAAAGCCCGTAGAAGCCGATGGTTTGGACGCACCTGAGCGCTTCTTGAACGATCATGATCGCCCTTTCCCCAGGATGAATTGAATCGTCACTCCAGCTGGTATTCCCGGGTAGAGGCAACCATCTGCAGCATTTCAACGATTCGCGCCGTAGCCTCAGGGTTGTCGTCTGTGGATGTCACCAGCTCTCCAGCACGCGTCGCATGGTCCAGCAACTGACTGCGGGTGTCCTCATCGACCTGGAGGGGACCCATGACCTCCAAGCATGCATCAACCAGTTGCGCGGGCGATAGGGTGCGTCCCTGGCTCTTCACATGGTCGACCAACGCCCTGACTCCGGGCTTGCTGCTGTCGGCCAGTTGGGACACCACGAAGTTCACGCGGTCGACCAAGCTGCCGGTGGTGATCCACTCTACGCCGGTGTGCCACCCTTCCACGCTGGGTGGATCGAGAATCTGCTGTCCCATCACCCCGGCGGCGGTGCCAACCCGGATATCCTCGACGGCAGGCAAATTCTGTCCTCCCGCCAGTCTCACCGACCCAGCTACAAGCTCTATGGGACTCTTGACCTTGGCGAACACAGCTTCCTTGAAGAAGTTGGAGTTGAACATCATTCGCAGCACAGAGCGGATGTCATAGCTGCTGGACACGAATTCATCAGCCATAGCTTCGATGGCTTCCGAGTCCCGGGGCGGGACCGTATTCCAGGCAGGCACCTGGGGTTCGTCGGCCACGAAAAAGTTGTACAGGTGGCGGGAGACGAACCGGGCTGTGGCCCGGTCTTGGCAGACTATGTCAATTATCTCCTCGCCGTTGAACTTACCGGTCCGGCCCAGGAAAGTCTTCTGGCTGGGGTCATGGTCGTCCTTCTTGAAGTCGAACTGCCAGTCCAGTCTTCCATAGGGCCACACCGAGTCCTGGACGACCCTGGAAGTGTGCAGGCCCAGGTTGTACAGGGACCAGCCCGTGAAGGCCCTGGACGCCTCACGAACATCGACCTCTGTGTAGTTGCCCACGCCCATGGAGAAGAGCTCCAGCAGCTCGCGTCCATAGTTCTCGTTGACAGCGTCGTGGTGGTTCTGGTTGTTGTCCAGCCAGAACAGCATGGCGGGATCCCTGGAGACCTGGAGCAGCAGTTCCCTAAAGCTGCCCAGCCCGCAGCGGCGGAACATATCTACCTGGTTCAGGATGACCTTGGGCTGGTTGAGCTTGGTGTACCCGGTGGCGAACACCCCATGCCAGAAGAGGGCGATCTTCTCTTCCAGGGGCCTTCGCGTCTTGATCATCCGGTAGATCCAGTAGGTCTGGCAGCTGTCCAGGATCATCAAGCTGTTCTCATCGACATGGTACCGGCGCACCATGTCCTCATCCTCTATGGGAGGGGGAGCATCCTCGGGGTGGAGCAACTCTTCCACCACGGTCTCGTACCCCTTCTCCGCATAGCGTTCGAGTTCGTCTCGCGAAGCCCCGAACCCGGCCCGTCGCAGCAGGTGGGCGATCAGCGCCAGCTCACTTTGAGCCATCACAGACCTCCTTGCGATTGGAGTTGGGCGATTGGAGCTAGCCCAGCTTGTCCAGCTCTCCCAGTATCTCCTCCACATCGGGAAGGTGGGGAGCGGAGTAAGTCTGGCGGTACCGGATGGTGCCACCCTTGTCGATTATGAACACAGATCGCACGCTGGTGCCCCGCTCTTCGCTCCAGACATCATAGGCCTGGCTCACCTGGCCCTTGGGATGGAAGTCCGATAGCTCGGGATAGGGCAGCCCGCCCAGGGAGGTAGCCCACGCGCGATGGGATGCAGGATGGTCCACGCTTATGCCCAGAACCTGGGCATCTTTCTCCTCGATCCGGGCGTTGCTCGTCCGGAAAGAGGCGGCCTGGCTCGTTCAACCAGATGTAAAGTTAAAGACGTGGAACGAAAGGATTACGTTCTTATTGCCCTTGTACTGCCCCAAGTTCACCGACTCATTGGCCGATGAGGTCAGTGTGAAGTCCGGGGCAGTATCGCCAACTTGTGCAGCCATCCGACATCCTCCTCTTCTGTTGGTTGTTGTTGTCGGTCCGTTTTTCGTTAGCCCGGCAGAGTCCTACAGGAAACTCTGGACAGCTTTCAGAAACTCGTCGGGATTATCTTCGAACACCATATGCTGGGCCATGGGTATCTCCACCAGCGTGGCATCGGGAATCTCCCTGACCATGCGATCGGCGGTGTCCTTGGTCAGCAGGTCCGACTCGACTCCCCGGACTATCAGGGTGGGAGCTGTGATCTTGACCACCTCGGGCCAGAGATCGGACTGGGGAGCAACCGTGCCATTACGGCGCTCCTCTCTGATCACCAGGTCGTAGTTCCAGCCATACCGCCCCCCGGACAGCTCCCGAGTAGCGTATTGCATCCGGCGGCGCATGACCCGGTCTGAGGCGTACTTGTTGCCCCTGCTTGCATGCTCCATCACCGCCTCGAAGGAGTCGAACTCTTCCGGGGCCGCCTTGATCTCGTCATTTATCCGCTTCACTCCTCGCATGTCGGAGGTTGGTCCGACATCCACCAGCACCAGCTTCTTCACCTGGTCGGGGTACTGGGCAGCAAAAGCCATGGCGTTCCGTCCACCCATGGAGTGCCCCACAAGTATGAAGGGTTCCAGAGACAGCTCCCTGCAAAACCCGGCAAAGTCGGATACGTACGCGTCAGTGGTGTACTGGCCGTCCTTGGCCCAGTCAGAATCACCGCGCCCCCGCTGGTCCAGGGCCAATACATGGTGTTCCTGGCAGACCGCAGCCGAGAAGTCGTCCCATGAGTGGGCATGACCACGGAGCCCATGGAGCAGCACCATCCTGGTCTTGCCCTCGGTGCCCCAGTCCAGGTAGTGCAGCTTAAGGCCATCGACGACGACTGTCTTGTCCTGGGGTATTACTTGAGTAGCCATTTGCGAAACCTCCTGTGCAGAGTTGACAGGCCCGCCCAGCTATGCGGCCCAGTATAGCACAGGGGCAAGAATATGGGGTCCCTCTATCTCTGTATTGAGAGCCATGATTCTAGTAGACCCTTGGTAAAGACGCGTTGGCCCAGGGGATATAATGACGGGGTGGGAACGCTGTACCTGGTCGCGACACCTATAGGCAACCTGGAGGACATCACCCTTCGGGGGCTGAGGACCCTGGAGCGGGTGGCCCTTATCGCCGCCGAGGATACACGCACCACGCGAAAACTCCTGGGAAGCTACGGCATCACCACTCCCACCACTTCCTACCATGAGCACACCAGCCGCAGCAAGGCGGCCGGCCTGTTGAAAACGCTGGAGACCTCGGACATCGCCCTTGTATCTGAAGCCGGCACTCCGGGGATAAGCGACCCTGGAAAGGTCCTCGTCCAGATGGCCCTGGAAGCCGGATTTCAGGTTATGCCTATCCCCGGGGCTAGCGCCCCTGCTTCGGCCCTCTCCGTTTCCGGTTTACCTTCGGACCAGTACTTATTCCTGGGATTTTTGCCTCGCCGAAAGACAGAACGAACAAAGCTGCTAACTTCCGTTGCGGACATGCCTTTCACTCTCGTGGCATTCGAAGCCCCCCACCGTCTGCGTGCCTCCCTTTCAGACCTTCTCGATGTGCTGGGTGACCGGGAGGTGGCCGTGTCCAGGGAGATGACAAAACGCCACGAAGAGGTCTTCAAGGGCCTGCTTTCGGGGGCCATCGATCATTTTCCCGAACCCCGGGGTGAGTTCACCCTGGTAGTCGCGGGGGCAGGCCCTTCGAACAAGCCAGGCGACGGCCCGGATGAAGAAGCTTTGCGGGAAGAGGTTATCCGCCTCCAAGGGATGGGCATGGGAGCGCGTGAGGCGGCGGATACCATCGCCAAGTCCACGGGCCTGTCCCGCCGGGAAGCCTACAAGAGGTGGCTGGAGGTAATCGGCAAAAAGGTACAACCTTGACACCTATGTCCAGCAGGCTAAAATTAGCCTGAAGCAGGCCCTGCGCTCACAATGAAAGGCTTGGCATGGCGTTGACCCCTGATACGTTCCTCCGAGGCATGACACCCGAGGAACATATGGACCGGATGACGATCAACAAGGACCGATTCGCCCAGGTGTTGGATAGGGTGGATGTCGGTCCCGAGGACTGCGAGTTCTTCTCCCAGCTTTCCGCTGCCCTCAAGGTCGCCATATTTACCGAGGACTGGTGTGGGGACCACGTGTCCACTACCCCCGTCCTGTACAAGCTGGCCCGGGAGTCGGGAAAGATGGATGTTCGGGTGTTCATACGGGCAGACCATGTCGACCTTGCCGACAGCTTCCTCCCCGAAAATCGTAGAGGCACGGTGCCGGTTTTTGCCTTCTTCAACGGGGACGAAATGGAACATGTGGCCCTCTTCATAGAGACCTCCCACGAGCTTGTGCCGGTCCTGGATGGCATGGAAGACGAAATCAAGCGCTCCCATCCTGATGTGCCGGACATAGACAAGGATGTCAACGAGATGAGCGAAGCTACCCGCAACCTGATACGCCAGGAGCGGGCCTCCTACAGGATCAACCACGCACCGGAGTGGGGAAGGACCATCGCCCACAGCATGCGAAACGTCGTGGCAGAAGGCCTTGAGCGACGGCAGGGCGATGGACCGGCAGTTGGCGGAACAAAGTGGCCGCCGGAATAGTTTCGTGCCGGGCCTGCTGCCCGGATATGCCTCCACATCGCCAACTCGAAGAACCTATTCACCCTAGCAACCATTCCCCCTCTGCTGGGCCTATTGGATGCGGCATCTGGAGCTCTCGTAGGCTTTGTTTCGTACCGGGTTCGCCCGGAGCGAGGCTTTACTGATGCCCGACAACATCCTGGTCGCCGTCGCCTGGCCCTATGCCAACGGCCCCCTCCACCTGGGACATCTGGCCGGCTGCTACCTTCCCGCAGACATCTTCGCCCGCTACCACCGCCTGAAGGGCGACAACGTGCTTATGGTGTCTGGCAGCGACCAGCACGGAACGCCCATCACCCTGCGGGCTGACCGGGAAGGCACCGGCCCGGAGGTTGTATCCGAGCGTTACCATATCGACTTCCTAAAGTGCTGGGAGCAGATGGGTATCAGCTTCGACCTGTTCACCAGGACCGGAACGGACAACCACCGGGAGGTGGTCCACGATATCTTCACCAGCCTGTACAACCAGGGACTCATCTACAAGGATGTAATGAACCTCCCTTTCTGTCCCGATTGCAGCCGCTACCTGCCTGACCGCTACGTGGAGGGCACTTGCCCCCACTGCGGCAACACCAAGGCCAGGGGGGACCAGTGTGACAGCTGCGGCCGTACGCTGAATCCCGAGGACCTGCAGGATGCCCGCTGCCAGATCTCGGGCACTACCCCTCGATTCCAGGACTCGGAACACCTGTTCCTGAAGCTGACCGCCTTCCAGGGCGGCTTGCTCAATTGGGTTTCGGCCAAAGACCAGTGGCGCCCCAACGTCCTCAACTTCACGAAAAGGTACCTGGAGGAGGGACTGAAGGACCGGGCCATCACCAGGGATGTGTCCTGGGGCATCCCCATTCCCCTGGAAGGGTATGACGACAAGCGCATATACGTATGGTTCGAAGCGGTCATCGGCTACCTGTCGGCCGCCAAGGAGTGGGCCACCGTGCAGGGACGCCCCGACGCCTGGAAAGAGTACTGGGAGGACCCGGACGCCCGGAGCTACTACTTCATCGGCAAGGACAACATTCCCTTCCACAGCATTATCTGGCCGGCAATGCTCATGGGCTTCGGGGGCCTGAACCTCCCCTACGATGTACCCGCCAACGAGTTTCTCAGCTTGGAGGGCCAGCAGTTCTCCACCAGCCGTAACTGGGCGGTCTGGCTGCCCGACTACCTGGAGCGGTTCTCTCCGGACCCCCTCCGCTACTACCTCTCGGCCAACATGCCCGAGACCGGCGATTCGGACTTCTCCTGGTCCGAGTACGTGCGCAGAAACAACGATGAGCTGGTGGCAACCTACGGCAACCTGGTGCACCGGGTGCTCACCCTCACCGCCCGCAACTTCGACGGCAGGGTCCCGTCCCCCGATGCACTGGACGAGCAAAGCTCCCAGATGCTCGAGCAGGCGGCATCCGCCCATCTTGGTGTCAGCCAGAACCTCGAGAATTGCCGTTTCAGGGCTGCGATCCAACAAGCCATGGGCTTGGCCCAGGATGCCAACCGTTACCTGGACTCCCGGGCCCCCTGGAAGTCCCTAAAGTCCGACCCCGCGGAGGCGGCTACGACCCTGTGGGTGACTCTCAGCGTCATTAACTGCCTCAAAACCCTCATGTACCCCTTCCTCCCGTTCAGCTCCGAAGAGTTGCACAGTATGCTGGGGTTCAACGGCAGCATAGCCCAGAAGGGCTGGGACTGGGATGGCACTACAGAGTCCCTTCCTCCAGGTCAGGCCTTCAATGATCCTAAGCCACTATTTATCAAGTTAGATGACTCGGTACTGGAAGAAGAATCGCAGCGGCTGCAAGCTAATCTGGTGTAGGAGCGCAATTTGCTGGAAGGTCTGGACACTCGAATCTCCCTCATTTACGAGCCGATCGTAGATGATCTGCTTCAGGTAGAAGAGAAGCTTGCCGCCCTTTCCCGAACAGACATGCCGCACATGTCCGAGCTGCTGGAGTACGTGCTGCAGGCGGGGGGCAAGAGGATGCGCCCGGCCATAACCCTGCTGGCAGGCAACGTCTACCCTCACAGCCATTCTCTGCCCGTGATAATGGCCGCCGCCGTGGAGCTCCTTCACGTAGCCACCCTTATCCATGACGACACCGTGGACAACTCTCCCCTCCGACGTGGAAGACGAACGGTCACCGACATGTGGGGCAAGGATGTGGCGGTGCTCCTGGGGGACTACGTATTTGCAACCTCGGCCGTTTTTGTGTGCGAGACAAACAACGTCAGGGTGATCCGCCGTTTCTCAGAGACCTTGATGGACCTGTCCAGCGGCGAACTACAAGAGTACTTCAGCGGCAGCTATAGCGCGCCCAGCAGAAGCGAATACGAAAGCTGCATCTACAAGAAGACGGCATCCCTGTTCCAGACCGCTTCGGAGACGGGTGCAATCCTCACCGATGCGCCGGAAGAGGTAGTGTCCGCCCTGAAACGGTACGGATACAACATCGGCATGGCCTTCCAGGTTATCGACGACATCCTAGATGTGATGGGCAATTCTCAGGAAATTGGCAAACCAGTCGGCAATGATCTTCTTCAGGGAGTCTTAACTCTGCCAGCGATCATTCTCATGGAAAGGGACCCAAACTGCGGACCTCTAAATGAACTGATTTCGGGCAATGGCAGAAGAAACGAGGCTGTACTGAGGGAAGCCCTGGGGATGTTGCAAGACCCGGATATCATCGCCTCTTGCTTCGCCGTGGCCAGGGACTACTGCACTGAGGCATCCGATGCCCTGTCAATCGTACCCGACAGCCCTGCCCGCTCCTCCCTCCTGACCCTTACCGAGTTCGTCCGGGAACGAAGCTACTAAGCCTGCCAAACCACCTCTCCACCCACTACCGTCATCACGGTCCTGATATCTCTCAGCGCTCCTGAATTCACGATGGTTGGATCCTGGTCCAGCAGTACGAAGTCGGCCAAGTAGCCTTCCTTGACCACACCCTTCAGGTGCTCCTCGAAGCAGGCGTATGCCCCTCCCCAAGTGTGCATCTTCAAGGCATCCTCCACCGATACCCCCTGGCCGGGCCCCAAAGCATTGCCTGTCCTGGTCCTGCGGGTGACGGCGGCGTAAATGCTGGCCATGGGATCAGGATAGGTGACCGGGGCGTCAGAACCCGCGCCTATGGGTACACCGACGGCCGCGAGACTGGCTATAGGATAGAGGTGAGGAAGGATGCGACTCTCTGCAAGTCCGCTGTACCGATCACCGGCATCGTAGATAAACCCAGGTTGCGTCACGACCACAGCGCCGGCCGCAGCCACCTTGTCCAGCACATGGGGAGGGCATTCGGAGCAGTGCTCGATGCGGTGCCTTGCATCGGGCCGGGGATCGACAGCCTGGGCATACAGCAGGGCATCGGCTACAGCCTCGACCGCCTCAGCCTCGACGGCATGCACAGCGACCTGGGAGCCCTGCGTATGCTCTTTAAGCACCAATTCCCTCAGCTCCTCCTCGGAAGGCTGAAGGGCGCCGGTGGTCAGGGTTACCATGATCTTCGTGGCGCCAAGGCGCAGCCCAGCATCACCGTTGGACCTCATGGCATATCCCTCCGCCGCACTTGTACAGCCAGCCCCAACCATCATGTTCAACCTGGGGACAAGGCAGCCCGACCTTCTGAGATCCGCGAAAAGCTCCCATTGCTTAAAGCCGTTGGTTGCGGTGGCATCCTGCAGGGTGGTAATGCCCATGGATATAGAGTATTGGCTCGCCAGTTCGGCCCATTTCCGGGCCTCATCTTCGCTGTGGTTGTGGCCCACCCTCTCCCGAACCCAGGGCCCCATTTCCAACAGCACGCCCGTGGGCTCCCCAGAGACCTCGTCCCTCTGGATCACTCCATCGACGGGGTCGGGAGTGTCCTTTGTTATGTGGAGCAGATCCATAGCGAAGCTGTTCAGCACCATGCCATGACCCGTCCGGTGGTCCAGGCGTACCGGATGGGTACAGGACACCCTGTCCAGCTCCCAGCGGGTGGGGTGCCGGCGCTCTTCCAAGTAATATTCGTCATAGCCAAAGGCGCGAATCCATCCCCGCCCATCCCATTTCCTGCTCCTGTCTCCCGACGACCCTTGCGCTATTTCGTTCACCAATTGGGGTATGCTCGAGGCCTTTTCGGGCCCGCAATAGGTGGCGCTGAGGCGATTGGCGAAGGCCAGGATGTGGCAGTGAGCGTCCACGAATCCAGGAATGAGGGTGTAGCCCTGGCAGTCGAACACGCGAGTCTTCGGGCCTTGCGCAGACGATGCCGCCTCGGCAGGCCCGATGGAGACAATGCGCCCATCCCTCACGGCCACAAACCCTGGACGGTCGTCTGGCAGATCCAGCCCTGACGTGACGCACTGGAGCAGGTTTGCATTCTGATATATTATGCCCGGGTGTTCCAATCTGAGCGTTCCTTTATAGCCCCAGTGGGGCAGCGTACTGCGCGGCCGCGGACCGACAGGGGCCTTACATCATACTATCCATAGCCTGACGGAGATACCGCAACGGGAATGGCGCCGACAAGAATTAGCCCCTCCCCAGGGGGAACAAGCAGACCTGGCCTGATCGTCTTCGACTGGGACCAGACCTTGTGGAATAGCTGGAACTTCCACGTAAAGACCATCGGGCGGACCGCCGAATCGATGGGTGTGGAGCCTCCCTCGGAGAAAGAGGTGGCTTCCAGCTTCATCGTGCCCTTCGTTAGGCACGTGGGTAACCTCTTCCCCCACGATCCAGACGGCGCCATGGAAACGTACATGGGCCTGTACATTGAACATATCCGGGACTCGGGAGGCCTGTTCTCAGGGGTTGCCGACACCCTGGACGCCCTCAAGGATGCAGGGTTCCGCCTCGGGCTCTTCTCGGACAAGCGCCAAAAGTACGGGAGAATGGAGCTGGAGATCTCGGGTGTTGGCAGCTTGTTCGACCATGTCCGGTTCCTGGACAATCGCCGGCCCTACAAGCCACATCCTATGGGCCTGCAACAAGTGTTGGGCACCTTGGATACGGAACCTCACAACGCTATGTACGTCGGGGACAGCCCCGTGGATATCCAGTGCGCCAGGAACTGCGGCATGGCAGGGACGGCGGCACTGTGGGGTACTCTGAACCGGGATGCCCTAATCCGTGAAGCCCCGACTCACATCTGCGCGAGCATTTCGGACCTGCTGGATGTCCTGGAGGTGAAGCCCGTCTAGGGAATGGCGTGCTGGCGGGATGCAACTTCGTGCTGGCGGGATGCAGCTTCGTGCTGGCGGTCGGCGTGGTACGAGCTGCGAACCAAGGGGCCCGAGGCGACATGCTTGAATCCCAGGGAACGTCCCGTTTCAGCCAGCGCCTCGAACTCTGCGGGGGTGTAGTAGCTGGAGACCGGCAGGTGCTTCGGAGAAGGCCTCAGGTACTGGCCGATGGTCAGAAGGTCGCAGTCCACGCCCCGCAGGTCCTTCATGGTCTCAGTTACTTCCTCAATATCCTCGCCCATGCCGACTATGATTCCCGACTTAGTGGGTACATCGGGTTCCATTTGCTTCGCCTGTGCTAGGAGCTCCAGGGACAGGTCGTAGCCACCCAGAGGGCGCACCCCTGGGAACACTCGTCTCACGGATTCTATATTGTGATTCAACACATCGGGCTTGGCGTCCATCACCTTGCCGAGAGCCTTCCACGAGCCTCCAAAATCGGGGATAAGCACTTCAACCTTGCAGTCGGGCAGCAACTCCCTGATCTTCCGGATACAGGCCGCAAAGACCAAGGCCCCGCCGTCGGCCAAATCGTCCCGGTTCACCGAGGTGATAACGCAGTAGTTCAGCCCTAGGCGGGCGACGCTTTGGGCGAGCCTGTCGGGCTCGTGTACGTCGATGCCGATGGGCCTTCCCGTCGTTACGGCGCAATAATGGCAGCGGCGGGTGCAGATATCCCCCAGGATCATGAAAGTGGCGCTGCGGGCTTCCCAGCACTCCCCCATGTTGGGGCACCTGGCTTCCTCACACACAGTGTGAAGCTGGGAGTCCTTCAGGAGATTTTTCAGCTGGATATAGTTGGGGCCCCCAGGCATGCGGACTTTCATCCAACTTGGCAGCCTCTGGGGTGCATTCGATGTCTTGTTATGTTCCATAGTCGGTTTCGGTTATGGGCTATGGGCATATCGGAGACGGCCCACGGCGCAAGTTGGGTAGTCTGCGCTAGAGTACCACCTTCCGCGGGACCGCCCGGCATTTTTCGGCACGTACAATGGAATCTATACTTAGGACAGCTTCGTCCAGGCAGCCATCCCTGTTGATGACCTTGTAGTCGAACCTGGGGAGGTGCTCCATCTCTTCCCAGGCTGCCCGGACCCGTTTCTCCAGGACCGCTCCGGTCTCGCTGGCCCGGTATTCAAGCCGTTTCCTCAGCTCGTCCATGTCTGCCGGGGCAAGGAAAATACTTACCGCCTCCGGCGCCAGTTTTCTTATGGTCGCCGCGCCCTGGACATCGACCTTTACAAGGACATCCAGGCCCCGTTCCATGGCATCCCTGACTTGCTGCTTAGGCACTCCGTACCAGTTCCCGTACACCTCTGCAGACTCTAGCAGCTCGCCGGTATCCTTAAGTTGAAGGAACCGATCTGGGGAGACAAAGTGGTACTCTGAGCCTTCCCTCTCGCCTTCCCGAATTGGACGGGTGGTCATGGTAATGGCAAAGTGCCAGGGCCTTCCCAGCGCGCGGAGGCCCGACATGACAGCATCTTTGCCCACGCCGCTGGGCCCGGAGAGAACCACGAGCAGAGGCGGAGGCCCTCCCGTTTCACCCACACTCTCATGTTGGCCGAGGGAAGGCTGGGTGCTGAAGCCCGCAACTTCGGGGCACACCTCTACTGTACCCCGGTCCCAGTCAAAATAGCGTCGATCTCGTCCCAGAATGTCGGGTACGAAATGGAGGCTGCTTCAGCCCCATCCACGACGGTCCTTCCCTCCGCCAGCAGCCCAGCTATCCCCAAGGCCATGGCTATTCGATGGTCGCCGTCGCTAGTACATTCAGCTCCCGTCAGGCCGCCCGTCCCGGTGATCACCATGCCGTCAGGCAGTTCTTCAATGCGGGCACCCATGCTGGAAAGCTGGGCAACCGTCGTGCTGATCCTGTCAGACTCCTTGACCCGGAGCTCGCCTGCATCCCTTATCGTCGTATTTCCCCTGGCAAAACACGCCGCCACCGCGATCACCGGCAGCTCATCTATCACACGTGGGATTACGTCCCCGCCGATCTCAGTCCCCACCAGGTCTCCCGACTTTACCAGTATGTCTGCCACAGGCTCCCCTCCCTCGACGCGTCGGTTCAGGAGCGCAACATCGGCTCCCATGTCTTCCATCACCTCCAAGATTCCCCCGCGTGTCGGGTTGATTCCCGTATTGGTGATGGTCACCTCGGCGTCTGGATGACATGCTGCCGCAACCATCCAGAAGGCGGCAGAGCTGATGTCGCCCGGAACTACTACATCCAGGGCTTTCAGTTTTGCTGGTTCCAAGCAGATGGTGGTACCGTCTTCCACCACGCTTGCGCCCATAGCCCGCATCATCAGCTCGGTGTGGTCCCTGGAGAGGGCGGGCTGGTGAATCAGGGTTTTGCCTTCGGCATGTATCCCTGCAAGCATTATCGACGACTTCACCTGGGCGCTGGCTACCGGCAAGGTGTACTCGATGCCCTGTAGGCCTCCGCCGGAAAGGGTCAGCGGGGCGTAGGAGCCTCCCTTTCGTCCAGCGATCCTTGCGCCCATGCTGCTCAGAGGCTCAACTATGCGACCCATTGGCCGGGACCGAAGAGACCCGTCCCCGGACAGTACTGACGTGAAGGGTTGGCCTGCGAGAATCCCCGACAGCAGACGCATTGTGGTCCCGCTGTTGCCCGCATCCAGCACATCCTCGGGTTCCTTGAGGTCGCCACCGGAGCCTACCACCCGGACAACGTCTGGAGCATCCAGGTGCTCTATGCCTACTCCCAATGCTCGCAGGCAACTCTTGGTCGAGGCAACGTCTTCTCCCAGGGACAGTCCCCTGACAGTGGCGGTGCCTTGGGCTATCGAATTCAGCATCAAAGCCCTGTGGGAAACCGACTTGTCGCCTAGCAAGGCCACAGAACCCCTCAGCCTGGACGGTTTGTGGAGAGTGCGGATCACCACTTTCCCCGTCTCTTGTCGTCGGACTTGCGGTCCGGCATCCGGCCGCCTCCCCATCCGAAGGCCCTCTCACGGGCATCCCTGTCGCCTACTACCATATCAAGCATGCTCGACTTCGGGGGCACCTTGGCGCCCTCGATGGCAGCCAACGTCTCAGATGTCACTGCGCCATCCAGCCACTTTTGCCGGGCTGCCCTCGCCTCCCCGAGCAGGTCCGTCAAAGCATTGTCCTTCTCTTTTTCGTCGGATTCCAGGATCTGCCTGATTCGGTACAGCTCTCGGATGAAGTTATCGATCCAAGCTACTGTCGCCTGCTCGTTGAAGAAGAAACTGTCCTGGTCGGCAGCCGTATCCTCCTTGGCCAGGGTGGTCACTTCGCCGAAATACCGGGACGCCAGGATGGCGATGTCGTCCCAGGATTGGCTTCTGGATGTGCATCCCACGAGAGCGGCGGACAGGAGCAGCGGGAGATTGTCCACTGCGGCGATCAAACTGTCGTGTTCCGCTGCGTCGATAAACCGGTCCACCGCCCCTACAGACTGCGCCAACTCCACCGCATCCTTCACTCGGTCCTGCCGTGCCCCCTGGGAAGGAATGATGCAATAGGGGCAGCCTGCGAACAGGTTGGGGTCGGCTGCGTCAGGGCCTGCCCCTCGCTTGAACACTATGGGGTGTCCCCCGACGAAGGTTATGCGGTCGGGCAGATACTCCTTCGCCCATTGCATTACCGGGGCCTTTATGCCAGCCGTATCTGTGACCAGGCAGCCGTCCTCCAGGCCGGGACCTATGATCTCCATGACGTCCTTCATAGCCTTGAGGGGCGTGGCCAGCACCACAACGCCTGCGCCCTGGACAGCTTCCCGAAGGTTATCGGAGGTGGTGTCTACCGCACCGGCGGCGGCGGCGCCTGCAGCGTTGCCCCGGTCAATGTCGGTGCCCATGATCTGGAACCTGCCGGGGGCGCGTGCCTTCATAGCTAGGCCCATGGAAGTCCCGATAAAGCCGGTGCCGATTATGGTCAGCTTGCCATTCATATGATGCGCGTCGGTAGATTATGTAAGCCCGGCCTCGAGATGCTACTCGTCGTCATAGTCGTCGTCCACGTCCACGTCCGGCGCTGACACGAAGCCCATTCCCGGCTTGGGAAGCACAGCATCGGGCCTGCGGGACTTGTTTTGCTGCTTCTTGGGCAGGGACTTAAGGCTGGTTATCATGTCCTGGATATCCTCCTTCGAGAGAACGGAAGGGTTCACCACGACACCATCGATCCCCATATCGCGCAGCCCTTCCAGCTCCCTGGCAGACAGGGGGCCGGGGAGCTCCAGGAACAGGTACTTGCTGAAGGCCTCCCGGACAACACCCAGGGTCATCATGTGCTCGACAGTTAGAGGAAGGCCCACGCTCGAAGAGGGAAGTAGGACGCCATCGACCGAAAGGTCCTCTATTGTGCGGAGGAACCGCTCCTCCATACCCGGGTCCACGCACAGAAAGTAACCTGTGGACTCACCTTCCATGGCGCCCAGCAGGGCCTTCTCCGGCCCAAAGGCCAGGAAATCACAGCCTGCCTCCCGAAAGCCGGCCGCCTCATCGATTCCGAGCTCCAGCACCTTGGGTCCCCAGGGTATGCTGTCCAGTTTATGTGCCAGGTCCGTTAAGGCTTTGCCAGGAGCGGCTCCCTCCAAGAACACGGCATCGGCCCCCACTTCGCTCAAAATGGCAGCCTGCTTCAAATACGATCTTCGGTCCGCAAGAACGCCAATTACTGCCATGGCCGGCAGTTTCTCGGTTCGACCGGCCGACCCAAAGCCCAAGCTTGTTGTCCGCCCGCGGCCGATCCTGTCCAGTTTGTCCAGAAGCTTACTCATGTATGGCCTTCCACCCCATCTTAGGTTGTGCCGGCACCACTAAAGACCATCGCCTCTAGCGTCCTCCGCCATTGGAAGTACGTGTCCGGCTGCGTACCATATTAGCATCCAGGACGGCGCCCTTCCAAACGATTCCTAACCTAACGGAAGTGAGGAAGGACTTCCTCCACGCAGCGCCGGAACTGCCCTGCCTGGTCCCACGAAGGTATCCTCAGCAGGATGTCTGTGGCTCCAGCATCCACGTAGGCGCCGATCTGGCTGATGCAATCCTTGGGACTGCCCAGGGCCACCCAGTTCTTCACCACCTGGGGGAGGTAGTTCATGGAGTAGTACTGGTCCAGGTATCGCTTGGACTCATCGAAGGCTGCCTCTGCATCCTCGTTAATGTTGATGTTGTAGTACACAGAGCATGGCCGGTCTTCGAAGGAACGCTCGTAGTCAGGCGCGTATTCGAATATGCGCCTCCTCATCTCCACAAAGTCGGATACCGGGCCGGTGGCCGTCGTCATCCAGCCGTCCCCCAGCTGGGCAACCCGGCGCAGGGAGCGTTCGATGATGTGGGGCTTGCCCGTGCTCAGGCGCGGATTGCTGATGACCCACACCGGCGGGGGCGACTGGGCCGGCTTGGGGGCTACGAAAGCCTCCTCAAGAGTATGGAACTCCCCCTGGAAGTTTACCCGCTCCCCGGTCCAGAGCTGGCGCAGTATGGCAATGTTCTCCTCCATGCGGCGCGACCGGTCCAGGGACTTGATCCCCATGTTGCGGTACTCGGTGCGATGGTCCTGGTCGCCTATGCTCCCACCCATGCACGCCCCCAGGATACTGCGCCCGTTGGAGAGCAGGTCCATGCTGGCCCACTGGTAGGCCAGCACTATGGGGTCCCGCGATGGCAGGGTTGCCATGCACGCCACGCCGATTCCAACGCGGGAGGTACGGGCAGCTATGGCGGACATCAGGGAGATGCACTCCATGCGGGGCTTGGCCATGATGGAATCGCCCACCCACACATGATCAAACACGCCGGATCCCTCGGCGGCTTCGGCCATCTGCAGGATCTCTTCCGGTTTCGTCAGGCCCAATATCACTCCACGGTTGGATAAAGTAAGTCCAAATCGAACCTTGCTTCCCATCTTTACTCTCCTTTCGATTCCACCTATACGTCGGCGAAACCGGCCTCTTGCTGAAATGAGCGTTAGTTAAACGATGGGCCACCGGCTGGGGAAGCTGACCCCTGTCCGGGCCAGCAGGTTGGTCCCCAGGACCTGCACCTTCTGGATCAGGTCCCACTCATCTACGTAAACTGGCCGATGGTTTTCCACCCTCACCTTGCCATCTACGATGACTGTGTGGACACTGCGCCCATCGGCCCCGTAAACCAGGTTGTTGACGGGGTTGAAGAGGGTGCGCCACTCGGCACGCCTGGTGTCGAACATGACCAGATCCGCCTTCTTCCCCACCTCGATGGACCCTATGTCCCCGCCCAGGCCCATTGCCTTGGCACCACCGATGGTCGCCATCTCCAGGGCAGACTCTGCGCTAATCATCTCCGTGCTTTGCCGTCCATCCTTATAGATCACGGCCGCCAGGTACATAGAACGCATCGTCTCTATCAGGTTTGAGTTGTTGGCTGCATCGGTGCCCAGCCCAACGGTGACTCCCTTCTCCAGCATCTCGGGCAACATCCCCCTGGAGGCGGTGCCTCCGCCGCTCTTCATGGCAGCCGTGGGACACATGACCGCATTGGTCTTGGTCCGGGCCATCGCATCCACCTCCGCCTCGTTCAAGCCAATGACGTGGGCCAGGAGGGTGTTGGGGCCGAGGACACCGATGTCTTCCAAATGCTCGATCGGCCTGCGTCCATATTTGTCCAAGCTCATCTTGACCGATGGCGCCGCGTTGCTTTGATGAAGGGTGAGCCCGGTGTTGTAGGCATCTGCCAAGCCCTTTGCCTCGCGAAGCAACTCCAGGGAAGCGTAGTCCGCAGAGAAGGGCATAGCCCAGGCGCGCACCCGCCCGTCCAGCTTCCCATCGTAGGTCTCAATGACATCTCTCATCTTGGAAACGGCTGCACCGGTCAGGTCGACAGGGATATTCAGAGGGTTTTCCTGGTCTACAACCTGGACCCCTGTGATGATGCGACAGCCCGACTCGTCGTAGGCTTGAAGGCAGACCGAGGGGAACTTGGTGCTGCCGGGGTCCAGAAAGCAGGTAGTCCCATATTTGAGAAGCTCGGTAATCCCCAGGAGGGAGGTGAGGTATTCTTCCTCTTCGGTCATCGCACCTTGCAGGTTGAAGACGTTGGCCAGGTACACTCCGGGGTTGAGATTGTCTGGGAAGATGCCCCTGGTGGCGTGCGCATAGCTGATGTGCATGTGGCCATTGCAAAAGCCCGGGGTGGCAACCATCTCGCTGGCATCGATCACCCTGTCGGCGCCCACGTCAGAGAGCTCACTCCTCTTGCCAACCTTGGAAAAATGCTGGCCCTCGATCAGGATCGAGCCGTCCTGGATTATCCTTCTGGAGTCGTCCACAGTCAGGATGAACTTGATGCCTTCTATCTTCAGGGTGCTGCCCGGCATAGCTCACGCTCTATCTGATGAGGATAAGTTTGGGTCCCTTTGAGACCACGGTGCTTATCATACGGAGTCAATCTGCCTTGTGGCAAATGCGACCGGGTACCACATTTCTTGACACTGAACAGCTAGGTTCCCATAATGACGATTAGCATAGCCAAGCAGGTCTACACCACTTCGGAAGGTGAAACATGACCCAAGCAGCGACCTACACACTGGAGCAGTTCTACAACGATTTGAGGGGAGTGTTTGCTTCGGTCACCGACCCCCTGGGCCGGGCGGAAGGCATCCGCGAGCACGTCCGCAGGCTCCTGCAGAATCCGGAAGTGCTGGAAGAGAAGTTGGCCCTTCCCGATGATGGGGGTTTCGGACGGGTGGACCTGTATGTCGACGACGAGTACGGGCACCCAAACCCGGGCTTCCTGGTGATGTGCTCGGTCCAGCGCCCCGGTCAGACCAACATTCCCCATGACCACGGCGCCTCCTGGGTTGTCTATGGCGTTGGCAGAGGCACCATCGAACAGCGCAAGTACCGCTGGATCTATCCTGAGGACAATGTATTCGATTCTTCGCCGGAGCTGCAGGAGCTGGGACGGTACACCCAGAACGAGGGTGACGTAGCCTACTTCCTGCCCGGGGAGATTCACACAACCCATAACGTTAACGACGGTCGCTCCCTGGTGCTGCGGATCGAGGCCCAAGACCTGCGAAACGTCTGGCGCCACCAGTACGAATTCGGAGGCAAGGACGGACGGGCCTACCAGTCCACCGGCTAGCCCCATCCAACAAAGGCAATGGGAACGGGCTTTCTTTGTAAGCCTGATCCTCTTTTCTGAACAAGGACTATCGACTTGGTCACCAACAATCTGGAAGTCGCCCAGAAGATGGGCAACCAGATAATCGCCAACATCCAGAAGGTCATAATCGGCAACGGAACACCCGTCAGGCTGGGCGTTGCCGGCCTGATAGCAGGCGGCCACGTCCTTGTCGAAGGTGTCCCGGGCATAGGGAAGACCATGTTCGCCAGGAGCTTGGCCTGCTCCATCGGCGTGTCATTCAAGCGCATCCAGTGCACTGCCGACCTTTTGCCCAGCGACGTAACCGGTACCTACATCTTCGACCAGCGCACCCAGGAGTTCAGCTTCCGCCCCGGACCCATCATGGCCAACGTGGTACTGGTGGATGAGATCAACCGGGCATCCCCCAAGACCCAGTCGGCGATGCTCGAGTGCATGGAAGAGCATCAGGCCACCATCGATGGGGCGATGCACCGCATGCCCGACCCTTTTCTGATTATCGCCACCAGGAACCCGGGGGAGTACAGCGGCACCTTCCCCTTGCCGGAAACCGAGCTGGACCGGTTCCTTCTTCGCGTCAGGCTGGAGTACCCGCCCCTCAGCGAGGAGATCGCTGTCCTGGAGCAGCAGGAGACCTCTCATCCCATAGATTCTCTCGAGCCGGTGGTGGAGGCCGGGGATGTCACCGCAGCCCAGCGCTCTGCCAGGGAGGTGTACGCCGACCCGCTGGTCATGAAGTACATCGTGGATCTGGTAACCGCAACAAGACAGCACCCCTCCGTGTATCTGGGAGCTTCGCCCAGGGCCTCCATAGGCTTGCTAAGCCTCGCCAAGGCTTGGGCCCTGATCGCCGAAAGGGACTACGTGACCCCCGATGATGTCAAGGCGGTTGCGCCGGCGGTGATGAGCCACCGGCTAGTTCTGACAGCATCGGGCCGAAATGCGCTGCAGAGTGACGCGGTCATAGAACAGATCCTGGATTCGACTCCAGTCCCGGACACCACTCCGTCCGGTGGAATTCCCTTTCTTGGCATAGGCCGGAAACGCAGCTAGCGCTCTCCGGCAAGCCTAAAGAGGACCGGACACTGAACCGGCGAAGGTAAAATGCTGCGCTTCATCTGGCTGGCGACCACCCTCTCCGCCCTGCTTATTCTTGCTCTCATAACCGGGTTTCAACCCCTGTTCTGGCTGCTCTACATCTTCGTTGGAGGCTCCGCCTTAAGCTACGGCATCGCGTGGATTCAAAGCCGGGGCTTGGCGGTAACCAGCCAGGAGATATCGCAGTACCCCCAAGTAGGGCAGCCCATAGACCTCAAGGTGGTCGTCGAGGAGAAGATCGGTCTGCCCAGGTTCGGCCTTCGTCTCCGGTTCCAAAGCTCCGTTTCGCAAGACGAGACCACCATTAATCTACCTGCAAACGGGACGAGAACATGGGGTGTCACCGGAATGTGCGACAGGCGAGGCTGGAACGACGTAGGCTCCGTAGCCGTTGTTGCCAGCGACATTACCCAAAGCCTCGACGTGAGTTGGACCAGGGGGAAGCCCCAACAGGTCTTGGTGCACCCTCGCACAGTGGAAATCCCCGGGGTCAGCGTCCTCCCTTCCATAACCATCGGCGAGATCGGTGAAAGAGGCCCCTTGGCGGGCACAAGCCAGACCGCATTTGCCATTAGGGAGTACATCCCCGGCGACAGCATGAACGAAATTCACTGGCCTACCTCCGCAAAGAGAGGTCGGCTTATGACCAAGCAGTTTGAGGGAGCCGGGCGAAACGAGGTCTGGCTGTTCTTGGATATGGCTCGAGAAGCCCATGTGGGCAGGGCAAATGAAGGCACCGAGGAGCTCTGCGTAACCATCGCCGCATCCCTCGCAAGGGCATTCCTGGAGGGGGGCCATACGGTGGGCCTGGTGTGTGACGGCAGCCGATTTGACAGGATTGAGCCGGAGATGGGGATGGAGCACTTCTGGGCTATATCCCAGACCCTGGCACAGGTGAGAGGCGAAGGCCAGACTTCTTTCGTAAGGCTTCTGGAAAGGGAGACCGTGGGCCTGCCGGCAGGATCGGTGATGGTGCTGATTTCGACATGGCCCGGAGTGGATCTATCTGGTATCCGGAGGTCTCTGTCCAGGCGAGCCATCCACTTCCTTCCGCTGCTGGTCGATACACCCTCCTTTGGCATCCGCAACCCCAGGCGCGGGTCCGATTTCTCCGATGACGACCAGCTATCGACCTTCCGGATTCAGAAAAACGATGACCTGGGAAGCGCCCTGGGGGCAGCGAGAGACCATCTGGCGAATTTCTGATGAGCATGGACCAAAGAATCGACACCAGGACCCTCTTGAGAGCTGCCTATGCAGGCCGGGACCGAGGCGGCGGAGCGGACTTGGTAAAGCTGGGCCTGCTTGGGCTCCCGCTGCTGGTGGCCACATCCGTAATCAACTCCGCCGGCTGGATAAGCGGCCTCGCGCCCCTGCCCATAATCGCCGCTATGTCCCTGTTTACGGCTGCTTTTTTCCTTCGGCTCAGGCTTCCGGGCGTGTTGTCCCACACCCTGGCCTTCCTGTTCGGGGCGGCAGCAGCATTTCTGCTGGGCGCCTGGACCATCGGAGGACTGGCAGGCCCCCAAGAGCTAGCAAGGGAGCTGGGGAGCTGGGTTCAGGCTATAGGCAGCGCCGACGGTGACCGAGGCGAAGCCTCCATGGGTGTGGCGCTGACTGCGGTGACTATATGGTTCTCTTACGGGACCGTGTGGCTGGCGCGGCGCCGCGCCAGGGCATTTCCGGCCCTGCTGCCTGCCCTGGTGATGTTGCTGGTTGCCCTTGCCTTCCTTCCCACAGGGTACTACTGGTACCTTCCGGCCTTCCTGATCGCCTCAGCGCCAGCTTTAGTCTTCAAGAGAGATCGGCTGTGGGGCCCCGAAAGAACCCAAGACCCCTACTACATCGATGCCAGAGCGGGGGAAGCCAAGCTCTTCCCAGCGACTGGCGCCCTGGTCCCGGCGTCGCTCCTCGCCGTTGCACTACTCGCGGCATGGTTCCTGCCCGCGCCGGGCCAGCCGGTACTTACTCTGCCTGAATCGGTGGAGGACTCCCTGTATTCTCTGGAGGAGAGCTGGTCGGTACTCTTTCAGGGAGTGCCCGACCGGAAGGGAGGCCTCTCCTTTTCCCCTCCTCGCAACCTGCCCATTGGAGAACCGATTGGGCTGGGAGATGATGTGCTGTTTGAGGTGGAGTCC
Organism: Dehalococcoidia bacterium; assembly: GCA_965116325.1. Taxonomy (GTDB): domain Bacteria; phylum Chloroflexota; class Dehalococcoidia; order Lucifugimonadales; family JAGWBF01; genus JAGWBF01. The sequence goes on along the minus strand of OZ220675.1, from coordinate 214,953 downwards.
CCGGATGCCTATCGCTGGCGAATGAGAGTGTATGACACCTATTTCCGGGGCGGGTGGCTGTACACCCAGCCGACAATTATCGCCCCTACAGCAGAAGGCCCGCAGAGCGTAGTGGAGCCGCTGCTGGCCAGGAAAGAAGTGGAGATCGGTGTCAAGATTCACTCCAGGTCCAACGCTCTCCTGACGGTGGGAGAACCTGTGTCGGCCTCTATCAGCACCAATACCGAGTTTTCTTCGCCGCCCGCATTCCAGATTGACTTGGGTGGCGAGGACGCCAGCTACGTCCCGCCGGAACTCCGGTCTTTCGAAGGCAGCATCCAGCTATGGGCCGAGCCTGAGCAAGCCGGACCAAGCGCCCAGGTGCCCGATTTATCAGAGTGGGATGTTTTCTACAGCGATGATGTGCCGGAAGACCTCTTGGAACATCTCTCCAGCGGAGACGCGCGGGCGACACCCATCGCAGAGGAGGGTATTTGGTCTCCCCTGGAAAGCGGGCGCGCCGAGGCCCCATACCTGCTTCTCCGGCGTTCCGAAACTGCGGAGTTTTCGCAGGTGGCGCTGCTAGGCATGCGGACCCTGACTCCCCCCAGGCGATACACCACCGTCGGGTCGATATCGGTCGCAACCCCCCAGTTGCTCCGGCTGTCAGGCACCGAATACCCCTCGAGGATTGCTGATCGTTACTTGCAGCTCCCCCAGGACTTTCCCGATTCGGTGAAGGAGCTGGCCGCAAGGCTGACCGCAGGGTCGGATAACCCATACGACAAGGCAGAGGCGATAAGGGAGTACCTGGTCAGGCTGCCTTACACCTTGGATGTGTCCCTTCCACCCCCAGGCAAAGACTGGGTCGAGCACTTCTTATTCGTGGAACGCCGGGGGTTCTGCCACAACTTCGCTTCCGCCATGGTGACCATGCTGAGGTCCCAAGGGGTGCCTGCCCGGCTGGTAACCGGAATGGCGCCGGGTATTCCCATTGATGAAGGAACCGCCTTCGAGGTTCAGGCTAGAAACTACCATGCATGGCCGGAAGTGTACTTTCCACGCTATGGATGGGTGGAGTTCGAGCCTACGCCCTCGGGAGTGCAGGATTCGCTGACCCAACTGGGAGGCGAATCGGGAAGCTCCGGCAGCACCCCGGCCCCCTCCGACGATTGCCTGCTGGAGTTCAGCCCGACGGAATGCGAGCGCCTCAGGCTGGGCATCCCGGACGAACCGGAGGAAGAACTCCCGGACCTGCCCCCGTTTCGCCCAACCGATTCATCTCCGACCGGCAGCTTCAGCCTTCCCCTGGGCGGATGGCCGTACCTGGCGCTATTGATCGCTCTGGCAGTGCTGATTCCCCTGGGGGCCTTCTACTATCTGCGACGCCTTGCTACCAGGGGCGGATACGTGGTCTATGCGTACACCGTGATGTCTTTGCTGGGAAGCGTCGCTGGAATCCGGAGGCGAAGCCAGGAAACCCCATGGGAGTACAGCTCCAGGTTGATCGCCGCCCTCCCGGACCGGGCAGAGGCCGTCCGACTTGTGACGGAGCGTTATGTCAACCTGCGCTACGGTGGCTCTCATAGGAGGATATATACCGAGGAGATGTGGACATTCCGCGCAGCGTGGGGAACGGTGCGCCGGGGCCTGCTGAAACTGATAGCCTCCCGCTTCCTTCCCCGCCGGAGGCTGGGCGCCGGAACTTCGGGCTAGCCGGCCCCTGCCGGGCTGCGACGCTCGGGGCTGCTCCTGATCTTGTCGACCGCCTCGAACAGCCCAGGTCTTTCCACGCCCAGGTGCACAGCGCTGTTCATGTCCTTCTGAGCGCGGTCATCATCACCCAGCAGAAGGTGGGCCAGGCAGCGTCCCGCATAGGCCTCACCCAGGGAGGCATTCAGTGTGATGGCTCTGTCGTAGTCATCCAGCGCATCCTGGAACAGCTTCATTCTCAGGTTTGCGATGCCCCTGTTGCTGAAGGTCGCCGCATCCATTGGGTCCAACCTGATGGCAATGGTGTAGTCCTCCAGGGCCATTTCGTAATCTCCAAGCTGGTGGTAGGCGTTGCCCCGGTTGTTGTAGGCATCCGAAAGGGCCGGGTTGATGTGGACCGACCTGTTGTAGTTATCGATGGCCCGTTCATGCTCACCTACATTGAAGAAGGCAACTCCCCGGTTGGTGTAGGCTTCGGCAAACCTGGGGTTGATCTCCACAGCGTTGTCGTAAGCGGCTATCGCTTCCCAGTGCTGGCCGAGGGACTGCAGGTCGTTGCCCATGTTGTAGTGGGCCACCGCGTCCCAAGGATCCAGGCTGACGGCGGTCCTGTGGTCTTCCAGGGCCCGTTCGTACCGGCCCAGGTGCTGAAATGCTGCTCCCCGATTGTTGAAGGCGTCCGAATACAGCGGGTCCAGCTTGATGGCTTGGTCGTACTCCCGCAGGGCTTGCTTGTACTTGCGGGCCCGCACAAGATCGTTCCCCTGCAGCTTGTGGAGGACCGCATCCTCCGGGCCTTTCTGGGCCCCCAGCCCAAATACGGAGAACCAGGACCGGTTAAGTCTCCCGCGATTCTTTAAGGCAAAGTTGCATTGTTCGCAGGCGTCGGCGTCTTCATTAAGCCTTGCCTGGCAGTTGGGACAGTAATTCATTGACGACTGGACTCCTCACCCGGTTTGCCGCCCTCTCAATACAAAGAATCCCATGGGTACCGACGACACCAGCACCAGTAGAAGCGAAGCCACCGCGGCTTGAGCGAACATTGCTTCGGTGGCGGCGGACCACACAGATGTGGCCAGGGTGGTGAAGCCAAGAGGCCCCAGGATAAGTGTGGCAGGAAGCTCTTTCATGATTAGGAGAAATGCAAGGGCAGCCCCGGCAAAAATGCCTGACCTCAGTAAAGGTATGGTTATGATACAGAAGGCGCGCACGGGAGAAGTACCCAATCCGCGAGCAGCTTCTTCCAATTTTGGGCTAATCTGCAGTAGGGAGGCCCGTATGCTTCCCAGGGCGGCTGGCAGGAACAGTACAACGTAGGCAAACACCAGCAGAACCAAGCTCTGGTACAGAGGCGACGCATAGTTGGAAGCGAAAAACACCAACGCCAGGGCGATGGTGATTCCAGGCAGGGCAAAGCCCACGTAACTCAATCGCTCGATGACGTTGGCAACGTAGCTGGGATAGCGCACGACCATTATGGCAACTGGGAGGGCGGCCACAGCGATGACCACCGCCGACAGGCCGGAAACATAGAAGGAGCTCCAAGCAGCCCCCCATACAAAAGACATAGACTCTTCGGAAGAGAACCCCCGGACTACCCAGTACAGCAGAATGGCGACTGGTATCGCCAGGGATGCCAGGACAACCAGGGCGCAATACCCCGTGGCCGGCCATCGCCATCTCCCTAAGGGCACGAGAGGGGCGGGCCTATCCGGTCCTGGCGTGCTGCCGAAGTACTTGAAGCGGGCCCGGGTCCCCGCCTCCGTCAGTATGATCAAGAGGGCCAGCACTACCAACACCATGGAGAGGGCGGCGGCTATGGTGCGGTCAAGAGCCGAATCGTACTGGATAAATATGGCCGCGGTGAGAGTTTCATACTGCAAGAGGGAAACGGCGCCGAAGTCGCTCAGAGTATACAGGCCCACCAGCAAAGCGCCGGCCGCAATGCTGGGCTTAAGCTGGGGCAGGGTGACCTGGAAGAAGGTGCGCCAGCGGCTGCTGCCCAGGTTCCGGGACGCCTCCTCCAAGGATGCATCCAGTTTCGACAGCCCCGCACTGACGGTCAGGAGCACGTAAGGATAGCTCAGTAGGGTCAAGGTGAGAAGGGTTCCCGGGAAGCCGTAGATGTCGGGCAGGCGCTCCACGGAGAAGGCCCATTCCAGGGCATCCTGCAGCATCCCTCTGGGTCCCAGGGCCACTATGATGAGAAACGCCCCGATGTAGCTGGGGATCACGATGGGCAGGCTCACCAGGATAGACCACAATCTACGGAAGGGCAGGTCCGTACGGACCGTGAGCCAAGCCAAGGGCACCGCCAAAACGACGCATGCAGCAGACACCGTTGCAACCAGCAGCAGAGTCCTGAGAAGGATTTCTAGCGTGCGGGAGCGGAGCAGCAGGTCCGAGGTCTCTGACCCGGCGCCAAGAGTACGAACAGCCAGGTACACAATGGGCAGCACCATGCCCAACGCCACCACCGACGCTGGTATGCCGATGGAAAGCGGTGGCATGGAGCCGCCGAGAATGGTTGCCCGCCAGTTCAGGGCCCTTTGTGCAGAGGCCGGGTTCCCCTTCATACAAGCCTTACGGCAGTATTCCTGTGCTCCTGAGCAGGTCCAAGGTGCCCTGGGCATCGGACAGGTCGCTCAGGTCGATATCCGGCGGTTCCAGCCGGTCCAGGGGCAGCAATCCCTCCTGGTCAGGTATGTCCCCAGCCAGCGGGTACTCGAAGGTCTCGCTGGCGAAATACTCCTGGGTCTCAGGACTGAGCAGGAACCTGATAAAACGCTCGCCCTGCTCCTTATTCTCGGAGGTACGCATTACTCCGGATCCGGCCGTCAACAGCAGCGCCCCAGGGTCACCGTTGCCGATGTAGTGGTTCCTCGCTCCGAATCCTTCACCTTCCGATTCCAGGAAGCGATGGAGGTAGTAGTGGTTCACAAATCCCACATCTATCTCCCCGGTGGCCGCCGCCTGGACCGTGGGGGTGTTTTTGGGGTACGAGCGGGGCTCGTTCGCCTGGATTCCCTCCAGCCACTTGCGGGTCTCATCGTCGCCCAGCATAACGCGCATACCGGTCACAAAGGCTTGGAAGGATGCGTTCTGGGGAGGCCAGCCAATGCGTCCCTTCCACTTAGGGTCGGTGAACCCCAATATCGAGTCGGGCAAGTCTGTCTCAGGGTCTATGTTCTCCGTGTTGTAGACCACCGTCCTGGCCCTGCCCGACGTGCCAACCCACTCCCCATTCCCGGCACGATATCGTTCGTCTACCATATTCAGAATGTCCTGGGGCAAACTGGCAAGCATGCCCTCCGAGGATAGGACTCCTAGAAAACCCGGGTCCTGCAGGAACACCACGTCAGCAGGAGAGCCGTCGCCCTCCTCAAGGATCGTCGCAGTGACTTGGGATGTGCTCGCATATTTTACTAGCACGCTAATGCCCGTCTCCTCTTCAAACCTGTCCAGAACAGGCTGAACCAGGGTTTCGCTCCGGCCCGAGTATACAGTAATGGTGTCTCCACCACTGCCACAAGCGAAGGATAGCGCCCCTATCAACAGTACTGCAGCCGCAACGGCCAGCAGGGATTTGCAGCGACCAACCATGTCCATTGTCCCCTCCGAATCTTCAGCTCGAACATCAGGCCATGCGTGCCTCAGAATCACACTAAGGCCTTGATGCGATACTGAGTCACTAACTTAGTATATACTAAATTAATAACAGACTATAAAGACACACAACGATAAAGTCAATAGTCATTTTCCAATAAATATTATCAATCCGCATGATTTATCTCTGAATAGCGTGAAAAATGTGGCCCAGTACCATAAAATGGAAAGCACAAGAGTTACCCCTATGGATGGCAGCTAGCCAAGGGACCAAGGAGGAGACTATGACGATGATGTTGGGTGAGCCGAAGCCGGAAGTGAGCGTGGTTATCGAGAACTACCTTCAAGCCATTTTCAAGCTCCAGGAGCAGGAAGAACGGGTTGTTCCCACCCGTATGGCCGAAGCGATGGGCGTGTCGGTGGCGACGGCAGTAGGCACTCTCAAGAGGCTGACGACCCAGGGCATGATCGAGGATGCCACCAAGGGCAAGGAGATCAAGCTGACACCCAAGGGAAGGGACCTGGCCGAGTCGGTGGTCCGCCGGCACCGCCTGGCCGAACGCATGTTGGTAGAGATGTTGGGCCTGGAATGGCACAAGGCCCACAGGGAAGCCCACCGACTGGAGCATGCCATCTCCCCCGAGGTTGAGACACTGCTCGTGCAGGTCTTGGGATATCCTGAAACGAACCCCTTTGGCCGCCCTATACCGGGCTACAGCGGCCGCCCCGGACCCATGAAAGCTGTCACGCAGGTCAAGGAAGGCGAGGTTGTGCAGCTGAAGCAGGTGCCCGAGGAGGACATGACTCTGCTGGAGTTCTTGAACTCAAACAACCTCAAGCCCGGTGTCCAGCTGACACTCAAAGAGGCGGCCTCATTCAAGGGAACGGTCACACTGTCGGTGGCCGGGGAAGATGTGGTGCTGGGCACAGAGGTGGCCCAGAAGATCATGGTCGGCCCGTACAAGGACGACTAGGGACCCTGTTCAGGGGACTATCCTGCTAGCTTCTCCCGCAGGTAGGGACCGACACCAGAGACCTGCTGGATCAGGTTGGCGTCGGGTTTCTTGCCAGATCACTGTGGCGAGCCAGTCACAGACCATATCCTTGACGCAAATACATAGTGCTAATATGGTGTCCCCCATTGATGCACGGAGGCACCAATATGCGAATTGGTCTGACTGGTATCCTAACAGTTAGCTTGTTGGTCCTTGCCTTGGCCAGTTGTTCCGTTGATGATTCATCCCCACCGACAGCTACGATTACTCCAACGTCTGGTCCAACTGCGACCCCGACGCCGACACCCTTACCTACGCCCACGCCAACACCTACCTCCACACCTGTACCACCTACGCGCATAAGTGCGGAAGCGTTATGGGCGGAGCGCAAGAAGAACGCCACGCGCTTCGATGACAACTACAAGGGGAAATGGGTCGTAGTTCATGGCGTGGTGGCAGAGGTTGACGATGGCGATGTGCGCCTGGTCGTAGAGTCGGACCCTTTCGGCATGGACATGTCGGGCTTCGGGATTGATACTTCAGAATTGAACCTGGGGCTGCCTCTCTTGGAGTATATTGCCTTGCGGGATTTACCCCGCGAGCAACAGGCCGCGCCTGATGCAGGGCAACAATTTGAGGCCACCTGTAAGGTTGGTAACTTTATCGGAGACTTTGGCGCAGTGATGTACCTAAATGACTGCCACAGCGGCCAAGTTTTACAAAATCAGTAAGTCTCAATGTGGACAGGGCCCCTAAATGTTGCGGAGCCGGCGAGGGGATTCGAACCCTTGACCTGCGGTTTACGAAACCGCTGCTCTGCCACTGAGCTACGCCGGCCTATGCTGAGGAAAGGGACTACAACCAGCATATTACCATATCGAACTTGAAGCTAGAACGCGCCTTGTGGGCGCATCCTCCAGAGACAGGAAGGACCCGGCCCCCATTCTCGGGAAGCCGGGTCCTTCTTTTTGCCCTGGGAAGAACGTCCCGGTTGCCTTACCTAGTAAACAATGGTCATCCAAATTGTCAAAGGTAAATGAATTATCGATCTACGGCCTCCGGACACCCCTCCTGAGCAGATCTTTGTGTTGCTGCTGGTATATCTTCACTACACTCAAACAATTCCACTTGGTCTCCAGGCAGTGCAACCCGTAACAACCCGCCCGCCCTTGATGGGCCCACTGGAAAGCCGTGTGTTCGATGATGCTGTTCCGCCATAAGAGCTTTCTCCAACAACAACATCTCGGGGGACGGGCCAAAAGAGAAAGGGCCGGCAATCCTACCAGCCCCTCACCACATCGCCCGCCTCGTTTTTGTCGGTAGCTATTGCTGAAAATGTGCCGCCCTGTCTTGGGTTAACTGCCTGGGCGGTCATGAGCGCCAAGAGGCCAATTCTCATCGGGTTTACTGCGTTACGCAGGAAAACTCAAAAATACTGGTCGGACCCGATGAGCCGGACTCCGCTGCGACAGCTGTAGCCACCGCCACCTTCAGCATCAAGGCCCAGACCAATTGAGGAGAGAGCCCATTTTGCTTACGGTGAATTTCTTCAATTTTTTGGGCACCTTGCCCTAATTCAGAATGACGGGGGCGCGTCCAGTGGTACACCAACCCCCTGCCTCAGCGTACTGAGGTAGGTAACAGGGTATATGCGGCCTCCGGCCTTTACAAGGCGTTCAGGGTCGGAGTTGGAGCATTTCTGTCCTTTTCCAGCCTCCGCCGGGTTCGGGCGCAGAAAAAGGCCCGGACAAGAGATTGCCCGGGCCTCGCGTTGTCAAAACCAACCGGCTCTTGAGTTCGCCCTGAGGGAAATCGAAGGGCGAACAACCCTCTCAACTAATCGGTCACGTAGGGGAGCCCCTGCTCCTTCCACCCGGAAAAGCCCGGGTCCATATAGCTCACGTTCTCGTACCCTATCTCCCTGAGTGTCTTCGCTGCCAGCGAAGCTCTTCCCGTGCCTGCTCAATGGCACACAATGGGAGTGCTCTTGTCCGGCACCAGTTCGTCTATTCTGCCCTCCATACGCCCCCGGGAAACATGGACAGCACCTTCGATGTGTCCCTGGTCCCACTCCTCTTTCTCACGCACATCTATGATGAGGAGGTTCTGCTTCTGCTCCACCGCCTGGTACACATCCTGGGCGGACGTTTTGGGCATCATCTCCTGGGCTTGGGCGATCAGCTCTCTACCTGTCGGCATCTTTGCCCCCTTTCCCCAACTAAATCAAACTGCCAATTGCAGATTCTATCATCTTTCCCACATCAGGGAATCAACTCTACGCCGGCACGCCCCAGCAACGCCCGCATTTCTTGACTTGCCTTGGGGCAGGCCGTAGAATGGCATGACTTTCTCGGCGGACCTTTTCCCTTCCCAACCATGTATTCAAGCACGCCCAAAAACACCCCGGCCAATGGGACAGGAACGACGGTCCAATTCGAAACTTACTGGTACGGTGAATCTGAATGAAAGCACGTGCACCCCGGCGCAGATCAGAGCGCCGCGTTTCAGCAGGGGGAGTTGTCTACAGGATTGAGAACGGGCTCATCGAGGCGGCCTTGTGCGGCCGGATCAAGCCTCTGAAGTGGAGCCTTCCCAAGGGTACCCCCAACAAGAGCGAGAGCCTGGAAGAGACTGCCCTCAGAGAGGTCCAGGAGGAAACAGGCCTGGAGGTCCGCATCGAGGCCCCAATAGGCAACATCAGCTACTGGTTTGTGGACCCCGAAAGCCGGACCAACTGCGAAAAGACAGTCCATTTCTTTCTGATGAGCCAAACGGGCGGGTCCACCGACCTGCACGACTTCGAGTTTGACAGAGTGCAATGGTTCCCATGGGACGGCGCTCTCAGGTCATTGACCTACCCCAGCGAGGTCGATGTGCTGCAACGGGCGCTGAAGTTGATCCGGGCCCGGGAGCCTCAAGAGACCGGCTCCCATGGCAAGGGCATATCCGTCGGAGGAGTCGCTTGCGACTGACCGGGAAGAAGATCGTCCTCCGGGATAAGATGCTGGAGGATGCGCCCCTGGACTACCAGTGGCGCTCCGACGAAGAGCTGGCCCGGCTGGATGCCGCCTTCCCCCTGAGGTCCACCTACGAAGAGTTCCTTCGCCTGTTCCGAGACCAGCTTCGCTACCCAACCCCCGGCTCCGGCAGGTTTGGCATAGAGGCCGACGAGGGCCGGTACATCGGCAATTGCATGTACTACGACTACGACTCCCTGAACCAGCAGACGGAGTTGGGCATCGTCATCGGCGACAAAGAGTACTGGGGCAGGGGGTACGGGTGCGATGCTGTGATTACGCTGAGGGACCACCTGTTCACCAGCACCAAGCTGAACCTGAAGCGAATCTACCTTCACACCCTGACCTGGAACGTGCGCGCCCAGAAAGCCTTTGCAAAGTGCGGGTTCGAGACAGTGAACACTGTGAGGCGAAGCGGCATGGACTTCATGCTGATGGACATTTACCGCACCCGGTGGCTGGCCCTGAAGGCTGCCGAGGATGCAGCCGCCGCCCCCGTCACCGAATAGCGTTCCACGGGTCCTGGGCTAGCTCTCCCGGCTTGTCAGCTCCACGGTGGCCGACCCCAGGGTGGTCCGCTCCCCCTGGCCGTTGTCCAGCCAGATCTCGCAGTCAACCAAGCGCCGCCCCGATTCCTCGTACTTCCGCGTAACCTTCCCCGAAGCTGTTAGCGTGTCCCCTGGGACGTCCATGCCCCGGTACTGGCAGGTAAGCCGGCGCAGGGTGCCGCCTTCCCGTATCCAGTCTGTTACAAGCTGGCCCAGGAAGGCGCTCTTAAGCGCGCCGTGCAGGATTGGTCCCGGCAGCCCATTTCCTAGAGCGTAGTCCTTGTCGTAGTGAATCTCGTAGAAGTCTCCCGACGCCCCCGCGTATCTAACAAGCTGGCGGGTCGTCGGGTCCTTGGTGATGGAAGGGATCTCCTGCTCTTCCTGAATATCTTCCCAGTACAGCTTAGCCATGTCTTACCTCGTTGATGAGTCCAGCGAACCCTAGTACCTGATGAGGGTGCTTAGCTGGGTGGCAACCACCCGTCCGAACTGGTTTGTGTAGGTGATCTTCAGGACTGTGAACACCATGAGACCCAGGCGTCCGGTCCGTTCGCTCATGCTCTCGATGCGGGCCACGGTTGTGATGACGTCCCCCGGCCTGACCGGCTCGAAGTACTCCCAGTCGCTGCCCGCATCCAACATGCGCTCGAAAGGCATGGGGAAGGGTGGGTCGGGGCGGATGACCGGGGCGGAGCGCAGAAAGGTCGGCGGAGCGACCATACCACCCGCAGTGCTTTGGCGCGCTTCCGCTTCGTCGTTCCACAGTGGGTTAGGGTCGCCGATGGCCTGGGCGAACCGGATTATTGCCCCCTTCTCCACCTCCAGTACCTGGGGCGGAGATTCGACCCCGATCGCTCGGCTGCGCATCTCTTCGGTAAGGAATGGCTCCGTTTCAGCCATGGGATAGACCTCCTAGCGAATGCTGGATGAGTGTATGAATGCAGTACCTTGGTGTCAATTTGCGTGAGGCCATGCGAGGTCTGGATCACTCCAGCTTTTCCAGGCGGGCCAGCGACTGGAGAAGCTTCTTAACCCCAGCGCCCATAAAGGCGACGGTGACCTCGTTGTCGCCCGCCGACGGCGTGCAGCTAACGACCATTCCTTCTCCGAACGTGGGGTGCCGCACCTTATCCCCCGAGGCGAGACCCGGCAGCGCAGGCGCGTCCTTGGCCGGTTCTGCCATGGAGGGCTCCCAATCGCTAAGGCGGCCTCGCTGCGTCGGAGTTAGGCCGGAGACTTCCGGCAGCCGGGGCTCCCGGATGCTTGCCGGCACCTCCTGCAGGAAGCGCGACGGCAGGGATGGGCCATAGCCGCCGGCGAACCGGCGCCGGAAGGCGCGCAGCATGTACAGCCGGTCCTTGGCCCGCGTCATTCCCACGTAGCACAGGCGCCTCTCCTCTTCAAGCTGTCCCGGGTCGTCCAGGGAACGGAAGTGGGGCAGCAGGCCTTCCTCCATTCCCACCATGAACACCACAGGGAACTCCAGCCCCTTGGCTTGGTGGAGGGTGATGAGGGTAAGGGAGTCGGCGCTTTCCTCGTAGTTGTCTGCGTCGGCCACCAAAGCCAGGCGCTCCAGCAGCGCTGTCAGCCCCTGGGGAGGCTCTTCTTCCTTGAAATCCTCCGCTGCCCTCCTGAGCTCCATGATGTTCTCCCATCGCTCCTCGGGAAAGTCGTAGTGCTCGGTTACGTACTGGTGGTACCTCGTCCGCTCCAGCACCATGTCTATCAGGGCGACCACGTCGATGCGGCTGCTCTCCTCGGCCAGCTCCTGCATCAAGGCCAGGAAGGCCGACATCTGGGCAGCGGCCCTGGAGGAAAGAGCCGTGCGGAGGGATACACCTTCCTGGGGGTCCTCGTTCAGTGATTCTAGGGCGGCGTACATGGAAGTCCCCTGGGACGTTGCCCACCGGGACAGATCGTCCATGGACTTGGTCCCGATCCCCCGGCGGGGCACGTTTATGGCCCGCACCAAGCTCACATCATCCTGGGGATTCCCGATCAGTCGCAGGTATGCGATCAGGTCCTTGACCTCTTTCCGCTGGTAGAAGCGCACGCCGCCCACCAGCTTGTAGCGGAGGCCGTAGCGGAGGCACCCCTCCTCCAGGGCCCGCGACTGGGCGTTCACCCTGTACATGACCGCGCAATCGCCCAGGCCGGCGCCCTCGACCCTGCCCAGCCTCTCCACCTCGCTGATCACGTACTGGGCTTCCTCCTCTTCGTCGTGGGTCTCGTGAACCACAACGGGAGGGCCCTCATCTTTGCTGGTCCACAGTTCCTTAGGTATCCGCTGGGTGTTGGCCGAGATCACCTTCTGGGCAGCCCCGACGATGTTCCCCGTCGAGCGGTAGTTCTCCCCCAGCACTATGCTGCGCGCCTCCGGGAAGTCGCTCTGGAATCCCAGGATGTTTCGGATGTCGGCATGGCGCCAGCCGTAGATGGACTGGTCGGCGTCCCCTACGACGCAGATGTTGCGGTACTGCCCCGCCAACAGCTTAGCCAGCGTGTACTGGGCGACGTTGGTGTCCTGGAACTCGTCGATGAGAATGTGCTGGAAGCGACGTTGGTACCTCTCCAACACATCCTGGTTCTTGCGCAGGAGCTGCACCGACATGAGGAGAAGGTCGTCAAAGTCCAGGGCGCGGCTGCGCCTTATCAGCTCATCGTATTTCTGGTAGACCTTGGAAACCTGTTCTTCAAAGAAACCCTCGCACCTGGACGCGTAGGCTTCTGCATCCAACACCAAGCTCTTTGACCGGGAAATAGCGCCCTGGATTGCGCGCACATGGTACTGCTTGGAGTCGATGTTTACCTGGGCCATCGCCTCCTTCATCAGCTGCACCTGGTCGTCGTCGTCGTAGATGGTGAAGCTGGGGTCGAGGCCGATGTGGGCGCCCTCCCTCCGCAACAGGCCCGCGCAGAAAGCATGGAAGGTGCCGACGGAAAGGCGGTCCATGCGGGAGCCGACCAGGCGGCTGAGGCGCTCCTTCATCTCTCCGGCGGCCCTGTTGGTGAAGGTGACCGCCAGGATGCGGTAGGGGCTGATGCGCCATGTGCGAATGAGGTAGGCGATGCGGTGGGTTATCACGCGGGTCTTGCCGCTGCCCGGACCCGCCACAACCAGCACCGGTCCCTCGATCGATTCTACGGCTTCTCGCTGGGCCGGGTTAAGCCCTTCCAGCAGCGGGTCATCGGATGTCGTCATTGCCCCTCAACCCCACAACATCCCCATGATAGACAGGGTGCTGAATTCATTGATTCAAGCTTGGCGCAACCTATGGCGGAAAGCCGAAAGGCGCCCTCCGGCATCCCGCCTAGCAGGGTTCCAGTGTAGGAGCGGCTACACTTTCCGTCAACACGAGCCTGCCCCATTACCGTCACTCCCGTCCAATCACCGTCACTCCCGCGTACGCGGGAGTCTACGCCCCTGGTCCTGTTCCCCTTCGATTTCCCTCAGGGCGAACGGACCAGGGGGTGTCCAGGGGTTGGACGCGGGAAGCCCACTAGGCCAGCGCTAGCTCATACCTGTCCGTCAGCAGCTTCCTTTGTGATAAAATTCTCCCGGATACTGAGGAACCAGGGAGGAATATCCAATGGTGGAAAGCTCCCAGAACATCGATGCTCTCTTGACGGAAGACCGGCGGTTCCCGCCGCCCCCCGCCTTCCAAGCACAGGCAAACGCCAACGACCCCGACGTATATGAAGAGGCAGCCAGGGACCACGAAGGGTTCTGGGCCCGCTTCGCCGAAGAGCTTCACTGGTTTAAGAAGTGGGACAAGGTCCTGGAGTGGGACCCACCCTACGCCAAATGGTTCCTGGGCGGGAAGATAAACGTCTCCTACAACTGCCTAGACCGACACGTAGCTACAGCCCGCCGGAACAAGGCTGCCCTTGTATGGGAAGGAGAACCCGGCGACCGGCAGGTCTATACCTACTGGGACCTGTACCGCGAGGTGTGCAAGTTCGCCAACGCCCTCAAGAGCTTGGGCGTCAAGAAGGGCGACCGCATTACCATCTACCTTCCCATGGTTCCCGAGCTGCCCATAGCTATGCTGGCCTGCGCCCGCCTGGGGGCTCCCCACAGCGTGGTCTTCGGGGGCTTCAGCAGCGAGTCCCTTAGGGACCGTATCAACGACTCCGAAGCCAAGATACTCATCACCGCCGACGGGGGATACAGGAGGGGCAGGGTTGTCCCGCTGAAAGAGAACGCCGATGAGGCGGTTAAGGGCGCCCCCACCACCGAGAAGGTGATCGTCGTCCGGCGCACAGGCACCGCCGATGACCTGATGAACCCGGATACAGACGTCTGGTGGCACGACCTTATGGAAGGCCAGTCCCAGGTCTGCCCGGCCGAACCCCTGGACAGCGAGGATATCCTCTACCTGCTCTACACCAGCGGGACGACGGGGAAACCCAAGGGAATCGTGCACACCACGGCGGGCTACCTCCTGGGCACATACGCAACCACCAAGTGGATATTCGACCTCAAGGAAGACGATGTGTACTGGTGCACCGCCGACATCGGCTGGGTGACCGGACACAGCTATATCGTCTATGGCCCCCTGTCCAACGGCGCCACTTCCATCATGTACGAGGGTACCCCAGACCACCCCGACCGGGACCGCTTCTGGGACATCGTCGAGAAGTACGGCGTAACGGTCTTCTACACTGCACCGACTGCCATTCGGACCTTCATGCGCTGGGGCACCGAGTACCCGGCAAAGCACGACCTGAGCTCCCTGCGCCTGTTGGGCAGCGTGGGTGAGCCCATCAACCCCGAGGCCTGGATGTGGTACTGGGAGCACATCGGCAGGAGCAACTGCCCCGTGGTGGACACATGGTGGCAGACCGAAACGGGGATGATCCTCATATCGCCTCTGCCCGGGCTGACCACCCTGAAGCCGGGCTCCGCAACACGCCCATTCCCAGGCATCGATGCCGAGGTGGTGGACGAAGCGGGCAACGCCGTCGATCTGGGCCAGGGAGGCTATCTCGTGCTCAAGAAGCCCTGGCCGGCCATGCTGCGGAACATCTACGGCGACCCCGAGCGGTTCGTGCAACAGTATTGGTCCCGCTACCCGGGCATCTACTTCACCGCCGACGGCTGCAAGAGGGACGACGAGGGGTACTTCTGGCTCCTGGGGCGGGTGGACGACGTCATAAACGTATCTGCCCACCGCATCTCCACCATGGAGGTGGAGAGCGCCCTGGTGGACCACACCGCCGTTGCGGAAGCCGCGTCCATCGGCAGGACCGACGACGTTAAGGGCCAGGCAGTGGTCGCCTTCGTCACACTGAAGGAAGAGGTTCCCGCCTCCGACGCCCTGATGAGCGAGCTTAAGCAGCACGTCGCGGGCAAGATTGGCTCCATAGCCCGGCCCGACGACATCTACTTCACCGCCGAGCTCCCCAAGACCCGCAGCGGCAAGATCATGAGGCGCTTGCTGAGGGATGTAGCCGAGGGGCGTGCATTGGGAGACACCACAACCCTTGCAGACCCGGCGGTGGTGGAGGCGCTGAAAGAGCGCTACGGTGAGGACGAGGCCTAACATGGGTGCTCCTCTTGCGGTGATATTTCCCACGGTGTCGATGGCGCGTTGCAGACATCTCCGGGGGTAGCAGCCAACGCGGCCTACCGTAACGCTCTGCGTCGATTGCTGGGACTGGTAGACCATGAACGCATCGCCTCGGTCCGCTCCGGCTCTCATCCCGGCAGGATCCGGTACCATCTTGGGCGCATGCAGAGGCTCCTGGAGGAGCTGGGGAATCCCCACATCGGCGTTCCCACCGTCCACATAGCCGGCACCAAGGGCAAGGGCAGCACCTCGGCCATGTGCGCCAGCATCCTGGCCCGGAGCGGGTATCGCGTGGGCCTCTTCACATCCCCCCACATGCACAGCTTCAGGGAACGCATCCAGATAGGCGGTGAGCCTGTGTCCGAGAGCGAGTTCGCCGGGCTGGTGGATGCCATCTGGCCGAAGGTGGAGCAGGTCGGCAAGGAGGACCCCGATGGCGGGATCACAATGTTCGAGGCACTGACAGCCATGGCCTTCATGGAGTTCCGGGCCAACGCCACCTTCCAGGTGCTGGAGGTGGGCTTGGGCGGACGCCTGGACACCACGAACCTGGCATCCCCCAACGTGTGCGCCATCACCTCGCTGAGCCTCGACCACACTTCCGTGTTGGGCGACACCATCGAGGCCATCGCCGCCGAGAAGGCCGGGATCATCAAGCCCTGCATACCGGTCGTCTCCGCGCCACAGCCAGCCGGGGCCGCCGAGGTCATCCGCGCAAAGTGCGATGAGATGGGCAGCCCGCTGACCGAAGTTGGAACCCACATCACCCACCGGGTGCTTTCCAGGAGCGTCCAAGGCCAGAGGTTCGAGGTCCAGACCGAGGCCAACAGCTACACCATGGACATGTCCATGCTGGGAGACTACCAGGCAGAAAACGCGGCCATTGCCATAGGCATCATGGAGGCCCTCAGGGGCGCTGGATTCACTATACCCGACGAGGCCCTGAAGGAAGGATTTGCTGGCGTATCCTGGCCATGCCGCATGGAGGTGCTGTCCAGGGAACCCATGGTGGTATGCGACGGGGCACACAACCCCTACTCCGTGGCCCAGCTGATGGAGACCCTGCCCGACTGCTTCGAATACGACCGGCTGGTACTGGTGGTCGGGATGTCCGAAGACAAGAACCTGTCCGGGATGGTCGAAGAGTTGGCCCAGGGCATCCATTCAGGGGAGTCGAATGCTAAGTCACGGATAGCCGACATCGTAGTGACCCGGTCTCGTCACCCCAGGTCCGTGTCCTGCAGCAAGCTGGCTGCATTGTTCGACCCCTTACCATGCAATGTGCGTGAAGGCGGCTCCGTTGGCGATGCCATAAACGCTGCGATGGAACTCGCCAAGGGACACGCCCTGGCAGGGCACACCCCCCTGGTGCTGGCCACCGGGTCCTTGTTCGTGGCGGCCGAAGCCCGGGAGACCCTCCTTGGCATTGAGCCGGAGCTTTACCCGGAGCTGGACATCACCGACGGCCCGCCATAGTTTGGCGACGAAATCACTGTTTCTTGACTGGCAATCGTACTGGTGGAGTAGGGAATGAACGGCACACTTGCTAAGCCCCATAGGGCGGTAATCACAGGAATGGGCGCGGTCACACCCCTGGGCCTGACCGCCCAGGACTTCTGGGACAACCTGGTGGCGGGTAAGTCCGGGATTGGGCCGATGACCCTGTGTGACCCCACGGGCTACCCCTGCCGCATCGCCGGGGAGGCCGTCGACTTCGACCCGGGCCAGTTCATCAACCCCAGGGAAGGCCGACGGATGGCCCGCTTCTCCCAGTTGGGCATAGCCGCCGCCATGATGGCGGTGGAGGATGCGGGCCTGGACATGGGGAGCCTCGACCCCTTCCGGGTGGGCGTCCTCCTGGGCAATGGCAACGGAGGCTTCCCCACCATCGAGGAGAACTGCCGTGTGCTGGTAGAGAAGGGTGGCATGAAGATGTCGCCCTTCTTCTTTCCCATGATCCTCCCCAATATGGCTTCTGCCAACGTCAGCAGGGTGCTCGGGGCCCGCGGCTACAACTCTACCGTAGTCACGGCCTGCTCCGCCTCCAATCAAGCCATCGGAGACGCTCTCCAGAAGATTCGCAACGGCACCGTCGATGTTATGTTGACCGGGGGGACCGAAGCGGGTATCAGTCAGCTAGGGCTGAGCGGCTTCGCCGTGATGAGGGCGCTCAGCACCCGCAACGACGCTCCCGAAAAGGCCAGCCGGCCCTTTGACGCAGAACGGGACGGCTTCGTGCCAGCGGAAGGGGCTGCCATACTGGTCGTTGAGAGCTTGGAGCACGCACTCGCCCGCGGCGCAAACATCCTGTGCGAGTTGGCGGGATTCGGGTGCTCTTCCGATGCCTACCACCAGGTGCAGCCCGAGGAATCGGGGGAGAGCACCATTATGGCCATGCGCTGGGCATTGGAGGACGCCGGAGTTTCACCAGCTGAAGTGGACTACATCAATGCCCACGGCACGTCGACGCCCCTAAACGACGCCGTCGAGACCGCCTCCATCAAGTCTTACTTCGGGGACCTGGCCGGGTCAATCCCCATAAGCTCAACCAAATCAATGATCGGCCACTCCCTTGGGGCGTCCGGAGCCTTGGAGGCGGTAGCCTGCATTCGCTCCATAACCGACGGGGTGATTCATCCGACCATCAATTACGAGCACCCCGACCCGGAATGCGACCTGGACTATGTGCCGAACCAAGCGAGAAACAAAGACGTAAGGGTGGTATTGTCCAACGCCTTCGGGTTCGGGGGGCAGAACGCCTGCATCGTGTTCAAGCGCTACGAGGACTGAATCGTCTCTCAGGGGACCTGGCCGGGGGATTTAGCTGTTGGAGCGGGTGATGGGATTCGAACCCACGACTCTTTGCTTGGGAAGCAAATACTCTACCACTGAGTTACACCCGCCCGTGGGAAGGGTGGAAAGACCGGTCGTCTAAGCGGCTTCGCTGGCAGCCTGCGCAGTTAGCATGCCTTCCAGGATCCGCTCCATGGCCATGATGTGGCTGCAAACGGACCTGAGCTGGAACGAAGAGCAATCACATTTCCAGGCTCCACCATCGTAGCTGATGTTGTAGATGTTGTGATTGCCCCGGAAGGACGCGCTAAAGCTTTCCAGGGTTACCCGATCCCTCTCCTCCGCGTAGTTCCGCGCCTTCTGCACCTTGCTGATCATATTCGAGTTCATTCCGCCTCCGACAACTATCTCGCAACCCCTTGCGATTCTATGATACCGGATTTTCCCGGTCAATGCTCCCGGTGTAGTCTCAAAGGCACCCACAGCCGACCTAAAATCGTATGTACTGAAAGTCGGAGTTGATATATATTTGGACTCGCAATCAAGAGGGACATTTTCGGGAGGGTGCATGGAAGGCGACCTGATCAGGCGGAAGTTCCTGGAGTATTTCGAGAGCAAGGGCCACAACATTATGCCCAGTGCCTCCCTGATCCCCGCTGGCGACCCCACCCTGCTTTTCACCAGCGCGGGCATGGTGCCCTTCAAGCCCTTCTTCATGGGCGAGACCACTCCTCCCTCCCGCCGCCTGACCTCGTCACAGAAGAGCTTCAGGACCACCGACGTCGATGAGGTGGGGGACCACAAGCACCTGACCTTTTTCGAGATGCTGGGGAACTTCAGCATCGGAGACTATTTCAAGAAGGAGGCGATCGCCTTCGCCTGGGAGTTCCTTACGAGGGAGTTCGGCCTGCCTCCGGAACGCCTGTACGCGACCATTTACACCGACGACGAAGAGTCCTACGGTTACTGGCGGGAGGATATCGGGATACCCCACGAGCGCATCTACCGCTACGGCGACAGCGACAACTGGTGGGGGCCGGCGGGGAAGGAAGGCCCCTGCGGCCCTTGTAGCGAGATCCACTACGACGGGGGCATAGAGTACGGGTGCGGGACTGCCGAGTGCCACCCGAACCACGACTGCGAGAGGTTCGTGGAGCTGTGGAACCTGGTGTTCATGCAGTACTACCAGGACCTGGACGGAGTCCGCACACCCTTGCCCGCCCCTAGCATTGACACTGGAATGGGCTTGGAGCGGGCGGCCGTAATCCTGCAGGGCAAACGCAACCTGTACGAGATCGACCTGTTCCAGCCTATCGTCAGTCGCGTGTGCGATCTCTCCGGCGCCACCTACGGCGCAGACAGGGACGCGGACTACGCCATACGGGTGGTGACGGAGCACGCCCGCAGCGCGGTGTTCCTCATAGGCGACGGGGTCGTTCCCAGCAACGAAGGCAGGGGATACGTTCTGAGGCGCATCATCCGCAGGGGCATACGCCATGGACGTCGTTTGGGTCTGGATGAGCCGTTCCTGGAGCAGGTGGCCGAGTCCGTGATCGAAAGGTTCGGCAAGGCGTACCCGGAGCTGGAGACGAACCGCGAATTCATCTTCAAGGTGCTGGCCCTGGAGGAGGGCCGCTTTGCCCAGGCCTTCGAGCGGGGCAGCGACATCCTTGACCAGATGATCCGCATCCGCAGGGAAGACCAGCGGAAACTGCAAGGCATCCAGGCAGGCTCAGAGGTCGATCTGGATGGGCTTCTGCAGGGGTCCTACTCCTCGTTCAACGTCGAAGATGAAGTAGACGTTTCCGATGAGGGTCGATCCAGGGAGCCACGGCAGGTCGGGTTGGAGGGCCAGTTCATAGGCGCCCGCCTGTACTACGAAGCGGTGGCCGAGTTGGTAGGCGACACCTTCGAGCACGGCGCCTTTCATGGGCCCCAGGCAGGCGCGCCTGCGGACATTGAGGCCTACATCGCCAAGCGAAAAGAGGCAGCCTCCCAGCTTAGCAGCCGGATCTCCGGCATTGAGGCTTTCTCCCTGTACGACACCCATGGCTTCCCTCCGGAGCTTACGGCGGAGATCGCAGGCGAACAGGGGTTCACCGTAGACACGGATGGATTCGAGAAGGCCATGGAAGCCCAGAGGGAGCGGGCCCGCTCCGTCCACAGCTTTTCTGGAGCTATGGAGATCGTCTCCACCTACGAAAACCTGGGCGTCGGAGGCGTGGAGTTCGTCGGCTACGACCACCTTTCCATGGAGACCGCCATCGCGGCCCTCCTTGTGGACAAGGCGCCCGTGGGGACCGCGGTGGCTGGGCAGCAGGTGGAGGTGGTCCTGGCTGCCACTCCCTTCTACGCCGAAGGCGGCGGCCAGGTAGGGGACTCGGGGGCCATCCTTGGGCCCAATGGGCGCATCGGCATAGACGACACCCAATGCCCCGTGGCCGGCGTGGTGGTCCACTCAGGCACCGTCGAGGAGGGCGACATCACCCTGGGGGAGGCGGTGAGCGCCAGGGTCGATCCCCGAAAGCGCCAGGACGCCGCCAGGAACCACAGCGGCACCCACATTCTCCACGCTGCCCTGAGGCAGACCCTGGGGCCGCATGTACGCCAGGCGGGTTCCCACGTCGCCCCGGCCCGGCTCCGGTTCGACTACAGCCACGTAAGCCCCCTGTCTGCCGACGACCTGTCGGAAGTGCAGGGCTTGGCCAACAGCAAGATCCAGGACAACCTTGCAGTGACGATCCGTGAATCGTCGTTCACACAGGCCGTTAATGAAGGGGCGCTGGCCTTTTTCGGTGACAGGTACGGCGACGTGGTGCGCATCGTGGAGATGTCCAACGGGGAGCGCTTCAGCATGGAGGTTTGCGGTGGCACCCACGTTGCTGCTACGGGACAGATCGGCCCCCTCTTTGTGCTGGGCGACTACAGCATCGGCGGCGGCATGCGCCGCATCGAGGCTGTGACCGGCCAGGGAGCGGAGATGCTGTTCCAGGAGAGGAGCAAGCTCCTGGAGTCCCTCTCCCAAAAGCTGCAGACGCCCGTTAACGACCTGGAAGGTCGCATCGACAGCTTCATGGACGAGATGGAGAAGCTCAGGAGGCAGGTCTCTTCCCTGGAGCGGGAGAGCCTGGGCCGGGAAGCAACAACGCTTCTCCAGGGGGTGCAAAGCGTCAACGGCGTGCAACTTGTCGCTTCCCGCACATCGGCCAGCAGCGTTGACGGCATGCGGGAGATGGGGGACAGGCTCAAGGGGCAGTTGTCCAGCGCCGCCATCGTTCTCGGCGCCGTCCAGGAGGGACGCCCCATTGTTGTCGCCATGGTAACTCCCGACCTGGTGGGCCGGGGTCTCCACGCAGGGAACATGGTAAAGGAGCTAGCCCAAGTCATGGACGGGGGAGGCGGTGGCAGGCCCGACTTTGCCCAAGCCGGGGGCAAGCGGGCCGACAAGCTCGAAGATGCCATACGCCTGGCCAAGGATGTCGTCGAAAGGCAGACGACACCCTGACGATCCTGGGACTGGATGTGGGCGACCGGCGCATAGGCCTAGCCGTCAGCCCGGGTGGTCTCAAGACAGCCGTGCCCGCCGGGTTCATCGAGCGCACCAAGCTCAAGGAAGATGTAAAGCGAGTGCTTGAGGAGGCCTCCTCCAGGAACGCCTCGGAGATCGTGGTCGGCATTCCTTACTCCCTGGATGGGAGCACAGGCCCTCAAGCCAAGAAGACCCTGCGGTTTGTCAACGTGCTGCGCCAGCACACCAGTCTGCCCATCACCCGGGTCTCGGAACAGCACTCCACGCAGGAGGCGACCAGGCGAATGGGCCAGGTCAAAATAACTCGTGACATGGGCAGGGGCGATATAGACGCCGCCTCAGCCGCGGTCATTCTCCAAGACTACCTGGACCAGACATCCTAAAGGGATGCGTCTTGACTAAGAAAAAGGGACGGGATAACCTTTCGTCTGTTATACTATTGGTGAGCCTGGGTCTGACCGGGCACGACAAATCACCTGTAACCTGAGAGGGGGAAGCGCCAACAAATGACGTACATCATTACCGAGCCGTGCGTGGGAGTTAAGGACGGAGCGTGTGTGGATGTTTGCCCGGTGGACTGCATCTACACCACCGATGAAGACGAATACTTCATGATCAATCCGGACGAATGCATCGACTGCGCAGCGTGCGAGCCGGTCTGCCCGGTCAACGCCATCTTCGCCGAAGATGCCGTTCCCGAGCAGTGGAACAGCTACATCGCCATGAACTACGACTACTTCAAGGATAGGGACCTCTCTACTCTTAAGACCCACCTGTAAGCCGTTAAGGGCGACCGGCCGGCGTGCCGCCGAGCAACCTTTCGGCACAGCACACCAAAGATCTTTCAACATGACCCAGGGACTTCACCCTGGGTCATGTTTGTGTTGCCCCTTCTCCCAGCCGTAGACGAAGGCTGGGATTTGGGGCCAGATTCACCCGTACGCCTGCCACCTGGGTTACAGAAAGGCATCTTCATGGCCAGCGCGGCTAAGATAAAGGGGTGAACGGAATGAGGCTTCTATGGAAATAGGAGAGACTCTGTACGTTAGTGAGAGGAAGGCCTGGCGGAGGTGGTTGGAGGCCAACTTCCAGTCGGCGAAGGAGATCTGGCTGGTGTATCCCCAAAAGGCGTCGGGCGAGCAGCGCATCCTTTACAACGATGCGGTAGAGGAGGCCCTGTGCTTTGGCTGGATCGACAGCATCATCAAAAAGCTGGACAGCCTGCACGCCGTCCAGCGCTTCACGCCGAGGAATCCCAAGAGCAGCTACTCCCAGATGAACAAGGAGAGGCTCCGCTGGCTGGCGGCGGAGGGCCTGCTGCATCCTTCATTGCGAGACTCCCTGGAGCGCGTGCTGAATGAAGAGTACGTGTTTCCCCAGGACATCCTGGAGGCGATTCGGGCGAACAGCGAGGCGTGGAAGCACTTCCAGGGCTTCTCGCCGGCTTACCAACGAATCCGGGTGGCATACATCGACGTCGCAAGGGTGCGACCGGAGGTTTTTGTAAGTCGGCTGGAGAGCCTGGTAAAGGCGAGCGAGAAAGGGAAACAGATAGGGTACGGGGGAATCGACAAGTATTTCTAGTGGGCACTCCTGGCCCCTCGGGGTACCCTCACCGACCTGGTCACCTCACACTCTGGTGACGCTTGTTCAAGGGCATCACGGCGAGAGCGGGAGCCCAAAGAAAATTTGGACATCCACTGCTGCACGGGGAGCTGTACTTCAGGTACGGTTTTCGCTCCAAACTTTAGTCATTTTTCAAAAAAGTGTTTTGACAGCACTGTTCACTCTCTATACCATCCGCCCAGACCGACCTCAACCGGGCAATTGGGGGAGCGGCTGGATGAACGACGACGAACGGGATGGGCGGCTCCAAAGGCTGGTCGATTCAGCAAAGCGGTCTTTTGCAACCAGGGGTTTTCACGCGACCAGCGTATCCCTCATCGTCCAGGAAGCGGGCATTGCCCGCGGAACCTTCTACCTGCACTTTGACAATAAGCTCCACCTTTTCCAGAGTCTGCTGGACTCTTCCCTCCAGAGCTTGAGTGACCAGATAAAGCCCATTTCTCTGGAACCGGGTGACCCTCATCCCCTGGAGCAGATAAACGACAACCTCACGCGGGTGCTGGACCTGGTGCTGGCCGACAGGGATCTCTCAGCGATCCTGTTGAGCCAGACCAGCTCCATGAGCGAAAGCGTGGAGTCCCGGCTATACGACTTTTACCAGCAGGTCGCGGACATGATCGAAAGCTCGCTCGTCCTCGGCATAGCGCTCGACCTGGTCCGTCCCTGTGACACCCGCCTGGTGTCCTACTCCCTCATGGGCGCGGTGAAAGAGGTGGTGCACCAGATGATCATAGCTCCAAAAGAAGAGACCAACGTGGAGGAAACGGTGCAGGAGCTCCTGGCCTTCGGCCTGCGGGCGGTTCTGAAAGAAGGCCAGATGAGCTTTCTGCACGAGAGGGACAAGGGCCGCACCGCCGTAAAGGCGGGACGCTAGGAACCCAGACACCGGCGAAGCTTAGAGTAATTCGATGCCCGAAGAGCATCCGGGATATTCCAAATAAGGAAGAGGGCCAACATGGTAGCAACTACACATACGGCCAGTAACAACCAAGGAAGCGCGGTTGGCACCCTGATGGTCGGGTTGGACGTGGGTTCCACCACCGTAAAGGCGGTGGTTATGGACCCATCGACCGACGAGATTCTCTGGAAGGACTACGAACGACACCAGACCAAGCAGCCGGAGAAGGTGTTCGAGTTCCTCCAGCGCATCCGGGACGAGTTTCAAGCGCCCGACGATAGCTTCCGCATATTCATCACCGGCAGCGGCGGGGGGATGCTCAAGGAGTACATCGGCGCCAAATTCGTCCAAGAGGTCAATGCCGTCTCCCTCGCCGTGGAGCACCTGTACCCCGAAGCAGGCTCCGTCATAGAGCTGGGGGGTCAGGACGCCAAGATAATCATCTGGTTTACCGACCAGGAAACGGGGACAAAGCGCAAGGTCCCCAGCATGAACGACAAGTGCGCCGGAGGTACGGGCGCAGTCATTGACAAGATCAACGCCAAGGTGCGGCTCACCGGGGAGCAGCTCACAGCGCTGGAGTACTACGATGTGAAGCTCCACCCCGTAGCTGGAAAGTGCGGAGTATTCGCCGAGACTGACATCAATGGCCTCCAGAAGAACGGAGTGCCGCCCCACGAGCTTATGGCATCCCTGTTCGAGGCCATAGTTCAACAGAACCTCAGCGTCCTGACCCGGGGAAACACCCTCCGTCCGACTGTCCTCCTGCTGGGAGGCCCCAACACCTACATTCCTGCAATGCGGGACTGCTGGAAGAACAACATTCCCAAGATATGGGAAGAGCGAAACTTCCCCCTTCCCGAAGGCGTAGAGCCTCGAGATCTCATCATCGTTCCGGAAAACGCCCAGTACTACGCGGCCATCGGCTCGGTTCTCTACGGCAAGACGGAGGACCCTGACGTTGGCCTCTTCACCGGCACCACAGCCCTGGAGGAGTTCATCGAGGTGGGACGTACCCAAATGCGGGAAGCCTCGGGGGATGTCGGCTTGTCCAGGACGGAAGAAGAGCTTGAGGAGTTTAAGAAACTCTTTGCCCGAGACCCCTGGGAGCCTGCCAAGTTCGAGGTCGGAGAAACGGTGTCCGCCTTCATCGGCATCGACGGAGGCTCCACCTCCACCAAGGCAGTCCTCATGGACCACGAGGGCAACCTCCTGGCAACCGCCTACCAGCTTTCCAAGGGCAATCCCCTGGCTGACACCCAGGACATCCTGAAGGAGCTCCGGGAGTACGTGGAAGACCAGGGGGCCATCCTCAACGTGACAGGCGTGGGGACCACCGGGTACGCCAAGGACATGCTCAAGGAATCTCTCGCCGCCGATGTTGCCATTGTCGAGACAGTGGCCCACACCAAGTCCGCCCTCCACTACTACAAGGACGTGGATGTGATCGTCGATGTGGGGGGCCAGGATATCAAGGTCATAGTCCTCAAGGGAGGCAAGGTCAAAGACTTCAAGCTGAACACCCAGTGTTCGGCAGGCAACGGCTACTTCCTGCAAAGCACCGCGGCCAAGTTCGGCTACTCGGTTGCCGAGTACGCCGATGTTGCCTTCGAGGCAGAGCGCCTTCCCGTCTTTGGGTACGGCTGCGCCGTGTTCATGGAGACGGACATCGTGAACTTCCAGCAGCTAGGCTGGGAGAAGAAAGAGATCATGGCTGGGCTTGCCAAGGTGCTGCCCAAGAACATCTGGCTGTACGTGGTGGCTGAGCCCAATCTGAACAAGTTCGGAACGAACTTCGTTCTGCAGGGGGGCACCCAGCACAACCTGGCGGCCGTCAAGTCCCAGTACGACTTCATAAAGTCCAAGGTCCCCAACTCCACCATCAAGGTTCATCAGTTCACCGGAGAAAGCGGGGCCATCGGCGCCGCCCTTGAGGCGATCCGCGTTGCGGCCGAGCGGGACTCGTCCTTCATCGGCCTGGAGTCGGCGGAAAACCTGGAGTTCACCGCAACCAGGGATGAGTCCACCCGGTGCAGCTTCTGCAAGAACAAGTGCCTGCGCACATACATCGACACAACTTCGCCCGCCGGGGAGACCAACCGCTTCATCATCGCCACCTGCGAGAAGGGCACGGTGGAGAAGATGGACGACATGAAGGTGATCAAGGCGAAGCTGGACGAGATACGCAAGGCCAATCCCAACTTTGTGGAAAAGGCATCCACCGAGGCTTTCCGCAGCTTCAGCCCTCCAAAGGTTGCATCCATGAGGGACGATGAAGAAGAGGAAATCCAGGAAACTGCTCGCCGGTGGTTGAGGCCCTTCGCCAAGAAACCCGAAAAGACTACGCCAGTAAAGGCTACCCCCGAGGTACGGAAACTGCGGGAAGACATCAGGATCGCCATGCCCCGGGTGCTGAACATGTACACTCTCTCGCCCCTCTTCTCAGCCTACTTCGAGGCCCTGGGGCTTAACTTCAGGCACATCACCTACTCCGACTACACCGATCCGCTCATGTGGTACAAGGGTTCCCGCCGTGGGTCCATCGACCAGTGCTTCCCCAGCAAGGTCGCGATAGCCCACGTACACAACCTGGTGTACGACGCCAAGGACAAGCCCGATATCATCTTCTTCCCCATCATCAACAAGATGCGCACTGAGCTTGTGAACACCGTCGACACCGCCGCTTGTCCCACCGTTGCCATCAGCCCCGAGGTGGTCAAGGCCGCCTTCACCAAGGAAGGGGACATCTTCAGCGAGCAGGAGATTCAATACGTTGCCCCCTCCCTGGATATGTCCAACTGGGAGCTGTTCAAGATACAGATGCACGACTGCTTCAAGGACATCCTTGGGGTGACGGAAGAAGAGAACGAGGAAGCCATCGAAACAGCCTTCAGGGTCTGGCGTCGATACTTCGAGGTGTCCCTCAGGGCCGACGCCCGCAAGGTGCTCGATCAGCTGGAGGAGGAAGGGAAGCTGGGAGTGGTCATGCTGGCCCGTCCCTACCACAACGACCCCGGACTCAACCACGAGATCATGATCGAAATCCAGAAGAAGGGGTACCCCATCTTCAGCGTGGACTCCCTGCCCCAGGACCCCGACATCCTGGAAAGGCTCTTCGGAGACGAAGTCCGGGCCGGGGTAATCACCGACCCAATGGACATCACCGATGTCTGGAAGAACGCCTACAGCGAAAACTCCAGCAAGAAGGTCTGGGGGGCCAAGTATGTGGCCCGGCATCCGAACCTGGTAGCCATTGATCTGTCCAGTTTCAAGTGCGGCCATGATGCTCCCATCTACAACACCATCGAGAACATTATCGAGGCGTCAAACACCCCCTACTTCACCTTCCACGACATCGATGAGAACAAGCCGACGGGATCCATTAAGATTCGCGTGGAGACCATCGACTACTTCCTCGCCCGTTACCAGGAACACCTGCAGAAGCGGAAGACCTCGGAGACCGAGCTCCAGCAGATGGTCGCCGCCTACAGGAAACACCTGGAAGCATCCAGCGCCAAGGCCCAGGAGAAGCTGGAAACGGGTGGCCATATCGCCTTCAGCGGCAACGACTCCCGCCCGGCGAGCTCAGGCAGAAACGGTCAGGACTCCCACGAACACCAGGGTGGCAACTGGGTGCCCCTGTCTCTTGAGAAGATGGATAACCAAGATCCCCTGCTGGTGGCGGGGCCCCTCTCGGCCAGCCAATCTGACGACGGCGTGGCGGGCTCGGATGCGTATGACCAGATTCGCGCCGCCAACACCGCCGGGGATCTGCCTGAAGAAGAGTTCGGCAGCGGGTCCGCAAGCTGCGGGTCTCCGGTCAAGGACTACTCCCTGAAGGCCTTCGAGCAGCCGGGCGGTAACAACAACCCCCGAGGGCAGGGGACGCCGCACCTGCACGGCAGCTCACCGGTCCAGTTGGTGAACATGGAGCTGCCCCACGGCAACGATAATGGCTCAGGCCAGGGCGAGGTGGTGCATCTGCTGAACTTCACCTTGCCCGGCAAAGACTCATCCGAAGGTGCCGAAGAAAAGATTGAAGAGCTTATACAGGCCGATTAACTCGCCAGCATCTCTAAGGAGGATACGGACATGGCAAAAGTGATGGACAAGCAGGAGATCGAGGATAAAGCCCGGGAGTACGAAGCTAAGCTCCGCGCCGAGATGGGGCTGGAAGACAAGCAGGTTGACCACTTCCAGAAACCCCTGGAGCGGGCTTGGACCAAGGACCAGAAGGACTCCACCACCATCCTCTTTGGCGGGCTGACGAAGGCCCACGAAGAGATGGCGGCCTACGCCATGACGGGGCTGGGCTACAACCTGCGCATACTGCCTACACCCGACAACGACTCCCTGTCGGTGGGCAAGGAGTACGGCAACCGAGGCCAGTGCAACCCCACCTACTACACAGTCGGGAACTTGGTCAAGCACCTGAAGGACATGAAGGAAGCCGGCGAGGAAGACATCGAAGACAAGTACGTCTTCGTGACGGCTGGCGCCTGCGGCCCCTGTCGCTTCGGGATGTACGAGGCCGAGTACCGCAAGGCCCTGCGTGACTCGGGCTTCGACAGGTTCAGGGTGCTCCTGTTCCAGCAGTCCGGCGGATTCAAACAGAGCGACGGCGATAACGCCCTGGAACTGAATACCAAGTTCGCCATCACCCTGCTGAAGTCCATCATGGTTGGCGACATGATCAACGACCTGGGCTACAAGATTCGCCCGTACGAGGTGAATAAGGGAGAAACCAACAAGGTCATCGCCGAAGCCAAGGAGCTGATGGGCGACACCCTCAAGGAGGGCAAGTCGGTCTTTAGGGCCCTCCGCAGGGTGAGGAAGATGTTCGGCGCCATCAAGGTGGACTACACACGGGTCAAGCCCAAGGTCAAGATAACCGGGGAGTTCTGGGCCCAGACCACTGAGGGTGACGGCAACTACCACATGTTCGAGTGGCTAGAGTCCGAGGGTGCCGAGGTGCAGGTGGAACCCATCGGCACATGGATCGACTACCTGATCTGGTCGGCCAAGCACTCGGCCGAAGAGAAGATGGCAGTTGATTCCACCAAGAAGAAGACTATCAGGAAGCTTTGGGTAGCCCAGCGAGCGTACCGGCTCTGGTATGGCCTGTACCGATGGGGCCTGGGTTTCAGGACCGACTCCCTGCCCAACCAGAGAAGGCTGGCGGAATACGCCAAGGCCTACTACAACACCCATCTCAAGGGCGGAGAAGGACACCTGGAGATCTCCAAGAACATCATGGCCGTCAAGGAGAATCACTCCCAGATGGTCATCTCCCTCAAGCCCTTCGGGTGCATGCCCAGCACCATGAGCGATGGCGTTCAGAGCCGGGTGGTTGCCGACTACAAGGACTCCATCTACATTCCCATCGAGACCTCAGGGGATGGGGAGGTCAACGTAAAGAGCCGCGTGCAGATGAAGCTGTATGAAGCCAAGATGAAGGCGCGGGCGGAAGTCCAGGAGGTACTAGACCACCACAAGGTCACTATGGACCAGGTGCGGGAGTACAGCGCCAAGCACGCCAAGTACAGCAATGCCCTGCACAAGGTCCCCCACCACCACGGCATCAGCACCGCAGCCAACTTGATTGCTGAAGTGGCCCCCCACGTCAAGAACTAGGTCCTCCGCATAGAAGACGCCAGGAAACCCCAGCCGCATTGGCTGGGGTTTCTTTATTGTTCTCTAGCCCTCCCTGGAAACGACGGGCTGTCCTCAGTCCTAACGTAACCTGCCCTGATTCAGGGGCCGGTGTTACACCGCGATGGCAATCTCGACGGAGTTGATTGGCGGCAGGTTCTCCACCATCAGCTCCCAGTGGTCGCCCTCGTCCCGGCTATAGAAGATCTGGCCGTTGGCAGTACCTACATACACTCCAACCGGGTCTAGGTTATCCGTTGCCATACCTTCGCGCAGAACATGCACGTAGGCGTGCTGTTGGGGCAGGCCCTTGGTAAGGGGTTCCCAGTCCTGGCCTCCGTTACGGCTGCGGAAGACCCGGAACATGCCCCCGGAGGCATAACGAATGCCACCACCCACATCGGTGCCCAGGGCTTCGTCCTCTGGCAGAACGAACAGGGTGTCGGGGTCCCGTGGATGCAGGCCCAACACGAAGCCGAACCGGGAGGGCAGCCCCTCTGTGATGTCGTCCCACTCATCGCCGTTGGTGGTGGTTCGATAGACGCCGCAGTGGTTTTGCTGGTAGAGCAGTCCGGGCTTGGCCGGGTGGGGCAGAAGCTTGTGGGGACACTGGCCCCACTCCGGAAGAGGGTCGGCTGGATTGAAGTCGGCGCGGACGCCCCGGTTGGTCGGCTGCCAGTTGGAGCCGCCATCGTCGGTGCGAAAAACGCCGGCGGCGGAGATTCCGACCCACATCCGGCCAGTCCCCTGGCGGTCCAGGGCGATGCTGTGGAGGCACAGGCCTCCGAAACCGGGCATCCACTCCGATCGGGTGGGGTGCTGGCCCAAGCCGGTCACTTCTTGCCAGGTTTCGCCACCGTCGGTGGACCGAAAGAGGGCCGCCGGCTGGACGCCCGCGTACAGGGTTCCCGGCTCGTTGTCCCTTCCCAGCTCGATGTGCCAGATGCGGCTGACGGCTGTGCCGTCGTGCTCGGCATATTCGGGCTTGTCGGTGAAGCGGGGCTGTTCATCGGCCGGCTTCCAAGTTTCACCCAGATCGTCACTGTACTCCACCTGGGGGCCGAACCACATGCTGTTGGTGGCAGAAAAGAGCCGACCACCCTGGCGGGGATCATACACCAGGTGAAATATGTCGCTCCCTGGGCTGAAGGGGCCTGAGACCTGCCACTTGCGGCGAGACGGATCGCCGGTCAGGACGAAAGCGCCCTTGCGCGTGCCCACCAGGGCCATCAGGTCGCCGGTCCGAGCGGGAATCTTCTGGGTCATCGTGCTGTCTCCTCAGTAGTTAAGGCTGTCGATCCTGAGAGTTTCTCGGGAATTGCCTCCTTCGTGAGAGCGGTGGACTGTCATCTATGCTGGTATGCGAACAGACAAACTGGGTTGCGTCATGCCTACGGCGGCAGTCATTCTAGCCCCCTAGGTACCACCGAACAAGTTTATCTTGTCACGTCATACAAAGTTGGATATTGCTCAATCCCGCCACGGCCTGCGGTGGGATATCTCTGACTATCCCTTGTTTACCGGCTGGTAGTGCGCATATCATTAGACGTAGGAGAGCAGCCGGTGCATCTATCATTTCGGATGCACCCAACTCCCCGTCGACGAAACGAATCCAGAGGGATAGTGAGAGTGCAGGCAGAACAGACGTCACGCTTCAGCAGGGACATGTTCCCACGGGCGGTACGCTTTAGCCGGGAAAGGCTCCTACCGGCAGGTGTCCTCTCAATCGTGGTTACGGCAGGGCTGGTGCTAATGTTCGGCATCGTCGGGCTGATAATCGCTGTCGGGGGCAACTTCCTCACCGATGCCATGGACTGGGCAGGGCTGGTCATCGGGGTGGTGCTCACCCTATTGGGCATATGGCTGCTGGTAACCCGCAACAAGATCTACTCGGGCGCCGCCCAGCGCCTTGCCGCCAGGATCGATCCCGGCAGGTCCAGCAGCCTGAAGGCCTTCTTCCTTTTCGGCATTGCCTACGGAATAGCCTCCCTGAGCTGCGCCCTGCCTATCTTCCTGTCAGTCGCAGTCGGCGCCTTGGTGGCGGGCGAGTATTTGACCGGCTTGCTCCGCTTCGTGACCTACGCCCTCGGCATGGGGACGGTGCTCATGGTCTTGACGATCAGCACCGCTCTGTTCAAAGGGGCTGTCAACGATTATGTAAAGAAACTGATGCCCTGGGTGGAGCGCCTCACTCCCATCCTGGTGATCGTGGCAGGGCTCTTTATTGTCGCCTACTGGCTCACCATAGGAGGACTAGGAGAGCACATCCCCCTCATTCCGGGTTCAGAGACCTTCGTGGAGGAGGTCATAGGCCGTGTTTCGAACAACGGGGAATCGTTCATTTCAGCCCTGCCCGTGGCCCACGCCTTTGGAGCGGGCATGATCGCTACCATAAATCCTTGCGGCTTTGCCCTCCTTCCCGCATACCTGTCCCTATTCCTTGGCAGGACCGAGGTCGAAGCTGCCAGGAGGCAGGTTTCAGAGACGGCAGCCGAGTCCCCGGAGGACTAGAGACCCCTGTCCCTTAACCAGCAAGGCAACACCAGCACAGATTCCAAAGGGAGGTTCACAAGATGCTTACAGACATGAAGTGCCTGTTCGTGGTGATGATGGACATAGATGAGGACAAAGAGGCCGATTTCAACCGGGTCTATGATGAAGAGCACATCCCCATCCTCCTCCAGGTGCCCGGAGTCATCGATGCGGCCAGGTTCAAGACGACCACCGAGGGGGCGCCCAAGTACGTGGCGATCTACGAGGTCGAGAACGCCGATGTGCCCGAAAGCGACGCCTTCAGGGAGGCTTCCGACGTGGGAGAGTGGGCGCCGAAGATCCGTCCCTTCACCAAGAACCGCTCCCGGATCATCTACGAGCGCATCTAGAACCCGCCCTCATGTACGTTCGGTCCAGATTGACAACGCTGCGAAGGCGTAAGTAGAATCCGCTGGAACGAGGAGGTGAGCGATGGAGCCCTTCAAGGTAAAAGCCTACTACGATTTTCGTTGACCCTACGTATACAACGCAGCCATGTGGCTTGCGAACGTGAAGAAGTCCTACGGAGAAGAGATAGACATCGACTGGAAGCCCTTCATGCTGGCGCAGATCAACAGCCAGGAAGGTTCTGAATGGAAGGCTTGGGAGCAGACTGAGGACTCTCCAACCCTGGGACTCACGGCATTCCGGGCAGGCGCCGCTGCCCAACGGCAGGGCCAGAAGCAGTTCGACGAGTTCCAACTGGCCATGCTGAAGGCCAGGCACGAGGATCGACGGGACCTCTCAGACATGGAGGTCGTCCTGGAGATCGCCGAGGGCGTGGGGCTGGACATGGCCCGCTTCCGGGAAGACCTGGCCGACGACAGTATCATGAAAGATGTGGGCGAGAGCCACACGGAAGCTGTTGACCAGTACGGTGTGTTCGGTGTCCCCACCTTCATCTTCCCCAATGGCAACACCGCCTTCCTCAAGACCTACAACCCTCCCGAAGAGGAAGCTGTGCCCATGTTCGAGGAGATATCCGGCGTTATGGGGCGGTGGAAATGGGTTGCCGAGGTCAAGCGGCCTCAACCCCCATGGCCCAGGGGAGTATTCGACTAAGATTCCTCCCTTGCAGCAACATCCCCTGGAACAAAAACTGGGCATCAGGTTTCGGAACCGCAGGTTGTTGGAGCAGGCGCTGGTCCACCCCTCTTACTCAAACGAGCTAGGCGTCGACCAGGGACCTGCAGAGTCCTATGACCGCTTGGAGTTCCTGGGCGATTCGGTGCTTGGAGCGTGCGTGGCTTGGGACCTGTTCCACAGGCAGCCTTCTCTAACAGAGGGTGACCTGACCCGCCTGCGATCCTCGCTGGTCCAGGGTCCCACCCTCGCCAACATTGCCCGCAGGTTCGACCTTGGCCTCTACCTCAAGCTGGGCAGGGGTGAAGCAGCCACAGGGGGCAATGACCGGGACTCCATCCTGGCGGCGTCCTTTGAGGCTGTGGTAGGGGCCATCTGGGTAGATGCAGGGTTCGATGCCGCCCGGCGCTTCGTAACCGATGCTCTTGGGAAAGACGCCGACCACCTTCTCGTCGAGGGCATTCCCCAGGACCCCAAGTCCAAGCTCCAGGAGCTCGTGCAGCAGATGAGCAAGGCGACGCCCCAGTACCAGCTGGTGAGCGCCGAAGGCCCCGACCACGCCAAGTCCTTCGAGGTAGAAGTGCTGATGAACGGTGAACCGATGGGCCGGGGGCGGGGCGCCAGAAAGCTGGATGCAGAAAAAGAAGCGGCCCTCCAGGCCCTCGACAGATTGGGATCCATGCAGGCTGGCATGGAACGGGGATCGAGCTAGTTATTCATGCTGAATCTCTTCAAGAAGGACCCGTCCAAGAATAAGCAGCGCACCGAGGAAGGGGTGCGCCGCACCAGGGAAACCTGGTTCGGCAAAATCATGGGTGTGCTCCGCGCATCGGGGCCAGGGAATGAGCTGTGGGATGAACTGGAAGAGATATTGGTCTCCGCCGATCTTGGCGTTGAAACATCCCTGGACCTCATTGCCAGGCTTAGGGCCAAGGCCGGGCAGGATCATCTCGACAGACCTCAGCAGGTCCTCGACCACCTGAAGGAGGAGCTGGCTGCTTCCCTCTCCGATGACGGAGCGGATACTGCTTGGGACGACTCCACTGAGGGCGGCTCGCCTTACGTGATCCTGGTTGTAGGGGTCAATGGGGTCGGCAAAACCACTAGCATAGCCAAGCTGGCCCACCGGTTCCAGGAAGAGGGCAAGAAAGTACTGATCGGTGCGGCAGACACCTTTCGCGCAGCCGCAAGCGAACAGTTACACGTCCTGGGCTCCAGGATCGGCGTCGATGTCATAAGCCACCAAGCGGGGGCGGACCCCGGCGCCGTGGCCTACGATGCTTATCAGGCAGCCAAGTCCCGGGGCGTTGACGTGCTGATCATCGATACCGCCGGCCGCCTTCATACCAAGTCCAACCTGATGGAAGAGCTCAGGAAGATACACCGTATCCTGGGCAGGCAGGACCAGTCCGCCCCCCACCAGGTGCTCCTCGTGCTGGATGCCACTACGGGCTACAACGGGCTGTCCCAGGCGAGGACGTTCACCGAGGCAGCAGGGTGCACCGGCGTGTTCCTCGCCAAGCTGGACGGCACAGCCCGCGGCGGGATTGTGCTGGCCATACACAACGAGCTGCATCTGCCCATCCTGTTTATCGGAACAGGGGAGCAGGTGGAAGACATCGCCCCCTTCGACGCCAGGGAATTTGTGGAGGCGCTGCTGGAGCCTGTGCCCGCCTAAGGCCGACCCCAAGAATGATCTTCAGCTAACGACAACCGCCCCGTGACCGACGTTCTTATCTGGCTCTTTGCAATCGAGGCCCTGGGGCTGCTCGCCTTCCCCTTGCTATTCTTCTTGTTCCGGCGCCTTCCCGATCGTGGCTTTCTTCTTGCCAAGCCCTTCGCCCTTCTGCTTGGGTCCTATGCCCTTTGGGTGCTGAGCCTTGCCCACATCGTCCCTAACTCCCAATGGGGAATCATCGGCATCATAGCCGCCATCGCCCTAGCATCGGGCTACGTGGCTAAGAGGCACTGGCGCGAGATCAGGGCGTTCCTCTACGAGCAGCGATATCTCCTGATCGCCGGCGAGGCGGTCTTCCTGGGCTTCTTCTTTTTGTGGCTCACGGTGGTCTTGGGCGCGCCTGCCATCAACCACACCGAAAAGCCGATGGATTTCCTGTTCATAAACGCCATCCTTCAGACCAGCTACTTCCCGCCCGAAGACCCATGGTTGGCCGGCCACTCCATCAGCTACTACTACTTCGGGCACATCACCATAGCCTTTCTCACCAAGCTGACGGCCATACCATCCAACATCTCGTACAACCTTGCCGTGGCCCTCTTCCCGGCCATGGTTGCCGCCGGGGCATTCTCGCTCGTGTACAACATGGTGCGCCTGTCGGGAGCAACCATGAGGAAGGCGGCTTTGTTCGCTTTGGCGGCCCCGCTCCTGTTGTGCCTGGTGGCGCATCTGCAAGGAGTGCTGGAGTTCGTTCATGCACGAGGCTGGGGGTCCGAGGGTTTCTGGCAATGGGTGTCCATCAAGGGCCTGACAGGCAACCCCACGGCCGATGCGGGCCTGTTTCCCGACGATCACTGGTGGTGGTGGCGAGGCACCCGGGTGATAGATACTGTTGTTGATGGCGCCAGCCTGGACTACACCATCACCGAGTTCCCCTTCTTCAGCTTCCTCCTGGGGGACCTCCACGCCCATATGCTAGCCCTGCCCTTCCTGATCGTCGTGGTCGCCCTGGGCCTCAACTACTTCTGCAACGACAAGAAGGCCGGACCCCGCTGGGTGCTTACCAACCCTCTGGAATCGGCAGCCATCGCTTTGGCCCTGGGATCCCTAGCTTTCATCAACACCTGGGACTATCCCGTGTTCGCGTTGGTGTTTGTCATCCTGGTTTTGCTCAAAAGCAACTTCGACTGGTCCGGCGATGCGCTTAGAGTCTGGAAAACAACCTTTGCCATCGGCCTGCCGATCCTTGCAGCGTCATCGCTTCTATTCCTGCCCTTCTATCTGTCCCTGGACACCCAGGCATCGGGGGTATCGCCATTGGGCGATTACAACACGCGCCCCTTCTTTTTCTTCCTGATATGGGGCCCCCTCTTCGCCATGGCCAGCGGCTTTCTGGTCAAGCACCTGTGGCACACTTTCACCACCTGGAGGCCGGATACGCTGCATCTGTCCATAATCGCTAGCTTGACGTTGCTGCCCTTCCTCCTCTGGGCGGCTGTCCAGGCACTGGGGCTGTGGCTGGGACTCCACCTGCTTGGAAAAGAGGAGGTCAATGCCTTCGTTGACCATGCGGGGGACATAGGCACTCGCTTCCTCAAGCTCCTCCCCGCCATAATCGCCATCATACTGGCTTCATACACCCTCCTGAGAAGAGCGAACAGGGGCGCCGATCCTGTACCCCAATTATGTGTGGTCCTGCTGAGCTTGGGGCTGTTCCTCCTGGCTGGTGTCGAGCTGTTCTTTATCATCGACCTATTTGGCAACCGGATGAACACAGTGTTCAAGGTTTACTACCAGTCGTGGCTGCTGCTAAGCATCGTCTCGGCCTATGCTTTCTACTACG
This sequence comes from Dehalococcoidia bacterium, assembly GCA_965116325.1. Classification (GTDB taxonomy): domain Bacteria; phylum Chloroflexota; class Dehalococcoidia; order Lucifugimonadales; family JAGWBF01; genus JAGWBF01. The sequence continues at coordinate 177,888 of OZ220675.1, read as the reverse complement.
TGCTGTCCCACCGCCCAGCCTCGACCGGAGTATCCGGGGCCCCCTCGTGGGGAGCTTTACGCTTGCTGAGGCGTCATGCTGCCCATGCATGGGTAGTAGTTGTCATCGTCCTGGTAGCAGCATCATCCTACTATTCCGTGGGCGCGGCCTGGGGCCGCACCTCCGGGCCGGATGGTGGTACACTCGACGGACTGGACTTTCTGCGGACCGGAGGCTCATCCGCCGAGTACGATGCCATAATATGGCTCAGGGATGATGCCCCCAAGGGTCGGCTGGTGGAGGCTGTAGGACGGGACTACAGCGCCTACGGGCGGATCTCATCGAGCACCGGCCTTCCCACGCTGCTGGGTTGGAAGAGTCACGAATACCAGTGGCGGGGAAGCCGGGAGCCTTTCCAAGGGCGAGAAGAGCAGGTGCGCGAGATATACAGCAACAGCGACTCGGAGCGCGTCGCCATGCTTCTGGAGGATACCGAGGTCCGATACGTGTACGTAGGAGAACGAGAAAGGGATTCCTACGGTGCCGAACACCTGGCGGGATTCACCGGCTTCCTGAGCCCCGTGTTCCAACAGGGTGATGTGACCATATACGAGGTCACGCCCAGCCCGCAGCTTCCGACTATAGACGCAACAGATGCTGTCAGCAGCTAGAATCCTGGTATCGGGCCTCCTGCAACCGTTCTTTCGGGTAAGGCCCGGTTGGTACGGCGGGGCCTTTGTCCTGATCGTCCTGATTGCCCTCGTCCTTCGCCTTTGGGGTCTGGACGGCCGGGCCATGCACTACGACGAAAGCCTGCACCTTCACTACTCCTGGCAATTGGCTGTTGGAGAAGGTTACTCCCACAGCCCCTGGATGCACGGCCCCTTCCAAGTGCACCTGGCAGCCTTCATGTTCAAGCTCTTTTCCGACTCGGAATTCACCGGACGCCTTGCCTACGCCCTCTTTGGCGCCGCCCTGGTCGCCCTTCCCTACTTCTTCCGCGACTACATCGGAAGGGGGGGCGCGCTGATCGCCGCCGTCCTCCTCACCCTTTCTCCATCGGTCCTCTACCTCAGCCGCCTGGGGCGAAACGAGATACTTATGGCTGTCTGGGCCGTAGCCATACTGATCCTGCTCTGGCGGTACATGAACGAAGGCAAGGACCGGTACCTTTACCTGCTGGCCGCAGTGCTGGCCCTCGCCTTTGCTTCCAAGGAGACTGCCTATTTCCTGGTCGCCACCTTTGGCGTCGCCCTATTCGTGATTGGCGCTCCAGAGATCGTTCCCCTCATGCTGAGGCGAATGAAACTCAAAGACATCACGGGACCCACCGTTCTGCTCCTGCTCTTGGTGACCCTGACCCTCCCCCTGTGGTCGGCGGGCATCATCCTCTTGCCAGGGTCGGGAGGGTTCGACATCGTCAGGCCCCCGGCTGTGGTGGAGACGGGGCTGCCGGTGTGGGAAGCCCCCTTTGTGAACTTCCCAGTGATTACTCTGCCTGCAGCCGTTAGCGTCCTTCTGACGGCTGCCCTCTTTGCGGCTCCCCTGGCGCTGATCAAGTACAGCAGATGGGGGCGCAAACACTGGAGACCGTTGGTCATATTCGCACCTGTAGTCGCCGTGGCATACGGGGTTTTCAGCCTAGCCGCCGGCGCTGTACCCCATGGTTATGTCATCTCCCTTGGAGTGATTCTTGGCGCCCTATGCCTTTCGGCGTACGTCGGCCTTCTCTGGCGCTGGAAGACCTGGCTGGTCTGCGCCGGCATATTTTTCCTGATCTGGGCCGCCTTTCATACCAGCTTCTTTGGGGCCTTCGTATCCCACGGCAGTGTATGCCAGGCAGCCGACGTGGGAGGGCTGTTCCAGACCCTTTGCTCCAAGTTTGGAGGGTTGTACACGGGAGCTTGGCAGGGGCTAGCCTACTGGATTCCCCAGCACGAAGTGTCCAGGGCGAACCAGCCGTGGTTCTACTACGTGATGGTGGGCTCCGTGTACGAGTTCCTGCCGCTGCTGTTCGGAAGCGCGGGCGTTCTATACTACCTCCGGAAGGGCGAACTCCTGGGCTTGATGCTCTCCTTCTGGGCGGTGTCCAGTTTCTTAATCTACTCCATCGCCGGTGAGCGGATGCCATGGCTCGTCGTCAACTTTGCTGTGCCCTTCATCCTGCTCACGGCCAAGTTCGTAGGCGATATGATCGAAGAACTCCCCTGGAGGAAGGTACTCAGACCTCTTCCAGTGGCCATGTTCGTGCTGGTGCCTGTGGGAATTGCTGGAGGAGTCTACCTTCTTCAAGCTTACCTAGCTGAGGACGGCCTTAGTCCCCGGGATCGGACCTGGGCACTCCTTTTGCTCTTGACTGCCCTGGGAGCACTTTGGACCCTTCCCTTGCGCCAGTCATCGGCGGCCTTGAACATGAAGGTGGCAGGCCTGGGCATTGGCGTACTCCTGCTGGGATTCAGCGCCTTTGTTGCCTTCCGGGCCAACTACAGCTACGACGATAGCCCGGTGGAGCTGATCGTCTATTCCCAAGGGAGCGCGGACCTGGTGAGGACCGCGGCATCCCTGCAATCGGATGTGATTACGGGAGACCAGGATGAGCAGGTGGTGGGAGTGGACTACGAGGTCTGGTACCCATTCAACTGGTACGTCCGAAACGAAGAGAAGGCCGGCGCCCTGAAATTCCAGTGCTTCAAGAAGGAGGGCGATTCGGGGTACCGGTCGTACTGCAGCCCCATCGAAGAGGAGCCCACCCTCACCGCCCTGCTGCTGTCGATCCCCCACGGCAACAGGTACCAGTCTCATCTTCAGCAGATGGAACGAGAAGGCCCCCTTCACAACTTGATCTGGTTCCCGGAACTCTACCGTCGTCCCGACGAAGACCGCCCCAAGGAGAGCATATTCACCGAGGTCAGGGAGGACTTAGCGTACTTCTGTGAGGCCTTTACCCAGAAGAGCACCTGGAATGCAGTCGTGGACTATTTCCTCCTCCGGCGTATCGACGGAGGCTGGTGGGATGCCAAATTCTACAGCTATCTTGCCACCGACTTACCCGAGATTGCACCTGACGATGAGGCGGGTTGAGGCCTACCCAGGGCCCTGGCTTGGCAAGGGAGGCCGCCTATCTGGCGAAGGGCAATCGGCATTGACACCATTTTGAAGGCGGGAATACAATACAATTCGGTTGGAAGGGGGAAAGACCGCCAGATGTTAGAGATGGTCATAGACAGCATTCGGGTGAGCCTCATGAATTACCAGCGCGTGGTAATTCTGAAGGAGAAGGATTCCGATCGCTATCTCCCCATCTGGATAGGTCCCGCCGAAGCCGACGCCATCGCCGTACAGCTCCAGGAGATATCGGTGCCTCGGCCTCTCACCCATGACCTGCTCAGGTCGGTGATCGACAACCTCGGCGCATCCATCAACCACATCCTGGTCAGCGACCTGGAAAGCGACACCTTCTACGCCAAGATATCCATCAGCTTAAACGGCCAGCACTTGGACATCGATTCCCGCCCCAGCGATGCTATTGCCCTGGCGGTGCGGGCAAAGACGCCCATCTTCGCCGAAGAGCACGTTATGGATAAGGCCGGAGTGCTCCTCGACAAGGAAACGGGCAAGCCCATCCTCCCCGAAGATACCACCGGGCCCGACGGTGAGGAGATATCCCCCGAGCTGAAGGAAGAGGAGATTCGCCGGATGTCCGCCTTCACTGATTTCATCAACAGCCTTGACCTGGAGGACTTCGGCAAGACCCGGCAGGGGGGCTAAGGACCATGGGACGCCCCCTTTAAACGGCCCAGAGCAGATATGCGTCTCTGGGCTTTTTCATTCCTGCACCCTCCCTCCAAGCTCAGTGCCAAGGTTTGACTTTAAGATCCACTAGTGATAAAGTTCACAATGCCGGAGGTTGGAGATGGTATGGTGGATACTGGCCCTCCGACTCTCGGGGCTGGGGTTTTACATTTCGGCCTGCATAGTGGGTGGAATTCTCCTGGGTGTGTGGATGGATAGGACCTTCGAGACCGGCATCATCTTTCTTCTGGCAGGGCTGGCGCTGGGACTGATATCAGCCTTCTATGGGACCTACAAAATGGTGACTCCGCTCTTCAATGACAGCTCCGTGCCACCGGACCGTGGGAGGCAAGGGTAGTGCCTTCAGGTAAGGGCGCGAAGAAAGTCCTGGTATTGGGCCTGCTTGTACTAGCTGCCCTTTTCCTGGCAGGACTGATCACAGGGGGCATCGGGACAGCCATTCTCCAGGGCGAAGACGAAGAGCCCCTCTTTGTATCCCAGCCCAAAGTGCACCTTCCCCCGCAAACGATCTTCCCCAATGACGCCCGGGAGCACTACATCGATTTCCTGGAAGCTGAGAAGAAGGAGAAGAAAGAAGGACACGGCGCCCTCTCTCACCATGAAGAAGAGCTGGTGGAGGGTGGTCCCTTCGGCGGAGGCAGCTGGGTGGTCACGAACACCATGCTGTCGGCCTGGATAACTTCCCTCCTGCTAATCGGCATATTTGTCTTTGCAGCCAAGCGCGCCAAGCTGGTGCCCGGACGCTTCCAGAACCTTGTAGAAATAATCATCGAGACCTTGCTGAATTTCGTCGAGGGAGTCATCGGTCGGGACATGGCCCGCAAGGTATTCCCCCTGATAGCCACCATATTCCTGTTCGTGCTCCTGAACGCCTGGATCGCTCTTATCCCCATATATCCCGTGCTGGGATTTGAAGACTCCTATGGCGACCAGGTCGTCCATCTCCTGCGCTCGGCGGGCACGGATCTGAACATGCCCCTGGCCTTAGCCCTGGTGTCCTTCGTGTTCGTGGAGTTCCTGGGGCTGCGCCATCTCGGGCTGGCCTACATAGGGAAGTTCATTCCCGTAGGTACGTTCTTCCGTAGCCTTCGTCGAAAGGACATCTTCGGGGCCTTCGTTGCACTGTTCGTCGGATTCCTGGAGATGATCAGCGAGATGGTGAGGATCGTAAGCTTCACCTTCAGGCTCTTCGGCAACATGACCGCCGGAGAGGTGCTGGTGCTGATGGCAACTTTCCTGGTCCCCTTTGTGGCGACGGTTGCCGTTTATGGACTCGAGCTGCTGGTGGGTCTGGTGCAGGCTCTCATATTTGCCGGGCTGACCCTGGTATTTGCAACGATAGCAATCGCATCCCACCAGGAAGAGCACTAGAGGTTAAAGGACTCAGTTTAAGGAGGAAACATGCCTGTGGAAATCCTAATGTCGTTAGCTTCTGCTATAGCTGCCCAGGAAGAGATACTCAGCGATACCTCGGTCAAGGCACTGGCCGCCGGCCTGGCCATAGGCCTGGGTGTCTTGGGACCAGGCATCGGTATCGGCATCCTTGGCAGCGCGGCGATGAACGCCATTGGACGCAACCCGGAGGCGCGAGGCCCGATCCTCACCAACATGATCCTGGCCATCGCCTTTGCGGAAGCGCTGGGCATCTATGCGCTGGTTGTCGCGGCTATTCTTCTGTTCGTATTCTAGGGGCCTTGTCCCTTTGGAATCCGACAAATCCCGGACTGGAGCTAAGGTATGGGTGATCTAGGACTGAATCTCCCAAGCTTAATAGCTTTCCTGGTGAACTTCGTCATCCTCCTGGTGATCTTGTACGTCTTCGCGTACAAGCCCATCTTGCGGACTATGGACCAAAGGTCCGACAAGATCCGGGAAGGCCTGGAAGCTGCTGAAACGGCCCGGGAAGAGATGGCCCGGTCCCAGGCCGACACCCAGCGGGCGCTCAATGAGGCCCGTCTGGAAGGACAGAAGCTGATAGAGCAGGCCCGGGAAGTGGCTGAGCGTTATCGTGACGAAGAGCGGGACCGGGCCCAGCGAGAGGCCGAGGCCATAATCGCCCGGGCACGGGAGGACATAGCCAGGGAGCGGGATGCGGCCATCCAGGAGGTGCGCGCCCACTTCGCGGACCTGGCCATCTCGGCCGCAGAGCGCATCATCGAGCGCTCCCTGGACCGGGATGCCCACAGCCAGCTGATTGCCGGGGTGCTGGACAGCGGGGAAAGCTTACGAGGCGACAGGTAGCTCATGGCCGGCAACGTCCTAGCAAAACGGTACGCCCAGGCAGCATTTGACATCGCTGTGGACCAGGGCAATCCCGAGGGCTGGGAGGGGAGCTTGGCCGACATCAGCCAAGCCTTCGACTCGGAAGAGTTTGGGGCATTCCTGGAGAACGCCAAGGTACCCCTGGATAAGAAGACCCAAGCCATCCAGGCATCCTTCCCGGAAGCTGAACCCTTGCTGCTGAACCTGCTCAACCTGATGGTTGCCAAAGGGATAGCAGCCCGGATGCCGGAGGTGCTTCGGGCCTACCGCCAGCTATTGGACCAGTACCGCGGACGGGAACAGGCCGAGGTGGTTTCAGCCATTCCCCTAGAAGAGGAAGAAAAGCAGCAGGTCACCGGCTTCCTGGAAGAGCTGGCCCATGCCGACGTGGTCCTCGAAAGCAGAGTCGATCCCTCCATTCTGGGGGGCTTGGTCATCAGAATAGGCAACAAGCTCATCGACGGCAGCACGCGCAGCAAGCTTCACACGATGAGCCAGAATCTCAGGAGGGATGTCTCGCCCACGTAGGTAGCCGTAGCGCGGCATCCGGGACAGGGCAGGAATTCGGAGGTATGTTCCATGACAACTAGAGGCCAGGATATCGTTTCCGTTATCAGACGTCAGATCGAAGAGTTCGGAACGGAGCTCACGCTAGTCGATGTCGGAACGGTTGTTGAGGTGGGCGACGGGATAGCCCGCATCCAGGGACTACAGGGAGCCCTGTACAACGAGATTCTCGAGTTCCCCAATAGCGTGATGGGGCTGGCCTTGAACCTGGAAGAAGACTCGGTCGGCGCCGCCATCATGGGCGACTCCAACGTAGTTAAGGAAGGGGACACCGTCAGGTCCACGGGGCGCATCATCGAGGTGCCAGTGGGGAACGAGCTTATCGGTCGAGTAGTGGACCCCCTGGGCAGGCCTCTTGATGGCAAAGGCCCCGTGAGCACCTCGGGCTCAAGACCAGTCGAGCAGATCGCTCCCAACGTGGTCACTAGACAATCGGTAGATACACCTGTGCAGACAGGTATCAAGGCTGTGGACGCCATGATTCCCATCGGGCGGGGCCAGCGGGAGCTGATTATCGGCGACCGCTCCACCGGCAAGACCGTGATCGCCCTGGACACCATCATCAACCAAAAGGGCCTGGACCTGACCTGCATCTACGTTGCCATCGGGCAAAAGCAGGGCAAGGTCGCACAGGTGCTGTCCACCCTGGAGGAGTTCGGCGCCATGGACCACACCATTGTGGTCGCCGCCAACGCCTCGGACCCCGCGCCCATGCAGTACCTCGCGCCCTACGCCGGCTGCGCCATCGCCGAGGGGTTCATGGCCCAGGGCAAGGATGCCCTGATCGTGTACGACGACCTTACCAAGCACGCTTGGGCCTATCGCCAGGTCTCCCTGCTCCTGCGCAGACCGGCAGGCCGGGAAGCTTATCCCGGGGACATCTTCTACCTTCACAGCCGGCTGCTGGAGCGAGCCGCCAAGATGGCCCCGGAGCATGGTGGAGGTTCCATCACCGCTTTGCCCATCATCGAGACCCAGGCGGGCGATGTGTCAGCCTACATTCCCACCAACGTAATCTCGATCACCGACGGGCAGCTGTACCTGGAGCCCGAGCTGTTCAATGCAGGCATTCGCCCTGCCGTCAATGTGGGACTATCTGTGTCCAGGGTTGGAGGCGCAGCCCAGACCCGCGCCATCCGTAAGGTGGCGGGAAGGCTCAGGCTGGACCTGGCCCAGTACCGGGAACTGGCGACCTTCGCCCAGTTCGGCACCGCCGACCTGGACAGGGCCACCCGGGCCCAGCTGGAGCGGGGACAGAGGAGCACGGAGATACTGAAGCAGGTGCAGTACAATCCCGTACCCCTGGAAAAGGAAGTGTTGATCCTCTACGCCGTCAACAACGGCGACCTGGATGATGTTCCCTTGGAGAAGTGCGCCGAGTTCGAGAGCGGCTTCCTACGGTACATGGAGACCGCCCACCCTGAAATCGGGCAGAGCATCGTGGACAACAAGGACCTCACCGCAGAGAACGAGGAAGCCCTGAAAAAGAACATCGAGGAGTTCAAGAGCACCTTCATGGCCGCTCAAGCCGCCTAGCGCCGGCAAAGGAATGAACGCGTAGTAGAATGCCGAGCTTACGACAAATAAGGCGCCGGATCCGGAGCATCGAGAACACCGGCAAGGTGACCAAGGCGATGGAGATGATCGCCGCCTCCAAGATGCGCCGCGCCCAAGCATCGGTGCTATCCGGACGTCCCTACTCTGAGAAGATCCAGGAAGTGATCGCCCACCTGGCGGCCCAACCCGTCGAGCAGGATGTGGTGCAGCCCCTTCTGGAGCAGCGGGAGGTGAGGCGCATCCTGGTGGTTCAGATCACCCCGGACCGGGGCTTGTGCGGAGGCCTGCATTCCAACCTGAACCGGCGGGTCGCCCAGTTCATCGCCCAGCAGAGCGTCCCCGTGAGCATCATCTCGGTGGGGCGCAAGGGCAGGGACTTCATGATCCGGTACGGCCAAGATGTGAAGGCTGCGTTCATTGGTCTGGGGGACCGCCCGGTGGTCGCCGACACCTCCGTCATCTCCCGCATGGTGGTGGATGACTACTCTGAGGGCACCTTCGACCAGGTGTTCATCTCTTACATGGAGTTCGTTTCAACGACGGTCCAGCAGCCCGTCGTGCGCCAGCTCCTCCCCATCGTTCCCGCCGAGCTGCAGGCGACCCAGCGCGTCGGGTACATCTACGAGCCGGATGCATCCACGGTGCTGGAATCGCTGCTGCCCCGCTTCGTCGAGATGGAGATATATCACGCGGTGCTGGAGCTGATCGCCAGCGAACAGTCGGCCCGCATGGTTGCCATGCGCAACGCCACCGAAAGCGCAAAGGAGATGGCCGGCGACCTCACGTTGCTGGCTAACAAGGTCCGGCAGGAGACTATTACAAGCGAGCTGCTCGACCTGATTTCGGGCGCCGCGGCCGTAGGATAACCACGTTCTCAACCATGAATTCTGCAATGCACACCGGAGGTTAGGATGGGCACCGGCAAGATCGTCCAGGTAATCGGAACGGTGGTGGATGTACAGTTTCCACCCGATGAGCTACCCACCTTGTTCAATGCCCTGGAGCTGAACAACCAGGGCGAGAGGCTATTGCTCGAGGTGGAGCAGCACGTGGGAAACAACTGGGTCAGGTGCCTGGCGCTGGGACCTACCGAGGGCTTGGCCCGCGGCACCGACGTGACCGACACCGGCGCCCCGGTGTCAGTGCCCGTGGGCCAGGAGACGCTGGGCCGGTTGTTCGATGTTACCGGCGAGCCTCTGGACAACCTGGGTCCCGTGGAGCCTCCCCAGCACTGGCCTATTCACAGGCCCCCTCCCACCTTCGAAGAGCAGGCAACGGACATCGAGATCCTGGAAACGGGAATCAAGGTGTTCGACCTGATAACCCCCTTTATGAAGGGCGGAAAGATCGGCGCCTATGGCGGAGCGGGCGTGGGAAAGACGGTCATCATTCAGGAGCTTATCCGCAACATCGCCCAGGTTCACAAGGGTGTGTCGGTGTTCGCCGGCGTCGGTGAAAGGTCCAGGGAAGGCAACGACCTGTGGCATGAGATGCGGGATTCCGGCGTTATGGCGAACACCGTGCTGGTGTTCGGCCAGATGAACGAGCCCCCCGGGGTCCGAGCGCGGGTAGGCCTGACGGGACTGACCATGGCGGAGTACTTCAGGGAAGAGCAGAACCAGGATGTGCTCCTGTTCATCGACAACATCTACAGGTACATCCTGGCCGGTATGGAAGTGTCGGCCCTGCTGGGAAGGATGCCCTCAGCGGTGGGATACCAGCCAACCCTGTCCACAGAAATGGGAGCCCTGGAAGAGAGGATCACCTCCACCAAGACCGGCTCCATCACCTCCTTCCAGGCCATATACGTCCCAGCCGACGACTACACTGACCCTGGCATCGTCACAACCTTCGGACATCTGGACGCCGTAGTTTCCCTGGAGCGGGCACTCGCGGCCCAGGCCTTGTACCCTGCCGTCGATCCCTTGGCCTCCTTCTCCAGGCTGCTGGAGCCCCGGGTGGTGGGCGACGAGCACTACAACGTGGCCCGCGGGGTGCAGCAGGTGCTCCAGAGGTACCGGGACCTCCAGGACATCATCGCCATCCTGGGAATCGAAGAACTCTCCGAGGAGGACAAGCTCACCGTCGGTCGCGCCCGCAGGATACAGCGGTTCCTTACCCAGCCCTTCTTCGTGGCGGAGACCTTCACAGGCATGGGAGGCAAATACGTGCCGGTGCGGGAGACCGTCCGGGGCTTCTCAGAGATTCTGGACGGCAAGCATGACGGCGTGCCCGAGCAGGCCTTCTACATGTCGGGCACCATCGACGAGGTGCTGGAGAAGTCCCAAGAAATGCAGGCGGTCGCGTAGGTCTTTCCATGGCCACGATGTACCTGGAAATCACCACCGCCGAGAGGCGCACCTTCGCCGACGAAGTTGATGTACTGGTGGCGCCCGGCCTGGACGGGGAGCTTAGCATCCTGCCCAACCACGCTCCCCTCATGACCGCCCTCCAGCCCGGCGAGATAACCATCCGCAAGAACGGAGAGGAGACATACTTGGCCGTCAGCGGGGGTTTCCTTGAGGTTATGGGCAACCAGGTGACTATACTTGCCGATGCCGCCGAGCCGTCCGAAGAGATCGACGAAGAGCGGGCAAGGCAGGCGATGGAGCAGGCCCAAGCCCTCATCGAGTCACGGGTGTCGGACCTGGAGCTAGGCCAAGCTCTGGCCGCTGTGCGGAGAGCAGAAACCCGGCTGCGCGTCGCTCGACGGCGTAGAAGCCGGGAAAGGCCGCCCGCCCAAGGCTAACTCGCTTCCGAATCGTTGGACAGGTAGAAGGTCATCGTCTGCAGCGACAGCACCGGGTCGATGTTCCGTATCTTCACCCCTGCCTGACCCTGAGGCGCAATCGGGGCGTAGCTCAGAATGGCCTTGATGCCGCAGTCCATCAACCTGTCGATGACTGCCTGGGCATAGCGGCTAGGAACAGCAACAATTCCGATGCTGATGTCCAGCTCCTTCACAGCCTTATCCAGCTCGTTCATGGACTGGACGTTCAAGTTGCCTATCACCCTGCCAACCAGGTTCGGGTCCGAGTCGAAGGCCGCAATGATGTGAAAGCCTTCGGGAGCGAAGCCGGGATAGCTCAGGATAGCCCTGCCCAGACGTCCAACTCCGACCAGCCCAACGTTCCACCGCCTATCCAGCCCCATGATGTCCTTAAGCTCAGCCAACAGACCCTGAACGTTATATCCCCGTCCCTGCTTGCCGAAACGCCCGAAATAGCTGAGGTCCTTGCGTATCTGGGCCGGGGTAACCTGGAGCATCTCTCCAAGCTGCTGGGAGCTGACCATCTCGACTCCGCGGGCAAGCATATCCGATAGGATGCGGATGTACTGAGGGAGACGCATGACCACCACCTCAGGGACGCCGGGAGGCATGCCCATGGGTGAGCTTCCACGGGTTACCATGAGGTGCACTCCCTCCTGGGAGTAGAATGATGCACAACTAAAGGCAGGCCGGGGTTACTTTCAAGGATCATGCAAGCCACCTTGCAGGGGGTCCAACGTTTCAGTCCGGGCGGCGAGCATATTCTATTAGTGCATAATTTCACAGTCAACTAGAATGCCTACCTTATATCGTAGCTTTGTCCCTACGAGGCCCTTCAGTGCCCAGGGCCATCGGGCAGGCCAGACAAGGCCCCAGGCATCAGGCTGGCGATGCAACAGCCAACGTGGTATCGTGGGACACAAATCACAAGTACAGGAAGGAAGAAAAATGAACAAGATCAAGCACATCGCAATCTCCACCCAGGATGTGGACGCCACCGCCCGGTTCTACGTCGATGTCCTCGGCCTCAGGGAGATCCAGAAGCTGGACACCAAGAACGCCACCGGCTACTACCTGAGTGACGGCAACATCAACCTGGCGATCCTGAACTTCAAGAACGATCAGGTGGCAGGCGCCGAGCGGGGCCGAGGCTACAGCGGAATCCACCACATCGGCTTCCAGGTGGAGGATGCTGATGAGGTGAAGGCCAAGCTCGAGGAAGCCAACTTCCCGCCCAGGGAAGACATCAACGCAGCCTTGGGCATCGGGATGGATAGCTCCCACCACGCCAACGTCGAAGTGAAGTACAACGCCCCCGACGGCGTGGTCATCGACATCTCCCAAGTGGGCTGGGTCGGCACATCCGGCGAAGAGTCCCTGCCCACCCCCGCAGGACAGAAGGCGTCGTAGCGGCTAATGCGTCTAATTCCCTCTAGACGGCCAACGGGGCATAGTCGAGGAGGACTACTTTGCTGGATGATCTAGTCGCGGTTATTGATACCCTGAAGTCTCGTATCGAGCACCATCGAACAGATCTTCAAAGAAATGAGATTCGCACACGGGTTTCGCTAATTGACCCCCTTTTGGCTGCCTTGGGGTGGGATGTGGCAGACCCCGGATTGGTTACCCCTGAATACGAAATCAGCGGGGGTAAACCTGACTATGCATTGCTCAATGCCGAGGGGAAACCGGCCGCCTTTGTTGAAGCAAAGAAACTAGGTGAACCACTAAAGGCTCACCGCAACCAGATAGTTACCTATGCTAACCAGTCCGGGGTGCCATATGCCGGACTTACCGATGGCGACAGTTGGGAGCTTTTCACGGTTTTTGATCCCAAACCGCTAGAGGACCGACTGATCCTGGACGTAACCATCAGCAAGGCGCCGTCGCCGCAAGGTGCATTGCAGTTCCTCTTACTTTGGAATCTCAACCTTACCACGATTAAACCTATGACAGCAGCCCAGCCTCTCTTCTGGCCGCTGATTTCAGAGGCTCGAGCGGAGTTCACACCTTCAAAGGAGCCGGTGCAGGTACCTGTTGCAAAAGCCGATGGCTGGACGGCCCTAAAGGGCTACGTTGTAGGGAAAAACACCAAGCCATCCCATGTACGACTACCCGATGGGTCAGAATTGCCCATCAACTCCTGGCGTTCCTTGTTCAAACAAGTCGCCGAATGGCTAATCGGTAGAGGAGAACTGACACAAGGTAAGTGTCCGGTCTTGCGTACCAATAATCCTTCCGGGCGCTGTATCGTCAACACTCAGCCACAGCATCCTAGTGGAACGAGATTTCGGTTTCCCGCCCAGCTATCGAACGGGCTTTACTTGAATGTCCACTTCTCCGCCCAAAACATGGTGGAGGAATGCACGCGCCTCCTGGCAGCTATGGGCCATGACCCCTCGAGCATGTCGATCGCGGCCACCTGAGCAATAAGACGGAGTATTGACGGTGGGCCTGCGGAAGAGCGCAAGAAACCCAAAAACCGCTTAAAATAAGGACTAGATTATGTCAATGGGGCAGGTTTCCAAGATGGTCGGGGCAAGGGTCAAGCGCACCGAAGACCCCCGGATGATCACAGGCGCCGGGTCCTACACCGATGACGTCCAGCTCAGGGGCACTACACACATGGAAGTGCTCCGAAGCCCCCACGGCCATGCCCGCATCAGGGGCATAGACATCTCCCAGGCGAAGCAAAGCCCCGGAGTCATCGATGTACTGGCGGGCGGGGACATCAACGCCCAGTGCAAGGTACCCTTCCCCCTCTTTGCCATCCTGGGCGAGATGCACGTGATCGACCGGTGGCCCATGGCTGCCGACGTCGTGCGCTATGTAGGAGAACCGGTGGCTGTCGTGGTGGCGGACTCGCCCAGCGCAGCCAGGGATGCTTTGGACCTGATAGACGTGGACTATGAGGTGCTGCCGGCAGCCGTTGACCTGGAAAGATCGGCGTCACCCGATGCTCCGCTGGTCCACGAACACATCGGCACCAACCTGTGCTACGAAGCATCGGGGAAGTCGGGAGACCCGGACAAAGCCTTCGCGGACGCCGATGCCGTTCTCTCGGTGCGGATGGAGCAGCCCCGCCTGGTCCCCAACCCCATGGAACCCAGGGCGGTACTGGCATCCTACCAGCCTTCGTCCAAGGACCTGACCTTGTGGGTCACAACCCAGAACCCTCACACGGAAAGCTCCATCGTAGCCCGGATGCTGGGGATCAGCGAGAGCAAGCTGCGGGTGGTAGCCATCGACGTTGGTGGCGCCTTCGGATGCAAGATCAACACCTACTCGGAGAGCATCATCGCCTCCCTCTTGTCCATGCGCTTGGGCCGCCCGGTGAAGTGGACGGAGAGCCGCCAGGAGAACTTCATCTCCACCAGCCACGGGCGCGGGCAAGTGCAGTTCGTCGAGGCGGCCTACAAGAAGGACGGCACCATCCTGGGACTGAAGCTCAAAATCTACGCCGACCTGGGGGCCTACTGCCAGGTGCTGTCCCACGCAATTCCCACTCTCACGCCTTCCATGGCCCCAGGGGTGTACGCCTTCAGGAACATCGAGTGGACCACCTACGGCGTGTTCACCAACAAGGTGCCCTACGATGCCTATCGGGGAGCGGGCAGGCCCGAGGGGGCCTACATAATCGAGCGCGTGGTGGACCTGGTTGCGGGCGCTTTGGGAATGGACCCTGTGGAGATACGGCGTAAGAACTTCATAGACAAAGACGCCTTCCCTTACGAAACCCCCACAGGCATGGTCTACGACAGCGGCGACTACCAGGCCAGCATGGACAAGGCCATCGAAGCCTCCGACTACTACGGCATGCGCCGGGAGCAGGAACGCGCCCGCCGGGAAGGCAGGATCATCGGCATTGGCATAACCACGACCGTCGAGGTGTGCGGCTTCGGCCCGGCGGCTGCCATGGGCGGCCTCTCGGGCTTCGAAAGTGCAACCGTGCGTATGGACTCTACCGCAGGGGTAACCGTCTTCACAGGGTCTTCACCCCACGGGCAGGGGGAGGAAACGGCCTTCGCCCAGCTCGCCGCCGACCAACTTGGCGTCCCAATGGATTCGGTGACGATAGTCCACGGGGATACATCGGTTGTGCCCAGGGGCGGGGGCACATCGGGCAGCCGCTCCATGGCCGTCGGGGGCAGCGCCCTGGTCACGGCAACAGCCCAGGTTGCCCAGAAGGCCAAAGAGATCGCCTCTGTGCTATTGGACACCACCCCTGAGGCAGTGCTGCTGGAAGGCGGCCTTTTCCGCGCTGAAGATGTGCAAGACCGGTCCGTCACTTGGGCGGACGTAGCCCGGGAAGCCTACAGCGGGACAAGCCTTCCATCGGACATAGAGCGAGGGTTGGAGGCCACGTCCTTCTGGGAGCCTGAGGGGCTGACCTTCCCCTTCAGCACCCACGTAGCGCAGGTGGAGATCGACAAGGAGACGGGAGAGGTTCAGCTAACCAAGTACGTCGCCATCGACGACTGCGGCTCCGTCATCAACCCGATGCTGGTGGAAGGTCAAGTGCACGGGGGCATCGTCCAGGGTGCAGGACAAGCCTTGCTGGAAGGTGCCCTCTGGGACGACAGCGGCCAGCTCCTGACCGGAAGCTTCATGGACTACGCCATGCCCTTTGCCGAGGAGTTCCCCGAATTCATCCTGGACCGCACGGAAACGAGCACTCACGTCAATCCCCTGGGCGTAAAGGGGATCGGGGAGATGGCAACCATAGCATCGACCCCAACCATCGTTAGTGCGGTCGCCGATGCCCTGTCTGTCGTGGGCATGGGGGCGGTGCACATCGAC
Source organism: Dehalococcoidia bacterium (assembly GCA_965116325.1). Lineage (GTDB taxonomy): Bacteria > Chloroflexota > Dehalococcoidia > Lucifugimonadales > JAGWBF01 > JAGWBF01. The sequence goes on along the minus strand of OZ220675.1, from coordinate 162,140 downwards.
GTGCCCATCAGGTCGGAGAAGGTGTGGAAGCTCCTACAGGAAGCCGGGGGACGCTGAAGGGTCAGGCCTTAACCGCCATGAGACCGTTCAGCGAGTGCTACACATCCAGGCTCACAACCACGGCGGCATTGGCGATGACAGTGTGGTCGGTGCCATCCTCGTTGGGGACATCCAGCCCGCCCTTGACCACATTAATGTACTTGTCGCCGTAGGGCAGGACGCTCAGAACAGCATTACCGTCAACGGCGCCGGGGTCCGAGACGGCGATGGTCACATCGACCCGCATCGAATCAGCTCCGTTGCCGAAGTGGCGCGGGAAGGTGAGGCTGTTGTGCCACAGGGCGTTCTGCACAGCCCGCTGGGCCGCCTTGGTAAAGTCCTTGCCGTGCAGGTCAACACCCATTCCCATTTCCAGGATGCACCTTTTCAACGCCATGCTTATACTCCTATAGTAGATTGACTGTTCCTTGGAGCAATTACACTACAGGCATCTGACAGCGTCAACCGGACCGTCACCCCACCCTGTTTGCGGAGGTTCATGTACATGGAAGGAGTTCCCCAAAGGGCCCTCTTGGTTACCCCTCATCCCGATGATGCCGAGAGCGGCTGCGGCGGGACCGCCGCAAAGTGGATCGCCGCCGGTGCCGAGGTGTACTACCTGATATGCACCAATGGCGACAAGGGCAGCGGCGACCCCGACATGGCCTCCGACAAGCTGGCCGCCATACGGGAGAAGGAACAGTTGGATGCAGCCCAGGCCCTGGGAGTGAAGGATGTGATATTTCTTAAGCACCCCGACGGCACCCTGGAGGATGACCACCAGCTTCGCTCCGAGGTGGTGAGGGCCATCAGGAAGTACCGCCCGGATACGGTCATGTGCATGGACCCCTACAGGAGCCGGGGCCACACCCATCGGGACCACCGGGTCAGCGGACAGGTGGCCATCGATTCGGTGTGCTCATTTGCGTGGAGGCCTACCTACTTTCCCGAGCAGATACACGACGAGAAACTCTATCCCCACCTCGTCAACACGATATACCTTTGGGGAAGCGAGGAGCCCGATCTGTTCGTGGATATCAGCGAGCACATCGATAGCAAGGTTGATGCCCTCAAAAGACACGCCAGCCAGATCAACGACCCCAGCGGTCGCGGCGACAGGATCAGGGCCCGCTCCCAGAACGTCGGAGAGCGGGTGGGCCTGCCTTTCGCCGAAGCCTTCAGGGTGCTCCATTTCGAGCCACAACCCCCCTGGGGAGACTAGATCCCCCGGTTACGTAGCCACTTCAAATAGGGCAATAGGGCCGTCGAGTTCTCAAGCAACTTCAGGAGGGAAACCCATGAAGAGCATAGAGCTGGACTACTCAAAGCGGTGCGGGGATGAGCCGGAAAAAGGGCACAACCGCTGGCACCCCGACATCCGCCCAGCCGTAGAGGCCGAGTGCGGCGAGGAGGTGGTGCTCCAGACCCGCCACGCTTTCGATGGCGGAGTCACGCCATCGTCCACTGCCACCGACCTTCTGAACGCGGACCTGAACGTGGTCCATCCCTTAACAGGTCCCGTTTATGTAAAGGGAGCTGAGCCGGGCGACCTGCTGGAGGTGACCACACGCCACATTGACCCCGCCGCATGGGGGTTCACGACCATAATCCCCGGGTTCGGGTTTCTGCGGGATGTGTTTCTGGAACCCTACATAGTGCAATGGGACATCGCCGGCGGCTACGCCACGTCGTCGGACCTGCCCGGTGTGCGGATACCCGGCGCTTCCTTCATGGGCACCATCGGTGTCGCCCCGTCTCATGACCTTATGCGGGAGGTGTTCCTCCGGGAGGAGGACCTGAAGGGCAGGGGAGGCGCGGTTCTGGGTCCTGATGCCACGGGGGCCGTACCCAGAACAGAACCGATAGCTTCCCAGGCGCTCAGGACGGTGCCTCCCAGAGAGCACGGCGGGAACCTGGACATCAAGCAGCTCACTGCAGGAAGCCGCCTGCTGCTGCCGGTGTTCGTAGAAGGCGCCCTGTTCTCGGCGGGGGATGCCCACTTCGCCCAGGGAGACTCGGAGTGCTGCGGAACCGCGGTGGAGATGGACTGCACCTTGCACGTCTCTTTCCATCTTCACAAGGGCGATGCTGAGCGCCGTGGCATTCGCTTCCCCATATTCGAGCTGGACCGGCCGCCCGCCGGGCCAACGGAGACTTCCGGCCGGTTCCTAGCTACAACGGGCATGCCTATCCGAGACGGCGTGAACTACTCGGAGGATGCTTCCCTAGCTTCCCGGAACGCGCTGCTCAACATGATCCAGCTTCTGATGGAGCGAGGCTGGTCGCGAGAGCAGGCCTACTGCATCTGCAGCGTGGCCGTGGACCTGCGGGTAAGCGAGGTGGTGGACGTACCCAACTTCGTTGTGACGGCCTTCCTGCCCCTGGGCATCTTCACCGACTAGGCTAGCGCGCTCGCGCCGGCTGGACATGGCCCCAAGCACCTGTTTTGCCCAGGTTAGCTGTTACGTGGAAGCTGGACATGGAAGGAGACCCTGGGGTCGGCCCCCATGCCCCTGGTTATGTGCCCGTGGCCCGTGGAGTCCTCTGCGATCATGATGTCGCCGGGGAGGAACCTGCGGATGCTTCCATCCCCTATCTCAACTTCAACTATCCCCGCCAGGAATATCAGGTACTGGGGATTGGGCGGTCCGGGGTGGAAGTCGTTGACCGATGGCGAGTTAAGGCGATGGAGCGTTATGGGCCCCACGCCTTCCTTGGGCAGGTAGGCCTCAAGCTCATCCCTGCTCATGTCGTGGAAATGGGACTCTCCATCGTCGCCTGAGTACACGCGGACTATCTGCACTGCTCCCCCCTTAGCTTGACGTTCTTCAATGATCCACAGGCCCAGACGCCAGCGGTGAGGCTATCCTGAGACAACCTCTTTGACTCGCTGCGCCGCATCGATGTGTTCCTTCACGGTAGAGAAGCCAGCGTTCATCGTGTTCACAGAAAGATGGGTGGCGCCGATTTCTGTCTGGGGGAAAATCGCTCCAAGCTTCAAAGCAAGCCTCCTCCGGCGTCTAGAAGCGGTCTTCTAACAGACACTAACAGACACGCATCAAGAACGCCCTACGCCCTTAGTCACGGGCGATTATAGCACCGGGCTCGGTGCGCTGGCAGGCCTAGCTATGATGCAGACTCGATCACCCAGTACAGGGGATTGACGCCCTCGGCAAGCTGATATATTGACATTTTTGGTAGTTTGAGACTAGAATGGATCTGAACGTAGGCTGTCTGTGTGTGGCCCCGCAACGTCGGGGCCATATTGCGATATGCGTTCACCTGAGTGGGTATGCCCCAGTGGCGCAATGGTAGCGCAACCGACTTGTAATCGGTAGGTTGGTGGGTTCGAATCCCCTCTGGGGCTCTTCGCAACCCCCCTTGCCTTGGGCACGTAGTGAACCGGCCATGGGCAGACCCCGCCAATATTGGCGCAACATAGGGAGTGTGCTAAACTGAGCTAGTGTGGGGAGGGGTGGGTGAGTGGCTTAAACCACCAGACTGTAAATCTGGCGCCCGGAAGGGCTTCGTAGGTTCGAATCCTACCCCCTCCACCAGTAGAACCGAAGCTTCGGCTCACCAGCCCACATAGCTCAGTGGTAGAGCACGTTCTTGGTAAGAACGGGGTCGGCGGTTCGAATCCGCCTGTGGGCTCCATAAAGAACAGCAACATAATTTGGGAGGAACCCGGCAAATGGCCAAGCAGAAATTCGACAGGACCAAACCTCACGTGAACGTTGGCACCATAGGCCACGTGGACCACGGCAAGACAACCCTTACCTCCGCCATCACCAGCGTTCTTGCTACGAGAGGGCCGGGCACATCTTTCAGGGCTTTCGACACCATCGACAACGCTCCTGAAGAGAAGGCCCGCGGCGTGACCATCGCCATCGCCCACATCGAGTACGAGACCGAAGACCGTCACTATGCCCACGTGGACTGCCCCGGTCACGCCGACTACATCAAGAACATGATCACCGGCGCGGCCCAGATGGACGGCGCTGTCCTCGTCGTCAGCGCCCCCGACGGCCCAATGCCCCAGACCCGTGAGCACATCCTGCTGGCCCGCCAGGTTGAGGTCCCCAAGATCGTCGTTGCTCTTAACAAGGTCGATGCCATGGAGGATCCGGAGCTCCTGGAGCTGGTGGAGCTGGAAGTTCGCGACCTCCTCAGCCAGTACGACTTCCCCGGAGACGACACGCCCATCGTGCGTGTCAGCGCCCTCAAGGCCCTGGAAGAGCAGGAGGCCGGCAACCACGACGGACCCTGGAGCCAAAACATCCTCGAGCTCGTCCAGGCCATGGAAGACTACATACCCGTCCCAGCCCGTCTCAAGGACCGCCCCTTCCTGATGCCCATCGAAGATGTCTTCGGAATCAAGGGCAGAGGCACCGTGGTCACCGGCCGGGTGGAGCGGGGAGCCCTTAAGGTTGGTGAAGATGTGGAAATAGTCGGGTTCGGAGATGTGCGCAAGACCGTCGCGACCGGCCTGGAGATGTTCCACAAGCTGCTGGACACCACCGAGTCCGGCGATGCTGTGGGCGTCCTCCTGAGAGGTATCGAAAGGGAAGATGTGGAGCGGGGCCAAGTCCTGGCCCGCCCCGGCACCATCGAACCCCATGTTGAGGCCGAGGCCGAGGTGTACGTCCTCAGCCGGGAGGAAGGCGGACGCCATACTCCCTTCTTCAACGGGTACAAGCCCCAGTTCTACATCAGGACATCGGACATCACCGGCGAGATCCAACTTCCCGAAGGCGTGGAAATGGTCATGCCGGGTGACAACATCACCATGGGCATCAAGCTCATATACCCCATAGCCTTGGAAGAGGGGCTGCGTTTTGCCATCCGAGAGGGAGGCAGGACGGTGGGAGCTGGCGTTGTAACAAAGGTTACGACGGGATAAGAGATGGCCAAGAAGAGCACTGAAGCGCGAATAATAATCACCCTGGCCTGCACGGACTGCCAGGAGCGGAACTACACCAGCACCAAGAACCGCAGGAACGACACCCAGCGGCTGGAGCTCAGGAAGTACTGCTCCCGCTGCCGGACTCACCGGGAACATCGAGAGGTGAGGTAGCCTGATGGCCAGGTCCTCCCAAAGGGGTGGAGGCTCCCAGATCATCTCTCCCAACGCGGTGCGCCGGGGGAGTCCCCTCCAGTTCTTCCAGGAAACCGTCTCCGAGCTACGGCGCTGCGTTTGGCCCACCCGGGAAGAGACAATACGCCTCTCGATCTACGTGATCATCTTTGCAACCGCCGCCTCCATCGTGCTGGCGGGAGTTGATCGTGGGTTGCAGGAGACCTTCACCCGGTTCATCCTCAGGTAGGCAAGGAACGTCCACTATGGTATCAGGAACAGACACCAACCAGACCCGCTGGTATATCATCCACACCTACTCCGGCCAGGAGGAGAGGGTCAAGAAGAACCTGGACCTGCGAATCCAGAGCTTGGATATGCAGGACAGGATATTCCAGGTGGTCGTCCCCACTGAAGAGGAGATAGTCCTCAAGGAAGGCAAGAGGCGCTCCGAGCGCAAGAAAGTGTTCCCCGGCTACATCCTGGTGCAGATGAGCCTGGACGACGAAAGCTGGTACGTTGTGCGCAACACGCCAGGGGTCACCGGCTTCGTATCCACCGAGGATGAAACGGACAAGCGGCCCAAGCCCATACCCTTGGAAGACAGCGAAGTGGATGCCATCCTGAACAATATCGAGTCCGGCCCCACAAAGGTTTCCGTGGGATTTCAGAAGGGACAGATGGTACGGATCGCCGCCGGTCCCTTCGCCGATTTCATCGGGGCAGTCAACGAAATCGACGCCAGCAAGGGCAAGGTCTGGGTACTGGTATCCTTCTTTGGCCGAGAAACTCCGGTTGAGCTGGACTTCCTGCAGGTCGAGAAGATTTAGGGAGGCATCTTGGCCAAGAAGGTTCGAGCCATAATCAAGCTGCAGCTTCAGGCGGGAAAGGCCACGCCGGCGCCGCCGGTAGGTCCTGCCCTGGGTCAGCACGGCGTCAACATCATGGGGTTCGTCAAAGAGTACAACGAACGCACCGCCACCCAGGCAGGCACCATAGTTCCCGTCCAGATCACTGTGTTCGAAGACAGGTCCTTCGCCTTCGTGACCAAGACCCCGCCGGCGTCGGAGCTCCTCAGGAAGGCCGCCGGTATCGAGAAAGGCGGGGCTCAGCCCAGCCGGGGCCGCGTAGGCACCATCTCCAGGAATGCGGTCAAAGAGATCGCAGAGCTGAAGCTCAAGGACTTGAATGCCAACTCGGTAGATGGGGCGATGAAGATCATCGAAGGCACGGCCCGCAGCATGGGCATAGAGATTTCAGGAGAATGATCCATGGTAAAGCATAGCAAGCGATATGCTGCCCTTAAGGAGAAGATCGACCCGGAGAAGGCCTACTCTCCCCAGGAAGCTATTGCTCTGCTCCAGGAAGTGTCCACCGCCAAGTTCGACGAGTCCGTTGAGCTTCACTTGCGCACCGGCGTCGATCCCAGGCAGGCCGACCAGCTCATCCGAGACGTGACTGTCCTTCCCTACGGTCTAGGCAAGCCCATACGAGTCTTGGTCTTCGCCAATGGGGAGGGCGCAGAGCTTGCGCGCCAGGCGGGGGCCGACTACGTAGGCGAGGACGACCTTATCCAGAATATCGAGGGAGGCTGGACCGACTTCGACGTTGGGCTTGCCATCCCCGATCTGATGCCTAAGATCGGCAAGCTGGGAAGGGTGCTTGGTCGCCGTGGACTGATGCCCAACCCCCGCACGGGGACGATGGTCCAGCCAAGGGACCTGCCCCGTATAATCGACGAAGCAAAGAAGGGCAGGCTGGAGTTTCGCGTTGACCGCACCGCAATCATTCACTGCCCGGTGGGGAAGACAAGCTTCCCTCAAGAGCACCTGCTGAGCAACATCGCTTCCCTGGTTGATGCAGTAGTACGGGCGAGGCCAGCTGCCGTCAAAGGGGCGCTCATTCGAGCAGCCCACCTGTCCAGCAGTATGAGCCCCGGCATCCGCCTGGATGTGACCAGCCTGACGGCCCTGAAGCCAGATCTATAAAAATCATTGGATGCCATACTCGTTGACAAGCGAGGAATTGAAAGGTAAGGTCTAGCGGAAGAAAACCAACCCATATAGCCCAAGACAGCAGGCCCCCGCAGTAGCGGGGTTAAACTGCCAGCCTGCCGAGGCGAACCGGGAAACAACAAGATTGGCGCAGAGGGTGCTTTTGGACCGCTGCAGCCAGCTTCGAAAGAAGAGCTTGAGTCCCTGCACGCCTGGTGCAGGGACTTATTAGTGGAGCAGCCTAATGCCAACCCAGAAGAAGATCGAACAGGTAGAGGAGCTGAGCGAAAAGCTGGCCCGAGCTACCATCACAATCGCCACGGACCCGACCGGGCAGCCGGTAAACACCATGACAGACCTGCGCCGGAAGATGCGAGAGCGCCAGGTAGAGTATCTTGTGGTGAAGAACACCCTTGCATACTTGGCAGCCGATGCCTCCAATAACCCCCAGGTCAAGGAGATCATCCAAGGCCCCACAGCCCTGGCCCTCGGCTACGACAATCCCGTAGAGGTCGCTAAGGCCCTGGAGGAGTACATCCGGGTCAACCGCTCAACTCTGACCATCCGTGGTGCTGTGTTCAATGGCAAAAGCCTGTCCTCGGACCAGGTCATCTCCCTTTCCCGTCTTCCCGCCCCGGAGGTGCTGATCGGTCAGCTCATGGGCCAGCTTCAAGCGCCCATCGGCAACCTGGTCGGCCACCTTCAGGCCCCCTTGCAGAGACTGCTGGGTGCCCTGTCCAGGCCCCATGCTTCCCTGGCGACCCTGCTGCAGCAGAGGGTCGAACAGCTCAGGTCCCAAGGCACATAGATTTAGCCTAAACAAGCGATAACCTAAGGAGGAGTCATGACAAACGAAGAGGTACTGGAAGCCATTAAGCAGATGTCGGTGATCGATCTGGCCGACTTGGTTAAGTCTTTGGAGTCCGAGTTCGGGATCACGGCAGCGGCCCCCGTCGCCGTGGCCGCTGCTCCCGCGGCAGCCGCGCCAGGCGGAGGCGATGCCCAGGCAGCGGGCCAGGATGACGAAAAGACCGAGTTCGCCGTAGTGCTTCAGGATGTTGGCGCCAACAAGATCAACGTCATCAAGGCGGTGCGGGAAGTGACTACCCTGGGCCTGCGTGAAGCCAAGGAGTTGGTGGAAGCGGCCCCGAGCAAGGTCAAGGAAGCGATTGCCCAGGACGAAGCCAACAAGGTAAAGGAAGCCCTGGAAGCCGCCGGCGCCAAGGTGGCCCTAGAGTAGGCTAGAATCTGAACAGTCTTGGGGAATACCCCCCAAGTGAGGCCTTCCCCAAGGCTGCAATGTCCTAAGTACACCCGGGTCTGGGTAGCTTTCTACCCAGACGCCCTCTACTTCATTAGGTACCACCGGGAGACCAGATGAGCCGGCGCAAGGACAGGGAGCGATTCCTGCAAATGAAACAGTTGAATCCCGAGTACAGGGGATTCAGGGGAGGCGCCGCAGGGGGGCCAGGCGCCGATGCCCCACTTGAGACTGTAACCTGCTCCAAGTGCGGCCGTCGGCGAAATGTGGCTGTAGGCATCGCCTTGGAGCAGGGGGAAAACTACGTCTGCCTGAGCTGCCTCGATGAACAGGGAGAAGCAGTCCTCGCCGATGAGGCGGCTGATCGCTAGCTAATCGCCAAAGGCTTCTCACCTCTCTTGCAACCTCCCTTGGGTCTCATGGTCTAGCCGGTCCCCCGGATTCACCCAGCCTATCTGGGCCACTACTATCGCTCGGTGTACCCGAGAGAAGGACCTCGCTCTCTAAGGCGGTCCGGGAGGAGGACAGAAACCCAGGATGTGCGGAATCGTTGCGTACACTGGACACCGGGATGCTTGGCCTATCCTCCTCGATGGACTGAAGAAGTTGGAGTACCGAGGCTACGACAGCGCCGGGATCGCCATCTTCAACCCCTCGGGTGACCTGGAAACCTTCAAGTCCGAGGGAAAAGTGCGAGAGCTCGACATCCCCGGCACCCCTTCTCCCAAAGGCACTTTGGGCATCGGCCACACCCGCTGGGCAACCCATGGAAGGCCATCCGTTGCCAACGCCCACCCCCACACCGGCTGCCGCCACCAGGTAGCAGTGGTCCACAACGGCATCATCGAGAACTACCTGGATCTCAAGCAACGGCTAATTCAGGATGGCCACAGCTTCACCTCGGAGACGGATAGCGAGGTGGTGGCCCACTTGATCGAATCGGGAATGGAGTCGGGCCTCAGCTTCGAGGATGCCTTTGTTGCCATGGGCAGCCAGGTGCAGGGGTCTCAGGCCATAGTCTCCATAGGCCCCCCGGACTCGTACAGCAGGCTCCTTGCCCTGCGATTGGGCTATGCTGGTGGCATCGTCCTGGGACATACTGACGGCGAAGCCATCATAAGCAGCGACCTTCAGCCCCTAGCCCCCCTTATCGGTGAGGTCAGCTTCCTGGAGCACGGCGAGGTTGCAGTCGTAACCAGCGATGGAATCCGTTATGTAAATCTCCAGGGAGAACCTGTGTACAAGGAGACCAGGAGCATTCCCTCCAGCGTTGACCAGGGGGCCAAGGAAGGCTACCCACACCATATGTTGAAGGAGATCATGGAACAGCCCCTGGCGGCAGTTAACTGCCTCCGCGGCAGAGTCAACTTCGAGAGCAGCCAGGTAGAGTTCGAGCAGTTCCCCCTGTCACCGCAGGAGATCAGCGACCTCCGGAAGGTCGTGCTGGTGGGTATGGGAACCAGCTTACATGCCGCCATGGTGGGCAGGCACTTCATCGAGTCCCTAGCCAAGATTCCGGCGGAAGTGGATAACGCCTCCGAGTTCCGCTACCGGGAATATCCCGTAGACGAAGCCACCCTGGTCATAGGCGTGTCCCAGTCCGGGGAGACGGCGGACACCCTGGCAGCCATGTCGGAGGTCCGGCAAAAAGGAGGCCGGCTCCTTAGCATATGCAATACGGAGATGAGCCAAGCAAATCGTCTGGCCGAAGGTACCCTGCTTATGCGGTCCGGGCTGGAGGTGGGCGTCGCAAGCACCAAGACGTTCACCTCTTCCCTGGGCGTTCTTTTTCTCCTGGCCTTGCGCCTGGGCCAAGTCAGGGGCAGTATAAGCCCCTCCTATGCCAAGGAACTCCTGGCCGAGCTGGCCCACATTCCTCATCTGATGGGACGGCTGCTGTCCGACGTCGAGGGCTGTAAATCCCTGGCGGAGACACTGAGCCGGTACAACAACTTCCTGTACCTGGGACGGGGCATCAATCTTCCAATCGCTCTAGAGGGGGCGCTGAAGCTCAAGGAGATCGCCTACGTCCATGCAGAGGGCTATGCAGCCGGGGAGATGAAACACGGCCCCGTCGCTCTTATCGACGGCAGCATGCCCGTGGTGGCAATTGCGCCAGAGTCTTCCACCTACTCCAAGATGTCAGCGAACGTTAAGGAGGTCAAAGCCAGGGACGGCATAGTGATTGGGGTCCTCAGCGAAGGGGACTCGGAGCTTGCAGCCGAAGTTGACCATGTTTTGTGGGTGCCGCCCACCTCCGAGATGCTAAGCCCCTTTCTGACATCCTTGGTGATGCAGATGCTGGCCTACGATATAGCGGTGCAGCGCGCCTGCGAGGTTGACCAGCCACGAAACCTGGCCAAGTCGGTTACCGTCGAGTAAAAGCACCGCCTGGGGCCGAGGGCAGGAGCCCTACCTGCCCGTCCAGACCGGGGGCCGGCGCTCCGCAAAGGCCTTCACGCCCTCCTTGGCATCTTCCGTGGTGCGAGTGATGTCGGCCTTCACCTGGGCAAATGCCACCCGCCTCTCCAGGTCCATGCTGGTGCCGTTGACCGTGACTTCCTTTATTGCGGCCAGTGCCAGGGGAGCGTTCTCCATTATCTTGCGGGCTATGGACTCCGTGGTGGACATCACCTGGTCGGCCGGCACAACGTGGTTCACCAGGTTCAACTCCAGGGCCCTCTGGGCGCTCATAAAGTCCCCGGTGAACATGATCTCGAAGGCCACGTTGCGAGGAAGCACCTGGGCCATCAAGGCAGGTCCGCTCACTGAAGAGATGCCCCGCTTGACCTGGGGCCAGCCGAACTCGGCATCCTCGGAGGCAACCCGGACATCGCTGCTCAGGGCGAGTCCGCATCCCTGGGCAAGGCAGATGCCGTTTATGGCCGACAGTATGGGCTTCCAGATGTTCTGGGCCGCGATGTAAAGGTCCGAGGTGCTCTTCCCCTCGCTGGCCCTTCCCGCAGCCATGGCCACCAGGTCGTGCCCTGTTGAAAAGGCCTTGCCGCTGCCCGTAATAATGGCAACTCGCACCTCTGGATTCACCTTGACGTCCTGAAACGCCTCCCAGAGGAGCTCCCTCATCTCCGGGTTGATGGCATTCAGCTTTTCGGGCCGGTTCAGGGTGATGTACCCGATCCGGTCCCTGATTTCATATTCGACTTCCGGCATTGATATCCTCCTGTTTTCGTACTCTTCAGATGATGCGTGAATCCGTGGGAACTGTCCCAATCACTCCCTTTTCCTCCAGGGACTCGATCCTCTCCGGGGGCAAACCCAGGAGCTCTCCATAGACGGTCCTGTTGTCCTGGCCCAAACCGGGAGCAGGCCACCGGACCATCCCGGGGGTGGCCGACATCTTCCAGGCAATGCCCGGGTAGGTGTGGGTGCCCGCCCAGGCATGCTCAACCCGCACGAAGGTCCCCCGGTCCTTCAAGTGGGGGTCGGCCAGCAGACCCGGGGCTGACAGCACGGGCGTGGCCGGAACTCCTGCATCCTGGAGCAGAGCGGCTACATCGGCGGCGTGTCGATTGCATGTCCACTCCGCGATTATGTCATCCAGGTCGTCCTCATGCTCCCTGCGACCCCGCAAAGAGCCGTAGCGAACGTCCCCCGACAGGTCCGGTCGCTCCATCACCCGGCAGAGGGCATGCCATTCGTCGTCGCCTGTCACTGCGATACTCACCCAGGAGTCCTCCGCAAGACATGGATAAACATTGTGCGGCGCGTACAAGTCGCTGCGATTCCCCCGTCTCTCGTAGTCCTGTCCAGTCATCTGATAGCCCAGCAGGTAAGACCCCAGGAGGGCAACCGTGGATTCCAGCTGGGACACATCTACAAACATCCCTTTTCCGGTGCGCCGGCGGTGCCTCAGCCCCGCCAAGATGACGCCGGCGGCGTGGGAGCCGGTGATGGGGTCCCCGTGATTGATGCCCGACTTCATGGGCCCATCATCCTCGTACCCCGTCATGTGGGCCATGCCCGAAAGCTGCTCCTGCCCAATGCCGTAGGCCAGGTAGTCTCGCCAGGGGCCGCTGTTTCCGAACCCGGGCATTGAGACGTAAATGATGTCGGGCCGGAGCCTCTTGAGATCTTCGTAGGTGTATCCCAGACGGGCCAGGCTGCCGTAGCGGAAGTTCTCTATGACTACATCGCTGATGGAGACAAGCTCCTCGAATAGCTCACAACCCAGGGCATCGGTCAGCTCCAGGGTGATGCCGTGCTTGCTCATGTGCAGGCAGTTGAACCACCCATTCCTGTTCCAGGGCTGCTCGCCCCCATCGGAATCGGGGTAGCTTGCGATTCCCCTGGCAGGGCTGACGGGGCCCCGATGGGAGTCGTACACCCTGAGAGACTCCACCTTTATGACCTGCGCCCCCATATCAGCCAGGAGCTTGGTGCAGTAAGGCCCCGCCCATATCCTGGACAGGTCCAGCACCCGGACATCCTCCAGGGGAAGCCCATGTCCCGATGGCCCCACTGGTCTTTCCGCGCGGGAAGCCAAGGCCTAGAGTATCCCCGCTTCAGCTAATTCATCCACTTCAGCGTCGCCGTAACCGAGGAGGCCTGCCATGACTTCCCGGTTGTGCTCACCCAGTAGGGGCGCTCGCCCAAACTCCCAAGTCTCCTCGCTGGGCCTCGCGGGCGCTCCCGGATACTTGTAAGCCCCGCCTACCGGATGATCCAGGTCCAGGTAGTAGTTTCGGTCGTTAAGCTGGTCCATCTCCAGGATATCCTGGAGGGTGGCGACATAGGCGAATCCCAGGCCCCGCTCTTGGCCCTTCCGGAAGATGTCCACTTTTTGGTTGTCCAGGAGCCACGGCAGCATCAGGGCATCCACCTCGTCGGCATTGGACAGCCTGCCGAGCCTGGTGCGAAAGCGTTCGTCGGCCAGCTCCTCGCGCTCCATGATCTCCGCCACGGCGGGCCAGCGATGGTCCGGGCCTGCGATGACCCCCACATACCCGTCCTTGCACGGGTATATGCCCCAGGCCGCCCGGCCATAGCCACGGTTCCCGGCCCGCTCGAACTCCCGACCCGAGTAGCTGTACTGCATCAGGGCGTTCTCGAGGATGTTGGTGGTGTACTCGGCGATCGATATGTCGATCCACTGACCAACGCCCGTATTCTCGGCGTGGTACAAGGCGGTCATAGACGCAACGAAGGCGTTCTGCCCCGCGCCCAGCTGGGCCAGGGGTGCACCCTCACGTAGGGGAGGCCTGTCGGGCTCCCCGGTGATCTTCATCAGCCCTCCCAAGCCGTAGAGGTTCAGCTCGACCGCCTTCCAGTCGCGGTAAGGCCCGGTCTGCCCGAAATTGGAGATAGAAGTCATCACCAGCCCTGGGTTTCGGGCTGACAAGGTCTCGTAGCCCAATCCCAGGGAGGGTAGGACGCGGGGGGCGAAGTTCTCAACCAGAATATCGGCGGAATCTACCAAGCGTAGGAGTATCTCTCTGCCTCGATCCGACTTCAGGTCCAGGGTGACGCCCTTCTTTGAGCAGTTCAGGTACATGAAGGTCGCGCTGGCCTCCGGGTCCTCAGCGCGAGACGGAGGAAAGGGGCCCAGACGCCTTGCAGGGTCACCTGTGCCGGGTCTTTCGACCTTGATGACCTCGGCCCCCATGGTGGCAAACAGACGGGTGCAGTACGGCCCCGCGATGTAGTGGGTTAGGTCCACCACGCGCACCCCTTCGAGGAATCCCGGCATACGTCTCCTAACTGACTATGGAAGGTCCAACCGGCGGGCACGAAGCATAGCATTCCATGCCCCGATAAGCACCAGCATTCTACAGATTCGCCTTGGCCAACACAACTTGAGGAGCACCGACTGCCCCCGCGCCCTTACATGGCCCTTACCCACCAAAACATGCTATTATGGCCCCTAACTTGTCCCCGTTTGCGGCGCAAAAGGAGAAGCCATGACGACCAATGGCGACGCCACCACTCCCATGCCGGTCACGGTCTGGTACGACTACGTTTGACCTTGGTGCTATATCGGTCTGTCCCGGATCGAAAGGCTCAAGCAGGATTACAGCATCGCGTTAGACATCAGGCCTTACCTGCTGCATCCCGAAACCCCTAAAGAAGGCGCTCCCCGCCAGCCCAGGCCGGGCGAGGAAGACGGCCAGCTTAGCGAACCCCTGCGGACCTACGCGGAGGAAGCCGGCTTGACCATGCGCCGCGCTCCCATAACCCCCAACTCGATGTATTCGCTGGAAGCCACCGAGTACGCCCTGGAACAGGATCATTACGAGGAGTTTCACCACTCCCTTTACAAGGCTTACTGGGAGGATATGAAGAACCTGGGAGACTTGGCGGTCATCCAGGAGGTGGCCGAAGGGTCGGGCCTGAACTGGCCCGAGATGTCCCAGCGGCTGGAATCAGGGTACTACCGAGATAGGGTGATGTCCCAGTTCCAGGAAGCAATGGGCATGGGCATCCGGGGCGTTCCCGCCTTCCTCATAGGGAACCAGATGTTCACCGGCGCTCAGCCCTATGATGTGTTCAAACTGGCTATGGCCAGGGCCCGGGAGACCTACCAGATTCCCACCTAGGGTATCCCGCTCGACCATGCAAGGGGTCTTCCAATAGCCACCATCGATCTCAAGGGCAAGGTTGCCATCGTAACGGGCGCCAGCAGGGGCATCGGCAAGGTTGTTGCCATCGCCTTGGCCAAAGAGGGCGTCCAAGTCGTGGCAGCCGCCCGCAGCGAAGAGCGTCGACGGCTGCCCGGCACCATAGTCGAGACCGTCGACGAGATCAAGGCTATGGGCCTTAGCGCCCTGCCCATCCGGTGCGACGTTCGGGACGAGCAGAGCATCGAAGACACCGTGAACAAGACCCTTGAACAATATGGGCGGGTGGACATCCTCATCAACAACGCCGCCGTGGGCACCTACGACCCCTTTATGGAGCTGCCCGTCAAGCTATGGGACCTGGTTATGGCTGTGAATCTGCGAGGACCTTTCCTCTTCTCCAGGGCAGTGATCCCCTCGATGATGAACCAGGGCTGGGGGAGCATCGTCAACCTGTCCAGCCTTGGGGCTGACCAGCTCACATCCACCGCTTTCGCGACAGATCCCGAAGCGCCTCCTACGATAGTAGGGCAGGCATACGGCGTCTCCAAGTCAGCCTTGGAGAGGATGAGCCGGGGCTTGGCCGCCGAGATGGGGCGGCACAACATTGCTGTCAATGCGGTGAAGCCTTCCCGTCCGGTGCTGACTGAGGGGTTCCAGTTCCAGAGGCCCGACGCCGACTACTCCTTGTGGGTTACGCCGGAGTCCCTGGTCAAAGCGGTGGTGTTCCTAGCCCGCCAGGATGCATCGGGCGTGACCGGGGCTGTCACGACGGACCAGGATCTGATCCTGGCCCACGGCCTGTAGAGAGACACATCAGGGTGACCTAGGTCATGGCAACGGGCCAAGACCTTATCCCAGCCCATGGCCCGTAAAAAGCTAGCTGTCGTCCTCGCCGGCTTCCGAGTCGTCCGCGCGAGGGACGTATGTCAGCTCCATCGGCTCTTCAGCTTCCGCTAGACCGGAGTTGCCGGGATAGCCAGCCTTCCAGTCTGCTGCTATCTCTTCTTCCTCTTCTTCCAACTCGCTGTCGATGTCGTAGCGAAGCATTGCATCCTTGACCTGGTCGGACTGTCCAGCCTTGGACCGTCCGGGGAAGGAGCAGGAAGTGCCGTTGCTGGGATTATGGTAGGTCTCCCAGATGACTATGGACGCGTCCTGGCGGTCAACGCTGATGACTGCAGCTTCGTACCTATTGCCCGCCTCCATGAGTCGCATAAGCCGTAGAGCGAGCTTCGGTTCCACCTGCCCAACGTACTGGCCCTGGCAGTTTTCGATAACCAGGGAGCGATCGAGGATCCTGAGGTTCACCCCATCTCCTGCCGCCATCTTGGCCAAGACGCCGTCATGACCCGGCTTACATAGGACAGTAACCCCCGACTTGCCACTCTCTTCGATCAACAGGTTGGGCGTTACCACCTTGCTCAGCTTGGGCTGAGGTGACGAGTCCTGGAGGTGGTCCAAGCGCTCCAGGTTTTTCTTTGCAATGGTGTTGTGAGGGGAGAAAGCAACCGCATTCGCAAAAGCCCCCCTCGCGGCATTGTAGCGGCCCAACTCCATCAAGGCTTTTCCCAAGCGGTTCAGGGCTTCGACGTCCTCAGGGAAAGCCTGGAGAATATCTTGGTTGGTCTGGACCGCGGCCTCCCACTCACCCTTCAAGGCGAGGGCGATGGCTTCCTTGCCCTTGTCTTTCTTCAACTTGGACTTTTCTTCTGTCCTGTCGGGTTCCATGCTTCTATCGATCTCCAGGTTGGTCGTGCCGTGGAGGTCGTAACCACCGATGTTCAAGGTTAAATTATGCTTCCTTCCCTAGCAAGATATGACCGCCAACAATGTTTCGTAACTGGATACACCAAAAAAATGGCGTGGTCAAGCATATCTAGGCTGACTTTATGTCCAGTTTTATCCAAGAGCCCGGGAAACAGGTTCTGGCCTCTGTCTCAGGCCCAATTCCCGGATAAGTCTGGCACAGATTACTCCCGCCGGTACCTTCCGCGCAATTGGTTCAACCGGACCTTCATAATGTCTATGACCATGGAGAGAGAATCCCGGAAGGGGCGCACCCTGCTGAGGGAACGGTAATGCCAATCTATCGGCACCTCGACGATACGCAGCCCCTGCCTACGGGCCAGGAACAGCAGCTCTACGTCAAAGGCGAAGCCCGACAACATCTGGGACCTGAACAGCCCTTCCACGACTGGAGCTCGAAAGCACTTGAATCCGCACTGGGTGTCGCTTATCCCGGGCAGGACAGCCATCCTGACCAGCCCGTTGAACACCCGCCCCATGAAATGCCTGCGCGACGGCTCCCCGATCCTGCGAGCTTCGGGCAGCTCCCGGGAACCGATGGCGATGTCGAACTCCTCCAGGACGGGAGGCAGAAACCTGGAGACCTGCTCTATGGGCATGGAGAGATCGGCGTCGCAAAGAAAACGGTGCTCTCCCTTGGCTTTCAGCATACCGTTGCGTACGGCCCATCCTTTACCGCCGTGAGCGACAGACAACAGGGTTACGCGGGGGTCGGCCGCGGCGAACTCCCCGACCACCTGGGCTGTCTCGTCCACGCTTCCATCATCTACGACGAGGACGTCCCAGGTGTAGGGCTGGCTCCCAAGGTACTCGATGGCGCTCCGAAGGGTATCCCCGATCCTGCTACCTTCGTTGTATGCAGGAATAACCACTGACAGGAAGGGGCGGGGTTCTGGGCTGGTTGGATGTGACGTTGACATCGAAATGGTGAACGAGGAGTTCCGTGGGAGCGCTATTCGCGGGAGACCGCTATCCCGCTATCCCTGTTCCAGCTCGAAGGCATCGTGGAGCACCCGTGTCGCCTCTTGGACAGCCGACTCGGACACGATACACGTGATGCGGATTTCCGAGGTTGTGATCATCTCTATGTTGATGTTGTTCTCAGCCAGGGCACGAAACATCCGGGAAGCATAGCCGGGGGCGTGCTGCATTCCCGACCCGATGATGCTCACCTTGCTGAGGGATGCATCGGAAGTAACCTCCTCCGCGCCAACGCTTTTGGCCACCGGGCCGACGATCTGCAGGGCCCGCTCCAGGTCGGTACGGGCCAGGGTGAAACTGAGGTCCGTCAGCTTGTCCGAGCTGGAGTTCTGGACGATGGTGTCCACGCTGATGCCCTCGTTGGACAAGGGCTCGAACAGGGCCGCGGCTATTCCCGGATGGTCGGGTACTCTCCGGAGGGTGATCCTCGCAACGTTCCTGTCATAGGGTATACCTGTGACCTTCACCCGCTGTTCCATGGCAGACGCAATCCCCTTTTCGATGAGGGTCCCGGAGGCCTCGCTGAAGCTGGACGCAACGTAGATGGGTACATTATAGACTGATCCCAGTTCGATAGACCTTGGGTGCATCTTGGCCCCATAGCTGGCCAGCTCCAACATCTCCTCATAGTCTATTCGTTCCAGCTTCCTGGCCCCTGGAACCACCTGGGGGTCCGCCGTGTATATGCCATCCACATCGGTGTAAATCTCGCACCGGCGGGCGTCCAGGGCAGCCGCCAGAGCGACGGCTGTCGTATCCGAACCTCCCCGCCCCAGGGTCGTAACGTCCATATCTTCAGTGATGCCCTGGAACCCGGCCACAATGACGAGGCGCCCCTTGTCCATCTCCTCCCGTATCCGCTCGGTCTCCACGGCAGCGATCCTGGCCTTGCCGTACCTGGAATCGGTATGGATTCCTGCCTGGAAGCCGCTAAGGCTTATGGCTTCATGGCCAAGGGAGCGGATCGCCATAGCCAGCAGGGTTGAAGAGACCAGCTCCCCGGTAGACAGGAGCAAATCCAGCTCCCGGAGGTCCGGGCTTCCCGCGACCTGGTTGGCGAGCCCGATCAGCTCCTCGGTAGTGTCGCCCATGGCCGATACCACGGCCACGACCTCGGTGCCTCCCTCCCTGGCACGGCAGATGCGCAGGGCCACGTTCTTTATAAGGTCGGCGTTGGCGACCGAGCTTCCTCCATATTTCTGGACGACAAGTTCCATTGGCTTCCCTTGGTCCCGTATAAGGCTCCGGAACGTAACTCAGGCTCTCAGGCAGCCCCGGCGTTCTCGTCCGAGAAAACAGTCGCGCCTGCTGCGACGGGGCGGGTGATCTTCACCTCGCCCGCCACCGACGCCTGCCGGGCAGCCTCGGCCATTTCGTAGGCTACCGTGACCTCACGGCCCTGGGTCAAGGCCAGAATGGTGGGCCCGCTGCCTGACAGGAATACTCCCAGGGCGCCTCCCTTCATGGCGCCCTCGAAAATAACCTTCATGGCGGGAAACAGCTGCCTCCGGTAGGGCTGGTGCAGCCTGTCCTCCGTTGCGGCAGCAAGATCTTCCAGGCGGCCGGTGTTCATGGCGTTCACAAGTAGAGCAGTCCTGCCCATGTTGAACACAGCATCCTCCCAGGCGATCGCGTCGGGCAGCACTGAGCGGGCGTCCTCGGTGGCAATCGTCAGCTCGGGGATGAACAGAACAGCGCAGAGGTCTTGAGGCACATGCACGGCGGATGTCAACAGCCCTCCGTCCCTCTGCACCACCAGGACCATGCCCCCTAAGAGAGCAGGAGCGACGTTGTCGGGATGGCCTTCGACCGCCACCGCAAGCTGCAGCACTTCTTCTGAAGAAAGGGGCTTAACCTTGCCCCCCGACAAGATGGGCGCCAGCCGGTTCCCGGCGGCCAAGCCTCCCACGATGGCGGCCGCGCTGCTTCCCAAGCCCCGCTTCAGAGGGATGTTGTTGTTGCAGATCACCGAGAGGGGGACGGGCTCAACTCCAACGTGTTCCAGCAGGCGAAGGATGCTTCGGTACACCAGGTTTTCGGGCCCCGACGGAAGGTCCGGTGAGCCCTTCCCTTCGACCTTGACCTGTGGCGTGCTGGAGACCTCAACTTCAACATGGTTCCAGATGTCCAGGGCCATGCCCAGGCAGTCGAAGCCCGGCCCCAGGTTCGCGGTCGTGGCCGGGACCCGCACACTGATTCGGCCCCCGGCGGGGTCCTGATTTTGTTGCGACGTTGTCATGTCCCTTTCGCCAAACCGGCTGCCTTCGCCTCTGGCCTCATGCTAGCGCAGCCCAGGGCACACCTCCCTGATTGCGTTGGCAAGTACCAGAGCTTCCGGTTTCCTTATCCGCGAATTCACTATATTGGGCGACCAGCCGACCACATCAACCTTGCGTCCGTCCATCGGCAGGTTGCCCCACCAGAGTTGGTAGCCAAGTCTGCCTACGGCCACTTGGCGGGTGGACGGCTGGTAGCCGAACCTGTCAGCCAGAAAGGGCAGGCAATGGTTGTAAGCTGTACGCCCGTTGATCATCATAAGCTCCAGCCCATCTTTCATCCCTAGCTGTTCTTCGATGAATCCCAGGCAATTGGACACAAGGGCATCCTTGTCCTCCTGATCAAGCTGGGCCCAAGGCAGCCGCGTTGCACATTTGACCGTATCGACGTGGGAGTACGTGAATTCCCTCCCTTCGGCAGAGGTCAGCCCGCTCGTGAACACATGCAGGCCCCCGTCTTCGGGGTCCCCTCCGTGCACCGCCACCAGGAATCTTCCCAGCTTTTCGAAGAAAGAGCGATAGGGAATGCCATAGAACACCTCCCTCTGGCGCCGCACAATCACATCCACCTGGTCAGCCGTCAACTGACCCCTCCGGCTCACCGAGGGAAAGTCCCCCAGGGAGCTGAACCTCTGACGCTCTCCCATCAGGGCCAAGCCATTGCGGTCCACGTACTCCCGGTCCGAGGGGTTGATGGTCACTACCCACGCATTGGCGCTGGCGTAGTCCCCATAGAATGAGATGGGCAGCCAGTCCAGCACGACAGGCCCGCCAGCGCACCGCTCGCAGCGGGCGATGCGTTCTTCGAGGGAACCCGGTGCCTGTTCGCCGTCAGTGGTTGGCATGTCCTGGGCCATGGTTGGGGCTTCCCGACGTCTATGCACTTGGCCGGCGCTTCTTCCGTGGATGGGCATGGGGGCGTTATTCATGGGGACCAGAAAGTTGAGGGAGCTTCCCTGGGTTACACCGCTACGGGCCATAGCTGCGGGGCTGAGGGAGTATAGCATCGGCCCTCACACCCCGCAAGATGAATTCCCCCTTGCGCAAGCACCATCCGGCGAAGCGAAGGGCAGCTACTCAAGAGCACAGGCCCACAGATGCAAACATAGTCCATACGTGTTAGAATCCCTTCTGATCTCCAAGGCAGGGAGTCAATGGTGCTCCGGCTTCGCAACACACTTACCCGGCAGGTGGAGGAGATCTCCACC
Source organism: Dehalococcoidia bacterium (assembly GCA_965116325.1). Taxonomy (GTDB): domain Bacteria; phylum Chloroflexota; class Dehalococcoidia; order Lucifugimonadales; family JAGWBF01; genus JAGWBF01. Next base: position 140,920 of record OZ220675.1, on the reverse strand, counting down.
ATCGAGCCGGGAGTAGTCCGAATGTACACCTGTGGCCCTACGGTGTACCGGTATGCCCACATCGGCAACCTCCGAACCTACCTTATGGCCGACTGGATACGGAGGACGCTGGACCATCACGGCTACCGCGTAGTCCACGTCAAGAACATCACCGACGTCGGCCACATGCGCCAGGAGATGCTCGAAACGGGGGGAGACAAGGTCATCCTTGCCGCCCTGGCTGAGGGCAAAACCCCCGCCGAGATCGCCCAGTACTACGCGGACTCATTTCACCGCGACGAGACCAAGACCAACATACTGCCTGCCCATCATTTCCCCTGGGCCACCCAGCATGTGCCTGAGATGATCAACATCGTGGAGATGCTCCTGGAGAGGGGTTACGCCTACCAGGCAGGCGACAACATCTACTTCGACGTGGGCAAATTCCCGGAGTACGGCAAGCTCTCCGGGAACATCCAGGAAGGCCTTATGGAAGGCGTCCGGTCCGAGGTCGACCCCCTGAAGAAGGATCCCAGGGACTTCACCTTATGGAAGATGGCCGAGCCCGGTCGTGAGATGAAGTGGGACAGCCCATGGGGAGAGGGATTCCCAGGCTGGCATATCGAGTGCTCCGCCATGTCCACCAAGTACATGGGCGAGCAGCTGGACATCCACACGGGCGGGGTGGACAACATCTTTCCCCACCACGAGGATGAGATCGCCCAGAGCGAGGCTGCCTTCGGCAAGCCCTACGTACGGCACTGGGTGCACGGGCAGCATCTCCTGGCCGATGGCGTAAAGATGGCCAAGTCGGCGGGCAACGAGTTCATCCTCTCTGACTTGGAGGAGAGGGGATTCGACCCGCTGGCATTCCGCTATCTCTGCCTGACCGTCAGGTACCGGCACCGCATGAACTTCACCTTCTCCGCCCTGCGAGCGTCGGAGAGGGCGTTGACCAGCTTGCGGGACAGGGTCTGGCAGTGGCGCTCCCTGCCCGAACTGGCCGGCACCATAGATGCTATCGAATGGTCCGCCCGCTTCTGGGATTCGGTAGATAACGACCTGGATATGCCCGGCGCGCTGGCCGTGACCTGGAACATGCTTCATTCGAATCTGGAGGAGCGGTATAAACTGGACCTGCTGCTGCAGTTTGACAAGGTCCTGGGGCTAGACCTGGACCGAATAGCTCAGGCCGACCCTGTGCCGGCCAGCGTTTCAGCCGAGGTTGAACGACGCTCCTTCTACCGGCGGAGCGCCCAATACGAGGTGGCCGACCATATCAGGGACGACCTGAAGGCTGACGGCTACATGGTCGGAGACTCCCAGAACACCACCTGGATACGGCCGAAGACGGAGCAGGAGTTGCAGCTAGGCCGCTGGCAGGCCTTTTCCTCCCCCCGGGAGGTCGAGTCCTTCCTGGACCGTCCGTCGGAAGTGGACTACTCGTGGATCGTAACGGCCTGCAACTACAAGTCCGACGTGGAGCGCTGCGCCAACAGCTTCCTGCAGTGGGCCAGAGGCCGCTCTGCGGAGCTGGTTGTGGTAGATAACGGGAGCACCGACGGCACCGAGGTATGGCTGGATGAGCTGCAACGCTCGAACCCCAGGGTCCGGGTCATCCACTTCGACCACACCATAGGCGACGGGGCAGCCAAGAATGCAGCCTTGTACCAGGCCCTCGGCAAGCACGTGATCATAGTCGATACATCAGTGGAGGTGGTCGGAGACGTGCTGCGTCCCATCGGCGCCTGGCTGGAGGACGAGTCAATCGGAATCGTGGGGCCATGGGGACTGACGACCGACGACATACACCACTTCCACGATGAGGTGGAGGCAGGCGACGCCGACGCCATGCAGGCCTACTGCATAGCAATGCGCAGGGACTTGCTCAAAGAGGTGGGATTGATGCGGGAGGTGTTTCGCTTCTATCGCAACCTGGACCTTGACTTCAGCTTTCACGTGAAGGACCGGGGATACCGGATCGTCGCAGACGGAAGCCTTCCCCTGGTCCGGCACGAACACAGGCAGTGGAATGCCCTTGGTGAAGTGGAGAGGAACCAGCTGAGCTTCCGCAACTTCAAGAAGTTCTTCAAGAAATGGCGCAACCGCTCGGACCTCCTGGTATGCAACCAGGCATCTTCTACATCCAGGTAGGCAACTCCTGATCGAGCCGTCCTACCACATGGGCGCCCTACAGAGCCATGGAGTCCACCTTTACTCATTATCAATCGCCCTAGAATAGCTGTGTGCGATCGGCCGGCGCCATCGCACACACTAGAGCAAATTAGCTGGCTTCATCGTAGATTGGAGCTCGCTGGGAGGTTGGGTCGAATGGACCTGGAGACACCTTATCGAAGCGGCATGGTCGTTGTAGCCCATGCTGATGATGCCGAATACGGCTGCTCGGGGACGGTGGCCAAGTGGTGCCGCCAAGGCATGGAGGTCGTTTACGTTATCTGCACCGATGGGAGCAAGGGAAGCTCCGACCCTGAGATGACTCCCGCCGAGCTGGTGAGGATTCGACAAGAAGAGCAACGGGCAGCGGGCCGAGTTCTGGGCCTCAAGGACGTGGTGTTCCTGGGGTATGAGGACTCCATGTTGGAGCCCAGTCTGGACCTCCGCAGGGACATTGCCCGGGAGATCAGGCGGTACAAGCCGGACATTCTGATTAGCGCCAACCCGGTCCGCAGCTTCCAGGGCACCGGCTACATGGGTCATCCCGACCACCTGGCAGCCGGAGAGGCGACCCTGGCAGCAGTCTTCCCGGCAGCTCGCGACCGCATGACCTTCCCTGAGCTCCTCCAGGAGGGCTTCGAACCCCACAAGGTGCGCGAGGTACTGATAATGAGTCGGAGGGAAGCCGACAAGTGGATCGACGTCTCCGACACAATGGATATCGCCCTGGAAGCCCTTAAACAGCACGTCTCCCAGGTGGGCGAGGCTGACAACGACTTCGCTTGGATGAAGGGATGGCGAGAGCAGGACGGGCAGCACCGGGGAATGAAGTACGCCGAGGGCTTCAAGCACTACCACCTCAGCTAGGTGCCTCTCTTCTCTTCTTCACGCTACTAGCAACGCACCAAACAGCGGGCAGGCTGGCAATAGCCGATTGCACAACTACGGCTGTCCGGTCGCCCTGAGGGAAATCGAAGGGGAACGGACAAGCCAGACCATGCATAGGTCTCCGAATGCTGAAAGCCTTTCCCAAGATGCTGACGGGGGTTATACTCAGTCCATCTTCCAATCCTAGACTCCAGGAGGCAGCGTGAAGGCAGTCCGGGTCAACGAGTTCGGCGGTCCAGAGGTGCTGCGTTGGGAGGACGGCGTACCGGAGCCGTCCCCCGGCCCCGGTGAGGTACTCATCAAGGTCGCAGGCGCCGGAATGAACTTCGCCGACCAGAGCCGACGGCGCGGGACCTACCCCGGAGGCCCAGCACCTACGACCCTGGGCATGGAAGCAGGGGGAAGTGTCGCATCCGTAGGCCCCGGCGTATCGGAGTTCAAGGTGGGCGACAACGTCATGGCCCGGGTTGCAGGCGCCCAGGCGGAATACGTGGCGGCGCGGCAAGCCGACGTGTTTCCGGCCCCCGAAGGTGTGGACCCTGTTCACACCGGCGGCATCCCCCTGGTCTTCCTGACGGCCTATCACATCCTGCGCACCCGCGCCGACGTGCAGCCGGGCGAGACGGTCCTGGTGCATGCCGCCGCTTCGGGAGTGGGCACCGCCGCCATCCAGCTTGCCCGGCACTGGGGCGCATCCGTTATAGCCACCGCCTCCACAGGGGAGAAGCTGGAGCTAGCCCGCTCGCTGGGGGCCGACCAAACCATCAACTACGCCGACGACGATTTCCAAGCCAGGGTCAAGGAGATAACCGGCGACCGGGGCGTCGAAGTCATCTTGGACAGCGTGGGCGGCGACGTCCTGGAGAAGAGCATGGGCTGCCTCGGCGTCTATGGCCGGCTGGTCACATACGGCAACGCCTCGGGAGCACCGGCTTCCCTCTCTGCTAGGGATATCTTTAGCGTGTGCGGCGCGGTTATCGGCTTCAGCATCGGTCGTTCCCCCGACGGATACCTGGACCACAAGGGCGCCATGGCCGAGATGGTCCCCCTGTTCGAGTCTGGGAAGCTTCGACTTGTACTGGACCGGACCATGCCCATGAGCGCCGTAGCCGACGCCCACGCCCACCTGGCCAACCGGGGAACCCTGGGCAAGGTTATCCTGACACCATGAAAGGGGTCATGAAATGAAGGTCAGTTTCTTCCATCTCATGCCCTATCAGAGTCTGCCTGACGACTTCGCTGAAAGGCATCGGAGCGCTTGGGTGGACCTGCCAAACTCCAACTTCGACCCCCAGCAAGGGCGCCATATGTATGACGACTACCTGGACGAGCTACAGTACGCCGACCAACTGGGGTTCGACGGGGTGTGTGTCAACGAACACCACGCCAACGCTTACGGGCTAATGCCTTCTCCCAACCTGATCGCCTCCATATTGGCCCGCTCCACATCCCAATCAGCCCTGATCGTCCTGGGAAACAGCATCGCCCTGTACCAGCCTCCCATCAGGGTCGCCGAAGAGATGGCGATGCTGGACGTCCTCAGTGGGGGACGGCTGGTGGCAGGATTCCCCGTCGGCACCTCCATGGACACCACTTTCGCCTACGGGCAGGTGCCTATCCAGTTGAGGGAGCGGCACACCGAGGCCCACGACCTCATAATGAAGTCCTGGCAGACCCGCGAGCCTTTCGTGTTCAACGGTAAGTTCAACCAGCTTAGATACGTCAACGTGTGGCCCAGGCCCTTGCAGCAGCCCCATCCGCCCGTCTGGATCCCGGGAAGTGGCAGCCTGGAAACGTGGGACTGGGTGCTCCAGCGCAACTACGTGTACTGCTACCTCAGCTACTACGGCTATCTGCGGGGCCGCCGGGTTCTGGATGGGTTCTGGGAGCGTACCGCCCAGCTGGGCATCGACGACAACCCTTACCGGGTGGGATTTTTGCAGCTTGTGTGTGTCTCCGAGACCGACAGCCAGGCCGAGCGGGACTATGCTCCCCACGTGGACTACTTCTACAACAAGATGCTCCGGGTCTATGGTCCCTTCGCCGAATCGCCGGGCTACCGCTCCATTGAGTCCTTGAGAGCGGGCCTGAGGACGGCAATCGGCACCAACGCTCAGAGCAGCACTTCCCAGCCCGTGGGATGGAAAGACTGGCTGGAGCAGGGCCATGTCATCGCCGGCAGTCCCGCCACCGTCCGGGACAGGCTCAAGGAGGCCATTCAGATGCTCAGGGTTGGCCACCTTATGTGCCTGCTGCACATCGGAACCATGCCCCGCGAGCTGACCTTCAAGAACATGGAACTGTTCACGTCAGAGGTACTGCCGTCTATCAGGGACACATGGTCGGAATACTCGGACCCATGGTGGCCTTCATCCTTATCGACGGTGCCCCAACCTGTGGGACATTCCGGGGATTCGTAGAGGCCCCAATAAGGGCCGAGAGCGAGAATATGGCGGACTATCGAATCAGTACCCTTGAAATGCGCGGCGGCAAGCTATCGGTGGAGGTCTTGGAGGGAGGGTCGGGAGACCCTCTCGTGTACCTGCATGGGGCCAGGGCGCTGGGTGGATGGAACCCACACCTGGATACCCTCGCCGGCCGCTACCATGTCTTCGCACCTTGCCACCCCGGTATAGGCGCGTCTAGTGGCCTCGAGCACCTGGATGACCTGTGGGACCTGGTGCTCTGCTACGAAGAGATCCTGGACAACCTGACAACCCAGCCGTGTCACATTGTCGGTCTCTCCTATGGAGGGATGATCGCCGCCGAGTTGGCCGCCCAGAATCCCGCCAAGGTGCGTTCCCTCGTCTTGGTCGGGGCGATTGGCCTGTGGCTGGATGAATTCCCTATAGCCGACATCTACGTGCTCGGCCCCGAGGAGCGGGCCAAGGCCACCTGGCACAACCCGGATTCAGAAGCAGCCCTGGCATACATGGCTCAGCCTGAAGACCCCGTGGCCAAGAGAGAAGCTGAGCTGGCCAACATAGAGGCCCTGGCATCTACCGGGAAGTTCATCTGGCCCATCCCCGACAAGGGGCTCAGGAAGCGCATTCACAGGATAACATCGCCGACTCTCATGGTATGGGGTGAATCCGATGGCTTGGTGCCTCCGGCCTACGCCGACGAGTTCCGGCGTTTGATTCCCGGTTCAGAATCGGTGGTGCTCAAGGAGTGCGGACACCTACCCTACCTGGAACGGCCTGAGCAGTACTTCGAGGCTGTCTTCGAGTTCCTGTCCAAGCACTAGGCAACGGCAGGACAAGCTCTTAGCTTAGCTCCACATCCTTGCCCAGGAGCAGGCACGCTTCTCCCCACTGGCCGGGGCTGTTAATATCCCACTCCTCCAGGCTTTCTGCCGGCTTCAAGCGGATGCCCTCGTCCCCACCGTATATCAACATCAGGACACCCTCACCTGAGTCTTCGACCAGAACGCCGTATGCGTCACAGGCTCCCTCGGAAGACCAGCCGGTCACTCGGCAACGGACATCCTGACCCCGCGGGTCTGGGGCCACTGCCCACTGCACCTCCCGGGGTTCACCCAGCGTCTCGAACATCCGCTCCATCTGCATGGGGCAGTTGCTGCTTGCTTCTACGTTAACTGCAACGTACATAGCTCGTCCCGCTCCGCCTGTTCTTGGGCCTCTCTCATGCGGAAACCCATCATCCGGCCAAAGTGATAGGTCATGCTGTAAGCCACCATCTCCATGTCGACCTCGTGGCCCAGCAGATACGCCATGGACGTCACGGGCTGGTCCTCCAGCCCGCAGGGGATGATGTGGTCGTACCACGAAAGGTCGGTGTTGACGTTAAGAGAACACCCGTGATAGGCGACCCCCCGACTGATCTTGACGCCTATTGCCCCGATCTTAGAATCCCCGGCCCAAACACCGGTAATGCCCTCTACGGTCTGGGCGCCAACACCAAAGTCGGACAGGCAGCTCACCATTACCTGCTCCAGGGTCCTCACGTATTTCACGGGCCCCCAGCGTTCTCGCAGGTTGACTATGGGGTACATCACCAGTTGGCCCGGCCCGTGAAAGGTAACTTGGCCTCCCCGGTCCACCTCGTACAGGGGAACGTTCAGGCGCGAAAGGAGGTCGTCGTCGGCCAGCACCTGGTCCCGGCCGCCCAAGCGCCCCATGGTGATGGTAGGCGGGTGTTCTACAAGTAGCAGGGTGTCGGCCGCATCGCCATCATGGACCTGCTGGGCAAGCTGCTTCTGGAGCTCCCACACCGGCAGGTAGTCCTGCACACCGAGGTCGATTACCCGGCAGTCCGGCGTTCTGGCCATGGATGCCGCCTAGTAGATGGGCGTGTTGGCGCCCATACCTTCCAGGCTGCCCTTGACCGTCTGCAGGAAGGCGCTGGATTCTGCCCCATCGACTATGCGGTGGTCGAAGGAGAGACACACGTTCATCATGGAGCGAATGGCGATGGCATCGTCGATGACGACGGGGCGCTTCTGTATCGCCTCGGTGGTCAGGATGCCCGCTTGGGGATAGTTGATGATGGGGCGCGAGAGGATGGACCCCAGGGCGCCGGTGTTATTCACGGTGAAGGTGCCTCCCTGGACATCGTCCAACGTAAGCTTGTTCTGCCTGGCCCGTCCCGTCAGGTCCCGGACCGCCCGGGCCAGCGCTGCTATGCTCATGCCATCCGCGCCATGTACGACGGGCACCACCAAGCCATCGGGAGCGGCTACAGCAATGCCCAGGTTCAGCTGCTTTTTGAGCTGTATCTTGTCCCCGGCCCACTGGGAGTTCAGGTAGGGGTGCTTCTTGAGGGACTCCACCACCGCCTTGAGGACGAAGGGCAGATAGGTCAGCTCGACCCCCTCCCGCTCCAGAAATCCAGCCTTTGCACCCTCCCGGAACCGCGCCAGCGAAGTAACATCCACCTCGACCATGCCCCAAGCATGGGGAATCTCCGAGGCGCTCCTGGTCATGTTCTGGGCGATGGTCCTCCTGATGGGGGTCAGGGCAACGTCTTCCCCTGCCACAGCCGCAGCCGGGGCCGCTGGCGCTTGCCGGGATGCCGGGGCTGAGGTCGATGCTACACCGTCAGCCTTGACGAAGGCCAAGACATCATCGCGGGTGATCCGTCCCCCCATGCCCGTGCCCGTTACCCTGGCCAGGTCAACGTTGTGCTCCTGGGCCAGGCGTCGCACCGCGGGAGAGTGCCTGCCTCTCGTGCCGGGCGTCTCCTGTGGGGCTTCCTGTGACGCTCTTACGTCTCCGGCGCCTCCTCCGGTGGGTCCTACCTGCTTGAAATCCTTCACCAAGTATCCGGTGGTCCCAACGCCGGAGGCCTGGGCGGGTTGGGCTGGCGCCGCGGCCGGTTTGGTCTCTGGGAGCGCAACATCCTCCGAGGTTTCCACCTCTGCAATGGCCGTCCCCACAGGGATGGTCTCTCCCTCTTGGGCCAGGATGCTGGTCAGCACACCTGAGAAGGGGGCAGGCACCTCCATGGTCACCTTGTCAGTAACCACTTCTACCAAAGGATCGTATTTTTTGAGAACGTCACCGGGTTGCTTCAGCCATTTGCCGATGGTGCCTTCGACCACCGATTCCCCGACCTGGGGCAGTTCAATAGATATCGCCATATCGCCATCCTTGAGTTTTCAAGACCTTCGGTGCCTTTGATCGTGAAAGGGCACCAGGCGCTTCTAGTAGGCCGCCAGTTTCCTTAGCTCGGTAGCGATCGACTCGCTGTTGGGCATGTACGCCTCTTCGAGGGAGGAAGCGAAGGGCATGGTGGGAACGTCCGGCCCGCACAGCCGCCCGATGGGGGCATCCAGGTAGTCGAAGGCACCGGCCGCAATGCGCGCCGCGACCTCCGCTCCCACGCCGCCGGTTATATTGTCCTCATGGACGATGAGCACACGGCCCGTCTTTTGCACCGACTCCAGGACCGTGTCCACATCCAAGGGCTTCAAGGTGCGCAGGTCTATTACTTCGACATCAACCCCCTCTCCCGAGAGGGCTTCGGCAGCCTCCAGGCAGTAGTGCACCATCAACCCGTAGGATACGACGGTGACGTGGCTTCCGGGCCGCTTCACGTCGGCTACCCCCAGGGGCAGGGCGTAATCGCCTTCGGGGACTTCCCCTCGCACCATCCGGTAGGTCTTCTTATGTTCGACAAACACTACCGGGTTGTTGTCTCTTATGGCTGACTTGAGCAGCCCCTTGGCATCATATGGGGTTGAGGGAGCTACCACCTTCAGCCCAGGAGTGTGGAAGAAATAGCTCTCCACATTCTGAGAATGGAACAGGCCACCCCTGATCCCGCCTCCATAGGGCACCCTGACCACCAGGGGAACGTTGAGGGCGCCGTTAGTCCCGTAGCACACGCGCCCCGCCTCACCGATGAGCTGGTTGGCGGCGGGCCAGATAAAGTCGGAGAACTGTATCTCTGCTATGGGACGCATACCCTTGTAGGCAGCCCCCAAGGCTATGCCGACGATGCTGGCCTCGGCAAGGGGGGTGTCGATGATCCTGTCCCAGCCAAACTCTTCGTAGAATCCCTGGCTGGCCAGGAACACGCCTCCCCTGGGGCCGACATCTTCCCCCAAGAGAAAAACATCGGGGTCGCGGCACATCTCCTCGAACATTCCCTCGCGAACAGCTTCAATAACCGACTTTACAGCCAAGTCGTACTCCTGTGGCAGGCCCTAGCTTGCAAAGAGATGATCATGAATTGTGGCAGCATCGGGGGAGGGGCGTCTTCTGCTGCGTCAGTCGCCTCATCGACCTTCACCTGGGCCTCGTTTCGCATGTTGTCCAGCTGCTCATCAGTGAGGATACCCTGGACCTTCAAATAGTCCGCCAAGGTCACCACAGGGTCCTGCTGGCGGGCAACCTCTACCTCGCTGGGTGGCCTGTAACGCCTGTCATCGTCGTCGGTGGTGTGCGGCATGAAGCGTTCCACCTTCATCTCCAGCAGGATGGGGCCCTCGTTGCGAGCGTGGGTTATAGCGTCAGCAGTAGCCTGCAGGGAAGCGAAGAAGTCCATGCCATCGACGACTACCCCTCGAAATCCGTAGCTCTCTGCCCTGTCGGCCAGGTTCCCGATGGCCATCTGCTTGTTCTGGGGAACGGAGATGGCGTAGCGGTTGTTCTCACAGATATAGACGATGGGCAGGTCATGGACGCCGGCGAAGTTCATCGCCTCGTGGACTTCACCCTGGCTTGAACCGCCCTCGCCGAAGTAGCACAGTACCACCGTGTCTTCGTGCTTCAGCTTGCCGGCAAGGGCGTAGCCTGTGGCCTGGGTGACCCCAGCCGAAACCACGTTGGATATCTGTATGATCCTGTGGGGCAGGTCCGCTCCCTGGAAGGGGAACTGCCTTCCCCCGCTGTAGGGATCGCCCACCTTGCCCATAAAGGACCGCATCACCTGTTCGGGCTCCAGCCCGACGGCTATCTTCAGGGCCACATCCCTGTAGTAGGGGAACAGGAAGCAGCCTCCGTCTTTCTGTGCTGCGGTCAAACTCCCCAGCTGGGCGGCCTCGTGTCCTTGGCTGGAAGCCGCAATGGGCACCTTGCCTTGCCGATTCAGGGCCCAGATGCGCTCCTCGATGGCACGAATGAGGACCAGCTTGTTGTATATGCCCAGAATCTCGTCATCGGTCAGGCCCATCTGTTGGTGCTTGGCCGGTGGGGCCTTCTCGGTGGAAGGTGCTCTACTTGCCCTCGCCATTCCTCTTCTCCTCAGACTGTCGCAACGCTCCAGGCTTCTCTTCCCGGTTGGCGGACGTAGCAGGCCCTTGGTCTCAAGGCATCATTATATAGCTGCGGGCTGAATTGGTAAATGACGAAAGGCCCGGGCCTAACGGGCTAGGCTTGGCCTGGAGGGTCGGTTGGGGGGCCGTCAGGAGGACAGGGAGCGGGCCACTTCACCTACGGCCCGCAGGGTACGGTCCAGGGATGCCTCCCTGTCGGGACCGGCGGCAACCAGGGAAACCAGCACCTCTCCGGCCCCCATGTTGAGCATGGCGGTCAACTTGTCTCCCACCTGTGTCTCGCTGCCGTATATGGCCACCCCGTCGATCATCCCGTCGCTCCACGCACCCTCGACGGCCTCTGGATAACCGGCAGCGACGAACATCTGCTGGTAGAAAGGGAGCTGGGGATATCTGCCGAACCCTTTCATAGACGCCCGCACCTCGTCCGCATTGTCGTGGACGCAGACCGGAACGTGAGCGATCAAAGGGGGCGCTTCTCTGCCAGCGTCTGTCGCACCTTTCGCGATGGCAGGCAGGGCCACATCCCGAAGATAAACGCCAGGACACACCCAGCTTATGGCCCCATCGGCATCTTCCCCGCACATCTCGAAAGAAGCGGCCCGTAGCGCCGACGCCATTACTGGAACGTTAACAGGGGCGGCGATCTCGGCCTTGGCCTTGTAGTAGCGGCCCTGGAAGTCCACGGACCCCGAGTGCAGAAGGGACTTCAAGATATGCACGTACTCTTTCAGGTGTCCCAGGGGAGAGCGAAAGTCCACGCCGAAGGAGTCCACCATGGTCGGCCGATGGCTGGGGCCGACGCCCAGCCTGAAGCGTCCCGGAGCAAGCTGAGCAATCACCTGCACCTGCTGCACCATGGCGATGGGATGGCGCGGAAACGTCGGGACGATGGAGGTCCCCAGCAGAATCCGCTCGGTCTGGGCGGCGGCGGCCGAGAACAGGGTCAAGGCATCCAGCCCGGCGCCTCCCGTGGTCATCCAAGCGGCCGAGATGCCCAGGGCTTCGGCGGCCTTGATGGATTCCAGCGCCTTTCTGCTGTCCGGCTCCGCAATGTGGACTCCGATTCTCTGTTCACCCATGATTGCCTCCTCGGACGATTGATCCACCGCCTATGGCAGGCACGAAATGCACCTCGCTGTCATCTTCCAGGGGCTCCAACAGCCCTAGCTGGGAAACATCCCCATCCACAGCTACGCACATGTTGGGCAGGATATCCCCGTCTTCCAGCAGGCCTTCCTGGATACCCGGGTACAGCTCCTCCAGTCGGTACACAAGCTGACGTACGTTCCTGGCCTCCACGTCCACCTGCTTTGTGCCCTGGGTGAACCTTTGGAGAAGAGTAGGGATGTACACCGTAGCCAAATCGCCGCCTTGTGGGAAGATTGCCGGACCGGTCCCAAGCCAGGGAACCGTAGGAAGGAGGGGAGGCCTGGCGCTAGAGCACCTTTTCGGCGATCTCTTCCAGGCTGGGGAGATCGGGACTGCCCGGGTAGTCGGCCGCCCGGACTATGGCCCGTTCAGCTCCTGCCTCCTCATACTGACGAAGCAAGTTCGGATCGGGAGGCTGGGCGTAAGCGGAGATTTCGATGGAGCCGTAGTCCCGGCCCATCTCCTGGCACACTTGCCTCAGCTTCTGGCAGCCCTCCTTCATCTGGTCGGGGCTGACACGGCCCGTGGGAAGCCAACCGTCGGCGTATGAAGCAACTCGCTTGAAGACGTTGGCTGCGCTTCCGCCCAGGTAGATGGGCGGGTTGGGTTTCTGCACCGGCTTGGGGAAGGAGCGTATTGGCGGAAAGTCGTAGTACCGGCCGTGATACTCGGCCTCATCGTTGGCCCAGACTTCCTTCATAACCTTGATGGACTCAGCCGCCTGGGTCCACCGGTGATCGAAGTCACCGCCGAGTATCTCCGACTCCTCCCTGAGCCACCCAGTCCCGGCGCCCAGCATGAAGCGCCCGCCGGAGAAGTGGTCCAGGGTGGCAATCTCGTTGGCCAGCAGGAGTGGATGCCTCTGGGGAATCAGGCACACTGCCGTTCCCAGCCTGATGGTCTTCGTGGCAGCAGCCGCCATGGCCAAGCAGACGAATGGGTCTGCGATATGGGCCATGGACTCGGGGATGCTGCCGTCGGAGGTCCCAGCGTAACGGGAGTCGGTCTTGACCGGCACGAAGGCATGCTCAGAAATCCAGATGGACTCGAAGCCCAGGTCTTCCGCCTGCTTCGCTACGGCCGCGAAATCATCCAGCCGGTCGGTCACGCTCAGGTTGACGCCGATCTTCAATGCAGTTCTCTCCTGGGAAGATGGCTACGCCTTGCCGTTCTCCTCCTGGGACCAGATCGCCTCCAGGATGTTGCCCGGCGACATGGGCAGGCTGGTCATGCGCACACCGATGGCGTTGTGTATGGCGTTAGCTATTGCAGGCATGGGAGGCACGATGGCTACCTCACCGACTCCCTTCATGCCGAAGGGATGTCCGGGGTTGGGGACCTCGACCATCACCGTGTCGATCATTGGAAGGTCCAGGCTGGTAGGCATGCGGTAATCCAGGAAACTGGAGTTGGTCATCTCCCCCCGGTCGTTGTAAACGTACTCTTCGTTCAAAGCCCAACCGATGCCCTGGGCGGCTCCACCCTGCATCTGTCCCTCGACATAGCTCGGATGAATGGCCTTGCCAATGTCCTGCAGGATGGTAAACCTGAGGATATCGACCTTGCCTGTGTCCGGGTCCACCTCCACATCGGCGATGCACCCGGCTGTAGCAGGGCCTTGGCCCCTGGGGTTGACGTTACCCCTTCCCGAGATGGGTCCGCCGGTGGCGTTCAGGCGAGCTGCAATCTGCCTGAAGGTCAGCTTCAGTTCCGGGTCCGACTTGTGGGTCAGCACGCCGTCTGTGTAGTTCACATCTTCGGGACTAGCCTCCCAGATCTTGGCGGCCCTTTCGATCAGCTGTCGCTTGATATCATGGGCCGCCTCGTAGCAGGCCCATCCGCTCTTGAAGGTTGCGCCGCTTCCGCCGGTGTTGGAGGTGAATCCCACGGAATCGGTGTCACCGATGGCCGGCTTCACATCCTCGGCGGCAATTCCCAGCACCTCGGCAAACTGCATGGCCAGGGCTACCCTGTTGCCTCCGATGTCGGGGGAGCCTTCCACGAGGCTGACGGAGCCGTCGGAGTTTACGCTGGCAACGGCGCTGGCAGGGCCGGTGCCGTTGCCCCAAAACCCCGTAGCAAAGCCCCGTCCCCGATTAGGCCCTTCCAAGGGAGCCGAGTAGTGGGGGTGTTCCTTGGCCGCCTGGAGCAGCTCCATGTACCCGATGCGAGGAAGCCGGACGCCGTTGATCCTGCGGGTGCCCTCCGTGGCGCCGTTCAACATGCGGAACTCGATGGGATCTATGCCCAGCTTGCCCGCCACCTCGTCGATCACCGACTCGGCAGCAAATGCCGATGCGGGGGAGCCGGGGGCACGATAGGCTGCGGCTTTGGGCTTGTTCACCACTACGTCGTAGCCTTCCACGCGGGCGTTTTCCACTTCGTAAGCCGAGAGCATGCACAGGCTCCCCGGAATAGCAGGCGACCCGGGGAAGGCGCCCGATTCGTAGGCCAGGGTGGCATCGACAGCTGTGATCTTCCCCTGCTTGTTGGCGCCCATCTTTACCCGGATGTGAGTGCCGGAAGTGGGGCCCGTGCCCTGGAAAACGTCCGTCCGGCTCATAGTGACCTTGACGGGCTGACCGGCCTTCTTGGCCAAAGCGGCGGCCACCGGTTCCAGGTAAACGATGGTCTTGCCGCCGAATCCCCCGCCTATCTCCATGGGGATGACCTTGATCTTGGAGACGGGCACTCCTACCAGCCGGGCCGTCTGATCGCGCATGGCGAACTGCCCCTGGCTGCTGCACCAGATGGTGATGTTTCCATCGGCATTCCACACCGCCGTTGCAGCGTGGGGTTCGATGTATCCCTGGTGGACGGAAGCTGTATCGAACTCCCGCTCTACCACTACGTCGGCTTCCTTGAATCCCTGCTCTATGTCTCCGGACTCGAATACAAAGTGGTTGGCGATGTTTGTAGCTTCGCCGGTGTCGTCGTCATCCTTCAGTCCGCCGGGTCGGAGCCCCGGGTTCGCCAGCGATGCCAGGCGCTCATGGAGAACCGGGGCATCATCCTTCATGGCATCGTCAAGGGTCAGGGCGGGCGGCAGCACCTCGTATTGGACATCGATCAGCCCCAGCGCCTCCTCGGCGATGTGGGGGCTGGTGGCGGCAACGGCGGCGACGGCGTGCCCCTTGTATAGAGCCTTTTCTCCAGCCATCACGTTGTTGGCCATGAACCCCATGTTGTGAATGGCCCCCTCGGTCAGGTCCGAGACCCTCCCCGAGGGCTTGGCAAAGTCGGCGGAGGTCACCACAGCCTTCACGCCGGGCAGGCTCTCAGCCTTGGAAGTATCTATGGAAAGGATGCGGGCGTGGGCATGGGGGCTCCTGAGCACCCTGCCGTGAAGCAGCCCGGGGAGCTGGATGTCCGCGCTGTATCGCGCGCGCCCCGTTACCTTTTCGGTGCCATCGTGGCGGATGGGGCGGGTACCTACAACATTGAATTCGGTAGAGGAAACGTCAGTTGTAGTTGCCATTATCCCTTCACCTCCAAAACATCGGCTGCTTCCAGCACTGCCTTGACGATTTTATCATACCCTGTGCAACGGCAGAGGTTCCCGGCCAGCCAGTGACGCACCCTTTCCTCACCCGGGTCCGGCTCCCTTTCCAGGAGGGCCTTGGACGCCAGGATAAATCCCGGTGTGCATATGCCGCACTGCAGCGCGGCGTTCTGCAGGAAGCTCTGTTGTAGAGGATGCAGGCTTTCAGGCGTAGCAACCCCTTCGATGGTTTCTATCTTGGCTCCCTCAGCCTCCACTCCCAGCACGAGGCAGGAGTTCACGATTCTGCCATCCATAACCACGGTGCAGGCTCCGCAGTTGCCGTCGTTGCATCCCTCCTTGGTGCCGGTCATCTCCAGGACATCCCTTAGTACCTCGAGCAAGCTCTGCCGCGGCTCGCAGAGATACTCAACCTGCTCGCCATTGATAATGGTCTCTATGTGCGCCTTTTTTGCCATTTCGGTTAGTCTCCTGGTGCTTTACTGAGTTAGAAACGGAAACGGGCAGCCCCACATCAATTGGTTGCGCGGGCGATAGCTCCCTCCAAGGTGCGGCGTGTCAGAACACCAACCAGGTGGCGTCGCTGCTGGATTGTCCCGCGCATATCGCTTATGGGTCGCGCAGCATCCATAGCCGCCTGGGCGGCATCTTCTATTGCTTCCTTATTGACCTCCCGGCCTGCCAGTCTTGCGCCCGCCTCTTCGACGAACAGCGGAGTCGGAGCTACGGATGCAAGGGCTACGCGCGCTGACACAAAGGAGCGGTTGTCCGGGGAAAGCTGGACCCAGGACCCAACTCCGGCCACGGCGATGTCCATTTCGTTGCGAGGAATGAACCTCAGGTAGCAGCCCGCCGAGCCGTTGGTGGGTGCGGGAATTCGCATCGATACCAGCAGCTCTCCGTCCTGGAGCACGTTGCGCCCGGGGGCTGTGCAGAACTCCTCGACGGCGATCTCCCTCGTCCCCTGTGGTCCGGCGATAACGCAACTTGCGCTATGCACGATCAGGGGAGGAATAGCATCTGCGCTGGGAGCGGCATTGCAAAGATTGCCCCCCACACTGGCGCGTCCCTGAATCTGTATCCCGCCGATCATGGATGCAGCATCCATGATCCCTGGATAAGCCTGGGCGATCTCAGGGCTTTGGTAGAGGAGATAGCAGGGGACTGCGGCACCCAACACCAAGCCCAATTCCTGGCTGAAGCTCATCTCGTTCAGATCAGGTACGTGCTTTACGTCAACAATACGTTCCACCTGACGTCGTCCGCCCCGGAGCTGCACCAGGATGTCGGTGCCTCCTGCCAGTGGACGGGCTGCCTCTCCCTTTTCCGCCATCAGGGCTACAGCCTCGCTCAAAGTCCGGGGCGCGTTGTATTCGAAATCTTGCAACGATGCATTACCTCCCAGCACAAGAATTGCGAGACATAGGAAAGCTTGGGTAGGACACTGGGATACCTAGAAAATGATAAATCCGCCTGTTTCCTATGTCAATTCAAAAAGGTACAGGGCAGCCTGTCGGCTGCCCTGTACTAGTCCGTTCGGTATTTGGGATCGTGTGGTCTAGGACTCGTTAGCCAGAGCCGCACTGACCTTCTCAGCAACATCGGCGGGTACCCAGCCGGACCAGACATCTTCGTTGCCCTTCAGCCACCAGATAGCAGCAGCCCTGTTCTCGATGCCCTCATTGGCAGCGATATGCCTGGCGACGCTCTTATAGAGCTCGATATTGAAGCCCCAGTTACCCAGGAACTCCACTACGTCAGGCGCGTTCTCGACCACGAAAGGATTGACGGCTATGAGAATGGTCGCATCCTGGTAACCGCAAGCCTTTGTAGTTTCCCAGCACTCCTCGGTGTAAGCCGGCTCCTCCAGGCGTACCAGGTCAAGCACAAGGGCGGGGTCAGCGGTGCCCCACATGTAGCCAAGCCAGGGCTCTTCCTGGTCGTAGGCGCCCTGCAGGTCTGCAAAGAGGGCTTCCTGGGAGCCCGGGCTGATCACGGTAAGGTGGTCATCCAGACCATAAGCCGTTATCTGCGCTTGGTTCACCAATTCGCAGGACCACCCCACTACGCATCCTACGTTCCGGGCTTTGCCGCCGCTCTCTGCGGTGACAAACAGCTCTTTGTACTCTTCGTTCTTGAGGTCTTCGACGGTCCTTAGGCCGGGATTGGCATCAGCAATATACTGGGGAATTACGAAGGAGCTCTGCCAGTCCTTACCCAGGCTCTCGCCAATCTCTACTACCTCACCAGCTTCTATAGCCGGGGGATACGTGTCGCTCTGGTTGGGCATCCAGATTTCCATCGTAATGTGGATGTCTCCCTTGAGAAGACCCTGGAAGTTGGGCAGCGTACCTCCCAGGATAGCGTCTGTCGGGTATCCATAGCCGTTTTCTACGATGTACTGGGCTATCCTGTTCTGCACCTGCGCGCTTGTCCAGTTTAGATCGGAGAAGACGAGGGTCACCTTGTCTTCGTCATCCATCATGGCGCCGTCGTCTTTGTCGTCCATCATGGCATCATCCGCCATGGTCGCAGTGGGAGGAACAGACGTAGCTGTGGGATCCTCATCGCTGCAGGCCACGGCCGCAAAGGCCACGGTCAGCAGGGCGATCAGGATGAATACGCTCTTAAGCGAAAGTGACCGGATCATCAACATACCTCCAGACCCATTTAGGCTCGAAACCGTGCGCATTTTATACCCGTTCCCCTGGTTTAGTCAAGTTCATGAGACTAAAGGGGACCGACGCTTGCCCAAACTAACCTCCGCCGGACAGGGCCTCTTGCTTAGACTTGGTCAGGGCCTGGGTAATGCGGTCAATTACGATGGCGATAGCCACGATGGCCAGCCCGCCCAACAGACCATTGCCCGGCTCTTGGCGACCCAATGCCCGGAGCACGACCTCACCAAGGCCTCCTCCCCCAACAAGAGAAGCCACGACCACCATGGAAAGAGCAAGCATGGTGGTCTGGTTGACTCCCGCCATGATGGTGGGAATGGCCATGGGTATCTGCACCTTTACCAGAAGCTGCAATGGGGTGGCGCCGAAAGACCGAGCAGCCTCAACGGTCTGGGGTGACACCTGGCGAATCCCCAGATTCGTTAGCCGTATGACAGGGGGCACCGCATAAATAACCGTAGCGATGGTGGCAGGAACAGCGCCCAGCCCGAAGAAGAGCAGGGCCGGCACCAGGTAAACGAAGCTGGGCATGGTCTGGGCGCCGTCAAGAATGGGCCTACTGATATTGTCCGCCCACTGGTTCTTGGCAGCGAGAACGCCCAGGGGGATCCCCAGCAGCAGCGACAGGAACACTGATATGAGAATCAGTGCGAGGGTGGCCATGGATGCTTCCCACAAGGTGACCGGATTGTCGGGCAGCCTGCCCATTAACCCGATGGCCAAAAGCGCGAGGCTGCAAAAAATGCCCAAGCCGACGCTGGAAACCCTCCAAGCCACTAAGCCGACTCCGACGACAATGGCCGGCCACGGCACCCACAATAAGAAGTCTTTCAACCAAACCAGTAGCTTCAGGAGCAGCCACTTGATCCCGTCGAAAAGCCAGGGCGCGGTGTCCAGGAGCCAGTCCACGGCACTGTCCACCCTCTGGCCGATAGGCCTTCCCCACTCGGCGGGAAAGTCCATGCCAGGTCCCCACACCACACCACAGATCCCTCCAACAGCACCGACAACTACCACGAAGAGAATTGACCAAGCTCGAAAGCTCATGTTCGAGATGGCATCTATAAAGAAAGCAGGTCCTATGGTAGGCATCTTCGAAGGTGCCTCGCCCATATCATTCTTTTCGGCGGTTGGAAGGTCGGCCAAACGAAGCCTCCTGGTTCAGCTACTCATCCGTTGAAAGGTCGGCGCCATCTTCCAAGGGAGAGCTGGCTGACGGCTGGTTTGAGGTGATGGCCTGGGCGAGAGTGTGCCGGTCCACCACGCCTATCACCTTGCCGGTCTCATTTACAACGGGCACAGGATAGTCGCAGGTCATACAAACCGGGATGATCTGTTCCAGGGCGCTGTCGTGGGGAACGGGATCTAGGTCGGTGTAAATGTAGTTCTCAATACCGTCATGGAGTTTGCCCACTCCGGCCTGGATCGCGCTGTGGGCGCTCTCCATGGTGAGAATTCCCAGGTAAGTGTCATCGTCATCCATCACGAGGGCAAGGTCCGATTCGTCGGCCCGCATTGCATTCAAGGCCTCCTGCGGACCGTTATGGGAGGGTACGATTGTGAACGGGTCCGCCATAATGTGGTTGGCGGTAAGGATCGATTCCCTTCGCACATCCTGGGTGAACTCGGCTACGTAGTCGTTCTCGGGGTTGAGAACGATATCCTCGGGAGCGCCTATCTGCACGACGGCCCCGTCGCGCATTATCGCAATGCGGTCGCCGATTTTCACTGCCTCGGCTAGGTCGTGGGTGATGAACACCATGGTCCTATGGAGTCCCTGCTGAATTCGGATCAGCTCGTCCTGCATGTTTCGCCGAATCAGCGGGTCCAAGCCGCTGAAGGGTTCATCCATCAACAAGATGACCGGTTCCGTGGCCAAAGCCCGTGCCAGGCCCACTCTCTGCTGCATTCCGCCGCTGAGCTGCCTTGGGAAAGAGTCTTCCCAACCGTTGAGCCCAACCAGTTCCAGCATCTCCTGGGTCTTGGAGTACCGCTCGGACCTATCTATCCCTCGCACTTCCAGACCCCAGGATGCGTTGTCTACCACGTTACGATGGGGGAGAAGCCCATAGTGCTGAAACACCATCGCCATCTTGCTGCGCCGGAATTCGGTCAGGCGCTGATGGTCCGCCTTAAGGATGTCTTCCCCATCGATGAATATCTCTCCGGCAGTGGGTTCTATGAGTCTGTTCAGGCAGCGCACCAGGGTGGATTTTCCGCTGCCTGAAAGCCCCATCACTACGAACGTCTCACCTCTGCGAACATCGAAGGTGACATCCTGCAGACCCACCACCAGACCGAGATTTTCCTGCAGTTCCTTCTTCCCAAGCCTTAGGTTCTCCTCCGCCAGGGCCTTCATCGGGTCCTTTCCGAACACCTTCCACAAGTCCCTTACGGATATGACAACCTCATCGTTATGAAGACCATTGGCTTTGCCAGAGGAAGTTCTCTCGGCTTCTATGGCCATGATGTTCCTGCCTTTCCCAACGGCTGTTCTTCTATCGGTTTTTCAGAACAGCGAAGGCCGACGTTTCTCAAGGTCAAGTGAGCGAAGAAGTACCCTCGAGGGATACCGAACCAGCGTTAGATTATCATGAAGAATTGCCAGTGTCTAATAGGTTGATCCGTCCTGGCCCGGAAGGCGAAAACATGCTCTCCACGCCTTTATCTCGCCCTCCATTGTCACCATTAATGGGCAATGCCATAATGCCCTTTTAAGCGCCCCTACGTTCCGCACCCCGGGAGGTTCCATGGCCCTCATCCTGACCGACGCCGAAATCAAGAGCATGGTGAAAATTGGAGACATGATGGATGCCGTGGAGGAGATGCACCGCCGATACGCCATTGGCGAGGCATTCAATGCCGACCGGCGGACGGTCGAGCTGGGCGGCGGGCACCTGGCCCTCATGGGAGGAGGCCTGGTCTACGAAGGGCTGTACGGCGCCAAGACGTACACCACGGTGGCTGGCTCCCAGCAGTACCACGTGACACTGTACGATGCCTCCACCGGCAGGCTGAAGGCGTTCATCCATGCCAACTGGCTGGGCGCGCTGCGCACCGGGGCCACTACCGGCGTTGCGGTCCGCCACCTCGCCAATGCCGACGCCGATGTACTAGGCATGATCGGTACTGGCTACCAGGCGCAGACCCAGGTCATGGCTGTAGCTGAAGCCCGCCGCCTGAAGCAGGTCAAGGTGTTCAGTCGCCGCCCCGGTCCGCGGGCCGACTTTGCAGCCCGGCTATCGCAGCTCCTGGATGTAGAAGTGCTGGCAGTCGAGAACGCCAGAGACGCCGTCCAGGGAAGCAGCATCGTAGTTTGCTTGACCACCACAAAGGAACCTGTCCTGGATGGCGCATGGCTGGAGGAGGGCGCGCTGCTGGTGAGCGCCGGGCCCGTTACCCTGGATGCCCAGGAAGTGGACGCCGTCTCCGTGCAGAGGGCCGGCCTGATCGTCACGGACTCCCTGGAACAGGCGCGCTACGAGGCGGGCGAGCTGGTGGCCGCCGTGGAAGCGGGCATCATCGGGTGGGACGATGTGGTCCAGTTGTCCCATGTGGTGGCGGGCCCCACCAGGGGACGCCGGGATAGTTCAGAGAATATATATGTAAAGCACTTCGGCATCGGCGTCGTGGACATTGCGGCGGCCAAGCTGGCCTACGACCTGGCGATAGCCGGAGGAGTAGGCCTGGAGATAGACATCTAGAGGCTTCCCATTGGGCCGGAGAGGCTCGGTTACCGGGCCGTCCAGCCACCGTCCACGATGAGAAGGTGCCCTGTAGTGGCAACCGCCGAGGGGCTAGCCAGGTACACAGCAGCTCCGACCAGCTCTTCGGGCTCCATCCGGCGTCCCAGGGGCATATCGGCCTCCATCTCGCGCCGTATCTCCTCGGGGGACCGAGGATGGGCGGTCTGGATGCCCGGAGTGTCGGTGGGGCCGGGACCTATGGCATTGACGGTTATGTTGTACTGAGCCCACTCCAGGGCAAGGGCCTTGGTCAAGTTCGCCACACCACCCTTGCTGGCGCAGTAGGGGGCCCGGTCTGCTCGTGCAACGATGGCGAACTGGGATGCGATGTTGATGATCCGCCCGCCTCCCCTGCCTATCATCAGCTTTGCGGCGGCCTGGGAGCAGAAGAACACGCCCTTCAGGTTGGTGTCCACGACGAAGTCCCACTCATCCTCGGTCACTTCCAGGGCCAGCTTGCGCACCCGGACTCCCGCGTTGTTGACCAGTATGTCCAGCCCGCCCAGATCCTCGGATATCCGGTGAATCACCTCGGGGATCCCGCCCACATCCAGGACATCCAGCACATAGCTGTAGCTCTTGGCACCTGTCTCCTCGACTATCGCCTGGGTTTCGCGGGCGCCATCCATGCGCTCACCCGTGTCCGAGACCGCCACGTTGGCTCCCGCTTGGGCCAGCCCCACAGCCAGCGCCCGCCCGATGCCCCGGGCTGAACCCGTAATCAGGGCGTTCTTACCCTCGAGACTCAGTCCCGCGTAAGGCATACTCTTCTCCTACAGACCCGTCACCGCGACGCCTCGCCGGCAGACTAGGCGCCCTCAGCCCCCCGGACCGCCTCCTCCAGGGCTTCAAGGCTGACGTCGCCGGGCAGAAGGTTGCCGGCGATCTGGTAAGTTGGCGTCCCGCCAACCCCCAGGCTTTTGGCGCGTTCGTACTCATCCAGCACCTGCTGTCGATAGTGGCCGGACTCAAGCCTGCTGGACAGCTCGTCCGAGTCCAGGGTGCACTCCTCGGCAATGTCCCGGACCACACTGATGTCACCAAGGTCCACTCCCCGCTCCCAGTAAGCCCTGGCCGCGGCGTGGTGGAACACATCATCCATGCCCTTCTCCTTGGCATACAACGCCGCCTGGTGGACCAGCATGGTGTTGGGGGACCATTGTGGACGGCGCATAACCAATCCGGCGACCCTGGCCCGCTCCTGGGCGGCAGGGGACAGCTCGGTTTCGGTCTCTCCATCGAACAACCTTCGCGGCTCACCTTGGAGAGGCTTGTCGGGAGACAAGAGGAAGGGCTGGCGGTCAACCTCCAGCGAATGTGCTTCCGCTACCTTGTCGAGTCTAGCCAGACCGACATAGCAGAAAGGTCAGGTGTAGTCGTACCAAACGGTAACTTGAACGGGGGAAGGCACGGGCCACCTCCTCATGAAATGATGGGGGTACTTGGCCGTCGGGATGGGGCCAAAGCCGATGGTATAATACCAAGACTCCCTGCCCCGTTCCATAACCACATAGGGAAGACGCGCTGCGCGGGCCAACCGGGGGATCAGTTGACAGCATGATCAGCAAGTTCGGAATACAGTACAGCAGCTTCACCTACCCTGAGGGAAATGAGAGCATCTATTCCCACATATCCGAAGTTGCCCTGGAATGCGAACGCCTGGGATTCGACAGCTTTACCCTGGCAGACCACTTTTTCTCGGCCCTCGGCCCTCCCCAGGAACCCTTCATGGAGATGTGGACCACTCTTTCGGCCCTGGCGGTAACTACTCAGCGCATCCGCCTGGGCTCTTTGGTCTCCTCCAACCTGTTCAGGAATCCGGCTCTGCTGGCCAAGATGGCGGCGACGGTCGATGTAATCAGCAAGGGACGGCTGGTCCTGGGGGTCGGGTCGGGAAACCTGGAGAAGGAGTACCAGATGTATGGCCTCTCCTTCGGCACCCCCGGTGAACGCCTGGGCCGCTTGGAAGAGGCCTTGCAGGTCATAACGCTGTTGTGGTCGGGCGACCAGATAGACTTCGAAGGCAAGTACTACTCACTGGAAGGCGCCATCTGCAGCCCCGGCCCCCTGCAGAAGCCCCGCCCTCCCATCATGGTAGGAGGCGACGGGCAGAGGGCTACCCTGCGGCTGGTCGCTCGCTACGGTGACATGTGCAACATACATGGCAATCCCGAAGCGATCAGGGAGAAACTGGATTCCCTGGAGTCCCACTGCGAGGCCATCGGGCGGGACCCTGCCGATATCCTGAAGACCCGACACAGCTTCGCCATCATCGGTGAGAGCGACGCCGAGGTAAAAGCCAAGACCCAGGATTTTCTGGACGGGACCGGAGTTGCGCCATCGGTGTTGGAGAGCTTCGACATCGGCACTCCCGAGCAGCTCACGGAACTCTACAGGAGACACTTCGATGCCGGGTTGGACTACTTGATTGTGAACTTTCGCCGGGACGCCGGAGTGGAGCCTGTCCAGATGTTCGCTAAGCAGGTAATGCCCAACTTCTCCTAGGCTACTTTCAGGGGCTCCCCAAAGCTGTCGATATTGGCTTGTTCGAAGCCGTTGTACTCCATCTGGGCCTTAATCTTGTCCATGACTTCCCGGCCTGCGATCTTGCCGACGAGGTAAAGGCCCAAATCTATGGATGAGCTGACCCCGCCCGCCGTTATCACATCGCCGTCCTCCACTACCCGGAGCTGTACCACCTCGGCGCCCAGCGGAGGAAGCTGGTCGAAGACGTTGCGATTTGTGGTTGCCTTCTTGCCCTGCAAATAGCCCGCGTGGCCCATCACGATGGATCCGTTGCACACAGCCATCTTGTAGGCCGCATTGCGTCCGGACTGGAGCCACTGGATAAACTCGGGGTCTTCCTGGGCAACCCGGCCTCCCATGCCTCCGGGGACGACGAACATGTCGTACTCGGCCAGGTCCGGCTTGATCCTGGTTGCCTCGATGGTCAGCTTGCCCGTAGTGTCCGTAACCTTGGGAACGAGGGCGCATATATCCCAGTCGATGTCGTCCCGGAATCCCATTGTCTTGAGGCGAGTCACCGGGTCATAGACCCCCAGAAAGTCCATGGTGGTCAAGCCTTCGAACACGATGAACGCTAT
The DNA here is from genome assembly GCA_965116325.1 of Dehalococcoidia bacterium. GTDB lineage: Bacteria > Chloroflexota > Dehalococcoidia > Lucifugimonadales > JAGWBF01 > JAGWBF01. Next base: position 115,955 of record OZ220675.1, on the reverse strand, counting down.
CTTCATATCTCCTCCTTGGGTCTTCCGGAAGCCAGGGTGGCGACCTCGTTGGGCCATTCTGCGATAGGGAGAACAGGGTGGCCGCGGCAGGGCGATTGTAGGTGCACCCATTTTCGGCGTCAAGAAAGGGAAAGGCGCAGGTTTATCCCGGCCGGTCCCCGGTCTCCCACCTTCATTGGACAGCTACAAGGGAACGGGTTATCATCCTGAGGCGGCCCGACGACTGATAAGGAGATGCCCATGGAACGTGAGTACATCAACCCGCCCGACATTTGCCCGCCACCCGCCAACATGTATCACCATGTGGTGAAGGTGGGCAACCAGGTATTTATCGCCGGCCAGGTGTCCCGGGACATGCAAGGGAAGACCCTGCACCCCAACGACCCCGCTGCCCAGGTTCGCGAGGTGTGGTCCAACATCGAGAAGGCCCTTACTTCTGTGGGGGGTTCGACCCGGGATATCGTAAGGACCACAACCTACGTGGTGGGCGCCGAAAACCTGGCCGAGGTGCGTCGTGCCCGCCAGGAAGATATGCCTGCCGGCGGCCTACCCACAAGCACAACGCTGGTCGTTGCTGGGCTGGCTGCGCCAGACCTGCTGGTTGAAGTGGAGGTGGCGGCCATCCTGGAAGGGAACGGATAGCCCGCCCAACTAACCGAAACGCAAGGGGTAGTAGTTATGAGTCCAGAACGAAGACGATCGACATCCTCCCCACCTGAGTATCCAATGGGATTCATTCCTGCCAAGGGCATCTCAAGGCGTCTTCCCAGGAAGAACATCGCCTTGCTGCGGGGCAGGCCCGTGATCTGCTACGTGATCGATGCCGCCAGGGACAGCGGCATATTCGATGACGTGTACGTCTCCACCGAAGACCCGGAAATCGCTGAGATATCCAAGGCTGCCGGCGCTGTAGTCCTGGACCGTCCCGCCCATCTAACCACTGATGAAGCTCCGGCGACTGCCGCTGCAATACACGCCTTGGACCAGCTTGCCAAGGAGGGCAAGTACTACGACGCGGTCAGCGTTATGTACCCCACCGCGGCCCTAATGCTGCCCGAAGATATCCGGGGCGGTTGGAAGATGTTCCAGGACCAGCGGGCCAATGGCTGCATCGCGGTCACCAACTTCTACGAGCACCCTCTCCATTCCTACTACCGCGCCGGGCGCTTTATAAAACGCACCCATCCCGGCGCCTCGGGACTCCAGACCAAGCTGCGCGACTTCGAGGTGCCTTCCGGGTACTTCTACATGATCCGCAGCGACCTCCTGCGGGAGAAGAACTCTTACATCGTGCCACGGCTGGCCGGCTATCCCATTCCCCGGGAGAGGTCGGTGGACATCGACGAACCCGAACACCTGAGAGTGGCAGAAGCCCTATACGGCCTCATATTGCAAGATAGGGGCGGCAGCTAAACCCCGCCGCCCACGAGAGGGAACCATGCTAAGCCACGCCGACAACGAGCTGCTCACGCGCACAGGTCCGGACACTCCCATGGGAGAGACTCTTCGCCGCTACTGGATGCCCGCTTTGCTGGCATCGGAGGTCTCCGAACCTGATGGTCCCCCTGTGCGGGTCCGGCTGCTCGGGGAGGACTTGCTAGCCTTCAGGGATACCCAGGGAAGGGTGGGACTGGTGGACGAATTCTGTGCCCACCGTCGAACCTCCCTCTGGCTGGGCAGAAATGAAGAGTGCGGCATCCGCTGCGTATATCACGGCTGGAAGTACGATGTGGACGGCCGCTGCGTGGATATGATGAACGAACCGGCGGAGAGCCGTTTGCGCGACGAGGTACGCATAACCGCCTACCCTACCATTGAGATGGGAGGAATTATCTGGGCCTACATGGGCCCGTCCGACCTGCGACCCCCGGAGCCTGCCTTCGAGTGGACCCAGGTGTCCGACGAGCAGAGGGGTGTATCCAAGAACTGGCAGGAATGCAACTGGCTCCAAGCCCTCGAGGGCGGGGTGGACACAGCCCACGTACCCATCCTCCACCGGAACTTCACCGCCAACACAACCAAGGGCGGCTACGCTCCGAACTCTACCTTCGCCAAGGCCGGTCCCCCAACAGTCGAGGTGGATACCACAGACTACGGCTATCGATACGCCGGGATAAGGTCCTTCGGCGACGATGAGATATTCGTCCGGACTTACCATTTCGTCATGCCCTTCCACCAGTTCCGCCCTGGTGAGAATACGATCACGCCATACACCACGGGGCACATCTGGGTTCCCATGGATGACGACAACTGTATGGTGTACAACTGGGCCTACAGCACCAACGGAGACCCCTTCGACGAGTGGGATATGGTGGAGACTCGCTTGGGCAGGGGCCCGGGCCAGCTCCAGGACGATTTCCGCAGTATCCGCAACAAGGAAAACGAGTACCTGATCGATAGGCAGATGCAGAAGACCGAGAACTTCACCGGCATCGAAGGGGTAAACAACCAGGACCAAGCCGTACAGGAGATGATGGGGATCGTCGTGGACAGGACCAGGGAGTACCTGACCCCCAGCGACCTGACCATCGTCCAGCTCCGCAAGCTCCTTCTGGAAGCGGTGCGCACCGTTTCCGACGGCGGTGACCCACCGGGAGCGTGGTCAGCGTACTACAAGCTTCGGGCCCTGGACCGCATCATGCCCAAAGGCGCAAGCTGGAGAGACGAAATGCTGCCCGACATGTACCCGGACTCGGTATCGCACTAAGCATTCTCGAAGCCCCGATTACACTGATCGGAACGGGTTCAGTCAAGGAGCGGCGTGAAGGAAAGCACAAAGGCGACGGCATAGACCACTATCACCGCGCCCAGCACCCACTTGAACAGCCAGGGTTCGATCTCCCAGCGGGAGTACCAGCCTGGGTTCCTGATGAGAAGGATGAGGGCGACGACGGTCAGAACAAATGGAATCAGCAGCTCCATACTCGCACCTTATCCGACAAACACTTCTGACCTGCCATATCCAAAGCCCTCATCTGTACAGGGATGCTTGACAAGATATGGGCTACGCTCTATTGCGTAGCCCATAAGAATAGGTCATCCGTTGGCCGGCCCTGCACCCCTCGGCAAAGGGGCCGGAAGAGCCTCACACGACTAGGCGACGCCGCCCGCCACCGTCTCCAGGATCAGGCGCGTCACAACGTAGGGGTCCATGTTGGCGTTGGGGCGCCGGTCCTCGATGTAACCCTTTTGGTCTCGCTCGACCTGCCAGGGAATGCGCACCGAGGCGCCCCTGTCCGAGACACCGTATCGGAACTCCCTGTAAGAGCAGGTTTCGTGTCGACCGGTAAGCCTCTCTTCTATGCCGGCACCGTAGTTGGCGATGTGGAGGTCATGTCTCTTGCGGAGGGCTTCAGCCGCGTCGATGCACGCCTGATAGCTGTTCCGCATCTCTTTCGTTGAGAAGTTAGTGTGCGCCCCGGCGCCGTTCCAGTCTCCTCGGGCAGGCTTGGGATAAAGGGTGGCATTAATGCCGTAATCCTCGGCCACGCGGTATAGGAGCCAGCGACCAACCCATAGCTGGTCGCTGACTTCCAGGGCCGGGAGAGGCCCGATCTGGAACTCCCACTGTCCTGGCATCACCTCGCCATTGATTCCCGAGACGCCCAAGTCAGCATCCAGGCAGATATCCAGGTGCTTCTCCACAACGTCGCGCCCAAACACCTCGTCTGCCCCGACTCCGCAGTAGTACCCACCTTGAGGGGCAGGATAACCGGCGTCCGGGAAGCCCAAGGGCCTGGAACCCTTGAAGAACGTGTACTCCTGCTCGATGCCGAATATCATCTCGTGGGAGGCGTATTTGCCGGCAGCTTCCTCGCAGGCAGCCCTGGTGTTTGTCGGGTGGGGGCTCATGTCCGGAAATAGCACTTCATTCATAACGAGGATGCTGTTCCCGCCGCGAATCGGGTCATGGCACTGGTACACGGGCCTCAGGACGCAGTCCGAGGTTTCTCCAGCGGCCTGGTTGGTGCTGGAACCGTCAAATGCCCAAACTGGCGGTTGCTCTCCATCCTCGAGAATTTTCGTCTTGGAACGCAGTTTGGGTGTGGGTATGGTTCCATCGATCCAGATGTATTCAGCCCTAACGTTGCCCATGCTAAATTCTCCCTCCCTATAGGATTCTCTAATATGACCTCTCAGCAATAGGTCCTTCCGGCATTATACAACACAGCTAGTTACGCTGGAGCTTTGAGTTCTTGATGAGGCACGCCGTCGGGTCCCATAGTATTCAGAAGGTTCCAGTCTCTGGCTGCCCGGCCTGGATTCGAACCAGGGTTAGGGGATCCAAAGTCCCCTGTGCTACCACTACACCACCGGGCAATTCATCCCAGGCCTTAGAGGCCAGGAACGCTGTCGCTGGACGCCACTATTTTATCCCACCGGCAATGCTGCACGCAAAAGGCGATTGCGCCATGCCTCTTCCCTTGCAACATCCCCGAGCCCCTGGCCTACCCATCATAGGGGCCCGGGAGAACGGCTCCCGGGAGGTCTCCGTTGTCAACAGCCCGTTGACGCCCCTTTTGCGCTTCCCTACTATCAGAACATATGTACCGAATCATATGGCTTCTTCCGATGAATCCAAGGGATGACGGGCCAGAAACGGTCCGACGTTCGGAGGGGTGTGCTGCTTGCTGGCCAAGGTAAGAACATGTGCCGTCGTGGGGCTGGATGGCTTCATCATCGATGCAGAGGTCGACATTGCCCCCGGTCTGCCTGCATTCAATATCGTCGGCCTGCCCGACACGGCCGTGCAGGAAGCGCGGGAGCGGGTGCGGGCTGCCATTCGCAATTCCGGGTGTGAGTTTCCCATGCGCAGGATCACGGTGAACCTGGCCCCGGGGGACCTGAGGAAGGCGGGTCCGTCATACGATCTGCCGATAGCCGTGGGAATCCTGGTGAGCTCCGGCCAGGTGCCCGAATTCGAAGGACCGGCCCTGTTCCTGGGTGAGTTGGCCCTCGACGGCACTCTGCGTCACACCGCAGCCATGCTGCCCATGGTGTCGGTGGCCATGGACCAACAGATCGACACGGTATTTGTCCCCAAGGTTGATGCCACCGAAGCATCGTTGATTCACGACCTGTCTATCCTGCCTGCTGATAATCTGGCCCAGCTTGTCTCCCATCTGCGGGGAGACACCATGATCTCGCCCTATCACAACGGCTCCAAGGCCGTGGAGAACGGGCACGGCCCCAAGGCCTCCGTCGACTTTTCCCACATAAAGGGTCAGGAGAACGCCAAAAGGGCCCTGGAAGTAGCGGCGGCCGGTGGTCACAACATCCTCATGACGGGACCGCCCGGTAGCGGCAAGACCCTGCTGGCCCGTTCTCTTCCATCGGTTATGCCGGAGATGACCTTCCAGGAATCCCTGGAGGTGACCAAGATATACAGCGTCAGCGGCCTCCTGCCTGCGGACAGGCCCTTCCTGTCGCATCGTCCTTTCCGGTCTCCCCACTACACCATATCCAACGCCGGTCTCGTTGGCGGAGGGCGAATACCACGCCCGGGTGAAATCACTCTGAGCCACCGGGGAGTGCTCTTCCTGGATGAGCTGCCCGAGTTCGGCCACTCAGCCCTGGAAGCCCTGCGCCAGCCCATAGAAGACAAGGTCGTCACCATAAGCCGGGCGGGAGGCACGCTGACCTTCCCCGCCAACTTTGCCCTGGTGGGGGCCATGAACCCGTGCCCCTGCGGCTACTACACCCATCCCATTAAGGAGTGCGTCTGTTCTGCGGGAGCCGTTGCCAGGTACCAGAAACGCATCAGCGGGCCGCTGCTGGACCGGATGGACATATTCACGGAGGTTCCTCCCGTGGACTACGAGAAGCTGGCGGGGCTGGAGGATTCGGAGCCGTCGGCAGCAGTGCGAACGCGGGTCAAGGAGGCTAGAGAAGTCCAGGAAGCCCGCTTCGAAGGCTCTGAATTCAAATACAATTCGGAGATGGGGCCGGCGGAGGTGTGGAAGTACTGCCGCACCGAAGATTCAGCCATGCACCTGCTGAGAAACGCCATGACCCAGTACAACCTTTCAGCACGGGCCTTCCATCGAGTCCTCAAGCTGTCGCTGACCATCGCCGACCTGGGCAAGTCGGAGACGATCAGGACGGAACACCTCGCCGAAGCCCTCCAGTACAGGACGCGTGCCTAGTTATGATCCAATCCCCGGCTGCTAGGTTCCGGCGGTCGTATCTCCCCACCTGTCGTAATAGGTGACCTCGGCCGCAGGCTTACGCCTGGTAGGTCCGTACCTGGCTCCGTCGGCAGGAAAACCCAGGGGCAACACCGATGCTATGTGAACGTTTCCAGGGATTCCCAACAGCTCCTTTATCTCTGCCTCATGCTTCCTGTGGCGCGTGGTCAGGCAACTCCCCAGGCCGAGGGCGCGGGCTGCCAGTAGCATGTTCTGCACCGACGGATAGATTGTTGCTCCGCGGGCAAAATCGTCGGATCGTCCGTCATCCTCTATGCAAGCCAGGATAAGAACGGGCACCTCGTGGAGGTGGTCAGCTAGGTGTTTGGTCTCATCCCACATCTTCTGGTCCTCCGGGGGCCGATTTGACACTATCCCCGGCGTGATATTCCTCCGGTAGCAGTCAGCGATCTTCAGTTTCAAATCCGGGTCGCTGACGACGACAAAGCCCCACTTCTGCCTGTTGCCGCTACTGGGAGCCCGAATAGCTGCTTCGATCACCCTTTCGATCAGCTCCCGAGGAACGGGGTCGGTCTTATAGAGCCTTATGGCCCTCTGGCTATCGATCGCCTCGAACAGGCTTATTTCGTCCGGCATGCGTACCTCCGTACACAAGTTTCCTGAGTTCCGATGCCTCGACAGGCTGATTTTCAGAGAAACCCCTAGGGCTAATCATTTAATCAAGCTCGAAGCTCTTGCTAAGATAGCTTAGGAGCCTATTTGCACACTTCGATACTACTACACTCTGAAAGTTTGACGATTTGCACGGCTCTCTGTTCCTGGACATTGTAATTATTCTTGCCAGCGCCTTTGGCGGTGGACTCATTGCGCGCCAGTTCCGCTTTCCCATCCTGCTGGGCTATCTCATAGCCGGGGCGATCGTTGGACCGCACGTCCTGGGCGCAGTCGGCAACCTGGAAGAGGTGCGCACTCTTGCCGAGTTCGGAGTTGTGCTGCTCCTATTCGAAGTTGGCGTCGAGGTGTCCCTTAGGGAGCTGCGAAGGGCCGGGCGGGTCATTGTGCTGGGGGGCATCGTGCAGATGCTGGCCACTATAGGCCTGATGTACCCCCTGGCCCTCTACCTTGGGTGGTCTTACCAGCAAGCCCTCGTCTTTGGGATGGTGGCCTCCCTCAGCAGCACCATGGTAGTTCTCAAGACACTGGCGGACAGGGGAGAGCTCGGAAGCGTACATGGCAGGGTAATGGTAGGCATCCTGATCATGCAGGACCTGGCCTTCATACCCATGATTGCCATTTTGCCTTCACTGACCGGCGAGGGGACCACAGCCCTGTCGGAGCTGGGATTCGGAGTGCTCAAAGCTGTAGTGATCCTGGTACTAATGGTCGTCTTGGGGGGCCGAGCAATCCCATGGGTACTGGACAGGGTCCCCATCTTGAGCTCAAAAGAGGTCTTTATCCTGACTGTGGTGGCTTTGACCTTCGCCGCAGCCGCTCTAACCGATGCCTTCGGACTCACCTTGGCGATAGGAGCCTTTGCAGCAGGCTTGGTCCTCAGCGAGTCGCCCTTCGGGCGCCGGGCATTGTCCGAAGTGATACCACTCAGAGATATATTCGCAGCCGTATTCTTCGTTTCCCTGGGGATGCTCACCGACCCCAGGTACGTTGTGGACCATATAGGGCTGGTGCTGATTGTGGTCACTGCGGTGATGCTTGTGAAGCTGGCGCTGATAGGCGGTCTCGTGAAGGTATTCGGATACCTCCCCTACACCGCCATGCTCACTGGACTGGGAATGATGCAAATTGGAGAGTTCAGCTTCTTCCTGGCGGATGCAGCATATCTCATGGACATTGTGGACTTGGACTTCCTGACTTTAATCGTGGTCTCCACCGTCATAACCATGGCATTAACTCCCTTGGTATTAGCGGGCGGGGTCATGGGTCTGGAAAAGCTTGGGAAGTTCGTGAGCGTCTTCCGGAACTACAGCCCGGCGCAGAGCACTGTGGCATCCAGAATAGACGACCTCTCATCCCACCTGGTATTGTGCGGCATGGGCAACATCGGAATGCTGGTGGCGGAGGAACTGCGGGAGCATAACATTCCCTTCGTAGCCATTGAGCTGGACCCCCATGTCTCCCAGCGGTGCCTGGATGGAGGGTACCTGGTGCTGAACGGCTCCAGTACCAGCATAGCCAACTTGGAACACGCCGGAATCGGCAGAGCACGAATGTTGATCATCACAACCGGCGACACCAGATCGGCCCGCGATACCGCACGTCGCGCCCTCGAAATTAACCCACAGCTGGAAATCGTAGCTCGAGTCCGCCTGCAGCAGGATGCTGAAGAGCTTAACCGTATCGGCGTGCACGAAGTGGTCTGGCCCGAGATGGAGGGCGGGCAGCAGATTCTTCGCTACTCCCTGCTGAGATACGAGGTGGATGCCCAGGAAGTCGACACCCTTGTGGCACAGCTCCGCACCTACGAGAACACACAAAAAGCCCCCGGATATGGAGACAACACGCCCCCAGCAGCGGAAGACCAGGAACATGCCCCGAATGAGTGCTGACCCCTTGGCGGGACGCAGCATATTTCCTCAGCCTGGCCCCTTGGCGCAGGCCAAATGAGTACACAAAGCACCCCCAGGCCCCCCCAATCCCAACCGGGTCGGTCCCGCCTTTGGAGGCCCTTCGCTGCCTTCCAGTACCCGGATTTCCGGGTGCTCTGGGCTTCCACAATCACGAACCAGATAGGTCAGGGAATGCAGCAGGTGCTGCTGGGGTTCCTTGTGTTTCAGATCACCGAGTCTGCGGCTATGGTAGGCGCCGCCTTTGCCGCCCGGTCTGCCCCGTTTCTGTTGGTCGGGTTCGTGGTTGGGTCTATCACAGACCGACTGGACCGCCGTTTCCTCATGCGCTTTGCCGTCACTGGAATGCTATCCGTGTCCCTCGCCCTTGGCCTGCTGGCGTTGGTCGGCATCTTGCAGGTGTGGCACCTTATTTCGCTTGCTTTTCTCTTCGGAATTTTCCAGTCCTTCTACATGACCTCGCGCCAGGTGTACGCCTACGACATAGTCGGCACTGCGGGAGCCATAAACGGCATAGCCCTGATATCTCTCGCCCAGCGTATAGGCGGAATCATAGGGGCGCTGGTAGGAGGGCTGGCCCTGGAATGGAGAGGCCCGGAGACCGCCTTCTTCGTGATGGCCGGAGGCTACTCTATTGGGCTGACCGCCCTGTTCGGCCTGCGTCGCATCGGTCAATCAGCTCCCATAGCGCGGGAACCCATGAAGGACAACATCATTTCCTATTTCCGCGCCCTGAAATCGAACCGTGCCATGTCCAGTCTGATGGTATCCACGGCGGGGTCGGAGATGCTGGGGTTTTCCCACCAGGTGATGTTACCCATCCTGGCTGAAGATGTTCTGGAGGTTGGTGCTGCAGGCTTAGGCATCCTTACTGCATTCCGGTTCATCGGCGGCGCCATGGGAATAGTTGCCTTGGGAGCGGCCAGCAAGATTCAGCATCGGGGTCTGCTCCTGCTGGCGACTTTGTCCCTGTTCGGGCTGGGACTGGTGTTGCTGTCCCAGTCTCCCAACTTCTGGATTGCAGTGGTGTTTGTAGTCTTCGTAAACAGCATGGCATCCGCCGCCGATATCCTGCACCAGACCCTGCTCCAGACCTGCGTTCCCAACGATCAAAGGGGGCGTTCCATGGGGTCCTGGATCGTGGGGGTCGGTACCGCTCCCGTGGGTCATGTTGGAATCGGATACGTCGCGGGGGCCACGAGCGCGCCCTTTGCACTGCTGGTCAATGGAATCGGCTTGGCGGTGCTGCCCTTCTTGCTCCTGGCGCTCTTCCCCCAGTTCCGGCAGATGCGCTAGCCCCAATTAGTCTCTTTAGGGGATTGTGAAGGTGTCATCTGGATGGCACGAGGCCTTGGAGATACCCGTCGAGCTCCTCCAGGCTTCGCAGCAGGACATCAGCCTTCTGCCTGATAAAGGGAGTCGGCTCCCTCGGAGACTCCCAAACGATAACTATCTCCTTGGTCGAGGCGGAAGCGTGCTCGATCTCCGACTGGACACCCCCGGCGATTAGCGGCCCACCGTCGGTGTCCAGGGGAAAGTAAGCGATGATCATGTCCGACTGGTCCAACAATTTATAGTCCCGGGACACGGTCTGACCGTCGATATCGGGCATGACCGCACTAATTTCGCCGATGTTCAGCGCCAGCTCCCGGCCTCGGACATCGCATACCACATTCCTGGCCTCCGGGCTCCTCTTCAGCTCCTCCTCCATGAGCATCTGCAGGCGCTTTTCGCTGATCATCAGCGGGTCGAAGGCGGTGACGTGGGACCGTACGAGCCTGCGGTACTCGACGACCTTACTCCACACATCCTCCTTGGCCTGAGCATCGCTGATGGGGTAGCTCACGTAGGCCAGACGATTTTCGCGCCGGAACATCAGGTTGTAAGCCACTTCCAGGGGGGTCTCCGACACCTCAGGTTCCAGCCACACCCCAAGGACGTAGTGGGGGACCTCCAGGACAGACGAGATGACGTCCGACGCCAGAATCTCCTCCTCACGCCAGACCAGGAGGTCCTTCAAGCTGTAACTGGTGGTGACGGGCAGCTGCCCCTCCTCACGTAGATCATCGAGGCGCAGCTTGACCGCCTCCACATCATCTATCAGGGTCACCACCAAGTCGGGCTTGAGCTCCTGAAGCTCCTGCATTTCGAATGCCCTGAAAAGCTGGTTGTTCCAGCGGAAAACTGAGTGGGAGCCGACCATCACATGATCAGCCAGTGAACTTTCCAGCCGGATATGGGTGAAGGCCAGTCTCCTAAGGATGCCAAGCTCTGCCAAGGGAAGGTCCAGGATCTTTCCTTCATGCAGAGGCTTTCCGGCGGTCTGGCTTTCCGCATACATGATGTCGCCGACGTTGAACACCTTGTCGATGGTCTGGCCCTGCCTGGCACAATGCTCCGCCAGGGAATCAAGCTGGGACTTCTTTGCCAGACCAGTCTGGCCCATGAACAGGGCGCGGACCACTACACACCTACTCTTCTGGATAACGCCGGCGTAGCGAGGAGATCATGCCGGCGAAGGACTGGGAGATGGTAACACCGGGGTGGTAAGGTGTCTATGAAGGAATCGGGACGAGGCAGCGACCGGGAGGGAGCCTCAGGAGCTAAGAAGGAATGAGGAATGTCAATAATAGGAAAAGGTTGGTCAGAGCCCTTCGAACCTTCCGTCCTGTGGGGTCATCCCAGACCCCGGGGCGATGGTAGGCACTCGCCTGAGCCCGACCAACCTTTTATTTAGTTATCTATCCTTTTGGGGACAAGGACCATTCGGGTCCAGACAGGCGCCTACCATCGCCCCCTATTACTTAAATAATCACTCATTGATCACCTCCCGGCGCATTTTCAGCACCTGTATAGATTTCCGCGCGAGCAGATGTTGCGATTCTATGTAAGGCGATGGCGCACTGTCAAGACTATGGCGTCTTGAGAATTGCAGTTTTCTCATGCCCACCGGTGCAAGGTGCAGACTTCCCGCTGGACGGAGCTGAAGGAGATCGGAAAGGTCCCGGTTTCAGTAGGCCTTCCTTGCCACTCCTTAAACAAAAAGGGAGCTTCCAGAATTGGAAGCTCCCTTGCATCCGCATTAGATATTTGTCGAGGCGGGCCTTGGATCAGTTGTCCAGAGCAGCCTCGGTGATCGGGCAGGGGTCTAGACCCAGTGCGCTGCACGACCCGTTCCATACATCCATGAACTCCATAGCGGCTTCCTCTGGGGAGGCGGGTTCGCCTAGATCCGGCAAGTCCTGGGCTGTAAGCGGGCATGGATCGAGGTCTCGTGCCCCGCAAGCTTCGTTCCAGCTGGCGAGGAAGCTTTCCATCGCTATCTGCCGGGGGTCCACGGTAGGCTCAGGAGTTGCCGTCGGGATGGGTGTGGCAGTAGCCGTCGGAACTGGTGTGGGGGTAGGCGTCGGAACCGGCGTAGCGGTCGGCGGAATAGGAGTCGGTGTAGATACCATGGTAAGAGTAAGGGTTACTGCTGGCTCTTCCTCCCCATTGCAAGCTATGGCGAAGGAAAGGACTGCGAGAATGGGCAACAACAGCAACAGCTTCGGCTTCCATAGCCGGAGATGGAGCATCAATTCACCTCCAAGCTTCTCTTCAGGCCCCTGGCCAGCCTGCACATATAGGGAAACGCCAGGAAGCCTCTGTTTGAACGTGCTGACTAAGTGACTACCCTAACGGGACACCCATGCACATCCGCCCACCACCCACTAGGTGCGTCGGCATTCCGACTCTAGCAGAGACGATTTTTAAAGTCAAGGTATATTTGCCCAGTCAAGTGCCAAGAACAGCTCGGAGCACACTGACTCGCATGGCCCTGGCCGCAATTGAAGGCCAGCAGGGGCTTTGCTATACTCTCCAGGTCCATTTCGGGGCCAACCAGATCGTCCCCACACCCACACACAGGAGCGTCCTTACATGAAGATAGTGCTTTACAACGACTACCAGCTAGGCCTGCTGAAGGGCAACAACGTGGTGGATGCCACGGAGGTGTTCGAGGGGGAGAAGTTCCGCGAGCCCCAGGACATGATGGAGGACCTGATAGGGGGCTGGAACGACCTCAGGCCAAGGCTGGAAAGCATCCTGGCTGGAGGCGCGGGTGTGCCTATCTCCAGCGTACGACTGAGGGCGCCACTGCCGCGGCCATCCAAGGTCATCTGTGCCGCCGTCAACTACCTAGAGTTCGGGCAACGCGAGCCAGCGGTCCTGGACGCTTTCCTGAAATCCCCCACAGCCATCATCGGCACCGGGGAGACGTGCGAACTTCCCGACGTGGGAGCCACCATCTTTCACCACGAATGCGAGCTGGCGTTCGTCGTGGGAAAGAGGGCGACCAAGGTCAGCCAGGAAGATGCCTTTTCCTACATATTCGGCTACACCAACTTCCTGGATATGTCGGCCAGGGGCCTCCAGGGCGCAGTGGGCAACAGCTTCTTCCTCGGCAAGTGCTGGGACACCTTCGCTCCCATGGGCCCAGCCCTGGTAACCGCCGACGAGATCCCGGACCCGCAGAACGTCCAGATTCGGCTCTTCAACAACGACGAGCCTCGCCACGACTTCCCAACCAGCGACATGGCCCATCCCATAAGGGAGCTGGTGTCCGAGTTCTCGAAAATCACGACCCTGGAACCCGGCGATGTGGTCGCCACCGGCGTCAATCACCAGCAGATAGGCGCAGTACAGGACGGGGACGTCATCAGGATGGAGATCGACGAGTTGGGGCCGCCCCTGGAGGTAAAGATAGCCGACCCCTCGAAGCGGGAATGGCCCCGGGGCATCGACACAGAGATGGCGGCTCGGATCATCGCCTCCGCTCCCAGGCGCTCCTAGGGGGCAAAGCCAGGGGGAAGCAGGGGCATCTGGTAGTCCTCCTGGAAGTTCCCGACGCCTACCCCCACCAGCCGGAACAATCGGCCGTTCCCCAGCTCCAGCTCGACCAGCTCCCTGGCGGAAGCGGTTATCGCATCCTGCCGGTCCGTTGGCTCGGGCAGGGTTTTCTGGCGGGTGAAGGTCGTAAAGTCAGCCAAGCGCAGCTTTATCCAGACCGTCTTACACTTCAGATGCTTGCGCCCCATCTGCTCGGCCACCTCCCCGGCCAGGGCCTCCACATACTGGGTAATCTCGGTCGGATCACCGACGTCGTTTGCCAGGGTGGTCTCGGAGCTGATGGACTTTGTCTCCCGGTGGGGCGTCACCTCGTCCCGCTCCAGCCCAAGAGCCCGCAGCCTCAGCTCCGGCCCCCTCTTTCCGAACTTCCGGATTAGGGCGACGTCGTCCATTTCAGCAAGCAGCCCCAGGGTTTCCACACCTTCATTTCTCAGGGCCGCCGCGGTCTTAGGCCCGACACCCCACAGCATTTCCACGTCCAGCGGCCTAAGGAACTCCACCTCGTTGCCGGGCTGCACCATAAGCAGGCCATCGGGCTTGGCGATCTGAGAAGCTATCTTGGCAACGCTCTTGGTAGTGCCCCCTCCGATGGTTATTGCCAGACCGGACCTGTCCAGAACCCGGTCCTTAAGCGTCCGGGCCGCTTGCTCCTGCCCGTTTCTGGGCACTACCTCACTGATGTCCATATACGCTTCGTCCAGGGACAAAGGCTCGACCAGGGAGGTGAGCTCTCGAAAGGTCTCCATGATGGTGTGGGATACCTGACGGTACCTGTCGAAACGGGGGGATACCCGAACAAGGTCGGGACAGAGCTTGACGGCGGTGCGCATGGGCATGGCAGAGTGGATGCCGTACTTGCGGGCCTCGTAGGAAGACGCCGCTACAACTCCCCGGGATTCGGGAGGGCCTCCGACAACCACAGCCTTGCCATTAAGGCCGGGATTGTCATGCTGCTCTACCGATGCGTAGAAAGCATCCAGGTCGGCATGGAGGATGTAGCGCCAGGGGCTGTCCACAGCACACCTCGGAATCGCCTGTCATTCCGGCGGCCCCGGCAACTGATCAGGCGATGTGCTGCCCTATGAATTCGCCAATTCGGTCGATGGACCGCTGGGCTTCAGGAAGGATATGGGCGTACATGGGCCAGTTGTGGGGCATGTCCTCCCATATCTCCAGGGTGGTGTCCACCCCTGACTTTTCGCCATTGGCAGCCAGCCGCTTTGCATCGTCCACCAGCACCTCGACCGAGCCCACCATGATCAGGAGAGGCGGCAGCCCGGTCATGTCGGCGTATATGGGTGAAGCCAGTGGCGCCCGGGGGTCCTTGCCCCCAAGATAATACCCGGCAAACCAGTCCAGGCGTTCCCGGTTGACCGATGGGTCCACTTCTGCGTTGGAGGACATGGTATCCCCGCTCTGCTCCAGGTCCGCCCAGGGAGAGATGGATATGCCCGCGGCCGGCAATGGCTCCCCCAGGTAGCGCAAGGCAACAAACAACGACACCACCAGGGCCCCGCCCGCAGACTCTCCACCCACGACGATCTTCCTCGGGTCGGCGCCCGTGGACAGCAGCCAGCGATAGGCGGCAACCGAGTCTTCTACGGGAGCTGGAAATACGTGCTCGGGCGCCAGGCGGTAGTCAATGGCCAGCACCCGGACCTTGGCGGCCGCCGACATTCGGGCCATCATCGCCCGGTGGGTCCTGCAGGAGCCGATGACGTACCCGCCGCCATGAAGGTAAAGGAGGGTCCTGGAGACGTCGGCGCCTGGAGCGCACACCCACTCGGCGGTTACCCCCCCTGCCGAAATCCGCTCGCACTTGACATCCTTGTCCAGGGGGAATTCGGCGGTGGCCCGCTCATAGGATGCACGATCATCGTCCACGCACCATCGTGGAGCTGTCAGCCGGGCTGCCGCCCTGGTCCGGTAGGACTCAATGACCTTGTCAAGCTCGGGACTCTTGGCCATGGGACACCTCCAGATTCCAGACGTGGATGTGTATTGGATTTCGGGCTTGGCGGGAGTCAGCGGCCGGGTTTGACCGGGCTGTTTGGCCACTGCTATAATGGCCCGAATTATAGCACAAGGTGCCGGAGGATAAGCCATCTCAATGGCCCCGATGATCAACGCCGATAGTGCTTCAGGGCGGTGGCCCCGCATCTGCAACCTAAACGCAGATATGGACGACTGCTGCGGCTGTAGTCAGCCGTGTGAAATAGCTTAAGAAAAGAGTGGCGCCCGTAGTTGGCGCCACTTTTTGATTTTTCCGAAGAGGTGAGGGGATGCCAACTTTCGTCAACCCGCAAAAGTGCGACGGATGCAAGGCCCTGGAAGTCCCTGCCTGCATGTACATCTGTCCCAACAACCTGATGAAGTTGGACACCGACATCGGCCAAGCCTTCAACCAAGAACCCGATGCCTGCTGGGAGTGCTTCGCCTGCGTCAAGATGTGTCCCCAGTCAGCCATAGACCTGCGGGGCTACGCGGACGTCATGCCCATGGGGGCCACGGCCACACCTCTGAGGGGCACCGACTCCATAATATGGGGGCTGAAGTTCCGCGACGGCACCCTGAAGCGGTTCCGGTTCCCTATCCGGTCCACACCCTGGGGTTCCATCCAGCCCCATCAGCACGCCCCAGAGCCCGATGTTGATATGCTCAAGGGCCATGGCATGGCGGCCGAAGAGCACTACCTGGGTGTGGATGTTCTTCCGACACCCGCCTAGCACCCGCGGCCCTGCAGAACGACCAGAACCAACCAGGAGAGCATGATGCCCGATTTCCGGACAGAAGAGGTCGAGTGCGACGTACTGATAATCGGCGGGGGTATGGCCGGCTGCGGCGCAGCCTACGAGGCTGCCCACTGGGCAAAGGTTAAGGGAATGCGCGTGGTGCTGGTGGAAAAGGCGGCCATCGAACGCAGCGGCGCCGTTGCCATGGGCCTGTCCGCCATCAACATGTACCTCGGGATGAAGTGGGGAGAGAACACCCCGGAGGACTTCGTCCGGTACGTTCGCAACGAGACTATGGGCCTCTCCAGGGAAGACCTGACCTTTGACATTGCCCGCCACGTGGACGCCAGCGTCCACATGTTCGAAGAGTGGGGCCTGCCCTTCTTCAAGACCCCCGAGGGCCGCTACGTCCGGGAGGGGCGCTGGCAGATCATGATCCACGGTGAGTCCTACAAGCCGATCGTCGCCGAGGCCGCCAAGGCCGCCATCGGCGAAGCCAACCTGTA
The DNA here is from genome assembly GCA_965116325.1 of Dehalococcoidia bacterium. Lineage (GTDB taxonomy): Bacteria > Chloroflexota > Dehalococcoidia > Lucifugimonadales > JAGWBF01 > JAGWBF01. The sequence continues at coordinate 99,099 of OZ220675.1, read as the reverse complement.
CCAGAGGGTGTTCGTCTCCCACCTGCTGACCGACGCCGACGACCCTAACAAGATCGCCGGGGCTGTCGGCTTCAGCGTGCGGGACAACGTCATCTACGTGTTCAAGGCAAAGGCGGTCATCTGCTCCGCCGGAGGGGCTGTCAACGTCTGGCGTCCCCACGCCGTCGGAGAAGGCTTGGGACGCGCCTGGTACACCGTGTTCAACACGGGCTCCGTTTACAGCCTGATGATTCAGGCCGGGGCGCAGATGACCCAGATGGAGCACAGGCTAGTCCAGACCCGGTTCAAGGACGGGTACGGCCCCGTGGGGATGTACTTCCTCATGTTCCGCACCAAGGCGACCAACGCCTATGGCGAGGAGTACGAGCAGACCCGCAGGCATGAGCTGGAGGGATGGGAACCCTACGCTAGCTCCGCGCCCATGCCAACCCCTCTGAGGAACCACCTGATGCTGCGGGACATCCAGGAAGGCAAGGGCCCCATCTACATGCGCACGGCGGAAGCCCTGCAGAAGATGATGGAGGGCGCAGACGCAACCCGCCAGAGAGAGGTGGAGAGCGACGCCTGGGAAGACTTCCTGGACATGACGATCTCCCAGGCCCTCTTATGGGCTTCCAATAACATCGACCCGGCGAAGACCGACTCCGAGCTGGTGCTGACGGAGCCTTACCTTATGGGGTCCCATGCGGGCACCTCTGGCGCATGGGTCAGCGGCCCCGAGGATGTCTCCCCGTCGGACTACTTCTGGGGCTACAACCGCATGACCACCGTGCAAGGTCTCTTTGCGGCGGGCGACGGCGTGGGCTGCGCAGCCCACAAGTTCTCCTCGGGCTCATACACCGAGGGGCGGCTGGCGGCTAAGGGAGCTGTCAACTACGTTTATGACAATCCGGGCCCGGCCAACCCCGACGGGGGCAGGGTCGAAGAAATCAAGACAGCCCTTTATGCACCACTGGGCCACTATGATGAGCACAAGGACGCGACCACGCGCAGCGAAATCAACCCCAATTACCTACTGCCCAAGCAGGCCCTTCTGAGGCTGCAGAAGATCATGGACGAGTATGGCGGGGGATGGGGTTCCGCCTACATGGTCAATAAGCCCACCCTGGAACGGGGCCTAGAGCAGCTTGCCATGCTCCGCGAGGACCTGGAAAAGCTGGGGGCTCAGGATCTTCATGACCTTCTCAGGTGCTGGGAGTTGGCCGACCGGGTCTGGTGCGCCGAGACCCACCTGAACCACCTCCTGTATCGCCAGGAAACCCGGTGGCCCGGCTACTATTACCGGGGGGACTTCCCCAACCTGGACGATGAGAACTGGAAGGTGTTCGTCAACTCCAACTACGACAGGGAAACAGGCGCCTGGAACTTCACCAAGGCGCCCTACATACCGGTCATCTAGAATAGCCTGCGGACCGGCTAGGCCCTCCCGCAGACCAGTCTTAATCGGCCCAATGCTGCCAGCGGAGTAACATGCAAGACCCAGTTTCCAATGAAGCCGCAGTCCTGGTCATCGGAGGAGGCATGGCCGGCATGACCGCCGCCATAGAAGCCCAGGAAGCGGGCCACGACGTGTTCCTCGTCGAAAAGGAAGCATATATCGGCGGGCGGGTGGCGGGTTTCCACCGGTACTTCCCCAAGCTGTGCCCGCCATATTGCGGCCTGGAGATAAATTTCCGGCGCATCCGGTCGGGGCATCGCTACCTGAAGCTGTTCACCCAGGCAGAGGTCGAGAACGTATCGGGACGCGCTGGCAGCTTCAACGTTTCCATCAGGCTGAACCCCAGGTTCGTCCATGCGGACCGTTGCACCGCCTGCGGCCAGTGTTCCCCCGTGTGCCCCGTGGATATGCCCAACAGTTTCAACTACGGCATGGACACAACCAAGGCCATCTATCTGCCCCATGAGATGGCCTTCCCCATGAAGTACGTGCTGGACGGAGACGCATGCCTGGGCGACACCTGCAACAAGTGCGTGGAGGTCTGCCCCACCGATGCCATCGACCTCCACATGGCCTCCCGCACCATGGATCTGACCGTCGGGTCGATTATCGTAGCCACGGGCTGGTCGCCCTACGATGCATCCAAGATCGAATTCCTGGGCTTCGGACAATACCCCAACGTGATCAACAACGTCATGATGGAGAGGTTGGCCTCTGCCAACGGCCCCACCAAAGGAGCCATCGTCCGCCCCTCCGATGGAAAGCCCGTCAAGCGGATCGCTTTCGTGCAGTGCGCCGGCTCCAGGGACGTAAACCACCTACCATACTGCTCCGCTATCTGCTGCCTCTCGTCCCTCAAGGAGGCCACATACCTGCGGGAGCAGTACCCCGATTCCCAAGCCTACATCTTCTATATCGACATGAGGGCAACCGGGTCCTACACCGATTTCTTCCGGCGCATTGAAAAGGACGACGGCGTGACCCTGGTGAAGGGGAAGGTGGCGGGCATAGAAGAGGACCCCAATTCCCATGACCTTGTAGTTGAGGCTGACGACATGCTGGGGGGCCGGAAGGTACGGGTTCCCGTGGACATGGTCGTCCTTGCAACCGGGATGGTCCCAAACATTGGAGGGCAAGAGATTCCCGGCCTTGACCTGAAAAAGGACGAATACGGTTTCGCCCTGGATGGGCAGCCCGAGGGAATCTACATTTCTGGGGTAACCCGGAGGCCCATGGACGTCGTTTCCAGCGTTCGCGACGGAACGGGGGCGGCCCTTAAATCCACAGCCGGCATGGGCAGGAGCTAACTCCTTGGCTGATACCATACGTTCCTACATCTGCACAGGATGCGGCATTGGAGAGTGCCTCGACGCGCAGAAACTGGCGGATGTGGCCGCGGAGGAGTCCGAGGGCGACGCTTCTGTTCACACGCCCTTGTGCGTCCCGGAAGGGGTCGAGTACCTGCGGGAAGACCTTCGCAATCACCCTGTGGACACCGCTTTGATCGCCGCCTGCTCCGGCAGGGTCAACTGGGATGTGTTCACACCCGATAGCCTGCAGACCAAGGCCGTAGAGCGGGTGGACTTGCGAGAGCAGGTGGCTTGGAGCAAGCCACCCAACACCGAGGAGACCCAGGCATTGGCCGAAGACTACCTGCGCATGGGCGTAGTCCGCGCTCAGAAGAGCCAGGTCCCCGAAGCCAGACAAGTGTCTATCGACCACTCCCTGCTCGTCATCGGTGGGGGCGTCGCTGGCCTCACCGCCTCTATCGAAGCAGCCAAGGCAGGGTCCGACGTGCTCCTGGTGGAGAAAGAGGCTGCGCTCGGCGGCTGGATGGCCCGTTTCTCCCTGTCTTATCCCAATAGTCCACCCTACCAGAGCCTCCAGGCTTCCCAAATCGGTGAGATGGTGCAGGCTGTGCAGGACCATCCCAAGATAAGGATCGCCACATCAAGCGTCGTTCACCGGATTTCAGGTCAGCCCGGGGCCTTTGTCGTTGAGCTGGAACGCGAGGGCTCCCTATCGACGGAATCGGCAGGCGCCATTGTCGTGGCAGCCGGCTGGCAGCCTCAAGATATGTCCGGCGCATCCCACCTGGGGTACGGCGTCCTTCCCGATGTCATAGACAGCATCGCCATGGAAGACCTGGCATCCAACTCGCCCATCCTTCGCCCCTCGGACGGCAAACCGCCTCGACAGGTGCTCTTCGTTCAGCACCCCGACTCGGGAGTTGACGGCGGCACGCCCTACGGCTCAGTGGTGAACGATCTGGTCATGCTGAAGCAGATCGACTACGTTCGCCAAGCCAACCCCGACGCCGTCTGCTACGTCATCTACGACCACATGATCACGCCGGGGCAGATGGAGATCTACTACCGCGCCATTCAGGAAGCGCCCAACGTCCTGTTCAGCAAGGGGAAGGTGACCCAAATCGCCGAGGGCCCCTTAGGCGGTATGATTGCCGAAGTGGACAACACATTGGTTGGCGGCAGCATACAGATCGCCGTCGATCTAGTGGTTCTGCCCACGGGAATGGTGCCCAACAGCCTGGACAGCAGCATCCTCCAGCTGGAATACCGGCAAGGCAAGGAGCTGCCCGTCGATGCCAGGGGGTTCGCCGACTCCAACTACATCTGCTTCCCCTACGAGACCCGCCGCACTGGCATATACGCCGCCGGGTGCACACGGGAAGCCATGGATGTCACCGCGGCGCGGGAGGATGCCACAGGTGCCGCACTGAAAGCCATCCAAAGCCTGAAGCAGGCGGCCCAGGGTGGAGCCGTCCATCCCAGGACCAGCGACCTGTCCCTTCCCACCACCCTGCTCCAGGGATGCACCCAGTGCGGACGCTGCAGCGAAGAGTGCCCATTTGGCGCTATCGAAGTGGATGAGCGACGTTATCCCCAGCTGAACCCCAGCAGATGCCGTCGATGCGGCATCTGCATGGGCGCCTGCCCGGTTCGGGTCATCTCTTTCGAAAACTACAACGTTGACCAGCTATCGTCGATGATACGAGCGATAAAATTCCCCGAGGACGACTCCATACCCAGGATCCTGGCCTTCGTGTGCGAGAACGACGCCCAGCCGGCCTTCGACCTGGCGGGAGTCAACGGCCTGGAGTACGATGCCAGCCTGAGGATCATTCCCCTCAGGTGCCTGGGCTCCCTGAACATAGTGCTGGTGACCGATGCCCTTGCCAGGGGAATCGATGGGGTCATGCTCATGGGGTGCAAGACCGGCGACGACTATCAGTGCCACTTCATCCACGGCAGCGAGTTGGCCATGAAACGCATGGCCAACATCCAGGAGACTCTGACACGACAGATGCTGGAGCCCGAGCGGGTTGTTGCCATGGAAATGGAGATAACCGATTACCAGAAGATTCCGGGCGTGGTGGATGAGTTCGCCCAAAACCTGAAAGATATGGGGCCTAACCCATATAGGGGGTTTTAGGCCGGGACCGCACTATGGAACAAGCTAGCTCACTGCCACTCCTGACCGTCCCCGACACCGGCGCAAAGCAGCAGATACTGACGCTGGGCGCCGAGCACCTCAGCAAGTGCTACCAGTGCGGCACCTGCTCAGTCGTTTGTCCCCTGACCCCCGACACCAGCGCATTCCCCCGCAAGGAGATGGCCTGGGCCCAGTGGGGGCTGTCCGATAAGCTGGCTTCGGACGGGGATGCGTGGCTGTGCCACCAGTGCAACGAGTGCAACACCCACTGCCCCCGGGGCGCCATGCCCGGGGACCTGATGGCTGCGTTGCGCCACTTCCAGATCGAGCACTACTCGTTCCCCAAGTGGCTTTCGAAAGCCGCTAGCGCGCCGAAGATGCTGCCCCTGGCCTTAGTCCCTCCCACCCTACTGACGGCCCTCCTGCTGGTGTTCGCGGTCCTTATACCCAATGGAGGGTTGGTCTTTCCCGAAAGGGCAGCCCTGGAGGAGGAGTTCGGCAAGGGAATTCTCTTCGAGGCCTTCATTCCCCACATATACATCGACGCCTTTTCCATCATCGCCGTAGGGTTTGCCGTCGGTGTCCTCGCCGTCGCAGGGAGGCGCTTCTGGCGGGCCATAAATGATGCCCAGTCAGCGACCGTCCAAAGAGGATTCATCCCCAGCCTTGCATTCACGCTGGTGGACATCGCAACCCATCGCTTCTTCCGCTTCTGCCGGGCTAACAAGCCGAGGGGCCACGCCCACATGGGGGTCTTCTACGGCTTCCTGCTCCTGTTCGTAGCTACGACCCTCGCCTTCATTTACACCCAGTTCCTGAATAAGGAGCTGTCCCTGCCCATCAACGACCCTATCAAGGTGATCGGCAACACGGGAGGGTTTCTGCTTCTTTTCGGTCTTTCCTGGCTGGTGTGGAGGCGTCTGGCCCGCCCCAAGCAGGCCGGGGCCTCGGGCTACTTCGACTGGTATTTCGTCGGAATCCTCTACGCGGTGACGATAACCGGTTTCGCGGTCCAGTTCGTCCGCTTTGGCGACTTGCTTGTAACGTCCTACGCCTTGTACCTGGTGCACCTGCTCTTCTACTTTATGCTGTTCACCTACCTGCCTTTCACCAAGTTCGCCCACATCGTCTACCGCACCCTCGCCCTGACCCACGCGAGGATGACGGGGCGCACTCCTGGAAAGCAGGAGACCTCCCTGACTTCGGACAGCGAGTTGGTTACGATGTACACTGAGACGCTGAGATAACACGCACTGGCTATCCCGCGACAGCCGGGGGAGGGTACGCACCATGCCAACGAAGTCCATAGGCATAGTCGGTTGCGGGGCGATCGGCACGGCCCTGCTGAAAGCCGGGGAGTCTGGGAGCTTGGGCGCAAGGGTTGCTGGGGTGACCAGCCGCAACGAAGAGAAAGCCCGCTCATTTTTGGGCACCATGCAGACGCCTCCCCCCTACCTGGACAGGGATGAGCTGATCGCCAGCTCCGACCTGCTGGTGGAGACTGCCGGGGGACATGTGGTGCCGGAGCTGGCCCGGGAGGCTTTCTCTGGGGGGAAGGACCTGATGGTTATCAGCGTGGGCGCCCTGCTTGAGCATCCTGAGATCATAGATCTTTCCCGTTCCACCGGCTGCCAGCTCCATGCCCCTTCGGGCGCCATCGCCGGGCTGGACGGCATAAAGTCGGCCTGCGTAGGCAGGGTGACCAGCGTGATGATGGAGTCCAGGAAACCCCCAAGGGCTTTAGAGGGCGCTCCCTATCTGATCGAAAACAACATCAGCCTGGAGGGTCTGTCCGAGGAGACCGAGCTGCTGGTAGGGACGGCCCGTCAAGCTTGCATCGGATTCCCCGCCAACCTGAACGTGTCGGCGGCGGTCAGCCTCGCCGGGCTGGGTCCGGACCAGACCATGATCAAGGTCATAGCTGTGCCGGGGCTGGAGCGGAACTGCCATGACATAGAGATCGAGGGGGAGTTCGGCCTGCTCCGGATTCACATAGAGAACGAACCCTCTGAGAACCCCAAGACCGGGCGCTTAACCGCAATGTCCATCATTCGCTCGGTGCAGAACGTCACCGACACTCTCCACATCGGCACCTGATCCCTGGAAGCCCGGTGCCTTGGGGCCAAGGTATTAGCGACTGCCCCTCAGGGCAGGGACGGCGCTTTTTTCTCAGGTGCAGGTGCAGTGTCGATGTCGTCGTAGTCCACATTGGCGTTTGGTTCGCTGCCTTCGTCAACCGGTGACAAAACCCCGTCCTTGAATGCCACCTTGTTGCCCAGAAGAGCGGGCACCCTTTCCCCCGGCGTGAGAATGCCCACCAGGTTCAGGGGATCGCAGGCGGAAATGACAGCCCTCTCACCCGTTGGCCCCTGGTTCTTCACCTGCCGGAGCATTTCGATAGCCTCAGGAAGAGCGAACTGCTCACCAACCAGTCCTGCCACAAACCTGCCTCCTCGAATCTCACCCCGCATCTCCATCTGCCGGAGCACATGCACCAAGTCCCGCCACCGGGGGGCCTGGGTCTCCCGGGCCAGCAGCTCAGCGCAAAGCACCCCGTATCTCCTCAGCAGCTGCTTGGCATGGGCCTCGACTCTCTGCTCAGATGGAGCTATGGGCTGCAAGATGGACCACCGGCTGTACCCTGTGTTCCGTCGCCGCAGCTCTCTTCTCCGCCGGCTCGCCCTGCGTCCGTTGTTGCTGCTGCCCTCGATGCGATGGCGCAGAGGCTCCAGCCCGTCCGACGTTACCCAGCCGGCGGCGGCCAGCTGCCAGAGCACCTCCTCCACATCGCTGGGCAGCCGTCTGGTGCCTGACACCATCTCCGCCATGAAGGATGCGCCCCGCCTCCGCAGGAAGGCAAGGACCTCCGAAGCTCCCCCATTTCCGGGCGCCATTTCTTCATCGGCTGGCGTAAGAAGCCAGTCCAGGGAATCCCTGAGGGCAAGGCCTATAGGGGTGGCGCGGGTCAGGGGGAAGTGCCCGTCGCCTGGGTGACCGTTTTCCGGGCTCCGGTCGAAGCGTCCCCATACGACCTCGCCGCGCAGGCTCAACAGGTCCATGGTGGATGCCCGGTAGTCTGCAACCCGCGATGGGAGTATCTCCCGCTCCCAGGACCCAGCGGCGGCTTCGTAGCCCTGGAGCTGGCCGATGACCTCCAGCAGGCCTCCTTCGCCGGAAACCTGCCTGGGGCTTCCAACGTGCTGCCACCGGAACAGGTACTGCAGGAATGTTGACTGGAAGACCGGTTCGATCTGCCTTCTTAGCTGGCTGATGGTTGCCCTGTGGATGCGGGCCAGGATTCTCCTGTTGCAGAACTCCTCTTCGAAGATGCCAGGGGTGAAGTGACCCCGGAGGACCATCCCTTCCGTCTCCAGCGTGGCTAGGGCAATCGCCACATGGGGCAGGTCCAAGTGCAGGTCCCTGGCCAGACCTTCGATGGTGACCGGGCCTGAGCACTCCACCCGCCCCCTGATCAGCTCAAGCACCGCCTCTTCCCGCGTAACCCCGTCTTCGGCAAGGGGGATGTCGGCCGCCCCAGGGCCAAACACCGCATCCGAATAGGCTGCCCGGATTCGTCCCCCACTCTCGGCTCCTATCCAGCCAACGGTGCCGTCTCCCAGGTCCAGCCTGGACACCCGGCCTTCCTCGATCAGCCGAGACAACAGGTCGTTCAAGTCTTCCTTAGGAACACCTTCCTTGGGATCGAGGACATCCGATTCCACCAGCAGCCCCAAACTGGACAGAGCATCAAGGAGCTCAAAAGCGTCCCGCATGGAAGGCCAGGCGTTGCGGCTCTCATGCTCTATAGTCGCAGGGTCCAGGGAACCCAGCTCCCGTTCGTGCTCGGGAAGGGCACGTCGCAGGGACACAGCCCTCGCCCGCCTCTCCTCCAGGGGTGCGTCGTCCAAGAAGGCGTAGGGCATGGCGTTGAGTATCTGGTGGGAGAAGACCGACGGCTGCACCGTGTCCCGGGCGTACACCTCGATCTCTTCTCGCTCAATGGCCGACAACACCTGGACAAGGCCTTCCACATCCGATGCTTCGGTGAGGCAGTCCCGCATGGTCTCGAACACCAGGGGATGGTCGGGAAGCTCAATGTCGGCGTCGAACCGGTTGTCCTGGCACTGCACCTGGGCGGGGAACACAGCGGCTAAGAGGTCGTCGGAGCGCATGCGCTGCAACGGGGCCGGCACCTTGCCACCACCGCTGAATCGCAGAATAGCCAGGGCCCTCGTGGCGTTCCATCGCCAGCGGGTGACGAACATGGGGGCCTGAAGTATGGCCGCCCTGAGAACATCCTCCACCATGGAAGAGCTCAGGTAGGTGAACACCTCGTCGAGAGGGAAGGACAGGTTCGGCCCAAGGGAGAAGTTGATGCCGTCATCGGTGGCGGCCGCTTGGAGCTCGAAGTTGAAGGTACGGCAGATGGACTTGCGCAGGGCCATGCCCCAAGCCCGGTTGATCCTTGCACCGAAGGGGGAATGGATGACAAGCTGCATCCCGCCGCTCTCATCAAAGAACCGCTCGGCCACTATCCTTCGGGCGGTGGGCACCATGCCTAAGACTCGCTTGCCCTCCTCCAGGTACTCGACGATCTGGCGGCCGGCCTCGGCGGACACGCTGCACTCGGACGCTATCCAGTCCCGGACACCATCCCCGGAATCCATCTGCTCTTCTACCTCTTCCTTCAGCCCGGAGATCTCCTCGGACAGCTCACAAGTGCGCCCGGGGGCTTCACCCAGCCAGAAGGGGATGGTAGGCGCTTGCCCCTGGGCATCTTCGACCCGCACCTTGCCGCTCTCGATCCGCCGTATCTTCCAGGGGGTATTCCCCAGCAGGAACACATCGCCGGCCATGCTCTCTATAGCGAAGTCCTCGTTGACGGTTCCCACAAAGGTGCCTTCCGGGTCGGCGATGACATCGTAGTCCGCGTTCTCCGGGATTGCGCCGCCGCTGGTCAGGGCGGCGATGCCGGCCCCCCGCCGCCCCTTCAAGATACGACCAACCCCGTCCCGGTGCAGCAATGCCCGGCTCCGCCCTTCCCTGGGCGCGTATCCCTGCCACAGCATCTCCACGACCGAGTCGAAGCTCTCCCTGGGCAAGTCCCGGTATGGATAAGCGCCACGTACCAACCCGAACAGGGCATCCTCCTCCCACTCCTCGACGGAGCAGGCCGCAACTATCTGCTGGGCCAGCACATCCAGGGGCCATTGGGGGATCTTGAGGGTGTCCAGGATATCGTTCCTGATTGCTCTGCACAGGGCGGCGCACTCTACCAGCTCGTCCCGCGTCAGGGGAAACAGGCGGCCCTTGGGAACGGCGCCGAGGGTGTGTCCCGAGCGTCCGATGCGCTGCAGGAGAATGGCAATTGACCGGGGGGAGCCGATCTGGCAGACCAGGTCCACCACACCTATGTCGATGCCCAGCTCCAGGGAAGCGGTGGTGACGCAGACCTTCACCTCCCCATGCTTGAGCTTTTCTTCGGCCGCGAACCTGGTAGCCCTGGCCAGGCTGCCATGATGGGCAACCACCGCCTGCTCTCCCAGGCGTTCCGTCAGCTGCCGGGCTACCCGCTCCACCAAGCGCCGGGTGTTGACGAACACCAGGGTCGTGCCGTGGGACCGCACAAGGTCGGCGATGGCATCCAGGTTCTCTGCCCACAGCTCGTGAGTGGCTATTGGGCCCAGGTCTGCCCCGGGCAGCTCTACGGCCAGGTCCAGCTTGCGGGCATGGCCTATATCGACTATCCGGCAGTTGGGCATCCCATCGGCGTCGATATTGCCGGAGCCCACCAGGAACCGGGCCGTCTCCTCCAGCGGGCGCTGGGTGGCCGACAAGCCTATGCGGGTGACGTGACCCTCGGCAAGGGCGCACAACCGCTCCACCGATAGGGAAAGGTGCGAACCCCGCTTATCGTCCGCTACTGCGTGAATCTCATCCAGTATCAGCGTCTTGACGTGGCGCAGGCCCTCCCTGCCCGAGTGGGACGTGAGCAGAATGTTCAGGGACTCGGGGGTGGTGATCAGGATATGGGGAGGGTTGGTAGCCTGTTTCCGGCGCTCGGTGGGCTTGGTGTCCCCGGTCCTGACCGCGGTGGTTATCTGGGGCAGGGGCTCTTCCAACTCGCTAGCAAGAGCGCCGATCTCGGCCAGTGGCGCAGACAGGTTCCGCTGGATGTCGTTGGATAGAGCCTTCAGCGGGGAAACATAGACCACCTGGGTCTCGTCGGGCAGCCCCCCTTCGTCCAGCCCCTGGCGCACAAGCTGATCGATGCACGCCAGGAAGGCTGTCAGGGTCTTGCCGGAGCCGGTGGGCGCTGCTATCAGAGCGTGCTGCCCAGCCGCTATGGCCGGCCAGCCTGCAGCCTGGGCCTCGGTGGGTTCGGCGAAACGGCTGGAAAACCACTTCTGAATGATGGGGTGGAAACCGGACAGAGCCATATGTGCAGTGTAGCACGAGCATTTGCGCCTCCACGACCAGGAAGCGTCAGAAGAGTGGCAGGACTGAGGCCAGAGTGGGGCTTTGTGCTAAACTGAACGAGACCGCTGCCATGGGCAGCGACCTCACACCGACCTGAGGAGGGCCTCACGATGCCGATAACCAAAGAGCACAAAGAGTTCTACCCCATCGAGATGGGTGACGGCTGGCAGTCGCCTCCCGGATACCCCGCCGGCGTCCAGCAGAAGATACTCTCCGGGGCCCTGGATGAATCGGCCAAGACGGGCACAAGGACCCGCCTGCTGCGGTTCCTTCCCGGCGCATTCACCACAGCACCGTTCGTCCACGACTACTGGGAGGAGGTGTGCCTCATCTCCGGCGACCTCACCGTGGGAAACGACGCCCAGGGCAACGGAGGCGAGTCCTTCCAGCCCTTCACCTACGCTGTCCGCCCTCCCGGAGTGGACCACGGCCCATTCAAGTCCGAGGCCGGATGCGTCCTCCTGGAGATGCACTACTACGACGAGACCGGGTAGCCTGCGCACCCGGACCCCGCTTCTCAGACTACACTTGTCGAGGAGGGCGCAATGGCGGAAGAACTGAAATTGGTGTTCGAAGAGGAAGTTCCCCACCTCGTTGGACGTGCTTGGGAGATGAAGAAGGGCCAGTACATCCGCATTATCGGACGGCACACCGTCGACTTCGTTGCCTTCAACACTCACAACCTGCGGGAGTCCTTCGACCAAGCCCGCACCAAGACCAACCAGCTAAAGCTTTTCGTGACCACGGGGGATGTTCTCTATTCCAAAGATAACAACGTTATGTTAACTATCACGGGCGACACATGGCCCTGGCACCATGACATCGAGATCGGCATGTGCAGCCGAAAGAAGTTCGAGATGAGCTTCCTCAACCCGAAGGTCGTAAAGCGCCAGGCTTGGGAAAAGGACAGGCCCGCCTATGGCTGGGAGCGCTGGGAGGACCTGCCGCCCCGGGGCTGCTGGGAGAACCTCACCGAAGCCCTGAAGCCCTGGGACCTGGAGAAGTGGGATGTCCCCTCCCCCTTCAACATATTCTGGAACCTGAAGATCGACGGCGATACAGGAAAGATATACTTCGACCACAAGCACCTGGACGACGGCGCGCCCGATGCCATGATCGAGATGCGGGCCGAGATGGATTTGCTGGTGGCCGGTGCCAACGACATCGACGGCCCCGAGCCCTTCACCATGCAGATACTCGAACCCTAAGGCAGCGCGCGCTACCAGTCGGGACGATGAACGGCGATGACCTAAGCAGACAGCCCATCCAGTTCGGCATATTCGACTGGCTGGAAACGGAGCCCCGCTCTCCCAGCCTGGTGCTCGAGGAGAGGCTCAAGCTTCTCGAGTACGCCGACCAAGCCGGCTTCTTTTGCTACCACCTCTCTGAGCACCACTTCACGCCCCTCAGCCTTTCCTCCTCCCCGGGCATCTTCCTGGCTGCGGCCGCCCAAAGGACCCGCAGCTTGCGCCTTGGCCCCCTGGTCTACCTTCTGCCCTTTTACGATCCGGTCCGTCTCGCCCAGGAGATATGCCTCCTGGACCATCTCTCCCTGGGCAGGCTGGAGCTGGGCATTGGAAGGGGGATTTCACCCATCGAGGCCTCCCAGTACAACGTGGACTTCCAGAAGGGACGCTCCATATTCCAGGAAGCCTTGCAGATAGTCCTGGACGCTCTGACCAAGGGCAGGGTGGAGCACGACGGCGAGCACTTCAGCTACCACAATATCGAGATGCACTTCGGACCCAGCCAGCAGCCCTACCCGCCCCTCTGGTACGCCACCACGAACCCCGACGCCATCCCGTGGGCGGCCCGCAACAGCATCAACACCGCCCACATATTTCATCCCGCATCGACAGCCAAGGCCCAGTTCGACCTGTACAAGTCCCACTGGACAGAGGATCCCCAGAGTGACGGGCGCCTGAATGCCCACGTGCCCATCCCCAAGCTGGGGCTGGTCCGGCATCTGTACGTGGCGCCCACCGATGATCAGGCCGAGCGGGAGTGCAGGCCCGCTTTCGACTCCTGGTACGCCAAGATCAACCACTACTGGACCCTGTACGGCTCAAGGAACCTGGCCTACATGTCCGACTACGACGACCTTATCCAGAAAGAGGTGGTCATCCGGGGCTCTCCCATGTCGGTAACGGAGCAGGTTCACCGGGCTGTAGAAGAGAGCGGGGCCAACTACTTCTGTCCCGTCTTCGCCTTCGGCGACCTGTCCTACGACCAGGTCCTCAGTTCCATGACCCTCTTCGCCGAGCAAGTCATGCCCTCCTTCAGATAAGTCTCAGGGACCAACCCTTCTCCCTAACGGCGGAACTTTGGACAACTCCGTCTTTCCCGCTAAAGGAGGATATTGCCCCCTCTCTCCTGGCGGGAGAGGGTTGGGGTGAGGCGGAACTCCCAGCCCCTTCTGGATTGCGGCCTCCGCCGCAATGACGGGGCGGCCCTACGTCGCACCCAGACTGCCCCAAACCCGGGCTGCCCGTTTCCCCTTCGATTTCCCTCAGGGCGAACGGACAGCCCGTTAAGGGCCACTCCTTTCGTCAAACCGTCCCACCTCAAGCCCCTATGTTCCAACTGATCAGCACAAGTGAAGATGCGACCCAGAAATGCAGACCCCTGCCTCGATGCGAGGGTTCGGGGGCGCAGCTCCCGACATAAGGGGCGGGTGGGCGGGCACAACCCCTAAGTTGACCACCCCAACCCCAGCCACTACACTAGGCCCCGTCTCCCCACAACGCTTCTGACGGAGGATGTGCTATGGAAATCGGGGTTGGACTGGACGCCACCCTCAACCTGTCGCTCGACGAGCAAGCCCTGGTCTCGCAGGAAGCCGCCAAGCTGGGTTACACCAGCATCTGGACCCCCGAGACCACCGGCATGGACTCCTTCCAGGTGTGCGCCCACCGCTGGAGGGCCACCTGTGACTTCGTCGAGGGCGGGCTTGCCACAGGCATCGCCGTCTCGCCCGTCATGTACCGCACACCCATGGCCTTCGCCATGAGCGGAGGTACCATGAGCCAGCTGACCGGCGGGCGCTTCATCATGGGTATCGGCAGCGGAGGCGCCTACAGGCCCAAGGCCCGCCAAGCCATGGGAATGCCCAAGTTCTCCGCCCTGGGTCTCATGCGGGACTACCTGTCGACAGTGAGGTCCCTGGTAGCAGGGGAGCAGGTCAACTACGAGGGCGAGGCCGTCACACTCAAGGGTGGCAGGCTCGCCATCAGGCCTGCACCTGAGACCCCCACCTACCTGGGCGCCCTGGGGCCGGAGATGCTGCGCCTGGCCGGAGAGATGGCCGACGGCGCCTGCCTCAACTGGTGCGACGCTTCCCAGATAAGCTGGAGCCGTGAGCGCATCGCCGAAGGAGCAGCCCGGGCCGGCAGGGACCCCTCCGAGGTCAAGATGGCCGAGTACATACGGGTGTGCGTTGACGATGACGAGGACAAGGCCAGGTTGGCTTATGCCCACTCTACCATGGGATACGCCCTCGGGGCCCAGGTGCCAACGGAGCGGGAGAAGCAGTTGGGCTACCGGGGCCACTTCGAGCGCATGGGCTTCACCGAAGAGCTGGCCAAGCTGGACGATATGCGCCGGGATGGGGCGTCCAGGGATGCAGTGGCTGAAGCCTTCGACCCTGAGATCCTGAAGCAGGTGGGCTACTACGGCCGGGCCGACGGCGCCGCCGCTGCCCTAAAGGACCTGTCTCAGGGCTTGGACTACTCCATCGTCCGGATAGTGGCATCCCGGCCGGGGGTGGACGCCGTCCTGGAGACCCTGCGGGCCTGCCAACCCAAGCTGGTACTGGGCTAAGGGGTCAACACCCCTTTGCTCCCTAGAGATATTGGGACAACATCGTCGTTCCCGCGAAAGCGGGAACCTACTCTGGGTGTAGCATGTCAGTGGGGCAATAGACTCCCGCTTTCGCGGGAGTGACGGGGACAGGAAACGGGGAATAGGGAGTTATGGAATATTTCCCTTCAGCAAGGTCATCGGAAACAGCAATTTACGAACGGAGGGCACCACTATGAGTGAGAGAAGCAAGAAGGCACGGGAGATCTTCTATCGAAAGGGCGATCCCCTGGTAGCCATCAGCGCCCCGTCGCCCCTGGCGGCCCGGATGCTGGAGCGGGCCGGATTCGAGTACATCTTCCTGGGTGGAGAAGCCACCTTCGGCACCATGATCGGCACTCCCGGCTCCTATCTGGACACCTCGGAGAAGGTGGCCATCGCCAAGTACTTCGTGAAGGCCGTCAACATACCCGTCATCATGGACTGCGACGAGGTGTGCGGGCGTGGGGCCGCCTTTGCGGAGAAGGCCACCGAGCAGTACATCGACGTTGGGCTAGCGGGCCTTGACCTGGATGACCGGGTTCTCCCCCAGGAGCGGGGTGCGGGGCAGGTGGAGCACGAGCACCACATATCCAGCGTCGTGCCCGTCGAGGAGATGGTGGACAAGATCGAAGCCGCCGCCGATGTGAAGAAGAGCATGGACCCGGACTTTGTGCTGCGCATCCGCTGCTACGAGTTCGCCGACCGCGTTCCCCTGGGTTTCCCCCTGTCCAAGACCATAGAACGCCTGCAAGCCTATGAGAAGGCCGGGGCCGATGTCCTGTACCTGGGCGAGATTGAGAATGCCGAGGATGTGAAGACGGTGCTGAAAGAGGTCAACATACCCTGCACCGTCCCCGCCGCCTGGATGAACTACGAGCTGGCCAAGGAGCTGGGTGTGTGCGAGGTGCGCCATCCCTACGAGCTGGTGATGGCCATGAACGCGTCGGGCTGGCAGTTCCTGACCGACTTCAAGGAGCGAGGCTGGGACGCTTCTATCGCCATGCGGGACCGCTTCGCCGGCAACCCCTACATGGCCGACCAAGGCGCCCTCAACGTCCGCCACTAAGGGGACTGGAGTTCCTTCGAGCTAAAGTTGGCCTGCCAACCCCCGTTGGGCAGGCAGGCCTTACTGTTTTGGGGACCAAACCAGGAGGTCGTGAGTGGACAGATTTCTACTTCAAGTTAGTAAGGACGCTGGTTACAACAACATCATCAACGAGCGTCTGTATAGAAATAGATCCTGGGCAACTAAACCTCGAGACAAAGACCACGGCGCCGTAGAGCCGGGGGATGAACTGATCGTTTACTGCACTAGTAGTGTTCCCACCTACAAGAGTTCGCTCGCATTCAGTGTGATGGTCAAAAGGGTGAGCCCAGACAAAATCACCTTTGAACTCGACGAACCCCAGTGGTTCCCGCGTCCTCTCAGGAGCGAGGAAATAGTTTCTTCGGTGTTCCGCAATGAGCTTCCTGACATCTTTCGGAAGTGTGGTCAACAAGGGTTCAATATCGCCAAGATCGAACCTGAAGATGCCCAACACCGTGAAACGATCGACCGCCTGTTACGCGGGGAATATGATGGCAGTAATCACTGGGACAAGTTGGTTGCGCTAGCCCAGGCGTACATCGACACGGGGCGACTGGAAACAGAGGAGATCGAATATAAGCTCGAGATGAGTCAAGCCCTCGCCGCGGCGCGCAGGGCCGTCCTTTCCGATGCTGACGATTGGCAAAGTTTAGTGAGGAGTGGAATTGTCAAGAAACAGAATATTATCCACTTTACACAACTGGATAACTTCCGAAGTTGGGTGGAACAGTCCCCAAACGACGCATTAAGTGCCCTCAAGGTAGTCTGGACGCAGATGGACTCGTCCGTTTCCGAGCGGATACGCGCTTTCAATAGAGTATTCCCAACGGCAGTGACAAGTGGTTCAGGAACTAGAATGAATGTTATATCTGTCTTGCTGATGGCGTTAGACGTATACCGGTATCCGCCTTTCAGAATCACAATGTTCAACGACGCTTACTCCCAAACAGCATATGACAAACCGGGACGAAACGCGGAGGAGGCAGCCCTATACGAGCATGCTTTAGGTTTCCTAGACAGGTTCATAGAGGAATCCGCCAAGCGCGGACTGAACCTACGCCACCGTCTTGACGCCCAATCGGTACTCTGGCAAATGTCCAAGAACAATTCGACCATATCTGACGAGGAGGATGACGAGTTTCTGGAAGGCAAAGGAAATGGATCCCCATCAGCCGACCCCGACTTAGCTGCCCTCGCCAGGGACACCTACCTCACCGCAGAGTTTCTCCAGGAGATCGTCGAACTGCTGGAGGACAAGAAGCAGGTGATCTTCCAAGGGCCTCCGGGGACGGGCAAGACCTACGTTGCCCAAGCGCTGGGCGAGTGTCTCGCCGGTTCAAGCAGCCGGGTGACCTTGGTGCAGTTCCACCCTTCCTACGCCTACGAAGACTTCGTCCAGGGATTTCGCCCCAAGCAGCAGCACAACGGCCAGCCGGGATTCGAGCTCCAGAATGGCCCTCTCCTACGGGCTGCTTCCGAAGCCATCGAAGACCCAGAAGAAAAGCACTTTCTGGTTATCGATGAGATCAACCGGGGCAATCTGGCCAAGGTGTTTGGTGAGCTGTACTTCCTGCTGGAGTACCGGAACAAGCCTATGGACCTCCAGTATTCCAACACATCCTTCTCCCTACCCGATAACCTGTATATCATCGGCACGATGAACACCGCCGACCGGTCCATCGCCCTGGTAGACCTTGCCCTGCGCAGGCGCTTCCACTTCGTTGAGTTCCATCCCGACGATGAGCCCGTGAGGGGTGTGCTCAGGCAGTACTTGGGCACCAAAGCGCCAGGGATGAATTGGGTGGCCAATGTTGTCGAGCGGGCCAACGAGATTCTCAAAGAAGACCGGGACGCCGCCATCGGACCCAGCTACTTCATGAAGGACAACCTTACTGAGGATTCGGTCCAGCGCATCTGGAGGCACAACGTCCTTCCTTACCTCAAGGAGCTTCTCTACGGGCGGGATGAGGAACTCAAGAAGTTCGACCTGGATGCGCTGAGGAGAGGGGAAGCCCCGGGTGTCGCGAGGACGGATAACAACGACGAGAGCGGACTTCCTGCTGATCCTCCTTCCGAGCCACAGGAAACCTAAACGGTGCGGGAAATCACCCTACGGGAGTACGAACGGAGCCTCCCGGTACAGCTTTCTCCACTGGACCGCGATGCCATCGGCGGAATCCGGGACCTTACTGTCGCACCTGTGCCTGGTCAATCAGACGTATACGAACTGACTCCGGGCTCCACCATCGGGGCGCTGCAATTCGGCGATCTGTCTCTCCTCATCACTCCCAAGATTCGTATTGACCAAGTCCTCTCCATGGCCTGCTACGCCATGGGCGCCTTCAAACTCCAGGAAGGTCTGTTCAGCTACCCTGAAGAGTACGCCCTTCCCGATGTCCTGGCGTTGGCCCTGGGCAAAGCAGCCCGGCAGGCCTTCGCCCGAGGGCTGTACCACGGCTACGTCACCCAGGAGGAGGCCCTGCTTAGCGTGCGGGGACGCATCATGTTCGCTGAACAGATCCGGCGCAGGTACGGCACTCCTCTGCCCGTGGAAGTGCGCTACGACGAGTTCACCGATGACATTCCCCACAACCAGCTAGTGAAGGCGGCGGCGCGACGCCTCAGCCGGATGCGCCTGCGCTCTCGTGATGCGTGGATTGGGCTGGGCTGGATCGGGGCAATGCTGGACAACGTTTCCCTGGTGGAGTACCCGCCCAGGTCAGTCCCGGATGTAACATTCACCCGCCTCAACGAGCACTACCGCACCGTCGTCGGCTTGGCCCGTCTCATTCTCCAGCACACCGCATTCGAGTCCGGTCGGGATGAGGTGAGGGCTTCCGGGTTCCTCATGAACATGAACGTGGTGTTTGAAGAGTTCGTGACTACCGCCCTGCGAGAAGGCCTGGGCTTGTCCCAGCGGGAGTTCAGGAAAGGGTCGATAGACTCCTTGGACACAGCGGGGAACATAAAACTCGAGCCCGACCTGACATGGTGGAGAGGCCAGAAGTGCGTGTTCGTGGGAGATGCCAAGTACAAGGATATAAGCTACAGGCAGATGCCCAACGCCGACATCTACCAGCTCCTCGCCTATTGCACGGCGGCCGACCTGCCCGGCGGCATGCTCATCTATGCTAAGGGTGAGGGGAGGCCAGGCACGTACCACGTCAGGCACTTGGGAAAGCGTCTTGAGGTGCAGTCTATCGACCTGGAAGTCTCTTTCGACAAGGTACTAGACCAGATCGGGGAACTTGCGGTCGAGATCAAGACGATGGCGCTGGTATAGAGAGAGCCCCCGCCGCCCGGAACACTTACCGCTGGGTGACGCCTACTTCCTGCTGGACATCGGCGATCATCTTGTCGCGGGAGCGGTTGACCCACTGGGGCCTGGCGTTGATGGGCAAGCTCTCTATCTCCGGGTGTACCTTCATGGCTACAAGCACCGGGCCCGGCTCCGAAAGTATCCGCTCCATATCGTTGGACAGCTCTTCCAGGTCGTCGTAGGCGTAGGCGGCCCGGTAGCCCGCGCCCTTGGCGAGCACATCGTAGGCCGTCTTGGTGGCGTTGGGTATGGCCTGCCCGCCCGTCGTGGCGTAGCACTCATTGTCCAGCAGGAAGTGGTAGAAGTTCTCCGGCGCCTTCTCCGCAATGGTGGTGAGGGCGCCCATGTTCATGATGATGTCTCCCTCGGAGTCGAACAAAACAACCTTCTCTTGAGGCAGGGCCAGGGCCATGCCAAAGGCGAAGGATGCATGCCCCCCCATGGCTGGGTCCCTCAGGGGAAGGTCCCGGCTCGGCTGGTCGCTCATCGTCACCCAGTGGCGTCCACCCCTTCCGGGGATCACGATGGAGTTGCCCCGGTACTGGGCAAACACCCTGAGCATGTCAGCAGTATCGATCATCTTGGCCTCCCGTTAGTCATGAGCATCACCCCGCCAAGCCCCGGCTGATCAGCCCTCGTACTCCACGCCGATCAGCACAGCCACGGGCTGGTTCTTTTTCTTAGCATCGTCGAATGCCAGGGAGATGCGGGACACGTCGTCATCGGACTCGACCAGGTAGTAGTCGATGTTGAAAGCGTTGAGGAACCGCTCAGTATAGACGGCGGCGGTGTCTGGCGTGACGCCCTTCCGCGTCCATCCCCGGTAGCCGACGATGAGCACCAGGGGGCGGTTAAGACCCATGGCCCAGCCCCTGATGGAGTCGCCGCTCTCCATGAGACCGGTGTTCTGGATCAGCACTACGGGCTTCTTGCCGCCCACGGAGATGCCTGAGGCGGTGGAGATAGCCTGCCCTTCCCGAGCGACGCGGACCAGGTCCAGGCTGGGCTCCTTCTCCATGAGCATATACAGCCAGTTGGTCTCGCTGTCCGGGAGGCACACAACATGGGTTACCTCGTTCTTCAGCATCTCCCCCAGTACAGCATGGGGAGTGAGCTTGCCCGGCTGGCTTACCATAGTTTCACCTCTGAATAGAGTGGCCAAACCCCGGCGGGTCGCTCCCCCAACCGAGGCATCCCAGTCAAGGTACGCGCTACTGGAGCGGAAACGCGCTTCTCGTGTTTCCGGGCCCGATGGCAATCAGTCCCGTGGCATTGAGTCCCCCGACGGCCACAAGGCCGACCGCGTTAACGCCTCCGATTGCCAACACTCCCATAGCGTTCACACCGCCAATGGCCACAAACCCCATCGAGTTGATTGGGCCTATGGTCACCAAGCCCATGGCGTTCAGAAAGCTTATCGCCACCAGTCCAATGGAGTTCCAGGCGCCTGCGGCAACGAGGCCAATGGCAGTATGCCCCACCGCAACCTGGTCAATGGTCATCCAGCTAGGAGATGATGAACCAGAGTTCTGCATAGCCACCTCCGGCGAGCATCATAGTGCAGACCTAGACAGGTGTAAACCCTGATGCCCTCTGCCCTCACCATGGCCGTTTGTATGCCATGGCCCAGCATTGTCGATACATCGGGCGACAACTATAATCGCCCCAAAGCCGTCGGTCCTTCCCCCGGAGGATATGCATGGTAAAAGAGGTCTTCTTCTTCACCGAGATGGGGTACACCGCCTACTCCCAGGAGGTGGCCGCCAGCTACGGCTACACCAGCCTCATGCTACCCAACGAGAACTTCGTTCCCGAAAAGGCGAAGCAGCTCTACGACATGTACTTCGAGGAGCACCAGCAGGCTGTGGAGTCGGGCTTCGACGGGGTGATGATCAACGAGCACCACAACAATCCCCTGTCCATGATGGCGTCCATCAACGTCATCGGCGGAATGCTGGCCAAATCCCTGCCCAAGGGCAAGATAGTCTTCCTGGGCAACGTGCTCCCCATCCACGAGAACCCGGTGCGGGTCGCCGAGGAGCTGGCCATCGTCGATGTCATTTCCGGCGGCCGGGTCATATCGGGCTTCGTCCGCGGGGTCGGCCAGGAGACGCTGGCGACCAACATAAATCCGGTGCACAACCGGGAGCGATTCGAGGAAGCCCACGACCTGATCATCAAGGCGTGGACCACGCCCGGACCCTTCCGATGGGAGGGCAAGCACTACAACCTGCGGGTGGTCAACCCCTGGGTACTTCCCATGCAGAAGCCCCATCCGCCCATCTGGATCCCCGGCGTCTCCAGCCCAGAGACAATCGAGTTCGCCGCCCAGCACGAGTACCCATACATCGCCCTTGCCCCACCCCTGGAGCTGGCCAAGGGCATCTACGACATTTACCACAAGGCCGCTTCAGAGACAGGCTACGAGGACGGCCCGGAACACCGGGGCTATGCTGTCCGCGCCTTCGTGGCAGACAGCGACGAGGCGGCCTACGAGGAAGGCAAGAAGTTCTACTGGCAGCTCGGCACCTCCTTTGGGGTGGCCCCCCGCCACTGGCAGGCGCCCCCTGGACACATGAGCCGGACAGCCGCCGCCAGTCCCCAGGAGGCGGCCAGGGATTCCGCCAGGGCGGTGACGACGGGGGGCATCCGCTACGACGAGGCCCACGCCACCTACCAGATCGTCACAGGCAGCCCCGACACGGTGGTCCGCAAGCTGAAAGACATCGTGGATGTGGTCGATCCGGCCAGCCTCGTAATCTGGGGACGGGAAGGCCCCATGTCCCACGATTCGGCTTCCCGGTGCATCGACCTCCTGGGGCAAGAGGTGATACCCGCCATAAAGGAGTACCAGGCTAACGGGAGCCGATAGTGGGCGCGGTTGCCCTATATTGAGACGTGGGATAGAATGGGCCGCAGTACCTGAACATCACTAGGAGCGCTGTGCTATGGCTGATTGGACCAACACCCCAGCCCATGAACTGGCCTCCCAGCTTAGAAGCAAGGTCGTCTCTCCCGTCGAGCTGACCGAGCACTTCCTCAGGCGTATCGAAGCCCTCAATCCCCAGTTGAATGCCTACCTGACCGTCGCCGGCGATGAGGCTATGGCATCGGCGAAAACGGCTGAAGCAGAGCTTGCCGCCGGGCAGGTAAAGGGCCCCCTCCACGGCGTCCCCATCTCGGTCAAGGACCTGGAGATGACCTCGGGCATCCGTTCCACCCTGGGCTCCCTCATCTACAAAGACCACGTTCCCAGCCACGACTCGGGGGTGGTGGAGCGGGTGAAGGCCTCGGGGGCCATCATCCTGGGCAAGACCAACACCCCAGAATTCGGAATGCGGGGCACAACGGAGAACCTGCTGGGCGATGCCTGCAGGAACCCCTGGAGCACCGAACGGACGGCGGGAGGCTCCAGCGGAGGCGCCGGGGCTGCGGTAGCTGCGGGGCTGTGCCCCCTGGCTACAGCCACCGACGCCGGCGGGTCCATCCGCATTCCCTCCAGCTTCTGTGGGACCTACGGGATCAAGCCCAACCTGGGCCGGGTACCTCGTTTCGGAGGGCTGGGGCGTCCGTCCCCCAACCTGGTAGCCCAGAGCGGCCCCATGACCACCAACGTGCGGGACGCCGCTGTGCTGCTCCAGGTCCTGGCGGGTCCCGACGACCGGGATGCCAACATGATTAGGGAGACCCCTCCCGATTTCGTGGCCGCCCTGGACTCCGGGGTGTCAGGCCTCCGCATCGCCTGGAGCACCGACCTTGGCTATGCCGGTGTGGACCCGGAGGTTGCCTCCGCCGCGTCCGGCGCAGCCCGTATCTTCGAGGAGCTGGGAGCGTCGGTGGACGAGCCTGGGATCAGCATGGAGCAGCCCGTCACCCGGCTGAGCCGCATCACCTCCGCCAACTCCTACGCAGCCTACGGGCACCTGCTGGAAGAGCAGCCCGAGAAGCTGACCAACTACGCCAGGGGCCGCCTTGGTCGTGGAGGGACGGTCACCGGCCTGGAGTACGCCCAGTCCATGCGCCTGCTGGAGGAGATTCGCCACCAGATAACCGTGCTCATGGAGACCTACGACCTGCTCATGACTCCGACCATGGCGGTGCCGGCCTTCCCCATCGAGCAATATCCCGACAACATCGGCGGGATGAGCGTGGGGGCCGACTGGGGGTTCAACCCCTTCAACATCATCTTCAACCTGACGGGCCAACCGGCAGCCAGCATCCCATGCGGATTCTCATCCGACGGGATGCCCATAGGCCTGCACATCATCGGGCGTCCCAAGGACGAAGCGACTGTGCTGGCGGCATCGGCGGCCTTTGAGGCGGTACGTCCGTGGAGTCATATGCGGCCCCCGGTCAGCTAGACCTGTTAACAAGAGAGGACCACCCTTGTTGGGTTCGACCTACAAGAACGAACACAGGAGGTAGCGATGGCACAGTACGAGAGCATGATTGCTGAAACAGTACGGTTCAACGGGCATGAAGGTGTCCAGATCGACGGATACCTGGCCCGCCCCATGGGTCCCGGCCCCTACGGGGCGGTGGTGCTGATACATCATATGCCGGGTTGGGACCAAGCCTCCAAGGAGATGGCCCGGAAGCTGGCGGTCAACGGCTATGTGACGATCTCTCCCGACTTCCACTATCTTCAGCGACAGGTGGTAGGGACCGACGCCAGCGATGCCGATGTGTCCGCCTATGTGCGGGAAGAGGGCGGAATGCCCGACGCCCGGTGCATGGGCGATGTGTCGGGAGCTATGGACTACCTGCGCTCCCTGCCTTATGTAAACGGGCGCATCGGCGTCATCGGCTTCTGCTCGGGCGGACGCCAGACCTACCTGGCAGCCTGCACCCTGGACGGCATCTCCGCCGCCGTCGATTGCTGGGGCGGCGGAGTGGTCAGATCCGAGCAGGAGATCAGCGAACGGCAGCCCGTAGCCCCCATAGACCTCACATCCGGCATCGATTGCCCCCTTCTTGGCCTGTTCGGCGATGAAGATGCCCGGCCATCGCCTGAGGCGGTGGCCGAGACTGAAGCCGAGCTCAAACGCCTGGGCAAGACCTACGAGTTCCACATGTACCCCAACGCTGGGCATGGGTTCTTCGCGGTTGACCGCCCGAGCTATCGCCAGCCGGCGGCAGTGGACGGGTGGGAGAAGGTGCTCGCCTGGTTTGACAGGTACCTTAACGTGCCGGTTACATCGGAAGCGGGCCTGGTGGGCGCCGGGACCGACTAACCGAAACCACCGGGCCCGGATAATTGAGGTTTTAAGCTGCCTGACGGCCAGAAGCCAGAAAAGCGTCCCGTGGGAGGTACACCATGCGAGATGGCATCAAGATAATTGACATGGATACCCATGTACGACCCTCTTTGGAGATCCTGTCCAAGTACGTGGAGCCGAGCTTCAGACCCCGAATGGAAGAGTTCAAGCCCTACCACAAGAGCAGGACCCTGAGAGACGGCAGCACCGCTACCGACATCAGCATGGGAGCGATTCCATTCGACCGCTTCCCGGGCACGGCGCCCACTTCCGAGGATGATGCCGCGACCCTGGGAGGACGCGGCGCCCTGGACGGCCGGACGGTCAACATGCACCGAGCCAAGGCCCACCCCATGGTGGAGCTGGAGGATGTGGAAGGCCGCCTCATAGATATGGACTTGGAAGGCCGGGACATCGACTTCATGTTCCCCGGCGGAGGCCAAGCTTCCACGGTGACCGGCCTGGATGACGTTACCCTGGCGGAAGGGCTCTACCGCGGTTTCCATCACTACATGAAGGAGTACTGCTCCATAGCCCCCGACCGGCTCACCGGCTGCCTCCAGGTCCCCGGCATGGACCCGGAGTGGACCGTCTCCGAGATCAAACGGTGGGCCAACGAAAAGTGGGTCTCCGCTGTGTGGGTGCACCTGAAGGAAGGTTTGCCCGTTGACGACCCGTCCCTGGAGCCGGTGTGGGCGACCATGAATGACTTGGACCTGCCGCTGGTGCACCACAGCTTCTTCATGGAGCCTCCCTACTTCCCAGGGTACAAGGACATCTGGGGCAACACCGTCGTAGCCAGGACTGCCGCCCACCCGTGGGGCGCCGCCCGGCTCTGCTCCTACCTCATACTCTCAGGGATATTTGACCGGTATCCCAAGTTTCGCGCCGGCGTGTCCGAGGTGGGTCACGGATGGCTGCCCAACTGGGTCATCCGGCTGGGATTCAACAAGAGCTACGTTTCCGGGGTGACCCCAGACCTGAAATACACGCCCATCGAGTATGTACAGATGGGGCGCTTCCGCTGCGCGGCAGAACCCTTCGAAGGGCCCGCCATGACCAAGGCGTGCATCGACATCCTGGGCGAGGACAGCCTGATGCACCAGTCCGACTACCCCCACGGGCAGTCCTGGTTCCCCGAGACCGCCAAAGAGGTCATCGAATGGGACTTCTGGAAGGACTACAGCCACAGCGCGCTGCAGAAGCATATGTACGACAATGCGGCCGACTTCCTGCGCTTGGGCTAGCCCGCTGGGACATACCTTGCCAGCCTCACTAGCTGGCGAAGCCAGCTAGTGAGAGGTCGAGACAGGAGGACAGCATGACTATCGCCCTATCCCACGGTGGACCCACGATATACTCTTCGCCGGCCCCCTCCAGCCAGCTCCTGGTAGGCACAATAGAAGGTGTGGCGATCCTGGAGAGGGACGGCTTGGGCGGCCCTTGGCGCACTGCCCATCGGGGCTTGGTCCATAAGCACATCCACGCTTTGATGGTCGAACCCACCTCCGGGACCATCTTCGCGGGAGCTACCAGGGGTTCGGTCCACGCGAGCATGGACGGCGGATACACCTGGGAGCTGCGGGAGCAGGGCCTGACCCTGGATGACATTTACAGCTTGTCCTGGTCCCACCATGAAGGCGGCGTACGCTTATTCGCCGGGACCGAGCCGGCCCACCTGTTCTTCAGCGACGACCTGGGCTTCACCTGGAGTGAGATGGAGGCTATGCGCTCCGTGGACATGTCCGGCTGGTGCTTCCCGGCCCCTCCCCACATCGCCCACACCAAGCACATCAATTTTCATCCCGACGATCCCAAGACCATGTTCGTCAGCATCGAGCAGGGAGGCCTGCTCAAGAGCACCGACTTTGGCGAAACCTTCGATGTGATGCGGGGCATGGACGACGATGTGCACCGCACCCTGATAAGCCCCGACGACCCAGACCGCATTTACGTGACCGGCGGCGACGGTATGTACGTCACCTCCAACGGCGGGGACTCATGGGAGCACTGGACCACCCGGCAGGACCCCATCGGTGGCTACCCCGATGTGCTGGTGATGCACCCGAGACAACCGGAGGTCATGTTCGTCGGGGCGTCACGGCAGGACCCGGGCGGCTGGAGGGCAACCCACTACGCCGGGTCCAAGATATCCCGCAGCGCCGACGGCGGACGCACCTGGAGCACGGTTACGGCAGGGGTGCCCGACGACATGCAGTCCGCCTTCGAAGCTATGGCATTGGAAGACTGGGGAGAGGGTTTCTCCCTTTTCAGCGCCACTGCCGCCGGGGAGGTCTGGTGCAGCGACGACGGCGGGGACAGCTGGTATTGCGCCGCCTCTGACTTGGCCCCCATCTCCAAGGGCGACCATTACAAATACCTGACGCCCGCCTAGAAGCGTGCCATCATCCAGGAGTGCATATGGAGCAGGTCAAAGGGGTAGTCTCCAGCTCAAAGGGAGCTGCCGTTGGCATTCAATCCATCAGCGTGCCTGATCCCGGCCCAGGAGAAGCTCGAGTGCAGGTGCAGGCCTGTGGGGTCTGCCACACCGACCTCCATTACCGGGAAGGGGCTATCACCAACGACTATCCCATCCTTCTGGGACACGAAGCTGCCGGAATAGTGGAGAGCGTGGGCCCCGGGGTGGAGAACGTTGCTGTCGGGGACTACGTCATCTTGGCGTGGCGCGCCCCCTGCGGCACCTGCCGCTCATGCCTGCGGGGCAGGCCCTGGTACTGTTTCGCCAGCCGGAACGCCAGCCAGCCCATGACCCTGGAGGACGGGACCGTCCTGTCCAACGCCCTCGGCATCGGGGCATTCACCGAGCTGAGCTTGGTGCACGCCGACCAAGCTGTCAAGGTGGACCCCCGCGCCCGGCCCGAAGCCGCCGGCCTGGTGGGGTGCGGCATCATGGCAGGCCTTGGGGCTGCGCTGAATACGGGGGCTGTGGGCCGCGGCGACTCGGTGGCGGTCTTCGGCTGCGGAGGCGTGGGAGATGCCGCTATTGCGGGAGCCAAGCTGGCGGGAGCCCACACCATCATCGGCGTAGATATAGATGCCCGGAAGCTTCCCCAAGCTAAAGCCTTCGGGGCGACCCACACCATCGACGCTACCGCCGGCGATCCGGTGGAGGCGATCAGGGAGCTGACCGGTGGCAACGGGGCCAACGTCTGCATCGACGCCGTCGGCATACCCGAGACCTACCGGCAGGCCTTCTACGCCCGCGACCATGCCGGCACGGTAGTCCTGGTGGGAGTGCCAAATCCCGAGATGAGGATAGATCTGCCCCTGCTGGAGGTGTTCGGACGAGGCGGAGCGCTGAAGTCATCCTGGTACGGCGACTGCCTGCCCACCAGGGACTTCCCGGAGATCATCGACCTGTACCTCCAGGAACGCCTGGATCTGGACGGGTTCGTGTCCGAGACCATTCCACTTGAGGGAGTGGAAGAGGCCTTCGCCAAGATGCAGAGGGGCGAAGTGCTGAGGTCCGTAGTAGTCTTCTAGCTGCGGGACACCCTCAGGGCAGATCCTCTGCCAGGTCTAAAGGGACCTGACCGCTCCCTCGATGGCAGAGGTTGCTGCCTGGTAGTCCGTTCCCGGCGGGAAGGACAGAGGCTCGCCCAAGCGCACCTCGACCTTGCCGCGTCGCAGTAAGGGGAAGCGGGCGGGGGCTCCAAGTTCGCGGATGTGCAGCCGAAGGGGCACCACGGGGATACCTCCCTCCACCGCCACCAAGCCCGTGCCGTTCATGAAGGGTTTGATGGGTCCTCCCAAGGTAAGCTCACCCTCGGGGTAGATCAGCACCGACCACCCGTTGTCCATGATCTTGCCCATATTTTCCAGGCTCGGCTTAACCGACCCCTCCTTGGCGAGGGGGAAGGCGTTGCCCAGCAGGGGATTCACTATCCACCACACCGGGTTCCTCCACAGGTCGGCAGCCCCGGCCACCGCCATCCGCCTGCGCCACTTCAGGGGGATGGCCTTGATTATCAGCGGGTTGTCCAAGCCCAGGTTGTGGTTGGAAGCGAACAGCACAGGCCCGGTGATTCCATCCAAGTTCTCACGCCCCAGCACCTTCAGGGAGTAGGGAAGGCTGACAACCGGGAAAATTACCGCGCGCTGCAGGAAGCCCCGGAGCATTCGGCACCACCAACGCATTCCCCAGCTGGGGAAGCTCATCATTGGCGGGTTCTTGGAGCCCTCTTCGACCAGGGACGCCAGCTCTGACACGCTCATGTCGGGTCCTAGCTGGCTCTCATCCAGGTAAACACCCAGCTCCACTTCTATAGCGGAAAGCAGCTCCACCCGGCCCAGGGAGTCCAAATCCAGGTCGCCTCCCAGGGTCGAGGCGTCGTGCACCTCCTCGGCCCCCCGCTTGCTCACCTCGGCAAGGACGTCAACCAGGGTCCGACCAGGGCCTCCGGGTCGGCCCGCCGGGGCCTGCTCCGTGGGGCCTTGGGATTGTATTCTGCCCATGATGGTATCCAGTACGATGCCCTTCTTCACCTTCATGGTGTGGGTGCGGGGAAAGTCCTCCTCCGGCCAGATGGTGAAGCCCCTTATTCGCTGCTGCTCGGCAAGCTGTCCATTGGCCCAGGAGACCACCTCCTCGGCCGCGTTCGCATCCTCCAGGATAAGGGCCGCGTGCACCTCCACCGACGAACCCTTTTCCAGCCCCACCACGGCCGCCTCGGTCACCTTGGGATGCTTGGACAGCACTCCCTGTATGTCCTCGGGGAAGATGTTCTGACCGCTGGAGAGCACGATCATGTCCTTCTTGCGTCCCTGGATGTGAAGGAATCCCTCATCATCCAGGAACCCCAGGTCTCCCGTCTTGTACCAGTCGTCTTCGAAGGTCGCCTCCGTCTCCTGGGGCGCCCGCCAGTACCCCGGCGTGATGTTCTCTCCCCGGACCAGGATTTCCCCTTCACCGCTGATCTTCAGCTCCACATTCGGGAGGGGACGTCCCGCCGAGTCGAGACGCCGCTCGCTCAAGCTGTGATTGCTGATGACTGGCGCAGCCTCGGTAGTTCCGTACCCCTGCACGATCTTTATTCCCAGAGCCTCCCACTTGCGCCCCAGGTCCGGGTCGAGGGCCGCGCCACCGGAAACTATGAAGTCCAGCTTCCCGCCAAACTGCTTGTGCACCCTTCGAAACAGGATGCGTCTCATGGGGAAAGGCATAGCTTCAGCGACCTTCAGGAGCCTGTTCCACAGGGCTTCCTTCCCAGTCCTCTTGACCTCCCTCTCGATTCCATTCATCAGGAGCTCCAGGGCTTGGGGGACCAGGAGGAGGATGGTGACCCTTCGATCACGCATGGTCCGGGCCAGGATGGTGGGCTGCCGACTGGTCGGATAGGTGACGCTGGCCCCGTAGTGCAGCGCTATGAACAGGCCGCCCATCTGCTCATACATATGGCTGAGGGGGAGGATGGACAGCAGGCGGCTGGAAGGACTGCAGGTGATGTACTGGCACACGCCGTAGATGTTGGCCAGCAGGTTCCGATGGGTGAGCATTACGCCCTTCGGGTCGCCCGTCGTACCGGAGGTGAACATGATCTCGGCCAGGTCGTCGGGGGTTATATCCACTTCCTCCGGCTGGGGCAGGCCTTGGATGAGGGCTTCCAGCTCTTCGAAGCCGATTTCCGGGACACCCAACACCACCCCATCCTTGGGTGTGGCCCGGGATGTGAACGCCAGCTTCGGCTCTATGCGGGAGATGACCCTTTCTACGTAGTCGGGAGCGCTGCGCAGGTCCAGGGGCACGACGACTACCCCGGCCTTGATACAGCCAAGGAAGGCCAGCACCCACTGGGGGCAGTTGGGCCCCCAGAGGACCACCTGGTCGCCCTTCTTCAGTCCACGCTGCTGCAGGAGGGTGGCGACCTGTCCCGACTGGGCCCCAAGCTGAGAATAGCTCCACCTCCTGTAGCGAAAGGCAGGCTTGAACAGCAGCGCATCCCGGCGTCCGTGTTTCTCGATAGCCTTCTCCAGAAAGGCGGGGATGGTGTCGCCAATTGAAGAGCTATGTGAGGCAGTCACATTCATGCCGGCTTTCCCCTCGCAGTGACGCGTCCACATGGGGTCTGCTGTCGCAGCAGGTCCCTAAGGGCTGCAGCCCCTCCGTTACGCATGGGAGGAAAGTGGCTAAAGCATATAGTGTCGAAATCCATTCCGGAGAGCTCTTCGAGGGATGATATGGCTTTCTCAGGGTCCTGGGTGACCGACGCTGCTGGAGGGCTGAGCCTGCGGCCCAGCTTGTATTGGAGGGCGTCTCCCACTATAACCGTCCTTTTTCGGGGCAGATGGATGCCGATGCTGCCCCCGGTATGACCGGGCAGGTGCACCACCCGCACCTCGGTGCCAAAGGGGATGACATCGCCATCCTCCAGTCGCTCACTCACCGGGACAGGGCATCCCAGGAGCTTCCTGAATCCCGGTTGGGTGATCCTACCCAGCAGAGGGTTCTGTAAGGGGCTTGGAGGGGGCGCACGACCTTCGATGATGTCTGCTTCCAGCTTGTGCGCGCCCACAGGTATCCCCGCGTCCCCAACCAGGCCACCGAGGCCGCCTGAGTGGTCCGGGTGGGCGTGGGTCACCACCATCATTCTCAGCTTCTCCCTCGAAAGCCCCAAGGACTCAAGGCCGCTCATGATAAGGCCCTGGCTTCCCCACAACCCGGTATCCACCAGTATGGCCGCCCCATTTTCCACCAGGACGGTCACCCTGGCACCCAGCGCGCGAATCTGGAACACGCCGTCAGTCACCTCAATCGGTCGGCCAAGCCTCATGGTGTTCCCCCTTGCTACAGGTTATCACATCACGCGGGGCCGTTTTGGGTATAATTGCCCCAACGGCCAAAGAGGTCCGATCACTCTGGAAGGGACCATCATCATGAACCACGATGCTTTTGGCACCCTGCTGCCCCTCATTCCCGGCGCAGAAGCCCATCTCGACAATGTCCAGATCACCGGCCCCCACGACCCCATCCTGCCCACTCCCTTTCGCATCGGCGAAGCCGCAACAGCCGCCCTGGCCGCCGGGGGATTGGCTGTGTCCGACCTGTGGGAGCTGCGCACGGGACGCCGGCAGAAGGTCTCCGTCGAGAGCCGCCAAGCCACCGCTTCCCTGCGAAGCGGCCACTACATGAAGATGGAAGACGCCCAGGTTCGCACGGACCGCAACCCCATCATGGGGTTCTACCCAGCCAAGGGAGGTCGCTGGAGCTACCTCCACTGCAACTTCCCCAACCACCGGGCCGCCGCCCTCAGCGTGCTGGGTGTGCCCGAGGACCGGGAGGCCGTCGCCTCCGCGGTGGCTCAGTGGGATGCACTGGAGTTGGAGGAGGCGATTATCGCCGCAAATGGGGCCGGCGGCATGGTGCGTACCATAGATGAATGGGCCCACCACCCCCAGGCCGCCGCTGTAGCTTCCCTGCCCATAATGGAGATAGTCAAAATCGGCGACAGCCCCGCCGAGCCTCTCCCCGAAGGGGACCGTCCCTTGTCAGGCATCAAGGTCCTGGACCTGACCAGGGTTCTCGCCGGGCCTACCTGCGCCCGCACCCTGGCTGAGCACGGCGCGGACGTACTCAAGATCACCGCGCCTCACCTGCCAAACATAGGGTACCAGGAGTTCGACACCGGCCACGGCAAGCTATCGGCCCACCTGGACCTGCGGGAGCAGCAAAACCTGGACACGCTGCGGGGCTTGGTGAAGAGCGGTGATGTGTTCTCCCAGAGCTACCGCCCCGGTACCCTGGCGGGCCGCGGGCTGTCTCCCCAGGAGCTGGCCGAGCTGCGACCAGGGATCATCTACATCTCCCTTTCGGCCTTTGGCCATGCCGGGCCCTGGGCAAATCGCAGGGGATTCGACACCGTGGTGCAGGCCGTCAGCGGAATAGCCGGCCGCCAGGGAGACCTCTTCCCGGAAAACGGGCCCGGGCCCCAGTTCTATCCCGTCTCTGCCATCGACTACCTGACCGGATACCTGATGGCCTTTGGCGCCATGGTCGCCCTTGCCCGGCGGGCGCGGGAGGGAGGAAGCTGGCTGGTACGGGCATCCCTGGCCCAGACAGGGCGATGGCTTGTGGGACGGGGCCAAGTGCCCGATAGCGAGGTCTCCGATGTGCCGGAGGAGTTCAGCCCCGAAGAGATAGAGGGTTGGACCATGGTGAGCGAGACTCCCACAGGCCGTCTGAGGCATCTCGCGCCGGTTCTGAAGCTGTCGGAGACACCGCCCCGCTGGGCGCGGCCCGCGGTACCACTGGGTCACAACGAGGCTGCATGGCCTGAACGCTGAGGGAGACGAGGGCCCCAGGTGCCCTAGGAGGCGCCGGAAGCCAGGTCTTCGAAGACACCCTGCCACCCACCGGCGCCGACATCACCGAAGCCGGCCCGGTAGACTATACCCCAGCTTCCATCGATGCCCACCTTTGTTGACTGCTTAAGCACTCGAAAGTCCTCCAGCATGTTCCTGGAAGGCTCGGCGACCTCTCCGGGATAGCCCTCCCTGTTCTGGTTGCTGATCAGCCTGTCGAGGGTCTCGGAAAAGTTAGCGCCCACAATATAGAGGCCCACGGAATCCTGGAAGCTTGGGTACACCTGAGTTATGCGTTGCAACTCAACGCGGCAGGTCGGTCAATGGACCGAGTGGAAGAAGAGCAGAAAGGGCTGCCCCTGTTCCCGCAAGTCCTCCGAGGTAAGGGTGCGGCCTTCGGTGAGGGTCAGGGTAAATTCCGGGGCCCGGTTGCCTACGTTGGAGCCGACGGGAATGTCGGGTGTGGGCTCCAGGGTGGGAGTGGCTGTGGGAGGCGGGACCGCGGTAGCTGTGTTGGTTGGAGAGGGCGCTGACGTTGCAGTTGGAGGCTCCTCCGGTGGGTCCGTCGCTGGAGGCGGGGCTGCCGTGGCTTGCCGGGAATCAGTAGTTGCCGGAGGCTCTGTCACTACGGTGGCTGTAGTGGGGGCCACCTCTTGCGGCATGTCCGACACAGCAGTCGGGTTGAGTGCAAGCTCCGTTCCAGAAGATTCGGGCATCGGGACCGACGTCGCAGTCACCTCCGGCACTTCCGAATCTATAGTGGAGGTGGCTTCGGGCTCAGGCGTAGCAACGGTAGGTGTCGGCGATACCTCGACGCTTTCCGTTGGGGTTGGCGCAGCGGCTTCGCCTCCGCAAGCCGCAGACCACAGAATCAGGGCAGCTACACCTAACCACACCGCCATGAACTTCCTCATTCTTGCCAAGACCTCCGTGAACTCTCCATGGTCGGGGCCCTTCCAGGCGTTCAACACGCCAGTGCCGTGCATTATACTTCATCACAGAACCAACTGTATTAAAGGACGGTCACGATGAAGAAGTTGGAATTGGCCTTTCCCACGTCAATCAGGCTGCTGCTGGTCGCCTTGGGAGCAATGGCTTTCATCGCCTTCTTATCCCTGGCCTGCAAATCGGACAGCATCCTGATTGCCACCGACGGGGCCTACCATCCCTTCAACTTCATCAATGAGGACACGGGTGAGATCGACGGCCTGGAGCGGGAGATGGGGGATGAGATCTGTCGCAGGGCGGACCTCCAATGCGAGTGGACCGTCAACGAGTGGGAGGATATGATCCCGGACCTGCGCGCCGAAGAGTTCGATGCCATAGTCGCCGGAATGTCCATCACCCCGGAGCGGGACCAGCTCATCGACTTCACCGACCCCTACTATCCGCCATCCCCCTCGGTGTACATAGCCCGGGCCGGTGCTGGAGACGAAGCCTCCCAGGGAATAGTGGCGGCGATGGAGAACACTATCCACTCGGACTACTTCCAAGCGACGGGAAGGGAGTACGTAGGCTTCGACGAACCCGGAGGGCCGCTGGAGGCCCTCTTCGCCGGGGATGTCGACGCCATTCTCGTGGACCGGGGCTACGCATTGGAAAAGCTTACCGAGCTAGAGGGACGGGTCGTCATCGTCGGCCCGAAGGTGCCCCTGGACCAGGGCCTCGGCATCGGAGTCCGCGAGGGCAGTCCCCTGCGGGAGCGGTTCAACAAGGCTATAGCCTCTATGAAGGAGGACGGCACCCTGAACGAGCTGCTCAGGAAGTGGATCGGGGAGGACTCGGACACCTTCTAGGCCGCCGGCTTCGGTACACCGATGCAGGTTTTGGCTCCTGGCGGGTCCCTTCAGAGGCCATCAGAGGGGAAGCACGCGCCCTTCCTCCCCCAGCCGGGCCCGGCGGTCCTGGGCATCGGGCATCACCTCGTTCACCAAGCCCCAGAAGCTCGGTGAGTGGTTGGGGTGGACCAGGTGGGCCACCTCATGAACGGCCACATACTCGATCAAGTCCGTCTCCAGCATGACAACGCGCCAGTTGAAGCGCAGGGTCCCGTCGGGGGCACAGCTCCCCCAGCGCCTTCGCTGGTCTCGGACCAGCACCCGTGGCGCCTTCTCGGTGCCCAGCCTAGGCCTCCATTGCTCCACCAGGGACTGCATCTGCTCAGCGGCCCGCTCCCGGTACCAACGGACCACAACCTCGCAAATGGATTCGTAGCGTTCCTCATCCCCCAGGGCTTCCGGAATTGTGAGCCTGAAGCCCCAGAGGTCAAGACCGATCTTCGGGCGCGGAACGTCAGCGTCTACAACCACCAGGGGGACTTCGCGTCCCAGGTAAGGCAAAGTCTCTCCGCTCACAAACCTCCTTGGCGGTACTTCGAGCGCAGCATCGGCAATATGGCGCAGGATCCAGGGCGCGCGCTTCTGGACGATAGCCTTGATCTCGTTGTTGGGTGTCCGCATGGGGGCCGCAACCCTGACCTGACCACCATCTACGCTTATCTGGATCGTCTTCTTGCGCCGCTTGCTGCGCCGCACCTGGTACTCGATGGTGGTGTCGCTGTAGCTGACCTTATTCCCTGATGCCATAGACCCCCTTCCCCTGAAACCCCTTGGCCCTCCGCTCCAGATCATCAGAATGCATCGGCCTCTGCCCGGCTGGCGGTCTGCTTTCGGGTTGTTCTCTTCACGACCTATCTATGTAGCTATTGTGGACCATAACCGTATCCTGCTCATACCCATTCTACCTGCCCCTTACAGCTTGTTGCTTGTGAGTCAGTCGGTTTGACGACCCTGGGAGGCTCTGTTACACTCCAGACCTCCGTTAAGGCCGGGAAGACTTTCAGCAGCGCGAATGCTCTGTAGAACGGAGGTGACCATCTTGGCCTGTACCATCAGACCCGAAGGCGTCCTCTCCTACAAGAGTTCCTTGGAGCGCCGGAACCGACGGCGCCATATTCTTCCCTGCGAACCTTAGCTTCTTTTCCTCCAATCTGCTTCGGCATCCCTCTGCCCTCATAGTCCCACCCCCATAAGGCAAACGTAGGCTGTTCCGCATCTTTGCGTGTGGCCCTCCTTAAGCCTTTCCCTCTGGCTTTGGGCATAACGTCTTACCCGACGTTATTTGTGCATTCCTTGCATAGGGCAGCTACCTGGCCCTTCTACGACTGGTCCCATTAGCCCAACGGCTCCCAGGCGCAGCCGGATGCCCTGGCCCTCAATGGCCCTTCCCCCTTGACCGTCAGGAGTTTCCCCACAGGGTGGGTCCAGGGGTGTTGGCCGGCAACGGCTGCCCATACGTTACATACAGGAGGAATAGCAGAAATGACCAGCAGGTTCACGGAAATGGAGACGGAAACCTATTACGACGCACAGGATGTAATCTATCGTTCCATCTGGGATGAGGACGGCATGGTCCACTGGGGGCTCTTCGACAACGATGCGGACACCGATTTCCTGGCTGCTTGCGAGAACCTCAACAGGATGATGGTCGAAAAGGGCGACATCAATCAAGGGTCCAACGTGCTGGACCTGGGATGCGGCAACGGGACGGTCGCCATGTGGCTGGCCAGGGAAACGGGCGCCAGGGTAACAGGCATCGACCTGAGCGGGGTTAGGATAGCCAATGCCCAGGAAGAGCTCGCCCGGCAGCACCCTGACTTCCAAAAGCGAATGGCGTTCAAGAAGGCATCGGCCACCGCCCTGCATTACCCCGATGGATCCTTCAGCCACGTTTGGAGCCAGGCGGTCATCTACCATGTGCCCGACAAGCGTATGGTGCTTAAGGAGGTCCACCGGGTCCTGGCCGATGGCGGAATCTTTGTGTTCGACGATCTTCTCCGACCCAAGAGGAACATTACGCCCGAAGCCCAGACCTACGTTTATGACAGGCTGCTCTTCGACACCGAGTTCACTTTTGAATCTTATCAGCAGGCCCTCAAAGACCAAGGGTTCGAGGTGCTGGAGGCCCAGGACTTGTCTGCCCACCTGAAGCAGAGCTACCTGTGCCTTGCCGACCGGACGCCCAAGAACGACACCTCCGACGCCGCCGAACACTTCGAGTGGCTGGCCAAGGCCTACGTGGAGACCGCGGCAGCCGTCGACAAAGACGAGCTAGGCTGGGGCCTGTTCGTCTGCCGAAAGTAGAAGTTCCAGGCGGAACGTCTTGCACTGAGTCAGGAGCAGCGCCAGGAAAGCAGGAGCGGCTGCGCCAGAGTACCTGATCCGGCTTTGGCAAGACGGCCCTTTGTAGAGGGGACTGGGGCCCTCGCGCTTTCTGTCGGTACGGGTTGTACCTGACCAAGCAGGATGTTGCGACGGGTCGGATGAGACAAAGCTGCGTACTACCCAGCGCGAGATACTTCGTAACGGCTGTCTCTCTATAGGCTTCCACCGGCGCGGGGTAGGATGCCGAGCCTGAGGTCGGCATGCCTAACGGGGTGTCTTGCTTATCACCTTTATCAGCCGATATCCGTACCGGGAGGCGTCCTGAGGGGGCTCTTCCTCCCCCGGAAATGCGTCGTATCGTTCGATCTTCAACCGGTATGTATGGCCCTCTTCGTGCATGAACCCATCTATGCCCTCATAGAACAACATGCCATCCACTTCCAAGCACTTTCTCGGTCCCACGCCAACACAGTCCAGCAGCTCCGGCCCAACAGTCACCTCCATGATGCTGACGCCTTCTCCAGCGGTTGAATTGTCAGAAGTATTGGGGCGGATACCATGATCCTGCCCATCGGCCGACGAATAGCCGGAAACGGTGAAGATGTACTCCTCGTCTGCCATTCTGGAGTCGTAGTCGATTTCGGCTTCTGTCGGATAGCCGACCTCCTGGTCGTAGCTAACGTTGATCTGTGAAGCCTTGCCGTCAATAGCTTCCCGGATCTTGTCGAACAGCTCGTCGATGGTCACATAGCGACCATATCCATCATGCTCAGGCGCTTTCCCCGATTCGACGTATGTCACTGCGGCGACGACTCCGTCCTCGACGAGGACCGTGACCGGATCCAACAAGTTCTGAGGGCAAAAGCAGATGGGCGTTAGTACGAACGAGTAATCGTCGGAACGTCTGGAAGTCCACAGGGCTCTGTGTCTGTTGAGCTCCGCTTGGGCTTCCCTGAGGGCTTCTGCGTCTCCAACGTCGGGTTCCTGTCGGCCTGGGTCGGACGCCGCCGGATCTGTCGGGGTGGGTTCGGGCGTGGCGGATGTTGTGGAGGTAGCACCGACCGGCGGGAGGTCCGTCGGAGTCGGTTTCGTATCGGCCGGAGCGCTGTCGCACGCCGTGTAAAGGAACATCAGCAAACCGGCGAGCAGGGTGAATGTTGAGGTCAGACTGACATTCATCTTCTCTATCCTCCCCTTTGGCCCATTCGTTGAGTTTTCAACTACTAGGACGAAATCCGATCGCGGTTTGTTCCCACCGGCGAATCGCTGAGTCCGGGAAGGAAATGGGCAGGAATCCGGCGGTCCCAGGTATCCCGTTTAGCAAAGCAGGGAATGGCCTGGGGCTCAGCAAGCCTGTCGTATGCTGGCACCGCACTTCCCTCAGGACAAGATCGTCCAAGGGGTATTGGATTCAGCATGAGCGGGACGGGGATGGTGGCGCATGCGGGGTTCGAACCCGCGATCTCCGCCTTGAGAGGGCGGTGTCCTAGGCCACTAGACGAATGCGCCCCGATGAAGAGGTACCGTCGGGTTGGCCGGTCTCCCGGCCTTCTTTGGCTGGGGATCGTGGATTCGAACCACGGCTTGCAGATCCAGAGTCTGCCGTCCTACCACTAGACGAATCCCCATCCCTCTCGGATTATAGCATCCCTGCCGCACCTTGCTCAAGAAGAGCCCAATGCCGGCAGTGGCCGACTGGAGTGAAGCAGGGCCCTCTAACGCCGGACAACGGAAGGGGAAGTGATCAAGTGATGAAGGTGAAGAAGGCCCTGTTGCTCCCGGGCGCCCCTCAAGCAGGAGGGGGCCTTGTTTCCAGGCATCTCCGACACCCCTTCTACTTCTTTTGTGGACAGGTGCCTGCTTAGCTGCTCCTCCATCTCCAGGGTGACCTCGTTGGGCTGGAGCCTGGGGAATACCCGGAACATCCTGGTACACCTGTCCGCCAAGGATTCGCATCCCATCCCGTCCCCCAGGGCTCCGTAGAAGGGCAGCACCACGTTTACTGCGATATCCGCCGCCCTTCCCTTGCCGATGGCGCCCCGGCCTGCCACGCTGGGGGACTGCAACGGAGCCACCATCAGCCCATTCAGCAGGCTCTTGCAACCCCGGGCATCATCATCGGAGGAGGCTTCCAGCACCTCCCTAAGTCCTCTGAGGAGCCCCTTTCCCCATCCCATCTCCGTCGTATCTCCATCCGAGGCAGTTTCCCCTGCGGCCATCTCGTAATCCCCAGTTAGGTACCTTTCCAATAGGCGGGCAGCCCCCAGGATCCGGTTCCGGGGGTGGTTCGAGGGCCTCACCCGGAATGTGTTCCACTTAAGCTGGCGCCGGCTTCCGCCCAGTATGTCGCCCCCTGCGCGCCCAGCACTTGAGTATTGAAGGCCGGCCGCCTTTAGCAGCGTATGGGCAATAGAGGAGGCCCCATCTTTGCCTGCCCCGCCGGTCGCGAGGCCCTTCAGACTCCGGTAGGGCACTATCCGCGCAAGGTCCAGGAACCCCTGCCTGTTCTGGCTGTAGCCCATAGCCTCCATGATTCCCGAGTACAGGGCCTGTTCCGGGTCTTCGCCGGCATCAAGCAGGACGCGGAAGCCATCCACAGCTGCATCGAACCAGGCATTCCCGGCACAGCCAAGCATCTCCGCCAGCTCGCCAGGGGTGCCGGGGCATGGATATCCGTGCGGCGAAAGCAGCTCCCAAAGACGGGAGGGAAGGTTCTCTCCTCCCCCGCCATTGAGCATATCCGCCAGGGTGATGACGGGCACCCGGTTCCCGTTCTGTAGGGTGGTAGTCCCGGCTTCGCCCTCCACCACCGCGTGCAGAACCACACCGTTGTACCTGGGATCCGTCCCGTGGCCATGGGAGCGCCAGTCTTTCTCATCCAGGTGGAGCTCCACATCTCCTGTTACGAGGCCAACCCCTTCCTCTTCCAGCACAGCGCCCCGGAAGTCCGGCCCAGCTCCCGAGCTGCTGCGGCCCGGATATATCACCCGGTACCGTCGCCCGCTCTTGCTTCTGAACGCACCTTGCCTAGCGGCCCGCTCTTTCCAGAGCTGCCCCAGCAGTCGTTCAGGAATCTGTCCCAGCTTCTCTGCCACTACATCCCCCGGCGATGTTACAGAATGAAGCACCAGGAACGTCCGAAGCAACATTTGGCGAGCCCCCAAGACCCAGGCTATCGTCCCATTTGCTTCACTCTTCAGTATATTAGCACAGGGTATAGTCCAGCCCAGAGGCGGTGTGGCATTACTCTTCCGCAGCTCATGGGATTGAACAGAAGGGATGCGATGCGGGGTGCCGGAGGGGAAACCACAGGTACTGGGGAAGATTGGAGCGGGCGATGTGCTCCGTTCTAGTGTGCCAGATAGGGCCACAACGTAGCATACAATCTCGGTGTAGCCAGGTATTCATAGGTAATCTGAAGATATTGTGGTGTCTTGACGATTCATGCCGTGTCCTGTAATCTCTCCTAAATAGTGATACAGGAAGTTATATATGCCACGACCCAAAATCCTCTCAGCAGCATTTGTTAAGACCATATCAGACCCAGGACGCTATGGAGATGGCCGCGGGTCTTGTGGCCTGTACCTCCGGGTCTGGGTGATGACCAACGGCAGGATAGGTAAGAACTGGGGCCAAAGACTCCGCATCGGTGGTCAACTCACCAACCTGGGACTGGGCAGCTATCCTCAGGTCTCCCTGGCACTGGCACGGGGTAGGGCCATAGAGAACGCCCAGCTGGTTGCAGAGGGCGGAGACCCACGGAAACCTGTGGTTACTATTCCTACATTCGCCAAGGCGGTTAGCGATGTGATCGCCCTGCGTTCGCAGCGCTGGAAGAATCCCAAGACCGCCAGGAGGTGGAAGTCCGTTCTGCAAACCTACGCTATGCCGGTGCTCGGAAATACGTTAGTTTCCGATATTAGGTCATCTCATGTGATGGAGGTGCTGGCACCAGTATGGGTGGAGAAACCCGAAACAGGCAGGCAAGTGCGGGAACATATCAGCATGGTCATGGAGTGGGCGAAAGCCGAAGGCCATAGAGCAGACAACCCGGCTGATAGAGCGATCCTGAAAGCATTGCCAAAGCACGGACGCAAGAACCACTACAAGGCATTGCCATTTGCTGAGCTAGCGAGGGCTATGACTAAAGTAAGGTCTACCGACGCTCATCCCGCGACAAAGCTGGCCTTTGAATTTATTGCGTTTACTGCTTGCCGTAGCGGGGAAGCACGACTGGCAACTTGGGATGAGTTTGACTTGAATGCCGCCACCTGGACCATCCCAGCATCAAAGATGAAGAACGGTCTTGAACACAGGGTGCCTCTGAGCTGCGCCGCCCTAGATGTGCTGCATCAGGCGAGAGAGCTGAGCGACGGGGCTGGGCTGGTATTCCCATCAGCCCGTGGTAAGCTCATGTCCGATAGCACAGTTTCCAAGCTGCTTCGCGAGAATGACATCCAGAGCACACCCCATGGTCTCCGATCTGCGTTCAGGGATTGGGCAGCTGAATGCTCAGACCAACCTCGAGAAATCGCCGAGTACGCACTAGCTCACGTTGAAGGAAGCGCCGCCGAGTTGGCATACCGGCGGACCGACTATTTTGACCGGCGCAGGAAGTTGATGGAGGATTGGGCCTGTTTTCTCGACAGCCACGAGAGTTAGCAAATGCAGGCCACCAGCAATAGTGAGGCAACGTAGCAGGTAGAAGACCTACGGCCTAGAGGTTAGGCTTTATCCGTCCCTGTTAGCGTTAGGGACCGCACACCATGCCGGCGCCTTGGACAGATAAGGCTACTTGCCGGTGTCTTCGGAGAAGCGAATACACTTTCCAGGATTCCCATCGCTGTGTCCTTTCCTTTAGATGTGCTTGATTCACTGGTTGACCATGCCTTCGGATACGCAAGGGCCCCTAAGGGTGTTGATTTTCGGGGAGATGGTATGTCTGAGAAATAACCTCTCTCAACGCTTCCACTTTGCGCTGATGGGCAGACTGTCTTTGCAAATCACTTGACTGTCTGTAGCTTGGATAGCGCACTTCCGGTCAGACATTCGGCACTCAGCTCCCATCTACCCATAGTGTTGTGGCAGGTCAGGTACCGTCGAGAGAAGTGCAAAAGTCCCTAGGCTGACCTGATGGGACGCCCGACTGGGCCCTTGAAGCACCGGAGAGAATCTCTCCGGTGCTTCCTTGTGACTGGAGTATCCCGGATGGTATATCCACCCAGTGTCCATTTGTGGTAATCTCCCAGTGCACTCCGCTACAAGTGCACCAAACTCGGCATCGGACGGGAAACATATTCCGGGAAGATTGGCGGGCATTGCCCCCTTGATCATTGCCGAGGCGGTAGCTTGTAGCGGAGTATGCCAGCCTTCCGATCAAGGGGGTTATTTATGGGTGTGTGCGTCACTCGCCTCTTCAATCTCCCTTTATCTATTTGTTCACACTGGAAATGTCAGAGAGGGGATTATTTGCGCCCGTCCCCCGGTCGGCAAAGTGCTACATAAGATTGAGCATGCAAAGGGGGATGCTGATGCTAGCCAACTTCACGAAAGCCCTTCTGCGGATTGCCCTTGGCATGGGTTTAGCGATCGGTTTGGGTGTGATCGTTATGCTGGCTTACCGGCACTTCACAGATGAGACCTCCTGGAAGGAACCGCCTCGCATTGAGGATGGGAAGTTCTACATGCACGTTGCCCATGAGGACGGCCGCTTGTTCACCAGCACCGACAGGTACGCAAACATCACCATCGCCATCATTGACCGGGTCAGCAAGCGGACCCGGGAGTATGTCACGATTCATGTGGTCCCGACCGGGCTTATCAGATACCTGGGAGCTCACGGCATGATAGTGGCCGGGGCTTGGCTTCCGGCGGATGTGCTGGCCGAAACCGACCCCTTGCATGTGTGCATCTTCCACCATGGCGACTCGGTGGGATGCAGGAAGATTGACCGTTGACCAAACCGAGAAAGGAGGTCCGATGATGGAAGTGTTGCTGATCGTGGTCGTAGTGGCAGCTGTCGCGGGAGCTGGGTACTACGTGTTCGGGATTCAGGCACCCCGGCAGACCGCCAAGCGCCGTGCCGAGAACAAGGTCAAGATGTCCGACCCGATTCTTCGGGGGGACATTGAGGTTCTGGAAAGGGCCAACTCCGACCTTCTGAACGATGCCATCGCCCTTCGACGTGCTCAGATAGAGCAGGGCAGGGACCCCACGGCCTGATGATGTTCAGAGTCACGAACAAGCGTTCTCTCTGGCGACCTTTCTAACACTCGGGTACAATTAATAGGGCCGCCGGGAGCAACCGGGGCCCTGCAATCCTTGATATAGTGAGCCCACGTACAAGGGCCACTATACCGACCTTACTTAATGGTTCTGTTTGGTTGTAGTGTCTGGCGTATCCAGGCTCAAGTACGGGTAACCGCTAGAAGCAAACGGAACCCTTCACCACGCTGCGCACCTGACCAACGCACACATCCCGGAGTGCTGGATGCCGTCTGGCGCGGGAACCCGGAGGTCGCGTCGCCCTTCTATTGAAACGCAACAGGGACTGCGTGCACGGTCGCACACTCCCCAAACGCAAGAGGCGCCCACACATGGAGCTGTCGGCCCCGCAGAAGGCCCTTTCACTGTGTGCGCTCTCGTCAAACAGGTGCTGCTCGTTCAACTTCGTACCTCTTATTGGCTTCCACTGCCCACGTCAATGACAGTGGTGTGGTACTCCAGCGCCCCCGCTCCGGCCCGGCCCTCCATTCCGTCTCCCCTCCTACTCGCCGGCTGGACTCGGGCGTCGTCGTACCGCGTTTCAGGTCATTTTTACAAGAAGTGTTACAGAAGAAGAGTTGATTCTTACGTGCATGTTATATGCGGTGGCTATACTGTGCTGTGTGGTTCCGTTTGCTTCTAGCGGTTACCGTACTTGAGCCTGGATACGCCAGACACTACAACCAAACGGAACCCTGGGCGGCTGAGTGCACATCGGCAGCATGGGCGGTGGCTGAAGCCGCCCTGGCCCACAATGTGGGGAACAGCACCGAGGCTGCATATATTCGGAGCGACCTGTTTGATCAGAGACGGGCACTGATGGATGCTTGGGCAGAGTACATTACCGATGTAATCCAGAGGGAGTTGAAGAATGGTTAAGGAAGATAGAGATGCCATAAAGGAGATGGTTAGGGGCCTATTGAAAGGCAGGGTCGAAGAGTACAAGCAACTCGATCATTTGTTGTATTTGTGGAATACCATCCCCCCAGAAGCGACGATGCCGGGATATCCGGGGGTGCCCACCAGGGTGAGGTTCTTGGCTGTTTACATTAACTGGACCGAGTACGAACCGTGGGTCTGGGAGGTGCTGCGCGGGTTTGTACAGCACCTTTTGGATCAGAGGGAACGGGTTCCT
This sequence comes from Dehalococcoidia bacterium, assembly GCA_965116325.1. Taxonomy (GTDB): domain Bacteria; phylum Chloroflexota; class Dehalococcoidia; order Lucifugimonadales; family JAGWBF01; genus JAGWBF01. The sequence continues at coordinate 54,343 of OZ220675.1, read as the reverse complement.
TGTGTTCTGAATCATTGGGTTATACTCGTGTTTGCCAGAGGAGGACATGTTCCCAAACGTGGCCGACCACGAAAGACATTCCGAGACAACCGCGTTGTTATGGGCTTCACGATTCTTCAAGCTTCAGGAAGTAGTCGCGAAGCTGCTATAGATTTCATTGCCGACGAGTTATCCTCGGAGACAAAACAAGTAGCCACAGAGACCGTCGAGACCATCATCAAGAACCATGAGTACTTTACCAAGCATGGGGAGGAACGCTCAGACAAAAAATAGACCGATTTTTTCACCTTACTGTTTGGCAAACCCGGATGTACCCTCCGATCAAGTAGCGTTATCGGAGGGTATTTCATGCGTAACGAGAGTGGCGACCGTCTACTTTGCCTCAAGGAAGTTATGGACCTGACAACTATCTCTCGTAGCGAAATATATCGTGGGATTCGGGACGGGACTTTCCCCAAACAGATAAAGATAGGAGCCCGAGCTGTGCGCTGGTGGCTGTCCGAAATCGAGGCCTGGCTGGCGTCCCGTCCCAGGGCCACGGATGACACCCCTCACTGAAGGAACCTCCAATGCGATCCCGTCAGCCAAGGGAAGGCTTTGCGCAAGCCACTGCACATTAGCTTCAGACCAGACCATCAGCCGGGTTCCATTTGCGCTTTGCGTATGCCACTATGCCAACCTTCCCGCCATAGGGCGCACATTCCAGGTGGTTCGGAGCCTCCACATTCAGCAATCACTGGCACACCTAAATATGCCAGAAACAATCTGAACCGGCTTGAAGATATGAAAGAGGAGACCTGCGGCGAGAGGGAGGTCACCAGCAACCTTGGCAAGTTGGGCTATTCCTGGGGGAGTATTAAAGGAATCTGGGCTCGCTGGATGGGTCCCCCTTCGATACGCTCCACAATGCTTCCGAGGCGAATAGCTCGGCCTTTGCAAGGCTGAGCGGAAAGATCTTTCGTGCTTTGCTGATGGGTTGCTCGGTGCTGAGCAGGTTGCTAATGGCCAGACCAGTATCCCAATCTTGAAAGGAGGCAAAGAGCCGTGCCTAAGTCCAACCAAAAGAAGCAGTGGGCTTGCTGCTACCCTGCAACATCCATTAGCCTTGATTCCCTGCAACCCACAGATTACCTTCTGACCATGCAGGGGCGGGTGGTGGCTGTAGTGATGTGCAAACAGAACCGCCACAAGATCACCGTTTCGCTGCCCATAGAGGCGCTGCCGGAGGGCTGTTCTCCAGAAATGAAAAAGCTATACGTCACGGGAGCTGCGGTGGGATTCGCCCTTGGGCAACAAAAGGCAGAGTCAAAGATGGCTGCTCTAGTCCGCAATTCGCGAGAATGGCTGCTCCTATCGGAGATTCAGGAGGCCACAGGTTATTCCCTCACCCATATCAGGCGTATGTTCAACGGTGACTTTCCTAATCAGTTGAGCCCATCTTTGGCGGCTGCAGCCTTTACCATCGTCGCAAACAAAGCTTTGGTGAATGCTCCACAGATGCCCGAATAAGGCAGGACATGATTGCTCAGCGGGACCTGGAGACCTTTATTGGGGGACAATCTTCTTTGAGAAGTGGTCTGTCTGTAGCCCGATAATCTGGACGCCATAAGGAAACTGAACGGTTCTTTCGGCCCCTGCTTGCATTCTTCTCGAGCTCGGTTGGTCCCAAGTAGGAGGAAGAGCCTAGGTGTAAGGCGCCATCCCCTAAGCCAGAATTCTCCGAACTCCGAATAACCCGCCAGGGCTTTCTGCTCCGCAGGATTGCCTGCCATTCTCAGCTTCCAACCCCTTCAGCGGCTTGTCTGATGCGGCGTTAGTTCTACCTTCGGGCGACTGGCGTTTCAAACCAGGCGTAGAGAGGCATTTCACAATTGGTAGTGGCTGGACTGTCACGCCGTGTCGTCACACCACCATTCCCTTTCTCCATCGCAACAGTGCACCTGGGTTGCCGAGTGACAAGTTTGGGGCGGGAGAGCATCATTGGCGATCAGCTCCTCACTCTATCGGTGTGCATTGTCAGCGCTCATTTGCAAGTGTTTCTCAACCTCCTGTCCTTTGCCACCTTTCGGCAAGTTCTGTTCTGAAATCTCGGAAGGGAACGGCGAGCACAGTCCTTGAGATGATCATCGGACTTGGTGAATGCTGTGCTTCCACTGACCATATCACCTTTCTCGGTCTTTCTTGGGTGAAATACCCATTTCGTATCTACATTGGCAAAACCTCCGGCCTTCCTTTCTATCAAAGTGGCTGAAATGCTTCAAAACTCGTTCAGAGGATCTCGCCAGCTACGAACTTTCTGCAATAACCATGCAACATCCTGCATTTTGTTGTAAGGAAGGTACTGGTTTTCCCCAGTAATATAGACAATTATTTCGCCGCAGCGCCTCGTCGTAGATCATTCCCCCATGCGGTTCCGCCCGCTATCCTGCCCAGCAGACGCCTTCTGGCCCTCTTGCGCAGGGCTGAAGCGCTGATCGGCGTTTGACCTCATCGTGCTCCCATCGCTTTAGCTCGCGTCGGTTAATCTCACCGGTCCCATGATGGTCGTCGCCAACGCCCGCAGGAACCGGGAGGAGCGTTGGGCCAGGACGGACCTGAAGACCCTGGTGGACACTTCGCCGGTGGGGGTGGTGGTCTTCGACGCCGGGACCGGAGCGCCGGTCTCCCTGGAGGAGTTCAGCCTGGACGAAGCGTTGAGCGCGAGCGAGACGGTGCGGGCCGTATAGAACGGAGATTGGTGCCGTTTGCTTGTAGCGGATGGCTAGGTTAGTATGAGCAGGTGCCGAACAAATTCCCCAACTGGCGGCCTAGCAGGAAATCACTGTACGAGGGATGTCTATTCTGCGTTCGAAAGGTCACTTTTATCCTTTGGAAGTAGGCTCAGCTATCGGTCAGTTGGCTGATGTGAACACAGATTTGGAGTGCCCCGCAGGATGAAGGGTCCTGATTTACCAGGTCTGCTTGACCACCCCGATTCTCGCTGCGCTGCTAAGAGTTGCTGCCTATCTACCCTTGCCCGCCCACAACTGCGTTTTCCAGCTGCTATTTGCTAGTTCGACGGAACCGGCGCTCGTCCCAGGCGAGCCTCGGCCCAAGGTCTCGGACATGATCATGGTGCTCGGCCGGTTGGGACACCGGCGCGTTGTTCCGTCTCAGACATCCGCATCCTGCGCCGCCGGTCCCAAGCGGTAGCCTGCTTTTGGCACGGTGAAGAGGTGGGCAGGGTCGTCGACATCGACACTCCGGCTTGCCGTACAATCGCTTCATCATCTCGCGCAACGACCAGCATTTCCCCTGCTGTCCATGCGATCAAGCCGTTGCAGCAGGTGGTCGTAGGTCAGCGTCCTTCCAGCGTTCACCGCCATCTCGGCCAGCAGAGTGTAATCGTTGGGGGTCAGGGCCACGGCGTCCAAGGCACTCACCAGGCTTGCCCGGATGTGCTACGCGGTTACTCCGGACGGGAACAGGCGGATTACGAGCACGGAGCAGCAAAGAAGTTCTACGGACCAGGAGTCGGCGGGATCAACAAGGCGTGAGCAACAATCCCGCCGGGGCGGCCGGGATGGTGTATCTCCTGAACAACAGCATCAGGGAACGAAAGCGCCAGGGTCTCCAGGACGGTTGTGTTTTTCGGGGTGGCTTCAACGATGAACGCAGTTCCCCGGCCATTGAGGGCGGGCCGGATGCCCAGCAACTGGGTTGCATCCGTGTGGTATTCATACACTCGTTCAAAGGGGTCACCCCATCCCTGGTAGCTGAGATAGGTCAGGGTGTCCCTGGGCCAGTTGTCCGCTGCAGCGTAAATCTCGTAGTCAGCTGCGATATGGTGCATGTAATTCCCCACCTGGGTGGCCTCCGGGTAGAACCCCCACTGCACTCTGCGGTCCGGGCCAAGGTAGCTGTCATAGGTGGCGTAACCTGAGTACAGTAGAACCCCCACCAACGCACTTAGGAACAGATTTCTGTAGCGAGGGTATGAGCTGCTCAGCCAGCGCCACCAATCTACCAGGATCAGAGCCGCTAGGACGGTTGCGGGCACCACCGCTCCAATAGCCCTGTTCCCGTTAGGAACGCTGGCTACGCCGACAACTACGATTAGCAGGAGCATAGCCACCAGCAGGAAGTACGCCGGCTGTCTCAACTTGGTGAGGGCATAGATGAACCCCAGCGCAAAGAACACAGACACCGGAATGTCTAATAGGGGTTCCGTCACAAAGAAGTCGTTGCCGTTCGCCCGATAGTTGAACATCAACAGAGAATCCATGATGTTCGTCCAGAGGGGTTGGATGCTACCCTCCTGCTCGATCTGAGCACCGATCCACAGGAAACCCGCCCTTCCCGTAAAAGCATCCCAGTTCTGCAGGGCAAACCAAGCCAAGGGAGCCAAGGTAAGGGAAAATGCAAGACCGAACATCACCAGGTGGACCAAGTTGGCCCGGATGAGCTTCGGATCCCTGATGATATGATAAATCAGGTAAGCTACGGCCACCAGGGGCAGCACTCTGGCAGCATCATAAGTGTATAAGCTCAGTCCGAGGAGAACTCCCGCCGCCACGAAATCCCGCTTGCGTCTCTCCTGTACCGCCTTGATCAGAAAATCGAAGACCAGCGCTACAAAGAGAGGGACCAGGACCGCTCGCCAGCCAACGCTGCTCATGGTGATGTGCCAGCCAGAGATGCTGAGAAGATAGGTTGCAATCAGGGCAACCCTGAAACCTAGGAGGCGGCGGACCATGAGGTAGAAGGCTGCCAAAGTGCAGATTCCCACCGCCACCGCAGCCAGCCATATGGTTGATTGGGATGGGCCAAGGAACACCTGGAAGAAGGCAATGATATAGTGGAACATAGTCTCCCTTCCCCATGCTTCAGCCACATAGGGAGACCAGATGCCTTCCAGGGAGACCCTGATTGCGTACAGCCCGTTCCAGGCCGCATCATGGTTCAGCCCGGGCGGATAGTTACCGACCTTGAAGGTGCGAAGGAAAACACCAACGCTAATGACGACGACAACCAGGAGGATCTCCATGAGCTGGTGTGGGTGCACTCTCCTTAGGGGTGTCTCAGTCGCCGGACCGTCCGTGCCCCTGTGAGCGTTTCTGTTCCACCAGAGACCGCCGACAAACAAAAAAAGCGCCACTGCCCAGATGGTCAGGCCAAGGGTAAGACTCCTCTCCTCAACTAGGTAATGCTGGCCTACGAGGCCCAGCAGGACGGCGATTGCCAGTGCAACTGCATTGCGAAAATGCACGGAGAGTGCCTCCTCTGACTCTGCACGAGGCTCCAACTTGTTTCGCGGCACCAGAAACGGCGCCACCTATCCATGAAAACTGAACGCTCAGGTAGTGCCCGCCACAAAACACGCTGCCCCAACGGGCATATATTTTGTAGCGGTTGTTGCCCAGAAAGTTTTCCTCACAGAGATGGACGGAGCAGGAGGGTTGGAACATGATGCGCTGGTTGCGACTTCGATCGTCCCGTCCCCCTTTGCCCACACCCACAGCAGGCCCATTGAACACAAGCAACAACCAGCAACTGAGGACGGGCACCCGTGGCACTCTCTTGAGGTGGTCCAAAACGAGACAGAGATAGGTGGATACTCTCTCTTCTCGCAAGAAAGGTTGATCGCTGGAGCGGAGAAGTCTGGGATCACCCGGCCAGATTCCTTCTTGGCCTTGCGCTTCCAACGCTGGTCTATTGCCAACCTCACGCGTTTGTTCTCCCTTCGTCACGCATACGCCTGGGTGCAGTATTTCCCGTCTGCAAGGGCCCTGCTAAAGTCCATCGTACGGTTCCGTTTGCTTGTAGCCGTTACCGTACTTGAGCCTGGATACGCCAGCCACTACAACCAAACGGAACCGCCCGCAAGTTCCAATCCAGCTTAGCCCCCAATCTATAACACGTACGTAAAAAGCAACCCCTCTTCTATAAAACTTCTTGTAAAAATGACCTCAAAACGCTAATATGACGCTTGGATCCACCGAGAAGCTCAAATCCGGCCAACGACCAGGAGCGAAGATGGATAAGCCCGACAAGCGCGATGAGGAGATTTCGGCCCTGCGGGAGCGTCTCGCCAGGCTGAGCGAGGCGAGCCTGCGCATCAACGAGAGCCTGGAGTTCGAAGCCGTGCTCCATGGCGTCCTAGACTCGGCACGCGACCTGACCAGCGCCCGCTACGGGGCGATCATCCTCCTGGACGACGCGGGGCTGGCGGAGGGCCAGGAGGGCGCCGCCGAGGCCGGGGGACAGGCTGATGCGAGCGAGGACGCACCCGCGGACGGCCTGAAGGTGGTGGTGTCGATCAAGGGCGGCAGGGCCACCATCGGGGTGCAGCAACCCTCGTCGGACCCCCACATCGAGTCGTTTGACGACCTGGACGAGTCGGGGCTGACGCAGGAGGTGCCGGCGGTGATCGAGAGAGCCAGGGCCAGGTGGGATGAGTCGCCGAAGCACCCCGCCTACGAGCGGCCCGCTCCCCCGCCCAGACGGCGCAACAGGCGGGGCCAAGAGACGGCCCAGGCCGCGAACGCCGAAACCGAGACGCAACAGCAGACGCTGAGACTATTCTAGGGACTGAACCCCCGTCGACACAGCACACGGGGGAGGGATGTCATTATGGCATCCTTCCCCCGCAGGCTCCATGTGTGCGGCCTTTTAGCGTTTCAGCAGAATCGGCCGCCATGTATGGGGCCTTTTCGCATTTCAGAAAGGAGGCGCCCGATGAGAGCCACAAGTCATGGAGGATTCACATGATGCGAAACAACTACATATCAGAAACAAGGCTGGTCGACACCGCCGCCAGGAGGCTGTCGCACGTGTTGCATATCGTCCGCTCTCATTCATGCTGCGGGGTCGTCCTCATCCGGCGCAAACTGGGGACGGGGCAGGACGCAATCGGCGGTGCGGATACAGAGCAGGCGCAGCACCAGACGCTGAGGATCCTCTAGGGTCGTCTGGGGCTCAACGGCTCATTACGAAGCGTCCTCGTCGCAGAATGGTAATTCCCCAAGATCGGAAGCTTCTAAATCCAATTGTTCCTTCAAGCTGCTCTGTATGCACCCGCTCAAATAGTTGCGTTCGACTACCGTGTTTAGCGGATCTGACGCTTGTTCGGCTACTTCATCAATGGCTTTCTTGACAGGGTCACGTTTATCAAAGCTTTCAGAGAGCTGGTTGAAGAACTCTTCCCTCTCTTTGTCCGTCGGATTCTCGGGTAAGTCTCTCACAAGATCATCAGCTGACTTTGACTCTCCAACACCGATCTCAATGGACACACGCGTGATGGTCCGGCTGGCAGTAAGTTCCAACACCCTCAACCTATCGAGATTTCCCAGCTCCGGTGGAATCGGTCCCCTCAACTCATTGCCAGGAAGCTCCAGCCTGGTTACCCTGCCATACTCGTCAGTTGAAACACCATACCAGTCTTCCAATGGGGCATCGGTCAACCAGTTGGAGTTGCGGAGCCAGTTGGGGCCGTTCGTGGCATGATAGAGTGCGGCCAGCGCCTCCCCGTCTGTCTCAGGTGAACTGTCACCGGAGCCACAGGCCATTGAGAAGCAGGAAATCACTAGCACGATGCAAAGGACAGGGGCTAGAGCAAAATTCGATACTGGCGAATTCAGTCTGCTCAAGTCACTCTCCTCCATGTTCAGTCTCGTCTAGTCTCCGCTGAGTCGAAGGTCCGACTGTCGTTGGTCTAACCTTCTTGGGCGTCCTGCCGAATCTGCTCCTCGACCTCGGCAACGTCTATCATCCTGGTCTTGACCGTCGTAGGGGAGACGATTCCCCCGGAGAATATAAGCTGCATGGCATCCGGTACCGTAAGGTCCGTGTCCAGGACGTCTTGGGGCGGCATGAGTACCACGAATCCAGAGTTAGGGAGGGGCGCGGTGGGCACGTAGGTCATGATCAGTTTCTCCACGCCTTCCGTATCAGCTATCCCGGTTAGGAAGCCAAGGCTCCATGCACCGGCCCGGGGGAATTGCACCAGCACTACCCGCTTAAAGCCGGTGACACTGGTACCCGAAAAGGACTCAATCAGCTGCCGGTTAGCAGAATAGACTGCCCCGATGAGCGGTATCCGCAGCAGGGATTCCCGGGCCCAGTTGACCGCCGTTCTACCGAACCTAAGAGATACAAGAGCTCCTATCAGGTACACGATGATGACGGCGGCAACGATGCCGGGGCCAGGCAACGACAAGTCAAAACCGAACTGCCCGGCAATCCATTCAATCCAGGGTCGCAGGACGCCATCCGCCAGATCGAACACGAAGCTGACTATCAAATAGGTCAGGGCAGCTGGCAGAAGGAGCAGTGCCCCGCTGACCAGAGACCCACGCAAATGCCTAACTAAGGAACTTCCGATGCTGGTCCTCACCACTTCGACCTCCAGGAAACTAGTGCTGATGTCCGGCGAAAATGCCCGCTCAATGTGTCTGCGATAATGTCCATTATGGGCGTATTTCAGAAGTCATTGACTTACAATCGGCACAATAACGGCTTTCCAAAATTGCGCCCCAACAATCATGGTGTTTCGTATGTTGCGCACGAATCAAGCGTTGACATCGGAGTGTCCAAGGAATCAGCCTTCTGTGATAGGCTCGAGTTTCGTTTTCCTTGTGCCCAGATATACAACGACCAAAAGAGGAAGTGGGAATGAGAGAAAAGATAACAGAATGATCAGGACCCACCACCTAGAGTGACCAATGTCGTGCAATCGCTTGGCGCAGATGGCGAAGAAGGACCACAACAGAAGGACGAACAAACTGAGCACAAGGATGGCCAAGATGCCGCCCATGACGTCGTGTCCCGCGTCATCAAGAATCATCATCCAAATGCCAAGCGCAAACCAAGGGATACAGGCTAGGGAGTAAGGCAAGATTCCGTTCAGCCAAAAAGTCCTGCGGTCGATCCGGCCATCGAGTCTGAACAGGACGGACATTAGCGCCATGAGAGCATTCCTTCCATCTTGCGGTTTTCGGATGTCTTTGATGTGTAGGTGTAAACGGCGAGGGTCTTGGCTGTTGCATCTGAGGGCCTAAGAAACGCATACTTCCGCCGTTAGCATTGTAGAGAGAGACCAGAACCTTCCTTTCTGCGTCGACCGGCATCCCCTCTGTACCGGCGAGGCGCTCGTGGGAGCGGCGGCGCGCCTATTGCCCAGCCTGCCTCAGGACCCCTTCAAGCTCCTTGTTCTCGCGCCCTTCAAGGATCTCAAGTGGGGTGTGTCCGAACCTGTTCTCAACGTCCAGGTTTGCACCTGCTTCAATGAGCAACGTGACAATTGCAATGTTCTCCCACTTCACGGCCTCGATCAGAGCCGTCTCTCCGAATTGATTCACTGACTCGGTATCTGCTCCGGCATTGAGGAGGGCCTCCACTATCTCTACATTCTGCTCAAAGACAGCCGCGTGGATCGGGGGACTACCGAACGGTCCGCCTTCAACGTCCGGGTCTTCAGCTATTCCAAGGGCTGCCGCGATATTCTCCTCTGAGACCGGTTCTCCTTCGATGATGTAGACGTATCCGGTCGCATCGGGATCCGCCCCAGCGTCGAGGAGCAGCTTGACCGCGTCGAACCGCTCCCTTTTCACCGCTTCATACAGGACGGGCACCATCCACAGATCTCTCTCTCCATCGGCGTTGAGGTCAACGTATCCGGTCGCAGGCACCTGAGCGTTCGGGTCCGCGCCCGCGTCCAGCATGGCCTTCAGCGCGTCGAAATGTCCCTGCCGCAAAGCGATGAACATAGCCTCAACTTCACCGTCTCGATCATGGGCCACACCCTCCCCGGCTCCCAAAATGAGCGCCATTATCTCGGGGTCATTGATCTGTGCGGCGAGTTGGACCAGTGAAGTGCCGTCGACAGAGATGTTCGGGTCCGCGCCGGCATCGATGAGTATCCGTACCATCTCAGGACTTCTCGACGACAGGGCGAGCCACAGCGGCGGCGGCGAGCCGTAAGCGTCGCCCCGGTTGGGGTCTGCCCCTTCCCGCAGGTAGCGGCGCACGGTATCGACATGGCCTCGGGCGACAGCTTCCACGAAATCCAGCTCCGACGGGATTACCTCCACCACCACATACCCCGGGGATTCGGGCTCCGCATTCCCCGATTGGACGGCATCCCGCACGTCGTGATCCGCCGGGGGCTCTGAGGCGCCGCACCCCATCGTCGGGGACAGCAGGACCGCGCTGGCGACCATCGCCGAGGCCAGTCCCAGGAGGGGCATGCCTCGCAGTGAGTTATAGAGACGGACGACGAATTCTAGTGGGTAAGGGCCGCCGAGTTGACTCATGGGTCCCTCCTGCTCAGGTCTTTGGGTCATGGAGCGCGGCTTCCAAGTCCTTCGGCGTGTACAGGTCGAGCCACACGCGGATGCTCTCGCACCGGTCCCCGCCAGCCAATCGAGCTCGGCACCGGGGGATATACGGCGCAGAAGCCAACATGTCCATCGCCTTGCGATATCGCTCCACGTCGTCGCGTTTGAGGTATCCAATTGACTCCAGGGCCACATCCACGTCCACCACGTTCGTGTTTCTTACCAGGGTCTCGTCCGGTCTTTCTGTAATGTAGGGTTGGGTAACTGTGACCACGATGTACTCGATGTTGGATTGCTGCCATTTTCGAAGCCTTTCCTCGCTGTCCGGTTCCACGACGATTTCCAGCCAGAAGTCCCCCGTGCTAAAGGCACGGGTTTTCAAGTGCCGCCAAAACTCCAGATCGGGGTCCGCCCAGGCTTCCTTCCAGCGTCCTCCGAAGATTCTGATGACCGCCAAGACCACTCTTTCGATCAGATTGAAGAAACCTTCAAGGATGGGCCTGAATAACACAAAGGCTATGGCCGGACCGAGTAGGAACGCGAGGGCAGTCGCCAAGATTTCGAGCGTGGTCATGGGTTGTCCCTTATTTCCACCTTGTACTTGTGCAGGCCTTCGCCTGTAGGTCTCCTTCTATTTGGGCCACAGCAGGTTCTCCCGATCAAACACCAAGCTATTCCAAATCTGGGGGTGCTCGGTGCGCAGCCTGGCGACCAGCGCCCTACCGTCATTCCAGAATTCGCTCGCTGGGAAGAACTCCGTCCAGGGCGTGCCGCTAACCACGCTATTCGCTTCGGGCAACCACTCTTCGAATACCTCAACCTTGCTCCTTGCGACATCTTCGCTTTCGTAGACGAAGACCAGGACCGTGTAGAGGCCGTCCTCGTCATTTCCGACGCCCGTCCCGAGCAGGGTGTACGCATCCGGAGCGTCTCCGTCCCGGGCGTCCACGAGGCCGGGGAGGCCCAGGTCCTCCACCTTCCCCACCAACAGCGCCGAGTACACATCCAGCGCGTCCAGTATCCCGGCAGCCAGCGCAAAGTCGCGGTCGTCCGCCAGGGAGTCTCCTACATCACTGTAGGCGTCGATCAGGGACCTCATCCCCGGCGTATCTATGGTCCTGAGGACAAGAGAGTCCAGCACTGCGATCCGGCCGCCCCTGCCTAGGAAATCGTAGGCCGGAGGATGAAGGCTCATTTTCGGGTCCACCTTCTCGTCTGCTCCCCAGCCGTAAAATCGCACTCCCCGGTGTTCCCTAACCTCGGGATCCGGACACTCGGTGCAGGCGGCGAGCGCCCTGTCGGTGGCCTCGGCGTTGATGCGCCCCGTTGCGGCCTCAAGGATGTAGGGCGGAATCCCAACCATGATGCTCTGCTCCACGTCCCCGATTCCGAATCCCAGGTGTTTCGCTTCCTCCAGTTGGGCAACGGTGATGTTGACGAACTCCTTCATTTGGACAGATCCAATGGCGTACTTGTTGTATCCACTTATCCAGGGCCCCGAGGTCAGCCCTGCTACGTTGAGCGCCAGCACGTATTCCTCCAGTTCATCGGCGCTTGCGCCAACCACTGGAGCTTCAATGTTGTGCGCCCCTCGCGCCCGCGCGTGGTCGTTGATGAACACTTCTCCGCGGCTTGCCTCGGTTAGCGGAATGAATGCAATCAAGTTGACGAATGACCCCTGGTCCATCTCGTCCGGCGGCCTTGAGCTCGGTTCATCGGTACAACCCGTCAGGAGCATGGCGGCTAGCACCGCGAGGGCCATGGCCAAGGCGACAACGTTTCTGGGAAGGCCGATTCTCTTCAGCACGTGCATCTTTCTTGAAATCTAGCTCACTTGTCTCCCTTCTACAGACTCGGCATCGGCCTCGCCGTCGGAGGAAGGGAACTCGTCGTCTTCCTTGCCGTCCGAGTCATCAGCCCCAATGGGCAACCCTGCTCTGGGCCGTTCAACTGGCAGGCGATGTGCCCTGACCCTCTTCATAGTGGCCTCGCTCGCAGCTCTCCTTCCCTCCCCACTGGACTCGCCTTACCCCTCTTGCTTGGTAAACGTGATCGTCCAATCGCCGAAGCTGGATACAACCAGGATTTGCGAGCTAGGTGGCAGGTCATCCCCGGGACTGTTCCCAACGACAATCACGGCCTCTTGAACAGCATCGACGAAGTTGCCTATGAATGGGCTTGTGAGACTGTTGTGGTCTTCGGACCAGATCACAACATTGAAGTAACCCGGTTTGCAATCGCCGGAGCTGCAGTCCTGGTTGTTCGTGACGGTCATTTCGGCCAGGTAGGAGCCCTCGTCCAACTCGATGGTCATACGGGCGTCGCCGGAACCCTCAGTTTGCAACGACGGCAGTGGTGTGCCCTGAGCCTCTTCGGGCGCCGTGGGCGTGGGCGTCGACGGTATAGCTGGCATAGCAGGTTCTGCCTCTTCTTCTTCGCCGCCCCAGCATTCCACGGTGCCGTCCGTCGTCACCCCGCAGGTGTGTTGATTCCCGGCGCTCACCGAAGCGAAGGAGCCCCCCGGCGGCGATGACTGACCATAGCTATCACTGCCCCAACAGGCCACGATTCCGTCGGTCCTCACCCCGCAGGTGTGGTATTCGCCTGCGCTTACGCAAGCGAACCCACCGGATGGCGGTGCGGCCTGACCACGGTCATCGTCGCCCCAGCATTCGAGTGTGCCGTCGGTTTTCACCCCGCAGCTGTGCCAATGCCCTGAGCTGACGGTGGCGAACTCCCCTGACGGCGGTGCGGCCTGTCCGACAACATTGCCATCGAAATCCTTGTTCGAGCCCCAGCATTCTACGGAGCCGCCAGGTTTCACCCCGCAGCTGTGCGATCCCCCGCCGCTGACAGAGGCGAACTCTCCAGACGGCGGCGTGGCTTGACCATCCTCGTCATAGCCCCAGCACTCGACGGAGCCGTCGCTCCTCACCCCGCACGTGTGATTGCGCCCTGCGCTGACGAATGCGAACTTCCCGGATGGCGGCGTGTCCTCGGTGCCCCAGCATTCGACGGAGCCGTCCAGTCTCACGCCGCAGGTGTGTAACCCGCCGGAGCTGACGGATGCGAACTTCCCGGATGGCGGCGTGGCCTGTCCATAGCGATCAAGGCCCCAGCAGGCGATGGTGCCGTCCGTCTTGATTCCGCAGGTGTGAAAGCCTCCTACGCTGATGGTGGTGAATTCCCACGATGACAGCGGCGTGCCCTGACCCTCCTCATTGTGGCCCCAGCATTCGACGGAGCCGTCCAGCTTCATTCCGCAGGTGTGGAACATCCCGGCGCTGACGACAGCGAACTCCCCGGGCGGGGGCGTGGCCTGGCCGACGACATCGCCATTGATGGCTTGGTTAGAGCCCCAGCATTCGACGGAGCCGTCGGTGCGCACCCCGCAAGTGTGGTAGCTCCCGGCACTGACGGAGGCGAACTCCCCGGACGGCGGCGTGGCCTGGCCATCATCACTATCGCCCCAGCATTCGACGGAGCCGTCGGTGCGCACCCCGCAAGTGTGGTAGCTCCCTGCGCTGACGGAGGCAAACTCCCCGGATGGCGGGGTGGCCTGGCCGACGGATTCCCCGGAATCACCCTTGTTGGAGCCCCAGCACTCCACGGTACCGTCGCTCCTCACCCCGCAGGTATGAGCCAACCCTGCGCTTACGGAGGCGAACTCCCCGATCGGCGGCGTGGCCTGGCCTCCAAGAGTGTCATCAAAGTCCCTGTTCAGGCCCCAACAGGCGATGGAGCCGTCGGTCTTCACTCCGCAGGTGTGGGCGCCTCCTGCGCTGACGGTGGTGAACTCCCCGGACGGCGGCGTAGCCTGGCCGATAACAGTGCCATCCCCATCCTCGTTTAAGCCCCAGCAGACGACGGCGCCGTCGGTCTTTACCCCGCACGTGTGGAACATCCCAGCGCTGACTGAGGCGAACCTGTCCGACGGCGGGGTGGCCTGTCCGATAACGTTGCCATCGACGTCCACGTTCGCGCCCCAGCACTCGATGGCGCCGTCGGTCTTCACCTCGCAGGTGTGGAACCCACCGGCGCTGACGGAGGCGAAGATCAACGAACTTCCCTCCGACTCCTCGGTAGGCTCTCCTGTTTTGCCGACCTCCGAATCGGGCGAGGTAGGAGTTTCGGTAATCGTTGGGGAGGCGAAGGGCGTTGCGGTATCGGCGGAGCCGGAGCTCTGTTCATCGGAACAACCCGTCACGAGTACGCCGGATAGCACCGCGAGGGCCACGACCAAGACGGCAATAGATTCGGAAATGCCGATACTCCTTAGCACCCACATATTCTTGGCACCTCGTTCGCCCATCTCTTCTCCTAATTTCGTACTAACCGATCTAAACCCTTGCATTCTCGCCTCCTCTCAAGACGGGCTGGGTCTTAGACGGCGTCCCCAGCCCGAATCTATATGTGGGCGCTTTTTTGCGTTTGCGGAGTGTACGGCCGGGGGCGACGGCCATGTGTGAGGCCCTTGTTGCGGTTCCATGGAAGGGCGACGCGACCTGCGGGTCCCAGCACCAGATGGCATACAGCGAGTCGGGGATGTGTGCGTTGGTCAGCTCGCCTTTCCAGTAGGCGGCGCGCTCAACCTTGGCGAGGCTGGCCCCCTGAACCTTCCATCCGGGGTTGCACTCCCGGACCGCGCGGGCGATGTCCGCGAGCGTCGCTCCCCGCGTGCAGAAGTCGTCGACGACGATCACCAGGCCGGGTTCGCCTCCGATGGGGGAAGCCAGGTACACCCCCTCCACGGTGGCGTCCCGCTCGGCCGCGGAGGCGATGCCGCTGATCCTGGGATGCCGGTCCTTGGTAACGTGATGCGGAAGCCACTCCCAGCCGCGGGACCGTGCAAGTGCGGACGCCAGTTTCGACGCGGGCGTGTCGTGTTGCACAATATTTTGCCCTGAGGAGACCGAGGAGACGACGACGACGCGCGGGTTCCCGGCGGGGAGGAAGTCCTCGAACGCCGCGCAGAACGTGCGGATGGCCGCCTTCGCGGCGGCAGGGTCGCCGTACTTGAACCGGTTGAAGCGCCGGGTCCACTTCTCGCCGGGCCGGTCCTTGATGCGGAAACCGACTGTGAACAGCCCCAGATCGCCGACCGGGAGCCGGTTGATTTGCATCAACCGGCCCATTACGCCGTAGTTGCCCGCGGCCTCCTCGCCAAACAGGCGCGCCGCGTAGGAGGACGGCGATTGCGTTGCCGGTCCCGTTTTCTTGTCCATGCGTTCTGCTCCTCCACGGTCTCGTATGCGACCCCAGCCGCAATGCGGTCAGCACGAGGAGCTGGCGCTCCTCCCACTCCGCCTATCCATCTGTGCGGGCCTCTATTGTTGCCCGGAAGCGGGGGGGGGGGGGGGGCAGGACTACCCGCTGCTCATCTATCGGACTACTCGCGGCGCCAGCCTGAGCCGAACACAAAGCCGTCGTATTCCGCCAGCCACACGCGCAGGGACTCGGTTGCGACCCAATTGCCGTCAGGCGTGACCTCGAGGGACACAGAACCGAACAGTTGCTGAATGTCCAGTCCGATCTTCGACGGGTCCGAGTGTGCCGCCACCTTACCGGCCGGATCACCTATGAAGGCGAACCACTGCCCATCTACGGTCTCGGCGGCATTGTAGTAGTCGATGGCTGCTTCCAGTCCGGCCAGGGCGCTCCCCGGACTGGCGAAGTAGGCGACCGTCGCAGCCAGCCCTCCCTCCCGGAACGTGTCCACCGCGACGGAAACCAGCTGCCTCGTGAACTCGTCAGCGTCGATGTGCCAGCCGGAGGCGAACAGGAGTCCGTCGTGACGCACTACCCAAACGTTCTTTAGTTCCAGGTCGCCGAAATTCCCTGAGCCGACGCCTCCGCTCTCTGGATTCCTGAACACGTAGGACACCCATTTGCCATCCTCGGTGGCAGACAACATCTCCGGTCCAAAGTTATAGCCGTTGGCGTCGATGCTCACCCAGCCCTTCAGGTCCAGACCGAGACGGTGGGCGTCCGGGTGCCCGATGACAAGATCGTTCTCGTCGATGATGAAGACGTACCACTGGCCGTCTACGCTCTGTTCTCGGTTGTAGTAAGCGAGGGTAGCTTCCAGGCCCTGGGTCTCGTAGCGGCTGATGGCGTTGTCCACGAAGAACTTGGTGTAGTCGGCGGGGGCGGACTTGGGCGGTATGGAAGCCACGATGCCGCGGGCTATCTTTTCGGCCTCGGCTGACGTGAGGCCGCTCTGTGGCTCAGGCTGGGGGAGGTCCTTGAGGACGGCTTTGACTATCTCCTCCACCTCGCTCCTGGACAGGCCCGAGTCCGGCTGCGACATGCCCTCCAACGCCCTGCGGATGGCCTCCTCCACGTCGGCTGATGTCAGCGCGGGCTCAGCTGTGGAAGGCGCTGTGGACTCGGCCATCTCAGCGCGGACTATCTCCTGGACCTCGGCGCGGGACAGCCCTGCATCGCTGTCTTGGCAAGCGATGAACAGCATTGGTGCGACGAGGAAGAGCGCCGCAATCAACCCGGAGTAGAACAGCCTCCCGCTTGTCAATCCAACCCCCTATAGCCCTCCCATCACCACGGCAGCCGTTCCCGCGCTGGTCAGCGACTCATCGCTGCCGGCATCGTCTGTGAAGGTGACACGAACCTTGATGACCTTGCCGTTGTCGGATGACTGGACCTCGTAGGTGGAGCTTGTCGCCCCGTCGATGTCGGTGTCAGTAGTCCCGTCATTGGAAATCCACTGGTAGCTGTAGGAGACGTTGTCCAGGCCGTCGGCGTCGGAGATGCCGGACGTGTCGGCCGTCAGGGTCTGTCCCACCTGGGCGGTTCCGGTGATGGTCGGGGCGACGGTGGCCGGGGTGTTCGACCGTTCAATTACTATCACGACCACGGGCAGGAAGCCGATGGAGGAATCGGTGGAAGCCTCGACGAACAGCTCATACACATTGTCCGCGTCGCTGTCCGACGGACTATCGTAGTCGGGGGGCGAGTTGAAGGAGAGCACGCCGGAATCGCTTATGGAGAAATCGTCGCTGTCCTCCCCCAGCAGGGACCAGGTAACGGTCGAATCTCCAGGGCCTGACGCGGTATAGGAAGCCACGGATGTCGAGCCACCCTCTTGGAACGCGTTCAAGATGTTCCCGGTCACTGCGAGAGGGGGGTCTTCGTCATCCACCAACACGTCAATACCCACCCAATAGTCCTCATTGGTCACCGAATATCCGTCCTCATCCCACTCCAGGTAGTGGTGGACGACTCCCCAGGCATCGTAGGGGTCGTCGTCCTCGTAGGTGGATACGGTGACCGTTTGAGGCGTATCCCAGTTGTCCGGGGTGAAAGGAACTATGTCGACAGACGTTACGAGGGTCTTGAACGGACTCACCCTAACGTGAACGTCCTGTGTGGGCTGCGATACAAGAACCACGGTGTACGTTGCGCTGCCACCCTCCGGGATTGTGAGCTCACTAACGGACAGCGCGTAGTCGGGCGTTCTATCGATATCGCCGGACAAAGTGGAATTGTTCTTGACGGGTTGGAAGGAGAAGTACGGCGCGGCATTACCTGAAGCGTCGACGAAAATGCCCCCACCGGACTGTGCGAATATGTTGTCATAGGCCACCTTCACTTCCTGGCCGCTGGATACGTGGGCTGACAGGCTCATCCAGAGCTCACTGCCGCTAATGAAGACGTAGTCGGTCAGCACGTCATTATGGCCGTCCACGGTCACGTCCATGACCGCCTTGGGGAACTGGTAAGGCTTGATTTGAAGCTTTTCTATGGCATAACGCACGACCGGACTGAGAAAGATGTCTTCACTGAAAGTGACTATGACGTAGGCTCCGTCGCTGTCGGTCCTGGCGCTGACAAACTTTGGAGCAACGGTGTCGGGTTCCTGCGCGTGTGCGAGATGGACGGCCGATAGGGCCAGCACGAGGACGGCGAAGAGCGCCATCAACGCCAGCGCCAGGAGCGGCAGTCGGATGGCGCCAAAGATGTTCAGGCAGTTTCCGCTAGTCATTGTTCAGGTCCTCCTCGATTGGCAGCATCCGGCGCCTGACGAGCGCCACGCGAGCATCTCCAAAGTCAATTGGCACAATTACCCAGTTCAGTATATCCACCGGATATAACACACACGTAAAAAACAACCCCTCTTCTGTAAAACTTGTTGTAAAAAAGGCCCTGAAAGCGGTAATGTGACCCCTGGACCCACAGAAAGGCCCGAATCCAGACGGCAACCAGGAGAGAAGGAGATGAGCCAGCCAGACAGGCGGGCGGGACGAGGAGGTATCGGCCCTACGGGAGAGGCATGCCGGGACGGTCCCGCAGGCCCTGGCGACACCTCGCCGGTGGGCGTCGCGGTCATCGACACCAGGACCGGAGCGCCGGTGTCCATCAACCGCGAGGCGACACGCATCGCCGGCGACCGGCGGGACGCTCGACGCTCCCAGCCGGCAGCTGCGTTTCCAGCCGCCCTGGCCACTCTCCCCGCAGTCGACCGGGTATGGCGCCTATGGGGTGGCCCGGGTGACGGTGATCGTGTACGCCATCGTGGCCTCTCCGTCGGCGGAGGTGACCGTGACGGTGATGGTGTTTTCGCCGGTGGACAGGGACACCTGATGGCCGGGGTCGGTGCCGTCGGCGTCGGTTGCGGGATTGAAGGCGATTTCGGCGCCGGTGTTGGTGGCGCGCGCCAGGACGGTGACCTCGTCGACGGCGTTGGCAACGGAGGCGGTGTAGGCCCCGACCTCCGGGTTGAAGGCGCGGTTCAGGCTGACGCCGCTGAGCTCGAGCGTGAGGAGCCGCGGGTCGTCGGCCCAGGGGGAGGCGATGGACGGGACGTCGAGCGCGTTGCGGTGGTCGGCGCCCCAGCAAACGATGGTGTTGTCCGTTCGCAAGCCGCAGACGTGCCTACCGCCGATGGAGACCGTCTCGAAGGGGCCCGGCGGCTCGGCGATTATGAGGTGGCTGTAGTCGCGATCTTTACCGCGCATGAGGCACTCGGCGTCGCCGTTCATCTTGACGATGCAGGAGGTGTGGGGGAAGCGGACGTCCAGCCACTTGGCGCTGCTGCCGCTGTGCACGTGGCAGAAGACGGTGTCGTCCGTCTTGAGGCCGCATCGGAAGAAGTCGAAGACCAGGCGCTTGTAGGTGTTGTTGGTGTCGCGGATGAGGTCAAGGAGCTCCTTGTATTGCTCCATGTAGAAGTCCTGGCCCCAGCAGACGGCATTGTCGGACATGTTGATGGCGCAGGTGTAGCTATTGCCGCCGATTGTCACGGACTTGAACTTCCCGCCGGGCGTGTCTCCGGGATCGATGTTGCAGCCCAGGTTGCCGTTGGTCTTCACCCAGCAGATGCGCTCAACCCTGACGTCGATCATGGCGACGTCCTGGACGGTGTAGGTGCGGGCGCCGCTCCAGCAGGTCGCCACGTCGTCGAGATCGATGGCGCAGGTCCAGATGTCGCCGACGCGGATGTCGGTGTAGATGCCGGGGGCGGTGCTCAGGTAGCGTTCGGCCGCCCAAGAATCGCCCCCCCAGCAGGCGACGCTGGAATCGGCGCGTATGGCGCAGGCACGGCCTTCGTGGAGGCTGAGCTGGGTGAAACCCTCGCCGGCAGTTATGTTGAAGGTGTAGGTGCGATGCTGGCTTCCCAGGACGGTCACCCTGACATTGTTGATTCCCTCCACAAGGTCGATCTGGTGCCCGTCGGCCGCGTCGGCGTCGGGCGGGGAGATGAACACGGGCACGCCATGGACGTGCGGCGTGGCCGTGACCGTGGTCTGGTACGTGCCCGGCGGCATTTCCACCGAGTAGGTGGTGGTATCGGGGTCCACATCCGGGTCCGGGGCGCCGGTCAGGCTGAAGGACCGGAGGCGGCCGCGAGAAGCGATAATGCCCAGGTTGTCGTCCCCCTGGAGGATGCGGATCGTGTAGACCAGGGTCTCCGTGCTGTCGGCCGACGTCACCGTGACGGTGATCTCCGTCTCGCCGTCGTCTTCAAACTCAACCCAGTGGCCGTCAAGATGGGTCTGGGAGTCGGCCGGGGCGATGACGAACGAAGCGCCGGAGGCGAGGGTTACGGGAGTCACCATGGTCCTGGCATTCCGGCTCGGTGAGCTGGTGACGTAGTCGGTCTTATTCGGCGTAAAGTACTTCATGTTGACATGCCGCATGCCCAGGCTGCTCAGGCGCGTTTCCTTTTCCGGGGTGGGAACTTTGGGAAGGTCGTACACGAAGACCTTGTCCGTGGTCATGTCCACGACCCAAAGGTTGTCCCCATCAGACCACATGCCCTGCGGCCGCCTGTTGTCGTGGGCCAGTTCCTCGATGTCGAGCATCGGCTCCCGGGTCCAGCCGGACAACGAGTAGGCGTACACCTTGTCGTCGACGGAGTCTCCCACCCACATGGTCGTCCCGTCCGACCAGAGCCCCACGGGGTTGTCGTTGCCGTCGGCCGTGCGCAGGGTCTTCACGTGGGCCTGGGTGGACAGGTTGTGCACGTAGATGCGTCCCTTGGCGAAGTCGGCGATGTACATGTCGGTGCCGTCGGACCAGAGTCCGACGGGCGTGGTGGCCCCCGCCGGCAGCGCGTCGAAGTCGGCGCCGGGCTTGCGGTCGCCGACGGCTATGGGGGGAACGGCCGTCGTGTCCGCCGTGCGGTGGTATGCCAGCACATCGTCGATCAACGCTGCCGACGCCCAGATGGTGTCGGCGGTCATCCAGAGGCCGGTGGCGCCGTCCCGCTGGCCGAATATGTTTGGCGGGTCGGGCAGGTCGGGGACTGCCAGATGGATGTCCTTGTCGAAATCTCTTGCGCCGGTGCTCAACACGTAGGCGTACAGCTTCTCGTCCGCTTCCAATGAGGCGCCCCTGGCGGACACCCACAGGGTGGTGTTGTCGGACCAGAGGCCCTGGGGCAGCAGGTACCGCCCGGGCGGGTTCACGGTGATCGGACTCGATGCCAACTGAGGCGCGGATATATCGATTTCGCTGGGCGGACTCGCGGGGACCCACTCCAGGAACTTCACGAACGGCACGCCGTCCGTGGTTGTGCCCCTCTTCATGGCGCTCAGGGGATCCGGAGCCTGCGTCGCCGTCACGGAGACGGTGACCGTGGCCGTGCCGCCGTTGCCGTCGTCGGCCTGCACCGTCAGCGTGTAGGAGGGCGTGGTCTCGTGATCCAGGGCTGCGGCCGTCGTGATCGCGCCGGTGCCGCCGTCGATGGCGAACACCCCGTCGCCGTTGCCCGACTCGATGGTGTAGGTGAGGGTGTCGTCGTCCTCGTCGGTGGCGGCGACGGTGCCGACGGCGGCGTTGGTGGCCGCGTCCTCGGCGATGGAGAAGCTGTACGTCGCGCTGCCGAATGCGGGGGCGCGGTTGGCCTGCGTGACGGTGAAGGACACCTCCAACGTGCCCAGCTGGTCGCCCGCCCGACCGCTCTCCGAGTAGGCCGTGGCCGTCAGGGTGTAGCTGCCCGCGGACAGTGACCCGCCGCGCAGCGCGTTGGCGCCGCCGTCCCCGTACAGAGAGTAGGGGGCTGCGCTCTCCGTGCGAGAGACGGCCTTCGCGCCCGTGAGCTCCAGGCGCACGCTGCCCGCGGACTCGCCGGCCTCGAGGTCTGCGCGTATGCCGTAGCTGCCGCCGTCAGCGTCGGCAAGCTCCACGCTGGCGCCGTCGGTAAGCGTGGCGAGCACGGCCTGGTCGGATGCGTCGACCAGGGTGAAGCCGGCAAGCGGGCCCGTCGTCGACTCGTCCACGTCCGTCACGGTGACGTTGACGGTGGCGTTGTCCGTGCCGCCGTTGTTGTCGTCAGCCTGGACGGTCAGGGTGTAGGAGGACGTGGTCTCGTGGTCCAGCGCAGCGGCGGTGGTGATCGCGCCCGTCGCGCCGTCGATGGCGAACTTGCCGTCGCCGTTGCCCGATTCGATGGTGTAGGTCAGGCTGTCGTCATCGTCGTCGGTGGCCGAGACGCTGCCCACACTGCCGCCGGTGGCCGCGTCCTCGGCGATGGAGAAGCTGTACGTGGCGCTGCCGAATGCCGGGGCGCGGTTGGCCTGGGTGACGGTGAATGACACCTCCAGCGTCCCCAGCTGGTCGCCAGCGCGCCCGCTCTCCGCGTAGGCCGTGGCCGTCAAGGTGTAGCTGCCCGCGGGCAGGGCCTCGCCGTTCAGCGCGTCCTCCCCGCCGTCCCCGTACAGCGAGTAGGGGGCCACGCTCTCCGTCCGCGAGACGGTCTTGGCGCCGCTCAGCTCCAGGCGCACGCTGCCCGCGGTCTCTCCGGCCTCCATGTCGGCGCGTATGCCGTAGCTGCCGCCGTCAGCGTCGGCAAGCTCCACGCTGGCGCCGTCGGTAAGCGTGGCGAGCACGGTCTGGTCCGAGGCGTCCACCAGGGTGAAGCCCGCCAGCGGCCCCGTGGTCGACTCATCCACGTCCGTCACGGTGACGGAGACGGTGGCCGTGGCCGTGCCGCCCTCGCCGTCGTCGGCCTGGACGGTCAGCGTGTACGACGGGGTGGTCTCGTGGTCCAGCGCGCCCGCCGTGATGATGGCGCCCGTGCCGCCGTCGATGGCGAACTTGCCGTCGCCGTTCCCCGACTCGATGGTGTAGGTCAGGGTGTCGTCGTCCGCGTCGGTGGCGGAGACGCTGCCCACGGCGTCGCCGGTGGCCGCGTCCTCGGCGATGGAGAAGCTGTACGTCGCGCTGCCGAACTCCGGGGCCCGGTTGGCCTGCGTGACGGTGAATGACACCTCCAGCGTCCCCAGCTGGTCGCCAGCGCGCCCGCTCTCCGAGTAGGCCGTCGCCGTCAGGGTGTAGCTTCCCGCGGGCAGCGACCCGCCGCGCAGTGCGTTGGCGCCGCCGTCTCCGTACAGCGAGTAGGGGGCGCTGCTCTCCGTCCGCGAGACGGTCTTGGCGCCGCTCAGCTCCAGGCGCACGCTGCCCGCACTCTCTCCGGCCTCCAGGTCGGCGCGTATGCCGTAGCTGCCGCCGTCAGCGTCGGCAAGCTCCACGCTGGCGCCGTCGGTGAGCGTGGCGAGCACGGTCTGGTCCGAGGCGTCCACGAGGGTGAAGCCCGCCAGCGGCCCCGTGGTCGACTCATCCACGTCCGTCACGGTGACGGAGACCGTGGCGGTGGCCGTGCCGCCCTCGCCGTCGTCGGCCTGGACGGTCAGCGTGTACGACGGGGTGGTCTCGTGGTCCAGCGCGCCCGCCGTGGTGATGGCGCCCGTGCCGCCGTCGATGGCGAACTTGCCGTCGCCGTTCCCCGACTCGATGGTGTAGGTCAGGGTGTCGTCGTCCGCGTCGGTGGCGGCGGCAGTGCCGACGGCACCGCCGCTGGCCGCGTCCTCGGCTATTGAGAAGGAGTATGTCGCGCTGCCGAACTCCGGCGCACGGTTCGGCGCATGCTCCAGGCCAAAGCGCAGGTAGTAGCTGGTCTGGCCGTCTTCCAGCGCCTCCACGAGGACGTAGTACGTGCCGGCGTCGATGGTGATCTGCAGCCACTCGATGTAGACCTGGTCCTTGTTGGGGTCCGTCGGTGGACCGGCGGTTCCCACCACGTTGCCGTTCGCGTCCTCCAGCGCGACCTTCAGCTCGATGGTCTGGTCGCGCGCCCCCAGGCCCAGCGTGTAGTGGTCGTCGGTGGTGAAGGTGTAGTAGTCGACCCCGTCACCGTTGGCGCGGTCCAGGGACTTGTCGTAGAAGAACTGGCGGCCCTTATCCGGGGACTGCGCGCCCAGCGATACCGCGCCGTCGCGGGCGCCGTCCGGGTCAGATTCCTGGGCCAGCGCCGGCAAGGCGTAGGTCAATGCGACGACTGCCGCCAGCATGAGAAAGGCAGGAATCGCTATGCGTACTACCAGGCGGATGTTCCGAATGCCCATGCTCGTCATGGTCTTCTTCACCTCCCGTACCGTCCTGCACGCAGACGGACCAACGCGACTTTCCCTAAAGAGCGCCTTGCCTCAGGACCCGTTTGCATTTATGGCTTCCGTCTAATCAACCTCTAAATATGTGGAGGCATGGCGGCAATCTGCGCGGGCACTAAGAGCCCGCCCCTGAGGCGTCTCCAGGCCGAAACGGATGTAGTAGCAAGTACCAGCGTCGATAGCGCTTTTCAGCCACTCTATACGCACCTGTGCACCTGACGAATGCCAAACGAACGTCTCCAGAGTGAGTTCGCACAATTACCCGGTTCAGTATAGCCACCGGATATAACATGCACGTAAAAAGCAACCCCTCTTTTGCAAAAGTTTTTGTAAAAATGAGCCCGAAAGCGACAATATGACCCCTGGACCCGCCGAGAAGCCCGAATCCAGACGGCAACCAGGAGAGAAGGAGATGAGCCAGCCAGACAGGCGGGCGGGACGAGGAGGTATCGGCCCTGCGGGAGAGGTTCGCCAGTTCTCACGGTAGACGGAACTGGGCCGTTCTGCGCGATTCCTCAGCGTGGCTCGACACTGCCAAAAGCGGGCCAGCTACGCACGCGGGGAAGCGCTGACCGGGCGAGACGCGTCTGCCCCGCCCGGTCTGTCGTCGTATTCGAGCCTTCCGGCTCTTTCCCGAGGGTCTACTCGTCCGCCCCGGTCAGGCCGAAGCGGATGTAGTAGCCGGTCAGGCCGTCCGCCGGCGTTGATTGTGACCTTCAGACACTCGATGTATACCTGGTCCTTGTTCGGGTCTGCCGGCGGACCGGCCGTGCCCACCACGTTGCCGTTCGCGTCCTTCAGCTCAACGGTCTGGTCCCGCGCGCCCAGGCCCAGCGTGTAGCGACCGTCGGTGGTGAAGGTGTAGTAGTCCACCCCGTCGCCGTTGGCCCGGTCCTGGGACTTGTCATAGATGAGACGACCTTACCCGCTCATTTGCCAGGTCTCCTTGTGCTTCGAAAGCCCGCTACGGCCCATCGGTCACAGTGAAGGAGACCTCCAAGACGCCCAGGACTTCGCCGCTCCCGGACCCTTCCGAGTAGGCTGTGGCGCGTAGCGTGTAGCTGCCCGCAGGCAGGGCCTCACCGTGCAGCGCGTTCTCACCGTCGTCCCCGTAGAGGGAGTAGGGAGCCCAGCTCTCGGTCTGCGATACAGTCTTACCGCCGCTCAGCTCCAGGCGCACGCTGCCCACGGTTTCACCATCTGCGATGTCAGCACGGATGCCGTAGCTGCCGCCGTTGGGGTCGGCCAGCTCCACGGTAGCCCCGTTGGTCAGGCTCGCGAGTACCGACTGGTTGGAGGCGTCCACCAGGGTGAAGCCTGCAAGCGGGCCCGTCGTCGACTCCACCACGTCGGCCACGGTGACGTTCACCGTGGCAGTGTCTGTGCCGCCGTTGCCGTCGTCGGCCTGCACGGTCAGCGTGTAGGACGGCGTTGTCTCGTGGTCCAGCGCTCCCGCAACCGTAGATAGCGCCGTTGCTCCCGTCGATGGCGAACTTGCCGTCGCCGCTGCCGGCCTCGATGGTGTAGGTGATGCCGTCGCTGTCGGCGTCGGTGGCCGAGACCGTGCCCACGGCGTCGCCGGTGGCCGCGTCCTCGGCGATGGAGAAGCTGTAGGTCGAACTGCCGAAGGAGGGCGGACTGTTGGACTCATCCGTCGACTCTCGCTGCCCGGTGTCGCCGTCATCGGACCCGGGTAAGCCGTACGCGAAGGCATACCCGGAGCGGTCCGAAGTCCCGTCCGTGCTGCGGGCCTGCACCCGGTAGAAGTAGCTACCGGTCTCGGCGACGGTTTCGTCGATGTAAGTTGTTACGTCGCCCACGATGGCAATCTGGCTGTAGGTGGCTCCGTGATCGGGCGGCGTATTCATGTCGCCGTCATCCTCGGGTTTGTCGGCTCTGAAGATGATGTACTCGTACACGGTCGTGTCCACGGCGTCTGGGTCTGCGATGGGTATCGCCGGCTCATAGAACGGCCTGTTGGAGTACAGCAGGGGCCGCTCCCAGGTCAGCTCGACGGGGCCCTCCACACCGTTATCGGTTCGCCGCGCTTCGACGTCCCAGGGCAGGTTCGGTCCGCGCACGGTGAGTGTGACCGGATCGACGAGGCCGCTCAGAAGAGGACTTCCGTCAGGAGTAACGGCTACCGCTTGTATGGCGAATTCGTAAGTTCCGCCGACCGGCAGTCTCTGCCACGTCAACGGACTCTCATCATCATCAGTGGACTCTTCCATATAGTCCGTATGTATCGTGAATTCCCAGTCGCCCTCGGAGCCGCCTGGCTCTCGCACGAGGATATCGTACCTGAGCCTTTCAGCCGCGCAGGGTATGCCGACCTGGTCCCAGTGGAACGTGGTCTTGCCTTTCTCACTGGTCACTCGGAAATTGGCCGGCTTGTGCGGATTCGGTCCATTGCCGTCGGTGATGGTCAGCGTTGTGTCGTCGGGGCCGTCCACGCCCGCGTTGTTGTTGGCCGACCCGCTGACTGTGACGGAGCATGGGCCGTGACCGGCATCGTGATCCAACGCGGTGATGGTCACCTCGCCCGTGCTGGCAGTCTTTCCCGCCGCGATGGTCAGGGTCCTGTTCGCGCTCAGCGTCGTCGTGTCCGTCGGATCCACCGAGACGACGACCGTCGTGACTGCGCTGGAGATTGCGCTCAGCATCGCCGTCACCGTACTGGAGTTCCCGCTGCCGGTCTTGTTTATCGTCGCAGGCGTCAGCACCAGGGTCACCTGGGGCTCTGCGTCTCTTTGGGGGAGGACGAACACGTCGGTGATCGACACCGTGCTGGTGGACGTCGTGCCTGCAGAGATTCTCGTGGGCAGGACGCCGAGGCTGAGGTCCACGCTCTCCCCGGGATCCTGCACCGAGTCTTCCGTCGCGGAGAAGGAGAAGGTCTTCTCGGTGTCGGAGGCGCCGAAGGTCAGGCTCGACGGGACCCCGGAGTAGTCCGCCGCCGATGCGCCGCCCTGGTTGGTCGTGGCGATGGGCACGACGACCTGGCGCTCTGGGGCTGCGCTGAGGGTCACCTTCACGTCCACTGTGTCGCCCTCTATCACGCTGTAGGAAGCATGCTCGAAGCTCACCGTCACCGCCGGCACGTCGTCATCGGCGATCGACACCGTGCTGGTGGGAGTTGTGCCGGCAGAAACTCCCGTGGGCAGGGCGCCGAACGACATAAGGACACTCTCGTCATCGTCGTCCACGTCGTCCGCCGTGGCGGAGAAGGTGAAGGTCTTCTCGGTGTCGGAGGCGCCGAAGGTCAGGGTCGACGGGACGCCGGAGTAGTCCGCTGACGACGCGCCGCCCTGGTTGGTCTTCGTGAGCGGTACGACCACCTGGCGCTCGGGGGCTGGGCTTAGGGTGACCTTCACGGTGGCGCTGCCTCCCTCCGCCGCGGTGTAGGCCGACTGCTCGAAGCTCACCGTCACGGAGGGCACATCGTCGTCTGTGATCGATACCGTGCTGGTCGAGGTCGTCCCGGCGCTCACTCCGGTGGGCAGCGAGCCGAAGGCCAGGGCTACGTTCTCATCGTCGTCGTCAACGTTGTCTGCCGTGGCGGAGAAGGTGAAGGTCTTCTCGGTGTCGGAGGCGCCGAAGGTCAGGGTCGACGGGACGCCGGAGTAGTCCGCTGACGACGCGCCGCCCTGGTTGGTCTTCGTGAGCGGTACGACCACCTGGCGCTCGGGGGCTGGGCTTAGGGTGACCTTCACGGTGGCGCTGCCTCCCTCCGCCGCGGTGTAGGCCGACTGCTCGAAGCTCACCGTCACGGAGGGCACATCGTCGTCTGTGATCGATACCGTGCTGGTCGAGGTCGTCCCGGCGCTCACTCCGGTGGGCAGCGAGCCGAAGGCCAGGGCTACGTTCTCATCGTCGTCGTCAACGTTGTCTGCCGTGGCGGAGAAGGTGAAGGTCTTCTCGGTGTCGGAGGCGCCGAAGGTCAGGCTCGATGGGACGCCGGAGTAGTCGGCCGACGATGCGCCGCCCTGGTTGGTCTTCGTGAGCGGTACGACCACCTGCCGCTCGGGGGCTGGGCTTAGGGTGACCTTCACGGTGGCGCTGCCTCCCTCCGCCGCGGTGTAGGCCGACTGCTCGAAGCTCACCTTCACGGCCGGCACGTCGTCGTCGGTGATCGACACGGTGCTGGTGGACGTAGTCCCGGCGGAGACGCCCGTGGGGAGCGAGCCGAAGGCCAGGGCTACGCTTTCGTCGTCATCGTCCACGTCGTCCGCTGTCGCAGAGAATGTGAACGTCTTTGCGGTGTCAGTTGCTCCGAAGGTCAGGCTCGCCGGGACCCCGGAGTAGTCGGCGGACGACGCGCCGCCCTTGTTGGTCTTCGTGAGCGGTACGACCACCTGCCGCTCGGGGGCCACGCTCAGGGTCACCTTCACGGTGGCGCTGCCGCCCTCCGCCGCCGTGTACGTCGCGCTCTCGAAGTTCACCTTCACCGCCGGCACGTCGTCGTCGGTGATCGACACCGTGCTGGTCGAGGTGGTCCCGGCGGAAACTCCCGTGGGCAGCGTGCCGAAGGCCAACACGACCGACTCCCCGTCGTCGTCCACGTCGTCGGCCGTGGCGGAGAAGGTGAACGTCTTTGCGGTGTCAGTTGCTCCGAAGGTCAGGTTCGCCGGGACCCCGGAGTAGTCGGCCGACGACGCGCCGCCCTTGTTGGTCTTTGTTATAGGTACGACCACCTGGCGCTCGGGGGCCACGCTCAGGGCGACCTTTACGGTGGCGCTGCCGCCCTCCGCCGCCGTGTACGTCGCGCTCTCGAAGTTCACCTTCACCGCCGGCACGTCGTCGTCGGTGATCGACACCGTGCTGGTCGAGGTGGTCCCGGCGGAAACTCCCGTGGGCAGCGTGCCGAAGGCCAACACGACCGACTCCCCGTCGTCGTCCACGTCGTCCGCTGTCGCAGAGAATGTGAACGTCTTTGCGGTGTCAGTTGCTCCGAATGTCAGGGTCGACGGGACGCCGGAGTAGTCCGCTGACGACGCGCCGCCCTGGTTGGTCTTTGTTATGGGTACGACCACCTGGCGCTCGGGGGCCACGCTCAGGGTGACCTTTACGGTGGCGCTGCCTCCCTCAGCCGCGGTGTAGGCCGACTGCTCGAAGCTCACCGTCACTGCGCGAACCTCGTCGTCGGTGATGGTCAGCGTCACGTCCTCGGGGCCGTCCACCCCGGCGGTGTTTTCCGCGGACCCGCTCACCGTCACCTGGCGGTTGCCGGTGTAGGTCGAGTCGTCGGTGGCGGTGATGGTCACCTCGCCCGTGCTGGACGTGGTCCCCTTCCCGATGGTGAGCGTCACGTTGGAGCTCAGCGCGCTGGTGGTCGTCGGGGCGATGGACACGGTGACGGTGGTTGCCGCAGTTGACTGCTTGTCCAGGCTGGCGGTCACGGTGGCCACGCCGCCGTTCTCCGATATGGTGGACGAGTCCAGGGCCAGGGTCACCACCGGCTTGGCTTCGTCGTCCGTGATGGTCAGGGTCACGTCGTCCGGGCCGTCCACCCCGGCGGTGTTTTCCGCAGACCCGCTCACCGTCACCTGGCGGTTGCCGGTGTAGGTCGAGTCGTCGGTGGCGGTGATGGTCACCTCGCCCGTGCTGGACGTGGTCCCCTTCCCGATGGTGAGCGTCACGTTGGAGCTCAGCGTGCTGGTGTCCGTGGGATCGATGGACACCGTGACGGTGGTTGCCGCGGTGGACTGCTTGTCCAGGCTGGCGGTCACGGTGGCCACGCCGCCGTTCTCCGATATGGTGGACGAGTCCAGGGCCAGGGTCACCACCGGCTTGGCATCGTCGTCCGTGATGGTCAGGGTCACGTCGTCCGGGCCGTCCACCCCGGCGGTGTTCTCCGCAGACCCGCTCACCGTCACCTCGCGGTTCCCCGTGTAGGCCGAGTCGTCGGTGGCGGTGATCGTCACCTCGCCCGTGCTGGACGTAGTCCCCTTGGCGATGGTGAGCGTCACGTTGGAGCTCAGCGTGCTGGTGTCCGTGGGATCGATGGACACCGTGACGGTGGTTGCCGCGGTGGACTGCTTGTCCAGGCTGGCGGTCACGGTGGCCACGCCGCCGTTCTCCGATATGGTGGACGAGTCCAGGGCCAGGGTCACCACCGGCTTGGCATCGTCGTCCGTGATGGTCAGGGTCACGTCGTCCGGGCCGTCCACCCCGGCGGTGTTCTCCGCAGACCCGCTCACCGTCACCTCGCGGTTCCCCGTGTAGGCCGAGTCGTCGGTGGCGGTGATGGTCACCTCGCCCGTGCTGGACGTGGTCCCCTTCCCGATGGTGAGCGTCACGTTGGAGCTCAGCGTGCTGGTGTCCGTGGGATCGATGGACACCGTGACGGTGGTTGCCGCGGTGGACTGCTTGTCCAGGCTGGCGGTCACGGTGGCCACGCCGCCGTTCTCCGATATGGTGGACGAGTCCAGGGCCAGGGTCACCACCGGCTTGGCATCGTCGTCCGTGATGGTCAGGGTCACGTCGTCCGGGCCGTCCACCCCGGCGGTGTTCTCCGCAGACCCGCTCACCGTCACCTCGCGGTTCCCCGTGTAGGCCGAGTCGTCGGTGGCGGTGATCGTCACCTCGCCCGTGCTGGACGTAGTCCCTTGGCGATGGTGAGCGTCACGTTGGAGCTCAGCGTGCTGGTGTCCGTGGGATCGATGGACACCGTGATCGTCGTGTCCTCGGAGGAAGTTGCGCTCAGCGTCGCCGTCACCGTGCTGGCGTTTGAGGCCCCGCTCTCGCTGATGGTCGAGGGCGTGAGGACCAGGGTGACCTTCGGCTTCGTGTCGTCGTCGGTGATGGTCAGGGTCACGTCGTCCGGGCCGTCCACCCCGGCGGTGTTCTCCGCAGACCCGCTCACCGTCACCTCGCGGTTCCCCGTGTAGGCCGAGTCGTCGGTGGCGGTGATCGTCACCTCGCCCGTGCTGGACGTGGTCCCCTTGGCGATGGTGAGCGTCACGTTGGAGCTCAGCGTGCTGGTGTCCGTGGGATCGATGGACACCGTGACGGTGGTTGCCGCGGTGGACTGCTTGTCCAGGCTGGCGGTCACGGTGGCCACGCCGCCGTTCTCCGATATGGTGGACGAGTCCAGGGCCAGGGTCACCACCGGCTTGGCATCGTCGTCCGTGATGGTCAGGGTCACGTCGTCCGGGCCGTCCACCCCGGCGGTGTTCTCCGCAGACCCGCTCACCGTCACCTCGCGGTTCCCCGTGTAGGCCGAGTCGTCAGTGGCGGTGATCGTCACCTCGCCCGTGCTGGACGTAGTCCCCTTGGCGATGGTGAGCGTCACGTTGGAGCTCAGCGTGCTGGTGTCCGTGGGATCGATGGACACCGTGATCGTCGTGTCCTCGGAGGAAGTTGCGCTCAGCGTCGCCGTCACCGTGCTGGCGTTTGAGGCCCCGCTCTCGCTGATGGTTGAGGGCGTGAGGACCAGGGTGACCTGGGGCTTGTCGTCATCGTCGGTGATGGTCAGCGTCACGTCGTCCGGGTCCCCGACACCGGCGGTGTTCTCCGCCGCGCCCTTGACCGTCACCTCCCGGTCCCCGGCGTAGGCCGAGTCGTTCACCGCGGTGATGGTGACCTCTCCGGTGCTCGTGGTCTGGTTCGCCGCGATGGTCAGCGTCGTGTTGGAGCCGAGCGTGCTCGTGTCCGTCGGGTCAATGGACACGACTATGGTGGTCTCGGCGCTGGACTGCTCGCTCAGGGACGCCGTCACCGTGGCCACACCGCCGTCCTCGGAGATGGTGTCCGGGTCCAGCGACAATGTAACGGTAGGCTCATCGTCTTCCAAGACAATCACGTCCATCGACGCGGTGACGTTCGGAAACTCGATGTTGCGTCGCGGGTCTCCGTAGTCGCCGCCCACGGCAGTATGCTCAATCGCCGCCTTCGGGTCCGGCTGCGCGTCCCTGTCCTGGTAGGCGTTCACTATCACGTTTTGCGGAGTGTTCCAGTTGCTTGGGGTAAAGGCAAGCTTCCTGGTATTCACTGAGAATTCGGCGCCTGGAGGCACCTCCAACGTCACATGCACGCTTTGAGTGGGCTGCGATTTAAGGACAACCGTGTAGGTCCTGCGTTCGCCTTCCGGCACGCCGATTGTGTCGGAGCTGAGCACCAGCCCCCGCTCGTCGTCGTCCTCGATGGTCCCTTCTACGGACAGAGACGACTCGCCGCCGCTCAGGTCCGCGTTGACGGCGTTGCTCAGCGTCAGCGTGAAGGTCTCGTCGTCCTCATCGACGCGGTCGTTGAGGACGGGTACGCTGATGGTCTTGGTGGTCTCGCCGGCCGAGAAGGTGAGTCTGCCGGCTGTTCGGGTGTAGTCGCTGCCCGCCGTAGCGGTGCCATTCGACGTGGAGTAGTTGACGGTCACAGTCTCCCCGGACTCTATTTGCAGCGACACCACAAAGGCCATGGTCCCCGCACTCTCGGCGGCCTTCACGCCTTCAGTGAGTATGTCCGACCCCTGGAACACCAGCATCGGCACCGTTGTGTCATCAACGGTGACCGTCACGCTGTCCGCCGACTCGGAGGCATAGTCACCACCGCTGACCGCGTGGGTAATGGTGAAGGGCTCAGGGGAGCTCGCGTCATCGTCCTCGGTCGCGGACACCTCCACCTCCTGGGCGTCGTCCCAGTTATCTGAAGTGAAGGTAAGACTGGTCTTGTCCACCGTGGCGCCGGCGTCCGCCGGCACGGTGATCGTGACGGTCACGTTCGCCGTTGGCTGGGACCGCAGCACAACGCTGTAGACCCCACTTTCGCCCTCGTCGAGGCTCAGCGTGGTCGGCGACACATCGACGCCACGCTCGTTCTCCTCGGTGATGGTCACGGTGACCGCGGACGCCGTAACGCTGCCGTAACCGCCGCCGCTCACGGCATGTGTCAGTGTCACAGGCGCGTCCGCCACCGCGTCGTCGTCGGAGAGTGTATTCACGACCACGTATTGGGGCCATCTCCAGTTGCCGGCGGTGAAGGTCAACGTGGTGGGCCCCGCGGAGACGTCGGTGTCCGACGGGACGGTCACGACAACGGTCACGTCGCCGCCCGTGGGCTGGGAGCCGATGGATACCCGGTACAGGTCTGACCCACCCTCTCCGATGGTCAGGGCAGTCGGCTCCACGGTGACGGCGATTTCATCGTCGTTGTTTATCGTCCCGGTGGCCGTGGCATCGGCCAGGGTCGCGTTCACCGGATCGGCCAGGGTTACCGTGAACGTCTCGTCGGGCTCGACCACCCCGTCGTCCAGGACCGTCACCGTAAGTGTGGCGGTGGTGTCTCCGGCGGGGATGGTCAGGCTGCCTGCGGTCACGGCAGAGTAGTCGGTCCCTCCCGAGGCGGTGCCGTCCGTTGTGAACCAGGACACCGCAATGTCCTTTCCCCCGGCCTGGCTCAGGGTCAGCGTGAACTCGATGCTGCCGTCGTCCTCGTCGGCCTCGCCGTCGGCGATGCTCAGCGTGGGGAAGTCGTTATCGACTATGGTCGCGGTCACGCCGTCCACGGACACGTTGCCGTACCCACCGCCGCTGGCCGCGTGGGTGAGCGACACCTCGTCGTCGGCGAGGTCGGCGTCCTCGGCCGCGGTCAGCGTGACGGTCTGCGGCTGGTCCCAGTTGCTCGAGGTGAAGGTGAGGGACGTTGGGCTAGCCGTCAGGTCGGTGTTTGCGGGTACGGTGACCGTGATGGTCACGTCCGCCGTGGGCAGAGTCTTGAGCCGCAGGGTGTACTCGCCCGTGCCGCCTTCCAGCATGTCCACGGCCGTGGGTTGGACCAGCACGCCCGGTGTGTCGTTGTCGATGATCTCGGCATCGACGCGAGGGGGCGTGTGGAGCGTCGCGTTGACGGGATTGCGGAGCTTGACCCGGTAGATCTCCCGTTCCTCCACGATGGCGTCGTCGACGATGACGACGGTGAAGTCCTGCTGCTGCTCTCCGGGCTCGAAGGTCAGCGTGCCGCGGGCCTTGACGTAGTCCGCGTTGGCAGTGGCCGTGCCGAAATCCGTCGTGAGCCACTCCACCGTCACCTGCCGCCCCGAGGCGTCGGAAAGTCTCACGCGGAACCGGCCCTCGCCGGAGTCCTCACTGCTCTTCCCGACCTCCGCGATGGTCACGGTCGGCGGGTTGTCGTTGTCCGTGATGGTGACCGTTCCGGGGCCGCCGGTGCCGACGTTTCCGGACGGATTGCTCAGCGCGATGGAGAACGTCTCCGCGTCCTCGTCCAGCGAGTCGTCGGTGATGGTCACGCTGATGGTCTCGCTCGCGTCATCCGCGGCAAAGGTGAGCGTGCCGGCGGCGGGAGTGTAGTCCCTGCCGGCCTTGGCGGTCCCGTCCACCGTCTTCCAGTCCACCGTGATTGCTTGGTTGTTCAAGGTGCGGTCCAGCGTGACCTCAACCGTCACAGAGCCCGCGTTCTCCGACACGGTCTTGTCGGCGACCATGAGGACGGGTCTGTCGAGTACGGTCACTTGCACCACGGCGGGGTGCATACCGTCGTAGTCGCTGCCGCTGGGCCTATTGGTGACGATGACATACGGGCTGTTGGTGGAGTCGTCGTCGACTTCGCCGGTGACCGTGACCACCTGGGCATTGCGCCAGTTGTCCTGCGTGAAGGTAAGAGAGGCCGGCGCGACCGACACTCCCCCGTTCGACTGGAGGCTGACCGCAACGGTCACGCCTTCCGCCTCCGCCGGCTGCGAGTTCAACGACACGCTGTATGTGCCGCTGTCACCCTCGTCCAGGGACATCTCGTTTGGGAAGACGGTCACGCCGCGCTTGTCGTCGTCGCGGATGGCCAGGTCTATCGTGCTGGGCGCCGTGATCGTCGCGTTCACCGGGTCGGACAGGGCCACCTGCAGGTACTCCAGGGCGTCCTCGTCCATCATGTCGTTGAGGATGGGCACGCGGATGCGCAGCTCCGTGGTCCTGGGGGGGAAGGTCACCGTGCCGCCCGCGGCGGTGTAGTCCATGCCCACGGTGGCCGCCGCCCTCGCATCGTCCGCGGCCAGGGCCGTCGCGGCCCAGCCCACGGTCACCGTGTCGTTGGTGCCGCCGGACAGGGTCAGCGTGAACTCGGCGTAGCCGGAGTTCTCCGCGACCTCGTTGTCGCCTCCGACCATGGCGAAGGTGATGCTGGGGTTGGTCGCCGGCTGGTCGTTGTCCAGGATGATTCCCACGGCGGCGCTGCGGTCGGCGTCCAGCGTTCCCCCGGAGGGGCTGCTGATGGTGAATATGACGGTCTCGTTGGCCTCCGGCTTGTGGTCGTCGCACACCTGCACGCGCACGATCTCCTCGGTGTCCCCCGGGTCGAAGGTCAACGTCCCGCTCGCGGGAATGTAGTCGAAGCCGCTCACGAAGTTGACGCCGATACCACCACAACTGGTTGCACCGGCGGTGTTGCCGGTAGCCGTGCCGTCGGAGGTGGCGTACGCAACGGTGACCGTCTCGGTGGACGGGGCATTCATGGAGACCTTGAAGAACAAGGCTGAGCGATTGCTGTACTCGTCAGCCGGCACCGAGTTTCGGACGGCCAGCGTATGCCCGTCTCCCTGGGGGAAGACCACCTGGACCGCATTGGATTCGGCGCCCGCGGTCTTGGTGACGCTGGCATTGATCGTGAGCTTCCCGGCGGTGACGTCCGCCGCGGTGGCGGCGTAAGTCACCGTGACGGTACAGCTGCTGTATTGGTCGTCGTCAGATGGTCCCGGGAGGGACGCGGCGCAGTCGTGGGTGCCCTCCGTGCGGTCGGTCTTCACCTTGACGTCCGTGGCAGCGGTGTTGCTCAGGTTGATGATGGTCCACTTGACCGATACCTCGTCCCCCTGCTGGGCCCACAGAGGGTCCATCTTCTCGTAGGACAGCACGAGTAGGACGCCGGTGCTGGCCACCGCCGTGGAGGCGCTGGCGGGCGTGCCCGGCCGGTACTGGGCCGGTTCCCGGGAGTCCGCCTTGACCGTGACCGTGTAGGCAAAGCCCTTGCCTGCACCGGCGGAAGGGTCCACCTGGGACTTCCAGCGATAGGCGACCCTGGATTGTCCCGGCTCCCCGTCGTTGAATCCGGCCCCTTTGAAGGTCACCGTTACGTCGTCCCGCTCGCAGCTGCTTGCCTCCTCCGGGTCGCAGGGGTCATCCACCTGTTCAACAGTGCGGCCCAGCGTGACTACGAGCTCACGGCTGGTATCGCCGTCGCGCCAGACGTCGAAGACCAGGGCGCTGCCCTCGGACACCTTTTCCTCGCGGGCGGTGACGGTGACGTTGTACAGGTCTTTGTCGCTGATGATGGCGCCCGCCTCTCCGCTGGAGATGGAGGCGTTGACCGCATCGTGCAGCACCAGGCCGAAAGTCTCAACGCTTTCCGCCACGTCGTCGTCCACGAGCTGGACGGTGATGGTCTTCTCCGTCTCCCCGGGTGCGAACACCAGCGTGCCGTCAACGGCCGTGAAGTCGCTGCCGGCCTTGGCCTGACCCGGCGTTTCCCGGGTGGTGTAGTCCACCTCCACCCGCCGGCCGCTGGCCGCGCTCAGCTTCACCGTGAACGAAATGGGGCCCGCGGACTCTTCCGCAGACTGGAGGAGGAACTCGAAGAAGAGCCTGGGCGTGCGGTCGTCGTCGTCGATGACGCCCGCGGCCGTGCCCTTGCCGGCGGCGATGACGGTCCCGGCGGGCCCGCTCAGCCTGAAGGTGAAGGTCTCCTCGTCCGGCTCGTCCAGCAGGTCGTTGGTCACCGGGACGGAGACGGTCTTGGAGCTTTCCCCGCGAGCGAAGGTGATCCTGCCGGTACGGGCGGTGTAGTCGGACCCTGCCAGGGCCGTGCCGTCCCGGGTGGCGTACGACACGGACGCCGGATCGCTGGTGCTGCCCTGCCGCGTCACGGTGAAGACGATCTCCCCGGCGGTCTCCGCGACCCGCTCCCCCGTCACGGCGAAGCCCGCATCGTCGTCGAGAATGGTCCCCGTGGCCGTTGCCACCGCCAGGGTCGCGTTGGCCTCGCCGCTCAGGGTGAGGGTGAAGGTCTCGTTCTCCTCCCCGTCGCTGTCGTCCGTGACGGGCACGCTCACGGTCCGCGTCCCGGCCGCGCCCGCGGCGAAGGTCAGCGTGCCGCTCGTGCTGGTGTAGTCCTGGCCCGCCGTGGCCGTGCCGTTGGACGTGGCATAGGCCACGGTGACCTGGGACGATGGTCTGCCCGTCAGCGTCACGGTGAAGACGATTGCGCCTGCACCCTCCGGCGCCTCGGCGTCGGCGACGGACAGGGTCGCGCCCGCGTCGCCGGTGATGGTCACGGTGACCGAGTCCGTTGGCGCGGGGCCGTAGTCGCCGCCGCCGGCGGTGTGGGTGATGGTCACCGGCGCGTCGGCGACGTCGTCGGCGTCGGCCGCGGCGGTCAGGGTGACGGTCTGCGGCTGGTCCCAGTCGTACGGCGTGAACGTCAGCGTGGACGGCGCGGCGGACAGGTCCGAGTCCGCCGGGACGATGACCGCCACGGTCACGTCGTCGGTGGGGCGGCTGTCCAGCACCAGCGTGTAGTCGCCCGTACTGCCCTCGGCGATGGACAGCGTCGCGGGCGCGGCGGTGACGCCCCGCACGTCGTCGTCCCGGATCCAGCCGTATGCGTCTCTGGTCCACGAGCGTTCGGCGTTCCGTGCGGCCGTCAATTGGACGGCGAGCGTTTCGGAGTCCTCGTCGATGTCATCGTCGCGTATGGCTACGCGGATGCGCTGCTCCGTGGTGCCGCGGGGGAAGACGGCCGTGCCTTTGGTGGCGGTGTAGTCCTGGCCGGCCGTGGCCGCGTTGTCGCCGCCGGTAACACTGGTCCTCCAGTCCACCTCCACCGTGTTCTGGCTGTCCTCCGACAGGGTGAGAAGGAACTCGACGTATTCGGCGCTCTCCGGCACGTCGCTCTCCTCCACCGCTTCGATGGACACGGTGGCGGTTGCGTCGTCGTCGTCCGTGATGGTGACGGTGCCGTAGGGCAGCGCGTTGGCATTGTCTGGATTGGAGAGGACGATCTTGAACGTCTCGTCCGCCTCGTCAACGCTGTCGTCGATGATGGGGACCGTGATCTTGTACGTGCACGTAGGAATACCCGGCGGAACTTTGCACGTCCCCGCCGCGACTTCCACGGTGCCGCTCTTGGCGGTGTAGTCGGCGTTGGCCTCCGCGGTCCCGTCCTGGGTGGCCCAGTCCACCGAGGCCAAGCTGCCCGCCACCGACTGGCCGACGAAGGTCACGGTGACGTCGACGCTGTCGACGGGGTTGCCATGGCCGTCGTCGTCGCCCTCCTCCACGGTGGCGTCTGCAATGACGAAGTATGCCTCGTTGTCGAGCACGTCCACCCTGGCACTGGAGGGGTCGCCCCGGACGTAGGAGGAGCGCGCCTCGATGGAGACGGTGACCGAGCCCGAAGGCTCAACCACGGCGTCGTCGACGACGGGAATCCTGAGAATCTTCTGTTTCTTCCCCGCCTCTATGGTCACCGACGACGGCACGGCGGGGGTGGACGGGAAGAAGCTGCCCTGCCGCGCCACGTCCAGGTGCACCACGAGCGCTCCGCTGCCGCCGGACCGGGCGACGACGAACTCGATCTCTCCAGCCGCTTCCGAGACCCACGTCCGCCCTTTGCGCTCGGCGACGGTCACCGTGGGCAGCGGCGGGTCGTCGTTGTCGGTGACGGTGACGGTGGCTGTGTGGGGCGCCACGGCCTCGAAGTCGCCCGTGTATTCCGGGCCGGGGTCCACCGGGGCGGCAACCGAGACGACCAGGCGCCGGTCCGGCCCGTCCTCGTCGTCGTCCGCCATGGTGAGGGTGAAGGTGGCGGTGGTCTCGCCCCTGGGGATGACCACGGTGCGGGGCGGCGTGCCGGAGATGACGCCGTCCGGGTCGTCGAAGTGCAGGTCCACGTGGGTCCCGGAGTACCGCAAGAGGCGATCTACCCAGATGCGGGTGAGGGTGTAGGTGACGCTGCCTCCCTCCTCCACGCTGGCGGCGTCGGCCTCGATGGACACGCCGGCGGAGCGGTTGGCAATCAGGATGCGGAAGGCGCTGGGCGTGCCCACCTCGTAGCGGGGGCAGTAGTCGCAGACGGGGCCTGAGATCAGCTCCACGTACTGCTCGCCCCCGCCGGGAACCACGCCGGTTATCCTGCTCCTCCTGGTGAAGGTCTCCGATCCCGCTGGAATCCCGTAAAGTTGAAAGACTGAAGTATCTGTCTCGATAAGTTCAGTGGCAGCCGCGCTAATTTGCTCTTCATCATGGAGGTCTGTCGGGTCGCGCTGCGCATCTCGAAAGAAGTGGTAGCGGTAGGTGACTTGATGAGAGGTGTCGCCGGTGCGGGCAACTCGATACTCCTGGGGTTCGTACTCGATAACCTGATAGGTGTAGGGGCGGCCCTCGACAGCATCCGGCGGGTCGACCACCTCCAGG
This sequence comes from Dehalococcoidia bacterium, assembly GCA_965116325.1. GTDB lineage: Bacteria > Chloroflexota > Dehalococcoidia > Lucifugimonadales > JAGWBF01 > JAGWBF01. The sequence continues at coordinate 14,701 of OZ220675.1, read as the reverse complement.
GTCAGGGTCGTGGTGTCGTTGTCTCTGACCAGGACGGTGGCGCTGCTGGGTTCCCGCGTGTAGTAGGTGATGGCCGTGGTCTTCTGCTGAATGTCCACCTTGAAGTAGCCGTCCCCCTCCGGGACCTGGTCCGCCACCGTGGTCAGCGTCAGCGTGGCGGTGTCGCTGCCCGGAGCGAAGTCCACCGCCCAGTCTCCCCGGTGCAGGGTCTGTAGTCTCGTCGTTTGGGGGAAACCATCAACTTGTCCTGCGCCTAGATCGACTTCCCGCGGCATGAGCGCCTTGGTCTCCGTGGTGGCGTGCTTGAGCAGGCCCTCCAGGTCCAACTCCACCTTGAGGCCCCTGGTGGTGTTCCCGGAGCGGGTGAGGGTGAAGACCACGTCCTCGCCCTCGTCCACGGCGTCTTTGGCGGCGGTGATGGAGACCCGGGGCAGGCCGTCGTCGTCGAAAATCGTGACGGTGGCGCTGTAGCCGTCCTCATTCTCGGCGGGGGTCCTGTACCCGTCGCCGTCCACGGGAGTGGCCGTGACGCTTCCGTTGGGCTGGTTGTAGCTGTTCTCAGCGGTGAGCACCCACAGCGTGGCCGTCGACGCGCCCGCGGCGAAGGTGACGGTACGCTCGTTCCCGGTGGTGTAGCGGGGCGTGTGTTCGTCGGGGACCTCTTCGGTCAACGCCACGGTGACGGTCAGCGAGCCCCGGCCGCTCACGTCGGCGTCGGTGGTGTCATCGTCGTTGATTTGCTTGCGGGTGAGGACGAAGGAGGCGTACCCGCCCTCGGAGACGTTGGGAGAGCGGTGGGCAATGGTGACCAGCTGCTCCTTGTCCTCGCTGGTGACGGTCCGGGAGGCGGTGTTCTGGACGGCTACCCGCCAGTCGCTGCCGGCCACGATGGTCACCGTGATCGTGCCGTCGTCCTCGGCCAGGTCGTCGTCCTTTGTGGGCACGGAAAAGGTGGTGGTGGCGTGGCCCGGCGGAAAATCCGCCCAGACGGGCGGACTGTCCGTCAGGTACGCGCCGGTCTCGCTGACCGACACCTTCACGCGCAGTCTTTCGGTGACGAGGCCGTCACGCCCCAGGGTGAAAGTGGCCGGGTCGCCCTCCTCCACCGTTGTGTGTGACTGTGGGAGTATGGAGACTATCGCATTGTCATCGTCTCTCACCGTCACCCGCGCCTCGTCGGGGTCTCCTGGGCTGTACGTGTAGGGCGCCGTATCCTGGGCCAGGACCGTGACGACCAGCCGGCGGTGCGGGTCGTCAACTTCGTTGTCTTGGGTGGTCACCGTGTGCGTCGCGGTCTCCGAGCCTGCACTGAAGGTCACGGTGGTCGTGCGCACGGTGCAGTCGCCCCCGGTCAGCAGCTTGGAGCATACGTCCACGGTGAGCGCGTTCGTGGTGGCGCCCGTGCGCGTGAGGGTGAAGGTGGCCGAGTCGCCTTCGGTGATTGAACCGGCGGACGTGCGAACCGTCACCTTTGGGTTGGGCCTGCCTGTGAAGGTCTCGAAAGGGCCCGCGGCGGCGGCGTTGAGCGCGCGCATCTGTACGGAGTATTGCGTGCCGTTGGTCAGGCCGGTGAGCTCGATGTCGCGCTTGGGGTCGCCGCTGTTTTCGACGCCGGTGCTCTCCCACTCCGTGTACTCGACGTCGTCGCCCGTGCCCGGTCCGTAGCGGTACTGGTAGTCCACGATTGGAGCGCCGCCGTCGTCGGCAGGCCCGATCCAGCTGACTCCCAGCTCTCTGTCCCTGGAGTACTCCAGCAGTATGTCCCGCACCGCGGTGGGCGGGTCCACAGCGTCGAACGTGGCCTTCGTTGTAGCGTTGACCCTCCTGGCGGCGTCATGAACCGCGGTGGCCCTCACCTCGACAGCCACCTCGTCGGCGTCGGCCGACACCGCGACGGAGGCCGTCCAGGCGTTGGTGCCGGAGGAGGCCAGCGAGCTCGCGGTCAGGGTCCCGCCGGTGACGGTGATGTCGCCCTCGGTGAACCCCGTCACGGCCTCGCTGAACTGGAACGTGACGTCGAAGCTGGCGCCCTTCTGCACGTAGCCCGATTCCGGGCCGATTATCTCCAGCGTGGGTGACAGACCGTCCACGGGGACGGTGATCGTCGCCGCCTCGTTCGGGTTCCCCACGTCGTCCTGCAGCACGCCCGCGGGCAGCGTGATGGTGTAGTCGCCCTGGTACGCCCCCTGGTGGATGTATGCCCGGTACCGGCGCCCGCTTTCGTCATTTCGGACCTTCTGGAGTCTGATGATCCTACCGGCGGTTACGGTGAGGTCGCCTTTCTGCAGCCGGATGTCTGCCAGGAGACCGGTGTCGGAATCCTCGCCCAGCTTGACCGGCTCGCTGAAGGTGATATAGGCGTAGAACCAACGGGCTATGGGGCGGCTGTATGAGGAGGGGACGGACAGCGTCGGCGTAGGCCCCGTCTGGTCCACGGTGAACTCCAGGGACTGCTCGGCGTTGCCCTCGTCCACCGCGTTCGCGGGGAGGGTGACGGTCAGCGGGCCCTCGTAGCCCGCGTCCACCGTGACGGTGACGGTCCAATTGCCGTTGGAGACGCTCAGGTCGGACGTGGAGCCGTGGTCCACGTCGAAGTCGTCGGCGGTGAAGCCGGTGACGGGCCTGTTGAACGAGACCCGGACCTCGAACTCGCCGTCCACCTTGTCGGTGGGTTGGGGATGGGTAACGGGGTTGGGGTCTACCTTGCCGAAGCTGGTAATGGTGACCGGGTCCTGCGGCGGCTCCTGGGCCGAGACCGTGGCGGGCCAGGCGAGGAACAGGACTGCCGGCATCGCGGCCGCTAGGAGCAACAGGACGCCCACCGTCCGGATACGCAATCGAAGCGGACGGTCAGACACGGTTTCTCCGTCGCCCTGCCAGTCGTAGATTCACTTCCAGGTCGGCGATTCTCTTCACTGCTCCGTTGCCCTCATTCACCTTCCGCGCCAACAAGACTCCACCGGACCGCATTCATCTATCGGAGGGGCCGTTCATACGTCCCCAGTGAATCAGACTACTCAACGGGTGTGAGACAGGCGTGAAAAAAATCCGTCAGATGCGAGAGTTTTGTGAGAGTTTCCCCCTGAAGGGCGGCTTCACCGCTTCCCGAGGGGCAGGTGGAGCCGAAAGGCAGCCAAACGCTGTTGCCAGCGAAGGTCGGAAACCCCCAGCAATCCGGTGGTTTGTTAACGCCGCCGGTAAGCTCCGCATGCCAGGCGTCGTCCGGCGAATGGTCTCTCCGGGCTAAGTCAAGGAACCGGATTGCCACAGAACTGTAACAGAAAACAGCTTGATTTTTATGCCCGTTTTATACAGGTCGTTTAAACTTCTGTAGTACCGATCCCTTGGATGGGGGGACTATGTTTGTCTGCCCACAGGCGGAGACCCACAAGCGATGTGACGGACAGTGACGGACGGTCGGCGCCCTGCGGCCCGCCGGATCCGGGGGCGCCTGTCGCCGCTCATGACGGCGCAGCGGTGCCGGTGCAAGCTGGACCGCATGACGAGCTCGACAGTCTGAGGCGCGAGAACAGCGCGCTGCGGAACCGACTGGCCACACTTGGACAGGCCTCTCTTCAGATCAATCAGGACGCCGACCTCGATCTGATTCTGCAGAACGTCGTGGACAGCGCCCGTTCGCTGACCGGGGCCTCCTACGGCACGGTCGTGATATTCGACAGCCTGCAGGACCTTAGTGGCATCGTGACCTCCGGCATCGAACAATCCGGAATGGAACATTGGGTGGACCGTATGCCGGAGGTGATGGCGCTCCTGGAGTTTCTGAACAGGATCGACGAACCGATGATGGTCAACGACTTCCCCGAGTTCGCCGGTCCGTTCCAACTACCCGACATCCTGCCCCCGATCCAGTCCTTTATGGCAGCTCCCATCCGTAACCGGCAGGTCCATCTCGGCAACATCTACCTCAGTATTGATGCCGGCGGACACCAGTTCACGCTCGAAGACCAAGAGATGCTCGCCATGTTCGCCGACCAGGCGGCTATCGCCATCTCCAACATCCGCAGATACCACGACGAAAGCCAGTCCAGGGCTGGCCTGCAGGCCCTGATAGACACCACGCCCGTGGCGGTCCTCGTGTTCGACGCCAAGACCCGTGACCTTATCTCGTTCAACCTTGAGACCAGGCGCATCGTCCGCGGGCTTCATGCCCCGGGCCACGACCTGCCTCAGTTGCTCGAGGTCATGAAGTTCAGACGCTCCGACGGCAGGGACATTCCCCCCGAGGAGTTGCCGACGGAGCGAGCCATCCGCAGCGGGGAAACGGTGCGCGCCGAGGACGTCGTCATCCATCTGCCTGACGGGCCGCCGGTGCCCACGCTTTGCAACGCCACGCCGATCCGGTCCGAAAACGGTGAAATCGTCTCCGTAGTCGCCACCCTCCAGGACATGACGCCCCTCGAGGACCTGGAACGGCAACGAGCCGAATTCCTCGGCATGGTCAGCCATGAGCTGCGAATGCCGCTGGCCTCCATAAAGGGCTCGGCAGCCGCCCTGCTTGGCGCTTCCTCCCCGCTCAGTCCCAGCGAGGCGGAACAATTCTACCGGATCATCGACCAGCAGTCCGACCACCTGCTGGACATCATCAAGAACCTCCTCGACCTGACGCGAGTCGAGGCCGGAGTCCTGTCAGTCGACGCCAGGCCCACCGCAGTGGTGGACCTGGTAGAGGAGGCGAGGAGGGCATTTGTTAGCGGTGGGTACAGGAACAGCCTCGAAGTCGAACTCCCGCCCAATCTGCCGTCCGTCATGGCGGACAGGAATCGTATCATCCAGGTGCTGGGCAACCTGCTCTCCAACGCGTCCAATCACTCGCCCACCCAATCAGTCATCCGCATTGGCGCCTCTCTCGAAGTCCCCTATGTCGCCGTCACCGTCTCTGACGAAGGCGCGGGTATCTCCGAAGACCAGCTCCCGCACCTGTTCAGGAAGTTCTCCCGCATCAGCCGCGAGGACGGCGGCTGGAGAACCGAGGGGGAGGGCCTGGGTCTGGCGATATGCAAGGGTGTAGTGGAAACGCACGGCGGCCGGATTTGGGCCGAGAGCCCCGGGCTCGGGTTAGGCGCGAGATTCACCTTCACCATGCCTGTGGCATACGAGGAAGCAACGCCGGCTGCGCAGGACACCTCTATGCCGGCGACGGAGAGGCAGGGGGGACGCATTCTCGCCGTCGACGACGACCAGCAGATGCTCTGGCTCCTTCGCAGGATCTTCGCCGATGCCGGGTACACACCCATCTCAACTAACAAGCCGGAAGAGGTGGAGCGCCTCATAGAGGCGGAGAGGCCCCGGCTCATAGTATTGGACCGTATGCTGCCCGGCACCGATGGATTCGAGCTGATGAAGCGCATCTCCGACATCACCGACGCCCCGGTCATCTTTCTGTCCGGAAGGGGAAGGGACCAGGACGTCGTCCGGGCCTTCGAGTTGGGCGCCGCTGACTACGTGGTGAAACCCTTCTCGTCCTTGGAACTCATGGCTAGGATCAGGGCGGCCCTGGAAAATCAGACAAGCGACTTACAGCGCCATCGAGAACCCTACATGCTCGGAGACCTGGAGATCGACTACACAGAACGCCGCGTGGCGGTTGCCGGCCATCCGGCGCACCTTTCGGCGACGGAGTACAAGCTGCTCTTCGAACTCTCCATCGACGCCGGGCGCGTGTTGACTCACGACCAGCTGCTGAGGCGCGTATGGGGCCTGGAGCACTCCGGCGACCCGCGCTTGGTGCGCACCTCCGTGAAGGCCATTCGACGAAAGCTGGGAGACGATGCCAGGAGCCCGACGTACATCTTCACCGAGCCCCGGGTCGGCTACCGGATGGCGAAACCGTAGAGGAGAGCGATATATGGACCCCTAGCGCAGATGAGGAGGGCATCGTCATGGCAATCCAAGTTGTAACGGACAGCGCATCTGACATCCCGGTCGACGTCGCAACGCGACTAGGCGTTGCGGTGGTCCCGCTGAACATCCACTTCGGCGTTCGGACATTCAAGGACAACGTCACCATAACCGCCGACCAATTCTACTCCATGCTCGCCCACTCCCAGGAGTTGCCGAAGACTTCCCAGGCGTCACCCGGGGAATTTACGGAGGTCTACGACCGGCTGGGCGAGAGCGCGGACGGGATAGTGTCCATTCACGTCTCGTCCAAGATAAGCGGCACCTACAACTCCGCCGTCCAGGCGGCTCGAATGACCGCGGCGGACTGCCCGGTGGAGTTGATCGACTCGGCCCAGGGCTCTATGGGGCTTGGACTCGTAGTCATAGCAGCAGCCGATGCGGCCAACGCAGGCGGCGGCCTCGACGAAGTGGCGGCTCTGGCCCACGATGCGTGCGATAGGGCACAGTGCTTCACCCTTCTTGAGACACTGGAGTACCTGCGAAAGGGCGGCCGCATAGGCCGGGCACAGGCGTTGCTCGGCTCGATACTCAAGATCAAGCCCATGGTCATCCTGAAGGACGGAGTGGCCCATCCACTGGGCAAGGAGCGGACCTTCCGCAAGGCCCTGCTTCGTATGAAGGAGACGGCGCGAGGCTTTGCGCCGATAGATTCCCTTGCCGTGATGCACAGCACCTCCCCCGAACTGGCGAGGGAGCTTGCGGACGACCTCAGGGACCTGCTGCCGGAAGGCGCGGAGCCCTACATCACGCGATTCAGCCCGGTCCTGGGAGTCTACACCGGCCCCGGCGCCATCGGGATAGCGCTCCTCCAGGCCTCACGCACCTAGAATGACGGCTCGGGCAAGCACAGAGCAATCGAGGAGTCGATTGTCCCCGTAGGGGGTAATGGCCTGAGGGGCATTGCCCCGTATTCTGGAGAATCCTGTCTGTGCTCATTATAGTGGCTGCCGTGAGGATGTTCATGTCGTGCTCGTTGGGACGGTGGTGGGACGTACCTTTGCTTGTGGCCGTGGGCATCGCAAGCGTTGTGGCCATTTTATTTGGTACAAGTGCCGGTGAACGCAGGTCCCATGCGGCATAAGACCGACATCGCGGCTGGGACCGTGCTCGAAGGAGCGTAAAGCAACTGAATGCGGGAACAGGCCCGTCATCAAACTCGCCGCTTGGGGACTTTGACGAATAGCCAGTGGCAGCGAGTTCCGGACGTCGCACTAAGGGCGCGGCGAACCACAAGAAGACCGTCTATGGCAACGATCTGAGCAAGTCCGGTTACCGAAGCGGTTCGTTAGTTTCACTCGTCCGCCTGTTCCCGCGTCACCTGCTTCGCCATGTAGTATCCGACGCGGGGCACGGTGAAGATGTAGGAGGGGTCCTGCGCGTCGTCGCCCAGCTTGCGGCGGAGCCTGTTGACCATGGTCCGCACCAGCCCCGAGTTGCCAACTCCCCAGACCCTGCGCAGCAACTGGTCGTGGGTCAACACCCGCCCGGCATGGACCGAAAGCTCGTAGAGCAGCGCGTACTCCGTGGCGGTCAGCTCCACCGGATGCCCCGCCAGCGTCACCCGGCGTTGGGCGTAGTCGATGGACAGCCCGCCCGCGTCGTAGGGTTCGGACGGCTCGGCCTGGTAGGGCGCGACCCGCTTGCGCAGCGCCGCCCTGATCCTCGCGACAAGCTCCGTCGGCGAGAAGGGCTTGACCACGTAGTCGGACGCCCCCATGTCCAGGGCCCTGGCGACAACGTCGTCCTGGCCGTACATCGAAAGGAAGATGACCGGCACGTCCTCGCTCTTGAGGATGTCCTTCATCACCTCGAACCCGTCGTTCCCAGGCAGCATCAGGTCGAGCAGGACCAGGTGGGGGCTTTCCTCATCCATCAGGCGGGGTACGTCCTCGGGGTTCCCGGTCGCTATAGAGACATACCCGGCCCTGTCCAGGGCGTCTCGAACGTACCTGAGCGCCTGGGGATCGTCGTCCACGGCGAGTACCCGCACCCTGCCCCGCACCGGACCGCGGGAGCCCCGGGCTGCGAAAGCGGGCATCTCTGCGCCGTCGATGCCTTCCCCCTCCGCCGCCGGAACGGTGAAGGTGAACCGCGCCCCCAGGCCCGGACCGTCACTCTCGGCCCAGATGCGTCCACCGTGCGCATCCACGATGCCCCTGCAGATGGCGAGAACCAGGCCGGAGCTCGCGATGCCGCTCCCCCGGTCCGCGCCCTCACGCCGCGAGAACCTTCTGAACAGGTGCGGCAGCTCCTCGGCGGGTATGCCCCTTCCCTCGTCGGCGATGGACACCGCGACGTGCACGCCCTCCTGCATGACGCTCACCCTGATGGGCGAACCCTCCGGCGAGTTCGTCGCGGCGTTTGTGAGCAGGTTGCCCAGCACCTGGACGATGCGGCGCCGGTCGGCCATTACGGGGGGCAGATTGGGCGCGAGCTCTATCTGAAGGTCCTCCCTTCCGTTGCCGTCCAGGAACCTTCCCCTGGCCTCGTCCACCATCTCTGCCACGTTGGCAAGAGCCGGCTTGACCGACAGGGTGCCCGTCTCGATGCGGGCCACGTCCAGCAGGTCGCCGATCAGCTCCCGCATGCTGTCGGACTGGTCGCGGATGATCTGGTGGAACTGGCGCATCTCGGCGGGGTCCAGGTCCGCCTCCAGCAGCGTGTCGGCCGAGCCCTTGACGGCGGCCAGCGGTGTCCTCAGCTCGTGGCTCACCATGGCCAGGAACTCGGCACGCAGCCGCTCCTGCTCCTCCAGCGGCGCAAGGTCCTGCAGCGTCACCACGTAGGAAGCTATCCCGCCACCCTCCGAGGGGATGGGCGTGGCGTTGAGCAGAACGGTCACGCTCCGCCCGTCCGGCACCCGCAGAACGAGCTCCTCGGCCCGCACCGTCTCCCCCGCGCTCAACGCCTCGACCAGGCTGAACTCCTCAAGAGAGACCTCCCGCCCGTCGGAGCGGCGGAAGGTCAGCACGTCGAGCAGCTGCTCCGGCGATTGGTCTTCGTCCCGCAGGCCGTCGACGATGCGCGTCGCCTCCCGGTTGAAGGAGACCGGCGCCCCGGTCCCGGCGTCGAAGACCACAACCCCCACCGGCGAGGTGTCCACCAGCGTCTCCAGGTCGGTCCGCGCCCGCCGCTCCTCCCGGTGCCTGCGGGCATTGGCGATGACCATCGCCGCCTGGGAGGCGAACATCACCAGCGTCTCCTCGTCATCCTCCACGAACTCCGGGCCGGACTCCTCTCTTGCCAGGTAGACGGTGGCCACGCTCCGGCCCAGGTGACGGACGGGAGCCGCCAGGAACGGGCCGGCGGGCACCGGCAGGCCCGGCTCGGAAAGCCCCTGCGATGCGAGGTAGCCCGATAGGTCCGGCACCCTGAGCGGTCCGGGAATCCTGCCCAATCGCTCGAAGAACCACGCCGCGTCGGGAACCTTCCACAGCCGCTCCGCCTCCTCGAGCGTCAAACCGGATGAGAGGACGTCCTCCGCTTGTCCTCCTTCGTCCAGGAGGATGATCGCCCCGTATCGGGCCCGAGTCAGGTCGCGGGCCGAGTCCAGGACGCCCTGCAGCACCGCGTCGAAGTCGAGGCTCTCGTTGATGCGGAGGCTCGCCTCGCCCAGCCTGGCGAGACGCTCCCGCAGGGCCGATACCTCCTCGTCCCGACTGTCGTTCTGGTCCATCCTCTCTCTCCCCCGGTCGCCGGCTGGATTCGGGCTCCCCGGCCCGGTCCAAGCGCCATAGTACCGCTCCGAACAGTTTTTTACAAGATATTTTACAAAACACGGGCTGTTTTTTATGTATATGTTATATCCGGCGACTATACTGGCGTGGAGAGCAGATTGCCCTTGGGAGGCGTCCTCCCCGCGGACGCCAGACGGGGACTGTTCCACGCTGAGGAGGAACCGCCCGATGACCGACTCGGACCGCCGGAACATCCTCACGGCCATCCGCCTGCCGCTCCTGGCGGCCCTGGCCCTGCTGGTCGGTCTGGCAGTGCTGTTGACGGCGGGCAATGCCGGCGCCCAGGCCGGACCTCTCCAGGACTTCACGCTGGTGGACGCCTCCGACCAGGCAGTGCTGGCGACGCTGTCCAACGGCGGGAGCGTGGAGGTGGCCGACCCGGACGGCGGCAGCTACGCCATTCGGGCGAATGTGGACTCCAACGCGAGCATCGGCAGCGTGAAGCTGGAGCTCACGGGCGCCAAGGCGGTCACCAGGACTGAGAGCGTCGCCCCCTACTCGCTGTACGGGGACGGCGGGGCCAACGCGTTGAGCGGGGAGGCGCTGCCCGCCGGCAGCTACACCCTCACCGCAACGGCCTACTCGGAGCGGGGCGGAGGCGGAGACCAGTTGGGTACGCTGCAGGTCTCCTTCACGGTTGCCCGGACCAACATCGCGCCGTCCTTCGGCAGTTCAACCTACAGCTTCTCCATCGCCGAGGACGCGTGGATGGGCACTACCGTGGGCAGCGTGTCGGCCACCGACGCGGACAACGACGGCCTCACCTACACCATCGAGTCGGGCAACGGCGACGGCGAGTTCGCCATCGACGGCAGCACCGGCGCGATCACCACGGCGGGCGCGCTGGACTACGACACCACCTCCTCCTACACGCTGACGGTGCAGGCCGACGACAGCAACGGCGGCGCGGCCACGGCCGCGGTGAACGTTACGCTGAACTCCGTGCCGGAGTTTGGCGCCAGGATCTACGAATTCACCATAGGCGATGACGCGGCCCTGGGAACTCCCTTGGGCGTGGTGCAGGCCACCGACTCCGACGGAGACGGGATCACGTACTCCATCGAGGGTCAGAGAATCTTCGGGCCGAGGTGGTTCTACATGGACCCGGCCACCGGCGTAATCTATGTGCTGCACGTGGATCATGAGACCAAGCCGTATCCCAGGTTGTCTGTGAAGGCCGACGACGGAAACGGGGGCGCTGGCTACGCGTACGTACTCATTACCGTGATCGACCTGAAGGGAAACTCCGCGCCGCGGTTCGAAAGTACGTACGAGGCCGCCGTGGACGAAGACGCGTCGGTAGGCGCCGCCGTGCACACCGTGGTCGCCAGCGACCCGGACGACGACAGACTGACCTTCACCATCCTGAGTGGCAATGAGGCCGGCAAGTTCGCCATCGACGGCAACGGCGTAATCACCACGGCGGGTGTGCTGGACTACGAAACGGAAACGGACTACGAGCTGACGGTGCAGATCGCCGACAGCAGAGGCAGCACGGCCACCGACAAGTTCTGCATCTCCGTTAGAAACGTGGAAGAGCCCCCGGCGGGGCCGCTGACGGGCTTCACCCTCGTCGACGCCTCCGACCAGGCAGTGCTGGCGACGCTGTCCCACGGCGGGAGCGTGGTGCTCGCAGACCCGGACAGCGGCAGCTACGGCATCCGGGCCGACGTGGACTCCAACGCGAGCATCGGCAGCGTGAAGTTGGAGCTCGCGGGCGCCAAGGCGGTCACCAGGACTGAAGGCGTCGCCCCCTACTCCCTGTACGGGGACGGCGGCGCCAACGCGCTCAGCGGGGAGGCCCTGCCGTCAGGCAGCTACACCCTTACCGCAACGGCCTACTCGGAGCGGGGCGGAGGCGGAGACAATCTGGGAACCCTGGAAGTCTTCTTCACCGTGAGAAGTTCCAACACCGCGCCGTCCTTCGGCAGCGCGACCTACAGCTTCTCCATCGCCGAGGACGCGTCGACGGGCGCCGCCCTGGGCAGGGTGTCGGCCACAGACCGCGACGACGACCCCCGCACCTATACCATCGAGGCCGGGAACGGCGACGGGGTGTTCGCCATCGACGGCAGGACCGGCGCGATCACCACGGCGGGCGTCCTGGACCGCGAGACCACCTCCTCCTACACCCTGACGGTGCAGGCCGACGACGGCCTCGGCGGCACGGCCACGGCCACGGTGAACGTTACGGTAACCGAGGTGAACTCCGCGCCGGAGTTCGGCGCCACCGTCTACAAATACACCATACGCGAAGACACGAGCCTGGGAACTACCTTGGGCACGGTGCAGGCCACCGACTCCAACGGAGACCAAATCACGTACACCGTCGTGGGTTGGAAGTACGTCGGGACGTTCTACTTGAACCCGGCCACCGGCCTAATCTCGGTGCTGCACGTGGACCACGAGACCATGCCGTATCCCAGCTTGCATGTGAAGGCCGACGACGGCAACGGGGGCATTGCCTACGCGCGCGTGCTCATCACCGTGACCGACGCGAAGGGAAACTCTGCGCCCCGGTTCGAAAGTTCGTACCACGTCGGCGTGGCTGAGGACGCGGCGGTAGGCGCCACCGTGCACACCATGGTCGCCAGCGACCCGGACGGCGACACCCTGACCTTCACCATGCACAGTGGCAATGAGGACGGCAAGTTCGCCATCGACAGCGCCACCGGCGTAATCACCACGGCGGGCGCGCTGGACTACGATACGGAAACGGACTACGAACTGACGGTGCAGGTCGCCGACGGCAGAGGCAGCACGGACATCGCCTGGATCAACATCTCCGTTAGAGAGGTGGAAGAGCCCACCGCGGGCCCGCTGACGGGCTTCACCCTCGTCGACGCCTCGGACCAGTCGACGCTGGCCACGCTCACCGACGGGACCAGCGTGGCGCTGGCAGACCCGGACGGCGGCAGCTACGGCATCCGCGTCGATCTGGCGGCCGGCAAGACGGTGGGCAGCGTGAAGCTGGAGTTGAGTGGCGCCAAGACGCTCACGCATACGGAGAACATCGCCCCCTATTCCCTGTTCGGGGATTCCAACCAAGGCGACGAGAGCGACCTCAACGGCCAGGCGCTGCCCGCGGGTAGCTACACCCTGCAGGTCACGGCCTACGCCGAGGACAACCTGGCCGGGGCCGTGATGGGCATCCTGGAGATTTCGTTCACGATTACGCAGACCGAGTGAGGTCAGGCTGGAGGGCAATGCGACAGACTACTTGATTCGATTCGGCCGGGGGACGCGGTGGCAGTGGCAAACTGCCGATTGGGGCTTTGGAAGGGAACCCGTGAGATCATCGAAGCAGCGGTCGAGCTGTTCCCGATGTACACGCTGAACCACTACGTCTACAGTGGCGATAACTTCAATGTCTACACCGCGCGGCCGACCCACGGCTGTGCCGCTCCGTTGGAACATGTTGCGCTTGGCAGCCGGAGGTGGTCCACCGCAACAGACCCTTGTGAAAAGACGGCCTTGTATCGCCATCTCATCTTCGAGTTCGGATGGGAAGACATGAAGGCTGTCTTCCATAGCTACTACGATCCGGCCTATCCGCGCTCGATCTATGGCGGCGCGTTCGACGGATTTGCGATCCGATCCAGCGCCATCGTCAAGCGGGACCTAGTGTCATTCTTCGAGCGCTGGGACTACCCGCTGTCCGCGTCCGCGGCGAGGACCATTCGTTCCTTCGGGTTCGAGGAGTGGCTACCGCCGGGATGGTAGGTATTGTGCATTACGACAACTGTGGGTCACAGAACGCCGATGGCGCCCGGTTCTCAAGGGAATGTGAAACATGCTACGTCAAGGCTTACCCAGCGGAGACGAGGAGGTATCGGCCCTGCGGGAGCGTCTCGCCAGGCTGGGCGAGGCGAGCCTCCGCATCAACGAGAGCCTGGAGTTCGACGCCGTGCTTCAGGGCGTCCTGGACTCGGCCCGCGACCTGACTCGGGCCCGATACGGGGCGATCATCCTCCTGGACGAAGGAGGACAAGCGGAGGACGTCCTCTCATCCGGTTTGACGCTCGAGGAGGCGGAGCGGCTGTGGAAGGTTCCCGACGCGGCGTGGTTCTTCGAGCGATTGGGCAGGATTCCCGGACCGCTCAGGGTGCCGGACCTATCGGGCTACCTCGCATCGCAGGGGCTTTCCGAGCCGGGCCTGCCGGTGCCCGCCGGCCCGTTCCTGGCGGCTCCCGTCCGTCACCTGGGCCGGAGCGTGGCCACCGTCTACCTGGCAAGAGAGGAGTCCGGCCCGGAGTTCGTGGAGGATGACGAGGAGACGCTGGTGATGTTCGCCTCCCAGGCGGCGATGGTCATCGCCAATGCCCGCAGGCACCGGGAGGAGCGGCGGGCGCGGACCGACCTGGAGACGCTGGTGGACACCTCGCCGGTGGGGGTTGTGGTCTTCGACGCCGGGACCGGGAGCGCCGGTCTCCTTCAACCGGGAGGCGACGCGCATCGTCGACGGCCTGCGGGACGAAGACCAATCGCCGGAGCAGCTGCTCGACGTGCTGACCTTCCGCCGCTCCGACGGGCGGGAGGTCTCTCTTGAGGAGTTCAGCCTGGTCGAGGCGTTGAGCGCGGGGGAGACGGTGCGGGCCGAGGAGCTCGTTCTGCGGGTGCCGGACGGGCGGAGCGTGACCGTTCTGCTCAACGCCACGCCCATCCCCTCGGAGGGTGGCGGGATAGCTTCCTACGTGGTGACGCTGCAGGACCTTGCGCCGCTGGAGGAGCAGGAGCGGCTGCGTGCCGAGTTCCTGGCCATGGTGAGCCACGAGCTGAGGACACCGCTGGCCGCCGTCAAGGGCTCGGCCGACACGCTGCTGGAGGCGGACCTGGACCCCGCCGAGATGCGCCAGTTCCACCAGATCATCCGCGACCAGTCCGACAGCATGCGGGAGCTGATCGGCGACCTGCTGGACGTGGCCCGCATCGAGACGGGCACCCTGTCGGTCAAGCCGGCTCTTGCCAACGTGGCAGAGATGGTGGACGAGGCCAGGGGAAGGTTCCTGGACGGCAACGGAAGGGAGGACCTTCAGATAGAG